>NZ_CP050449.1:0-2806716 GCF_011769905.1 Kocuria sp. KD4
GAAGTTATCCACCGCTGTGTACAAGTCTGTGGAAAACTGGGGCTTCCCCGTATCTCACGTCAGGAGTCGTTCATGCAGCAGGACAACAGGGCTTTGCTCGAGCAATGGGCAGAGTGCGTCCGCGTCATGAACGAGAACCCGCGGGTCACGGGACGGGCACGCGGGACCATCGCGGTGTGTGAACCCCGCGGCCTGATGGGCACCACGCTGCTGATCGCGGTCCCGAGTGAGGCCACGCGGGAATTCCTACAGAACCGCCCCATGTCCGAGATCCTGGACGAGAGCGTGGGCCGGGTCCTGGGAGCGGACACGCTCGTGGCATTCGTCGTGGACCCCGAGCTCGAGGTCCAGCCG
Source organism: Kocuria sp. KD4 (assembly GCF_011769905.1). NCBI lineage: Bacteria > Bacillati > Actinomycetota > Actinomycetes > Micrococcales > Micrococcaceae > Kocuria > Kocuria sp. KD4. The sequence goes on from NZ_CP050449.1 coordinate 355, forward strand.
CCCACCACGCGCGCCGCGACCGACGCACGGTCCTCCGACCGCACCATCCCCTCGCTCAACGAGCTCGAAGCCGAACGTACGCCCGGGTCCTTCCAGCCCGCTCCCGGCCGCGATGCGCCGTCGGGCGAGAGCGTCTCGCGCTCCCCGGCCGGCCTGGCAACCACCGAGCCCGGCGACGGCGCCGGCGAGTACGACGATCTGCCCCCGCGCCGCCTACCCGAAGCCGCGCCCCCGGTGCCGCAACAGCGCGAGGTGCTCAGCACCGGCAACGGTTCGGACACCAGCCCGGCGGATTCGGAATGGGACAGTTCCGCCCGACTGAACCCCAAGTACGTCTTCGACTCCTTCGTGATCGGCCAGTCGAACCGGTTCGCCCACGCCGCAGCCTTCGCGGTCGCAGAGACCCCCGCCAAGGCATATAACCCGCTGTTCATCTACGGGGATTCGGGTCTCGGCAAGACCCACCTGCTGCACGCGATCGGGCACTACGCCAAGCGGCTCTACCCCAAGCTGCGCGTGCGGTACGTGAACTCGGAAGAGTTCACCAACGACTTCATCAACTCCATCCGCGACGACGAGGGCTCGTCCTTCAAGGGCATCTACCGCAACGTGGACCTGCTGCTGATCGATGACATCCAGTTCCTCGCGGGCAAGGAGCACACGCAGGAGGAGTTCTTCCACACCTTCAACGCGCTGCACAATCACGAGAAGCAGATCGTGATCACCTCGGACATGCCGCCCAAACAGCTCACGGGATTCGCCGAGCGGATGCGCTCCCGCTTCGAGTGGGGACTGATCACGGACGTGCAGCCGCCCGAGCTCGAGACCCGGATCGCGATCCTGCGCAAGAAGGCGATCAGCGAGGGGATGGACGCCCCGGACGATGTCATGGAGTACATCGCCTCCCACATCTCCACCAACATCCGCGAACTGGAAGGGGCGTTGATCCGGGTCACGGCCTTTGCGTCCCTCAACAAGCAACCGGTGGATCTCCCGCTCGCAGAGCTCGTGCTGAAGGATCTGATCACCGACGACGGGGGACAGGAGATCACCGCGGCCTCGATCCTGGGGCAGACCGCTGCGTTCTTCAACATCACCCTGGACGAGCTGAAGTCCAAGTCCCGCACGCGCACCCTGGTGACCGCGCGCCAGATCGGCATGTACCTGTTGCGGGAACTCACGGACATGTCCCTGCCCAAGATCGGTCAGGAACTGGGCGGGCGGGACCACACCACGGTCATGCACGCGGACCGTAAGATCCGCACGCTCATGGCCGAACGCCGGCAGATCTTCGATCAGGTCACGGAGCTGACCAACCGGATCAAACAACAATCGCGCGAGGGCTAAGACCCGCCCCGATCACGCGATACCCGGAGACGGGCCCTCGGAACACGGTTCCGGGGGCCCGTTCTTCTTGTGATTCGTCCACAGGCCGAGCCCGCGGATCCACTGCTTTCGCCGCCCACGGTGCACAGGAAAATTCGGGGGTGTGGACGCGCTGTGCACAGTCCTGCTCAACGCCGTGTGGAAAAATCTGTGGACAACGCAGAACAGGCGGTGGACAACCGCCGCGCATCGGTGGGCGAGCCTGTGGAATCCGCGGAATCACGCGGAAGTTGTGCACTCGGCACGCACAAGGCAATCCACAATCGTCCACACCGGATCAACACCCTCGAACCGCGGGATTCCTGAGGAACAGGCAGTTATCCACAGAGTCCACAGGGGTTATTAACACTTCTACCCCTTAAGAAAAGATCGACCGAATAACAAAAATCCGGTCCTCCCTGACCGAACGGGTCCCCGGGATCTCTGTAATTACAAGAATCCAGGAACCGCCACGGGCGGATCCTGTCCGAACCCGACGATCCGGGGGGTTCGGATGACGTCCCCGCAGCCGGATACCATGCAGACAAAACACTTCGGTTCCGAACCAAAGAGGGGCACCCCGTGAAGTTCTCGGTCGAGCGCGACGTACTGGCTGAAGCAGTCACCTGGACTGCCCGTTCGCTGTCACCGCGGCCTCCCGTCCCCCTGTTGTCCGGACTGCTCATCAAGGCGGAGAACGGTTCGCTGTCCATCGCAAGCTTCGACTACGAGATCTCCGCGCGCCTGACCATCAGCGCGGACGTCCTCGAGGAGGGCACCACCCTGGTCTCCGGCCGTCTGCTCGCGGACATCTGCCGCTCGCTGCCCTCCGCTCCCGTGCAGCTCGAGGCCGACGGCGGCAAGGTCACCCTCACGTGCCGTTCCGCCAAGTTCAACCTCGCGGCCATGCCCGTGGACGACTATCCCCAGCTGCCCGGACTGCCAGACCTGTCCGGCGTCGTGGCCGGGGACGAGTTCGCGCACGCCGTGGCACAGGTCAACATCGCGGCGTCCAAGGACGACACCCTGCCGATCCTCACGGGCATCCGCATAGAGATCGAGGGCGAGAAGATGACCCTGCTGGCCACCGACCGCTACCGGCTGGCCATGCGGGAACTGACCTGGCGGCCCTCCGATCCCACGATCTCCACGGCGGCCCTGATCAAGGCCAAGACGCTCAACGACATCGCCAAGACCCTGGGATCCTCCGGGGACGTGAACATCGCGCTCGCTCAGAACACGGAACTCGTGGGATTCGAATCCGGCGGACGACGCACCACGAGCCTGCTGATCGACGGCGAGTACCCCAAGATCCGCTCGCTGTTCCCGGATCACACACCGATCACCGCCGTGGTGAAGACCTCGGAACTCGTGGAAGCGGTGCGCCGCGTGTCCCTCGTAGCCGAACGCAACACCCCCGTGCGGCTCGCGTTCAGCGAGTCCCGGGTCGCGCTCGACGCGGGAACCGGGGAGGACGCCCAGGCGTCCGAAATTCTGGACGCCCAGCTCAACGGGGACGACATCACCGTGGCCTTCAACCCCACCTACCTCTCCGAGGGACTGCACGCGTTCGACTCCGACTACGTCCGGTTCTCGTTCACGGCCCCTCCGAAGCCGGCCGTGCTCTCGGCCCAGAGCGAGCCCGACGGCGAGGACAGCGTGGACTACAAGTACCTGCTCATGCCGGTGCGTCTGCCCAACCAGTGATCGTGTGTTCGTAGACCACCTGTCGCTCGCCAACTTCCGGACCTACCCCGGTCTGGACCTCCCACTTGCCCCGGGTCTCACGGTGTTCGTGGGATCCAACGGTGTGGGCAAGACCAATATCGTGGAAGCGATCGACTGGGCCGCGACCCTGGGCTCCCACCGCGTGTCGGGCAACGGACCGCTCATCACCACGGGATCGGACCAGGCGATCATCCGGGTACGCGTCAACCGCGGGGGACAGCGCACGGTCCTCGAGTACGAACTCAACGCCGCGCGGGCCAATCGCGTGCGGATCAACCGGGCGGCCCCGGTCCGCGCCCGTGAGGCCCTGGGGACCCTGCACACCGTGTTGTTCTCCCCGGAGGACCTGACCCTGGTTAAGGGGGATCCATCCCACCGGCGGCGGTTCCTGGACGATCTCGCCACGGCCATGCGGCCGGTGCTCGGTGCCGCGCGCTCGGACTACGACCGGGCGCTGAAGCAGCGCAACGCCCTGCTGAAATCGGCGCGGCGCTCCCGGGGGTTCTCGGACTCGGATCGTGCGACGCTCGCGGTGTGGAACGACCAGCTCGCGCGCGCCGGCGCGGCCGTGATGGGTGCGCGGTTGCAGTTGCTCAAGGCTTTGGAGCCCGAGGTGGACCGGGCATACCAACAGCTCACGGACGGACCCAAGCACGTGTCCCTGGGCTACGAGAGCTCGTCCGTGGCACCCGGTGCCGATCAGGAAGCGCTCGAACACTTCTCGGTCACGGACCTCTACGAGCTCATGATGAATGCCTTCGAGCGCATGGCACGTCATGAGCGGGATCGCGGGATCACCCTGGTGGGACCGCATCGGGACGACCTCGTGATCCGGCTGGGCGACACCCCCGCCAGGGGCTACGCGTCCCACGGGGAGACCTGGTCCACGGCCCTGGCCCTCCGCCTGGGCTCGTGGTATGTCCACCTCGCCGACGATCCGGCCCGGGGTTCGGCGCCCGTGCTGATCCTGGACGACGTGTTCGCGGAACTGGACGCGCGCCGTCGACGCCGCCTGGCCGAGCTCGTGCGGCAGGCCGAGCAGGTGCTCGTAACCGCCGCGGTGGACGAGGACCTACCCGCGGCGCTGCTCGAGGACTCGCCCACGGTGATCGAGGTAGAGCCGGGGGCGGTATGGAACCGCGCAGCGTCGTCGGCCGAGCCCGAGCCCGAGTCCGGACCCGAGCCCGGGTCCGGCGGGAACCAGAACGCTCCCCAGGCGGAGCAGCCGTGAGCGAGCCCGTGCATCGCGACGTCGTGGACGCGGCGGCCGTGGCCCTGCAACGGGCCCGGAAGGCCGCCCGCGACCGCGGGGACACGCCCCTGTCCAAGGCGGCCGCGGCCAAGAACATGCGCGCTTTCGGCACGGCCATGGAGGAGGGAACGGGCTCCCCGGCATTGCGCGCGCGGGACCGCTACGGCGTGGATCCGCGGCAGCTCGGGGGCTTCTCGGGACCGGGGCGTTCCGCGCGGGACCCCCGAGCGCTGTCCACCGTGGTGGACGCGCTGATGACCCACAGGGGCTGGAAGACGCCCGTGAACGTGAGCAGTGTGCTCGCGGACTGGCCGTCCCTCGTGGGGGCGCGCAACGCTGAGCACACGTGGCCCGAGAGTTTCGAGGACACCGTGGTGCGCGTGCGCTGCGACTCCACGGCCTACGCGACCCAGCTGCGGTTGATCCAACCCCAGATCATCAGGAAGTTCTCGGACAAGCTGGGGGAGGGGATCGTCACGCGGCTCGAGATCCACGGTCCCGTGGGGCCGAGCTGGAAACGGGGGCGCTGGTCGGTGCAGGGCAGGGGGCCGCGGGACACCTACGGGTGAGCTGAAAGCGCCAAAAACGCGCCAGAAGCGCGCGAGGCGCACCGCACCCCGAAAATGGGTCCACCCAGCGCGGCGGGGCTCCGGGGCGTCTGCGGGCCGTCCAGCGCTTCATGCGGTAGAATGGGAAGCCAAAGATCTTCCCGTCCCGCCAGCCGATGAGCCGCGAGCCGTCTCATCGGCTGTATTCATATGGGCCGGGTGATGATCGCCATCGATTACGCAGGAGGACCGGAGACCCCGTGGCTACAGAGGATCCCCTACAGCACGAGTACGGTGCGAGCGACATCACCGTTCTGGAAGGCCTCGAGGCGGTCAGGAAGCGCCCGGGGATGTACATCGGTTCCACTGGCCCCCGCGGCCTGCACCACCTGGTCTACGAGGTGGTCGACAACTCCGTGGACGAGGCGCTCGCGGGGTACTGCGACCACATCGAGGTGACCCTCCAGTCGGACGGCGGCGTGCGCGTGAGCGACAACGGCCGCGGCATCCCGGTGGACATGCACCCCACGGAGGGCAAGCCCACCGTGGAGGTCGTGATGACCATCCTGCACGCCGGCGGCAAGTTCGGCGGCGGTGGCTACGCCGTGTCCGGCGGTCTGCACGGCGTGGGCATCTCGGTGGTCAATGCCCTGTCCCGGCGTGTGGACACCGAGGTCCGCCGGCAGGGCTACGTCTGGCGGATGAGCTTCGCGAACGGCGGCCACCCCCAGGGTGAGCTCGAACGCGGCGAGCAGACGGACGAGACCGGGACCACCCAGGTCTTCTACCCGGACCCCGAGATCTTCGAGACCGTGGATTTCGATTTCGAGACCCTGCGGGCGCGGTTCCAGCAGATGGCGTTCCTCAACAAGGGTCTGCGGATCACGCTCACGGACGAGCGTGTCACGGACGAGACCGGCGAGGAGATCGCGGGGGAGTCCCCCGTGGACGCCTCCGGTCCGGTCGAGGGACAGGACGGAGGGACGGTCGGCGCGGACGACGCCGCTGTCCACGCCCACGCGGGCGCCCGCCGGGTGGTCTACTGCTACGAGCACGGGCTGCTGGACTACGTCACGTTCCTGAATTCGGCCAAGAAGGTCGATCTGATCCACGACGACGTCATCTCGCTCGAGGTGGACGACCCGGACAAGAAGATGTCCCTGGAGCTGGCCATGCAGTGGACCACGGCGTTCAACGAGTCCGTGCACACGTACGCCAACACCATCAACACCCACGAGGGCGGCACCCACGAGGAGGGCTTCCGCACCGCGCTGACCACGCTCATCAACCGCTACGCGCGGGAGAACAGGCTGCTGCGCGACAAGGACGACAACCTCACGGGCGAGGACGTGCGCGAGGGGCTCACCGCGGTGATCTCGATCAAGCTCGCGGAACCCCAGTTCGAGGGGCAGACCAAGACCAAGCTGGGCAACTCGGAGGCCAAGACCTTCGTTCAGCGCGAGATGTTCGACTTGTTCGGGGCGTGGTTGGAGCGCAACCCCAACCCCGCCAAGGACATCATCCGCAAGGCGATCTACGCGTCCCAGGCGCGGTTGGCCGCGCGCAAGGCACGCGAGACCACACGACGCAAGGGCCTGCTGGAGTCCGGGGGCATGCCGGGCAAACTCAAGGACTGCTCGTCCAAGGACCCCACGGTCTCCGAGATCTACATCGTGGAGGGTGACTCCGCGGGTGGTTCCGCCGTGCAGGGCCGCGATCCCGCGCACCAGGCGATCCTGCCGCTGCGCGGGAAGATCCTCAACGTGGAGCGGGCCCGGTTGGACCGGGCGCTGTCCAACGCGGAAGTGCAGTCCATGATCACAGCCTTCGGCGCGGGGATCGGTGACGACTTCGACATCGAGAAGGCCCGCTACCACAAGATCGTGCTCATGGCGGACGCGGACGTGGACGGTCAGCACATCACCACCCTGTTGCTCACGCTGCTGTTCCGGTTCATGCGTCCGCTCATCGAGCACGGGTACGTGTACCTCGCGCAGCCGCCGCTGTATCGCATCAAGTGGTCCAACGCGCCGCACGACTACGTGTTCTCGGACGCCGAGCGCGATGCCGCCCTGGCCAAGGGGCTGGCGGAGAACCGCCGGCTGCCCAAGGACAACGGCATCCAGCGTTACAAGGGTCTGGGCGAGATGGACTACACCGAGCTGTGGGAGACCACCATGGACCCGGAGCACCGCACGCTGCTGCAGGTCACCATGGACGACGCCGCCGCGGCGGACCAGGTGTTCTCGGTCCTCATGGGCGAGGACGTGGAGTCCCGCCGCGAGTTCATCCAGCAGAACGCGAAGGACATCCGCTTCCTGGACATCTGAGCATGTGACGCCCGGAATATTCCGGCGCGAGTATGAACGATGATCCCGGGGACGAGAGAAGGAAACAGCAACCCATGAGTGACGAGACGCAGGACGGCAACGGCCCCGTGGACCCGCAGGACGCACCCGAGGCCGGCGACGGCGTCGTGACCGACGAGGTGGCGATCACGGGCGACCGCGTGGAGCAGATCGATCTCCAGACGGAGATGCAGCGCTCCTACCTGGACTACGCCATGGCGGTGATTGTGGGGCGCGCGCTGCCGGACGTGCGGGACGGTCTCAAGCCCGTGCACCGGCGGGTGCTCTACACGATGTACGACGGCGGTTACCGCCCCGATCGGTCGTTCAACAAGTGCGCGCGCGTGGTGGGCGACGTGATGGGCAACTACCACCCGCACGGTGACTCCGCGATCTACGACGCCCTGGTGCGACTGATCCAGGACTGGATCATGCGCTACCCACTCGCGCTGGGGCAGGGCAACTTCGGTTCCCCCGGTAACGACGGCGCCGCGGCCCCCCGGTACACCGAGACCAAGATGGCGCCTCTGGCCATGGAGATGGTCCAGGACATCCACGAGGACACCGTGGACTTCCAGGACAACTACGACGGCAAGCAGCAGGAACCCGTGGTGCTGCCCGCGCGGTTCCCCAACCTGCTGGTCAACGGCTCCTCAGGTATCGCGGTGGGCATGGCCACCAACATCCCCCCGCACAACCTGCGCGAGGTCGCGGACGGCGTGCAGTGGTACCTCAAGAACCCGCACGTGGACCGCGAGACCCTGCTCGAAGAACTCATCAAGCGGATCAAGGGTCCGGACTTCCCCTCCGGGGCGCAGATCCTCGGCCACAAGGGCATCGAACAGGCCTACCGCACCGGTCGTGGTTCCATCACGCAGCGCGCGGTGGTCAATGTGGAGGAGATCCACAACCGCACGTGCCTCGTGGTCACGGAGCTGCCGTACCAGGTCAACCCGGACAACCTGGCCATCAAGATCGCGGACCTCGTCAAGGAAGGGCGGGTCCAGGGCATCGCCGACATGCGCGACGAGACCTCGGGGCGCACGGGTCAGCGGTTGGTGATCGTGCTCAAGCGGGACGCCGTACCCAAGGTCGTGCTCAACAACCTCTACAAGCACACGCAGTTGCAGGAGAACTTCTCCGCGAACATGCTCGCGCTCGTGGACGGGGTGCCCCGGACGCTGTCCCTGGACGCGTTCGTGCACCACTGGGTCACCCACCAGATGGAAGTCATCGTCCGGCGCACCACGTACCGCCTCAAGCAGGCGCAGGAGGAAGCGCACATCCTGATCGGCCTGCTCAAGGCCCTGGACGCCCTGGACGAGGTCATCGCCCTGATCCGGCGCTCGCCCACCGTGGAGCAGGCACGCACCGGGCTTATGGAGCTGCTCGAGATCGACGAGGCCCAGGCCCAGGCGATCCTCAACATGCAGTTGCGCCGCCTGGCCGCGCTCGAACGGCAGAAGATCCAGGACCGGCACGCCGAGCTGCAGCGGTTGATCGCCGAGTACGAGTCGATCATCGCGTCCGAGGAGCGTCAGCGCGAGATCATCTCGGAGGAACTGCAGGGCATCGTGGACCACTACGGTGACGACCGCCGCACCGAGGTGCTCTACGGCTTCGACGGGGACGTCTCCATGGAGGACCTCATCCCGCAGGAGCAGGTCGTCGTGACCATCACGCGCGACGGCTATGTCAAGCGAACCCGCGCGGACGAGTACCGCGCCCAGCACCGAGGTGGCCGCGGCATCAAGGGCGCGCAGTTGCGCGGCGACGACGTCGTGGAGCACTTCTTCGTGACGAGCACCCACAACTGGATCCTGTTCTTCACGACCCTCGGGCGTGTCTACCGCGTCAAGGCCTACGAGTTCGTGGAGGCCGGCCGGGACGCAAAGGGCCAGCACGTGGCCAACCTCATGGAGTTCCAGCCCGAGGAACGCATCGCCCAGGTCATGGAGCTGCACTCCTACCAGGACGCCCCGTACCTCGTGCTCGCGACCCGCAACGGGTTGATCAAGAAGTCGCGGCTCACGGACTACGACACCAATCGTTCCGCGGGCGTGATCGCGATCAACCTGCGCGAGAACGACGAGTTGGTCTCGGCCATGCTCGTGAACACCGACGACGACGTCATGCTGATCTCGCGCCTGGGCCAGTCCCTGCGGTTCACCGCTGACGACGACGCCCTGCGCCCCATGGGTCGCGCGACCTCCGGTGTCACGGGCATGAAGTTCCGCCCCGGGGACGAGTTGCTCTCCGCCAACGTGGTCAGCGACGACTCCTACGTGTTCGTGGTGACCGAGGGCGGCTACGCCAAGCGCACGAGCGTCCAGGAGTACCGCGTGCAGGGCCGCGGTGGCCTGGGCATCAAGGTTGCCAAACTCGCCGAGGTCCGCGGTGGCCAGGTGGGCGGGCTGATCGTGGGCGAGAACGACGAGGTGCTCGTGGTCATGGAGAGCGGCAAGGTCGTGCGCTCCAACGTGAGCGAGGTCCCCGCCCGCGGCCGCGACACGATGGGTGTGATCTTCGCCAAGCCGGGTCCCAACGACGCCATCGTGGGGGTCGCCCGCAACGCCGAGCGGGAGATCGAGAAGGAGGTCGCGGAGGAGGATGCCGCCGAGGCCACCGGGCCGAGCGACGTCGCCCCCGGCTCCGCGATGGACTCCCCCGAAGCCACGACCGCGGACGTCCCCGCGGGCCAGGACGGTGCCGACGCCGCTGCGCCGGTCGGTGACGACGATGCAGTAGCGTTGGAGCACAACGACAACGGAGGTGACGCATGAGCGCGAGCTCAGCCTCGAAGGCGGGCCAGCCCGTGAAGACTTCTTCCCCCCAGAAGCCGTCCCCGCAGAGCGCCAAGAGCTCCGGCAAGGGACTCGTGCGACCCGCCCCCCGGGCCAAGGTGCGCCGCGCACGGCTCGTGGTGTCCAAGGTGGACACGTGGTCCGTGCTCAAGCTGGCCTTCCTGCTCTCCGTAGCGCTCGGGATCATCACGGTCGTGGCGTCCCTGGTGCTGTGGATCGTGCTGAGCCTCACCGGGCTGTTCGACGGGATCAACGAACTGCTGTCCATGCTCGGCGGCAGCGCCGGGGGAGCGGACATCAAGCGGTTCCTCTCGCTCGGCAATGTGGCCCTGTTCGCCACGATCATCTCCGTGGTCAACGTCATCCTGCTGACCGTGCTGTCCGTGCTCGGGGCGCTCGTGTACAACATCGCGGCGTCCCTGATCGGTGGCATCGGGGTGACCCTGACCGACGACTGATCCCGCGGTCCGCCCGATTTTGTGCGGCGGATGAAACTCCGGTAAAGTCTTGGCGTGGCCGATCGGAGGACGATTCTGGCGGTGCACGCTGAGGGCGTATAGCTCAGACGGTTAGAGCGCTTCGCTGATAACGAAGAGGTCCCAGGTTCAATTCCTGGTACGCCCACCCATCGAATTCCCGCCAACCGCGAGATGATCTCGTTCGGAGGGTCCCCATGAAGGCACGAATCGCAGCCCTGGCCGCACTGGCCGGTTTGTCCGTGGCAGCCTTCAAGTCTTGGCGCGAGGCGGAAGCCAAACGAGAGGCGTGGAATTCGGCCGTGGACCCCGTGGACTGACCGTCCCGGTACCGCGATCCGCGTTCTGCAGGATCAGCACCACAATTGAACACGGGGCCTTAGCTCAGTTGGTAGAGCGCCGCCTTTGCAAGGCGGATGTCAGGAGTTCGAATCTCCTAGGCTCCACCCAAAGTTGAATGTTCGAACCTTGCCCCGCGTGATCGCGGGGCAAGGTTCTTTCGTTGTGTGGCCTGGGGCTGGTGGCCAGGATTGTCTGGATCGCTTCGGTCGGCTGCAGGGTGGCTTCGTCCTCGTCATCGATGGTGATGCGGTCGAACAGTGCCCGGTTGAGCATCCTCCGTTCGGCGGGTTCGGCCTTCGCGTAGACGTCGCCGATGTCGGTGAGGAGTCCGAGGATTGAGTCGAGCCCGACCTTGGCCTTGTCGTAGGTGGTTTCCAGCGTGTCGAGCCGGCCGGTGATCGCTTGCAGGCTCGCGCGGATGCGGTCCTGTTCGGTCTTGAGCAGGTCGAGGGGGATCGCATCGGCGTAGTGGGCTTGGAGGAGCTTGACCTGTTCGGCTTCGAGCTTGGCCTTCTGCCCGGCGAGGAGCTTCTGCTCGTCGCTGGTGGATTCGGAGAGGGTGTCGAACACCTGTCCGAGCACGCCCTGGATCTGTGCTGCCTCGTCAGGGCTGAGGGAGATGCCACGGTAGCCCTCTTCGATGGACTGCTCGACGCGGTGGGTGAGGATGGCGGTGCGCTGGCAGTCGTTGCGTTTGAACCGGCGGCCGGTGCAGGTGAAGTAGTCGTAGGCGACGCCCTGGTGGTTGCGGGGTCGCTCGAACATGAGCTTCTTTCCGCATCCGCAGTAGATCGAGCCTTTGAGGGCTCTTCGGACATTCGGTGGGGATCAGGTCTTGAGGCCGCCAGCCGCGAGGAGCATGCGGAGGCGGTAGTTGTCACGGTTGCGGTAGCCGCGGGCGAGGCGGCGGTGGAGCTCGATGATGCCGTTGATGGCCTCGGTGCCGCCGTTGTTGGACCGTCCGGTGGTGAAGTAGGCCAAGAACGCCTCTTTCCAGCGGCGTAGCGTCCGCCCGAGTCTCGCGATCTCGGGGACCAGGCAGGTGTGGAAGATCGCCAGGATGCGTTCGGCCATGGCGCGGCCGGCTGTGAGGTCGGGGCAGCGGTAGGCGGCGCGCAGGTCCTGGGCGCAGCGCCAGGCGAGGTAGACGGCCTGGTGGGCGTCGTCGGCTTCGATCGCTGCGGCGAGCCGCTGGAGTTGGCGGTCGGTGAGGTTCTCCGCCCCGGCGCGCAGGAGCTTCTGGATGCCGTAGAGCGGGTCGCCCTTGCGACCCCGGTGGCCCCGGGTCTCTTGCTGGACGCGGCGGCGGACCTCATCGACGGCCTGGGTGCCGAGCTTCACGACGTGGAAGGCGTCCAGCACCGCGGTGGCGTCGGCGAGCTCGTCGGCGATCGCGCTCTTGTAGCCGGCGAAGGGGTCCAGCGCCGCGACCTGAACCCCGGCACGGAACGCGGCGCTGCGGTCATTCAGCCAGTCGGCGTAGGCCTTCTTCGACCGTCCGGGCACGAGGTCCAGCAGCCGGGCGCGGACCTTGCCCTCGGTGTCGCGGGTCAGGTCGACCATCCCGGTGAGCTCCTTCGCGCCGCGACGACGAGGGGCAACGTGATGCCAGATGTGCTCATCGACCCCGAGGCTGACCACCCCGTCGAAGCGGGACTCATCGGCGGCCAGCTCCACCAGACGAGGCTTGACCGCGCGCCACAGCGTCTTCCAGTCCACCCCCAGCTGGCCGGGCCAGTCCCTGCACCGTGGCGTGCTCGCGACGCAGCTGGACAATCGCCCACCCCACCGCCCGGCTCGTCAGCGAGCCGCGGGGCGCGACGAGGACGGGGACCTGCTCGACGAACGTGCCCCTCAAGCATGCAGGGTCGGGGCACCGCCAGGTCCGTTGTCGCCAGATCACCCGCACCGGCACGATGCCCGGCACGTCATGCAGCTCGCGCCGCCGCCGTCCACGGCTGGGCGCCACCACCACGCACGCCGGGCAGCCCATCAACTGCCACGGCGTGGAGACGGTGACCGTCACGAGCGCGTCGGTACGCTCGACGGCCTCCACATGAACGCCGGGAATCCCCAGCAGTGTGTCGCATCGCGCGCAGGGATCAGTGGTGGGCGCATCGCTGCACCCCGTAGCGTTGGTCAACGTCGAGGTCCTCGGAACGAACGGTTGCTTGGTCGCTACCGATCATCGAGGACCTCGACCCTTATGCGCCCTCAGCTTGCGTCGCGAGTCCCGCTCCCCACCGGAAGTCCGAAGAGCCAACAAACACGAGATCTAGGTCAGATTCGGCACCATCCGCTGTGGGAACGATGGTCGCGTTGGCGATCGAGTAGCGCGAATTTGAGAGCTGCTCTGAGCCGCAGTTGCTCGAAGCGCGCCGATCGTCTGACAGTGAGCCTGGCAGGTGTTCAGATCGGCGAGCCGGCCTCACTCGGGTCGCGTCGAGTTCTCGCGGCCTGCGGTGAGATCGAGGCGAGGCTCGACTACTCACTCGGCGACTAAGCCACCGGTAGGTGGGGCCGGGTTCGGTTCGTCAGCTGGGCCTGCTCTCCTCGTCGAGAGCGGACCAGTTCGTGCCACCCGCCGTCCTTCGCAGGCCGAGTCCGGACGGAGCGGCGCCGCTGGGCTGTCGGCCTTGGCCAGATAGACTGAGGGGAAATGGACGACGCACGGACCTGCGGAAGTGAGGTGCATCATGGCCGGTCTTGGACAGCACATCACCGCGATGGTGCGCAGTCACGCCTCGGGTGACGACGCCAGTTTCTACTCGGTCGCCCTTCAAGTAGCCGCGCGTGAGGCCAAGGCGGGACATCACGTCCTCGCCAACGACATCAAGAAGGCTGTCGACGCATCCCGCGAACGTGACTCTGTCGGCAAGATCACGACGCTTGCGCAGCCACGTGGTGAGCTTGCTGAACTTGTTGAGGCGACGCATCCCGCCGTACAGCTTCGAGAGCTCGTCGCACCTACCGAGCTCGTCGCGCAGATCAAGCAGGTTCTCGCCGAGCAACGCCAGCGCAAGAATCTTCTCGAGCATGGTTTCGCACCGGCGCACCGGCTACTCTTGGAAGGGCCGCCCGGAACCGGGAAGACGATGACCGCGGCCGTACTCGCAACCGAGCTTGCCGTACCGATGTTCACGGTCAGGCTCGACAGCCTGCTGAGCAAGTTCATGGGCGAGACCGCCAGCAAACTCCGCCTCGTCTTCGACTCCGTTGCTCAGCGTCGCGCCGTGTACCTGTTCGATGAGTTCGACGCCCTCGGGGCCGACCGTTCTGGGAACGACGTCGGAGAGGCCCGTCGAATCCTGAACTCGTTCCTCGTCTTTCTGGAAGAGGCGAGTACCGAGTCGCTCGTGCTCGCGGCTACAAACCACCGTTCGATCCTCGACAAGGCACTCTTCCGCCGCTTCGACGCGGTCTTGACCTACACGTTGCCCGATGCACGCCAGGCGACAGCCGTGATCAGGGCGCGTCTCGGGACGCTAGCCAGCGGCACCAGCATGGCGAAGCTGGGCGACTACACAACCGGCCTGAGCCATGCCGAGCTCGTGAAGGCGGCCGAGACCGCAGCGAAGACGGTCTTGATGCGCGGCGATACCAAGGTTCAACGAGACGATCTCATCGCCGCACTGACCTCGCGTCGAACGGCAAGTCTTGGCTGAGGTGCCACGCAATCTCGACCACCTCTACGTTCAGGGCCACGTCGAAACAGCAGACTTCCACCGCGCGGGCGGAGGACCGGGCAAGCCGCCCCGCCAAGTCGACCGCCGCGCCCACGGGTCCGGGCTGAAGAACGCTGTCGAGCAGGTCTTCGCTACCTTCGACCAACAAGCTGCAGCCGTCATGCCCTCGGATGAGGAACTCCGCGCAACCGGCACAGTCATCGTGCTCGAAGGAGAGGGCGCTGCGCACCCGCTGAAGGTCGACTCCTTCAACTCCTATACGGGCGGCAAGACACGTAAGCCGAAGTGGCTCCTGCTCTCGGTGCGTGAAGCTCAGGGTGAGATGCCCGAGACGGCCACCGTCTGGGTGTCCGACTCCTACCGCTCGCAGTTCTTGAAGCTCTTCGAGGATTACCTCAACGACGAGAAGAACACCAAGAAAGGTCGGCCGAGGAACCAGGACCTCGTCGCGAACATCTCGCGCATTCGCGAGGCAGTCCTTGATGACCTCTGGACTTCGGAGATCCAGCCGCCGAAGTTCGGTCGCCACTGGTGGGAGCTGTGGCTCGACGGAAGTAGCGCCCACCTCGCCGACTGGGAGAGCTTCGTAACCGCCCACCGGCTTCAAGCTCGTCGCAGCGAATTCCGCCTGGGTGATCGTCTCGTCGTCTGGGTAGAAGCATCATGGGCGCAGTTGCAGATCCTCCCTTTCACCTCGGTTCCCGTGACCGAGATTCGGAGGCCCGAATTCATCGACACAGTGGAAGACCTGAGCATCGATGAACAGACCGAGTACGTCGAGGACCTCGCCCGACGCACCGTTCACGCTCCGGCCGATGCGCCAGCCGTGTGCAACCTCGACACTGGAGTACTGCGCACCCACACTCTCCTCGAAGGGTCCCTGGCGCCCGACGACCATCACTCCATCTTCGGCGGATCAGGAATCGACGTTCACCCGCGTGGGCACGGAACATCGATGGCCGGTCTCGCATTGTTCGGGGACGTCGAGCCGCTGCTCACGGGGCGGACCCGTGTTGAGCTGCGTCACCGGCTGGAGTCCGTGCGGATGCAGCCCGGGCCTGGTGACCAGCGGATCGACCCGCTCGACTACGGCACCGCGACGGTAGAAGCGGTCTCGCACCCGGAAGCAGCCCGAGCCGATCGGAGCCGTACGTACTGCTTGACGTTGAGTACGGAGCCCGACAAGCCGGGCGAGCCGACGCTGTGGTCCGCGTCGGTGGACGCTCTGGCGGCCGGCACGGACATCGTCCGGGCAGGCAACGAGCTCCAACTGCTGTCGACGCCAGATCCCGCGTCTGCCCGACTTATCGTAGTCGCGGCGGGAAACGTGTCCTCCTACGACATCGATCACCACACGAACTCCGTGAACTCGCCGATCCAGGACCCGGCGCAGGCCTGGAACGCGCTTACTGTCGGTGCCTACACGGAACTCACACATGTCCCTTCGCACCCGCAGTACGCAGGATGGAACGTCGTGGCCGCATCCGGGGACATCTCGCCACACACCACGACCTCGCTCTACTTCAACAAAAGCCGATGGCCGATCAAGCCGGATATCTGCATGGAAGGAGGCAATGTCCTGACGGACGGCGCCGGTATGTTCGAGGATCGGTTGCCTTCGCTCTCGCTGCGCTCGACCGGGCACCAGACCGACGCCGCATTGACCTCGGCCAACGCCACGAGTGCCGCGGCCGCGCAGGCCTCCCGGTTGGCGACCCTGGCGATGGACCGGTATCCCTCGTACTGGCCCGAAACCGTGCGAGGACTCTTGACACATTCGGCGGAGTGGACCGAATCGATGGTCCAACAGCTCGGTACGGACGACACCAAGACCGCGCGCCAGACGCTCCTGCGTCAGTTCGGCTGGGGTGTGCCATCGGAAGAGGATGTGCTGAACTCGGGCCGCGGCGCGGTTACGCTCATCGCTCAGGACAGCTTCGTTCCGTTCAGCGGCAACACGTATTCGATGCGGCACTTCCGCCTCCACCCGTTGCCATGGCCGACCGATGTCCTCCAGAGCCTTGGCGCGACCGAGGTACGCCTCCGCGTTACCCTGTCCTACTTCATCGAGCCGTCCGCATCTCGACGAGGCTGGCGCAACAAGTACCAGTACGCATCCCACGGTCTGCGGTTCGACCTCCAGGGCCGACTGGAGAACCAAACCGAGTTTGTCCAGCGCGTCAACCGAGAAGCACAGAACGAAGAAGGCGGCTCTCGGCCGAGCGAGTCAGACCGTTGGTTCCTCGGCGAGCGAGGCCGACACCTGGGGTCGCTGCACCAAGACGAGTGGACCGGCACCGGTGCCGAGCTGGCCCACTGCAACAACGTCGCGGTCTATCCCGTCGGCGGCTGGTGGAAGAACAACAGCCGCAAAGACCGCCGCGATCTACCCGTCCGATACGCCCTTCTGCTCTCGCTCCAGACCAAGCAACAAGGCGTGGACCTCTACACGCCGATCGCGACCCAACTCCACATTCCCGTCATGGCCGAGATACCCGCAACATAGCCGGGGTCACTAGCAGCGCCCATGTGCGTCTCGAATTGATACACCCGCTCTACGGAGATGCGTCCGTACGGTGCCCGCGTCGAAGCCGACCCGCGCACCGACTCGCGCCAGTGACTCGCCCTGCTCATAGCGGCGGGCCATCTCCAGCACCTGTTCCGGGGAAGGAGACTGGCGACGGATCACGACCCCGCGCTCGCGCAAACGATCCGAGAGCCGCGGCCTGCTCACGTCCAGAGCATGCGCGACCTGCCGCAGCGTCTCCCCGTTGCGGTACCGGTGCTCTGCCTCGTCCAGCATCTCCACCGTCAAGCGCGGTAGCGGGACAGGTAGCCGCTCCATGAACTCCTGAGTGACTGTTACTGGCCTCCGCCGACGACGGATCTCTCGATGCGACGAGACCGCCAGCTGTAGAGACGGGGCAAGGTTCGAGCACTGTCGCGCTACCTCCACACCCGAGAACCCCCGGGGACCGCAGCGCCGGTCCCCGGGGGTTCCTTCGTGCCGGGCCTGTTCCTGGTCCGTGCTCATCCGCTCTCATCCGGTTCGTCCTGGCCCGGTTCCTCCTGTCCCCGGCCTTGCGTGCGCGTCCCCCGTCCTCGGCGGGGACACACCATCCATACTTCGCCACCGAAGGAGTGTGGCGCACCCGGCGTGAAAGACTGCATGAGCACAACTGTGACCTGATTCATGCCCGAAGTGTGGAGCCCCCGATGCGCGACAAGACCCCGCTGCAACCCCTTCCGTCCATCGACCCCGATGAGTCGTTGGAGAAGGTCAAACGGTGGCAGCTGATCGGTCCCGGTCTCGTGGTGGCGGCCACGGGCGTGGGTGCCGCGGACATGGTGGCCACGCTGACCGCCGGCTCGCGCTACGGCTACACCCTGTTGTGGGCGGTCATCGCGGGCACGATCATGAAGATTGTGCTCGTGGAGGGCGCCGGTCGGTACTCGCTCGCGAGCGGGCGCACCATTTTCGAGGGTTGGCGCTCCCTGGGCCGGTGGACGTCCTGGTACTTCGGTCCGTACATCCTGATCTGGGGATTCGTGTACGGCGCCACGGCCATGTCCTCCTCCGCCCTGCCGCTCGCCGCGCTGTTCCCCATCCTGCCCCTGTGGGCGTGGGCCATCCTCATGGGCCTGATCGGGTTCGTGATCGTGTGGGCGGGGCGCTACGCGGTGATCGAGAAGATCACCGCGGCCATGGTGGGGATCATGTTCCTGGTCATGGTGGGGCTCGCGATCATCACCCTGCCCAATATCCCTCAGATGCTTACCGGGCTGATCCCCGTGATCCCGCAGGGCGGTGTGGTCTACACGCTCGCGTTGGCCGGCGGCGTGGGCGGCACGATCACCCTCGCGGCTTACGGCTACTGGCTGCGGGAGAAGGGCTGGCACCAACCGCGGTGGATGCGCGTGATGCAGCTCGACAACACCGTGGCCTACACCGTGACCGGTATCTTCGTGCTCGCGATGCTCGTGGTGGGTGCCGAGGTCCTCTACTCCGCCGGCTACGCCATCAGCGCCGGGGACAAGGGCCTGCTGGACCTGGACCGGGTGCTGCGCGACCGCTACGGGGACGTCATCGGCATCGCGTTCCTCGTGGGATTCTGGGCGGCCTCGTTCTCCTCCGTGGTGGGTGTGTGGTCCGGGGTGTCCCTCATGTTCGCGGACTACTGGGGCAACATCCGCAAGAAGCCCAGCGGCCATCCGGACACCCGCAACGGCGGGAAGTACTTCAAGTTCTACCTGCTGTGGCTCACGTTCCCGCCCATGCTCCTGCTCCTGTTGGACCGGCCCGTGTTCCTCATCCTCCTCTACGGCGTGCTCGGGGCACTGTTCATGCCGTTCCTGGCGGTCACGCTGCTGGGACTGCTCAACACGTCCCGCACGCCCAAGCGCTGGCGCAACGGTGTGTTCACCAACGCGGTCCTGGTGGTCTGCGCCGTGCTGTTCATCATCCTGGGCGTCTACCAGAT
This sequence comes from Kocuria sp. KD4, assembly GCF_011769905.1. Classification (NCBI taxonomy): domain Bacteria; kingdom Bacillati; phylum Actinomycetota; class Actinomycetes; order Micrococcales; family Micrococcaceae; genus Kocuria; species Kocuria sp. KD4. The sequence continues at coordinate 19,385 of NZ_CP050449.1, forward strand.
GTGGGACACGGTCTCCGACATCTTCTCCTGAGTCCCACCGCACGGGGCCGCGGGTCTCCCCGCACGGCCCGTGCGTTCGCAGCGAACGACTCATGCGTTCCTTCCATGTAGCCCGTGCGCTCGCCATGCACGGGTTCGTGTGTTCATTCCGGTACGACGACGACGCCGCACCCCCGAAGGGATGCGGCGCCGTCGTCGTGCGGGTCACGCGCGGTCGACGCGCGAGAACCGGCTCAGTGCTTGGGATCGCCCGGGTTGTGCTTGGAGCGGTTGTCCGGGGTGCCCATGTCGTCCGTCTTGGAGCCCTTGATCTGCTCCTTGACCTCGTTCACGGTCTGCTTGGCGTCCTCGGCCACGGACTTCACGCTGTCCGAGGCGCGGTGGGCGGCCTGGGACGCGGTGCCCGCCTTCTGGGCGGAGGAGGTGGGGTCCTTGACGTCGTCCACCTTCACACCGGTGCCGGCGGCGACCGTGGAGTTCGTGTTGACCGGGGAAGCCGAGACACGCGGGGAGGCCGTGACGGGGGTCTTCCAGGGGTCCTGCACCGGGCGGGACGCGCGCCACGCGGCCACACCGGCCACGCCACCGGCGGCGAGGAGACCGAGGAGCAGCAGACCCTTGTGGCCACCCTGGGCCTTCTTCTGCTGCTTGGCGTATTCCTTGGCCGAGTTTTTCGCGGCCTTCTGGATGCGCTTGACGGTCTTCTTGTCACCGGTCAGCTTGGCCACGAGGGCGTCGAACTGGTCCGAGGTGTCCGCGTGGGCGACCTTGGAGGCCAGCGCGGCCACGGCGCCGGAGTATTTGTCCTGCGCCACGGCACGGCCCTCGGCGGTCTTTTTGGCGGCCTTCGCGGCCATGGGGGCGGCGGCAGCGGCACCGGCGGCCTTGGCCTTCTCGCCGCGGTGCTTGATGTCCTCACCGAGGTTCTGCGCCTTGCCCAGACCGTCCTGGACGTAGGGACCCGTGGCCTCCACACCGCTCGCGAGGGCGGACGCACCCGCCTGCACGCCGTGCTGCAGCTTCTCCCCGAGCTCACCGATCTCGCTGGAGAGCCAGTCCCCAGCGCTGACGACCTTGGACTCGGCGTTCTTCCGGGCGTGCTCGGTCTGCTTCTGGGCCTTGCTCTTGAACAAGCTCATTGTGTGTCCCTCCTACAGTGGTGACCGTAAAAATCTCCACCTTCAGCATACGGTCTGACAACCCCGGGATTCCCGGGGAAAAGCGACACCCCAGCCCTTTTCACTGTGCGCTGAACACCTCGGGAGCGTTCTGTCGGCCCCGAGGACGCCGTGCCACAATGTGAATCATGACTTCCGCTATCGCCACGCACAAGGCCACCATCCACACCAACCACGGGGACATCGTGGTGGACCTTTTCGGCAACCACGCGCCCAAGACGGTCAAGAACTTCGTGGGTCTCTCGGACGGCACCCAGGAATGGGCGGACCCCCGCACGGGTGAGAAGCAGAACGGTCCGCTCTACAAGGACGTCGTCTTCCATCGCATCATCAAGGACTTCATGATCCAGGGCGGGGACCCGCTGGGCCAGGGCATCGGTGGCCCGGGCTACAACTTCGACGACGAGATCAGCCCCGAACTGAACTTCAACGCCCCGTACATGCTGGCCATGGCCAACGCCGGTACCCGCAACGGCCGCGGCACCAACGGCTCCCAGTTCTTCATCACCACCGCGCCCACCACGTGGCTGCAGGGCAAGCACACCATCTTCGGTGAGGTCGCGGATGACGAGTCCAAGAAGGTCGTGGACGAGCTCAACAACGTGCGCACCGGCGGCCAGGACCGCCCCGTGGAGGACTGCGTGATCACCTCCATCGACATCGAGAAGCTCTGACCCGCAGCTTTCACGCCCGGCACGAAGCCCACCCGGTCCCCGGGTGGGCTTCGTCCGTATTCGAGCCCCGTCCAGCCGCCCCGCCCACTCCCGGAGGATGACCATGACCCACCACCCCGACGACCCGCCGGATTACGGACGGCCCGCCGGCGCCCCGGACGCTCCCGCCCCGTGGAGCGGCGTGCCCGTTCCCGCCCCGCGGTACGGGCAGTACGTCCACGGTCAGCAGTCCGCCCACCCGGGTGGCGCGCCACGCGGCGGGTACGACGGCGCTGCGCCGCGCCGTCGTCGCAGCCCCCAGCGCGTCGGGGGCATGCCCGTGACGTGGACGCTCATCGGGATCTGCGTGGTCATGTGGGGCCTGCAGTGGCTCACGAGCCTGTTCACGCCCTACAGCCTGACGAGCATCCTGGGATACGCTCCTTCGCTCACGGACACCCAGCCGTGGCGGATGCTCACGAGCGGTTTCGTCCACGCGATGCCCTCACCGCTGCACCTACTGCTCAACATGTACACGCTCTATCTCTTCGGTCGGATGCTCGAGCCGTTGCTGGGGACCTGGCGGATGGCCGCCCTGTTCGTGGTGTCCGTGCTGGGCGGATCCGTGGGAGTGCTGTTGCTCGGTAATCCGTGGGTGCTCGTCATCGGGGCGTCCGGCGGCGTCTTCGGGCTCTTCGGCGCCATGTTCGTGTTCATGCGCCACTTCAAGAACAACATCACGCCCATCGCGGTGTTGATCGCGATCAACCTGGCTTTCGGTTTCCTGGTGGGCGGCATCGCCTGGCAAGCGCATGTGGGCGGGTTGATCGCCGGTGGTCTCGTGGCGCTCGCCATGCTGCCGGGGCTGCGTCGCCGACTCTGACCGGGCCCGGCCGCAAGCAGGGAAAGCTCTCCCGTTCCGCCGGATCCGGGTCGGGGATCGCGCTCTGATCCGGGCGTCCCAATGGCTGTCCACAGGGGTTGTCCACACCTGTTAACAACTTACAGATGTGTAATTCCACAACTGTGAACACCCCTGTGGATACCGCGACAGCGCGCTAGGACTGCCCCGTAGGGGACATGTCGATCGCGATATGCACAAGGTTCTCCACCCCTGTGGATAACTTTCGTGCACGGGGTGGGGACAGTTCATGATCGTGACCTCACCCACACGTGCGCGGGCTCGTGAATAAATCGCGCGTGCACCGTGTTGTAGTAATCCTGTGCCCGCCCGGGTGCTGCCCGAATGGTCCGCCCGCGCGGTTCACCCGCTACGAGCGCCTGCGCGGTGCGCTGTCATAGGCCACGGACCGATCGCCACGGCCTCTCCGGCCACTCGCCCGCATCCCTCTGGGGAGCTCCACCTGCGAATCCTCGAAAGGTCGCGCGTCCATGACCCAGTTGACCCCCGCCCGTCGCAGACTCGCGCTGTTCGCCCTGGCTCTGGGCGGTTTCGGCATCGGCTGCACGGAATTCGCGTCTATGGGACTGTTGCCCCAGATCGCCCAGAACCTCCTGCCCGATCTCTACGGTGCGTCCTCCGAGACCGGGATCGCACGCGCCGGGTGGCTCGTGAGCGCGTATGCCATAGGTGTCGTGGTCGGGGCCCCGGTCATCTCCTTCTTCGCCGCGAAGTCCTCCCGCACCACGATGCTGCTCGTGATGGCCGCGGCACTGCTCATGGGCAACCTCGCCTCTGCAATCGTGCCCACGTTCGAGTCCCTCCTGGTGATGCGGTTCCTCGCGGGTATTCCCCATGGCGCATACTTCGGTCTGGCGTCCCTCGTGGCCGCCACCGTGATGGGTCCGGGGAACCAGGCCAAGGGTGTGGCACTTGCTTTATCGGGGCTCACGGTCGCCAACGTCGTAGGTGTCCCCGTGATGACGGCGGTCGGTCAGGCCTACGGCTGGCGCATGGCATACGTCGCGGTGGCCGTGGTCTTCGCGGTCACTGCGATCGGCGTGTGGCTGACCGTCCCCCACCAGGACCGGGTGGTCGGAGCGAACCGGCGCCGTGAACTGCGGGCGTTCCGGCTGCCGCAGGTGTGGATCGTCATGGGGATCGCGGGGATCGGTTTCGGCGGGTTCTTCGCGATCTACAGCTACCTGACCCAGATGAGCCGTGAGCTGGCGGGGCTGTCCGGCGCCGGCATCCCGTGGTTGCTCGCGGTCGTGGGAATCGGCATGACCCTGGGCAACATCCTGGGCGGGATCAGCGCGGACCGCAGTGCCCGGCGCACCATGGCCGTGGGTTTCCCGGCCCTCACCGCGGCACTGTTGCTCGTGGGGGCGCTCGCGGGATCCCCCGTGGGGATCTTCGTGGCCGGGTTCCTCATGGCACTGGCCAACTCGTTCATCATGCCCAGCATCCAGAGCTGGCTCATCACGGCGGCGGGGCCCGCCCAGCTCATGGGCGCATCGCTCAACCACGCGGCGTTCAATGTGGCCAACTCGATCGGGGCCCTGCTGGGCGGTGCGGTGATCTCCGCCGGTTTCGGCTACCGCTCCCCGGCCCTCGTGGCGGCCGCGCTGGCCGTGATCGGAGGTCTCCTCGCGCTCGCGGGTGTCAAGCGCCAGAAGGCGGACCGGCGGCGTCGGCTCGAGGCCGGCCTCCCGGTGACGGCCTCGCAACAGGCCGTCTGACGCCCCACCCGCGCGGGATGGACCTGTTGCGTCAGCGCTCGCTCGCGGTGGACACCGTGCGCCGCGTGTTGACCGGGCAGGGCTACCGCGAGGTCGAGACACCGGTGCTGAACACGGTGCACGGTGGGGCCTCGGCGCGCCCGTTCCGCACGTACATCAACGCGTACGGGATGGACCTCACGCTGCGGATCGCACCCGAGCTGTACCTCAAGCGACTGCTCGTGGCGGGCAGCGGGCCCATCTTCGAGGTGGCCCGCAACTTTCGCAACGAGGGCGCGGACGCGACCCACAACCCGGAGTTCACCGCGCTCGAGGCGTACCACCCGTTCGCGGATTACACGGTCATGCGCGAGCTGACCGAGACGATGATCAAGACGGTGGCCCAGGCGTTGCACGGTACCCAGGTGCTGCCCCTGTACGACGTGCACAACCCCGACGCCGCGCCCGTGCTGACCGACGTGTCCGGGCCGTGGCCCGTGATCGCCGTGACGGATGCGGTGAGCAAGGCGGTGGGACGGCGGATCTCGATCGAGTCGGACTTCGAGACTCTGCTCGCAGTGGCCGCGCAGCACGACGTGGAGATCGGTCCGGGCATGGGCCCCGGGGCGGTGCTCGAGAGCCTCTATGAGGAGCTCGTGGAACCGCACACCGTGTTCCCCACGTTCTACTGCGACTTCCCGGAGGAGACCTCCCCGCTGACCGCACCCCACCGCTCCGAGGGCGGGCTCGTGGAACGCTGGGACTTGGTGGTCAACGGCATGGAACTCGGTACGGCGTACTCCGAGCTGACCGACCCGGTGGTCCAGCGCCACCGGCTCACGGAGCAGTCGCTCAAGGCCGCCGCGGGGGACCTCGAGGCCATGCGGGTGGACAATGATTTCCTGGACGCCCTGGAGGTGGGCATGCCCCCGGCCGGTGGCATGGGGATCGGGCTGGACCGGTTGGTCATGCTCATGACCGCCACGACCATCCGCGACGTCCTGAGTTTCCCGTTCGTGAAGCCGCAGCAGCCGTGATCGCGCCCCGCGCGACCCCGGTTGCGGGCACACCCGCGGGACGAACGAGCTACCCCGGGCGAGCGCCGTCGTCCGGGGAGGAACAGGACCGTGGTGCACGGCACCCGGCCCACGAGGAGAAGAGTGGGTCACCATGACGCTTGAACTGCTGCACACCGCGGGAACGCTGATCCCGCAGCTGCCACCGCTAGGCGATCCCGCCCAACTGCTCGAGCAGCTGGGGCCGTGGGCGCTCGCCGGGACCACCCTGATGGTGTTCGTGGAATCGGGGCTGTTGTTCCCGTTCCTGCCCGGGGACTCCCTGCTGTTCACGGGTGGACTACTGCACGAGGCGTTGCAGGTCCCGCTGTGGCTCATGATCCTGGTACCGTTCATCGCGGCGGTCGCGGGGGACCAGGTGGGCTACTTCCTGGGTAACCGGTTCGGCCGGCGCTTCTTCTCCCACGACGCCCGGTTCCTGAAGACCTCCTACCTCAACCGCACGGAGGACTTCTTCCTGCGCTACGGCGGCAGGGCGATCGTGCTCGCGCGCTTCGTCCCGATTATCCGCACGTACGTCCCGCTCGTGGCGGGCACGGCGCGCCACCCGTACCGCCGCTTCGTGGGTGGAACGTCCTGGGTGGCTTCCTGTGGGTGACCATCATGGTGGTGGCCGGGTCCCTGCTGGGCGGGATCCCGCTGATCCGTGACCACGTGGACCTGATCGCGATCCTGATCGTGGTGATCTCGGTGATCCCGGTGGCCCTGCAGATCCTCAAGGGGTTCCGGGACCGGGGACCGCAGGAGAGTGCTACGGGACGATCGTGAACTTGACGTGGCCGTCCCCGCCGCGTTCGACGATCCGCAGCACCTCGCCGGCCTCCTCGAACGGGTATACGGGGCCCAGGCAGTAGTCCACGGTCACCTCGCCGTCGTGGATGCGGCGCACGGCCTTGTGGAAGGATACGAGACCGGGCTCGGACCGGGCGGCCACGGAGGCCAGTTCCTCGTCCGGGACCCGGACCGTGTGCGCCCCCAGCTCCCGGGCGATCCGCAAGCGTGATTCCTGCTTGTCCGAGACGATCACCTGCTCGAAGCCCCGGCGCAGCGCGTCCTGGAGGAAGAACAGATCCGCGGAGCCCGCACCCATGATCACGCACGTGCCCGCGTGGCCTCCGGGGTCGGTCACTGCTCGGTCAGGATGATCCCCTTCTCGAGGACATGGGTTGCGCGCACGATGACTCCTCCACGGCGGGGACGGACAGGCTTCCGTCCTCACCGTATGGCACCGGTGTGGTCCCCGTGACAACGTACCGGTAACCTGTGCGGGTGAAACTTCCCCGGGCCCTGCGGCCGTTCTCGTCACGTGCGTACACGGTGCTCGCCGTGGCCATGTGCATGAGCGTCTTCGGCTCCGGGTTGTGGGCCGTGGCCCTCGTCGCGCGGGTCATGGCGCTCGGGGGTTCCGCAGTGCAACTGTCCCTCGTTATGGCCGCCGGCGCGGTGGGCATGGTGTGCTTCGTGCTGCTCGGCGGGGTCACCGCGGACCGCCTGCCCCTGGGACTCATCCTGCGGTGCGTGGAGGTCACCAACCTGGTCACGGCGTTGACCATCGTGATCCTCACCTGGACCGACACCCTCGCGCTGTGGCACCTCGCGCTCGCCGCGTTCGTCTTCGCCGGCACCGTGGGGTTCTTCTACCCCGCCTACTCCGCGGCCCTGCCCAGGATCCTGCCGCCCGATCAGCTGCTCGCGGCCAACGGCGTGGAGGGCACGGCCCGCCCCCTGCTGCAGATCGCGGCCGGGCCCGCGGTGGGCGGGGTCCTCACGGGCCTGGCCCTCCCTGGGGCGTCCGTCCTGGCGATCGCGGTGTGCCACGCGATCGCGCTGTCCTTCATGCTGCGGTTACGGATCCCGGAGCGCGAGGTCACCGGACCGATCCCTGCGGTGGACACCGCCCGGCCCTCCGTCCTTCGCGATCTCGTGGACGGGTTCCGGTACTGCGTGCGCACCCCGTGGTTGCTGTGGACGCTCTTGTGGGCCATGAGCGCGGTGTTCCTGTTCATCGGCCCGCTCGAGGTGCTCGTCCCGTTCCTGGTGGTGGACCGGCTGGGCGGATCGCTCGCGAGTTACGGCGCCATGCTGGGGCTGTACGGCGTGTCCACGGCCGTGGGCTCGAGCATCATGGCATCAGTGCAACTGCCCCGCAAGTACCTCACGACCATGATCTGGCTGTGGGGTTTCGGCACCCTGCCGTTCGGTCTGGTGGGCGGCACCGACTCGTGGTGGGTCATGGCGGCGGCGCTGTGCATCTTCGGGGCCACGGGTGGCGCGGGTCAGGTCATCTGGGGCACGCTGCTGCAGCGGCGGGTGCCCGGGCACATGCTGGGGCGGATCTCGTCCCTGGACTTCTTCGTCTCGCTGTCCCTCATGCCCATCTCCATGGCCGTGGCCGGGCCCGTCTCACAGCTGCTGTCCCCGGAAGCGATCTTCTGGGGCGTCGCTCTGCTGACCCCCGCGCTCGGCGTGGTCGCGGTCGTCGTCGGGCGGATGTACCGGGACCAGGCCGCCCACCCCTTGCGGTGATCCCCGCGCGCGTGTCCTGAACGGACGACGACGCCGCGGTGCCCCTCCCCGAGGACGGGCGCCGCGGCGTCGTGACAAGTATTTATACCGGGATCAGTATGCCTTGTTGCGCTGCTGGACGACCAGGTGGATTAACGCGAACGTGTGGTCCTCGTCGATCGCCTTGTAGGCCTGCTCGAGCGCCCCGGGGATCTCGGACTCGCGCTCCACGCGCACGCCGAAACCGTGGAACGCCGTGGCCATGGCCGCGAAGTCCGGGTTCTTCAGCTGGGTCCCGGAGACGTGACCCGGGTAGTGCTGTTCCTGGTGGGTGCGGATGGTGCCGTACTCCTGGTTGTCCATCACGATGACCAGGGGAGTGGCGCCGTACTGCGCGGCGGTCGCGAGCTCCTGGCCGTTCATGAGGAACTCACCGTCCCCGGCGATCGAGATCACGCGGCGGCCGGGGTAGTTCAGGGACGCCGCCACGGCGGAGGGGATCGAGTAACCCATGGAGCCGTTGCGCGCGGAGATCATGGACGCATAGCCGTTCGTGGGGAAGTAGCGGTGGGCCCAGTTGGTGTGCTCGCCCGCGCCGAAGGTGACCATGGCGTCCTCGGGGAGGGTCGCGACGAGGTTCGCCATCATGGTGTCCATCGAGGCGGGACCGTCCGCGGGGGAGGCGTCCTTGGGGGTGGAGAAATCCACCTGCTGCTGACGCAACCGCGCGCACCAGTCCCGCCACACGTCCGAGACGGGCAGGTCCATGCGCACCAGGTCACGCACGAACACGTCCGGCTTGGCCACGATCTGGTAGGTCACCGCGCCGGAACGCCCGCGCATGGACGGGTCCATGGTCACGATGAAGTTCTTCTTGGTCCAGTCCTGGCGCACCAGGAAGCCGTTCGTGATCACGTCACCGGGGACCGTGCCCACGAACACCAGCAGGTCGGTCTCCTCCAGCAGGTCGTAGGTGGGCTTGGGGCGGCCGTAACCGATGGGTCCCACGTACGAGGGGGAGTCGAACGGGACGGTGCCCTCGCAACGCCACTCCGCGGCGGCGGGGATGTGGTGTTCCTCGAGCCACGCGGTGAAGCGCTGCGCGCCCTGCGGGGTCCAGTCGTTACCACCGAAGACGAACAGGGGCTTCTGGGACTCCTTGAGCGCGGACTCGAGGGCCTTCCAGTCCTCCACGGTCATCCCGCCGCCGGCCACCGGGATCTCCGGGTGTACCGTGGGTTCGATCTGCCGGGTGATGACGTCCTCGGGCAGGCCCACCACCACGGGCCCCGGACGCCCGGAACGCGCGGCGAACATGGCCTCGGCCACGTACTCGGAGGCCCGCTCCGCGTGGTCCAGGACCATCACGCGCTTGGCCCCGGAGGCGAACCACTGATGCGGGTCGAACTCCTGGAACGCTTCCTTCTCACGGTGCTCGAACGGGATGAGTCCCACGAACAACACCATGGGCGTGGAGTCCTGCCACGCGGTGTGCAGGCCCACGTGCGCGTTGGCTGCGCCGGGACCACGCGTCACCATGGCCACGCCCGGGACGTCGTTCATCTTCCCGTCCGCTTCCGCCATGTACGCGGCGCCACCCTCCTGACGGCACACCACAGTGTCGATGGGGGAGTCGTAGAGACCGTCCAGGACGTCCAGGTAGCTCTCGCCGGGAACCACGTAGGCGCGCTCGACCCCGTGCGCCGCGAGGGAATCCACGATCACGTGGCCCGCGGACTTGCGTCCTGAGGTCGAGGAGTCGGTGTGCTGCGTCATGGGAGGCTCTCTTTTCGCCGTTGAACGTGTCGTGCTTCCCGGGCCCCGATGCCCGGGCAGCGGCAAATCTGTCTTGAAAATACCCGAACACCGGACCCCTGCCGGTATTGCGACGAGCTGTTATCACGAACGTGAACCCGGTGTGACGATGCCCCGGTGCGCGTAAAGCGGACCGGGGCATCGGGACGGGGAGAGTGGGATCAGGCGCGCATGTCCTCGAGTTCCACGTTGTTGGTCTCCCGCACCATCTTGATGGTGAAGACCAGGGACACCAGCGCGAAGAACGCGTAGATGCCGTAGGTCAGCCCCAGTGAGAAGTTGGACAGGGACGGGAAGGAGACGGTCACGGCCCAGTTGGCGATCCACTGCACCGCACCGGCCACGGCCAGCGCCGCGCCGCGGATGCGGTTGGGGAACATCTCGCCGAGCAGGACCCACATGAGCGGGCCCCATGAGACACCGAAGAACACGACGAACAGGTTGGCGGCGATCAGTGCCACGGGTCCGGCCATGGGGCCGAGCTCGGGGGTGAGCTGACCGTCCACCATGACCTTGGTGGCGGTCGCGAACACCACGGACATCACGCCCAGGGACAGGGCCATGCCGGCGGAGCCCACGAGCAGCAGCGGCCGGCGCCCGATCCGGTCCACCAGGAAGATGGCCACGACGGTCACCGCCACGTTGACCACGGAGGTGGCCACGGAGATGGTGAACGAATCGGACTCCTTGAAGCCCACCGACTCCCACAAAACGTTGGAGTAGTAGAAGATCACGTTGATGCCCACGAACTGCTGCAGTGCGGCCAGGCCGATGCCCACCCACACCACGGGCTTGAGCCCGGCCATGGAACCGCGCAGGTCCGCGAAGCGGGGCTTGCGCTCGTTGTCCACGGTGCTGCGGATCTTGGAGACGCGGGCGTCCACGGCGTCGTCACCGTGGATCCGGGAGAGGACGGCGCGCGCCTCGTCCGGGCGACCCACCGAGACCAGGTAGCGCGGCGACTCGGGGATCAGGAACGCGCCGATGCCGTACAGCACGGCGGGCACGGCCATGACCAGGAACATCCAGCGCCACGCGGCCAGCCCGAACCACAGCTCGTTGGCGGCGCCACCGGCCCAGTGGGCGAGCAGGGCGTCGATGAGCAGGGACAGGAAGATGCCCAGCACGATACCCATCTGCTGGAGCGAGCCCAGGCGTCCGCGCAGGTGTGCGGGGGAGACCTCCGCGATGTACGCCGGTGCGATCACGGACGCCACACCCACGCCGATACCGCCCACGACCCGCCAGAACACGAGCCATTCGATGGACTGCGTGAAACCGCAGCCGATCGCCGAGAGCAGGAACAGCAGTGCCGCGATCTTCATGATGGGGATGCGCCCCGTGCGGTCCGCGATGCGGGAACCGAAGAACGCACCCACGGCGGCGCCCAGGAGGGCCGCGGCTACCGCGAAGCCCAGGGGCCCCGGACCCACGTCGAACGTGGACTGGATGGAGGAGACCGCACCGTTGATCACGGCGGAGTCGTACCCGAAGAGGAGGCCGCCGAACGCGGCCACGGTGGTGATGCGAATGACCGCGCCGGTGTTCGTCTGATGACGCTCCGGCGAGTGTGCTTGCGCTGGATGGCTCATCCCGCAGCTCCCTTGCTGTATCGAAATTCAACGCTTCCCGCTCCCGGGCATCATGCGTCCCGTTCCGGGGATGTACCGGTCGAGGGGCCCGTACGAGGCGGGTTTTCGTCTCCTGGAATCGGCTCGTGGGACCAGGGAGGGCAGCTGCCGGGGAAGGACAGTGAACCCAGGGTAGGACCCAGATCACAAAATGTCCATGAGTCGAAGACAAATTTCCCGCGTGTCGTTTGCAGCGGCTGGCGCGCCCCGGACGTCTTACACGGGGAGGGACGTCTCGGCCCGCGCACGGATGAGCGCACCCGTGAGGTGCGCCCGGGCCCCGAGCTGCGCGGTGGCGATCCGCAGCCCGGACACGCAACCGCGCACCGCGTAGCGCTGCACTGCGTCCCGCACGGGATCGAGCAGCAGGTCCTCGGCGCGCGCGAGCTCCCCGCCCACGACCACGAGTTCCGGGTTGAACGCATTGCACAGCTGCGCCACGGCGCCGCCGATCAACCGCCCGGTGTCCGTGATCACCCGGGTGCATCCGGGATCGCCGGCCAGCGCCTCCCGGGCCACGTCACCCACGGATTCCACGCGCCGACCCGAGGAGGCCACGACGTCCAGCACGGTCTGGGAGGACACGAAGGTCTCGAGGCACCCTCGGTTGCCGCACCTGCACAGCCCCGCGCGTTCGTCGAGCGTCACGTGGCCGATCTCACCCGCGGACCCGGTGGCCCCGCGGTACAGCCCGCCGCCCAGGATCAGCCCGGCACCCACGCCGTGCGAGAGCTTGAGGTAGGCCATGTGAGCCGTCCCACGCCCCGCGCCGAGCGCGTGCTCGGCCACGGCCCCGGCGTTCGCGTCGTTCTCCACCACGGTGGGACAGCCCAGCGTCCCGGTGGCCAGCGCTCGCAGGTCCAGCCCGGCCCACGCCGGGAGGATGGCCTCCGAACCGAGGCCGCGGCACTCGGCGTCCACGGGCGCGGGAAGGGTGAGCCCCGCGCCCAGGATGCGCTGGGCGGGGACGTCGAGCGAGGTCCGCAACTCGTCCAGGATCTCTCGCGCCCCGGTCAGTACGTCCTCGGCGCGGTGCCCGGCCGGGAGGTCGATGCGCCGCTGCGCGCGGACGTCCAGGTTCAGGTCCGCCACGGCCACGCTCGCGTGACGGTGGCCCACGTCCAGGCCCACCAGGTAGCCGGCGCTCTCGCTGAAGTGCACGCGCTGCCCGCGCCGCCCGCCGTTCTCGGGTTCCATGGCGAGCAGGTCGCACGCGGTGAGCTCGTGGACGATGGACGAGACCGTCGACGGCGCCAGGGCCGTCTCCCGCGCGATGCTCGCCTGGGTCGCCGCACCCAGCTCGCGCACCGCGTCCACGACCCTGCGGCGATTGGCGAGGCGCAGTGCGGCCTGCGATCCCGGGGCGGGGGGCTGGGTGAATGGTGGCTGCGGCGAGGGCGGCTGTGTGGAGGGCGGACCGGCCTGGGCCCAAGGCTCTCGCGTGGAGTGCGGGGGCGGGGGTGTGGACGCCATCGTCTCTTCCCTTCTCGAATGTTTCTTGAGGGCTGAGTGTAGTCAGTGTTCGGGAAATGAACTTTTCGGGCGTCCCGTGACGGTGTCCGCGGCAGAAAAACCACATGACTGGATTCCCTATCCCCATCAAGGATATTCCAATCGACGCATGCAACCATAAAAAAGTGTTTTCAGATTAAGTGTTTCACGTGAAACCCCATTTCCAGCCCGCGGGGCACGGTGCGCCCGCGCAGCGACGCCGACCCTGGAACACCCCGGAACTCCGCATCACACACGCCACACCGCGTGCGACACGCCCACTTCAGGAATCGTTGAGTGTCTCGTGTCACCATTGACACATGACCTATCCGGCGCAGCACACTTCCCCCTCGCCGGGCGGGTCCCCGTGGCGGTTGCCGCAGTTGCGTCACCGAGTGGCCGTTCCCTTGGTCACGGTGTTGTTGACGGCAACCCTTGGGCGTCTGGTGGTGTTGTCACCGCAGATCACCCACGGGGAGACCGCGTTGCTCGAGGGGTTCTCCCAGCATCGCAACGTTCTTCTGGACGCGGTGGCCACCGCGGTGCAGTACGCACTGTCCAACGGCGCGGTGGTGTTGATCATCGCCGCCGTCATCGGGTGGCTGGCCGTCCTCAGACGCCGCCCCCTCGACGCCACCGGGTTCGGGATCACCGCCCTCGCCGGATGGGGTGCCGTGGGTCTGGTCAAAGTGTTCGTGGAGCGGCCGCGTCCCATGTTCCTGAGCGGAGAGGCCCTCGCGCCGGTCACTGGCTCCATGTCCTTTCCGTCCTCGCACACGGGTGCGGTCGTGGCGATCGCGCTGGCCATGGGTCTCGTGGCCTCCCGCCGTTCCTCACGGCGTCGGATCGCGCTGCTCGGCACGCTGGCCGTGGTGATCGTCGGGGCCGCCCGCATGTACTCGGGCGCGCACTACCCGTTGGACGTCCTGGCCGCCGTGCCCGTGGCCTGGGCAGGGGTCATCGCCGGGTGCACCCTGGCCAACAAGGTGGTGCCCGCTCTCGCCTTCGGGTTCTCGTGGCGTCAGGCCGGGGTGTCCCAGCCCGCACCCGCGACCATGCGCCGCGCCGGCTCCACGACGACAACCGCGCCCGCGCCGTCGTACCGGCCCGCGCGGGGCAGTACCGCTCTGGACGGCGCCGCGCAGCACGACGAGCGCACCGACCGCGCGGCCTGAGCGTCCTTTCCATCACGTACCACCGACGACGGCGGGCCGGACCTTGGGGGTCCGGCCCGCCGTTCCACGGGGCGATGGTTGGTGCCCGCGTGGTCTCTCCCCGTCAGGGCCGCCGGCGCGTGACGGGAAACTGTCGACGTCGCTCGCTCAGGCGGCGTCGTACCCCGCCTTCACACACAGCACAGGGCACCCGGCCTCGAGCAGCAGCCGCTGCGTGGTGGGGGCCATGATCAATTTGCCCACCGGGGTGCGCCGGCGGGTCCCGATCACGAGCAGAGCGGTCCGGTCGCGATCGGTGGCCTCGAGGATGACGTCCGCCGGATCGGCGTCGTGCGCCACGGGGACCAGCTCGTAGGACACGCCGCTCTCGTCGAGCGCGGCGCGGTCCTCCTTCACGGCGGCTTCGGTGTCCTCGGGGCCGGTGTGCCGCCCCCAGCGCTTGGTGTGATGGCCCTGGACCACCACGAGGTCCGCCGAACGCAGGGTGGCCTCGGTGATCCCGGCGCGCAGGGCGGCCCGGCCGGCGGGGGTGGGAAGGTATCCGACAACGATGTTCATGACGTCTCCGGGTCCGTGAGCGGGTGGGTGGGGGAGCGGACTCAGCGGTCCACGTCCTCCAGGTTGGCGAGGTCCTCGGGGCGCTGGAAGCGGGTGCGGCGACCCGTGAACAGGCGGGCGTACAGGAAGTTCAGCAACCACAGGACCAGGCCCAGGGCGATCAGGACGAGCGCGATCTGGTACTCGATGACGTCCTGGGCCCACGGCCCCAGCAGGAACGCGCACGTGATGGCGCCGAGGTAGGGCAGGACGCGCGGGGCGTGGAAGTAGTCGTGACCCTCCTGGGAGCGGTCGCGGCGCAGGATCACGGCGGCCACGTTGACCACGGTGAACACCGCGAGCAACAGCAGCGCCGTGGTGCCGCCCAGTGCCGCGGCGGTGCCCTTACCCATCGCGTTGTTCACCAGGATGATGAGCACCATGCCCAGCGCGGTGGTGAAGATGATCGCGGTCCAGGGGGTGCGGCGCCCGGGGAGCACCTTGCCCAGGAAGCCCGGGATCACGCCCTGCCGTGCCATGCCGTAGAGCAGGCGCGAGGCCATGAGCATGTTGATCAATGCTGTGTTGGCGACCGCGAAGATGGTCAGGAACGGATAGATGGTGTCGATCGGCAGACCGGGGGCGCCGATGCGCACCACGTCCAGCAGCGGGGTCGTGGACTGTCCCAATTCACCGATGGGCACGATCGCCACCGTGAACACGGACACCAGCACGTAGATCACGCCGGTGATGCACAGGCCCAGCAGCATCACGCGCGGGAAGTTGCGCGTGGGGTCCTTGGTCTCCTCGACCATGTTGACCGAGTCCTCGAAGCCCACGAAGGAGAAGAACGCGAGGGACGTGACGGCGGTCAGGGCCAGGAACATGCCCTTGTCGTCCGAGGTCTCGAAGATGACCGTGCGGCTGAAGTCCGCGTTGCCCTGGGCCGCGGCCCAGAACCCCACCAGGATCACGATCAGCAGGCCGGTGAGTTCGATGCACGTGAGCACCACGTTGAGCTTGACCGATTCGGACACCCCGCGCAGGTTGATCAACGCGAGGATCGCCAGGAAGGCCACGGCCACGATGGTGATCCCCAGCGGGCCCACGTCCAGGTGGAAACCCTTGGCGAAGTTGGAGGCCACGGTGCTGGATGCCGTGGCGGCGGAGGTCAGTCCCGAGCACAGCACGGCGAACGTCACCAGGAACGTGAGGAAGTGGATCCCGAACGCCTTGTGCGTGTAGAGCGCCGCACCCGAGGCCCCGGGGTACTTGGTCACGAGTTCCAGGTAGGAGAACGCGGTGATCGTGGCCACCACGAACGCGATGAGAATGGGTGCCCACGCGGCGCCGCCGATCTCACCGGCGATGTTGCCGGTCAGCGCGTAGACGCCCGTGCCCAGGATGTCGCCCACGATGAACAGGAGCAACAGTCCCGGACCCATGACCCGCTTCAGCTCATGCCCGCCCCCCGAGGACGCGGGTGCCCCGGCGGCACCGGATGCGCCCGGTGTCCGGCTGTTCGCCGTGGATGCCGGGGTGGCACCCTTCGACGCTGATGAATCGCTCATGGTGTCCTCCGCGGATCGGCCTCGTGCAGCCGCTGACTGGCACCCGTTTCCGATGACATGGATGTGACCCGCGGCTCATGCGTACAGGTAACCCTAAAGGATGCGGTCCGGGTGGTGGGAGCATCAGAGGACCCGGCGCGGCGAGCCGCGTGGGGGAAAGGCGCGGGCGGCGTCGTCGTCCGGTACGACGACGCGCCCCGCACCCGCCGCTGCGGGTACGGGGCGCGCGCCCACGGAAGGGGAACTCAGCGGATGCCGCGCATGAGCCGCAGGATGGGCTTGGCGGCGAGCAACATGATGATGCCGAGCACGATGGTGATCGCGCCCATGGTGCCGAAATAGCCGACCTCGTTCTCACGGGAGTAGAAGCTCGCGAGGGAGCCGGACAGGGCGGTACCGAGGGCCACCGCGAGGTTGTTGAGGGCCACCATCTGCACCGGGAACTTCCGCGGGGCGAGTTTGGTGGACAGGGACAACCCCACGGGGGAGAGGAACAGCTCACCCATGGTCGCGAAGAACAGGACCAGGACGATCCACCCCACGAACACGGAGGCGGTGTTCGCCTGCGTGATGAACAGCAGGAACGCCACGCCGATCGCCAGCAGGGCCACACCGAACTTCACGGGGGTGCTGGGCTGACGGGTACCGAGCTTGGTCCACATGGCCGCGAACACCATGCCGAACAGGATGATGAACACCGGGTTGATGGACTGCACCCAGGAGGGCGGGAACTCGTAGCCCAGGAAGTTCAGGTTCAGGCGGGTGTCCGCGTAGATGGCGAGCACCGTGAACTGCTGCTGGAACAGGGCGAAGAATGCCGCGGTGGCGATGAACATGGGGATGAAGGCCAGGACCCGGGAGTGTTCCTCCGGGGAGAGGTCCTTGTCCCGGAGCATGATCGTGAACAACAGGATGGTCGCCACCAGCACCACGAGGACCACGGCGTCGGCCAGGTTGCCCGGGTTGAGGAGGCCCGTGAACAGCAGCACCAGGATGATCACCACGGCGGCCACGGCGATGCCGATCCACTTGCCGTACTGCGAGCGCGGCAGGGGGTTGGCCACGGTGTGCACGCTGGCGGGCAGGCCCTTGCGGGTGAGGACGTACTGGATCAGGCCGATCGCCATGAAGAAGGCGGCCAGGCCGAAGCCGAAGTGGAAGCCCCACGTGTTCCAGGCGAAGCCGGTCAGCAGGGGGCCCAGGAAGCCGCCGATGTTCACGCCCATGTAGTAGATGGAGAAGCCGGCGTCACGGCGGGGGTCCTCACGGTCGTAGAGGGTTCCCACGAGGTTCACGCACGTGGTCTTGAGGCCACCGGACCCCACGGCGATGCACAGCAGACCGATGGTCAGCCCGGCCACGCTGGGGATCAGGGCCAGGGCGATGTGTCCCGCCATGATGAGCACGGCCGAGGCGAGCATGGTGCGCTCGGAGCCGAGCAACCGGTCCGCGATCCAACCGCCCAGGATGGAACACAGGTAGACGGTGCCGCCGTACGCACCCACGATGCCCGCGGCGACGCCCTGGTCGATGCCAAGACCGCCGTCGGAGACCGCGTAGTACATGTAGTACAGCACCAGTGCTTGCATGCCGTAGAAGGAGAAGCGTTCCCACATCTCCACGGAGAAGAGATTGGCCAGCATTCCTGGCTGGCCGAAGAAGGATTTACGACCCGCGGGGTTGTGCGGGTCCACGTGTGTATTGGGAGCAACGGGCACGCTGCTGGCCTGGCCGCCGTCCGAAGTGTTGTGACTCATAACTCTCTATGATGCACCCGCGCGCCGGGTGCGGTGACCTTTGACGCCGTACGAACGTGCCCCCGGGGCCCTCTCGTGAGGGCCTCGGGGGCACGTTTCCGGGGCATGTTCCCGCCGTGTCGCGGGGAGTCGACGCCGCCTGGTGGCCGGCCGACGCCGCGTCACAGCAGTGTGCGCCGCGTCACGGGACGCGCGTGTCGGAGGTGTCAGTCGTTGAAGTCGGCGGGGTCGGGGCCGAGGCGCCCGTCCTCGCGGGACAGCCCGCTGATCCGCTCGATCTCGTCCTGGCTCAGGGTGAGTTCCTGGGCGTCCCAGTTCTCCTGGATACGCTCCGGGGTCACGGACTTGGGGAACACCACGTTGCCCAGGGCCAGGTGCCACGCGATGATGACCTGCGCGGGGGTGGCGTCGTGGGCGCGGGCGATCTCACCGATGGTCTCGTCCTGCAGCTCCGCCTTGCCCTGGCCCAGCGGGGACCACGCCTCGGTCACGATCTGGTGCTGGGCGCCGATCTCGCGCAGGCGCTCCTGGGTGAAGTACGGGTGCAGCTCGATCTGGTGCACTGCGGGGACCACGCCGGTGTCCAGGACGTCCTGCAGGGCCTTCTCCGTGAAGTTGGAGACACCGATGGAACGCGCCTTACCGGACTCCTTGATCTCCTGGAACGCCTTCCAGGTCTCCACGTACTTGCCCTTCTCGGGCTGCGACCAGTGGATGAGGTAGAGGTCGACGTAGTCCAACCCGAGCCGTTCGAGGGACGCGTCGATGGCCTGCAGTGCGGAATCGTGGCCCTGGTCGTCGTTCCACAGCTTGGTGGTCACGAACAGTTCCTCGCGGGGGATCCCGCTCTTGGCGATCGCACGACCCACACCTTCTTCATTGCCGTAGATCTTGGCGGTGTCGATGTGTCGGTAGCCGATCTGCAGTGCCTTGCTCACGACGTCCTCGGCGACGTCCGCCGCGACCTGCCACACCCCGTACCCGAACTGGGGGATGGTGTTTCCGTCGTTGAGCTGCACGGTCTGGTTGGTGGGCATGAGGGCAAATCCTTTCGTTGACAACTACCGCTCAGTCAACTGCCTACCGGGTGGTTCTGACAAGCCCTTTACGTTCTGGGTGAAGTCCCTGGTGGGGGCGGGTATCCCGGCGGGAGGCCCCGCGGAAACGTGATGGAATAGGGGTATGCAGTTCAATTTCCGGCGCGTCAAATCCCCCGCTTACCTCACGTCCGTGGGTCTCCTGCTCATCGGTCTGCTGTTCGCCCTGGCCTCGGTGGCCGTGGCCGCCTGGATCTTCTTCCTCCTGGGTATCGCCCTGAACGTGGTGACCGTGAGCGTCACGGACGTTCCCGATTCCTCGTCCCGCGCCCGCGGTGCCGGCACCCGGGTGGTCGTGGAGCCCGAGGCGGACACCGAGCAGCACGCGGCGGTCCCACCCGCCGGATCGTCTCCCGCGGGTTCGTCGTCCCTGCGCCGGGACGAGGAGTGGGTCCGGGACGCACACGAGGGTTCCCGCCAATGACCCTGCCCTGGCAGTGTGCCGTCGTTCCGCGGCACCGGAGCTGATGACGACGGCGCGGTATGGGACCCTGCCCCGCGGTCAGTTCATGGCCGCGGCGCGGTAGATCTGCTGCACCGTCGGTTCGGGCAACCGGGTTTCGATCCCCACCGTGTTCTCCGGGTCCGAGCGCAGGTAGCGCACCGGCCCGTGCGATCCCACGGTGAGCTTCTCGGCGTCAGCCAGTGCGTAGACCGCGTCCAGCACGGCGGTGAACGCCGGGCCCTGCGTAGGGTTCACGCGCAGGGTGAGGTGGGCGGTCACGGTGTCCGAGACGCCGTTCTCGTCGAAGGGGGACTCCACGTCCAGCTCGCGTACGATGCCCACACCGTGGCCGATCACTCCCGGCAACCGCGCGGCCAGGTGGCCCCGGGCGCGGGCGAACGCGCCCCGCAGCACCGCGACCCAGGACAGCGCGGCCAGCGCGAGCACCACCGCGATGACCCCGAGCCACAACCCGTTGCGGGTGTCCGTGTACCGGATGGCGCTGAGCACCACCACGAGCGCGGAGACCAGGGGGATTACGAGCAGCAGGGAAGCCGTGAGCTTCTCGCGCAGGGTGGGCTTGGCGGAGAGGTCGGGATCGGCCCCCGGGGCCCCGGTGCCGGTACCCGCGGAACCGGTCCCTGCGGCGTCGTCCGACGCGGGTGCGCGGCCCAACTGACGCATGGCGGCGGCGTCGAACCCGTGGTCGTCAACGGTCACGGGCGCGGGCCAGGTGTCGTGGGAGTCCATGCCTCCCATTATGGTGGCATGGACGTCCAGGAGAGGTGGCCCCGTGCTCGCAGTCGATCCACGCCCCGAGCGTTCGGTGTCCGCCCGTGCGCCCCGCGCGGGACTGCTGCTGGTCGGCGTGCTCCTGCTGGGGGCCAACCTGCGGGCGGGGATCACCGCGGTGGGCCCGGTGCTGCCGCAGATCGAACACGAGGTGGGATTGAGCGCGTCGCAGGCGTCGCTGCTCGTGAGCCTGCCGCTCGTGGCGTTCGCCGTGATCTCCCCCTTCGCGCCGCGACTCGCGGAGGCATTCCGGCTCGAACGGGTCCTGGGTCTCGCCCTCGTGGTCCTCGCGGCGGGCATCGTGGTCCGCTCGGTTCCCGGACCCGGATTGATCTGGGTGGGCACGGGATTGCTGGGCGCGGCCATCGCGGTGCTCAACGTGCTCATCCCGTCCCTGATCAAACGTGACTGGCCGCACCGGATCGGCCCCATGACGGGTGTGTACCAAGCGGTCACGGCGCTGACCGCGGCGCTCGCCTCCGGTGTGGTGGTCCCCATCGCGGACGTCGCCCCGTCCGGCTGGCGGTTCGCGCTCGGGATCTGGGCGGCCGTGGCGATCATCGGCGTGGCCGTCTTCCTGCCGTGGATCCTGGGGGTGGCCTCCCGGGTGGGCTCGGGCACTGCCGCTCCCCGGGCTGCGGCCCCCGGCCCGGCGGCCCCCGATGCGACGGGGCCTGGTTCGCCGACTCCGAGTTCAGGAGCGGACGACGACGCCGCACCGGCGGTTCCCCCGGCCGTCACCGCGTCCGTTGCACGTTCCCGGGCCCGGCTCCCGCTGGGCTCCGCCCTGGCCTGGCAAGTGACCGTGTACATGGGGCTGCAGTCCACCGTCTACTACACGATGGTCACATGGCTGCCGACGATCCAGATCTCCGCCGGCGCTACCCCGGTCCAGGCCGGGTGGTACCACTTCGCGTTCCAGGCGTGCGGACTCGTGGGGACTCTCTTCGCCGCGTTCATGATCCCCCGGCTCCGGGAGCAGTCCGGTCTGGGTGCGGTGTTCGCTGCCTCAGCGGTGATCGGTCTGCTGGGTCTGCTGTTCGTCCCCTCCCTGTCCCTGTTGTGGGCGCTGTTCATCGGGTTCTGCACCGGCGGGGCGATCGTGCTGGCCATGGCCCTGTTCGGGCTGCGCACCACGGACTACCACCGGGCTGCGGCCCTGTCCTCCATGGCGCAGAGCGTGGGGTACCTCTTCGCCGCGCTCGGCCCCGTGATGATCGGGTTGTTGGAGGACGCCTCCGGGTCCTGGACCGCACCGCTGCTCGTGATGGTCGGGGTGGCCGTGGCACAGGGCGTGTTCATCGCGCTCGCGGGGCGGCGTCGCACGCTGGGTGCCTGAGCGGTCGGCGTGGGGCGGGGTCACCCAGGTCCTTAGATACGCGAGATATTTGCTGCGTCAATATATGCTCACTACACTCGTGAGTATGGAAGAGACAAAGTGGCTGTCAGAGGACGAGCGGGAAGCGTGGCTCGCGCTCGTCTCCATCATGTTCCGCCTGCCGGGTGCCGTGGAGGGGCAGTTGCGCAGCGAGGAGGACATGTCACTCGCGGAATACCTGGTGCTCGCCATGCTGTCCGAAGCCCCGGACCACCGGCATAAGATGTCCGCTCTGGCCACGGCCACGAACACGTCCCAGTCCCGGCTCTCGCGAATCGTCGCGCGGATGGAGAAAGACGGGTTGGTCACTCGCGCGGGCCGTCAGGACGACCGCCGCGTGGTGATCGCGGAGATCACCCCCGCGGGACTCGAACGTTTGCGTGAGGCTGCTCCCGCCCACGTGCGTCATGTGCGGGAAATCGTCTTCGACCGACTGGCCCCCGAGCAGGTGGGCCAACTCAGTGAGATCGGCCGCGCCCTCAACCGCGGCTCCAATACCCGCGGTGCCATGGGGCTGGACTGCCCCGCGTGATTCCCTGACCCGGGGATACAGTTGCGAGCGTGAGTATGCAGAGCGCCCACATGGCCATGTGGCGGACCATGAAGGGGCAGGAGAACAAGGGCCGCAAGATCAGCGGTGAAACCGTGCGACGCATCATCACGTTCGCGCGTCCCCACCGCCATGCGATCCTGGCGTTCGTCCTGGTGTCGGTGGCCCTGGCCGTTCTGGGTGTGGTCACGCCCGTGCTGGCCGGGCGGGTGGTCAATGCGATCACCGGCGGGCACGACGTCTCCGTGGTGGTGTGGCTCGCGGTGGCCATCGCGGCGGTAGCCATCACGGACGCTGGACTGTCCCTGCTGAACAGGTGGCAGTCCTCACGAATCGGTGAAGGGCTCATCTACGATCTGCGCACCGCCGTGTACGACCACGTGCAGACCATGCCGCTCGCCTTCTTCACCCGCACGCGCACCGGGGCTCTCGTGTCCCGGCTGAACACGGACGTGATCGGCGCGCAGCGCGCGTTCGCCGGGACCCTGTCGGGTGTGGTGTCCAACGTGGTGTCCCTGCTGCTGACCGTAGGGGTCATGGTCACCATCTCGTGGCAGGTCACCGCGCTGTCCCTGCTGCTGTTGCCCATCTTCCTGATCCCCGCCCGGGCCATGGGTGGCCGGTTGGCCGCGTTGCAGCGTCGCTCCGCCCAATACAACGCCCAGATGTCCACGCGGATGACCGAGCGGTTCTCCGCCGGTGGCGCCACCCTGGTCAAGCTCTACAGCGATCCCGCGCAGGAATCGCGGGAGTTCGCCGCCCGCGCGAACGACGTCCGGGGAATCGGGATCCGCGCGACCATGTTGCAGACCACGTTCGTCACCGCCCTGACCCTGGTCTCCGCCCTCGCGCTGGCGCTCGTGTACGGCGTGGGCGGAGCGCAGGCCCTGCTGGGCCACCTGGACGCGGGCTCGGTCGTGGCCCTGGGCATGCTTCTGACCAGGTTGTATACCCCGTTGACCATGTTGGCGAACGCCCACATGGACATCATGAGCGCGGTGGTCAGCTTCGAGCGCGTCTTCGAGGTCCTGGACATCAAGCCCCTCATCACCGAGAGCCCCGAGGCGCGTGCCCTGCCCGAGGGGCCCGTGGCCGTGGAGTTCGATCACGTGCGCTTCTCCTACCCCTCCGCGGACAAGGTCTCGCTCGCGTCCCTCGAGGACGTGGCCGTCCTGGATTCACGCGGCGGCGAGGAAGTCCTGCACGATATAGACTTCCGGGCGGGACCCGGCCACACCGTGGCCCTTGTGGGGTCCTCCGGGGCCGGGAAGTCCACGATCGCGCAGTTGGTCGCGCGGTTGTACGACGTCGACTCGGGCGCGGTCCGGCTCGGCGGCCAGGACGTGCGGGACACGACCTTCGAATCGCTGCGCCGCTCCGTGGGAATGGTCATGCAGGACGGGCACCTGTTCCACGACACGATCCGCGCGAACCTCGGTGTGGCCCGGGAGGGGGTCACGGACGCCGAGCTGTGGAACGCCCTGGAGCGCGCTCGGTTGCGGCACGTGATCGAATCCCTCCCGGACGGTCTGGACACCGTGGTGGGGGAGCGCGGCTACCGGCTCTCGGGTGGCGAGCGCCAGCGCCTCACGATCGCTCGCTTGCTGTTGGCCCAACCCCGCGTGGTGATCCTGGACGAGGCGACCTCCGCCCTGGATTCCACGAACGAGGCCTACGTGCAGGCGGCACTCGACGAGGCGATGTCCGGGCGCACCGCCGTGGTCATCGCGCACCGGCTGTCCACGATCCGCCAGGCGGACCAGATCCTCGTGATCGAGGCCGGCCGAATCGTGGAGCGCGGTTCCCACGAGGAACTGCTCGCACGCGCTGGCCGCTACGCAGAGCTGCACGCCACGCAGTTCGCGGCGGGCCGCAAGGACGACGCCGCTGCCCGGCTCGATGACGCCACCCGGCCCAAGGAAGGCGCCGGACCGGCGTCGTCGGCATCGCTGGAACGCGGCGGCACGGGTCGGGGCTGAGGCATGCCGTCCTGGGAGGGTCTGGGCTCCGAACTGGGGATCACGTCCGCCCATGCGATCGTGGTGGTGCTCTCCGCGGTGGGGATCTACGTGGCATTCCTCGTCTTCGTGCGGATCTTCGGCCAGCGGGTGCTCACGGCCATGTCCACGTTCGACGTGGTGATCACTGTGATGCTGGGTGCCGTGGCGGGGCGCGTGATCCTGGGGCACCCGCCGACACTCATGAGCGGTGTGCTGGGACTGGGCACCCTGTTCCTGCTGGAAGTGGTGTTCGGCCACCTGGGCACGCGGGCTCGGTGGCAGCGCGTGTTCAATTCACCCGCCCGCCTGCTCATGATCGGTGACCGCGTGGACGAGCACGCCCTGCGTCGCGCCCACATCACGCATTCCGAACTCAACGGGGCACTGCGTCGGGCGGGGGTGCGCTCCTACCGCGAGGTGGCGTGCGTGCTGCACGAACCCGGGGGCGGGATCAGTGTGCTGCGCCGGGGGGTTCCCATCGACCGCCGGATCCTCGCGGACGTGGCCGGGGCGGACCGGATCCCGGAGGAGTTCCTGACCGAGGACATCGGGGACGCGCCACTTGATCGGTGAACTGACTGATGGGAACCCACCCCGGTGGTGCGGGGCGAAGTCCCAGGGATGCTCTATAGCAGGCTCGGTTGGTGGAACCTCGTAGAAAGAGAATGTCATAGAATTCAAAAGTCCGATCACAGTTTACTGCAGTGCGTTTGCAGTGATCGGATTGACCATATGCGGATGGTTGCTGATTTCTAAGGGGGTTGTTTTCCCTTGGCCCTGACTCTGGCGTTTTTCTGTCTAGGGTCTCTCATGACATCCTTTTTCGTCGTTTCCGATGCCGTCTGGGGAAAGCAGATGCGGTGGGATTCGAACGCCTACAGGTCCGGTAGTGCGAGTGAATAGGACGTAGACAAGGATCTCAAGACCGGCCGGCGCATATTTGATCTGCGTTTTCATCATCAGTGCGATACTGGCAATCTGGTTCTTCGTGGTTGGGGGTGTGGTGGGGGTTCGCGCGGCGGTGGTCGCATGGACGTCGGGGTCCCCGTGGATGGAGGTTTTGCACTCACCATCCGGAAGAGCTCGACGTGTTCAACGCTATCTTCGCCGCGCTGTGCCTGATCACGTTCTGCCGCCTCGACGCACATGGCCTCGAAGCCGTCGGGCAGCGACTCGACCCGGGTCGGGCGGTCATCGAGTGTCGTGTCGTCGAGGGTGATCCGTGGTGGCGTAAGTTCAGCGGGTTAAAGGCCGCCGCGGCGGAAGAGCTGCCCGACGCGGTCCCGGTGATGGACCCGTTCCATGTCGTTCGTCTGGCCGGCGACGCCCTCGACCGGTGCCGGTCTGCTCACCGAGAAGCACACCGCCCGCTTCAACGCCGTGTTAGCGATCGAGGAGCATGTCGAGGTCGAAGCGACCTGAGGCATTTACCAGCGCATTGTCCCCGCCTACCGCGAGCCCGAGAAGAAGAAGGCGAAGCAGATGATGCAAGCGGTGATCCACGCGCTTAGCAGCGGTGTCCCGGCTACGCTCGTCGATATCCGCAAGCTTGGCCACACCTTTAGGCAACGCGCCTTCGACGTGTTCGCGTTCTTCGACCGGTCAGGCACCAGCAACGGGCCGACAGAGGCGATCAATGGGCGCGTTAAGCACCTGCGCGGCTCCGCTTTCGGTTTCGGCAACCTCACCAACTTCATCACCGGGAGCCTGCTCGAGGCTGGAGGATTCAGACCACACCTACACCCTCGAATGCGATGAGCCGGCAATCCCGGTGTTCATCCAGACGCGGGACATCATACAAATCTGACTCGTGAGC
Organism: Kocuria sp. KD4; assembly: GCF_011769905.1. Taxonomy (NCBI): domain Bacteria; kingdom Bacillati; phylum Actinomycetota; class Actinomycetes; order Micrococcales; family Micrococcaceae; genus Kocuria; species Kocuria sp. KD4. Next base: position 45,474 of record NZ_CP050449.1, read on the forward strand.
GGCGCGCGTGAGTGCAAAATAAAATGGGTGGGGCATTTACGGGTGTTCCGCCCATCGCTGTGGTCGGGGCTTGGGGGTGCGCGTGGCCGCGCGTTGTCCCCGCTCGCGCAGCTTCTGCTCCAGTTCGGACTCGCTGGTGCTGCCCAGGCGGTTCCGATCCTTGGCCGCCATCGAGGACGTCTTCCTCGTGCCTTCCTTCCGGACGGCATGCTTCAGCGGCACTTGTGACGGCTCCACCGGGTGAACCGTCACGAATCTGGAAATGGTCCGCTCACCGATGGTTTTGCGCCGTTAGGATGAAACCACGGCTACGAAGGGATACGGCCCCATGACCGATCTGGCGATCCGCTACCGCGGGGTGAGCAAAGTCTATTCGGACGGTACTGCCGCGGTGGATAACTTGGACCTGGACGTTCCCGCGGGTTCCCTCACGGTGTTCGTGGGCCCATCCGGCTGCGGCAAGACCACGTCCCTGCGGATGCTCAACCGCATGGTGGAGCCCTCCTCGGGGACGGTGGAGGTCAACGGTCAGGACGTCGCGAGCATCCCGGCCGCCAAGCTGCGCCGCTCCATGGGGTACGTGATGCAGCAATCGGGCCTGCTGCCCCACAAGACCGTGGAGGACAACATCGCCACGGTCCCCCGGCTGAACGGGGTGTCCAAACGGGAGTCCCGCGCGCACGCCCGGCAGTTGCTGGGCTCGGTGGGATTGGACGAGTCCGTGGCCACCCGGTACCCGGCGCAGTTGTCCGGAGGTCAGCAACAACGCGTGGGCGTGGCACGTGCCCTGGCCTCGGATCCGCCCATCCTGCTCATGGACGAACCGTTCTCCGCCGTGGACCCCGTGGTGCGCCAGGACCTGCAGAGCGAATTGTTGGACCTGCAGAAGCGGTTGCACCGCACCATCATCTTCGTGACCCACGACATCGACGAGGCGATCCTGCTGGGCAACCGCGTGGCCGTGTTCGCGCGCGGGGGCAGGCTCGCGCAGTACGCGACCCCGGAGGAACTGCTGCGGGCCCCCGCGGACGACTTCGTCGCGGACTTCATCGGCCGTGACCGCGGGTTCCGTTCGCTGAGCTTCGACAACGCCTCCGTGGCACTGCAGCCCGTCACGGTTCTGGTCGTGGACACCGGCGAGCGCTTCCTGGTGGGCCCCTGCAGCGAGGACCCCGCGCCGTGGCAGGCGGCGGGAGCGGCGTCGTCGTCGGACTGGGTGCTCGCGGTGGACGAGCGCCGCCACCCGCTGGGCTGGCTGCCCGTGACGGCGTCCGGAGAACCGGCCGCGCGCGAGGAACTGCGTGTGGGAGGAACCCTGTGGCACGACGGCGGGTCGTTGCGCACCGCGCTCGACGCCGCCCTGTCCTCCCCGTCCGGGCAGGCCGTGGCCGTGCACCGCGACGGCTCCGTGGCGGGCGTAGTGCCCGGCGAGGACGTGATGCGCGCGGTCGAAGAGCAGCGCTCGGCGCGCTACGACAGGTCGGAACGCTCGTGAACTGGCTGTCGAACAACTGGTCCACGGTCCTGGACCTCGCTGGCGCGCACCTGATCCAGTCCATCGTGCCCGTGGTCGTGGGCCTGCTGATCAGCGTCCCGCTTGCCCGGTTGGCCACGAGCAGACGCTGGTTGCGTCCGGTGTTCGTCACGGGCTCGTCACTGCTGTACACGATCCCCTCGCTGACCCTGTTCGTGGTCCTGCCGCTGATCCTGGGCACGGGCATCACGTCCGTGGTCAACGTGATCGTGGCGCTGACCCTGTACGTGATCGCAATCCTGGTGCGCTCGTGCGTGGACGCGTTCGAGTCCCTGGACCGAGATGTCCTCCAGGCCGCCACCTCGCTGGGGTACAAACCCGTGCGCCGCTTCTTCGGGGTGGAACTGCCGCTGGCGGTGCCCGTGATGATTGCGGGGCTGCGCGTGGCCACGGTCTCCAACATCTCCATGGTCTCCGTGGGCGCCGTGATCGGCATCCAGTCCCTGGGCACCCTGTTCACGGACGGGCTGCGCCGCTCAATCGTCTCGGAGATCGTGGTGGGCATCGTGGCCACCGTGCTGATCGCGATCGTGCTGGATCAGCTCTTGCGTCTGCTCGGCCATGTCCTGACCCGCTGGCAGCGCACGGGGACCACGACGGCGCGCGAGCGGCGTCGTGCCGGGGCGGCACGGCACGACAGCGCTAACGGCCGAGCCGACCGGCCCGGGGGCGGGGACCCCGAGGGCCGCGATTCCGTGGCCGGTGCGCCCGGCGGCGCGGGCGCCGTCGCCGCGGTGGAAGCCCGGGGTGATTGCGCGTGAACCTGTTCTCGGAAGCCGCGCAGTTCCTGACCGACCCCGCCAACTGGAGCGGAGCCACCGGGATCCCGCAGCGTTTGCTCGAACACGTGGGCTACAGCGTGCTGACCATGGGGATCGCGCTCGCGATCGCCGTGCCCCTGGGCCTGTGGGTGGGCCACACACGCCGCGGCGGCGGCGTGATCGTGGGCCTGGCCGGCGCATTGCGCTCGCTGCCCACCCTGGGTCTGCTGAGCCTGTTCACGCTGCTCATGGGGCTGGGGCTCATGCCCCCCATCCTGGCGCTCGTGTTGCTGGCCATCCCGCCCATCCTTTCGGGCACGTACTCGGGGGTCGCCGCGGTCTCCCCGGCGCTCGTGGACGCAGCTCGTTCCATGGGCATGACCGAGGGTCAGGTACTCACGCGCGTGGAGATCCCCGTGGCGCTGCCGGTGATCCTGGGCGGGATCCGCAATGCCGCGTTGCAGGTGCTCGCGACCGTGACCATCGTGGCGTACATCAACCTGGGCGGTCTGGGCCGCTATCTGATCGACGGGCTCGCGGTGCGCGACTATGCGCGCATGCTCGCGTCCGTGGTACTCGTGGCCGTGCTCGCACTGGCCGCGGATGCAGTACTCGCTCTCGTACAACGCCTGGTGACGTCGCCGGGCCTCAGACTGGCAGGAGATCGACCATGACACCGTCCCCCTCTACGCAGCGCACGCGCGCTGCGCGCCGCGCCCTCCGCCCCGCCGCGTGGGCGGCCATGACCGCCACGGCCGTGTTCGCCCTCACCGCGTGCGGCGGCGGTTCCGACCCGCTCGCGGAGAACTCGGGCGACGCCGCCTCAGGCGGCTCCTCGGATGCCGTCACCGTGGGTTCTGCGGACTTCCCCGAGTCGCAGGTCATCGCCGAGCTCTACGCCGGGGTGCTGCGGGACGCGGGCGTCACGGTGGAGACCAAGCCGGGCATCGGCGCGCGCGAGGCCTACGTGGGTGCCGTCAAGGACGGTTCCGTGGACGTGGTCCCGGACTATTCCGGGAACCTGTTGCTCTTCGCGGACAAGGACGCCACCGCGGCCTCCGCCGAGGACATCATGAAGGCACTGCCTTCCGCGTTGGAGGGCCAGCAGCTCTCGGCGCTCGACCCCTCCCGCGCGGAGAACAAGGACGCCCTGGTGGTCACACAGGCCACCGCGGAGAAGTACGGTCTGACGTCCATCGAGGACCTCTCCTCGGTGTGCGGGGACCTGATCATGGCTGGCCCGCCGGAGTTCCAGGAACGCGCCTACGGCGTGGACGGGTTGAAGCAGAAGTACGACTGCTCCTTCAAATCCTTCCAGCCCATCAACGACGGCGGTGGCCCCCTCACCGTGCAGGCCCTGACCCAGGACGACGCCCAGGTGGCGGACATCTTCACCACCACCCCGGCCATCCAGGACCAGCACCTCACGGTGCTCGAGGACCCCAAGAACAACTTCATCGCCCAGCAGGTGCTCCCGCTCACCGCCCCGGACCGCTTGCCGCAGAACGCGGTGGACGCGCTGAACGAGTTCTCCACCAAGCTGACCACCCAGGACCTGATCGACCTCAACCGCAAGGTCAGCGGGGACCAGCAGCAGAACCCCGCGGACGCCGCCAAGCAGTGGCTCTCCGACCACGGGTACGAGAAGGCCTCCTGATCCGCGACACCCGCAGCGACGTCGGCCGACGAACCGCCGTCAGGGTCACCTGGTGACGTCCGGAATCCACCCCACGGGGTGGGATCGCCCGGTGCTCCCCGCATGGGGAAGCACCGGGCGTTCGTCATGTTCCGTTCATCCGCGTCCGGCCGAGCGCGTTCTCCACGGCCGTGTGCGCGGTTCTGCACAGGCTTGTCCACACCCGCTGGGGATTCGCGTCATATCGCCCTGACCTGGGGTTTCAGAGGTATCGCCCCACGTGGCCCACCCGGGAACGCGCCATGGTTTCCACACCTGTGGATAACTCTGTGCACAACCTGTGGGGTGAATACGGGGTGCGGGGACGAGTCACGCGGACGTCACCTGAGCGTCGAGTGCAACCGCGCCCGTATCCTGGACGCAACCGGCCCGCGGGAACGCGGAGGCGGTCGATCCGAGCTCGGCATCAAGGGGGATCCCGGGCACCATGACTCCCCACGCACGTGACGTGCGTCAACCGAGGAGGCATTCCCGTGTTGTCCGAACCCTCGATCCCCCGGGACACCACCGATCGCGAACACGTACTCGAATCGGTGCGGGAGCATCTCGCGCTGGATACGCGCGCGACCCCCGAGGAACGCACCGTCTTCCTTGGTCGGCTCAGCCGTCAGCTGGACCGTCTGATCACCTCCTTGCACGCGGTCTACGGACCCGGGCTCGGTATCTGGGACACCGTGACCCGCGCCGTCCTCACCGCGTGGGAGGCCTATGTGCAGCGCCCCCGGGACCTCAAGGACCTGGACCGCCGCCGCGAGGACCAACTGCCGTGGTTCACGTCCCGGGAGGCCGTGGGCGGGGTGTGTTACGTGGACCGCTACGGCGGGGACCTCGCGGGGATCCGGGAGAAGATCCCGTACTTCGAAGAACTCGGGCTGACCTACCTGCACCTCATGCCCCTCTACGAGAGCCCCGCCGGCAACTCGGACGGGGGGTACGCGGTGTCCTCCTACCGCCGGGTGGACCCGGAGCTAGGGACCATGGCGGAGCTCGCGGACCTGGCGGCCGAACTGCGGGCCCAGGGGATCGCCCTGGTGCTGGACTTCGTGTTCAACCACACCTCCAACGAGCATGAGTGGGCCCGGGCCGCGGCCGCCGGGGACCCGTTCTACGAACGCTTCTACTGGATGTACTCGGAGCGCACCGTGCCGGACGAGTTCGAGCGCACCGCGCGGGAGATCTTCCCGGATGACCACCCCGGGGTGTTCACGCGCGTGGACAGCACGCCGGCGGGACGGGACGCGAGCCCCTACGACCCGGATCCCCGGTGGGTATGGACCACGTTCCACCGCTTCCAGTGGGACCTCAACTACTCCAACCCCCACGTCTTCCACGCCATGGCCGCGGAAATGCTGTTCCTGGCCAACCAGGGGGCCCAGGTGCTGCGCCTGGACGCCGTGGCGTTCATCTGGAAGCAACTCGGCACCTCGTGCGAGTCCCAGCCACAGGTCCACGATCTGCTGCGCGCGTTCAACGCCGTGACGGCCCTGGCCGCCCCGGCCGTGGAGTTCAAGTCGGAGGCGATCGTCCACCCGGACGAGGTCATCCGCTACGTCCACCCGGACCAGTGTGCGCTGTCCTACAACCCCCTGCAGATGGCCCTCACATGGGAGGCCATGGCCACCCGGGACGTCTCCCTGCTCTCCGCCGCGCTCGCCGAACGTCACGAGACGCCAGCGGGCACCGCGTGGGTCAACTACGTGCGCGGCCATGACGACATCGGGTGGACGTTCTCCGACGACGACGCCGCTCGCCTGGGTGTCGATGGCCACGACCACCGCCGCTTCCTTAATGCCTTCTACACCGGGCGCCACCCCGGTAGCTTCGCGCACGGCGTGGCCTTCCAGGGCAACCCCCGCACGGGCGATTGCCGGATCTGCGGCACCACCGCGTCCCTGTTGGGTCTGGAGACCGAGCCGGGTCCGGCCGTGGATCGGATCCTGCTGGCGCATTCGCTGGCCATGAGCACCGGCGGAGTCCCCCTGCTTTACCTGGGTGACGAGGTGGGTCAGCGCAACGACGTCCATTGGGACGAGAACCCGGACGCCGCGGACGACGCCCGCTGGGTCCATCGCCCGCGCTACCCCCGCGACGACTACGAACGCCGCCACGACCTGTTCTCGGTGCAGGGGCGGATCTTCGGCGGGATCCGGGGGATGATCTCGGTGCGCCGTGCCACCCCGGAGTTCGAGGGCACCGCGCTCATCCCGTTCATCACGCACAACCGCCATGTCCTGGGCTATCAGCGTCCCGGCGAGCACAGCGTGGTGCTGTGCCTGGCGAACTTCAGCGACTGGCCCCAGTTCGTCACGGGTGAGACGCTGAGCGGTTTCCTGCCCTCGGCGACCATGCTGCACGAGAACGAGCGGGTGGACCTGCGCGGGGGGATCCTGGTGGAGGCTCACGGTTTTCGGTGGCTGCGCGTGATTCCCACCTCCTGACACCGCGGAAATCACAGCGTCACATAACTGCCCCCTAAAAGGGGGTAACTCAACGCAGATAAGCGGACAGTGAGCGTTATCCACAACGCTTCTCCACAGGAGTGGATAAGTCACACGACTGTCATTCGACCCGGTTGGCCAGACGCTTGTTCGGTATTTACCCTGGTCATGCGTCGTTTCCTGCCGTTGCCGCGCCTGCCCAGGGTGTGTGCGTCGAAACTGTGTTCGAATTGTGCACAGACTTTTCCACCCCTGTGGATAACTTTTCTCCACCTTTTGTGGACGCGTCACACTTCCCCCGGCGGAGTGACGGCTTGTCGTCTTTGCATCAGACTGAGCGTCATAAGTTACTCGCGTGTAGTTGGTGTTCGGTGGGACGAACGCCATGGGGGGAAGCACGCACCAAGGGGGAAACATGTCTGTTCGCATCTCCGAGGTCGATTCCACCGACCACGGATTCTCGCTGCTCGTGGAGCAGGACGTGGCGGTCACCGCCCAGGAGTTCGATCTGGCCCTGGGCAGGCCCAGGGGGATGGGCCGATGGTTCGGGATCCACGTCACGTGGCCCACGTCCCTGGACGATCAACTGCACGTGGGCTCGGCGATCGAGTTCGACGCTCCGGTGGGGCCGTTCACGTTCGACTACGTCATGATCGTCGCGGACCGCGTGCCCGGTGAATCGCTCATGCTGCGCACCACCAAGGGGTTCGCGGACATGATCATGGAGTACGCGTGGCAGCCCACGAGCTCGGGGGTGACCGTCCAGCTGCGCGCGGATTTCCGACTGCGCGGGGGGTTGTGGTGGAAGCGCCCGTGGGCCCGGATGATGGCCCGCCGCCGACTTGCCCAGGGGCTGGAACGCATGCGGCGGGATCTGGCCGCGGGGCAGCCGGGGGAGTTGGCAACGTCGTCGACCGAGCATCCCTCTCGCGGCACCGGCCACGGCGTGCGGGCTGCTGCCCACGGCAGGCACGCGGGAACGCACCGCAAGGCCACGGGGCGGCGACGCGCGCAACGCGCGTGAACCGCTTGAAACGCGCGTACTACTGAGAGCTGTGCGGACGCCACCGGGACCAACGGGGGGGGGTGTCCCGCGGCGCCCGTCGGCACCGGATTACGGGCTGAGGCGGCGCTCCATGCGCATGACCGTGACCCGGTAATCCAACCGGGGGACGGTGAAATCCACGGCACCGCGGGGCGTGTAGCCCAGACCCGTGTAGAAACGCTTGAGCACCGGGTTGCCGTCATCGCAGTCCAGGCGGGAGACGCTCCGTCCGGACTCGACGATCACCCGTTCTGCGGTGCGGATCAGCCGGGCACCCGTGCCGGTGCCCGCGAGCGAGCGGTCCACCGCGACCCCGTGGGTGTAACCGGCGGGCTCCGGCTGCTCGCCCCAGATCTCAGGATCCGCCCAGATCACACGGATGCTCGCCAGGATCAGGCCGGGCTGCACAGGGGATTCCACGACCCACCACTCGCCGCGGTCGATCTCGCGGCGCACCTCGGCGGGGTCGAACTCGCCCTCGCGCCACTGGTCGATGCCCCGGCCCTGCAACCACCGCGCCAGACGGTCCCGCAGGTTCACGATGCCTTGCGCGTGCGAAGCCTGCGCGCGCGCGATCTCGAGGTCCGCGGGGTCGCCCTCGCCGGTTCGGGCCGCCAACGGGGCGTGGGCGGCGGCGGCGCGTCCCGGCGCGTGGGCGCTCGCGGTGGCGCCGCCGGAACCGGTCGCGGTCGCGGTGACCTCCAGGGCGGTATCGGGGGTGGACATGGGCCCGAGGATAGGTCACGGCCCGGGCGGCAAAGCACCGGTTGTGACGGAAGATGACGGGCTCCGTGAAACATACGCTAGTGGCTGAACGTCCTTGACCCGCCGAACCGCAGCGACGGACAGTTGAAGCATCACGCACCCGCAAAGGAAGGATGATTCACCGTGGCTGAAAAGTTCACTCTCCCCGATCTTCCCTATGACTACGCAGCGCTCGAGCCGCACATCTCGGCCCAGATCATGCAGCTGCACCACGACAAGCACCACAACACCTACGTGACCGGTGCCAACACCGCGCTCGAGAAGATGGAGGAGGCCCGCGCTAACGGCGACGCCGCCGGTGCCGCCAAGCTCTCCAAGGACCTCCAGTTCAACCTGGGCGGCCACATTAACCACTCCATCTTCTGGAAGAACCTCTCCCCGGAGGGTGGCGACAAGCCCGAGGGTGAGCTCGCCGCGGCGATCGACAACTTCTTCGGTTCCTTTGACGCCTTCCGCGACCAGTTCACCGCGGTGGCCACCACCATCCAGGGCTCCGGCTGGGCCATCCTGGCGTACGAGCCCATCGCCGGCAACCTGGTGATCGAGCAGATGTACGACCAGCAGAACGGTGTGCCCGTGGCCACCATCCCGCTGCTGCAGCTGGACATGTGGGAGCACGCCTTCTACCTGGACTACCAGAACGTGAAGGCCGACTACGTCAAGGCGTTCTGGAACATCGTCAACTGGGCGGACGTGGCCGAGCGCTTCGAGAAGGCTCGCGGCGGCGCCAAGTCCCTCATCTGATCTGGATGTGAAGTCCCGCACCCCACGGGGTGCCTCGGAACCCCGCACGGCAGTTCTCGTGGCCGCGCGGGGTTTCGTGTTCCTCCGGGCGGCCACCGCCGACGCCGCTCCCCACCTCCCACGCCCGCCCGCCCGGTCCGTGCCGCATGAGTCGGTGCGTGTCGTACCCGAGGAGAGTTCATGAAGACACCGCGTTTCCTGGTCACCCGTGAGATCCCCGAACCGGGGCCGTCCATCCTGGAGGACGCGGGCGACGTCGAGATCCGGGACGGGATGAGCGCGGACGAACTGCGCGAGGCAGTGACCGGCGGCGAGTACGACGTGGTGGTATCGCAGGTCTCCGACCGGTTCGACTCAGAGCTGCTGAGCGAGGCGCGGATCCGGGGGATCGCGAACTACGCGGTGGGGTACAACAACATCGACGTCGCGGCGGCCGCCGAACACGGGATCGCCGTGGGCAACACCCCGGACGTCCTCAATGACGCGACCGCCAACACCGCCATGTTGCTCCTGCTCGGCGCCGCGCGGCGTGCCCACGAGGCCGCCGAGTGCCTGCGGGACGGGAAGTTCACGGGGATCGGACCCAAACTGCTGGTCGGTCAGGACGTCACCGGGGCCACCCTGGGGATTGCGGGCATGGGCCGGATCGGCAAGGCCGTGGCCCGCAGGGCACTGGGTTTCGACATGACGGTGATCTTCACGCAGCGCCCGCCCGAGGACCGCGCGGTCTCCGACGACGAACTGGACGACCTGGCCGGGAGGGTGCGCCAGGTGCCGTGGGACGAACTGGTCGAGACGAGTGACTATCTCTCGCTGCACGTCCCGCTCACCGAGGACACCACGCACCTGGTCGACGCGGACGTGTTGCGGCGGATGAAGTCCACCGCGGTGCTCGTGAACACCGCCCGCGGCCCCGTGGTTGATGAAAATGCATTGGTTTCGGCGCTGCGGGACGGGGAGATCTTCGCGGCCGGGCTGGACGTGTTCGAGAACGAACCCGAGCTCGCGGACGGGCTGGCCGATCTGCCCAACGCGTTCTTGCTGCCGCACGTGGGTTCCGCAGAAGTGGGCTCACGGGCGGGGATGGCTCGCAAGGCCGCGGAGAACGCCGTGGCCATGGCCCGCGGTGAGAAGCCGCCGTACGAAGTGACGCCGTAGCGTCCTTCCCTCGGGGCGTCGCGCGGAGCGTGAACTCACCACGAGCGGCCCTGCGTCACGCCGACATCGGTGTGGCCGCGGGTGGGAACACCGGTCAGAGTGCGTGCTCGCCGCGGAGGTGGGCAATCACTTGCGCGGTGGCGCGGACGGCGCTGTCCACGTGGGCCTCGGTCGTCTCTCGGCCCAGGCTGAACCGCACCGACGTGGTGGCGAGCTCCGCGGGGATCCCCAGGGCCATGAGCACGTGGGAGGGCTCGCTGGAACCGGCCGCGCACGCCGAGCCCGAGGACACGAGCACCCCCAGGTTCTGGAGGTCCACCAGGACGGTTTCGCCATTGACGCCTGGGAAGCAGAAGGACGCGTTGGTCGGTAGTCGCGTGATCCCGTTCCGTCCCGACGTCGCTCCGACGGTTTCTGTCGCACGGCCGGCCGGCGGGATGAGGCCCTCGGAGGTGATCGAGGCTGGCGGGTCGACGGAAACGGCCGGGTCCGCGAAAGCAACCGGGCCGTCCGGAGCGACCGGGGTGGCACCGTCATTGCCGAGGTCGCCCACAACGTTTCGAGGATCCTGGCCGGTCAGGATTGCGTCCGGTACGGAGTTCAGGATGCCCGAGATCAGTCGGTCACGCAGGGCTGTCGAGCGGGCCGCGTAGGCCACCCGTTCTCGCTCGGCCAGCTCCAGCGCCACCGCCAGGCTCACGGCGCCGGCCACGGTGGAGGTTCCCGAGCGGCGCCCGCGCTCGTGACCGCCGCCGTTCAGCAGCGGGCGCAGCGGGGTGCCGCGCTTGAGCCACAGCAGGCCGATCCCTGGCGGCGTGCCGATCTTGTGTCCCGCCAGCGTCAGCGCGGCCACTCCCAGGTCTTCGACGTTCAGCGGCAGAGTGCCGGCCGCTTGCACGGCGTCCGTGTGTAGTGGAACCCCGTACTCCGCCGCGATCTCCGCCAGGGCGCGGATGTCCTGGACGGTCCCCACCTCGTTGTTGGCGAGCATCACCGACGCCACGGCCACGGTGGTCGGATCGGAGGCGCTGCTGCTCCCGGGAGGGGCATGGGAGGCGACGCCGCGGCAAGAGGCGGCACGGTCGGGGAGGGTGCGAGCGGCGTCGTCGGACACGAGGGCGGCGCGGAAGGTGTCGGGGGAGAGCGCACCGGAGGGATCGACGGGCAGTTCGAGCGTCTCGAAACCGTCATGCCGGGCGAGTGCGCGGGCGGATTCCAGGACGGCGTCGTGCTCGATGGCGCTGACCAGCACGCGGTGACGCGAAGGCTGCCGTTCCTGGCGGGCCAGGGCGATGCCCTTGACCGCCAGGTTGTCCGCCTCGGTGCCGCCGGAGGTGAAGATGATCTCACCCGGGCGGGCCCCGAGGACCGCGGCAACGCGCTGGCGGGCGTCCTCGAGGGCGCGGGCGGCGCGCTGGCCGCGCTCGTGATGACTGGACGCGTTACCGAACCCGCCGGTCAACCACGGCCACATGGCCTCGAGCACTTCGCGGCGCGGGGCGGTGGTCGCCGCGTGATCCAGGTAGATCATGATGTGACCTCTCGTGATGACGGACATGTCGTGCCCGTGACGGGCGATGAGCCGGACTGTAAAGATGGACCATGGAAGAAAACACGCTGACCACCATTGCCCAGGACATGCTCACCGAGGCGCGCGAGGCGTCCAGCGGGCGTTCCGCCCACCACCTCAACGGCGGCCGCGAGCACACGCTGCAGCAGACCATGATCGCGCTGGCCGAGGGCCAAGACCTCAAGGAACACGAGAACCCGGGCGAGGCCACGATCCAGGTGATCACGGGCCGGGTGGAGCTCGTCGCCGGCGACGAATCCGTGCAGCTCGGTCCTGCCCAGTACGCCGTGATCCCGCAGCAGCGTCACTCCCTGCACGCGCACGAGGACTCCGTGGTGCTGCTGACGCTCGTGAACAAGGGCTAGTCCACGGCCACGTCCAGACCCAGGTCCAATGCGCGCACCGAATGGGTGAGCGCGCCCACGGAGATGACGTCCACGCCGGTGGAGGCCACCCTGCCGATGGTCTCCAGCGTGATGCCACCGGACGCCTCCACGATGGCGCGACCGTCCACCACGGCCACGCCGCTGATCAGGTCCGAGTGGGCGAAGTTGTCCAGCATGATGGTGTCCACCCCGCCGGCCAGGACGTCCTCGATCTGATCGAGCCGGTCCACCTCCACCTCAATGTGCGTGGTGTGCGGCAGCTTCTTGCGCAGTTCGCGCAGCGCGTGGGTCACGGAGGTACCGTCCGCGGTGAGCACGGCCAGGTGGTTGTCCTTGAGCATCACGGCGTCCGAGAGGCCGAATCGATGATTGTGGCCGCCGCCGCACGTCACCGCGTGCTTCTCCAGCGCTCGTAGTCCGGGGGTGGTCTTGCGGGTGTCGGTCACGCGGGTGCGCGTGATGGTCCCGGCGGGCAGGTTGTTGGCGCGTTCGACCTCCGCCACGGCCTTCTCGACCTCGGCCACATACCGGGCGGTGAGCGTCGCGATCCCGGACATCCGCTGCACGAGGTTCAGCACGCTGCGTTCGGCGCTCAGCAGTGGTCGCGCCGGGCCGGTGATGGTCGCGATGGCGGTTCCGGGGGTCAGCGGGTCACCATCGCATACGTGGAGCGTGACCTCCAGGCCCGGGTCCGCCGTGGCGAAGCCGGTCCGGATGATCTCTTCTCCCGCGAAAATTCCTGCTTCCCGCGAGGTGATCGTGGTGGTGGCGGTCGCCGCGGCAGGGATCACGAGCTCGGAGGTGATGTCACCCCACGGCGCATCCTCGGCCAGGCTCGCACGCATCACGACTTCAACGGCTGAGCGAGTCAGCATGGTCTGTCCTTTCGGGGGTGGGTGCTGCGGATCCGGAGGCGATCCATGCGGTGCTCGTGGCCAGGCGGGGGTCGGTGGCCGGATGGTCCACGCGCTGATGGGCCCCGCGGGATTCGGTGCGAGCCAACGAGGCGCATACGAGCGCGTGCCCCACGGTCAGGAGGTTCCGGTCCTCCGCTTCAGCCAGGGTTCCAGGGGCCGCCGCCGTATCCTCCTCGTCCGACGACGACGCCGCGAGCCAGCCTTCCAGCCGCGCCTTCGCCCGTTCAAGGCCCTCGGCGGCGCGGAACACCCCGGCGCCCTGCCACATGGCTTGCTGCAGGCCAGCGCGGGAGAACGGTTCGGCGCCGGCCGAGTCCGTCGAGGACGGTTCCCTTCCCGTGGAATACGGCCTGGTGCTGAGCAGCGGGTCGTTTCGGTCTGCCAGGCGGGGCCGGACGTGGGCCGTTGCCTCATCGAGCACGCACGGCTCCGGTTCGCTGCAGAGGGCCACGGGCGACGCGTCCGCGGGTTCCCCCGGACCGGCGAGCAGTTCGCCGATCCTGCGGCCGAGGACCGTAGCTTCCAGCAGGGAATTCGAGGCCAGGCGGTTGGCCCCGTGCATGCCGGTGCGGGCACATTCCCCGGCGGCCCACAGTCCGGGAACAGTGGTGCGGCCCAGCGCATCGGTGGCGATGCCACCCATGAGGTAGTGCGCGGCGGGGCTCACGGGGACCCACTCGGTGGACCAGTCGATGCCTCGCCTCGTGAGTTCGGCGTGGATGGAGGGGAACCGGCGGGCCAGGAACTCGGCGCGGGTCAGCCCGGGCGGGACGGGGATCGTGGAGCAGTCCAGGTATGCGGCGCCGTCGTCGGATGCCGTGCGCGCCGCGAAGACCGCGCGCGCCACCACGTCCCGGGGAGCGAGTTCCGCGCGGGGGTCCACATCGGTCATGAAGCGGTGGCCGTGCTGATCGCGCAGTACCGCTCCCTCACCGCGGACCGCCTCGGAGATCAGGAACGAACCCGGAGCGGCCATTGCGGTGGGGTGGAATTGGAAGAACTCCAGGTCACGCACCTGGGCACCAGCGCGCAGGGCCAGTGCGATGCCGTCCCCGGTGGCCACCTGGGGATTGGTCGTCCACGGATACAGCTGACCCGCGCCGCCCGTGGCGAGCACCACGTGGTCCGCGGGGAGGAACTCCTCGTCGCCCAGCTCTCCGCCGCGGAGAACCGGGCGGACGGTGCAGCCCACGACCCGGTCACCGACCACGATGACGTCCGTGACCAGGGTGTATTCGCGCAGACGGATATGTCCCCCGTGGGCCATCTCGCGTGACCGAGCGGACAGGGCATCCTGGATCGCGTGCCCCGTGGCGTCGCCCCCGGCATGCAGGATGCGCGAGATGCTGTGCGCAGCCTCCAGGCCCTGCACCCACGGGGAGTCGGGGCCGGCCACGTGGTCGAAGGCGACGCCGTGGTCTGTGAGGTCGCGAACAGCCGCGGCGGAGTCCCGGACGACCCCGTGCACCACCAGCGGATCACACAAGCCCGCACCGGCCACCAGGGTGTCCTGGACGTGCAGCCGTACCGAATCCGCGGGGTTTCCGCCGGGGAGGGAGCCGGTCATCGCGGCCATCCCACCTTGGGCGCGATCGGTCGCGGTGTGGGTGAGGGCGGCCTTGGTGACCACGGTGACGCGGGCACCGGCCTCCGCCGCGGACAAGGCCGCGCTGAGACCGGCGACCCCGGTGCCGATGACCAGGACGTCAGTCATGACTCACGCCCTCGGGACGGCGGCGAGCATGCGTTCGAGAGCCACGGACGCCTCCCGTGCGACGTCCTCGGCCACGGACACCTGATTGATCACGCGACCGGCCACGAGTTCCTCCAGGACCCACGCGAGGTAGCCCGGGTGGATGCGGTACATCGTGGAGCACGGGCAGATCACGGGATCCAGGCAGAAGATCGTGTGCTCGGGATGCTCCGCGGCCAAACGGTTGACCATGTTGATCTCGGTACCGATCGCGAACGTCTGCCCCGGCTCCGCGGCCTCCACGGCCTTGCGGATGTGGTCGGTGGAGCCCGAGGAATCGGCGGCGTCCACGACCTCCATGGGGGACTCGGGGTGCACGATCACGGTGCAGCCGGGGTATTCCGCGCGGGCCTTCTCGATCTGGCCCACCGTGAAGCGCTTGTGGACGGAGCAGAAGCCGTGCCACAGGATCACGCGGGAATCCTGGAGGACCTGCGCGGTGTTGCCGCCCAGCTCCCTGCGGGGATCCCACAGGGGCATGTGCTCCAGCGGCACACCCATGGCCTTGGCGGTGTTGCGACCCAGGTGCTGGTCCGGGAAGAACAGCACGCGCTGGCCGCGGCCGAAGGCCCAGTCCAGCACGGTCCGCGCGTTCGAGGACGTGCACACGATTCCGCCGTTGCGACCGCAGAACGCCTTGAGCGCGGCGGACGAGTTCATGTAGGTCACGGGGATCACGGAGGCGAGCGGCTCGCCGTCCTCGCCCATGATCGTCCGGCCGTGGGCGTCCGTGGCGTGGGGGCCGAACACGTCCATGAGATCCGCCCAGCACTCCTCCACGGAATCCGCGTCCGCCATGTCCGCCATGGAGCACCCCGCAGCGGGATTGGGAAGGATCACGGACTGGCCGCCCCGGGAGAGGATGTCCGCCGTCTCGGCCATGAAGTGCACACCGCAGAACACGATGGCTTCCGCCTCCGGGTGCGCCTTGGCCTGCTGCGCGAGCTGGAACGAATCACCGATGAAGTCCGCGTGCTTGACCACTTCGTCCCGCTGGTAGAAGTGCCCCATGACGACGGCGCGCTCACCCAGAGTCTTCTTGGCCGCCGTGATCATGGCGTCCAGTTCCTCGGGGGAGGCATCCCGGTAGCGCTGCGGAATAGTGGGCTGCGCGGGGGAGCCGGCCGGAGCGGCGTCGTCCTGGGAAGCACCCGGGCCGTAACCCGCCGAGAGCGGGGCGGGGAACTCCCACGGGTCCTGGGTGAGAGCGGCGTTGCACGAACCGCCCTCAAGGGTCGCCGCGGTGCCGGATGGGCGGGTGGGTAGCAGCGTGAGTCGGGTGGCCACGGAGGTCATGGGGTCTCCTCGGTACGGTCTGACGGGGATGGGCGGAAGAGTCCGGGCGGTTCGGCCGCCGCGAAGCGGTACAGCGTGGGAGGGCGGTGCCGGGCGCCGGCGAGGCGCTCGCCGGTGTCTCGGAGCTGGCCGGAGGACAGGACGTGGCGCCGGAAATTGGAGGGATCCAGGGCTTTGCTGATGATGGCTTCGTGCACCTCGCGCAGGGCCGCGATCGTGAACGTCTCCGGCAGGAACGCCCGGGCCACGGTTGGCTCGGCGATGCGACCGCGCAGGTGTTCCAGGGCGTGGGCCACGATGAGTGAGTGGTCGAACGCGAGGTCCGGCAGGTCGGTGACGCGCAGCCACGTGACGTTGAGGTCGTTCTCGCCCATCGCGGCCTCGTGCGGCGGGAGGGAGGCCCAGTAGACCACGGTGACCTGGCGTTCTTCGGCCCCGGCGGAGCGGGTCAGCCCGCCGAACGTGGCCAGTTGTTCCAGGTGGGTGGGGGCCAACCCGGTGGTCAGGGTGAGGCTGCGCAGGGCGGAGTCCTCGAGATCTTCAGTGGATCGCAATGGACCGCCCGGCAAAGCCCACATGCCGCGGTAGGGATCGCGAATCCGGCGGACCAGGGGTAACCACAGCTCGTGGGCACTGTTCTCGCCCGTGGGGCGGACCGTGAAGATCACCGTGGACACGGCCAGCAGCACGCGCTGATCGGTCATGGCGGCTCCCCGGTCTTCGACGCCCCGCGGGGCCGGATCGTTAGTGTCAAGATGACTCTAACTTGCTAAAGTCGTTATGACCATAAGTACGACGGGATACTTCACCCAGCAGGGAGCAGGTCGGTCCACCGAGCGGGGGTCCCGTTCCCCGGGGATGCCAGGAGACCATCGGGGTGCGGGAGCGTGTCGGCGGGCCCGGCTTGCCGCGCGCCGTCGCCGACGCCGTCGGGGCGAGGGGTCGAACGCTCGGGATGCCTGCTACCGTGTGCCGTCGCGGTTGCCGTCGTCCCCCACGGCCGTCGAGTCCGTCGCATTGGAGGTGGCCCCGCCGCGGCGTAGCTAACGTCCAGGTCCGAGTGTTCGACGCCGGCCCGGGAGAGGATCTCGCGACCGCAGCGGACTGCTTCGGCAACCGTTCCGCCGTTGGCCACCACGGCGGCGGTGATCCGTGCCGCGAAATCCACGGCGAGCACGTCCGTCCCGGGGCCGTGGGACTGGGATGTGTGCTGGGTGCTCACGGGTGGACCGTCGTCGGGCTCGCGGGTGGTGGATGTGGTGGGTGTTGCTGATGGTGGGGGCCGCTGGTCAGCCTCATTCAGGGCGGGGAGGCCGGACCCCGCGGTGGGCGCGGTAGGGTCACACGTGCACCGCCGCATGGAAAGGATATGCCCGGGTGAACGCGACCAATCCCTCCGAGCTGGTTCTCACCGGCGAGTTCCGGGAGGCCCTGCAGCGGCTGCACCACGGGGAGAGCGTGTTCCTCACGGGCAAGGCCGGGACCGGTAAGTCCACCCTGATCCGGGAGTTCATGGCCCACACCCGGCGCAACGTGGTGGTCGTGGCACCCACGGGTATCGCGGCGTTGAACGTGGGCGGGTACACGATCCACCGGTTGCTCTCGTTGGCCCCGGGGATGTCCCCGGAGGAGGTGCGGCGCGGGCGGTACTACCCCGGCCGGTTCGCGGCCACCCTGCGCGAGTTGCACACGCTGATCGTGGACGAGGCGTCCATGGTCCGGGCGGATCTTTTCGACTGCCTCGTGGCCGCCTTGGAACATTTCGGCCCCAAACCCGGGCGCAAGTACGGCGGTGTGCAGCTGGTGTTGGTGGGGGACCTCTACCAGTTGCCGCCCGTGGTCACCGATCACGAACGCGAGTACTTCGCGACCCGCTACTCCACCCCGTACTTCTTCTCCGCGGACACCTACCACCGGGACGACTTCGCCACGGTGGAACTGACCACAGTGTTCCGTCAGCTCGGGGACGACCGTCTCATGGACATCCTCAATGCCGTGCGGGAGGGTGCGCTGCTCGAGGAGGCCCGCCGGGAGCTCAACGCCCGCACCGACCCGGACTTCACCCCGCCCATCGACGAGTTCTGGCTGACCCTGACCACGACCAACCGGATGGCCACGTCCCGCAACCGCGGGATGCTCGAGCAGATCCCCGAGCCGGCTGTGCACCACTCCGCGATCCTCACGGGGCAGCTGGACGGGTTCGAGATCCCCGTGGACCGGGAGCTCGTGTTCAAACGCGGCGCGCAGGTCATGATGCTCACTAACGATCCCTCCGACCGGTGGGTCAACGGCACGATCGCCAAGGTGGCCGACCACTTCTGGGAGGACGGCGAACTCATCGTGTACATCGAGCTCCCCGACGGTCACCTGGCCAAGGTCGAACCCAACCTGTGGGAGGTGACGCGGCCCGCCGTCGAACACGGAACGCTGCGCCACGACGTGATCGGGACGTACACGCAGCTGCCGTTCCGCCTTGCGTGGGCGGTGACCATCCACAAGAGCCAGGGGCAGACGCTCGACAATGTGGTGGTGGACCTGACCGGGGGCACGTTCGCCGACGGCCAGTTGTACGTGGCGCTGAGTCGCTGCACGTCCTTCGAGGGGCTCGTGCTGCGGCGCAACGTGTTGCCGCGCGATCTCAAGGTCGATCAGCGCATTCGCCGCTTCCTGCGCTCGGGGTCCCGGGACGCGGACACGAGCAAGGGCAACGTGTACCTGGGCATCTGCAGCGTGGGGGACGTGGGCGAGCGCTGGAGGCCCCGGCCCGTGGAGCTCGCCCTGGTCACGGACGACGGCCTGGAGCTGAGCACCCTGGTCAACCCCACGCGGGACATGGGGGACGCGCGCAGCGCATACGGGATCACCGCGGGCCAGGTCCAGCTCGCGCCCCTGCTCACGGACGCGTGGGCCGCGCTCGCCCCGCACCTCGCGGGTCGCGTCCCCGTGGGCGCGGACATCGACCGCCAGCTCGGGTACCTCGATCACGAGCTCAAACGCACGGGGTACGTCACGCACATGCCCCTGGGGTACGACGTCGCCGCGGGGCGGGTCTCCGCCCAGCAGCGCCGCGGTCTCGAGGCGGCGACGGCGCTCGAACGGGCCCGCGCGGTGCGTGAGATCGCGGCTTCGTCGGGCGTCACGGAGGGGCTGGCCGATCCGTTCCCCGAAGCTCAGGACCGGTCGGGCTATCTCATGCCCCGGCCGGACGGCGTCACCGGGTTCACGGTGCGGTGCAGTGCGGACACCGCGGGGCACCCGGGTGCGGTACTCGCCGAGAAGTTGCGGGAGGCCGGGGAGCGTGGGCGGCTCTCTGCGCAGAGCCTCGCGGTGGTGCGCGCCGTGGAGGAGCACACGGGTGAGTACATCCTGGGCGGGTCGGCCGATGCGGCTCAGGGGATCGAGGCCGTCCTGGTGCCGGGTGCGCGGATCTGTTTCACCGGAACGGTGATCGGCCCCGACGGGCGGGAGGTCTACCGGGAGGACCTCGAGGACATGGCCGTGGAGCGCGGGCTGCAGCCGGTGGCCAACGTGACCAAGACCCGCTGCGACGTCCTGGTCACCGCGGAGGACGGCTCGCAGTCGAACAAGGCCAAGAACGCCGCGAAGTGGGGCAAGCCGGTGTTCACCGCCCGGGAGTTCACGGCGTGGTGGCGGGGTGAGCCCGCCTCCGCCGGACCGGAGTCGGCCGCGGAAGCGGACGTGGTGATCCGCCCACTGATCGACCCGGCCGGCTGAACCGGGTTACCTGGAACCGGTGGCCACGGCATCCGTGGTGACCGCAGCGGCGTCGTCGGGCAGGACCGTGCGCTCGCGGCCCTTGCCGCGCACGAACGCGAAGAACACCGCCGTCATGATGACGAGCCACGCGAAGCCTGCGATCAGGGCGATGCGGGTGTCCGGGGTGAAGGCGAGCAGCACGATCACGAACGCCATGAACGCGAGGGCCGCGTACGTGCTCACGCGACCGCCGGGCAGGGGGTAGGAACTGCGCGGGGCGCCGGCGCGGGCGCGCTCGCGGGACATGCCCAGGTGGGAGACCAGGATCATGATCCACACCCACACGGTCGCGAACGTGGCCAGGGACGCGATGATCAGGAACACGTTCTCCGGGATCACCGCGTTGAGCACCACACCGATCAACAGCACCACGGCCATGAGCGCCACGGTGAGGGTGGGCACGCCGCTGCGGCCCACGTGGGTGAACGCGCGCGGCGCGTGACCCTGCTGCGCGAGCCCGTAGACCATGCGCCCGGAACCGAAGATGTCCGAGTTGATCGCGGAGATCGCCGCGGTGATGATCACCGCGTTGAGGATGTGGGGTGCGAACGGGATGCCCAGGGAGTCGAAGATCTGCACGAAGGGGCTGACCTCGCCGGTGACCTCGTTCCACGGGAAGAGGCTCATGAGCACGAACAGGGTCAGCACGTAGAACAGCAGGATCCGCACGGGCACCGTGTTGATCGCGGCGGGGATGGTCTTGGCGGGGATCCGGGCCTCACCGGCGGTGATGCCGATGGTCTCGATCCCGCCGAACGCGAACATCACCACGGAGAAGGACAGCAGCAGACTGGTGAACCCGTTGGGGAAGAGACCGCCGTGATCCACCAGGTTGTGCAGCCCGGGCGGGGTGTCGGAGGGGACGGCGAAGCCGAAGAGCAGGATCGCGAAACCGCCCACGATCATGAGGATGATGGCCGTGACCTTCACGACCGAGAGCCAGAACTCCAGCTCACCGAAGACCTTGACGTTGAGAAGGTTCAGCCCGGTGATCAGCAGCACGATGGCCAGCACCCAGATCCACTGGGGTGTGTCCGGGAACCAGAACTGCATGTAGATGCCGAACGCCGTGACGTCCGCGAGGGCCACGATCGCCATCTCGAACACGAACGTCCACCCTGTGATGAAACCGGCCAGGGGACCCAGGTAGCGGCCGGCGTACTGACCGAAGGACCCCGAGACGGGGTGGAGCACGGCCATCTCACCGAGCGCACGCATCACCAGGAACACCACGGCCCCGCCCACGATGTACGCGAACAGCACCGCGGGGCCCGCGGTCTGGATGGCCGAGGCCGAGCCGTAGAACAGCCCCGTCCCGATCGCCGAGCCGAGGGCCATGAAGCGGACGTGGCGCACGGTCAGTCCGCGTTTGAGGGCGGCGGGGAATTCGCTCACGGGCGGTCCTTCTCGAGGGTTACCAGGTGGTGGCCGGGGCACCGCGCACCAGGGGCGGCCGGATCCGGGCCTCTAGGAGATTACACCGGGCGCGTACCCGCCCCGGCTCGTGGGGCGGGGATGAACGGGGTGCGCGCCAGGATGCAGGTGCGCCGGCGGAACAGGACGCCGGTGTATCGGTGACAAAGGTGCGCCACGTCACCACCACTGCGCCGTAATCACGTGTCATGGCCCCGCGGTTGCGTACGTTGGGCACAGCACGACTCCGCCGGCAGAACGGAACCAGAGATGTCCTCGTCCACGCCCCGTGCCCGCTCGCACGGCACACAGAAGGGGACCGGTGGCCTGCTCCGGGCCCTGAACTGGATCGAGTGGGTGGGCAACAAGCTTCCCGACCCGTTCTGGCTGTTCCTCCTGCTCGCGGGGGTCGTGATCCTGCTCAGCTGGATCCTCTCCGCCGTGGGACTCAGCGCGGTCAACCCCGCCACGGGCGAGACGGTGGCGGTCACCAACCTGTTGGCCCCGGACGGGCTGCGCAAGATGGTCGCGGAAGCGGTCACGAACTTCGTGGAGTTCCCGCCCCTGGGGCTCGTGGTCGTGATCCTGTTGGGCGTGGCCGTGGCCGAACAGTCCGGAATGCTCTCCGCGGCGCTGCGCGGCTCGGTGTCCCGCGTGGGTCCCAAGTGGCTGACCTTCGTCCTGGCACTCACGGGCATCACGGGGTCCATCGCCTCGGACGCGATGTACGTGGTGCTGATCCCCCTGGGTGCGCTCGCGTTCAAGGCCGCCGGCCGGTCCCCGGTCGTGGGGCTCGTGGTGGCGTTCTGCTCGGTCGCGGCGGGCTTCAACGCGTCCCTGTTGCCGACGGCGTCGGACGCCCTCCTGGGTGGCATCACCACGGCCGCCGCGGGGCTGATCGACGACAGCGTGATCGTCACCCCGGTCTCCAATTACTTCTTCACCTTCGTGTCGTCGCTCGTGCTCGCGGCGATCATCACCCTGGTCACGGAGACCGTGCTCGCCAAACGCGGTGCGGCGCTCGAGGAGGACACGGATACCAAGCAGCAGAACATGGGGGACTTCGAGGACATGCGCCTGAAGCCCCGCGAGAAACGGGGTTTGCGCAACGCCGGCATCGCGTTCGCGATCATGCTCGTGATCTATCTCGCGGTCCTGCTGATCCCCGGCTCACCCCTGCGCGCGGAGGACGGTTCCGTGCTGATGTCCCCGCTGCTGCTCAACGTGGGCATCGTGATCGCGGTGATGTTCGCCGTCGTCGGCTGGATCTACGGACGGGCCGCCGGGACCATGACCGAGGCGCGACAGATCCCCGAGGCCATGGCCACGGGACTGACCACCGTGACCCCCGTGCTGGTGCTGTTCTTCGCCGCGGCCCAGTTCACCGCGTACTTCCAGTGGTCCGGGATCGGTCCCGTCCTGGCGATCTACGGCGCCGACTTCATCGGCTCGCTGGGACTGCACCCCATCCTCACGTTCACCGGGATCGTGGCGATCGTGGCCGTGATGAACCTGCTCATCACCTCGGGCTCGGCACAGTGGACCCTGCTGGCCCCGGTGATGGTGCCCATGCTCATGCTGCTCGACGTCTCACCGGAGATGACCCAGGCGTTGTTCCGGATCGGGGATTCCCCCACCAATGTGATCAGCCCCGTGAGCCCGTACTTCGCCCTGGTCCTCGGGTACCTGCGCCGTTACCAGAAGGAAGCGGGCGTGGGCACGCTCATCTCCCTGGTACTGCCGGTCTCGATCGCCATGCTCATCGGCTGGTTCCTGCTGTTCATCGGCTGGTACCTGCTGGGTCTGCCGCTGGGCCCGCAGGACCTGTGAGGCCCGGCATATCGGCCCGTACGTGAACGGCGCCCCTTCCCAACGTGTGGAAACACGTGGGAAGGGGGCACCGTTCCAGTGGAGGTCACTGCTCAGTCGTTGGCGTTGATCGTGAGCTCGTTCCCGGACACGCTCACGGTCCCGTAACCGGAGACGCTCGAGGTGGTGTCCCGGTCAGTCCAGTCGGCGGGCTCGTCGTCGTACTCCTCGTTGTACTGGTAGTCCAGCCGCACCTCGCCGGAGCGGTCGGTCGTGAAGGTCGCCTGGTTCCCGTACGAGGACACCGAGTAGGTGGGGTAGCGCTGGATGCTCCACCGGGGATTGCGGTAGTCCTCGTCGTCACCGTAGATCGAGTACCCGAACGGGCAGCCCTCGGGCTCGAACTCCGTGCTCTGGGCGCACCTGTCCAGGGTCGCGTTGAGCTGCTTGGTCAGGTCCTCCTCCAGGGCGGGCGTGAAGGACGGCTGGAAGGACATCACGGGCGCGGAGGACGGCGAACCGGCGCGGATCTCCGCCACCTGGTTCCCGCCGTACGTCACGTACTTGCTCGAGGAGCTCACACCCACGGCGTAGTCACCGGGCAGCACCGTGTACTCCACGGTGTGGGGCTGGCCCTGCGTGTCCACGGACACCTTCTTCCCGTTGACGTCGAGCTCACCGACTCCCGCGGGCACCTCCACGGTGAGCGCCTGGTAGAGAGGCACCCCCGCGCTCTCGTCCACGCGCCACGACTTGAACAGGCCGTCCCGGGAGTCACTGACCATGGGCAGAGCCACGGGCGTGGTGACGCCGTCCTGGGTCACGGTCGCGTTGACCGTGGCGCGGTCCCCGTCGATGGTCGTGTCCTTGATCTCGTACGAGGAGATCCGGTTCTGCGTCGCGCCGTAGACGTCGTCGGTGAGCAGGGCGCGCTGGCCGCTGCTGACGTTGGGATTCGCGATCTCCGCGGCGTGGGTGGCGTTGCCATCCGTAACGGAGCGCAGCAGGTCCTCGGCTTGGTTGTCCGGGCCGAACACGGTGCGGCTCAGCACGGAGAACACCACGGTCGCGAGCACGGCCAGCAGGATCAGGGTGCCCACGATGATCGCGATCAACCGGATCCGCTTCTTGGTCGCGGGGTCCATGGGGGCGCGCTGCGCTGGCATGCGCGTGGTCGCCCCGGGATCGTCGTAGCTCGGCAGCACCCGGGTCTCGTCGCCGCTCCCGGCGTGCGGTCCGGAGTAGGCCGCAGTCGCGTCCTGCGGGGCCGTCGTCGCCGTCGGTTCGGCGCTCGGGTGCTGCGCTGACGACGTCGCTACGGGGGCTTCCGGAGCGGGCGTCGCCCGGGTGCCGACCCCGGCGAGTCCCGCACCCGCGAGTCCCGCGCCACCCATGGCGGCCGCGGAGGCCACCACGGCCGCCCGGCCCCGGGAGCGCTCCGAACCGCGCAGTCCGCGGGTCACCCGGCGCGGCAGGGTGTGCATGAACGCGGGCACCACCAAGCGGGCGAGCAGTTCGATAATCACGCCCCACACCAAGAACACGAGACACGTCCAGCCGGCCGGCCGCAGGCTGAACACCGCGTTGCTCGAGCCGACCATGCCCCCGGAGGCATATCCGCCCACGCGCAGCAACCACAGGGCCAGCAGGCCCAGCAGAAAGTAGGTGACGGGCAGCACCGTCCATGCCAGCGGGGTGCGCGCCACACGCGCGTCCAGGGGACGCACGTGCGCCCACGTGATGGCCGCACACACCGCGGACACGAGGGCCAGCAGGATGCACAGCACCACGGCCCACACGGGGACGGTACCTTCCGACCACAGGTAGAACGCGTCGGAGCGCCCGGTCAGTCCGGTGAGCGACGTCGCCGCCCCGCCCGCCTTGAGCGCGGACAGCAGCGAGAGGACGAACAGCCAGCCCACCGCGATCGGCAACCAGAACAGGGCGGAGAAGCCGGCGGGGGCGCCACCCTCGACGAACGCGTAGATCAGCAGCCCGAGTCCGGCCACGGTGCCGAACACCGAGAACTGGACGGCGATGGGCCGCAGCACCTGCAGCACGCCGGGGGTCGAACGTTCGGCGCCGACCACGATGCGCCCCGGGGAGACTTGGGTGGAGCGCACGTTCAGGGCGGCCGCCACGCTCAGCAGGCCCACGAGGAACAGGACCGGGAAGAGGCCCCCGCCCAGGGCCGTGAGGCGCACGCGGATGTCCGAGGCGAAGAACGGTACGTCCAGGCGCAGCACCGTGAGGGCGGTGACGACCAGCGCCAGCGCGGCCCACGTCAGTCCGCTCACGGCGGCCATGAGCCACTGCACCCCGCGGGTCTCCACGCGCATCCGGGTGGAGAGCTTGCGTGCGATGAGCCACGCGGTGAGGATCCCGCACGCCAGGGCGAAGTACTGGGGGACGGTGATCCCTGCGGAGGCTCCCTCGCCCCCGAAGCTGAGGATGAGCCGCAGCGGGACCAGGGCCGCCATGGCCGCGAGCTGGAACGGGACGGACAGGATCCAGCGCAGCCCGGAGGTGTCGGTGTCCAGGCCCGTGGCGTTGCTGATCTCGCCGTTAAGGCGGTCGGTCGTGGATCCCTCGTCCGAGTCCCCCTGGAGGGCGAGCCCCAGGATGCTCAACACCAGGGCGATCACGACGCCCACCACGGTTCCCACGTAGCCGCCCACGCCCGCGAGCACGGGAACCCACCAGTGTCGCGCGGTCATCGTGGGCAGCGCCGCCGGGGGCCGGTGGCCCGCACCCCGGGCAGCAGCGGCGTCGTGCTGTGCGTCGAGGTCATGCTGGACTCCGGGGTCATGCCGCGCGGTTCCCGGTGATGTGGTTGCGGACAATTCTTCGGTGTCGTCGGGACCCGGTTCGCGGGCCTTGCCCGCCGGGTCGTGCGCCGATGAAGGCATTCGTTTCTCCCCAGAATCACGCGATGAAAGCCCAAGAACCCACCTGGGCAATTCCTGAATACCAGAAGAATGCGTACGGAAAGCGCCAGGCTATTCGATCGGGGGACAGGTTCGTGAATAAGTCAGTATTTGACGTGTGCGCACGGGGTTCCGGCGAGGAGTACCGGGACGGCGGCGGGGCGTGTCCGGTGCGCCGTCATCATCCGGCCCCGCACGTCACCGAAGGACGGGGCCCGTGACCGTAATGATGGAATGGGCCCATGAGTACCCCTCTGGAGGACTACGCACTGCTCGCGGACCTGCAGACCGGGCCGTTGGTGTCCCGGGACGGCAGCGTGGACTGGTTGTGCTTCCCGCGCTTTGATTCACCCGCCGTGTTCTGCGCCCTGCTGGGGGACGAGAGCAACGGGCGCTGGAAACTCAGCGCCGTGGACGGACACGTGGTCTCCCGCCGCTACGTCCCGGACACCTTCGTGCTGGAGACCGAGTGGCGGACGCCCACCGGACGGGTGCGCGTGACCGACTTCCTGCCGCCCAGTGACGATCACGCGGATCTGGTGCGGCGCGTGAAGTGCCTCGAGGGAACCGCGGGGGTGGAGCACGATCTGCGGTTCCGCTTCGACTACGGCAAGGTCATCCCGTGGGTGCGCCGTGTGCAGCTGGGCAACCAACGCCCCCAGCACCCGGACGAGGCGCGGTTGGGGGATTCCGCCACCGAACCCCACCCGGTGGGCACGTCCGAGGAACCCGGCCGTGCGGCGTCCAACCCGGAAACGGTGACAGCCGGCGAGCGGCACGGCCGGCACCCGGACTTCAAAAAGCTGCTACGGGAGATCTCCGCGCGCATCGCGCTCAGTACGTCTCGCGCGGACCACGGGCTGCTGGCCGTGGCCGGCCCGGACGCCCTGCTGCTCACGGGCCCGGACCTGGAGCCGTACGAGGAAGACGCGGAGGGCAATCCCGTGGAGGTGCTGCACCGTGAGCACGATCCCGGCAGCGACATCCGGGTGATGGAGGGGATCCGCCGGGGACACCGTGGCCGGTTCACGCTGCACGAGGACGAGGGCATGGACTGGGTGCTCACGTGGAGCCACTCGTACGAAGAGCTGCCCGTCCCCGCGGACCCGGACAGCGCCCAGCGGGCCACGGAGGACTTCTGGCGCGGCTGGGCCTCGGACGTGGAGTCCCGCGGCGAGTTCGACGGCGCGGTCTCTCGTTCCCTGCTCGTGTTGCGCGGACTCACCCACGCCCGCACCGGCGGGATCGTGGCGGCGGCGACCGCGGCGTTGCCCGAGGACTTCGGGGGCGAGCGCAACTGGGACTACCGCTTCACGTGGTTGCGGGACGCCGCCCTGACCATTGAGGTCCTTGTGGAACACCGGCACACGCACGGTGCGCTGCTGTGGCGTGACTGGTTGCTGCGCGCCGTGGCCGGGGACCCGCAACAACTGCAGATCATGTACGGCGTGGACGGGCGCCGGGACCTCGCTGAACGGGAGCTGGATCACCTCAGCGGCTACGAGAATTCGCGGCCCGTGCGGATCGGTAACGGCGCGGTGGAGCAGTACCAGGCGGATGTTGCGGGCGAGGTCATGATGGCCCTGGCCACCCTGCGGGACAACGGGGTGGAGGAGAACGACTACTCGTGGGGTCTGCAGTGCAACCTGTTGGGCTTCTGTGAGCTGCGCATGGACGAGCCGGACAACGGGATCTGGGAGATGCGCGGGGACACGCATTTCTTCACGCACGGCCGCGTGATGATGTGGGCCGCGTTCAACGAGGGCATCCGGGCCGTGACCGAACACGGGCTCACGGGGGACGTGGCGCACTGGAAAGAGATGCGCGATCGTCTGCACCGCGAGATCTGGGATAAGGGGTACAACCGGGACCTCGGGTACTTCACCCAGACCTACGACAACACGGAGGTGGACGCCTCCCTCCTGCAACTTCCGCAGACCGGGTTCATCGCGCCCGACCACCCCGCGATGCTGCGCACCGTGGGGCGGATCGAGCACGAGTTGCAGGGCGAGGAGGGGCAGGTGTGGCGCTACCGCACCACCGACGCGGGTACGTCCATGGACGGGCTGTCCGGGCGGGAGTACCCGTTCCTGATCTGCACGTTCTGGCTCGTGGAGCAGTACGCGCGCTCCGGGCGCATTGAGGACGCCCAGCGGTTGATGCGCACCACCGTGGGTTTCGCCTCGGACCTGGGTCTGCTCTCCGAGGAGTACGACGTCGCTCAGCACCGTCTGGCGGGCAACTTCCCCCAGGCGTTCAGTCACCTGGGACTGATCCGCGCCGCGGACGCGCTGGAGGCCGCTCAGCGCGACTCCTGAGGGGAGTCGGGCCGAGCGGCCTCGGGCGGAGCTGCCTACCAGGGGTGGCTCAGGGTCGAGCGGCCCGGAACGATCGGCTCAGGTTCGGAGCCGGCTCACGCCGAGCGGCTCGGGCTGAGGGTCAGCGAGCCCCGGTGAGCAGCGAGGTGTTCAGCATGAGGTTCGCCGAACCCCGCACGTAGTCGATTGTGCCGGGGGTCGCGCTGGACTTGAGCGCGCGCTCCACCTCCGCCACGCCGGCGTTCGGATGCTGCTCGAGGTACAGCGCCGCCGTGCCCGCCACGTGCGGGGTGGCCATAGAGGTCCCGGAGATCGTATTGGTCGCGGAGTCACTGGACGGCCAGGCCGAGGTGATGTCCGTGCCCGGGGCCAGGATGTCCACACAGGAGCCCCAGTTCGAGAAGCTCGAGAGCTGGTCGCGGCGATCCGTGGAGCCCACCGTGATGGCGGCGCTCGCGCGGGCCGGGGAGTAGTTGCACGCGTTGTTCGCGTCATTGCCCGCGGCCACGACGGGCACCACGCCGGCGTTGATCATCCGGTTGATCGCGCTGTCCATGGCGGTGGAGACCCCACCGCCCAGGCTCATGTTGGCCACGGCCGGACCGTTGACGTTGGAGGAGACCCAGTCCATGCCCGCCACGATGCCGGCGGTGGAGCCGATGCCGTCACAGCCCAGCACGCGCACGGGCATGATGTTCGTGGACTTGGCCACGCCGTAGGTGGACCCACCCACGGTGCCGGCCACGTGGGTGCCGTGACCGTTGCAGTCGCCGCTGCCGTAACCGTCGTCGATCGCGGTCACACCGGGGGAGACCCGGCCGCGGAACTGGGAGTGGGTGGCGCGCACGCCCGTGTCGATCACGTAGGTCGTGACACCTGCGCCTGTGGCCGAGTAGTTGTAGGTCCCGTTGAGCGGCAGGTCCTTCTGGTCGGAACGGTCCAGGCCCCACGTGGCGTTGGACTGGGACGCGGTGGCCTTGACGGTCTTGTTCTTCTCCACGACCGCCACGCCCGGGTCCGCGTTGAGGTTCTTGACCTGGGCGGGGCTCAGGTCAGCGGTGAAACCACCGATGGTGTTGAACTGCTGCTTGACCTTGACGCCCTTGGACTGCCACTTGTCCACCTGCTTCTGGGTGGCCTCGGCCACGGCCGTGCGGGCCGCCCTGCTCGCCGGACCGGCGGGCGCCTTGCTGGCGGCCGGCAGTTCCAACATGACCACGTACTCACCGCCGGACACGTCCAGGACCTTGGCCCCCTGGTTGATGGAGTTCTGCGCGGACGCGTTTTCCGCCGGGGTGTTGGCGGGTGTCGCGATGCCCGGGGAGACCGTGCCCAGGACGACAGCGGCCGCGGCGGCCGTGGCGAGGAATGCGTTTTTCTTGCTCATGGAGGGAATCCTTCATTCGGTGGTCAACCGAGATCCGAGGAAACGAGCCCGTGGATTTCGTGAACGACCAGAGTGACGAGAAAGTGCCGTTTCCCGTGCACAAGAAACGGGGGCGGCGGGTCAGAGGGCGCATTCCAGTACCGCATGAACGACCGTTTCCGCACGTCCAGGCCAGGTTCTCGAATGCGATTTCACCGTAATCGGATCGTTATCAAGTGAACAATGGCCAAACGGCCAGACTCTCAAAAACATGTGTCACCTATTTATTCGGCGGCTCGGCCGCGCTCCTCATGGCCTCCTCACGCCTTCGACAGTTGCCCACTATGTGAGAC
The DNA here is from genome assembly GCF_011769905.1 of Kocuria sp. KD4. NCBI lineage: Bacteria > Bacillati > Actinomycetota > Actinomycetes > Micrococcales > Micrococcaceae > Kocuria > Kocuria sp. KD4. The sequence continues at coordinate 75,500 of NZ_CP050449.1, forward strand.
CCACGTACCTTGGGTGTGTTCCGCGCGACCCATCCGCGTCGCGCGGCCGCCCGGCTCCGCACGGCCCCACCAGGCCGCTTCCCGGAGCCCGACAGTGGGGAGACCGCGACGTGGCACTCAGTGCTCTGGATTTGTTCTCGGTGGGTATCGGACCGTCGTCCTCCCACACGGTGGGGCCCATGCGGGCCGCACGGCTCTTCGTGGCCGGGCTCGCCGCCGACGCCCTGCTGGAGTCCGTGACCCGGGTCCACTCCCAGCTCTTCGGCTCCTTGGGGGCCACCGGGTGGGGCCACGGATCGGACAAGGCCGTGGTGCTGGGGCTCATGGGCGAGGACCCCGAGACCGTGGACACGGACCTCGCGGACCAGAAGGTCGCGCTCGCGGGGGAGAAAGGGCAACTGCTGCTCGGGGGCACACACCCCGTGGCCTTCGACCGTTCCCGTGACGTGATCATGCACCGCAGGAAGTCCCTGCCCACCCACCCCAACGGGATGAGCTTCACCGCCTACGACGCCGCCGGCGAGGTCATCCGCGAACGGATCTACTACTCCGTGGGCGGTGGCTTCGTGGTGGACGAGTCCGCGAGCGGTGCGGACAAGGTGGTCGCGGACAGCACCCCCGTGGCCTACCCGTTCAGCACGGGTGATGAATTGCTGGCCATCTGCGAGACCGAGGGTCTGAACATCGCCCAGATCATGGCCGCGAACGAGCTGTCGTGGCGGCCCGCGGAACAGACCCGGGAGCAGCTGCTGCACATCTGGTCCGTGATGCAGGAATGTGTGGAGAATGGGTGCACGCGCGAGGAGAAGACCCTGCCCGGGGGGCTGAAGGTGCGCCGTCGTGCGCCGGAGATGCGCAAGCGGCTGCTCGCCAAGGAACCCGGCAACGATCCCTTCTACGGCATGGACTGGGTCAACCTGTACGCGCTCGCGGTCAACGAGGAGAATGCGTCCGGCGGGCGGATCGTCACGGCCCCCACGAACGGTGCGGCGGGGATCATCCCGGCGGTGCTGCACTTCTACACGCGGTTCATGGCGGACGCGTGCGATGACAAGATCGTGGACTTCCTGCTCACCGCCGCGGCGATCGGGATCGTGATCAAGGAGAACGCCTCGATCTCCGGCGCCGAGGTGGGTTGCCAGGGCGAGGTGGGATCGGCGTGTTCCATGGCGGCCGCCGGCCTGTGTGCGGTGCTGGGCGGGAGCCCGCGGCAGGTGGAGTGTGCGGCGGAAATGGGGATCGAGCACAACCTGGGGCTCACGTGCGACCCTGTGGGCGGGCTCGTGCAGATTCCGTGCATCGAGCGCAATGCGATCGCGAGCGTCAAGGCCATCAACTCCGCCCGGCTGTCCATGCAGGGGGACGGGACCCACAAGGTCTCCCTGGATCAAGTGGTCAAGACCATGCGGGAGACCGGCGCGGACATGAAGATCAAGTACAAGGAGACCTCGCGCGGCGGCCTCGCGGTCAATGTGATCGAATGCTGACGGGCACAATGGGGGCGTGAGCACCTCGATCCTCCTCCTCGCGGACACCCACCTGCCCAAGCGGGCCAAGGCCCTCCCGGACCAGGTGTGGCGCGAGGTCGACGCCGCGGACGTGGTGCTCCACGCCGGTGACTGGGTGGACCTGGCCACGTTCGAGGCCCTCGAGCAGCGCTCCCGGAAGCTGATCGCGGTGTGGGGCAACAACGACGGCCCCGAGTTACGCGAACGCATGCCTGAAACCGCATACTGGGAGCTCGAGGGGGTGCGGTTCGCCATGACGCACGAGACCGGCGCCTCAAGCGGGCGGGAGCGGCGTATGGACCGGGCGTTCCCGGACATCGACGTCCTGGTCTTCGGCCATAGCCACATCCCGTGGGACACCGTGGCGCCCTCCGGGATGCGCCTGCTCAACCCCGGCAGCCCCACCGACCGGCGGCGCCAACCACACTGCACGTACATGCGCGCGGTCGCTGACGCGGGTGCCCTCACGAGCGTGGAGCTGATCCGGTTACCGCCGCGCACCGTCTAGGGTGGGCGCATGAGGCTGTTCGCGGCTGTTCACCCCACCCGGGCCGCACGTGAGCACCTGATCGGTGCATTGCGTGAGGTCCGTGAACTCACCGGCACCGCACTGCGCTGGGGCGACCCCGAGCAGTGGCACGTCACCCTTGCGTTCTACGGCGAGCAACCCGAGGCTGCGGTGCCGGAGCTCGGGGAGCTGCTGAGCGACGTCGCCCGGAACCACGCACCGCTCACCGTGTGCTTGCGAGGCGCGGGATCCTTCTCCGGCACAACCCTGTGGATGGGCGTGGGTAGTGCCTCGGACGCGCTCGTGGAGCTCATGCACGCGTGCTCGCTGGACCCCGAGGAGCGCGCAAGACAGCGCGCCCATCTCACGGTCGCGCGCATGTCCCGTGCCGAGCGCACGCGCAAGGCTCGCGAACGACGCCGCAGCTCACGCACCGTGGCGCGCCCCGGGCCCGAGCTCGCGCATGTAGTGCACGCGCTGTCCGTGTACGAGGGGCCCGCGTGGACCGTCAGCGAGCTCTCCCTGGTGTCCTCAGAGCTCGGCGAGGGCCGCGGCGGTGGCGCCCTGCACCGCACCGTGCAACGATTCCGGCTGTCGGAGCGCGTCGCCTCGGACGCCCCTGGGCGTATGCCTGAGGAAGGCTGCCGGTGACTGATTCGGTTCGTGGGGCACGCGCCGGCGCGTGGTTGTGGCTGCTCGTGGCATGCGGGGTGTTGACCCAGGCCACCGTGAACCTGTTGCGACCGGTCACGTCCTACAAACTGCTCGCGCTGCACGCGGACTCGATCACGATCGGGTTGACCACGGCCGCGTACGCCCTGGTCCCGCTGCTCACCGCGGTGTGGCTCGGGCGGTACTCGGACCGCACCCGGCAATTGCGCGTGCTGACCCTTTCCGGGGTGTTTCTGCTGGTCGCCGGTGGGGCGCTGCTGGCGCTGTCACCCACGGTGTGGGCGGTCGTGGCCGCGAGCGCCGTGCTGGGCATGGGGCACCTGAGCTTCACGATCGGGGGTCAGACGGCGATCGCCCGTTACGCCGCGGACCGGGACCTGGACAAGGGGTTCGGGTGGTTCACCGCAGCGTTCTCCGCGGGGCAGATGATCGGCCCCGCCCTGGGCGGTTGGCTCGTGGGGCACAGCTCGTCCGCGACCTCCCCGGAGCGCCTCGCGGACGTGAACCAGGCACTGTGGATCGGTGCCGCGATCTCGCTCGCGGCCGTTCCGCTGTTGCTCCTGCGCGCCGGGACACCCGCGGCGGACGCGGCCCCGTCCCGCGCGACCTCCGGTACTGCGGCGCGTTCCGAATCAGCCGACAAACCCACCATCGCACGGGTGCTCAGGGTGCCCCGGGTGGCGTCCCACATGCTCGCCGCACTGTCCCTGCTCGCGATGCTCGATATCCTCACCGCCTTCCTGCCGGTCATCGGGGAGGAGGCCGGTGTGGCTCCCGCGGTCGTGGGTCTGTTGCTCGGCGTCCGGGGTTTCGCGTCCATTGCCTCCCGGTTGCTCCTGCCGTGGTTGTCCCAGCGGTTCTCGCGGCGGGGTCTGCTGCTGACATGTTTGTTCGGGGCCGGCATCACGCTGGTCATCCCACCGCTCGTGCTGGGGAACTTCTGGGCCGCGGCGTTCTTCCTGGCCGTGGGTGGATTCCTGTTGGGTTTGGGTCAGCCACTCACCATGACCATGATCACCACGTCCGTCCCGGGCAACTGGCGCGGCTCCGCCCTGGCGGTCCGGTTGACGGGTAATCGCCTGGGGCAGGTGATCCTCCCCCTGGTTGCGGGTGTCTTCGCGGCACCCCTGGGCCCGGCCGCCGCGGTGTGGATGTGCTGCGGGGTGCTCTTGGCCAGCGGTGCGGAGAAGGCGTGGGGGGACCGCCGCGCGGACCGTTCGTGATGTGACCGTGCCTACCGTGGCCGCAACTGGTTCATGGCTCAGGAGGGTTCATGTCCGCACTGCATCAGGCGCTCCCGCGGGATTTCCGGCGGATGTCCCGCAACGCCGGGCTCGAGTCCGAGGGAGTGGAGTGCCAAGCGGCGACCACCGCGGACGGGCTCAATCGGCAGTGGTTCGTCGGGTGGTTGATCGCGCGCGGTGCCACGGTGTACTACGACGCGATCGGTAACGAGTTCGGCCTCTTCGAGCTGTGTCCGGGCGCCCCGTACGTGATGGTCGGCTCGCATCTGGACTCCCAGCCCAGGGCCGTCCGGTTCAACGGCGCCTACGGTGTGCTTGCCGGGGCGACCGTGTGCGCGGAGCTGTACCGAGCGGCGCCGTCCGGGGAGACGGAACTGACGTACAACCTGTGCGTGGTGAACTGGACGGGTAGCGCGCCCGGCCGAGCGTCGTCGCCCGCGGACGTGCGGCGGGCGGCGACCCGGAGGCGTAGCGACGTCGTCGGGCCGCAGCCGCGGCGGCGCACCTAGAGTGGAGGACATCGTCGATCCGAGGAGGACCCCGTGACCGAAGCGCTGCCCCTGGACGGTGTGCTCGTGGCCGATTTCTCGCGCGTGCTCGCGGGGCCGCTGTGCACCATGACGCTCGCGGACCTCGGTGCCCGCGTGATCAAGGTCGAGCGCCCGGATACCGGTGACGACACGCGCGCGTGGGGTCCGCCCTATTCCGAGACCGGTGCCACGTACTTCGAGTCCGTGAACCGCAACAAGGAATCCGTGTGCCTGGACCTGCGGGACGAGGACGGGCGGGAACTCGCGCGCGAACTCGCCCTGCGCGCGGACGTGGTCGTGGAGAATTTCAAGCCCGGCGGGATGGCCAAGCTCGGCCTGGGCTACGAGGAGATCTCGCGCGAGAACCCCGGCGTGGTCTACGTGTCCGTGTCCGGTTTCGGTACCGCCGAGGGCGCCCACCTGGCCGGTTACGACTTCCTGGTCCAGGCCGTGGGTGGGCTCATGAGCATCACGGGCGCCGCGGACGGCGAGCCCACCAAGGTGGGTGTGGCCCTGGTGGACGTCCTGACCGCCAAGGACGCCACGATCGGCGCGCTCGCGGCCCTCGAAGCGCGACGCCGCACGGGCCGCGGCGCGCACATCGACGTCAGTTTGCTCTCGAGTCTGCAGGGTGCCCTCGTCAACCAGGGCCAGGCATACCTGGGTGCCGGTAAGGTCCCCGAGCGCATGGGCAATGCCCACCCGTCCATCGTCCCCTACCAGTTGTTGCACTGCGCGGACGCGCCCCTCGCGGTGACCGTGGGCAACGACGGGCAGTTCCGCAGGTTCACGGCCGTGCTGGGCATTCCTGAGGTCGCAGACGACGAACGGTTCGCCACGAACTCGGCGCGCGTGGCCCACCGCGAGGATCTCGTCCCGCTGCTGGAGGATGCGTTGTCCGCCCGGACCGCCCGCGAGTGGCAGGAAGAACTGACCGAGGAAGGGGTCCCTGCGGGCAAGGTCGCCGGGATCGGCGAGGGCGTCACGCTGGCCGAGGACCTCGGACTGGAACCCACGGTGGACGTCCAGGATCGGGAGGGCAGGACCGTGGGACGGCAGTTCCGTCATCCGGCCCGCTGGACCCCACCCCTGGAATCCCCCACGGTCGCCCCGCCGCAGCTCGGGCAGGACACGGAAATGATTGTGGCGTGGCTCCGTGAGCCCCGTCACCGTACAGTGAGGACATGAGCCAACAGAACACCGTCAACGTCATGGACCTGGTGGGCTTCGACTCCCTGCTGAACGAGGAAGAGATCGCTCTGCGATCCACCGTGCGGGAGTTCGTGGACGCCACCATCCGCCCCAACATCGCCGAGTGGTACGAGAAAGCGGTCTTCCCCCTGGAGATCGTCCCGGAGATGGCCAAGCTGGGCCTGCTGGGTATGCACCTGAAGGGATACGGCTGCGCGGGCCGTTCCGCCGTGGAATACGGCCTGGCCGGCGCCGAGCTGGAAGCCGGGGATTCCGGTCTGCGCACGTTCGTCTCCGTGCAGGGCTCCCTGGCCATGAGCGCCATCTACAAGTGGGGCTCCGAGGAGCAGAAGCAGGAGTGGCTCCCGCGCATGGCCGCCGGTGAGGCCATCGGGTGCTTCGGGCTCACCGAGCCCACCGCGGGTTCCGACCCCGGTTCCATGAAGACGTTCGCGCGCCGCGACGGCGAGGACTGGGTCATCTCCGGCGCCAAGCGGTGGATCGGCCTGGCGACCGTGGCCAAGGTGGCCGTCATCTGGGCCCAGACGGACGAGGGCATACGCGGTTTCGTGGTGCCCACCGACACCCCGGGCTTCAAGGCCACGCCCATCCAGCCCAAGCTGTCCATGCGGGCCTCGATCCAGTGCGAGATCGAACTCACGGACGTGCGACTTCCCGCATCCGCTCTGCTACCCGAGGCCAAGGGGCTACGCGGCCCGTTCTCGTGCCTCAACGAAGCCCGGTACGGGATCATCTGGGGTGCCATGGGCGCCGCCCGCGACTCGTTCGAGGTGGCCCTGAAGTATTCCCAGGAGCGCATGCAATTCGATCGCCCGCTGGCCGGGTACCAGCTCACGCAGCAGAAGTTCGCGGACATGGCCCTCGAGATCGACAAGGGCTTCCTGCTCGCACTGCAGATCGGCCGCCTCAAGGACGCCGGCATACTGCAGCACCACCAGATCTCGGTGGGCAAGCTCAACAACTGCCGCGAGGCCATCAAGATCGCCCGCGAGGCCCGCACGATCCTGGGGGGCAACGGCGTCACCCTCGACTACTCCCCGCTGCGCCACGCCAACAACCTGGAATCCGTGCGCACATACGAGGGCACGGATGAGGTGCACGCCCTCATCCTGGGCCAGCAGCTCACCGGGGAGGCGGCCTTCCGCTGATCCTGTGGGTGTTCAGCCCGCCCGACCCGCTCGCCCGTCCCACAGCCCCGTGGCGCGGGCGAGCAGGGGCGCTCCCAGCACGGGTTCCCGGTCCAACAGCGTGACCCGCAGTCCATGATCGCCCAGGCGTTCCCTGAGCTCCACGCCCACCGAGGTGGTTGCGAGCCCGCCTCCCATCACTACGGGGAGGGGCTCGCCCAGGTTCCTGGCCACGGTGATGATCAGCTCCACGAGGTGCGCGGCGGCCGCCGAGACCAACTCGCGAGCGGCGTCGTCGTGCGGGGCCAGCTCGATCACCGTGCGGGCCAGACCGGCCCAGTGGGTGCGGTCGGGGCGGTCGTGGAACGCCGCGATCAGCTCGGTGGGCGTGTCGACCCCGGCGTGTCCCAACACGGCCCGAGCGAACCGGTCGTCCTCTGCGGGGGTCACGTCGCTCGCTCCCCGGTGCTGCGCGTCCCGCAGCACATGGCGCACCGCTTCCCGGCCGAGCCAGTACCCGCTGCCCTCGTCGCCGAGCAGGTAGCCCCAGCCCCCGGCGCGGGTCCCGTGGCCGGAAGCGTTCACACCCCACGCCACGGAACCGGTTCCCGCGATCACCGCGATGCCCTCGGTGTGTCCGCCCGCGGCGAGGATCAGGCGGGTGTCGTGCACCGCGATCACGGGCGTCTCCGACGCCGGGTAGGCGTCCGGTGCCGGGTGACCGTCCGCCGCCGAAAAAACGCCCGGCGCCGGGCCAGCGCCCGCTGCGGCCTCAGCCACGGAGCGAATGAGCTGCGTCAGCGCAGCGGCGTCGTGCGGGGTGTCCACACCGCCGGCGCCGGCGAGAACCGTGGTGCCGGGTGGCGGTTCCAAGCGGGCGAAGATCTCCCGCAGTGACTGGGCGGCCCGCTCCCGGCTGACGTTCTGCACGTTCGCGCTGCCGGAACGAGCTTCGCGCACCGGGGAGTCCCCGCGAAACAGTACGCCGCGGGTGTGGGATCCGCCGATGTCCAGGCCCACGAGGAACCGGTTCACGGGTTCACGGGTTCCCCGGTCATCAATGCCTCAGCCCTCGACGGTGACTTCACCCATCTCATCCCAGCCGTCACCGTCGATCTGGCGGGAGATGATGCGCGGGGTACGGACGAGGTACGGCGGGAACTTCTCGGTCATGGCGGTGAAGTGCTCGGACTTCACGTGGGCCTCGGCGGCGTCGTCCTCGAAGGCCTCCACGAGCACGTACTCGTTGGGGTTGTCCAGGCTGCGGGACCAGTCGAACCACTTGTTGCCCGGCTCCTGGCGGGTCGCGGCAGTGAAGTCCGCGACGATCTCGGGCCAGCGCTCGGCGTACTCGTCCTTGACCTCGAACTTGACCACGATGAAGATCATTGCACTGCTCCTGTCCTGGGGTGTGACACGTCCCGTGCCGGTTCCATGCCGTGCCCCAGTATAAGTCGGCGGCTCGCCGTCATGCGGCGTCACGGCGGCCGCGGGAGGAGCGAACCGTGGGCTAGTGTGCAGACATGAGTAGCGCACCTACCCATCTGCCCGTCACGCACGAGCAGCGTGTCACCGCTCGCCGCGCCGTGGTCGCGTCCTCGATCGGTAACGCGCTCGAGTGGTTCGACATCATCGTCTACTCGTCCCTCGCGGTCGTGATTTCCGCGCTGTTCTTCGAGTCGGATTCGATCGGACAGGTCACGGGCACCCTGCTGACGTTCGGTACGTTCGCACTGTCGTACCTGATTCGCCCGCTCGGTGCCCTGGTGCTGGGCTCCTACGCGGACCGCCACGGTCGCCGCCCGGCCCTGACCATCACGATTGCCCTGATGATGCTCGGCACGCTCATCATGCTGCTCGCCCCCACGGCGGCGGTCATCGGCCCCGCGGCAGCGCTGCTCATCCTGCTCGCCCGCCTGATCCAGGGCTTCTCCGCCGGTGGCGAGTTCGGCACGGCCACCGCGTTCCTGATCGAGAACGCCCCCGACAAGCGCGCCTTCTACGGGTCGTGGCAAGTGGCGACCCAGGGCCTTGCGATCCTGATGGCCTCCGGTTTCGGGTTCGCGCTGCACACCCTGCTGAGCCACGACGCGCTGTACTCGTGGGGCTGGCGCATCCCCTACCTCTTCGGCCTGCTCATCGGCCCCGTGGGCCTCTACATCCGCTTGCGCATGGACGAGACCCCGGACTTCCGGGCGTTGCAGGACGAGCGTGCGCGAGCGGCGTCGTCGCCCTCGGAGAGCACGGGTACAACGACGCCGCCCCGCCCGTCCCTCGGGCGCGGTCCCCTCGCGCAGACCATCGTCCACTCCGCCGGCCGGTGGCTCACGGCCGCAGGTGTGGTGGGCCTGGCGTCCATGTCCGTGTACACGATCCTGTTCATGCCCACGTACTCGATCCAGAACTTTGACCTGCCCTCGTGGGCCGCGTACCTGGGCGGTGTGGTGGCCGGCGCGGTGACCCTGGTGGGCTCCCCGTTCGTGGGGCACCTCGCGGACCGCGTGGGACCTGCCCGGGTCATGCTCGTGGCCTCCGCGGTGGGCATCGTGGTGGTGTACCCGCTGTTCCTGTGGTTGGTCGCGGCCCCGACGGTGGCCACCCTAACCGTGGTGCAAGCGGTGCTGGGCGTGATCATGGCCCTGTACTTCGGCCCCATGCCTGCGCTGCTCACCGACATGTTCCCCACGCAGATCCGCACCACGGGGATGTCCGTGGCCTACAACCTGGGCGTCACGGTGTTCGGGGGATTCGCACCCCTCGTGCTCGCGTGGCTCGTGAGCTCCACCGGCTCTCTGACCTCACCGAGCATCTACTACGCGGCGGTGGCGGCCCTATCCCTGGTGTGCCTGCTGATCGCGCGCAAGCGGTTCGCGGTGCGGTGATCCGGACCGCGGTGGGGCGGGCAGACGAAAGGCCCCCGTCGTGTTCACGACGAGGGCCTTCCGGTCGAAAGGTGGCGGGTGCGGATCTCAGCCCAGCCCGTCCTTGAGATTCTTGCCGGCGTCTTTGATGTTCTCCACGGACTGCTTGGCGCCACCGGAAGCTTTCTCCCCGGCACCCTCAGCTTGCAGATCTGCGTTGTCCGTGGCGTCACCAAGCTTTTCCTTGGCGGAACCGGAAGCCTTCTCCGCAGCATTACTGATCTTGTCACCGAGTCCCATAGGCACTTCCTTCCGTGGAGCGAACAGGTCCTCATAATCTAGACCCGACGTCCCGGCCGGGGGAAGACATGCGCGGAACAATTTCCTGGGAGCACCCGCTTCAAAACCTCGGGAGTGGCGGGTCTTCCGGCCCGGGCGACTCCCCGGAACCGCGGTGTCTGCCGAACCAAAAGACTCCGCCAGCCCGAGCGGCTCACTGGTAGGACACGAACCACGGCTTGGGCGTCAGCTCGAAGGTCTGCTTGGGGGTGAACGTGGGGGTGTCCTCGTCGTAGAAGTTCTTCCACGCCATGCGGATCCCCCGGGGCAGCTCGTGCTGCAGAGCGTCCCACGTGGACATCTTCAGATCCGGGGTGCCGTGCCCGTCCGCGTGCAGGAGGAACGCGAGCTCGGGGTGGTCCGTCGTGATGGCCTCACGGTTCTGGATCATGGGCATGGAGAACTGGTGCAGGATCAGGGTCTTCTGGGGCAGGCCGTTCTCGGCCGTGAGCCGGGCGAGCCACTGCGTGGTCTCGTTGATCTCCTGAGCGCTCACGGACCCGATCTGCTGCAGCGGGTACTGCCCTGGCCCCAGCCGCCACTCGGGGTCCAGGGCCAGGCCCACGTTGGGCCGCTTGAGCAGTTCCTCGTACCGCTTGGCCTGGGACAGGAAGTCCGAGCGGCCGGGCTGCAGGTCCAGGACCACGTAGATCCCGTGCTTCTGCGCGGCCTCGATGTACGGCATGAGGCGCTCCACGGGAGCCTCGCTGGAGAAGTCGCCGTCCGGCCCCGGGTCGGAGGAGGCGGTGGTCGCGATGATCTCGAACGCCGGGATCATTTTCTCCTGGCTGTAGGGCTCGTACTGCTTGGCCAGCTCGATCGCCCGCTCGGCGGATTCCTCCGGCCCCTGCTCACCCAGCGCGCCCAGCCCCGGGGTGCCCGGGTGTCCGTAGAGCGCCACGAACCGGCGCTCGGGGAACAGGGTGGTGCCCCCGCCGATCAGCTCTGGCGGCTGGGTGGGCGTGGGTGTCGCGCTGGGCTGTTCGGTCGCGGTGGACGACGTCGCTGCGGTACCGTTCGCGGCGTCGTCGCCCCCCGCGTCGCCGCCGGAACCGCAGCCGGTGAGCAGCAGCATGGCGCAGAGGGCGGAAAGGGCGGCGGGGGCGGCGGAGCGCATGGTGCGTGACCTCGATCGGTAGGGGGAGCGCGGGGGAGTCGAGTGTGCTGGTTCCACGGTACGTGTTCGCGGGCGTGAACACCCGGAATCCCGGGGCGGGCGGGGCCGTATGACGGTGCGCTCAGCCCAGTGCCACGCGCTGCAGCAAGTCCAACAGGGTGGCCCGTTCGTCCTCGCTCAGGGGTGCCATTGTCCCGTCCGTGCAGCGGTCCACCGCGGCGCGCGCACGCCGGTAGAGCTCGCGGCCCTTGTCCGTGGGCTCGATCAACTTGGAGCGGCGATCATTGGGGTCGGTGCGCCGCACTACGGCCCCGCGACGCTCGAGGGAATCCACGATCAGCACGATCTGGCTGGGGTCCAGGACAAGGTACCTGCTCAGGTCCCGCTGGGACGGGTGCAGGTCCGAACACACGAGGGACAGGGCCGAGTAATGGCGCACCTTCAGGTCCAGTTCCCCCAGGGCCCGGTTGGCGGACGCGGAAGCCAGGGAACTCGCCCGGGCCATGAGGAACACCGGCTCGCTCGCGAGATCACTCGTCCTCAGGTCCGGCGCTGGGTCAAGGGCGTCCTGCGGAAGGGGGGTGGTCATGTCGCTGCTCCTGGGTGTCGTGTCGTGACGTGCTCCGTGCGGTGGGCGGGGGGTGGGACCGTCCGCCGAAGGATCATCGTGGATAATCTTAACCGTTGGTAATCTCAATTAAATACGGTCCCATGAAAGAAACATGCGGTGACGCCCATCACCGCCGGAGCAGAACCCCAGAGGGAGCATGTCATGACCGCCAAGACCGTTGTTCTGTTCGACGAGGTGGCCGAGCTCGCGGGGAAGGATTTGGGCTACTCCGAGCGGCGCGAGATCACCCAGGACCAGGTGAACCTGTTTGCGGACGCCACCGATGACCACCAGTGGATCCACACCGATCCGGAGAAGGCCGCGGACGGTCCGTTCGGTGGGCCCATCGCACACGGGTTCTTGACCCTGTCGCTGCTGATCCCCATGTGGTCCGAGCTCTTCGACGTGTCCGACGTGAAGACCAAGGTCAGCTACGGCGTGGACAAGGTCCGTTTCACCTCACCGGTGAAGGTGGGCGCACGCATCCGGATGACCGTGACCATCGCGGAGGTCGCGGAGGTCAAGGGCAACGGCCTGCACCAGGTGGCGGATGCGACGATCGAGATCGAGGGGGAGGAGCGCCCCGCGGTGGTGGCGCGCTTCCTGAACCGGTTCTACAAGTAGGGTTCAGGGCCCTCACTACATTCCTGCCCCGATAATGCACGCTACGACGCTGTGGTGTGCATTATCGGGGCACAGGTGTTCTCAGGGGTGGGTCCCAGGTCGTTCACTTCTCGGTTCTGTCCGCGATCCACTTCTGGAACACCGCGGAGTCCTGCTCGCCCAGTCCCGCGTCGATGAGCTGTTGCGCCGCGGCCGCGATGGGCCCGCCCAGCACCGACGTGGTTCCGGTGGCGCGGGCGGCATCGAGGTACGCGGAGACGTCCTTGTGAACGAAGGCCGCCTGCGCGGACACCGAGTAGTCGTGGGCCACGAGCTTGGGAGTCTTGTCCGCCAGGATGGTGGATCCCGCGTAGCCGCCCTGGAGCAGGTCCAGCAGTGTGGCCAGGTCCAGTCCGGCCCGTTCGGCCACAACGCTGGCCTCGGAGATCGCCACGATCTCCGCCGCGCAGATCAGCTGGTTGCACGCCTTCGCTACCTGCCCGGCCCCCAGCGGCCCCAGGTGGACGGGGCGACCGCACGAGGACAGGACGTCCGAGACCAGGCCTGCGGCGGCGTCGTCGCCACCCACCATGACGGACAGGTCCCCGCGGATCGCCCCGGCCTCCCCGCCGCTGATGGGCGCGTCCACGAACTCGACACCCGAGGTGTCCCGGTGCCAGCGGGTGATGTCCACGGGGGAGACGGTGGAGCTGATCGCCAGGACCAGGCGGTCGTGGTCGGCGTCGCGCTCGCGGGCGCCCTCAGCGAGTTCTTCCAGCACGCCGTCGATTTCCGGGGCGCCGGGCACCAACAGGATCACGACGTCGCACTGGCGCGCCATGTGCCGCGGCGTGTCCACCGCGCGGGCCCCCGGGGCCTTGTGGAGGCTGCGATGCAGAACCACCACGTCGTGCCCGGCGCTGATGATGTGCCCGGCCATGGGCTTGCCCATGGATCCGAGACCGATGATTCCCACGGTGTGCGGTGACGGGCTCATGCTGCGGCTCCTCGCGACGGTGACGGGTGGTCCCATCATGCCCCGAATGCTGGCGCCGGCGTCCAGGGGTGGGGGTGAATGACCTCGAACAGAAATACCGAAGCGGGAATGGCGGTTGTACTGCCGGGAAAATTTTGTGCACTCTTGAATTCGGTGGATCCGAGTGACAATGGGTTATCGCCATGGGAGGTGCCGAGGACACATTTCAGCCCTTATGGGCGGGATAATTGTGACTGAATTGATGACTGCATTACGTGCATTGCGGGGCCGCGCCCCAATACCCGGCGTCTCGAGCGCTTGGTCATCGGCGCCGGCGCGGATCATCCGGGTCGGATGGCTGGTTAGAGCCGCCGAACAGTGCGGATTTAAGGACGCTTCCGAAAAAGTAAATGAGGCCAGTAACCAGAAGGATAAGCAATATCGAACCGATAAGAATGGCTAGGTGATCCATTGTTCACTCCTCGCACGTCGTGAAGTCCATTGTCGTACGTAGTTATAAGGCTTCAGTCTAGCAGGATCACCCTCATGAAAATAGTGTGGCATTCCATTCGTATTTCTTCTTCGAAGCGGACGGGGAATGCCGGCCATTGATTGGGTGATGCACGGGGGTAGGTCATGGAGCCTCCCCCAGTCATGCTCACCACCCGCGCCCGGGGTGTAATGACATCTCACGGAGGGGCGGTCTGGGGCTGGAACCGCCGGGCCCACCCGGAGGGACGAGGGAACCGGTGGGGCCGATGACATAACAGGCGGTTAGATAAGAATGATTCTCACTTAGGCTACAGTGCTCGCATGCACACCATCGAACACACCGCCCCTGGCGGGGCTCGCTCGTCCATGCTCGGATTCATCACCATGCATCGCCGGGGGCCCGTCCCCCTGGCCGCGCTGGCCGTCGGCGTCCTGGCCCTCACCGCGTGCGGGGCGGGTGGCGCGGGGCAGGCGGGAGAAGCGTCGTCGTCCCCGCGCGCCGAGGAGACCACGAAGGCCGCGACCAAGGAGGTCTCGCGACTCACCCCGCGCGCGGTGGTGGCGTACGACGGCGGTCTGCTCACCGCGGACACCGCGTCCGGCGAGGTCCTGGATAAGACTGAGAAGGACGGGTTCCTGCGCCTCAGCAACGCCGGGGACGGCAGGCACGTGATGGTCAGCGACGGCGACGTGTTCCGCGTGCACGACACCGGCTTGGACGCGCATAAGCACGGCGACCACTACCACTACCGCGAATCCGCACCCGAGCTGACCGACGTGACCTTCGGCGCCCCGCATGCCGGGCACGTGGTGGTTCACCACGGCAAGACCACGTTGTTCGGCGACGGGGACGGTTCCATCACGACCTTCGAGTCCGAGACGCTGAAGGACGGCGCGCCGGACACAACCGAACGGAAGACCGAGCACCCGCACCACGGTGTGGCGCTCGAGCTGACCGACGGCACGCTGTTCACGACCCAGGGCACGGAGGATGAACGGCACACCGTGCGTGTGCTTGGCAAGGACGGCGCCGTCAAGGCCGAGACGACGGACTGCCCGGGCGTGCACGGTGAGGCGGCGGCCGCGCCGGGAGCGAGCACCGACACCGTGATGGCGGGTTGCGAGAACGGGCCCGTGATCTATCGGGACGGGACGTTCCACAAGGTGGCCGTGGCGGACGCCTACGCGCGCTCGGGCAACCTCGCAGGTTCGGAGAGGTCGCCGATCGTGCTGGGCGACTACAAGGTGGACGAGGATGCCGAGCAGGAGCGCCCCACGCGAGTGGCACTCTTCGACACCCGGGACGGGTCGCGCCGGCTGGTGGACCTGGGCTCGTCCTACTGGTTCCGTTCGCTAGCCCGCGGGCCGGAGGGTGAGGCTTTGGTGCTCACGTACGACGGCAAGCTCAACGTGATCGACGTGGAGTCCGGAAAGGTGGTCCGGAAGATCGACGTGATCCAGCGATGGGAGGAGAAGGCGGACTGGCAGGAGGCGGGTCCCGCGATCAAGGTGGCCGGCTCGAGCGCCTACGTGACCGACGCGCAGAACAAGAAACTGCACGCGGTGGATCTGACCAAGGGTGAAGTGGCCAAGACCATCGACCTGCCGCAGACGCCGGTGGAACTCGCGGTGGTGACGGGCAAACCGGAGGCTCCGGCGCGGGAGGAGAAGGCGCACGGACACGTTTCCCACGGGCACGGTTCCCACGAGGGTCACGACCATGCCCACGACGACGCCGCTCCCTCAGCGGGTGCCGAGGGGCACGGTGGGCACGGGGGTCACGGCCACTGAGCATCGAGGTGGTCCCCCGCCACGAGTGCGCGGTCGGCACACATGTGTGCCGACCGCGCACTTTCCTTTGTCAGGGGGTTCAAAAATGAATGACGATCATTTAAAGTGATCCACGCAACCATCATCGGGGCGCCATGACCGAGCGATCACCGCCGGCGGAGCCGCCACCCGAGAAGCACTCACACCAGGGAGGTCTCCATGAGCGAAGTGCTGCAGAACTTCATCAACGGCCGGTTCGTGCCGGCCCAGGGCCGGGACACCGTCGACATCGTCAACCCCGGCACCGGGGAGACGGTGGCGGTCTCACCCGTCAGTGGCCAGGAGGACGTGGAGGCGGCTTTCCGTGCCGCCACGGATGCGGCCCGGACCTGGAAGCGCACCACCCCCGCAGAACGCCAAGAAGCCCTGCTGCGTATTGCGGATGGGCTCGTGGAGCACCGGGACGAGCTGATCGAGGCCCAGCACCGCAACACCGGTCAGCCCAGGGTGCTGATCGGTGAGGAGGAGGTCGACGCCGGAGCGGACAACCTGCGCTTCTTCGCCGGGGCCGCTCGCACGCTCGAGGGCAGGGCCGCCACCGAGTACATGTCGGAACACACGTCCTACGTGCGCCGCGAGCCCTTGGGCGTGGTGGCTCAGGTGACGCCGTGGAACTACCCGCTCATGATGGCCCTGTGGAAGATCGGCCCGGCGCTCGCGGCGGGCAACACGATCGTGCTCAAGCCCAGCGACACCACCCCGGAGTCCACCCTGGTCCTGGCCCGGATCGCGGGTGAGGTGCTTCCCCCGGGCGTGCTCAACGTGGTCCTGGGTGACGGTGGCACGGGTGCCCTGCTCACCGAACACCCCGCTCCCGCCATGGTCTCCATCACCGGTTCGGTGCGTGCCGGTCGGGCGGTCGCGCGCAGTGCGGCGGACGGGCTCAAGCGATCCCACCTGGAACTCGGCGGCAAGGCGCCGGCCGTGGTCTTCGCGGACGCGGACCTGCCGCGCACGGCACAGCAGCTCGTCCAGTACGGCACGTTCAACGCCGGCCAGGACTGCACTGCGGTCACCCGCATCCTCGTGGCGGACGGCGTCCACGACGAGCTCGTGCGTCTGCTGGTTGCGGAGGCCGAGAAGCTCACGACCGGTAACGCGGACGAATCGCGCAACGACTACGGGCCGCTGAACAACGAGCGCCACTTCGCGGATGTGCGCGCCAAGCTGGAGAGCGTCCCGGAACACGCCACGGTGGTCACGGGCGGCAAACCCGTGGCGGGCACGGAGGGTTTCTTCATCGAACCGACCATCATCACGGGTGTGCGTCAGGACGACACCCTGGTGCAGGAGGAGACGTTCGGCCCCGTGCTCACGGTGCAGCGGTTCTCCTCGGAGGAGGAGGCTGTGGAGCTCGCCAACGACGTCCCCTACGCTCTGGCCTCCAGCCTGTGGACCTCCGACCACGGCACTGCGATGCGCGTGAGCCGGGACCTGGACTTCGGGTGCGTGTGGGTCAACACCCACATGCTGCTGATCTCCGAAATGCCCCACGGCGGGTTCAAGAATTCCGGCTACGGCAAGGACCTGTCCCTGTACTCGGTCGAGGAATACACGCGCGTCAAGCACGTGATGCACTCACTCGAGGTCTGATCCGCCACTCGTGATTCCGGGCTCCTGGGCCCGCAAGGCGTCCAGGTGCACCCGGAACCCGGACAGCAGACTACGCAGCCCCACGTCGAACGCCACATCGGCGGGCGACGCCGCTGTCTCGGCCCCCGCACCATGGGGCCCGGGCGAGCGGCGTCGTGAATCCAGGGAGAGGTCACGATGCGCAACGGCCGCGGAGAACATGGGGGCTACCTCGCTGAGTTCGCCGGGATCGAAGATGTTATCCGGTGCCACGGCGTCGTAGGCGGAGCCGAAGACCAGGGATTCCACCGCCACGATCGTGTTGACTACCCAGGACCGCGGCCAACCGGCGCGCGTGAGTCCCGCGGCCACCTTCTCGTACATGGCCAGGGTGTGCGGGGAATTGGCGACCGGCAGGACGGCCATGACGGGGATCAGGGGGATGTTGCGGGCGTAGACCTCACGGTAGGAACGCGCCCACCGCTCCAGGGCCACATCCCAGTCCTGCGCGTCGAAGGCCGAGCAGTCGATCTCCTGGTTGACTCGGTCCTGGACCAGGATCATGATGTCCCGCTTGGACCCCACGTGGTTGTACAGGGCGGAGGCGGAGACGCCGAGCTGGCGGGCGAGCGCGGCCATGGTCAGGGCGCGGTAGCCACCGGACTGGATGAGGGACACCGCGGCGCTGGCGATCTTGCGTTGCGTGAGCACCGGATTCAGTGGGCGGCCCCGGCCGCGCGTGGAACTGTCCTTCACCACTGATCCTCCCGGAGGCGTCGCTCGCGCAACCACTGCACGGCGTCCCACCCCACCCTCACGATCCCATGCGGAGCGTGCATCCGCGCATCACCCATAAATGAATGTTCTTCATTATATCTGGAGAGGAAAACACCATGTCAGAGCAACGAATCATCGGATCCCGAGAGGCCATCGAGCGGGACGTCGTGATCGTGGGCGCCGGCCCGGCCGGGCTCATGGCGGCGCGCCGGTTGTCGCAGGCCGGTAAGTCCGTGGCTGTCCTGGAAGCCCGTGACCGCGTGGGTGGACGGACCTGGTCCAGGACCATCGATGACGCGTTCCTGGAGATCGGCGGCCAGTGGATCTCCCCGGACCAGACCGAGTTGCTGTCCCTCGTGGATGAGCTGGGACTCGAGACCTTCGAGCGCTACCGCGAGGGCGATTCGGTCTACATCGCCCCGGACGGCACCCGGCACGCCTACACCGGTCACATGTTCCCGGCCTCCCCGGAGACGGAGGCGGAGATGGAGAAGTTGATCGGGAAGCTGGACGAGCTGGCCTCGGAGATCGGCGCCACGGAACCCTGGGCCCATCCCAAGGCCCGGGAACTGGACACCGTGTCCTTCCACGACTGGCTGCGTCGCAACAGCTCGGACGAGGAAGCCTGCAACAACATCGGTATCTTCATCGCAGGGGGCATGCTGACCAAGCCGTCCCACGCGTTCTCCGCGCTGCAGGCCGTGCTCATGGCGGCCTCCGCCGGTTCCTTCTCCAACCTCGTGGACGAGGACTTCATCCTGGACCGCCGCGTGGTGGGCGGGATGCAGTCGGTGTCCGTCACGATGGCCGGTGAGCTGGGCGTGGACGAGGGCGCCAAGGAGGTCGCCAGTGATCCCGGAACGGTGGTGTTCCTGAACTCCCCCGTGCGCACGATCACCTGGGCCGGGGAGGGCCAGACCTACGAGGAGCACGACCCCAACGCCACGGTCACGGTCTATTCGGACCGGGTGACCGTCCACGCCAAGGACGTGGTGGTCGCGGTCCCCCCGAACCTCTACTCCCGGATCTCGTTCGAACCCCCGCTGCCCCGGATGCAGCACCAGATGCACCAGCACCAGTCCCTGGGGATCGTCATCAAGGTCCACGCGGTGTACGAGACCCCGTTCTGGCGGGAGAAGGGCCTGTCCGGCACGGGCTTCGGGGCGTACGAGCTCTCGCAGGAGGTCTACGACAACACCAACCACGAGGACACCCGGGGCACCCTGGTGGGCTTCGTCTCGGACGAGAAGGCGGACGAGGTCTTCCGGCTGCCCGCCGAGGAGCGCAAGCGCCGGATCCTCGAGTCCTTGTCCCACTACCTGGGCGAGGAAGCGCTGACCCCGGTGGTCTACTACGAGTCCGACTTCGGCTCCGAGGAGTGGACGCGCGGTGCCTACGCCGCGTCCTTCGACCTAGGCGGGCTGTCCCGCTACGGGGCCATCCAGTCGGAGCCCGTGGGCCCCATCCGCTGGGCGTGTTCCGATCTCGCGGCGGAGGGTTATCAGCACGTCGACGGCGCTCTGCGCCAGGGCGCACTGGCCGCCTCCCGGATCCTCGAGGCGAGGGGACAGCGGTGAGTGCCTCCGTCACCCACGCTCCGGGTGCGCAGGGCGACGGCGCGGGACGGTCCGCCTTCCGCTACGTCGTGGCGTACGGCGGGGACAAGCGCAGCAAGGAGGCGCTGCGCCTGGCCGTGGTGATGGCCCGGGCCTACCACGCCGAGCTGGAGCTGGTGTGCGTGGTGCGCACCGACGACCCGTACAGCCACGTGTACCCGCCCGTGGGCAACGTCGTCCCGATGATCACCCGCCAGGCCGCCGAGTGGCTGGACGAGGGGCTCGCACTGGTTCCCGAGGACGTCGTCGCGCGCGCTCACGTGCGCAGCTCACCGTCCGTGGCGGACGGTCTGATCCGGGCCGTGGAGGAGTTCGGCGCCGGGCTCATGGTGGTCGGCGCGGCGAGCGGGAAGTACACCGCCAAGTTCTCGGTGGGTCCGGTCGCGGACGCCCTGCTGCACCGGGCGACCGTGCCCGTGGCACTGGCCCCGCGGCGCTACAAGGGCGAGGAAGCGATCACGCGCTTGTACGCCGGGGTGGGGACCCGCCCCGGTGCGCAGCGGATCATCTCCGAGACGCGCCGCGCCGTGAGTCGGACCGGTCTGGAGCTCGTGCTCGTGAACTTCCTGCCGTTGGACCAGGTCCACGGCGCACCCGAGGCCGCCGTGGACCTCGCGCAGCGAACCCTCGAGGACGCGGCCGCCGAGATCGGCGCGCAAAACCCCGTGAGCGTGCGCGTGGCCCAGGGCAAGAACCTCAAGCAGACGGTGGACGACATCTCCTGGGAGCCCGGTTCCGTGCTCTTCGTGGGGTCCTCGCGCCTCGCCGGGAACCGCCAGATCTTCCTGGGGACCACCACCGCCCGCATCCTGCGTCACCTTCCCATCCCCATGATCGTGCTGCCCCGTGCAGCCGACGACGACGCCGCGCGCAAGGGCGCGACCGAGGAGACACTGACATGAGTCACGACGCTCCCGGGAAACTACCCGGAACCACGCCCTCCGCTACATCCGGCACCGCGTCCCCCGGGGCGGAGGAGACCCAGGGCAAGGGCCTCAACGCCGGATCGGTGGGATTGCTCGGATCACTCGTCATCGGCGTGTCCACGATCGCCCCGGCCTACACCCTCTCCGGGGCCCTGGGTCCCACGGCCGCGGCGGTCGGCACCCACTTACCGGCCATCCTCCTGGTGGGATTCCTTCCCATGCTGCTCGTGGCCCTGGGCTACCGGCAGTTGAACCGGGCCATGCCGGACTCCGGCACCACGTTCACGTGGGTCTCCAAGGCCTTTGGGCCGTGGGTCGGATGGATGGGTAGCTGGGGCCTGCTGGCCGCGACCATCCTGGTGCTGTCCAACCTGGCCGGGATCGCCGTGGACTTCCTGTACCTGGCCATAGCGCAGGTCACCGGCCGGGAGGAGATCGCCGAGCTGACCCGCAATGTGCCGCTCAACGTGGCCACGTGTCTCGTGTTCGTGGCATTGGCGTCCTGGATCTCCTACCGGGGCATGGAGGCCACCAAGGTGGTCCAGTACCTGCTCGTGGGGTTCCAGGTGATCGTGCTGGTGTGGTTCTCGGTCGCCGCGTATCTGCACGTGGCGGATGGCACGGCCTTCGAGGGGCTGCACATGGACCCCGACTGGTTCAACCCACTCAGTGTCGACTCGTTCTCGACCTTCGCGGCGGGCGTGTCCCTGTCCGTGTTCATCTATTGGGGCTGGGACGTGGTGCTCACCCTCAACGAGGAGAGCACCGACGGGGCCAACACCCCCGGGAGATCCGCCCTGGCCACCATCCTGGTGATCGTCGCCCTGTACCTCATGGTCGCCCTGGCCGTGCTCATGTACTCCGGGGTGTCCTCGGAGGGAGTGGGCCTGGGTAACCCGGAGATCCAGGAGAACGTGTTCGCCGCGCTCGCCGGACCGATCATGGGCCCCACCGCGGTCCTGATGTCCATCGCCGTCCTCTCGTCCTCCGCCGCGTCCCTGCAGTCCACCATGATCTCGCCGGCGCGCACGATGCTGGCCATGGGCTACTACGGGGCCCTGCCGCGCAAGTACGCCCGGGTCAACGCACGGTTCCAGACCCCGGGATACGCGACCATGGCCGCGGCCGTCATCGCGTCCGTGTTCTACGCCGTGATGCGCGTGATCTCCGAGAACGTCCTGTGGGACACCATCACCACCCTGGGCATGATGGTGTGCTTCTACTACGGCGTCACCGCCCTCGCGTGCGTGTGGTACTTCCGCCGGGACGCGTTCAAGAGCGTGCGCGGTTTCCTGGGGAAGTTCGCGGCTCCCCTGGTGGGCGGGATCCTGCTGCTGGTGTTCTTCGTCCAGACCTCCTACGACTCCATGGACCCGGACTACGGGTCCGGTTCCGAGATCGGGGGCGTGGGTCTCGTGTTCATCCTGGGGGTGGGGATCCTGCTGCTCGGACTGCTCATGATGTTCGTGCAGTACCGCCGCAACCCCGCGTTCTTCAGGCAGCGCTTCGAGACCACGGAACTGCCCGTCATCGACTAGGGCGTGCGCTGATCCAGACCGACCCGAACCCGTCCGAGAGACCGAAAAGGAACACCGTGCCTTCTTCGCACACGATCACCGACACGACCGCCAGGGATACCGTGATGCCCGCCGAGTGGGAGCCGCACGAACGCACGTGGCTCGCGTTCCCCCCGCCCAACGCCACGTTCGGGCAGCGGGGGGACGAAACCCTTGACCGGGCCCGTCGCGCGTGGTCCCGGGTAGCACGCACCATCGCACGCTACGAGAAGGTCACCGTGGTGGCGCACCCGGGCGACGTCGACGCCGCCCGGGACGCGCTGGGCGACGTCGCGGACCTCGCCGTGGCCCCGCTCGACGATGCCTGGATCCGGGACTCCGGCCCCACGTTCGTGCACGACCCCGAGGGCCGGGTGGCGGCCGTGGATTGGGTGTTCAACGGCTGGGGCGCGCAGGAGTGGGCCTCGTGGGAGAACGACCGGAAGGTGGGGGCGTTCGTCGCGGACACGGCGGGTGTCCCGCTGGCCTCGAGCGAGCTGGTCAACGAGGGTGGTGGGTTCCACGTGGATGGGCGGGGGACCGTATTGCTCACCGAGACCGTGCAACTGGATCCGGGCCGTAATCCGGGGGCTACCAGGGAACGGGTGGAGGCCTTGATCCACGAGCAGCTGGGCACCACCAAGGCGATCTGGCTGCCCCGGGGGCTGAGCCGGGACTACGACCAGTTCGGTACGCGCGGCCACGTGGACATCGTCGCGGCGTTCGCGGGGCCCGGTACGGTCCTGATGCACGAGCAGACCGATCCGCGCCACCCCGATCACGCGGTGTCGCAAGAGATCCGGCGGTGCCTGGAGGCTGCCGTGGATGCCACGGGACAGCCGCTGCGCGTGGTGGGTGTGCCCGCGCCGACCGTGCTCACCGACGAGGAGGGGTACGTGGACTGGTCCTACATCAACCACTACGTGGGCAACGGCGTGGTGGTGCTGTGCGCCTTCGACGATCCCCGTGACGCGGAGGCGGCGCGAATCCTGCAGGAGGTCTACCCGGACCGGACCATCGAACTGGTGGACGCCCGGGACATCTTCGCTTTCGGCGGCGGGATCCATTGCATCACCCAGCAGCAACCGGCGCCGCGGGCGGCGTCGCCGTCGGGGGAGGAGCGGGCATGAGCGGCGTCGACGTCGTGGAGGCCTCGATCGCACAGCTGCGCGCTGCGCTCGAGGCGGGGGAGGTGACCAGCGAGGAACTGGTCCTGGCGTACCAGCGGCGCATCGCGACATACGACCGTGACGGCATCCGCTTGAACTCCGTGGTCGTGGACGCTCCCGACGCCCTCGAGCAGGCGCGGGCATCGGACCGACGCCGCGAGCGCGGCGAGACCCTGGGCCCGCTGGACGGTATCCCGTACACCGCGAAGGACAGCTACTGCGCGCGGGGGCTCACGGTCGCCGCGGGATCTCCGGCGTTCCGGGACCTCGTGGCGCAGCGGGACGCCTTCACGATCGAGCGGTTGCGCGCGGGCGGGGCCGTTCTGCTGGGTCTGACCAACATGCCGCCCATGGCCAACGGTGGTATGCAGCGCGGGGCGTACGGGCGCGCCGAGAGCCCGTACAACGAGCACTACCTCACGGCGGCCTTCGGATCGGGGTCCTCCAACGGCTCCGGGACGGCCACGGCGGCGTCGTTCGCGAGCTTCGGGCTCGGAGAGGAGACGTGGTCCTCCGGGCGCGCGCCCGCGTCGAACAACGGGCTGTGCGCCTACACGCCGTCGCGCGGGGTCATCTCCGTGCGGGGCAACTGGCCGCTGGTGCCCACCATGGACGTGGTGGTGCCCCACACCCGCTCGATGGCGGACATGCTCGAGGTCCTGGACGTCATCGTCGCCGACGACGCCCACGTCCGCGGTGACTTCTGGCGCGTCCAACCCTGGGTTGCGATCCCCAAGGCCTCGGCGGTGCGTCCGGAGTCCTACCGCTCCCTGGCGGCGGGCGACGTCACCGCCGGGGCGCAGCCGCTGCGCGGTACACGGCTGGGGGTGCCGCGCATGTACGTCAATGCCGACCCCCTGGCCGGTACCGCGGAGGACCCCGGGATCGGCGGGCCCACCGGGCAGCGGATCGTCACGCGGGACTCGGTCATGGCCGTGTGGCAGCACGCCCGTGTCGCCCTGGAGGCCGCGGGCGCGGAGGTCGTGGAGGTGGACTTCCCGGTCGTGAGCAACTACGAGGGGGACCGCCCCGGCGCCCCCACCATCGCGACCCGCGGATTCGTGAGCCCCGAGTACCTGAAGCGGGAGATCGTGGATCTCTCCGCGTGGGCGTGGGACGACTTCCTGGACGCGAACGGGGACCCTGCGCTGCATCGGTTGGCGGACGTGGCCGGGGAGGAGATCTTCCCGCACCCGCCCGGCGCACTGCCGGACCGCTACGACGGGTTCGAGGACGACATCGCCGACTACCCCCAGTTCATGCGCGACCACGGCCGCGTGGAGCTGACCCGGATCCCCGAGTTGGCCGAGGGCGTGCGCGGACTCGAGCGCACCCGGCAGGTGGATCTCGAAGCGTGGCTGGACGAGCTCGGTCTGGACGGGGTGGTCTTCCCCGCGGTCGCGGACGTGGGCCCGGCGGACGCGGACGTGAATCCGGATTCTGCGGACCTGGCCTGGCGCAATGGGACGTGGGTGGCCAACGGGAACCTGGTGCCACGGCATCTGGGGATCCCCACGGTCACGGTGCCGATGGGTGTCATGGTGGACATCGGGATGCCCGTGGGCCTCACGCTCGCGGGCCGGGCATATGACGATACCGAGCTGTTGCGCCTGGCCACGATTTTCGAGGCGCTGCTTCCCGCTCGCACCGCGCCGCCGAGGACGCCGCCGCTGCCACGGGGGTGAGACGGCGCTCGGGCGCGTCGTCACGCTGGCTCCCTATCGCGCGCGGGGCCGGCGGCGAGGGGTGGGCGGGAACCGCGTCGTCACCCCCGAGTACCGTGGACCCCATGAACGCCCCAGCCAACGAACCCGGTAGCGCCCGCCTGGACGTGTGGTTGTGGTCGGTGCGGTTGTTCAAGACCCGCTCCGCCGCCACGACCGCGTGCCGCGCGGGACACGTGCGGCTCAACGGCGCCCCCGTGAAGGCCGCCCAGCCGGTGCGGGTGGGGGATCGGGTGAGTGTGCGCCGCCCGGGGTGGCAGCAGGAGTTCCAGGTCACCAAGCTCATCGTCAAGCGTGTGGGCGCCCCTGTGGCGGCCCAGTGCTACATCGACCACTCCCCGCCGCGGCCCGCGGAACTCAGCGTGCCGGTGGCCCGCCGGGACCGTGGGGCGGGGCGGCCCACCAAGAAGGACCGCCGCGAGCTCGAAAGGCTCAGGGGCCTGCGTTAGTCCTTGTGCGCCGTCGTACCCGCGGCCACCTGAGGGGGGCCGGGATCCACCCAGCCCCGGAACCCACCGTGGGTCAGCAGGGTGCGGGTGCGGGGATCGATCAGCGCCAGGTAGAGCGTGAAGGCCACCGTGATCATGAACGCCACCTGGGACACGCTCACGCTGAGGTCGATGAACGGCCACACGGACAGCTGGTCCTGGGCCCCGAAGACCACGAAGAACGTGATCACGATGTACAGGATGCGGATCTGCCAGTTGTCCTTGATGCCGGCCGCGGCCAGCAGTGGGATGAGCCACAGGATGTACCAGGGCTGGATGATGGGGGACAGCAGCACCACGGCGGAGAACGCGAGGGCCATTCGCCGCACGATCCTGCGGTCCCCGCCCACGAACATCAGCACGAGGACCAGGGCGATGGCCGCGTACTGCAGCACCTGACGGAACACCGATGCGAGGGCGTCCCCCGGTTGGCCGAAGAAGTTTCCCACGCGCTCCACCTGTTGTCCCAGGAACCCGGACGGCGAGTACCCCGTGTACCCCGGGGTGGGGTCCAACAGGGCCCAGGCCCAGCCCAGACCGAGGTTATCCGCGTAACCGCTCACCGCGAGGATCCCGAAACTGAGGAGCGCGGTGGCCGCCCAGATGACGAACCGCCGCGGCCACGAGGCACCCTTGCCCGCCCAGAGCAGACCGATGAACGGCAGCAGCAGGATGGTGATGGGTTTGATCCCGATGGACCCCGTGACCAGAAGTATGCCCAGCAGGGGATATTTTGTGGCCGCGGCGTATACGCCGGCCACGGCGAGGCCCACCATGAGTGCGTCGTTGTGGGCGCTGGCCACGAAGCTGATGAGGAACAGCGGGTTGGCCACGGCGATCCAGAGAGCCCGGGCACCGTTGATCCCGTGCAGGCGCGCGAGCTTGGGCACGTAGATCATGCACAGCACCACTCCCACGTACGCCACCGCCCGGAACAGCATCACGGAGGCGTCCGGCTGGGCGTTGGTCAACCGGACGACCCCGGCGGCGATCCACAGGAAATAGGGGCCGTACGGGGTGCGGGCCTCCGCCCATTCCGGATCCGCGCCCAGCATGAACCAGTTGTCGAGCGAGGAGATCCCCTCCACGTACGGGTCCTTGCCGGCCAGCATCAACCGGCCCTGACCGATGTACGCGTACACGTCCCGCGAGTAGATGGGAACGGCGAGGAACAGGGGCAGGGACCATGCGATCACGGCGATCATCACGGTGCGCAACGACCCGTGCGGCCATCCCCGCAGGCGTTGACCGAGGCGCAACCACGATCGGATGAGCAGCATGGCGCCCACGGTGAGCAGCACGGTGCACCCGTACACGCCCCACACGTTCACGCGCAGTTCGATGACCAGGGGGTGCCGGACCATGGGGGAGCCGTTGGCGATCCACCCGGTCCCCACGGACCCCACGAGCATCATGAGCGAACCAATGACGCCCTGGATGATCGCCATGTGGGCGCGCGAATCATTCTTGGCGGTGGAGCCGGTGTGCGCGGGAGAGGGGCGAGAACCGGTCGCGGTCATGGATTCCAGCCCCCTCAGCCAACCAGTGGTGGGCGAGCCGAGGTGTCCAGCGGCTCCGACCCCTGACTTTACAGGACGGTTTGCACTCGAACAGTGCGCGTTCTGGGGGTTCCTTGGGGGCGGGGTGAGCGCATCATGGTGCCGTATGCGGTCCCCGGAGTGGTTCCCCATAGAATCGGAACCGGTATGTCCGAGGCGCCGGGACCCTCGGGCGCCGCACGCCCCCGAACAGGACCAGTGCACACCCCCGGACCAGAACAGAATCCCGCGCGCATTCGGACAAGGACCTCATCCGTGCCCACAGAGAGATATTTCACGGCCGTTACCCGGGCACGGGACGCCGTGCTCCCCCGCGCCGCGCAGGATCGTCTGATGACACCGGGCGCGCTGCTCGTGGGGTTCCTGCTGGTGCACGTGGGCTTCCTGATTTTTGCCCTGATCGTCTCGCTGCAGGGCAATGCCTTCAGCGACACCAACATCTACCGCGCGTGGGCGGAAGCGGGTTTCGACGACCGCAACATCGCGTACGGTCCCAGCCCCTGGGTGTACCCCGTGCTCGCGCAGATCCCCATGGGACTCGCGGGCATCGCGGGACCGGGCCCGTACTTCTTCCTGTGGGTGCTCATCATCGCGGTGCTCAACGCCGTGGCCATGGGCAAGCTGACCGACTGGGGTCGTAACCGCGCCGCCCTGCCCGCTGGCTGGTGGTGGCTCGTGTTCATCCTGCTCATGGGCTGGCTGGGCTTTGCGCGCGTGGACGGTCTCACGGCCCCGCTCGTGCTGCTGGGCCTGGTCTACGGGGTGTCCCGCCCGTTCGTGGCCTCCGCGATCCTCAGCCTGGCCACGTGGATCAAGGTCTGGCCGGCCGCCGTCGTGATCGCCCTGTTGACCGCCGCACGACGTCGCGGCGCCGTGTTGCTCGCCGGGATCCTGGTCACGCTGTTCGCCGTGGCGGCCGCGTTCGTGTCCGGATCACCGCGCCAGATCGCGGACTTCATGACCCAGCAGGGCGACCGCGGCATGCAGCTCGAGGCCACGTTCAGCACCCCGTGGCTGTGGCTCTCGGTGCTGGGTGTGGGTGATTCCCGCATGTATATGAACACGGACATCAACTCGATGCAGGTCAGCGGCCCCGGTTCGGACGTGATGTCCCGGCTCATGCAGCCGCTGTTCGTGGTGGCCGCCGTGGTGGTCGTGGTGCTGATCGCCCGCGGGCTGCGTCGCGGCGTGCACGCCGGTGCCCTGGACCGCACGGCCCTGTTCCTCGCGGGTTCGCTGACCATGGTCACGGCCTTCATCGTGTTCAACAAGGTGGGCTCGCCCCAGTTCATGGTGTGGCTGGGCCCCGTGATCGCGGTGGGCCTGGTGCACAACTGGAAGGTGTGGCGCACCCCGGCGTTCCTCGCGGTGCTGATCGCGATCGCCACGTTCTTCGTCTACCCGCTCTTCTACACCGCGCTGAGCCACAACAACCCCGTCATGGCCGGCGTGCTGACCCTGCGCAACCTGCTGCTCGTGGTCCTGCTGTGGTGGTCCGCGCGCGGGCTGTACCGGCTGGGGTCCGCCGGGCCCGCCGGTTCCGCCGCGAAGGGAGGCCCGGTTGCCGGCCCGCACGCCTGACGACGACACGGCTCCCGCCCCCGGGGACGCCCACCGCACCTCGGTGCCGCGCACGGGTGCCCCCGCGGCACCCACTGGCGGAGCCACCGCGCACCCCGAGGCTGCCTCTGCCGACGACGCCGCTCACTCGGTGACGGGCGCGCGGCCCGGGCCGCAGCGTCGTCGTCCGCAGGAGTGGCTGAACCGCCCCGCCGCCGTGTGGGTGGGCTTCGCGGTGGTGCACGTGTACTTCCTGTGCTGGATGGCCACGTTCTTCCTGCACGGGTGGGCGTTCAGCGACACCGAGCAGTATCGCGAATGGGCGATGGCCGGGTACAACGCGCCCGACCAGGGTTCCGTCAGCCCGTGGGTCTACCCCGTGCTCGCCCAAGTGCCCATCATGTTCCCGAGGATCGCGGGCTACGACCTCTACCTTCTGGCGTGGACGCTCATGATCACCGCGTTGAACGCCGTGGCCATGTGGTTCCTCCTCCACCGCGCCCCGCGCAGCGGTGTGCTGGCCGGGTGGTGGTGGGTCGTCTTCACCGTGTTCCTGGGATACCTCAGCTTCGCGCGTGTGGAGGGTGTGGCGGCGCCGATCGTGTTCATCGGCCTGCTCTACGCCGTGCGCCATCCGGTGGTGGGATCGGCGCTGCTGAGCATCGCCACGTGGATCAAGGTGTGGCCGGCCGCGGTGCTGCTGGCCATGGTCATCGCGCTCAAACAGCGCGTGCGCATCATCACGGCGGGCGTGGTGGTCACGCTGTTCGTGGTGCTGGGCGTGCTGGTGCTCGGCGGGATCGAGCGGATCGCGGACTTCCTGCTCAACCAAGGCTCCCGCGGGATGCAGCTCGAGGCCACGTTCTCCACGCCGTGGGTGTGGGCCGCTGTCCTGGGGCTCGCCGACTCCCGGATCGCGGACAACACCGCGATCAACTCCACCGAGGTCTACGGTCCCGGTGTGGAGGTCATGGCCTCCCTCATGCAGCCGCTGCTGCTCATGGCCGTTCTCGTTGCCGTGGTGCTGCTCATCCGGGCACTGCGGCGCGGTGCGGACAGGGCGCGCCTGGTCCTCGCCGGATCCTTGCTGCTGACCATCGTGCTGATCGTGTTCAACAAGGTGGGCTCCCCGCAGTTCATGATCTGGCTGGCCCCGGTGATCATGGTGGGTCTGCTGCACGACCGCGTCCGGTGGCGCATCCCGGCCTTACTGACCCTGGGCATCGCGGCGACCACGTTCGTGATCTACCCGCTGTTCTACACGCCGCTGATCCACGCGAACCCGGTCATGGCCGGGGTGCTGACCCTGCGTAACGTGCTGCTCGTGATCCTCCTGGGTTGGACCGTGCGACGGATCTGGCAGCTGGGTGCGCCCGCGGCGGCCGGGGCCCGGCCCGGTGCCACTGTGTTGAATGCGGAGGAGCCAAGCGCCGAAGATAAGAAGTCATCCCCGCGACGATAGCCACACGCCGGAGAAGCTCCCCGTGGCGGTCGTTGAGCGTTAGGAGTCGTCCCCGCGCCTCGTGAGCCGGTTTTTGGCGTACCCCCACAGCGAGGGCGCCTCCTCGGGCTGCCGGGCCTCCGCATTACGCAACCGGTCCTCCCGCTTGTCGCGGTGGCGTTGCATGTGGTCCTCGTAGCGCTTCTGGTTGAGCCGCTGCTGGTCCTGCTCCGCGGCCTCCCCCTGCGGATCCGTCTCATAGCCGTCCCGCGGGTCGGTGCGCTGCGAATCATGTACCACCCGGGGGGCGGTGGCGTGCGTGTCCGCCCGTTCGGCCTCGACCACGCGCGGGAGCCTCCGCCGGATCGCCTCGCGCTCCGCCCGCTCCGCCAACCGTCGCTGCGACGCACTCATCCGGCGGGGCTCGGTATACCGGTCGCGGATCTTCTCGATCACGGGCAGCTCGTCGGTGGTCTCGTACGGCTCCTCCGGGTCGTCGACCTCGTACGACGACGGCGCCGCTCGCTCCCGTACGTGCGGCGCCGCGGCGGCGTCGTCCGTGACGTAGGAGACCCGGGTGACGGGGTGGTGTGCGGTGTCCTGGTCCCGCAGCGGGGTGACACGCGGGACGGAATCGGTGTCGACTTCCCGCGGCGCCTGCCACGGCGTGTCCGCGAAGACGCGGTGGCTGCGCCAACCCCGGAAGAGTTTCCAGCCGAGGTAGAGCACGCCCAGCAGCAGGACGGCGGCGGGTTCGGCGTAGCCCGTGGAGTAATAGATCGAGGCCGCGATGAGCGCCACGATCCCCGCCCCCAGGGGCACGAGGGCCGCGGGCGACTGAACGGGCAGCAAACCCAGGAGATCACGGGTGTAGCGGCTGTCGTGACGACGACCGTGCACCGTGTGGGCCCGGATCTTCACGCCCGGGGGAGTGTGCTGCGAGAGTCGGTGCGTGGTGACCGGGGGATCCTCCGGGTCCTCGGGCTCGAGCACCACGGTGCGGGCGCGCCCGGCGGCCAACGCCGCCCTATTGGTCGCCAGAA
Organism: Kocuria sp. KD4; assembly: GCF_011769905.1. Classification (NCBI taxonomy): domain Bacteria; kingdom Bacillati; phylum Actinomycetota; class Actinomycetes; order Micrococcales; family Micrococcaceae; genus Kocuria; species Kocuria sp. KD4. The sequence goes on from NZ_CP050449.1 coordinate 106,560, forward strand.
AGCCGGCGAGCAGTAGATACACGCCCATGGTCAGAAGCACGTAGGGCAGCATTACCGCCACGACCAGGGCGATCACACGCCAGACCCAGGCCACGTCCCCGGCCGGGAAGTTCTCGAAACGGAAGGGTCCGTGGGTTACCCACAGGAGAAGCGCCCCGAGGATCACGGCTCCCACCCCGTTGCGCACGGCGTGCACGCGCAACCGCGGCCAACCGCGGGCCGACCGCGCGGCCCGGCGCTGTTCGCGTGTGCGCATGAGGACTCCTGTGATCCCGGGGAAAAGGGTGCTCCCAGGGTATGTGGTGCGGGGGACACGCACGAGGACTCAGGGGTGGGACGCACGGGCCGTACTTGCATCGTGACGGGTGAGGTGCGCACCCCCGCCTGCCCCTAGGATCGACCCGTGGCCCGTTTCCTGCTCGACATCGCCCCCGTGCGGGACATCCCCGCCTTCCGGCGACTGTGGATCGGGTCCACGCTGTCGATGCTCGGAAGCCAGTTCACCGTGATCGCGATCAGCCTGGAAGTGTTCGAGCTGACCGGATCCACGTTCGCCGTGGGGATGGTGGGCTTCTTCGCGCTCGTGCCCCTGATCATCGCAGGTCTCTACGGGGGCAGCATCGGGGACGCCACCAACCGGCGTTCGGCGGGCCTGTGGACCACGTTCGGCCTGTTCATCATGACCGTGGCGTTGGCCGCGCACGCGTGGCTGGACATTGCGAGCGTCGCGGTGCTCTACGGCATCGTGGCCCTGCACTCCTTCGCGCAGGGACTGAACCAGCCCGTGCGCGGTGCGATCGTCCCGCGCCTGGTCCCCATGCGACAACTACCCGCCGCCAACGCCCTGTTCCAACTGACCATGGGCTCGTGCCTCATGGTGGGCCCGCTGCTGGGCGCGCTCACGGTGGCCGGACTGGGTTTCCGGTGGGCCTACACGGTGGACGCCCTGAGCTTCGCCGTGAGCCTGTGGGCCATGTACAAACTGCCACCCCTGCCGCCCATCCCCGGGGAGGACGGCGCCACGAGCAAGGCCGGTTTCCGTTCCGTCGTGGAGGGGTTCCGGTTCCTGGCCACCCGCCCCAACCTGCGCATGACGTTCCTGCTGGACCTGGCCGCCATGATCTTCGCGATGCCCCGCGCGCTGTTCCCCGTGCTGGGGGCGTCCGTGCTGGGCGGTGACCAGTTCACGGTGGGGCTGCTCACCGCGGCGCTCGCGGCGGGATCCGTCCTCGCGGGAGTCTTCTCGGGAACATTCATTCGCATCAATCACCACGGTCGCGGGTGTGCCGCCGCCGTGGCCGCGTGGGCCGTGTGCATCATGGCGTTCGGTGCGGTGATCCTGGTGGCCTCCGGCGGCTGGGGCCGGGACACCGCGTGGCCCCTCGTCATGTCCTGCCTGGTGCTCGTGGCCGCGGGGGTCATGGACTCGGTGTCCATGCTGTTCCGCACCACCATCCTGCAGGCGGCCACCCCCGACTCGCTGCGCGGCAGGCTCCAGGGCATTTTCATCGTGGTGGTTGCGGGCGGCCCTCGCCTGGGCGACGCCGTGATGGGCACCGGCGGCCAGTGGTTCGGTCCAGGGTTCGCCGCCCTGGTGGGTGCCGTGATCTGCTTCCTGCTCGTGCTGCTGCTCATGCGGATGTTCCCCGGGTTCATGCGCTACGACGCCCGCGACCCGCAACCCTGATCGCCTGCGCCTTCCTCGACGGGGCTCGTCTTCGGGGACGACGACGCCGCTCGCGCACCCTCGGGTCGCCCGCTCACTCCCATGCCGTTCGCGGGCCGCGGATATCACCCGGCCCCGTGGTCTGGATGGGGCCGGCTCCCGCACAATGGAGATCCATCACGTGGCACACCAGGAGGTAAGGGACATGGCGATTCTCGAGGACGGCCGATGGGATGGGAAGATCTTCGACGGGGAGTGGACGGAGGGTTCCGGTGAGCCCATCACGGTGCTGAACCCGGCCTCGGAAGCGGTCCTGGGTCACGTGGGTGCGGCCACGCCGGAGGACGTGTACCGGGCGGCGTCCGCGGCGTCGTCGGCCCAGCAGTCCTGGGCAGCGCTCAAGCCCACCGAGCGCGCGGCCGTGCTGCGCCGGGCGGGGCAGTTGTTCGAGGAGCACGCTGACGAGGTCGTGGACTGGGTCGTGCGCGAGACCGGCGCCATCCAGCCCAAGGCCGGGATGGAGGCCCACGTGGCCGCGCAGGAATGCTTCGAGGCGTCCGCGCTGCCCACGCACGCGAAGGGCCAGGTGCTGGCTTCGGACGACCCGCACTGGTCGCTCGCGCGGCGTCTGCCCGCCGGGGTGGTGTCGGTGATCTCCCCGTTCAACTTCCCCCTGATCCTCTCGATCCGTTCCGTGGCACCCGCGCTCGCGCTCGGTAATGCGGTGCTGCTCAAGCCGGACCCGCGCACGCCCGTGACCGGCGGAGTGCTGATCGCACGCATCTTCGAGGAGGCCGGGCTTCCCGAGGGCGTGCTGCACGTGCTGCCCGGCGGCGGGGACGCCGGTGCGGCCGCCGTGGACGCACCCGAGGTCCGGATCGTGTCCTTCACGGGTTCCACCGAGGCGGGGCGGCACGTGGGCGCGGCCGGTGCCCAGCATCTCAAGCGCACGCACCTGGAGCTCGGTGGCAACAACGCGATGATCGTGCTGCCCTCCGCGGACCTGGACCTGGCCGCGAGCGTGGGTGCCATGGGGACCTTCTTCCACCAGGGTCAGGTGTGCATGACCACGGGACGGCACATCGTGCACCGGGACGTCTACGAGGAATACGTCCAGCGACTCGCGGACAAGGCGGACGCCCTCGTGGTGGGCGACCCCTCCGAGGGACAGGTCCACCTGGGCCCGATCATCGACGAGAAGCAGCTGAAGTCCGTGGACTCCAAGGTCCAGGAATCGGTGATCGCCGGCGCCACGATCCGGGCGGGTGCCACCCACGACGGGTTGTTCTATCGCCCCACGGTGCTGACTGATCTCTCCCCTGAGATGCCGGCGTGGAACCAGGAGATCTTCGGCCCGGTGGCACCCGTAATCGCGGTGTCCTCCGTGGACGAGGCCGTGGCGCTGGCCAACGCCTCCGAGTATGCGCTGTCCCTGTCGATCCTGGGCGAGGTGGGGGAGGCCATGAAGGTCGCGGACCGCGTCACGGCCGGGAAGATCCACATCAACGAGATGACCGTGATGGACGAGGCCACCGCCCCCATGGGTGGGATGAAGGCCTCCGGCACGGGCGTGCACTTCGGTGGGGCGGACGCCAACGTCGAGGCGTTCACCGAGCTGCAATGGGTCACCCTCAGCCCGGACATCCCGCAGTACCCATTCTGATCGGGCAATCCCGCCCGGCCCCGAGGACCGCGACGGCGTGTGATTTTGCTGAGCTAAAGCAGCGAACCACCCTCTGAGAGGGGGTTTGCGTGCTTTAGCTCAGCAAAATCAGTGCACCCGCACGTGGGAGAGGGCGGGGTTTGCCCGGAGACGAGTCGGCTCAGACGTCCCTGCGGGTGCGGCTCGTGACTTTGCTGCGCAGTGTCAGGAGCAGGATGATCACCAGGACCCCGTAGAGCACGAGCACGATCGGACCGCTCACCAGGACCGAGGCGTCACCGTCCGCGCTGATCAGGGCGTCCCGCAGGCTCGTCTCCGCGAGCGGACCCAGGACCATCCCGATGATCAGCGGCGCGAGCGGGTAATCATGCATACGCATCAAGAAGCCGACGAGTCCCACGCCCAGGAGCATGAGCAGGTCGAAGGTGGAGCCGGACGTCGCGTAGATGCCCAGGCCGCAGAACACCGTGATGCCCGCGTACAGGTACGGGCGCGGGATGAGCAGGAGCTTGGCCCACACCATCGCGAACGGCAGGTTGATGATCAGCAGCACGATCATCGCGATGAAGAAGCTGGCCAACAGCGCCCACACGAGATCAGGGGCGCGCTCGAACAGCAGCGGTCCCGGTTGCAGCCCGTACTGCCGGAACGCGGCGAGCATGATGGCGGCGGTCGCGGAGATGGGCAGGCCCAGCGCGAGCAGCGCACCCATGGCCATACCGGTGGTGGCGTTGCCCGCGGCCTCGGGTGCGGCAAGACCTCGAATGGCGCCCTTGCCGAATTGCGGGTCGCGACGACGCCGATCCAGCTTGCGTTCCGCGCCGAATGCCAGGAACGTGGGGATCTCCGCGCCGCCGGCCGGGACCACGCCGAACGGCAAGCCGATGGCCGTGCCGCGCAACCATGCCGGGGTGGCCTCCCGCAGTTCCTTGCGGCTCAACCAGGGCCGCCCCTGGGCCTTCAGCATCCTTCCCTGGCTCTGGAACCGGGCGGTCGTGGCGAAATAGATCACCTCACCCAGCGCGAGCACCGCGACCGTGACGGTCACCAGGGAGATCCCGTCGAAGAGGTAGGGGGAGTTCATGGTGAACCGCGGGATGCCGGTCACGGAGTCGATACCCACCACGGCGATCCCCAGTCCCAGGGCGAGGGACAGCAAACCCTTGACCGCGGAGTCCGTCACCACGGAGGACGTGGCCACGAACGCGAACAGGGCCAGGGCGAAGAACTCCGCCGGACCGAACTGGGTGGAGAACTCGGCCAGGAAGGGTGCGAAGAACACGACCACCACGGACGCCACGAAACCACCGATGAACGCCCCGATGGCCGCCGTGGCGAGCGCTTGTGGGGCTCTGCCGGTGAGCGCCATCTTGTGGCCCTCGAACGTGGACGCGATGGCCGAGGCCTGCCCCGGGGTGTTCATGAGGATGCCCATGGTGGAATCCCCGAACAGCCCGCCGAAATACACGCCGGAGAACATGATGAACGCCGCGGTGGGATCCAGGGCGAACGTCACGGGCAGCAGCAGCGCCACGGCCATGGAGGACCCCAGGCCGGGCATGACACCCACGGCGGTGCCCAGGAAGCATCCGAGCACCACCCAGAAGAGGTTCTGCAGGGTGAGCGCCCCGGCGAAACCGTCCAGCAACAGCGAGAGGGTCTCCATCTAGAACCCACCCCCCAGGAGGCCGGAGGGCAGGGACAGCCCCAGGGCCATGTCGAAGGCGATGTACGCGAGGGAACTCACGGTCAGCCCCACGACCAGTGAGAACAGCGGGCGGGTGGAGCCGAAGCCGCGGGCCACGCACCAGAACAGTACGGCGGCGCCGATGATCCACCCCAGGAACTCGAGCAGTAGTGCAAACACCAGGAAACCGCCCACCACCCAGGCGAAGGACCGCCACGAGAATTGGGGCGTGGCGGGCTCGTAGGCACCTACGAACTCGTAGCCGGCATCGTCCGCCGAGGGTGCGGCGTCGTCATCGGCGGGGGAGGTGTGCGCGGTGCTGCCCGTCGACGTCGTCGGGTGGCCTCCAGGGAAACGGTCCGCGGACCGGCGGCGCAGGATCGAGAGCACCTCCACGATCACCAGGGCGTAGATCACGGCCGTCACCACGGCCGGGAAGAACCGGGGCCCGGGGAAGTCCACCGACTCCGGGACGGACATGCTGAGCATGCTCACCAGCAGGTACGTCGCGAAAGCCGCGAGCACCAAGGGCATGGTCAGCTCGGACAGCAGCGACCGGTGCGCGGAGGGCGGCGCCTCCTGCGGGGGTGGTGCGGACGCCGGGGTCGACCCGGTCACCTGTGATGTCACAGTCCCAACTCCTTGTAGAGGCCCTGGATGCGGGTCTTCTCGTCCGCGAGGAAACGGGTGAGCTCCTCGCCCGTGATCACGTTCTCGTTCCAGTTGAAGCGTTCGATGGCCTCCCGCCACTGCGGTGTGGCGATCGTTTCCCGCACAATGGTCTCGAGCTCGGTCTTCTCCTCCGGCGTGATCCCACCCGGTGCCACGAGCAAGCGCCAGTTGGCCAGGGTGACGTCGAAGCCCTGCTCCACGGTCGTGGGGATCTCCACCCCGGGCACGGGTTCGCGGGCCACGACGCCCAGGGCCCGCAACCGCCCGGACTCGATCTGGTCGATGGAATCCGGGTACCCGCTGGCCGCGGCGGCCGCCGTGCCGTTGAGCAGGGCCTGGGTGGATTCACCGCCGCCGTCCGAGGACACGTAGATCATGTCCTTGGGTGCCAACCCGGCACTGATCGCCATCTCGGTCACGACCAGCTGGTCGAAGGAACCGCCTCCGGTCCACGGGACCTTGCCGGGGGTCTTGGCCCACGCCGTCATGAGTTCCTTCAGGGACGTGTACGGGGAATCGCCGGGGACCACGATCACGTCGTACTCCTCCACCACCACGGCCAGGGGATTCACGTCCGCGTAGGTGGTGGCGGAATCGTACTGGATGGTGGCCGCCAACTGACCCGTGCCACCCACCATGAGGTTGTTGGCCTTGCCGGAGAGGATCTCCAGGTTCCCGAGCGCGATGGTCCCGCCGGCACCCGGGATGTTCACCACCTGGGTGTTGTTCACGATGCCGTTGGCCCGTTGGGCCTGCTGCATCTCCCGGGCCACGGTGTCCCACCCGCCGCCCGCGGCCGCCGGGGCGATAATGGTCAGCGACGAACGGAGGTCGTTGCCGCCGGAGGCCGATGCGATGGACCCCGCCGTCGCGGTTCCGATGGCCCCCAGGGCCACGAGTCCCCCGAGACCGTAGGTCAGGAACGTGCGGCGGTCGGGGGAGTGGGTGGAGCTCATGGATTCTCCCGGGATTCGCGGTAAGGAGGATTCCCGCCGCCCACGGGGCCGCGAGAAGTGTGACTTAGGATACACATACCCCCACGTGGGAGGCGGTACCGACGCGGACCCCGGGATTCACCGGGCCGGCACCGGTTCACCGCCCGGGGGCGATCTCGCCCCGCCCCGGAACCTGCCCCCCAGATGGATCGCGCACAGAGAAGAGGACCCATGGCCATCATCCTTGCCGCCGCCGAGACTCCGGCCGGTCACGCCGCCCGCGACTTCGCCGTCCAGGAAGCCCGGCGTCGCGACACGGACCTCGTGGTGTTCCCCGTGGACGGGAACGAGCCGGATCTGTCCGCGATCCCGTACGAGCGCGTGAGCGTGGAGCATGCCGCCGCCCGCAGCCGCAATGGCGTGGGGGATCTAGTGGACGCCACCAACCGCGCGGAGGTCGACGCCGTGGTGGTGGGGGTCCGACGGCGGTCCCCCGCGGGCAAGATCTTCCTGGGTTCTTCCGCGCAGCAGATCATCCTGGAATCCGCCGTCCCCGTGATCGCGGTGAAACCCGCCCCGGGACGCTGACCCTGCCCGCCTCGGCGGGTGACTGATCCCCTTACCCTGGTGCGGTGCCTTCCTTCCGCTCACGCCCGAACTCCCGCGCGCCCCAAAACGCCCGCCCCCCGGAGCCCAGTCCCGGAGGTCTCCACCGCGGGGGCCCCGCAGCTTCCGAGGAGCCCGTGACGCCCGAGGGCCCGGCAACGCCGTCGGATCCTGGGACCCCGTCCAAGAACGCGGGCGGGAAGAGCCTGAACCGCCAGATCCTCGCGCTCGCCGTCCCGGCGTTCGGAGCGCTGATCGCGGAGCCGCTGTTCCTGCTCGCGGACTCGGCGATCATCGGCCACCTGGGCACGGCGCAGCTCGCGGGGGTAGGGATCGCCGCGACCGTGGTGCAGACGGTCGTGGGACTCATGGTCTTCCTGGCCTACAGCACCACCCCCGCGGTGGCCCGGCACGTGGGTGGCGGCAGACTCGCCGATGCCCTGCGCGTGGGTCGGGACGGGCTGTGGACCGCCGCGGGTCTCGGGGTGCTGCTCGCCGCGGCGGGCGCCGTGGCCGTTCGTCCCCTGCTGCGCGCCCTGGGTGCGGAGGGCGAAGTGCTGGAGCACGCGACGTCGTACGCGCTGTGGTCCCTGCCCGGACTCGTGGCCATGCTGATCGTGCTGGCCGCCGTGGGTGTGCTGCGAGGTCTGCAGGACACGACCACCCCGCTCGTGATCGCGGGCGTGGGCGCCGCCGTGAACGCGGGGCTGAACGTGGCGCTCGTGTACGGCGCGCAGCTGGGCGTCGCGGGCGCGGCGATCGGCACGAGCATCACGCAGTGGGCCATGGCTGTGACGTACCTGATCATGCTCACTCGGCAGTTCCGACGGCGCGGCGTGAGCCTCGCGACGTCCTGGGCCGGGGTGCGCACGCACCTCACGGTGGGGACATGGCTCATGCTGCGCACCCTGTCCCTGCGCGCCGCGATCCTGGTGACCGTGGTGGTGGCCACGGCGCAGGGGGCCGAGAACCTCGCGGCCTACCAACTGACCATGACGATCTTCAACTTCCTGGCCTTCGCACTGGACGCCCTGGCCATTGCCGCCCAGGCGCTGCTGGGCAAGGAACTCGGCGCCCGGGACCTGCGACGGCGCTCGGAACGCGAACATGTCCGGAGGCTCATGCATCGACTGATCCGGTGGGGCCTGGGCTTCGGCGTGGTCACGGGCGTGATCGTGGGTCTGCTCGGGCCGCACCTGGGCTTCCTCTTCACCTCGTCGCGGGACGTCCAGGTGATCTTCGGGGTCGCGTTGATCGTCGTGGCCGTGGGTCAGCCCCTCGCGGCATTCGTGTTCGTGCTCGACGGCGTTCTGATCGGCGCCGGCGACGCTCGCTATCTCGCCCTGGCCGGGGTCATCAACCTGGTCGTGTACGCGCCCCTGTTGTGGCTCGTTCTCGAACGGGGTGGGAGCGGCACCGTGGGCGCGGCGTGGCTTTGGATTGCGTACGCGGGCGGGTACATGGGCGCCCGTGCCGTGACCCTGGGTCTGCGCATCCGCGGGGACCGGTGGATGTTCGTGATGGCGTGAGCGGCCCGCGGAGCCGGCCCGGCGCCAGGAGGCTCCGTGCGGCGTCGTCACAGGCCTGAAATCGCGTGGTGGACCGCGCCGTTGCGGGGTGCGGAGACTATCCTGGAGGTATGAACAACGACGTTCTGAACACCTCGTCCAACGCTCCCGTCCTGGTGGGTATTGATGGTTCCGAGATCGCGCTGCGCGCCCTCGACCGTGCCCTCACGGAGGCGGCCGCCCGCAAAGTCCCCGTGCGCCTGTTGTGCGCGTTCCCCGTCGCGGTCGTGGGGGATCCAGGCCTGGAACAGCGCTTCCACGACGCCGTGAAGGCGGAGAGCGAATCCCATCTCGAGGCCGCCGAGGAGTACGCCCGCTCCCACGCCCCGGACGTCGAGATCCGCAAGGTCCTGGGCGAGGGCGACGCCGCTCGGGCCGTCCTGCACGCCGCCAAGGACGCGTGCCTGGTGGTCATGGGCAAGCGCGGTAAGGGCGATGCCCTGCGGGGTCGGCTGGGCTCGGTCTCCGCGGCCGTGGCGGCCCACAGCCCCGTGCCCGTGATCGTGGTCCCGCCCGGAACCCACGAGGACGACTCGGACGCCGAACTCGCCCGCGAGGAGGGCCGGGACGGCAAGGACGTGCGCGTCTCCGACGACCAGGCCCAGGGTGGAACCCGCACTCCTGCCTCCGAGATGGACTTCTCCGGCTCCGTGGTCGTGGGCGTGGACGGCGCGGGGGAGAAGAACCCCGCGGTAGCGCACGCGATCCAGTACGCCCTGTCCCATGACGCGACCCTGAGCCTCGTCTCCGTGAACGGCGCCCTGTCCGGGACCCCGGAGTGGTTCCAGGACCAGTACAACCAGACCTACTACTTCCAGGAATCGCTCGAACGGCTCTCAGAACTGGCGCGCACCATTGCTGAGCGGGAACCCCGGTTGCGGGTCACCCAGCACGCGTTCCTGGGCCGCCCCGGCCGGGTGCTCGTGCAGGCCACCCGGACCGCGGACCTTGTGGTCGTGGGCTCCCGCGGGATCGGTGGGTTCACGGGTCTGTTGCTCGGATCCGTGTCCCAGGCCGTGCTGAGCTCCGCTGCCGGGCCCGTGATGGTGGTCCCCAGCGGGCGCTGAGTCCCGATCCGCACTCCCCCTCGAAATACAGTTAAGAAACTAGGTGCAGACAGATGACACAGAACATCGTGGTGGCGTACGACGGTTCCGATCACAGTGAGCGGGCCCTGGACTGGGCGATCCTCGAGGCCCAGAAGCGGCAGGAACCGTTGAAGATCGTGCTCTCCATGGGCCGCCAGACCGGCCTGGACCAGTCCATCTATGGAGCCTTCGCGGATGCGCTGCACCAGGAGTCGGAGCGGCTGGCCACGCGCGCCGTGGAGAAGGCCAAGGCGGGCGGCGTCACCGGGCAGGGCATCATCGAGCGCGGCGACGCCGCCGGCGTGATCGTCTACGAGGCCCAGGACGCCTCCGTGGTGGTCCTCGGCAAGCGTGGGCACCACGGGGTGCGCGGGCGCGTGGGTTCGGTCTCCGCCGCGGTGGCCGCCCACTCCGCCGTGCCCGTGGTGATCCTTCCGGAGGAGTGGCGCCCTGGTGAACGTGAGACCCGGCCCGAGGGTGAGAGCTTCGAGGGTCGCGTGGTCGTGGGCGTGGACAAGCTCGGCGCCAAGAACAAGGCGGTGCCGCGGGCCGCCCGGTACGCCGCGGATCGCGGGCTGCGGCTCGCGATCGTGAGCGTGGTCCCCACCACGAGCTACCTGCCCATGAACTCCGCCGAGCTGGATCGCGCCGTGCAGGAACAGCTCATGGCCCCGGCCAAGGAGCTCACCGATTCCGTGGCCGAGGAACTGCGCAAGGACTTCCCGGGCCTGGAGATCGAGACCCGCGTGCTGGAGGGCCGCCCCGCGGACGCACTCGTGGACGCCTCCCGCACCGCCGAGCTGCTCGTCATGGGCACCCGCGGGTACGGCGGGTTCCGCGGTCTGCTCATGGGTTCGGTGTCCCAGGCCGCCCTCGCGGACGCCGAGTGCCCCGTGATGGTTGTTCCCACCGCGAAGAACTGAGGCTCCCGACGACGCGTCGCGCACGTCCCCTCCGCGGGCCGGTTTCCCTCCCGGGAGCCGGCCAGTGGCCGAGGGGCGGTCGGCAACGCCGGTTCGGGGCGGAGACCGAACCCGCGTCGGCTGCCACGCTGCCGACACGCCCGCCGGGGGCCGGGGTGATGGTTCTGTCCGCGCACGAGCGCACGTAGCCTGGCCCCAGCAACCCCGCGTGCACAGCGCCGAACCCCGAGACCCCCGGAGGACCCTCGTGACCACCGCCGAAACCCAGCCCGCGGTGCTCAGGCGCGCCACCCTGGGGGGTGCCCTGGCCGCGGTGCTCGTGGCGGGCGCCGTCGCCCCCGCCCAGGCCCTGGACGTCCCGCCGCGGCCCGAGGTGGGCGCCGTTCAGGACCAGGCCGACCTGCTGACGGACGGCCAGGAGGAGCAGCTCAACCGGCTGATCGGCGAGAAGAATGATGAAAACGAATACATCCGCGCGGCGGTCCTCAGCGTGAACGACACCCAGGGCGAGAACATCGAGGATTACTCGCGCAAGGTCGCCACAGACTGGGGCGTGGGGGACGACGGGCGCAACAACGGCGTGCTGATCGTCGCGGACATGGGGGAGCGCGAGCTGCGCATCGAGGTCGGGGACGGCGCCCGGGAGGTGCTCTCGGACTCGGACGCCGAGAACATCATGGAGAACCAGCTCGAGCCCGGGTTCAAGGACGGGGACTACGCGGACGCGTTCACAAAGACGGTCACCAAGGTCTACGACGAGGCCGATCCGCAGGCCGCGGCGGACCGGGCGGCGAAGGGGCGCGCGGTGGCCACGGTCATTTTGTCGATCGTCGGCGTGGTCGTGCTCGGGGTCCTGGTGCTCGTCTGGCGCTGCCGCCGGAGCACCAGGCAGATCATGGATCAGGCGAAGCGGGAGATTGAGCAGTACGAGCGGGAGCATCCGGGCGAGGGGATCAGCACGAGCATGCGCCGGGCCTACCTGAAGTACCGCCTGCAGAACCCCAAGGCGCCGGGCCTCAACGACGATCCCGTGCGCCGCACGGACAAGGACGGCATCGAGCGGGACGTGCACTACGCCCCCACCTTCCAGAGCTGGTTGCCGCTCTACGCGGTTTCCCCGTCCCTGTACTCCGGGGGCGTGGTCAACGCCTCGAGCTCGTCGTCCGGCGGCTCCGGCGGCACGAGCTCGTTCGGCGGGGGCGGCGGCTTCACCGGGGGCGGGGCGTCCGGGAGCTTCTGAGCGGCACGCCCGCGGCCTGGACTGTTTTCGCGATGGCAAATCAGGTCGTGGCCAGGGGGTCATGACGAGACCCGCTGTGCCCCTGGTCACCCAGGGCGGCCATCGTGATCGCCATGCTCCCGTTCGGGTCCTGAGGCTGCCGGATCCTCCTACGACCGCGCTGCGGGACACCCTCACCGCGGTGTACGACCGGGCGACCTCGCAGGCCGCCTCCGACCGCGCCTTCTCGAAGTCGGGGTTCATTCTCTGATCGGGGCGGTGCTGCTCCTTGTCGTGGCGGACGTGCCGACCTTGGTGATGCGGGGCCTGCCGCGGAGTCCCGCCGAAGGGCGGCTCCAGCGGCCCCGCGTACGGCAACAGCTCGGGCCCGTCCGATTCCTCCGGTTCCTCATGCTCGTTCGGCGGCGGTGGAGGATTCTCCGGGGGTGGCCCCTCGGGGGGGTGCCGTGGGATCCGGCCCGGTGCGCGGTTCACACTTCCCGGTTCACGACGACCCGGTGGCCGAGGAAGATCTCCCCCCACGAGGACCACCTGGTCACCAAGGGTTCCTGTTCACCGGGCCCCCTGGAGCTGTGCGCATCACACGCACCGGCGGAGGCCCCGCACCTACAGGGAGGCGGATGGCCGCCGATCCTGTGCGGACGGGGGAGGTCCGGGGAAAGCGGGGCATCATGAACCCGATCGAGCACCTGCGGCCGTCCCGGCTGCCGGCGGGACCGCTGCTGTCCGCCGTGGTCCTGGGGGCCGGCACCCACGTGCTGGTCTCCCTGGGCGACACGGGCGCCTGCCGCCGCGCTCACGGCCGTCTGGCACGCGTCCCGTCCGCGGCACCGCGAGTTCGACGCCCGCTGTGGAGGGAGGGTGCCGTGGAGATATCACGCCGTAGCGGCACCACGGGCAGCACCCGCACCGGGCGTCGTCGTCGGCACCCGCCGCCACCGGCACCGCCGCAACGGCGGGCGTCACGGGCTCACACGGCGTCGAAGACGTTGAGGTAGCGCCGGATCCGTTCACTGTCCGAGGCAAAGAAGTCCTCCGGGGCGCCGTCGAAGCCGATCCCGCCGTCCGCGAGGAAGACGATGCGGTCCGCGACCCGGCGGGCGAAGCCGATGTTGTGCGTGACTACCACCAGGGAACGGCGCTCGCGGGCCAGGTCCACCATGACCCTGATGACCTCGGCCTCCAGCTCGGGGTCCAGGGCGGAGGTGGGCTCGTCGAAGAGCAGGTAGTCCGGCTCCACGGCCAGGGCCCTGGCGATCGCCACGCGCTGCTGCTGCCCGCCGGAGAGGTTGTCCGGGTACTCCTCCAACCGGTGGCCCATTCCCACGGACTCCAGCAGCTCCACTGCGCGAGCCCGGGCCGTGGCGCGGTCCGCCTTGCCGTTCAGCGCCGGGGGCATGGCCACGTTGTCCAGCACCGTCTCGTGCGGGAAGAGGTTGTAGCCCTGGAAGACCATGGCGGAGCGGCGGCGGATCGCGGAGATCTGCCTGCGGGTCAGCTGCGCACCGAAGGTCACGGAGTCCCCGTTGATGTCCAGGCGCCCGGACTCGGGGACCTCGAGCAGGTTCATGGTGCGCAACAGGGTGGACTTCCCGGAGCCGGACGGCCCGAGGATCACGGTGGTCTCCCCGTTGGGCAGCGCCAGGGTGATCCCCCGCAGGACGGTGGTGTCCCCGAAGCTCTTGGAGACGTCTGTCAGCTCAAGCATGGGAACTCCTGATATAGCGGTTGGACACCCGTTCGAGGCGGGACTGCAGCAGCGAGAGGACAGTGAAGATCGCCAGGTAGATCACAGCCACCTCCGCGTAGAGCGCGAGGGGCTGGAAGTTGGTCGCGGCGATCTGACGGCCCACCTGGAACACGTCCGCCAGGGTGATGACCATGACCAGGGAGGTGCCCTTGACCAGGTCGATGAGGTCGTTGCCCAGGGGAGGCAGCGCGATCCGCAGGGCCTGGGGCGCGACGACGTGGCGCACCGTCTGCCAGCCCGTGTAGTTCAGCGTCCGGGCGGCTTCGAGCTGGCCCCGGGGGATGGACTGCACGGAGGCCCGCAGGGTCTCGGCCGCGTAGGCCCCCGTGTTCAGGGTGAACGCGAGGATCGCGGAGGTCCACGCGGAGAGCGTGATGCCGGCGGCGGGCAGCCCGTAGAAGATGATGAACAGCTGCACCAGGATCGGGGTGCCGCGGAACAGCCACACGTAGAAGCGGGAGATCCACTGCAGGGGGCGGATGCCGCTCAGGCGCATGGTGGTGGCGAGCACCGCCACCACCAGGGCGAGGACGAAGGCGATGATGCTCAGCGGGATGGTCACCTTGACGGTGGCCAGCAGCAGCTGCGGAAGGGAATCGGCCCAAAGGCTCAGGAAATCGGTCATGACTCCGGGGTGAGGTCGGTGGACACGTATTTCTCGAAGATCTTGGCCAGATCGCCGTTGTCCATGTGGGTGGTCAGGGACTTGTCCACGGCGGCTCGCAGCCGTGGCTGGTTGCGGGCCATGAGCACCGCGGACTCCGAGGCGTCTCCCACCTGGCCGTCCAGGAGACGGATCCTGGCGTCAGGGCGCTGCTCGAAGAACGCCTGGAACGTCACGAAATCGTTGGCGGTCATCTCCACGCGCCCGAAGGTCACGAGCATGATGGCCTCGTCGAACCCCGTGGTGGGCACCAGCTGGGCCCCCAGGGCGGCCATGCTCTTGCCGAAGTTGGAGGTCTCGGTCTGGGCGGAGGTGTGCCCGGAGATCTCGTCAACGGACGTCAGCGGGGAGTCCTGGGCGACCCCGGCGCGGCCCTGGGAGATCGCGTAGGGGATGGAGAAGTCGAAGTTCTCCCTGCGCTCGGCCGTGGGTGCGATGTTGTTCATGACAAGGTCGTAGCGGCCCGCGTCCACCCCCGCGATCAGCGAGTCCCACTGGGTCTCAACGTAGGTGGCGCGCACCCCGAGGTCCTTGGCGATCAGGTCCCCGATCTCCTTTTCATAGCCCACCAGGGCGCCGGAGTCGTCGTGGTAGCCGTACGGGCGGAACGTGCCCTCCATGCCGATGCGCACCTCACCGGTGCGCTGGATCCTGGTCAGCAGGTCCTCGGAGGCACCCGAGTCCTCGGAGCCGCCGCCCGGTGAGCAGGCGGCCAGCACGGCAACCAGCCCCGCCAGGCCGGTGCCGCTGAGCACGGCCCGGCGGGATGCTCGACGTGAGTCCACGGTGGGTTCCCCTCTCAGGCCGCGTCGAGGGCCTGGGCGAGGTCCGCGATGAGGTCCTCGACGTCCTCGATGCCCACGGCCACGCGCAGCAGGTTCTCGCTCAGGTGCGCCAGCTCGCGGTCCTCAGGTGAGTATGCCCCGTGGGTCATGGATGCGGGGAGGCAGATCAGAGACTCGATGCCGCCCAGGCTCACTGCGAAGCCGAAGATCTCCAGGCGGCCGAGGAACGCCCGGACGTCCTTGCCCGGGAGGAGCTCGAAGGAGAACAGCCCCCCGAGCCCGTCCGCCTGGGCCTCCTGGATCCGGGCCTCCTCCTCGTCGAAGGATCCGGGGACGAGGACTCGCGCCACCTCGTCCCGGCCGCGCAGGAACTCTACGATCCGGTGGGCGTTCTCCTGCTGGCGGTCCAGGCGGATGCCGAGGGTCTTCACGGACTGGATCAGTCGGTAGGAGTCGATGGGGGAGAGCACCCCGCCCGAGACCATCTGTGCCAGGTGCAGCTGCTGGGCCATCTCGTCGTCGTTGGTGCTGACCACGCCGCCCAGCAGGTCCCCGTGGCCGCCGAGGTACTTGGTGGCGGACTGCACGGTGACGTCCGCGCCCAGCTCCAGCGGGCGCTGCAGGTACGGGGTGAGGAACGTGTTGTCCACGACCACCATGGCGCCGTGGCGGTGGGCAAGCTCGACGACACGTCGGATGTCGGTCACGCGCAGCGTGGGGTTGGACGGCGTCTCGAGGAACACGATGCGCGTGCTCTCGTCGAAGTCCTCGTCCGAGAGTCGGTTGAGGTCGTCGTGGAAGTGCGTGGTGATCCCGCGCTTGGGCAGCTCAATGGTGGCCCACCGGTAGTTGCCGCCGTAGACGGGCAGGCCCATGATCACCGAGTCACCGGCGTGCAGGGTGCCGAGCACGGCCCCGGTGGCAGCCATGCCGGTGGCGAACGCGAAGGAGTGCCGGGCGCCCTCGAGCGCCGCCAGGGTGGTCTCGGCATCGGTGCGCGTGGGGTTCGACCCGCGCTGGTACTCGAAGGGACCCTCGCCGCCCTCGGTGGGCTGCAGGAACGTGGAGGCGGTGTGGATCGGGGGCACCACGGCACCCAGGGCGACGTCGTGCAGCGCGTGGATGGTGCGTGTGGTGAAGCCGGCCAAGAGTTCCTCCGTCGTGAGTAGTCAGAGAGGCCAGGTCTACACGGATCGGCGCGCCGGTGCGAGTCTGTTGCGCCGGAAGTCGTGATGTGGCGCAGCGGGGTTTCCCGTCCCGGTGCTGGTCGGGGGGCGTCCTGCGCCCTGCCCGAGTTCGTCTGGGCGCTCACCCCGACCGTGCTCACCCCCGGCGGGCGGCCACCTGCTCCAGCAGCATCCGGTGCAGGGTGGTGTCCCCCGTGAGCTCCGGGTGGAAGCTGATGCCCAGCACGCTGCCCTGGCGCACCGCCACCACCGCACCCCGGTGGCGCGCGAGAACTTCCACGCCGTCGCCCGCACGGGTCACCTCGGGGGCGCGGATGAAGGCCGCGCGCACCACGTCACCGGGCGCCACGACGTCGCTCGCTGGGCCCTCCCACGCCAGCTCCACCTCCGCAGAGGACACCTGTGAACCGAACGCGTTGCGGTTCACGCTCACGTCCAGCACCCCGAGGGACTGCTGGCCGGGGGCCGGATCCTCGATCTCGGAGGAGAGCATGATGAGCCCGGCGCACGTTCCGAGCGTGGGCAGGCCTCCGCGGACCACCCGTTGCAAGGAGTCGAACAGTCCGAACGTACGGCACAGCCGGTCCACCGTGGAGGACTCCCCGCCGGGCAGGATCAGCGCGTCGATGCGGGGGGCGCCGTCCGGGTCCACGAGGTCATCGGCGGAGCGCACCTTCACGGCGCGGGCGCCCAGGGACTCCACCGCGCGCACGTGCTCCACGACGCCGCCCTGCAGGGCGAGCACGCCCACAGTGGGGTGGGCGCTCGGGCCCGGCAGGGCGGCGTCGTCGTGCGGGTGGTGCTGCGAGGGGGACCCGCTCACCAACCGCGCTCCGCGAGGCGGTGGGGTGCGGGCAGGTCCGCCACGTTGATGCCGACCATGGCCTCGCCCAGGCCGCGGGAGGCCTCTGCGATGCGGGTGGGATCGTCGTAGTAGGCGGTCGCGGCCACGATGGCGCGGGCGCGCTCGGCGGGGTTGCCGGACTTGAAGATGCCCGAGCCCACGAACACGCCGTCCGCACCGAGCTGCATCATCATGGCGGCGTCCGCGGGGGTCGCGATCCCCCCGGCGGTGAACAGCACCACGGGGAGCTTGCCCGTGCGGGCGACCTCCGCCACCAGCTCGTACGGCGCGGACAGTTCCTTGGCCTTGACGTAGAGGGCGTCCGGGGTGGAGGTGTAGAGGCCCTGCAGCTCGGCGATCTGGGCGCGAATGGTGCGGATGTGCTTGGTGGCCTCGGAGACGTCCCCCGTTCCGGCCTCGCCCTTGGAGCGGATCATGGCCGCGCCCTCGGTGATCCGGCGCAGCGCCTCACCCAGGTTGGTCGCACCGCACACGAACGGGACGTTGAAGCGGTGCTTGTCGATGTGGTTGACGTAATCGGCGGGGGAGAGCACCTCGGACTCGTCGATGTAGTCCACCTTGAGGTGCTCGAGCACCTGGGCCTCCACGAAGTGCCCGATCCGCGCCTTGGCCATCACGGGGATGGACACCGAGTCGATGATCTGCTCGATCAGATCGGGATCACTCATGCGCGCCACGCCACCCTGGGAGCGGATGTCCGCGGGAACGCGCTCGAGCGCCATCACAGCCACGGCTCCGGAGTCCTCGGCGATCCGGGCCTGCTCAGCGGTGACCACGTCCATGATCACACCGCCCTTGAGCATGTCGGCCAGGCCGCGCTTGACGAGGCGCGATCCGGTCACGGGGGTGGGGTCCTGGGCGGAGGTCTGCAAGGTTTCGGTCATGGCCTCCATCCTGGCAGCGTGGGTGGTCCATTGACAGAGCCAAAATCGACGAAATGAAGTGGTCCACTTACGCAACGACCGGCACTTAACCCGCGGCCTCTGGCAGCCGTCGATCGATACGCTATCGAAATCTAAGTAAGTATAAAAATATTTATATAATGCTTTACACTTCGGTACATGGACCTCGCAGCCAACCCCTACAGCCCCGGATCCGGGCTGCGTCCCAAGGTGCTCAGTGGCCGGGAGGCAGAGATTTCCGCCTTCGACCTCATGATCGCGCGCGCCAAGCTCCACCGCCCCAACAGGGGCATGGTGCTCACGGGTCTACGCGGAGTCGGAAAGACCGTCCTGCTCAACGTCCTGCGTGCGCATGCGGACAATCACGGCTGGCTCACCGTCCAACTGGAGGGGCGGGCGGAGGCTCGGGGCAGGCAGGACGTGAGAGACAGGTTCGCCCGGGAACTCGTGGTGGCGGCTCGGCGTCATCTCGGCCGTCACCCCGGTCAGTTCTTCGCTGATGCGCTCACGACCATCCAGTCCTTCAGTGTCTCCGTGGGGACGAGCGGTGTCTCGGCCAGTGTCGATCTTCATCCCGTACGCGCGCAGTCCGGGCGGATCGACATCGATGTGGAAGAGCTGGTCGAGGATCTCAGTGAACCACTGAAGGCACAGCACAGCGCATTCGGCCTGTTCATCGACGAGATGCAGGACCTAGACCCGGACATGATGAGCGCAATCGTCACGGTCCAGCACATCGCGGGCCAGCGTGACTGGCCGTTCTACGTGATCTGCGCCGGTCTGCCGAACCTTCCCACGATCCTGAGCGCCACACGCAGTTATGCGGAAAGACTCTTCGACTACCGGGTCATCGGACCGCTGGACCCGGAGCAAGCGCGATACGCGGTGGCACGCCCGGCCAAGGACGTGGGCGCCGAATTCGACACCGAGGCGCTGAACGCCATCGTCGCGGCGTCGGGTGGTTATCCGTACTTCATCCAGGAGTTCGGGAAAGCAGTGTGGGAAGTCGCACCGACCACGCCGTTCACGCTCGAGGACTCGAGGGTGGCCATCGAGAAGGGGTGGGCGCAACTGGACTCCGGATTCTTCCCGGCCCGCTGGGGCAGGGCGACGCCCAAGGAGCGCGAGTACATGAGCGTCATGGCGGTGGACGGTGCGGGCCCCTCCCGCACGGGTGAACTCGCAGCCCGGCTCGGTACCAAGGCCAGCAGCCTGGGCCCTACAAGAGCGCAACTGATCCAGAAGGGGATGATCTACGCTCCCGATCACGGTCAGGTGGCGTTCACCGTTCCCGGCATGGCCGGCTTCATCGCCCGGCAGTCCCGGGAATGAGGCACGCCAGGGACACCGACCTCCCCCTGACCGTCGATCGCACCGCGAGCACGGGTCTGGGGGAGCAGCTCGTGCGGCAGATCCGCGAGCTCGTGGCGCGCGGGGTGCTGCGCCCGGGCGACCCCCTACCCTCGTCCCGGGCCCTGGCCGCCCGGTTGGGAATCTCGCGCGGAACGGTCACGTCCGCGTGGGACGTCCTCGCGGGTGAGGGCTACCTCGTGGCCGATCGCGGTGCCACGCGGATCACCCCGCATCTGGACATGCGGCGCGATACAGGGCCCGTTGCCCGTGCCGCCGCTGCGACCGCCGATGCTCCTCGAGCCCGCCCGTCCGGCCCGGTGCCCGGGGGCGACGCCGCGGCGTCGCCCCACGCCGGACAGCATTCCACCCCCACGTCGCCTCGTGCTGACATACCGGCCGCGGGCATTCCCGCCCCGACGACGTCGCCCGCGCTCCCTTCGCAGCGCACGGCCCGTCGGTCCGCCGTGCGGCCCGAGATGATCGACCTGCGCCCTGGGAAGAGCACCATCACGTCCCTGGACACCCCCGCGTGGCGCGGGGCGTGGCGGGACGCGGCGAGCGGCGTCGCCACGGGGCGCACCCTGCGCACCGATCTGCGGGACCACCTCGCGGACTACCTGCGGCTCAATCGCGGGATCGTGCGTTCTCCCGAGGACATCCTCGTCACTGCGGGCGTGCGGGACGGGTTGCAGCTCGCGTTGCGGGTGTTGGGGCTCGCACACGGCAGGAGGCTGCGCGTGGCCGTGGAGAATCCCGGGTACCCCGCGCTTCGTCGTGTGGTGCGCGCGCTCGGGCACATCGCCCTGCCGGTGGGGGTGGACGAGCACGGTCTCGTGCCCGAGCATCTGCCCAGCGGGTGGTGGGGCGCGGCGGGGCGGTGGGACGTCGCCCCCGCGCCGGACGCCATCGTGCTCACGCCCGGACACCAGTACCCGCTGGGCGGGACCATGCCCGTGACGCGCCGGATGGAACTGCTCGCGTGGGCCCGTGAGCACGGCGCGCTCGTTCTCGAGGACGACTACGACTCCGAACTGCGCCACAGCGCCCAACCCCTGCCCGCCCTCGGGGCATTGGACACCGCCCGGGACACCGTGGTGACCCTGGGCAGTTTCGCCAAGGTGCTCGGCAGTTCCGTGGGCGTGGGGCACCTCGTGGCCCCGGATTCCCTTCTCCCGGACCTCGAACGCACGCGTGCGGAGCTGGGTTCGCCCGTCTCGCTCATCGCCCAGGAAGCGCTCGCGCGGTTCGTGGATTCGGGGGAGTTCCAGCGCCACACGGCCAGGATGCGCCGCTCCTTCCGACGACGCCGCTCGCTGCTCTCCGACGTCCTCGGCGACCTCCCGCACGTGAGTGTTCTGCCCATGGCCGGCGGTGCCCACGCGGTGCTCGCCGTTCCGGACGAGGACGCCACGATCGAGCGCGCACGACGCCGCGGGGTCCTCGTGGGTGCCCTGGGCGAGTACTGGACGGGGCAGGGCCGCGAGGGTGGTGAACGTGGTGGGGCAGGGGCGTCGTCGTCGCTGGCGGAAGCGGACCGGGGACCCGACGAACGGGGCGGGGTGGTGCTGGGCCTGACCGCGCCGGACCGGGACGTGGAACGCGGTGCCCAGGTGCTGCGGGAGGTACTGGGCGAGCCCTGAACCCGTCCAGGGAAGCTCGTTAGACTGGGCGGGACATCCCCGGCAGATTCAGGAGTTCTCGGCGTGCCCCAACAGATTTCCGCACCGCACGGCGGGCAGGACCGCGGCAGGTCCCGCGGGGCCGACGTGCGCCACGACCTGTGGGGACCCACCCTGCTGCGCGCCGTGGTGGCGCTGATCTTCGCGGCGGTGACCGTCTTCTGGCAGGAACCGTCCCTCGGGGCGGGCCGGTGGGCCATGGCGTTCTTCCTGGTGGGAACGGGCGTCTCCGCGATCTTCCTGCAGCTGCGGCTGAACCGCCGCGAGGACGTGGACCTGGGCCCGAGCCGGAACATCCCGCAGTCCTACGGTGTGCTGTACGTCCTGGGCGGGGTGCTCACCGCGGTGGTTGCGAGCAGCGACTGGCTCTTCGTCCTGTTCTCCGCCGTGATCCTGGGTCTGTGCGGGATCACCGAACTGGTGTTGGGCATGCGTTTCCGTGGCCAGTTCCCGCTGGGTCGTGACTGGACGCTGTGCGGCGTGGTGACCGTGTTCGCGGCCATGGGTATGGTGCTCGTGGAGACCCTCGGAACCAAGGCAGAACTTGGTGTGGTGGGCGGTGCGGCTATCATCGTTGGCGTCACACAGCTCATCGCCGCACTGAGCCTGCGCCACGATGCGCGCGCAGCGGACAAGGCCCTGACGGACCCGGGCCGTACGGCCTGAACGCGTACACTGACACGTTGAACTCGCGGGCGGATCCCCTACCCCCGCCCCACACCCCGACCACCGCCAGGAGGAATCACGTGGCCCAGCGCACTGAGCACAATGGCCGGCGCAGAACCGATATCAAGGGGCCCCTGATCATCTCGGCCGTTCTGGCGGTCGTGGCCTTCGTGGTGGTGTCCGTGGTAGCAGCGGGCGGCACGGACAACGCCGCCCGGATGGGCCTGGGCCTGATCGCGGCGGGCATCGCGTTTATCGCCTCCGTGGTGGTGTGCGCGACCCTCATGCTGCTCGAGAAGCCCAACGCGGAAGAGCTCGGTCAGGGCACCGGCGTGAACCGGTCCTCCGCCAAGCTGTACGCGGAGAACAAGGCCCGCCGGCAGGCCGAACAGGCGCGCGGGGAAGGTTCGGCGGCGACGTCGTCCGGTACCGCCGGTGCCGCGGGGGCGGCAACCACCGATGAAACCCAGTTCGGCCAGCGCGTGCGCCCGGACACCAAGGGTGAGGAGCCGGGCTCGAGCGCTCGTTGACCGCAGGGATCAGGGCTCCTATAGAGAGCGGAGGCCCCGGGGAACCAGTGGTTCCCCGGGGCCTCGCTTTCTTACGCCGTGTCACCCGTGCCGTGCGGCTCTGGTCGCATGACCCGTGCCGTGCGGCCGTTCGGCACGTCGAGCGCACTCAGCGCGCGAACCGCTTCAGCCGCAGCGAATTCAGCACCACGAACACCGAGCTGAAGGCCATGGCGGCGCCGGCGATCATGGGGTTCAACAACCCCAGGGCCGCCACCGGAATGGCCACGGTGTTGTAGGCGAAGGCCCAGAACAGGTTGGACTTGATGATGTGCAGCGTCTGCCGGGAGAGCTTGATCGCCAGCGGGATGGCCGTGAGGTCACTGCGCACCACGGTGATGTCCGCGGCCTGCATGGCGGCATCCGTGCCGGAACCCATGGCGATGCCCAGGTCCGCGCGGGTCAGGGCGGGGGCGTCGTTGACGCCGTCACCCACCATGGCCACCACGCGGCCCTGCGACTGCAGCTCTTCCACGGCCTGGACCTTGCCGTCCGGGGTGACGTCCGCGATCACGTCTTCCGGGGCGATCCCCACGTGGGCGGCCACGGAACGGGCCACGGCGGCATTGTCCCCCGTGAGCAGCACCGGGCGCAGCCCGAGCCGCTGGAGTTCCGCGATCGCGGCCGGGGCCTCGTCCTTCACGGTGTCCTGCAGGTCGATGAACCCGGCCACGCGCCCGTCCACGGCCACGAGGATGGTGGTGAAACCGTCCTCGCGGGCGCGGCGCAGGGCCTCGGACTCGTCCGCGGTCAGCCGGATCCCGTTCTGGGTGAGCCAGGATTCCCGGCCCACCACGACGGCGCGCGCGTTCATGCCGTCCGGGACGTACCCCTTGACGCCGCCGCCCGGGGCGGACTCGAAGCGGGAGACCTCGTAGCGGTGGGGCGTGGCTGCGGTGATCGCCTGGGCGATCGGGTGCTCGGAGTAGCTCTCCACGGCCGCGGCCAGATCCAGCACCTGATCCCGCGACCACGAGTTCACCGGCGTCACGGTGGTCACCGCCATGTCCCCGTGGGTCACGGTCCCGGTCTTGTCCAGTACCACGGTGTCCACCGAGCGGGTGTCCTCCAGTACCTCCGCGGAGGTGATCAGGATGCCCAGCTGAGCGCCGCGCCCGGTCCCGGTCAGCATGGCCGTGGGGGTGGCCAGACCCAGGGCGCACGGGCACGCGATCACCAGGACGGAGACCGCCGCGACGAACGCCTGGTTCAGTTCCCCGGACACGAGCCACCAGATCGCGAAGGTCAGCACCGCGATACCCATGACCACGGGCACGAACACGGCAGAGATCCGGTCCGCGAGACGCGCCACGGGGGCCTTGGTGGCCTGCGCGCGCGCCACGGTTCGGCTCATGGAGGCGAGCACGGTGTCCGCACCCACGTGGGTCGCCCGCGCCAGCAGACGACCCGTGGTGTTCACGGTGGCACCCGTGAGTTCATCCCCCGGGCCCACCTCCACGGGAACGGATTCCCCGGTGAGCATGGAGGCGTCCACGGCGGACTCGCCCTCCACGACCACGGCGTCCGTGGCGATCTTCTCGCCCGGGCGCACCGTGAAGGTGTCCCCCACGCGCAGCTCGGACACGGGCACCGTGCGTTCGGTGCCGTCCTCATCCACCACGGTGGCTTGCTGCGCGCCGAGATCCAGCAACGCCTTGAGTGCCTCACCCGAACGGGATTTGGCGCGGGCTTCGAGCCAGCGGCCCAGCAACAAGAACGTGGTGATGATGGCCGCGGACTCGAAGTACAACTGGTGGCTGGACATGTCCATGGCCATGTCTGGATGGGCATGGGCGGTCATGTCCGGCTCCACGAGCAGGTGGCCCAGCGAGAACAGGTAGGCCGCGGTCACGCCCAGGGACACCAGGGTGTCCATGGTCGTGGAAAGGTGGCGCGCGTTCACGGCGGTGGCCTTGTGGAAAGGCCAGGCCGCCCACGTGACCACGGGCAGTGTCAGCAGCGCGGCCACCCAGCCCCAGTGGGGGAACTGCGCGCCGGGGACCATGGAGATCACGAAGACCGGCACGGAGAAGACCGCGGCCACGATGAACCGCTTCTTGAGGTCGCTCATCCGCCGTTGCGCGGGGGTGGTCTCGAGCGCGGGATCCCGGTGCTCGTTCTCGGCCCGCAGGGTCTCCTCGGCGGTTCGCTCGGGGGTTGTCTCCGAGGACGCATGCCCGCGGGGGTATGCGTCGGTCGTCCCGAGTGCCGATGACGCCCCGCCCCGCGTACCCGCGTGAGCGGCGTCGTCGGCTTGTCTGGGCGTTTCGGCAGGAGCGGAGGCCCGCTGCACGCGGTCCCCACCCGTGATCTCGGCGCCGTAACCGGCGTTGCGGATGGTGTCCAGGATCTGCTCGTCGGAGACGTCCCCGGGGACCTTGACGGACGCGGACTCCAGGGCCAGGTTGACCGCGGGATCCACGCCGTCGATCTTGCGCAGCTTCCGCTCGATCCGTCCCACGCAGGACGCACACGTCATGCCCGTGATCTGCAGGTCCAGATCACGCAGCGGCCCGTGCACCTGCGGTTCGGCCGTAGCTGGTTCAGACGACGGCATACCCGGCCTCTTCCACGGCCGCGGAGATCTCGTCCGAGGTCAGTTCGCGCGAGCTCTCGATGGTCACGGGGGAGACGCCGCCGGCGTTGAGGTCCACGGCCACGGAGGTGACGCCGGGAACCTCGGCCAGTTCCTCCTTCACGGAGGCGACGCAGTGTCCGCAGGTCATGCCGGAAACGTTGACGGTGGTGTTCATGGGATTCTCCTCAATGCTCGTGATTCTCCTGCCGGGCCGTACGGCCCGAAGTCCTGGTGGCCGCGGCGTGGGCCGACGGCGCCCGCTCAGCTCTTGACGAGCCGGGCGATCGCGGCGTTGGCCTCCGCGAGTTTGGCGTCCATGTCCGAGGGGTCCCCGGAGTCGTGGGCGGCCTCCACGGCGTGCTTGACGCAGTGACCCAGGTGCTCTTCCATGAGCCCCAGGCTCACGGATTTCAGGGCGGACTGGATGGCGGAGATCTGGGTGAGGACGTCGATGCAGTAGGTGTCCTCGTTGATCATCCGCTGCACACCGCGCACCTGACCCTCGATGCGCTTGAGGCGGCGGGCATAAGCCGCCTTGTCCTGGGTGTACCCGCGGGTGGGGGTCTCGGGGCTGCTCATGGGTCCAAATTATACCCTACGGGGGTATGGGTCAAGAGGGCCGCCGGGGGCTTCCGGCCGAGGTCCAGGCCTCACGAATCCTTGATTCGGATGGCTACTCGGGGGGTCGAGTGCCTGCCGACTCGGCAACCCTGCGGTTGTGCAGCACCCTGCCCACGGGGGAGTCATCAGCACAAAGGTGGGCACAGGATCCCGGTACCAGGCGGACGGTGACGGCCGCTTACGCCGGGCGATCCACCTGTACTCAGACCGCGATGCACGACCGGAGAACGTGGTCCCCTTGCGAGGAAGTTTCCGATGGTGCGCCACGACCCCCCCGGCTCACCGGAGGACTGTGTCGAGCGGGGAGTTTTGGGGGCGAGGACGTCATTGGGGCCTTTTTCGCGTGTGAGGACTCGAGTGGATTCGATTGCTTTTACGAATTCCGCAGATGATGCTGATCGCCCACAGGATCACAATGGGCAGGGGCGCGAGAGTCATCCAAGAGGGGTTATCGATGACCGTCATGCCATCGCCGACGTTGTCCCACGTGCAGGTATGTCCTAGGTGTACTGACCGGGGACGTTGATCAATCGTGAGAAGGGCGCCTGGTTGCCGCAGGCGGTGTGCGGCCGATGCTGGTTGTAGTGGTGCAGCCAGGCGGGCAGGGTGTCTCGGCGTTCTTGTTCGCTGGTATAACAGCGGGCGTAGGCCCACCCGTCAGCCATGGTGCGGTGGAACCGCTCGATCTTCCCGTTGGTCTGCGGCCGATACGGCCGAGTGCGCTTGTGCGTGATTCCCAAGTCGGCGCAGGTGTCGCCCCACAGGTGTGAGCGGTAAGCGCCGCCATTGTCGGAGAGGACCCGCTCGACGGTGACTCCGCAGGCGTTGAACCACTCGACAGCGCGCACGAGCACGGCGGTGGCGGTGACGGCAGTTTCGTCGTCATGGATCTCGGCGTACGCGACGCGGGAGTGGTCGTCGATGACGGTGTGGACGAAGGCCTTGCCCATCAACGGATCCCGGTACTTGTTTCTCGGCTTGTCGGGCGTGGCGGCTCTGTGCTTCTCGCCTTGTCGCCGGCCGACGTAGTGCCAGCCGCCGCCGTCGGGGATGTTGCTGAGCTTCTTCACGTCGACGTGGAGCATCGCGCCGGGATGGTCGTGCTCGTAGCGGCGCACCGGTTCGCCAGTGGCGCGGTCAACGTGGGAGAGCCGGTTCAGGCGCGCGTCAACCAGGATCCGGTGAACAGTCGAGGGAGCGATGCCCGAGCGGCAGGCCAACTGCACCGGGCTCTCTCGAAGGCGGAGCCGTAGCTGGATGCAGCGCCGAGTGACCTGAGGGCTGGTCTTGTTCGGCGACCGATATGGCCGTGAGGAGCGGTCCTGCATGGATTGGCCGGCGCGGTAGCGGTCGGCCCAGCGCTTCACGGTGGGTTAGGAAACTTGGAAGCGGGCGGCGACCTCGCTGACCGGCCAGCCTTCGTCGACGATGAGACGGCCGACGATCAGGCGGTGGCGGGGTGTGAGAGCGGCGTTGGCGTGTGACATAAAACCTCGTGCAGACATTGTCGTGGCGGCGAGCTGGTGCTCGCCGCCACGTGGGGCCTCTTCTCGGTTCAGTCGATGGGGCTGACTCGGATGAGGTTGCCGTCGGGGTCGGCGATTACGAAGGTGCGACCGAACACGTCGTCATGGGGTTCCTCGACAACGCGCACGCCCTTGGCGGTCCACTCTTGGTAGACGGCGTCGATGGCCGAGGAAGGACCGGGGACCATGAGTCCGATCTCGCTCGTGCGAGGTGTCTCAGGAGTGGTGTTCTCGTTTCCGCCGGTCCAGATGGCGAACAGCACCCCGGGTGCCACCTCGAAGGCGACGTAGCGCGGGCTGGTGAAAGTGGGTTCGATGTCGAACAGGCCGCTGTAGAAGGCGGTGGACCGTTCGGCGTCGCTGACGTAGGTCAGGAACAGGTTGGGTGCCGGCATGGATGTCTCCTTCGGATCGGTGGATCAGGTGGCTTCATCCGATCAGTCAAAGACGACATCTACTGTCATGTTTTCTGTGAGAATCGGGGCATGAAGTCCTCGAGGCTCTTGTCGATCCTGCTGCTCCTGCAGACCCATGAGCGGATGACGAGCAAAGAGCTGGCCCGGCGGTTCGAAGTATCGCCGCGCACGATCCTGCGTGATGTCGAGGCGCTGTCGGCCGCTGGCGTCCCGGTCCATACGGAGCAGGGCCGGGGCGGGGCGATTGTGCTGGACCGCCGATCCCGTCTCGATGTGGCGCGTCTCGATCCTGCCGAGCTGCAGTTGCTGACCGTCGCAGGACTGGAGGCCAACTTCTTCGAGCAGGTCGGGCTGCAGGCAGTTCACACCAGCGCCCGGGAGAAGCTGGCGGCCGTTGCCACGCGAAGGCAGGCTCCTACCACCTCGCCCATGTCCGAGGTGCTCCTCATCGACCCATCGGGGTGGTTTACGACCGGGCAGGAACTCGACCTGACCGACCTGCTGGCCGCAGCACGCGAACGACGACGCATCCTCCTCCGATATCGACGCAGCGGGGAGGCAATCGGGCAGTGGCTCACTGCAGACCCCTATGGGCTCGTGAACAAGGCCAGCTCTTGGTACCTCGTGGCTGACGTTGACGGGCAACCCCGCCTGTTCAACACCAGCCGCATCGAAGATTGTGAGTCCCTCACGGACACCGCGGCGCTGCGACCAGACTGCGATCTCCGGTCGGTGTGGCGGGACCTGCTGGCCAGCTTCCACCCGGAGCCCGGTGTCGAGGTGCACGCGCTGCTGCGCTCGACCCGTCTGGACCTGGCCCAGCGAATCCTCGGAACACGCCTGGTCAACATCACCAGTACTGAGGACGACTGGACCTCAATCGTCGTTCACTACCCCGACGTCGAATCGGTGCGACAGCTCCTCCAGTTCGGCGACCACATCCGCATCCTGAACCCGACCGAAGCGGCCGCTCGGTTCCACGACCTCGCCGCCCAAATCATGCAGGCTCACGCCGCAAGCAGCTCAACCAACGTCCCCGGGCAGTACAGCTAGACCACCGTGGTCTCTCCGGGGTGCCCGGCGATTTCCTCGGTGGCGACCGCGTGGAGGATCACGTACATGGTGTCCCGGCGGGGGATGCCGTGGCGGTCTGCGCTGCCCTTGAAGTCCATGCCCATACCTAAAGCGTGGCACAATAGACGGCTACATTAAATTGGGTGCGTCACGGGGGTGGAGTTGCCTTCGTCGATCCGTTCTGGTTGTAACGGTTACAGAATCGCGTCGATGATGATGAAGCCGGCAAGGAGGGCGTAGACGGCCGCGGCAACGTAGTTCAAGACGGTGCCCGCCCGTCGACTGGTGGTGAACCGGGTGTGAAAAGCCCCGGCCAGCACGCCGATGGCTCCATAGAGCACGAGTTCGGTGGTCACGTTCACTGCACCCAGCAGTGCCATCTGCATTGTGATGTCTGAAGCGTTGCCCGTGAAACGGGGTAGTACGGCGAGGAAGAATAAGATGAGTTTGGGATTCGTGAGACTGACCATCAGGCCACGGAGGTACCACCGCCCTGCCCTCACTTTCGCTACGGCGGATGCCGCCCGTGCATGACGCACCGTTGTGATCGCCAGCCACAGGAGGTAGGCCCCACCAAGAAGCTTCAATGCGGTCAAGAGGTGGGGGTGGGTTTCAGCGATCCTGCCGAGGCCGATGATAACGGCTGCGGCATAGATGCTCATCCCAGTGGCAATGCCAAGGATGGCCTTCACCGCTGCTCGCTTACCTCCTTGGAGACCGACGGCAAGCATGTATGCCATGTCTGGACCGGGTGGGATGAGGAACACCAGGATGACCCCGAAAAAAGGCGGGAAGGACGGTCCAATCAACCACGGGGGTGCTCCTTATCCAAGGCTCCGGGACTGCCGGCGCACCTTCAGACCATACCCGTCCCAGTGCGGCCCCACTTACAGTCCTCCAGTGGTGAAGCAGGCAGATCGCAAGTGCACAAACGGTCGTTTGAGCTCCAGTCGGCTCAGGGCGTGGTGGGGGTGCGTCCCGGACGCGTAGGTCGTGTGCCCGGCCAGGTGCGACAACGCGGCATGAGCGTAGACGGGGAGAAGGGCCCCAGGTGACGAGTCATCTGAGGCCCTTCTCAAGTCTGCGCGTAGGCGACTAGCTCACAGCCAGAGCGGTAGGGACTGCTGTACGGATAGGTGACACCGAGCCTGGCTGGCCGACGCGGGTCGGCCTGGAAGGATGATCACCGTGCCCAAGTCCTACCCTCAACAGTTCCGTGACGATGTCGTGCGTGTCGCGCGCGCCCGTGAAGCGGGCGTCACCCTCGCGCAGATCGCCAAGGACTTCGGCGTCCACGAGATGACGCTGCGCAAATGAATCCGCCAAGCAGGCATCGATGATAGGTACGCTCGATCCAGGTGATGATCCCGATGCGCAGCTCCGTGTGTGGCTGGCAGCGATACATGGCGGGCTTCTGGTGACACTGAGTGGCGCCACCCAGCCCGGGCCTACCATCGCCGGGGCTAGCGGACCTATGCTCCTCAGAAGACCGATCTCGAGCTCCTTATCCGTGGGGCACTCCTGCCGTCCGGCACTTCGCAGTTACGCGCAGTCTTCGATGAAGGCCGAACGCCGAGCCTCAGGGACGGAACTTCGCCCCCATGTCGCGTACCCGCTCACAGATGGTGATGACACGCGGTTTCCACACCGTCCCTCGCGCTTGGCCGGACGGTCTCTGAGGCGTCACTGTCAGATACCGGCCGATTCCCGTGCTGGGTACGCTTCGCTTTGGCCGCCCCAACGCGACTACCTGCTTGTCGTGAACCCCTGCAATATCGTTCATCGCCCCCGTCAAGTGCGTCATCGAGCCGGCCGACCCGTGTGCTATGGCGTTGCGGGTGGCGACCATGAGCGAGAGGACCTTCCAGTCCAAGTAGTCCAGCGACTTCGGTAGCGCAGCCAGGCTCGGTACTAGGTGATTGTTCGCCTTGGCGTCCGAGGATCGCTGATTCTTAAAGGTGAGGTTGTAGTCGTTGGGGTCGAGCATTCCCGTGATCCGCGCCATCGTCGGATGCTTGGGCAGCGCGACCTCGAAGCGTCCCTCGGGATCCGCCTGGATGCCGTCGATCAGCGCCTGGACCGTCTCGTCAGACTTCGCCGCTTCGACCACGCGGTTGGTCACCCAGGTGCGGAACTGGGTCGCGTTGCAGGCAATGGCTCGTATATGCCAGTCGGTACGGAACGACTCCCAGTTGGTGGCGCAGGCGCTCAACGTGGCCTCAGAGGTGGCATGCAGTGCGGATGGGCCGAGCACATCCGCCTGCGCCTGGATCGCCCACCAGTGGTCGATGACGCGCTGCTGCGCCTTGAGGTATGCGTCGACGGGTTTGTGGAGGTCCGGGGTTCTGGTCACCCGCCTGATGCTACCGGTGCACGACGATGAGCGTTCGTCTCCGATTCCTCTGCCGATGCGCAACTGGCATGACTACATCGATGCACAGACCGCCTAGGGTGAGCCGTAGGCGGTGGCGCGCGCACCCAAGCCGAGTTCGCCGAGCTGTTCAACGTCTCTCGCACCACCATCTATCGCGAGTTGCGCCGCACCACGGGCTAGAACTGCCCGCGTGTGCACCGCCACTGAGCGATCACAGAAGCCCGCCACCAAGCCATCACATCTACAGCTCCGTGGAGTCTTCACGGGTCTTCCCGGGACGGTTGCCGTCGTCGATGCCTGCTTGGCGGATCCATTTGCGCAGCGTCATCTCGTGGACGCCGAAGTCCTTGGCGATCTGCGCGAGGGTGACGCCCGCTTCACGGGCGCGCGCGACACGCACGACATCGTCACGGAACTGTTGAGGGTAGGACTTGGGCACGGTGATCATCCTTCCAGGCCGACCCGCGTCGGCCAGCCAGGCTCGGTGTCACCTATCCGTACAGCAGTCCCCCCCGTCACCCCTGGGGCCACTCACCCTCGTGGCCTGAAGTGAAGCTGCTGAAGGTATGGCTCCGAGCAGTGCAGAAACGGTCGAATACATGACAATGGAAGTGCAGGGTGCTGGTGGGGTACATGCGTGTGTCCAAGGCCGACGGGTCCCAGACCACCGATTTGCAGCGCGATGCCCTGCTCGCCGCCGGTGTCGAGGCTGATGCCCTGTAAGAGGACAAGGCTTCCGGCAAGACCAACGACCGCCTCGAGCTGGCCGCCTGCCTCAAGGCCCTGCGCTCCGGGGACACCTTGCTTGTATGGAAGCTGGACCGACCCGGGCGGGACCTGCGCCACTTGGTCAACATCGTGCACGACCTGACCGAGCAGGGCGTGGGATTGAAGGTGCTCACCGGCCAGGGGGCGGCGATCGACACCACCACTGCCTCGGGCAAGCTGGTGTTCGGGATCTTCGCGGCCTTGGCCGAGTTCGAGCGCGAGCTAATCTCCGAACGCACCAAGGCCGGCCTGGCCTCGGCCCGGGCTCGGGGCCGCAGGGGCGGGCGTCCCTACAAGATGACCCCGGCCAAGATCCGTCTGGCGATGGCCTCGAGGGGGAAGAGTGACACGAACGTCAGCGCGCTGTGCAAGGAACTGGGCATCACCCGCCAGACGCTCTACCGCCACGTCTCACCTACCGGTGGGCTGCGCGAGGCCGGACGCAAGGTGCTGGCCCAGCGGCGATGAACATCTGCGTGGCTGCGGGGCTGACTTGTGTCTAGGTCGTGGAGTGGCCCGGTGTTGGCGGTTCCCTCAGACTCAGGTGAGTTGGAGGGTGGTGAGGCAGGTGGCGGCTCCGTCGCTGGCGGAGAAGGTGCTCTGGCCGGTGTACCCGTCGTAGGTGACTTCGATGGTGCCGGTGATCCCTCGGGGCAGCCAAAAACCAGCGAAACCGTTGTTGAAGGTGGTGACCTGTTCTTCGATGAGGGTCTGGCCGGTCGCGTCGTCGGTGATGCGGACGGTGATCTGTTCGTTGGCCAGTTCGCCGCGACAGGTGGTCAGGGAGTGGTAGTGGCACTCGTGGGTCTGATCGAGGTAGGGGGCCAAAGACAGGTAGAACCGGTCCTGCGGCAGCGGGAGAATCAGTTCCTGTTCCGTGTCGGCGAGCAGGAGGTGATCGGCGCGGACCGAGGCCATTAGCTCGGTCGGGCGCTCAGTGACGGGGACCTGGTCGAGGTGGTCGATGATCTGCACGGCGTCCAGTCCGGCCAGATCATGATCGGCGAGGAATCCGGACTCACTGGTGGTCGCCGTGGTGCTTGTTGCTACCGGCTGGGCCTGTGGCGCGGCGGTGCATCCGGTGAGGGCCAGCAGCAGCGCCCCGGCCACGATCAGTTCTCGTTTCACTCAGTCCATTTTACGGCTGGCTCGCCGTTGATTTCGGGCGCCGCGGGACGGGGTGTATGAAGATCCGTTGAAGATTTCCGCGTTAAGGGACCTGGCTGAACCCCTCCGACGGGGGCGGGCGCGACACTGGTGGAATGGACATTCATCCGGGGCCACGGGCTCACCGTGTGCTGGTGGTCGATGACGAGAAGCCGTTGGCGGAGATGGTCGCCACGTACCTGGAGCGCGCGGGTTATCAGGTCACCACCGCGCACACCGGCCTGGAGGCTTTGCAGGCGGCACATGCCCTCGGTCCGGATGTGATCGTACTCGATCTGGGGCTTCCCGGGATGGACGGACTGGAGGTATGCCGGCAGCTGCGGACCTACTCGGAGTGCTATGTGGTGATACTGACCGCGCGCGGTCAGGAGGAGGACAAGCTGGCCGGGCTGGCCGCCGGGGCCGATGACTACCTGACCAAGCCGTTCAGCGTGCGGGAGCTGGTGGCCCGGGTGCAGGCGGTGCTGCGTCGGCCGCGCACTACCGTGGACGGCACTGAACCGGCACAGGTGTTTGAGGACCTGGTGGTGGATCTGGTCGCTCATGAAGTTCGGGCACAGGATGCGGCGGTGGCGCTGACCCGCACCGAGTTCGACCTGTTGGCGGCCTTGACGGCCCGCCCGCGCCAGGCCTTGTCCCGGCGACAATTGATCAACGTAGTCTGGGATCCGGCCTGGGTCGGGGATGAGCGGATCGTGGACGTGCACATCGGAAACATGCGCCGCAAACTCAACGAGGATCCGAACCGCTATATCGAGACGGTGCGGGGCGTGGGCTACCGGATGGCACACCGATGACCGGTCCTTACCGTCCCCGAGGAATGGCCTCTCGGTTCTTCCTGGCCCAATTGCTGGTGGTGGTCGCCAGCATCCTGGCGGCGGTGGTCATCGCCTCCCTGATCGGCCCCCCACTCTTCCATGAGCACCTGCTGCGGGCCGACGTGGCGCCGGAGGCCAGTCAGGTGCTGCACGTGGAGCGAGCCTACCGAGACGCCAACCTGTGGACCCTGGGGGTGGCCCTGGCCACGGCGCTGGTCCTGGCCACCGCGGTAGCCTGGTTCTTTGCCCGCCGTATCCACGCGTCCCTGCACTCGCTTACCGGCGCGGCGGCCTCGATGGCCAGCGGCCAC
This sequence comes from Kocuria sp. KD4, assembly GCF_011769905.1. NCBI lineage: Bacteria > Bacillati > Actinomycetota > Actinomycetes > Micrococcales > Micrococcaceae > Kocuria > Kocuria sp. KD4. Next base: position 140,681 of record NZ_CP050449.1, read on the forward strand.
TATGGCACCCGGGTTCCCGCCACGGGAGCCGGGATCGAGGTCGATGCCGTGGCGGAGGCGTTCAACACCATGGCCGAGCGCCTGGACGGCACTGAACAGACCCGCCGGCGGTTACTGGCGGACCTGGCCCACGAGATGCGCACCCCGGTCTCGGTGCTCACCGTCTACCTGGACGCCTTACACGACGGGGTCACTGCCTGGGATCAGACCACCGCAACGGTGATGACCGATCAGCTAGCGCGGCTGACCCGGCTGGTCGAGGACATGCACGATGTCTCCCGCGCCGAAGAGGGCCGACTCGACCTGGACTGCGCCGACGAAACCCTCGGCCGACTGCTCCAAGCCACCACGGAGACCCATCACGAGGCCTTCGCCGCCCAGGGCGCCCAGCTGATCCTCCAGGTCCGTCAGGACAGCACGGTGCGCGTGGACCGGCAGCGGATCGGCCAGATTCTGGACAACCTGTTGACCAACGCGCTGCGCCACACCCCGACTGGCGGGACCGTCACCCTCAGCGCCGACCGGGCCCCCACCGGCCAGGCCCGGGTCACTGTCACCGACACCGGAGAGGGCATCACCGCCGAGCAGCTGGGCCAGGTCTTTGAGCGGTTCTACCGCGGGGATTCAGCCCGCGACCGTGATCACGGCGGCTCCGGGGTGGGTCTGGCCATCGCCCGCGCCCTGGCCGAGGCCCACGGCGGAACCCTAACCGCCGCCTCTATTGGGGGCGGCCACGGGGCCACCTTCACCTTGTGCCTGCCCGCGAACCACCTCGAGCCGCCACCTGCGGTAAACGGCGCCTAACACTCCTTATAAAATACCCCTTGGGGGTATACTCTAAAAGAAAAGTCTTCGTTCTGAAAGGAACACTCATGACCCCGACCCACCCTTTATTGCCGATGGCCTCCGCCGGCTGTGCCTGCTGTGCCTCCACCCAAGATGGCTCAGGCCAGGACATCCCGGCCGCCGTCCCGACCACCCCTGAAACAGACGAGCCTGGAGCACCGGCCCCGGCTCCGGCAACCACATATCGAGTGGAGGGTATGACCTGTGGGCACTGCGCCAGGGCCGTGACTGCGGCCCTGGAAGCGGTGGACGGCGTTCGCGCCGCGAGCATCGAGCTGGTGCCCGGCAGCGTCTGCGCGGTGACCGTCACCAGTGACCGACCTGTGCCCTTCGACACCGTCCGGGCGGCCGTCGAAGACGCCGGCTATAGCCTCGCCCCGTCCTAACGGTTCAGCACGCCCGCACCATCAACCACCCACTCCAGCGGGAAGGACACCATGAGCAACCCGCATCATGACCACCCCCACGGCCACCAGGCCCCGCCGGCGGGCCCACACGCCGGCCACCGAGACCACCACCAAGGCCATGGTGGCCACGCCAATGCGGCCACCCACGGCCAGGCAATGCCGGGTGGACACGTGCACTCGGCGGTGGACGAAGAACACCACGTCCACTCCCATGGCGAGCACGCCGGGCACAGCACGGCGATGTTCAAGAACCGGTTCTGGTGGTCGTTGATTCTGAGCGTCCCGGTGGTTATCTTCAGCCCCATGGTCGCCCACCTGCTGGGCTATCACGTCCCCGAGTTTCCCGGTTCGAACTGGATCGCCCCGGTGCTGGGCACGATCATCTTCGTCTATGGCGGTACCCCGTTCCTCAAAGGCGGGCTCCAGGAGATCCGGTCCCGTCAGCCGGGGATGATGCTGTTGATCGCGATGGCCATCACCGTGGCCTTCCTCGCCTCCTGGGTCACCACCTTGGGTGTCGGTGGGTTAGACCTGGACTTCTGGTGGGAGCTGGCCCTGCTGGTGACCATCATGTTGCTGGGGCACTGGATGGAGATGCGCGCCCTCGGGGCGGCGTCCTCCGCGCTGGACGCCCTGGCCGAGCTGCTGCCCGATACGGCCGAGAAGATCCCCGACCACGGCGGGGCCCCCGTAGCGGTGCCCATCGCCGAGCTGACGGTTGGTGACACCGTGCTGGTGCGCTCCGGGGCCCGGGTCCCGGCCGACGGGCAAATCGTGGACGGCGCGGCCGAGTTCGACGAGTCGATGATCACCGGCGAGTCCCAGCCCGTGGACCGCGGTCCCGGGGACACCGTGGTCGCCGGGACCGTGGCCACCGACAACACCGTCCGGGTCCGAATCGAGGCCACCGGTGAGGACACCACCCTGGCCGGGATCCAGCGGATGGTCGCCGACGCGCAAGACTCCTCCTCCCGCGCCCAGGCCCTGGCCGACCGGGCCGCGGCCCTGTTGTTCTGGTTCGCCCTGGCTGCCGGGATCATCACCGCGATCGTCTGGACGCTTATCGGCAGCCCGGATGACGCGGTGACCCGGACCGTCACCGTGCTGGTCATCGCCTGCCCGCATGCCCTGGGCCTGGCCATCCCGCTGGTCATCGCGATCTCCACCGAACGTGCCGCGAAGGCCGGGGTGCTGATCAAGGACCGGTTGGCGCTGGAAAAGATGCGCAGCATCGATGTGGTCCTGTTCGACAAGACCGGCACCCTGACTGAGGGTGCCCACGCCGTCGCCGGCACCGCCCCGGTACCGGGCGTGACCGAGGGTCGACTGCTGGCGGTGGCCGCCGCCGCCGAGGCCGACAGTGAACACTCGGTGGCCCGGGCCATCGTCACCGCCGCCACCGAGCACCCCGAGGCCTCGGCCCAGCCCCTGCGTGGCACAGGCTTCAGAGCAGCCTCCGGTCGTGGCGTGCAAGCCACCGTGGACGGGACCGAGGTGCTGGTGGGTGGGCCGAACATGCTGCGCGAGTTCGACTTGGCCACCCCGACGGAGATCACCGAGACCACCGAGGCCTGGGCCGACCGCGGCGCCGGCGTGCTGCACGTGGTCCAAGACGGGCAGATCATCGGCGCGGTGGCCGTAGAGGACCGGGTCCGCCCGGAATCCCGGGCCGCCGTACGCGCCCTGCAGCACCACGGGGTCAAGGTCGCCATGATCACCGGCGACGCCCGCCAGGTCGCCCAGGCCGTAGGCGTGGACCTGGGTATCAACGAGGTCTTCGCCGAGGTGCTGCCCCAGGACAAGGACACCAAGGTCACCGAGCTCCAACAGCGCGGGCTGAGCGTGGCCATGGTCGGCGACGGCGTCAACGACGCCCCCGCCCTGGCCCGGGCCGAGGTCGGCATTGCCATCGGCGCCGGCACCGACGTGGCCATGGAATCGGCCGGCGTCGTGCTGGCCGGCAACGACCCCCGCGCGGTGCTGTCGATAATCGAGCTGTCCCACGCCAGCTACCGCAAGATGATCCAGAACTTGGTCTGGGCCGCCGGGTACAACATCGCAGCCGTCCCGCTGGCCGCTGGCGTGCTCGCCCCGATCGGGTTCGTGCTCTCCCCGGCCGTCGGCGCAATCTTGATGTCACTGTCCACGATCATCGTGGCCCTGAACGCCCAGCTGCTGCGCCGCACCGACCTGGACCCGGCCCACCTGGCCACCACCACCGCCGAAGACCGGAACGCGGCAGCACGGTCGGCCGCCCCGGCAGCCACCCACTGACTCTGACCCCGATACGAGAAGGAGAACCACTACCATGAAACGCACCACCACCCTGGCCAGCCTGGCCCTGGCCTCCACCCTGGCATTGACCGCCTGCGGCGGCACAGACGCGGATAACACCTCCACGCCGCCCGCCACCGCCTCGACACCGACCACCGCGACTTCAGATGCCTCGCCCACCGACACCACCCCCAGCCACTCCGAGGGCATGGGCGGCATGGGCCACCAGCACGATTCCCACGGCGGCCCGGCGCCGGAGGGGATCGAGCCTGCCACCGACCCCACCTATCCGGTCGGCACCACGGTGACCCTGACCGCAGACCATATGCCCGGGATGCAGGGGGCCGAAGCGACGATCACCGGTGCCTTCGACACCACGACCTACTCGGTGACCTACACCCCGACCACCGGTGGTGAGCCCGTCACCGACCATAGGTGGGTCGTGCACGAAGAACTTCAGGACCCCGGTCAGCCGCCCCTGCAGGAAGGCACCCAGGTCGTCCTGGAAGCCGATCACATGGCCGGAATGCAGGGGGCCGAGGCGACGATCGAGGACTCGACCGATGAGACCGTCTACATGGTCGATATCGTGATCGACGGCATGGAGATGACCAACCACAAGTGGGTCGTCGAGAGCGAGATCCAGCCCGCCCAGTGATGCTACCCGGCTGGCCCTGCCCGGATAGTGCTGATGCTGCCCGGTCTCGGACCAGCGGACCCCACCGGACTGGGCCGGGACACAGCACACGGGGACCTGCCCTGCCTTCCTCATGAAGGTCGGGCAGGCCCCCGTGCCGGAGACAACCGCTCAGACCCTCCTGCAGCGAGCCCGCCTCGTCAGGACAGACCGGCCAACACTCAGCCCACGGAGGCCAGCAGGTCGGCGCAGTCCTGCTCGCACCGCCGGCACGCCTGCGCGCACACCTTGCAGTGCTCATGCATCTCCGCATGGGAAACGCACTCATCGCCGCACGCCTTGCAGGCCACCCGGCAGGCCTCCAGCAAGGCCCGGGTGGTCTCCACATTGGTACCAGTCTGCCGGGACAGCACCGCCCCGGTGACCACGCAGACGTCTGCGCAATCCACGTTCAGACCGATGCACTGCCGCAGCTCGGCCACCATGTCCTCGGCCAGGCAGGCATCCGCGCAGGCCGTACACGTCTGGGCACACTCGAAACAGGCTTCAATGCACTCGACCAGCTTCTGCCGGTCGATGTTCCCCAGCTCCTTCGGGTAGGTCTCCAGCATCGAGCTCACATGATGGGTCACGGCTTCCTCCGTCGGCGATCCAATCGAGAAGACGAACTAGCCGGAGCTAGCCCGCCCTGCCCTCGACCGTAGGCCTCCGTCAGCGGCCGACTCAAGAGTCTCACTCTTAACCTCGATCCACCGACTCAGGTTAGGGCCGGCGGCCGATATCCCGGATCGGCACTGAGCCGTTTTTTGGCGTGACGTGGTGGCCGGCCTCGCTACCGGTGGTGTTCCACTGATGTTCTTTCGGTTGTGCCGATGCCCGGCGGGTGGTCGGTTGGTTATGCCGGTTGCGGTGGCGGGTGGACGGCGGTGAAGAGCCGCTCGAATCCCTGTTGCCAGGGCCATGCCTGGGGCAGGCGGATGCGGATCCTGCGGGCGCTGGAGGCGATCCGGGCTGGCAGATTCACGAGCCTGGCCCGGATGGTCCCGGTCCGGGCCCGGGCGAACGGTCCGGCAGCGAGGATCCCGGCGGTGCGGGTGAGGTTGTAGGCCATCACCGCGCAGACCAACCAGGCGCCGTTGGCCCCGAAACGGCCGGAGGGCAGGTGGGCCAGGGCGCTGTCCTTCAAATCGGCGTTGACCTGCTCGATGACCGCGTGGCCCCGGTGGGTCTGGTCCGCGGTCACCGTGTCCAGCACCTCCGGGTCGGTGGTGGTGAAGAAGGCGTGGAACCGGTGGGTGTCGAACAGTGTCGGCTGGTCCGTGTCCTGGGGGTTCAGCTCGGGGATTCGGCGCACCACCAGTCGACCGGGGACCCGTTCGGTTTTCTTCCTTGAGGTGAACGCGGTGAAGGGGACCTCGGCCACCTCCGCCTTGGAGATCCACGTGCCGGTGTCCTCGTCGAAGATCGCCTGCGGGTACCTGATGCCGGTCCACGCTTTCTCGTCGATGCCGGCGATGGCGGCCTTGACGGCCTTGTCCATCTTCACGGTCACCGACACCTCCGCCCCGGCGGTGAGCGCGGCGGCCACGGTGGCATGCCCATAGAAAGCGGAGTCGGCCCGGACCAGCACCCGGGCGCCGGCCGCCGGCACCAATCGCTTGAGGATGGCCAGCGAATCCCCGACCAGCCTCGAGGCCCCGCGCGGGGAGCCGACCGAACCGCGGCGCAGCCGCTGACCCAGGATCACCGGGGCCGCGGTCTCGGTGCTGGCGGTGGCCAACAGGGCGTTGAGCCCACGGACCCCGGAGTACCCGTACCCGGAACCCTGCTTCTGGTAGCCGTGGACCTCGATGATCGTGTCGTCCACATCAACATAAACGAACTCCGGATCCGCACCGGCAGCGCCGGTGCGTCCCAGCATCGGGGCCCGGCCGGCCAGGTTCACCAGGAACCGGGAGGCGACCGCGTCGAGTTGGCGCACGTGCCCGCAGGTGAACTCACGCAGGAACGAGCCCAGGGTCGAGGGCGCATAGCAGCCGCCGAACACCCGTTTCATCGCCCCGTGGCGCAGTACGGCCATGTCATCGATCGAGTCCGCCCCCGTGCACATGCCGGCCACCAGGGCCGCGACCTTCGCCCCGGCGTTGGCGCCCTTGTCGGTCGGCACGCTCAACCGACCTCCGGCCAGCTGGTGCAGGCCGGCCTCGGCGGCCAGTTCCATCACCGGCACCAGCCCGGCGGACCCGATGAGGTTCGGCTCGTCGAAGGAAACTGACACGGCAGCAGGCGTGTGGGAAACTTGCATCTGCGAGATGCCCTCTCATCGCGGTGGAACGGAACCCTGAATAAGTCCCATTCTTCCCGGTCAGACGGGCATCCCGTCTTTAATTGCGGCCCAAGCCCAGCATGCTCATCGGTGGATCAAGGCTAAGGCTATTCATAACTAAAAGGTGAGGCCCAGGCGGTGGAGCGTGATTGGTCGGTCGTGCACCACCGCAACGCGGCCGCGCGCTGAACGGCGCTTAGCTTCGATGGATGCCCCCTTCTTGACCCCATGCCCGGGCGCGCTCCACGCTCATGCGGGTGCACGTCTGCACTGGAAGCAGCTATTAGCCTTGATCTATGCAGACGCAAATGGATCGTGGAACCGCCCGGGATGCTTTGACAAAGTTCGCTCGGGAGTGGACGGAGCGTATCGAGGGGTGGCGGGCCGACGGTCAGACGCACACCGAGAGGTCCTACGCGCAGCAGTTCTGGTCTGCCCTGCTGCGCTGTTTCGGGGTGATCCCGGAGCGGATGGACTTGTTCGAACGAGACGCCACCCGGGCTTCCACCGGGGGCACCGGGTACATCGACTTTTTCTGGTCGGGTGTGGCCATCGGTGAGGCTAAATCCCTGGGTGAGGACCTGGGGAAGGCCCACCGCCAGGCTTTGGACTACCTCTCGGGCGGGTCGATCAACTCCTTCGAATGGCCGAGATTTGTGCTGGTCACCGATTTCGCGCACCTGCGGGTGGAGCGGATGGGTGATGATCCCTGGACGGTCGAGTTCGATTTGGCCGATGCCCCGGCCCATGTCGATCAGCTGATGTTCTTGGCCGGACAGGAGACCGTCACCAAGGCTGAGGAGAAGGCCGCGTCCCTGGACGCGGCGGCGCGCATGGCTGCGCTGTGGCAGGCAGTGGTCGGGGACGAGGCCGATCAGGGTGTCGGCGATGAAGCCCCGACTAATCCTGAGGACGAGGACGCCTTGGCTCAGGAGGCTTCGGTGCTGTTAACCCGGCTGCTGTTCCTGCTCTACGGCGATGACGCCGGGCTGTGGGAAGACGATCTGTTCCGCCGCTGGGTGGAGTCCGACACCACCGCGGACAACCTCGGCCCGCAGCTCCAAGGGCTGTTCAACCTGTTGAACACTCCCGAGTCTCAGCGCCGACGGGTGCCGGCTACCTTGGCGAAGTTCCCCTACGTCAACGGCGGCATCTTCGATGGCTCGTCCCCGGTGCCGTACCTCACTGCCGAGATGCGCCAAGCCCTGATTGAGGCTTGCCGGTTTAGGTGGACGCACATCTCCCCCGCGGTCTTCGGTGCCCTGTTCCAGTTGGTGAAGTCCAAGCAGGCCCGCCGTGGGGACGGTGAGCACTACACCTCTGAGGCGAACATCCTCAAAACCATCGGCCCGCTGTTCTTGGACGAGTACCGGACCCGCGCGGACCGGTTGATCGCCAAGAAGTCCGCCACCCGCCGGGAGTTCAATGAGCTCCAGGACGAGATGGCAGCGAACCTCTACCTTGACCCAGCCTGTGGGGCGGGGAACTTCTTGAACGTCGCCTATGCACGGTTGCGTGAGATTGAGACGGATTTAATCGTCGCCCGCTCTAAGCGGTGGGGCACGATGGACCTGACGTATGACGTGAGCTTCGAGCAGAAGCTGACCATCGACCGGTTCTGGGGTTTCGAGATCAACTGGTGGCCGGCGAAAATCGCTGAGACCGCAATGTTCCTCGTGGACCACCAGGCCAACCTCGCCCTGGCTAAAGCCCGCGGTGCGGCACCGAACCGCCTGCCGATCCGCATCACCGCTCACATCGTCCACCACGACGCCTTGACCTTGGACTGGGCCCAGACCCTGCCCGAACCAACCGGGCAGACCTACGTCTTCGGCAACCCACCGTTTCTGGGGGACCACACCCGCACCGCAGCGCAGCTGTCGTTAATGCGCCAAGCCTGGGGTGGTGCTAAGCAGCTCTCCCGGTTGGACTTCGTCACCAGTTGGCACGCAATGACGTTGCGACTGCTGGAGAACCGTTACGGCGAGTGGGCGTTCGTGACCACTAACTCCATCACCCAAGGCGACCAGACAGCCCGGTTGTTCGAGCCGATCTACGATGCCGGGTGGCGCATCAAGTTCGCCCACCGCACCTTCCAGTGGGACTCTGAGGCCCCCGGAAAAGCTGCTGTGCACTGCGTCATCATCGGCTTCACCCGTGACCGCGCCACAAAACGCCGGTTGTGGGACTACGCCACGGTGCGCTCCGCCCCGGCCGAGATCTCCGGGGTCAAGACCATCAACGCCTACCTCGTGGACGGCCCCGAAGTCCTGGTCGGCAAACGCACCACCCCGCTGGCCCCGGACCTCCCCAAGGTCGTCAAGGGTTCCATGGCTACCGACGATGGCAACTTTGTCATCACCCCGACGGAGTATGACGCCGTGATGGCCGACCCCGTGATGGTCCCGTACGTGCGGCCCTATGTCGGGTCCAAAGAGCTGCTGAGCAGCCAAAAACGCTGGTGCCTGTGGCTGCGCGAGATGAACCCCGGCGACCCCGCCCGCTCTCCCGAGCTCAAACGCCGCCTCGAAGCGGTTGCGGCTTCACGTCAAGCTTCTAAGGCACCCACCACACAGGACTGGGCTCGGTTCCCGCACCTGTTCCGCCAGCTCGGGTTGGTTTCCGACGTCCCCTTCGTGGGCATCCCCGAGGTCAGCAGCGAGAACCGCCACTACTTGCCCGTGTCCCATTTCGAACCCGAAGTCATCATCTCGAACAAGGTCTACGGGGCCGTGGACCCGCACGGCATCATCTTCGCCGTAGCCTCCTCCTCCATGTTCTGGACCTGGATGAAGACGGTGGGCGGTCGGATGAAGTCTGATCCGTCGTTTTCCAGCACGATCACCTGGAACAACTTCCCCATGCCTGCGCTGACCGACGGACAACGCACGGCGTTGGCCTCCGCTGGGGCCAAGATTCTCGATGCTCGGGCGCAACATCCTGACCGGCCATTGGATGAACACTACGCGGCGCTGGGCATGACGCCTGAACTGGTGCGCGCCCATGACCAGCTCGACACCATCATGGACAAGATCATCGGCGCGTCCCGCCGATGCCGCACCGCCCTGGAACGACAGGAACTGCTCTTCGAATCCTATGTGCGCCTGACCCGGTAGAGGACCCGCCTGGCTTTCGCACAGGCCGTGCGCTTGGCGCACGCCAAGTGCCGAGCGATCTGGGGACGTGCCCACGTCAACCACGTCGGGGCCCGGGGGCGGGTGTCACTCCTCCGCAGAGGTTGCGTCGCGTAGCCGTGTGATGGTCCAGCGGCTCACCCCGTGCAGTGCCGCGACTTCGGACACGGACAGCCCGCCACGTAGCGCGGCCAGCGCGGCCGCGCGCTGGGAGGGGTTGAGCTTCGGTGGGCGGCCGCCCACGCGGCCCTGTGCTCGTGCGTGTTCCAGTCCTACGCGGGTGCGCTCCTGGATGGTCTCTAGCTCCTGCTGCGCCAGGGCGGAGAGGATGCCCACCATCAGCCGCCCCTGGCGGGTGGCGGTGTCCAGGCCCATGTCCAGCAGCACCAGCCGCACGCCTTCCTCGTTCAGCTCGGCGGCGGTGTTCACGGTGTCGCGCATGGACCGGCCTAGCCGGTCCAGGCGGGTGACCACCAGGGAATCGCCGGTACGCAGGTGGCTGCGCGCGGCGTCGAGGCCGGGGCGAGTGGAGCGCGCACCGCTGATCGTGTCCGTGAAGACGCGTTCGCATCCTGCGGCCGTCAGGGCTGCGCGTTGGGTCTCCAGGGAGGCTGATTGCTCCCGGGTGCTCACGCGGGCGTATCCGATTCTCACGGGGTCTGCGGGTTGGACGTGCGGGTCTCGTGAGCGGGTGGGCCGGGCGGCGGGATCGTCGCCGCATGAGCGTCGATGGTCTCGGGCAACCACCCTTTCGTCTTGCCGATCATCGCATCCGGGGGCAGCGGGTAGCGGCGCAGCCGGTGATAAAAACCCTCGCGGGTGAGGCCCTGCCGCACGGCGGCTTCGGTCGCGGAGAGGTAGACCTGCATCTCATCTTCTTCTTGTTGGAGTCGCTGGGTACGCTGGGGTGTCCTTTCGGGACATTCCCCGCGCAGGCGGGGAAGCGCCCCGGCCCAGCTTGCAAACCTGGCCGGGGCGCTTTTCTCATGCCCGCTCGTGGCGGGCCACTGAGGCCCAAAACTCATCAGTCGTCACGCTCAGCTCGAACCACACGTTCCCGACGGTCTGGCCGCGATCGTTCTCGTGGTGGTGCTGGGTGATGCACTCGGCGGCAATCGCATCGAGGTCATACTGATCGGTGAGTTCACCCAGGGCGGGGATGACTTCGTGGGCAACGGCATCGTTCATCGTGGCGTATCGCATGGCGTGTCTTTTCAGTGTGTTGCCGGGGGTTGCCTCCCTGACACTTATCACTTTACACGGTGTGTAGTAATAGAACAAGGGGTAAGCGTGTAAAAACGGTCGTTTCTGCGCGTCTCTCCGACGACCTCCAGCAGAGGTGTGACTGTTGCAGGTGTGTGGCGGCATTCTTGCTGAGATACGTGGCGGCAAGGGCTGTCCATCCAGGAACGACACTGTCCGCAAGCTGGGGCCAGCAACGATCGCCAGGACGTCGGCATCGACAATGGCCGGAGATCTCTTTGTGGTGGAGGCTGCCGATCAGGAAGCGTGGTTAGAAACCGAAGGCCCCGCCGCTGACCAGGATGAAGAAACCCAAGCCGATCAGCACGATGGGGAACAGGATGTGTTCCCAGCGCTCCAGGACCTCGGCGATCGGTCGGCGGGTGGCGACGAACTTGGCCAGGCCCACCAGCACCGCGACCAGGGCCAGGAACACGATGCAGTAGGCAGCCACAGCCCCCGGGCCGACGCTGAGGAAGGCCGGGGCGTAGACGCCGATGTTGTCCCCGCCGTTGGCGAAGGTCACCCCGGCCACGGTCCAGACGGCGACATTCTTGCCCTCGATCTTGACGTCGTCATCATCGTCTTCGCCTCTGCGCCACCCCTGCCAGGCCGCCCACACTCCCAGGCCCAGCGGGATGAGCCCGAAGTAGGGGATGACCCCCGGGGGCAAGAACGCGCCCGCGCCTAAGGACACGAGCACTGCCGCACCCAGGATGCCGGCGAAGCCGAGGTACTGGCCGACCAGGATTCGGACGGTGGTCCCACGCTGGCCCGCACCGCGGCCGAAGAACAGGGATAACACGATGATGTCGTCGATGTTGGTAACCAGGAACAGACCGATCGCCTGGAGGGTTGAGGACAGGATCACGCGCCCACCCCCTTCTCGCAGCAGCCGGGCACGGAGCAGGCCGGGTCCAGGCACGGGGCACTCTCATCCACCGCGAGGGTGACCTCGATCAGAGCAGTCAGCGCCCGCGCCAGGTGTGCATCGGCGATCTCGTACCGGGTCTGGCGGCCCTCGGCCACGGCGACCGCGATCCCGCAGTCCCGCAAGCACGCCAGGTGGTTCGACACGTTCGACCGGGTCAGCCCCAAGTCCCGCGCCAGTTCGGCCGGGTAGGCCGGCCGTTCCAGCAAGGTCATCAGGATCCGCGACCGGGTGGGGTCGGCCATCGCCCGGCCCAACCGGTTCATCACGTCAACACGAGAAACAATAGTCAGCATTCGCTGAACTATACAGTATGAGCTGAACTTACAGTGTCGCCTCGTAAAGCATGGGATGCGAGACGTCTCGTGAGCGCCTACGTGAGGGCATGACGAAAGCGCGAATTTCCGGGTTTCTTCTACCCTCGGCGATTCTCGCAACTATGTATCGTAACCCAGTGACTAGAGTTGTGTACTCATCGTTGGTTGCGAGACACTCGGGGTCGTCATGGGAAAGCTCATCGGTTATGCGCGGGTCTCGACCCGGCGGCAGGATGCCGACCGGCAGGTCGAGGACCTGCTAGCGGCCGGGGTCCGGCGGGATGACCTCTACGTCGATCAGGGGGTGTCCGGGGCCCGGGCCTCCCGGCCGAAGTTCGACAAAGCGATCGCCGCGCTGCATGAGGGGGACACCCTGGTGATCACCACCCTGGACCGGGTGGGCCGGTCCACCCAGAACATGCTCGCCTTCGCCGAGACCCTCAGAGAACGAGGTGCAGGGCTGCGGGTGCTGAACCTGGGTGGGGGAGACGTGGACACTCACACGCCGATGGGCTCGATGGTGTTCACGGTGATGGCCGCCTTGGCCCAGATGGAGCTGGAGATCAAGCGCGAACGCATCACCGACTCCGTCGCCAAACGACGGGCCGCCGGTCAGGACCTCGGCGGCCGGCGCCCGACCTTTACCGAGTCGCAGATCCGCAGTGCCGCCCACCTGGTCGAGTCCGGCCAGCCCGCCACACAGGTCGCCCGCGATCTGGGCATGTCCCGAGCCACCCTCTACCGACGCATCCGCGACCTACCCGCTGCAACGTAGCGCTCTTGACACAGCCCCTCGTCTGCAAGCGGCAACATGGGGGGCATCCAGACTTATGCCATACATCGGTGCCATGCCAGGAGACTGGAAGACAGGTGCCAAGGTGGGGACGATACTGCCGTCTACTGGCGCCGACTTCTGCGGGCGACTTGGGTGATTGTGACCCTAGCCCCTTTCATTTTGCCCTGTCAGGTGGCGCGGCGGCGATGACGCCAGGCTGCGATGCCGGCCAGGACGGCAGCGACGGCGAGGAAGGGCAGGCCGAGCCGCCAGACCTCTCCCTCGACCTGCGTGGCCAGGCCGATGCAGGAGACGAGACCGGCGACCGGCAAGAAGGACGGGACGCGGAAATGGCGGTGCTGAACGGCATCGCGGCGCAGCACCAGGACGGCGGTGTTGACCGCGGCAAACACCACGAGCAGCAGCAGGACCATGGTGCTGGCGAGAATCTCGAGCGTCCCAGTGAGGGAGAGAACCAGGGAGAGGCCGGTGGTGACGATGATGGCCACCCACGGTGTCCGACGGCGGGGCAGTAGCCGGGCCAGCCCTGCTGGCAGAAGTCCGTCGCGGGCCATGCCGTAGGCCAGGCGGGAGGACATGATGCCGGTCAGCAGGGCGCCGTTGGCCACTGCCACCAGGGCTATGAGGCTGAAGACCACCGGAGGGATGATGCCCGCGGCGGTGACGACCTGCAGCAGAGGAGCGCTGCTCTCGGCCAGGTCAGCCGTCGGGACGACCGCCGAGGCCGCGACCCCCACCAGTGCGTAGACAACGCCGGCGACGATGAGAGCGCCGAAAAGCGCCCGGGGGTAGGACCGGGCCGGATCCTTGGTCTCCTCGGCGATGTTCACACTGGTCTCGAAGCCCACATAGGAATAGAAGGCCAGCACGGAACCGGCGAAGACGGCGGCGAGTGGGCCGTTCTCAGATGTCCCCAGCTCGGTCAACCGACTAAGGTCGCCGTCACCCCGGGCCACCACGATCGCGCCGAGGACAATGACCAGGAGCAGGCCGGAGACCTCGATGATCGTGGCCACCCGGTTGGCGCCCATCGACTCCGAGATGCCCCGCGCGTTCAGTGCTGCGAGCAGACCCAGGAAAACGACCACGACCAAGGTTGTGGGGAGGGTGATGAACTCTGTCAGGTAGTCACCTGCGAAGCCCAGGGCCAGCGCCCCCACTGAGATGATGCCCGCCGAGAGCATGCAGAACCCCACCAGGAAGCCGACGAACGGACCGAAGGCCCGGGTGGCGTAATGGGATGACCCGCCGGCCCTCGGATACTTGGTGGCGAGTTCGGCATAGGAACCGGCGGTGAGCAACGCGAGAACGAGGGCCACCACGAGCGGCACCCAGACGGCGCCTCCCGCGATCCCGGCGATCTCACCGGCCAATACGTACACGCCGGCACCGAGCACGTCACCGAGGATGAACAGGAACAGGCCCGCAGTGGTGACCGTACGGCGCAGACCCCGCCCTTGGGCGCTGGTAGAGGTTGATGACATGAAGCAACAGTAGACCCGGCTGGCCGCCAGGGTACTCAGTTTGCTCAGACCCGCTCCGATACCAGCAGAAGAGTTGAGTCCTGACTGGACGCTCGAGATCCTCGGCACCACCGTTCTGCACCAGGGTATGGATTAGCTGCCCAGGACGATGGTGGATACGAACATCTCTACCCCGCCGGCCAGTTATGTCGACCAGACGTCGGGTCCGTCGATGGATTCGGAGTCGCCCGGCTCGCCCCACTGTTGGAGTCGACTCCGACACAGAGTCGGCTCAGACGGGGAAATACTGCAGTTGGTTAGCCCTTGGGGTGAGGCAGTGCGGCAGTTACCGTGAGTCGAGTCAGGCCGATACGCGGGGAGGGAACACCCTGCCCGCCTAGAGAAGGAGACGCAGTATGTTCATTCATCAGCAGAAGCTCCAGTACAACTCCAGACCGGAGAAGCCTGATGCGGTGTATGCGCGCAAGCTTCAGGAGGTGATCGGGGGCCAGTATGGGGAGATCACGGTGGCGATGCAGTACAGCTTCCAGGCGTGGAACGCGCACATTCCCGGCAAGTACCGTGACCTGTTGTTCAGCACGGCGGCGGAGGAGTTCGGCCACGTGGAGATGCTGGCCACCATGGTGGCCCAGCTGCTGGAGAAGGCGCCGTTGGGTATCACCGAGGATGCCGTCCAGGATGATCCGGCCGTGGCCGCGGTGATCGGCGGGACGGATATGCAGCAGGCGATCGTCTCCGGTGCCGGGGCGCGGCCGGTGGACAGCATGGGCAATCCGTGGACTGCCGGGTATGTCACCGCCAGCGGCAACCTGCTGGCGGACATGACCTCGAACGTGAATGCGGAGATGCAGGGCCGGACCCAGGTGGCGCGGCTGTATCACATGACCGACGATCCGGGGATCCGGGACCTGTTGTCCTTCCTGCTGGCCCGGGACACCATGCACCAGAACCAGTGGGTCGCGGCGGTGCGTGAGTTGCAGGCGGACGGTCTGGAGGAGATGCCGGTGCCGAGCAACTTCCCACAGTCCAAGGAGGCCAGCGAGCACGCCTACACCGCCTACAACTTCTCGGACGGGGAGGCGATGGAGCAGGGATCGTGGGCCTCGGGCCCGACCCCGGACGGCAAGGCCGAGTTCTCCTATCAGCCCGAGCCGATGCCGGGAGTGCCGATGCCGCCTCCCACCCATCCCGATGCCCGGTTCTACGGCACCACGGAGCTGCCGAACATCGTCGAGAAGGCCGCTGGAACCATTCAGGACAAACTCAACAAGGAATAGGCCCGCGGGCGACCTTCGACGGTGTCCCCGGTCGCATCCAGCTGATACCCTCGCGTTCACCCACCCCGCATGTATCAACACATCTACAACCTCTGGAGGCTGCAATGATCAAGTGGCTTCACAGCATGGGAATCAAGTCCGAGTACGCCTACGCGGCCGGTTTCGGCTCCATCGGGATGACGTTCGCGTCCTGGCTCGCCTCGCGCGGCAAGCCCGATGACTCACGGGCACAGTCCGACCGCTGGGGCATCTTCGTCGGCCAGTGGGCACCGACCTTCCTGGCTGTCGGGATCGCCCTGCGGCTGGAAGAGCAGAAGTCTTTGACCATGAAGAAGTGACTCCCTAAGTCACTAGCGCAGGAAGAGCCCGGGGCCGGTCGGTCCCGGGCTCCTCGTGTCGCAGGCCGGAGAAGAGATGATTCGTTCCCGAGATCACGGAGACACTTCATGAGCGCCCCGAGCGGGGCGCCTCCTACCAGTGCCGCACCGCCTACATCTACGCCACCACGGAGAAGGGTGCCAAAACCCTCCGCGCGGAGCTGGATGCCGCGCAGACCGCCGATCCGTCCGTGGCTTGGACGGCCGCGATACGCGGGATCTCTACAACCTGGTGGAGGAGATCGCCCAGAAGGGTGCAGCGGTCGGGTTCGTTTCGGAGCGGATCACCGTGGACTGCCACGGCGCGTCTCCACTAGATTCGTTGATGCTGGGAATCCTTGCGGCCTTCGCGGAGTTTGAGCGGCGCAGGATCAAAGAGCGACAGGCTGAGGGGATAGCGATCGCGAAGGCTAGCGGGAAGTATGCGCAGACTCCCAAGCTGTCGGCAGACGACGTAGAGCAGGCGCGGGCCATGGTCGACATGGGGATCCCCAAAACCGAAGTGGCTGCGCGGTTCAAGGCCGCCAGACGTTCTATACAGCCCTTGGGACTGCTGCACGAATAGGTGTCATCTGATCTGTGACGCTGTGAGGCATCGCTAGAAGAATGAACACCGCGCCCAAGCCCCATCCCCAGGAGTTCCGCGACGACGTCGTGAACGCCCCAGGGGGCAGGACAAGGGGCAACGGCGTCCACCAGATGGACTTACCCGCTGGCCTCACCGGATGCCAAAGCGAGGTAGCGGTATACAGTAGCCCGGCTGACCCCGAGCAGCTTGGCGATCTCCGGCGGCGTGAGTCCCGCATGCCGGTACTGGCCAGCCTGGCGAACCCTTTCCGTCTCTGGGGTGACTGCCGGCCGACCACCTCTACGGCCGCGGGCCGCGGCCGCGGCCAACCCGGCCTTGGTGCGTTCGGCAAGTTGGTCGCGTTCGAGCTGCGCGAAAGCGGACATCACTGTGAGCATTGCCTTGCCCATCGGCCCGGTGGTTGCGATCCCCTCGGTAAGGGACCGGAAGTTGATGCCCTGGGACTCGAGCCGGTCAATCAGCTCAAGCAGCTGACGGGTGTTGCGTCCCAGCCGGTCGAGTTTCCACACCACGACCTCGTCCCCGGCGCGGGCGTGCTCGAGCAGCTTGTCGAGCTGGGGGCGCTTGGCCTTGGTCCCACTGACCCCATGGTCGGTGTAGACCTTCTGGCATCCCGCGTCCTTCAGTGCGCGGGTCTGTAGGTCCGCGTTCTGCTCGACAGTGCTCACGCGCGCGTATCCCAGGCTTGCCATCCGGTCCTCGTCTCAATAACTCGACTGTTTTCGGTTTGTTGAGACGATAGCAAATGAGACAGGCAAATGAGACAAAAGGGCACGGTTGTGGCGTTGGTGGGTTGCGTGTGGAGTTCGCCGGTAGGTGGCGTGCTTCTAGTTGTTGTGGGTCATGAGGTTCTTGTCGCGGGTGCGTCGATGAGATGAGGAACGGGCTCCTCGCCACAGGATGGAAGTTCCTACACCGTCCGTCCGTACGAGAGAGCCCGTTCATGACCCACCGTAATGCACCCCTGACCCCGACCGGCCGGCTGCGCATGGTGGCCCGTCACCTCGAGGACGGGATCCCCAAGGCCCACGTCGCCGCCGAATTCCACGTCAGCCGTCCGACGGTGTCCACCTGGGTGGCCCGCTACCTCGAAGACGGCGAGGATGGCCTGGCCGACCGGCCCTGCACCCCTGTCGGGAGTCCGTTCCGCACGGCCCCGGAGGTGGTGGAGCGCATCGACGCCCTGCGCCGGGGCCGGAAGTGGTCGGCCCGGCGCATCTGGCACCACCTGAGCGCCGGCGGCTACGACAACGACCCCCAGGACGAGAAGGGCCCCGGGCCCTTCCACGCCCCCGTGACCATCGCGCTGCGCACCGTGGGCCGGTGGCTGGCCCGGCTGGGGATCTCCCGGTTGCGCGACCTCACCCCGGACGGAGAGGACTCCCGCCGGGTCCCGCGGCGGATCACCGCGCACTGGCCCGGGCACATGGTCCACCTGGATGTGAAGAAGGTCGGCAGGATTCCCTACGGCGGCGGGTGGCGTGCCCACGGCCGCGGCACGACCAAGGCCCTGGCAGCCAAACGCGGTCCCGGGGCCAGGATCGGCTACACCTACCTGCACACCGCCATCGACGGGTTCTCGCGCCTGGCCTACACCGAGGCCCTCGACGACGAGAAGGCCACCACCACGATCGGGTTCTTCGCCCGGGCGAGGGCGTTCTTCGCCGCTCACGGGATCGAGCGGGTCCACCGGGTGGTCACCGACAACGGCGCCAACTACCGAGCCAAGGACTTCACCCGCACCGTTGAGGCCCTGGCCTCGAAGCACCAGCGGATCCGCCCCTACATCCCGAGGTACAACGGCAAGGTGGAGCGGTACAACCGGTTGCTCGTCGACGAGGTCCTCTACACCCGGACCTACGCCACCGAGCACGACCGCCGGACCGCGATCGGGACCTGGGTCAATCACTATAATTACCACCGCCCGCACACTGCCTGCGGCGAGAAGCCCCCGGCCTCACGCGTCCCGGCCCGTGTCAATAACGTCATGCCCTCTTACATCTAGGGAAGAAGCCATGTTGTTGACGCGTGCCGGGGTTCATGAAGCCGGGAAGCCGGTGGGGCGCCGAATGCTGTGGGCGTACGGTGGAATCAGAACGACGTGATCCGGTGATCAGGTGAGCGACCCATCCCTGGTACCGTCGCGCCCACTTGGCTAGAAGGGAACGGCATGAGCACCCCCTCCCACGGCGAGGACCTGCAGGGGTCGCCGGCGCGGATGTCCCCGGATGCTACCCCGGTGTCTGCTCGGCGGCGGATCCCGTTGCGGTCGACCTGCGCGCAGCCCCACGCCTGTCCGGCGCCGGTGCGGATGCGGGTGCTGTCCCGGACACCGATGTTCGCCGGGCTGGTCGAGGAGCAGCTGGCCGACATCGACCGGAGGATGACCTCCCTGTCCTGGGCTGAGGGGGACGCGCTCCACGTCGAGGGCGCACCGGCTGAGCACCTCTACCTCGTAGCCGCGGGACGGGCCAAGGCTTACCGGACCGCCCCGAATGGGCAAGAGGTCGTGGTGGAGCTACTGGGGCCGGGAGACCTGTTCGGCGGGCTGCGCGCCCTCGGCCAGGAAGCCTACGCCGAGACTGTCGAGGCTTTGACCACCGTGTGCGCCCTGCGGATCGGCGACGATGCGTTCCGCCAGATCCTCGGCGAGCACCCAGAGGTGGGGCTGCGGGTGCTCGAGGACACCACAGCGCTGCTCGCCCAGGCCCGCGCCGACGTCACCCGGCAGTCCACGGGCACCGTGGCCGAGCGACTGGCGGCGGTCCTGCTGCGCCTGGCGGAGAAGTTCGGGGAGCCCGCCCGCGAGGGCGGGACCTTGATCGAGCTGCCGCTGTCGCGGGCGGATCTGGCGGGGATGACCGGGTCGACCCCGGAGTCCGTCTCCCGGGTGATGAGCCGGTGGCGCAAGGACGGTGTCATCGACGCCGGCCGCCGCTGGACTGCCGTGCGTGACCCGCGCTGGCTGGCGGAGATCGCCGGAGCGGAGGCCTGACCCCCGAGCTTCGCGGTTGATTGACGCCCGTCATGGTCCGAGGACCCGGTCCTTCGTAGGTTGGAGACACACCCGATGAGGTGAGTACTCCACAACAGGGAGAGGAACCATCACCATGACCACCACCACAGCCACCACCACTCACACGGTCCTGCGCGCCGAGGGCTTCTCCTGCCCCTCCTGCGTGGCCAAGATCGAGAAGCGCGTCGGGCGTCTGAAGGGCGTCGACGCGGTGAAGGTCCACTTCGCTTCGGCCCGCATCGAGGTCGACCACGACCCTGCCCACGTGAGTGTGGAGGACATCGTCGCCGCTGTTGCCAAGACCGGCTACACCGCCCGCCCCGCCGCCTTCTGACCCGCCGCACCCACAGCCCGCGCCGCTGCCGGGACCTCCCCAGGAGGTCACGGCAGCGGCGCTCTTCGTTGCCCGCCGAGCCGGCGCTCATTGGCCCTTCCTGCGATCGTGCGGTTGATTGATCCCCGACATGTTCGGGTCCGTGGGCTGTGCGTAGCGTCGTGAACAAGCTCCCATCAGGGGCGAGAACGGTTACCAGGAAGGACGGACATCATGAACAGGGTGCAGAGGTGGATTTACGGCCGGTGGGCGATCCCCGCGGTTGCGGGGGTGCTGATCCTTGCCTCGTTCGCAGCGTCCGAGGTTGCTGGCTCGGTCCTGTGGGCGGATGTGCTCATGCTCGCCGCCGCCGTCGTCGCCGGCTACCAGATCGTGGTCAAGGCCGTGCGGGCGTTGGCCGCCCGCATGGTCGGGATCGACCTGCTGGTGGCGGTCGCCGCGATCGGGGCGGTCATCATCGGCAATTACTGGGAGGCCGCCGCGGTGACTTTCCTCTTCGCGGTCGGTCATGCCCTGGAGTCCGCCACCCTGAACAAGACCCGCTCGGCGCTGGCCGAGCTCGTTGCGGTCGCCCCGGACACCGCCGTCGTACTCCGTGGCGGGGAACAGGTGGAGGTTCCGGCCGCGGATGTGGTGATGGGTGAGATCGTGCTGGTCAAGAACGGGGCCAAGGTTCCCGTCGACGGCCAGGTCGTGGCCGGCACCGGTGCCGTGGACGAGGCCTCCATCACCGGCGAGTCCATCCCGGTGGAGAGAGGTGAGGGCGATCAGGTCTTCGCCGGCACCGTCTCCCGCGGCGGGTTCCTGCAGGTGCTGGCCACTGGCATCGGTGCCGACACCACCCTGGCGCGGATCATCCACCGGGTGGAGGAGGCCCAGGACGCCAAGGCGGCCACCCAGGCGTTCATCGACCGGTTCTCCACCTGGTACACCCCCGCGATCATGGTCCTGGCCCTGGCTGCCGGGTTGATCACCGGGGACGTGGTGCTCGCCCTGACCCTGCTGGTCATCGGCTGCCCCGGTGCCCTGGTGATCTCCATCCCGGTCGCCATCGTGGCCGGCATCGGCCGCGCGGCCCGCAACGGCATCTTGATCAAGGGTGGGGAGTTCTTGGAGACCTCCGCGAAGATCACCGCCGTCGCCGTCGACAAGACCGGCACGCTCACCGAGGGCCGCCCGCAGTTGACCGACGTGGTCGTGCTGGACCCGGCGCTGGACCGCGCGGGCGTGCTGGGCTGGGCCGCGGCCGCGGAAGCTGGCTCCGAGCATCCCCTGGCCCGCCCGATCCTCGACGCCGCTGCGGCCGAGGGCGTGGGAGCCTCCGCGGTTCCCGAGGCGGTCGACCCGGTCCCGGGCAAGGGCATCGTGTCGACCACTGACGAGGTGCGGGTGCTGATCGGCAACGCCGCGTTGCTGGAGCAGTACGGCATCACCGACCCGAAGGCTGCAGCTGCGGCTCAGGAGCTGGCCGCGGCCGGGCGGACCCCGATGATCGTGGCCGTCGATGACGCCGTGGCCGGGGTGCTCGCCGTGGCCGACCAGGTCCGCTCCGACGCGGCCGAGATGGTTGCCCGGCTGCACGAGGCGGGGGTGGAGAAGGTCGTCATGCTCACCGGTGACGCCCCGCTGGTGGCCCAGGCCATCGGCCACGTCACCGGCGTCGACGAGGTGCGTGCCGGGCTGCTGCCCGAGGACAAGCTCGAGGCGGTGGCGGCGCTGCAGCAGGAGGGCCACGTGGTGGCCATGGTCGGTGACGGCGTCAATGACGCCCCCGCCCTGGCCACCGCGGACATCGGCGCGGCGATGGGTGCGGCCGGCTCGGCCGTGGCCGTGGAGACCGCCGACATCGCCCTGATGGGCGACAACCTGCTGAAGCTGCCCGAAGCGATCGGGCTGGCCAAGCGCACCGTGACCGTGATGCATCAGAACATCACCGTCGCCCTGATCACGGTGGTGCTGCTGCTGGCCGGGGTCTTCGCCGGCGGGGTCACGATGTCGATCGGGATGCTCGTCCACGAGGCTTCTGTGCTCGTCGTGATCGCCAACGCCATGCGCCTGCTGCGCCGCACCCAGGACACCACCCCCACCCGCACCACCACACCGGCCGTCCCGACCACGAACCGGGTGACCTCCCGGTCCTAGGACACCACCGTGGCGGGCGGCCCCACCCCAGGACCGCCCGCCACGGGGCGGAACGCACCACCAGTCCTGCCCGGCCCCGGGCAGAAAAACCACCATCACTGCAGGAGGAACATCATGAGCGCGCAAGAGCACTTCACCATCGAGGGCAACATTGAGCACTTCACCATCGCCGACATCGCCGGCCGCAACCCCGACTTCCGCCGGGTGCTGTGGACCGGCCAACACTCCCAGATCGTGATCATGACCATCCCCGCCGGTGGTGAGATCGGTGAGGAGGTTCACGAGCACACCGATCAGATCCTCACCTTCGTCGCCGGCACCGGGGAAGCCGACCTGAACGGGCACACGCATCCGATCGAGGCCGGTGACCAGTGCGCGGTCCCGGCCGGGGCCCGGCACAACTTCCGCAACACCGGGGATGAGCCCCTGGTGCTCTACACCGTCTACAGCCCACCCGAGCACGCCGCCGAAGCCGCCTACGCCACCAAGGAGGAGGCGGACGCGGCCGAGGCCGCCGGCCGGGACGAATCCCCGACCACCTGAGCCCGCACCCGTCCACACCTTCTAGAGAAGAAACGAGGAAGACCATGTCCACGGTCTACGTGTTCACCGACTTCGGCGGTCCTGAGACCCAACAGCTCCTCGATCGGCCCGCCCCGCAGCCTGGCCCGGGCGAGCTGGCCGTGGAGGTTCGGGCCGCCGGGGTGAACCCCGTCGACTGGAAGATCCGCTCCGGGGCACTGGGGCGGGACCGGGAGCTGCCGGCCCCGATGGGCCGGGAGGTCTCCGGCGTCGTGACCGATCTCGGGGAAGGCGTGGAGGGTTTCGCGGTCGGTGACGAGGTCCTCGGCCCCGTCGCCGACGGCCACGGCGGGTTCGCCGAGCACACCCTCGTGCGGGCGGCCGAGGCGGTGGCCAAGCCCGAGGAGATCTCCTTCGCCGACGCGGCGACCATCCCGGTGGCTGCGGCCACCGCCTATGACGCCACCCACCAGATCGAACTCGACCCCGGCCAGAGGCTGCTGATCCTCGGCGCCGGCGGCGGGGTGGGACTGATGGCCGCCCAGATCGGGTCCGTCCACCAGTTCACCGTCATCGGGGTCGCCAGCCAGTCCAAGCGCAAAATCGTCGAATCCACTGGGGCGACCTTCGTTCCCTCCGGGAAGGGCGTGGCCGACCGCGTCCGCGAGGTCGCCCCCGAGGGGGTGGACCTTATCGTCGACCTCGTCGGAGGTGAGGCCCTGCGCGAGGTTGTTGGTCTGGTTGCCGATCCGACCAGGATCATCTCCGCGGCCGACGCCACGACCGCCACAGAACTGGGCGGGGCGGCACTGGAACGCACCCAGGAGGCGATGGAAAAGATCACCGAGGTCATCGAATACGGACTCGTCGATCCCCACGTCACCGCCTGCTACCCCCTGACAGAAGCAGGACGGGCGATCGCCGAGGTCGAGACCGGCCACGCCACCGGCAAGATCGTCCTCGAACCCACCCCGTGTGCTGATCCTGGGCACGCCCGGAGCCTCGTGCGGTGAGAACAAGGGCGCCAGTGTGGCGGCCCCAGCCCATTGACGGGGGCCGCCACACCAGCACCTGTCGAACCATCTTGAGGCGGGGCGCGAGAGAGCCGGTCTAACATACGGAAGGAACATCCCATGCGCCAGAAGACCAGTCCGACCACGAGCCCCCGCATCGCCACGGCGACGCGCACCAGCGTCGAACCCGTCCAGCTCCAGCAACTGATCAAGAACGCGGAAACAGCCGCCGCCCAGTACGACCGGGACGAAGCGAGGGTCGAAGGGTGGGCACGCGATTCCTTCCCCGCCTCCGACCCGCCCCAGAACTACTAGACCCCAGGGGTTGACTGCTCGGGCGTCCCGAGGAACTACGGGTGCTCGGCCCCGGCCGGGGAGAGGCAGATGCCTCCACCCCGACACAGGGTCGGTGTTCCCGCCAGGGCGGGAGGCGTCACCGCAGGCGCAGCGGGGCGGTGGCGAAACCGCCGACCGGTGGCAGTTCGCGTTGCCGCGGCCGGTCCGGGTCGGGTTCGATCGCGGCCGTCGCCGCCAGGGCGGCGCGGGTCAGTGCCCGCAGCTCGAGGGTCGCCAGGGGCCTGCCGGGGCACACATGCTTGCCGATCCCGTACACCAGGTTGTACGGGGCGTTGCCGACCGGGTCGAACGCCTCCGGGTCGCCGAAGATCCGCGGGTCACGGTTGGCGGAGGTCCAGTTCAGGAGCACCCGGTTACCAGCGGCCAGTTCTCGACCACCGACTGTGACGGGTTCCGTCGTGATGCGGCGGTTGGCGACGAACGGGTCGTCGATCCGCAGGATCTCGTCGAGGATCGCGTCGAACTCCCGGTCGGACACCTCCGAACGCAGCCGGTCCTGCAACTCGGGATGGTCGGCCAGATAAGTCAGTACCACGCCGGTGCACAACGCCATTGATCCCAGGTCCCCGCCGGTCCAATTGCGCAGGATCGAGACGATCTCCTCGTCGGTGAGCTCCCGCCCATCAACCCGGGCACGCACGAGCTCGGTGGTCACGTCATCGGGCGCGTCGTCGCCGGCCTCACGGCGGACGTCGGTCAGGGACCGGATGATGGCGTCGAAGCGCTGGGCGACCTCCGCGGTGCGAGAAGCGTCTCGGGAGCGGGTGGCGGCATGGTTGTCCTGCATCCACTGCAGCAGATCCTCCTCCAGGCCTGCAGGCCACCCCAGCCAGGCCGTCTGTGCCCGCACCGCGAAGCGGGAGCCGATCTCGACGGCGTCGATCGGGCTGGGGACCTCGAGCTGGCCCACCAGGTCGGTGGCGACCCGCTGCACCACCGGCTCCAGGGCGCTCATCCGCTCAGGGGTGAAGTACCGCTCCACGAGGGCGCGGAAGGCCGTGTGGGTAGGACCGTCAAGACCGTTGGGCACCTGGAGGTGACGGGAGACCGCGTTGGAGAAGCTCTCGTGGTCCAGCGCGGCGGCGGTGACGTCAGCGTGGGTGAACAGCGTCCAAGCACCACTGGTGTCGCGGGCTACGGGACAGCGTGAGCGCAGCTCGTCGTAGGCGGCCACGGGGTTGCGACGGACCTGCGGGCCCCGCGGGTTCCAATCGGACTGGACGGGATCCGTGGCAGGCTCCGGCGCCACCACGGGACCAGTGACCGGGTCCGTGTCGGGGATGATCTCGTCGCTCGGCATGTGCTCCGTCATGCTTCCATCCTGGCATGGGCCATCTGAGTCAGGAACTCCCTCCCAGTACATGTGAGGCAGTTCACTGGGCAACTACACCTTTCGGCTACCTCAGGGACTCTCCTCCTGCCAAACCCAGGATGCTTCACTAGGGACTGCCGCATGGATAGGTGACATCTGATCTGGCTTGCCCACCGGGCGGCCTGGAAGGATGTGCACCATGCCCGCTCCCTATCCCCAGGAGTTCCGCGACGATGTCGTGCGGGTGGCCCGGACTCGTGAGAACGGCGTCACCATCGCGCAGATCGCGAAGGACTTCGGCGTCCACGAGATGACGCTCCACAAGTGGATCCGCCAAGCTGACATCGACGACGGCAGCCGCCCCGGCCGGAGCCGTGAGGAGTCGACGGAACTGCGCGATGCGAGGAAGCGGATCCGCCTGCTCGAGCAGGAGAACGAGGTCCTCCGCCGCGCAGCCGCCTATCTCTCCCAGGCGAATCTGCCGGGAAAAGGCTCTACCCGCTCGTGAGCGAGCTCGCCGACGATGGAATCCCCGTCGCGGTGTCCTTGCGGGTCCTGAAGCTCTCGCGCCAGCCCTACTACCGCTGGCGCAAACAGCAGGTCACCGAGGCCGAGCTCACCGAGGCCTACCGCGCCAACGCCCTGCTCGACGCCCACCGCGACGACCCTGCGTTCGGCTACCGATTCCTCGCAGATGAAGCCGCCATCGCTGGCGAGGTGATGAGCCAACGAACAGCGTGGAAGATCTGTCGTGACAACCAGTGGTGGTCAGCCTTCGGCAAGAAGCGCGGCAAGAACGGTAAGCGCCCCGGACCGCCGGTCCACGACGACCTGGTCCGGCGCGACTTTACTGCGGATGACGTCAACGAGCTCTGGCTCACCGACATCACTGAGCACTGGACCGACGAGGGCAAGCTCTACCTCTGCGCCATCAAGGACGCGTTCTCCGGTCGCATCGTCGGCTACTCCATAGACTCCCGGATGAAGGCTCGTCTCGCGGTGAACGCCCTGGACAGCGCAGTATCTCGGCGTGGAGACGCGGCCGGCTGCATAGTGCATTCGGACCGCGGATCCCAGTTCAGATCACGAAAATACGTCCACGCATTGAACGGTCACCACCTCATCGGATCGATGGGCCAGGTCGGTGCCGCCGGCGACAACGCCGCTATGGAATCCTTCTTCGCCCTGCTCCAGAAGAACGTCCTGGACCGAGGCCGCTGGAGGACCCGAGAAGAACTCCGAATCGCGATCGTCACCTGGATCGAACGGACCTATCATCGACGCCGCCGACAGGCTCGCCTGGGCCGATTGACCCCCATCGAATACGAGACCATCATGAACCCAGCCGTGAGCCTTGCGGCCTAACACCCCGACTGTCACCTAAACGTGCATCAGTCCCGCCCACCCGTCGGCCATGGTGCGATGGAAACGCTCGACCTTCCCTGAATCGGCCTGACTTTCGTTCCTATCGGGAGCCTTGTCCGGCAGTTGCTGGATTGGCTGATTCGAGGTCAGCGTAGTACGCGTTCTCGACCTCGGTGGGGGTGCGCATGTCGAGCTCGCCATGGAGGCGCTGATTGTTCCACCACCACACCCACTCGAGCGTCGCCAGCTCGACCCGTTCGACCGTGCGCCAGGGCCCTTGCTGGCGGATCAGCTCGGTCTTGTAGAGGTTGTTGATGGCTTCCGCCAGGGCGTTATCAAATGAGTCGCCGACGGTTCCCGTCGATGGGACAGCACCGAGTTCGACGATCCGGTCGGTGTAGACCATCGCCATGTAGTTCGACCCGTGGTCGGAGTGATGTGTCAGCCCGGTGAGATCGCCGCCGGCACCCCAGGCCGCCATGTCGAGGGCCTGCATCGGCAAGATCTCCGACCGCAGCGTCGATGCGACGTTCCAACCGACGATGCGTCTCGAGTAGACGTCGGTGACGAACGCAACGTAGGCGAATCCGGACCACGTCGCGACGTAGGTGACGTCGCAGACCCAAAGCCGCCGTGGTGCGGGAGCGGTGAAGCGTCTGTTCACCAGATCGTTCAGGAGCACGGTCGTCTTGTCGGAGCGCGTCGTGAACACCCGCTTCGACTTCGTCACGCCACGCACCCCGGCAAGGCGCATGAGGCGCTCGGTCTGGTCACGGCCGATGTCCCATCCCTGCCGACGCATCAGGGCGTGCATCTTCCGGCGTCCATAGACGCCGTAGTTCTCCGCATGAAGCCGCGCGATCTCCGGCACCAGCAACTCGTCCTTCAGATGCCGAGCCGACGGGGCACGGCCGACCGCGGCGCGATAACCGCGCGAGGTGAGGAACCCCTGGACCGCCGGGCGCAGGACCCAGCAGATGAGCTCGACCCCGAAACGATCCCGATGTTCATTGATGAACCGGATCATTTCGGTCAGGGGCGGTCGAGCTCCTTCGCGAAAAACACGCTCGCGGCCTTGAGGATCTCGTTCGCCTTGCGGAGCTCGGCGTTCTCCTTCTGCAGCCGCTTGATCTCCGCCGCCGCATCCGTCGTCAGCCCGGGCTTCACCCCGGCATCGACCTCGTACCGGCGTTGCCACAGCCGCAGCGTCTCCGGGCTCATACCGAGCAGTCCGGCTACGTGACGGACCGCGCTCATCATCGTCGGGTGCTCTGGCCGCGACTCCGCGAGCATCCGCAACGCACGCTCACGCATCTCCGGTGAATACTTCCTGTTCATCGTCTTCCATCCTTGCTTGAAGAACGGAACGAAAGTCAGGCCGATTCAATCTAGTTGCCTTCGACACGAAGCGCGACGACTGGCGCTTGTTCCGCCTCGACCACATCCACGACGCAAGCCCACGGCCAGCAACTCGCGACTTCGACCTGCCGGACTTTCCCCACACGTCCATCGAGGACTGGCTCACCACCGATTTCGGACGCCACCCAGCCCAGGTCAACTAACCTCTCCGGTCAGTATACCTAGGGGTGCCCAACTCCATCCCGGCCGCCCGTAAATCGAATCTGCCCTTAGCAGCTTGCATGAAACGGCGTCGTTGTAAATGAGACGCTCTGCTGTGAGCGCTGCGGCCCAGGCGGCCACAGAAGCGCCCCACAGCAGAAGGCTCAGCAAGACGGGGTTTGTGCGGCGACGAACGTTCAAAATATGCCTTCCTGGGGTCACGCTGACAGGCGATGTGTACAAGCCGTGCCTGGCTTGACCTCGTGCGTTCCGGGATCTGTGTTGCATCACCCCGCCCAATGCAGCGAACCAGGTACCTATAGATGGGCCATGAAAGAGGGCTAACGGAAGTGTCCCGATTCGGACTGACTGGTATTGCTCAGCGCGTCGTCTTGCTCAGATGAGGAATTCGCGGGGTCAGAGGGTTCCGGCCCGGTGGCCCTGCGGTTGTGCAGGGCCATGTATACGACAGAGGGGGCCATCAGGATCAGGACGAATATCGCGATCCAGTACCAGGCCAGGCCGTCGGAGAACACGGCCCCGGAAATCAGTAACAGTATCCCCGCCATGCGGAACGCAAACGCGCGGCCCGGGTTGTTGGGTGGGAGGCCTATCCAGGTCGGGATTTTTGCGTGCGGGTTGGCGTTGACGATCATGTGGGTCGCGTAGAAGAACGACGCGCACCCGAGGATCATGAGAAGAACGGCAATCACTGGTTGTCCTCCTTGTCAGGGCGAAGTTCACGTGCGATGGGCCGCTCATACGTGACGTTGCCCCGGTCGTGGGCCGCTGCGGGTGTCCCGTTGGGAATCGTCTGGTTGTCGAAGCGGACTCCTCGCGGGTTGGGTGGTAGGGCGGCCAGGATGAGCAGCGCGAGCGTGCCCAGCCCCGGGATGAGGAAGAGCATGAACCACAGTCCGGAGGCGTTGATGTCATGCAGTCGTCGGACGGACAGTGCGATGGCGAAGATGAACAGGAGGACGGAGACGAGCAGCGTGACCAGGGCGAGTAGCATCAGCGCGACGCTGCCTCCACCGTCCACGTCCGGCCAGTCCAGGTACCCCCGGTCCTGCGCGAAGTTGTAGGCCACCGAGAAGAGGAACGAATACAAGGCGATCCACCAGTATTCGGATCGCGACGCACGCCCGGAGAACGTGGTCCCCTTGCGCAGGAAGTTACCAATGGCGCGCAGGGGGCCGACGGACTCACCGGGCTGCGTTGAGCGGGGGAGCGGCTGGGCCGGGCACGTCATGGGGTTCTTCCTGTCGGGAACGCGGACAACGAACAAACCACGTTAGTGGCGGAACGTCACCGAACCCAGTGGCCATCCGGCCAGACTTCCCCTGAGGGCAGGGGCCCGTTCCTCGACACGGGCGCCCATGCTCCGGCGTGAGCTGCCGGGGGCGTTTATGGGATTGTGGGTCCATGGCTTCCAAGATCGAGGACTACGCCCTGCTGTCCAACATGCGCAGCGGGCCGTTGGTCTCCCGTCATGGCTCGGTGGACTGGTGGTGCGTCCCGCGCTTCGATTCGCCCGCGCTGTTCGCGGCGCTGCTGGGCACCCCGGACCACGGCCGCTGGTTGCTGGCGCCGTACTGCGCGGTCAACGACGACGCCGCTGTGGACCTCTCCCTGCCCGGCGTCACCGCGGTGGAGCGGTTCTACGCGGAGAACACTTTCGTGCTGCACACCGTGTGGACCACGGACACCGGCACGGTGCGGGTTACGGACTTCATGCCCCTGAACTCCCGCACGGAACTGATCCGCCGGGTGGAGGGCCTCACGGGCGAGGTCGAGATGTTCCAGGACCTGCGGCTGCGCTTCAACTACGGCTCGTCGGTCCCGTGGCTGAGCCGCTTCGACGTGCTCGAGGAGGAATCGGAGGAGGGCGCGGTCGCGGAGTCCGTGCTCGTGGGCATGGCCGGCCCCGATTCCGTGGTGTTCCACGGTGACCCGCTGCCGGAGGCGGACCCGGACCGCAGCAAGCGGCGCCATGCGGGCTCCTTCACGGTGGCCGCAGGCCAGACCAGGGACTTCACGCTCACGTGGTTCCCGTCCCACGGCGTCCCGCCGGAAGCGGTGGATGTCAATGAGACCCTCACGGCCACGCTGAACCTGTGGCAAGAGTGGACGGATCTGTACGAACCGTACGATCCGCTCACGGACCCCGAACTCCCGGAGGACGGGGACGACGGCGCGTGGGCGGCGTCGTCGGCGGAAAGAAGAAACGCGGGCGAGCCCGCGTCAGGCCGGGACGTGGGGCGCCACGGGGATCGCCCGGCGGACGCCGACGCCCAGGAGGCGGTGCACTTCACGAGCACCCAGGATGCCCCCGGGGACATCATCCGCCGCAGCCTGCTCGTGGTGCGCGGGCTCATGCACCAGGCCACGGGCGGACTGATCGCCGCGGACACCACGTCCGTGCCGGAGGTGCTGGGCGGGGAACGCAACTGGGACCACCGCCACGCGTGGCCCCGGGACGCGGCCTCCGCGCTGGAGATCATGCTGGACCACGGCCACGACCGGGAGGCCGCGCAACTGCGCAACTGGCTGCTGCGCGCCGTGGCCGGGGACGTGGACAACCCCTCCAACATCTACACGCTGGACGGCTCCGGGCAGATCCGCGAACGCCTCGTGGACCTGCCGGGTTACGAGCGATCGCGCCCGGTGCGCGAGGGCAACGCATCCGGCAACCACTACCAGGCGGACGTGGCCGGTCACGTGCTGCGGGTGTTCGAGATGCTGCGTCGGCGCGGCGTGCAGGAGGACCACCTGTCCTGGCCGTTGCAGCAGGCGTTGCTGC
Organism: Kocuria sp. KD4; assembly: GCF_011769905.1. Classification (NCBI taxonomy): domain Bacteria; kingdom Bacillati; phylum Actinomycetota; class Actinomycetes; order Micrococcales; family Micrococcaceae; genus Kocuria; species Kocuria sp. KD4. The sequence goes on from NZ_CP050449.1 coordinate 171,742, forward strand.
GCGCCGTCGTGGCCAACTACGAGGAGAAGGACCAGGGCGTCTGGGAGATGCGCGGCGAACCCCAGTACTACACGCACTCGCGCGTGATGATGTGGGCCGCGCTGCAGGCCGGCGTGGACGCCGTGCGGATCCACGGGCTGCCCGGGGACGTGGAGACGTGGGAGGAACACCGGGACCAGCTCGCGCACGAGATCTGGACCAACGGTTACGACCCCCAGGTGGGTTCGTTCGTGCAGTACTACGGCTCCACGGACGTGGACGCCTCCCTGTTGCAGCTGCCCACGGTGGGTTTCGTGGCCTACGACGACGAACGCATGCTCGGCACCGTGGCGCGCATCCGCAAGGAGCTCACGGACCGATCGGGGCTGCTGCACCGCTACCGCAACCTCCCGCAGCTCACCGACCTGGACGACGCCGAGGCGTTCGCGTCCTCGATCGGTCAGGACGGTTTCGCGGGGCAGTCGGTGCCGTCCGTGTCCGCGACCCTGCAACTGGCCGAACAGTTGGCGTTGTGCGGACACACGGGGGACGCCACGCGGCTCACGGACCTCGTGCTCGGCACGGCCAACGAGTTGGGTCTGCTGCCTTCCACGTATTCGCCGTCCCAGCGCCGGGCCACCGGCAACTTCCCGCAGGTGGAGGCCCACCTGAACCTCATCCGGGTGCTGGACATCCTGCAGGCGGAGCTCGATCGGTCGTAGGTCGGCGATTCTTCGCCGTGGCGGGGATCACGATAGCGTGTGAGAACCAGCCACGCCGGGCCCGGTGAGACTCGGCTGGTGGCCGAGGGAGTGCCTCGGCATCCTTCCCGGGCCGAGACTTTGGAGGCGTTGCAATGGCACGCACCGTCAATACCGGAACCGATCCTCATGCCCTCGCCGATCCCGCCGTGGACCTCGTGCGCACGTGGCTGCTCAGGGCTCAGGAGAACCAGCGCAAGAACACCCAGAAGAACCCCGCGGAGGACCGTCTGGCCGCCGTGCTCCAGGACCCCAACGGGTTGGAGTTCACGGTGGGATTCGTGGATCGCGTCGTCCGCACCGAGGACACCAAGGCTGCGGCCAAGGCCCTGCAGGACATCGCGACGTTGACCCCGCAGTCCATGCCCGCCACGGACCGGGCCCAGATCCAGGCGGGCACGGCGCTGTCCGGCGTGCTGCCCTCCGTGGTGGTCCCCGCGGCACGCACCCGGTTGCGGCAAATGGTGGGACACATGGTCGTGGACGCCCGCCCCGGCCCGTTCGGCAAGTCCGTCAAGGCCCTGCGGTTGCACGGGCACCGGCTCAACATCAACCTGCTGGGCGAGGAAGTGCTCGGCGAGGACGAGGCCAAGAAGCACCTCGCGGACGCCGAGGGCCTGCTGCGCCGCGAGGACGTGGACTACGTCTCCCTCAAGGTCTCCTCCGTGGTACCGCAACTGTCCCACTGGGGCTTCGACCGCACCGCCGAGCGCGTGGTCGAGCGGTTGCTGCCGCTGTACGAGACCGCGGCCACCAAGGGCACCGGCAAGATGTTCATCAACCTGGACATGGAGGTCTACTCGGACCTCGAACTGACCATCGAGGTGTTCCAGCGGCTGCTGAACAAGCCCCAGCTGAAGAACCTCGAGGCCGGCATCGTCATCCAGGCCTATCTTCCAGACGCCCTCGGCGCCATCCAGCGGCTCTCCGAGTGGTCCGGGCAGCGCGTCGCGGACGGCGGCGCACAGATTAAGGTCCGCCTGGTCAAGGGCGCGAACCTCGCCATGGAGAACGTGGACGCGGAAATGCACGGCTGGCCGCTGGCCACCATGGAGTCCAAGCAGGCCACGGACACCAACTACAAGCGCGTGCTCACCTGGCTGTTCCACCCCGAGCGCATGCGCGGTATGCGCCTGGGGGTCGCGGGGCACAACCTCTTCGACATCGCGTTCGCCCACCTGCTCGCGGCGGAGCGCGGCGTCACCGACCGCATCGAGTTCGAGATGCTCCAGGGCATGGCCACCTCCCAGAGCGAGGCCGTGTCCACGGACGTGGGCCAGCTGCTGCTGTACGTGCCGGCCGTGAAGCCCGCGGAGTTCGACGTCGCCGTGTCCTACCTGGTGCGGCGGCTCGAGGAGAACTCCGCGAACGAGAACTTCATGTCCGGGATCTTCGACCTGGGTCCGGACAACTGGGTCTTCCAGCGCGAGGAGACCCGGTTCCGGGCGGCGCTCGCTGACCTCGAGGACGATCCCCAGGCGCTCGATCCGCGGCGCGTGCAGGACCGCCGCGCGGAAACCGCGGGGGAGACCCCCACGATCCCCCTGGACGAGCCGTTCCGCAACGAACCGGACACGGACGTCTCCGTCCCCGCCAACCAGAAGTGGGCGGAGGAGATCGCCGAACGCATCGGGGACCCCCAGTGGTACGCATCGCTGGCGGTCCCCGAGCTGCTGCGGGACGTCCAGGAGAACTCGGGGGATGCGGTCGAGGCCGTGAACGACGTCGTCGCCACCGCCAAGGCCGCGGGGCAGCGGTGGGCCGCCACGCCCGCTCGCGAGCGCGCCGAGATCCTCAACCGCGCCGGGGACATCCTGGCCGCGCGCCGCGGTCACCTCATGGCCGTGGCCGGCGCGGAGACGGGCAAGGTGTTGGGGCAGAGCGATCCGGAGGTCTCCGAGGCGGTGGACTTCTGCCGCTACTACGCACGGCGCGCGCTCGAGCTGGCCGCCGTGGACGGCGGGGACTTCGTGCCGCACGCCGTGACCGTAGTGACCCCGCCGTGGAACTTCCCGCTGGCTATCCCTACGGGCACTACGGTGGCGCCCCTGGCCACGGGCTCGGCCGTGATCCACAAGCCCTCGCCCGAATCGCGGCGCTGCTCCACCGCCTTGTGTGAAGCACTGTGGGAGGCCGGTGTGCCCCGGGACGTGCTGCAGCTCGTGGCCCCCGTGGAGGGGGAGGCCGGTCAGCAGCTGATCTCCCACCCGGACGTGGAGCGCGTGGTGCTCACGGGCGCGTACGAGACGGCGCAGTTGTTCGCGTCGTGGGATCCCGCGCGGCCCCTCACGGCCGAGACCTCCGGGAAGAACGCGCTCGTGATCACGCCCAGCGCGGACCGTGACCAGGCGGTGTGGGACCTGGTGTCCAGCGCGTTCGGTCACGCGGGGCAGAAGTGCTCCGCCGCGTCGCTCGGCATCCTGGTGGGTTCGGTGGCCACGTCCGAGCGGTTCCGCCGCCAGCTCGTGGACGCCGCCTCCTCCATGGTGGTGGACTGGCCCGTGAACCTGCAGGCCTCGGTGGGCCCCACCGTGGAGCAGCCCTCGGACAAGCTCCGCCGCGCCCTCACCCAGCTGGAGCCGGGTGAAGAGTGGCTCATCGAGCCGAAGCAGCTGGACGACTCCGGGCGGCTGTGGCGTCCCGGGATCCGCACCGGTGTGAAGCCCGGGTCCTTCTTCCACCTCACGGAGTGCTTCGGTCCCGTCCTGGGGCTCATGTCCGCGGACAGCCTGGAACCGGCCGTGGAGCTGCAGAACGCCACGGACTACGGGCTCACCGCGGGCATCCACTCGCTGGACGCGGACGAGATCCTGCGCTGGGTGGACTCCGTGCAGGCCGGCAACCTCTACGTGAACCGGGGAATCACGGGTGCGATCGTGCAGCGTCAGCCCTTCGGTGGCTGGAAGCGCTCCTCCGTGGGCCTCGGTGCCAAGGCCGGTGGTCCCAACTACCTGGCGTCGCTGGGCCGCTGGAAGCGCGCCGGGTTCTCGGACTCCAGCACGGACCGCGGCGCGGCCGGCGCGTGGGTCCTCGCTCCGCGCGTGCACCGCGCCCTGGACGCCGTGACCCCGCTGGTCTCGGACGAGGACCTCGTGTGGCTGCGCCGCGCCGCGCAGTCGGACCAGTCCGAGTGGCAGCGCGAGTTCGGCCAGGTCAAGGACCCCACGGCCCTGCGCAGCGAGGCCAACCTTTTCCGTTACCGTCCCCGCACCGTGGTGGTCCGCGCCCAGGAGGGTGCGTCCCTCACGGACGTCCTGCGCGTGGGTCTCGCGGCGGTGCGCTCGGGCTCGCAGGTGGTGCTCAGCGCCGCCTCGGAGGTGCCGGCCGCCGTGAACGGCCTGTTCGCCACCGTGCTGAACCCTGCCACGGACGAGGAGTTCGCGCACGCCCTGGGCACGGGCTCGCTGGGCCCGCTGGGTCAGCTCTCGGACCTGCGCGCCCTGGACGACGCCGCCCTCGACGTCCGCCACGGCGCCCGCGTCCGCGTGATCTCCCCGTGGGACGGCTCCGAGGAGGACCTCAAGGACCTCTACGCGGTGCGCGCCGAGCACCCGGACATCGCCCTGATCACCGAGGACGTGGTGGGCGCCGGGCGCGTGGAGATGATGTACATGCTGGCCGAGCAGGCCGTGTCCATCACCATGCACCGCTTCGGCAACCATAGCCAGTCCATGCAGCGGGTGGTGGACGAGCTGGTGCGGTGACCCGGTGGCGTCGCCCCTGACGCCTGACCGACCACGAGTCGCGCTCCCGATTCACGGGGGCGCGGCTCGTGCCGTGAGGGGCGGTCCCGGTGCGCCGCTCCCCGGCCCACGGTGCGGTTCCCGGCCTCGGGGCATTTCGCGCCTCAGATTCACCGCCCCCTGGTGTTCTCCTTCTGCTGCCGCCACGTCAGCCCACCGGTCACCATCACGAGCACCGCCACCAGCAGGAGGGCCCACCCGATGAGACCGCGCCAGGCGACGTCGGTGAACGTGAGGAGAGTCGCCGCCAGCACGGCCAGGAGGGCGCCGGGGAAGTAGAGCCGGGTCCGTCGTGAGGCCTGCGCAGTCATGTCTCCACGGTACCGAGGGCCAGGGCACGGGAGCATTGGCCGAACGGGTTGGCGCTCGCCGGAGGACCGGGTCACTCGCTCGTGAGCGCCTTCACGAACACGTCCTGGATATCCTCCGGGGTGCGGGCGACGTGCGAGGAGCCGCCCGTTGCCTCCGCGATCTGCTTCAGGACGTCCGCGTCCGCGTCCTTCGAGATGCCCACGGTGATGATGCGCACGGGGTTGTCCGGGTCCTGCTCGTCCTTGAGCATGGTGAGCAGGTTGTCGAGGGAGATGGAGCCGGGGTCGTGGTTCATGCCGTCGGTCAGGACGATCACCGTGCGCAGATGCCCGGGGGCGTCTTCGTGGAGCACCTCGCGGTAGGCGGCCAGGGTGGTGTCGTACAGGCCGGTGTAGCCGTCGGGGGCGTAGGTCAGGGACTCCACGTCCCGGGAGAGCTGGTCCCGCTGGGTGCCGCCGTCCACCGACGCGGAGAGCTCGCGCACCGGGGTGAGGGAGCGGTAGTCCTTGTCCCCGTCCAGGTGCCGCTGGAAGGTCCACAGGCCGAGGGCGTCGTGCTCGGGAAACAGCCCCACGGCGGTCGCGGCGGCGGCCTTCGTCAGATCCATGCGGGTGGAGCCGTCCTGGTCCACCTTCTCGCCCATGGACCCGGAGGCGTCGATCGCCACGAGTGCGTGGAACGGTTCCGCGAGGTGCTGCCACTGGGCGAGCGCCTGCTGCAGGGCGGCGTCGTCCGCGGTGGGGGCGTCGTCGCCGAGGGTGCTCGCCACGAGCTCCGTGTCCGCGTTACGGGAGTGGTAGGCGTCCCACTCCGCGCGAGAAACCACGGTCGCGCTGCGCGGTGGGGCGCCGGAGGCCGCGCCCGCGGCCAGGGCGGGGCTCAGTGGGCTCGGGCTGGCGGTGGTCGCCGCGGTGGAGTGCTTGACGAGCTGCTCGAGTCGCTCGTCGGCACTGCGCACGGGCGCGGCGTCGCCCTCCGTGCGCGCACGGAATTTCAAGGCCTCGTCCGTGGCGGCCTTATCCGCGCGCCCGTTCTCGGCCTCGCCCAGCGCACGGGAGACCAGCTCGCGCGTGCCGGCGTCCTCCTGGGGGCGCCCCAGCTCCACGTTGCTGTCCTGCAGCACGGCGGACCAGGTGGTCGCGCTGGTCTTGGCGCGGGCGACGACGACGGGCTCCCCACCCGCCGTACTCGCCTCACCGGACGCGGCGCTCGAGGCCGCGTCCGAGGGTTTCTCGCTCGCGGCGTCGTCCCCGCGCGGGATTAGGAAGAGGGCGGCGAGCAGCAGCAGGGCGGCCACCAGGCCCAGGGCCAGCCAGGTCAGCAGCGTGCCGCTCGGCCCGCGGCGTTCGGCGCGGTGCGCTCCGCGGTGCCGGTGCGTTCCAGGATCGGTCATCTCGGTGTTCCCCCGTCTCGTGCGTCACGGCCCCTGCGGGCGGTGGTGCACAGCCAGCCCGCTGCCCGCAGTGATGCGGCCGCGGTGCGTCCCCACGCCGTGGTGAGGTGGCACACACGACGTCTTCCCCGGGGACAACATTACGAGGTTTCGACGACGCCGCGGCGGCATGACGCCGTTTGGCGCCGCCGCTGGGGCCGGGCCATCCCCCTGCCCGTGCAGACCACCCGGCCCGACCGCCGGGTCAGCCCAGCACGGCCCGCAGGTACGGTGCAGTGGCGCTGTCCGGGTGCGCCGCGACGTCGGCGGGAGTGCCCGCGACAACCACCCGCCCGCCGTCCGAGCCGGCACCCGGGCCCATGTCGATCACGTGATCGGCCTGGGCAACCATGCGCATGTCCAGCTCGGCCATGACCACCGTGTTGCCCGCGTCTGCCAGCCCCTGCAGGTGGTTCATGAGCCGGTCGCTGTCCGCGGGGTGCAGTCCGGCGGTGGGCTCGTCCAGCACGTAGAGAGTGTCCCCGCGCGAGGCCCGCTGCAGCTCGGAGGCGAGCTTGACCCGCTGCGCCTCCCCGCCGGAGAGCTCGGTGGCGGGCTGGCCCAGCCGCAGGTAGCCGAGTCCCACGTCCCGCAGCACGCCCAGAGTGTGGTGGACGGCGTCCTCGCCCTCGAAGAACGTGTGCGCCTCGTCCACGCTCATGGCCAGCACATCCGCCACGGAGCGCTCCCGCCACAGCACCTCCAGGGTCTCGGCCTTGTAGCGGGTGCCGTGGCAGTCCGGGCAGGGTGCGTAGATGCTCGGCAGGAACAGCAGCTCCACCATCACGCTGCCCTCGCCCTCGCACGTGGGGCAGCGCCCGCCGGCCACGTTGAACGAGAACCGTCCGGCCTTGTAACCGCGCCGTTTCGCCTCGTCCGTGGCGGCGTAGAGCTTGCGGACGGCGTCGAACAGCCCGGTGTAGGTGGCCACGTTGGAGCGCGGGGTGCGCCCGATGGGCTTCTGGTCGATCACGACGACGCGCCGCACGCTCCCCGGCAGGGAGACCACGTGCCCGCGCACGTCGTCCGCGGCGTCGTCGGCCGTCAGCAGGTCCGACTCCGGGTCCCCGGTGATCTCCGTGTCCTCCGGGCCGCCGTGGCCCAGCCGCTCGCGCACCAGCACCGGCAGCGCCTGACTGACCAGGCTGGACTTGCCCGAGCCGGAGATGCCGGTGACGGCGGTGAGGCACCCAGCGGGGAGGCTCACGTCCAGGCCGCGCAGGTTGTTGCGGGTGACGCCCTCGAGCTGCAGCCACCCCTGGGGCGTGCGGGGCTCGCGCGCCACGGCCGACGGCGCGTGCTCGGCGAAGAGGTAGCGTCGCGTCGCGGACTCGGGCACGTCGGCGAGACCGCCCGGCTTACCGCTGTAGAGCACGCGGCCGCCGCGCTCGCCGGCATCCGGGCCGATGTCCACGAGCCAGTCCGCCTCGTGGATCACGGTCAGGGAGTGCTCCACCACGAACAGACTGTTGCCGCGGTCCTTGAGTCCGTGCAGGATCCCGATGAGCGCGTCCAGGTCCCGGGGGTGCAGACCTGCGGAGGGCTCGTCCAACACGTAGACCACCCCGAAGAGCTGGGAGGAGAGCTGGGTGGCCAGCCGCAGCCGCTGCCGCTCACCACCGGAGAGCGTGGGCGTGGTGCGGTCCAGGGAGAGGTAGCCCAGGCCCAGGTCGATCATGGGCTGCAGCCGCGCCACGAGGTCCGCGGCGAGGCGCTGCGCGGCGGCCCGCTTCTCCACGGAGAGGTTCGGGGTGCGCCGGACGTCCGGGGCGGCGTCATGCGAGGCACCGCCCTCCGCGACCCGCGAGGCGGTGGAGGCGGCGCGGGCCTCGGCGTCGAGCACGTGGTCCTCCATGTGCTGGGCCTCACCCGGGGTCCAGTCCTCGGCGGTCACCGAGCGCGCGATCTCCGCCACGCGTGCGAGCGGCAGGTGCGAGAACTCCGCGATGTCCAAGCCCTCGAACGTCACGGACAGGGACTCGTGCTTGATCTTCTTGCCGTGGCACTCCGGGCACAGTTCGCTCGTGAGGTACTGGGCCGCGCGCTTCTTGGTGCTCGGGCTCTTCGCGTTGGCGAAGGTGTCCAGCACGTAGCGCCGCGCCCCGATGAACGTGCCCTGGTACGTGGCCTCCACACCCTCCTCCTGGGCCTTGCGCGTCTGGTTCGGGGTGAGCCCGCGGTACACGCCCACCGTGGGGCGGTCCTCGGTGTAGAGAATCCAGTCCCGGTCCTTCTTCGGCAGGTCCTTCCAAGGGGTGTCCACGTCGTAGCCCAGGGAGACCAGGATGTCCCGCTGGTTCTGCCCCGCCCACGCCACGGGCCAGGAGGCGACGGCGCGCTCACGGATGGTCAGCGACGGGTCCGGGACCATGGTGTCCTCGGTGACCTCGTAGACCCGCCCGATCCCGTGGCACGTGGGGCACGCGCCCTGCACAGTGTTCGCGGAGAAGTCCTCCGCGTAGAGCATGGCCTGTTCCGGCGGGTACCAACCGGCGCGAGAGTACAGCATCCGGACCAGGCTCGACAGCGTGGTCACGGTGGCCACGTCCGAGCGCGCTCCGCCCCCGCCGCGCTGCTGCTGGAGGGCGACGGCGGGCGGCAGCCCCTCAATCACGTCCACGTCCGGGACACCCGCCTGGTCGATCAGCCGGCGCGCGTACGGCGCCACGGACTCCAGGTAGCGTCGCTGCGACTCCGCGAACAGCGTGCCGAACGCGAGGGACGACTTCCCCGAGCCGGACACCCCCGTGAACACCACGATGGAGTCCCGGGGCAGGTCCAGGGAGACGTCCCGGAGGTTGTTCTGGCGCGCGCCGCGCACCACCACGCCGTGCTGCCAGGATGCGGTGCCGTGCTGTTCAGTAGTCACCTAGTCCACGCTACCCGGGGGTTCCGTCAGGCGGAGCGGGCCTGCCCTTCGGCGGTGTCCGGCATGGGGGACAACCAGCCATACAGCGTCGTCAACACCGTCGACATCCCCGCGGGCGCCGCATGACCGCCCATCACCACGGGGCGCGGTCGAGTGCTGCTCGAATACACCGCAGAGCGGCCCGGACCGCGGCCGCGCTCGCCCCGATTGAGCACCATGGGAAGGACGTGGACTTCGAGCGCACGGGTACTCTCAACCTGGCCGTGGAACCTCACCAGGTGCGGTGGCTGAACGAGCCCCATGCCGAGGACGGTTCCAGCGTCTTCCTGGATGAGCGCGTGGTGCGTGGGCAGGTCCACTCCCCACGTACCTCGCCGGGCGGTGGAGGAAGCGGGCGTGTGCCATGGTCCACCCCGCCACACTGGCCCGGGTGGTCACGGAGCTGGGTGGCGGGATCCACGAATACAGCCGCATGACCGAGCTGGACACCTCGGGTGACGGCGTGGTGGCCCGCACCGACGCCGGGCTCGTGGGGGAGCCTCGTGCCGTGCTGGCCACCAACGTGTTCCCGTCCCTGCTCGAGCGCGACAGGCTCAAGACCGTCCCGGTCTCCGACTACGCGCTGATGACCGAGCCGCTCACCGACGGGCAGCTGGACTCGATCGGGTGGCGCAACAGGCAGGGCCTGGCGGATCTGGCCAACCTACCGGCCCGGCGGGGGTCGGCGGTCCTGAAGCGGTCAGAACAGGAGCACCAGCACCACGATGACCGCCACGATCACTGCGAACACGATGGCCCAGTTGCGGGCCACGTGGCGGTCCTCGGCCCGGGTCTGCTCGCTGTCCGGGTCCCGGTCCGCGTACCGGTCGCTGCCCACGCCGTAATACAGCTCGTTGGTGGACGGTTCGCGCGGGGGCACCGGCGGTCCGTGGCGGTCGGGCGAGCCCGAGGGACCGGCCGGGTGGGCGGCGTCGTTCCCGTCCTGGGACTCGCCGCCGGTGGGACGTCCCGAGAGGCTGCCCGGCTCCCAGGTCTGCCGCGGTGCGTTGGCGCCGGGGCCCGCGATCGAGTCGCGCACGGGCACACCCTCGCCCGGGTAGCGATGTCCGGGCCGGGAGGGCTCGTCCAGCTCGTCCTCACCCAGCATCTCGGAGGCCGGGATGCCGGTGGTCGTGACCGCGGGGCCCTGCGAGCCGACGGGACCCTGCGGCGTCGGCATCGAACCGGGCGCGGACGACGCCGCCGCTCCGCCGTCCCGGGGGTTGTCCGCCGCCGCGCGCAGCACTTCCGAGAAACGGGCCAGTGGCTCCCGCTGCGCGGGTGCCGCGTCGTGGGCGACCTGGTCCGCGCGATCCGCGACGGAACGCAGCACTGCAGTGTCGGACAGCCCGAGATCCCGGGCCGCCATGGCGAGTTCGAGGGGCGGGTGAGAAGGGTCCGCGGTGGTGGCCCACTCCAGCAGGCCGGTGCGGACGGGGGAGGACAGGGATTCCCGCAGGGCGGGCTGGAGCACCGGGACGTCCGCGAGCGCGAGCAGTTCGGACGGCGGGGTGCTGCCGTAGCCGTGGGCGGCCTGGTCCAGCGGGCCGCGGTGGCCGAAGAGGGCGGCGAGCATGGCGGCCGCCGCGTACCGGTCCTCCACGGTGCGCACGTCTGAAACGCGGCGCATCAGTTCCGCCTGGGCAGGGGAACCCGCCTGGCGGACCGTGTCCAGCAGTGCAGGGTCCGCGCGCACCAGCCGCGCCGGTTCCTGCAGGGCCCGGGCGAGCTCCGGATCCAGTGAGTCACTCATGACGTCCGCCTTTCTCAGTCGTGGGGAAAGCCTACGGGAGGTCGAGGGCGTGGTGCGGGGCTAGGGTGATCGACTGTGACCCGCACCCCATCCGCGCCGACGCGCAAGGCCCCCGGAATCCTGCTGGCGGTGCTCATGGCCGCGATGGCCGCCGGGCCGGTGTTCAACTACGGGGTGGGTGCGCTGAGCGCCACCATCGTGGAGAGCTACGGGATCACCGAGGGGCAGTATGGGTTCATCATCACGGCGGTGTTCGTGGTAGCGGGTCTCGCGGCGCCGCTGCTGGGGGTGCTCGCGGACCGCATTGACACCCGCGTGCAGCTCACCCTGATCTTCGGGGGTGTGCTGGTGGCGTTCCTGCTCAGCGCCACGTGGCAGTCCTACGCCATGCTGCTGGTCGCGGCCCTGATTGCGGGTCTCGCGCAGTCCTTTTCCAACCCGGTGACCAACCGCATCGTCGCGCAGCGCGTGCCGCTGGCCCAGCGCTCCGCGTGGATGGGGTGGAAGCAGTCCGGGGTGCAGGTGGGTCTGCTGGTCGCGGGCCTCACGTTCCCGGTGGCGGGCGCGGCGTTCGGGTGGCGGGGTGCCGCGCTGTTCGGCGCGCTGCTGTGTGTTCCCCTGCTCGTCACGGGGTGGACCGTGGTCACCCGGCTGCAGCGCCGCGCCCGAGAGAACACCCCGACGACGCCGCCCGCTCCCTCTCCCGTCGCGCCCTCCGCCGCGGCGTCGTCGGGGGCGCTGCCGCCCGCGGTGTGGCTGCTGACGCTGACGTCCTTCCTCAACGCGGTGGGCACGCAGGGCGTGAACGTGTACGCGTCCCTGTTCGCGGTGCGGGCCATGGGGTACACCGTCACGGTGGCCGGGTTGCTGCTGGGCATGATGGGGGTGATCGGGATCGGAAGCCGGATCGGGTGGGGCCGGGTGACCGGCAGGCTCGGCAGACCCGCACCGCTGATCCAGGTCATGAGCCTGGGCGGGATCGTGGGGCTCGGGCTGCTCGTGCTCGCGGAGACGACGCAGCAGCACTGGCTCATGTGGCTGGGCGTCGCCTTCCACGCCGCGCTGCCGCTGGCCGCGAACGTGGTGATCAACTCGGGAATCGTCGCCGCCGTGTCCAGGGAACGGATCGGTGTGGCGTCCGGACTGGTGGCCACCGGGATGTACCTGGGCTTCGCGCTGGGGCCCGTGGTGGTGGGCCAGCTCGTGGACCTCACGGGGGCGTTCACCGCCGGATGGGCCGCCATCGCCGGGGCATACGTGCTGTGCTTTGTGGCCGCGCTGGTGCTCGGGCGGGTGCAGGCACGCAGAGCCTGAGATGTGAACGGGGCCCGGGGCGCGCAGCGCTCGCTTGGGCCTGGTCCCCCGGCCCGTTGCTTGTGGGAAACCGCACGGGGAGGCGGCCCTGCCGCGTGCCCCGGCCCCCGCACATGTGGTGCGATGGACCCATGAGCACACCTCGCACGGACCTCTCGCAGGCCCTCCGCCGCCTGGATGGCAGCAGCTACAGCGCGTACAAGCAGCTCAAGGGTTTGTGGCGGCTCGGGGAGGTGGAGCTCGTCCTGGACCGCGTGCAGTCGGACCCGTACGCCCCGCCGTCCCTCGCGCGCGTGCGGCTGCCCCTGCGCAGCACGGGGATCCCGAGTGGGCTGATCGCCTCGAAGGACCGACGCGTGGCGGCCGGGGACTTCCTCACCCGGCAGTTCTCCCGTGCCGCCCGTGAGCTGGGCCCGCGCGGTGGCAAGGACTCGGGCGGGATCTCCATCCAGAGCACTGGCCAGGAGATCCTCGAGCGCTCGTCCGTCCTGGTGCCGGACCCCGCGGCCGCGGATGCGCACCTGGAGGTGCGCTGCGAGATCGCCCTGCCCGCCGCGGGCCGCCGCATCAAGGGCCATGCCGCGCACCGGCTGCTCACCGAGGTGCTGCCGGGCGTCGTCGAGCGCGCGCTGCGGTACGAGAACCTGGACGCCCGCGCCCTGCAGGCCCACGTGACCTCCCACCTGGACGCCCAGCACCTGCGGGAGCAGCTGCCGCAGCGTGGACTTGTGGCGTTCGTCGCGGACAGCGCCGTGCTGCCGCGCGCCTCCGGGCACCGAGACGAACCGCTGGCCCGGGGCGCCGTCCCGTTCGAGACGCCTCCGGAGCTGCGCGTGGAGCTCGAGCTCGAAGACGGGTCGACCGTGAGCGGCATGGGGATCCCCGAGGGCGTCACGGTGGTCGTGGGTGGCGGCTACCACGGCAAGTCCACGCTGCTGCAGGCCCTGGAGCGCGGGGTCTACAGCCACGTGCCCGGCGACGGCCGCGAACGCGTGGTCACCCTGCCGAGCGCCATGTCCGTGCGCGCGGAGGACGGCCGGGCCGTGAGCAACACGGACGTCTCGCCGTTCATCAACAACCTGCCCACCGGCGCGGACACCCGCGACTTCAGCACGTCCAACGCCTCCGGCTCCACGTCCCAGGCGGCCGCCACTGTGGAGGCCGTCGAGGCGCAGGCGGCGGTGCTCCTGCTGGACGAGGACACGTGCGCCACCAACCTCATGGTGCGGGACGAGCGGATGCGGGCCATGGTTCCGGGCGAACGCGAGCCCATCACACCGTTCGTGGACCGCGCGGGGGCCCTGTACGCGGAGCGTGGGGTGTCTTCGATCCTGGTCACGGGTGGCTCTGGGGCGTTCCTGGACGTCGCGGACCTGGTGATAGCCATGGACGCCTACCGCGCCGTGGATGTCACCGACCGCGCCCGGCAGGTGGTGCGGGACTTCCCGCGCCCCGAGGACATGCGTCCTGCGGCATCCTTCGGGGAGATCCGCCCGCACGTTCCTGGCGGCGCCCCGGAAGCGCCCGGCACGGTCCCGGTCGAACGCGGTGCCACCCCGTCCGGACCAGGTGCCGCGGGGCACGACGTCTCCCGGTCCGGTCCGCGCCATGGCGCCGCCCAGCGGGGCGGCAGGGACAAACCCGCTCGAGCTCGCGGTCTCGACACCATCCAGTGGGGCCGCGAGGACGTGGACCTCTCCGCTCTGAGCCAGCTCGTGGACCCTTCGCAGACGGAAGCGATTGCGCGGCTTCTGGAGGAGGTCGAGCGCACGGCCGACGGCCGCACTCCTCTGACCGAGCTGGTGGACGCGGCCCTGGAACGGGTGGTGCGGGACGGACTGGATGCCCTGGCCCACCACCGCGGCCACCCGGGCCATCTGGCCCTGCCCCGTGCGCAGGACGTGGTGGCGGCCTACCACCGGGTGCGCCGATGAGGGGCAGCGCGTGATCCCGGCAGCGGTGTGCGTCCCCTCGTACGGCTGCTCCCTCGGGGCGGAGGAGGGGCAGAAATCCGCGGCGGTGGAGCGCCGGCGGTGCACAGGCCGAGACTCGCGGAGGAGAAGGGGAGGAGAGACGCGCAGGTGGGGAGCGACGTCGTCCGGGGTTAGTTATCCACCGCGCGGCGAATGTCCTCCAGCGACGTCAGCTCGCCCGCGTTGATGCGTTCGCGCACCGACTCGTACTGCTCCTGGGAGGACGCGAACGGGATCTCCCGCCCCTGGGCGTCCAGCAGGCGGCCGTCCACGAACTGGTCACCGTCCTGCAGTGCGCCAGCCTCGCGCGGGGAGAGCACCCGCAGCCCCACGGTGTTCATGCCCATGGCCTCGGTGGTGCGCCGGCTGCGGCCCATCTCGTTGAAGAAGAAGTTCAGGACCAGCGCGGCCACGGCGGCGGACGAGATGCCGGAAGAAAAGATGATGCCCACCCAGTCGGGGAACGCGTCGTAGAAGGTGGGGACCACGATCGGGACCATGCCGAAGGACAGGGAGACGGCCACGATGATCAGGTTCATGCCGCCGCGGTAGTCCACACGGGCCAGCGTGCGGATGCCCGAGGACATCACGGTGCCGAAGAGCACGAAGCCCGCACCGCCCATCACCGGCAGGGGGATGGCGGCGATGACCTGGCCGAGCACGGGCAGCATGCCCAGCAGCACCATGAACACGCCACCCAGGGCCACCACGTAGCGGCTCTTGACCTTGGTGATCGCCACCAGGCCCACGTTCTGCACGAACGCCGTCTGCGTGAAGGAGTTGAACACCGGCGCCACGGCGGAGGACAGCATGTCAGCGCGCAGCCCGTCCGCGATGCGTGCCGAGTTGATGCGCGAGCCCGTGATCTCGGACAGGGCCAGGATGTCAGCGGTGGTCTCCGCCATGTTCACCAGGATCACAATGCCCATGGCCACGATCGCCGCCATGTGGAACGTGGGTGCACCGAAGTGGAACGGGGAGGGCAGCGCAACCCACGGCCCCTGCCCCACGTGCGAAAAGTCCGCCATGCCGGTGGCCCACGCCACCACGGTGCCCACCACGATCGCCACCAGGATGGCCAGCCGTGACAGCACCGCTCCGCCGAACTTGGACAGCAGCAGCACGGCAAGCAGCGTGACCCCCGCCAGGGCGATGTTGCCCAGCGAGCCGTAGCCGGGTGCCTTCTCGTCCCCGCCCATGGACCACGACGCCGCCACGGGCACCAGGGTGATGCCAATGGTCGTGATGATGGACCCCGTGACCACGGGCGGAAAGAAGCGCAGCACGCGGGCAAAGAAGGGGGCCACCAGGAACCCGAAGGCGGAGGCCACCATGATGGAGCCCATCACCGACTGGATGCCGCCCCCCGTGGCCAGCACGGACAGCATCGTGGCGATCCCGGTGAAGGAGACCCCCTGCACGAGCGGCAGCTGGGAACCGATCCGCGGCAGCCCCCACGCCTGCAGGAACGTGGCGAACCCGCCCACGAACAGGGCGGCGGCCACGAGCAGGGCGGTGGTGGCGGCGTCGTATCCGGCGGCACTGGCCACCACGAGCGGCACGGCGATCAGACCGCCGTACATGGTGAGGATGTGCTGCACGGCGTACGCCACGGTGCGCCCGGCGCCCAGCCGTTCGTCCTCGGGGCGGGACCCCCGCTCGTGGGAAAGGGCGGGTGATGCGCTGCTGGGCATGAGGATCCTCGATCGGGGCAGTCGTGAGGGGACACGGAAAGTGTAGGCGGGCGCGGCGCGTGCAGTGCCCGCCGCGCAAAACCGACTAGCCTACGGGAATGGCCTTTCACGCGGACTCCACCGAACTGGACAACAAGGAAATCCTGACCTGGGAGGGGTTCGGGACCGCCACCCGGGAACTCGCCCAGCAGATCGTGGACTCGGAATTCGTCCCAGACATCATCATCGCGGTGGCGCGCGGTGGTCTGCTGCCCGCCGGGGCGCTGTCCTACGCCATGGGCGTGAAGCTCTCCGACGCCGTGAACGTCGAGTTCTACACGGACGTCCACGAGACCCTTCCGGACCCGGTGCTGCTCGCCCCCATGCTGGACACGGACTCCATCAGCGACAAGAAGGTACTGGTCGTGGACGACGTCGTGGACTCCGGACGCACCCTTTCCCTCGTGTTGGAGCTGCTGCGCGGCTATGGCGCCGAGTGCCGCTCCGCCGTGGTCTACGAGAAGCCCCGCTCGGAGGTCCGTCCGGACTTCTCCTGGAAGTCCACGGACGAGTGGATTGTCTTCCCGTGGTCCGCGCAGGAGCCGGTGACCAAGCAGGGCTGATCCGCCCGTCGGCGCCGCCCCGCGCGCTGCAAAGACTCAGCAGGTGCCGTCTACCGAACAGCAGATGGCACCTGCTCCGTTAAAGCACGCGATTGCGGGGGGACGGGGCGGGGGGGTCTGGTGCGCGAGGTGTTACTTCTTGACCCGCTCCCACACCAGCCCGGCCGTGGCCTCCGCGATGGCCCGCTCCTCGTCCGTGGCCACCACGAGGACCTCGATTGCGGAGGTCTCCGCACTGATGCGGGCCACGTCCCCCCGGGGGGCCTCGTTGAGCGTGGGGTCCAGGGTGATCCCGAGCGCGCCCAACTGGTCGCACACCAGGGCGCGGAACTTGGGGGAGTTCTCGCCGATGCCCGCGGTGAAGATCAGCGCGTGGGCTCCACCGACTGCCACGTGGTAGCCGCCGATGTACTTCGCCAGGCGGTAGGCGGCCATGTCCAGTGCGAGCTGCGCCCGCCGGTCCCCGGAGCTGGCCCGCTGCGCCACGGCCCGCATGTCCGAGTCCCCGCAGACGCCCTGCAGACCGGACTCGTTGTTGAGGATTCGGTTCATGTCCTGGGCGCTCATCCCGGGGTTGCGCTCCAGCATGGCGGTGACCACGGAGGGGTCCAGGTCCCCGCTACGGGTGCCCATGACCAGTCCGGCCAGGGGGGTGTAGCCCATAGAGGTGTCGTAGGAGCGGCCCTCGCGGATGGCGGTGGCCGAGGCGCCGTTGCCCAGGTGGGCCACCACGGTGTTGAACTGTTCCCGCGGGATGCCCAGGAACTCGCAAGCCTTGCCGGTCACGTAGTCGTGCGAGGTGCCGTGGAAACCGTAGCGGCGCATCCCGTGTAGCTCGTACCACTGCTCGGGGACGGCGTAGCGCCAGGCCTTCTCGGGCATCGTGCGGTGGAAGGCGGTGTCGAACACGCACACCTGGGGCATCCCCGGATAGGTCTTCTGGATGGCTCGCAGTCCCAGGGCATGCGCGGGGTTGTGCAGCGGTGCCAGCGGGGCCAGCCGCTCGATCGCCCGGATGATCTCGTTGTTCACCAGCACGGGGGCGGAGAAGCGCTCGCCGCCGTGCACCACGCGGTGGCCCGCGGCGTCGATGGTGCGCCCGCCGAGCTCTTCGTCCAGACGCTGGGCGAGGATTTCCAGGGCCTGGGTGTGGTCCTGGATCTCCGACGTGCCGATGTTCTCGATCAGCCCCTTGGTGATCACCTCGCCGCCTGCCATGCCCGCGGTGGCCGTGGCGAGGGGGACGTTCTCGTCGATCGCGGGCATGGAGGAAGTGTAGGCCTGCGGTTCCCCGTCCGCCGGTTCGACCTCTCGCACCTGGTACTTGATGGAGGACGAGCCGCAGTTGACGACCAGTACGAGCATGGTGGTTTCCCTTCGGCGGCGCGCGGGCCGCGGTTGCCAGTGGCGGAGTTCGGGGTTGACGACGCCGCTGCGTCACCAACGCGGGCACGGCGGCCCCGCGCGCGGGGCCGCCGTGTCGTCACAGCGTTTGTGCTTGGATCGCGGTGATCGCGACCGTGTTGACGACGTCGTCCACGGTGCACCCGCGCGAGAGGTCGTTCACGGGTTTGCGCAGTCCCTGGAGCACGGGCCCCACGGCCACCGCGCCCGCCGACTGCTGTACGGCCTTGTACGTGTTGTTGCCCGTGTTCAGGTCCGGGAACACGAACACGGTGGCCTGTCCGGCCACGTTCGACCCCGGGAGCTTGGACTTGGCGATCGAGGCATCCACGGCGGCGTCGTACTGGATGGGCCCCTCGACCTCAAAATCGGGGTGGGCCTCGCGCACGAGGTCGGTCGCGGCGCGTACGCGCTCCACGTCCTCCCCGGAACCGGACCCGCCGGTGGAGTAGGAGAGCATGGCCACGCGCGGCTCCACTCCGAACTCCCGGGCGGTCTGGGCGGAGGCGAGGGCGATGTCCGCGAGGGCCTGCTCGTCCGGGTTTGGGTTCACGGCGCAGTCGCCGTAGACCAGCACGCGGTCCGCGAGCAGCATGAAAAACACGGAGGAGACGATGTGTACGCCCTCGCGGGTCTTCACGAATTCCAGGGCGGGGCGGATGGTGTTGGCGGTCGTGTGGGCCGCTCCGGAGACCATTCCGTCCACGTCCCCCATCTGCACCATCATGGTCCCGAAGTAGGAACCGTCGGTCATCCGTTCGAGGGCCTGTTCCTTGCTCACACCCTTGTGGGAGCGCAGTTTCACGTACTCGTCGGCGTATTTCTCGCGCAGTGCGGCGTCGTGCTGGAAGTCGACGACGTGCAGACCCTCGGCGTCGAAGTCGAGATCGATGCCCTCCGACTGTGCGAGCGCCCGGACGCTCTCGGGTTCGCCCAGCACGGTGAGGTCGCAGAAGTTGCGGCGGTGGATCATCTCCGCGGCGCGCAGGATGCGGGGGTCGTCACCCTCGGGCAGCACGATGTGCTTGCGGTCCGCGCGCGCGGATTCCACGAGCTCGTGGAGGAAACGCAGCGGCGTGCGCTTGACGGGTCGCGGCAGGGAGAGCCGGTCGGAGAGTTCGTCGCTGTCCACGTACTCGGCCCACGCGCCGCGCGCGGCGGCGATCTTGCGGGAGTGGGCGCCGGCCAGGGTACCGCGCGTGGTGCCCACGGCCTCCGCGGTGGAGAACGTGTCCTGGTCGGTGGTCAGCACGGGGAACGGCGCCGCGGCCAGCAAGGACGCGACCGCGCCCTCGGGGCGGAACCCGCCCGTGAGCAACATTCCCGCGGGCACGGGCAGGGTCGAGGCGAACGACGACGCTAGGGTCGCCGAGACCACGTCCGTCCGGTCCCCGGGGGTGATCACCAGGTCCCCGTCCGCGATCTGGTCCAGGAAGTTCCCGGCGGTCATCGCGGCCACCTTCACGGCCTTGATGTCGCGGTCCAGGGACGTGGAGTTGAAGTCCGTGCCGTAGCCCTGGGCATCCACGAGCTCGGCGACGGTGGGGTTCGAGATCGCGGGGATCTCCGGGATCACGTACGCGGGGAGGTTGTGGTTGCCGGGCTTGGCCTCCCGGCGGATCTGCTCCGCCTGCTCCGGGTCCGCGCGGTTGACGATCACGGCGTAGATGTCGCACCCGGCCTGGCGCAGCTCGGTGCGGGTCACGTCGATCGCGTTGAGCACGTCCTTCACACGCCCGGACTCGTGGGCTCCGATCACCGCGGCCACGGAGCAGCCCATGTTGTTGGCCAGGCGGGCATTGAGGTCGAACTCGGCGGTGACAGCGTTGTGGGCCAGCAGGTCGGTGCCGTCCACGACGATCACATCGCACTCCAGCGCCATCTCGGAGTACACGGCCATGGCGGCGGAGTCGAGGTCGTCGTGCTCACCGGAGGCGAGGATCTCGCGGCAGCGTTCCAGAGACACCGCGCCCCGGCACCGGGAGTCCGGGAGGTCGAAGGTGCGCTTCATGAGCTGCAGGACGGAGTCGTCTTCCGGTGCCGCGCCGTCGAAGACCGGACGGAAGAAACCCAGGGCGTCCGTGCGCTTGAACATGGTGTCCGCGAGGCCCAGTGCCACCAGCGTCTTGCCGCTCCGCGGTGTCATGGCGGAAATGTAGATGCCCTGCGTCATGGAACGAGCTCCCTCACGGTCGACCGGCTATACGTCCCAGTCTAGGGAACCCGCCTCCGACCACGAGTCGTCCCACCGGGCTGGTTTCGTACGAAAATCGCATGAACAGGCAGCGTGCGGGCCTCTGGGCCGACGCCGGTGGGCGGCTGGTGGAGTACATTGCGGTCGAGGACGAGCCTGACGGATGGCTGGTGTTCCACGCCATGGCCGCGACCAAGAAGGTTCTCATCAAGGTAGGGCTGAGGAGGTAGGCACATGAGCAAGTACAGCGATGTGAACGGTACTCCGTTCACGGACGAGGACATCGATCAGTGGGCCGCCGAAGCGGAATCCGGGCAGGGGTACACGGATGGACATGTCGGTCCCTCGGTGCCCGGACGTCCCATCAGTGTGGGCACTCAGGCGCGTCCTTTCACGCTCCGTCTGGACGCCGCACGTCGCGCGAAGTTGGATGAGGCGGCGCGGGAGCGGCACACCACGCCTTCCCAGCTGATGCGCGAACTCATCGACGCACTCTGACGACACGGGTCCGGGAAACTCGACGCATTGAAATATTGGTTCAGATGCTCTCCGCAGCCTACGGGCGGGCAATCGTTTCGCACAGTTCCGATGCTCGTTCGGCACCGCCTGCACGGTTCATGGCGCGCGCCACTCTTGTCGCGGCTGCCCGAAAAGTGGGATCCGTTAGCAGTGTGCGAACCATGCGTTTCATGACGCCAGGGGCGGCCTTCCTCGCCTGAAGCCGCAAACCCGCGCCGCTGTTCACCACATTCCCGGCGCCCACCCACTTCTCGGTGGACGACGGCACCGCGAGTACGGGAACTCCGTGCGACAACGCGGCCATCATGCCCCCGTATCCACCATTGGTCACGAACAGGTCGGTATCGGGGAACAACAGGTCTTGCGGCACCCACTCCGCAGCGATGACCGAATCCGGAAGAGGCCCGGCCCGGTGGCGGCCGCCGACCACGATTTGCATCGGCTCGTCCGTAAGGGCCTCAACCGTGCGCCCCACCAGGGAACCTCGATCTCGGCCTAACGTGCCTTCACTCACGTGAATGACGGGGCGACTCGGATCGAGGGCATCCAACCACGCCGGACGAACCTCAGCACCCCGTGTACCTGCCGCGAGATCACCAATGAAGTGCACGTGGGCGGGTAGATCAGGCCGCGGCGGTTCGAGCGCGGGAACGCCTTGAGCGATGACGAGTTGCGGTGACCATGCGCCGTGAAGCCCACGGCGCGTCGTCGGCTCCAGCCCCACCGCCGTTCTCGCCCGGTTGTGAAGCGATCGGAACTGGGCATCGAGCGTGTGCTCCAACAGGGCTCGCAATACGGCATCGCGTGTGCGGCCGACTACGGTGCGCCCCGGCTTGAAGGGGGTTCCCGGAGGGGCGAGGTGCTTGCTGGGCAAACCGAGCGGCGACAACGAAACCGTCGCATACGGAACGCCGCGTAGTTCGTGGAACAACTCCGCGCCGAAACACGTACCTTCCGCGACCACGGCATCGAATGGCATTTTTTCATGCGCGTCGAGCATGTCCTGCGCCTGGCCCGGAGCCGTGCCGAAGAACAGTTCGCGAAAATCCGTGAGCATCGCGGAGGGGCCCGATGCCCTGGCCATGGCGGGGAACGTGGCTTCCGGGTCGGTGTCGTCGAAATCCTGTGCGGCGTAAAAAGGCAGGAATCGTGCCCCCGCGGCCAAGACCGTGGCCTCATATTTCTTGCCGGAGTACACGACTACGTCATGTCCCCGGCGCAGGAGGCCCTTGGCCAACCCCAGCATGGGGAAGAAGTGGCCTGCGAACGGGGTGGTGGCCAGCAGGAACCGGGACATGTGCTCTCCTTGACGGGTGAGGCTGGGCACCATCTTCTCACCGCTCTCGAATGGCCAGGGGAGTACTCGCGCCGCGGCACTACTTCGGGAGATTGTCCTCACACGGCGCTGCACACGCCCTGTCACCCGCGACGGATCGGTGCGAGACTGGGTCTATGTTGGTTGCCTTCTCAGTTTCCCCCAGCGGCGGGGACAACCCGGACGCCTCCGTCCACGACGCGGTGGCCGCGGCGGTGCACGTGGTGCGCGAGTCCGGGCTGCCCAACCGCACGGATTCCATGTTCACCACCATCGAGGGTGAGTGGGACGAGTGCATGGCCGTGGTCAAGGAAGCCACGGCCGCGGTGGCCGATTACGGCCCGCGTGTGTCCCTCGTGCTCAAGGCGGACATCCGCCCGGGGCACACCGGTGAACTCGCGGGCAAGGTGGAGCGCCTCGAGTCCGCCCTGCACACCCACGAGCTCGGTAGGTCCCAGGAGCGGCGCGGGATCACGACCGGTGACAAGTAGCGGCCTCCCCACCCTGTGCGTGTCCAGCGGCGAGCGCGCGGGTGAGCACGAGCGGGCGAGCACGCGGGTGACGTCACACAGGTGAGCAGGAAGAACCGGAAGAAGGGCACGGAAGCGGGTGGCGCGGCGTCGTCGTCGGATGCTCCGGGGCTCGTGGAGCGCACCTGGACCACGGACACCGGGACCGTGGAACTGCAGCGGGATCCTTACGTCCCGGGGGCGTGGTTGCTGCGCGTGAACGGGGTGCCGTCCTCGCACATCGTCCCGGACCGCCCGGACCAGCTCGAGTTCGAGTACATGCGCTGGTTCTCCACCGTGGTCGAGGAGCATGTGAACACGCACCTGAATCCCACCTCGCTGCGGGTCCTGCACCTGGGCGGCGGCGCGTGTTCCATGGCCCGCTACCTCGCGTGGCGCTATCCGCAGGCACGCCAGGTGGTCGTGGAGTTCGACGCCGCTCTCACGCGCCTCGTGCGCGAATGGCTCGATCTGCCCCGCGCACCGCTGCTGCGGATCCGCGCGGGCGAGGCCCGGGAGGTCACGGAGACACTCACGGAGGACTCGCGCGACGTCGTGCTGCGGGACGTCTTCGCGGGGGAGCAGACCCCGGGACACCTGCGCACGGTGGAGTTCACCCGGCACGTGGACCGGGTGCTCTCCCCGGACGGGATCTACGTGCTGAACGTGGGGGACACTCGCAACCTCAAGGGCACGCGCGCGGAGGTCGCCGCGCTGCTCGAGGTCTTCGAGCACGTGGCCGCCGTCGCGGATCCCGCGATGCTCAAGGGCCGCCGCTACGGCAACGTGGTGCTCGCGGCCTCCCACGCCGCGCTTCCAACAGCCGGTTCCGCCGACGCCGCCGCGCTCGCCAAGGAGCTCCTGGGTGGTTCCCTGCCCGCGCAGTACAAGGACACCGCGTGGTGCCGGGAGTTCGCCGGGGACGCCCAGCCGTGGCACGACAAACCCGCGGACCCGGTTCCGGTGCCCCCATCCGGCAGCGCTTCCGAGGGGTGACCCGCCGCGGCACCCGCGGGGGCTGAGCGCGGGAGGGTGGCAGCGGCGTCGTCGTCAGAGGACGGGTAACGTCAGCGCGTCCAGCCCTCGATGACGCCCATGCCGAAGAACAGCAGGAAGGCCAGCGCCACCACGTACATGAGCGGGTGGACGTCCTTGGCGCGGCCCTGCACCAGGCGGATGAAGACGAAGGAGACGAAGCCCGCGCCGATGCCGTTGGCGATCGAGTAGGTGAACGGCATGACCGCGAAGGTCAGGAACGCGGGGACGGAGACGCCCCAGTCGGTCCAGTCGATGTGCACCACGTTGCGGGCCATCAGGAAGCCCACGACCACCATGGCCGGGGCCACGGCCTCGAAGGGCACCACGTTCACGAGCGGGGTCAGGAACATGGCCGCGAGGAACAGCACGCCGGTGACCACGTTGGCCAGGCCGGTGCGGGCGCCCTCGGCGATACCGGTGGAGGACTCCACGAAGATCTGGTTCGAGGACACGGAACCGGTACCGCCGGCCACTGCACCGAGCGCGTCCACGAGCAGCACGCGGTCCACGCGTTCGATCCGCCCGTTCGCGTCCACGAGGCCTGCTTGCTGGGAGAGGCCCACCATGGTGCCCATCGCGTCGAAGAAGATGGACAGCAGGATCGTGAAGATCAACAGGGCGCACGCGATGACACCGAGCTGGCGGAACGCGTCGATGGGCGCGGCCGAACCGAGCAGCGACAGATCCGGCAGCGCGAACAGGCCCTCGGGGTTGGCGGGCACCACGAGGGACCAGCCGTGGGGGTTCTCGGCCGCGGAGCCCGCGGGGGAGAACGCCTCGAGCACGTGCGCCAGGATGGTGGTGAGCACCACGGAGATCAGGATCCCGCCCTTGACGTTGCGCACCACGAACGCCATGGTCAGCAGCAGTCCCACCACGAACGTGAGCGTGGGCCAACCGAACAGCTGACCGCCGTTGCCCAGTTGCACGGGAACCGTGGTGTGCGCGGCGTCAGGGATGCGCCGCACGAAGCCGGCGTTGACGAAACCGATGAGGGCGATGAACAGCCCGATCCCCACCACGATCGCGGTCTTGAGGGAGTCCGGCACGGCATTGAACACGGCGGTGCGGAACCCGGTGAGCACGAGCACCACCATGATCACACCGGCCCAGATGACCAGACCCATGACCTCGGGCCACGTGAGCCCGGGGTTCGTGGCGATCGTCACGGCCAGGAACGCGTTCACGCCCAGGCCCGTGGCCATCCCGAACGGGGACTTGGCCCACACACCCATGAGGATGGTGAGCACGCCGGCCACGAGCGCGGTCATGGCCGCGACGCGCTCGCCGCCCAGGATGTTGCCCGCGCCGTCCTCGCCGTAGCCCAGGACCAGGGGGTTGAGCACCACGATGTAGCTCATGGCGATGAACGTGGCCACGCCACCGCGGATCTCACGGCCCACGGTGGAGCCGCGACGGGTGATCGAGAAGTAGCGGTCCAGTCCGCCTCGTGGTTCGGTCCGGGTGGCTGGCGGAGTGCTTGACGACATGGGGATCCTCACGGACGGCTGGGCAGGGAGCACCGACAACGGCGGGGGTGTTTGTGTAGAAATACTACGTCGACGCCGCTCGCACCCTCCGCAGATGCTCGTTCGTCCGCCCGTGGTTAGGCACTACTGAGTTGATGTCACTACCGTGGAGGCAGTCCCCGCAAGCACGTGAGACACGCGTGCGCGTCGAAAGGAATTCCGTGACAACTTCCAACACCCAACGTCCGCTGCGCGTGGCCGTGATCGGCGCAGGCCCGGCCGGCATCTACGCCGCGGACATGCTCACCAAGACCGAGGCGGTCCGTGAGGGGGAGCTCGAGGTCAGCGTGGATCTGTTCGACCGTTACCCCACCCCGTTCGGGCTCATCCGCTACGGCGTGGCCCCGGACCACCCCCGGATCAAGGGCATCATCACGGCGCTGCGTTCCATCCTGGACCGCGGTGACATCCGGTTCTTCGGCAACGTGGAGTACGGCAAGGACATCACCCTCGGGGAGTTCCTGACCCACTACGACGCCGTGATCTTCGCCACGGGTGCGGTCAACGACGCGCCGCTGCAGATCCCCGGCGCGGACCTGGACGGCTCCTACGGCGCCGCCCGTTTCGTGGCGTGGTACGACGGCCACCCCGACTACCCGCGCACGTGGCCGCTCGAGGCCAAGGAGATCGCGGTGATCGGCAACGGCAACGTGGCCCTGGACGTGGCTCGCGTGCTGTCCAAGCACGCCGAGGACATGCTCGTGACCGAGATCCCGGGCAACGTGTACCAGGGGCTGCGCAAGTCCCCCGTCACGGACGTACACATCTTCGGCCGCCGCGGTCCCGCCCAGATCAAGTTCACGCCGCTCGAGCTACGTGAACTCGCGAAGTCCCGTGACGTGGACATCGTGGTCTACGACGACGACTTCCAGTTCGACGAGGCCTCCGAGAAGGCCATGACCGAGAACAACCAGATCAAGGTCATGATGAAGACGCTGCAGAAGTGGCGCGAGGACGATTCCCCCAAGACGGCGTCCCGTCGCCTGCACCTGCACTTCCTGCAGACCCCGGACGAGATCCTCGGGGACGAGAACGGCAAGGTCCGCGCGATCCGCATGGAACGCACCCGGCTCAACGGGGACGCCTCCGTGACCGGCACGGGCGAGTACACCGAGTTCCCCGTGCAGGCCGTCTACCACGCGATCGGGTACCTGGGCTCGCCCCTGCCCGAGCTGCCGTTCGATCCCGAACGCGGGGTGATCCTCAACGAGGAGGGCCGCGTGATCGAGGCGGACGGTTCCCCGGTTCCCGGCGTGTACGCCACGGGCTGGATCAAGCGCGGCCCCGTGGGCCTGATCGGGGCCACCAAGTCCGACGCCCTCGAGACCGTGAACCACATCATGGAGGACCGCGCGTCCCTCGCGGATCCGGATCACCCGCAGCCCGAGGCCGTGGTGGAACTGCTCGAGGACAAGGGCGTTCAGTACACCACGTGGGACGGCTGGCTCGTGCTGGACGAGTACGAACAGAGCTTGGGCCAGTCCTCCCACGACGCCGAGGGCAACCCCCGCGAGCGCGTCAAGGTCGTGGAGCGGGACGAGATGATCTCGGTCTCGCGCGAGGGTGTCGCCAAGTAGTCACGCGCCCGCGCTCCAGCGGCCCGCACCCGGGTTCATGACACCGGGTGCGGGCCGCTGCCGTTCCCGGGGCCGGGTCGACGACGTCGCACGGGCCGGTGCCGCCGTCGCCATGCCGCACGGGTCGGGTTCACGACGCCGCGCCGGCCGGACCTGGACCCCCGGCACCGCGCGAGTGGGGCGGCCCGAGGGCTCAGACCCCCAGCACCTCCCGGGTGTGTTCACCCAGCAGCACACCGTCCGGGTCGAGCTCTGCACGCAGCGCGAGGAACTCGTCCCAGTGGGGATAGCTCGGCGTGAGGTCCGCGGCGGTACGGGTGTGCAGGGTGGCCCAGTGGGGGCGCCCGCCGTGGGCCACGAAGATCTCCTCCGCCGCGCGGAAGAACGTCTTGTGGGGGCGTTTGCCGTACTGGCGCAGGTTGATCCACCCCGTGTACCGACCGGCCGCGGGAGAGAGGTAGCCCTGCTCCGGCGGGGAGCAGCGCACGATCACGGGGAAGGTGAGTTTGTACCCGTCGCGATCCACGAGTGCCTTCAGCTCCCGGAACGCGGGGACGGTGGCCTCGAGGGGTAGGGCGTACTCGCTGGCCACGTAGTGCACCGGTCGTGAGGCGGTGAAGGCTCGGTAGGAGATGTCCGTGTAGCGCCGGGAACTCACGGCCATGGACCCGATCTTGTTCAACCCGCCCACGGCGCGGGGCATCATGGTGCCCACGCGCCCCAGTCCGGCGGACAGTGAGGTGCGCAGAACGGCATCGTCCGTGCGGCGCAGTGCGCGGGAGATCGGGGAGGCGGGGCTCGTGTAGGTCGTGGAGAGCCGGTGCAGACGGCTCATGACGCGCGTGTGGGCCACGGACGTGCCGGGCATCCACGAGAACTCGAAGTGGTCCGCGCCGGACATCCGTTCCTGCAGTGAGTCCACGAGACCCGCGACGGGTTCGCGGAACTCGGCGCAGTGCAGGCGGAACGCGCTCACGCAGCGCAGCGTGACCGTGAGGACCACGCCCAGCACGCCCAGGTGCACGCGAGCGGCGCGCAGCAGATCTGGGCGGTGGGTCTCGGAGCACTTGATCACGTCCCCGGAGGGCGTGGCGAGGCTGATCCCGATCACCTGGTCCCCCAGGGAGGGCTGTCCGAGCCCCGTGCCGTGGGTCCCCGTGGCGATCGCGCCCGCCACGGTCATGTGGGCGCAGTCCGACAGGTTGGCCAGGGCCAGTCCGTGCTCCTCCAGGATCAGGTTGAGCTGGTGCACCGTGGTGCCCGCGAAGACCGTGACCTGCTGGCGGTCCTCGTCCACGCTCGCGAGTCCTGTGAGCAGGGAGGTGTCCAGGCGGACCCCGTCCGTGGGCACCAGCGGGGACCAACTGTGGCCGGAACCGGAGGGCCGAACGCTCAGCCCCGCGGTCGCGGCTTCCTCGAGCACACGCAGCACCTGGTCCGAGTCCTCGGGGCGCACGGTGGCGCCGGGTCTGCTCCGGAGATTGCCACCCCAGGAATGCCATGCGGCGCTCTTCACCTGCGCCGTCATGGCGGGCGGGTGTGCTGATCCGCGTGTGCTCACGGTTCGTCTCCGTTCCGGGGTCTCGTGGACCCCTGTGCTGGACGGGCCGGTGCCGCAGGCCGTGCGGCCCCCGGGATCGATCCGTCAAGTGTCCCCCCGTCCCCGTGCGTGCCGTGGCGCGCGAGCGGGGCGTCGGTTCCGAACCACACCATCATGTCACCGACCCCGCCCGATCCGCTCCCCGCGTGACTAGGCTGGGGCCAGGAACTGAGGGCGCAGGAGGATCATCATGGACACACGTACTGCCGAGATCGTGGTGGGCGTGGACGGCTCCGAGCAGAGCATGGGCGCCCTGCACTGGGCCGCTCGTGAGGCCCACCGCCGCGGGGCGCCGCTGCACGTGGTGACCGCCTACTCGGTGCCGATGATCGGGGGCTCCACCTTCGACGTCGGCTACGCCGCGTTCGACGACGCCGCCATGAACCGCGCCGTGGAGGACCTCGTGGGCGAGGCACGACGCCGCGTGGCCGAGTTGGACGTGGACGTCCGGTCCACCGTCCAGGCCGGGGACCCCTCCGGTGTGTTGCTCGAACTGAGCGAGGACGCCCAGTTGCTGGTCCTGGGTTCCCGCGGTCGGGGCGGGTTGATCGGCCGCCTGCTGGGTTCGGTGTCCACCGCGGTGCCCGCCCACGCGCACTGCCCCGTGGGCATCATCCCCCTTCAGTGGGGCAGGGAGTACCAACTGCACGAGAACGTGAGCCGCCGTCAGGCGTTCGTGGACGGTGTGACCGTGGGCTCGGATGGTTCCCAACAGGCGAGTTCCGCGATGCTGTGGGCCGCGGAGGAGGCCGAACAGCTCGGGGTGCCGCTGACCGTGGTGTGCGCCGCGCCGTCGGACTCCGGATCCTCCGCGTGGCTGCCCTCGCCCGTGGACTTCGACAACCTGCGCGGGGAGATCCAGGCCGCGATCGACGCCGGCGTGCGGTGGCTGCGCGGGCACTTCCCGAACCTGGACATTACCGGCGAGCTCGTGGACGGATCCCCCATCCACGTCCTTGTGGAACGTTCGGCCCAGAACCAACTGGTGGTCACGGGGACCCGCGGTCGCGGCGGATTCGCGGGCATGCTGTTGGGCTCCACGTCCCAGGGGGTGCTGCACAACAGTGCCGGGCCGGCCATGATTGTGCCGTGCATCCGGGACCCGCGACTCTCGGACAGACCGGACGTCGCGATCTGAATCGACGCGGCGCCGCTGCTCGGTGCCGACGCCTGGTGTCGAACGCGATGTGCCCCATCGGGGTGCCGCCCCCCGGGGTGCCATCCCCGCCGTTCCGCGGCGTGCGCGGGCCCGGCGGGACACCGCGCGGGTTTGTGCAACCGAGCCGTTTGCCTCTAAGCTACTCACGGTCCATCGTCCGATATTGCCGCTGGTGATGCTCGGACGGCGTTCTGGCCCCCATCGTCTAGCGGCCTAGGACACCGCCCTTTCACGGCGGCGGCACGGGTTCGAATCCCGTTGGGGGTACGTTTTCCCGTGCGAGGTACCGCGGGGGGAGCGATTTGCACAGTGAGTCGTTCGTCCTGGTAGGATATTCACTCGTTGGAAACAATCAAGGCCCTGTAGCGCAGTTGGTTAGCGCGCCGCCCTGTCACGGCGGAGGTCGCGGGTTCAAGTCCCGTCAGGGTCGCTCAAGCGGCGATGAAAAGGAAACTTTTCGCGCCGTTGCGGCATATCACCGGAGGTTCCCTCCGGGAACGTGCCTGGCTCTGTAGCTCAGTTGGTAGAGCGTACGACTGAAAATCGTAAGGTCACCGGATCGACGCCGGTCGGAGCCACTGAACCCCCGCGTGGCTTCTACACGCGGGGGTTTCTTCATGTCTTCCCGCTTCTCGGAGCGGCCCGACGTTCGCCGGGCGGATCCCTCGAAGTAGCTCGGCATGGGCCGGGCGGTATCTTCGACTAGCACTGCTGCGGGTTGGTGGCGTGGTGGTGGCGTGCACCCGACCTCCAGGGTGCGCCGAGGTTGGGACCCTAGCGTGGAGAGAGCCGTTCGCGGACGCTGCGGAAGGACTGCGCGGTTCCGCTGCATCGGTCCAGCAGCCCTGGGCCAGCGAGCGCAGCGGGTTCCGACGGCGCGGACGGCCGTAAGAGGCGTCGTCGGCGCAGCGGGACCCGACGCCGGATCGGACGGACCCGGGTGGCCGGATCGGAAGGATCAGCTGTGAATCACCAAGTGCGCGCACTGCTGGCGGGGGCCGGTCTCATCGTGCTCCTCACGGCGTGTGGCGCGCGGCAGGGCCAGACCACCATGATCGAACTCTCACCCATCACGCCGTCCGCGAGCGCCGCGCCCCGCGCGCCGTCCGCGAGCCCCGCGGACACCCAGACGTGCTTCGACGTGGCCGAGGTCTACAGCGGGCTGGAGCTGCTGCCCCTCACCGATCGCAGCGAGGACGAGGACGCGAACGAGGACACCCTGGAACAGGCCTTTGAGTCCGTCAGCCGGCTCCGTGGGAAGCTCCCCGCCGAGGTGCGTCCGGCGTTCGACGACGTCCGGGACATCCTCGACGACGCCGGCGCCACCCTCCAGCCCTCGGAGGCCGTGCGGATCCACCGGGCGTTGGAGCCGGCCGAGTCGTGGTTGCGGGCTAATTGCGCGAGCACACCGCGCCACTGATCCCGAGGTCCGTTCCGAGATCCGTTTTGCCATTCGCCCCGGGCTTCGCCCTTTAGACGGGGGTCAGCCTCGGCGCGGGGATCACGTCAGGCGCAGCCAGACCGCGCTGTCCACGCTCAACCGGTCATTGACCACGGCGTTCTGGCCACTTGCCAGAAGCAGCTCACCGCGGGAGAGCTCGTCGAAACCGATCTCGCTCTCTCCGAGGTTCGCGGCCACCAGCACGGTCTCGCCGGTGCCGCACGACATGGTGTAGGCGAGGACGTCCTGGTCACCCTCGCTCAGAGGATGCCACGCGAACTCGGCCGTGCCCAGTTCCAGGTCGTGCCGGAGTTCCAGAGCCCGGCGGTACAGGTTGAGCGTGGACTGCGGGTCACCCAGTTGGTGGTCCACCGTGATCCCAGCGAAGGACTCGGGCTGCGGCAACCACGGATCCGGACCGAAACCCAGCCCGTCACCCACGGGAGCCCACGGCAGGGGGACGCGAGCGCCGTCGCGCCCCAGCTCCGAACCCGCGGTGCGATGGAAGGTGGGGTCCTGCCGCGCGGCATCCGGCAACTCGGTGTGCTCCGGCAGACCGAGCTCGTCGCCCTGGTAGATGTACGCGGAACCTGGGAGGGAGAGCTCCACGAGGGCGGCGGCGCGCGCCCGGCGCAGCCCCTGACCGGCGTGTGGTTGCTCGTCCTGCGCGCCGATCCCGTTGGGGTAGGCCGTGCGGGAGCTCAACCCGTAGCGCGAGGCGTGGCGGACCGTGTCGTGATTGGAGAGCACCCACGTGGACGGCGCGCCCACGGCCGCATTGGCGCGCAGGGAGATCTCGATGGTGTCCCGCATGCGGTCGCGATGCCACCCGGCCACCAGGAAGTCGAAGTTGAAGGCCTGCTGCGCCTCGTCCGGGCGCACATAGCGAGCCAGGCGCTCGGCGGGACCCACCCATGCCTCCACCACGAGCATGCGATCACCGGGGTACTCCTGAAGCACCGTGTGCCAGTCCCGGTAGATCTCGTGCACCCCGTCCTGGTCGAAGTAGGGGCCGGTGTCCATGGTCTTGCTGGGGCCGTCGGGCTCGTCCTGGGCGCCCTGGGCATCCGTGCCCTCGACCATGTGGACCTGCTCGTCCCAATCCGGCAGGCCCGGGGCCTTGATCATGCCGTGGGCCACGTCCACCCGGAAACCGTCCGCCCCGCGGTCCAGCCAGAACCGCAGGATCGCCCGGAACTCCTCCCACACCTCCGGGTTCTCCCAGTTGAGGTCTGGTTGGGAAGAATCGAACAGGTGCAGATACCACTGCCCGTCCGGCACCCGGGTCCACGCCCGGCCCCCGAACAAGGACTTCCAATTGTTGGGCGGCTCCTCGCCGTTCTCGCCCCTGCCCTCGCGGAACATGTAGCGGTCCCGCTCCGGGGAGCCCGGCTCGGAGGTCAGGGCGGCCCGGAACCACTCGTGGTCCTCGGACGTGTGATTGGGTACCAGGTCCACGATGATCTTCAGGCCCAACCGGTGCGCTTCCTCCCGCATCCGGTCGAAGTCCTCGAGCGAACCGAAGCGCGGATCCACGGTGCGGTAGTCCGCGACGTCGTACCCGGCGTCGTGCTGCGGGGAGAGGTAGAACGGGGAGAGCCACACCGCGTCCACGCCCAGGTGCTTGAGGTACGGCAGCTTCTGGGTGACCCCGCCCAGGTCCCCCATGCCGTCCCCATTGGAGTCCTTGAAGGAGCGGGGATACACCTGGTAGATGACGGCGTCGCGCCACCATTCAGTGCCGGTCGCGGTACGGGCGCTGGTGTCGCTGGCGCTGGCAGTGGAGACCGAGGCGGTCTGATCGGACCGGGCGGAGGGAGCCGTGGCGCGGTGGTCGGAGTGCGTTGAGGGGTCGGAAGTCACGGGATCCAGGCTACCCATCTCCCACGGGGGCCTCGCAGCCACCGCGCCCCCATCGCCGAACGTCCCCTCGCTTTTACTTAGCAAAAGCAGCTCAGCGCCCGAAAATCTGCTTTAACTGAGTAAAAGCGCAAGGATGGGTTGGCGCGGATGCGTCGGACGACGGCCCGCCGCCCCCCCCCGCCTCAGTTCGCCTGCTGCAAGTGGGCCAACGGGGCCCAGCGCATGAAGATCCGGCGTAGCGCCGCGGTGGCCGCCGCCAGATCCCCTTCGCGCAGCAGTTCCACGGCGTCCGCCATGTCCCGAGGGCTCTCGTCCGGCTGGAGCCGATCCGCGATGGACCCGTAGTCCAGGCTCACCACGGAGGCAGCGCTGAACGCGCCCAGCCACCGCCCCAGGCGGGTGAGGTCCTGCGCGAACGCCGCAGCCTGGCGCGCCTCGTCCGGGAGGTCGTGCTCGTCAGCGCCCCCCGAGGCTTGCTGAGCGGCGTCCTCCACGGTCTGGGCGGCCTGGATCACCCGGCGCGCGGCGGTGTCCGCGGGGGCGATGAGTCGGTGCACCTCGTGCCCGGAGTGGTAGGAGGTCACGTGGTCCTCTGGGGCGAAGGCCGCGAACCACGCGAGCGGGACCACGTACGCGGACTCACGGGTGTACACGGGGTCGAACGTCTCGCGGGACGTGGCCTTCGCAGCGTCGCTGACCTGCTTCTCCGGAACGAGTAGCGGCAGCAACTGGGCGCTGTCGTCGTTCTCCGCGGCCGTGAACAGGCGAAGGGATCGACGCAGCCGTTGCGTGGGGTGGAAGACCGGGAAGTCGCCGGTGGGTCCGGGCAGGCGCCGTGAACCGGCGGGTGCGGTGGAGAACGGCATGGTCCACAGCGGCTCGCGTGCGGGCGGGAGCAACGGCTGGGAGGTGTCGGACAGTCGGGCCAGTTGCTCCGAAAGTTCGTGCACGCCCGCGGTAAAGGGGTCCAGGGCGCGGGGGATGCCGGGTGCGTAGGCGGCGTCGAGATCCTGCTGGGGCACGTAGATCCGCAGCGCGAAGCGCATGGGCGGGCCCGTGATGCTGCGGTAGGCGCTGCCCACGTTGATCAGGGGCATGGCTCAGTCGATCTCGATGACGACCGGGGCGTGGTCGGACGCGCCCTTGCCCTTGCGCTCCTCGCGATCGATCCACGCGTCCTGCACACGGGCCGCGAGCGCGGGGGAGCACAGCTGGAAGTCGATGCGCATGCCTTCCTTCTTGGGGAAGCGCAGCTGCGTGTAGTCCCAGTACGTGTACACGCCCGGCCCGGGGTGGCGCTCGCGGACCACGTCCTGGAACCCGGCGTCCTCGATGAACGCGTTGAAGGCCGCGCGCTCGGGTTCGCTCACATGGGTGTACCCGCCGTCGCGGAAGAGCTGGATGTCCCACACGTCCTCGTCACGCGGGGCCACGTTCCAGTCACCCACAAGTGCGATCTGGGCCTGCGGGTCCTCCTGCAGCCACTGTTCGGCGTGGCCCTCCAGGACGCGCAGCCACTCGAGCTTGTACGGCATGTGGGGGTCCTCCAGGCCGCGACCGTTGGGCACGTAGAGGGACCAGATCCGCACGCCGTCGCACGTGGCGGCGATCGCGCGCGCCTCCTGGGCGGGTTCCTGGCCGGGTTTGCCGAACGTGGGCTGACCGGGGAACGTGCGCTCCACGTCCTTGAGCCCCACGCGGGACGCGATGGCGACGCCGTTCCACTGATTCACGCCGAAATGCGCCACTTCGTAGCCCGCGAACTCGAACAGCTCCCATGGGAAGTTCTCGTCCTTGGCCTTGGTCTCCTGGATGGCCAGGACATCCACGTCCGAGCGGTCGAGCCACGCCTCGATGCGGTCGGCGCGGGCGCGGATGGAGTTCACGTTCCACGTGGCGATTCTCATGGGGTCCACCGTAGCGAGCCGCGGCCCACGCTGGGAAACCGCGGGCGGACGACGGACCGGGTTCTGTGTGGCGGCGTCGCCCACGAGGTCGTCCTTCCACGAGGGCTTATGGGACGGGGTGGATTGCCATTCGGCGGATTCCCGCCGCGTAACACCTCAGTGCCCCTGGTCGCGGGACGGGCGGTGTGAATTCCCAGGGCCGGTCCGGTCATGATCCGGGACGCGCCATGTGACGCCGCAGTAGTGTGAGGTCATGGACGCAAGGCGGGCGCTAGCCGAGATCAGAGAACGCCGTATCCTCCTGAAAGCGGCCGGTGCGGGTGCTGGTGCCCTGCTGGGGGCGCAGGCCGTGGTGATCGCCTCGCTCGCCGGGCTCGACTGGTGGAAGCATCACGGGCGTCAGCAGCGTGACGCCCCGCACCCCGGGACGTTCAACGCGCACGTGCAGGACTCGGACATCACCATCTACACGTCGGGTGAGTCGGTGTACGAGGACATGCTCGAGGCCATCGACAACGCCCAGCACTCCATCCACATGGAGACGTTCATCTGGAAGAACGACGAGACGGGTCAGCGCTTCCTGGACGCGTTCAACCGGGCCGCGGATCGGGGCGTGGAGGTGTTCATCATCTACGACGGGTTCGCGAACCTCGTGATCCCGTCCTCCTTCTACGACTTCTCGGACCGGGTCCACGTGTACCGGATGCCGGTGGTGCGCCGCCCGTTCTGGAAGGGGCCCCTGCGGTTCTCGGGCTTCAACCATTCCAAGATCCTGGTGGTGGACGACAACATCGGTTTCGTGGGGGGCTACAACTTCGGTTCTCTCTATTCCCGGCAGTGGCGGGACACGCATATCCGGGAGATCGGGCCTGCGGTATGGGGGTTACGCAGCTCCATCGCGAGCGTGTGGAACGAGGACCGGGACCCGGAACACGCCATCGACTGGGTGGCGCCCAAGAATTGGGACCCGGAGGTGCGGGTCTCCGCGAACCTGCCCATCCAGCTCGTGTACCCCATCCGCGAGATGTACATGAACGCGATCAACAGGGCGCAGCACCACATCTGGGTGAACACGCCCTACTTCATCCCCGACCAGCAGATCCTGGACTGCCTCCTGGACGCGGCCGCTCGCGGGGTGGATGTGCGGATCATGGTCCCCAAGGACTCCAACCACATCCTGGCGGACTGGGTGTCCCGCGGGTTCTACGGCCAGTTGTTGGAGGGTGGGGTCACCATCTTGCTGTATGCCGCCTGCATGATCCACGCCAAGACCGCCACGATCGACGGCGAGTGGTCCACCGTGGGCACCGCCAACATCGACCGGCTCTCCCTCTCGTTCAACTACGAGACCAACGTGGAGATCGTGGACCCGGATTTCGCGGCCGAGATGGAGAAGGTCTTCCTCGCCGATAGCGAGCACTGTGAGGAGCTGTCCTCGCCCCGATGGCGCGATCGCCACCCCATGGCCCGGGTCGCCGAGACGATCCTGGTACCGCTGCGCCCGTTCCTCTGACCGGACCCTCCCGATCGACGACGCCGCTGACGCCACCGACGATGCCGCCCCGCCCACCGTGCGGGGCGGCGTCGTCGTCCTGTGGCGGGGTTGCGCCGCGGAGCCTCAACCCCGCGTGAGGTGACCCCTCAGGGTGGTGGCGGTGTACGCGGTGCGGAACAGGCCGCGGCGCTGGAGTTCGGGGACCACGAGGTCCACGAAGTCGTCCAGGGAGTCCGGCTGGACGGGCGGCATGAGGTTGAAGCCGTCCGCGCCACCGTTGTCGAACCATTCCTGCATTCGATCCGCGATGGACTCCGGGGTGCCCACCATCGTGCAGTGACCCCCGCCGGCGGCGAGGCGGCCGAGCAACTGGCGGACCGTGGGGCGCTCGGCCTCGATGATCCGCAGGATGGTGCCGTAGCGGCCCTGCGGGCCGGTGAACTCCTCCAGGGGCGGCAGCGTGGGCACGGGCGCATCTAGGTCCCACTGCGCGCAGTCCTGCTCCACGAACGTGGAGAGCTGTGCGAGCGACTGCTCCACAGGGAGCAAACGGTCCACGCTGGCCTGCTTCTCGAGGGCCTCTTCGTGCGTGCGGCCCACGTACGTGATCAGACCGGGCATCACGATCACGGAACCGGGATCACGCCCGGCGCGGGCCACTTCGGCCTTCACCGCCGCGTAGTACTCCTGCGCGGCGGGCAGATCGTAGGCCACGGCGTAGATCCCCTCTGCAAAGTCGGCCGCGAGTGCCTTGCCGGGCCCGGAGGCACCCGCTTGGAAGAGGACCGGTTCCCCCTGGGGGGAGGGCGGAACCGTGAGGGGCCCATCCACCAGGAAGTGGCGGCCCTCGTGGTGCAGGCGGTGCAGCTTGGAGGGCTCAGCCCACCGGCCCTCCGGGTCTGCGGTGACGGCGTCCTCGTCCCAGCTGGCCCACAGGGCGCGAGCCACCTCCACGAACTCGCGGGCACGCTCGTAGCGCTCATCCTTGGTCGGCATGGCCCGGTAGCCGTGGTTGCGGGCCTCGGAGTCCCACATGGAGGTCACCACGTTCCACCCCGCTCGCCCGCCCGAGATGTGGTCTAAGGACGCGAGCATCCTGGCCGCGTGGAACGGGGTGAAGAACGTGGTGGACACCGTGCACACCAGGCCGACGCGCTCGGTGGCCCGCGCCATCGCGGACAGCGCTGTCAGGGGTTCCAGGCTCCAGTGGGGCCCGCCGGAGACGTCACCCACGCTGTGCCCGTCCGCGAAGAACACCGCATCGAACAGACCGCGTTCGGCAGTCCGCGCGAGCTCCTCGTAGTAGGCGATGTCCGTGAGGCGGTGCACCGAGGAGTTCGGGGCACGCCACGCGGCCTGGTGGTGGCCGGCGCTGTAGAGGAACGCGTTGAGGTGGAGGCGGCGGGCCGGTGCGGTCGTGGGCGACGACGCCGCAGCGGCCGTCCCGAGCGTCGGCTCAGCTTCGGGGGTGGTTGCCGACGCCGCACCCCCGGCAGGTGCCCTTCGCGCGGGGCCGGGCCGGGCGGCGTCGTCGTGCGGAGAGGGGGCGGCCATGTCAGTCCATCACCAGCCCGCCGTCGACCACCAGGTTCTGGCCGGTGACCCCGCGGGACCAGTCCGAGGCGAAGAACAGGGCGGTGTCCGCGAACTCCTCGGGGGTGGTCACGCGGCCCAGGGGAGTGCCGGCGGCAATGAAGTCGAAGACCTCGTCCGGGGTGGCGGCGCTCGCGTCCGTGGTTCGCAGCAGGCCGCCGGAGATCATGTTGACGGTGATGCCCTGCGGGCCGAGGTCTTTGGCGGCGGTGCGGGTGAGGGCGAGCAGGGCGGCCTTCGCGGCGGTGTAGTCGTGGTAGGGGACCACGGGGTTCTGGAAGAGGTTGGTGCCGATGTTGATGATGCGCCCCTCACCGGCCTCCACCATGCCCGGGGTGACCGCCTGCATCACGTTGAGGGCACCCACCACGGCGCCCTGGAACTGCTGCGTGAGGTTCTCGGCGGTCAGGTGCTCCAGGGTGGGGCGGGCATCGCCGTTGAAGCTGAAGTCCACCAGGGCGTTGTTCACCGCCACCGTGATCGGCGCGCCGAAGTGTTCCCGGGCCCGGGAGACCATGTCCCGCACCTGCTGCGCGTCGGTCACGTCCGCCTGGACCGCGAGTGCCCGGTCCTCCCCGAGTTCGCTGACCAGCGCACGGGCCCGCTCATCGCTGGAGTGGTAGTTCACGACGACGCGCGCGCCCTCCCGCGCGAACGCCCGGCTGAGGTGCTCCCCGAGCCCGCGGGCTCCGCCGGTGACCAGGACGATGGTGTTCTCGATCCGCATGCTCACTCCTGTGGCTCACGGCGAAGAAAGCGGTGCGCCACCTGCGCGGTGCCACCGTGACATCCCTTCGCCAGTACTAACTGGACAGGTTCGACGGGTGTCATCTCAGCCGCTGCGGTCCTCTGTCTGCCCGCCCGGTGGGCGGGGAGGGTGGCGGCACCCCGTGTCACTGGTGGTCAGTGTAGACGGAGCCGCTCAGCCTCGTGGCAGCCGCCCCGCGTGCGCCGCCCTAAAGCGCCCTGCTACCCTTGCTGGCTGGTGTGCCGGGAAGTCTGGTCGGCGGTAATGAGCGTGATGCCCGTCGACACTGGAGTGATCCATGCCCCCGCACCACAGCACCACCCCTGCCCACGTTGAGCCCGGAACCCCGGGAACCGTGGTGCAGGCAGAACCCTCCGGCTTCGTCTCGGAGCCCGGTTTCTTCAACCATCCTGAGCCCCCGTGCGAGCCCAACCACCCCTCGGGCGGCCTCTTCTCCCGCCTCCAGGACGTCCTGCGCCGCGAGACCGTGGCCGGCATCCTCCTGGTGGTCGCCGCCGTCCTCGCCATCGTCTGGGCCAACTCGCCCTTCGTGGAGAGCTACTTCGCCCTCCGGGACCTGAAGGTCGGCTACGAGCCGTGGCACCTGGACCTCAGCCTGGGGACGTGGGCCGCGGACGGGCTACTCGCCGTGTTCTTCTTCCTCGTGGGCCTGGAGCTCAAGCGCGAGTTCGTCGCGGGTGATCTGCGGGACCTCGGGAAGGCGGCGGTGCCGATCGCGGCGGCCGTGGGCGGCGTCGTCGTCCCCGCGCTGATCTACGCGGCGGTCAACGCGACGAACCCCGAGACCCTGGGCGGCTGGGCGATCCCCACCGCCACCGACATCGCGTTTGCGGTGGCGGTGCTCGCGATCGTCGGCTCGCACGTGCCCAGCGCGCTCCGCCTGTTCCTGCTGACGCTCGCGGTGGTGGACGACCTGCTGGCCATCACGATCATCGCGATCTTCTACACCGACGAGGTGCACGTGCTCCCGCTGCTGCTCGCGCTCGTCCCGCTGGCCGTGTTCGGGCTGCTCGCACACCGCTTCCCCCGCTTCTTCGCGCACCGCACGTGGGCCGCCTGGGCGATCCTGGTGCCGCTGGCCGTGATCACGTGGGCCCTGGTCCACGAGGCGGGGATCCACGCCACGGTCGCGGGCGTGCTGCTCGGTTTCGCCGTCCCCGTCCTCGCGGGGAAGGCCTCCGGGGAGCCCGTGGAGCTCGCCGAGCACCTGGAGCACCGCGTCCGGCCCCTGTCCGCCGGGTTCGCGGTGCCGGTCTTCGCGTTCTTCTCCACGGGCGTCGCGGTGGGCGGCTGGGACGGATTGACGACGGCGCTCGCCGCCCCCGTCACGCTCGGCATCATCGCGGGCCTCGTCCTGGGCAAGCCGCTGGGCGTCATCGGTGCCACCTGGCTCACCACCACCCTCACCGGACAGAAGCTGGACCCCTCCTACCGGTGGATCGACCTGGTGGGCATCGCGCTGCTGGCGGGCATCGGGTTCACGGTGTCCCTGCTGATCTCGGAGCTCAGTTTCGACCCGTCCGCGGCCGCCGGGGACCAGGCCAAGGTGGCCGTGCTGACCGCCTCGGTGCTCGCGGCGGTGCTGGCGGGTGGGTTGCTCGCGGTCCGCAACCGCCACTATCTACGCCATCAAAGCAGGCGAAGTTACAAAGCGCGCCTCAAGCGTGTTGGCGCGTAAAATTGCAAGGTGACGTTGTTAATCAACAGCAAGCAGGAATACATCCGGTTTCCGTTTCATATTTCTAGGGCGGTAAGTCCCTCATTAACAGTAATAAAGCTCCATAGTCAGCCACTCCATCCCGCCTTTCTTGAGGCTGGAATCGCACGAGGCGGCAGTGAAGGCATATAAGTGCACAACAAAAACGAGTTATACGAGAAAGTCCCCCGGCTAGGGTGGTTCGATGATGACCTACCTGAAGAAATTACCCCCTCGACTGCGGCAGTTCTCATGGACACGGGGCGCAGGATTGAACTGCAAACCCCATGGTTGATAACAGCAGATGAGAAATATGACCAGATTGAAAACTGGTTCATGTCGAGCGAAGGCTTCGATGAGCAGGCGAGCGATGAGCCGGATAGCCACCCCCTGCCCGCCGAGATTCTGTTCAACGATGAAGTGGGTTCCATTCTTCTTCATGGATTCGAAAATGCAATGGTTGATTCAGAATAACGGAGCAAAAAAAGTAAAATTATGGTAGAGCTAGGAGGCTATGTTTCGCGGGGGGCGTGTGATTAGTTCCGCCACCACTCATCCGCCGGGGTCACCGGCACGGTGCGCTTGTGGCGGGAGCGCAGGAAGATCTGCTCCAGCTTCTCCGCCACCTGCACGGGGACGTCCTTGCCCTCCAGATAGTCGTCGATGTCCTCGTACGTGAGGCCCAGCTCGTCCTCGTCCGTGCGGCCGGGGATGTCGTTGAGCAGGTCCGCGGTGGGGACCTTCCCGACCAGCTGCTCCGAGGCTCCCAGGTACTCCAGCAGCTGCCGGTTCTGCCGCTTGTTCAGCCCGGCCAGCGGCAGGAGGTCCGCGCCGCCGTCCCCGAACTTGGTGAAGAACCCGGTGATGGACTCCGCCGCGTGGTCCGTGCCGATCACCAGCAGGTTGTGGTCCCCGCCCACCGCGTACTGCGCGGTCATGCGCACGCGGGCCTTGGTGTTGCCGCGCGTGAAGTCGCTGAGCTGCCCGCCGGTCGCGGCGGCGTAGGCGGTCTCGAACCCGTCCACGGCCGGAGCGACGTCGTACGTGATCACCCGGTCCGGCTCGATGAAGGCGAGCGCGGCCTGGGCGTCGTCCTCGTCCTGCTGGGCGCGGTAGGGCAGGCGCATGGCCACGAACTCCGCGGGGATCTCGTCCTCGCGCAGCTTCTCCACGGCCAGCTGTGCGAGCCGCCCCGCGAGCGTGGAGTCCACGCCGCCGCTGATGCCCAGCACGAAGCCCCTGGTGTGCGTCGCCCGGAGGTAGTCGCACAGGAAGTCGACGCGCCGCGCCGCCTCCTGCTCCGGGTCGATCTGCGGGGCCACCCCGAGTTCGGCGATGATCTGTGCCTGCAATTCACGCATGCCGCCATGCTAGCGACCGCATGTTTCGGGCACGTGACGTTTCCCACCGCGACTGACGACGCCGCCGCCACGCCCCCCGGGGCCGCCCGCCCGTGTGAGGTGGGGCACGGTGCCGTCGTGAGATGCTGGACACATGAGCGAAAACAGCTACGAAACCATCCTGGTCCGCCGCGAGGGACGCGTGGGCGTGATCATGCTGAACCGCCCCAAGGCGCTGAACGCGCTGAACATGCAGGCCATGAACGACGTCCTCGCCGCGGCCACCGAGCTGGACCGTGATGCTGAGATCGGCGCGATCGTGCTCACCGGTTCCGAGAAGGCCTTTGCCGCCGGTGCGGACATCAAGGAGATGGGCTCCAAGACCGGTTCGGACATGTACCGCGAGGACTTCTTCTCCGAGTGGGACACCTTCGCCCGGCTGCGCACCCCGAAGATCGCGGCGGTGGCCGGCTACGCGCTCGGCGGCGGCTGCGAGCTCGCCATGATGTGCGACCTCATCATTGCCGCGGACACCGCCAAGTTCGGCCAGCCGGAGATCACACTGGGTGTCATTCCGGGCATGGGCGGCACGCAGCGCATGACGCGCGCGGTGGGCAAGGCCAAGGCCATGGATCTGATCCTCACCGGCCGCCAGATGGACGCCGAGGAGGCCGAGCGCTCCGGGCTGGTTTCGCGCGTGGTTCCCGCCGACTCCCTCATGGACACCGCGCTTGAGGTGGCCGGGAAAATCGCGAGCATGTCCAAGCCGGTGGCCCAGCACGCCGTGGAGGCGGTCAACACCGCGTACGAGACCACCCTGGCCACCGGTCTGCAGTACGAGCGCCGCGTGTTCCACGGCCTGTTCTCCACCGCGGACCAGAAGGAGGGCATGGCGGCCTTCACGGAGAAGCGGAAGCCCAACTTCTCCCACGAGTGAGCCCGAGACCGAGCGGCGCAGGGTCTGACCCCGGAGGGGTCGCTGCAGGATGACCGCTCCACGGGACGCCGGACCGCTCGGTGGTGAGCCGGTGGCGGAACTGCTCCACCACGCGGAACGTGCTGACGGGCACGCGCAGGACGGCGCCGTTCCCCGCAAGGTGGGGAGCGGCGTCGTCATCGCCGCGCCCCAGGATCAAGTGCAGACATTGCCCGCTGGGGGCGGAAAAGTGGCAGTAGCTGCATTGAATTCTCAAACGGGGCGAGGGTGAGGGTTCCGCTTCTGCGGAGTAATCCCCGGGAATGGCCCGTATCTGCGGATAGTATGAGCCCATGACCTTCCTCCGTGTGGCCCAGGCCGCTACTTTCATGGGTGTCAGCGACGACACCGTCCGGCGCTGGATCGAACAGGGCGCTCTCACCGGACAGAAGAACTCCGTGGGGCACACCGTGGTGGACGGAGCGGAGCTCGCCGAGCTCGCCCGCCGCAACGCCGTGAGCCCCGAGGATCCCGCGCGCGTGAGCAGTTCCGCCCGCAACCGGCTGGTGGGGCTGGTGACCGCCGTGAAGTCGGACCCCGTGATGTCCCAGGTGGAGCTGCAGTGCGGTCCCCACCGGATCGTGTCGCTGATGAGCACGGAGGCGGTGGAGGATCTCGGACTCGAACCGGGGTCCGTGGCCACGGCCGTGGTGAAGTCCACCGCGGTCATCGTGGAGACGGAGGGGCGCAAGTGATGGCGAACGGGCACGAGAGCATTCCGGGGGCCGCTGCCTGCGGCGCCGCCCGCCCGGGCCAGCGCCGCCTCACGACCCTCCTCACCGCGGTGGGCCTGGGCGCCCTGCTGCTCACCGGGTGCGGTGGGCAGAGCGGGGGAGGGGATGCCTCGGCGTCGTCGTCGCAGGGCGGGGGCGGGGAGAAGACCCTGCGGGTGTCCGCGGCGGCGTCCCTGACCACGTCCTTCGACCAGCTCTCCGACGAGTTCGAGAAGGGCCACCCCGGCGTGACCGTGGACGTGAACTACGGCGGGTCCTCGGGACTCGTGCAGCAGCTCATCGAGGGAGCGGCGGCGGACGTGTTCGCCTCCGCGGACCAGAAGAACATGAAGAAGCTCATGGACGCGGACCTCGCCCAGGGGGATCCGAAGATCTTCGCGACCAACGTGCTGACCCTCGTGGTGCCCAGGGACAATCCGGCAGGCATCGAGAGCTTCCAGGACGTGGTGGACAAGGACGTCAAACTGGTCACGTGCGCCCCGGAGGTGCCGTGCGGTGCGGCCACCAAGAAGGTGGAGAAGGCGGACGGTGTGGAGCTCAAGCCCGTGAGCCAGGAGAACGCCGTGACGGACGTGCTCGGCAAGGTCACGTCCGGTCAGGCGGACGCCGGGATCGTGTACGTCACGGACGCGAAGTCCGCCGGTGACAAGGTCACGAGCATCGACATCCCCAAAACGGACGAGGCGGTCAACAACTACCCCGTCGTCGCGCTGAAGAAGTCCGAGCAGCCGCAGCTCGCCACCGAGTTCGTGGAC
This sequence comes from Kocuria sp. KD4, assembly GCF_011769905.1. Taxonomy (NCBI): domain Bacteria; kingdom Bacillati; phylum Actinomycetota; class Actinomycetes; order Micrococcales; family Micrococcaceae; genus Kocuria; species Kocuria sp. KD4. Next base: position 215,626 of record NZ_CP050449.1, read on the forward strand.
CTGGTCACGGGCGAGCGCGGCCAGGAAGTCCTGAAGGACGCGGGCTTCGGCGCACCGTGATCCGCGGCTTCACCGCGACCCCGCGCTGGGTGGTGCTGCCGGCGGCGGTGGGGGCGCTGCTGATCCTGCTGCCGCTGGTGGGCATCCTGCTGCGCATCGACTGGGCGCACCTGGGGGCGCTGCTCACCAGTGAGTCCTCCGTGGCCGCGCTCGGGCTGAGTCTGCGCACCGCGCTCGCGTCCACGGCCTTGTGCCTGGTGCTGGGGTGCCCGTTGGCCCTGGTCCTGGCCCGTTCCACGGCCCGCGCGGTGCGACTGCTGCGGTCCCTGGTGCTCCTGCCGCTCGTGCTCCCACCGGTGGTGGGCGGCATCGCCCTGCTGTACACCTTCGGGCGCACGGGTTTCCTGGGCCGTTCCCTGGCATCCGCGGGCGTGGACATCGCGTTCACCACGGTCGCGGTGGTGCTGGCCCAGACCTTCGTGGCGCTGCCGTTCCTGGTCGTGTCCCTGGAGGGGGCGCTGCGCACCGCGGGCACCCGCTACGAGCAGGTGGCCGCCGGGCTCGGTGCCTCACCCACGCGCACCCTCTTCCGGGTGACCCTGCCGCTCGCGGCGCCCGCTGTCCTCTCCGGGGCGGCGCTGTCCTTCGCGCGCTGCCTGGGCGAGTTCGGGGCGACCCTCACGTTCGCGGGCAGCCTCGAGGGCATCACCCGTACCCTCCCACTCGAGATCTACCTGCAGCGCGAGACCGACCCCGACGCCGCCGTGGCCCTCTCCCTGCTCCTCGTCCTCGTCGCGCTGCTGGTGGTCAGCGTCAGCGCGCCCGCACGACGACGCCGCGGCGCCGGCTTCCGCACCAACCTCGCCCGGTGGGCTAGCAGGGACGGCGCGGCTGAACCGCCGGAGCAGGAAGAGGCAGCCGGGGCCCGGGGACGTGAGGGTGGCTCCGCGGAGCAGACCGGTGCGGAGCCCCCGCGAGGCTTCGAGACGCCGGATGGGTGCGACTCGGCGCCGGGGACCACCAGCACCGCGGATGCGCTCCGGGTGTCCGTGGTGCACGAGCAGCGGCGGGTGGTCGCGGAGTTCACGGTGGAGCCGGGAACCACGGTGGCGCTGCTCGGACCCAACGGTGTGGGCAAGTCCACGGTGCTCGGGACGATCGCCGGGCTGCTGCCCCCGGACCGCGGAGCGGTGCACGTGGGCGAGCACTGCGTGGTCGGCACGGGGCCGGGGGAGCGGCCCGTGTGGGTCCCGGCGCACCGCCGCGGGGTGGCCCTCATGGCCCAGGAGCCGCTGCTGTTCCCCCACCTGAGCGTGCAGGACAACGTGGCGTTCGGTCCCAGGGCGAGGGGTGCGGGGAAGGCTGACGGGCGGCGTCGTGCGCGGCGGTGGCTGCGCGAGGTGGGCGCCGGGGAGTTCGCGGACCGGCGCCCGGACGAGCTCTCCGGCGGTCAGGCCCAGCGCGTGGCCATTGCCCGCGTGCTGGCGGCGGACCCGCGCGTGATCCTGCTGGACGAGCCCATGAGCGCCCTGGACGTGGCCGCCCGGCCACGGATGCGCAGTGTGCTGCAGCGGATCCTGGCCGGGCGGACGGCGGTGGTGATCACCCACGACGAGGCGGACGTGACCGAGCTGGCGGACCGGGTGGTGCGGCTGGAACGGCCGGTATCCGGCACGGATCGCTGAGCGACCAGCGCGAACCGGCCCTCACCCCGGAGGGGCGGGACCGGTTCGTGGCAAAGCGGGCCGTGGGGCTACTTCACCTCGCGCGTGAGCACCCGCCAGATCCCGATCAGCAGGGGCAGGCCGATCCACAGCAGCGCGGAGGTTCCCAGCTGGGCCCACTGCTCCCCCGTGAGATCCAGACCCTCGGTGAGCGGGGTAGCGGCCGCGTTCACGTTCACCCATGCCCCGAGGTCCCGGATGGCGGGTACGAATGCCGCCACCGCGGAGAACAGCACGGGCAGGACGAAGTAGGCCACGATCGCCATGGGCACGGACAGCAGGGCGAGCCCGAAGGCCACACCCTGCAGCACCGCGATCAGCTGCGTCAGCCACACCCCGACGAGCTGGCCCCAGTCCGGATCCGGGTTCAGGGACTGGCCGGTCACCGCGGCAAGGATCAGGAACGCCGCGATGGCCAGGACCCAGGCCAGCGCCACCGCGATGGTGCCCAGCACCACTGCCGAGAGCAGCTTGGCGAGAACCACGCGGAGTCTGCGGGGCTCCTGCGTGAAGGTGATCAGGGCCGTGCGCTGGCTCCACTCGTTGCACGCGGTGATGATGCCGAGCACGGGGAGCAGCAGGCCCTGCGGAGTGGTGGTCACGGAGAGCAGCGCGGACAGGGGTGCGCCGGAGTCCCGGAAAGCCCACATGAACAGTCCCAGGGCCAGCGCGGTGAGCACGCCGATGGCAATCAGCAGACCGCGCCCGGCGCGCGTGTCCACCTGCTTGCGCAGCTCCACGCGCAGCAGGGTGAGGAACGAGAGCCCGCGACCCGTCGGTTCGGTGTGGCCCCAGGGGGCCGTGGTGGTGGTTGCGGTGCTCATGCGGTGGGCTCCTCTCGGGTGGGCGTGTCCTGGGGCGATGACGGCTGTGCGGGTGATGCATCCGGCGCGGTCGCCCCGGACGCCGCGGCGTCACGGGAGGACGTGGTGACGCCCCGATCGCCCCGGGCGGTGTCGGCGGTGAGCTGCAGGAACATGTCCTCCAGGCGGGTGCCGTCCGCGGGGCGCAGCAGGGTCAGGGGCACGCCGGCGTCGAGGGCCACCCGACCCACGCGGGCGGCGTCGGCCTCGATGTCCGCGGCCCCGTCCGCGCGCCCCGCGACGGGGATCCCGGCGGCGCTCAGGGCGTCGGCGAAGGCGGCGCGGTCCTCGGCGTCGGCCACGCACCCCGGGCGGGTGGCGAGGAGGTCCTTCATGCCGCCCTGCGCGACGATCCGGCCGCCGCCGATCATCACGAGGTCGTCCGCGATGAGCTCCACCTCGTGCAGCAGGTGCGAGCTGAGCAGCACCGTGCCGCCCTGGTCCGCGAAGTCCCGCAGCAGTCCGCGCATCCAGTGGATGCCCGCCGGGTCCAGGCCGTTGGCGGGCTCGTCCAGGACCAGCACCTGCGGGCGGCCCATGAGCGCTCCGGCCAGACCGAGGCGCTGGCGCATGCCCAGGGAGTAGTTCTTCACGCGGCGGCGCGCCTCCGAGCGTTCGAGCCCCACGAGGTCCAGCATCTCGTCCACGCGGGCCCTGCCCATCCCCGTGATCGTGGCCGCCAGCTGCAGGACCTCCCGGCCGGTGCGCCCGGGGTGCTGCGCCGCGGCGTCGAGCATCACACCCACGTGACGGCTGGGATTCGGCAGCTCGGAGTAGCGGCGGCCGAGCACCGTCGCAGCACCGGAAGTGGCCGGCGTGAGGCCGGTGAGCATCCGCAGCGCCGTGGACTTCCCGGCGCCGTTCGGGCCCAGGAAGCCGGTGACCCGGCCGGGTTGGGCGACGAAGGAGATGTCGTCCACCGCGGTGAACCCGCCGTAGCGCTTGGTCAGGTGCTCGATCTGAATCATGCCTCCATCCTGACGGCCGGACGGGGCGGGACGGCGGAGGTGGGGGGATGCGGGCGAGTCCCGCGGGGCCGTGCGACAGGCAGGAGGTGCCTACGTGATCAACCAGGCAGGGTTCTCAAGCCCGCTCGGCGCGTGAGCGGAAGACCCTCCTCCACCATGGGAGGCGTAGTTCGTCGACGTTCGCCTCCCACATGTTCAAGTGGATGGTGACTCCCGGGCCCACCGCGTCCTGCACCCTCCCCGCGAGTCGTTCGCCCTCACGGCGGTGGGCCTCGCGCTGCTCCGCCGTGGGCCATCCCTTCTCGTAGCCGAAGTGCTGGTTGAAGTTCCGGGTCCAGGCCAGGATGTCCGCTGTGAGGTCAGGGGGGAGCTGGAAGTCCTCCTCATTCAGGAGACCGTCCTATCCCCAGAAGGGCCAGCTGCAGCCGTATTCGTTGAACATGCGGACGGTCGACGGTTTTGTCACGGGGCCGTTCCTCTCACGGGAGTGCTGTGGGCCCATGATCCCCCGGCCCGAGGCAACGGGCAACGGTGGGGCGGCGTGGCACACCACGGTCCTCGGTTCGCTCAAGCGCCCCGCCCGGCGCCGGTGGGGAGAACGTCGGGACCGAGCGCGAGCACGCGGCGTCGCCGTGCGACGGATCGGATCGCGGCCCCTGCTACCGTGACCGGGGCCGTCATCCGGGGGCTCGCCCCGTGGTGACAGCGCATCCCATCGCCGCGCCCGCCCATCTGCATGCCCTCAGCCGGGCGAGGAAAGGACCTGTGACTGTGTCTACCGAGAAGAACCGGAGCTGGTGGCGGCGCTACCTGGCGTTCCCGCTGATCTACAAGCTCGGCATCGCCCTGGTGCTCGGTGCCGTGGTGGGCCTGCTGGTCGGCCCGGACATCGCGGTGGTCAAACCCCTGGGGACGGTGTTCCTCCGCCTGCTGCAGATGATGGTGGTCCCCGTGGTGGTGTTCACCCTGGTGGCCGGAGTGTCCTCCGGCAGTGCCGGGCAGTTCGGCCGGGTGGGCGTGAAGATCATGGTCTACTACACGCTGACCACCATGGTGGCCATCACCCTGGGGCTTGCTCTGGCCTCCCTCTTCCAACCCGGCGCGGGGTTGACGCTGCCGGAGGGCACCGAGTCGGCACCGAAGGAGGCACCCCCTCTCAACGAGGTGCTGATGAACATCGTCCCGACCAATCCCATCAGCGCCATGGTCGAGGGGGACATGCTGGCCGTCCTGTTCTTCGCCCTGGTCTTCGGACTGGCCCTGGGTGTCCTCAGGAGCAGCGAGGACGAGCGACTGGCCGGGCTCGGGGAGAACATGCGGCGGTTCTTCGAGGCCGGTGCGGAGGTCACGTTCGTCGCGATCCGCGGCATCCTGGAGTACGCCCCCATCGGCGTGTTCGCGCTGCTCGCCGTCACCCTGGGTGAGACGGGAATGGACGCGCTGGCGCCGCTGGCCGTGCTCACGGCCACGGTGTACGGCGGGGTGGCCGTGCAGATCCTCCTGTACTGCCTGATCCTGCTGGTGTTCGGCCACTCCGTGCGCGGCTTCTTCGCCGCGGCCAAGGAGCCCATGCTCATGTCCTTCGTGACGCGCTCCAGCAGCGGCACCCTGCCGGTGTCCATGCGCGCGGCGGAGAAGATGGGTGTGGACGAGGGCGTCTACGGCTTCACCCTGCCCCTGGGCGCCACCATCAACATGGACGGCACCGCCGTGTACGTGGGGGCGGCCGTCATCTTCGTCGCCAACGTGGCCGGGGTGCACCTGAGCCTCACGGAGCTCATCAGCGTGGCACTCGTGGGCGTGCTCGCCTCCGTGGGAACCGCCGGTGTGCCCGGGGCGGGGCTCATCATGCTGTCCCTGGCGATCACCCAGGCGGGACTGCCCTTCGGTCCGGTCGCGCTCGTGGCCGGCATCGACGCCCTCCTGGACATGGTGCGCTCCATGTGCAACGTCACCGGCGATCTCGCCGGCACGCGCATCGTGGACGGGGGCGCCCGGAGGAGGCGCAGGGTCTTCCCGGCACGCCAGCGCGACGGCATCGCGGCCGCCGGAGAGGGTTCCACGGCTTCCGCGTCCGCGCACTGAGCGAACGGGCGCGCCGGGCGGTACGACGCCGCCCGGACCGGTCCCGGCCGAACGGCGCCCGCCGCGGGTCGGTAGCATGAGCGGGGCCGGGTGGACCCGGCGTCGTCGTCGAGAAGGGACATCCCATGGCTTTTGTCTGCAGCGCCACCTGGACCGCCAAGCCCGGCGAGGAGGAGACCGTGCGTGCCGCGCTCGCCGAGCTCTCACCCGCTTCGCGCGAGGAGCCCGGGAACCTCTACTACCAGGCGTACCAGAGCCCGGAGGAGCCCACCGTGTTCCGCATCTTCGAGGTGTACCAGGACAAGGCCGCGTTCAAGGCGCACGTGGGCTCGGAGCACTTCGCGCAGTTCGGCGTGGGGCAGGCGATCCCGGCCCTGGCGAACAACGAGCACGAGACCTACGAGACGCTCGACGTCTGATCCGCGCGTGAGCAGCCACGACGGGCCGACGGCGCCGCTGCGCCCGGACCCTGCCGACGCCACCGGGTCCCGTGCTTCCGGCGCGGTCAGCGGGCCCGGCCGCACGACGCCGCGGGCAACGGCCCCGGGCAACGCCGCCCGTCCGGGCCACGCCCCCGGCTCCGCATCCGCGGGCCCTGCCCCGGGTGAACGGGCACCCACCTGGGCGGTCGTCCTCTCCGAGGTCTTCCAGGCCCCGCTCGTCCTGGCCGTGCTGCTGATCCTCATCCCGTGGAGCACCCACGGCACCCTCGGCGCCGTGGTGTGGGGAGTGTCTGCGGCGCTGTCCGTGTGTGGAGTCTCGCTCGCCACGGTCACCGTGCTGGCCCGCCGCGGCGTGCTCACGGATCACCACGTGAGCGTCAAGGAGCACCGCCGCCCGGTGATGATCGGGACGTTCATCCTGGTGGCGGTCTTTCTCATGATCACGCTGGTGTTCCACGGCCCGGTGGAGATCGTGGGGCTGCTCACGGCCACGCTCGCGGCCAGCGCGGTGGTGGCCCTCGTGAGCCCGCGGTGGAAGATATCGGTGCACGGCATGATGATGGGCGGCACCGCGGTGATCCTGCCCGTCACATGGGGGCCGTGGGGCCTGCTGTTCATCCCAGTGGCGCTCGCGGTGTGCGTGAGCCGCCGCGTGCTGCGCGCCCACACGTGGTCGCAGCTGATCGCGGGTTCGGCGTACGGGGTGGTGTTCCTGGGCGGGATCTACGCGCTCATCGCGGGTTGACGCACCGCGCACCCTCGTCCCGGAGAACGACGGTGCCGCACCGCACCCGGGTGCCTCACCGCACTCCGGTCCGCGTCCCGTCGCCCTGCCCGGCGAGGCGGCTTGCGGTGTCGTGGCGGTGACCCGCAGGCGCGAGTGCTCACGGGTGCGGAGCTCGAGGAGCGGCGTCGGCCCCCTTCTTGGCGGCACGCGCCATGAAGGCCACCGCCACCAGAATTCCGGCCAGTGGGATGATGCCGAGCCACGGGACCAGACCCGCGGGTCCCAGGAAGACCAGAGCCAGACACACCAGGTCGAGAACCAGGACCAGGAGACACGCGGTTCTGACCACGGGGAAGGCGGCGGCGTGTCCGGCGCGCCAGGCCACGTCGCTGCGCTGCGTGGCTTTAGTGCGGATGCCCACGGCCCCGTTTCGCCCCATGTCCCCGTTGGCTCCCATGCGGGTGACCGTGAAGATCACGCCGAGCACCACGACGGACATGACGATGCCGATGAGAGCACCCACGCTGGAGTCATCCATGTCAGGGACGATACCCCCGAGGTGCAGTCACGGCACGGGGTGGTGTGCGCCAAGGCGAGCCGACGCCTGACGGGTGCGGGCGGCGTCGTCAGGTCAGCGCCACGAGCAGCCCGGCCGCCAGCAGGCCGCCCACCACGACCCACCCGGTGACGAGCAACGTGGTGCGGACCCCGAAGTGCCGGGCGACCATCACGATGGACGGGATGCTCAGCGCCGGCAGGGTGATGAGCAGGACCCCGGCCACGCCGTGGCTCGCGCCCGCGGCGGTGAGGCCCACGACCACGGGGATCTCGCCACCCGTGGGGATCACCAGTGCCGCACCGATCACGCCCACCAGGAGCAGTGCGAGCGGCCCGGCGTGCTGGTTCAGGGCCGCGAAGTCCGAGAGCCACCCGGAGAAGAACCCGACGAGCACCACCAGGAGCACGTACTCCGGGACCAGGATCAGCAGGTAGCGACCCAGGGCCCTGCCGAAGCGGGAGAGCATCTCACCCCACGTCTGCGGATCGGCGGGCAGGGCCTCGGGCGTCTCGACCTCCACCGTGGAGAAGCGCCGACTCACGAGCACCGCCGCGATCAGCACCACTGCGATCCCCACGACCACGCGCGTGGTCACGAACGGCCAGGGCACGGTGAGCCCCAGGAACACCAGCACTGCGGGATTGAGCAGCGGGTTGGCCAGCCAGTACGCCACGGTGGCACCCGCCGGCGCACCGGAACGCCGCAGACCGATGGCCACGGGCGCGGTGCAGCACGTGCACATCATGCTGGGCAGCGCCAGCAGCGCCCCGGAAATGCCCTGTCCCCAGGAGGTTCGACGGCTCAGCGCCCGCAGCAGCCAGCGGCGCGGCACGAGGGATTCCAGCGCGGCGGCCACCAGCAGCGCGACGAGCGCGGCCTTCCACACGGCCTTGAGGTAGACCACGGTGAAGTCGAACGCACCCTGCAGGGACGGCGTGGAACCGGCCGCGCCGAAGATGGCCTTGCCGTCCCACACGCCGGTCTCGGCCAGCTTGTGGGCCTTCAGGTCGTAGGGGAGCCACTTGGCCCAGAGCAGCCCGGCCACCAGGATCCCCAGGGTGAGGGCGAGCCCCGCCCAGCCCATGTGCCGTGAGGGAGGGGTGGTCTCGGGGGTTTCGATGGGCGCGGGCGTGCTCACGGGGACCTTTCGCGGCGAGGGCTGGAGGCGTCGTCGTCACCGGGGACGACGACGCCGGATCAGCCTACGCCTGGGGCTCGCCTCCGCGCGGGCGGACTCCTGCATGGGTGCGGGCGGGCTCACTCCCAGCTGGCAGTGTCGGGGTCAATCCCGTGGAGCCGTGCGCTCTCGTTGATGGCCTCTCGAAGCCACATCGCGAGCCCGGGGTGCAGCGCGTCGTAGTGCGCGGCGAACGCCGGGTCTGACTCGTATACCCGCCCTAAGCAGACTTGCATCTGTCGTGTGAGGGGAAAGTACCGGCTGAACAGCTTGCGGTGCCGTTCCACGAGCTCGTTCGCCTGGACATCTCCGGGGACTGCGCCGTCATGTACAGCCCGGACGAAATCGTCTTCGAGTTTCTCCGTGTGCCGCGTGAGTTCCGCCCACTTGTCCGGTGTCCGTGCGGCCGCCCGTTCGGCGTACTGCCGCCACTGTGCAGTGTCTCCCCAGCGAGCCCTGGCCTGTGCGGGCCAGTCGGGGTTCCACCCCTCGCCCAGCACTTCTTTCTGACGCTCAGAGCTCAGGAGCGGCCCGCGTTCGTGCGCCTCGATCATGTTCCGCAGGCTCTCCTGGAGCTGCTGCAACCGGTGGATACGTTCCTCTGTCTGGGCACTCTGTTCACGCAGGGCCTCCACGGCGTCCATGTCGGGATCGTCGAGCAGGCCGCATATGGCGTTGAGCCCCAGGCCGAGCTCGCGGTAGACCACCACCCGCTCCAACCTGTCGAGGTCCGCCTGCGTGTAGAGCCGGTACCCGGCGGCGGACCGCGCGGAGGGCCGGGCAAGACCCTCCGCGTCCCAGTGGTGCAGCGTCCGGACGGTCACGCCGAGGCGCTGCGCAGCCTGGCCCACTGTCAGCTGGTCATCCGTCATGCGGCTCATTGTGGTCTGCCTCGGGGCCCGGGGCGGTGATTCCCACGGCCCGGAGGTTCGCCGCTTCCTGGGTTGCGGGGTCGTACGGCTTCGCCGCGGTGAAGACCACCCGAACCCGCTCGGGGGTCACGACCTCCACCTCCCGGCTGTTCCAGGGGGTGTCCCGCGGACCGGTCACGGCGACGTCGTCGAACCGTCCGCACGCCGTCACGAGCGGCTCGATCTGGTGCAACACGCACGAGAAGTTCACGAACACGGAGGGCTCGCTCACGCGGGAGGGGGTGCCGGGTACCAGGAGCACGTCCTGGAACGCCCACCTCCGCAGATGAACCAGTTGCCCGGGGATCTCGAAGAGCGCGAAGAAGCCCAGTGCGTTGGTCCAGAATCTCACGGAGGCGGGCAGATCAGCGGTGCAAATGGTGGTGAACGCCGGCATGCCGTAGATGCCGCGGTATTCCTCGGGTGGGGTGGCGTCCCAGGCGGGGGTGGGAACGGGGCTGATGTCGAAGGCGTCGAAGTGAGTGTTCATGCCGGTGACTGTCCCGCCTCACGCGGCGTGAGGGTCAAGCGGGGAACCACGCACTGACATCTGAGGCACGACATGCCCAGGGGATCGGCCGCTGGGCAGTCATTTCGTGCCTCAGATGATGGGGCGGGCCGGTGCAGCCGCTCACTGGGTCGTGTCCCGCCGGGTCATGGGGTGACGGGTATCATACTTCCGCTGTGGAGAACCCCCGGCAGCTGCTGCAACCCCATCTGCGTCCCGATGAAAAGCTTCTGTGGACGGGACAGCCAGACCCGCGCGTGCATTTCATGCCGTCCGATGCGTTCCTCGTGCCCTTTAGCATCCTGTGGTGCGCTTTCGCGGTGTACTGGACGTGGCTGGTCCTGAACTCTGGGAAGCCCCGGTGGTTTGCCCTCGTAGGGTTACTCTTCGTGGCGGTGGGCCTCTACTAGATGGTCGGACGCTTCCTCGTCAAAGCCCGGCGCAAGCGACGGACGGTCTACGGCCTCACCGACACGCGCGCCATCGTGCTGGAGGATGACCGCCGCATCTCGGAGGTCCGGGTGAAGGACGTGGCCGTGAAGATTCGGAAGAGTCGGGACGGCGGCCGCATCGAGGTTATCTTCGGGGAGGGCGGACTCCCCGGTATCTACCTCAACAGCGGCGTGGAGTTCTTCTCCCCGACAAGCTTGGCGCCTATGGCGTTCTTCGACGTCCCCAACCCGGAGGGACTGCTTCCCGTGCTGGAACGGGTGCGCTGACGGCATCAGGTGCGCCGCGGGTGGTTGGGGCTCACCGCGAGCAGCGCCTCGGCCCGCCCCGTGCCCGCCGCGGGGCTAACGCGGTGGGGACTACACGGAACTGAGAAGACCACCGTCTGGCTCACCGTCGGGGAAGTTTCCTCGCAGCTGCTCCATGAAGCCGGTGGGAGTCAGACCGTCCCAGTAGGCGCTGCCACGTTGCGGTTCGACGGCCGGATCGAAGGGCAGGACCTCGAGAGCTACGGGTCCGCGGTCCACGGGCGTGATCTCGCGCCGGTACTCACGCCGCGAGGTGCCGTCCGATACGACCACGTGCCCGTACCCCTCCTGCAGACGCGCCGAGACGACCCGGAGGTCCGGGTGCAGGTCGTCGAGCATTGCAGGGGTCAGTGACAGGTCGTAGAGGAACCCCGCCCAGTTGCACCGCAGGTTCTCCGGGAACTCGCCGTACTCCAGCGCCACCCGTCCATCCTCTGCCACGGTGATGCCCACGATGTCCTCCCCGGCGGCGACATCGCACGCCCGGTGGTAGAAGTTGTGCGTCTTTCCCATGGATGATTCTCCGTGCTACGAGTGGGAGGCCGGGCGGTACGGTCGGGTCTTGGGCTCGTCGAGAAGCGCCTCACCGCTGGGGCCTCATGATCCCTGAAGGAGTGTCCCATGAACCACGAAGACCTCTCGTCGGTCCGACCCCTGTCGAGTCGGGACGGCGACGCTCTCCGTGCGGCCACCCTGGGCAACATGAACTGGTGCGGAGAACGCTTCTCGCGCGAGGACGTTCTTGCCGACCCCGCAATCGCCCACTACACGGTGTTCGAACCTGAGCGCGGAGACTTCGGCTTCATCATGGTGGACCCTTCGGGCGTCGTCGGCGTGGCCTGGGCGCAGTTCCTGGGCACGGGGAACCCCGGGTACGGGTTCGTTGCCGCTGACGTTCCGGAAGCCAGTCTGTGGGTGGCCCCCGAACGCCGGGGTGCCGGGCACGGACGTTGTCTGCTCCGACGACTTCTCGCGGAGAGCGCCGCGCGCGGGCACGACCGCGTCAGCCTCTCCGTGGAGGACGGCAACCGCGCGAGAGACCTCTATGAGTCCGAAGGGTTCTTAGCGGTCCCCGGACGAGAGCATGACGGGGTCATGGTGTGGAAGGCGGGGTGACACGGACCGCTCGCTCCGCGGGAGCACTGCAGGGAATCACCAGCAGCGACCTCGAAGATCGACACTGCCCTGCGGCCAGGTGCCCACATCGCGCGTTCCAGAACTCACCATCACCGGGGCGCCTGTTTCTTCCACCGTTTGGCTGGAACCGTCGCGGGAACGGAATCGCTCGGTGACCTCAATGCGCTTGTACCCGCACGACTCGTAGAACGGGACTACCTCCTCTCGACAACCGAGGTATCCGTAGTGGGCCGGTGCAATGGATCGGGCGGCGTCCTGCGCCGCAACGAGCAGCCGCGCACCAAGGCCCTGGCCCCGATGCGAGGGGGAGACCAGCACTCCGCCTGTTCCTGCAACCAGCACTTCGTGGTCACCCACGGAAATCATCCGCCGCTGGGTGCCCACGTGACCCACGACCCTCCCGCCCTCGACTGCCATGACGTGCAGTGCGGCAGGAGCGTAGCCGTAGGGTGCGTCAGGGTCCCACGCGCCCTCGTCGGCTCTGTACTCTGCGTCGAAGAGTTCTCCCAACTGGTCGAGCTGCTTCCCTGTCAGCTCCTCGTGCCACGCCAGGCAGATGTCAGCCACCAGGCTCACTCACCCCGCAGCGACGGGAAGTCCGTGTCCGCGTACTCCACCGACTGACCGGAGCCGGACCCGGCCTCGACACCGCTGGGCGAGGCACCGGAACCCCCCAGCGTGTCCGGATGCAGCACGGCCTCCCGCCGCCGCAGCTCCACCCGGCGGATCTTCCCGGAGATGGTCTTGGGCAGGTCGAAGAACTCGAGGCGCCGGATTCGCTTGTACGGCGCGAGGTTCACGCGGCAGTGATGCAGGATGCTCTCCGCGGTCTCGGCGGTGGGCTCGTGACCCGCGGCGAGCACCACGTACGCCTTGGGAACGGCCAGGCGGATGGGATCCGGCGAAGGCACCACTGCCACCTCCACGACCGCGGGGTGCTCGATCACCACGGATTCCAGCTCGAAGGGAGAGAGCCGGTAGTCGGAAGCTTTGAAGACGTCGTCCGCGCGGCCCACGTAGGTGAAGACCCCGTTCTCGTCCCGCGAGACCACGTCCCCGGTGTGGTAGACGCCGCCCCGGAACGCCTCATCGGTCTTCGCGGCGTCCCCGTGGTAGCCGGGTGTCAGGCTCACGGGACGCGGGTCCAGACGCAAGCACAGTTCGCCCTCGGTCTCGCTCACCTCACCGGTCGTGGTGTCGATCAGCACGGTCTCGTACCCGGGGAGCGCACGGCCCATGGCCCCGGGTTTCACGGGCATCCCGGGGGTGTTGGCGATCTGCAGTGAGGACTCGGTCTGACCGTACCCGTCACGGATCTCGGTGCCCCACGCGGCCTTGACCCGCGCGATGATCTCCGGATTCAGTGGTTCACCCGCGGACACCGTCTTGCGCGGCGGGTTCTTCAGATGGGACAGGTCCGACTGGATGAGCATGCGCCACACGGTGGGCGGTGCGCAGAAGGACGTCACGCCCTCGCGGTCCATCTGGTCCATGAGTGCCACGGCGTCGAAGCGCGAGTAGTTGTAGAGGAACACGGTGGCACCCGCGATGAACGGTGCGTAGAAGTTGGACCACGCGTGCTTGCCCCACCCCGGCGACGCCACGTTCAGGTGCACGTCCCCGGGTTCCAGCCCGATCCAGTACATCGTGGACAAATGCCCCACGGGGTACGTGACGTTGGTGTGCTCCACGAGTTTCGGTAGGGACGTGGTCCCGGAGGTGAAGTACAACAGCAGCGGGTCATCCGCGGGCGAGGGCTCGGTCACCTCGAACTCCTCGGGACCCGCGAAGGAGTCCCGGTAGTCGATCACGGGGTGCTCCCCGATCTTCCGCGGGCTCGGTTCTTCACCCTCGCCCGACGACGCCGCAGTCCCGGCCTCCGGCGCTCCCGCCGCGTCGTCGCCGGCAGCAGCGGGCGACGACGCGGCGTCGTCGTGCCCAGCGGAGGACGCGAAGACCGACGGCGCGGAACGGGGACGGTGATCGGGCTGATCGGGAACCTCGATGATCGTGAAGTCCCCGGGGACGTCCTCGAACTTCAGGGCGTTCGTGTGGGACGTGACCACCCAGGCCGCCCGGCCGCGCTCCACGCGGTCCTGCAGATCGGCGGGCCCGAGCATCACGGTCGTGGGGATCATGGGTGCGCCCAGTTTGGTGCACGCAAGCATGGTTTCCCACAGCTCCACCTGGTTGCCGAGCATGAGGATGACCCGGTCACCGCGGCGCACGCCCCGGGAGCGCAACCACGTGGCCAGCTGCGACGAGCGCCGGGACAGCTGCGCGTACGTGCGGCGGGTCTCGGTGCCGTCCTCCTCCACGATCACGAGGGCCTCGCGGTCCGCTTCCTCGCCGTTGCCCAGGACATCGAACCAGTCCAGGGCGAAGTTGAAATACTCGAACCGGGGCCACTCGAACTCGCGGTGTGCGGCGTCCAGGTCGGTGCGTAGGCGCAGCAGCTGGTCCCGTGCGGCGCGCAACCGCTGCGTGACGGAGTGTTCTGAGGCGGTGGTCTCGCTCATGGGATCCTCGTTGCGACGTGTGCGGATCCCCGGCCCGTCCACGGGAGGGCGGCCCGGCGCGCCGGTGGTGCTCGCGCCTCGAACCGGGGGTGGCTGGTTCCTCAAATTTACTGCACCACACCGGGGCGTCGTCGCTGGTCGCGCGCTGACCGGGGCTTGCCGGCTCATGGGGCCCGTCGACCTGCGCGCACCGGAGCCGTACGATCGGGCGGAGAAAGCGACGAACGGCGTCATCAACAGCGTGCTGGACCGCCCACGAGGCGGGGAACGGAGCGGACATGGACATCAGGGACTCGACGGCGGTCGTCACGGGTGCGGCCTCCGGGCTGGGGGCGGCCACGGCCGCGGAACTCGTGGCGCGTGGGGCGCACGTGATCGGCCTGGATCTGCCGCAGGTCGTGCACGCCGCCGCGCCGGTCGATGGCGTGCAGTACGTGTCCGCGGACGTCACCGACGAGGAGCAGGTGCGGGCCGCCGTGGTCACCGCCGCGGACGTGGCGCCGTTGCGCACCGTGGTCAACTGCGCGGGCATCGGGACCTCCGCGCGCGTGGTGGGCAAGAACGGCGTACACGACATCGCGTTGTTCGAGCGCGTGGTGCGGATCAACCTGGTGGGCACGTTCACGGTCCTCGCGCTCGCCGCGGAGGTCATGACCGCGCAGGAGCCCGTGGACGAGGCCGGTCAACGCGGCGTCATCATCAACACCGCCTCCGTGGCTGCCTTCGAGGGACAGATCGGCCAGGCCGCGTACGCCGCGTCCAAGGGCGGTGTGCATTCGATGACGATCGCCGCGGCGCGTGACCTCTCCTCCCGCGGGGTGCGCGTGATGACGATCGCCCCCGGGATCGTGGACACCCCCATGCTCGGTCGAGTGAGCGAGGATTTCCGCAGCGCCCTGGCGGAGTCCGTCCCCTTCCCGCACCGCCTGGCCCGCCCGGACGAGTACGCCCAGCTCGCGGGGATGATCGTGGAGCACGACTACCTCAACGGGGAGACCATCCGCATGGACGGCGCCCTGCGCATGGCGCCGCGCTGATCCTCGCTGCCGCGCGACTGTCCCGTCCCGGGCACGCAGCCACGGGCGACGACACCGCACGGCCCCCGCACATGACGATGCCTCGTCACGGTCCACCCGTGACGAGGCATCGTCGTGATGTGGTCAGAGCTCCGTGGCCCCGGCCTGCGCGAAAGGCCCCGGGAGTCGCCCCGCTGAGGTCGAGACGCCCCCGGGGCGTTCCGCGGATCAGTCGACCGTGAGCACGATCTTGCCCACGGCGTGGCCCTCCTGGCTGGCGGTGAATGCGTCCGGCAGCTGCGCGAGCGGGAAGGTGCGGTCCACGCGGACGGTGAGCTTGCCGTCGTCGGCCAGGCGACCGAGCTCGGTGAGCTGCTCTGCGTCCGGAGAGACCCACATGTAGCTCCCGCCGTGCTCCTCCACCTCGGGGTCCGCGATGGAGGCGTGCTGGCCGTCGTCCGCGAGCACGGCGACGGAGTCCTCTACCACGCCGCCCACGAAGTCCACGACGATGTCCACACCGTTCGGGGCAAGCTCCTTGACGCGCTCCACGAGACCGTCCCCGTACTCCACGGGCTCCGCGCCGAGCTCACGCACGTAGTCGTGGTTCTTGGTCGATGCGGTGCCGATCACCCGCGCGCCGAACGCCTTGGCGATCTGCACGCCCATGCTCCCCACACCACCGGAGGCCGCGTGGATCAGCACGGTCTTGCCCTCCGCGAGACCCAGTCGGGTGAGCACCTGGTACGCGGTGAGTCCCGCGAGCGGCAGTCCTCCGGCCTGTTCCCAGGAAAGACTCTTCGGCTTGGGGGCGAGTGCGCGCACGGGGACGGAGACGTACTGGGCAAACGTACCGCCGTGGATCCAGTCCTTGCGGGCGTAGGCGATCACTTCATCGCCCTCGGAGACGCTGGGGGTGTCGAAGCCCTTGCCCACGACGACGCCCGCGACGTCCCAGCCGGGGGCCGCCGGGAACTGGACGGTCATCATGGGATCCAGCCCGCCGGACATGACCTTCCAGTCCACCGGGTTGATGCCCGCGGCCTTCACCTTCACCAGGACCTCGCCGGGGCCCACCTTGGGCATGGGCTGGTCGGTGAGCTCCAGTACGGAGGTGTCGCCGTACTGCTGATATGTCTGCGCCTTCATTGTGGTCATGTCTGTCTCAACAGCCCCGGGCGGGGACCTTATTCCATGCCGCAGCAAGTTGTTCGTGCGCGCTGCCGGACGACGCCGTCCGGTGGCCTTGGTCTTCCAGTCTCCCCGGGGGTACCCGGGCGAGTGGGGGAGCAGCCTCAGGCGGAGATCAGCGCAATGCCCGTGAGCACGGCGGCGCAGCCGATGAGCCGCGGCACCAGGCGGTTCTCCTTGTAGATCCACCACGCGAGCAGCGAGCCCACCACGATGCTCGACTCCCGCAGGGGAGCCACGAGCGCCACCGGGGTGGACTGCATGGCGAAGAGCACCAGGATGTACGCGAGCGGGGACAGCAGGCCCACCGCGACGATCCGGTTCCGGTCCACGGCCCACGAGCGCACCATGTCCTGGCGCTGCCGCCACGCCTTGGGCGTCAGGGTGAGCACCAGGACCACCGAGGTCAGCGCGAAGTACAGCACGGGCGGCAGGTCCAGGGTGGCCATGGAGTGGTTGTCCCACAGGGTGTACCCGGCGATGCACGCGCCCACCGCGGCACCCCACAGCACGCCGGTCAGGGCGGACTCGCGGGTGGGTGTGGCAGCGGCGTCGCCCCCCGGTGAGTGCCCGTCCGCCCCTTCCGGGGTCGACGTTCCGTACGCGGAGGAGTCCAGCGGGGCGGCGTCGCGCGCGATGACCGCGCCGGGATCCGACGCGTCGGACGAACTCGGCGGGGCGGCGTCGTCGTCCCGGGTGGAAGTGGGCGTACCGAACGTGGCGACCACGGCCACGCCCACGAGCACGGCGATCGCCCCGGCGGCGGCCGTGAGGGAGAGCTGCTCACCCAGGAACAGGACCGCCACGATCATGGTGATCATGGGCCCGGTGCCGCGGGCCACCGCGTAGACCACGCCCAGAGGTGCGCGGTCGTAGCCGGTCTGCAGGGCAGTGCCGTAGACGGTGTGCAGCAGCCCGGAGACCACGGCGGCGCCCACGAGGGGCCACCCCCAGGACTGCCACGCCCCGGGTTCCAGCAGGCTCACGGGGATCAGCACCACCGAGGAGACGAGCCCGTACCACCACACGAACAGGGTCCCGTTGCCGCGGATGCCCTTGGCGAGGATGTTCCAGACCGCGTGCACCACGGCGGCCAGGAGGATCAGGGACACGCTGAGGGTGGACATCACCGTCCATTGGAGCGCACGCGGGGACGCGCGGCCGAATCGGAGCGCGGATTGTGTCGCCGCGCCACGCCCGCCGGGCGGCGGGCAGCGTCCGGGGCGGTTCAGTCCCGCCGGTACCTCAGCAGCTCCGCCATGGCCGCCACGGTCTCCCGGGCGATCCCCGTGCGGTTCTCCACGTGCAGCTTGAACATGACGCCCTCCCCCAGGGAGATCACCAGCTCCGCGGGAACGGTGGTGCACCCGCTGAGCCGCAGCAGCTCGCGTGCCTGCCCCTCGAGCCGCACGCGCTCCTCCGCGAGCACGGTGGCCAGCTGCGCGTTCTCCCGGGTGCGCGTCCGCGCGGAAGGCTGCGGCGGCACCCCGGTGAAGGCGGTGACGCTGCTGAGCCGCCGGGCGGACGACGCGGAGACCACACGCACGCCCATGCGGGAGACCGCACTGAACGGCGAGTACACGGCCCACCTGCCGCAGGCCCGGCCTCGGGTGAGATCGAGTGCGCGGTCGAGGCCACCTCCGAGGATGGCCGCGTGCAGCGCTGGCCGCGCCCGTCGAAGGCGTGGCTGCGGGCGGCGATAGACTGACCGACCGTGGCCAAGCTCTACTTCCGCTACGGCGCGATGAATTCCGGGAAATCCACGGCGCTGCTCCAGGCCGCCTACAACTACGAGGAGCGCGGGCAGCGCGTGCTGCTCGCCAAACCCCACGTGGACACCAAGGGCGAGGACCAAATCCTCTCCCGGCTGGGTGTCACCCGCACGGTGGACTTCCTAATCCAGCCCGGCGAGAGCGCCATGGGCCTATTCAAGCGCCACTCCACCGGCGATGACCCGGAGGCCCTGCTCGAGCACGTGGACGCCCAGCCCGTGGCGTGCCTGCTGGTGGACGAGGCGCAGTTCCTGGAGACCGGGCAGGTGGACGACCTGCTACGGATCGCCGTGCTGCTGGACGTGCCCGTGATGGCCTACGGCATCCGCACCGACTTCCGTACCCGTTCCTTCCCCGGCTCCGAGCGGCTCATGGAGCTCGCCCACACCTTGGAGGAGCTCAAGACCATCTGCCGCTGCGGACGCAAGGCCCTGTTCAACACGCGGAAGGTGGGCGACGACTTCGTGTTCGAGGGGGACCAGGTGGCTATCGACGGCGTGGCCGTCACCTACGAGTCCCTGTGCGCGGCGTGCTACCTGCGAGAATCCGGCGGCAGGCTGGGCTGAGGGGTTAGCCCCGACACGTAAACTGCCCGTATGAGCACCGACTTCTCTCCCGTGGACCTGGCCACCGCCCGTGAGCGCCTGCGCGAACTGATCAAGGACCTCGCCGTGGTGCGGGGCAAGGTCACGCTGGCCAGCGGCATCGAAGCGGACTACTACGTGGACCTGCGCCGCGTGACCCTGCACCACGAGGCCTCCCGGTACGTGGGTCAGGTCATGCTCGGTCTGCTGGACGAGGCCGGGATCGCGTTCGACGCCGCCGGTGGGCTCACCATGGGCGCGGACCCGGTGGGCAACGCGGTCATGCGCACGGCCGGGGACCAGGGCCGCGCCGTCGACACCTTTGTGGTGCGCAAGGCTCAGAAGTCCTACGGCATGGGGCGTCAGGTGGAGGGCCCCAGCGTGGTGGGCCGCAACGTGGTGGTCGTCGAGGACACCTCCACCACGGGTGGTTCCGCCCTGACCGCGGTGGAGGCGCTGCAGAAGGCGGGCGCGAACGTCGTGGCCGTTGCCGTGATCGTGGACCGCCGCACCGGCGCCAAGGAGCGCATCGAGGAGACCGCGGGCGTCCCGTGCCTGTACGCCTACTCCAAGGACGAGCTCGGGCTTGACTGAGCCGGACGCGTCCGGGTCTCGGCAGGACGACGACGCTGCGCCCCGCGTCGTCGGCGTGGGCCCCTGGCAGGGCGAGTGGCCCGCCGGCGAGCGCTGGGACCCCGAGCTGCTGCGCGAGGGCGACCGCCGCAACGTTGCGGACCAGTACCGCTACTGGCGCATGGACGCGATCATCGCGGACCTGGACTCCAGGCGCCACGCCTTCCACGTGGCGGTGGAGAACTGGGAGCACGACTTCAACATCGGCTCCGTGGTGCGCACCGCCAACGCGTTCCTGGCTCGTGAGGTGCACATCATCGGGCGACGCCGATGGAACCGCCGCGGAGCCATGGTCACGGACCGCTACCAGCACGTGCGCCACCACGCGAGTGTCGCGGAGTTCACGGCCTGGGCACGCGGCGAGGGACTCGCGGTGCTCGCGATCGACAACGTTCCCGGTTCCCAGCTGCTCGAGACGTTCGAGCTGCCCGAACGCTGCGTCCTGGTGTTCGGTCAGGAGGGCCCGGGGGTCTCCGAGGAGCTCGTCGCGGAGGCGGACGCGGTGCTGGCCATCGAGCAGTTCGGCTCCACCCGCTCCATCAACGCCGGAGCGGCCGCCGCCGTGACCATGCATGCATGGATCCGCCGCCACGTGTTCGAGCAGCGTCCTGCGCCCTCGTCCGACGTCACGAAGGGCGCAGGAGCGTGAAAAAGGCCGGCCGACCATAGCCAGGAGGCAGAAGTTACCGTAGGGTCATGTGAGTTGAATCACATGATGAAAGGTTCGCATGCTCATGGCTGCCTCGACCACACGGCCATCGTCCTTGCGGCGTTCTGCGGGTGCCCTCGCCCTGGGCGTTGGGCTGCTGCTTGCTGGACTGCAGCCCGCGCATGCGCAGAGCGCAGCAGGCTCCACACCGGATGGCGGTTTCTCCGAGCTGCCGCGCAGCGAGCAGGACCAGAAGCTCCAGGAGCAGGGTCTGACCCGCGATGATCTTGCTCGCGAGGATGCGCTGAAAAAGCTCCGCAGCTCCACGGACACGGACTTCTACAGCACCCCGGCGCAGCTGCCTGCCGCCAACGGGGGTGTGGTGCGTTCGGAGCCGTCCACGTTCTACCTGGACCCCGTCAAGCTCATCAAGCCCAATGCGTCCGCCACGCGCATCATGTACAGGACCACCAACAGCAAGAACCAGGCCGTGGCCACCACGGGCACCGTGCTGCAGTCCAAGGCGGCGTGGCGCAAGCCCGGCCCACGGCCGCTCGTGGTGCTGTCCTCGGGCACCCAGGGTATGGGTGACTCGTGCGCGCCGTCCCGTCAGATGGCCATGGGCACGAACTACGAAGGCCTCAGCCTGGCCGGTCTGATCAATGCCGGCTACAACGTGGTGGCCCCGGACTACATCGGTCTGGGCACTGACGGCGCCCACACCTACATGAACCGTGTGGACCAGGCTCACGCCGTGCTCGATGCCGTGCGCGGTGCGCAGCAGCTCGGCATGGAGGGAGTGGACGCTAAGACCCCCGTGGCCGCCGTGGGATACTCGCAGGGCGGCGGTGCCACGGCTGCAGCCGCGGAGAGCGCCCCTGAGTACGCCCCAGAGGTGCAGCTCAAGAGTGCCTGGGTGGGTGCGCCGCCCGCGGACCTCACACTCACGGGTCAGCACATCGACTCCTCTCTCTTCTCCGGCCTGTCCTTCTACGTGATGGGGGCGGCCGAGGACTCCGGGGTGGCGGTTCGGGACAGACTCAATGCGGAAGGGCAGAGGCGCTATGACAAGGCCCAGGACAGCTGCCTGGTGGGCACCGTCCTCGCCGACGCCCTGGTGCCGTCCGAGAAGCTCACGGCTGACGGGCGCTCCTTCTCCCAGCTGCTCGGGGACCCCGCTCTGAAGGCGTACCTGGACGAGCAGACCATCGGTGCCGCGGGCCGCCACCCTCGTGTCCCGGTGCGCATCGCCCACACCGTGGCGGACGACGTCGTGCCCTACCAGTCGGGCCGACGGCTCGCCCAGAAATGGTGCGCCTCCGGGGTGAACGTCTCCATGCAGACGCTCGCTACGCCCACCCATGTGGGGGCCTCCCTGGAAGGCATTCCCTCGATGCTCGTCTACCTCGACGCACGGTTCAATGGCATCCCGCAGACCAGCTCATGCTGGCGGCTGTGAGCGCCACGGGGCAACGACCCCCGGGCGCCGCGCACCCACCGAGGAGGTCACCCGTGGGCCCGCACGTGGTCACGGCGGCGTGACCACGGCGCGGCTCTGAGCCGATCGGGCCGCCACGGTTCATCCCGTGGCGGGCCGCAATTTTGCGGTGCCGTCCCGGGTCACGAGCAGACCCGTCGCCTAGACTGGAAACAGGCCTCAGGCCACGGTCCAGCCGTGCATCGGGAACCCAGTAGAAGGAGTGTTTCATGCCCATCGCAACCCCTGACGTTTACTCCGAGATGATCGACCGGGCCAAGGAGAAGGGCTTCGCCTACCCGGCCATCAACGTGACCTCCTCCCAGACCCTCAACGCCGCGATCCGCGGTTTCGCCGAGGCGGGTTCGGACGGCATCATCCAGGCGTCCACCGGTGGTGCGGCGTACTGGTCCGGCTCCTCCGTGAAGGACATGGTCACGGGTTCGCTGGCCATGGCGGCGTTCGCCCGCGAGGTCGCCAAGAACTACGACGTCAACATCGCGCTGCACACCGACCACTGCCCCCAGGACAAGCTCGAGGGCTTCGTGCTGCCGCTGCTGGCCGAGTCGGAGAAGGCCGTGGCCCGCGGTGAGGACCCCATCTTCCAGTCGCACATGTGGGACGGTTCCGCGATCGATCTGGACGAGAACCTCAAGATCGCCCAGGAACTGCTGGAGCGCACCCACAAGGCCAAGATCATCCTCGAGGTGGAGATCGGGGCCGTGGGCGGCGAGGAGGACGGCGTCGTCGGCGAGATCAACGACACGCTCTACACGACCGTCGAGGACGGTATGAAGACCATCGGGGCCCTGGGCGCCGGAGAGAAGGGCCGTTACATCACGGCGCTGACCTTCGGCAACGTGCACGGCGTGTACAAGCCCGGCAACGTGCGCCTGCGCCCCGAACTGCTCAAGCAGATCCAGGACGAGGTGGGTGCCAAAATCGGCAAGGACCGCCCGTTCGACCTCGTGTTCCACGGCGGCTCCGGTTCCACCGCGCAGGAGATCGCGGACGCGGTGTCCTACGGCGTGATCAAGATGAACGTGGACACCGACACCCAGTACGCGTTCACGCGCCCCGTGGCCGGGTTCATGTTCAGCAACTACGACGGCGTCCTCAAGGTCGACGGCGAGGTCGGCAACAAGAAGAAGTACGACCCCCGCGTGTGGGGCGCCGAGGCCGAGACCGGCATGGCCGCCCGCGTGGTGGAGGCGTGCCAGAACCTCGGTTCCGCGGGTACCTCCATCAAGTAGGTTCCCCCTGCTCCTCCGGTGCCCCGTACCCCGTGGTGCGGGGCACCGTCGTGTCTCGGGCCGCAACACCACAGGGTCGCTCACCGGGGTGATGCGAATCACTTGTTACGCTCCCCAAATATGGGAACGAGCCACTCGCCGGAAGAAAACCCAGACCGCGACCGCCACCACCTGACGATCAATTCCGAGCCCTCCCGGGCCTACCTCGAACAGCTCGAGCAGGATACGGAACGTCGTAAGAACGAGCTGAAACATCACCTGGCCAGCCACGACGGCGCAGCGGATGAGCTGCATGAGCGTCTCGAATCCTCGATCGAGGGCCAGACCACGGCCCTCGGTCACGTACTGCACGAACTGCATGAGAACCCCGAAACGGCATTCCAGGAACATCGTGCGGTCAAGCTGATCGTCGATCATCTGGCGGACCATGACATTCCCGCGGAGAACCCCGCTTTCGGTCTGGACACCGCCATTCGCGCTGAGGTGACCTCCGAGGACTTCGACCCGGCGTGTCACCGCACCATCGCGATCATGTCGGAGTACGACGCCCTGCCCGGTATCGGCCACGGCTGCGGACACAATGTGATCGCCGTGACCGGCCTGGGTGCGTTCGTGGCACTCGTCGAGCTCATCCGGGGCACACCCTCCGCGTTCTCCGGCCGCGTGGTTTACCTGGGAACGCCCGCGGAGGAGGGTGAAGGTGGCAAAGAGATCATGGCCAGAGCAGGTGCACTGGAGGGTATCGACGCCGCGGTCATGGTGCACTCCTACATCGCGGATCTCGTGGACCAGGTGTGACTCGGTCGCCGTCAGTGCACGGTGCACTATCGCGGTGCGGCAGCCCACGCGTCGTCGCACCCGTTCATGGGACGCAACGCTCTCGACGCCGCAGTGCTCGCCTACCAGGGGCTGGGCCTGCTGAGACAGCAGACCCCGCCCACCGATCGGATCCATGCCGTACTACCCGAGGGCGGAGAACGCCCCAACATCATCACCGAGGCAGCCACCCTGCAGCTGTACGTCCGTTCCCAGCGCCCTGCGACCCTAAAGGCCTTGTCCCAACGGGTGACCGAGGTTCTCCAGGGTGCCGCGCTGATGGCCGGGGTGGATGTCGAGATCGATTGGGATTCGTCCCCCGCCACCCTTCCCGTGCTGGGCAATTCGCCCCTCTCCGATCGGTGGGTCCTCGCTCAGCGACGCCGCGGGCGCGATCCTTACCCGGCGGGCACGGTGTCCGAGGTGCTGGCCGCGTCCACGGACTTCGGCAACGTCAGCTACCGGATTCCCGGTATTCACCCGTTGATCAGCATCACGGACCAGGACATGGGCCTGCACACCCGGGATTTCGCGGCTGCTGCAGCTACCCCGCAGGCAGAAGCTGCGGGTGTCGACGGCGCCTACGGACTGGCAGCGGTGGCTCTCGACTATCTGGTCGATGATGCACTGGCTCAACACGTCCTTGATGACTTCCACGCCGGCGGGGGCGGCATTGCCGTGGAGAGCTATTTCGACTGAACCGGAGCCGGCGGGCCACGCATCGACATTTTTCGACCACTGACCTCGATGGAGTACACATGACCGCCACCGCGACCAAGAGATCGAATGTGGGAGACAGACTCCTCACCGGTATCGAGCGGGTGGGCAACAAGCTGCCCGAGCCCTTCGCCCTGTTCACCATCCTGTTCCTCATCACGGCGGTCGTGTCCACCGCCATGGCCTGGGGCAACGTGGTCGTACACGTACCGGGGAAGGATGAACCCCTGGCGATCAAGGGTCTGTTCACCGGGGAAGGTCTCGCGTGGTTCACCACGACCCTGGGTGAGAACTACATCGGGTTCCCGCCGTTGGTCACCGTGGCCACCATTCTGCTGGCGATCGGGATCGCGGAGAAGTCCGGGTTCTTGGCCGCAGCCATCCGATTCACGATCGGTGGAGCCCCGCGCTGGTTGCTGCCGTACACCGTGGGTTTCGTGGGCGTGGTGGGGTCGATCATGGCCGATTCCGCGTTCGTGGTGATTCCGCCCCTGGCCGCCCTCGCGTTCAAAGCAGCCGGCCGTCACCCGGTGGCAGGTCTGCTCGGCGGCTTCGCGTCGGCCGGTGCTGGTTACTCCACCAATATCTTCCCGACGTCGCTCGATGCCCTGTTCGCGGGCATTACCAACGCCGTGATCCCTACCGTGCCCGCGCTCGCGAATCACGCCACCGAGGCCAACCCGCTGTCCAACTACTACTTCAACATCGTCGCGGCGGTCGTACTCTCCTGCGTGGCGGGGTTCGTCATCGACAAGGTGGTGGAACCGCGAGTCATGCGAGCAGGGGTGTCCAAGGACGAGGTCAACCCGGAGACGGGTCAGCTCATGACCGACACCCGCGCCATGCGCGTCGTGGGGGACGAGCAAACCGTTGCGGAATCCCGGGAACCCCAGGTCGAGGCCGAATTGTCCCCCAGGGAGAAAAAGGCACTTCTGTGGGCATGTGTGACGTTCGTGCTGATCGGTGTCGCACTGACCGTCTTCACACTCTTGCCGAGTTCACCATGGCGCAACGAAGACGGGAACTTCCTCCCCAAATCACCGCTGCTGGCGTCCATCGTCTTCATCATCTTCGTGTTCTTCTCCGTAAGCGGTTACGTCTACGGCCGGATTGCGGGAACCGTTCGGGGATTCAAGGACGTCCCGGTGATGATGGGAGCAGCCCTCAAGGACATGACGTCCTTCCTGGTCCTGGCGTTCATCCTGGGGCAGTTCATCGCGCTGTTCAACTGGTCCGGGATCGGTTCCTGGATCGCGGTCACCGGCGCATCGGGTCTGGAAAACGCAGGTGTCACCGGCTTCCCCGTGATCATCGGGTTCATCATTCTGTGTTCGATCCTGAACCTGTTCATCATTTCGGGATCCTCCATGTGGACTCTGATGGCCGCAGTCTTCGTGCCGATGTTCGGCATTCTGGGATTCGAGCCCGCCTTCATCCAGGCGGCGTTCCGCGTGGGTGACTCGGCGACGCAGGTGATGACCCCTCTCAACCCCTACATGGTCGTGCTGCTCGCCATGCTCCGTCAGTACGAACCCTCTGCCGGGCTGGGGACGGTGATGGCCAGGATGATTCCGTTCGTAGTCCCCTTCTGGGTGGTGTGGGTTCTCATTCTCATGGTCTTCTACTTCCTCGGACTGCCGTTGGGCCCGGGAGTGGGCATCATGATCACGCACTGAGCCGCTTCGACGGCGCTCGGTGACGTCGTGCGCGAACGGCGTGGAGCGGCGTCGTGCGCGCTGCGTAGAGTGGCTACGAACCCTTGAACTCGGCGTGGAAAGGAACCCACCGTGGCACTGCTCGGCAAGAATCTGCTGGACGAACCGGCTCCCACCTATCTGGACGAGAACCCCGAGCTGACGGCCCGCCTCGACGCGGGTGACGTGGCCGAGGACCTCGCGGCGGCCTTCCCCAAGGAGCAGTTGCCGTGGGCGATGCTCGCGGAGGAGGCGCTCGCGGACGGCCGCACTCTGGAGGGGTACGCCTACGCCCGGGTGGGCTACCACCGCGGGTTGGACTCGCTGCGCGGCCATGGATGGAAGGGGCACGGCGCGGTGCCGTACTCCCACGAACCCAACCGCGGGTTCCTGCGGGCGCTGGCAGCGTTGGGCCAGGCCGCCGCGCAGATCGGCGAGATGGATGAGGCCGCCCGGATCGAGAAGTTCCTCCACGATTCGGACCCGGAGGCGGCGGAGCAGATCGCTCGCCGCTGACCCCGTCCGGCTGCGACGATGAACCGGTCGCCCGGTCCTGAACGGACCGGGCGACCTGGTCATATTCGCCCCGGCCCCCTGTGCGGGTGCGGGTGACGCGGGGCACAATGGAAGGACAGCCGGGGCCCACCGTCAGACCCGAGCACACCTCCTCGGGTACGCGTGCCCCATGAGAGGAGCGCGCCGTCATGAGAATCTCCGTACCCCGTGAGATCAAACCGGAAGAGGCCCGCGTGGGCCTCACCCCCACCATGGTCACCGCACTGGTTGCCGAAGGCCACGAGGTGTTCGTCGCGGAGCACGCGGGGGAGGGCGCGGGTTTCTCGGACGAGTCCTACCGCGCGGCGGGAGCGCGGATCACGTCCCAGGAGGACGCATGGGCGCAGGCCGAGCTGCTGGTGAAGGTCAAGGAGCCGATCGCCTCCGAGTACGACTTCCTGCGCCCGGACCTCACGCTGTTCACGTACCTCCACCTGGCCGCGAGCCGTTCGCTGACGGAAGCACTGCTGGACAGGGGCACCACGGGGATCGCCTATGAGACCGTTCGGGTGGGACGCACGCTGCCCCTGTTGCGCCCGATGTCCGAGATCGCGGGCCGTCTGGCGATCGCCAACGCCGCACACCACCTCCAGCACCACGCGGGCGGCCCCGGGATCCTCCTGGGTCGGGTGCCCGGCGTTGTTCCGGCCACCGTGCTGGTGATCGGCGGTGGCACCGTGGGTGAACACGCGGCCCGCGCAGCGGTGGGGGCCGGCGCGGACGTCACGATCCTCGAGGCCAACGGCGATCGCTTGCGACAACTGGACGCGCTGTTCCCCCACGCCCGGGTCCTGATGAGCGACACCCACCGCCTGGATGAGGAACTGCCGCGCGCGGACGTGGTCGTGGGTTCCGTCCTGGTCCCGGGCGCCTCCGCCCCCAAGCTCGTGCGCCGGGAGCACCTGTCGATCGTGAAGCCCCATGCGCTGCTCGTGGACGTGGCCGTGGACCAGGGCGGGTGCTTCGAGACCACCCGGCCCACCACGTACGACGACCCGGTCTATGCCGTGGACGGTATTCGTCATTACTGCGTGGCGAACCTGCCCGGTGCCGTGCCCGTCACGGCCACCCAGTCGCTCACGCACGCGACGTCCCCGTACGTCATGGCGTTGGCGCGCGGTGTGGACTCCGCCCTGGAGAACGACGCCGCTCTGGCCGCCGGGCTCTCGACCCGTGCCGGGCAACTGCACTCACCGGGCGTGGCGGCGGCCTTCCCCGATCTGCCCGCGGCGAGCTGAGGACGCCGACGGCGCGCCCTGGAGCCGGGGCGCGCCGTCGTCCGAGCGACTCGGGATCTGCGCTCGGTCACGCCGTTGTCGGCGTGGAGCGGGGTCAGAGCCGGGGTACGACGTCGTCGGCCTCGCCGGTGGAGGAGGTTTCCTCGGGGCGGACGCGTGAACTCGTGAAGATCTTGCACGCGAGCGCGATCAGGCACAC
Organism: Kocuria sp. KD4; assembly: GCF_011769905.1. NCBI lineage: Bacteria > Bacillati > Actinomycetota > Actinomycetes > Micrococcales > Micrococcaceae > Kocuria > Kocuria sp. KD4. Next base: position 243,799 of record NZ_CP050449.1, read on the forward strand.
CAGGATGAACGTGGCGATGAGCTGGAACCGCACGGCGGTGTCCAGGAGGCCCAGGATGACGATCGCGGCCAACAGGGCCAGGGCGAAGTAGGACAGCCACGGGAAGGCCCACATCTTCAGCGGCGAGGACACCCCGGCGCGGTCGGCGCGCTTGCGCAGGATGATATGGGAGATCAGCGCCAGGGCCCAGACCACCAGGCACGTGGAGCCGATCACGTTGAGCATGACGTTGAGCACCGTCTCGGGCCACAGGTAGTTGAGCACCACGGCGATGAAGCCGAAGAGCACCGAGATCGTGACGGCGAGGCGGGGAACCCCGCGCGAGGAGGTGGCCGCGAGCCCACGCGGTGCGGATCCCCGGCGCGCGAGGGAGTAGAGCATGCGCGAACTGCCATACACGTTCGCGTTGAGCGCGGACAGCAGCGCCAGGATGATGACGATGTTCATCAGGACGTTCGCACCGGGGATCCCCACCTCCGTGAGGACCGCGACGAACGGGCTGGAGGAGAGGCCCTCATTGTTCCACGGCAGCACCAGCACCATGACGGTCACGGAGCCCACGTAGAAGATCAGGATGCGGATCAGGATGGTACGGATCGCGCGGGCCACGTTGGTCTGCGGGTCCTCGGTCTCGGCGGCGGCGATAGTCACGAGCTCGGTGCCGCCGAACGCGAAGACGACCACCAGCAGTGCGGCCGCAACCCCCGTGATGCCGTTGGGCATGAACCCGCCGTGCTCCGTGAGGTTGGACAGCCCCGGGCTCGGAGCGGGCAGCACACCGATCAGCAACAGCACACCCACGACCAGGAACGCCACGACCGCGGCGACCTTGAGCAGCGCGAACCAGAACTCCGTCTCACCCAGCGTGCCCACGCGCACCAGGTTGATGACCGTGAACACGGCCATGAAAATCAACGCCCACAACCACTGGGGCAGCGAGGGCCACATCTCGGTCACGAGCTGCGCGGCGGCGGTGGCCTCCGCGGCCACGACCACCACGATCTGGGCCCACCACAACCACCCGAGGGCGCGACCGATCATGGGCCCCATGGCCTTGCCCGCGTAGGTCGAGAACGCGCCGGAGGACGGATCCGCGGCGGCCATCTCGCCCAGTGCGCGCATCACGAGCACGAGCAGCAGACACGCCACGAGGTAGGAAATCAATACGGCGGGCCCGGCGGTCTGGATCGCCGCGCCCGTCCCCACGAACAGGCCGGTGCCGATGGCCGAACCGAGCGCCATCATCACCAGGTGGCGCGGCTTGAGGTAACTCCCCTGTGGCGGTTGCGACGGCGCGTGCGGCGAGTGCTCGCGGGATCCCCCGTGGATCACGCTGGCCGAACCGCGTGCGCCGGTGGGACCGTCATGGGGTGGGCGGGGTGCAGTCATGGGAGAGAACATTACCCGTCCGCACGGGCACCGGTGGTGGCCGTCCGTCATCCTGCGCACGGCAGACGGGACCGGACGGGGCTACTCTGGGGCTGCCGCGCCCGATGTGTTCGGCGCGGTGATTCGCCGAGCCGACAACGGCCCCGCCGATGGGGACACCGTGCAACCCCCGAATCCTGGGTTCCGCCTGTGGGTACCCTGCATCCATGCGCAATCTTCTGAAGGACCATCGACGGGTCCCTCCCGCTCGCAAGCCCCCGATCTACCTGATCTCGTGGGCGGGCTACCCGAATTTCGGGGACGAGCTGATTGCGGCCACCTGGGTCAATTACCTGGCCAAGGTGGCACCCACCACGGACGTGTGGCTGGACGTCCGCGAACCGGGGACCGTCACCGCCCTGCTGCGCGGCATCCATCCACGACTGCATGTGGTCAATACGGTCTTCCGCGCTCTGCACGACGTGGAACACGGCTCGGGGCGCTCGATGCGCAGCTTGATCGAGGATCTGGGGTCCCCGAAGTACGACGCGGGATTGCTCGCCCTGCGCGAAGCGAGCACCGTGCACCTGCTGGGCGGCGGGGTGCTGCACCGGGACTGGGCCGCGAACCTGCACATCGTCGAGGCGATGCGCGCGGTCCGGGACATCTCGGGGGCGCGGTTGTTCGCCACGGGTCAGGGGCTGATGCCCTTCGCGGGGGACCCGCTCACGGACCTGGACCACCTCAGCGTGCGGGACCGCCCCAGCGCCCAGGCCGCCGGAGTGCCCGTGGGGTTCGACGACGCTTTCCTCCTCGCGGAGGACGCCCGCCACGCACGGGCCCTCGGGCTCCTGTCCGGGCACAAGGGGGATGGGTCGTCCGCTCGCACCGAAGGTACGGACGCCCCGAGCGAGGTGGTGGTGTGCGTGCAGTCGGACACCCTGGCGGAGGGGTCCTTCGAACGGATGCTGGACTTCGCCGGGGCGCAAGTGCGGCGGTGGGATCTACCCCGGGAATCCGTGCGCTACCTCGAGGCCATCCCCGGGGACGATCATGAGGGCTTCGACCGGCTGCGGGATCTCGTGGCCCCGGACGGGTTCATCCCGTTCCAGGCCGCATGGGACGGGGATTTCACGTTCGGGCCGCACCAGGTGTGGCTGACCACCCGTTTCCACCACCACCTGGTCGCGGCGCTGCACGGGGCCAGGGGTGTCGCGCTCAGCGGCAAACCCGGGTACTACGACGTCAAGCACCAGTCCGTGATCGAGGTCGGCTCCAACTGGTCGCTGGTCCATGCCGGGCAGACCTCGGAGCCTGTGGCCCTGGAAGAACTGACGGCGCCCGCGGGCTTCGCCGAGGCGGTGCGCGCCAAGCGGGACGAGGCGAAGCAGCTCTACGGCCGGTAGGGCAAAAGGCCTGACCCGGACACGGCGAGGGCCCCGTGACATCCACACTGTGGCTGCCACGGGGCCCTCGCCGTTGCGGAGGATCAACCGATGTGGTGAACCCCGCTGGGAGCGACTACTTCTGCTGGTCGTAGCGGAAGAGGAACGCCGCCATCTGATCGCGCCTCACGGGCTCGTAGGGGCGGAAGGTCCCGTCCGACCAACCACGGGCGATGTTCTGCCCGTTCATCCAGGCGATCTCCTTGTAGAAGACGCGGTTGGGGGGCACGTCCTTGAAGGGGGAGGCCTTCGGAGCGGTGTACGCCGGGGATCCCGCCATCCGGTAAAAGAACGCGGCCATCTGGTCGCGGTTGATCTGCTGGTACGGGCGGAAGGTCCCGTCCGGCCACCCCTTGGTGATGCCCTGCTCGCTCATCCAGGCGATCTCCTTGTAGAAGACGTGGCTGGTGGGCACGTCCTTGAAGGGGGACTTGGTGGGAGGCGTGTACTGCGGCGAACCGGCCATCCGGTAGAGGAACGCGGCCATCTGGTCACGGTTCACGGCCTGGGCGGGGCGGAACGTCCCGTCCGGCCAACCGCGGGTGATGCCCTTGTTGGCCAGCCAGGAGATCTCCGAGTAGAACACGTGGTTCTTGGGAACGTCCTTGAACATCGGGTTCTGGGTCTCGGGGGCCTTCGCCGCGGACTGGAAGGTCTTGACCTCGGCCTTGGCGCCGTCCTGACCCGCGCGGATACCGGAGAGGTCCCCGGTGGCGTTGTGCAGGTGCAGGAACAGGGCCTCGCCCTTGGCGCTCTCCGAACCGCGGTGCGCGGTCAGCTTCTTACCGGGCAGGTCGGTGAACAGCGACGTGTTGACCTGTTCCCCGCGGAAGGAGATCTTCGGGGTGACCGGGCTGTACTCGATCACGCCCGTGCGGTCCACGGGGCCGTCGATGCTCCCGGAAAAAGTGGTCACCTGGTAGGTCAGCTTGGTGTCGGTCTTGGTGGGATCGATACCCAGCTTCGCGGCGCTGACCGGCATCACCATGGCGTTGGTGTCGAACGTGTTGGTGTCCACGTCACCCCAGGAACCGTTCAGCGGCTGGCTGTCGATCACCGTGAGTTCACCGTTGACGTAGCCGTACAGGTTCACCACCGGGTAGTCCAGACCATCCGTCCGGCCCAGGGCCGCGATGTAGTTGGGGCGACCGTTGCCGGTGGTGTCTATCGCGATCTCCGTGGAGACGTCCGGCTTGATCGTGCTCGCGTTGCCCCAGCTGGAGACACCGAAGTTGATCATGCCGTCCTTGCTCACGTCCTTCTTCTCGGCCTTCAGTTGCGGGAGGTTCGAGGAAGCGCCCACGTACTGCAGATCGGCGAACTGGGAGTTGCCGCCGGCCAGCTTGGTGGAATCCAGGCGGCCCGACTTGGCGCCCAACTCGAAGGCCCCCAGGGCCGACTGCCAGCCGCCCTGGTCCAGGCCGGTGCCGGCGAGGGCGACGGCGCTCGTGCCGTTCTTGTCCCACCGGTCCAGCGTGGCGTTGTCCACCCGCATGTCGGCCGCCGGCTTCGGGGCGATCGACATGGGGACGCGCAGGTCCTGGCCGTTCTCCGTCAGGACCAGGCGGCCGGATTCGGAGGCCAGGAACTGACGGGCGAAGCCCAGCTGGGTCACGGCCTCGGAGGGGTCGTGGGTCTTGGCCAGCTGCGCGCGATCCACGGTGGCGGTCACCTTGACGGTGGCCTTGCCGCCCTTGGCCACACTGACCGAGCCCGGCGTGGAGAAGCTCACGCCCGGGACGTCGGTGGAAGCGTCGAAGCGCACCTGGTACGTGTGCGCCGCGCCGCTGGTGTTGTCCACGACCAGCTCACGGGAGAAGGTCTCCTTGCCGTTCTTGATCTCGGTGACCCCGAAGGTCGAGGAGATCAGGGCCGGATTGGCCTTGTCGTAGACCAGCACATCCTGGTTCACGGCGCGCAGTGCGTCCACACGACCCGAACCCACGCGGTCCACCGCGGAGGTGGCCCCGTTCGCGGCGTGCACGTCGTGCACGGCCGAGTTCATGATGGCGGCCTTGATCATCTGGGGGTTGTAGTTCTGGTGCTTCTGCTGCACCAGGGCGGCGATCCCGGCCACGTGCGGGGTGGCCATGGAGGTGCCGGTCTTGACCGACACGCCGTTGCCCGCGGCCACACCGGCGGAACCGATGTTGGTGCCGGGTGCGGCGACGTCGGGCTTGATGACCCCGTTGCTGCCGTGCTGACCGCGGGAGGTCGAATCGTTGACCTGGTCCTTCTGGCCGGTCTGCGCCCTGGCGGCACCGATCCACTCCGGGGCTAGCTTGACCCGGGCCCCGCCGGCCTGGGCGGCCGGCTTGATCTTGGCGATGGATTCCTTGCTCATCAGCAGACCCGGGACGCCGGCGTTGCCCGCGATGCTCGTGGGATCCACCGAGTGGTCGGACTCCAGGACCACGCCCTTGCCGCCGGCGGCCTGGACGTTGTCGAAGCGGACCTTGGAGCCGCACGGGAAGCCGGCCTTGTCCTCCCAGTCGAGCATGACCCACTTGCCGCCGAAGTCCTGCGAGAAGGGAGTGCAGCCGAAACGGTTGTCCTGCGGGCCGACCACGACGTCGCCCTGGAGCTGTTCGGGCTTGGCATCGCTGTAGTTGAAGCTCCCACTGTAGGAGCCGGTCAGTTCACCCTTGGCGCTGTCAGGCGAGAGGCCCTCGGCCTTGTCCTGCGCGGCGCTGCTGCCCTGGGAGTTGGCCACGGTCAATGCGGAACGCGCGCTGCCCGGGGAGCCGGAGATCTCGTGGGCGTCCCCGGCGTTGCCCGCGGCGATGACCGAGAGGATGCCCTGGCGGGACAGCGCGTCGATCAGGTCGTTCTGGGGGTCGTCGGCCGGGCCGAAGTCGGACCCGAGGGACATGTTGATGATGTCCGCCTTGTCCGAGAAGTCCCCGTCCATGTTGGGGTCCAGGGAACGGTCCAGGGCGTCGAGGACGAGGTTGGTGGAACCCTCACAGCCGAAGACGCGCAGCCCGATCAGTTGCGCCTCGGGCGCGGTGCCCGGGCCGATCCGCATCTTGCCGATCTGCTCCTGCGTCAGCTTGGTGAAATCGCCCTTGTAGGTCTTGCCGTCCGCGCCCACGCCGTAGCCCGCGGTAGTGCCCGCCACGTGCGTTCCGTGGCCGCCGGCCTCGCAGTCCAGCGGGTTGTTGTCCGGCTTCGGGACGCTGGTGGGAATCTGGGCGTCGTAGGCATCGCCCGCGAGGTCGTACCCGCCGAGGAACTTCTTGGAGTCGTACAGACCCGAGTCCTTGCCCGGCAGGTCGTTCGAGGCCTTGGCCTTCTTGTAGGCGTCGACGGTGCCCGGACCACCGAAGTCCGCGTGGGTGTAGTCGATGCCCGAGTCGATGATGGCGACCCTGACGCCCTTACCGGTCTGGCCGGTCTGGGTCCAGGCGTTGAGGGTGTTGGTGTCCAGCACGGAACCCGCGTTGTTGCGGTAGGCGGGGACGATCTTGGAGATCTTGACCACGTCGGAGCGCTTGCTCAGCTCACGCAACTGCGCGGCATCCCCCTTGAGGGCGACACCGCGCAGGGCGTTGGATGTGGTGTACAGCAGGTCGGACCCGGAGGCGGAGGCCAGGGTGGAACCCATGCTCTCCACCGACTGGCGGATGGCCTGCACCCGCGCGGCGGCCTGGACCGGGTCCTGGCTCCCGGAGCGCACGCCCTCGGGTTGCGTGGCCTCGAAGGCACTCGGTCCCTGCAGCTGCACGAAGACCGCCACCTGGCCCTCGGCATCCTTGAGGTCCGAGCCGATCAGCCGGTCGGGGTTCTGGGTGTTGTGGTCGTCCGGCTGGGGCGCCGGGGTGATGTCGACGGCGCTCGCCGGCAGCGCCGTGCCCAGGGCCAGTGCCAGGCCCAGGGCGGTCGTGAGGCAGGCCTTGGCGGCTCTGCCACGACCAGCCCTCGTCTCGTGGTTCATGTCTCGTCCTTTGACATTCGGGGGATGTCGTGAGCTGCATCGCAATGACCCAAGCCTGCGTGCGGCCTACCGAAAAGTAAAGGTTTCATCAAAATATTCTGTGCTCTCACCAGTCGCGATGTCCGTGGCGTGTCGGACGCCGGATTCGCGCCGTGACCGGGGTGGGCGGACGAGGGCGGCGGTGGTGGGCGTCACCGTTAGAATTGGTTGGTACGTGCCCCGCGCGTACTCCTCAACCGTTGTCGTGCCGAATGGGTGCAAGCCCGGGCAGGAGTAGCCAGCTATGCCAGCAATCGTGATCGTCGGAGCCCAGTGGGGCGATGAGGGCAAGGGCAAGGCCACGGATCTCCTGGGTGGCCGGGTGGACTACGTGGTCAAGCCCAACGGCGGCAATAACGCCGGGCACACCGTGGTGGTGGGCGGTGAGAAGTTCGAGCTCAAGCTTCTTCCCGCGGGCATCCTCAGCCCCAACGCCACCTCTGTGATCGGCAACGGCGTGGTGATCAACCCTCAGGCCCTGTTCGAGGAGATCGACGGCCTCGAGGCCCGCGGCGCGGACACGTCCCACCTGCGGATCTCCGCCAACGCGCACCTCGTGGCCCCGTACCACCAGACGCTGGACCAGGTCACCGAGCGGTTCCTGGGCAAGCGCGCGATCGGTACCACGGGCCGCGGGATCGGTCCCACGTACATGGACAAGGTGGGCCGCCTGGGCATCCGCGTGCAGGACGTGCTGGACGAGTCCATCCTGCGGCAGAAGATCGAGGGCGCGCTACGCCAGAAGAACGAGCTGCTCGTCAAGCTCTACAACCGCCGCGCGTTCGAGGTGGATGAGATCGCGGAGTACTTCCTGGGCTTCGCCGAGCGCCTCGCGCCCATGATCGTGGACTCCACGCGAGTGCTCAACGAGGCCCTGGACCGCGACGAAGTGGTGCTCATGGAGGGCGGCCAGGCCACGTTCCTGGACGTGGACCACGGCACCTACCCGTTCGTGACGTCGTCGAACCCCACCGCGGGCGGCGCGTCCGTGGGCTCGGGTGTGGGCCCCACGCGCATCACCCGGGTGATCGGCATCCAGAAGGCGTACACCACGCGCGTGGGCGCCGGTCCGTTCCCCACCGAGCTCTTCGACGAGATGGGCGAGCAGCTGCGCAAGACCGGCGGCGAGTTCGGCGTCAACACGGGCCGGCCGCGCCGCACCGGCTGGTACGACGCCGTCATGGCCCGCCAAGCCGCGCGGATCAACGGCTTCACGGACTTGTTCATCACCAAGCTGGACGTGCTCACCGGGCTGCGTGAGATCCCGGTGTGCGTGGCCTACGAGGTGGACGGTCAACGCTTCGACGAGATGCCCATGACCCAGTCCGACTTCCACCACGCCCAGCCCGTGTACGAGAACTTCCCGGGCTGGACCGAGGACATCACCGGGGCCCGCACCCTGGGGGACCTCCCCGCCAACGCCCGCGCATACGTCGAGGCATTGGAGAAGATGTCCGGGTGCCGGATCTCCGCGATCGGTGTGGGCCCGGACCGGGACGACACCATCGTGATGCGGGACCTGATCGCGGACTGACGCCCCGATTCCCACCCGCGGACACGACGACGCCGCTCCAAGCCTTGGAGCGGCGTCGTCATGTCATCCGTGGGGCACGGTCGGATCAGTGCTGCGAGACGTCTGCGGTGAGCAGGTCCACGGGCTTGTCCTTGGTCACGACCTTGTGCCCGAGCCACAGGGCCAGGAACACGGGCAGGCCCAGGTACGAGGACAGCAGGCCCAGGGCGTTGACCTCCCCGGACGTGATCAGGCTGTAGCCCTGACCCAGGATCACCACGGCACACATGATGAGCGCGACCACGGGGCCGATGGGGAAGAACCGGGCACGGTAGGTGAGGTTCTTGGGATCCCCGCCCTGCAGGACGTAGGCCCTGCGGAACCGGTAGTGGCTCCACGCGATCCCCATCCACACGATGAAACCGGCCAGGCCGGAGGCGTTGATGAGCCACACGTACGCCTGACCCTCACCGATCAGGGTGGTCAGGAAGCAGAACATGCCGATCAGCGTGGTGGCCAGCAGTGCGAGCATCGGGACACCGCGGCGGTTGACCCGGGCCAGGAACCGGGGAGCCTTCCCGCTCTTCGCGAGCGCGTAGAGCATACGGGTGGAGGCATACAGGCCCGAGTTGCCCGCGGAGAGGATGGCGGTGAGGATCACGGCGTTCATCACGCTCGCCGCGGCCAAGACACCGGCGTGCTCGAACACCAGGGTGAACGGGGAGATGGAGACGTCCTCCACATCGCTCGCGAGCAGGTGGGGATCGGTGTAGGGGATCAGGAAACCGATCACGGCGATCGCGCCGATGTAGAAGAGCAGGATGCGCAGGAAGACCGTGCGGATGGCCTTGGGAACGGTCTCGCGGGGGTTGTCGGCCTCGCCGGCCGCGACCCCCACGAGCTCGGTGCCCTGGAAGGAGAACCCCGCGACCATGAAGATGGCCATGATGCCGGTGAAGCCGTTGACGAAGGGCGCCTCGCCGGCGGTCCAGTTGTGGAACCCGGGGGACGGGCCGCCCAGGATGCCCAGGATCATCAGGACACCCAGGACCAGGAAGATCACCACGGTGATCACCTTGACCAGGGAGAACCAGAACTCACTCTCGCCGTACGCGCGAGCGCTGAGGGCGTTGAGGGAGAAGAGGATCACCAGGAACAGTGCGGACCAGATCCACGCGGGGACGTCCGGGAACCAGTAGCGCATCACCAGCGCGGCCGCCACGAGTTCCGCGGCCACGGTGATCGCCCAGTTGTACCAGTAGTTCCACCCGATCGCGAAGCCGAAGGAGCGGCTGATGTAGCGGGTGGAGTACTCCTCGAACGAGCCCGCCACGGGCAGGTGCGTGGCCATCTCGCCCAGGGACTGCATGAGCAGGAACACCATGAACCCGATCGCAGCGTAGGCGACGAGCGCCCCGCCGGGACCCGCGGTGTTGATGGAGTTGCCGGAGGCCACGAACAGACCGGTGCCGATCGCACCGCCCATCGCGATCATGGTCAGGTGACGCGACTTGAGGGTGCGGCGCAGCGAGCCGTCGGGCGCGACGTCCTGGCCGGTGGGCCGTGGATCGGGGCGGTGGGATGCGTGTGGATCGGGCGGCGTGGCCGCCGTCGAGATGTTTCCCCCACCGGACGAAGATGAAGACACAGGGTTCTCCCGTAGTTGTGATGGTCCGGCGCCGCAGCGGATCGCGGCGGCTGAGGGACATTATGCGCGGCATCGCAGCACACGTGGGGATCCCCACGCAAGGGTCCACCGAAGTGGCCACAAATTCTCAGAAGACGATCACCGTGATGATTCCCAGGACGCCCAGCACCAGACACGTCCCGGAGGTCACGACCACGGCCACCAGGTCCGGCGTGATCCGCTCCCCGGCGATTCCCACGGATTCTCGCCGATAACGCATGCGTTGTGTGGCATAGATCCCTCCGGAGAGGCACAACGCCACGGTGAACAACGAGAGCACGAACGCGCCGTGGGCCGGGAGCCACTTCAGGTAGATCGCTGCGGCGGTGCACAGTGCCAGCATGGTCCGGCCCCAGGACAGCACGGTGCGCTCGGGTTGCAGTCCCGGATCTTCGTGCGTGCGCACGCCCGGCGGGGTGATGGAACTCATCGGGTCAGCACCACGACCACGAGCACCCCGGAGGCGATCGCGCCCCCTACCGCCACGAGCGGGACGATCAGCGGCAGGGGCAGGGGAGCCTTGTGCCGCATGGAACGTTCCACGCGCAGCCACCGCAGTGCGGCTCCGGCACTGAGGAACATACCCAGCACCAGCAGGACCAGGGCCAGGAACTTGCGCACCGCGATGTCGAAGATGTCCCCGGTGAACGCCTCGATGGCGATGCCCCCGGCCAAGAAGGCCAGGGACGTGCGGATCCAGGCGAGGAACGTGCGTTCGTTTGCCAGCGTGAAGCGGGGGTCCGGTTCCGTCCCGCCGCGCAGGACACGGTGGCTGATCGATCCACGACGCCGCTCGGCCGGGTCTTCGGGGTGGCTCACGGTTCTCCTTCGTCTGGGCTCTCCGTACGCGCCTCTCGGTGCAGAAGCAGGATCCTGAGGTGATGGTATGCGCTCGGGGGCCGGAAGCGGCGTCGTGGGCGGGGGGCGCACCCTTGTCCGCTCGTGCCGCGCACGAGAAGATGGTCGCACTCGCAGACCACTGGCGTAGGGAGAACAGGTCATGAGCACGAGCAACCACCCGGGCAGTGGCACCTCGCCCCACGAGGAAGGAACCCGGTACCCGGGGACCGAGTACCACCGCGACACGCGGCCCCTGTCCGTGTCGGCCGATACCCACCGTCCCTACGCGCAGCCCGCAGGACAGTGGCACTACGTCCCCGCCGGACCGGAGGACGCCCAGCGGCAACAGCAGGCGAGCTCCAGCTCGGAGACGTCACTCGTGCTGGGCATCCTGGGGGTCACCGTCCTGCCGATCCTCGCACCGTTCGCCCTGTGGCAGGCTACGAAGGCTGAGAAACTCGGCGGCAGGGCGACCGCGGGCAAGGTCCTGGGCTGGGTCGGTGTGGTGCTGCTGATCCTGATGGTGCTGTGGTTCGTGTTCTTCTTCGCGATCTGGGGATTCGCGATGAATGAGTTCATGCAGCAATCCCGCTCGAGCGTCTGAGACGCGCAGGAGCCCCGCCGGTCCGACCGGTGGGGCTCCTGTCCACGTAGCTCGAGGGGCGCTACCAGATGGCCACGCGTTCCTCCTCCGGCAGCCACATGCCGTCCGAGTCCTGGACGTCGAACGCCTCGTAGAACGCGTCCACGTTGCGCGGGGTCTGGCCGGCACGGAACTCGGCGGGAGAGTGCGGATCCGTGGCGATGCGTGTCTTTAGCGCCTCGTCCCGGGACTTCTCCTGCCACACGTAGGCCCAGGAGATGAACAGCCGCTGCGCGGGGGTGTACCCGTCGACGCTCTCGCTGTCCGGACGGTCCTTCTTCTCCTGCGCGGTCTTCCATGCCTTGTAGGCAATGGACAAGCCGCCCAGGTCTCCGATGTTCTCACCCAGGGTGAGTTCGCCGTTGACGTGCGGAGCGGCGTCGTCGTCCGCGAACTGCGCGGGGGACAGCGCCGCGTACTGGCCCACGAGACGGGCCGTGCGCTGCTCGAACGCCGCGCGGTCCTCGTCCGTCCACCAGTTGCGCAGCTTGCCTTCGCCGTCGCACGTGGAACCCTTGTCGTCGAAGCCGTGACCGATCTCGTGACCGATCACCGAGCCGATGGCCCCGTAGTTCACGGCGTCGTCCGCGTCCTCGTTGAAGAAGGGGGGCTGCAGGATGGCCGCGGGGAACACGATCTCGTTGCGCAGCGGGTGGTAGTACGCGTTGACCGTCTGCGGGGTCATGAGCCACTCGTGCTTCTCCACCGGCTTGCCGGCCTTGCGCGCGAGCTCGTCCACCGCGAACTGGGCGGTGCGCACTACGTTGCCCACCAGGTCGTCCCCGCGCACCAGCAGGCCCGAGTAGTCCTTCCACTTCTCCGGGTAGCCGATCTTGGGGTTGAATCCGGAGAGCTTCTTGAGCGCCTCGGCCCGGGTGTCTTCCGTCATCCAGTCCAGGCGCTCGATCGAGTCGCGGTACGCCTCCAGGAGGTTCGCCACGAGCTCGTCCATGCGTGCCTTGGCGGATGGCGAGAAGTTCTCGGCGACGTACAGTTCGCCCACGGCCTCACCCAGGGCGCCGTTGACCAGCCCGACGCCGCGCTTCCAGCGTTCGCGCAACTGCGGCGTCCCGGAGAGCACGGTCCCGTAGAACGAGAAGTTCTGGTCCACGAAGGCCTGCGGCAGGTACGCGGCGCGGGCGGAGACCACGTGCCAGCGGGCCCAGGACTTCCACGCGTCCAGCAGGTCGTCGGTGAGTAGTTCGTCCAGGCCCGTGAAGAAGCTGGGCTGGGCGTTGATCACGGTGCTCAGGTGCTCCGGGGTGAGCCCCATGCCCTCGAGCACGGCGTCCCAGTCCAGGCGGGAGACCTGGTCCGTGAGTTCCGCGAACCCCATGGGGTTGTACATCTTGGTGAGGTCCCGCACCGTGACCTTGTCCCAGTGCTGCGCGGCGATGCGCGTCTCCAGCTCCATGACCGCCTGCGCCTGTTCGGTGGCGTCCTCGAATCCGGCCAGTTCGAGCATCTTCGCCACGTGCGCCACGTACTTCTCGCGGATCTCGGCGTACTGCTCCTCGCGGTAGTACTCCTCGTCCGGCAGCCCCAACCCGGACTGGCCCACGAACACGAGGTTGCGCTGCGGGTCCCCGGGGTCCGAGTCCAGGTCGATGTCCAGCGCCGCCCCGATCCCCCGGCGCATGGCCGTACCGAACCACTTGGACAGCGCACGCGGGGAGTCGATCACGGCCACGGCGTCCAGGTCCTCGCGCAGCGGCTCGGTGGCCAGCTCCTCGATCCGGTCCGTGTCCATGAAGGACGCGTACAGCAGCGCGATCTTGGTCTCGGCGCCCTGCTCCGCCGGGTTCGACGCCGCTGCGCCGCCCTCCGCGCTTGCGCCCGTGATGATCTCGCGCACCGCCTGCTCGGCCTGATCCCGCAGTTCGATGAACGCCCCGGTGCTGGCCTTGTCGTCCGGGATCCGGGCCTCCTTCAGCCATGAACCGTTGACGTGGCGGAAGAGGTCGTCCTGCGGGCGGACCGAGCGGTCGAAGGCATCGAGGTCAAACACGGAAGTGGTCATGAGCCCCACGGTACTGAGCGGCGGTGGGGCGGGTCACACCGGGGCTCGGCCTGTTCCCGCAGGGCGGAACCGTACGGCGTCGTGACCCCGGGGGCGGGACGGTCAGTCATGCGCAGAACATCTGAGGCCCGGAAATGCCATCCGAACCCGCCACCACCGGCCTTTTGGGGACTCAGATGTACCGGCCGGATTGGCAGCCCCCGGTACGCCGTATCGCCATGATGACCTAAATGGGCGCCGTCCATGAGTATCTACAGGACCTAGCGGTAGCTACGAACGCAGTGGCGAGCGATTTGCCCCACCACCGTGTTGGACAGAGGAATGGTCCGCTCCCTGCGGGCCGATTGTGTCAGGACCGCGACGGCGATAGGCGGTTCGTCGGGGTGGGAAATGACCCCAGCCTCATGGCTGAGCGCCGCCAAAGACCCAGTCTTGGCTGCGCTCTGGACACCCGGGTACGTGAAGACTTCAGCGAAACGGTGTCCCCATGCTTGTTATCCCAGTACATGCCGCATGAACGAGCACTGGGAGGGAGTGGCTGCGTGGTCCTCCCAGATGAACGAAAGGATACCTACGAGATCGGAGGCCGTGGTACTCGATACCAGCAGGGGGTCGTATTCCCGGGGATCGGGCAGAAGGTAGGGATCCAGATTATCGGCGTCACGGCCAACCTCGGCCGTGTGCAGATCGGTTGCGAGTAGGTAGGGCCGGATATCGGTTTGCAGCAACCCGAGGCGTCTCAGAGTGTGTGCCACACGATCGTGACCCACGGCGCATAGCACCGCGTTTCCAGCCGTGTTGTCCGAGATGGTCGTCATCAATTCGACCAGGTCTCGCCACGACATGCATACGGGGTCCAGGCATATCGACAACCCCGTGGGCCCGGGAACGCGGGTCTCAGGCACCAGATCGACCGGTGCAGCCGGGTCGATGAGGCCATCGTCCGCAGCCTGACAGAAGGCGGCCATGACAACGAGCTTGTACAGGGAAGCCGTTGGAAACCTGACCCCAGTCCGGTAATTAAAGGGAGATAGCGGACCGGTGACAGTTTGACCTGCCCCACCGCCTGCAAAGCTGTTCTGCGGATCAACAATCCGAGCTACCTCCCGTGTCGGGTGAATCAGGTGAATATGGCCAGCCTGTACCCTTCTCGGCAACCATTCTCCATGGGGGTACGGGAAATGTTTATTCCTGTCGGGGGGTGGGATCCGGATACTCAATGGTTGGAACACCGAAGCGGAAGGGCCGGCATTAGAGGAATTAATGGCCGATTTTGCTGGGCGTACAGGAAAGATTCCCATCAGACAGGCGAAGGCGCCCATTCCTGCGGGGGCTACCCAGTTCCCGGTGATGGGGTAACCCTTCCAGCCGCGATCGAGAGGACGATCAGAGGATTGTTGATCAAATGGGTAAACCCTTCACGGGAAACCGAACATGTGTCGACGAGGAGCATTTGTCACGGTCGGTCTTCCTCTTCCTCCTCGGACGACGCGTCCGAGATCCTCTCGCCGCGGCGTTCGGCCATGAGCAGTTCCCACGTGCGGATGAGGCGGGGGATGGAGATGATCACCAGGCCGCCGATCATGTTCAGCGGGATGACCCACGCGAACCACGCGAACCAGTCCAGGTAGGAGTAGTCCCAACCGGCGTGCATGGCCCCGAAGATCACGATGGAGTTCAGCGCTCCGTGGAGCATGCCCAGGCCCACGACCAACAGGCCGCCGATCAGGGAGATCACCGCGGTCATCATGTCGTTGTTCGTACCCTGCTGCATGCGGGTCATGAGGGTGATAGTGGAACCGGCCAACAGGGCCAGGCACACGGTCTCCAAACCGATCCCGTCCGCGACGTACCCCGAGGCGACCTCCACCAGGGAGTCCGTGAAGTCGGGGAACGCCGCAACGACCACCCACATGAACACCCAGCCACCCACGAGGTTGGCCAGCAGGGTCCCACCCCACAGCCGCACGAGTGACCACCACGTCCCGTGACCGGCGACCACCGCGTTGATGGGGAGCAGGAAGTCCTCGGTGAACAGCTCGGAGTGGGCCAGGCGCAACGCGAGCAGCCCCACGCCGAACGCGATGCCCGCCAGCAGTTTGGAGTCGGTGACATCCATGACCGCGAGCATGGCCATGATGCCCAGGCCCACGTCGATCCCGCCGAAGAGGCCGGTGATGATCAACGCCCGCCACGTGCGGTGCAGCCGATCCGTGCCTTCCTGGACGGTGTTCTGGAACTCCTCGACCAGCTCGTCCTCGAGGGGCTGATCGGTGCGTCCCGAGGAACGCCGCTTGGACTCGCTGTCACGCGCTGTGGGCATGGGCCTCAGCGTAGGCCACGCGAGAAGCCATCACGCGATACATCTGTGTCCCGAAAAAACACGGACAGGCGCTTCCCGTGGTCTTTCCGGGGCACAGATGTACTCACCGCGTCGGAGCGGCCGCCCAGGTATGCGCAGCGAAGGCCGACGGCGTCCCTACTCACCGCGGTCCGGCTGCGGCCCAAGCGCTCAGCCCCGTCCCGTGAACTCCGGCTTGCGCTTCTGCTGGAAGGCCGCGAAGCCCTCCTTGTAGTCGTCCGTGGCGCACAGGGCCGCCTGGGCCTTGTTCTCCGCTGCCATGGACTCCCACAACCCCACGCGGTTGTCCCGCACCTGGGCCACGAGTTCCTTGGACGCCAGGTAGGACTGCGTGGCACCGCGGGCCACCTTCGACACCCGCTGCATGGTGAACTCCATGAGCTCCTCCGCCGGCACGGCTCGGGAGAACAGTCCCGCCGCCACGGCCTCAGCGCCGGTCATCATCTCGGCGGTGTAGATCAGGTCCAGGGTGCGGTGGGGGCCCAGTCGTTCGGTGAACAGGGCGTGCCCGCCCGAGTCCAGCGTGGCCCCCAGGTTGGCGAACGGGGATCCGATGGTCGCGTCCTGCGCCACGTACACCACGTCCGTGGCGATCGCGAGCCCCAGCCCCACGCCCAAGCACGCGCCCTGCACCGCGGCGAACGTGGGCGCGGGGAACCGGGACATCTGCTGCAGCAGCGGTTGCACCTTGCCGGTGAGGTAGCCGTCGGTGTCGTCACTCCCCGGGTCTACGGCGGAGATGTCCCGGCCCGCGCAGAACGCACGCCCCTCGCCACTCAGCGCGAGCGCTCGCACGCCGGCCCGCTCGGCCTCGGTGTATGCGGCGGCGAGATCGTCCAGCGCGGCCTCGTCCAGCGAGTTGAGCTTCTTGGGCGCGTCGAGCACCACGCGGGCGATCGCGTCCTCGATCGTCAGGTCGATCATGGGGTTCTCCTTGCGGTTCGGGGTTCCTGTGCGCCCCGCGGGGCGAGCGGGCAGGTACGACGACGCCGCCGCGCGGTCCCGGCGCGGCGTCGTCGTCGGAGTGCATGGGACTCAGGCGTCGAAGTCCACACTCAACCGGTCGGACGTGGGGCGCGTCTGGCAGGTAAGGACGTACCCGGCGTCCAGCTCGTCCTTCTCGAGCGCGAAGTTCTCCTCCATCTCGAACTCGCCGGAGGTGACCTTGGCGCGGCACGTGCCGCACACCCCGCCGGCGCACGCGAAGGGGACGTCCGGGCGCACGCGCAGAGCGGCGTTGAGAACGGTCTCCGCGGCGGACTTGGGAGACTTCACATGGGCGGAGGTGCCGTCCAGGGTGAAGACGATCTCGTAGTTCTCGCCCTTGGGGTCCGCCTTGACCATGCGGCCCTGCTGGCCTTGCGGGGTGGTGGGCTTGCCGGTGGTGAACAGCTCGTAGCGCACGCGGGACTCGTCCACGCCGCGCTCCTTGAGGACGTCCCGGCACAGCTGCACGAGCTCGAAGGGCCCGCACAGGAACCACTCGTCCGTGGAGTCCACCTGGACCACGTGGTCCAGCAGCTCCTCGAGCTTGTCGTGGTCGATCCGCCCGGACATCAGCGGCGAGATCCGCTGCTCGCGGGAGAGCACGTGGTGCACGGCCAGGCGGGCGGGGTACTTGTCCTTGAGGTCGCCCAGCTCCGCCGCGAACATCACGTCCATGGACGAGCGGTTGGCGTAGATGACGTCTATCGCGGCGGTGTCGGAGGCGCGCAGCAGCGCGCGGGCGATCGCCATGATGGGCGTGATCCCGGACCCGGCGGCGAACGCCACCAGGTGCACGTTGCGCTTCTTGGCCACCTCCCGCTCGGCGAGCTTCTCGGGGTCGTTCATGGAGGTGATGTTGACCTTGGACGTGAATGCGCCCTGCGGGTTCATCACGTCCAGGGTGTCCCCGGCGGCGAGCTGCTCGTTCGCCCACGTGGAGAACACGCCGCCCATGTCCTTCTTGATGGCCACACGGATCTCACCCGGGGTGGGGTCCGCGCAGATCGAGTAGGAGCGGCGCACCTCGTGCCCGTTGATCTGTGAGCGGATGGCCACGTACTGCCCGGGCAGGTAGTTGTAGTCCGCCACGAGGTCCTCGGGGACCTCGAACGTGACCTCCACGGAGTCGGGGGTCAGCTTACGCACCTCGGAGACCGCGAGGGTGTTGAACGTGGCGCGGCGCTTGCCGTCACCCGCGCTGGCCTCGGTGGCTTCCTCCACGGCAGAGGTGTCCGGCGTTTCGCTCATGATCAGTGCACCTTGAAGTAGTCGAAGGGTTCTTTGCAGTCGTTGCAGACCCACAGGGCCTTGCAGGACGTGGACCCGAAACGGGTCATCTCGCGGGTGTCCAGGGAGCTGCAGTGCGGGCACTTCACGGCCAGGCTCAGTCGCACCGGTCCGGAGTTGTGCCCGGCGGCGGTGCGCCCGGTGGGCGGGGCGATGCCGTACTCGCGCAGCTTGGCCTGGCCCGCGGTGGACATCCAGTCGGTGGTCCACGCCGGGCGCAGCACCTGCACCACGCGCACGTCCTCGTAGCCGGCGGCGGTGACCGCGGCTTCGAGATCCGCGGCCATGGTGTCCATGGCGGGGCAGCCCGAGTAGGTGGGGGTGATGACGACGACGTTCTCGTTCTCCCGCGCCACGGCGTCCCGC
This sequence comes from Kocuria sp. KD4, assembly GCF_011769905.1. Lineage (NCBI taxonomy): Bacteria > Bacillati > Actinomycetota > Actinomycetes > Micrococcales > Micrococcaceae > Kocuria > Kocuria sp. KD4. The sequence goes on from NZ_CP050449.1 coordinate 262,293, forward strand.
AGCACCCCGAGGTCCTCGAGCGTGAGCACGGGGATCTCGGGGTCGCACACCGTGGCGGCGACGTCCCACAGGGCGGCGTCGCGCGCATCGCCCGGGCGCCGGGACGGCCCCAGGGGGACCTCCCGGGGCGCCACGCCGCCCGTGGGTGGCAGCGAGCGGGGCGGAACGCGGGAGAACACGGTGCTCACCACGTGGCGCCGGGATGCTGGCGGGCGAGCCACTGCATCTCAGCGAGGATGTACCCGCGGTACTCGGAGTAGGAGCCGTCACGCGGTGCGGCGGAGAGTCGGGCCTGGGCCACGTTCGGGACATCGAGCTCGGCCTCCGCCAGCAGGGCGGTGACGCGGTCCATGGTCCGCTCGCGCAGGCTGGAGGGCCGCACGGCGATGCCCTCGAGCTCGTCGTGCAGGGGCTCGTCCGCGAACAGCTCGTCCAGGTAGGGCCACATGTAGTAGAGGCCCTCCTGGATGCGCCGCTTGGACTCCTCGGTTCCGAGGCCCAGGCGCAGCATCCACTGGGCGGCGTGGTCCTGGTGGTACTCGACCTCCTTCAGCGCCTTGTCCGCGATCGCGGCCAGGGTCTGGTCCGTGGAGGACTGCAGCGCCGAGTAGAGCTCGTACTGGTAGAAGGAGAACAGCAGCTGACGCGCGATGGTCTGACCGAAGTCCCCGTTCTCCTGCTCCACGAGGCGCACGGAGCGGAACTCCTCCTCGTCGCGGAAGTACGCGAGCTCGTCCTCGGTCTTCCCCCACGCGGAGCCCGCGTAGGTCAGCAGGAAGCGCGCGTGGCCGATGAGGTCCAGCGCGATGTTGGCGAGGGCGATGTCCTCCTCGAGTTCGGGGGCCCGGGAGATCCACCAGCCCAGGCGCTGGGACAGCATCAGGGCGTCGTCGCCGAGACGCAGAGCGTACTGGGCCACGGCTTCCGAGGCCTTGCCGCCGGTCTCCGCGATCTCCTCGGCGGTGATCGCGTCACCCGCGGACTGCTTGGTGGCGGAGTCGTGGGAGGCGAACGCGCTCACAGGTGCTTCACCCCTTCGCTCTTGGTGTAGTACGTGGCGTGGCGGTAGCTCTTGCCCTGCGCGGACTCGAAGTAGCCGCCCTTGGAGTCCGGATCCGAGGCCGTGATGGCGTCCGCGGGGACCACCCACACGCTCGTGCCCTCGTTGCGCCGGGTGTAGAGGTCACGCGCGTTGCGCACGGCCATGGTGGCGTCCGGGGCGTGCAGGGAGCCCGCGTGCACGTGAGACAGCCCGCGCGAAGAACGCACGAAGACCTCCCACAGGGGCCATTTGCCGGTTTGGTTCTCACTCATGCTCAGGCTCCGATCAGCTCGGCGGAGCCGCGGCCCGCCATCACAGTGGTCTCGTCGATCGCCACGGCGGCCTCGGGGGACGACGCCGCTGCCTCCACCTCGGTGGCCTCGCGCGCCTGCCGCTGGGCATAGGCCTCGGCCGCCTCGCGGACCCAGGCACCGTTGGTGTGGGCCTCGCGGCGGCGCTTCATGCGCTGCACGTTGCACGGGCCGGAGCCCTTGATCACGGACATGAACTCGTTCCAGTCCAGCTGGCCGTAGTCGTAGTGGCCGCGGGCCTCGTTCCACTTCAGGTCCGGGTCCGGCAGGGTCAGGCCGAGAGCCTCGGCCTGCGGGACGATCATGTCCACGAAGCGCTGGCGCAGCTCGTCGTTGGAGAAGCGCTTGATGTTCCACTGCATGGACTGCTGCGAGTTGGGGGAGTCGGCGTCCGGGGGGCCGAACATCTGCAGGGCGGGGCCATAGAAGCGGTTCACGGCCTCCTGGGCCGTCCGCTTCTGCGCCTCGGTGCCGTGGGAGAGCTCGTAGAGGATCTCCCAGCCCTGGCGCTGGTGGAAGGACTCCTCCTTGCAGATGCGCACCATCGCGCGGCCGTACGGGCCGTAGGAGGCGCGGCACAGCGGCACCTGATTGCAGATCGCGGCGCCGTCCACGAGCCAGCCGATCGCGCCCATGTCCGCCCAGGTGCGGGCCGGGTAGTTGAAGATCGAGGAGTACTTGGCCTTGCCGCTCAGCAGCTGCTCGTTGAGCACGGAGCGCGGGGTGCCCAGGGTCTCCGCCGCGGAGTAGAGGTACAGCCCGTGGCCGGCCTCGTCCTGGACCTTGGCCATCAGCACGGCCTTGCGCTTGAGGCTCGGGGCGCGGGTGATCCAGTTGGCCTCCGGCTGCATGCCAATGATCTCGGAGTGCGCGTGCTGGGAGACCTGGCGGGTCAGGCTCTTCCGGTAGGCCTCCGGCATCCAGTCCCGGGGCTCCACGCGGGAGTCCTCGCTGAGGAGGTGCTCGAAGTGCTGCTGCTCGGCGGTGGGCTCCGCCTGGTCCGCAGAGGTGGTCTGCTCAGTCATGGTGTGTGTCCTCGGTTCGCGGGTGAGATGGGAGCGGAGGATGAACTCTGTACGCTGCCGACAATAATAACTGACCGCTCGTTCAGGATATAGCCCCCCCGTGTGGTCGTCAACATATTCCGGGGGCTGTTCCGCGCTCGCGGGAGGCCTCACGGGGCTCGCGTCATGCACGGATTTTTGTTGACACGGGTCACATTTCTGCGATTACATACTGACCGATCGTTCGAATAATCTGAGGAGCGCCCGTGCCACACCATCCCGTCCTCACTGGCGACCGTGCCTCCGAGTGGTTGGGGATCACCGTGCAGCGCGCGGACCCCGGGCACTGCGTGATCTCCATGGCCGTGCGGGAGGAGATGCTCAACGGCTTCGGCATCGTGCACGGCGGGATGATCTTCGCGCTCGCGGACTCGTGCTTCGCCATGACGTGCAACGACCCGGAACCGGACGGCACCTCCATGACCGTGGCCCAGGGCGTGGACATCAACTTCCTCAGCTCGGCCCACCCGGGCCAGACCCTCGTCGCGGAGGGTCGCCAGATCGCCACCACCGGGCGCAGTGGCCTGTGCGACATCACCGTCTCCACTCAGGACGGGGACGTCGTCGCCCAGTTCCGCGGCCGCAGCCGCACCGTGCCCCTTCGCCAGAAAGCGTGAACCCATGACGTCGTGCTCCGTGCCCAGCCCGTACCACCCCGTGGCCTCCGAGGACTCCTCTCAGCCGGATCCCGAGGAGCTGATGAGCCGGGACCAGATCGAGGCGCTGCAGACGGAGCGCCTGAAGTGGACCCTGCACTACGCGTACGAGAACGTGCCCGCCTACCAGGAGCTCTTCGACGAGCACGGGGTGCACCCGGATGACTTCCGGGAGCTCGAGGACCTCGCGAAGTTCCCTTACACGGACAAGGAATTCCTGCGCAAGGCCTACCCGTTCACGTCCTTCGCCACGCCCATGTCCGAGATCCGACGCATCCACGCGTCGTCGGGCACCACCGGGCAGCCCACCGTGGTGGCCTACACGGAGGAGGACCTGCAGACATGGGGGGCCCTCGTGGCACGCTGCTTCCGGCTCTCGGGAATGAAGCCCGGGGACAAGGTGCACAACGCGTACGGCTACGGGCTGTTCACCGGCGGGCTGGGCGCCCACTACGGTGCGGAGCGCCTGGGATGCGCCGTGATCCCGATGTCCGGAGGGCAGACGGAAAAGCAGGTGCAGCTCATCCGGGACTTCGAGCCGCAGGCCATCCTCTCCACCCCCACGTACCTGCTCACCATCGCGGACGGCTTCCGCAAGCTCGGTCTCGACCCGCGCGAGACCTCCCTGCGACACGCCGTACTCGGGGCGGAGCCGTGGACCGAGGAGATGCGCCACGAGATCGAGAAGACGTTCAACATCTCCGCGTGCGACATCTACGGCCTCTCCGAGGTCATGGGTCCCGGCGTGGCCGGCGAGTCCTGCGAGACGAAGGACGGTTCGCACATCTGGGAGGACCACTTCCGCCCGGAGGTCATCGACCCGTTCGACGACACCGTGCTGCCCACCGGCCGCCCCGGCGAACTCGTGTTTACCGCCCTGACCAAGCAGGCGCTGCCAATCATCCGCTACCGCACCCACGACCTCACCCGTCTGCTGCCGGGCACCGCGCGTCCGGGTCACCGGCGCATGGGCCGGATCACGGGGCGCTCGGACGACATGATCATCCTGCGCGGTGTGAACCTCTTCCCGTCCCAGATCGAGGAACTCGCGCTGAAGATCCCCGCGCTTTCCCCGCACTTCACGCTCGAGATCACCCGGCCCCACCGCATGGACCAGATGACCATCCACATCGAGCGCCGCGAGGAAGCCACCCTGGAGCAGGCCCAGGAGGGTGGCAAGAAGCTGCTGCACGACATCAAGACGAAGATCGGTTCGAGCGCCACGATCGACATCGCCGAGCCCGGGACCCTCGCACGTTCCTCGGGCAAGCTGCGCCGCGTCTACGACCACCGTGACAAGTGAGTTCCGGCGTTGCCGGGGCCCGCTGCGGCGGTGGAGCCCAGGTGACGAGCCGGTAGCCTGAGGTTCTCCGTTCCCGACAGCCCGACAGAAGGTCGAGGTCCCCGTCCATGCCCCCCGCGAGCACTCCCCCCGCCTCCGACGACGCCGCGGCGGCCCCCAAGCGAGGCCGTCCCGGGTACGACCGAGAGACCCTGCTGTCCGTGTGCGTGGACGTCTTCAACCGCTACGGCTACGACGCCACCTCCATGGGGACCCTCTCCAAGCACCTGGGGATCTCCAAGTCCGCGATCTACCACCACGTGGAGTCCAAGGAGGCGATTCTCGGCCAGGCCCTGGACCGTGCGCTGGACTCGCTGGAGGCGGTCTTCGAGTCCGTCCTGGCCTCGGACCACGGGCCGGTCAACAAGCTCGAGGCGATCCTCGACGGCTCGGTGCGGGTGCTCGTGGACCAGATGCCCTACGTGACCCTGCTGCTGCGCCTGCGTGGGAACTCGGAGATCGAGGAGGCCGCGCTGCAGCGTCGTCGCACCCTGACCCGCACGGTCGAGGACCTGGTGCGCGAGGCACAGGAGCTGGGGGAGCTGCGCACGGACGTCTCCGGCAAGTCCGCACCGCGTCTGATGCTGGGCATGGTCAACTCGATCGTGGACTGGTACCAGCCCGGCCGCTCGGGCACAGTGGACCAGCTCACGGCGACCGTGGTGACGATGGTCTTCTCGGGCCTGCGGGCGTAGCCGGCGCTCCCTCCGCAGGGAGGTGTCCAGGCCCGCCTAGGGTGAGCCCATGGACATCTCCCGTTCCCGAGATCTCGACCACGCTGCGCTGATCCGCCTGTACGACGCCGTCGGGTGGCGCTCCTACACGCGGCGCCCCGAGGACTTCGGGCCCATGGTCCAGAACGCGTGGCTGGTCATCTCCGCGTGGGATGCGGGGGGAGCTCGTGGGAATGGCCCGGGTCGTCGGCGACGGTGTGACGGTGGCGTACATCCAGGACCTGCTGGTGGACCCGGACCACCAGCGGCGGGGCATCGGTCGTGCGCTGCTCACCGAGGTGCTGGACGAGACGTCCCACATCCGCCAGGTCTACATCACCACCGACGATCCCCTCTGGAACCGCCATGTGGTGAAGCTCTACCGCTCCCTGGGATTCCGCCCCACCTCGGACCTGGGCTGCACCACGCTCGCCATCATGCGGTGAGCCGATGCGCTTGAGCAGCCCGTCGTCGAGGTTGAGTTTTCAGTCCTCGGTGCCGTCCTGCTCCAAGATGTAGCTGCTGAATCCGGGCGCTGTGAAAGCCAGCAAACCCCTGGCGGGCGAATCGAGAATCCCTTTGTCCATGAGAGAACGCCGGGCCATGCTGATGGCCGTGGTCGGCTTTCCCATGGCGGCTGCCACGTCGGCCCTGCGCGGTGCGGGGCTGGACTGCAGTGCGATGGCGCGCAGCAGTTCGCGTTCCGCAGGCGTAGCTTTACCCCATCTGGTGCGGTAGAACACATCCAGCTGTTCGAGCACCTCATCCTCGGACGCCTCCACTGCACCCAGCGTGATCGTCCCGCCAGGGTCGGGAAAACCCGCCGATTCCCATGCGGCGTGTGCCCACAGCTGGAGGAAGTGGGGGTAGCCGTGAGCTTTCTCCAGGACGGCCTCCACTGCTTGGTACTGCCAGGAGACACCGAACTTGATGGCGGGTTCGGACAGCGCGTTGTACGCGGCTTCCCGGCTCAGGTCCTTCAAGCGGACGAACTCGAAGCGTTCTCCGAACGTGGCGGCATCCGTGACCACATTTGACGTGTGACCCAATCCGGCCGCTACGAGGGTGGCTGGCAGGGGGCTTTCATCCCGGGAACGAAGATGCTGCCATGCATAGGCCAGCGCTTTCAGTGCCGTGTGATCCGCTGCCTGGAGCTCATCGATGAAGATCGCCAGGCCCCCGCCGTGCCGGTGCAGTGAGTGCGCAGTGGCGGCGATCAGGGCTTCAAGGGCCTGTCCCGGGGCCTCGGCCGTGGAGCGTCCCTGACCGGGAGAGGTTGTGGCCCCCAGACCTGCGACACTCACGGAGAGTTCCAGGTTCCGGATCAGGGATGCGATCTCCTGCGCGGCCGCGGAGTGCCACGCGCGGGTCAGCTTCTCGAGTTCTGCGGACAGGACGGGCAGAAGGTCGGCATCGCCAGCGGTGATCCAGACCGGGGTCAGTCCTCGTTCGCGTGCAGCTCGTTGGCCATACCGCAGCAAAGACGTTTTGCCGACCCCTCGGCTCCCTACGTACACGCGTGGCCGAGCAATGAATGCTTTTTCGTCCGCTACATGCTGCATCTGAACGCGTAGTCGAACCATGTGTGTTTCTCGCCCGGGAAGGAATGCGGTGACCTCGCCAGGGGTGTACGGGGAGCGCTGCATGGATACTCCTTTATAAAAACCGCTGAACTATAAAGAAGTATATAGAGGCTTCTGGCCAACGTGCCCGGTCAGTACAGCTGGGATGCCGGGCCCGGGTTCTGCAGCTGCTTCTTGAAACCGACGTGGGACGAGCGGTAGCCCAGACGCTCGTAGAAACGGTGGGCATCAGGCCGCGAGGTGTCGGTGGTCAGCTGCAGCAGTGAACAGCCCGAGTCGAGCGCAACGGTCTCCGCCCAGGCGAACATTCGTTCCCCCAGCCCCTGACCGCGAAGGGTGGAGGACACCCGAACGGACTCTATCTGCAGGCGGCGTGTGCCCCCGCGAGACAGGCCCGGGATCACCGTGAGCTGCATGGTGCCCACCACATCGCCCGCGTCGTTCCGGACGGCGGTCAGGAACTGGTGCGGATCGGCGGCGATCTCCTGGAAGGCGCGCTCGTAGGCACCCATGTCCCCGCCTTCCCGAGTGCTCCCCAGCGGATCGTCCGCCAGCAGGCGCACGATTGCGGGGAGGTCCTCCGGACGTACCCGGATGGGGCGGTACCGGGACCCGTCCAGCAGTGTCCAGGTGGTGTCCGTCACATGGATCGTCACGCCACGTCCTGGTCTGCCCCGCTGTCCGCCACCGGCCACCGCTTGGCCACCAGCGTCAGGACGTCGTAGGTGGCCACGATCTCGTCCTTCTGGTTGGTCAGGCGGGCATCCCAGGCGACTTCGCCGTACTCGTCCGTGACGCGCGGGGTGATCTTCTTGGCGGTCAGGGTGACCCGGATGGCGTCGTCATACGTCACGGGGGTGATGAACCGCAGGTTCTCCAGCCCGTAGTTGGCGAGTACTGGCCCGGGGGCGGGCTCCACGAAGAGCCCCGCGGCCCACGAGACCAGCAGGTAGCCGTGGGCCACCCGCCGGGGGAAGAACGGGTTGGCCATGGCGGCTTCCTCGTCCGTGTGGGCGTAGAACGTGTCCCCGGTCTTCTCCGCGAACTCCAGGATGTCCTCGAGTGAGACCGTGCGCAGGTCCGAGACGAACTGGTCCCCGATCCGCAGGGTCTGCAGCGACTTCCGGAAGGGGTGCTCCCCGGTGCCGCTCTCCACGTCCTCGCGGGTCACGGTGTTGGCGGTCGCGCCCCAGTGCCACTTGCCAGTGATCCCGGTCAGCAGGTCCGGGGAGCCCTGGACGGCGGTGCGCTGCATGTAGTGCTTGACCCCGCGCACGCCACCGAGTTCCTCCCCACCACCGGCGCGGCCGGGGCCGCCGTGGACCAGGTGGGGAACGGGGGAGCCGTGACCGGTGGAGGTTTTAGCGTCGTCGCGATCCAGGAAGAGCACGCGACCGTGGTACGCACCGATTCCGGAGGCGAACTGCGCCGCGAGCTCGGGGGAGTGAGTGCACACAGTCGCCACGAGCGAGCCGCCGCCCAGCGCGGCGATCTCCACGGCGTCCGCGATGTCCCCCGAGTAGCCCAGCACCGAGGTGACCGGGCCGAACGCCTCGAGCTCGTGGACGGCGGGGGTGCGGGCGTCGTCGAACGAGAGCACCGTGACGGGGAAGAAGGCGCCCTGGTCCGGCAGGGACGCGAGTTCCTCGGGGCCGCCGAGTTCCACGGTGGCGCCGGCGTCGATCAGGGTGCGCACGGAGCGCAGCACCTCGAAGTGCTGGTCGTCGGACGCGAGCGGGCCCACCGTGGTGGCGGAATCGCGCGGGTTGCCGACGACGGCGCGCTGCGCCACCCGCTCCCGCAGCGCGCCGATCACGGCGGGCTTGAGCGACTGCGGAACGATGACCCGGCGGATCGCGGTGCACTTCTGCCCGGCCTTGGCGGTGATCTCCAGGACCACGGACTTCACGAACGCCTCGAACTCGGGGGAGTCCTCGGTGACGTCTGGGGCCATGATCGCGGCGTTGAGCGAATCGGTCTCCGCCGTGAAACGCACGCCCTTCTCCTGCGCGTTGGTGTGGGCGCGCAGCAACTGGGCGGTGGCGGCCGAGCCGGTGAAGGCCACGTGGTCGCGGGCGTCCAGGTGGTCCAGCAGATCGCGCGCGGCGCCGGAGATCAGCTGCAGGGAACCCTCCGGCAGTAGACCCGAGGCCAGCATGAGGCGCACGCACGCCTCCGTCACGTACCCGGTGGGGGTCGCGGGCTTCACGATGGTGGGCACGCCCGCGATGAACGCCGGCGCGAACTTCTCCAGCATGCCCCACACGGGGAAGTTGAACGCATTGATCTGCACGGCCACCCCGGGCACGCGGGTGTAGACGTGCTCACCCAGGAACGAACCGTCCCGTGAGAGCTGTTCCACCGCGCCGTCCACGATCACGTTGGCGTTGGGCAGTTCGCGCCGTCCCTTGGACGAGAACGTGAAGAGGGTCCCGATCCCACCGTCGATGTCGATCAGGTGGTCCTTGGCCGTGGCCCCGGTCGCGTAGGAGATCTCGTACAGCTCCTCCTTGTGCTCGCCCAGGTATTGCGCGAGCTGCTTGAGGATCAGGGCGCGGTCGTGGGTGCGCAGTTGCCCCAGTGCGGCCTGGCCCACGGTGCGTCCGTGGTCCACGGCGCCCGCGGTGTCGATCCCGTCCGTGCTCACCCGGGCCACGAGCTCCCCGGTGGTGGCATTGCGCACGTCCGCGATCTTCTGCGGGTCCTCCGGCCGCCACCACTTCCCGGCGACGAAGCTGGGCAGGATCTGCGGTTCCTGGGTCTCGGATGCCTGGGTCTGGGTGTTCACGCGGGGTCCTCCGGACTGTCGCGGCCATCAGCCGAACGATCGGTCAGTATATGGTCCAGGATAACCTAGGTCACACAAGGGCACCATGGTCACCACGCTCCGCCGTCGGCGTTCGACGCCGCTCTGCGCACCGCTCAGCGCGGCCCACCGGCGCGGCGTGGGGCCTGATCACCGAGGAGTCAGCATGCACGAGGATCCCACCCGCGCGGACGTCCGCGCCGAGAACGCACGAGTCGCGTCCCCCGCCGAGGAGTTCGGTGAGGCGTACGAGCCATGGACCATCGAGTTGGGTGAACTGGACGAGAAGATGGGCGTGGTGGTGGAGGAGCAGTCCGCCGAGCGCGTGGTGGCGACCATGCCCGTGGAGGGCAACCGCCAGTCCCTGGGGCTGCTGCACGGCGGCGCGTCCGTGGCGCTCGGGGAGATGCTGGGCTCGTGGGCCGCGGTGATCCACGGCTCCACCATGGGCAAGGTGGCCGTGGGCGTGGACATCAACGCGACCCACCACGCCTCCGCTACAAGCGGCCGGGTGCGCGGCGTGGCCACGGCGATCCACCTGGGGCGCAGCGTTACGAACCACGAGGTGGTCATCACCCACATCGACACCGGCAAGCGCCTGTGCACCGTGCGGATCACCAATTACCTCAAGCCCGCGAAGCGCTCCTGAGCATTCGTCCGACGAGGCCGCGGTGCCCGTCCCTCGGGAAGGGCACCGCGGCGTCGTCGTCCGCTGAGCCGCTCCGGCACCGCGGAGGGAGCGCGGAACCGCTCCGGCGCCGCAGGGAATACACGGAACCGCCCCGGCACCGCATGGGAACGGTGTCGGGGCGGTTCGTGGTCCGCGGGAGGGCTGAGGAGTCCCCTCTCATGCCGCGCGGACAGGGTGGACGCGGAGACCGGATGCCCGGAGTTCTTTGGCCTCAGTGACCGTGCTCCGGTCTCCGCGGGTCTTCAGGGCGCCGGGTTCAGAACTGGGCACTCTCGGTGGAGCCCGTGAGGGCGATCGTGGAGGAGTTGGGGTTGACCACCTGGGAGACCAGGTCGAAGTACCCGGTACCCACCTCGCGCTGGTGCTTGGTGGCGGTGTAACCGCGCTCCTCGGCGGCGAACTCGCGCTCCTGCAGTTCCACGTACGAGGTCATCTGGTTGCGGGCGTAGCCGTGGGCCAGATCGAACATCGAGTAGTTCAGCGCGTGGAAACCGGCCAGGGTGATGAACTGGAAGCGGTAGCCCATGGCGGAGAGTTCGCGCTGGAACTTGGCGATGGTCTCGTCGTCCAGGTGCTTCTTCCAGTTGAAGGACGGCGAGCAGTTGTACGCGAGCATCTGGTCCGGGAAGTCCTCATGCACGGCATCCGCGAACTGGCGGGCCAGCTTGAGATCCGGCGTGCCGGTCTCCATCCAGATCAGGTCCGAGTAGGGGGCGTACGCCTTGGCGCGGGCGATGCAGGGCTCCACACCGTTGCGGACCTTGTAGAAGCCCTCCGGGGTGCGCTCGCCGGTGATGAACTCGGCGTCCTGCTCGTCGATGTCCGAGGTGATCAGGGTGGCCGCCTCGGCATCCGTGCGGGCGATAATGATGCTGGGGACGTCCTCCACGTCCGCCGCGAGGCGGGCCGCGTTGAGGGTGCGGATGTGCTGCTGGGTGGGGATCAGCACCTTGCCGCCCAGGTGACCGCACTTCTTCTCGGAGGCCAACTGGTCCTCCCAGTGCACACCGGCCGCACCGGCGTCGATCATGGACTTCATGAGCTCGAAGGCGTTGAGCGGTCCGCCGAAGCCGGCCTCCGCGTCCGCGACGATCGGCGCCATCCAGTTCTCCACGGTGTGGACGTCCTCGGCGTGCTCGATCTGGTCCGCACGCTTGAGCGCGTTGTTGATCCGGCGCACCACCTGGGGAACCGAGTTCGCAGGGTAGAGAGACTGGTCCGGGTAGGTCTGGCCCGCGAGGTTCGCGTCACCGGCGACCTGCCAACCGGAGAGGTAGATCGCCTTGAGCCCGGCCTTGACCTGCTGGACGGCCTGGTTACCGGTCAGAGCGCCCAGAGCATTGATGTAATCCTCCGAGTTGAGCAGGTACCAGAGCCGTTCCGCACCGCGGCGGGCGTTGGTGTGCTCTTCTCGAAAGGAACCCTGCAGACGCAGGACCTCCTCGGGGGCGTAGTCACGGGTCACGCCGGCCCAGCGGGGGTTCTCCTCCCAGTCCCGGGCGAGTTCCTCGGCGCTGCGGAGGTTGCTGTTCTCGTTGCTCATCTCGTTCTCCTTTGATCGTTCGAGCCGGCGGCCTCGGTGGGAGCTCCGCACGGGTAACTTGATGTGTTCCACTTTTGCCGCGATCTGCACTCCCGCATAGAAGCTTTTAGGATGAAGAATTGGTTTTCTTCACGCTTGAGAAAAATCTGCCTAAACTCGGACTATGACCCCGGACACAGGACCCCGCAGGCGCCGTCGCACCGGCGACGGCGCTCCCCCTCGCCCCGCCGCACCGCGGAGCGCTCATGGCTCGGAACCCGCGCGCGCTGCGCGGTCGCGGGACACGGAGCCCGCCCGGACGGCAACACCGCGGCGCACGGACCCCGCGTCCGGCACGCGGGTCCCCGCGCGCTCGTCGTCCGACGTGCCACCCGAGGAGTCCGGGGACCCGACCGATCCGATCGTGCTGGGGCGGCGGATCCGCTACCGCCGCAAGCGACTGCGGATCACGCTCGAGGAGCTCGCGCGCACCGTGGGCATGGCGGCGTCGGCGCTGTCGCTGATCGAGAACGGCAAGCGCGAACCCAAGCTCAGCGCGCTGTCCGCCATCGCTGCCGCGCTGGACATGAGCGTGGAGCAACTGCTGGGGACCAAGGCGCCGTCGCGCCGCATGGAACTGGAGATCCAGGTGGAACGCGTGCAGCGCGGACCCATGTACGCGTCCCTCGGGTTGCCCACGGTGCGGGTGGGGCCGGGCACGAGTACCGAAACCCTCGAGGCGCTCGCGGCACTGCAGCGGCAACTCGCCCAGCGGCTCGAGGAACAAGCGGCCACGCCCGAGGAGGCCCGGCGCGCCAACACGCAATTGCGAGCACGCATGCGGGGGATCGACAACTACTTCGAACGCATCGAGACCATGGCCGCGGACCTGCTCGCCGCGATCCGCCACACGGGCGGACCGCTGTCCGAGCACCACATCTCGCGGCTCGTGGAGCACGTGGGATTCGAGATCCACCAGGTCCCGGACCTGCCGCACTCCACGCGCTCGGTCACGGACCTGCGCAACCGCCGGTTCTACCTGCCGGCCACCGCCGGGGCGGGCTCGCCGTGGTCGGTGTTGTTGCAGGCCGTGGGGCATCACTTGCTTGAACACCACCGCCCGGCGGATTACGGCGAGTTCCTGGAACAGCGCGTGGAGACGAATTACTTCGCGGCGGCCCTGATGATCCCGGAGGCCTCCGCGGTGGACCTGCTGGGCCGCGCCAAGTCCCAGCGGGAGTTGTCCGTGGACGACCTACGGGACGCGTTCGCGGTGTCCCACGAGACCGCGGCACACCGGATGACCAACCTGATGACCCACCACTTCGGCATCCCCACCCACTTCGAGAAGGTGCACTCCTCCGGGATCATCCACAAGGCCTGGCAGAACGACGGGTTGCAGTTGCCCACCGACCACAGCGGCGCGGTGGAGGGGCAGAGGGCCTGCCGGTTCTTCTCCGCGCGGCAGGCGTTCTCGGGGACCAACCGGTTGCTGTCCCACTTCCAGTACACCGACACCCCGCACGGCACGTTCTGGTGCTCGGCCCGCGTGGAGGGATCCGAGAACGGGGAATTCTCCATCTCTTTCGGTGTGCCGTACGAGCACGTCAAGTGGTTCCGGGGCCGCGCCACCACGGTGCGCCACACCTCCACCTGCCCCGACCCCGCGTGCTGCCAACAGCCCGCCCCGGCGCTCGCCGAGCAGTGGGACGGCCAGTCCTGGCCCTCCGCCCGCCCCGCGTCCCACATGCTCGCCGCCATGCCCGCCGGCGCGTTCCCCGGGGTGGACGAGACCGAGGTCTACCGCTTCCTGCAGCGACACGCCCCCGTTGCCTCATCCGGCGACCTCACGTAACCTCCATCACGTTCCCGCCGATGACGCCGCGCCACCCCTACGCGCCCGGACCGTCCGTGTCCGGACGCCGCGTGCCCGGGCCCCGAGCGTCGTCGGCGATCCGTAGGCATGAAAGGTGACCCATGAGCTTCGCGACCGCCGACCTGTACGACGAACACGGCGAGGACCTGCAGTCCGTGACCACCCAGTTCATCTCGGTGGGTGGTGTCCACCGGTTCACCGGACCCATCCGCACGGTGCGCTGCTTCGAGTCCAACGTGGACGTCAAGAAGCTCGTGGCCACCCCCGGTGAGGGCGCGGTGCTCGTGGTGGACGGGCAGGGATCCATGAACCGCGCGCTGCTCGGGGACAACGTGGCCCGCACCGCCATGGAGAACGGGTGGGCCGGGCTGATCATCAACGCCCCCGTGCGGGACCGCGTGGAACTGGGCACCCTGGACATCGGCATCAAGGCGCTGGGCACGAATCCCCGCAAGTCCGAACCCAACGACTCCGGGGAAGTGGACGTGATCGTCACCTTCGGCGGCGTGACCTTCCGCCCGGGCAGGACCCTGTGGGCGGACGAGGACGGGGTCCTGGTGGAGCGCTGAACCCGCCACCTCCGCTGGACGGATATACGACGGCGACTTCCGCACCCGCGGGGGTCGCCGTCGTCGTTCCGGTGGGGGCCGGGTGTCGTGATTACTTCTGGGCCACGAACTCCTGGCCGTCCGTCAGATACACGTTGCCGTACTTGTCCACGGTGGAGTTGGTGCGCAGATCCCACTCCTGAGCTCCCAGCACGGGAGCGGGGCCGAAGGAGACCACCGTGGTGCCCTCCCTGGGCGGCACGTACCCCACGGCCTGACCGTTCTGGTACACGGCGTAGCTGGCCTGCTTGCCCGCGGGGACACTGCCGGGTTCCACGACACGTTCGTAGCTCACGATCTCCATGGCGCCGAAGACGGGGTGGTGCACCGGGATCGCTGAGGTCTTGTCGCACGGCCCCGCGCAGGGGTCCGCGACGGCCGGCAGGGACGGCGCCGTAGCGGTGGCTGACGCGGCTGGGGTGCTGCCCGCACCCGCGGTGTTCGCAGCGGTGACCGGGCCGGGGGTGGGGAACAACCCCGCGGCGTCGTCGAACCCCAAGTCAGAAGGGGTTCGACGCGTGGAACAGCCGATGCGCACCCAACCCGCCACGAGTACGGCCGTGCACGCGCTCAGGAGTAGTCGTAGAACCCCTTGCCGGATTTACGGCCCAGTTCGCCGCGCTCGACCATGTCCCGCATGAGCTGGGGCGGGGCGAAGCGGGGGCCGAGCGTGGATTCGAGGTACTCCGCGATCCCCAGGCGCACGTCCAGACCCACGATGTCGGTGAGGGCGAGCGGACCCACGGGGTGCTTGTAGCCCAGGACCATGGCGTTGTCGATGTCCTCCGCGGACGCCACACCCTCCTCGACCATGCGAATGGTCTCGAGGCCCAGGGCCAGCCCGAGCCGGGAGGACGCGAAGCCGGGAGCGTCGTTCACGGTGGCCGGCGTCTTGCCGATGCCCGCGACCCACTGCAGGGTCAGCTCTTTCAGCTCCTGACGGGTCTTGCGCCCGATCACGATCTCCACGAGCGTGGAGGCCGGGACGGGGTTGAAGAAGTGCATGCCGCAGAACCGCTCGGGGCGCTGGAGCTCATCGGCGAGCCCGTCCACGGAGAGCGAGGACGTGTTGGTGGCCAGCCACGCCGTCTCGGACAGGTTCTTCTCGACCCGCTGGAGGGAGGAGACCTTGAGGTCCCAGGTCTCGGGAACGGCCTCGATCACGAGCTCGCAGTCCGCGAAGTCCGCGTAGTTCACGCTCACGGAGAAGTTCTGGGTCCACGTGTCTAGGTTGCCGTCGATCTTCCCGCGCTCGAGGGACTTGACGAGGTCCGATTCCACCCGCTCCTTGGCGCTCTCCGCGGCCAGCCCGTCCACCTCCACCACGGTCACGCGCGCTCCGGAGATCAGGAACGCGTGGGCGATCCCCGCGCCCATGCGCCCGCCTCCCAGGACTCCCACGCGGGACGGGACGGTTGCGGTGGCGTTCTCGGTCATGTCTTGGGCTCCTTCTTGCGGTCCAGGAACGCTTGCATACGGTCGAATTTGGCCTGCGACTCGAACAGGATGGCCTGCGCGAGCTCGTCCACGTGGGGGTGCGCCTCGCGCGGCATGGCGAACACACGCTTGGACACGCGCACGGCCAGCGGGTCCTGCGCGGCGATGCGATCGGCCAGGGCATCCGCCGCGACCAGCAGCTCGTCTGGTTCGTGGATCTCGGTGATCAGGTGGGCCTCCAGGGCCTCCTGCGCGGAGAGGGCCCGACCGGCCAGCAGGATGTCCTTGGCGAGCGCCTCACCGGCCAGTTCCCGCAGTCGCCACAGGGCCCCCGCGGCGGCGATGATGCCCAGGCCGGTCTCGGGTTGGCCCACCTTGACCCGCGGCGTGCCGATCCGGAAGTCCGCGGCCCACGCGAGTTCCGCGCCCCCGCCCAGCGCGTAGCCGTCCAGGGCCGCGATCACGGGCATGGGTAGCTTGGCGATCCGGTCGAACAGCTGCGAGTTCACGCCGCGCAGGGCGTCCTCACGACGCCGCTCGCGCAGTTGCGCGATGTCCGCACCGGAGGCGAAGATCCCCTTCCCGTTCACGTGCGTGCCGCTCAGGATCATGATCCGGGGATTGCGTTCCAGACGGGTGCACACAGCGTGCAACTCGTCCACCATGACCTCGTCGATGGCGTTGCGCACCGCGGGGCGGTCCAGCGCCACGTGCATGCGGTCCGGGGTGTCGGTGATGCGCAGGGCCGTGAACTGCGCGGCCCACTCGGGGGTGTCGTGCTGCGTCATGGCTGGATCACACCCGCTCCACGAGCAGTGCTGCACCCTGGCCCACGCCGATGCACATGGTGGCCAGGCCCTTGGCGGTCTGCTCCCGCTCCATCCGGCCTAGCAGGGTGATGACGATGCGCGAGCCCGAGGAACCCAGGGGGTGGCCCAGGGCGATCGCCCCGCCGTCCCGGTTCACGATCTCCGGGTCCAGGCCGAGCCGGCGGATCGATGCGAGCGACTGGGTCGCGAACGCCTCGTTGATTTCCACGGAGCCCAGATCGCCCGCGTTCCAGCCGGTGCGCTCCAGGACCTTCTCGGATGCGGGCACCGGGCCCAGGCCCATGATCTCGGGGGCGAGACCGGCGGAAGCACCGTCCACGACGCGGCCTCGGGCGTTGAGCCCGTACTTGGTCACGGCCCGTTCGCTGGCCACGATCACGGCGGACGCGCCGTCGTTGAGCGAGGACGAGTTGCCGGCCGTGACCACGGACCCGCCCTTGACCACGGGGCGCAGCTTGGCGAGCACCTCCGGGGTGGAGCCCTCGCGGGGGCCCTCGTCCGTGTCCACGACCGTGACCGCACCCTTGCGGCCGTGGACCTCCACGGGCACGATCTCGGCGTCGAAATGACCGGCGCGGATCGCGGCCAGGGCCTTCTCGTGCGACTGCGCGGCGAAGGCGTCCGCGTCCTCGCGGGAGATTCCGTCCACCCGGGCGACCTCCTCGGCCGTCTCGGGCATCGAGTAGGTGGCCTTGCCGTCCCGCGAGAGCGGGCCCTCCACGAACGCGGGGTTCACGAACCGCCACCCGATCGAGGTGTCGAAGACCTCCCCGGGCTTGGCGAACGCCGTACGGGGCTTCTCCATGACCCACGGCGCGCGGGACATGGATTCCACGCCACCGGCCACCACGATGTCCGCGGCCCCGGACTTGATCATCTGGGACGCGATCGTGATCGCGGACATCCCCGACGCGCACAGCCGGTTGACCGTAATCCCGGGGACCGTGTCCGGGTACCCGTTGAGCAGCCACGCCATCCGGGCCACGTTGCGGTTCTCCTCACCGGCGCCGTTGGCGTTGCCCAGGATCACCTCGTCCACGAGCGCGGGATCGATGCCGGCGTCCTCCACGACGGAACGGATGCACAGTGCGGCTATGTCGTCCGGGCGCACCGAGGACAGGGCACCGCCGTAACGACCCACGGGGGTTCGCGCCCCTCCGACGAGGAAGGCTTGGGGCATCGAGGACATGGCAACTCCTAAGTGGGGCAATAACTGACCGAGCGTTCACTGCAAAGGTTCCCCGATCATGTGAGCCACGTCAATCGATGACGGTCACGCGGGGAAGAGCGCGACGGGCCCGGCAACCGTATGGCTGCCGGGCCCGCCGTGCGCCGTCGTGACCTCCGACGAATCAGAGGCCGGGACGGTTGGTTCGTGTGTCGGGGATCAGTGGCGGCGGATGCGCGCCGGAGCGGTGGTCTCGGGCTCGCCGGCCACCGGGGGAACGATCTCGTCCGGGTGCGCCCGGACGTACTCCTGGTGCACCTCCGCGACGTGCAGGTCCTTGCCCTGGTCCGACTTCTTGACGAAGGAGACCGCGATGAAAGACACGAGCGAGATCAGGGAGATGTACAGGCCGATGGTCCACGCGGCGCCGGTGCGGTTGAGCAGCAGCTGGGCGATCATGGGGGCGAACGCGCCACCGATGATCGACCCCAGGGCGTAACCGATCGAGACACCGGAGTAGCGGACGCGGGCCGGGAACATCTCGGCGTACATGGCGGACTGCGGACCGTAGGACGGACCCAGACCGATCGTCAGGATGAAGATCGCGGCCGCGAACAGGGGCAGGGACGCCGTGTTGAGCATCCACCACATGGGGATGGCCCACAGGATGATGATGCCGTAGCCGACCTGGAACGTGAGCTTGCGCCCGATCTTGTCCGAGATCCACCCGCCGAACATCGTGAAGATGAGCCACCCGACGCCGCCCACGAGCGTGGCGATCAGCGTCTCGGGGCGGGACATCCCCAGGGCCTTGGTGCCGTAGGACGCGAAGAACGCGATGACCAGGTAGCCCGCGGCGTTGTTCGCGGCGAAGATCAGCGCGGCCAGGATGACCTGCGGGGAGTTGGTCCGGAACAGCTGACCCAGGGGAGCGGAGGACTCCTTGGCGCGCTGGCGCATCTCCAGGAACACGGGGGACTCGTCCACGGAGCGGCGGATCAGCCAGCCCACGAAGATCAGCACGATGGAGAACAGGAACGGAACGCGCCAGCCCCAGGCCTCGAACTGCTCGGGGGTCAGGATGGTGCTCAGACCGAACATGAACAGGGTGGCCATCAGTACGCCCAGGGGCACACCGATCTGGGGGTAGGCGCCGAAGAAGCCGCGCTTGTTCGCGGGCGCGTGCTCCACGGACATCAGGGCCGCACCACCCCACTCACCACCGGCGGAGAAGCCCTGCAGGATACGCAGGACCAGCAGGATGATGGGGGCCGCGATACCGATCTGCTCGTACGTGGGCAGCAGGCCGATCAGCGTGGTGGCCGCGCCCATCCCGAAGAGGGTCATGACCAGGGTGATCTTGCGCCCGTACTTGTCACCGATGTGACCGGCCACGATCGCACCCAGGGGACGGAAGAGGAAGCTGATGCCCAGGGACGCCCAGGCGAGGATCTGTCCCAGCGTGGCGTTCTGCTCGCCCGCCGGGTTGAAGAAGTGGGTGGCCAGGATGAAGGCGGCCGCCTGCGCATAGATGAAGAAGTCGTACCACTCGATGGTGGTGCCCACGAGGGTGCCCGCAAGGACCTTGCGTTCTTCTCGGGTCATGGTGTGCGCCGGCTGAGCGGGCGCTGAGGTGGTGGATGCCATGTGGGTCTCCAGGATCGGCGGACGCGGGGTCCGTGGGGTGCCAGTGGCGGAGTGGATCAGGGGAATAACCGACCGATTGGTCTCGAAATAAGTGTACGAAATAATGTGAAGCGCGCCACACGTTTCGTGTATTAAATCGTATATTTTTCCCGGGCCGTTCACCCGGGCGGGCAGCATGTCGGCCGTTGTGACGCGTTCATGACACGGCAACGCCCCCTCCCGCCGTGCCGCACCGTGGAAGGTGCGGGCGCAGCGGAAGGGGGCGGGCGGCGTCGTCGTCCGGGAAGATCGGGGAACCGGAACGGTCAGCGACGCGGTGAGACTAAAAGCTGCAGGACCAGCCGCGCGGCCTGATTAGAACAGGCGCTCGGACGCGATCCGCGCACCCTCCACGAGGGACTCGAGCTTGGCCAGCGCGATCTGCGGGTGCAACCGCCCGCCCAGACCGCAGTCCGTGGAGGCGATCACGTTCTCCTTGCCCACCACGGACGCGTACTGCTCGATCCGGTCCGCCACGAGCTCGGGGTGCTCCACCACGTTGGTCGAGTGGGAGACGAAACCGGGGTAGACCACCTTGCCCTCGGGCAGCTGGTGGTCCTTCCAGACCTTCCATTCGTGGCCGTGGCGCGGGCTGGACGCCTCGAAGCTGTAGCCCTGCGCGCGGATGGTGAGCATGAGGTCCACGAGGTACTTGAACTCGAGGTCCGTGGTGTGCGGGCCGTGCCACGAACCCCAGCACAGGTGGAAGCGGATCTGCTCCTCGGGGAGGTCGCGCAGTGCGTAGTTCAGCGCGTCCACGCGCAGCTGGGTGAAGGCCAGGTAGTCCTCCACGGTGGGCTCGGGGTTGATCTGGTCCCAGGACTCGGCGATCGAGGGGTCGTCGATCTGCACGGTCAGTCCGGCGTCTACGATGGCCTTGTACTCCTCGCGCATCACGTCCGCGCACGCGTAGACCAGTTCCTCGTCCGTGGCGTAGTACTCGTTCTTCACGCGCGCGCAGGAGCCGGGGGACAGTGCCGCGACGAAGCCCTGCGTGGCACCGTTCAGAGCCATCGCGTCCTTCACGCGGCGGATGTCCCCGGCCACCGCCTCCTGACCCGTGTAGGTCAGCGGGCCCGTGATCTTGGGCTGGGAGACCGTGTTGCGGTGCACGAGCACGCCCGCTATGGGGTCCTCATAGGCGTCCCGGAAGCGCTCCCGGTCGCGGCGGTCGGGGAAGCTCGTGAGCACGATGTGTCCCGGGCTGGAACGGTGCTTCTCGCCCTCGTTCCAGCGGTCCTCGTCCGTGGGGGTCAGCCCGCCCAGGCGGTGGAACGAGTAGTTCCACCAGGCCCCGTAGTCCACGGCGCCGGACGTGGTGTGGCCGTACTCGCCGTCGTTGACGATGTCGATGCCGATCTCGCGCTGGGTGCGCACGATCTCCGTGACGCCCTCGTCGAGCGCCTCGCCCAGCTGGGAGAGGTCGATCTCGCCCGCCTGGAAACGGTTGTTGGCCTTCAGCAGCTCGGGCGTGCGAGGCAGGGAGCCCACGTGGGTGGTCTGGATGCGATCGGTGTTCAAGGGCATGGCTGTGCTGATCCTTTCCATCGGTTCTGGCGTTAGCACCGGTGTCACCCCGGTTGCTGCGGCTTCCACGAGCCAGATCTCTCGGCCGCTCTGGATGGGTACTGCTCCATCCAACAGCATCGCGAGGCGCGGACGCCATTCGTGGCGCGCGGGGTCGTGGCGTGTCGGACGACGACGCCGCTCCCCGGGTTCCTCGCGCCCCGGCCCCTCGGGCTGGGATCACCGGGGTTTCCGTGACCGGGCGGCCCCCGGTGCGGGCCATGACTCGTAGCTGGTCCGAGGTGGTCCGTTCCGGATCGTGACCCGGCGGCCCCCCGGGGCGTAGCGTGACGCGGTAGGAGAACCGTCCACGCGCAAAGAGGCTGTCATGGAGCAATCACTCGAGGGGAAGAAGGCCCTGGTCACCGGTGGGGCCAGCGGGATCGGCCGCGCCGCCGTGCAGGCGTTCGCGGACCGCGGCGCCCACGTGGTCGTCGCGGACATCAATGAAGAAGCCGCTCAGACGACGGCCTCCGAGGTGGGCGGGGAAGCCTGGGTCGTGGACCTCTCGGACACCGCCGCGCTCACCGAACTGAGCCTGGACGTGGACATCCTGGTCAACAACGCGGGGATCCAAAAGGTGGCACCCGTGCAGGACTTCGACCCCGCGGACTTCCACCGCATCCTCACGCTCATGCTCGAGGCTCCGTTCCTGCTGATCCGTGCCGCACTGCCGCACATGTACGAGCGCGGATGGGGCCGGATCATCAACGTCTCCTCCATCCACGGTCTGCGCGCGTCCGCGTACAAATCCGCGTACGTCACGGCCAAGCACGGGCTCGAAGGGCTGTCCAAGACCGTGGCCCTGGAGGGCGCCGAGCACGGTGTGACCAGCAACTGCGTCAACCCCAGCTACGTGCACACCCCGCTCGTGGACAAGCAGATCAAGGACCAGGCCGCGACCCACAGGATCCCCGAGGACCAGGTGATCGAGAAGATCATGCTCACCGAGTCCGCGATCAAGCGCCTCGTGGAACCCGAGGAGGTTGGCGAGCTCATCGCGTTCCTGGCCGGCCCGTCCGCGGGCATGGTCACGGGTGCGTCCTACGCGATGGACGGTGGCTGGACGGCGTCCTGAGTGCGGGGCGACGTCGCCGCGTCCACCCTCGCTGCCGTTCGGTGTCGAGGCAATGGCCCGCGTTCCACGGCCCCTCTCCGGCCAAGGGCCCGAACATCTGCGTCCCGAAAAAACACCCGCAGTCGCACAACGCGTGCGGTATCGGGGCACAGATGTTCCGGGGTGCGAGGACGCGGGGTCTGACGGTACGGGACGACGCCGCTGCGTCCGGTTCACACGGTCGTGGCCCCCGCGCGCAGCGCCGTGGAGAGCCTGTGGGCCTGGTCCAGCAAAGCCGCCCCGAGGCGGGGTCTGCGTTCCGTGGTGAACCGGGGTTCGATCCCCGTCAGGGAGAGCGCGTAGCGGGGTTGGCCGGTCGCGTCGAACACCGCGGCCGCCATGCCCCACGAGCCCTCCACAATACGTCCGGGGTTCAGGGACCAGCCGTCCTCCCGGACCTGGGCGACGAGGCGGCGGACGTGAGCGTCGTCGTGCTGTGGACCGAGGCGCGTCCGCTCCTCCCGGGTGTCCGCGAGGGCGGTCTCCAATTGGTCCGGGGGTAGGTGACCGAGGATCGCGAGTCCCGCGGAGGCCACGCCCAGGGGCAACCGCAGGCCCTCGTAGAGCACGTGCGAGCGCACCGGGAACGCCCCCTCCACCCGGGCCAGGCAGATGACCTCGTTGCCGCGGCGAGCGGAGAAGAACGCGGACTCGCCCGTGGCCTCGGCGAGCCGCTGCAGGCACGGGGTCGCGAGGTCCTGGGCGGGATAACGTTGGGCGGCCACCGTGCCCAGGATGTGCAGTTCGGGACCCAGGGCCCAGTTGCCGTCCTCCGTGCGGTCCACGAGCCCCTCGGCGGCGAGCGCTGCGAGCAATCGGTGCGCGGTGGGCCGGGTCAGCCCCGTGCGGTGGGCGATGGCCGCGGTGGATCCGGTTGACTCCCCGGATGCCACGGCCTGCAGGATCGCGGCGATCCGGGAGACCACCTGCGTGCCCTGCGGGGAGGGCTGCGGGTTCCGGGATTTCTGCGGGGTCATACACGCTCCTGCGTCGGGACGTTCACAATATGGACAGACTAGCGACAGTTTTTCAGATTGTGATCCCTTCATCGACGATTACGGGTGAAGCATTGACCAAGATGTGGTCACTTTCTAGCCTGAGAGGCAGATCACGCACTGGAGGGGTGACCATGTCCAAACTCAGGGACAACGTGGCCGAGTTGCTCGCCGAGACGCTGCGGGACGGGATGACCGTGGCGGTGGGCGGTTTCGGACTGTCCGGGATCCCGCGGGACCTCATCGAAGCGGTCCGGGACAACGGAGCCAAGGACCTGACCGTGGTGTCCAACAACATGGGCGTGGACGGCAAGGGGCTCGGTCTGCTGCTGGAGAACAAGCAGGTGAGTAAGGTGCTGTCCTCGTACGTGGGGGAGAACAAGGAGTTCGCCCGCCAGTACCTGGAGGGTGAGCTCGAGGTCGAGTTCAACCCGCAGGGCACGCTCGCCGAACGGCTGCGCGCGGGCGGTGCGGGGATCCCCGCGTTCTACACCGCCACCGGTGTGGGCACGCGCGTGGCGGAGGGGAAGCCCACCGCGGAGTTCGACGGGCGCACCTACATCCTGGAACGCGGGATCGTCGCGGACATCGCCCTGGTGCACGCGTGGCGAGGGGACACGGACGGCAACCTGATCTACCGGAGGACCTCGCGCAACTTCAACCCGGTGTGCGCCACGGCCGCGCGGATCACGTTCGCGGAGGTCGAGGAGGTCGTGGCCCCGGGTGAGCTGGACCCGGACCACATCGTGACCCCCGGGGTCTTCGTGCAGCACGTGGTGCAGTACTCGGGGGCGCCCAAGGAGATCGAGCAGCGCACCACGCGACCGAGGCCCGCGGCGTCGTCGTCGGAGGGCGGGACGGACGTGCGGACCGGCGGTGGTGCCGCCCGGGGCGCGGGCAACGGCGGAGCGGAAGGAGCGGTGGCATGAGCTGGACGCGTGATGAGATGGCGGCCATCGCGGCGTCGGAACTGACCGACGGCGACTACGTGAACTTGGGCATCGGGATCCCGACACTCGTGGCGAACAACCTGCCCGAGGGCGTGAGCGTGGTGCTGCAGACCGAGAACGGGGCGCTGGGCATGGGCCCGTTCCCGTACGAGGGGGACGAGGACCCGGACCTGATCAACGCCGGGAAGCAGACGATCACCCTGCAGCCGGGGGCCGCGATCTTCGACTCCGCGATGTCCTTCGCGATGATCCGCGGTGGACACGTGAAGATGGCGATCCTGGGGGCCATGCAGGTCTCGCAGCGCGGCGACCTGGCCAACTGGATGATTCCCGGCAAGATGGTCAAGGGAATGGGCGGGGCCATGGACCTTGTGACCGGAGCACCTCGTGTGCTGGTCTTGACGGAACACGTCGCCAAGGACGGCTCCGCCAAGCTCAAGCGGGAGTGCGATCTGCCCCTGACCGGTGTCGGGGTCGTGGACCGCATCATCACCGACCTGTGCGTCTTCGACGTGGAGGAACACGGGCTGGTGTTGCGGACCCTCGCCCCGGGTGTGACCGAAGAAGAAGTAGCAGCCAAAACCGAGGCCGAATACCGGGTTGAGCTCGTGGACGTCACCCCGGACTCCGTGCCCGTACAGGAGGAGAAATGACAGAGAACGCCAATGACGTGGTGATCGTCAACGGAGCACGCACACCCCAGGGCAAACTGCTGGGCGCGCTCGCGGACCTAAGCGCCGTGGACCTGGGCGCGCACGCGATCAAGCACGCCGTGCAGCGCGCGGGGGTCTCCCCCGAGGACGTGGATTACGTCTACATGGGCAACGTGGTGCAGGCGGGTACCGGGCAGAACCCGGCCAAGCAGGCCGCGGTGAAGGCCGGACTTCCTAAGACCGTCCCGGCGGCTGCCCTGAACAAGGTGTGCCTGTCCGGTCTGGTGGCCGTCACGGAAGCGACACGAATGCTGCGCCTGGGTGAGGCGGACGTCGTCGTGGCCGGCGGGATGGAATCCATGACCAACGCGCCACACCTGGCCCTGGGCGCCCGCAAGGGCAAGTCCTACGGGGACATGCGGCTCGCGGACTCGCTCGCCCACGACGGGCTCGTGGACGTCGAGAAGGGCGTGCCCATGGGTGAGCTCACCGAGTCCGGCAACGGCGAGCGTCAGATCGACCGCGCCGAGCAGGACGCGGTGGCCGCGCGCAGCCACCAGCTCGCGGGCAAGGCCCAGCAGGACGGGATCTTCGCGGACGAGATCGCGCCCATCGAGGTGCCCCAGCGCAAGGGCGATCCGATCACGGTGTCCGAGGACCAGGGCGTGCGCCCGGATTCCACCGCGGAGGGCCTCGGCAAGCTGCGCCCCGCCTTCACGAAGGACGGCGCCATCACCGCGGGCAACTCGTCCCCCATTTCCGACGGCGCTGCGGCCCTCGTGCTGACCACGCGCGGTTACGCGGAGGAGCACGGACTCGAGTGGCTCGCCGTGGTGGGCAAGCCCGGTCAGGTGGCCGGCCCGGATACCTCCCTGCACTCCCAGCCCTCCCGGGCCATCGAGCACGCGCTCTCGCGGTCCGACTGGACCCTGGAGGATCTGGACTTCATCGAGATCAACGAGGCGTTCGCGGCCGTGGCCGTGCAGTCGGTGCGCGACCTGGGCGTGGACCCCGAGAAGGTCAACATCCACGGTGGTGCGATCGCCCTGGGCCACCCCGTGGGGGCCTCGGGCGCGCGGATCGCGCTGCATGCCGCTTTGGAACTGGCGCGGCGCGGCTCCGGCAAGGCCGCCGTGTCCCTGTGCGGTGGCGGCGGTCAGGGTGAGGCGTTGTTGTTGAGCCGTTGAGCCTTTGAGCCTTGCAGGTGGGTCACGCCCGTCCCGGACCCGGGGTGGGCGTGACCCACACCAGGGGCGGCCCGGCTCGAGCCGGCTGACCGACCCGGGTGCTAGCCGGGGGCGGGCGGCCGGGTTGATCGAATGGATTCAGGAGGAACCATGGCGCACACGGCATCCACACCGGACTCGACATCGTCGGAGGGCCCTGGATCAGGGGGCGGGCCTGTCCCGGACTCCCGGCGCACCCGCAAGCGGGCGGCGCTGTCCGGGTTCCTGTTCGGATGCGGTATCGCCGCCTCCATGATCGACTTGTTCATCTTCCACCTGGGCCTGCAGTGGCACCACTTCTACGACCTTTCCACGCATGAGGTGGCCCTCGTGACGGACGGGTTCTTCCACGCCTTCGGGTGGTTCATCACCATCTGGGGTCTGTTCCTGCTCGCTGACGTGCGCCGACGGGGTGGGGTGCACTGGCCCCACTGGATCGGGGCCGTGATCCTGGGCGTGGGGACCTTCCAGCTCTTCGATGGCATCGTGGACCACAAGCTGCTGGGCATCCACCAGATCCGCTACGGGGTGGACATCCTGCCGTACGACCTCGTGTGGAACGGCACCGCGGTGATCCTCATGCTCATCGGGTTCGTGGTGCTGCGGCGCGGCGCGCGGGCCTATCGGACCCGCTGATGTCCTCGGACCACGCCCACCATGCGGATCACACCCACCACGCGGAGACCGCCGCTGCTGTCGGATGGCCTGTGTTCGAGTGGCTGGTCGCGGCGGTGCTGGTGCTCGCTGCCGCGGGGTACGGGTGGTTGTTGTGGTCGGGCCGTCACAGGACGGGCCCGAGTCCGTGGCGTCCCGTGAGTTTCTACGTCGGCCTGCTGGGCGTGGGGGTGGGCCTCGTGGGGCCCCTCGCCCACGCCGGGCACACCAGCTTCACCGCTCACATGGTGGGGCACCTGTTGGTGGGGATGCTCGGACCCCTGCTGCTCGTACTGGGCGCGCCCGTGCGGGTGGCGCTGCGCGGGCTGTCCACCGCCGGGGCGCGCCGGGTCTCGCGGGTGCTGCGGTTCCCGGTCGTCCGCTGGGTCACGCACCCCGTGGTGGCCGCGATCCTCAATGCCGGCGGGTTGTGGTTGCTCTACACCACCGCGCTGTTCCACTGGATGCACGCCTCCGCGTGGGGCCACGCGCTCGTCCACACCCACATTTTCCTGGCCGGCTACGTGTTCACGGCGGCCATCGCCGGACCGGACCCCGATCCGCATCGTTCGTCCTTCCGGGCGCGCGCCGTGGTCCTGGTGCTCTTCATCGCGGCGCACTCGGTCCTGGCCAAGTGGCTCTACGCGCATCCGCCCGCGGGAGTCGCGCCCCACGACGCTCACGTGGGCGCGCAGGTCATGTACTACGGCGGCGACGTCGTGGACGTCCTGCTGATCGTCCTGCTGTTCCTGGGCCACCACCGGGCCACGCGCCCGCGCCCGGCAACCGATCGCATGTACCCAACCCTGATCCAGATCGGAGAACCACCCGTGTCCCGCCACCACCGAGAGCCGTTGTCATGAGCACCCCGGGAACCCCGCAGGCCACCGCCGCCCGGTGCGAACCGCCGCTGGCCCGCGTGATGCGGCCGCTCAACACCGCCGTGGAGAGGTTCATCCCCTCGGCGCTGATCTTCGCCATAGTCCTCACCGTCCTGGTGGCCCTCATGGCCCTGCTGCTGACCGATTCCGGGCCCGTGGCCGTGATCCAGGGATGGGGCACGGGACTGTCCGGGCTGCTGGAGTTCATGACCCAGATGGCGCTGGTGCTGTTGCTCGGTCATGCCCTGGCCAGTACCCGGCCCGTGCGCGCCGGTCTCGGCAAGTTGGCCTCGGTGCCCCGCTCACCCCTGCGCGCCTACGTCTTCGTGTTCGTCATCGCTGCGGTGGCCTCGCTCATCACATGGGGTTTCGGCCTGGTGGTCGGCGGTCTGCTCGCCCGGGAGGTCGCCGCGGAGTTCGCGCGCAGGCGCCAGGCCGTGAGCTTCCCGATGCTCGTGGCGTCCGGGTTCTCCGGGTTCGTGGTGTGGCACATGGGGTATTCGGGCTCCGGCCCACTGACCGCCGCGACCCCGGGCTCGTTCATCGAGAAGCAGGTGGGTCACATCATTCCCATCAGGGAGACCATTTTCTCGTGGTGGAACATCAGCGCGATCGTCGTCACCCTGATCCTGGTGGCCCTGGCGCTCTGGCTCGTGGCACCGCGCAGCGTTCCCGAGTCCCACACGGTCACGGCCGAGGCGCTCGCCCAGTCCGAACAGGAGATCGAGCGTCCGGTCATAGAGGCCCCGGCCGACCGGTTGGATGCCTCCCGCATCCCCACGACTCTCGTGGGCCTGGCACTGGTGGCCTACCTGGTCATCCACTTCGCCGGGGGTGGAACGGTCACCCTGAACATCGTGAACTGGATGTTCCTGGGGCTGATCTTCCTGTTGTCCCGCAACACGTTCGAGGTCATGGGCCTGGTCAAGAACGCCGCGTCGAACGTGGGGGACATCCTGCTGCAGTTCCCTCTGTACGCCGGGATCATGGGCATCATGACCGCCACGGGGCTGATCCAGGTGCTCTCCGACTCGATCGTCGCCGTGGCATCGCCCCAGACGCTGGGCCTGCTGGCCTTCCTGTCTGCAGGGTTGGTCAACTTCTTCGTCCCGTCCGGCGGCGGGCAGGTGGCCATCCAGGCACCCATCCTGTTGGACGCCGCCGCCCGCCTGGACGTGGACCCCGCCGTGGTGATCATGGCCGTGTCCTACGGCGATCAATGGACGAACATGATCCAGCCGTTCTGGGCCCTGCCGTTGCTGGCCATCGCGGGACTGAAGATCCGGGACATCCTGGGCTACACGACCGTGGTGTTGTTGGTCTCCGGGATCGTCTTCGCCGCCACCATGCTGGTCGTGGGCGCGGGGGTCTGAGCTCGTGTCGTGCTCCGGGCGCACCGCGGTCTCGGAGCACGACGGCGCTCGACGTCACCTCGCTGAGGTGGCCGGGGTGTCAGACCTCGTCCGGGTTCCAGCCCTGGACCTTGCCGTCCGGGGCCGCGTACTTCACGATCAGGCTGCAGTCCAGATCCCCGTACCCCTCGTCGATCAGGCGCTGGAAGCGCTGGGCCGCGAGTTCGGCCGCGGGGAGGTCCACGCCCGTCTGCTCACCGGCGGACAGCGCGAGCCCCACGTCCTTGGCGGCCAGGACCGCGGAGAACGTGGACTCGAAATTGTTGTTGGCGGCGGCCGAGGGGACGATGTCCGGGACGGGGTACCACGTCCGCAGGGCCCAGGAATCGCCGGAGGACACCGACGCGATGTCCCAGAACACCCGCGGGTCCAAACCCAGTCGTTCGGCCAGGACGGAACCCTCCGCACACGCTTCGAGATTGATGAAGAGCATCATGTTGTTCACGATCTTGGCCGATTGCCCCATGCCCGGCCCGCCGGTGTGCACGATCCGACCCGCCATGGGAGTGATGACCTGCTCGGCCCGGGCCACGGTGTCCTTGTCGCCCCCGATCATGAACGTGAGTGTTCCCGCCGCAGCACCGCTGATTCCGCCCGAGACCGGGGCGTCCACGAACGCGAAACCCTTCTCCGCCGCGGCCTTGTGCAGCTCCAGGGCGGTTTCCACGTCGATCGTGGAACTGTCGATGAGGAGGGCGTCCTTCGGGGCGAGCGCCAGGACGCCCTGGTCGCCGAGGTAGACGGCGCGGGAGTGCTCGCCCTTGGGCAGCATGGTGAACACCACCTCCGCACCCTCGAGGGCTTCGGCCATGGAGGAGAACGTCTCCACACCGCCGTCCCGCGCGGTGGCCATGGCCCGCTCGTCGAGGTCGAAGCCGCGCACGGTGTGACCCGCTTCGACCAAGTTCGCGGACATCGGGGATCCCATGTGGCCCAGTCCAATCCAGCTGATGACGGTCATGATGTCGATCCTTTCGTCGTGCCCCGAGGGTGTCGTCGGTCGTGCGTCGCGGGGTTCAGGCACCGTGGTGCGCGGCGCGTTCTTCGTCCAGGCGGCGGCGATCGGCGTCGTCGACCGACTGCAGGGAAATCCCGCGGGTCTCACGCAGCGTGATCACGGCGAAGAGCGTGATCACGCACGCGATGGAGATGTAGATGGAGATGGGGACCCACGAGTCGAACTGGCGCAGCAGCGTCGTCGCGATGATGGGCGCAAGGGAACCCGCGATGATCGAGGTG
The DNA here is from genome assembly GCF_011769905.1 of Kocuria sp. KD4. NCBI lineage: Bacteria > Bacillati > Actinomycetota > Actinomycetes > Micrococcales > Micrococcaceae > Kocuria > Kocuria sp. KD4. The sequence continues at coordinate 292,321 of NZ_CP050449.1, forward strand.
ACCTGGTAGCCCAGGGAGACGCCGGAGTAGCGCATGCGGGTGGGGAACATCTCGGCCATGATCGCGGGCTGACCGGCGTACATGAACGCATGGATCACGAGACCCACCACGATCGTGCCCAGGATGATCCACTCGTTGCGGGTGTTGAACAGCGGGAAGGCCGCGAATGCCCAGACGATGCCCAGCGCGGCCCCGGTGGCGTATACGGGACGCCGCCCGGCTTTGTCGGAGAGCCGACCCACGAGCGGGACCACGATCGCATGGACGACGTGCCCCACCAACAAGAGCAACAGGATGTTTGAGGTGTTCATCTTCAACTGCGTGGACAGGTAGGTGATGGAGAACGTGACGACGATGTAGTAGAGAATGTTCTCCGCGAAGCGCAGGCCCATGGCGCCGAGCACACCGCGGGGGTAGCGGCGGAACACCTCCGCCACGCCGTACGCCGCGCCCTTGGCCTCGATGATCTCCTGTTGGGTCTCCTTGAAGATCGCGGCATCCGTGACGTGGGTGCGGATGTAGTAGCCCACGGCCACGATCACCACGGAGAGCCAGAAGCCCACGCGCCAGCCCCACGACAGGAACTGTTCGTCCGAGAGCGTGCGGGACAGCACCAGGAGCACGACGGTGGCCAGGAGGTTGCCCAGGGGGACCGCGGCCTGGGGCCAGCTGGCCCAGAACCCGCGTTCCCTGTTGGGTGAGTGCTCGGCCACGAGCAGGACGGCGCCGCCCCATTCGCCACCCACGGCGAATCCCTGCGCGAACCGCAGGAAGACGAGCAGTGCCGGGGCCAGGTAGCCCACCTGGTGGAACGTGGGCAGGCAGCCCATGAGGAAGGTCGTGGCACCCACCAGGACGATGGCGACCTGCAGCAGGTGCTTGCGGCCGTACTTGTCACCGTAGTGACCGAAGACGATGCCGCCGAGCGGGCGGGCGATGAAGCCCACCGCGTAGACCAGGAACGCCTTGATGATGCCGTCCAGCGGGTTGCCGGTGTCTACGAAGAACAGGGGACCGAAGACCAGGGTCGAGGCGGTCGCGAACAGGAAGAATTCGTACCACTCGACCACCGTGCCGGCCATCGACGCCGCGACCACCTTCTTGAGGCCCCCGCGGGTCTGCTCGTTCGCGGCGGGTCCGGTGCCCGGCGGTGGGGTGGTCTGGTCCGGGGTGCTCATGGGGGTCTCCTTCTGCTTTGCCCGATGTGATGATAGTCACAGCGCGGTGCCACCAACCTACTGGGCGGTGATCGTGTGCTCAATGGCCAAAACGTGGCCGGGGACGTGCAAAAATGCACAGACGGCTGGCCGACGCACGGCTCCGCACGGAGGGTCTGATGACGCGCGAAGTGGACAACCTGCTCCTGCTCCTGTCCGTGGTGCGGCACGGTTCCTACTCGGGTGCCGCTGCCACTCAGGGGATCAGCCACACCACGGTGTCCCGCAGGATCGCGGCCCTCGAGAAGTCCGCGGGAGCCCGCCTGCTGGTCCGCTCGGACGGGGCGTGGGAGCCCACGGATCTGGGTCGATAGTTCGTGAGTGCCGCCGAGGGCATCGAGACGGCCCTGGATTCCCTCGCCCTGGAATCGGGCGGTGCGGGAGGCGGGGTGAAGGGGCTCGTGCGGGTCTTGGCCCCGGACGGCCTGGGCGGGATCGCCGTGGGTGAGGCCATGCGCAGGCTGTCCGAGACCCACCCCGGTGTGCGGCTCGAGATGATCAACGCTGCGCGCCGCCCGAGCGCCAACCTCGTGGGGATCGACGTCGCGGTGGTCGTGGGGCGCCCAGAGGTCTCCCGGAACGAGTCGTTCCACTTGGCGGACTACTTCCTGGGGCTCTACGCGTCCGCGGCGTACGTGGAACGCCACCCGGCCATCGAGTCCCCCGCCCAACTGCAGGAGCACCCTCTGCTCTACTTCATCGAGTCCATGCAGGACGTCCCGGAGCTAATCGATCCCGTGCGGCATCTGCCGCGGATGCACCAGTCGATCGGGGCCACGTCCTCCATGGTGCACGTGGAGTTGACCCGGTCCGGGGCGGGTATCGGCCTGCTGCCGTGCTACCTGGCCGATCGCGCCGGGGACCTCGTGCGGCTCTTCCCCGAGGAGTTCGCGTTCCGTGCGTCCTACTGGGCGGTCTCGCGCCCGGACCTGTTGAAGCGCCCCGCGGTGAAGGCCGTGATGGACGCGCTCCGGGCGGCGGTCGAGGACATGAAGGACCAATTGGCCGCTTCAGCCGGCACCGGTCGTGCGCGGCCCCGCGGCGAGCGCCGGGGTCCGCGCGCCAACGCACTCGCTCGCTAGCGCACCATCCTGAGCTCGCGCAGGTCCGACAGTCGCGGGTCCACCGTCTCGGTCCCATCCGCGCGGAAGCCATTGCGCTCGTAGAACCGGATGGCGCGCGCATTGGCCGCGGCGACCCACAGCTGCGCGGGCTCGGCCCCCAGTGCGGTGTCCAGCAGCGCCTGTCCCGCTCCGCCGCCGTGGTGCTCGCGCAGAACGTACACCATGCGCAGCGCGGTCTCCCGCGCCGGTTGCGCCTCCTCCGGTGCACCGACCGCGGCGAAGCCCACGATCCGTCCGGCCACCTCCGCGACGCGCACCGCCCTCCGGCCGGCTTCATCGCGCAGGAGTCCGTCCCACATGGTGCGACGACGCCGCTGCGCCGTCTCGTCATAGAAGCGCTCCGGGAGCATGCCCGCGTACGTCTCACGCCAGGAACGCACGTGGACGGCCGCGAGGGCGGGAGCGTCGTCGGGCTCGGGGAGACGGATGGTGAAGGCGGGCCGTGTCATGGGTCGGACCTCTCGAGGGGCGCTGCCTCACGACCGAGGATCAGGGCCAGTCCGGCCTCGAACCGCGGAGCGCTGTCAGTGGTGGGCAGCCCCATGGCCTCGCGGGTCTGCTGAGCGGTGACGGAGCCCAGTGTGAACCGGACCAGGGTCAGGGCCGTGTTCTCGGCGGTCCGCTGCGTGAGACCCGTGGCGGACAGGGCCGCGACGAGTAGCGGAACCGGCGGCAGGTCGAGCGGATCGAGGGCGTGGGCCACGCCGACGACCTCCGCGCCGTCGCGCACCGCGAGGATCAGCCGACGGAACTCCGCGGCCACCCGAGCGGGGTCGAGGTGGCCGGGCTCGGTGCGGCCGTCATCGGAGTGCCCCGGACCCGCCCCGTCGTGACCGGCCGAGCGGACGGCGTGGGGAGCGGCGTCGTCGTGCACCGCGCGGTCGGCGGCGAGCGGTGCGACCATGCGCTGGGCGAGCACCGCCAGCAACTCCTGCTTGTTGGCCACGTGCCAGTAGAGGGCGCCGGGCTGGACCTCGAGCTCCTTGGCGAGGCGGCGCATGGAGAGATCACCCAGGCCGTAGCTCTGCAGGATGTGCCACGCGGCATCCACCACGTCATCGCGGTTCAGGGCCACGGTGCTCCTCTCGGGGTGCTCGGTCGGGTGCTGCGTGTGACTCTACCGATCGGCCGGTGCGGCGCGGGGCGGGCGTTGGAGAATTGACTTTCTTGAACGGCGTTCAATAATTGAACGATGTTCAAGAACCCTGCCGAGCTGGCCGAGCGCGTCCTCGCCGGCGACCCCGTGACCCCGGACGAAGCCCTCGAGCTGCTGCACACCGACGACCCCGGCATGCTGGACCTCGTGGCCGCCGCCGCACGGCTGCGCCGCGAGCACTTCGGGATGACCGTGAAGGTGAATTACCTGGTCAACCTGAAGTCCGGGTTGTGCGCCGAGGACTGCGGCTACTGCTCCCAGCGCCTGAACGCCGGGACAGACATCCTCAAGTACTCGTGGCTGAGCCCCGAAAAGGCGGTGGAGCAGGCCGAGTACGGTATCCGCGGTGGTGCGAGCCGCGTGTGCCTCGTGGCGAGCGGTCGCGGCCCGTCCAACCGTGAGGTGGGCAACGTGACCCGCACGGTCGAGGCGCTGAAGGAGCAGCACCCGGATGTGGAGGTCTGCGCATGCCTGGGCCTGCTCAAGGACGGCCAGGCGGAGACACTGAGCGGCGCGGGCGTGGACGCCTACAACCACAACCTCAACACCGCCGAGTCCCACTACGAGTCCATCTGCTCCACCCACACCTACCAGGACCGCGTGGACACCGTGGAGCGCGCGAAGGACGCCGGGCTCTCCCCGTGCTCCGGGCTGATCGTGGGCATGCGGGAGACGGACGAGCAGCTCGTTGAGGCGCTCTTCGCGCTGCGGGACCTGGGCTCGGACTCCGTGCCGGTGAACTTCCTCATGCCCTTCGACGGCACGCCCCTGGCAGGCACGTGGCAGCTGAGCCCGCAGAAGTGCCTGAAGATCCTTTCCGTGGTGCGCTTCGTGTGCCCGGACAAGGAGATCCGCATGGCCGGTGGCCGCGAGATGCACTTGCGTTCGCTGCAGCCGCTCGCCCTGCACGTGGTCAACTCCCTGTTCCTGGGCGACTACCTCACCTCCGAAGGGCAGGCGGCCCAGGCGGACCTGGACATGATCGCGGACGCCGGCTTCACCGTCCTTGGTGCGGGGCCAGACCTTTCCCGTGAGCACGACGCCGCGGCGCCCGCCCACGCCTCGAGCGGTACGGCTCCCGAGCAGGCTGCGGCGGGCCAGGCAGGTCAGACGGGCTCGGCAGGCCCGGCGAGCACGCCCTGCGGGTCCACGTGCGGAACCGGTGGAGCTGCCGGTCCCGATGCCACCTCGGGCGGCGGTCCGGCCCCCTTCGACCCCGTCTTTTCCGATCAGGGTGACGACGCCGCGCTGCCCTCGACCGCCCAGGGCCCGGTCCCTGCTCGGTCAGCTGCCCCGGTCTCCGCGGCGCTCGCCGCCCTGTTGAGCTCGGGCGACGGGCCCGAACGCGACGAGAACGACACCCGGGTGAGGATCGAGCTGAGCCCGACCGTGCGGCGTCGTGGTGCGGGGACCTCGGTGGCGCCGAATGCCTGAACCGGCACCGCAGATCACGCACGGCACCGCGCCCGCCGAGGGCAGCGGGGAGGCTTCTTGCCCCGCCGCGGGTGCCGTGGCAGAGACGGCAGAACAGGGTGACGACGCCGTGGAGCCCACCCGCCTCGCCGCTCGTGACCGCGGGCTGCTCTGGCACCCCTACGCACCGCTGGACGGACCCGCACCCCACGCGGTGCTGGCCGCGGAGGGCGTGACCCTGACCCTGGAGACTCCTGAGGGGGACCGGATCCGGGCAATCGATGGCATGGCCTCGTGGTGGTGCGCCGTGCACGGCTACCGCAACCCGGAACTGGACCGCGCCGCCGTGGACCAGATCACCGAGTTCTCCCACGTGATGTTCGGGGGGCTCACGCACCGCCCGGCCGTAGAACTCGCGGAGCTGCTGGTGGAGGTCACCCCGCCCGAGCTGCAGCACGTGTTCTTCGCAGACTCGGGCTCCGTGAGCGTGGAGGTCGCGCTAAAGCTCGCAGTGCAGTACCAGGCGGCGCGCGGCCGGCCGCAGCGTCGGCGCATCCTCACGGTGCGCGGCGGCTACCACGGGGACACCACCGGGGCCATGAGCGTGTGCGATCCCGAGGGCGGGATGCACGCGGAGTTCTCGGGTCTCGTGGCGGAGCAGCTCTTCGTGGCACCGCCGCCCGCGGCGTCGTCGTCGGGGGAGGATCACGAGTGGGTGGGGTCGGACGAGGACGTCGCGCGGTGGATCGCGGACGTGCGCGCCACGGCCCGGGCGCACCGGGACGAGCTCGCGGGCGTCATCGTGGAGCCCGTTCTGCAGGGAGCCGGCGGGATGCGCACGTACGACCCGCGCTGTCTGCGAGCCCTGCGGGAGATCGCGGACGAGCTGGACCTCGTGCTCATCGCGGACGAGATCGCCACGGGGTTCGGACGCACCGGGCGGTGGTTCGCGTGCGAGTGGGCCGGGGTGGTCCCGGACGTGATGTGCGTGGGCAAGGCCCTGACCGGCGGATACATGACCCTCGCCGCTGTGCTGGTGTCCGGATCCGTGGGAACGGTCATCACGGCGTCACCGCAGCGTGCGCTCATGCACGGGCCCACGTTCATGGCCAACCCGCTCGCGTGCGCGGTGGCCCTGCAGTCCGTGCGGATGCTCCGGGACACGTGGCGCCGGGACATCACCCGACTGGAAACCGCCTTCCGGGAGATCCTCCCCGCGGCCGCCGAACTCGACGCGGTAGAGGACGTGCGGGTGATCGGCGGGGTGGGTGTCGTGGAATTCCACCGGGCCCCGGACAATGCACGGTTGACGCGCGCAGCCCTCGAGCACGGGGTGTGGCTGCGGCCCTTCGGTCGGTTGCTCTACGCGATGCCGCCCTACATCTGTTCGGACGACGACGCCCGCCGCATCGCCCACGCCGTGGTGCACGCGGCCCGGGACGTGACAAGGGAGGTCGGAGCATGAACGCGCACACGGAAGCGGCCGCGGCCGGAACCGCCGCGGGACCCCTTGACGATTGGCTTCACGACCGGGCGCGGGAACGCGATGAACTGGGACTGCGGCGTGAACTGCGGCCCATGCGCGGGCCGTGTGTGGACCTCGCGTCCAACGACTACCTGGGCCTGTCGCGGGACCCCCGCGTCGTGGCCGCGGCGCACCGCGCACTGGACGAGTACGGGACCGGTTCACGGGCGTCGCGGCTCGTCACGGGCACATTGCCCGTGCACGAGGAGCTCGAGCGCGCCCTGTGCGAGCTCACGGGTCAGCCCGCGGCCCTGGTCTTCTCGAGCGGGTACGCGGCGAACACGGGTGTGCTCACGGCGTTGGGAGATCTGGACACCCTCATCGTCTCCGACGCCCACGCGCACGCCTCCCTCGTGGACGGTTCCCGGTTGTCCCGCTCGCCCGTGCGGATCGCGCGGCACTCGGACGTGGCCCACGTGGAGCAGCTGCTGGCGGAGCGGTCGCAGTCGCGGGCGATCGTCGTCGTCGAATCCTTGTACTCGGTGTGGGGGGATCACGCACCGCTCGAGGCGCTGGCGCGGGTGTGTTGCGCGCACGATGCGTTGTTACTCGTGGACGAGGCCCATGGGATCGGGGTCGCTGGCCGTGGTCGCGGGCTCGTGCACGAACTCGGTCTCGCGGGCGCGCCGCACGTGGTCCTGACCGTGACGCTGTCCAAGGCGCTCGGCGCGCAGGGCGGGGCGGTGCTCGGGTCCGAGCTGCTGCGCGACCACCTGCTCAACCGTGCGCGCCCGTTCGTGTACGACACCGCCCTCGCACCGGCGAGTGCCGCGGCCGCCGCGGAGGCCGCCCGGATCGTCCTCGGGCGGCCCAAGCTTGCGGACCGGTTGCACGAGCGCGCGGCCTTCGTGGCCCGCGCGCTGGACGTGCCTCTCGCGCGCTGCGGTGCAGTCGGTGCCCGTGGGATCGGCGGAACTCGCCGTGGACGCCGCCCGGACCCTGCGTGAGCGTGGGGTGGCGGTGGGATGCTTCCGCCCGCCGTCGGTGCCGGACGGCATCAGCAGGCTGCGTCTCACGGCGCGCGCGAACATGGAATTACAAGAATTGTCGGAGGCGGTGAATCGGGTGCGGGAGGTTCTGCGCGCTCTGGAGCCGTCCACGCCGGGAATGGGCGCCGGCCTCGGCCGGATCGCGCCGTCGCGACCCGTTCCGGCCCCGGGTTCCGGCGCCGATAGAGGTACGCCATCCGTCCAGGAGGTCACCGCATGACTCACAACCCACTCGCCCACGTGCCCCTTCCCCGTATCACCATCGTCACGGGGACGGACACGGACGTGGGCAAGACCTACACGACCGCGGCGCTCGCGGTGGCCGCATGGTCCTCTGGAGTCCAACGGATCGCGGTCTACAAGCCCCAACAGACCGGCGTGCGCGGGGACGATCCGGGGGACGTTGACGACGTCGCTCGGCTGGCTCATACCGTCGGCGTGCCGTCCGCGGCGCTCACCGTGGCGGAGGGACAGCGGCTCACCGAGCCCATGGCCCCGCCTCCCGCGGCGGCGATCGACGGGGTGGACCTTCTGTCGATCACCGCGCACGTGGAGCGGGTCATGGAATTACAGGAATCCCACGACCTCGTGCTGGTGGAGGGTAGCGGGGGAGTGCTCGTGGAGCTGGACGGGCAGCAGCATACGATCGCGGATCTGGCGCGGGAGCTGCAAGGCCGCGCGGGGGAGGACGTCGGGACGGTCGTGGTGACCCGCCCGGACCTGGGAACCCTGAACCACACCCTGCTGACCCTGGAGGCCCTGCACCACCGGGGCGTGCGGGTGTCGGGGGTCGTGCTGGGATCCTGGCCGGCTCACCCCGATCCGGTGCAGGAATCCAATCGGGACTACCTGGCGGACCTGCCGGATGTGAGCGGCCACCACATCCCCCTACTGGGCGCGGTCCCCGCGGGATGGAACGTCGGCGTGAGTTGAAGACGGCACATGGACGGGGCTCACGAGCCCTCCACCGCCGCCCCGTAGAGCCGCTCGAAACGGTCGTGGACACCCCGGTAGTACTCCTGCGCGGAATCGCGAGGGGTGTACGTCCCCGCGGGTTCCGGGGAGGAGCACTCCACGTCCGGCGCGAGTGACTCCAGCATGAGCAGGGCATTGCCGCGGCACGTGGACCGCTTGATGGTCTGGTGGATCACGGGGGTGCCCAGGTAGTCGCCCAGGATCTGCAACCAGGACGGCAACTCCTGGGTGACTCGGCCCGCCGCCACGATCCGCTCCACGTCCGTGGCGGCCCGTTCCAGCTCGTCCGACACCCTCCGGTAGGAACCAGCGATCCCCTCCAGCATCCCGCGTGCCATCGCGGAGGCATCCGTGGACGCTGAAACATCCGCGAACACCGCCCGCGCACTGCCCGCCCACCCGGTGGAGCGTTCGCCGGTCAGGAAGGGGAGCACCCCGGGGGTGTCGGGGGAGGGATCCGCGGCGGCGATCTCGTCGAGTACGACGCCGTCGAGCGCGAGGGTGTCGAGCAACCAGCTCACGGCGCGGCCCACGTCGTTGAGGGCGCCGCCCAGCAGGCACCGGGAGGAGTCAATGCGGTAGCACCACAGCCCCGGCGGGATGTCCTGGGGGCGGTGGTGCAGCAGGACCCGCATGGCGCCGGAGGTCGCCGCAGACGCGACGATCGTGTGCTCGTCCGATCCGCCCACCCCCAGGTTGGCGCACAGCCCGTCCGCCACGGGCGCGAACCACTGCGCGTCCGCGAGCCCCTGCCAACGCGCGGTGCGATCGGGATCCACGTCCGGCAGCGGCTCGTGGGGTTCGAGGACCGGGGAGAGCACGTCCGCGGTGATGCCGGCGGCCTTGAGCATCCGCCGATCCCAGTTGCCCGAACGGCGGTTGAGCAGCCCCGTCCACGCGGCGGTCGCGGTACCCGCGGCGGTGGTGCCGAGCAGACGCAACCACACGTACTCGCCGATGCTCAGCCAGCGCTCTGCGGCCTCGAAGTCCTCGGGGCGCGTTTCCGCGAGCCACCGGAACCGCGGGGCCAGGTAGCTCGTGTGCAGGCGCGCGCCCACGGTCTGCTGGACCTGCCGTTCGTCGAGTTCCTCGCGCATTTGTTTCAGCTGCGGCGCGCACCGTGAGTCGGCGTACGTGAAGCACTCGGTCACGGGGTCACCCTTCGCGTCCACACCCACCAGGGAGGACGCGAAGGAGTCCAGGCCGACGCCGCGCACCCGCCCCGCGAGCTCCTTCCGGTCGCACACCACGTCCAGGATCTCGCGGATCTCGTCCACCACCTGGTCCGGGTCGATCACGGAGGTGCCGTCCGCCGCGGTGGTGAACGCGTGGGGGATCTTGTGGCGGTACCCGCGCACGGGTGTCCCTGTGGCGTCATGCACGGAGCCGCGCGTGGCGGTGGAGCCGATGTCCAGGGTCATCACCAGGGGGTCCTGCGCCCGGTCCAGTTCCACGGCGAAGTCCACGCCGTCGTCCGTGCACGGTGTGTTCTTGTGCTTGCCCATCTGCGTCTTGCTCCCTCGCGGTTGTGCCGTCCTCCCAGTCTAGGGACGGGCCCGGTGTGCGCTCGGCGGACGACGGCGCCGGGGTCCGGGGCGCGCGGGACGGACGGCGGCGTCGTCGTCCTCTCGTTCCGAATGGTGAGACGGCTGTCTGCTATGTGAAAACTGTGTCGGGGTCACGCGTATCCTGGAGGGAACACTTTTTGCCGGGAGAACGGCGCATTTCGCGCCGTCCACGTCCCGGTCCAGCCTTCGGGAAGGGGTCACAGTGCCGCAGCTACGTTCAGCAACGTCCACCACCGGTCGGAACATGGCGGGTGCCCGCGCCCTCTGGCGCGCCACCGGCATGGGCAGCGAGGACTTCGGCAAGCCGATCATCGCGATCGCGAACTCCTTCACGCAATTCGTCCCCGGTCACGTGCACCTGAAGAACATGGGGGAGCTCGTGGCCTCCGCGGTGCGCGAGGCCGGAGGCGTGGCCAAGGAGTTCAACACCATCGCCGTGGACGACGGCATCGCCATGGGCCACGACGGCATGCTGTATTCCCTGCCCTCCCGGGACATCATCGCCGACTCCGTGGAGTACATGGTTAACGCGCACTGCGCGGACGCCCTGGTGTGCATCTCCAACTGTGACAAGATCACCCCCGGCATGCTTATGGCCGCGCTGCGCCTGAACATCCCCGTGGTCTTCGTCTCCGGCGGCCCCATGGAATCCGGCGAGGGCGTGGAGGGCGTGGTGGAGCACCGCGTGGACCTCGTGGACGCCATGGCCCTGGCCGTGGACGAGTCCGTCACGGACGCGCAGCTGGCCCAGATCGAGGAGAACGCGTGCCCCACGTGCGGTTCGTGCTCCGGGATGTTCACCGCCAACTCCATGAACTGCCTGACCGAGGCGCTGGGTCTGTCCCTGCCCGGCAACGGCACCACGCTGGCCACGCACGTGAACCGCAAGCGGTTGTTCCTGGAGGCCGGGCGGCGGATCGTGGAATCCGCCAAGCGCTACTACGAGCACGACGACGACTCCGTGCTGCCTCGCAACATCGCGACCAAGGCGGCGTTCCGCAACGCCATGGCCCTGGACGTCGCCATGGGTGGCTCCACCAACACGGTCCTGCACATCCTGGCCGCCGCGCAGGAAGCCGAGGTGGACTTCAATCTCTCGGACATCGACGCGCTGTCCCGGAAGGTCCCGTGCCTGGCCAAGGTGGCGCCGAACTCCACCAAGTATCACATCGAGCACGTCCACCGGGCCGGCGGCATCCCCGCGATCCTGGGTGAACTGCGGCGCGGCGGGCTGCTGAACGAGGACGTCCACACCGTGCACTCGCAGACCATGGGCGAGTGGCTGGACGAGTGGGACATCCGCTCGGGCAAGGCATCCGACGCCGCCAAGGAGTTCTTCCTGGCGGCACCGGGCGGCGTGCGCACCACCCAGGCGTTCTCGCAGGCCAACGAGTACGAGGACCACGACGTGGACGCCGCCGAGGGCTGCATCCGCTCCGTGGAGCACGCCTACACCAAGGAGGGTGGGCTCTGCGTGCTGTTCGGCAACATCGCCGAGGACGGCGCGGTGATCAAGACCGCCGGGATCGACCCCGACCTGTTCCACTTCACCGGCCGGGCCTTCGTGGTGGAGTCCCAGGACGAGGCCGTGCACGAGATCCTCTCCAAGAACGTGAAGGAGGGGGACATCGTCGTCATTGCCTACGAGGGACCCAAGGGCGGACCGGGCATGCAGGAGATGCTGTACCCCACGAGCTACCTCAAGGGCCTGGGGCTCGGGAAGAAGTGCGCGCTCATCACGGACGGCCGCTTCTCCGGGGGCACCTCCGGGATCTCGATCGGCCACATCTCCCCGGAGGCCGCGGCCGGCGGTGCCGTGGGTCTCATCGAGCACGGTGACGAGATCGAGATCGACGTGGAGAACCGCGTGCTGCGGGTCAACGTGGACGACGCCGAGCTCGCGCGCCGTCGCCAGGAGAAGGGTGACGCCCCCTGGAAGCCCACCAAGCCGCGTGAACGTCGCGTGTCCAAGGCGCTGCGGGCGTACGCTTCCATGGTGACCTCCGCGGACAAGGGCGCAGTGCGCGTCGTGGAGGACTGAGGACGGTCCGACCCGGGCGGTCAGGACGAAGGGAACAGGTATGTCCCAGAACGGCCCGCGGTTGACCGAGGCCCAGGAGAAACACGTCCTGCGGCGGCGCTTCGAGGACGAGACGGCGGGGTTCCACAAGGGGCTGGGCGCCCGCCAGTTGCAGATGATCGCGATCGGCAGCGCGATCGGGACCGGGCTGTTCCTGGGAGCCGGTGGCCGTTTGGAGCAGGCCGGTCCGTCCCTGTTCCTGCTGTACGCGGTGTGCGGTTTCTTCGGCTACCTGATCCTGCGCTCACTGGGCGAACTCGTGGTGCACCGGCCGTCCTCCGGTTCGTTCGTCTCCTACGCCCGTGAGTTCTACGGCGAGAAGGCCGCGTACGTCTCCGGGTGGTTGTACTGGCTGAACTGGGCCATGACGGCGGTCGCGGATGCCACGGCCATCGCGATCTACATCAAGTGGTTCGGTCAGTACAGCGCGTTCGTGGCGGGGATCCCGCAGTGGATCCTCGCATTGATCGTGGTGGTCCTAGTGGTGTCGCTGAACCTGGTCTCGGTCAAGGTGTTCGGCGAGCTGGAGTTCTGGTTCTCTCTGATTAAGGTCCTGGCCCTGGTGGTCTTCCTGGTCATCGGCACGTTCTTCGTGCTGTTTGGCACGCCCACCGGTTCCGAGGTGGGGTTCTCCCTGGTCCGGGACAACGGGGGCCTCTTTCCGTCCGGCGTGCTGCCGGCGCTCATCGTGGTGCAGGGTGTGGTGTTCGCGTACGCCGGCATCGAGCTCGTGGGCACCACGTCCGGGGAGACCCGCAACGCGGAGAAGGTCATCCCCCGGGCCATCAACACGGTGATCCTGCGGATCGCGGTGTTCTACGTGGGCTCCGTCCTGCTGTTGTGCCTGCTGTTGCCCTACACCGCCTACAGCGCCACCGAGAGCCCGTTCGTCACGTTCTTCTCGTCCATTGGCGTGGACGCGGCGGGGCCCATCATGCAGCTCGTGGTGATCACCGCGGCGCTGTCCTCGCTCAACGCAGGCCTCTATTCCACCGGGCGCATCGTCCATTCCATGGCGCAGGCCGGTTCCGCCCCGAGGTTCACGGGCAAGCTGTCCGCGTCCGGTGTGCCCTACGGCGGCATCCTGTTGACCGCCGGGGTGGCCGTGCTCGGCGTGGGGCTGAACTTCGTGGTCCCGGAGCAGGCGTTCGAGATCGTGCTGAACCTCGCGGCACTGGGCACCATGGCGGGCTGGGCCGCGATCTCGCTGTCCCACCAGCGATACGTCTCCCTGGCGCGGAAGGGTTTCTACAACCGCCCGACCTACCGGGCACCGCTGGCGCCGTTCACCAACTGGCTGACCATGTTCTTCCTCGCGGGGGTCCTTGTGCTGATGGCCGTGGACTACCCCGTGGGCACCTTCACCCTGGCGTCCTCCCTGGTGCTGATCCCGGTCCTGGTGATCGGGTGGTTCATGGTGCGGGGCAGGGTGCGCGAGATCGCCGCCGAACGCGAGGGCTTCACGGGGGCGTTCCCGGTGCTCGCGGAGCGGCCCGCGGTGGGCGCGTTCCGCCCGGTGGGCCGGGAGAACTCCACGGGTTCCGGGTCCACCACGTCCACGGCGTCCCTGCATCGGGCCCCGGGGCCGGGTTCCACCGACGGTGCCCCGACGCCGCCCCCGGGGCACCAGGGCCCGGGGCACCAGGGCCCTGACACGTCCCGCTGACACTCACACGGGGCCCTGTTTCCGCTACTGTGACCTAGATCAGTGCAACAGCACACGTCAGTCACCCGGTTCCCCGCTGCCCATCGCGCAGCGGCCGGAACCGTCTTGAGGCAGAATTCCGGGGAATCACATGGATGCGTTGACAGAACTCGTGGGAACGCTGGGCGGTTACATCTGGTACGTCGTCTTCGCGATCCTGATTGGTGTGGGGTTGTACCTGACCATCCGCACCAAGGCCATTCAACTACGCGGGATCCCCGAGATGTTCAGGGTGCTCACCGATCCGCCCGGTGATGCCGAGAACGGCCGGAAGGGCATCTCCTCGTTCCGCGCGTTCACGGTCTCCGCGGCCGCTCGCGTGGGCACGGGCAACATCGCCGGTGTGGCCATCGCCATCAGCCTGGGTGGGCCCGGCGCGGTGTTCTGGATGTGGGTCATCGCCGCGATCGGTGCGGCCAGCGCGTTCGTGGAGTCCCTGCTGGGGCAGCTGTACAAGGTCAAGACCGGCGACGGCTACGTGGGCGGTCCCGCGTACTACATGGAGCGCGGGCTCAACAAGCGCTGGATGGGTCTGCTGTTCGCGGTCATCATCACCGTGACCTACGGTTTCGTGTTCAACTCCGTGCAGTCCAATTCCATCGTGGACGCCGTGAGCGGGTCCTTCGACGTGGACATCACCAACGGCCAGGGCATGTGGATGCGTGTGGTCCTGGGTCTCGCGCTCGTGGTCATCACCGCGGCCGTGATCTTCGGCGGCATCCGCTCCATCTCCTCCGTGACGCAGATCCTGGTCCCCGTCATGGCCGTGCTGTACCTGGTCTTGGGGCTGCTCGTGGTGGTCCTGAACATCACCGCGGTCCCCGGCATGCTGCTCATGATCGTGGAGGGTGCGTTCGGCATCCGTGAGTTCGTTACGGGCAGCGTGCTCGGTGTGATCATCCAGGGCATGAAGCGCGGTCTGTTCTCCAACGAGGCCGGCATGGGTTCCGCGCCCAACGCCGGTGCGACCGCGTCCATCTCCCACCCGGCCAAGCAGGGCTTCGTGCAGTCCCTGGGGGTGTTCTTCGACACCATGCTCGTGTGCTCGATCACCGCGTTCATCGTGCTGCTCTCCAACCCCACGTTCGGCGACGAGCGCCAGGGTGCCTCCCTCACGCAGAGCGCCCTGGGCATGCAGCTGGGTGACTGGGCCGTGCACTTCCTGACCGTGGCGATCTTCCTGTTCGCGTGGTCCTCGGTGATCGGCAACTACTACTACGGCGAGTCCAACATCCGCTTCATGACCACGTCCCGTGCGGCCATGAACATCTACCGCTTCGCCGTGCTCGTGTGCGTGTTCCTGGGCGCCATACTCGCGCTGGACCTCGTGTGGTCCCTCGCGGACCTGTTCATGGCCCTCATGGCCACGCTGAACCTCATCGCGCTGTGCATGCTCGCGGGTGTCGCCGCCAAGGTGCTGGCCAACTACATGGAACAGCGCAAGGCCGGGGTGGAGCCCGTGTTCAAGGCCGGGGACGTCCCCGGGATCACCGGTCTCTCCGCCTGGGACGGCACGGACACCGTCACACTCCCCGTGTTCTGGGAACAGCGCGCCAACCAGAAGAACGGGGCGCGCCGCTGAGAGCGACCCGTACGCGGCGTCGTCGTCCCCGGCTCTTTGCAGGGGCGACGACGCCGCTGTCGTCCCCGCGCGCAGGTCGTCGTCTGTGCGCGGCGCGCGCGGACGACGCCGCTCGCGGGGACCGCTCGACGGCTGCGCTCAGCCGCGCTCGGGCGAGGGGCTCGGGGAATCGCCCGAGCCGTCCGCGAGATCCTGCTGGACCTGGGTGTCGATCGCGCCGGTGAGGGCGTCGTCGTCCGCGGGGGAATCGTGGGCCGCGTCCCGGAGCTGGTGCTCGTTGAACTCGGAGAACTCCTTGTCCTGCGCGCGACGCTTGGTCAGCAGGGCGCGGATTCGGTTGCGGCGCCCGGCCTCCACGCTGATGTCCTCGCGGTGACGGAACCACCACCACAGCATGACGACCACCAGGACCATGCCCACGTACCCGATGATCGGGTAGACCACGCTCATCAGGGTGCCGAAGCCCACGAGGCTCACCACGTAACCCACCGCGCACAGGCCCAGGAAAATCGGGACGTAGCGGTGGCGGTGGTTCACGGTGACCCGGCGACCCAGGGCGTAGAACATGCTGATGGTCGTGTTGTAGATCATCACGAACGTCACCACAACCATCCCGAGTGCGGCCCAGGGGTGCATGGTCTGGAAGAGCTGGAGCATGGGCACCTCGGAGCCGCCCACGGCATCGAAGTTCACGAGTAGGGCGAAGGCGTTCATGGCCAGAAGAACGGTGTAGACCACGCCGCCCAGCAGCCCGCCCCAGCCGGCATCGCGCGGGTTGAGGGCGTTGCCGCCGATCACCAGGGACATGGACACGCCCAGCATCAGGGCCATGCACGTGTAGTTGATCGCGGACAGCCACCACGGGCTCACGGGGGAGCCCGCCTGCACCGCGAGCTCGTGCAGCGATCCGAGATCCACGGGGAGCTTGGTCAGGGTGTAACCGAACGCCACGATCACGGCCACGAAGATCGCCGGGGTGACCGCCGAGATGATGTTGGTGACCTTGTTGACGTTGAGCAGCCCCGTGACCATCACGAGCACCACCATGATGGCCGAACCGATCCACGCGGGCAGCCCGAACTGTTGTTCCAGTGTGGAACCCGCGCCGGCGAGCATCACGATGCCCATGGCCAGCAGGGTCAGACTCACCGCGATGTCCAGGAACCGGGACACCACGGGAGATGACACGGACCGGAAGACCCGGCGGTGCTCGTCCGCCAGGAAGTAGCTGCCGATGTGGATGATCACGGCACCCGCGGCGATCATCAGGATCCCCGAGACCACCGCGCCGGCCAGCCCCCAGACACCGAACGAGATGAAGTACTGGATGACTTCTTGACCGGTGGCGAAACCGGCACCCACCAGCAGGCCCACGAAGGCCAGGGTGACTTGCAGGGTTTTCTTGGCGGACACGGGAGCAACTCCTCGGGGGTCGGACGGTTCTCATGTGGCTCGGACCACATTCCGGGCCTTCTCCACCGGTCAAGCATAGGGAGTGGGCTCGTCCGCGCCACGTGGCAGCGGCCTGCCCGTGACGTGATGATGCCGACACCTCCCGACTCAGGGGTCGGCGGAATACGCGGAGGTGGAGCATTCGACGAAGGGCGCACCCCGTGACGCAGCAGTGGCAGGTAGATCTCGAGAGCTGGGTGGCCGGTCAGCGGCGTCGGCAGCCGCGCGCCGGCGCCGTCGCGCCCCGGTCTCAGGCCAGGACCTGGCGCTTCGAGGAGATCACTCCGGTGTTGAACCCGGCCAGGTGGAGACCGCCGTGGAAGCGCGCGTGCTCGATCTTCACGCACTGGTCCATCACCACGTCCAGCCCGGCGTCCTCCGCGATGGCCGCCGCTTCCTCGTTCCACGAGCCCAGCTGCAGCCACAGGGTCTTGGCGCCCACGGCCACGGCCTCCCGAGCCACGCCGGGCAGGTCCGCGTCCTTGCGGAACACGTCCACGAGGTCCGGGACCTCGGGCAGCTCCGCGAGCGACGGGTAGGCCTTCTGGCCCAGCACCTCGTCCAGCACGGGGTTCACGAAGTACACGCGGTACGGGCTCGACGACTGCAGGTACGTGGCCACGAAGTAGCTCGCACGGGACGGCTTGTTGGACATCCCCACGATCGCGATCGAGCGCGTGCCTCGGAGGATGCCGAGCCGTTCGGGGGCGCTGGGGCCCACCCAGGTGCGTTGCGTGCTCATGCCTGTTCTCCTTCGTCTCCGGGCAGCGCGCAGGCCGCCGCACTGTTGCCCTGGTCCAGGGTGGTGCGCGCCGCGCCCGTGAGCGCGGCGGAGGGGGCGACGACGCCGCCCTCCCGGTCCCTGCCGCTGGCTGCGCTCAGTGCCTGGTCCAGGTCCCACAGGATGTCCGCGGTGTCCTCGAGACCCACGGAGATCCGGATCAGGTCCTCTTTGACCCCGCCCGCGGCGAGCTGTTCGGAGCTCAACTGCTGGTGGGTCGTGGACGCGGGGTGCAGCACGAGGGTGCGGGCGTCCCCGATGTTGGCCAGGTGTGAGGCCAGTTGCAGGCTCCCGATGAATCGGGCGCCCACCTCACGGCCGCTCAACTCGTCCGTGCCAGCCACACCGAAGGCGAAGACGGATCCGATGCCGTGGGGCAGGTACTTCTGCGCGCGTTCGTGGTGGGGGTGGTCCTCGAGTCCCGCGTAATTGACGTAGGAGATGCGTGGATCCGTGGCGAGCCACTGCACGACCTCCTGCGCGTTGGCCACGTGGGCGTCCATGCGCTGGGGGAGGGTCTCCACACCCTGCAGCAGGTTCCACGCGGCCTGCGGGGTCAGGGACGCCCCGATGTCGCGCAGCTGCTCGGAACGGAGCTTGGTCAGGAATCCGTACTCACCGAAGTTCCCCCACCACGTCACGTTGTTGTACGAGGGAACCGGTTCGGTCATGGCCGGGAACTTCCCGTTGCCCCAGTCGAAGCGGCCGGATTCGACCACCACGCCGCCCAGAGTGTTACCGTGCCCGCCCAGGAACTTGGTGATCGAGTGGATCACGATGTCCGCGCCGTGCTCGAACGGGCGGCACAGGTACGGGGTGTTGAGGGTCGCGTCCACGATCAGCGGGACACCCGCCTCGCGGGCCACCGCGGCGAGCCCCTCCAGATCGGCGATCTCGCCGGACGGGTTGGCCACGAGTTCGGTGTACACGGCCTTGGTGTGCTCGGTGATCGCAGCCTTGTAGTCCGCCGGGTCGGTCCCGGGGACGAAGGTGGTTTCCACACCGAAGCGACGCAGGGTCACGTCCAGCTGGGTGACCGTTCCGCCGTAGAGCTGGGACGAGGCCACCACGTGGTCACCCTGGCCACACAGCGCGGCGAACGTGATGAACTCGGCGGCCATCCCGGAGGACGTGGCGACCGCCCCGATCCCGCCCTCGAGGGAGGCGATGCGCTCTTCCAGGGCCGCCACGGTGGGGTTGCCGATGCGCGAGTAAATGTTGCCGTACTTCTGCAGCGCGAACAGGTTGGCGGCGTCGTCGGCGTCCTTGAAGACGAACGAGCTGGTCTGGTAGATGGGCACGGAGCGGGCGCCGTGCTCGGCGTCCGGGGTGCCGCCGGCGTGCAGGGCGCGGGTGCGGAAACCGAACTGGTGCTCGGCCATGGATGTCCTCCTCGTCGGCCGGGTACGGCTCCCGTCCGACAGCTGCCCGGGGCCGCGCAGCACTCCATCGGTCCTGGCGGTAGCACCGTGCAGTTGGCCGAGCACTGCGGGTTGCTGCGGCGTCATGGATCCAGGTCTCTCGGCCGCTCGGGATGGTGCGTCTATTGTGTCGCGCGCGTGGGTGACGGACCAAACCGTGCGGATCGCAGCCACCCGAAAGCGGGTGCGATTGATTCAGAGGGCGCGCGCCACGGGTGCCCCGCCGCGAAGGTCACGCTACAGAACAGGTTCCAGCGTTCTCTGGCCCGCAGGATCTCGGATGCCACGGTGGTCGAGGACTCACGCTCGGCGGCCCGCACCACCGCGCGTCCCGCCGGGCCGTTGCGGCTGCCCTTTCCCCGGTGGCGCAAGGGCTGACCCGCCCGTCCGCGGTTCGGCCCCCGGTCGGTGGGGCCCGCGGTGAAAGCGGTGAACTTCCCGCCTGCGGGGTCGCCGACTGCTGGTGAGCTCGCTGGCTTCGGGGCGGAACTCAGCCGTACTTCTCGGGGTCCTTCCGGCGCAGGTTCTCCCGCGCCACCGCGGTGAGGTTCTCGAGTGGCAGCCCCGCCGGGCAGACCTCCGTGCAATCGCCCAGAAGGGAGCACGGGCCGAACTCGTGCTCGGCGGCGTCGAGCACCTTGCTCGAGCGCTCGTCGCGTTCCTCGGGCGTCTTGGCGAGCGGCGGCAGTTCCTTGAGCAGCGTGCCCACGTAGAGCTGGCCCGAGCCGTTGGGGCACGCGGCCACGCACGCGCCGCAGCTGATGCACCCAGCGGTGTTCAATGCCTTCATCGCGACCGGGAACTTGGCCTCCTTGGCCACGCGCCGCAGGGCCTTCTTGTCCACGGACAGGTCCTTCTTGACCGGGAACGCTCCCGCGCGCAGGGGCTCGATGAAGATCTCGTCCCCGTCCCGGTAGGCCCTGAGCGACTGAGTGCACGAGGCCCGGTTCTTCTCCGGCCCGTGGGCCACGCCGTCCACGGTCACGCCGCACTTACCGCAGATGCCCTCGCGACAGCCGTCGTCGAAGCTCACCGGCTCTGCACCCTGGCGCTCGAGCGTCTCGTTGACGGCATCGAGCAATTCGAGCACGCTCATCTCCTCGCGGGCCTGCACGGGGTGGGCGGTCTCGAAGCCACCGGGCTCGTCCTCGCCCGCCTGGCGCCACACGTGAACGGTCAACAGCATCAGCGCACCACCTTGGTCAGTACGGCCACGGGAATGCTCACGTTCCCCAGGGCGACGACGCCGCCCACGGCCTTAGCGATCGTGTCCACCTGTCGTACCCGTCGCGCGGTTCCGGTCACCCCGGTGTCCATCGCGGCGGTCCGCAAGCCGTGGATCATGTGTCCGGCGAGCGCGGCCATCGAGGCCGTGTAGAACACCGCCACGGACGGCCGGGACAGGCTCGCCACCAGGTTGCCGTACGCGTCACCGTGGGTGTGGCTTACGGAAGCAGCAGGCCGGGCGCCCGCCGTCAGGTCCAGCACGTGGTACACCGTGAACAGTCCGAGCACCGCGCCCGTGGAGCGCATCGAGCGGGCGATGATTCGGGGGACGGAGCGGCGTCGGCCTCGGGGACGCTGACGTGGCGCGTGGCGGTCGAAGTGGCTGGCCAGGAAGGCTCCGTCGAACGCCGCTTTCCGGTACCGTTGCGTCCCGCTCGGGGCAGGCGCGGTGGGGAAACCGTTCCGTATCTTCTGAGCGGCGGCGCCCACCCGCCACGTGATGGGTCGGAGCGCATCAGCGACCGTGCGGCCCTCGGCGCTCATGGCCCGCAGCGTGAGCTCGGTTCCGGCCAACACGTGGGTCGCAGCACTTCCGGTCAACCCGATACGCACGACCCACAGCACGGAGTTGCGGGGCAGCACCGGCGCGCCCACCGTGCGAATGAACTCGGCGTATTCGTTGTAGTGGTCCCGGCCTAGGTAGACCTGCATGTTCCCGGCCATGTGCCCCACAGTGAACACGCTCAACACGGTGCCCGAGGCGGCCATGGCGAGCTTGAGGTCGGAGCTGTGGGTGTCCCCGAACATGCGCTGCCAGGCATCGCCGGCCACGGCAGCAATCCCGGCAGTGACGGACGCGTCCGCGGGGGCGGTGGCCGTGCGGGTAGTGCCGGTGACGGGTCGCTCGGTCGAGGGCTGCGCGGCGGAATTCATCACTGAGCCATCCTAGAAGTTCCTTCGGGGCATAACAGTTCGCGGGGTCACACGCGGTCATGCCCGCAGATCGGGAAGAAGCCTGGGGGGTGGTCATCCGCAGTTGGCGGCGTGGGTTCCCCGGTCGTCTCCTTCGTGCGGATGTTCACCTCCCGATAAGTGACTCACGTGTGCCGTGCGGGCGCGTCCGCGCCGGCCGGGACCGCCACAGATGGATCAGCAGCGCGGCACCCCAGACCAGGAACAGTGGATCCCACAACCATGCGTGACCGATCATGGCTAGTCGCTCGTATCCGGTGGCGGGGCGGATGAGCCCGATGAGCACGGCATTGCTGATCACCGTGTTGGTCCCGCCGTAGACCACCAGGACCACGGCACCCACCCAACTTATGGCCCGCCAGAACCGTCGCCAGGGCACCCTGTCGTAGGCTTCCGCCACTGGGATGACGGCCGCCATGAGCTTGAAAAGCGAAACCATGCCCAGCCCCAGCCCGGCGGCCAGGGGTGCCTCGTAGGACAGCCGTACCGTCCACTGCCCCACGGTGTCCAGCAACCAGTGCCCGCCCAAAGCCCAGTAGAGGCTGAATCCGGCATGCACGACTCCGGCCGCACACGCCAACCAGACCCAGCCGCGACCGCCGTGGGATCGGGGCAACAAGCTCATGTGGTCAAGCTAAGCACGCCCTGCCAAGACCTCCGCGATCGCGTTTAGCGCTTCCTCGTTCTGCAGCGAGGAACGGTCGCCCAGCTGCTCGCCCTCGTAGAGCTGGGTCAGCAGGCGGCGCGTGATCTTCCCCGAACGGGTCTTGGGCAGATCCGGAACCACGATGACCTCGCGCGGTTTGGCGATGGGGCCGATCTCCCGGGCCACGTGTGCGCGCAGCTCCTCGCGGACCTCGTCCGCGGACAGCGATTGCGCATCCGCCGTGAGCACCACGCACGCCAAAATGGCGTGGCCCGTTACCGCGTCGCGGATCGGGGTGGCCCCGGCCTCCACTACGTGGGGGTGGGTCACCAGGGCGGATTCGATCTCGATCGTCGACAACCGGTGCCCGCTCACGTTGATCACGTCGTCCACCCGCCCCAGGATGTAGAGGTCGCCCTCGTCATCGGTGCGTGCGCCGTCGCCGGCCCGGAACCAACCGCGCTCGCCGTAGGCCGCCCAGTAGGAGGACAGGTAGCGCTGCGGATCGCCCCATACCGTGCGGGCCATGGACGGGCCGATCTTGTCGATCACGGCATAGCCCTGCAGGTTGGGGCCCACTTCCTCACCGGCCTCGTCCAGCACCCGCACAGATACGCCGGGGACCGCACGCGTAGCGCAACCCGGCTTGAGGGAGGTGTGTGCTGCGGCCTCGTCGAACGTGCCGGGAGGGGCGAACTGCGGATCGTGCGGGCGCGGGGATGCGACGCAGGAGCCCGTCTCGGACTGCCACCACGTGTCCACGAAGGGCACCTCGTCGCGGCCGACCTGGGCGCGCAACCAGCGCCACGCCTCCGGGTTGATGGACTCGCCCACGGAGCCGAGCAACCGGATCGAGGAGAGGTTGTAGACCGGGGGCAGCCCCTTGGGGAACGCGCCCATGAGCGAGCGGATCAGGGTGGGTGCCGTGTAGTAGTTGGTCACGCCGTAGCGCTCGATGATCTCGAAGTGGCGGCCGTAATCCGGGGTGTTGGGCGTGCCCTCGTAGATCACCTGGGATACGCCGTTGACCAGCGGGCCGTAGATCTCGTAGGTGTGCGCAGTGACCCACGCGAGGTCCGCGGTGCACCAGTGCACGGTGGAGTCCACCTTGGCGGGGTCGTTCACGGCGGACAGCTCCTCCGGGCGCAGCACCCCGGACGCGTCGGGCACGTCCGGGAGCAGGTCGAACAGCAGGGCGTGGGTGTATGCCGTCTGCACCATGTATCCGCCCATCGTGTGGACCAGGCCCTTGGGGCTCCCCGTGGTGCCGGACGTGTAGATGATGAACAGGGGCGTCTCCGCGTCGAACGCCTCGGGCTCGTGGACGTCCGAGACGCCCGCGGTGAGCTCGTGCCACCACACGTCACGCCCGGGGGTCCACGGCACGAGTTCCTCGTCCTTGGAATGCAGGCCCCGGGTGCCGCGCGGCAGATCGGTGCGCCCGGGCCGGGACGTGCGGCGCACCACGATCACGTGCTCGATGCTGTTCTCACCGCTGCAGGCCTCGTCGGCATTGGTCTTCACGGGGACGACGGCGCCGCGCCGGTTCTGCCCGTCCGTGGTCACCAGGACCTTGGCTCCGGTGTCCTCGACCCGGAACTTGAGGGCTTCTGCGGAGAACCCGCCGAACACGAGCGAGTGGATCGCCCCGATGCGCGCGCACGCGAGCGTGATGATCACGGTCTCCGGGATGACCGGGAGGTAGATGACCACGCGGTCGCCCTTCTCCACGCCCAGTTGGAGCAGGGCGTTGGCGGCCCTGGATACCTCACGCTGCAGGTCCGCGTAGGTATAGACCAGGCGGTCCCCGGGTTCACCCTCGAAGTACAGGGCCACGTGCTGACCACGCCCGGCTGCCACATGGCGGTCCACGCAGTTGTACGAGACGTTGAGTTTCCCGCCTTCGAACCACGCGATCTCGGGCACGGTGTAAGTGGGGTTGCCGTCGTGGTCCTCACCCGTGCGCTGCGGCTTCTCGAACCGGTGAGCCGTGTGCCATGGCTGCGCCCAGTCCAGCCGCCCGGCCTGCTCGACCCAGAACTGCACCCGGGCGTCGTCGGAGATCAACGCCGGGTTCGGTGTGGGGTGAGCGGGGTCTGAGTATGAGTGCGTGCCGGTCACGAGTCCTCCTGTGATGTCGATCCGAACGGTCGGTGTCTGCAACGGCCGGGCCCCCGGTGGAACGACCGGGCCGCGGTGGAACGGCGGGCGCCGGCGGGAACCGGGCGGGTTGTCACCTGGTTCCGGCCACGCTCCAGCGCCGCTGCGTCCACCGCTCGAAGATGCCGAGCAGGGCGTCCGTGAGCTTGCCCAGCACGGCCAGCAACACGATCGCGAGCAGCAACCGGTCCGTGCGGCCGTTGTTCTGCGAATCGGTGAGCAGGAATCCCAGGCCCATGGAGGAACCCAGCAGTTCCGCGGCCACCAGGAACAACCACGCCTGGGCCAGGGCCAGGCGCAGCCCGGAGATCACGGAGGGCAGCACCGCGGGCAACTGCACGGTGGTGAAGAGCTTGACCCCGCGCAGCCCGAAGGACCGTGCGGCTTCGATCAGGTGCCGGTCCACGTGGCGCAGCGCGGCGGACACCGTGGTGTACACCGGGAAGAAGGCGCCGATTGCCACCAGGGTCACCTTGGAGTTCTCCCCGATCCCGATCCACAGCAACAGCAGCGGCACCCACGCGAGGGACGGCACGGCGCGCAGCGCGCCGATCGTGGGCGAGCCGATGGCCCGCGCCCACGGGGAGAGCCCCAGCAACGCGCCGAGCAACAGCCCGAGCCCACTGCCGATCAGGAAGCCCACGATCACGCGCTGCGTGGAGATCCCCACGTGCAACCACAGGTCACCGCTGCGCAGCAGCTCCCATCCCGCGGCGAGCACCGCAGACGGGCGCGGCAACTGCACGGGGGAGAAGGTCCCGTTCGTGGAGAGGGCGTGCCACACGAGCACCAGCAGCACGGGCAGGACGATCCCGATCAGCCCCAGGGCCCAAGGATTGCGCAGCGCGCTGGGACGCGTGCGGGAATCCGCCGCGGCAGGGGTGTCTGATGGGGGTGCGACGTCGCCGGGTGCCACCGCGCCCGCCTCGTGGCGTCCGTTGTCGTCGGACAGTGTGGCCACCGCAGTGACGCCAGCTGCTTCGGAGGACGCGCCGTCCGAGGACCGCGGTGCGGCGGAGGAGGTGTCGTGAGTGCTCATGAGGACTGCTTCCCTTCGATCACCTGGGCCACGGCGGCCGCATCGGCGTGTTGTGCGTAGTGCTGCTCCACGATGTTCGCGAGCGCCTCGTCCACGTCCTGCTGCGAGGAGACGTCCCCGGATTCCACCAGGATGGGCCCGACCCTCTCGAGCACCGCGAGCTGTTCGGGGCCCGGAACGGGGTCGATGTCCAGGTGGGTGCGCTGCCAGACCCGCCGGGCGGTGTCGCGATCGATGCTCGCGCCTTCCGCGAGGGTCGCGATCCCCTCCTCCGGGTGCTGCAGCGCCCACTGCCGCGCGTAGGCGTACGTGTTCACCACGTCCTGCGCACCCGTGGGATTCAAATGCAGGAACACCTCCCGCGCGTTGAGGAACCCGTACGTGTTGAACTCCAACTGCCGGTGGAACAGCACGTCCCCCGCCTTCTCCGCGGCGGCCATCACGGGGTCCAGCCCGGACCATGCGGCCACCTGACCGGTGTCCAGCGCGGTGCGCCCGTCCGCGTGCTGCAGGTTCACCACGGTGACGTCCTGTGCGCTCATGCCCGCCGCGCCGAGGGACTGCAGGAGGAAGAAGTACGGATCCGTGCCCTTTGTCGCGGCCACGGACGTGCCCGCGAGGTCCGCCACGGTGCGCACGGGGGAGTCCGGGGTGCGCACGAGCGCGGACCACTCGGGCTGTGAGAACAGGTCGATCGTCCTGATCGGCGAGCGGTTGGCACGTGCGAGCAGTGCGGCGGAACCTGCCGTGGAGCCCACGTCCACGACCCCGGCGCGTAGCGACTCGTTGGCCTTGTTGGAACCGGCCGAGTACACCCACGTCACGGTCTGGCCGTGGGCCCCGGCGACCTTCTCGAGCCAGCCCTTGGCCTTGATGATCAGGGACAGCGGGTTGTAGGTCGCGTAGTCCAGGTAGATCTCGTGCGCGGAACCGCCGGCCACACCGCGGCCCGGACCTTCGCCCTCCATGACGCATCCGCTCAGGGGCAGCGCCAGCGCGGACAGGCCGAGTGCCTGCAGTGCGCGGCGTCGGGACAACTGCGCCATGCGCTCAGCGCTCCACGCCGAGCAGGGCCAACAGGTGGGCGCGCAGCGCGGTGATCTCACTGTCCTCGCGGGAGCGCGGGCGGGCCAGCTCGGGGGAGATGATCTCGGCGATGGTCGCGGGGCCCGTGGCCGTTTCCCGCGCGAGCACCACCACGTGATCGGAGAGCACCAGGGCTTCCTCGACGTCGTGGGTGACCATGAGCACGGTCGTGGGATCGGCGCGGTGCACGTCCAGCAGCAGATCCTGCATCCTGATCCGGGTCAGGGCGTCCAGGGCCCCGAAGGGCTCGTCCAACAGCAGGACCCGCGGGTTCCGTGCCAGGGCCCGGGCGAGGGATGCGCGCTGTGCCATGCCCCCGGAGATCTCCGAGGGACGGTGATTCGCGTGGTGGGACAGGCCGACGAGCTCCAACAGCTGCGCCACCCGCCGCTTCCCCTCCTGGGCGGGAGTCCCGTGGGGCAGACCCAGTGCCACGTTGCGCGCCACGCTGCGCCACGGCAGCAACCGCGGTTCCTGGAAGCCGACGGCGCAGCGCGGGTCGATCTCGCGCACCACCGAGTCATCGATCCGGACTTCGCCCTCGCTCGCCGTGCCGAGCCCAGCCACCGCGCGTAGCAGGGTGGACTTGCCGCACCCCGAGGGGCCCAGGACGGAGACGATCTCGCCCGGACGCACCGTGAAGGTCACGTCCCTCAGGACCTCGTGGACATGCGCTCCGTGGTGTGCGGGGAAGGACTTGCCGACCCGGTCGAAGGTGACCGCCGCGGCGTCGACAGCGGAGTGCGGGCGCGTGAGGACATGACTCAATTCATCAACTCCATCGTTCCTGGCATTAGCACCTTGCCCGCGTGGGGCCGGTTGCTGCGACGTCAACGAGCCAGGTCTCTCAGCCGCTCCGGATGGGAACCCCACCATTGAACGGGCCGGGCGCCCGCGGGTGCAAATCGTGTGACGCGCCGGGGCGCCGTCGTGACGGCCCGTGACCCGGGGCGTTTCCGCGGACCGGTGATCCCCGTTAGGATCGGTGCCACAACGATCACGAGTTCCGACGTTCAGCCCTGGCTTGTCGGACGGCAACCCTCTCCCGTAGCGGGGTGCCCCAGGTGAGGATCGGGCCGCATGGCACACCGCATGCGGCAAGTACGGCGCCACACAAGCGCGCTGGACCCGCAAGGTAGGCCGCCGTAGGTGGTGCACGGGGCGCGGGTCGTGTTCCTGCTGAGGGGCTGACCGAGATGAGCAAACGGATTTCCGTCAACGCGTTCGACATGACCTGCGTGGATCACCAGAGCTTCGGGTTGTGGCGCCACCCGCGGTCCCGGGCCACCGAGTACAACACCATCGAGTACTGGACGGAGCTGGCCAAGCTGCTGGAGCGGGGCAAGTTCGACGCCCTGTTCCTTGCGGACGTGGTGGGCATCTACGACATCTACAAGAACTCCGCGGCTCCGGCCGTGCGTGACGGGGCCCAGGTCCCGGTCAACGACCCGTTCATGCAGGTCTCGGCCATGGCCGCCGTGACCGAGCACCTGGGCTTCGGCGTGACGAGCGCGGTGACCTACGAGCAGCCCTACACCCTGGCCCGCAAGTACGCCACACTGGATCACCTCACCAAGGGCCGCGTGGGATTCAACGTGGTGACCTCCTACCTTCCGTCCGCTGCGGAGAACCAGGGCCTGCCGCGCCAGATTGAGCACGATACGCGTTACGAGATCGCGGAGGAGTTCCTGGACGTGTGCTACAAGCTTTGGGAGGGCTCGTGGGAGGAGGACGCTGTGGTTCAGAACCGTGAGACGGGTGTCTACGCGGATCCCACCAAGGTCCATCCCATCCGGCACAGCGGGGAGCACTTCACGGTTCCCGGAGCGGGGCTCACGGCACCGTCCCCGCAGCGCACACCGCTGATCTTCCAGGCCGGCGCGTCCTCGCGCGGGCAGGCGTTCGCGGGTAAGCACGCGGAAGCCGTGTTCATCGGCGGGTTGCGCCCGGACCTCACGCGTTTCGTGACCGACAAGATCCGCGCCCGGGCCCAGGCCGAGGGTCGCAGCCGTGACGACGTCAAGATCTACGCGATGCTCTCCGTGGTCGTCGCGGACACGGACGAGGAGGCCCAGGAGAAGTACCGCGACTACCTGCAGTACGTGGACCTGGAGGCATCCCAGGCGATCATCGGCGGGTGGTCCGGCGTGGACCTGTCCCAGTTCGACGAGGACGAGGCCCTGAACTACATCAAGACCGACTCCATCCAGTCCTTCCTGACCCCGTTCACGCTGCAGTCCAAGGACAAGCAGTGGACGCGCGAGGAGATCGCCAAGCACTGCGCCCTGGGTGGGATGGGTGCGGTCCTCGTGGGCTCCGCGCAGACCGTCGCGGATCAGCTCGAGACCTGGGTGGACGAGGGCGGCCTGGACGGCATCAACCTGGCGTACCACGTGAGTCCCGGTTCCTTCGAGGACTTCGTGGAGTACGTGGTCCCCGAGTTGCAGAAGCGCGGGCGTTACCGCACCGAGTACGAGGGCAACACCCTGCGAGAGTCCCTCTACGGCGAGGGCCAGCCGCGGGTCAAGGACACCCACCCCGCCGCGAAGTACCGCGGCGCGTTCGTGGGCGAGCCCTCCGTCGCGGACACGCCGTCCCGCGAGTTGGTGGGCTGACACCTCCCTCCGACGACGACGCCGCTCGCGCTCGGTCCCGCAGGTCCGGCAGGGCGGCGTCGTCGTCGGCTTCCCCGCCCGTTGCCAGGGCGGGACCCCCGTGTGAGAGTGGAACGCGTGCAACCCGGCTACGACCACTTGGCGAACGACTACGACAGGGCTTTTCCCGCTCCCTTCCAGACGGCGCTCGAACGGCGCGCGGTGGAGGCCTTCGCGGATCACGTCATCGCGGCAGGGGTGCCCGGCCCCGTGGTGGATGTGGGGTGCGGCACGGGGCACGTCACGGCCGCGCTGTCCGAGCGGGGTCTGCACGTGGTGGGGGTGGACCCGTCCGAATCCATGCTGGGCATCGCGCGCGGATCTCACCCGGAGGTCACCTTCGAAGCCGGCGATGCGAATCCCACGTCGTGGGGTGGTGCGGTGGGGCCCGACCGCCGCGTGGCCGGCGTTCTTGCACGGTTCAGTCTCATCCACGTCCCACCCGCGCAGGTTCCCGGCATCCTGGACTCCTGGGCGGACATGATGGCACCCGGAGGGGTGGTCATGGTGGCGTTCCAAGCACTCGACGGAGGGCGAGCCGTGGTCTCGTTCGATCACGCCGTGGCCCCGGCGTGGCGTTGGCACCCGGACGTGATGGCGGATCACATGAAGCACGCCGGGTTCACGGAGGCCTGGCGCACCGTCAGTCGCCCGGACGTAGAACATCGCTTCCCCGAGTGCCACCTCTTGGCGACACGGTGACCTGATGGGCGGTCATTCCCCCACGGAACCGTCGATGCTCTCGCGCAACAGGTCGGCGTGGCCGCAGTGCCGCGCATATTCCTCGATCATGTGCGTCAGGACCCAGCGGGCGTTCATGTCCCCTCGAGTCCAGCGGGCATCCGGGTCCTCGGCCGTGGAACGAGTGACCATCCCGTCCAGCGGATGATCCGTGCGGGCGGCGAACCTGTCCCACTGCTCACGGGACGTCTCCACGGCGGAGGCCCACATGGACCGCAGTTCCTCGGGGCTGTTCGCAGCGGCCGAGTTCCAATCCCAGTCGGGGTCGTCGGCCCAGTCGATGTCATTCCACGGGGCGCACGGCTCCTGGCCCAGGAGGACGTAGCAGAACCAGTAGTCCTCGACGAACGCCAAGTGCTTCAGCAACCCGCCCAGGGTCATGGTCGAGGGCAGAGGTCGACGCTGCAGCTCAGCACTCGTCAAGCCGTCCGTCTTCCACGCGACCGTGGCGCGCAAGAAATCCAGGAAGCCCATGAGGGTCGTGACCTCATCAGCATGCTGGGGCGGCTCGGGCCTGGCGTCTTCTTCGGGCGTGAGTGAGCTCATGGCCAGAACACTAGTGGGCCCGGGGGGGGGTGCACATGCCCGTCGTATGGTGGAGGAAATGCCCGTGACCCGGAGGGAACCGTGGACGAGGACCTGCTCGGAGTGATCATGCTGTCGTTCAGCACGGTCCTGGTGTGCGTCGTGACCGTGGTGACCGTCAGGGCGGCGGCCGCCGGCTCGCTCGATCGCAACGGGGCGGTGGGCATCCGGACCCGGTACACGCGCGCGTCCGACGCCGCGTGGTCCGCGGGTCACGCCGCGGCCCTTCCGAGGGTGCGGTGGTCCGTTCCCCTGGCCGTGTGTGCCGTGGTGGCGACGATCGTATTGCTCGTTCTGGGGCGGCCCGAATGGGGCATCGTCGCCGGGCTGGTGGGCGTGCTGCTGCAGGTCGCGGTGCTGGTGTCCGCCGTGGGGCCGGCCAACCGCGCCGCTCGGCGGGCCGCGCAAGAGTCGGCTCCAGAACCCCGCGCCTGAGATCGGGGCGCGTCAGCGGCGTCGTCGACGGCGCGGCAGGCGTGAGGAGGGCTCACGACGGGGCGCTCGCGGGAGGCCTTCGCCGGAACGGAGAGCGGCCGGTGCGGGCGGCCAGGTTGCGGGTCAGTGACTCGCTTCGAGCTCCACGAGCAGGACACCGGCGGCGGCCCAGATCCCATAGGCGACCCCCAGGGGCATCCCGCGGCGCAGTACCAGCGTGAGACACGTGAAGGCCCCGGCGTACCCCAGCACCACCACGGCGTACAGGGCGGGTTGTCCCAGGGCCGCCTTGATGCTGAGCGTCGCGGTGACCTCCAGGAGGACGGCCCCGGCCAGGAAGAACCAGGCCATGACGTTGCCCTGCCTCATGACACCCGGTCTCGGCGGTTGCGAACACCGGCGACGGCACGGTCGGGCGCTGTGGCGCTACTCGGGCAGGAGATCAACGCCGGTGAGCCTATCGCGGCGGCACCCGGAGCCATGCCCTGTGACCGAAGTCGGGCGGCGGCTGCCGTTGACCGCGCGGGTGCGCGCGAGCGTCGTCGTCCCTCGAACCGACGGGAGCGAGCCCGTGGACAATTCACCCCGGCGGCCTAGAGTGGTGACACAGCTTACATGGTAAGGCGACTTCCACACACGCTACGAAGGAGTAAACATGAAGGTTTTCGCGCACACGGAGCCGGGTGGAGCAGCCCAGGAACTCGAGGTGGAACGGCCCGAACTGGAAGGCTCCGCGGTCATGATCCGCGTGACCAACTCGGGGGTCTGCCACTCGGACGTGCACTGCCAGGACGGGTACTTCGACCTCGGCAACGCCGGGCGCTACGAACTGACCGCGGCGGGCGCGCAGTACCCCGTGGTGCTCGGGCACGAGATCGTGGGGGAGGTCGTGGCCGCGGGACCGGACGCCACGGTGACGCCCGGGGACACCAAGTACATCGTGTTCCCGTGGATCGGTTGCGGCGAGTGCCAGGCCTGTTCGGAGGACCGCGAGAACTACTGCAGCGGGAAGAAGCGCAACCTCTCGGTGCAGCGCCGCGGCGGCTACGCGGAGGAGGTCCACGTGCCGGACGAGCGCTACCTGGTGCCGCTGGGCGACATCGACCCGTCCTTCGGCGCCACGCTCGCCTGCTCCGGCCTGACCTCCTACTCAGCGGTCAAGAAGATCATGCCGCTGCCCGCGGATAAGCCCGTGGCCGTGATCGGCGCGGGCGGTGTAGGGCTGATGACCGTTGCGGTGCTCAAGGCCCTGGGTCACGAGAACATCGTGGCCGTGGACATGAGCGAGGCCGCGCTGAAGAACGCCCAGGCGGTGGGCGCGTCCGCCACGGTGGCCGTGGGCGGCGAGGACCTCGTGGGCGACATCGTCCGGGCCGGCGGGGAGAAGATTGCCGCGGCCATCGACCTCGTCAACAACGGGGACACCTCCAACGCCGCGCTCTTCGCCATGGCCAACGGCGGGACCCTGGTCAGCGTGGGCCTGTTCGGGGGCCAGTACCAGTTCCCCACCGCGCTCACCGCGTTCAACCTGCTGAACATTCGCGGCAACTTCGTGGGCAGCCTGCCCGAGCTCAAGGAGCTCGTGAAGCTCGCCCAGGACACGGATCTGCCCAAGCCGCCGATCACGGAGCTCCCGCTCACCGCACAGGAGGTCAACTCCGCGCTGGACGGCCTGCGCAACCGCACGTTCAACGGCCGCGCGGTGCTCGTAGCGGGCTGATCCGCACCGGGCCCCGTGCCCACCGTGCACGACGACGCCGTCGCCACCCCGATCTCTGCGGGCGGCGACGGCGTTCGCGCACCCGGGCGAGGAACGGACACTCGCGCCCGCCCCGGGTGGGCGGCACCGAGGGGACGGACGACGCCGCGCCCGGCCCCGCGGCGTCGTCGTCCGGGGCGCGTCAGAGCAGGCCGGAAGTAAGGCGGCAGACGTTCTCCACGAACTTGCGCCCCAGCGAGCGTTTCTCCCAGGCGTCCAGGTCCAAGAGGGTGGAGTTGGCGCGGAACTGCCCCACGACGTCCTCCATCCGGGTGCGGAACGACTCGTCCACGATCAGGACGGAGACCTCAAGGTCCAGCGCGAAGGAACGCTCGTCCATGTTGGAGGAACCGATCACGGAGACGATGTCGTCCACGAGCACGAACTTGGCGTGCAGCACGGTGGGGGAGCTGTAGCGGTAGATCTCCACCCCGGCGCGCGCGAGTTCGGAGTAGTACGAGTTCTGGGCGTGCTGCGCGAGGAACTGGTCCGAGGTCTCACCCACGAACAACTGCACCCGTACGCCCGCCTGGGCCTCCGTGGTGATGGCGTGGAGCAGGGACTCGTCCGGGACGAAGTACGGGCTGGAGATCACTACGCGGTGATTGGCGTTGTAGATCAGGTGGTTGAACAGGCGCAGGTTGTTCTCGGTCTCGAACCCGGGCCCGGACGGCACCACCTGGGCGTACATGGGCTCGGCCGTGTGCTCAAGCGCGGCGGGGGTCTCGTCCAGCAGGAGGTCGTCAGTTTCCGAGTACCAGTCCGAGACGAACACCGCGTTCAACTCGGTGACTACGGATCCCGTGCCCCGGACCATGAGGTCCTTCCACTCGAGGCCCTTCCGCAGGTTCTTCTTCTTGTTGTAGGAGCGGTGGATGATGTTCTGTGAGCCCGTGTAGGCCACCTGGCCGTCCACCACCAGGATCTTGCGGTGGTTGCGCAGGTCCGGGCGCTGCCACTCACCGCGCCACGGGCGGATGGGAAGCATGCGCCGCCACGGCACCCCGGAACGGTTGAACTGGCGGACCAGTTCCGCGTACCCCGGGTAACCCAGGGACCCCACGTGGTCGATCAGGATCCGCACGCGCACACCTCGTTCGTGGGCGTGGATCAGGGCATTGAGCAGCTCTCGGGAGACCTGGTCCACGGCCACGATGTAGAACTCGAAGTGCACGTAGTCCGTGGCGCGGTCCACGTCCCGGGCCATCCGGGCCATGGAATCGTGATTGTCGGTGAGGATCTCGAAGTCGTTACCGCCCACCATGGGCAGGGCACCCAGGTTCTGGTTCAGCTCCGCGGTGGTGCGCACCCATTCCGGGTACTCGGCGAGCTCGGGCCCCAGCGGGAGGCGCTCGGGGGTGTTCTCCTGGATCACGTGGTTCATCCGGGCCTGCTTGGCCATGCGTTTACGCGGTAACCGGGTGGAACCGATCACCACGAACAACAGGAGCCCCGCGTACGGCATCAGGAAGATGGCGAGCAACCACGCGAGCGCCACGGACGGACGGCGTTGATGGGGGATCCAGCCCAGGGCCAGGATCTTCAGGAGCAGGTCCAGGACCGCCAGGATGATGAGGATCCACTCCGGCAGGGTGTCCGCGGGGAGCAGGTCGAAGGGTATCCAGGGGTACATCCGTGACCGTTCGTCAGGGGCGTCGCAGGTAGTAGGTGTCCTCCGAGCCCTCGGAGGGTCGTTTCACGAACCCGCAGCGCACGAGCACCCGGCGTGCCGGTTCGTGGTCGGCCGGGACGGAGCCGTGCACCGCACGGATCCCGGGGTCCTCGAATGCGCGGTCCACGAGCGCGCGCAAGGCCTCGGTGGCCAGCCCCTGGTTCTGGTGCTCCGGGACGATGGCCCCCTTGACCTCCAGTTCGTGGTCCATGGCGGGTCCCGCGAACCCCGCGGCGCCAATGACCTGCCCCGAGCTGAGCCGGATCACGACGAGCAGGGCGCAGTCGCTCTCCGTGAAGAAGTGCTCACCGGCCTCGATCGCCTCCCGGGCCCAGTCCTCGTTCTCGGGGGTGGGGAAACCCGGCGCGAACTCGGGCAGTCGTGAGCCCCCGGCCACGGCCTCGAGTTCGTCCGGTGTGAACGCGCGCAGCTCCAACCGCTGCGTGCGCAACGGCTGCGGCGGAACCGGCCGCGGCATATCGTCCAACATGGCTCCCTCCGAGGGTTCTCGTGCTCTGGACCCGGCCCGTCAGCCGAAGTGACGGGGCAGGGTTGATGCGTGGGCGGTCTTCAGCTCGTCCAGCGCCACCGTGAACTCGCCCTGGAAGTCCAGGGCCCCGGCCTCGGTGTCCACCACGCCGATCCGCGCGAACGGGTAGCGGCGCACGGTGCACATGTCCTGGAAGCGCACCTCCTCCGAGCGCGGCACGGCCACGACGGCGCGGCCCTGCGTCTCGGAGAACAACAGCGTGAACAGGTCCACGCCGTCCCGCTCGGCGACCTCACCGAGGCCGATCCGGGCGCCCACGCCGAAGCGCAACGCCATCTCGGCGAGCGTGGCCCCGAGGCCGCCTTCCGCGACGTCGTGCGCGGCGTCGATCATGCCGTCCCGGGACATGTTGATGAGCATGTCACCCAGGACGCGCTCGCGGTCCAGGTCCACGCGCGGGGGCAACCCACCCAGGTGGCCGCGCACGCGCGCCCACTCGGAGCCGTCCAGCTCGTCCGCGGTCTCGCCGAGCAGGTAGATCGCCTGGCCATCCTCACTCCAGCCCGAGGGCGTGCGGCGCGTGACGTCGTCGAACACGCCCATCATGGCAATCACCGGGGTGGGGTTGATGGCCACGCCGCCGGTCTGGTTGTAGAGGGAGACGTTACCGCCGGTCACGGGCACACCCACGGTCTGGCACCCGTCCGAGAGGCCGCGCACGGCCTCCGCGAACTGCCACATGATGTCCGGGTCCTCGGGGGAACCGAAGTTCAGGCAGTCGGACACGGCCACGGGGCGCGCGCCCGCGGTGGCCACGTTGCGGTAAGCCTGGGCGAGCGCCAACTGGGCGCCCTGGTACGGGTTCAGGCGGGTGTAGCGGCCGTTCGAGTCCGTGGAAAGGGCCACGCCCAGGTTGGTGCGCTCGTCCACGCGGATCACGCCGGCGTCATCCGGCATGGCCATGGCGGTGTTGCCCTGAACGTAGCGGTCGTACTGGTCGGTGACCCAGTCCTTGGAGCACAGGTTCGGGGAGGCCATCAGTTCCACGAGCGCAGGGCCGAGCTCCGCGCCGGACGGGCGGGCGGCGTCCTCCGGGGAGCCCGTGAAGTGGGCTGCCTGCAGGGCGTCCTGGGATTCGGGGCGCGCGTAGGGGCGTTCGTACACGGGACCGTCGTGGGCCACGGTGCGGGGGTCCACGTCCACGATGACCTCACCCTGGTAGTCGATGACCAGGCGGCCGGTGTCCGTGACCTCGCCGATCCACGAGTACTCCACGTCCCACTTGGCCATCACGGCCTCGAAGCCCGCGACCTTCTCGGGGGTGACCACGGCCATCATGCGTTCCTGCGACTCGGACATCAGGATCTCGCCCGGGGTCAGGGACGGATCGCGCAGCAGGACCTCGGTGAGGTCCACGCGCATGCCGCCGTCACCGTTGGACGCGAGCTCGGACGTGGCACACGAGATGCCCGCCGCACCGAGGTCCTGGATGCCCTCCACGAGCGAGCCCTTGAACAGTTCCAGGCAGCACTCGATGAGCACCTTCTCCGCGAAGGGGTCACCCACCTGCACCGCGGGGCGTTTGGAGGGCTTGGAGTCGTCGAAGGACTCGGACGCGAGCACCGAGGCGCCGCCGATCCCGTCCCCGCCGGTGCGCGCGCCGAAGAGCACCACCTTGTTGCCCGTCCCGGACGCGTTCGCCAAGTGGATGTCCTCGTGGCGCATCACGCCCACGGCGAGCGCGTTGACCAGGGGGTTGCCCTGGTAGCACGGGTCGAACTCCACCTCTCCGCCGATGTTCGGCAACCCCAGCGAATTGCCGTAGCCGCCCACGCCGGCCACGATCCCATGCACCACACGCTGGGTGTCCGGGTGGTCGATCGCGCCGAAACGCAACGGGTCCATCACGGCCACCGGGCGGGCACCCATGGAGATGATGTCCCGCACGATCCCGCCCACGCCCGTGGCCGCACCCTGATAGGGCTCCACGTAGGACGGGTGATTATGGGACTCGATCTTGAAGGTCACGGCCCAACCGTCCCCGATGTCCGTGACGCCGGCGTTCTCACCGATGCCCACCATGAGGTTCTTGCGCATCTCGTCCGTGACCTTGTCCCCGAACTGGCGCAGGTGCACCTTGGAGGACTTGTACGAGCAGTGCTCAGACCACATCACGGAGTACATGGCCAGTTCCGCCGCGGTGGGGCGGCGGCCCAGGATCTCCTTGATGCGCTCGAACTCGGTCTCGTTCAGCCCCAGTTCCGCCCAGGGCAGCTCGGTGTCCGGGGTGGAGGCGGCGTGCTCCACGGTGTCCAGGTTGAAGTGGGTTTCGCTCATGACGACTACTAGATCCCTTTGCGAACGATGGGGCGTGCGGTGCCGGGCGGGCGCTCACGCGGAGGCATGGTGTGGGCCGGGTGCGGTTCCCCGAACTGGCCCGATGACGAACGGATGGGACGCCGCGGTCCTCGCTGCGGGCGAGCGCGGCGTGGACGGGTCAGCGCAATAGGTGTTCCAGGGCGGAGACGAAGACGTCCAGCCCGTCTGTTCCCTGGCGCATCTGGACCGGACCGGAGCCGGAAAGATCGGCGCCGAAGCCCGGTTCCACGGCGTGCTCGGGGTGGGGCATGAGTCCCACCACGTTGCCCCGCGCGTTGGTGATCCCGGCGATGTCGTTGCGGGAACCGTTGGGGTTGCCGCCCGCGTAGCGGAAGACCACCCGGTGCTCGGCCTCTAACTCGTCCAGGGTGCGCTGATCCGCGACGTACTGCCCGTCCTGGTTCTTCAGCGGCACCACGATGGTCTGGCCCTGCTCGAATCGCCCGGTCCACGCAGTGTCCGTGTTCTCCACGCGCAGCGCCTGGTCCCGACAGATGAACTTGAGCTGTTCGTTCTTGATCATGGACCCCGGCAGCAGGTGGGCCTCGGTGAGTACCTGAAAACCGTTGCAGATCCCCAGCACCGGCATGCCCTCCCGGGCATTGGCAGCGTCCACGATCCTGTCCATGAGGGGGGCGAAGCGGGCGATCGCACCGGCGCGCAGGTAGTCCCCGTAGGAGAAGCCACCGGGCAGGATCACGGCGTCCACACCGTTGAGGTCCTTGTCTGCGTACCACAGCGGCACCGCGGTGCCGCCGGCGATCTCGACGGCGCGAGCGGCGTCGCGGTCGTCGAGCGTGCCCGGGAAGGTCACGACACCCACCCGCACGTCCGCGAGTCGAGAATCGGTGGCGGGTTCGGAGAGGTCCGCCACGAGGGGCGTCTGCTCGGCCGTGAGGTTCTGGGCCACGCTCAGTCCTCCTCGGGGGCCACGGAGACGTTCACGACGTCCTCGATCACCGGGTTGGACAGTAGCTTCTCCGCGGCTTCGCGGGCCTGGGCGAGCACCTGCTCGTCCGCTTCGCCCTCGACCGTGAGTTCGAACCGGCGGCCCTGGCGCACCTCCGTGAAACCGCTGAGCCCGATCCGGGGCAACTCATTCGCGATCGCCTTGCCCTGCGGGTCAAGGATTTCCGGTTTGGGCATGACGTCAACGACGATACGGGCCATTTCCACTACTCCTGCGCTTACGGGCCAATCCTCGCCCATCCTATCGGCCCGCGGGTGGGCCGCGGGCAGACGGCAGAGCTGCCGTGCGCGGCCCGCAGGGGATGTTTCCGGACACGGGCGTCCCCTACGATGGAAAGTGTGCTGAGCGTCGGCCCGCCCGGGAGTCCTCCCGGTCACCGGGTCGGCGAAGCGCGAGAGCTCGCCCGGACCCGCTCCACCAGAGAGGACACTGTCATGGGATTCCCTGAACAACAGCAAGAGGCCCCCGGACTGCAGGCCGAGATGAACCCTGTCCCCGATTGCGGTGAGGACAGCTACCGCGGATCGGGCAAGCTCGAGGGCAAGGCCGCGGTTGTCACCGGTGGTGACTCCGGGATCGGCCGAGCGGTGGCTATCGCCTACGCCCGCGAGGGCGCGGACGTGCTGATCACCTACCTGCCCGAGGAGGAACGGGACGCCCGCGACGTCGCCCGCTACATCGAGGAGGCGGGACGCAAGGCCGTCCTGGTCCCCGGGGACCTGTCCGAAGCGGCGCACTGTCGTGCCGTGATCGCGAAGGCCGTGGAGGAGTTCGGCAAGGTGGACGTGCTCGTGAGCAACGCCGCCTACCAGATGACGCGCGAGAGCCTCGAGGAGATCCCCGACGAGGAGTGGGAGCACACCTTCAAGCTCAACGTGGGGGCGTACTTCTACCTGGCCAAGGCCGCCGTGCCGCACATGGCGCCGGGATCGGCGATCATCGGCAGTTCGTCGGTCAATTCGGACATGCCGGTTCCCACCCTGGCGCCGTACGCGGCGACCAAGGCGGCGATCGCCAACTTCTCGGCCAGTCTCGCGCAGTTGCTCGGAGAGCGCGGGATCCGCGTCAATAGCGTGGCCCCCGGGCCCGTCTGGACACCGTTGATCCCTTCGACCATTCCCGCGGAGCAGCTCGAGAGTTTCGGGGACGCGGAGCCCCTCGGGCGCGCCGGCCAGCCCGCAGAACTGGCCCCGGTGTACGTGTTGCTCGCGTCCGACGACGGTAGTTACGTTTCCGGGGCGAGGATCGCCGTCACCGGCGGCAGCCCGATCCTGTGACCCGGCCGCGCTGACGTCAGCGAGTCCTCCGGATGGCGGGTCGTGCCGTTCCTGCGGCGCGATCCGCCGTCCTCCCGTCCCGCCCCACGAGAGAAACGAGCCCCGTGAACGCAACCCCCGACCGCGCCGAGCCCCTGAACAAGGTGTCCCGGCGCCGGGACGGCTACGTGGACCTGCGTTCCTACGCAGCCCTGGGTAACGGGCGCACCGTGGCGCTGGTGGCCCAGGACGGATCCGTGGACTGGTACCCCGTCCCGGACCTGGACTCCGCGCCGCCGTTCGCCAAGCTGCTCGACGCCGAGCACGGCGGGTGCATCGAGCTGCGCCCGGAGGAGGAGTTCGAGGTCACCCGGGAGTACGTCCCCGGGACCAACATCCTGACCACCACGTTCTCCACGACCTCGGGGACTGTGCGGGTCACCGATTCCCTCAACATGGGGTCCACGGGGCAATTGCCGTGGAACGAACTGGCCCGCTCGGTGGACGGTGTGACCGGGAACGTGGCCATGGTGTGGCGGGTGGCCCCGGGCACCATGTTCAACACCGTCTCCCCGTGGGTCGAGATGATCGCGGGGGAGCCCGTGCTGCGCACGAACCGGGTGGGCATGGGGGTCCGCACCGACGACGCGGGGGAACCGCAGGTGGGGACCCAGCAGATCTCCGGGCGGTTCACCACGCGCCCCGATTCCGAGCACCTGCTCGCGGTGGTCGCCACGCACGGTGAGCCCTTGCGCCTGCCCTCGCCCCGTGAGATCCGCAAGAACGTGGCCATGACCCGGGACATGTGGCGCCGATGGCGTGATCTGCTCGACTATGACGGCCCCTACCGCGCGGAGGTCGAACGTAGCGCCCTCGCGCTCAAACTGCTCAGCCACAGCCCGTCGGGGTCCGTGGCGGCCGCGGCGACCACGTCCCTTCCCGAGAACAGGGAGGGCACCAAGAACTTCGATTATCGCTTCGCGTGGATCCGTGACGCCACCTACACCCTGCACTCGCTGTTGCGACTGGGCGAGCAGGAGGACGTGCACGCGCAGGTGTCCACGATCCTGCGCCGAGCCCGCGCACAGACCCCCGACCTGCACGTCCTCAACCGCTTCGACGGCGAGGTCCCCGCCTCCGAGATGACCGAGTACGACGCCCCCGGGTGGCGGGGGATCGGCCCCGTGGTCTCGGGCAACGATGCCGCGGACCAGTTGCAGTTGGGCGTGTACGGGGACGTCTTCGACATCGCGCACCTCTACGTGGGCGGCGGCAACGTGTTGGACACCGCCACCGCCCGGATGTTCGCCGACCTCGCGGACGCGGTGTGCGACCTGTGGCGCCGCCCCGACTCCGGGATGTGGGAACTGCCTGAGCACCGGCACTACACGAGCTCCAAGCTGGGGTGCTGGCACGGCCTGGACCGGGCCGTGAAACTGGCCGAGGCCGGTCACATCCCCGGGTGCGTGGACCGGTGGCGCTCGGAACGGGAACGGATCCGGGAGTGGATCGAGACCGAGGGCTGGAGCGAGGAACGGGGCGCGTACGTCTGGTACCCGGGAACCGACGAGCTGGACGTGTCCGTGTTGCTGCACGCGATGACCGGGTTCGATCGTGGTCCCCGCATGTCCTCGACCATCGACGCCGTTCGGGAGGAGCTGGGCCGCGGTCCGCTCATGTACCGCTACAGCGGCATGGAGAAGGAGGAGGGAGCGTTCGTGGCGTGCTCGTTCTGGACCGTGGCGGCGCTGGCCACGGTGGGCCGCCGCGAGGAGGCCGTGGACCTCATGGACGAGATGCTCCCTCTCGCCAATGACGTGGGGTTGTTCACCGAGATGATCGACCCCGAGGACAACTCGTTTCTGGGCAACTTCCCGCAGGCCCTCAGCCACCTGGCCCTGCTCAACGCCGCCGTGGCACTCGAGCAGGCGGCGC
The DNA here is from genome assembly GCF_011769905.1 of Kocuria sp. KD4. NCBI lineage: Bacteria > Bacillati > Actinomycetota > Actinomycetes > Micrococcales > Micrococcaceae > Kocuria > Kocuria sp. KD4. The sequence goes on from NZ_CP050449.1 coordinate 333,315, forward strand.
TCGAGTAGGACGCGCTGCAGCAGGGGACGACGAACGCCGAGGTCCGCTCAGTCGAAGCGCGCCACCACCCAGCCGTCCACTACATCCACGGCGGCCGCGGGGAGGTCCTTGGCCGGGTCGTGCGGCAGCTGCCGACCGGCGGCCATGGCCAGTCGCGAGCCCAGGAACCGGCCGTCCGGGCCGAACACCCAGTAGTGGTTGGGACACTCGAAGCTCTCGGCGCGCCCCGCGGCCTCCCGGCACACCGTGGCCTGCTGGTGTGGGCACGTGTTGGACAGCACGTGCAGCGCCCCGTCGGCATCCCGGGTCACGAGCACCGGGCCCGCGCTCGAGCGGGCCGTCACGAAGTCGAGGGGTTCCGCCACCGCGGAGACCACGGTGATCCGTTCCCATCCGTGGGCGGTTTCCCCGGGCCTCATGAACGGTCTCCGCGGGTCCGAGCGGTTCGGCCCTGCATGACGACGCCGCTCGCGCCGTCCCGTCCGACTGCTCCGGTCTGCGCCATAGCGCCGATGTGCCCGCCCGCTCCGGACTGCCTCGTCGCGCCATCATGCCCGGCCGCGCGGACGGGCACCGCGGCGTCGTCGACCCCGTCCAGGAGCCGCTCGACGGCCGCCGCCAAGCGCTCTCGTAGCCGATTACCCCGCTGCGCGAAGGCGCGCTGGCGCCGGACGTACTCGGCCTTGCCCTCGGGTGTCTCGATCCGCACGGGCTCGTACCCCCATTCCGTGAGGTCGTAGGGGGAGGCCTCCATGTCGGTCACGCGCACGTCCCACGCGAGGTCGAAGCAGTCCGCGAGCAGGTCCGAATCCACCGCGGGCAACAACTTGTAGGCCCACTTGTACAGGTCCATGCTCGCGTGCAGGCACCCCGGCTGTTCCATGCGGCGCTGTGACTCGCGCGTGGGCTGCAGCTCGTTGCGTTCCACGGCCTGGGGCTGGAAGAAACGGAACGCGTCGAAGTGCGAGCAGCGGATCCGGTGGGCCTCCACCACGTCGTCCGTCCCGGACGCCCCCAACCGCAACGGCGCGTCCTCGTGGCGCACACCGTTGCTCTGCGCGCGGTAGGCCATGGCCCACTCATGCAGCCCGAAGCAGTCGAACGTCCCGCTCCTGGCCAGGGTGTTCGCGAGGATCTCGCGGGTGAACCGCACCGCGGTGCCCCGCTCGGCCACGAATTCCTCCACTGCGACGACGACGCCGCTCACGCCCTCCCCCACGCCCGCCGCCTCGAGCTCCGCGGTCGTCGCGGGACGGTAGTGCTTCCAGCCCTCGCGCTCCGAGGCATCCAAGAGGATGACGCCGGGCCCAGGGTGCCACCGCGTGAACTGGGCCGGGGACAGCGTGTAGTACGTGAACAGGAAGTCCTCCACGGGGTGCTTTTCCCCGCGGGACCGCCGGTCCAGGAACGGCCGGGTGTGGGGCGCTACCCGCTCCGCGTGCGCGTGCGCCCGGCGTGACCACTCCTCCCGGGTCAGCGCCTCATGCACTCTCGGCGTCCTGGGTGTTGTCGATCAACCGCTGCATCCCGCAGTTCAGCAACCGGACCTGTTGAGGGGACAATCGCAACCGGCGCATCATCTCCGGTTGCACGGCCTGCGCCCCGTCCTGCAGACGCGCGCCTTCCTCCGTGAGAGTTACGGCCAGGGCCCGCTCGTTGTGCGGATCGCGTTCCCGCGTGAGGTAACCGCGGGCCTCCAAGCGTTTGAGCAGGGGCGAGAGCGTTGCCGAATCTTGCATGAGCTGCTCGCCCAGGTCCTTCACCGTGCGCGGGTTGGTATCCCACAGCGCAAGCATCACGAGGTACTGGGGCAGCGTCAGTCCCAGGGGCTCCAGCACGGGGCGGTAGCTGTGCGCGACCCTGCGTGACGCCACGGACAGCGAGAAGCACAGCTGGTCCGCCAGGGACAGCGGATCCTCGACGGCGGATTCGTCCGAACCACCCAGGAAGTCGATGATCTCGGCGAGCCGGGGATCCTCGGACGGGTCCGAATCGGAACTCATGGATGAAGCCGGGGTCAGCGTCCCGTACCCCCGTACACCGTGGCGGTCTCGTCCGAGTCCAGACCGAACGCCGTGTGCACGGCCCGGACGGCCTCGTCGAGCTTGGCGATGGACGTGATGATCGAGATCCGGACCTCGGACGTGGAGATCATGTCCACGTTGATGTCGCTCTCCGCGAGCGCCTCGAAGAACGTGAACGCCACGCCGGTGTTGGTCTTCATACCGGCGCCCACGAGGGAGAGCTTGCCCACCTCGTCGTCGTAGTCCAGGTTCGCATAGCCGATCTTCTCTTCGGCGGCACGCAGCAGGTTCATGGCCAGGTCACCCTGGGACTCGGCCAGGGTGAAGGACACATCGGTGAGCGGGTTCTCGCCGGTGGAGACGTTCTGGACGATCATGTCCACGTCCACCTTGGAGTCGGCCAGCAACCGGAAGATCCGCGCGGCGATCCCGGGGCGGTCGGGGACCCCCACGATGGTGATCTTGGCCTGGCTGCGATCATGAGCGATACCGGCGATCAGCGGCTGTTCCAAGGGGATCTCCTTCTGCGGCGTGAGGTTCTCGTGCGGGCTGGGGATGACCATGGTGCCCTCGTTGTGACTGAAAGACGAACGGACGTGCAACGGCACGTTGAAGCGGCGGGCGTACTCCACGCAGCGCAGGTGCAGGATCTTGGCGCCGTTGGCGGCGAGCTCGAGCATCTCCTCGGAGGAGACCCGGTCCAGTTTCTGGGCGGTGGGGACGATGCGGGGGTCCGCGGTGTAGACGCCGTCCACGTCCGAGTAGATCTCACACACGTCCGCGTCCAGGGCGGCGGCGAGCGCCACGGCGGTGGTGTCCGAACCGCCGCGGCCCAGCGTGGTGATGTCCTTGGAGGAGCGGTTGACGCCCTGGAACCCGGCAATGATCGCGACGTTGCCGTGGTCGAGCGCCTCACGCACTCGGAGGGGGCTGACCTCCACGAGCTTGGCCGCACCGTGGGCGCCGTCCGTGATCATTCCGGCCTGGGATCCGGTGAAGGACTGCGCGGGAACGCCGAGGTCGGAGATGGCCATGGCCAACAGGGCCATGGAGATGCGTTCCCCGGAGGTCAACAGCATGTCCAACTCGCGAGCCGGTGGTTTGCGGGCCACCTCACCGGCGAGGTCCAGGAGGTCGTCCGTGGTGTCACCCATCGCGGAGACGACCACGACCACCTGGTGGCCGGCGTTCCTGGTCTCGGCTACTCGCCGGGCGACCCGGCGGACACCGTCGGCATCGGCGACCGATGAACCGCCGAACTTCTGGACAATGAGGCTCATACATTCCTCTCACAGGCAGGCACCCGGCCCGAACGCACGGGCGGTCTCGCGGGATCAGTGATCCATGCTATCCGCTCACCCGCAGCCGCACGGAGTCGAGCGGGCATTCGTGGACACAAAGAGGGACGCGAATGTTACGGGCCTCAGCGGGCCTCGGAGACCACCGTGCGTCCCTCGAAGGCCCTGCCCAGCGTGACTTCGTCGGCGTATTCGAGGTCACCGCCCACGGGCAGCCCCGAGGCCAGCCGGGTGACCCGGATACCCAGCGTTTTCAACATCCTGGTGAGGTACGTGGAGGTGGCCTCGCCCTCCAGGTTGGGGTCCATGGCCAGCACGATCTCCTGAACTGTCTCGTCCGACAACCGGGTCATCAGTTCGCGGATGCGCAGCTGATCCGGTCCCACACCCTGCAGCGGCGAGATCGCGCCGCCCAGCACGTGGTACAACCCCCGGTAGCTGCGGGTGCGTTCGATGGCCATGACGTCCTTGGACTCCTCCACCACGCAGATCACGCTGCGGTCCCGGCGGGCGTCCCGGCAGATCGCACACTCCTCCTGCTCTGTGACGTTGCCGCAGATCACGCAGAACGACACCGAGGTCTTCACCGTGGTGATGGCCTCCACGAGCTGCTGGACCTCGTCCTTGTCCGCGTCCAATAGGTGGAATGCGATGCGCTGCGCGGACTTGGGGCCGATACCCGGCAACCTCCCCAGCTCATCGATGAGGTCCTGGACCGGTCCTTCGTACACCGTGCTCCTTCATTGTCGTGTTCGTGATCAGCCGGGCGATGGGCCCGGTCACTGATCCGTTCCGTGGGCGTGCTCGTCGATGAGCATGCCGCCCAGGATGCGCTCGATGGCCGCCCGCCCGTACAGGGACGAGTCCTCGAGGGATTCGTCGTCCGCGCCCGGGACGAAGTTCTCGTCCTCCATGCCGGGGCTGCGCGAGGTCGGGGGCGCGATGTCGGTGGAGCGCCGTTCCGCCGCGGCAATCGCTTCCGCGTGGCGCTCTCGCCAGCTCGGGCGGTTCCCGCCGGGGCGGGTGTCGCCGTTCTCGCGAGGGACGACGCCGCCGGGGCGGGTGTTCCCGCGCCCATCGTGGTCGGGACCGGGACCCGCCGGGTTGTCGCCGCCGGGGCCGTTCCCGCCCTGGGCCCTACGATCCCTCGCGGGCGACGGCGCTCGGGGCACGGGTTCGTCGTACATGTCCGCCGGGGGGTCATCCTCCGGTGGGGGCGGCGGTTCCTCCGGGCTCCAGTACTCCGGGCCGCGATCCCGCGGCTGCGGGGCACGGAAGGAAGGAGCACCGGATGCGGGATCCTCGGGCACGGAGCCGTCGCGCACGGAACCATCCCGCATGGAACCGTCACGCATGGACAGATCGGGTCCGCTCGTCCCGGCCCCGGAATCGTGGGACTTGAACGCCGCGGAGTCATCGGAAGCGGGAACATCCGACCCGGGGCCATCCGACGCGGGGGCACCGGGGGTCCACGAGGTCGCGCCGACGTCCGCGGAGTCACTGTCACTGCCCAAGCCCTCACGAGACGGAACCGAGGTGGAATCGCCGGTGCCAGCGCGGTCGTCCGCCGGGGAATCCGTCGCTCGGTGGGCATCGTCCCTGGAGGAGTCGCCCACGGAGCTATCGGACGTGTCCGGATTCTGGTCCGAATCATCACGCGTGGGCGCCGCATTGGCGGTGTTCGACGTGGAATCCCCGCCGCTCGGTGCGGCGAAACCCGGTTGGGGAATGGAGGCCACGGACCACGAGGTGACGGGTTCGTCGTCGTCCGGGGCGGATGCGGGCGCCGAGTGCGACGAGGAAGCAGGCACGGAGGACCGGTCAGTGCCGGATGTGGAACGAGAGGCGGAATCGGGCATGGACCGCGACTCGCGTTCCGGTGTCGGTTCACGGTCGGGCGCGGGAGGATTGCCCCGACGACGATTGACCCCGAAGCCCTCCGGCTCGCGGAAATAGTCCGGTTGGTCGGAGGATCCGGCCTGGCCCGAGGCGTTCAGCCTGGTGTCCCGCCCGGTGGGTCCATCGCCGCGAGATGCACCGGTGTCTCGCCGTGAGCCGGATCCGTACCCGGCATCAGCGCCGTCATGCGAGTCCGAGCCCTGACGGGGTCCGGGGCCGTACGGTTGGCCGTGCTCCGAGGCGGAATCGTCGCGTTGATAACTCCGGTCCTGCTGCGATCCGCGGTCCTGCCGGGATCCTTGAGCGTTCTGGGGCCCGCCGCCCCGGGGCGCGGGGCGATCTCCCCGGTAACCCTGTCCACCGCCGCCGTCCCGCCCGGGGCCGGGCCCGGTGCCACGGCCGGCGTTCGACGGCGGACCACCCGCACCCGGGGTGTCCTGCCGGCCGCGTGTGTCACCGGGGCGCACTGCTTCCACTGCACAATCCAACCCCACCACGCTCTGGATGGCATTACGGACGTCCGCCTCGAAGCGGGGGAAGTTCAGGAGGTCGCCGTCGTTCTCGAACGCGATCCGCAGAGTGCGGTTCTCGAACGAGATGGGCGTTCCTCGCACGGTGATGGCCCAGGCCACGCGGCGGATCTCCGCGAGCGCGGACACGATCTCGGGCCACGAGGAACGCAGCAGTTCCAGTTCACCGCTGGTGACGTCTCTCGGGGCGGCCTGCTCCTCGGACGCCTGCGGGGTTTGCGGCTGGTGGTCATCGTGTGGCGCGACGTCACGGCGAGGCTCCCCCTGCGCGTACTGGCGGGATGTGTCGTCTTCAGGCCGCTGGGACCCGTACTGGTTCGACGTCTCCCGTTGCTGCATGCGTGCCGAGACATCGGCTCTCGCGTCCTGTGACGCGGGGGAGCGGGTGTCGGTCGTGCCGTCCGCGGGCGGGTGCTGGGCGTCGGGGCTGCGCTCGCCTTCCGGAACGGGATCCGCAGCGGCGGGGTGGCTGCTGCCCTCGGGCTGTTCGGACTCGTCCTGCGGGTCCGTGGGTTCCTGGACATCCGGGGTCTCCTCCGCGGGGCGACCCGTTGCGGAACCGTCCGCGCCGTCCGCGGCGGACCCGTCCGGGCCCACGGGCTGCGACGGGGCAACGGAGTCCTTTGCGGCGGCGTCGAGCTCGGGGGGTATCGGGGAAGGTACCCCGGCGGATTCCGGTGCGGGGGCGTCGTACGACGCGGGTGCCGGCGCGGCGGTGCCGGATTGCTCCGGAGATGTGGGCTCCTGGCTTCCGCGTGCGGTCGGTTCCACCGCGGGGGACGACGACGCGGCGTCGTGCGCCGTCGTACGAATTCCGGTGCCCCGAGGAATGCTCAGGCGGCGTTCCAAACGGTCCACCCGGGACGTGATGCCGCGCGTTGTGTGGTCCGCCGAGGGCAGTAGGATGCGGGCGCACAGCAGTTCCAGGTGCAACTGCGGGGAGGTGGCCCCGGTCATCTCGTTGAGGGCCTCGTTGGTGATGTCCGCGGAGCGGGAGAGCTCGGCCGCGCCCAGCTGGGTGGCCTGGTTCCGCAACCGGTTGATCTGGTCCGTGGGCATCCCGTGCAGGATGTTCGCGGCGGAATCGGGGACCGAGTTGACCACCACCAGGTCGCGGAAGCGTTCGAGCAGGTCCTCCACGAAACGGCGGGGGTCCTGCCCGGTTTGGATGACGCGGTCCACGGACGCGAAGACCGTGGCGGCGTCGCCGGCGGCGAAGGCGTCCACGACGTCGTCGAGCAGGGCCGCGTGCGTGTAGCCCAGCAGGGCGACCGCGAGATCGTAGGTGATGCCGCCGTCGTCGGAGCCGGCCATGAGCTGATCCAGGACGGAGAGCGAATCACGCACCGAGCCGCCGCCGGCGCGCACCACGAGGGACAGGACGCCCGGTTCGGTGGTGACGCCCTCCTCCTGGCACAGCTGCTCGAGGTAGCGCATGAGCGGTTCCGGGGGAACGAGGCGGAAGGGGTAGTGGTGCGTGCGGGAGCGGATGGTGGTGAGCACCTTGGAGGGCTCGGTGGTGGCGAAGATGAACTTCACGTGCTCCGGCGGTTCCTCCACGATCTTCAGCAGGGCGTTGAAGCCCTCCCGCGTGACCATGTGGGCCTCGTCGATGATGAAGATCTTGTAGCGGTCCCGGACGGGGGCGAACGTGGCGCGTTCCCGCAGGTCACGGGCATGATCCACGCCGCCGTGGGAGGCCGCGTCCATCTCGATGACGTCCAGTGAGCCGGCACCGTCCCGGGCCAGATCCTGGCAGGACTCGCAGTGACCGCACGGTGTGGCCGTGGGCCCTTCCGCGCAGTTGAGGCAGCGGGCCAGGATGCGCGCGGACGTGGTCTTACCGCAGCCGCGCGGACCGGAGAAGAGATAGGCGTGATTGACCCTGTTCTTGCGCAGCGCGGTCATCAGGGGCTCGGTCACGTGTTCCTGACCGATGACATCCTGAAAGGTCTCCGGGCGATAGCGGCGGTACAGGGCGGTAGTCACGTATGAAACCTTAGCCGGGGACCCGGACGCGCACAGCGCGCTCGCGGGGGTGGGGAGCCGGGTACGAGAAGACCCCCCGTGCACCCGCCAGAGCCCATATACCCTTGCTACCTTCCGGTCCTGGGGGAGTTTTACGAGATGACGCCACACGAGGGGCTGCCCCATACTTTAGCTCAAGCCGGCGAGGAGTTCGAACCGGGCGGTGCCGTCGAGGATCGTGCGATGAAGTGGGCCCGATGCAGTTCGTGGTCGCCGTGACCGGTTCCCCGGCTAACTAACTGGCGCAGGAGCAGTTGCGCGGCGTGGGTGCCCCGGCGGCGGGCTCGCCGGTCGATGGTAGTCAGCCCGAAAGTCCCACCAATGGGATGGGCGTCGATGCCGATGGCTGACAGGTCCCGAGGGACATCGAGACCCAGGTCCCTCGCCGCGAGAATGGCACCGGTCGCCATTTCGTCGCTCGCGGCGAAAACGGCAGTGGGTCGTTGCTCCGGCTCGGCGAGCAAATTCTTGATCCGCTGATAGGCGCCCAGGAACGTGAAGTCCGAAACGAGTTGGTTCCGCTCGTGGATCGGCAGCCTCGCAGTTGACATCGCTCGTTCGAAACCGCGGCGTCGATCACTGGACATGGGGAACGAACGGCCGGCCTCGGCAGGCCCCCCGACAAAGGCGATACGGCAGTGTCCCAACTGGATCAAGTGATTGGTCGCGCGCAGTCCCGCATCCAGATCGTCCACGCTGATCGTGGGGGCACCCTCGAGGGAACCCCCGATCCCTACCAAAGGAATACCGGCGGAGAACAAGTGTTCGGTTTCCCCGGGCGTCAATCACAGCGAGACCACGGCGGCAGCGGCTAAGCGTTTGCGGAGCAGGAAGTCGATGAGCACGCTCTGGCGGGAGGTCTCGCCCTGCAAGTTGTACAGGGCGGCGTCGTACCCGGCTGCTGTCAGTGTGCTCGCGATGCCGTCGAGGATTGTGGCGAAGAACCATCGATCCACGTAGGGCAGGACGACGCCGATATTCCGGCTGCGCCCGCTCGCGAGACTCGATGCGTGATAGGACGCCACGAACCCGAGTTCTTTGGCGGCGGCCTCAATGCGGCGTTTCGTCCCCGGGGAGACGGGCCTCCGGCCCGTGAGTGCGCGCGAGAGGGTCGCCGTGGATATCCCCACCTTGGGAGCCACGCCCTGCAAGCGGGGTGGCCCCTGCTGCCGACGCGGTGCCGACAGTTCTCGGGCGATCATGGGCGTGCCTCCGCATCGAGGGGCGAGTACCAGCGTGGTTCCTCATGGAGCACGTGGTGGGGCGGTGGATGAGCTGCGATGCGAGCCGCCACCGCCGCATGCGCCAATTATGGCCCGAAAACCCTCCACGGTGGACGGGTCTCGGACCAACGTGTGGTCCCTCCCTACCTGCGGTCCTGGCCAGTCTTTTTGGGAACGCTTGCTCCTGCCTTCCGACATGTCATCGCAACAAAACGCTGATCACCACCCCTGTGAATGTAATCGCTTATATTGGTGAGGTCCGTCACTATCGCATACTGGTGGTGACGCCCGACAGTCTCCTCGTGACATGTCGGAACTCCCCGAGACGGGGACTCTGAAAGGAATCTCAGCCCATGGCCGCCGTAACCTTCGACCACATCACGTGTCAGTACCCGGGCGCCGAGCGCCCCTCCGTGACCGATCTGAACCTCGATGTCGCGGACGGGGAGTTCCTGGTCCTGGTCGGCCCCTCCGGATGCGGCAAATCGACGACCCTGCGCATGCTGGCCGGACTCGAGGAGGTCACGGACGGCACGATCCTGATCGGTGACCGTGATGTTACGGATGTCCCGTCCCGTGATCGAGACATCGCCATGGTCTTCCAGAACTACGCCCTCTATCCGCACATGACGGTGGCGGAGAACATGGGCTTCGCGCTCAAGATCGCCAAGGTGAGTCCCGAGGAACGGCATCGTCGGGTCGAAGAGGCCGCGAAGATCCTGGACCTGACGCAGTATCTCGATCGCAAACCGAAAGCGCTCTCCGGCGGCCAGCGGCAGCGCGTCGCCATGGGACGCGCGATCGTCCGTTCACCGCAGGTGTTCTTGATGGACGAACCACTGTCCAATCTGGACGCCAAGTTGCGGGTCCAGACCCGGACCCAGATCGCGGCTCTGACCCGCCGGCTGGGTGTGACCACCGTTTACGTGACCCACGATCAGGTGGAGGCCATGACCATGGGTGACCGGGTGGCTGTACTCAAGGACGGAGTGCTCATGCAAGTGGACACCCCTCGCAACCTGTACGACCGACCGAACAGCGAATTCGTGGCGGGCTTCATCGGGTCCCCGGCCATGAACCTGTTCCGAGCCCCGGTTTCCGCCGGTCATGTGGAGTTGGGCACGCTTTCTCTGCAGTTGTCCTCCGCCCAGCAGGAGGCGGTGACCGATCATCAGGTCACCGTCGGAATCCGCCCGGAGGACCTGTCACCCGCAGCGGAAGGGACGGGGGTCCCGATCACGGTGGAGGTCGTTGAGGAACTCGGCGCCGATGCATACGTGTACGGCCAACTCGCCCCGCTGACAGCCGCCACGTCGGTGGTACGGGTGGATCCGTCCGCACACGCCGCGGACCACTCCATCGATTCCGAGGAGGAAGGGGCCGATGGGGGCGCCAGCCCCATCGTGGTTCGGACGGACGGCCGCACGCCGCCGAGCGCCGGGAGCACCCTGTGGGTCGCTCCCGATCCCGAGCGCATCCACCTTTTCGATGCCGCGACCGGAAACCGGTTGCCCTCGTGAGCCCCGTGCGACCCGGTGGGCGTGCCGGACGACGGACCCGAACGAGAGATGAGGACAAGCCCATGAGACGCACGCGGTGGGCAGCCGCTCTGGCTGGTTGCGCTCTGCTACTGGCCGGGTGTTCGAGCGTACCCACAACAGGGGTGGCGGGGCTGGGCGGAGGGCCGGGGGAGGTCACCATCCAGGCCGGTGACGACGAGATCCCCGCGCTGCGTGAGATCGCGCAGGAATACACGGCCGACACGGGTGTGAACGTCCGGTTCATCGAGCGCGAGATCAACGCCCAGGCCATCTCGAACTTCATCTCCCAGAGCCCCACGGGTCAAGCTCCGGACATCATCGTGTCACCGCACGACAACCTCGGACAGTTGGCGGCCAACGGGGTGGTCGCCCCCGCGGAGCTGGGGGACCGGGGTGAGGAATTCACGAAGAACGCGCGGGACGCCGTCGTCTACAACGGAGTCAGCTACGGGGTGCCCTACGCCGTGGAAAGCGTGGCCCTGGTGCGCAACAATGCCTTGACCACTGATGATCCCGCGACCTTCGACGAACTGCGCGCCGAGGGCCATCGGCTCATGGACGAACGCGGCATCAAATACCCCTTCACGGTGAGCCAGTCACCCGATGCCGGGGATCCCTATCACCTCTACCCCCTTCAGACCTCGTTCGGTGTGGAAGTGTTCCAGCGGGGCGCGGACGGTGAGTACTCGAACGAGCTGGCCATGGGTGGACAAAATGGTCACGAGTTCGCCCGCTACCTGGCGGAGCTGGGGCGCAGCGGTGACCTCAGGACGTCCATGACACCGGACATCGCAAAAGAATCCTTCATCTCCGGGCAATCCGCCTTCCACATCGCGGGCCCGTGGGAGCTCGGCGGCATCGAAGCCGCGGGTATGGACGTGACCGTTCTTCCCGTCCCGTCCGCGGGTGGGAAGGAAGCACGCCCGTTCGCCGGAGTCCAGGCGTTCTTCGTCAATGCGAACGCGGCGAATCCCGTGGCCGCGCAGGACTTCGCGACCAACTACCTGACACGCTCGGAATCACAGACTGCGCTCTACAAGAGCACGGGGCGGCCACCGGCCAGCAAAGTGGCCATTGACGGTATGCGGGGTGACCCGCTGCGTTCCGCCTACGCAGAGAACGCCACCAAGGCACTGCCCATGCCCGCCATCCCCGCGATGGGCGCAGTGTGGTCCTTCTGGGGAACCACCGAGAACGGAATCGTCAACGGCAACGGGGACCCGATCGAGCTGTGGGATCGCATGATCGCCAATATCGAAGGACAGATCCAATGAGCACGACCCCCGCCCGTCCAGTGATCTCTCCGACGGAGAGGGACTCAGCAGGTGACGGCCGGCCGGAGTCACCTCCGAGCATCCGGCATTCCCACTCGCGCGGCTTCGGCATGGGGTTCGTGATCAAGCTCGTGCTCATGGCCCTGATCAACGCCTTCGGGCTGTTCGGCATCCTGTCCGCATGGGCGGCCGAGAGCTGGGGCATCCTGGTGTTCCTGCTCCTGGCCCTGATCGCGGCGGACCTCGTGTACTTCCTACCGACCCGCAGGATGCTCCCGGCTAAGTACCTCTATCCCGGGCTGATCTTCCTACTGGTCTTCCAGATCTTCGTGGTCCTCTATACCGCGGCCACCGCGTTCACCAATTACGGTGATGGTCACAATTCCACGAAACAAGCGGCCGTCAATCAGCTGACCCGTACGTACGAACAGCGGGTGGCGGGTGGTCAGGAATATCCGGTCTCGGTGCTCAATGCGGACGGTGACCTGGCTTTGGCGACCGTGCAGGACGGCCGGGTTCTCGTCGGCTCCGCACACCAGGCGCTCAGCCCGGTCGAGGGTGCGACCGTGACGAACGGTGCCATCGATGCGGTCCCCGGTTACGACATCCTCGATTACGGGCAGGTCACCGCGGCGCACGAAGCGGTCATGGACCTGCGAGTCCCGGTCTCCGATGATCCGGCCGTCGGCGCGCTGCGCACCGATGACGGCCGCACTGCGTATCCCTATACGCCCACGTTGGTCTACGACGAGCAGGCCAATGCCATGGTCTCGGACGACGGGACCGTGTACGCGGACAACGGGCAGGGAGCCTTCGTCAGCCCGGCGGGAGAAGAACTGCGTCCCGGGTGGCGGGTTTTCGTGGGGCTGGACAACTTCGCGGCCATTTTCGATCCCGCCATCCTTGGCGGGCCGTTCGTTTCCGTCACCCTCTGGACCTTCGCTTTCGCGATCCTCTCGGTGGCCCTGACGTTCTTCCTCGGTCTGCTTCTGGCCATGCTGTTCAACGACAAGAACCTCAAGTTCCGTAACGTCTACCGGGCCATCATCTTCCTGCCTTACGCGTTTCCCGCATTCCTCTCCATCTTGATCTGGGCGGGGTTACTCAACGCCGACTTCGGTTACATCAACCAGGTGCTGCTGGGCGGGACGAACATCCCGTGGTTGGACAATCCGTGGCTGGCCAAGGTCTCGCTGTTGCTGGTGAACCTGTGGTTGGGGTTCCCCTACATGTTTTTGGTAACTACCGGCGCGCTCCAGTCCATCCCGTCGGAACTCTATGAATCCGCAGACATGGACGGTGCGGGAGCCGTTCAGAAGTTCCGCTCGATCACTCTGCCGATGCTCATGGTGGCTGTGGGGCCCCTTCTGATCGCTTCCTTCGCCATGAACTTCAACAATTTCAACGTCATCTATCTGCTTACCGGCGGCGGGCCCCAGGACTTAGAATCCACGACGGGAGTGGGGGCCACGGACATCCTGATCTCGTTCGTCTACAAGATCGCCTTCGCCGGCGGTGCCAACGACTACGGAGTTGCCTCCGCGCTGTCGATCCTCATCTTCATCATGGTGGCGGTGGTCTCGGCACTGACCTTCCGCCGCAGCAGGGCACTCGAGGAGATCAACTGACATGTCCACATCACGAGTCTCGAACGTCGCCTCCAGGAAGCCAGGGTCCCGGTCACGGCTCAGTGTCGGACAACGGTTCGCCCGTGGGGGATGGAAACACGTGGCCGCAGTCATCGCGTGCGTCTTCGCCCTGTTCCCCCTGGTCTACGCGCTATCGGCCTCGTTGTCGCCCACGGGGTCCTTGTTGGGATCCAATGACCTCTTCGCGGAGATCACCGGCGCCAACTACCGAAACCTTCTTAACGATCCACAGAACCCGTTCTTGACATGGTTCGGAAACTCCATGTTGATCTCGTCCATCACGGCTGTGGGCACGGTTCTCATGGGCGCGGCAGCTGCATACGCCTTCTCCCGGTTCAGGTTTAGGTTCCGCAGGGGCGGTCTGATGTCCCTGTTGATCATTCAGATGTTCCCGCAGTTGCTGGCCTTCGTGGCAATCTTCTTGTTGCTCTTCAGTATTTCCGAGGTGTATCCGTTCCTGGGGCTCAATTCCCGCATGGGTCTGGTCGCGGTCTACCTGGGGGGCGCGTTGGGGGCGAACACCTTCTTGATGTACGGCTTCTTCAACACCATTCCGCGTGACCTGGACGAAGCCGCGACACTGGACGGCGCGTCACACTCCCAGATCTACTGGACGATCATCCTTCCCCTGGTCACACCCATCCTCGTGGTCGTGGGCATGCTGTCGTTCATCGCGTCCTTCTCGGACTTCCTGTTGGCTCAAATCGTGTTGCAGGACCCGCAGAAGTACACCTTGGCCGTGGGCTTGTACCAATTCGTCTCCGTACAGTTCGGTGAGAACTGGGGAGTGTTCACCGCCGGCGCCATCCTGTCGGCGATCCCCGTGGTGCTGCTGTTCCTTTTCCTGCAGCGCTACATCGTCTCCGGTCTCACCGGAGGGGCCGTGAAGGGCTAGTTCGGGGGCTCACGACGTCGCTGTGCCCGCCGCGGGCGGCTCACTTACTTCCTCGATTCGCGTCCGCCCGCCCAGTTCCGTTATGCTGATGGCCGCACGTTACCCACGTATGTGGGGCTCGTGCTTGCTTGGAGGATTCGCCTAGCGGCCTATGGCGCACGCCTGGAACGCGTGTTGGGTTAACGCCCTCGGGGGTTCAAATCCCCCATCCTCCGCGCTGTGATCGACGAAATGCGCCCCGTGTCAGCACGGGGCGCATTTCTCGTTTGTGCACTCTGGCCTGTGGGGGTGGGCCCCCCGTCGAACCTCGTGTCGAATTGCTCGTGGAGTAAGAGCAGCCTCGCGTGCGCCAGGCTGCTCTTACTCCACTTAATTTTCACCATCGGAGGTGGGGAGAGAGGGTCCCACCACCCGAGGCGTCAGCGCTTCGGCGTGAACGACGTGGAGCACTTCCACGTGGTCTTGCCCGAGGTGGCGACGACGTCCACAACCACCTTGCGGTTCAGGGTGGCCCGGCCGATCGAGTAGGTCGTCACGGCGGTGCCCTTGGTCGAGGCGACCGCGCTCTTCTTGGTCGTGGTGGTCTTGTACTTGGCCGTGGTGGTGACGTTGGCGCGTGCGCCCACCTGGGAGACTTTCACGGAGGTCTTGGTGTACTGGCGGGGCTGCGTCACGGACATGCTGGCCTTGCACGGCTTGACCACGGCGGCCTCCGCCGGTGCGGAGGAGCCCACGGCAACGGTGCCGGAGGCGAGGAACAATGCGATGAGCCCGGTCGTGACAGAGCGGCGGATGGAGGTTGCGGCGGACATGCGCGGATCCTTCGTTAAGGGTGAGGAAGCCCGTGGCGGGCGTGTGATGACAGCTCCGCCGGCCTGTGCGGTACTCACCGATCAAGGGGGTGAGCACATCATAGGAACAGGAATGACCCCTGAGTAATATCCGCCGAATAATTACGATCGCACATGCCTACGCGGATCCGTCTCCGGTTCGCGAGGCCCCGGCACTGGTTGGTCAGCCCGGTCATCTTGCCCTCGACCGTTTGCATGGGGTCGTTGCCGTTCTCGAAGTTGCGCAGCACCTGCTCCATGCCGCGCAGGTTACCGCTGAGCTCCTGCGGTGCCGCCGAGCGCAGCTGCGCCACGGCCTCGCGGGCACCCGCGAGATCGTTGCTCACGTTGCCCGGCATGTTGGCCCGGAACGCGTCGATGTGCTCGCACGTCTCGGCGGCCGTGAGCGAACCGGTCACCGCGGCCATCCCGCCGAAGGGGTCGCTGCTGTCCGCGGAGTTCCCCAATCCACCCGTGGCGGCCGGGGAGTCCCGCGCCTCCGAGATCGCAGGGGCTGGCAGCATGACGCCGCCCGGCCGCGTTCGTGCGCAACGGGCCGGGCGGCGTCGTCGTACCGGAAGGGAGGGCTACTTCGTGCCCGCCCGGAACCCGGCGATGAACGGGTCGTGGTCGGAGGAGGCGACCTCATTCGGGACGTAGTAGTCCAGGGCCGTGGTGCGGTACTGGGCGTACTGCAGCAAGGGCGACTGGCCCGAGTTGATGTTCCACGCGGCCGCGCCGGTCATGCGCTTGGCGAGCGACGGCGAGATCAGCATGTGGTCGAGCGAACCCACCTGGCCCCCGAACACGTACGTGTAGTCGTCCTCGGCCGCCCGTGCGTACCCGGCGCGGTAGAACTCCTGCAGGGGGTCCTCCTGCGCGTACGAGTTGAAGTCGCCGAGCACGGCCACGTCCTGGGAGCCCGCGGCGGCCGTGAGTTCGGGGATCCAGTCGACGACGGCGCTCGCCTGCGCCACGCGCGACGCGTTCCAGGCACCCTGGCCGTCACCGGTGTCCCGGTTGGGACCGGTGCGGGGAGCGGAGCCCTTGGACTTGAAGTGGTTGACCACCACCGTGGTGGGTGCTGCGCCGTGCTTGCCGCCGCCCTTGGTCGCGGTGAACGTGGCCGCGATCGGGGTGCGCGCGTTCTCGAAGGCGCCGCCGGCCACGGCCTCGGAGCCGAGGGCCCGGGCCCGACCCACCTGCGTGACCTCGCGGGGCTGGTAGATGATCGCGTTGGTGATGAAGTCCTGCTCTGCGACCGGCTGCAGCTCGGAATCCGCCACGGGGACGTGGGCCCACTTGGTGTAGCCGGCCGCCTTGTTCAGCGCCTTGACCAGGGAGGCGAGCGCCTCGTCCTTGGGCTCGCCGAGCTTCGCGGAGTTCTCGACCTCCATGAGCCCGACCACGGAGGCATCCACCTTGTTGATCGCCGAGACCGTCTTGGCCTGCTGGCGCTCGAAGTCCGCGCGGTCGTAGGCCCCGCGCGCGTCACAGCCCTGCGCCACGTTGTACGTGCCGTCCGTGGAGTAGTTCCCGCCGCGGCAGCCCTTGTCCTGCCCCACGGTGGTGAAGTAGTTCAGCACGTTGAAGGACGCGATCCGCACCTGTCCACCCACCCCCGGCTTGGGGTCCGCCGAGCCGGAGAACCGGGCCGGTTCCTTGCCCGGGACCACCGGGGCGGTGGGCTGCAGGCGCCACTTGTCAAAGCGGAAGTCCACGATCACCGGGGCGGTGATCCGCGCGGTGTCGCCCACGGCCACGGGGTTCTCGGGGGTCAGGTACGGGACCTGGCGGGGTTCCTGGGTGGGCGAGACCGCGAAGCCCCGGTTGGTGCCGTCATCCAATGTGACCGAGATGGCGTCATTGCGCTGTGCCTGGGCGCGCGCCTCGGGGCTGTTCGGGCGTGCCACCTGAGTGGGGTGGGCGGGCAGCTCCTTGCCCGCGGACAGGCCCAGCTCACCGTAGCGGCCCACGCCGTAGGTGTCCGAGACCCGGAACTTCTCCTTGGGCAGGTAGAGCATGGATTCGAGGTTCTCGCGGTTCGCGGCGGTGGACGCCCAGTTGTTCGTCACGGGCTTCACTGCGGGGAGCTTGTCGCGCACCGGAGTGACCTCCACGTTGCCCGCGAGCTGGGTCAGGCCCTTGAACTCCCCGGCCACACCCGTGACCTGCACGCGGTCACCCACGGACACCGTGGACTGGGTGGCTCCCGTGTACACGAACACGGCGTTCGAGGCCCGGGAGGTGTCCACGTGCCCACCGGTTCCGGGGGTCTGGATCACGAATCCGCCCAGGGTCCCCGGATCACCCGGGTACACGGCGGTGACGACGGAGGGCTCGGTGGTGACCGTCTGGCCCTTCAGGGGCGTCTCGTCCCCGGTGCCCTGGATCTGAGCGATCGACACGGTCCCGGTGGAACCGGAAGGCGCGGGGGGTGGCCATCGCGGGTGTTGCGGCCAGGCCGCCGCACAGCAGGAGCGCGCCGGAGGACACGGTCGCGATGCGGGTCCGCAGGCTGAACAGGGGTGATGTCACGGGCATGAGGGGTCTCCAGTCGAGGGTTTGTCGGGTGGGGGATCGGGATCGCACGCCCCGGGGCGGGGTTACGCAAACAGAGGATGCGAAAACAGGGGGGCGGGAACAGGGGGTGCGTGACAGACGGTGACGGAAGCGGGCGGCGCTTCACACGAAGACCCGCGACGCGCCGTCGTGCGGGGATCAGCGCCTGCCCGGGACCTTGACGTCCACCCACACGAGGCGGTGGTCGGAAGTCGGGAACGGGTAGTCACCGGTCAGCTCGGAACCGGGCCGGCCCGGAGCGGGCCAGAAGACACCGGCGTCGAGCAGGGGCAGGTTCTTGGACGGCAACGCGTAGTCCACCCGCAGGTTCCCGGGGGCGGGATCGTCCGAGAAGTCCGCGGTGTCGAGTGCCGGGCGCGTCACGTGCGTCCGGTTGGCGCCGCCCTGGCGCGCGCTCGCCACCACGGCGCCCGTGGACGTGGGCTGCGGATCGCGCACCCGGGAGTTGTCGAGCAGCTGCCGCGCGGCACCCGGGAAGGAATCGCCGTCGTTCGGGTCCGAGTTGTAGTCGCCCACGATCACGAAGCGCTCGCCGCGGGGCAGACCGCCGCGCCGCCCGGCGTCGTCGTAGATGTAGCGCGCCGACTTGGTGCCCGTGACGTAATCGGCCCAGAACCGGATCTCGTCGTAGTTCCGGCGCCCGTTACGGTCCTCGGGGCCGTCGAAGCTGGGCGGCGTGGGGTGCGCGGCCAGCACGTGCACGGTCTTGTGGCCCACGCGCACGGGGACGTCCCAGTGGGACTTGGAGGACAGCCGCAGCTGCGCAGCCTGCTCCGGCGTGTAGTAGTCGGTGGGCAGGTGGTTGCCGGGCATGTCCTGCCACCGGAAGTGCTGGAACGTGCGGACCCGATCCCGGGCGATCGGGTACTTGGAGTAGATCACCATGCCGTACTGGCCCGGGAACAGCCCGAAGCCCCAGGCGTCGTCCGGTCCGTCCACCGTGCCGTCCTGGTTGAGGTCCAGACCGGACGGCACGCCCGTGTTCACCGGTGCCACGTAGTGGTAGGGGTAGTCCACGGGCGCGTGGCCGTTCTGGCTCACCGCCAGGTAGTTGTCGCGGAACGCCCGCGCGGCGCGTCCGCCCGGGACGTAGTCGAACTCGTTGAGCAGCACGATATCCGGGTCGTTGATCTGGATGATCTCGGCGATGTTCCGGGCCTGCTGGTTGTCCGGTGTGGACAGGTCCCGCAGCAATTGCCCCTGCTCGCCCCGGTTCAGGGACGCGTTGTACGTGGCCACGCGCAGTCCGTGCTTGTCCCGGCTTTCGTTTCCTTTGGACGACGACGCCGCTCGCGGGCCTTCCCCCGCCGCGGCCGGTGCCACGGTGGTCACGGCGAGGACTCCGGCCAGTGCCGCGGCCGAGACAACAGCGGTACGAGAACGCAGACGCATGGCAAACCTCCAGGTCAGAACGAGATGACCCGAGGGTAGGGAGGCCGAACGACCAGGTCGTGGCGGGAAAGTGAAGATTTGGTGGTCCGTGCTACGTGCGCCGCGAAGGCTCGTGCGACGGCGCGGTCAGAGCTCCAGGACCCGCGCATGGATCACGGAACGGTGGTGCAGGGCCGTGCGCAGGGCCCGGTGCACACCGTCCTCGAGGTAAAGGGTTCCCCGCCAGGACACCACGTGGGGGAAGAGGTCCCCGTAGAAGGTGCAGTCCGAGTCCAGGAGGGTGGCCAGGTTCAGGGTGGAGGTCGTGGTCACCAGATCCCCCAGGCGGACCTGCTGCGGGGCCACCTTGGACCAGTCGGAGGGCGTGACCAGACCGTGGTCCGGATAGGGGCGATCGTCTCCCACGGCCTTGAAAATCATGGATTCACCCTAAAGCCGTACGCCCCGGTCCGCAGAACCGGGGCGTACGTGGCGGGTAGGTGTCGTCGGCCGGGCTGAAGGCTCCCCGTGCTGCAGCAGGCGGCAGGCGTCTGGACAAGTCGACCGGACCCGACGGAGGGGCCGGGCTCGGGATCAGGAGACCGCGCTCAGCGCGGGCGGCTGCGAGGGCAGGCGCACGGGGCGGGAGTCGGCGTCGAACTGGGCGCCCAGACCCCGCTGGATGAACCGGACCGTGGCCAGGGTGCGTTCGCGCTGGGCGCGCTCGCTCTGCACCGACTTGCTGCGATCCGCGGTGGAGGTGAGGGAGCCATGGACCAGGTCGGACAGCTCGTCGGTGTCGCCCTCCGGGAGGTAGCCCTCGTCCATGGCGCGCTGCAGGATGGACGCGAGGAGGGACTGCAGTTGCTGCACGTGCTCGCCGAGCTTGGCGAAGTCCTCCGGGGACAACACGGTGCGCATGGCCTGGCCGGGAGGCAGGTGCCGGCGGCTGAGGTCCTCGATCTGGAACCGCACGTACACGCCCAACTGGTCTACGGGGTTTTCCACCGCGGCGAGTTCTCGATGCAGGTCCGAGACGAAGCGCTCGGTCTTGTCCAGGGCGTAGGCCACGAGCAGTTCGCCCATGTCCGCGAAGTAGTTGTACACCGCGGTGCGCCCCACCCCGGCGGTCTTGGCCACCTGGGTCATGGTCAGATCGGTGAGCCCGTTGCTGTACAGCAGGTCCCCGAAAGCGTCGAGAACGGCACGCTGCGTGCGCTCGCGCTGGGCGGCATTACTGGAAGCGGTGATGCGGGGCATGACGACACCTTACCTGATTCTGTCAGCAAAAGGACGGGGCGCTGACGGGCCGTGTGTGTTCTTCCCCCATTCCACCGCATGACCGCGGGGAATGCCCCTTACTTCAGGGCATTCCCCGCGGGCTTTCAGGAACTTCGTCGCTGGTGTTCGGTCAGGCCTCGGCAGCGAGCCCGCCCTGCCACAGGGAGTCGAACGGCAGGTGGGATCCCAGCCGGTGCCGGATGCCTGCGGAGACGAAACTCTTGGCGGTGCGGGCGGCCTCGAGCGGGGAGGCGCCCTTGGCCAGCTCCGCGGTGACGGCCGCGGCCAACGAGCAGCCGGCGCCCGAGACCGGGACCTCGCCCACCTTGGGTTCGGACAGCACCTCAAGCGTGGAGCCGTCGTAGAACACGTCCACGGCGTCCGGGCCGGAGAGCCGCACGCCACCCTTCGCGAGCACGGTGGCCCCGGAGGAGTCGTGGATGCGCTGGGCCGCCTCCTTGAGGTCCTCCACGTCGTTGATCTCCTCCATCCCGGATAGGGACAGGGACTCGAAGTGGTTGGGGGTCACGAACGTGGCCAGGGGCAGCATCTGTGCCTTGAGCGCCTGATCGGTGTCCAGCGCGGCGCCCGGTTCCTGGCCCTTGCAGATCAGCACCGGGTCCAGCACCAGGTGGCGGGGCGCGAGGTCCTTCATGGCCGTGGCGACCGTGTGGATCGTGTCCGGGGAACCCAGCATGCCGATCTTCACGGCGTCCAGGTCGTACGCCGCGGAAATGGTCTGCAGCTGGTTCGCCAGGGTCTGCTGGTCCACGGGCGTGAGGCGGTGGCCCCAGTCGTTCTCGGGATCGAACGCCACGATGCACGTCAGCGCGAGCGATCCGAAGACTCCCAGGGACGTGAAGGTCTTGATGTCTGCGAGCGCCCCGGCGCCGCCGGTGGCCTCGGAGCCCGCGACGGTCATGGCAACGGGCGGTTGGTTACGTGTGGTTTCGCTCATGCACGCTATTGTGCTCCCGCACGGGACGTGCCCGCGACTCGGCGCACTACCCCATTACACTGGGCTCGACGCCGGGTGGCAGACGACGTCCCTGACCCTTCCGTACATCCCAAGGACACCCGTGTCTGACGCCACCCCGCCCCACACTTCCTCCTCCCGCACCGCCGCGCTCGCGCAGGGCGAACGGCAGTCCCTCTTCGCGCGCCGCCCCCGGACGTACTTCGACGTGATCCTGGCCGCGTACTGCGTGATCCTGGTGCTCTCCAACATCGGCGCGACCAAGGGCGTGCAGTTCGGCCCCATCATCACGGACGGCGGGTTCTTCCTGTTCCCACTGGCCTACGTGTTGGGGGACGTGGTCTCCGAGGTCTACGGTTTCCGGGCCGCACGCAAGGCGATCATCACGTCCTTCTTCTTCGGGGCGTTCTCCTCCCTGGTGTTCTGGATCGTGATCATCCTGCCGCCGGCGCCCTTCTACGAGAACCAGAGCGCGTTCGAGACGGTGCTGGGCCCGGTCCCGCTGATCGTGGCGGGTTCCCTGCTGGGTTACCTGGTGGGTCAGCTGCTCAACGCATACGTGATGGTCAAGGTCAAGGAACGCACCAAGGAGAAGCACCTGTGGGCGCGGCTGATCTCCTCCACCATGGTGGGCGAACTCGTGGACACCGTGATCTTCTGCTCGATCGCCGCTCCCATCATCGGGATCGACTCGTGGTCCGCGTTCTTCAACTACGTCCTGGTGGGCTATGTCTACAAGGTCCTCGTGGAGGTCGTGATCATGCCGGTCACGTACGCGGTGATCGGCTGGATCAAGCGCCGCGAACCCGGCTACGACACGCGCGCCCTCGAGGAGGCGAACGCGCGGTAGCGGGGCGCGAGCGGCGTCGTCGTGCCCCCGGCTCGGGAGCCCACGTAGGCGAGGTGCCCCCGGGTCAGTACCCCAGGTAGGCGAGCTGCGCGGCGATGGAGCGCTCCGCGGCGCGCCGTACCCCGGCGGGGACGTCGGCGTAGACGGCGTCCGTGATCGCCTCGACGCTCGCGTCGCGGCCGAGTCCGGCGACGATCTCCCGTACCTGATCCAGGCGTTCGAGCCGGTGCTCCGTGAGTTCCTCGCACACCTCCTGCAGATCCGGCAGGGGTGCGCCGTGAGCGGGTAGCACCGTGGCGCCCGAGCGTTGCCCGAGCAGTTCGAGGGAGCGCAGGTAGTCGCCCAGGGAACCGTCCGGGTGGTCGATCATGGTGGAACCGCGCCCCAGCACGGTGTCCCCGGTAATGACCGTCTCCGGCTCGTCGTGGGGCAACCGGAAGCACACGGAGTCGGAGGTGTGCCCGGGGGTGGCCAGCACGCGGATGCTCACGCCCGCGGCCAGGATGCAGTCGCCGTCCCGCAGGGGCTCGCCGCTGTCCCGGCAGAACTCGGGCAGGGCCGCACGCACGGGCGCACCGGTGATCTCGTGGAGTCGGTCGATGCCGTCCGTGTGATCCCCGTGGCGGTGCGTCACGAGGATCAGCACCACGGTCCCGGTCGCCGCGACCGCCTGCAGGTGCGCCTCGTCCAGGGGCCCGGGATCCACGACGACGACGTCCGGTCCGGGCCACTCGCCCCGGCCCTGCGCGGACGGGTGGTGGCCGTAGTTCGGGTGCTCCGGGCCGTCCCCCGGGGCGGAGAGGATCCACGTGTTGGTGCCGTCGAGGGTCATGGGCCCGGGATTGGGCGCGAGCACCACGCCGGCGCACGCGCTCACGCGGCGCAGGACACCTGGGGTGGCGTGCACGGGCTTGGGGTCGCTCATCGCGGGCCTCCCGTTTCGGAAGGAACAGTGGAGGTCGACGGCGCGCCGTAGTACCTCGCCAGGAAATCGTCACGGTAGTCGAAGTACGTCCCCGCGTCGATGGCGTCCCGCGCGCCGGAGACGAGGTCCAGGATGAAGCGCTCGTTGTGGATGGACGCGAGTGTTGCGGCGTTGCGCTCCTTGGCCTTGAACAGGTGACGCAGGTACGCGCGGGTGTAGTGGGCGCACGTGTAGCACGGGCACGTGTCCGAGATGGGCGTGAAGTCGCGTTTGAAGCGGATGTTCGTGAGGTTGAACCGGCCATCGGGGGAGTAGACGGCCGACGAGCGGGCCACGCGAGTGGGGGAGACGCAGTCGAAGGTGTCCACGCCATTGTCGATCGCGGTGAAGATGTCGTCCGGTTCGGAGATGCCCAGCAGGTGCTTGGGGGTCTCCTCGGGCAGTTCTTCCGTGCACCACCGCACAATGGTCCCCAGCTGACGTTTCTCCAGGGCACCCCCGATCCCGAACCCGTCGAAGCCCATCTCGGCCAGGTCCCGGCAGGCCATGCGCCGTAGGTCTTCGTACTGGGCGCCCTGGATCACCCCGAACAGCGCCTGGTAGGGCTTGTCCGGGCGGGCCTCGGTGAGTCGGCAGTGTTCGGCCACGCAGCGCAGGGCCCACTTGCGGGTGCGTTCCAGGGCGTCCTCCTGGTACTCGCGGGAATCGTGGAGCGTCGTGAGCTCGTCGAACGCGAACATGATGTCCGCGCCGATGTTGTGCTGCACCCGCATGGAGACCTCCGGCGTGAACCGGTGCAGGTCCCCGTTGAGGTAGGAACGGAACCACACGCCGTCGTCGTCCACGCGCGCCATGCGCTTGTGCCCGGGGGCGGGCTGTGCGCCCCCAGGGGACGGTGTGAGCGCGGACATGTCGATGACCTTGCCGAGCCCCGAACCCAGGGACATTACCTGGAACCCGCCCGAATCGGTGAACGTGGGGCCGGGCCAGTTCATGAAGGTGCCCAGCCCGCCGGCGGCGTCCAGGATGTCGTCGCCCGGCTCGAGGAACAGGTGGTACGCGTTGGCCAGCATCGCCTGGGCGCCCTCCGCCGCCATGGACTCCGGGAGCACGGCCTTCACGGCGGCCTGCGTGGCCACCGGGATGAACGCCGGGGTACGGATCGGGCCGTGCGGCGTGGTGATGGTGCCCGTGCGGGCCTGGAACTGGCCGCCATTGTCCCGGATGCGCTGCTGCGGAACGGGAGAATCACGCAGGCGCGTGTGGAGCCGGAAGGTGAACGGGGAGGGGGATTCGGTGCTGGACACCACACCATTGTGCCGGTTGCGCGAAAGCGAGAGACAATGCGGTGTCCCCTCCACCCGATGCCGAAAGAACGAGCGCAATACGGTGAGTCAGGTCACAGAATTCTTCAGGGCCCCGCCGTCCGTGCCTTCACCTCCATCTACGCGCGCAATGAGCCCATCCGCGCGCGGTTCACGCACCAGACCCAGGCGGGGGTTCTCATCACAGCATGCGTGATGCTCGGTGTGTTGCTGTCCAACCTGGGGGCGTCGGAACCGGTGATGCCCGTCCCGGAGCATCATGGGCTGACCACGGGACAGCTGCGGGCCCACGCCGGTCGGTTTTTCCTGGCCACGGGTGTGGCCGGCATCCTGGGCAGCCTCAGCGGGCTGTCCCACAGCTACTGGGCCATGGTCGCGGCGGACACCCAGGCGATCCCGCTCATGCGGCAAGCGGCCAACGGGGGCACGTGACGCCCTCCGGGCAGATCATCCGCTGTTCAGCGGCCCCATCCCGCGTGGGCGATCGCCTGGCGGATGAGGTCCTCGCGTCCGCCCTCGAACTCGTCCTGGACATCCGTGGACAGCGCCTCGTCCGGGGTCATCCACGACAACTGCAGGGCGTCCTGACGGGGCTCGCACTCACCGCGCACGGGGACGATGTAGCTCAGCGCCACCGCGTGCTGCCGGTCGTCGGTCAGCCCGGTCTCGGACGGGGACGGGAAGAACTCGGACACCGCGAACGGGACCGTGGTGGACGGCATCTGCGGCATGGCGAGCGGTCCCAGGTCCTTCTCGAGGTGACGCAGCAGCGCCGCGCGCACCGTCTCGCGGTACATCACGCGCCCCGAGACGAACGTGCGCACCATGCGGCCCTCGTCGTTGGGCGTGAGCAACAACCCGATCTCGGACAGGCAACCGAGCGGGTCCAGGCGCACGGGGATGGCCTGTACGTACACGATCGGCAGGGACGCGCGGGCACGATTGAGGTCGTCCTCGCTGAGCCAGCCAGGGTTGGGGTCCGGGGTGCGTACTGAACTCATGGTTCGTTTCTACCGTCGTGACGCCCCCGCAGGCCAGGAATCTGCGGCGTCAGCGGCCGAGTTCAGCGATCAGCCGAACGCGCGGCGGTTTCCAGTACGGTCCACGCCTGCACCTGCGTGCTGAGTTCCACAGGGGCGCCGGCCCGCTGCGCCTGGTTCGCGTGCTGCGCCGGTTCGGGGGAGAACACCGCGACCGTCTCGCCCACCGTTCGCACCGCGGCGGGCACCGTGAAGTCCTCGTTCGGATCGAATTCCCGACGCCCGTCCCACAGGGCGTCCGCGGTGTCGGTGACGAGCGCGCGGGCGGTGGCCCGAGCGTCGTCGTCCAGCAACGACGACGACGCGGCTTCGCCCAGGTAGCGCACCAGGATGCCCGTGAACAGCCCGGCGTCACCGCCGCCCTGGCCGCGCAACACGGGTGCACCGTGGGGGCCGGGGACCGTGAACTCCCGGGCCGCGCCGTGGACGAGCCGTGCCGCCCGGTCGAGCCACAGTGCGCGCTCGGCGGGGTCCGCGGTGACCTCCGCGAGCTCGAGGGCCGCACCGAGGGCCGGGCCGCTGTTGTAGGTGTAGACGTGCGGGTCCACGGACGTGATCTCCTTCCCGGAGCCCGCCGCGGCCATGCGGATGCCGTCCAGGAACACGCCGCGCTCGGCGTCGAAGAGGGTGTCGAACAACCACGTGAGCAGTGCGCGAGCCTCGGCAGTGCGGTGCATGCGTAGGAATGTCAGCGCCACCGGGGCGGTAGACGCCGTGTTCTTGTAGTCCCGTGTGGTGTTCCACCACGCACCGCCGCCCATGGTGTCGTCGCAACCGGAGGCGAGGCGCGTGGCCAGAGCAGCGCCGTCGTCCTGCACCGCGCGCGATGTGCGGCCCGTGGCGGCGAGGTTCTCGTCACGCAGGCGCCCCAGGGCGAGGGCCAGCCAAGCCATGTCGTCGAAGAACACGTTGTTGGTCACCCGCCCGCCGCTGTGCACGGCGATGCCCCGCAGCAAC
This sequence comes from Kocuria sp. KD4, assembly GCF_011769905.1. Taxonomy (NCBI): domain Bacteria; kingdom Bacillati; phylum Actinomycetota; class Actinomycetes; order Micrococcales; family Micrococcaceae; genus Kocuria; species Kocuria sp. KD4. Next base: position 359,814 of record NZ_CP050449.1, read on the forward strand.
CGATGCGCGCGGGAGCGGGCCAGCTCAGCGGTGTCCTGGTTGCCGGCGTGGCGCTCGCGGGCCGCGGCGTCCACGAACGCGTCCAGCAAATGGGCCTGCCACCAGTAGTGCCACGGCCCCCGCCACGGGCGCGGGAATGCGACAGCCCCCAGGTACGTGCCCGGCATGCGCAGCGCCCGCGCACCGAACAGGTGGTCCACGGAGTGCGCGGCCTTCGCGGCGCGGTGGGCGGGGGATTCGGACATCGCGGGGCTCCTGGGAGGACGGGTGGGGTGTGTGAGGAGTTTATCGCCCGGTGCTGCTGCGGCTCGCCCGGTGCCCCCGCTGCCTTTTCTGAGTTATCGCAGCTTTTCCCCGTGGTGGGGTGCTTTTACTCCACTAGGAATTCGCGTCGGGGCGTGCGCGGATCCCTGAGCACCTCCCCATACACTCGCGTCATGGGCCCCATCGATTCCCCGACATCTCGCTCTCACCAACGCCGCCTGCCCCGTTGGTTGGTGGTGCTGATGTCCCCTGGGTGTGGTCCTGGTTCTCAGCGTGGCCTCGGCCTGTCGCGGGCAAGGCCCGGACCAGGATGAGCGTGGGGCCCGGCCATTCGAGGTCCTCGTGCTCTTCCAGGGGAAGGAAACCCATCCTGGTGTAGAAGGCCCGGGTCTGGGCATAGGGGGCGTTCTCGAAGGACGGCCCCACCGGGTGCACGGAGAGCAGCGTGCAGCCATCGGCGGACAGATCGTCCACCACCCGTTCCACGAGACGCCTGCCAATACCGGTCCCACGCACGTCCGGATGGACGGCCATGAGGTGGATCTCCGCGGATTCGGGGAAGTGGCGTCGGGTGAGAACGACTCCCACGGGCGCTCCGTCATCGAGGGCCATAGGACTTCCGTAGCTGTCATCCGCGGCGTCCGCGGCATAGCCGTCGATGGCTTCGGGAATTCCGAACCACTCCGGGAGTGCTTCGAGGATCCGGCGCACGGCGTTGCCGTCGCGGTGTTCGATGGTGTCGATGGCCACCGGCCAAGCATGGCAGGATGGGCCACCGGTGAACCTCCCTGGGTTAGCTTCCGGAGGTTAGACCGATACCAGCATCTGATTCCGGTTCTCATGGTAGGCCGCCTCCGCTCCTTCTGGTGTGGCGCAGTCCACGGCCTTGCGCAGACGCGCGTTGCCCCACACCGCACCCACTCCACCGTGGCCAGCATGACCGCTGAAACCGAGATATAGGTAGCTGTCGAATAGATCAACTCGGTCTTGCGCCACCTCTTGAGCGCCTCGACCATCGCATAACCGAGGAATTCACCCACCGTTCCTATTAAAGAAACCATTTCTTCGGACTGTACCCCACCATATTTTCGGATCCGCATCCGTTAGGCGTCTTTCCCGACACCTAACGGATAGCACAATGCCAACACCGCCGCGATACGCGAACACCTTCGGGCGGCCCTGTGGCCCAACGCCATCCGCACCGCGTGGTCGCTAAAGCTTCGAGAGTACACACTGGACGTGATCCTGATTCTTCTTAGTGAGTGGCAGGATTGGAATCAAACCCAGGATGGTTGACCGTGGAGCCGGCCTCGCACCTGTTGCGGGTACCCGCTCGGAGAAATGGCTGATAGGGGCATGAAAAGTCGGATGTGCTCGGCCACCGCCGGCCGGCAGGGACGACCGTCGGGCCCGAGTGCTCGGCATGGCCCCAGTAAATGCACGAGGAGTAATCGCTTGCGGGTGGACTAGGCGCGTGGTGCGCGAGCTCGTTTATGGCATCGACCCAGATCACCCCACTTTGCCTTTTCATGTATCTGAGCGGATTGGAGGCCTGGGCGCAAGCTCCGATCGCGTCCCTGGAGAGCACTTCTGACCAAGCTGAGGAACGGTAGGAGTTCTTCTCCTTGCTGCGCATGAAGCGGGCTGTGGTCGACCGGTACCGAGTGCGGATCGCCGGAGGGCCCGAGCGGCCGTTGGAGGTCGACGGTTGGATGGTTGAAGATCCCCTAGACGATCAACGTCATAACGGCATGGCCGCTCGGAGGGGCGAGTCTGACGTCGAGTTCATTGCTGCCTGGCTGGAACGACGTCCAGAACTGGGGCGGGCTCCTGAACTGAAAGCGGATGTTCTAGCTCGTGGCACGCATGGCGAACGGTTCGTGGACGCAGACTTCTCCACGATGGTCATGTCGCTGGAGGGGCTACACCGCAAGCTTCACTCTCGGAAAACCGGTGCCCTGACAAAAGCTCAAGAAAAAGGCCCGTCGCGCCAACGGGGACATCATCGCGAGGGCCAAGGATGAAGGGGAAATAGACGATCTCCTAGCCTCCACCCTGAAAAATCGTGTCCTCAATAGCCAGTTGGGAGAACCCACACTTGAGCAGCGTATCCAGGACATCTTGGACGATGTACAGCCACTGGTGCCGATAATCTGTGGGACGGCTGCCGGGGCACACGACCTGTGGAAGAGAGAAGTGAAGAGCCTGCGGAACAACTACGCCCATGGCCTGGAGAAGCAGACCCAGCTCAGGAAAAACCTTGTGCTTTCTACCTCGCTGACCGTCTTGGTGGCCTCCCGTTGCCTCGTGTATGTCGGGTACTCCCCGGAGAAGCATGTGGAGTCGATCCCACTCACCGAGGGCGGAGGTAATTTGGTGCACTGGGGAAGAACACTGATGCCAGATTTCTACGCCCCGAATGGCCCGAGGGACGATCCACACACAACGGCCAAAGGTGACCCGATCCAGGGTCAAAGGCGACCCGATCCAGGGTGGTGAACCTGGGCCCTCAGCCCAGCGCCTCCCGCAGCACGGGTTCGCGGATCTGGTCCGCGAGCCACGGGCTGAACGCGAACGGGGCGCTCTCCACCGCGGCCACGAGGTCGTGGGGGGCGGCCCACGAGTACTCGGCGACCTCGGACTCGGCGGGACGGGGATCGTCGTCGGCGACGGCAATGAACACCGGGCAGAACTCATTCTCAACGATCCCGGAGGCGTCCGTGGCCCGGTATCGGAACTCGGGCAGCACCACGGTGAGGTTGCGGATCTCCAGGCCGAGTTCCTGCTGGGCACGGCGGGCGACGGCGTCCTCGAAGGACTCGTCCGGTCCCGGGTGACCGCAGAAACTGTTGGACCATACGCCGGGCCACGTGCGCTTGCCGAGCGCGCGGCGGGTCACCAGGACCTGGCCGCGGGAGTTGAGCACGTGGCACGAGAACGCCAGGTGCAGGGGGGTGTCCTCGGTGTGAACCGTGGATTTCAGGGCCGTTCCGGTGGGTTGGTGTTGATCGTCCAGGAGCACCACGCGCTCCGGGCTGGTGTGCTCGCTCACGAGGCCGCCTCACGGTCATGTGTTAGGTTCCAGGCCATGGTAACCGCCGGATCGGACACGCAGTGAGACGACGCGTGAACCCTCCGCTACCCACGGTGCGCGGCGTGGGGCCCGCGCGGGTCCGGATGCCCGGCCCGGGTTCCCCGGACCCGGTCTTGCGGGCTCTGGACGGTCTCCCGACCACGGCCGCGGACTACGTCCAGCAGCGTTTCCCGGACGACGCCGCGTGGTTCGCCCACGAGGTCGCCGCCGGTCGTGTCCGCGGGGACAACGGCGCCGTCGTCACCCCGGCCACCCCTTACGAAGCGGGGGCTTCGGTATGGTTCCACCGCCCGGTCCCGGACGACGACGCCGCGCCCATCACCCTCGACGTGCTGTACGAGGACGAATGGATCCTGGCGGTGGACAAACCGCACGGGCTATGCAGCACACCGAAGGGCGAGAACGTCCGCCGCTCCGTGGTGGTGGCTGCGCGGTGCCAGTTCCACAACGACGAGATCTCCGCCTTGCACCGGCTGGACCGCTCCACGGGCGGGGTGCTGCTGCTGAGCAAGTACGCGGCGGACCGCGGGGTGTTCCACCGCATGTTCCAGGAGCGCACGGTGACCAAGACCTATTGGGCCGTGGCCCGCGTCAATGATCGGGTGGGGAAGGGGCCGGTGCGCGTGGAGTCCCGGATCCGCAAGATCCAGGGAGTTGTGCAGGCCTTCGAGGAACCGGGTGACGTCAACGCCGTCACGGACATCCGCCTGCTCGAACGCTTCACCGATGATGCGGGGCAGTGGGGTTGCTACGAGATCGCTCCGCTGACCGGGCGCACCCATCAGATCCGGGTGCACATGAACTCGTTGGGCCTCCCATTACGCGGGGACAAGTTGTACCCGGTACCGCTGGACGATTTCGACGTGGAGGACCCGGACAACCCCATGCAGTTGATCGCCCGCTCCCTGACCTTCACCCATCCCATGACGGGTGAGACGATCACCGTGAGCTCACGTCTGTCACCCAGCGCCCACACGGCTCGTCGATCCGGGGCGTCCAGCGAACTTCTGACACATTGACCTGCAAGGGCAAAGTTGAACATCCGTCGAAGGATGCCGAAACGTTCCGACCGAGTGTGATGTAACACACCAGAACCCGGCTACCCCGGGGTACCCTTATCAGCGGGTCTTCCCCCCTCAATGGGCCCGTACAGGGGTTGTCGTACACACAGCCCCGAGTCGGTTGGCACATGCCACCACGAGCTGTCCCCCCACAGCGCGTACGTCTGTCACACCCTCGTGGTGTCATGCCACGGAGGTGCGGGCGCGTGCGCCCAACGACGAAATGGTCCCCATGTCACATCACCGCATTCCTGCCATCGACGGGTACTCCCCGACCCGACGAGCCTTCTCGAACCTGGCCGCGACCATCACTGCGGCTCTCATGATCCTGAGCGGGGGCCTGTTCATCGGCACCCCCGCGCAGGCCGCACCCTCCGACATCGTGTCCGTGTCCAGCAGCACGCGGGCGGCGGACGCCCAGAAGCTCCTGAACCTGATCAACCAACACCGGGCATCCAAGGGCTTGGCCCCGGTGAAGTACTCCAAGTCGCTGTCCGGCATCGCCCAGAGCCAGTCCGACCGACTGGTCAAGGAAGAGGTCATCGACCACAGCAACCTGTTCCTCACGGACCGCCGGGCCGCCGGGTACAACGCGGCGGGGGAGATCCACGCGCTGTCGTGGCAGAACTCGGTTCCCGACCTCATGAACTGGTGGAAGGGCTCCCACGCGCACAACAAGGTCCTCACGGACCCCCGGATGCAGGTCGTGGGGATCGGACTGACCTACGTGGACGGCCGGTTGTCCGGCACGGGCGAGGGCTGGCGCCTGGTGGGCACCGTGGATTCCTACGGCTACCCGGCCGGCAGCGGTCCCTCGGACGTCACCCGCACGGTCACTGCGGCAGCGCCGCGCCCGCAGGCCGACACCGTGGCCCCCGTGGCCGCGAAGCGCGTGGCACCCCCGGCCTACACCGTCAAGGGCGGCATCAAGAGCCGGTACCAAGCACTGGGTGGGGCCGCCAAGTTCGGCTACCCGACCATGAACGAACGCGGCGGCCTGGTCAACGGCGGCGTCTACCAGAACTTCAGGGCCGCGGGCGGCGCCCAGTACAAGTTCATGTGGTCCCCGTCCTCCGGCGCGCACGTGATCAAGGAGACCGGCGCGATCGGTAAGCGCTGGAAGGCAGCCGGCTTCGAGCGCGGGTGGGGCTACCCCACCACCGAGGAATACCGCGTGGGCTCCGAGATGCGCCAGCGCTTCTCCAAGGGCTACACCGTCCATTGGTCCTCGGTCACGGGCAAGACCTGGGTCACCCGCTGACGCACCACGAACCGGAACGTCCGGATTCGCCGACGGCGCGCGCACGGGGTGCGTTCCGGTCCTGACGGGCCCGGGCGCACCCCGCAGCCGATCCCCTTTTCGTCAGCCCGTCACTCGCTCTGGCAGCGCGGGCACCACACGATCTTGCGCAGGTGCTGCACTGCGGTGCCCGGCGCCGTCGTGGTGCCGTCCGGCGCGGGGACGGTGAGCCGAGCGTCGTCGATCTCTCCGCGCCGCAGCACCGCGCCGCAGCGGCGACACGGTTGGCCGTCCTTGCCGTACGCCCAGAACAGGGGGCGACCCTGCGGTGCCTGCCCCACGGTCGAGCGCATCGAGCGGTCCTTGTTCAGGTGCAGCAGCTTGTGCGCGAGCGTCACGATCTCGCGCAGCTTGCCCTCCGGCAGGGAGCCGACCGTGGTCCATGGATTGGTGCGCGACATGAACAGCACCTCCACGCGGTACACGTTGCCGATCCCCGCGAGGTTGCGCTGATCCATGAGCGCGGTGCCGATCGCCCGGTCCGGTTGCGCACTCAGCCGCTCGAGGGCCTTCTCCAGGTCCCAGTCCGGTCCGAGGATGTCCGGGCCCAGGTACCCCACGAGTTGCTCGTCCTCCAGGCGGGTAGGCACCAGTCGGACGTCCTTGACGTCGAAACCCACGGCCTCGACGTCCTCGGTGCGCAGGATCGCGCGAATGGTGTGCGAGCCCTGCCCGATGGACACGTCCGCGCTGAGCCGGGTCCTCGCTTCTGCGCGTGAACGCACGCTGCCGCCCCGCCGGGCCTGCCCCCGCGGTCGGTAGGGACTCGCCCCGGGTCGGCTCGTGCGCATTCCGTTCCTTGCTCGTGACGACGACGCCGCTCGCCCGCTTCCGGCCGGAGCATCACCTTTGCTGCGTGCCGCTTGTGGTTCCCCGCCGGAGCCGGTTGTGGCGCCCCCCGCCGGTTCCCGGTCGAAGACCCGCCACGTGCCGTCCATCATGAGGTGGGAATGTAAGGTGAGGGGCTCGGCCCCGGATTTCAGCTCGGCCGCATCGGGGGCCTCGGAGAGTCGGATGAGGATGTGCTTCCCCCGCGGCACCACGGCCACGACCGTGCGCCCGGACACGTCCGATGTGGCGAGTGAGGGCACCCGGAAGTCCGAGCTCACGATCACGGACCCCTCCAGCGCCTCGCGCAGCATCTTGCACTGGCGGTAGACGGAATCACCTTCAGGCACCTGGGCCTCCTAGGTAGGGTGGGGTGTTCAGTGTCGAACGGGAGTGGGCTCGGCGGCAGTTCGCAGCTGTGGCGTCAGTGCCACCGTCGCAGCATTGCGGCGATATCAGGGAGATCGGCTCGGCCACTCGCCGTGGCCTCCAGCAACCCCACGTCGCGTAATGGGCCGACTCCGAGATCGTTGATCACCACGAGTAGGTCCTCGGTCGTGAGGTACCGCGTCACCGCCCGAGCCGGTCCAACACATCGGCATAGCGTGCACGTGCACGCGCCGACGCTTCGGTCACCTGCTGCTCGTGACCTCTCCGGGCCGCAACTTCGTGGATGGCTCGGATCGTGGCTTCCTGACGGCTGATGCCGTCCGCTTCGGCCAGGGCGGCGAGAGCGAGTTCGTCGTCCTCGGTCAGCCGCAAAGTCATCGCCATGACCCTCAAGGTATCAAAGTGGTATCAGCCGGACCTGCCCCCGCCCACGGGAGCCCGCATCCGCACGCTGCGCGGGGTCTGGTAGAAGCCGCCCGCCAGCAGACCGTCCCGGACCGCGGTCACGAGGTCCTCGGAGGAGAGCACCGAGTCGCCGTTGACCTTCTCGACCACGAGCGAGTCCATGGCCCTGCGCTGCACGAGCCCGGCCACGGCCTCCGCCGCGAGGCGCAGCAGGGCCGGGTCTGACACGAACGCGAGCGCGGTCTTCCCGCCACGTTCCAGGTAGAGGATCAGCGCCCCGTCCACGAGCACCACCACGGCACCGGCCTTGCGCCCCGGGCGGTGCTTGGTGCTGGATTCGAGAGCCACCGCTTCCGGCCAGTCCAGCGCGGCACCGTAGGGGTTCGCGGGGTCCGTGGCCGCGAGGGCGAGGACGCGGGGTTCGGCCTTGCGAGCGGCGTCGTCGTCCGTGAAACTGCGCAGCACGTCAACCGTCGCGGGTTGCGTGAACTGGGCGGCGCCGAGGCCCTCGATGAAGTACCCGCGCCGCGCGCGGCCCGCGTCCTCGAGGGCGCGCAGGACCTTGTAGACGGTGGAGAACCCGCCGGGGACGTCCTCCACCGCCACGGGACCGCGCGTGAGGATGCCGTAGCGGTCCAGCAACAGCTCCGCTTGGGCCTGCGCCCGCACGGTGGGGTTGAGCGGTTCGGGGCGCAGCACGGACCAGCGCCCGGCCGTGACACGGTCCTCACCGCCCCCCGCGGCGCGAACGACGCGAGCGCCGTCGCCGGACGCGGACGCCGCCGGATCCACACCTCCGGGGCCGCGGGACGCGGCCCGCAACCGCGCGGCGCCGCGCCGCCCGGCCGTACGGGAACGGCCCGGGCGCTTGGGCGTCTTGTGCGCGGAGTGCCCGCCCGAGACGAGTGCGCGCACCGGGGCGTAGGTGTCATTGGTGATGAGCCCCGCCCACAGCAGGTTCCACAGCGCAGTGCGCAGCTGGGCCATGTCCACGGACACGCCCGCCTCGGCGAGCGGCTGGATGAGCTGCCACGCGAAGTACGCCCCACCGGCCCGCAGCACGGCGAGCAGTTCACGTTCCAGCGTGGAGTCCAGGGCCTCGGCGGCGGCCTCGAGCTGCGGCACGGGCGGCAGGGACAGCTCCGCGGACTCGGCCAGGTGGAACGCGACCCACCCGTCCTCACCGCCCAGGGACCCCGCGCCCGAAAAGAGCACCTCGCCCGCGGCCATGAGCTCGTCCAGCATCGCGGGCCGGTAGTCCACCACGCGCTGCGCGAGCACGAGCGGTTCCCACGCGGACGCGGGCACGGGCACCCCGGCCAACTGGTCGATCACCGTGAGCACCCCGTCCAACCCGCGCAACTGGTGCCCCGGGACGGCGTGCTGCCACGCGGGCAGGAAGGTGGCGTATACCTGCGGGTCCACGGGTTCCACGTCCGCGCGCAGGGCGGCCAGGGAACGGCGGCGCAGGGTCCGCAGCACCTCCACGTCGCACCATTCCGACTCCGACGCCGCGGGGTCCCCGCTCGGGCGGAACGCCCCCTCGCTCACGCGCCGCTGCGTGGCGAGCGAGCGCAGCGCGGTCTCGACCACGGCGGGCCCCAGGCTCAGGGCCTGCGCGGCCTCCGCCACGCTGAACGGGCCGTGGGTGCGCGCGTACCGGGACACGAGGTCCCCCACGGGATCCGCGACCGGTTCCAGGAACGCCAGGGGCACACCCATGGGCAAGGGCTGGCCCAGGGCGTCCCGCATCCGCGCGGCGTCCTCCACCGCGCAGTAGACCTCGCGCCCGCCCACGCGCAGGACGATCGCCCGGTTCGTGGACACCAGGGTGTCCAGCAGCTCGCGGGCGGCGTCCGCGCTGATGGGTTGGTACTCGGGGGCCACGTCCTCGGCCGCGTCGACATCCTCGGTGTCGTCGGTTTCCGGGGCATCGGGGGTCTCCGGCGCGCTCTGCGCGGGGGGCGACGCCGCTGCGGTGCCTTCCGCGCGCAAGCGCAGTGCGGCGTCGTCGGCCGTCATGGGACCGAGCAGGCGCAGGAGGTCCGCCGCGCCCTCCACGCCGCGCAACCGACGGTCCGGCGCGAGGCGCTGCAACTGCAGGACCGTGGTCTCGATGACCTCGAGATCCAGCAGCTCGCGCAGCTCGGCGCGACCGAGCAGCTCGTTGAGCAGGGAGGGGTCCAGGGACAGGGCCGCGGCCTTGCGCTCGGCCAGGGGCGAATCGCCCTCATACAGGAACTGGGCCACGTACCCGAACAGCAGGGTGCGCGCGAAGGGGGAGGGGGTGTCCGTGGTGGTCTCGACCATGCGCAGTTTGCGCCCGGCCAGATCGCGCTGCAATTGCAGCAGCGCGGGGACGTCGTACACGTCCTGCAGGCATTCGCGCACGGTCTCGAGGATCACCGGGAACTGCGGGTACTTGCGGGCTACGTCCAGCAACTGGGCGGAGCGCTGACGCTGCTGCCACAGGGGCGTGCGCTTGCCGGGATCCGCCCGCGGCAGCAGCAGGGCACGCGCGGCGTTCTCCCGGAACCGGGACGCGAACAGCGCCGAGCCGCCCACCTCCTCGGTCACGGTGCGCTCGAGCTCGTCCGGGTCGAAGAGGAACAGCTCCGCCCCGGGCGGTTCCTCGTCCGTGGCGGGGACGCGCAGCACGATGCCGTCGTCCGCGGCCTGGGCACTGGCATCCAGACCCCAGCGCTCGTCCAACCGGGCGCGCACCGCGAGCGCCCACGGGCCGTGCACGGGGGTGCCGAACGGGCTGTGCAACACCACGCGCCAGTCCCCGAGTTCGTCCCGGAACCGCTCGACCACGAGCGTGCGATCGTCCGGGACGTGTTCCGTGGCCTCCCGCTGTTCGGAGAGGTAGGCCATGAGGTTGTCCCGGGCCCATTCGTCCAAGCCGGAGGCGGCCAGGCGCTCGCGGGCCTCGGTGTCCTGGGCACCGGCGAGTTCACGGGTGAACCGACCCGTGGCGCGGCCCAATTCCACGGGCCGGCCCAGACCGTCCCCGTGCCAGAACGGGAGCTTGCCGGGCACGCCCGGGGCCGGGGCCACGACCACCCGGTTGTGCGTGATCTCCTCGATGCGCCAACTCGAGGCACCCAGGGCGATGATGTCCCCCACGCGGGACTCGTAGACCATCTCCTCGTCCAGCTCACCCACGCGCTTGGGGGACTTGCTGTCCTGCTCGCCCACGAGGAACACGGGGAACAGACCGCGGTCCGGGATGGTGCCACCGCTCGTGACTGCGAGCCGCAGGGCACCGGGGCGGGCCTGCAGGGTCCCGGTCTCGCGGTCCCACACCAGCCGGGGCCGCAACTGGGCGAACTCGTCGGACGGGTACCGCCCGGCGAGCAGGTCCAGCACGGCGTCGTACGCGGAGCGCGGCAGCGAACGGAACGGGGCGCTGCGGCGCAGGGTGTCGTACCAGCTCTCCACGTCCACGTCCTCCGCGGCAACCGCCGAGACCGTCTGCTGGGCCAGGATGTCCAGGGGGTTGGTGGGCACGGACAGCGGTTCCAGGTGCCCCGCGAGCATCTGCTCAGCGATCACCGCCGCGTCCCGCACGTCCCCGCGGTGCTTGGGGTAGATCCGCCCGATCGAGACCTCGCCCACCTGGTGGCCCGCGCGGCCCACGCGCTGCAAACCGGACGCCGCCGAAGGCGGGGACTCGATCTGGATCACCAGGTCCACGTGGCCCATGTCGATCCCGAGCTCCAGGGAGGAGGTGGCCACCACGCACCGCAACCGCCCGGTCTTCAGGTCCTCCTCGATCAGGCCGCGCTGGTCCTTGGACACCGAGCCGTGGTGGGCGCGCGCGAGCACCGGGGACGCGCCCTCGTGGCGGTTGTGCTGGCGGGGGATGTCCGCGGGGGCGGAGTCGCGGGCCCGAGAAGTGCTGACCGCGCCCTCGCTGCGCGCGGCGTCGTCGGCCTGCGCGGCGGCGCCGTCCAGGAGGTCGGAGAGCGCATCACCCAGCGCCACGGGATCGCCACCGTCCAAATCCGCGGGGCTCTCTTCCGCGGCGTTGGCGAGCCGGAACTCGTGGATCTCGTTGAGTCGCGCGGTGAGTTTCTCCGAGAGGCCACGCGAGTTCGCGAACACGATTGTGGAACGGTGCGCCTCCACGAGGTCCACGATCCGTTCCTCCACGTGGGGCCAGATGGACGCGGTGGCCTGGTAGTCGGACGCCTCCAGGTTGCCGTCCAGGTCCCCGGACGACGGCGACGCCGCCGCCCCGCCCAACACGGTCATGTCCGGGATGGGCACGGACACCGTGAGGTCCCAGTCCTTCTCGGACGGTGGGCGCACCACGTCCACGGGCTGGGAGCCGCCCAGGAACCCGGCCACGGTGTCCACGGGTTCCACGGTCGCGGAGAGCCCAATCCGTTGCGCGGGACGTTCCAGGAGGTCGTCGAGGCGTTCGAGGCTCACCGCAAGGTGCGCCCCGCGTTTGGTCCCGGCCACCGCGTGCACCTCGTCGATGATCACGGTGTTCACGTGGCGCAGGGTCTCCCGCGCCTTGGACGTGAGCATGAGGTACAGCGATTCCGGGGTCGTGATGAGCACGTCCGGGGGATGCGCCAACAGGGCGCGGCGGATCGCCTGCGGGGTGTCACCTGAGCGCACACCCACCGAGATCTCCGGGGGCTCCCCGCCGGCGGCCTTGGCGGCCTGGGTGATCCCGATCAGCGGTGCGCGCAGGTTGCGTTCCACGTCCACGCCCAGGGCCTTGAGCGGGGAGATGTAGAGCACCGAGGTGCGGTCCTCCGCGTCGTCGGACCCGTCCGCCTTCTTGTCGGTCAGCAAGCGGTCGATCGACCACAGGAACGCCGCGAGCGTCTTACCGGAACCGGTGGGGGCCACCACGAGAGCGTGGCGGCCCGCCGAGATGGCCTCCCACGCGCCGCGCTGGGCCGCCGTGGGCCCGCTGAACGCGGCGTCGAACCACTGCGCGGTCGCGGGGGAGAAGAGGTTCAGGACGGGGTCAGGACCCAAAACCCTTGACCTGCAACTGGGAGACCTTGGGGTTGCCGCACGCTTGACCCGAGTAGGGCACCACGAGCGACTCGTAGCTGTCCGGCGGGTACACGCGCACGCCAGCGGCCTGGTGCGGGTTGCACACCTGACCGATCACACCGGGCTGGGTGATCCGCACCCCGGCGCTCGCGGACGCGCCGGGCTGTAGGGTCACGGTGCCCGCACCCGAGGCGTCCCGGGAGGCCGGCGCACCCACGGGAGCACCGTTCGCGTCCACGAAGGACACACCCGGGTAGCCGCTCAGGGTGCACGGTGCGGAGCCGTTGTTGGTGAGCGTGAGGGACGCAATGACCGAACCCGCCGCGCCCTGCTGCGGCGTGAGCGATCCGGAGAGCTGCCCGGCACTGCACGTGCCGCCGGCGCGCTGGGCATCCGCCTTCGCCCGGTCGAACGGGCTCGCAGTGGGCATGCCCAGCTCGGGAGCGGACGCGAGACGATCGGGCTCGGCGGACGGCTGCGCCGACTCCGCGGCCTGCCCCTCCTGTCCACCGGACGCCGCGGCGTCTGTGGCTTCCGTGGCCTCGGTGGCCTCGGCGCTCGCGGACGGGCTCGCGGACCGGCTGGCCGACGGGCTCGGGGACATGGACGAGGCGCTCGGGGACGCCGTGGCGCTCGCGGAGACGGAGGCGCCGGCGGGTGCGGTGTTCTGCTCCTCGGACGAGGCGCCGTCCGAGGAACCGCAGGCCGAGAGGACCATGAGAGCGCTCAGCGCGGTGGCCGCGAGCAACGGACGGGTGGCGGTGTGGGTGCCCCGGGGGACGGGCAAGTGACTCCTCATGGCAACAGTGTGCTACTTTTCCGCGCGTAATGCGGCATACATCACCTGTGCCAGGTGAACTCCTTCCGCGTCGGTGCCCTGGGCGATCTGCGTGCGGCACGAGAAACCGTCCGCGAGCACGATCGAACCGGGCCCCGCGGCACGGATCGCGGGGAACAGGTTGCGTTCCCCGAGGGTCTGGGAGATCTCGTGGTGACCTGGTTCGAAGCCCCAGTTCCCGGCGAGACCGCAGCAGCCACCGCCCACCACGGCGGTGTCCACCCCGAGCTTCTCGAGCACGCGTAGTTCCGGCGTGAAGTCGCCCTGGGCCTTCTCGTGGCAGTGCACCTGGCACACCGCGGTGCCCGGTCCCGCGTGGGTCTCGAGCGTGTCGAACGGCCAGTCCCCGCCGTCCTCGGCGTGGCGCGCACTGAACTCACCGAGCGTGACCGTGAGGGCCCGGACCTTGTGGGCGCGCGGGTCATCCGGGAGCAGCTCGGTGATGTCGTGCTGGAGCATCACCGTGCAAGACGGTTCCAGCCCGATGATCGGGTAGCCAGCCTCGAGCAGCGGCTCCATCACGTCCAGGGTCTGCAGCAGGGTCCGGCGGGTCATGTCCAACTGCCCGGTGGAGTGCCACGTGAGTCCGCAGCACACGTTTCCCATGGGCATGAGCACGCGGTAGCCCATGGCCTCTAGCACCGCCACGGCGGCCTTGCCGGGCCCGTCCGCGGAGAAGTTCGTGAACGTGTCCGGCCACAGCACCACGGACGGTTTCTCCGCCGACGACGCCGCGCGGCCGCCTCCGCGCGCCACCGCGCCCTGTGGGGTGCGGGTCTTGAACCACGACGTGAGCGGGGTGTCGTTGAAGCGGATCATCCGCCGCTTCGGTTCGATGCCGCCGAGCTTCTTGGTCAGTTCCTCGATGGGACGGAAGCGTTCCAGGAAGTTCACCGCGCGCAGCGAACCGGGGACCCTGGTCACGAGCTTCATGAGCCACGGCATCCACCCCATGGTCAGGTGCGCCATGGGCCGGCGGTCCTTGCCGACGAACGAGCCCAGGCCCTGGCGGAAGTGGTGGTGCAGGAACTCGGCCTTGTAGGTGGCCATGTCCACGTTCACGGGGCACTCCGCGGCGCACGCCTTGCACGAGAGGCACAGGTCCAGGGCCTCGTAGGTCTCCTTGGACTTCCACCCGTCCGTGATGTGCTCGCCGCGCAGCATCTCGGCGAGGGACCGCATGCGCCCGCGGGTCGAGTGCACCTCGTCGTGGGTCGCGTGGAAGGACGGGCACATGGCCCCCGAGTCCGAGCGGCATGCGCCCACGCCCACGCAGCGGTTGATGGCCTGGCCGAACGAGCCGTCGTCCGCGGAGAACGCGTGGACCGGGGTCAGCTCGAACGTGCGCGCGCCGGGACCCGGGCGGATGCCCCGGTCGAGGGGTTCGGGATCCACCACGACCCCGGGGTTGAAGAAATTGTCGGGATCGAAGATCCGCTTGAATCGGGCGAAGGCGCCGCGTGCCTCGTCGGAGTAGATGGTGCTGAGCAGCTCCGAGCGGGCACGGCCGTCCCCGTGCTCCCCGGAGACCGAGCCGCCGTAGCGGTGCACGAGTTCCGCGGCCCGCTCGATGAACCGGCGGTAGTGGGCCACGCCCTCGTCCGTGTTGAAATCGAAGGAGATCCGAATGTGCACACAGCCCTCGCCGAAGTGGCCGAACGGGATACCGCGCAGGTCCATCTCGTCCAGCAGCGCGTAGAGGTCCTTGAGGTAGGCGCCCAGGTGCTGCGGGGGCACGGCGGAGTCCTCCCACCCGGGCCACGCCTCGCCGCCGTCCGGCAAGCGGGTCACGATCCCCGCACCGGCCTCGCGGATGCGCCACAGGGCGCGGGCCTCGGCGGGATCGCCCACGACCACGGAATCCACCACGGTCTCCTCGACGAGTCCCGGTAGTGCCCGGGCGGCCTCGAACGCGGCCTCCTGGGTGTCCGCGCCCACCTCGCAGTAGAGCCAGCCGCCGCCCTCGGGGAGCTCACGGCCCGCGTTCTCCTGACCGGGACGGGTGCGCAGGGCGTCCAGCAGGTCCGAGCCCATGCCCTCGATCGTGGTGACGCCCCGGACGCGGAACTTCGGGGCCGCGGTGGCCGCCGCGATCGCGTCCGTGAAACCCAGTACCGCGAGCGCTGTGAAGGGCGGCTTGGCCACGAGTTTCACGGTGAGCCGGGTGATGATCCCGCACGTGCCCTCGGTCCCGGCGAACGCCTTGGCCACGTCGAAACCGTTCTCGCTCAACAAGTAGTGCAGTCCGTACCCGGAGACCTGGCGGGGGAACTGGCCCAGTTCGGTGCGCAGCATGGCCAGGTGCCGGTCCCGCAACTGGGTGAGCTGGGAATCCAGTGCGGCGTCCGAGGTGCCGCCCGCGTCCAGGGTGACCTCGCGCCCGTCGGCGAGCATGACCGTGAGCGAGACGAGGTTCTGCGCACTCGTACCCCACGCGACCGAGTGGGAACCGCACGCGTTGTTGGCGACCATCCCGCCCACGGTGGCCCGCGAATGCGTGGAGGGGTCCGGTCCGTAGGTCAGGCCGAACTCGCTCGCGGCGTCCCGCAACTGATCGCAGATCACACCGGGTTCGATCGTGGCGGTGCGGGCGTGCGGATCGATCTCCAGGATGCGGTTGAAGTACCGGGAGGTGTCGATGACCAACCCGTCACCGATCGCGTTGCCCGCCACGGAGGTGCCACCACCGCGGGAGATCACAGGCCAGCCGTTCTCCCGGGCCGTGGCCAACAGCTCACGGATCTCCTCGACCGAGCGCGGTTCCGCGACCGCCGCCGGTAGCCGGCGATAGATCGAGGCGTCCGAGACGTAAGCGGCGCGTGTGGTGAGGTCATCCCGGAGAGCAGTCATGCTCCAACTTTCGCCCACGCGGCGCCGCGTTACCAACTCGTGTCACCGGTCACGAGGCCGCCGGTGACGACACCGCCGGGCCGGGGCGGCGGTGTCGTGCTGCCACCGCGTCAGCGGCGGACGATCACCACTCGGGGGCGATGGTGATCTCCGCGCCCGCGAGGTCCTCGGACCACTCCACCTGGCACGTGAGCCGGGAGTTGTCGTGGCGGGTGTCGTCCAGCATCTCCAGGAGGTCCTCCTCCTCCTCGTTGGTCCCGCCCGTCTTCACGAACGTGTCCTGGTCCAGGTACGAGTGGCACGTGGAGCACGAGGCGTTGCCGCCGCACGTGGCGAGGATCGGGAACTTGTGGCGGGTGAGGCACTCCATGAGCGTCTCGTAGTCCTTCCACTCGACGCCCTCGGTGCGCTCGCCCTCGCGGTTGGTCACATTGATCAGGATGCTGCTCACGCGGCTGGACCTCCTGGGGTTCTACCCCGTCCGGATGTTGCGGATTACTGGGAACTAGCGGCCATTCTATGATCGGGCGTCAACTCCGGGGACATCGCGTGGCGAAGTGTGATGAGACCCGCACCCGCCCGGCCCCTGCTCAACCCCCGGCGGAGCCGGGCGGTTCCGGCCCACTCAAGTCCTGGCGGGCCACCGGCTTCTCAGCTCGCCCGGCGCAGGGTCAGCGCCTGGGCCACCCGACCGATCGGACCGCGCTCGTCGAACAGCTCCGAATGAGTCAGGCCCACGCCGTCCCCGCCGAACTCCACCCGGGTGTCGAGTCCCACCCACGAGGACACCGGGGCGCGGAACATGTGGATGCTCAGGTCCACATTGGGGAACGCCCACGGTCCGATCTCCGCGCGCGGAGCGATCCCGTTGGCGGCGTCGACCGAGCTGATGAACCGGGCGGTGGGGGAGGAATCCTCGCCCTCGACCACCGACTTGGTGATCCGCAGCCAGCCCGCGCCGTTGCCGGGTCGGGGCCGCCGGGCGGTACGTGCCTCGACGGAGCTGATGAACCCGCCGCCCCACGCCTCGGACATATTGACCGGCTCGCACTGCTCCACGGGGGTCAGCGGCTCGATCTCCCCGCCGGCCACGTCCTGGGTGTCCGAGGTCTTCAGCCGCCACAGGCTCAACCGGATGCAGTCCCGCCCGCCGGCGCTCATGGTCGCCTCGACCAACTCGATGGTCCTGCCTGGGCGCAGCACGCGCGTGTGCACCTCGATCTCACCGCCGGGGATGACCCCCAGAATGTCGAAGGAGAAACGCACCGGCAGCACGTCCTCCCGCGGGTGGTTGCGTTCGATCTCGTGTACCAGCAGGCCGGACGACGCCGCCATGTGCTGTTCCAGGGGGCTCCACGCTCCCTGCGTGTACACCGTGGTGCGGAAACCGTGATCGCTCGTGCGCACGTAGTGGGCGTCCGGGACGTCCTCGCCGTTGGCGCCCAGGTGCCCGGGGGCTTCTTCGGTACTCATGCGTGCTCCTGCCTGTCCTGACCGCGGGCGGGGCCGCGTCCGGTTCCTGGAACATGGCCGCCCGCGATGCGAGTGTGTGCCGGAATACACCCTAGGGGAGCGCCGCGGGAACACCTATCGGACTTGCGACGCGTGCCGGGCAGGACGAGTTGCCCGCCCACCCGCGGGCTCACGACCCGCGCACCCGCCCGGCAACTACCCGCCCGGCCCTCCCAGCGGGTGGCTGCTCCAGTGGAGTAAAAGCAGAATCCGGGCACCCCGAGCTGCTTCTACTCCACTGGGAATTCGGAGCCGGTAGATGCGAGCGCCGGGGCCGCGAGCGGCGTCGTCGTCAGGGCAGCGCGAGCCGGCACACCTTGCGCCACGCCTGGAAGACCTGCCGGGGCAGGGGGCCGGAGGTGTAGCGGATGCCGTACTTACGGCAGATCTCCCGCACGCGGGGTGCGATGCGCGCCAGGTGGTTGGACGGCATGTCCGGAAAGAGGTGGTGTTCGATCTGGAAGGAGAGGTGCCCGCTCATGAAGTGCATGAGGCGTGAACCGTCGATGTTCGCCGAGCCCATGGCCTGGCGGCGGTACCAGTGCCCCCGAGTCTCGTCGCGCACGTCCTCCTCCGTGAAGGTCTCCGCGCCGTCCGGGAAGTGGCCGCAGAAGATGACCGTGTGCGCCCAGACGTTGCGGATCACGTTCGCCGCCAGGAACCCCTTAAGCGACGCCTTCCCCGAACCCGTGAGAGACGCCAGCAGCGGAGAGACCACGAAGTCCTTGGCGGACTGGCGGCCCAGCTTCTTCATCACGCGCTTGAAGTCCTCGAACGTGGCCCGCCCGGACTTCTTGCCGGTCAGGAACTGGTCCAGTTCGATGTCGTAGATCGCGATGCCCCACTCGAATGCCGGTGCCAGGCCCAGGTTGATCACCGGGTTCAGCAGGTTCACGGGCTTCCACGGCTGATCGGGGTCCATGCGCAGCACGTTGTACCCCACGTCCCGATCCTTGCCGAGCACGTTGGTCCACGTGTGGTGCGTCTCGTTGTGGGTTCGCTGCCAGCCCGCCGACGGCGCCACGAAGTCCCACTCCCACGTGGTCGAGTGGATCTCCTTGTCGTTCATCCAGTCCCACTGCCCGTGGAGCACGTTGTGGCCGATCTCCATGTTGTTCAGGATCTTGCCCACGCTCAGGCACCCCACACCGGCCCACCACAGGGGTTTGTGACGGGAGAAGAGCAGACAGGCCCGCCCCGTCATCTCCAGGCTGCGCTGCAGTACCACCACGCGGCGGATGTACTGGGCGTCGGACTGGCCGCGGCGGGAGAAGACCTCGTCCCGCACGGCGTCGAAATCGGCCGCGAGTTCCGCGAGCTCGGCCTCCGTGAGGCGCAGCGGATCGCGGCGCGGGGGTGAATTCGTCACGGCCGTGGTGGCCGTGTGGCGGGCGGCGGGTGCGAGTGTCATGGGGTTCCTTCGTGGGAGGGGGTTGCCGCCGGGTGGATCGTTCCCGGAGGGCGAGTCGGGTGGCGCCGGGTGTAGGTGCCGGAGGTTCGGTGTCGGCGCTCGGCGCCGGGTGTGGGCGTCAGGCGTCGAACGCGGCGTGGGGAGCGGGTCGGGTCACGCACGTCTGGACGGGACCGGGTTCACGGTGCAGCTCACCGGTGCGGATGTTGGTCACGGCCCCGTCCGTCAAGGGAACCAGACAACTGTGACAGATGCCCATACGGCATCCGTGGGGCAGCTGGTGTTGCGCGCGTTCGGCGGCCTCCAGGATGGTTTCGTCCGGGCCCACCTCCAGGGTCATCTCGGAACGGGTGAACCAAACTTCCCCGCGTTGGCCGCCGCTGAACTGCCTGGTGACATCGAAGCGTTCCACCACGGGGGGGCCGCCGTGGCTGCGCGAGAGGTCCTCCACGGCGCTGACGAACGAGTCCGGGCCGCTCGCGTACGTCACCCGGTCCGCGTGATCGGGACACAGCTCGGCCAGGGCATCGGCGTCGGAGGCGTCGAGGCGGCCGCGTTCCTCGGTGAACCAGAAGACCGGCCGCAGACCCGGGAACTGGTCCGCGAGTTCCAGGATCTCGTCGTGGAAGATGCACGACTCCCGGCTCCGGGACACGTAGACCAGCACGACGTCGTGGTCCGGCCTGCGCGGCATGAGGGTCCGCAGCATGGACATCACCGGGGTGATCCCGGAACCGGCCACCATGAACAGCAATTCTGTGGGGGTGTCCGGGAGCAGGAACTGTCCTTCGGGGCGTTCCAGGTAGAGCACGTTGCCCGGGGCGGTGCGCTCAACGATGTGTTCGGACACCAGGCCCTGCGCTTTGACGGTGATCGACGGGTCACCGTGTTCGGGGGCGCTGATGGAGTACGGACGCCAGATCCGCTTCCCGTCCACTTCCACGCCGATCCGCGCCCACTGCCCCGCCCGGTGCGGGATCCACCCCTCACCCGCGGTGAAGAACAGGGTCACGGTGTCGGGGGTCTCGCGCCGCACGTGCGTGATGCGGCCTCGTGTGTAATGTGCGCTCGTCAGGGAGCCGAAGACCTGCGCGAAGGACCGTGGGTCCTGGGGGTAGCTCAGGATTCCAGCGGCTGCACGAAAGAATCCCTTGATCCCGGGGTGGCCCATACCCCAGTTCTACCTATTAGTAAGTAAACGTGCAATATGCGTCCAGCATGTGGGCGCCCCCTGCACCCCTCTGCTTTTACTGAGTAGAAGCAGCATCCGAGCACCCCGAGCTGCTTTTGCTCCACTAGATATTCGAGGAGGGCGGATGTGGCGCGGAGCTGGCGTGATCTGGACAACACCCCCGCATTTGGGCACTGTGGCTACTACGCGCGCGGACCCGGGGAGCGCCGTCGTCCCCGGATCCGCGCCGACTCCGAGGACCCGACCATGAGGGGAACCCCGCCATGACCGATCCCGCACCACATACGCCGCCATCCACCGAGGACGAACCGCAGGGCGAGGCCCGCGCCGACACCGTGGGGGCTCTGCTGCAACGGGCCGTGTCGCGCAACGGCGGTGCCACCGCGTTGCTCTTCCAGGACCGGTGCTGGTCGTACCGGGAGCTGGGGGACGCGGTCCGGCGGGTCGCGCGCCGCCTGGCCGATGCGGGCCTGACCCCGGGGACGCGCGTCGCGGCGTTCGGCGTGAACTCGGACGTCTACGCGATCCTGTACCTCGCGTGCGCCCAAGCGGGGCTCGTGCACGTCCCCGTCAACTTCGCGCTGAAAGGGGACGAGCTCGCGTACGTTCTCGAGGACTCCGGGGCCACCACGGTGATTGCCGATCCCGAACTGTTGCCGCTCGTGGCGCAGGTCCGGGACTCCGGGAGAGCACGCGCCGTCGAACGCGTCCTGCCCATGCTGCCCGGCGGCGAGGACGACGACACCTCGCTTCAGGAGACCGCGCTCGATCCCCGGGCCGACGACGCTGCCGTCCGGGTGACGGTGCGCGGCCACGATCTGCTGCAGCTGCTTTACACCTCCGGCACCACGTCCGCGCCCAAGGGCGCCATGATGACGCACGCCTCTCTGTTGACCGAGTACACGTCCGCGATCATCGCGCTGGACCTGACCGCGCAGGACCGTCCGCTCGTGGCCATGCCGCTCTACCACTCGGCGGGCATGCACGTGTTCCTGCTGCCCTACCTCGCTCTGGGGGCGGCGGTGCGATTGACCCGGAAACCGGATATCGCCGAGATCCTGCAGCTGGTCGAGGAGGAGCACGTGGGTTCGCTGTTCCTGGCGCCCACCGTATGGGTGCCGCTGAGCAATCACCCCGACCTCGAGACTCGGGACCTGTCGTCGTTGCGCAAGGCGCAGTACGGCGCGTCCATCATGCCCGTCACGGTGCTGCAACGGTTGCGCTCCCGCTATCCGGGCATCGGGTTATACAACTGCTTCGGGCAGTCGGAACTCGGGCCCCTGTGCACCGTCCTGACACCCGCCGAGCACGACGCCCGTCCGGCGTCGTGTGGGCGTCCCGTGTTCAACGTGGAGGCGCGGGTGGTCACGTCCGAGGGTCGGGTCGCTCAACCCGGGGAGCCAGGGGAGATCCAGTACCGCTCCCCGCAGCTGCTGACCGGCTACTGGAACAAGCCGGAGGCCACGGCGGACGCGTTCGTGGACGGCTGGTTCCGTTCCGGGGACCAGGTGGTGCAGGACGAACAGGGGTACATTCAGGTGGTGGACCGGATCAAGGACGTGATCAACACCGGGGGTGTCCTGGTGGCTCCTCGCGAGATCGAGGACTGCATCTACGAGCTGCCCGACGTCGCCGAGGTCGCGGTGGTGGGGCTCCCGGACGAACGGTGGATCGAGGCCGTCACGGCGGTGATCGTCCCCAAGGAGGGATCGGAGCTCACCGCGGAGTCGGTGCGCTCCCATGTGAAGGCCCGCCTGGCCGATTACAAGGTGCCCAAGCGTGTGGACTTCGTCGCGGAGCTGCCCCGCAACCAGTCCGGCAAGTTGCTCAAGCGCGAACTGCGGGCGGAACGGACGAACCCGGTATGAGGCAGGAGGACACCGTGGAACACCCCGATGCCGTCCGGGTGGAGCACAGAGCCGGCGTGGTGCGGATCGTGTGGGACCGCGCGGCCACCGGCAACGCCGTGGACCTGGACCTCGCGCGCGAGACACTGTCCGCCCTGCGACGGGCGGAAGCCGATCCCACCGTCCACGTGCTGACCCTCACGGGTTCGGGGCGGTTCTTCAGCGCGGGCGGTGACGTCAAGGGCATGGCCGGTCGTCCGGCCACCGAGCGTCCCGAGTTCCTGCGGGAACTCGCCTCCGCGGCCCGGGATCTGGCCCTGGCCATGGTGCGCTCGCGGCTGCTCATCATCGCCGGGGTCAATGGCACGGCGGCCGGGGCCGGACTGGGGCTGATCCTCAACTCCGACTGGGCGCTCATCCGGGAGGACGCCACCGTGCTCGCCGCCTACGCCGCGATCGGCCTGACGCCGGACACCGGTGTGTCCTATCTGCTGCCCCGCGCAGTGGGTCATCAACGTTCGGTGGAACTGACCCTCGGGGGTCGCCGGCTCACCGGGACGGAAGCGGTCGAGTGGGGGATTGCTGCTGAATCCGTTTCGGCGGAGGAGTTCGCCGAGCGATTGACGGAGGTGGAGGACCGTTTCGTCGCGGGAACCGCCGGTTCCTACGGGTCCACGAAGCGCTTGCTGCGCCGCGGCGTCGTCGCGGAGTACGAGACCCACCTGGCGGAGGAGATCAGCGTGATCGCCGAGCGCTCCGGGACTCCGGAGTCCGTGGCCCTCGTGGACGGCTTCGCGGGCCGGGGGTGAACCGGCTCCGGTCATGAACGAGGCCCCTGCTCCCCCGGAAATTCGGGGAGGCAGGGGCCTCGAAAATTGGCGGTGACGGTGGGATTTGAACCCACGTTGGCTTTGACACCAAACATCATTTCGAGTGATGCACCTTCGGCCGCTCGGACACGTCACCAACTCCCAGCACTTTACAGCCCGGGGCGCAACCCCTCCAAACCAGGGCTGGGCGCGGCCCGGTTCAGGGGTTGCGGTGGCCCCGGAAGAACTCGTGCAGCAAGGCGGCGCACTCGGCCTCGCGAACCCCGCCCGTGACCTCCACCCAGTGGTTCAGGCGCGGATCACGCACGATGTCGAACACCGATCCGCACGCCCCCGCCTTGGGGTCCCATGCCCCGAACACCACGGTGGGCACCCGAGCCAGCACGATCGCCCCGGCGCACATGGCGCACGGTTCGAGCGTCACCACCAGGGTGCAGCCTTCCAGCCGCCAGGACCCCAGCGCGCGGGAAGCCTTCCGCAGGGCCAGGACCTCGGCGTGGGCGGTGGGATCGCCGTCGGCCTCGCGGCGGTTGTACCCGCGCCCGATGACCCGGCCGTCCGGGTCCAGGACGACGGCGCCGATCGGCACGTCCCCCGTGCCTTCCGTGGCGCGAGCCTCTGACAGAGCCAGGTCCATCCAGCCCGAGAGCTGGATGGACCTGGCGGTGTGCGGTAATGCCACGCTGTGTCAGCGCTGGACGCGGTTCTGGTTGAACCACGCGGAGGTAGGGGCGCGGAACGCGGTCACGATCCACAGGATGTCCACCACGACCTTCACGATCATCAGGATGGCCATGATGATGTTCCACGGCGCGGGGTAGATGAAGACACCGAACAGGCCGAAGATTCCGCTCAGGATGGCGATGGCCGCGAGGACGGTGCCCAGGATGCGAGCCCAGTTCTTGCCCTTCTTCAGGCCGTTGTAGACCAGGAAGTACAGCGCGAGTCCGATGATCAAGCTGATGATGCTGGCGACGGGACCGGTGGTCATGGCCATCTGGCTCGCACTCTGATCGGCCATTTCCGTGCTCAGGCCCATGTCGCGGTACATCTGGGTGTAGTCCACGCTGCTCGCCGCGATCAGGCCGATGATGCCGTTGAGGACGTAGAGCCCCAGGGACGCCAGGGTCAGCTTGAGCAGCTTGTCCACCGTGGAGGGGCGGCCCATGGTGCCGGTGTACTGGTTGGGGTTGTACTCCGAGGTGCCGTACTTGCCGCCGGTCATGCCGTACTGCTGCCCCTGGGGCGCGCCGTTGACTGCGCCCTGCCCGCGGGGCTGGGGCGGCACGGGCTGGGTCGCGCCCGGGTCACCGTACGGAGGGTTGTGCGGGTTGTTGTTGGGGGTGTCGTTGCTCATGAGGACTGTCCTTCCTGTGCATCGTGCGAGTGATACTGCGTGAGTGTGGGGGGGATTACTCGTATCGAAGGGCATTGATGGGATCCTGCCGGGCCGCCCGCATGGCGGGGATGGTCCCGGCGAGGAACGCGATGAACATCACCGCGAGGATGATGATCACGATCTTGAGCGGGTCGAACAAGAACAGACTCAGCCCGGGCAGCGAGGAAAGCAACCCGTTGGAGAGGACCCCGCTGAGGATGCTGCCGG
This sequence comes from Kocuria sp. KD4, assembly GCF_011769905.1. Lineage (NCBI taxonomy): Bacteria > Bacillati > Actinomycetota > Actinomycetes > Micrococcales > Micrococcaceae > Kocuria > Kocuria sp. KD4. The sequence goes on from NZ_CP050449.1 coordinate 384,267, forward strand.
TGGCCACGCCCACGGCGGCTCCGATCGCGGAGCCCAGGAAACCGATGAAGATGGCCTCGAGGGAGAACAGGCCGAAGACCTTGCCCCCGCTCATCCCCATGGCCTTCATGAGCCCGATCTCGCGGGTGCGTTCCTGGACGGACATGAGCAGCGTGTTCACGATGCCGAATCCGGCCGCGAGCAGCGCGATGATCGCGAAGGAGTTGAGGATCCACACGATCCCGTTGATCACGGCCCGGAACATCCCGAGCTGGTCCTCGACCGTTACGCCCAGCATGTCGTCGTCCGCGAGCTGGGACTTGATGGGGCCCACCTCGGCGTTGTCGCTCAGGTTGGCCGTGGCGGTGAAGTACGTGTTGGGCATCTCCCGGGGTGAGCCCGAGGTCTGGTACTCGTACAGCTTCCTGTTCAGCTCCGACGAGGGAATGGGGCTGGTGGACGCGCCCGCGAGGGAGGCCTGGCTGATGCCGGAGACCCGGACGTCGAAGGCTCGGGTCTCGCCGGCGGCGTTGCGCATGGCGATCGTCACGGTTTTGCCCACGGCGTCCTCATTGGAGTCGAAACCCAGGGGCGCCACCCAGGAGGCGGGCAGCAGGATCTCGTCCGCGGACCGGTCCGGGGTCTCACCGGCCTCCAGCTGCAGCCCTTCCGCTTCCGCCGGGGAGCCCAGGCTCAGCTGGAACTTCTTGCCGTCGGGGGCCGCCAGGTAGGTGGGCGTGACCATGTACATGGGGTCCACGGACTCCACGCCGTCGATATCCCTGATCTTGTCGATGTCGGCGTCCGTGAGCCCTGCGATCGAACCGAACCCCGTCTGCACATTGGCCCGCTCGGGGTCGTACTCGGTGGGCCCATCCTCTTGGCCGGAGCCGGGGGTGGAGGGCTCGGACACCTTCTGGACGTACAGGGCGTTCTGGTTACCGAACGCGGCTACGGTCTTGTCGATGTAGTCGTTGACGCCGGTGCCGATGCCCGAGGTCAGTGTGAGCGTGAAGGAACCGATGAAGATGGCGATCACGGTCAGGATGGTGCGGGCCTTGGACCGGAACGTGTTGGCGATCGCCGTGCGCAGCAGATCGAGGAATTTCACGCGGTGGCTCCTGGCTGGTCGGTCGGGCGGTGTGGGGTGTTGGTGGCCCAAGGGGCGGCGTGCTTGCCCGGCCGCACGGGTTCCTGGGCGGCGCGGGTGAGCTCGGCGGCGTCGGCCTCGCTGAGGGTGATCATCTCGCCGGTCGTGGGCTCGGTGATCCGGACGGTCCCGGTGGCGTCGTCGGCGCCCGCCGGGTGCGCGGCGCGGCGCGGCTGCCGATCGACGACGTCGTTCGTGGCCGCCTCCGGGGTCGGTACGATCTGCCCGTCCACGAGGTAGATCTGCCGGGAGCACCGCTGCGCGAGGTCCAGATCGTGGGTCACGACCACCAGGGTGATGCCCTTGTCCCGGTTGAGCCCGAAGAGGATATCCTCCACAACCCGGGACGTTGCCGAGTCCAGGTTCCCGGTGGGCTCGTCCGCGAAGATCACGGAGGGTTCGTTGATCAGGGCTCGCGCGATCACCACGCGCTGTTTCTGACCACCCGAAAGATCGGTGGCCTTGTTCTCGGCCTTGTCCGCCATGTCCAGTTGGTCGAGGACTTCCATGCCGCGGCGTTTGCGCTCACCGGCCGGAACACCCGCGATCTTCAGAGGGAGCGTGACGTTTTCCAACACGCTCTGATTGGGGGTCAGGAAGAACTGCTGGAACACGAAACCGAACGCGGAATTGCGCAGTTCGTTGAGTTCTTTGGCATTCAGGTCCCCGGTGGGCTTGCCCTCCAGGGCCACGACGCCGTGCGTGGGGGCGTCCAGCAACGCCAGCAGGTGCATGAGAGTGGATTTGCCCGAACCGGATTTTCCCACCACCGCAACGGACTCGCCCTTGCCGATCTCCAGGTTGATGCCCTTGAGGGCGTCGAAGCGGGTTTCTCCTCTGCCGTAGATCTTGACCAAATTCTCCGTTTCGAGAACCGGAGCCGTCATATTCAGGTGTCCCTTCCGAGGATTGCCGTGCGCAGAACCATGTCGGGTCTCCCGTATGACCCTATGGCACGTCCTCGTCCCCTCGGCTGATCTTCCCCGGCGTGTGATGAATCCGTGACGTCCGCGGGCCCTGCGGCGGCTGCTAGATTCTGAGGTATGCGAGTCACTGTCTTGGATCACCCCCTGGTCGCCCACAAACTGAGTGTGCTGCGCGACAAGGACACCTCCTCCCCGGTGTTCCGGTTGTTGGTGGAGGAACTGGTCACCCTGCTGGCGTACGAGGCGACCCGGGACGTGCGCGTGGAGCCGGTCACGGTACGGACCCCGGTGGCCGAGACCCAGGGCATCGCGCTCGCGTACCCGCGGCCGCTCGTCGTGCCCATCCTGCGCGCGGGGCTGGGCATGCTCGAGGGGATGACCCGGTTGATCCCCACCGCGGAGGTCGGGTTCCTGGGGATGGCGCGTGACGACACCACGCTGGACATCATCACGTACGCCGAACGGCTGCCGGACGATCTCACGGGCCGTCAGGTGTACGTGCTCGATCCCATGCTCGCCACGGGTGGCACGCTGAGCGAGGCCATCAAGTTCCTCTACCGCCGCGGTGCCGAACAGATCACGTGCGTGTGCTTGCTGGCGGCGCCCGAGGGCCTCGACCGGTTGACCCGGGAACTGGACGACAGCGAGGTCAATGTGGTGCTGGCGTCCGTGGACGAACGACTGGACGAGAACGCGTACATCGTTCCCGGCCTCGGGGATGCGGGCGACCGCCTGTACGGCGTCGCGCACTGAGGCCCCGCTCGTCGGCTCTCGGAAAGCATCTCGAGCAGGGAAGTAGCCCCTCATCTCGGCGAGAATGCAATCCATTTCGCCATGGGATCGCGTGAATCAAGAGTAGGTCTCACTATGTGAGAAAAAAACCCATATATTACTTGCCAGTCCAGCCGCGCGTCGCAGAACATGATGATAATGCCGTTTTCCAGGGAATTCATGGGAACGGGGGCATCACGAGGCAGGGGTTCGAATGTCAGGCGCACCGGGTTACGTCCACATCTCGCAGCGACACCGACTGGGTGGAGCCCAGTCCACGGCCCGACCCCGCGGGGCGCATCGCATGGTGGGGACCGCTGAGGATTTCCGACACCTGCGTTCCGTCGCCGCCGAACACGGTGCCGATTCACGCCTGGAACGTCAACCGGGCGCGGGGCAGCAGCCCACCGAGGCCCGCGGCTTCGTGATCTACGTGGGCGTGGACGAGCAAGCCGCCGCCGACCGCGGGATCAACCTCGTGCAGCTCGTGCAGGACGTCCGCCAGTTCATCAGCTCCGCGGTCCCCGAGTCCGATTCCTACGCCGCCGTGGCCCTCGCCCCGGTGCACGCGGAAGGTACGGACCTCGAAGTCGTGCGCAGCGCGTTGGGTGACCCCACGTTCTCGGACCCGGTGATCGAACCCATTGCGCCGCTGCCCGCGGCCGGTGCCGGGAGCGCGATTGACTGTCAGCGGGTGGGCGTGCTGATCGACCTCTCCCGCCGCGAAGTGTTCCTGGACGGGGAGCTGCTGAACCTGACCCACCGCGAGTTCGAACTGCTCAACTACCTCGTGGAGAACGGCACCCGCACCGTGGGTCGCACCGAGCTGCTCGACAGCCTGTGGGGCGACGCCGAGGAGGTCCCCTCCGAGCGCACGATCGACGTGCATGTGCGGCGGTTGCGTTCTAAGCTGGGTCGCTTGGCCAACACCGTGCGCACCGTTCGCGGTCAGGGGTACCGGTTCTACGACCACCCCGAGGTCGTCGTGTGGGCCGCGCCCGAGTACTCCATCTGATCCTCCTCAGTCGCGAGACCGCGCTCACCCGGGAGCGCGCCGTCGCGTTGCTTCCGTGACCGGGCTGCACCCCGCCGTGACACACTGGGGCCCATGGCACCCCACGATCTCAAGCACCTGGTGATCATGCGGCACGGGGAAGCGGACTTCCCGCGGGACGTCCCGGACCACGACCGCCCCCTGGCGCCGCGCGGTGCCCGTGAGGCCGCGGACGTGGGACGGTGGCTGGCCGAACATGCCGCGCCGGACATGATCCTGGTGTCCCCGGCGCTGCGCACCCGCCAGACCATCACGTGGGTGTGCCATGAACTCGGGGAGAAGGCCCCCACGCCGCAGTTGTGGGACGGGCTCTACGACGCCACCGACGCGCAGATCATCGCGGCCGTGAACCACGCCCCGGAAACCGTGCGCACCCTCATGGTGGTCGCCCACATGCCCGGGGTGCTGGACACCATCCTGCGCCTGGCCTCTCGTGACTCGGACCAGGACGCCATGATGGATGCCGCCACGGGTTTCCCGACCGGGGGCACCGCGGTGCTCGAGGTCCCCGGGGACTGGGCCGTGCTCGACGGCGCCGACGCCCGCCTCACGCGCTTCCACACCCCGGGGGTCTAGAACCCGCACGGTTCCATGCGCCGCGGGCATGGGGCTCATGCGGAGCCCCCTCGGGTGTGGAGTTCACCCCGAGCCGGTGCTCAGCTCCTGGACTCGCAGGCCACGCCGTCGCCGTCGCCGTCCAAGCCGGGACGGTACCCCGGCGTGCCGGCGTAGAGCGGGGCCATCCCCGCCGTGCGCGCCTCGGCGCACCGCGAGAAGTAGACGTCCGCACCCGGAACGCCCGGAGCTCCCGCACCGGGCGCCTCGGCCTCCGCGACGGCACCGTCCGCAGGATCGGATCCCGCGCCCGCACCGGGTGCGGCCGGAGCTGGTGCCACAGGAGCCGATGCCTCCGGAGTCGAGGGCGCCTCGGCGGCTGCCGCTTGCGCAGCCGGCGCCTCGGTCACGGGAGCCACGGGTGAGTCCGCGGGATCCGGGATGGGACGCGCTTCGGGCAGCGGCTGCTCGGGGCACGTGTCGAGCACGCGCACCATGGCGTTCTTCTCGGCGTCGGTGACCCACAATTCGTAGCGCTGCTTGACCGCGATCTGGGTGGCCACGTACTCGCAGCGCTCGCCGGTGCGCGGCGGCAGCCACGTGGCGGCGTCCGCGTCCGACTTGGTGTTGTTGCTCGGCCCGTCCACGGCGAGCAGGTTGAGCGGGTCGTTCGCGAGTTCGGTGCGCCGCGCGGCGTCGAGCTGCTGCGCGCCCTTCTGCCACGCGTCCGACAGTGCGACCACGTGATCGATCTGCACCTGTGAGCTCGTGGTCTGCCCGGCCACGAAGTCGATCGTCTCTCCGGTGTACGGGCTCTCGAGCGCCCCGGAGCTCACGTTGCACCCGTGCGTCCCCGGCTTGACGGCGATCCCCGTGAGGTCCCGGCGCAGGATGTCGTTGCGAGTGTCGCAGCCGTTGTGATCGGTGTCCGCCCAGCGCGGGCCGAACTGGTCCCGCGAGTAGTCGGTCTTGGGCGCGCGCCCCTTCACGGGCAGGTCCCCGAGCGCGGCCAGCGCGGTCCCGGCCGCCGCGTGATCGGTGGCGTCCTGCGGGGACGCCGCCGCCGCGGGGGACGTCGCGTCTTCCGCGCCCCGGGTGGGGGACGGTGACTGCGCGGCGGGCGTCGTCGTCGGGGCCGCAGCGCTCGTGGTCGCGGAGGCGGACGGGGAGGGTGCCGCCGAATCGGTGGGAGCCGCGCACCCCGTGAGGGCCAGCGCGAGCGCCGCGGCGCCCAGGGTGAGACGACGAACGGGGGTCGTGAGAGGGGACACGGCGGTACCTCGATCCTGGAGCCGATCCTGATACCGAGGCGCGGCGGTGAATGAGAAGGACCCCGCATCCTGGGGGATGCGGGGTCCGACAAGAAGTGCGCCCGATAGGATTCGAACCTACAACCTTCTGATCCGTAGTCAGATGCTCTATCCGTTGAGCTACAGGCGCTCCTGAAGCAACGACCGAGGCCCTTGCAACGGGTAATAACTTACACCCGCCGGTGCCCGGCGACAAATCGCGCCGGAGTGGTGCCCGCGCGGTGCCGGGGCGGCTGGGCGGTGCGAGCCGTATGGTCGGGGCCGCGATGTGGTGTAACTCGCGTTCCGGGAGGGCCCCCCGCGATAGACTCCAGGCACACCCGCGCGCAACCCCCTGCGAGGTCGGCCCCCGGAACCGTTCCACAGTGACGTGGCAAGCATGAACGGACGGCGCACCTCGGCGGGAAGCGGCACGTACGACGGCCTCAACGAGGAGACATGTCAATGGCTGACAACGGCACAGCAACCACCGGGACCACCGCCCTGAACCGCGAGGTCCAGCAGTCCCTGGACATTCCCCCCACGGATTACCGGGAGCTCGTGGACTGGGTGCGTGGGATCGCCGAGCTGGCCCAGCCGGATCACATCCACTGGGCAGACGGTTCGGAAGCCGAGTGGACCCGGCTCACCGACCTCATGGTGGAGGCGGGCACCCTGGTCCGGCTCTCGGACGAGAAGCTCCCCAATTCCTTCGCGGCGTTCTCGGACCCCGAGGACGTGGCCCGCGTGGAGGAGCGCACGTTCATCTGCACCAAGACCGAGAAGGGTGCCGGTCCCACCAACAACTGGGAAGACCCCACGGCCATGAAGGAGACGCTGACCAAGCGTTTCAACGGGGCCATGCGCGGTCGCACCATGTACGTGATCCCGTTCGTGATGGGCTCACTGGACGCTCAGAAGCCCCAGTACGGCGTAGAGATCACGGACTCGCCCTATGTAGTGTGCTCCATGCGGATCATGGCCACGATCGGCACGCCCGTCCTCGAGAAGATGTCCCGCGACAAGGCGGAGTTCGTGGAGTGCGTCCACTCCCTGGGTGCCCCGCTGCAGCCCGGCGAACAGGACGTGCCGTGGCCGTGCAACCCCGCCAAGTACATCGTGCAGTTCCCCGAGGACCGGGCCATCTGGTCCTTCGGCTCCGGTTACGGCGGCAACGCGCTGCTGGGCAAGAAGTGCTACGCGCTGCGCATCGCCTCGGCGATCGCCCATGACGAGGGCTGGCTGGCTGAGCACATGCTCATCCTCAAGATCACCGACCCGCAGGGGGAGTCCCACTACATCGCGGGGGCGTTCCCGTCCGCGTGCGGCAAGACCAACTTCGCGATGCTCGAGCCCACCATCGAGGGTTGGAAGGCCGAGATGGTCGGGGACGACATCGCCTGGATCCGCTTCGGCAAGGACCACACCCCGCGCGTGGTCAACCCCGAGGCCGGCCTGTTCGGTGTGGCACCCGGCACCGGGTGGTCCACCAACCCCAACGCCATGCGGGCGATCGAACGCGGCAACACCATCTTCACCAACGTGGCGCTGACCGACGACGGCGGCGTGTGGTGGGAGGGTATGACCGACGACATCCCCGAGCACCTCACGGACTGGAAGGGCAACGACTGGACTCCCCAGTCCGGCCGCCCCGCCGCGCACCCCAACTCCCGGTTCTGCACCCCCATCAAGCAGGTCGAGATCCTGGCCCCCGAGTACGACGACCCCGAGGGTGTGCCGCTGTCCGCGATCATCTTTGGTGGCCGCCGCAAGACGACCGTGCCTCTGGTCTCCGAGTCCTTCGGGTGGGAACACGGCGTCTTCCAGGGAGCCACGCTGTCCTCCGAGACCACCGCGGCCGCCAAGGGCGCCGTGGGCGTGGTGCGCCGTGACCCCATGGCCATGCTCCCGTTCATCGGCTACAACGCCAATGACTACCTGGAGCACTGGCTGGATACCGGCGCCCGCGTGGGCGAGGAGAACATGCCGCGGATCTACTACGTCAACTGGTTCCGCCGCACCCCGGAGGGCGGTTTCGCGTGGCCCGGCTTCGGGGAGAACTCCCGCGTGGTCAAGTGGATCGTCGAACGCCTCAAGGGCACCGCGGAGGGACACGAGACCCCCGTGGGTGTGGTCCCGGGCAAGGAGGACCTGGACCTGACCGGCCTGGACATCTCCGACGCCGATCTTGAGGCCGCGCTGCGCGTGGACAAGGACGAGTGGCTCAACGAACTGCCTGGGATCGACGAGTGGTTCGCGCGCCTCGGCGACGTGCCGGAGGTGATTCTCGAACAGCGCGCCGGGCTCGAGGACCGGTTGCGCAACAGCTGACGCCGGTCTCCCGATCCGCGTTGTCACGCGGCCGGGGCCATCCTGTATGATCACGCCGCGCGGCCAGACCGGCCGCGCGGCGTCGTCATCGGTGGGCTGAGGACGGGCCGGTGACGAAGGGACAACTGTGCGGCTGACAGCTTTTTCGGACATCGCGCTGCGGGTGCTGCTGCTCATGGGAGGGCTGCCCCCGGACACCATGATGTCCACGCAGCGCATCGCGGACGGCGTGGGGGCGCCGTACAACCACGTGGCCAAGACGGTGGCCAAACTGCGCGGGATGTCCCTGTTGTGCTCGCAACGCGGGCGCGCTGGCGGGGTCATACTCACGGACGAGGGCCGGGAGGCCAGTGTGGGCCAGGTGCTGCGGATCCTGGAGGCGGACACCGCGATCGTGGAGTGCGAGGCGGACGAGGTCGCGTGCCCGCTCAACCACGGCTGCCGGCTGCGCCGGGCCCTGGCCGGGGCGCGTGAGGCCTTCTACCGGGAACTGGACGGCATCACCATCGCGGACCTCGTGAACCCCCGCCAGGTGGGCCCCATCGCGGTGCAACTGGGGCTGCGTCCCCCGAGCGTGCGAACCCCCGCCACCAGGGATGGAGCGTCGGTTCTTTAACGTGCATTTCAAATGCTAAATTGACTCTCGTCACACCGCGATGAGAGGAAATCATCATGCTGTCCCAGAAGTCCCGCCCGGTCATCGAGCAAACCATCGGCGTGATCGCCGAGCGGATCCCCGCGATCACCCCCGAGTTCTACAAGTCCATGTTCAACGCCCGCCCCGACCTGCTGGACGGCATGTTCAGCCGTTCCAACCAGAAGAACGGCACCCAGCCGCAGGCGCTTGCCGGTTCCATTGCGGCCTTCGCCTCGCACCTGCTCAACCACCCGGACTCCTACCCGGACGAGGTGCTCTCGCGCGTGGCCCACAAGCACGCGTCCCTGGGGTTACTGCCCGAGGAGTACCCCACCGTCCACGAGCACCTGTTCGGGGCCATCGCCGCGGACCTGGGTGACGCCGCGACCCCCGAGGTCGTGGCCGCATGGGACGAGGTGTACTGGCTCATGGCGGATGCGCTGATCAAGCTCGAGAAGGGCCTCTACGGTCAGCAGGCCAATGACGTCATGTTCGCGCCCTTCAAACTCGTGTCCAAGGAGGACATCGCCGAAGGCGTGGTGGCGTTCGAGTTCGAACCCGCGGACGACACCCCGCTGACCCGCTCCATCCCCGGTCAGTACGTGACCATCCAGGTCAAGGTCAAGGACGGGATCCGCCAGCCCCGCCAGTTCACACTGGTGCCGTCCCAGGAGGGCCACCGCCGCGTGGTGATCCGCAAGGATCCCCACGGCGAGGTCACGCCCATCCTGCACGAGGACATCAACGAGGGCGACGTCCTGGAGATCTCCAACCCTTACGGTGACGTGGTGTTGGACGAGGGCCACGGCTCGCTCGTGCTGGCCTCGGCCGGCATCGGCACCACGCCCATCGTCGCGTTCCTGGACCGCCTGGCCAAGGAGGGTTCGCAGCGCAAGGTCACCGTGCTGCACGCGGATCATTCCAAGGAACGCTGGCCCGGCCGCCAGGTCATGGAGCGTCTCGTGGACAGCCTGCCCAACGCCACGATGATCACCTGGATGGAGACCCCCGGTGAGGGCGACCACGAGGGCTTCATGAACATCGCGGGCGTGGACCTGGACGTGGACGAGGACACCAACGCGTTCATGTGCGGCCCCCTGCCCTTCATGAAGGCGCTGCGCTCGCAGCTCATCGAGAAGGGTGTGCCGGGGCGCAACATCCACTACGAGATCTTCGGTCCCGACCAGTGGATGCTCCACGACGAGGCGCGCGCCGCGAACGCCTGAGCCTCCCTGACATGACGACGACGCCGCGTGGCCACCTGGGCCGCGCGGCGTCGTCGTGTTCTGCGGGCCGTCCCGGGCAGCCCGCGGCGGGTGCCCGGGGACGGCGTTTCGAGCGGGGGCGCCGCGGGTGGGACCCGCGGCGCCCGGGCGGGCTCAGTCCTGCCGGACGAGCTGCAGGACGGCGTCCCGCACCGACTCCATGGCGGCGGCGTCCGGGGCCTCTACGTTGAGCCGCAGGAACGGCTCGGTGTTGGACGGACGCAGGTTGAACCACCAGCCCTGCTCGGGGTGGGTGAACGTGGTGCCGTCCATGTCCTCGACCTGCACGGCGGGGTCCGTGGCTGCGAAGTGTGCCCGGACGCGGTCCACCGCGGCGGCCTTGTCCTCGATCTCGGAGTTGATCTCCCCGGAGGCCACGTAGGGGTCGTACGTGCGCATGAGATCGCTCAGCGGCGCGTCCTGTTCACCCAGCGCGGCCAGCACGTGCATCGCGGCGAGCATGCCCGTGTCCGCGTTGAAGAAGTCCTTGAAGTAGTAGTGCGCGGAGTGCTCACCGCCGAAGACGGCGCGCTCGGAGGCCATGACCGCCTTGATGAAGGAGTGGCCCACGCGCGTGCGCACGGCACGCCCGCCCGAGGCCTCGATCCGCTCGGGGACCGCCTTGGACGTGATGAGGTTGTGGATCACCACGGGCCGGTCCTCACCCGCGGCGCGGGCCCGGGTGATCTCGCGCTCGGCGACGATCGCGGCCACCGCGGACGGGGAGACGGGATCACCGTTCTGGTCCACCACGAAGCAGCGGTCGGCGTCGCCGTCGAACGCGAGCCCGATGTCCGCACCGTGCTCGCGCACGGCCCGCTGCAGGTCCTCGAGGTTGGCGGGCTCGAGTGGGTTGGCGGGGTGGTTGGGGAATGTGCCGTCCAGCTCGAAGTACAGCGGGACGATTTCGAGCGGCAGCGGGTCCAACAGTGCGTCCCCGAGCACCGCCGGAGTGGTCAGCCCGGCCATCCCGTTGCCCGCGTCCACCACGACCTTGAGGGGGCGGATCCCGGAGAGGTCCACCAGGCTGCGCAGGTAATGGGCGTAGTCACCCAGTACGTCCCGACGCGAGACCTGGCCGCGGTGCTCGGAGGCCGGGATCTCCCCGTCGTCCAGGTAGCGCTGCGCGACGTCGCGGATCTCGTACAGGCCGGTGTCCGAGGAGACGGGGACGGCTCCGGCCTTGGCCATCTTGATGCCGTTGTACTCGGCCGGGTTGTGGCTCGCGGTGAAGGTGACGCCGGCGCTGTCCAGGGTGCCGCACGCGAAGTACAGCTCGTCCGTGGAGATGCTGCCGATCACCGTGACGTCCGCACCGCGGCGAGTGGCGCCGGCCGCGAACGCCTCCACGAACTCGGGGGAAGAGGGGCGCATGTCGCCACCCACGACCACCCCGGAGCCGGCCAGGCCCAGGACGTCCACGAACGCGGCACCGGTGGCGCGCACGCTGTCCGCGGTGATGCTCTCGCCCACGATGCCGCGGACGTCGTACGCCTTGAATGATGAGGAAAGATCTGTGGTCACCGTCCCGATTCTACGTGAGCGGGATCGGTGAACCCCGGTAGTCCGGCGTTTTCCGGGGCGCTGTGGTTACATGTTCGACATGGCCGAGTTCTTGAGGATGACCAATCCGATCCAGCACTACGCGTGGGGATCGCGATCGGTCCTCGCCGGCATGCAGGGGCGCTCCACACCCACCGAGGAACCCGAGGCCGAGCTGTGGATGGGTGCCCACGCGAGCGCTCCGTCCCGGGTGACCCTCGACGGGGTCCAGCGCGGCCTGGACGAAGTGGCCCCCGACCTGCCGTTCCTCCTGAAGATCCTCGCGATCGCGGCGCCGCTGTCCATCCAGGTGCACCCGTCCGAGGAACAGGCCCGTGAGGGGTTTGCGCGGGAGAACGCCGCGGGCGTCGCGCGGGACTCCGCGCACCGTAATTACAAGGACGAGCGCGCCAAACCGGAGACGGTCGTGGCGCTGTCACCCATGTGGTTGCTCGCGGGTCAGCAGGATCGGGCCGACCTGAAGCGTCTCTCCCGGGAACTAAACCTCCCGTGGCTCGCGGACGCCGCGGCGTCCGAGTGTCCCGTGCAGTACGCGCTCGAGCTCGCCGACGACGCCGCTGCCGCCGCCGTGCGCGCGTGCGTTACCGCTGCGGATACCACCCCGGCCACCTCGCCCCGCGGCGAGGACGCGGACAAACCCCGGTTGTCCGCGGAGGCGGATCCCGTGGAACGCGCGACGCACCTGATCCGGTTGTTGACCCACCACTACCCGGGTGACCGGGGTCTGCTCGTGGCCCTGTGTATGAACATGGTGCACCTGGCCCCCGGCCAGGCCCTGTTCACCCCGGACCGACAGGTGCACGCGTACCTCAGCGGCACCGCGGTGGAGATCATGGGGTGCTCGGACAACGTGCTGCGCGCTGGTCTGACCGCCAAGCACGTGGACGTCCCGGAACTGCTGAGGGTCATGGCCACCGCCCAGCAACCCGTGAGCGTCCTGGAACCGCGCGAGGCCGAGGACGGCGTGGTGCGGTACACGCTGTGGGACCCCGCCCTCTCCCTGGCCGCGGTGCGCGTGAGCCCGCAGCGCCCCGTCACCCGGGAGCTCGCGGGGGTGTGCATGGTGCTCGTGACCGAGGGGGACGTGGAGGTCTCCGCGCGCTCTGCTGGTGACGCGGACGCGGAGGGTGCGCGAGCGACGTCGGGCGAGTCCCTGATCTGCCTGGAGACCCCGAGCACGGTGACCCTGAGCGGGGACGGGCGCGTGTTCCTCGTGGAGGCGGTTACGCCCGCGCGCTGAGGGTTTCGGGTCTCACCCTTTAGGTTGTCGCGTAATTTCCTGTTTGAGCGTTCAATGGATGGGCACCCTTTCTACGACCCTGACATTGGAGCGCACATGGACCGGCGGATCGAACGCACCCGTGCGGCCGTGGTGGAAGCCGCCGTCGAACTGGTCGCGCGCCGGGGCTCCCAGGTGGGGATGACCGAGATCGCGCAGGCCGCGGGGGTCAGCCGCAAGGCCGTGTACGAGAACTTCGGCTCGCGGGACCAGGTGCTGCTCGGCGCCACGCAATCCTTGCTGGCCCGCCTCCCCCTGGACCCGAGCGCCCTGCAGAACCGCGAGGCCAGTCCGCTGGACCTGGTCCTGCCCCCGCTCGTGGCGCACCTGGACGAGCACCAGGAGTTCTACCGGGCCATGCTGTGCGGGCCCGGTCCCTCCCTGGCACGTGGGGCGGTCGCGGAACACGCCATGACGGGTCTGCGCAGCCTCCGGGAGGATCGCGAGAGCGGGGAGGACCGCGGCGTCGTCGAGATCCGGGACCGGTTCGTGGTCCACGGCCTACTGGGCGTGCTCGCGGACGCACTCGCCGAACAGCAGGAGGCAGACCTGTCGACCCTCGCCCGGGTGCTCAACGCGAGCCTCGCCAACGGCGGCCTCGAGAACTGAGGTCCCGCAGGGTGTGACGGGCCCGTGAGGCCGAGGCGTTCCGGCCCCGCCGGGCGCGGCGGACCCCCATATCGCGCGGCGGCAGGGGGACCGGGTGGGCCTCGGGGATTCGGAATAATCCGCCGCTGACGCATGCTGTACTGGATGTCGGGGGCACGCGCTGTCCCCGCGACACCCGTTCCGACAGGAAGGACCCGCAATGTCCGAGATCACGATCATCGGTGGCCACGGCAAGGTGGCGCTGCAGCTGAGCCGATTGCTGTCCACGCAGGGGGACACCGTCAACGCGGTGATCCGCAAGCGGGAGCAGAGCCAGGACGTGGAGAACACCGGGGCAACACCGGTCGTCGCGGACGTCCAGGAGTTGGACGTTGAGGCCATGACGGAGCTGTTCTCCGGCCAGGACGCCGTCGTGTGGTCCGCGGGCGCGGGCGGGGGCGACCCCGAGCGCACGTATGCCGTGGACCGGGACGCCGCGATCCGTTCCATGGATGCCGCGCAGGCCGCCGGCGTCACGCACTACGTCATGGTGTCCTACATGGGCGCCGGGCAGGACCACGGGGTCCCTGAGGACAACGACTTCTACTCCTACGCGCAGTCCAAGGCGGACGCGGACGACCACTTGCGCGCGAGCTCCCTCGAGTGGACCATCCTGGGCCCCGGGGCGCTCACCGACGACGACCCCTCGGGGGAGATCACGCTGGGCCGCGCCGGCAGCGACGACGAGAAGAAGACGGCACGCGGCAACGTGGCCCTCGTGGCCGCCCGGGTGCTCGCCGATCCGCGGGGTACCGCCAGGAAGTTCATCGAGTTCTCCGACGGTGACACCCCGATCGCACAGGCGCTCGAGAACCTGGGCTGATCTGCAGCCTTTGTCAGTCGTGATCGCCCGGTCCGTGGCGGGCCCCACCGGGGTCCGCGTGGGCCGGGCGATTTTTCACGCCCGGTCGCGGCAGATCGGGCCCCGCGAATCAGGCCCTGATGGTTCGGGCTCCGGCAGCTCGGCCCGACAGTCGGCCCCGGTGCCCGGTCCTGATAGCCGCTCCCGACCTGCGGGCCCTGTCTGCCGGGTGGCTGCGACCGGGGTCTTCTAGGCTGGGGGCATGGAGATGCCGTCGATTCATCCCGCCGCGTCAACCGGCCGCAATCAGGACAAGCTGGACCTAAACGGGACCATCGCGCTCACCGCCGTGGTGCACGGGACCGTGCAGGGCGTGGGGTTCCGCTACTGGTGCTGGCGCCAGGCCGAGAAACTGGGACTCGTGGGAAGTGCCACCAACAACCCGGACGGCACCGTGACCGTCGTGGTCGAGGGTCCGCGCTGGGCCGTGGGTGAGCTGCTGCAGGTGCTCATCTCCCGGGACACCCCCGGTGCGGTGATCACCGTGGACGAGCACTTCGGCCCGCCCACGGGGGCGTTCACCGACTTCAGCACGCACTGACCCGCGGGCGGAGTTCACCTGCCGTTGATCTGCGCTTCGTGGCGCGGCACGCGGACATCGTGAACATGTCCTTCGTGCGCAGTGCGGACGATGTCGCGGATCTGCTGGAACAGCTGTCCGAGCTCGATGCCACGTCCATGGACGTGACCCTGAAGATCGAGACGGTGGGCGGTTTCGAGCAGCTGCCCATGATGTTGCTCGCGGCCATGCGGTGGCAGGACTCCGGGGTGAGCCGCGCGTGGGACGGGGCCGTGGCGGCGTCGTCGGCCGCGCGCATGATATGCGCCGGGGGTCGGGCACACCGAAAGCGCTGCGCGCTGTGGAATAGTAGTGCTGATGTGTTCGGCGGTACCCGCCGAACACCCCCAACCCGTTTCGAGGAGTGGTCGTTGATGGACTTGAACCCCCTGAACAAGGCGTTCGACGAGAACGGCAAACCCAAGCCCGGTGTCAACAAGTTCCTGGACCATGTGCTGCGCATCCAACAGCCGTGGGTGGTCAAGGCGCTCAAGCGGGAGCGTGCGCAGCACCCCAAGGAGACGCCCGCCCAGATCGCCAAGCGCGCCGAGAAGCTCTACCTGCGCTCCGTGACCGTGGGCGGCGGCGCCGTGGGTGCTACCGCGGCGGTCCCCGGGATCGGCACCATCGCGTCCCTCGGGCTGTCCTCCGCCGCCGTGGCGGGTTACCTGGAGGCTACGGCCCTGTACGCGCAGGCCATGGCCGAACTGCACGGGGTGGAGCCCAAGGACGAGCAGCAGAACCGGACCATGATCATGGCGCTCATGCTCGGCGAGGACGGGAGCGCGCTCATGGGCCAGTTGCTGTCCAGCTCGTCCGCGAGCAAGAGCCTCACGAGCAAGTGGGGCCTGATGCTCGGCAAGTCCCCGGACAGCTCCCAGCGCTTCGACGTGGGCCGCTCGATCCGCAACATGTTCGTCAAGCGGTTCCTGGCCCGCCAGTCCGGCGCGGTGCTGGGCCGCGCGCTGCCGTTCGGTCTGGGGGCCGTGGTGGGGGGCGGCGCCAACCTGGCCATGGCCCGCCAGGTCATCAAGGCCTCACGCGAGGCCTTCGGGGATTTCCCGGACGAGTTCCCGCCCAACCTTGCCCTGGGTGAGCGCGCGGAGAAGTTCGAGGACGGTTCCCCCGACGGTGATCGGAAGGAACTGGAGTCCGACGCGAAGGGCCGGAAGAAGCGCAAGTAGGGCGCGCAACCCCGGGAGGGGTCATGCGGTGCCCGGCGGCGCTCGTGAGTTCCGCCGGGCCTCCCGAATACATCTGTGTCCCGGAACAGCACGTGATCACGCGTGGAGCGTGCTGTTCCGGGACACAGGTGTTTGGTGCTGCCTCGGCCCTGCCCGGAGCCGCTCCGGGGGCGGGACCGGGCGGCGTCGGGCCGGGCCGGCGGCTCAGTCCAGGTAACGGTCCACGAGCTGCTCGGCCAGGCCCGTGTACTGCCCGGGGCCCAGCTCGCTCAAGCGCCGGGCGGTGTCCTCGGAGAGGCCGAGGCCCGCGATGAACTCGCGCATCCGGTCGGCGTCCACGCGGTGGCCGCGGGTGAGTTCTTTGAGCCGCTCGTAGGGGTTGTCCATGCCCTCGCGGCCCGCAATGGCCTCGGCGCGCATGGCGGTCTGCACGGCCTCGCCCAGGACCTCCCAGTTCTGGTCCAAGTCCTCGGCGAGCACCTCCTGTGCCACGTCCAGGCGGTCGAGGCCCTTGAGCACGTTGGACACCGCCAGCAACGAGTGACCGAACGCCACCCCGATGTTGCGCTGGGACGAGGAGTCCGTGAGGTCCCGCTGCCACCGCGAGGTTACGAGGGTTGCGGCGAGCGCGTCCAGCAGCGAACACGAGATCTCCGCGTTGGCCTCCGCGTTCTCGAAGCGGATGGGGTTGACCTTGTGCGGCATGGTCGAGGAGCCCGTGGCACCCTCCACCGGGATCTGGTGGAAGTAACCGATCGAGATGTAGGACCACACGTCCGTGCAGAGGTTGTGCAGGATCCGGTTGAACCGGGCCATGTCCGCGTACAGCTCGGCCTGCCAGTCATGGGACTCGATCTGGGTGGTCAGCGGGTTCCACGTGAGCCCCAGGTGGCTCACGAAGGACCGGGAGGTCTCGGGCCAGTCCGTGTCCGGGGCCGCGGCGGTGTGCGCTGCGAACGTCCCGGTGGCGCCGTTGAGCTTGCCCAGGAACTCGGTGTCCGCCACGCGCTGCACCTGGCGGCCCAGGCGGTGCGCGAACACTGCGAGTTCCTTGCCCAGGGTCGTGGGCGTGGCCGGCTGGCCGTGGGTGTGAGACAGCATGGGGGTGGCCTTCGCGTCCCGCGCCATCGTGGCCACCGCCGCGACCAGTTCGCGCGCCGCGGGCAACCACACGTGGTTGATCGCATCGCGGATGCCGAGCGCGTAGGAGAGGTTGTTGATGTCCTCGGACGTGCACGCGAAGTGCACGAGCGGCGTCAGGTGCTCGAGGCCGAGCCCCGGCAGCCTGCGCCCGATGTAGTACTCCACCGCCTTGACGTCGTGCACCGTGACGGCCTCGATCTCAGCCAGTTCCGCGACCGACGCGGCGTCGAAGTCCGCGACGATCGCGCGCAAACCGCTCTTTTGCTCATCCGAGAGGGGTTCCAGACCCGTGAGCGCTCGCTGCTCGCACAGGTGGATGAACCACTCGACCTCCACGTGCACCCGTTCGCGGTTCAGCGCCGCTTCCGAGAGGTAGTCCACCAGCACGGCGGTCTGGGGGCGGTAACGGCCGTCCAGCGGTCCCAGCGCGATGGCGGGTGACTGCTGGCTCAGGGCCACACGTCCGGAGGGGAGGGTCTGCGCGGTGTTCGACATGGCCCTCATTCTTTCACGCGCCGGGGCGCCCCTCCCCGCGGTGAACGTCCTGCACCGCGGTCCTCGGGATGGCCGAGCAGGGCGTGGATACACATGCTTCCGGGGCCGCCCGAGCACAGGATCGCCGTTCCCTAGCCTGGTCGCGTGGCGCCCGCGTGGTGGGGCGCGGGAAGGAACCGGTCATGTCACAACTCGCGAGCCCGGTGTTCCCGGGAACGTCCCCATCGGCGGTCTCGGCGCTGGTCCACGAACGGCTCTGCATCGTGGCACGTCATTACGACGACGCCGCGGAGCACCTCGCGGGGCTCGCCTCCCGGATCGCGTCCCTCGCGGAGACCCACGGTGCGTGGCAGGGCCCGGGTGCCAGGTCCTTCCGGGCCCGCGCCGATCGCCACGAGCAGGAACTGCGAGACGTTTCGCACCGCTGTCGTGAAACTGCTCAGCTCGTGCGGACGGGGGCGGCCGCGCTCGCGGAACGGGTCGCGGCTGTCGAGAGCATCGCCCAGATGGGAGCTCCCATGGCCGCGGCACTGAGCACGGTGCTGGGCGTGGGACTCGCGACGGGTCACGCTGCGAGCGCGTCGTGGGGCGGGTCGCCGTGACCGCGGCGGCGCGGACGGCGCTGGGCTCGAGCACCGGATCTTCGGAGGACGCAGCTGTGCCGGCCGCGGGTGAGGAACAGGCCGGGAGGTCGGCCGTGCCGGTGGCGGGAGGTGGCCCCGCCGCCGTGCCGGTTGCGGAAGATGCGGCCGCCTCGTCTCCGCGGGACACTGCCGTGAGCATGGAACACGGCGTGACCGAGGTCCACGGGCGGGCCGAGGACCTCCAGAGCGAACTGTTCACCCCTGGTTCCGGGGAACGCCCCGCGCCGGACGGCCACGCGGACCCGGAACGGGTCGCAGCCGCCGTCGAGGGCGCGAGAACCAGCATGGAGGTCTCGGGTGGCGTCCCGGGCGGCACCGCGGTCATGGTGGACACGGACGTCATCTCGGGGATCGAGGGCTCGCTCACCGCGGTGGTCGAGACCGTGGGCGGCGTCCTCGCCGGGCTCGTCCCGGTCACCGCCGAACTGCACCTGTGGTCCCTCACGGGGCAGCCGTCCCTGGCGGGTGCGGGGGCGCTCGCCGATCTCGTGAGCCGCGACCTGCTCGCGCAGATCGCCGCACTGGAGGCCTCTGCCGCGCGACTGGTTCTCGCGCGGCAGAACTACGAGACCGTGGAGAGGGCATTGACGTCCCTCCTGGCGGGGCGGGTGTGGGGTTTGCCCCTGTACGGTGTGACCCGCCCTCTGGCCCGGGATGGCGGTCGGACCCTGGAAGACCTGGACGTCGCACTGGCTCGCGCTGGGATCGACTCACCGCACGAGTTCCTCGAGCGGGTCCAGCCGTGGCAGTACGGACTCCTCATCCGGGGAGGTGGTCCGCGCGGGACCGACGCCCTCATCCGCGGGCCTGGCCTGGACGATCTCATGGATGGGCTGCTTCAGTACCCCGTCGTGCCCGGCGGGAGTGCCTCCGGGTCCCACACCGTTCCGGGAGCCGGTGCAGGCACCCCGGGAGCCGGTGCGGACGCACCAGGGCCCGGCGTCGTCGCGGCGAAGCCGGACGGGAGAACCGGCGGTGCGGCGTCGTCGGCGCCGAGGCCCTTAACGCTGGGCCAGCACGCGCGAGCGCTGGCCGTGGGGTGGCTCACCGCGTACGGCAGGTCCGAGAAGACCACTGGGGGCGCGGGCGACCCGTGGCGGGATGCAGCGGGGGAGGAACCCGGGGTGCTCGGGGCCATGCTCGCGCCCGCCTCGGCCGCCGTGCTGTCGGTTTCTCTGGCGGGCATCGCGTGGTACACGCCGTATCGCAAGGGGCGCCGGTTGACCCCGGCAGAGGCCTTCGACCGCGGTGTGCCGGCTGCTCTGCGACCGGTACTCGCCCCGCGCGCGTTACGTGAGGCACGCCGGGAGGTGTTCACCGGGGTGGCCGCCGCGAACGCGGCCCGCCACCACATGACGGGCATGCCCGAGCGACCGCTTCCGGCCGGGGTGCGGCACGCGGGAGCCGTGCCCACCACGATCGCGGGGACCGCCGCGGCGCTCAAGGACGCCAAGAACATCGTCTCGGGCGCGGGCCCGGACGGGGCGCAGGTCGAGAACAGCACGGTCATGGTGCAGAAGGCCACGGACGGGAACGGGAGGACGGCGTACTCCGTGGTGCTGACCGGGACCGAGAAGTGGGAGGACAGTCCCGGCGTGCATGATCTGAAGGGGATCGGGCAGGGCATCACGGCGCAACCGGACGCTGCACTCACCGAGCTGCCCCAGGCGCAGCGCATGGCCGTGCAGGCGCTGCAGGACGCGGGCATCCGCTCCGGGGACACCGTGGTGCTCACGGGCCACAGCCTGGGCGGGATCGACGCCGCTGGGCTGGCTGCCAACCGTGCGTTCCGTGAGCGTTATGACGTCGCCGCGGTCACCACGTTCGGTTCGCCCGTGGGGGACTTCGAGATCCCCGAGGGCACGTCCGTGATGGCGGTGGAACACGTGGACGACGTCGTGCCCACCCTGGACGGCGTGCCCAACCCGGATGCCGACCACCGATCCACGGTGCGCGTGAACACCCCCTATCAGGATGCGCTGACCCTGAAGCAGGGGTTCAGGGGGATCGGGGCGCATGAGATGTACGTGTACACGGTGGGCGCCCAGGGGATCACCGATTCGCGGCACCCGGTCGTGGTGGCCCACGAGCAGCGGCTCGCGGACGCGGTGCCCCATGGGCCCGGGACGCGCACCGAAACGTACGTCTACCAGGGACGGGAGGAACACTGACGCACCGACGAAGTGGGGCGGTCCCTGGCGTTAGCATGGCAGCTATGGAAACTTCCACGCCCGCTTTCGGATCGCAGGGGTTACCGCAGCGGACCACGCGCGTTACGCCGCGGGCGGTACTCGGCAAGCTCCCCGCGTACGCCGCGGGCAAGTCGGCCGCCGAGATCCCCGGTCTCGTGGCCTACAAGTTGGCATCCAACGAGAACCCCTTCGGTCCCGTTCCGGCTGTCCGGGAGGCGCTCGCGTCCTTCGACGCCTACAACCGCTATCCGGATCCCGCCGCGAGCGCCCTGCGTGAGGCCCTGGCGCAGTACCTGGACGTCCCCGCGCAGGACGTCGTGGCCGGTGCGGGCAGCCTGGGCGCACTCAACCAACTGCTCGCGGCCTTCGCCGGTTCCGGGGAGGACGGTCGCCCGGACGAGGTGATCCACGCGTGGCGCTCGTTCGAGGCGTATCCGATCTCGGTGGGTCTGGCCGGCGCGCTCGGCGTGCAGTTGCCCAACCTCCCGGACGGCTCGCACGATCTTGACGCGATGGCCCGCGCCGTCACCGACCGCACGCGGGTCATCCTGCTGTGCACCCCCAACAACCCCACGGGCCCCAGCCTGCGCGACGACGCCGTGCGCGAGTTCCTGAAGCGGGTCCCGTCCCACGTGGTGGTCGTCGTGGACGAGGCGTACTGGGAGTTCCAGCGCGCCGAGGGCCTGGCCGACGGCATCGAGCTCTACCGTGATCACCCCAATGTGGTCTCCCTGCGCACGTTCTCCAAGGCCCACGGTCTGGCCGGGCTGCGGGTGGGTTACACCGTGGCCCAGCAAGAGGTCACGCAGTACCTGCGCCAGAGCGCGCCGGCGTTCAGTGTCACGGAGGTGGCCCAGCTCGCTGCGATCGCGTCCCTCACGAACATCGACCAGGTCGAGGAGCGGGTCCAGCGGGTCGTGGACGAACGGGAGCGCGTGCTGCGCGGACTCGACGACCTGGGGTGGCAGTACCCGCCCACCCAGGCGAACTTCGTGTGGCTGCCCCTCGGGGAGCACGGCGAAGCGTTCTCCCAGCTGTGCGATCAGCACGCCCTGTCCGTGCGGCGTTTCGGTGCGGAAGGGGTGCGCGTGAGTTTTGGGGAGCCCGAGGCGAACACCCGGTTCCTGGAACTGTGCGCCGCGTTCCCGCACCCCAGCACCATGCCCCTGCCTGGGCAGCCCTGAGACCGTTACGAGTACCGAGACCCCCGCGCACGCCCGGATCGCCGTGACGGTGGCGAGACGGCAGGCGAGGACAGCGGAAGGACCGACACCACCCATGGCATCACGCACCCACGCAGGCGCCGTGCCCAGCACGCTCCCGCGTCATCAGATCCTGGACGAACAGGGGGCGATCGCGGACGATGCCCTGTTGTCCCCGTACGTCGCGGACGTCACGGTCGAACAGTTGCAGCACCTCTACCGTTCCATGACCGGGGCGCGGCGCGTGGACGAGGAGGGTACCTCGCTGCAGCGTCAGGGCCAGCTCGTGCTGTGGGTGCCCCTGCGGGGTCAGGAGGCCGCCCAGGTCGGTTCTGTGTGGCCCACGCTGCCCACCGACCGGATCTTCCCGTCCTACCGCGAACACGCCGTGGCCTTAGAACGCGGTGTGGCGCCGTCCGATCTGATGCGGTTGTTTCGCGGCATCACGGCCGGGGGCTGGGACCCGGAGAAACACAACCTGAACCTCTACACCATGGTGCTCGCCTCCCAGGTCCCGCATGCGGTGGGTTACGCCATGGGAACCGCCCTGGACCGCAAGGCCGCCCAGGATGCGGGCACTCCGCCGGAAACCGCCCCGGAGGCCGTCATCGCGTACTTCGGGGACGGTGCGAGCACCGAGGGTGAGATCCACGAGTCCATGGTCTTCGCGGCGTCCTACGACACCCCCGTGCTGTTCTTCATCCAGAACAACCAGTGGGCCATCTCGGTCCCGTTCGCGACCCAGTCCCGCGTGCCCCTGGCCACGCGCGCGGCCGGTTACGGCTTCGAGGGGTTGCGTGTGGACGGCAACGACATCCTGGGCGTCGTCGCGGCCACGCGGTACGCGCTCGAGAAGATCCGCGCGGGAGAGGGGCCCGTGCTGATCGAGGCGGAGACCTACCGCATGGGGGCCCACACCACGGCGGACGATCCCACCAAGTACCGCGAACGGGACGAGGAAGAGCAGTGGGGTCACCTGGATCCCGTGGACCGGCTGCGGGCCCACTTGCGGGACGCCCACGGGGTCGAGGACGAGTTCTTCGAGACCGTGGCGCGCGAGAACGACGAGATCGCGCAGCGCATGCGCGCGGACGTCCTGGCCATGACCCCGCCCCGGTTCGAGGACTCCTTCGCCAAGGCGTACGCCGAGCAGCATTCACTGGTGGACGCCGAACGCGCCGAGTACCTGGACTACCAGGCGGGCTTCGCACCCCAGGACGAGATGGACGACCACGACACCCGAGGAGCCGGCGCGTGACACAGCTGACCGTGGCCAAGGCCATCAATGCCGGGCTCGCACGGGCCATGGAGGAGAACCCCAAGGTCATGCTCATGGGGGAAGACATCGGCTCCCTGGGCGGCGTGTACCGCGTGACCGAGGGGCTAAAGTCCAAGTTCGGTGCGCACCGCGTGCTGGACACACCCCTCGGTGAGGCGGGGATCGTGGGCACCGCGGTGGGCCTCGCCGAACGCGGGTACCGGCCCGTGTGCGAGATCCAATTCGACGGGTTCACGTTCCCGGCGTTCAACCAGATCACGACCCAGCTGGCCAAGATCCACGCCCGCTCGGACGGGCAGCTCACGGTTCCCGTGACGATCCGCATCCCGTACGGAGGTGTGATCGGCTCCGTGGAACACCACTCGGAATCCCCGGAGGCGCTGTTCGCCCACACGGCGGGACTGCGCTTGCTCGCGCCGTCGAACGCGCAGGACGCCTACTGGATGTCGCAGCAGGCCATCGCGTGCGACGACCCCGTCATCATCTTCGAACCCAAGCGCCGGTACTGGCTCAAGGGCGAGGTGGACGAGAAGACTTCCCCGGGGGACCCTTTCAAGGCCTCCGTGATCCGCGAGGGTGAGGAAGCCACGATCGTGGCGTGGGGACCGCTCGTGCCCGTGGCGCTCGCCGCCGCCGAGGCCGCCCGGGAGGACGGGCGCAGCGTGGAGGTCATCGACCTGCGCAGCCTGTCACCCATCGACTTCGACACCGTCACGGCGTCCGTGCGCAAGACGGGTCGCCTGGTGATCGCCCACGAGGCCCCCACGTTCGGTGGTCTGGGCGGGGAGATCGCCGCGCGCGTCACCGAGCGTGCGTTCTACTCGCTCGAGGCTCCCGTGCTGCGCGTGGGCGCCTACCATCTGCCCTATCCTCCCGCAGCCGTGGAGGAGAACTACGTCCCGGATCTGGACCGGGTGCTCGAAGCACTCGACCGGTCCTTCGCCTACTAGAGCATCCACCCCACCGTGATCCGGCGCGGACACGGTGGCCCGGAGGGAGAAGTCATGTCCCAGGTATTCACACTGCCCGACGTGGGTGAGGGTCTGACCGAGGCCGACATCGTGGCCTGGAAGGTGTCCGAGGGGGACACCGTGTCCGTCAACCAGGTGCTCGTGGAGATCGAGACCGCCAAGTCCGTGGTGGAGCTGCCCTCGCCGTTCGAGGGCACGGTCCAGGAGATCCTCGTCGTGGAGGGGGACACCGTGGAGGTGGGCACGCCCATCATCTCCGTGAGCTCCGCCGACGACGCTCCCGCCGGTGCCACTGACCCCGGCTACACGGGTTCCGCCCCGGAGGACGGTCTGGCCGACGCCCCCGCGCCCGACACCGCCGCGTCGACCGGTGAGGACGCGACGTCCGGTTCGGGGCGCAGCATGGACTCCGCCCAGGGCAAGGCCCTCGTGGGCTCGGGGCCCAAGGCGGACCCGGTGCGTCGGCGGCGTCGTACCCGCGTGGGCATGCGCACGGACGCCGAGGCGCCCCAGGGTCTGAGCGCCTCGACCTCCCGCGCCGACGACGCCGCGGGGCCGGCCGACGAGCGCAAGCACGGTTGGGCGGACCGGTTGTCCCGCACGGGACTGGGAAGTGCCGCCGTGGACCTCGCGGAGAAGGCCGGGAAGATCCGGGACCGCGGGGAGTCCTGGTTGAAGTCTCGGGACGAGGGTGCCGAACAGAGGCCCGCCTCGGCGTCGATCCCGCGCCGTCCGAACCTGGCCAAGCCCCCGGTGCGCAAGGCGGCCAAGGAGATGGGCATCGATCTCGCGGACGTGCAGGCCACCGGCGACGGCGGCCAGGTCACCAAACGCGACCTGCTCGCCTACGCGGCACACCTGCGCGAGGTGGAGGACGGCCCGGACACGTTCTGGACCCACACCGGCCAGCCGACCACCGCGCGGGAGGAACGCATCCGCGTCAAGGGCGTGCGCAAGGCCACCGCCCAGAACATGGTCAAGTCCGCCTTCAGCGCGCCCCACGTGTCGATCTTCGTGGAGGTGGACGCCTCACGGACCATGGAGTTCGTCAAGCGGCTCAAGCAGTCCCCGCACTTCGAGGGTGTGAAGGTCACGCCGCTGTTGATCCTGGCCAAGGCCGTGATCTGGGCGGCCGCCCGCAACCCGCAGGTCAACGCCACGTGGACCGACACCGAGATCATCATCAAGCGCTACATGAACCTGGGCATCGCCGCGGCCACGCCCCGGGGTCTGCTGGTTCCCAACATCAAGGACGCGCAGGACCTCAGCCTCCGGGAGCTGGCGATCGCCCTGCACGAGCTGACGCAGACCGCGCGCGCCGGGCGCACCCAGCCGGGGGACATGCAGGGTGGGACGCTGTCCATCACGAACATCGGTGCGCTAGGCATCGACACGGGAACCCCCATCATCAACCCCGGTGAAGCCGCCATCGTGGCCTTCGGGACCATCAAGCAGAAGCCGTGGGTCGTGGACGGGGACGTCATCCCGCGGTGGATCACGACCCTGGGGGGTTCCTTCGATCACCGCGTGGTGGACGGTGACCTCTCCGCGCGGTTCATGGCGGACGTGGCCCGGATCCTCGAGGAACCCGCTCTGCTGCTTGACTGATGCTCAGCCGCCGTCGCCCGGCTCCGTGCGGAAGCACCCGGCGAGGTGGCCCGGTGCCCGGCCGATGCGCTGCAACCATCGGTAGGCGGTGACCGGGCCCACCAGCACGATGCCGTGGGATCGCAGCACCTGGGACAGTCGGCGGGACTCCGTGGAACTGTCCGGGAGTTCCAGCGCGTTGTCCGGCGCCGCTTCCGGGGCGTCACCCGGGAAGGGCACCCCGGCCTCCTCGAGCAGCGCGAGCCACCGGTCCATGTCCCAGTCCCGGCACACCTCCGCGTTGTGGATCACGGCCTCGATCTTGGCGCGGTTGCGGATGAGTTCGGCGTTGACGAGGAGGTCGTCCACGTCGTCCTCGTCGAACAGGGACACGCGGGCGGGTTCGAGATCGGCCATGTGGAGGTACCACGAACCGTGGCGCGCGGACTGCGACCACCGGGCCAGCCCCGAGTCCACGAGTTCCAGGGTGAGCGTGGCGAAGTACTCGTCCGCGCTCGAGGGGGCCGTCCCCCAGTCGTGATCGTGATCCGCGAGCGCCCCGGGTGTGCTCACGGCCCACGGGCAGCGCCGCAACCCGTCCCCGCAGTGCACCACCCGGAAGGCGGTGTGGGGCGTGGAACGTGAGGTGTCCTGGGCATCTGCCGAGGTGGTCTCCGATGAAGTCGTCATGGCAGCACGCTAGGGCGGGTGGTGTCCTGTGATCCGCGCTCGCGGGCCCCCGGGTATCACCGGGGTGTGAACCCGCCCGGCGGGCGCGCTGTGCAGGGCGATTGCCGCGGGGCGGGACCGTCGTGGATGAGGCGAGTACATGGTGGGCGGGGCCGGTCCATGGCGGGGTCCGGCCGGTGCCGGGGGGGGGTGCTACAACTACAGCTTTTCCCAATTCGCGGTGGGTACGGACGCGAACGGGCTGACGGGCACAGCCATCTCGCAGGTGAACGCGCCGTCCGCCACAGTCACCACGAGAGTTGTCCGTGGCGGCAAAGCTGGGGCGGTGAATCCGCGCAGTGTCGGCCCGTCAACCGGGATGTACAGTTCGAAGTTCAACGGCAAGATGGATTACCAAGGCGAGCAGAACGGCTACCCGACGAGCACAGCCCCTTATCCCATCTCGGGGCTCACCCAGGCATCTCCCGGGCTCGTGCTGAACATCGGGTACAACACGACCACCAGGGTGACGTTCGAATTCCCGGTCCCACTGACGTCGGCGAGCATCACCATCCTGGACATCACCCGGTTAAACAGCACCCTGTCGAGTGGCGCATACCAGTACACAGACACCGTGACGATCGATCAACCCTGGGTCATGACGGAGGACTTGACGTCCGCCAACGCGACGAGGGGTGCTGCGGGGGCCACCTTTTTTCGTTCGGCGGAGTACGTGAGTTCACAGACGAAAACGGTACGGAACGTCATGAGCACGAATACGACATCGCGGTTCTCGTCTCTGACCTTCACCTATGCGGCGCCGGTCGCGGGCGGGTGGGAGTTCCTCGCCATTCCCAGCATCAGCTTCTGCGTGGCCTGACCGGGAGACGCAGCGCCGTGGCGTCGTCATGCGGAATGCACGCTCGAGGCATCCGGGCTCAGAAAACGGAAACGGCCCCCGTGCCGTCTGCGATCTCCACGGCCACGGGATCGGCGTCCGGGTCCTGGGAGTCGTGGACGATGAACACCGCGGTGGGGTCACCCGGGGGCAGGGCCCGCACGGTCACGGCGCCGGAGCGGGCGTCCGCGAGGATCGCCGAGAGCTGCTGTGTGGTGGCTTCCAGAACCTCGGGCGACGGAGCACTGCCGCGCTCGTCCAGGATGTCCACGGTGATCCCCCGGGCACGTGCCGCGCGGGTGAGCTCCAGGATGTAGGGCGTCGCGATGGAGCGACCGCGGATGCTGTCCCGCAGTTGGGCCTCGGTGAGGCGGAACTGCTGGACGTCGTAGTCGGTCACCTCGGAGGAATCCTTGGCGATCTGCTCCAGCAGCCCACCGGCCAACCGGCGGACCTCGTCCACCCGCCGGTTGGAGGCGTAGCGCATCCCCTTCTCGGCCTCGTCGCGGCTGCGCGCGGTGGCCAGTAGGCGCTGGGTGTCCTGTCTGCGCCGCATGAAGAAGTCGTACTGCCGCTCGACCATCCACGTCACGAGCACCACGGCGATGCCCACCACGTGATATGCCTCGATGGGCATGATCACCCCGTTGACCACGGGCCACCGGCTCACGGACAACACCGTGACACCGAGCCACACCGCGAAGGCCCAGCCGGGGCGGCGTCGCA
The DNA here is from genome assembly GCF_011769905.1 of Kocuria sp. KD4. NCBI lineage: Bacteria > Bacillati > Actinomycetota > Actinomycetes > Micrococcales > Micrococcaceae > Kocuria > Kocuria sp. KD4. Next base: position 412,125 of record NZ_CP050449.1, read on the forward strand.
TCCCCAGGCCGAACAACAGGGCGATAAACCCGAGATGGAACCACGGGGTCTGTCCCGCCTGCAGCGTCACAGGGGTCGCGGCGTAGCCCTGCTGGGCGGCCGCCAGGAACAGGACGGACGTCAACGCGGTGGGGATCAGGGGGAACTGGGAACCGTCCCAGCGGGGTAGCGCGATGATGGACCCGGCCAGCGCGTAGTTCACCACGGACACGGCCAACTGCTCGGGTCGGATGGAATCCTGGAGGTAGCCCACGGTGGCCACGAAGGGTGCGCAGAATGCCGCCAGCAGGATGAAGCGCATGTAGCGGTGGGCGAAGACCGCGCGCGTGGACCCGCTCATGCCGTCACATCCTTGGGCCACACCAGCGTCACACGCGTCCCACGCCCCGGTGCGGTGTCCAGGGACACTCGTCCGCCGATGGACTCAAGGTTCTCCACGATGGACACGCGCACCCCGAGCCGCCGGTTGGGGACGTCGTGGTAGTTGAAGCCCCGGCCGTCGTCACTGATCGTGAACCGCAGGAAGAAGCCCTCGGGATTGGTCCCGCTGGCGGGGCACAGCTCACCCTCCATCGACACGGTCGTGTACTCACTGCCCGAGTGCCGGGCGCTGTTGGACACCGCTTCCGTCACGGCCTGGGTCAAACCGTGCGCCACGTCCGCGGGGACGAACACCCGCGGTTCGCCCACGGGCCGCATGGGCGCCCGCAGGTTGGTGAATCGCACACGTGCGCGCCACGGGGCGAGGGCCTCCATGAGCTCGTCCATGAGCACGTGGACCATCACGGTGTGGTTCGCGGAGGAGCGGTCGGACTCCTCGGCCAGGATGTCCAGGGCCCGTGCGGCGAGCTGGCGCGTGCGCTTGGGTAGGACACCCCGGGTGCGGGACGCGTCCAGCAGGGCGGCCATCACGTTGTCGTGGATCAACCGGTCGATCCGCTCCTGGTCGGCGGTCTCCGAACGGCTGCGCCGCAGCGCGAGCGTCTGCGACAAGGCCTCGGCGTAGGCGATGTCCATGCGCTCGACACCGTGCTTGCCGACGGTGAGGACCACCACGAGCATGAGGCTGAACACCATGCGGGAGAGTCCCGCCGTGAGCCATGACTCCGGGATGGGCTCCGCGGTGATGAGCAGGGCGGAGATCAGGGCGTACACGCCCTCGTTCATGATCATGTACAGGATGGCGGCTGTGGGGCTCCACAGCACCGCCGCCGCTCCCACCGCCAGGATGATGAACCCCGAGATCCAGGGGTTCTGGGGCATGGGCTCACCCGTCCACGCGAGCGGCAGGGCCAGGATGGCCGCGGAGACCACGGCCGTGTAGGCCAGGAACACCCAGGGGCGCACGGAATGACGCAACCCGTAGAACAGGGTGAGGCCGGTGAGCACCGCGAGCGCCAACAGGAAGATCGTGTACCACCCGTGGAGGGAGTGCTGCTGTTGCGCGAAGATGGGCAGCGCCTCGATCAGATGGGTCACGGCGAACACGCCGAAGCCGATCATCGCGAACCAGTGGGCGCGGTAGGTGTTCAGCCCGAGCTCGTCCGGGGCGGTGGTCGCGAAGAAGCGCTTCCACCGCAACCGTGTGTTGACCGTCCGGTAGGAGCGGGCCCGGCCCTCCGGTGGCCTCCCCAGCAAGATCACGGGGTGTCCGGTGGGGGAATCACAGCTTCTTCTCGGCGCTCGTCACGTCGTCCTCGGGGTCCACGAGACCGTCCTCGATCGCGCGGATCCGCAGGTCGATCTTGGTGGGGGCCGGGCGCCCGATCCGCGCGTACTTCTCACGGATCCGGTCGATGTTGGTCTTCACCGCGGACTGCTTGATCCCCATGCGGCGGGCGACCTGCACCTGGGCGAACCCGGAGGCGTACAGGCGCAGGGTCTCGCGTTCGCGCGGGGACAGGGCGGCGCGGGAGAACTCGACGTCCCCGTCGATGGCCGCGGCCAGTTCTTTGGTGATCACGGGTTTGCCGTCCGCAATCGCCCGCGCCTCCTCGATGGCGTGCTCGAGCGGGTCCGATTTGCGCACCAACCCCAGGGCGCCGGCGCGCAGCGCCTCGCGGATCAACCCGGCGTTCTCGCCGATGCTGAAGATCAGCACCTTCATCCCGGCGCTGCGCAACCGTTCCACGTTGCCCGCCGGGCGTGACTTGTCCGCCAGGGACAGGTCCAGCAGGACGACGTCGCACTCGATGCGTTTCGAGCCCTGCGCGGTGAGGGCGGGATTCTCCGGGTCCCGGCCCAACTGGTCCAACAGGGTGGACACGGAATCCGATGATCCCACGAGCTTGACGTCCGCGAGCGATGTCATGGACACCAGACGCACGCCTTCACGGACCACTTCATGATCGTCGACTACGGCGACGAGTGTTGAAGGCATAGAAAGTTCCTCCGTACTCCCCAGTGAGGACCCAGCCCAGGCCCTCGACAGAACGGAAGTCTACTAGCTTATTGCATTCGAAACCGTCCAGGCGTCCACTTTACGGTGGTAGCGCATGCCCCACACCCCGCCCAGGACCGCGCCCGCGAGTCCCAGCAGCACGAGACCCGAGAGCGCGATGAGACCCATTCCCACATCGCTCCCGATCAGCTCCTGCGCGACCCAGCGGGGACCGGCCGCCGTGGCGGCGTCGGCCCACAGCAACACCACGACCGAGGCGACGGCGCGCGCCAGCAGGGACCACAGCCACACGCTCGCGCCCTGGGCGACCCCCGAGAAGCGCGCCATGCGCCCGGCCACGTACCCTCCCGCGATCATCGAGAGCAGTTCCACGACGCCCAGGACGGCGACGGCGATCCACGACTGCGCCGCCCCCGGCGCCTGCCATGCCCGGGCCAGGGTATCGCCCGCTCCCCGGGTCACGTCCAGGCCCAGCTGGGGTCCCAGCAGTCCGGCGAGCGTGAGCAACAGGCCACCCAGTGAGATGGCCGTGAGCAGTCCCAACACCCCGGGGATCAGTTGCATACCGCCGAAGTGCTGGCGCTGCCGCCGCCGCAGTTCCTCCACTGTGGGCCGGGCCGCGGTGGTGGAGCCCTCCGGGCGCACCGCGGGGCGCATGGAGTCCCACGCGGCCTCGGCCGAGATCCGCTCGCTCGGGGGTGTGAGGTGGTCGTCGCCCACGGGGTCCGTGTTGCCGGAGCGCTCGTCCCGCGGGTGCAGGCGTCCGGAGGCGACGCCGGTGCGTCCCGTGCGCGGTGCCGTGTCCCGGGCGGGGGAGCGGACGTCGTCGTACGGGGAGACCGACGGCAGGGCGGCGGTGTCGCCGGCCGCGGCGTCGTCGTGCCGGACCCCGGGACGGGGGAGGGGGCGCGTGGCCTGGGCATCGCCGGCGGGGCTCACCCGGGAGGTCGGCTCGGTCCAGGGTGCGTTGCCGTCATCGAGAGGATCGCGAGCGGTGGAGGGGGACATGGAGGGCCTCGATTCGGCGGGGATTCCGGTGGCGGGTCCCCAGAAGTCTATCGAGACCGGGTCCGTGGGACGGGTCCGGGGCGCCGGGTGCGACGTCGTCGTGGGACGCGGGCGAATGTCCCGCGGCGGGCCGGGCGGGACGGTAGCCTCGCTGACATGGCTGAGACGAATTCCCGAGACTTCCTGGCGACCCGCCCGTGGACGGCGAGCTACGACCCCGGCGTTCCCCGAGACCTGGAGCTGCCCGAGACCTCCCTGGTGCACATGCTCGAGAAATCGGTGGCCCGCCACGGCGCGAAGACGGCGGTCGAGTTCTTCGGCGCGGGAATGACGTACGCGCAGCTCGGTGACCAGGTGCGACGGGTCGCGGAAGGACTGCGGCTGCTGGGCGTGCAGGCCGGGGACCGCGTGGCCATCGTGCTGCCCAACTGCCCCCAGCACATCGTGGCCTTCTACGCCGCCCTGCGGCTCGGGGCCATCGTGGTGGAACACAACCCGCTGTACACGACCCCGGAACTGCGCCACCAGTTCGAGGACCACGGTGCGCGCGTGGTGATCGCGTGGGACAAGGTCGCCGCGAGGATCACCGGGATGCCCAAGGACCTGGCCGTCGAGCACGTCGTGGCCGTGGACATCACCGCGAGCATGCCCACGATGATGCGCGTGGGACTGCGCCTGCCCCTCAAGAAGCTCGCCGAGCAGCGCCGAGAGCTCACCCAGCCGGCCCCGGGGACCATCGCGTGGAAGTCCCTCGTGGACTCCGACCCGATCCGTGAGGACCACCCCCGGCCCGCGGCCACGGACATCGCCCTGCTGCAGTACACGTCCGGGACCACGGGCCTGCCCAAGGGCGCCATGCTGAGCCACCGCAACCTGGAGTCCAACGCCGTGATGGGCCAGCACTGGTTGGACAGCTCGTCCGACGAGGTCGTCTACGGCGTGCTGCCCCTGTTCCACGCCTTCGGGCTGACCCTGGGTGTCACGTTCGCGATGTCCCTGGGCGCTAAGCTCGTCCTGTTCCCCACCGTGCGCGCGGACCTCATCCTGCGGGCCATGAAGAAGAGCATGCCCACGGTGCTGCCGGCCGTCCCGCCCGTGTACCAGAAGGTGCTCGACGCCGCCGCTGAGCAGGGGAAGGATCTCACCGGCATCCGGGTGGCGGTGTCCGGAGCCATGACCTTGCCCGTGCCCCTGGTCGAGACGTGGGAGGACGCCACGGGCGGGGTGCTGATTGAAGGCTACGGCCTCACCGAGTGCTCCCCGTTGGTCGCGTGCAACCCCCTCAACGAGCACCGCCGTTCGGGTTCGATCGGCATCCCCTTCCCCAGCACGGACGTGCGCATGGTGGATCCGGAGACGGGTGAGGACGTTCCCGTGGACGCGGAGGGTGAGCTGCTGGTCAAGGGCCCCCAGGTCACGCAGGGCTACTGGAAGCGCCCCGAGGAGACCGCGAAACTGTTCACGGGGGACGGCTGGCTGCGCACCGGTGACATCGTGACGGTGGACCAGGACGGCTTCCTGCGCGTGGTGGACCGGATCAAGGAAGTGGTGATCACCGGCGGCTTCAACGTGGCCCCCTCCGAGGTGGAGACCGCCCTGAAACTGCACGACAGTGTCGCGGACGCGGCCGTGGTGGGCATCCCCAACGACGACGGCAACGAGACCGTGGTTGCGGCGGTCGTGCTGGAATCCGGGGTCACCCTAGATGAGGACGCCCTGCGCAAGCACTGCTACGACAAGGTCACCCGCTACAAGGTGCCGCGCCGGATCGTGGCCATGGACGACCTGCCCCGCACGATGCTCGGTAAGACCCTGCGGCGAGCGGTCAAGCAGGACATCATCAAGAACAACCTGTTGGACTCCTGACACCTCATCGGCCGGGATCAGCTCGGTCGGAACAACTCCTGCCGAACGGGCGGGCACCACGGGGGCCGGGTGGCCTACATGGGGTTCAACCACCCCGCCCTGCTGGAGACGTTCTTCGCCGCGGGATCGATCGGGGCGGCCGCAGTCCTGGTGAACCCCCGGCTGCGGCAGGCGGAAGTGGAGTACATTCTGGGCGACTGCGGTGCCACCACCGTGGTCTTCGGGCAGGACCAACGCGAGAATGCTGCGGGTCTGGAGGCCGAACTGACCGGCGTGCGCTCCTGGGTGAGTATGGACGGCGGCGGACCCGGGGAGGAGTACGAGCGGTTCCTGGCCTCCGGTTCCGAGGAGCTCGTGGACGAACCGGTGGAGCAGGACGACCTGGCCCTGATCATGTACACGTCCGGGACCACGGGCCGGCCCGAGGGTGCCACGCTCACGCACCGGACAACCTCTTCTACCAGTACGTCAACACCCTGATCGGTCAGGACCCGCGCCAGGACGAGGACCACCTGGCCGTGGCGCCCCTGTTCCACATTGCCGGGCTGACCATGATGACGCTGCCCACATTCATGCTGGGCGGGACCATCATCATCCACCGTCAGTTCCGCACCCCGGACGTGGTGACTCCGGGGGCATCGCCGTGGAGGACGAGGACGGGTACCTCTACGTCAAGGACCGCATGAAGGACATGTACATCTCGGGCGGGGAGAACGTGTACCCCGCCGAGGTGGAGAACGCCCTGCCGGGTCTCGAGGAGATCCAGGAAGCGGCCGTGATCGGTGTGCCGGACGGGCGTTGGGGCGAGACCGGCCGCGCGTTCGTCGTGCTGTTCGAGGACGCCCCCGAGCTGAGCGGGAACGAGATCCTCACCCGGCTGCGCGAGGGGCTGGCTACCTACAAGCTTCGCACCCGGGTGGAGGTCGTGGCCGAACTGCCGCGCACCACGGGCAAGATCCAGAAGAACGTCCTACGCGAACGCGCCTGATCCCGAGGAACCACCATGTCATCAACCACCGCCCCGGGGACCGAGCTGCGGTCCATGGATCGCAGGCCGCAGGACAGGAAAGCGCGCCGCGTGATCCTCTCCAGCTACCTGGGCTCCACCACCGAATACTACGACTTCCTGCTCTCCGCCTCCGCGCTGGTGTTCCCGCACGTGTTCTTCCAGGACCTGGACCCGGTGGCCGGTGTGATCGCCTCCTACGGGACGTTCGCCGCGGGCTACCTCGCGCGGCCCCTGGGCGGTGCGATCTTCGGTCACTTCGGGGACAAACTGGTCCGGAAGAAGATGCTCATCCTGCCCATGTTCGTCATGGGTATCGGCTCCACGCTGATCGGGCTGATCCCGTCCTCCGCGAGCATCGGTTCGTGGGGTGCGATCCTGCTCATCCTGCTGCGCGTATTCCAGGGCATCCCGGCTTCCGCCGGTGTGCACTTCGGCGTCGTCGAATTCTGACAATATCTATTTCTAATCCCTGTGATTATGGATAAACTCCATATCAAGGTGGCGGACGGGGACCGGGGAGAACCATGGAGCTTCGACAACTCAACTACTTCATCGCAGTGGCGGAGGAGCGGCACTTCGGCCGTGCCGCCAAACGCTTGCACATGGCGCAACCGCCGTTGTCGCAACAGATCCGTCAGCTCGAGGAACAGCTCGGCGTCAAACTGCTGGACCGCACGACCCGGCGCGTGGACCTGACCCCGGCCGGACAGGAGCTGCTGGACCGCGGACGCCAGATCATCAACGAGGTGGAGACGCTCAAGGCGGACGTCTACCAGGTGGGCAACGGCGCCACCGGGGTGCTGCGCGTGGGCTTCTCTGGCTCGGCCACCTACAGTGTCATGCCGCGGCTCGTGCGCCACGCCAAGGAGCAGCTGCCCGGAGTCTCCCTCACCCTGCAGGGCGAGATGTTGACGCCAGCCATGGAGGCAGGACTGCGGGACCACACGCTCGACGCCGCGATCCTGCGCCCTCCCGTGGCATCCCAGGACATCGAGTACCGGATCGTGGGCCGGGAGAAGCTCGTGGTGGCCATGCCCAGCGACAGCCCCCTGGCGTCCGGGCGGCCCGTGGCGGCGAACGAACTGCAGGAGCAGAACTTCGTGTCCTACCCGCCGGGATCGGCCGTGCACCGCACCGTGTCCGAGATGTGCCGCCGGGCGGGCTTCCAGCTGCGCATCGCGCAGGTCACCCACGAGACCTCCACCATGCTCTCGTTTGTCGCGGCCAGCAGCGGGATCGCCGTGGTCCCCGAGTCCGTACGGGCGCTGCAGCTCGAGGGCGTGCTCTACGCGGGCCTCGAGGATTCCCCCGTGACCGAGATGGCCGTGGCCTGGCGGCGGGACGACCGCTCGGCCCTGCTGGGCAATTTCCTGAACCTCGTCATGGACGTCACTGACCACGACTGACCCGAGCACCACCCGCTCAAGAAAGGCGACCATGAACATCACCCGCATCGAGGCGATCCCCTACTCGATCCCCTATGTGCACCCCCTGCACTTCGCCTCGGGTTCCGTGACGGAAGCGGACCACGTCCTCGTGCGGGTGCACACGGACGAGGGCATCGTGGGCACCGCGGACACCCCGCCCCGGCCGTACACCTACGGTGAGACCCAGAAGTCCATCGTGGCGGTGATCGAGGACATCTTCTCCCCGCAGCTCAGCGGTCTGGACGCCTTCGCCCGGGAGCGGATGCAGACCGTCATGGACCGCACCTTCCACAACCAGACCGCCAAGGGCGCGGTGGACATCGCCGTGTGGGACGCGATCGGCCAGCTGCTCGGACAACCCGTGTCCACGCTGCTGGGCGGGTACACCGACCACATGAGCGTCTCCCACATGCTGGGGTTCAAGCCCGCGGAACAGCTGCTCGAGATCGCCCTGGAGTTCCGGGAGACCTACGGGATCACCACCTTCAAGCTCAAGACGGGGCGCCACCCCGTCTCGCTCGACGTCGAGGCCGCCCGCGTGCTGCGCGAGGGCCTGGGTCCCGAGGCGCGGATCTACATGGACGCCAACCGCGGGTGGAGCGCCAACGAGGCCTCCGAGGTCCTGCGCCTCACCGCGGACCTCGGCATGGAGTTCCTCGAGGAGCCCGACGACGCTCGGGAAGTCATGGGCCGACGTCGCCTCGTGAGCACCTCGCCCATCCCGATTGCCGCGGACGAGTCCGCCCCGAACCTGGGCACGGCGGCCAAGGAGCTGCTGAGCGGGGGAGCGAACCTGCTCGCGATCAAGACCGCGCGCTCGGGCTTCACCGAGGCCACCAAGATAGTGGGTCTCGCGGAGGGCCTGGGCGTGGACGTCTACGTGGGCAACCAGATCGACACCCAGGTGGGGACCATCGCGTCCGTGACCTTCGGCGCGGCCTTCTCCCACACGTCCAAGCGCGCGGGGGAGCTGTCCAACTTCCTGGACATGGCGGACGACCTGTTGGCCGAGCCCCTGCGGATCGTGGACGGGAAGATCCACGTGCGGGACGTCCCCGGGGTCGGCACCGTGATCGACGAGGACAAGCTCGCCTACTACCGGGCCCGCTGAGGCGGTCCGCCCCCGTCCCTCGCGCGGAGCGGGGTGGGCGGGCCGCATCCTGCGTGCGGTCGTGGGCGGGTGGCGACACCGGGGTCGTCCCGGCTCTCGACTCCCGGCCCAGCAGGGCCCGTCATTCCTGCTTCGGTACAGGGCCGCGAGCTCGCCGCGGGAATAGATGCCGAACTTGGCATAGATCCCGGCCGCGGCTTCCTCGGCGTCGAGTTCGCTCACGGCCTTGTCCATGACCTGCTTCCAGTAGCCGTGCTGGACGGGGTACAGGCCCTCGTCCTCGGTGCGCACGCCGGAGGCCAGGACGTTGGTCACGCCGAGCGCGGTGGCCTGCTCGTCCGGGCCCTTGATCTCGTGGGCCATGCCGCGGCTCATGTCGTTCCACGGCGCGGAGGTGGCCTGGTACGTCTTCTGGCAGGAGCGGAACTCCTCGAGATCGTCCGGGGTGGCCATACCGGTGGCGTTGAAGAAGTCCTCGTACTGGCGGATCCGGTGGGCGCGGGACTTATCCGACTCACCCTTGGAAGCGATGCAGTAGATGGTGACCTCGGTCTTGTCCACGGCGATGGGGCGCACGTGACGGATCTGGGGGGAGAACTGGTCCATGAGGTACACGTTCGGGTACAGGCACAGGTTGCGGGAGATGTTGATCATGAAGTTAGCCATCTCCTCGCCGTACTTCTCCACGAGCTCCTCGCGGCGGTCTCACAGGGGACGGTCCTGGGGGTTGCCCCATTCCTGCCACAGCAGCAGGTGGCCGTGCTCGAACGAGCAGAACCCGCCCTTGGCCTTGCCCCACTTGCCGGCGTCCATGGCCTTGGTGCTGTTGGTCGAGTCACCCGCGGCACGGCGGGAGGTGGTGGCGGCGTAGTTCCAGTGCGTGGCGGTCACGTGGTAACCGTCCGCGTCGTTCTCCATCTGCACCTTCCAGTTGCCGTCGTAGGTGTAGGTGGACGCGCCACGCAGCACCTCGAGGCCCTCCGGGGACTGCTCCACGATGAAGTCGATCATTTTGGTGGCGTCACCCAGGTGCTCCTCGAGGGGTAGGACATCCGGGTTCAGCGATCCGAACAGGAAGCCCTTGTAGTTCTCGAAACGGGCTGCCGTGGTGAGGTCGTGGGAGCCGTCCTTGTTGAAGTTCTCCGGGTAGCCGGCGCCGCGGGAGTCCTTGACCTTGAGCAGCTCACCGGAGTTGCGGAACGTCCAGCCGTGCAACGGGCAGGTGAACGTGGTGCGGTTGTCGGTCTTGCGGCGGCACAGCATGGCACCGCGGTGGGCGCACGCGTTGATCAGGGCGTGCAGTTCACCGTTCATCTCCCGGAGATCACGATGGGCTGACGGCCGATGTACGTGGCGGAGTAGTCGCCCACGTTGGGGATCTGCGAGTCGTGGGCCAGGTACACCCAGTTGCCCTCGAAGATGTGCTTCATCTCGAGCTCGAAGATCTCGGCGTCGGTGAAGATCTCGCGCTTGGCGCGGATGATCCCCTCCGCGCGGTCGTCCTCGACGGCGCCGTCGAGGACTTCGTGCAAACGGCTCAGGGTCTCGGTCATGGCGTAACTCCTTGAACATTGGGCGCCGACGTCAGCCGACGAGGTGGTGCGGGTGCGGGACCGAGGGGCCTGAGGGGCGCGATCCCGCAGGTGAACCAGCAGGTGCGTATCCCTCATGCTGGTGGAGGGTGATCCCACTCACATCAAAGGGAACTTTAGGCTGAACCTGGGGGCATTTGTTCACGTTATAGAATAAGTAACACTCGATTGAATATTTGTTGAATATAGATTCGCCGCATTAATCTGAGACGGACGTCACGGATTGCAGTTTCGTGCCTCACGTTCGCCATCCGGCCAGGGATCCGATCGACGGGTCCGGAGCGCGGAGCGAGGGGCAGCTGCTATCACCCCCGGGCGTCCCCATCTGCTATGAGAACCGTGGAGGTCACCATGACTGACAACCCTTTCGCCGCACACCTCAAGGAGAGCCAGGGCACCGCCGTCGAAGCCGGTACCAAGGCCACCGAGCGTTTCGCCGCTTCCGGCAAGAAGTCCAAGCTCGACGTCCCCAAGGAGCGCGTCTCGCTGCTCGCGGGTGCGCTCATCAAGGCTGCCAATGACATCGTGGAAGAGCACGAGGTCACCTATGAGGAGTACAACGCCCTGAAGGCCTGGCTCATCAAGGTGGGCACGGATGGTGAGTGGCCGCTGTTCCTGGACGTGTGGCTCGAGCACACCGTGGAGGACGTCAACTCCAAGGAGCGCCCGGGCACCGTGGGCACCATCGAGGGCCCCTACTACGTGTCGAACGCCCCCGAACTGCAGACCCCTGCCACGCTCGAGATGCGCGAGGATGAGGAGGGCACCCCGCTGCTGTTCCACGGTGACTTCACCGACACCGACGGCAACCCCATCAAGGACGCCCAGGTGGAGATCTGGCACGCCGACGCCGCCGGGTTCTACTCCCAGTACGCGCCGGACATGCCCGAGTGGCTCTTCCGCGGCACCGTCAAGGCGGACGAGAACGGGCACTTCGAGATCCACACCATGCAGCCCGCTCCGTACCAGATCCCCACGGACGGTGCGTGCGGTCAGCTGATCGCCGCCGCCGGTTGGCACGCGTGGCGCCCCGCGCACATCCACATCAAGGTCTCCGCTCCCGGCTACCAGCTGGTCACCCAGCAGCTCTACTTCCCGGGTGACCCGCACAACGAGGACGACATCGCCTCGGCTGTGAAGCCCGAGCTCATGCTGGACGTGCAGGAGCGCGCAGACGGCTCCGGCAACGAGGTTCAGTACGACTACGTGCTCGCCAAGGAAGGCGAGAGCCGCTGAGTCTTTCGCTCGGTCCCGTTACGACGGCGCACCCCGACCCCGTGTTCGCGCACGGCGGTGGGGTGCTTTCGTTGGCGTGCCCACCGGTGGCATCGGTCAGCGATGCCAGCTGGAGGTGGGTCGCCGGCAGCGGCCAGTTGCACCGGCCAAGGGTGCCGAACCTCGGAGGGAAACAAGCGTGGACTATCACGCCTGACCGGGGGACAATACAAAGCATGTGAATATAACGAAATAAGTCTCCTTGTGATGCAGAGGACCCCCGGATTTCCGGGGGTCCTCGTCGATTCCCGGGATCATCAGTAGCTTTACTTGCGTATCAATGTAGTTGCTGCATAAAATCTTGTTGTCGGCCGAAGTGGCCCGGGCGCATCCCCCCAAATACGCGCCCGGATGATCCCCCGGCTGGCCGGCGTCCCGATCTCCCCCAGATTCGGGATGTCCGACGGGTCCTGCCGATCCCCCAAGTGGCAGGACCCGTCCCCTGTTAACGGGCTTTTTTCGTGGAAACCCGCTGGACGCGTCGGCCGCAGCAAGCCCCGGGGTCCACCGCGAGGACCACGGCTCGAAGGTCCGTCAGGCGAGATCCATGGACCGCAAGCGCGGCAACACCTTGTCCGCGATGCTCACCAGGGCCGTCTGTTCCTCCTCGCTGAGCCGGTCCATGAACGCGGCACGCACCATCTCCAGGTGGGCGGGGGCCGCGCGCGCGATGACCTCGCGCCCGTGCTCGGTGATCCCCACCACGAGTCCGCGGGCATCGGTGGGGCTGGGGGAGCGGCAGATCATGTCCCGCCGTTCCATACGGGAGAGCATGTGGGACAACCGCGAGCGTTCCCAGCCCAGTTCCCGGAGCAATTCACGCGAAGGCAGTTCCCCCGAGTCGCTCTCGGACAGCGGGACGAGGACCTCGTACTCGGATCCGGACAGTGCGCTGTCACGTTGCAGCTGCCGGTCCACCGCGCGCTCCATGCTGCGGGACAGGGTCAGGAAGCAGCGCCACACCCGGTCCTCGGTGTCGCTGAGCCACGGCGTGTGCCGAGTGCCGGTCGTGCTGTCCATGGGTGTTTCCTCGTGGTGCGCCGCGCGGGGCGGGGGCTGGCGGGTGGGCGGGGGTGTCAGTCCCGGGGGTCGTGTCTGATCCAGTCCGAATCGTAATAGTTGCCTTCGTCCCGCCGGTCCCGGTCACGCAGTCGCTCGGCGTAGTCCGTGGGACGAAGGGGCGAATCGTCGTCGTCGGGCCGGGTGAGCCGGGACGTGGCCACGAGGCCGAAACCGAGCCCGGCACCCACGATCATGGTCATCCCACCCACGATGAACGCCAGGATGTAGTCGTCCAGCAGGTCCGCGGGCACGGAGGGCCCGAGCCACGAGGGGACTACGAAGGCCGTGGCGATGCAGCCGAGGCCCAGGAGCAGCAGGGCCGCAGGGATCAGCCACAGCTTGGACCACGCACGGCGCACGGGTTGCGTGGGATCCCGGAAGATCGGCAGCGCCCGGGTCTGCACGAGCGCGTACCCCGCGACCCCGGCCACCGTGAGGACCGCCCCGATGACCCAGCCGAGCCACGCGCCCTGCGCGATCAGACCGAGGCCGACGAGCAGCCCCAGCAGGACCACGGTGAAGGACAGCCCGCGGCCCATGCGCCGCGCCGCACGCGACGACGCCGCGCGGGCCTCCGCTGACGGGGACGCAGCCAGGCGCGGGGTCGCGGCGGACGGGGACCCAGTGGACGGCGCCGCGGTCGGGGAGCCGGGGGAGGCGGCCGAGCCGGGCGCCGTCGTTCCGCCCGAAGCAGACTGGGTGTCCCGGTCAGCGGAACCCTGCGGGCCCCCGGGACCCTGCGCATCCCCGGGACCCGTGGTGCGGATGCCGTAGGTCGGGCGTTCGCGGGGAGCGGGCACGGGTGACCGCGCGCCGCCGCGTGACGGTGCGTCCTGGGAGGGGGAATCGGACGGGTCGTGCTCGTCCCGTGGGTGTGGGGCAGAAGTCATGGGCAAGTTCTCGGGTGAGGGGACAACGGGCTCACGCGGGGTGTTTCGACAGGGCCACTGTAGCCCTCCGCGCGAGTCCTCCGCGCGGTCCAGGGCACCCCGGGGCTACCCCACTCGAGGATTGGTGACGTATCATCAAAATATATTCACGGAAGGTACAGCATGTTGGATTCCACGACCCAGAACATCGAACAGGCCGAGGACGGGCGCTACTCCACCGCCGGGGCCTACGTCCACGAGGGCGAGGAGTACAACCGCGACACCACCTACATCGAGGACCGCATCGTGGCGGACCCGGAGCACGCGGAACTGGCCGAAGGCGCCCGGGCGTGGCCCGTGGAGGCCGGTCGGTACCGGTTGGTGGCCGCGCGGGCGTGCCCGTGGGCCAACCGCACGCTGATCGTGCGCCGCCTGCTGGGCCTGGAGGACGCCATCTCGGTGGGCCTGCCCGGACCCACGCACGATTCCCGTTCGTGGCGTTTCGACCTGGACCCGGATGGGCGCGACCCCGTGCTGGGCACCGAGCGGCTGCAGGAGAACTACTTCAAGCGTTTCCCGGACTACCCCCGGGGGATTACGGTGCCGGCCATCGTGGACATCCCCACGGGCCAAGTGGTGACCAATAACTTCCCGCAGATCACCGAGGACTTCAGTACCGAGTGGAAGCAGTTCCACCGGGAGGGCGCCCCCGATCTGTGGCCCGAGGAGCTCGTGCCCGAGATGCGCGAGGTGATGCACCGCATCTACACCGAGATCAACAACGGTGTGTACCGCTGCGGTTTCGCGGGCTCGCAGGAGGCCTACGAGTCTGCGTACGAGCGGTTGTGGACGGCCATGGACTGGGTCGAGGAACGGCTCTCCGGCCAGCGCTACCTCATGGGCGATCACATCACCGAGGCGGACGTGCGCTTGTTCACCACCCTCGCACGTTTCGACCCGGTGTACGTGAGCCACTTCAAGGCGTCCCGGAACAAGCTCACGGAGATGCCCAACCTGTGGGGTTACGCGCGCGATCTGTTCCAGACCCCGGGCTTCGGTGACACCGTGGACTTCCAGCAGATCAAGGAGCACTACTTCGTCGTGCACCGGGACATCAACCCGTCCGGCATCGTGCCGCTCGGCCCGTCCCTGGAGAACTGGACGAGCCCCCACGGTCGCGAGTCGCTGGGCGGCTCCCCGTTCGCCCCCGGTGCCACGGCATCGGGTCCCGTGCGGGACGACGAGCGAGTGGACCCGGACCACACCCCGCTCGCCTCCTGATCACCTCACGCGGCCCCCGGACGATGCGCAGGACCCGTCCGGGGGCCGCGCGGTGCCGCGTGCGCCCGTGTGGTGTTGAGCGCCCTCACCGGGGGTACGCCATGCCGTACGGAGGTCGCTTCTCATCGCGCGACGCCGGGGTGGTTCGCGCATCCTCGTGGGATCCCCACAAACCCCCGGCGGGGGCTTTTGTGCCCCGGCCCGACGGCGCTCGATGGCCCCTCGTACTAGGGTTGATGTCGCGTGTCGGGTGACTTCACCCGCGCGGCACCGCCGCCGTACCGCACCCGATGGGCGCTCGTCGCGGTCCCGGACGACACCCCGATCCCACGGTTACGAATCGCGCCCTGACGCCGTCGTCCCGCGGGGTGCGACGAGCCGCCCCGAACGCTCCCAGACCGATCCCACCCACTTCCCCAGGAGACCCATGGCCCCGTACCGTAACCAACGCGCCGCTGCACTTCCCGCGCGACTCTCCCGCTCGTGGTTGCTGACGTCCGCGGCGGACACGTCGCTGTTCGCGCCCGCGCTGGCCTCGGAAGCGGACTCCGTGATCCTGGACATCGAGGACGCGGTGCCGGAGGAGGACAAGGACCGCGCCCGTGAGGACATGATGGAGGCCATGCACCAGGGCGTGAGCGCATGGGTGCGGATCAACGACATCACCACCCCGCACTGGGAGAAGGACCTGGCCGCGCTGAATGAGGTCGACAACCTGCGGGGCATCGTGCTCGCCAAGACCGAGCACCCGGACCACATCACCAAGACCGCCATGATGAGCCACGCGGGAATCCCTGTGGTCGCACTGATCGAGTCCGCCGTGGGCCTCATGAACGCGTACGACATCGCGCGCGCCCCGGGCGTGTTCCGGCTCGCGTTCGGTGTGGGCGACTTCCGCCGTGACACCGGTGCCTCGGGGGACCCCATGGCCCTGGCGTTCGCGCGCTCGACCCTGGTCACGGCGTCGCGGGTGGGTGAGCTGCCCGGTCCCATCGACGGCCCCACCAACGGGGTGTCCGGGGCGGAGCTCGAGGCCGCGTGCAAGGTCACGCAGTCCATGGGCATGACGGGCAAGCTGTGCCTGAACCCGGACCAGACGGACGGCATCAATCACGCGTTGGCCCCGAGCGATCAGGAGATCCGCTGGGCCCGTGAGATGATCGAGCAGGCCGAGTCCGGTCACGCCGGTGCGGACGGTTCCTACCTCCCGCGCCTCGCGCGCGCCAAGAAGGTCTCGGAACTCGCGGAGACCTACGGCCTCTGGAACAGCTGATCCGCCGCGGGGTCCGTCCAGCGGGCCCAGCTGCGGACTCCCCGCACCTACAGCGGCAGTCCCCACACCCGCAGCATGTCCCCGACCGCGGGGTCGGCCAGCGACTCCGCCCGGAAGTGGGACGTGATGGGTTCGTCGTGGCCGTGGGGCACTCCCAGCACCCACAGTCCCGCGGCGACCGCGGCTGCGGTGCCCGCGGGGGAGTCCTCGACCGCGAGCGCGTCCGCGGGCTCCACTCCCAGGCGCCGCGCGGCCTCCTCATAGATGTCCGGGGCGGGTTTGCCGCGGGGTACGTCCTGCGCGCTGACCCACGTCACGACAACGTCCGCGAGGCCGATCGCGTGCATCTTCCGATCCAGGATCCCGCGGGTGGAGTTGCTCGCCACGGCTACCGGGACCCGCTGGGCGCATGCCCGCACGGTCTCGATCGCGCCCGGTAACGGTTCCAGGACCTCACCGACCACGTCCTCCTCGGTGCGCACGAGCCGCTCGTACACGGCGTCGAACCCGGGAGCGGGCTCGTCCCGCTGCTCGGCCACGGCTGCCGCGCGCCGCGAGATGTCCCGGGCCACGTCCGCGGCGGACAGCCCCATGAGGGACGTGCCCGCGCGCTCGTCGAGCGTCACACCGAACGATTCGGCGACCTGGGCCTGCACACGCGCCCACGCGCTCTCGGTGTCCATGAGCACGCCGTCGCAGTCGAAGACGACGGCGCGCGGGCGCCAGTGCGGGCCCGGGCCGGGCAGGGTGGTATCCATGCCCCCCAGTCAACCACGTGTCCCCGGCGTGTCCGCGCGGCGCTCCGGGCGTGATCCCGGTGGGCAGCGGCGTCGTCGTCGACCGAGGGGACCCGTCCCCGCTGGCTAGAGTGGGGGCATGGCGGAGAACGCAGGAACTTCAGGGGAAACGACTGTGCAGCGCTTGGCCACCGAGTACGGGGTGGCCACCGAGTACCGGGGCTTCGACGGGGGAGTCGAGACCGTGCCGGAGCGGACGCTGCGCCGTGTCCTCACGGCACTCGGCGCGGACGTCTCGGACGACGACGCCGCGCGGCGCAGTCTGCGCGACCGCGAGCTGGCGCCGTGGCTCGAGCTGCTGCCGCCCGTGGTGATCGCGGAGGAGCAGTGTGAGGCCATCGTGCCCGTGGCCACCACGCAGGGGGACACCGTGCGGGTGCGGTTGTGGCCCGAGGACGATCCGGACGCGGTGCGCGAGCTGCACCCGGCGCCCGACGTGGCTCCCGAGACCCGCGAGGTCGATGACACGGTCCGCGAGCGCGTGCCCTACGAACTGCCCCGAGACCTCCCGCTGGGCTGGTACCGTCTCGAGGCCCGGACGGGCTCGGGGCAGCGCAATAGCATCGACGTGGCGGTGACCCCGCAGCGCCTCAGCACCACGGACCGGCTGCGCGGGCGCCGCCGGTGGGGCTACATGGCCCAGCTGTACTCGGTGATGTCCTCCCGCTCGTGGGGCGTGGGGGACCTCTCGGACCTCGCGTCCCTGGCCGCCATCAGCGGTGTGCAGGGCGCGGACTACGTGCTCATCAACCCCCTGCATGCCGCGGAACCCACGCCTCCCGTGGAGCCCTCCCCGTACCTGCCCTCGAGCCGACGCTTCTTCAACCCGCTGTACCTGCGGATCAGCGACGTCGCGGAGTTCCCGTACCTGCGTCCCGGGGACCGTGAGGTCGTGGCCCAACTCGCCGCGGTGCAACGCAAGGCCGTGCTGGACCCCAGCACGATCGACCGCGATTCCGCCTACGCCGCGAAGCTGAAGAGTCTCGAACTGCTGTTCACCGTGCGCCGTTCGCCCTACCGCCAGCAACAGCTCGAGGCGTTCGTGGCGCATGCCGGGCAACCCCTGCAGGACTTCGCGCTGTGGTGCGCCCTGCGGGAGGAACTCGGGGAGGACTCACCCCTGTGGCGGGACGAGGCAAGTTCCCCGGAGGCGCCGTACGCCCAGGAGGCGCGTACCCGGTTGCGCCACCGGATCAGTTTCCATGTGTGGTTGCAGTGGCTGCTCGACGAGCAGCTCGAGGCCGCGCAGCGTGCCGCGTACCGGGCCGGGATGGACATCGGTGTGGTGCACGATCTCGCGGTGGGGGTGCACAAGCAGGGCGCGGACGCTTGGGCGTTACAGGACGTCCTGGCCCCCGGGGTGAGCGTGGGTGCCCCCGCGGACATGTACAACCAGCTGGGCCAGGACTGGAGTCAGCCGCCGTGGGATCCCCGCAAGCTCGCCGAGGCGGGGTACCGGCCGTGGCGGCAGATGCTCGGCAACATCTTCCGTCACGGCGGGGGTGTGCGGATCGACCACGTGGCGGGACTTTTCCGGTTGTGGTGGATCCCCGATGGCAACCAGGCCTCGGACGGGACCTACGTGTACTACGACCACGAGGCCATGGTGGGCGTCCTGGCCCTCGAGGCCGAGCTCGCCGGCGTGGTGGTCGTGGGTGAGGACCTCGGCACCGTGGAGGACAGTGTGCGCGAGTTCCTGGAGCGCAAGGGCGTGCTGGGAACCTCCATCATGTGGTTCGAGATGGACGGGGACGTTCCCCTGGACCCCTCCCGCTACCGCGAACTGTGCATGGCCTCCGTGAACACCCACGACCTCCCGCCCACGGCGGGCTACCTCGAGGGCGTGCAGCTGCAACTGCGCGAGGACCTGGGACTGCTCGCGCGCTCGCCGGAGGAGGAGCGGGAGGAGGCACGCCGTCAGCTGGACACTTTCTTCACCGCGGTCACGGATGCCGGCTATCTGCCCCGGGATGAGGACCCGGGGGAGCAGGCCAGGATCGAGGCGATCCACCGCTACCTGTGCGACGCGCCGTCCGTGTTGATCAACGTCTCCCTCGTGGACGCGGTCGGGGAGAAGCGGATCCAGAACCAGCCCGGCACGAGCGACGAGTACCCGAATTGGCGGGTCCCGCTCGCGGACTCGGATGGCCGGCCCGTGATGCTCGAATCCCTCCCGGGGTCCGAGCGGGTCAATTCGCTCGTGGACGTGGTCAACGGCGCGCTGGGTACGCATCGCCGGGATCCCAAGGCCAAGGCGCCGGAACAGCCCGAACACCGGGACGTGGCGGACCCGTTCACGGGCGAGTTCTGAGCACTCGCTCCGGCGCGATCCTGTCAGGGGGTTGCCCCGCCGGCGGGATTAGGTAAGAATTGCCTTACCTAATCTCCCGGGTGAGGGGATGGGGCCGAAGAAAACGTGTCGGGGTGGCGGACCGGGTCATGGACGGACCGCCACCCTCGCGTGTTTCCCGTTGTGTTCTTCGGCGGCTTTTCCGGGGGCTCTTCCCGGAGGGATTCTCCCCTGGGTGCGCCGTTCGTGGGGCCCGTCACGGCGGGGCGGACGAGTTGGTCCGTTGCGAGCCAGAGGCTAGGATCGAGGGGCGCGCAATCGCACCGTTTCCGCCTTCGGATTTGCGAGCGAGTCCGTAGAAGCCTAGAATCTAAGGCTGTCGTGTGGTGGAGTCCATCTACCGGCGCCTTGATCTTCACCGTCTTCGTCGTAGCGAGTGCCCTGACCGGTACTGCCGCGGGGTAAACCCATCACGCCCGGCGCGCGAACGGTGGCATTTTCTTGAGGTGGCGGACCACTCTTGGCTATGGCTGCCGGCGGGAAACCGCTCGGCGGCGACCATGCGTGCCGTCATTTCGTCGACATTGGACATTGGAGGAGAACACTATGGCAGCGCACTGCCAGGTGACCGGGGCCCAGCCGGGCTTTGGCCACAGCATCTCGCACTCGCACCGCCGCACCAAGCGTCGGTGGAACCCGAACATCCAGAAGAAGCGTTACTGGGTGCCCTCGTTGCGTCGCAACGTCACGCTCAACCTGAGCGCCAAGGGCATCAAGGTCATCGATGCGCGCGGCATCGACGCCGTGGTCAACGAACTCATCGCACGTGGGGAGAAGATCTGAGATGGCCAAGGACAAGGACGTACGTCCCATCATCAAGCTCAAGTCCACGGCCGGTACCGGGTTCACCTACGTCACCCGTAAGAACCGCCGCAACAACCCCGATCGCCTCGTCATGAAGAAGTACGACCCGGTGGTCCGCAAGCACGTCGATTTCCGCGAGGAGCGCTGAGACATGGCCAAGAAGTCAAAGATCGCCAAGAACGAGCAGCGCAAGGTCGTCGTCGAGCGTTATGCCGCCAAGCGCGCTGAACTGAAGAAGACCCTCGTGGACGAGAACGCGTCCCCCGAGGCTCGCGAGGAGGCCCGCCTGGGTCTGCAGAAGCTCCCCCGTAACGCTTCCCCCGTGCGCGTGCGCAACCGCGACCAGATCGACGGTCGCCCCCGCGGCACCTTCCAGCGCTTCGGGATCTCCCGCGTGCGCTTCCGCGACATGGCTCACCGCGGCGAATTGCCCGGTATCTACAAGTCCAGCTGGTAATTTCTGCACCGGAAGGACCCGACCCCCGGTCGCCCCTTCCCCAGCGAATGCCAACCCAGTCCAGGAGGACAAGCACATGGCTATGAACCGCAGCGAACTCGTTGCAGAGGTTGCCGAGAAGTCCGGTAGCACCCAGGCCGCCGTCAACGGCGTTCTCGACTCCCTGTTCCAGGTTTTCGAGAGCTCCGTTTCCAAGGGCGAGAAGATCACCATCCCCGGCTGGCTCTCCGTGGAGCGCACCGACCGCGCCGCGCGTCAGGGTCGCAACCCGCAGACCGGCGAGGCCATCCAGATCCCGGCTGGACACGGTGTCAAGCTCACTGCGGGCTCCAAGCTGAAGGCTGCTGTTTCCTCCAAGTGAGGTAAGCCCAGCGGGTCCCAGGACCCGGTGCTCGAAGGGACCGTTCACTCACTCCGTGAACGGTCCCTTCCGCATGCGCGCCACCCCACCCCTTCCGCGGGGCCGCCGGGTTCGTGGTTCCCCGCGCGGTGGCGCATAATGGAATCCCATCCTTTCCCCGTGAGTCCCGGAGGTGTTCGGTGTCCCCTCGCGCGCGCCGACTTGCCCGGGGCTGGGTGGCCGCCTTCCTGGCCACCACGCTTGCGGCCGGTTCGCACGCCGCGGTGGACGGGACCTGGCCCTCCCTGCTGATCATCGCGCTGTCCATGTGTCTGGCGGCCCCGCTGTGCATGCTGCTCGCGGGACGGGTGCTCTCACGCTGGAGCGTGGCCGGTAGCGTCCTGCTGAGTCAGGCGTTGCTGCACACCCTGTACGCCCAGTCCGGCGGGATGGCCCACGCGATCGACTACACCCACCACCACGCGGCCTCCACGGCGGATGGTCCCGCCGTGGTGATCTCGGTGTTGCCCGCGGCGCATCACGGGTGCGGCATGCTCGCCGCCCACGCCGTGGCGGCCGTGGCCACCTACGCTCTGCTGCGCCACGGCGAGACCGCGGCGTTCCGCCTCCTGGACGCCGTGTCCCTGCGCGTGCTGCGCATCCTTGTCCTGGCCCTGCGCCCGGTCACCACGGCCGTGCCGCGGCGGACCTCCTGGACCTCGCCGCGCGCACTGGCCGATCAGCTCCTGCTCTCCTCCGTCTGCGGATACCGCGGACCGCCCGCCCTCGCCTAGGCATCGGCGGGGACACCCCTGGATCCGATGTCGCCTCGAGCATCCATCGCATCCATCGGCAGCCCACCTCGCGGCCCCCACGCCCCAGGGCGCAGGAAAGAACACCCATGAACCCTTCGTACTCAACACCACATCAGCCCCAGCCCACTCTGCGGACCCCGGCGCGGACGGGTGACACCGCGACGTCGTCGGCCGCGCCGCACGCCCGCCTTTCGCAACGTTCGGCGACGTCGCTCGCGGCCCTGTTCGCCGCGCTGCTGGCCCTCGCGCTGGTCGTCACCACGGCGGGGCCCGCGAGCGCCCACGACGAACTCGTGCGGACCAACCCGCAGGCCGGCGCGAAGCTCGAGAAGGCCCCCACGGCGCTCGAACTGACGTTCTCCGGGAACATCCAAGACATCGGCAGCGAGGTCCGGGTCACCGACTCCCACGGCACGGACATGACGCGCGGCACGCTGGCCGCGCAGAACACCACGGTGTCCCAGCCGCTGCGCGAGGGCGGGGGCGAGGACGAGACCTACACGGTCACGTGGCGCGTGGTCTCCCAGGACGGGCACCCCATCGAGGGCACGTTCACGTACACCGTGGGCGACGGCGCCGCGACCGCTGCGTCCCCGGCCCCCGTGGCCTCTGCGGACGCCTCCCAGGGCGCGGCCCAGGACGCGAACGGAGCCCAGGAGGACGTGAGCGGCACGGGCATCCCGAGTTGGGTACTGCCCGTGGCCGGTGGCGCCATCGCGCTGGTCCTGCTGCTGATGATCCTGGCCTTCGCCACCCGCCCCAAGCAGCGCTGATTCCCTGATCTGGGCGGCCCGCCCGGATCATCCTTTTCCCGTCAGGCTCCCGCCGCCGCGCTCACGCGTTCCGGCACGCCGCGGATGCGGCTCGACAAGCGCTCGGCGCGCCGCTGATGCGGCCCGTCACTGACTCGGCCCACCGCTGACTCGATACCGGCTCGATGTGATCGACGGACGTGACCGCGCCGCCGCTCGGACGAGCACCGTCCGTATGACACCGGTTGCTCTGGCACCCCCGGTACTCAGGGCGCGGCCCGCGGCCCCGGCATCGAGTGGGCACAGTCCGTCTGTCGAGCGGGCATGGGCCCGGTGTCGAGTAGGCACAGTGCCGCGTCTCTCGACGCCGCGTCCGACGACACGCGCAGCGGACGGGCGAGCCGGAGCACGATTCACTCCTAAGGACTCACATATGAACTACAACCTGAACACCACGTCCGTTCCCGCCCCGCGCCGTGCGCTGGCCGCTGTGGCCGTCTTGGGCCTCGGCCTGGCTACGCTGAGCGGGTGCTCGGCGCAGGGTGGGGAGGCGGCGTCGTCGCCCGCGGGGACGGACTCCGCGACGCACAGCACCGCCGCTGCGCCCCTGGAACTGAGCGACGGCTGGGCCAAGGCGGCCGACTCCGGGATGACCGCCGTGTTCGGCAAGCTCACGAACACCTCCGGGCAGGAGGTCACGTTCACCGGGGCGGGCGCGGACGGCGTCGCGCGCTCGGTCGAGCTGCACGAGACCGTGGCGGACGGCGGCTCCGGCGCCACACAGATGCGGCAGAAGGAGGGTGGCTTCACCCTCGCACCGGGGGAGAGCCTGGACCTGAAGCCGGGCGGCAATCACATCATGCTCATGGGGCTCACGTGCTCGCTCAAGGCCGGTAGTGACCTCACGCTGCAGCTTCGCACCGACAGCGGGACCCGGGACGTCACCGTCCCGGTGCGCGACTTCACGGGCGCGAAGGAGCGGTACGCGCCCGGCGAGGACGAGCACTCGGGCCACGGAGGCGAGCACGGCTCGGGGGCCGGACACTCGTCGTCGTCGGATGCCGCCCACGACCACGGGTCGCACGAGGGCATGAGCACGAGCCCATCCTCGAGCGCACTGCCCACGTGTCATGACCACTGATCGGGGCCCTTCCGCTTCGGGGTGGAGCCGGCGATCGTTGCTCACGGGCGCGGTCGCCGGCGCCGGCGCCACGGGACTCGGGGCGGTTTCCGCTGCGGCCCTCGGCGCCGTGGACCCCCGGCTCGCGGCGGCGGGACAGGACAGCCAACGGCCCGGGCTGCGGACCGAAGCTTTCCACGGCCCACGACAGGCGGGCGTGGCCACGCTGCCGCAGGCGTTCTGCGTGTTCATCGCCCTGGACCTGCACCGGGACGTGGACCGGGACGCACTGCGGCGGTTGCTGCGCGTGCTCACGGACGACGCCGCGGCCCTCACGCAGGGCACCGCCCCCGTCAACGACCAGGAACCCTGGCTCGCCCAGAACCCCTCGCGGCTGACCGTCACGGTGGGTTTCGGACCGCGGGCCATGGCCGTGATCGACGCCGACCGGGCCCCGCAATGGCTCAAGCCCTTGCCCGCTTTCACGATCGACAAACTGCAGGACCGGTGGAATCAGGGGGACCTGTTGCTGCAGCTGTGCTGCGACGACAAGCTGACCCTGGCCCACGCCCAGCGGGTGCTGCTCAAGGACATCCGGTCCTTCGCGACCGTGCGCTGGGTGCAGGACGGGTTCCGCAACACCGTGGGCGCCACCCCGGACGGTCAGACCACGCGCAACCTCTTCGGTCAGGTGGACGGCACCGTGAACCCGTACCCGGGGGAGGCTGATCACGAGAAGGTCGTCTACGGTCAGGGCGGGTTCACCCCGTGGATCGAGAACGGGACATCCGTGGTGATCCGGCGGATCCACATGAACCTGGACACGTGGGACGAGGCCGACACCCCCGCGCGCGAGGACTCGCTGGGGCGCCGGTTGTCGAACGGCGCACCGTTGACGGGCGCCGCCGAGCACGACGAACCGGACTTCGAGGCCAAGGGCCCCCTGGGATTCCCGGTCATCTCGTCCTACAGTCATGTGCGGCGTTCGCGCAGCGACAACCCGGACGAGAAGATCTTCCGCAGGGTGTACAACTACGATCTGGCGGTGAGTGATGCGTCCGGGCACAGCCGCTCCGGGGACGTCCGGGGCGGGGTGTCCAACACGGGGCTGATCTTCGCGTCCTACCAGTCGGATCCCGTGAAACAGTTCGTGCCCATCCAGCGGCGGCTGGCGCAGTTGGACATGCTGAACACGTGGACCGTGCCCATCGGATCCGCCGTGTTCGCTATCCCGCCGGGTTGCGAAGTGGGTGGGTTCATCGGGGACGCGTTGTTCACGTGACCCCCGTGCGCGGAGCAGCACAACGAGAGAATCAACGGGCCGGAGGAACGCCACGATGAGTACCAGCGCACGCACCAGGGACACCGGCCCGCGCCGGGACGGTTCGCGGGGCGACGTCGCTCCCGGCCGTGAGCGCGATAGCGCGCCGGATGCCGGGCGCCCGCTCGGCGCCGGCTCGTCGAAGGGCGCGAGCTCGTCGAACGGTGCGAGTTCACCGAACGGCGGGACCGCTCCCGCGGGAGCGGTGAGTGTGAGCCCGTGGACCATCACGGTCGTGCTCGTCGCGGCCATGATCGGGATGACCGCGGCCCTGGTCTACGGGGGAGCGGCCGCCCCCCGGCAGGTCGCGGACCCGGGAACGCTCGTGCGCTGGGGGCTGCCCGTGGTGGAGACCGTCCACAACATCGCGATAACGGTGGTGATGGGCGGGTTGCTGCTGGCGATCGGCGTGGTGCCCCGTTTCGCAGACCGCTCCCGGAAACGGCCACCGCGCAACAGCAAGGACCAGGCGGGCGAACCGGAACACCCGGTGTTCCGCAGCGTCATGCAGCTCGTCGAGGCCGCGGCCGTGGTGTGGACCGTGGCGGCCGTGGCCGTGCTGATCTTCACGTACTCGGACGTCTCCGGATCCGGTATCGGCACGGGGGGCAACTACACCCAACAGTTGCTGCACTACATCACCGGGATCTCCACGGGCCAGTCCCAATCGGTGATCGTGATGGTGGCCGCCGTGGTCACTACCCTGGTTTTCGGCGTGCGGGCGCTGCTGGGACTGTTCTGCACCCTCGCGCTGTCCTTCGTGGCGATCGTGGCGCTGGCACTCAACGGTCACGCCGCGGGTGGTGTGGACCACATGGGTGCGGTGAACTCCCTGGGGCTGCACCTGCTGGGAGTGTGCCTGTGGGTCGGCGGGCTGCTGGTGCTGATCTGGGTGGGGCCGTTGCTGTCCCGCGAGTTCACGGTCAGCGGCCGCGGGGGCTCCCGCCACACCGAACCCCTGCTCGCGGTCGTACTGCGGCGCTACTCCGTGGTGGCTCTGGGTTGCTACCTGCTGGTGTTGCTCTCCGGGGTCATCAATGCCGCGGTGCGTATCGGAACGTGGGAGCAGCTGACGTCCTCCTACGGGATCCTGGCGCTCACCAAACTCGTGCTGACCCTGTTGTTGGCGCTGGCGGGTTTCGCGCACCGGCAGTGGCTGATCCCCGGGGTCGCGGACGGCTCCCGGTCCCGCGCGGCCACCATGTGGCGCGTGCTCGTAGTAGAAGTGGTGCTCATGGGGCTACTCATGGGCATCGCCACGGCCCTGAGCCGCACCGCCCC
This sequence comes from Kocuria sp. KD4, assembly GCF_011769905.1. Classification (NCBI taxonomy): domain Bacteria; kingdom Bacillati; phylum Actinomycetota; class Actinomycetes; order Micrococcales; family Micrococcaceae; genus Kocuria; species Kocuria sp. KD4. The sequence goes on from NZ_CP050449.1 coordinate 438,336, forward strand.
GCCCGTCCCGGAGGAGCTTGCACCGGACGCCTCCCCGGCGCGAATCCTCACGTGGTACGAACTGCCCCCGGAGCCCACGTTCGCCCGCTGGTTCACCACGTGGCGCCTGGACTGGTTCTGGGTGGCCGTGGTCGTGTTCATGGCCGTGGTGTACCTGTGGGCCGCGATCAAGGTGTGGCGCCGCGGGGACTCGTGGTCCGTGCTGCGCACCGTGTCCTGGTTCAGCGGGCTGGCTGCACTGCTCTACGCGACGAGCGGCGGGGTGGCGGTCTACGCCCGCGTGCTGTTCTCCGCCCACATGGTCGAGCACATGAGCCTGACCATGATCGTGCCGCTGTTCTTGGTCTCGGGCGCACCCGTCACCGTGGTGCTCAAGGCTCTCGAACCACGAGGGGACGGTACCCGCGGTCCGCGTGAGTGGATCCTGCGTCTCGTGCACTCCACGTGGGGCAGGATCGTGACGCACCCGATCTTCGCGGCCGCGAACTTTGCGTTCTCGATCGTGCTGTTCTACTTCACGGACCTGTTCCGCTTCACGCTGCGCTACCACGTGGGCCACGAGTTCATGATGGTGCACTTCCTGTTCACGGGGTACATGTTCGCGCTCGTGCTGATCGGCATCGACCCCATCCCGCGCCGGCCCAGCTACCCCATGCGTCTCGTGCTGCTGCTCGCGACCATGGCCGCGCACGCGTTCATCGGCATCAGCATCATGAGCCTGACCACGGTGCTGCAGGCCTCGTGGTTCGGCAACATGGGCCGCCCGTGGGGTCCCAGCGCCCTGGACGACCAGCAGCTCGGCGGCATGCTCATGTGGGGGATCGGCGAGTTCCCCACGTTCCTGCTCGCCGTCATCGTGGCCGTGTTGTGGGCCATGGAGGGCGCCAAGGAGAACCGCCGGGTGGACCGGCAGGCCGATCGCACGGACGACGCCGAACTGCGCGCCTACAACGAGATGATGGCCGAGCTCGCGGAGCGGGACGAGCGGCGTCGATGACGTCCGCCGGGACGGGCGCCGGCGAGGCCGGGCGGTGGGCGGACGGGTCCGCGGGGTGTGCGGGAGCGTCACGTAACGCACGGGAAGCTCTGCCCCGCGGATAACGTTGTCCCAGGAAGAAACCCTTGACCCCCGGTGGAAGGACCCAGACACCGTGACCTCCGCACGCATGAACACACCCGTCCGCGCCTCGGAACTTGAGGGCAGAGCCTGGCTGAACACCGGCGGTGAGCGACTGGACCTGCAGGCGTTACGGGGCAAGATCGTGATCCTGGACTTCTGGTCCTTCTGCTGCATCAACTGCCTGCACGTGCTGGACGAGCTGCGCCCCCTCGAGGAGAAGTACGCGGACGTGCTCGTGACCGTGGGCGTGCATTCCCCCAAGTTCGAGCACGAGGCGGACCCGGACGCACTGGCCGCGGCGGTGGACCGCTACGAGATCACCCACCCGGTGCTCGACGACCCCCGGTTGAGCACGTGGGACGCCTACACGGCGCGCGCGTGGCCCACCCTGGTGGTCGTGGACCCCGAGGGGTACATCGTGGCGCACCTCTCGGGTGAGGGCCACGTCCAGGGGCTGGAATCCCTCGTGTCCGAACTCGTGGCCGAGCACGACGCCAGGGGCACCCTGCACCGCGGGGACGGCCCCTACGTCCCGCGCCCGCAGCCCGAGGGGGACCTGCGCTTCCCCGGCAAGGTCGTGGCCCTTCCGGACGGTTCCTTCATGGTCAGCGACACCGGTCACCACCGCCTGGTCCATCTCGAGGAGGACCTCACCACGGTTCGTCGGGCCATCGGTTCCGGCACCAAGGGCTGGGCGGACGGCCCCCGGGACGCCGCGCGGTTCAACGAACCCCAGGGCATCGCGGTGCTCCCCGAACGCGTGCGTGCCGACGTCGGCTACGACCTCGTGGTCGCGGACACTGTCAACCACCGGCTACGCGGCGTGGAACTGGGCACCGGCGCGGTGCGCACTTTGGCGGGCAACGGCGTCCAGCGCCTGCTCGACGACGCCCGCGCGCGCGGCGTGGACCCCAACGAGATCCCGCAGGACGCCTCGGCCACGTCCGTGGCGCTGTCCTCCCCGTGGGACGTGACGTGGTCCGACGCCGCGGGCACCCTGGTGGTCGCGATGGCCGGGACGCACCAACTGTTCTCGTTCGACCCGCGCACCGGGGCGCTCGCCGTGCTGGCCGGGACCGGGGACGAGGGACTGCGCGACGGTTCCGCGTCCGAGAGCTGGTTCGCCCAGCCCTCCGGCCTGGCTCAGGACGCCCACGGGGCCGTGTGGGTCGCGGACTCCGAGTCCTCCGCGCTGCGCCGCGTGCGCTTCGGCGAGGACGGGTCCACATCGGTGGAATCCGCCGTGGGACTCGGACTGTTCGACTTCGGGTTCCGGGACGGGCCGGCCGATCAGGCACGGTTCCAGCACTGCCTGGGGGTGTGCGTGCTCCCGGACGGATCCGTGGCCGTGGCCGACACCTACAACGGTGCGGTGCGCCGGTTCGACCCCGCAACCGGTGAGGTCTCCACGCTGACCCGCGGACTCGCTGAGCCCTCCGACGTCCTGCTCGACACGAGCCACGACGAGCCCGTCCTGGTGGTCGTGGAGACCAATGCCCACCGCCTCGTGCGGGTGGCGGTGCCCAAGCAGGCCCAGACCGTGGACGAGGGTGCGGCCAGCATGCAGCGCAAGCGCACGCCGGTGGCCCCCGGCGAGCTCGAGCTCACGGTGCGGTTCTCGGCCCCCACGGGTCAGAAGCTCGACCCCCGGTGGGGTGATCCCACGCAGCTGAAGGTGTCCTCGTCCCCGGAAGATGCACTCGTGCAAGGTGACGGGACGGCCCAGGGGCTGACCCGCTCCCTGCGGATCGCGGACGGTGTCACGGAGGGGGTCCTGCACATCACGGCCCGCGCGGCGGCGTGCGACGGCTCCCCGGACGGGGAGATCCCGGAGCACGCGGCGTGCCACCTGTACCAGCAGGACTGGGGGATCCCGTTCACGGTGGCCCCGCAGGCCCCGGCGGGACTCACGCTGGACCTGCGCGGAACGGACTGAGCGGGGCCCACGGGCACCACGGCCCACCCTTCTCCCACGCCCCGCCCAATCCGTCGCCCACCACCCGCCCCGGGCGCACATGCACCCGGGGCACACCCGTCAGCGCGGCGCCCGCCCGTCAGCGCGGCGTGAGGGTCACCTCGTCCCCGGTGACCCTCACGTCCGCGCTCAGCAGGAACGGGACCTCATCGGTGACCTGGGATGTGGTGCCGTCATAGAGGTCCACCGCGGTGAACTCGATGCGCGCGATCCCCCGGCTGTCGGACACGTGCCAGCGGCCCGCGGCGGCGTCGTCCAGGGAGACGTAGGGCGTGGGGTAATCCTTGATGCCCCAGGAGACGCGGCCCTGGATGCGCCCGTCGAACTGGTAGGAGAAGGGGCATCCCGCGGGGTAGAGGCTGTCCTGCGCGGCACACTCGTCCAGGTGCTCGTGGATCTGTTTGTCCACCTGGTGAGTGAGGCGTTCGGACGGCTCGGCCTCGAGCTTCATGGTGGTGTTCTCCCGGGCGTCGCTCACGGCCGCCTCCTGCGGCTCGGCACGCACCATGGGGGAGGTGTAGGAGCCCGTGTAGATCCCGGGGTAGAAGACCGCGAACTCACGGGAGGACCCGGGGAGCGCCACGGACGCGCCATTGATGTCCACCGCGGTGGAACCCGGCATGGCCACGTTCATGGTGGGCAGCGTGGAGGGATCGAAGTCCCACACCGTGAAGAACCCCCATTGCGTCTCCGCGGGGTGGAGCGTGAACTCGGAGGACGCCTCATGACCGTTCAGCGTGTAGCTCGCCCGCACCACCGCCCGGTCCCCGGACAATGCGACGGTGCGCACGGATACGTTCTCGAGTCCCTTGCTTGCCTCGGCCAGGGGTTCGCCGTCCAACAGGGCCGCGTTGGAGTTCGGGACCTGGGCGTTGAGCAACCCCAGGGCCTTGCCGCCGTCGCCGGCCTGGAGGGCCTGGAAGTAATCGCGCACGTCCGTCTCGGGCCCGTACGCGTACTTGTTCACGAGCGCAATGGTCACAGCCGCACCTGCGAGCGCCAGCAGAATCAGGACGAACCATGCCCCCACGGCCCTGACGATGCGTTCACTGCGTTCCATGAGTCCCCACGTTAGTGGACGTCCCGGGGAGCGGGCCCCGCGTGTCCCGGCGATGACCCGCCCGCTGCCGGGCCGCTAGGCTGAACCGGGCGGCCCGGGGGCACCGCCCCCGGACGGCGCGATCGCCCACTCCGGTGTGATCCCCGAGGACGGCAGGCACGAGGGCGGCTCATGGCGGAAACCATCCGACAGATCCCGGCGAAGTACGGGGCACCGGAACACGTGTTCCACCCCCGAATGGGGTCGTACGGCCGCCGGCTCGGCGCGGCACTTCCCCCGCTGTTGCTCGTGGTCGTCGCGGTGTTCGTGATCGGGTACCGCCGCCCGGCCGGCCCCGCGATGGGCGTGCTGCTCCTGCTCGCCCTCGTGGGCCTCGTGACGGCCTACGCTTACCTGTGCCCCGCGCTCGTGGTGCTCACCGCGCACCACGTCCTGCTCTCCCGCTGGGTCGGTTTCCGGGCCGTGCCCCGCGAGCGGATCGCCCAGGTGGTCACGGTCCGGACGCTGCTCGCGGCGCGCCCGCGCAGCGGTGGGTCCCGCGGTCGACCCTGCCTCTGGTTCGTCACCCCGGCCGGGCGCTCGGCGCTCTTCCTGGACGGGACGGTCTGGGACGCGCGTACCCTGGACGAGCTGGCCCGGGCGAGCGGCGCCCAGCACGTCAACTTCCAGCGGGCCACGCCGGCGCAACTCACGGAGCACTGGCCCCGGCTCGTCGCATGGCGGGTGCGCTACCCGCGTGTGCGCTACGTCGCGGCGTCGTGCGCGTTGATCGCAGCGGTCGCCCTGTTCGCCTGGTGGGCTTTCACACGGGGCCCCGCCTGATGCACCCGCCCCAGTCGGCAGCAGAGCCGTCCGGGGACGACGGTGCTCGGTTCCCGTGCAGGGGCCAGGCGGGGCCCTGACCCCCGGCTTCGGGTCCCACCGCGGGCCGTGGCGCCTCCAGCGCGGTCCTGGACCACAACGACGCTCGGTTCCTTTCGGGGGTCGGGCGGAGACGTACCCCGCACCCTCCGATTTCCGGCCCGGCCGCGGACCGAAGCGCCCGAGCGGGCCCGGGCGGCTCCGGGTACGACGACGGCCGGTCCCCTTCTCGGGAACCGGCCGTCGTACGGTCGGCGGGCCGCGATATGCCGCGGCCCGTGCCGGACGCTCAGCGAGCAGCGGTGCTGCCGTCCATGTGGTTGCCGGTGACCGCGCCGTCGGACCGTTCGGTGGAACCCGCCGAGCCCACGTGCCGACGCGAACGCTCGATCTCCGCCTTGCGCTCCTCGTTGGCCTCGCGGGTCAGCTCCGCACCGGCCTCCGCGTCACGCGTGAGGTTCTCACCCGTCTCCGGGTTGAACACGTGCATCTTGCGGCTGTCCAGCCAGATCTTTGCCGTGGAGCCACCGCGGATGCGGGAGGACGCGTCCAGGGAGACGACCACCTGGGCGGGCATCTCGTCAGCGTCCAGCTCTTGGGCCAGCTCGTTGAGTTTGTGCTGCACGGCGGCATCCTGCTGGTAGTGGATGTAGCCGTACTGCTGGTTGCCCAGCCACTCGGTGTGCGTGAACTCGGAGTCGAAGACGGTCCCGTGGGGGATTTTCGTCTCGTCCACGAACTTCGCGTCCTCGAAGTGCTCCGGGCGCAGGCCCAGCAGCACGATCTCGGGGGCGTTCGTGAGCTTGCCCTGCACGCGCTCCGGAACCTCGATGTCCCCGATCGGGGTGTGGAACACCGAGCCGTTCACGCGCGCCGGGATGAAGTTCATGGACGGAGCGCCGATGAACCCCGCCACGAACAGGTTGACGGGCTGTTCGTAGAGCTCCCGCGGGGACGCGATCTGCTGGAGCTGACCACGCTTGAGCACGGCCACACGGTCACCGAGGGTCATGGCCTCGGTCTGGTCGTGGGTCACGTACAGCGACGTGATGCCCATGCGGCGCTGCAGCTGCGCGATCTCCGTGCGCATCTGGCCGCGCAGCTTGGCGTCCAGGTTGGACAGGGGTTCGTCGAAGAGGAAAGCGTCCGCGTCACGCACGATCGCGCGCCCCATGGCCACGCGCTGGCGCTGACCGCCGGAGAGGTTCGCCGGCTTGCGCTCGAGGTGTTCGTTGAGGTCCAGGGTGTCCGCCGCCTCGCGCACCTTGCGGTCGATCTCTTCCTCGCTGAACTGCCCCTTGGACAGGCGCAGCGGGAAGGCGATGTTCTCGTACACCGACAGGTGCGGGTACAGCGCGTAGTTCTGGAACACCATTGAGAGGTTGCGATCACGCGGCTGCTTGTCGTTGACGCGCACCCCGTTGATGTTCAGGTCCCCGGAGGTGATGTCCTCGAGGCCCACGACCATGCGCAGGAGCGTGGACTTTCCGCAGCCGGAGGGGCCCACGAGGATCAGGAACTCGCCGTCGGCGACGTCGATGGAGATGTCGTTGACCGCGGGGAAACCGTCGTCGTACTTCTTGACGAGGTGTTCCATGGTGATTGCTGCCATGTCTACTCAGTCCTATCTATGTCTAAGCGTGGATGGTGCGGCGGGCTCAGCCCTTGACCGCGCCCTGGGTCAGGCCGGAGACGATCTGGCGCTGGAACGCCAGAACGAGCAGCACCACAGGGATGGTCACGATGATCGCCGCCGCGGAAATCGCGCCCGCAGGGGCCTCGAACTGCGAGGCGCCGGTGAAGAACGCGAGTGCCGCCGGGACGGGACGCGCCGCGGAGGTCGAGGTCAGGCCGATGCCGTACACGAAGTCGTTCCACGCGATGAAGAACGCGATGATCGCCGTGGTGAAGACACCCGGCAGCGTGAGCGGCACGATCACCTTGCGGAACGCCTGCCACGTGGTGGCGCCGTCCACCTGGGCCGCGCGGTCCAGGTCCCAGGGGATCTGCTGGAAGAACGCCGCCAGGGTCCAGATGGAGATCGGCAGGGTCAGGGACAGGTAGGGGATGATCAGGCCGAGCCACGTGTCGTAGAGCCCCACCTGGCGCCACAGGTTGAACAGCGGCGTGACGATGGAGATCACCGGGAACATCGAGACCATCAGTGCGGTGGTCAGCACGATCTTCTTGCCCGGGAAGTCCAGGCGTGCGATCGCGTAGGCGCACAGTGTCGCGAGCACGACGGCCACGAACGTGGAGATCAGTGAGATGCCGATCGAGTTCCACAGGGCCGGCAGGAACAGGTCCTTGGCATCGCCCACGAAGATCTGCTCGTAGTTGCTCGTGACGAACTTCGTGGGGATGAACTTGCCCGAGTTCAGGTCCGAGGAGGATTTGAAGGACGTCATCAGGATGGACAGGACGGGGAAAAGCGCGTAGACCAGCACCGCGATGCTGATGACGGTCCATCCGATTTTTTGCTTGGTGCTCAACATGGCGGTTACTTCCCCTTCCCAGAGCCACCGGTGAGGTCCACCTTGAAGACCTTGATGGCCACCAGCGCGATCAGCATCACGCAGATGAACAGGATCACCGAGATGGCCGAACCAAGGCCGATTTCCAGACGACCGATGGACGTGCGGTACGCGAGCAGCGAGAGCGTCTCGGTGCCGTACTGGCCCTTGGTCATGATGAAGACGTTGTCGAAGATGCGGAAGGCGTCCAGGGCACGGAACACCACGGCCACCATGATGGCGGCCTTCATGTTCGGCAGGACCACCTTGCTCAGGCGTTGCCATGCCGAGGCGCCGTCCACACGGGCGGCCTCGGTGAGCTCACCGGGGACCTGTGCGAGCCCGGAGAGCAGCAGCAGCGAGATGAACGGGGTGGTCTTCCAGATCTCCGAGGCCATGATCACGAACAGGGACGGGCCCGCGGAGGCAAACCAGTTGAAGTCCGGACCGATCATGGGCAGCCACGAGAGCCAGTTGTTCACGTAGCCGGTGGTGATGTCGAAGGCGTAGAACCACGCGAACGCGGAGACCACCGTGATGATGCCGTAGGGCACCAGGATGGCGGTGCGCAGCAGGCCGCGCGTGGCCTTGATCGCGCTGTGCATCACGAGCGCGAGGGCGAGGCCCAGGACGAGTTCCACGACCACCGTGACCACGGTGATCAGCAGGGTCACGCCTAGGTCCCGCCAGAACACGATATCCGACAGGGCCGTGGAGTAGTTGCCCAGGAACACGAACTCCTTGTCACCGGGTGCGGTGAGCCGGAAGGAGAACAGCGAGTCCCACAACGCCTGGACGATGGGGTACAGCGTGACCAGGAGCATGATCACGAACGCGGGGCCGGCGAGCAGCCACCCCAGTTTCCGCTCCGAACGGGCCCGGTCCGAGAGATGGCCTCTACGGCGGGACTCCTCCGGCGTGGACGCGCGAGCGCGCGAATCGACGGTGCTACTCACAACAGCGCATCTCCTTTCAGGACTTCCTGGATGAATTCGGTGGTCTCACGCGGAGTGTCCTCGGTGACTTCCGCCGGCGGGGTCCAGTTCTGCTGGATGGCCGTGGAGATCTCGTTGTAGTACGGGGTCTGCGCGCGGGGCTTCGCGGCGTCGAGGGACTTCCGGATGGTGTCGGCCATGGGGTACGCCTTTTTGACCTCGGGGTCGTCGAAGGCCTTCATGGAGGACGGCGGGTTGCCGTTGGTCGCGAAGTACTGGGCCTGGTGCTCGGGGGAGACGATGCACTGCACGGCCTCCCACGCGAGGTCCTGGTTCTCGGACTTGGCGCCCACGCCCAGGTTGATGCCGCCCAGCGGCGGGTGCGCCTCGGTGTCCGCGTCGACACGGGGCCACGTGGTCCACTTGATGTCGTCCAGCACCGACTTGTCGAGGGTGCCCTCGTCCACGGAGGCCTTCGTGGCCGAGTAGATGAACGGCCAGTTGACCATGAACGAGCCCTTGTCCCCCTGGAACTGGATCATGGAGGCGTTCTCGTCCTGGGTGGCCAGGCCGGGTCCGCCGAGGCCCTCCTTGCCGATGGTGCCGATGATCTCCGCGGCCTTCTTGCCGGCGTCGGAGTCTAGCGTGATCTTGGCGTCCTGACCGTCCTGGCCGTCCGAGACCACCTGGCCGCCAGCCGACTCCACGAGGCCGTTGACCCACACCGACATGGCCTCACCGCGCACGCCCTGCACGCCCAGGTACTTGTCCTGGGACTTGGCCGCCTTGATGAGCTGGTCCCACGTGACGGGCTCGGACATGTCCAGACCCGCCGCCTTGGCCACCGACTCGCGGTACCACAGCAGCTGCGTGTTGGCCCAGAACGGGATGGCCACGATCTCGCCGTTCCATTTGGCGCCCTCCAGCGGGCCCTCGAGGGTGTCCTTGGTGGTCGCCTCGACGACGTCGTGCGGGGGCTTGGCGAGGAAGCCGGGTTCCGCGAGCTCTGGGACATAGGGCGGGTCCAGGCTCATGATGTCCATGGACGTGTCGCCCGCGGCGAGGCGGCGGGCCAGCTGTTCGCGCTGGGACGCCGCGTCACGAGGGAGCAGCGACGTCTGGATCTTGTACTTGCCGCCGGACGCGTCCGAGCACTGCTGGGCAAGGACGTCCTGGCCGCCGTCATCCGGGTTGATGTACCACGTGAGCGTGGGCGGGCCGGACTCCCCGCCGCTGCACCCCGTGAGCAGCATGGCGGACGCCGCCGCAGCGGCCGCTACGCTGCGGACCGTGCGAGGCTTGCCAGCCCTGCGAGAGTGGTGAGTGGACTTCACAATGGTTCCTCCCCTGATGAGCGCCTGTACTGACGGAATGGGTCCGGCGCTCCCCGTAGGGATACCGGTCATTTCAGCATCTGCTCAGTGTAGGCGTGGCGTGCGTCACGGACCGAGTGTTACCCGCTTTCGGGGATGGTGGCGTGGCGGCCGGTGTGTCAGGAGAGGAAGACCGCGGCCACCGCCATCGTGGCCATGGACACGACCGTGGTGAGCAGGACGGTGTCCCGGCACACCGTGGTGGCCCGGTCGTAGCGCACGGCCGCTACGTAGAGGTTCTGCGCGGTGGGCAGCGCGGCCATGATCACGGCCGCGTACAGGGCGTGCCCGGTGAGCCCGAGCGCCCACGCGAGCAACAGCGCGAGCCCGGGGTGCACGACGACCTTGGCCCCGGTCGCGAGCAGCGTGTCCACCCGGGTGCCGGGGGAAGCCAGGGGGCGGGAGCCCACCAGCGAGAGACCGAAGGCGAGCAGCATCGCGGGAACGGCCGCACCCGCCACGATGCGCACGGGCTCCATCGCGAGGTCGGGCAGGCGGATCCCCGTGGCCGTGGACATGATGCCCAGGGCGGAGCCCATGATGAGCGGGTTCGTCACGATGTTCTTGAGCACCGAGCCGGCCGTGGGGCGCCGCCCGCCAGTGAGGGTGTCCATGATCGTGAGGTACAGCGGCGTGTTGATCGCCAGCTGAAACAGCATCACCGGGGCCACCTGGGACGCGTCCCCCAGGACGAACAAGGCGATGGGGATCCCCAGGTTGGCGGCGTTGACCTGCCCGGCGGCCTGCGCGCCCATCACCACGGTGGCGGCGTCCCGGGAGAACACGAACCGGGAGAGCAGTGCGTACGCGATCATGGTGAGCCACGCGGACGCGGCCGCCACGAGCAGCGGCGCGGAGAAGATGTGGTGGATGTCCGCTTCGGAGATGGTGGTGAACAATAGCGGCGGGGACGCCACGTAGAACGCGAGTTTGGACAGCACCCGCTGGCCGTCCGGGCCGAGCACCCCTGCGCGCCCGATCACGTAACCCAGCCCGATCACGGCCCATACGATGAAGAACCCGGAGACGACTCCGCTCATGAGCTCATCTCCTCGCGTCGGCGGGTCCGCGCGCCCGGGTGCACCGGGAGCGCGGCAGGGTCACAGGCCCGCGACGGCCGCGTCCTCCTGGGCCTGCAGGTGGGCGCGGGCGTGCGGCGGGCGGAGCATGTCCCCCACCACGGCGTCCGCGGGGTCCGAACCGAGCGCCACGATCCTGTTGTGCTCGTCCACGTGTACCACGTGGGGTTCGTAGTTCTGCGCCTCGGCGGTGTCCATGAGACCGTACGCGATCAGGATTACCAGGTCACCCGGGTGCACCAGGTGCGCCGCGGCGCCGTTGATGCCCACGACGCCGCTACCGCGCTCGCCCGCGATCGTGTACGTCTCGAGCCGCGCACCGTTGGTGACGTCCACGATCGCCACGAGCTCGCCGGGCAGGATGTTCGCGGCGTCCAGCAGGTCCTGGTCCACCGTCACGGACCCCACGTAATGCAGGTCCGCCTGGGTCACGGTGGCCCGGTGGATCTTCCCGGTGAACATGGTGCGCAGCATGATCGCTCCTGATGCGATGGGTGGTGTGGTTCGCGGTCCAGACCCGCCGGCCGCCCGCCGTGAGGGCCGGGGCGGTGTTCGGGGCGGGTCCTCGGCGCGAAACGCCCCGGAACCAGATGGGTCCCGGGGCGTTTCACGATTCGTGCGGAGCGGCTGACGGGAATCGAACCCGCGTATCAGGCTTGGGAAGCGTGCGCTCTACCATTGAGCTACAGCCGCATCGTTCGTGCGGGACCGTGTGGTCCACGTTTGAACGCCCACCACTCTACAACACGTTTCGGTGCGTGGTTGTTCCGAGGCGTCGTGACCGGGGAGCGGGCGGGGCCGTGGGCTACCGTGGACACGTGCTCATCTCAGATCGCGACATCCGCCGCCACCTGGATTCCGGGCGCGTGCACCTGGAACCGTACGATCCCGCGATGGTCCAACCCGCGAGCGTGGACGTGCGCCTGGACCGCTGGTTCCGGCTGTTCGACAACCACAAGTACGCGCACATCGACCCCTCCCAGGAGCAGCCCGATCTCACGCGGCTCGTGGAGGTGGCCCCGGACGAGCCGTTCGTGCTGCACCCGGGGGAGTTCGTGCTGGGGGCCACGTACGAGAAGGTCACCCTGCCGGACGACGTCGCGGCGCGCCTCGAGGGCAAGTCCTCCCTGGGGCGGCTGGGCCTGCTCACGCACTCGACCGCCGGGTTCATCGACCCGGGGTTCAGCGGGCACGTGACGCTCGAGCTGTCCAACATGGCCACGCTGCCCATCAAACTGTGGCCAGGTTCCAAGGTGGGGCAGTTGTGCTTCTTCCAGCTCTCCTCCGCGACCGAGCACCCGTACGGCAGCGGCGCCTACGGTAACCGCTATCAGGGCCAGCGGGGCCCCACCGCGTCGCGCAGCCACCTGAACTTCCACCGCACGATCATCGAGTGAGTTCGCGCATCGAGTGAGCCTGCGCGTGGGTGCGGCTCACACGCGGGCCGTGGTGAACCCCTCGGGAGGGCGGGGCGTGAGCAACAACAGCACGAGTCCCGCGGCCACGACCACCAGGATCCCCAGGATGCCCCAGATCTGGGCGCCCATCAGGGTCACGAACACCCCGAACAACCCGGGGGCCATGAAGCTCACCGCGCGGCCCGTGGTGGCGTACAGACCGTAGATCCCCCCGTCACGGCCCGGGGGGATGAGCCGCCCCAGGTACGTGCGCGAGGCCGCCTGTGCGGGTCCCACGAACAGGCACAGTGCCAGCCCGCACACCCAGAACGCGATCTTGCCGTGCCAAAACAGCAGGGCCGTTCCCGCCACGAGCACACCCACGAGGGACGCGGTGATCACCGCGCGCGGGCCCACGGCGTCGTCGAGGGCGCCGCCCACGAACGCGCCCAGCGCCGCGATGAGATTGGCCGCGACCGCGAACATGACGACCTCGGTGAGCGAGAACCCGAAGCTACCCGCGGCCAGGACCCCGCCGAATGTGAAGACCCCGGCCAATCCGTCCCGGTAGACCGCGGAACTGAGCAGGAAGACGACCGTGGCACGCGAAACCCGCCACAGGGCCGCGATGGTGCGGAAGAGCTCGGCGTAAGCGCCCAGGATGCCGCGGTGGCGGGGCTGTGCGGGGACCGCAGCGGCGTCGTTGATGGATGCTCGGAACGGCATACTTCGCGCCTTGAGCAGGAGGGGCAGGCAGAACACGAGGATCCATGCCGCGCTGAACAGTGCCACGGCGCGGTAGTTGAGGGCGTCGTCGGTGGGGATGCCCAGGAACCCGGGTGTGACGAAACCGAACAGGACGAAAGCGAGGGCGAAGATCCCGCCCACGTACCCCGCGCCCCAGCCCCACCCGGAGACCTTACCCATGCGCTGGGGGCCGGCCAGCGCGGGGAGCATGGCGTTGTAACTGACCGTGGCGAACTCCTGGGCCACGCTGCCCACGGCCACGAGCCCCACGCCCAGGAACAGGAAGGCGGGATCGGGTCGGGCGAGGAACGCGAGAGCCGTGCACAGGACGAGCACCACGGTGTTGCCGGTGAGGAACGTGGCGCGGGACCGCGGGGAATCGCTGCGCTGGCCGATCAGCGGCGCCGTCAACGCGATCGCGAAACCCGCGACGGTCATGGCAACGCTCAGCACCGTGGACGTGTACTCGCTCGACCCGAACGCCGGGCTCGTGAGGTACACGGTGAACACGAACGTGAGCATCACGGCGTTGTACGCGGACGTGCCGGTGTCCCACAGGCACCACATGAGCACGCGGGCGCGCGAACTGCCCTCGCCGGGGCGTGGGGCGCGCGGGGGACGTCCAGGGGCCGCCGTGGACGGGTGCTGACCGGTCATGGGCTCACCCTACGGGCCCTGTGCCCTCCCGCCCAGGGTCCGGCGCCCCTGGGCAGTGGGGGCGCCGAGTGAGGGGCCCGTGACGTGCGGCGAAACGGACAGTCACCCTGCTTTGTTATGCTGGGGACCTCGAAACTGACACCCCATTTCCGCCCGGATCCCCGTGGGCCCATTTACAGGTACTCGTGGGTAATCCGTGGCTCGAGAGGTAAGGTCCTATGATCGCGGTGCTGCTTGTCCACGGGCTCGCGGCCCTGTGTGCACCCGCGATCCTCAAGCGCACCGGACGCTCCGGCTTCTACCTCGTGGCCCTCGTCCCACTCGCGAGTCTGATCTGGCTTTTCACCCAGACATCCCGCGCCCACGCGGACGTGGACGGGTGGACCACCACCGTGGAATGGATCCCCCAGCTGGGGATCTCGCTGTCCTTCCGGATGGATTCCCTCGCGTACATGATGTGCCTGCTGGTGCTGGGCGTGGGAGCGCTCGTCCTCGCGTACTGTGCGCGCTACTTCAAGTCGGACGCCCAGGGCATCGGCCCGTTCGCCGCCCAGCTCGTGGCCTTCGCGGGCGCCATGTTCGGTCTGGTCACCGCGGACGACCTCATGGTGCTGTTCGTGTTCTGGGAGATCACCTCGGTGCTCTCCTTCCTGTTGATCTCCTATTCGCGCACCAAGCTCGCCGCGCGTCGAGCGGCCCTGCAGGCGCTCATCATCACCACCGCGGGCGGTCTGGCGATGCTCGTGGGCCTGGTGATGCTCGGCAACGCCGCCGGGACTTTCCGGATCTCCGAGGTCCTGGAGGCGGCCCCCGAGCTCCTGGGCTCCACCACGGTGGACGTGGCGCTCGTGCTGATCCTGGCTGGCGCAGTCTCCAAGTCCGCGCTGTTCCCCACCCACTTCTGGCTGCCCGCCGCCATGGCGGCGCCCACCCCGGTCTCCGCCTACCTGCACGCCGCGGCCATGGTCAAGGCCGGGATCTACCTCGTGGCGCGGCTCGCTCCCGGGTTCGTGGACACCCAGTGGTGGCTGCCCGTCACCCTGACCCTGGGCCTGGGCACCATGATCTTCGGCGGCTGGGTCGCGCTGCGCCAGTTCGACCTCAAGCTGATCCTCGCGTACGGCACGGTGAGCCAGTTGGGCTTCATCACCGCGGTCGTGGCGTTCGGCACCGCGGACACCGCGATGGCCGGCATGGGCATGGTCATCGCGCACGGTCTGTTCAAGGCCACCCTGTTCCTGAGCGTGGGCATCATCGACCACCAGGCCGGGACCCGTGACATCCGCAGGCTCTCCGGTGTGGGTCGGACGGCACCCATGCTGTTCGTGGTGGCCATGATCGGTGCGGCGTCCATGGCCGGGATCCCGCCGCTGCTCGGCTTCGTGACCAAGGAAGCCGTCCTCACTGCGTTCGTGGACCACGCCTCGGACCCGCTCGCCATGATCGCGCTCGTGTGCGTGGTGCTCGGCTCCATCCTCACCTTTGCGTACAGCGCGCGGTTCCTGTGGGGCGGCTTCGCGCGCAAGCCCGCGCAGTTCTCCGATCTCGACGCCGCCGAGGACGGTCAGTCGGTCATCGGCGAGTTCACCCCGGTGCCGTGGGCCTTCCTCGTGGCGCCCGCGGTGCTGGCCCTGCTCACGGTGGTGTTCGGCCTGTGGCCCGCTCCCGTGGAGGCCGGGATCGTGGGCTACCAGGAACAGTTCCCGGACGTCGCCGAATCCCACGTGCACCTGGTGCTGTGGCACGGGTTGACCCCGGCACTGGGACTCTCCGCGCTGATCATCGGTGTGGGCGCTCTGTTGTACGTCGCGCGCCGGCCCGTGGGCTCGTTTCAGGACCGGTTGCCGGAACTGCCCACCGGTGACTTCGTCTACCGCAAGATCATCAACGTGCTGGACATGGTCGCGGTGTGGCTCACCGGCCGGACCCAGCGTGGTTCGCTGATGTTCTACCTGTCCGTGATCCTCGTGACCGCGATCGTGGTGCCGCTCGTGGCCCTGTTCTGGAACGAGACCCCGCCGCTCGCCGGGTTCCGCTACGCGGATTCCCCGGCCCAGCTGGTCACCGGGATCGCCATGATCGTGGCGGCCCTGCTCGTGCTCACCGCGGGCAAGCGGTTCCTGGCCGTCCTGCTGGTCTCGGTCACGGGCTACGGCCTGGCCCTGACCTTCGCGCTCTACGGCGCGCCGGACCTCGCCCTGACCCAGACGCTCGTGGAGACGATCTCCCTCGTGGCGTTCGTCCTGGCCCTGCGTTCCCTGCCCGGCCCGCTGTGGAACCGCCGGCCCACCGGGCACCGCGTGTTCCGCGCGGTCTTCGCCGTGGTGTTCGGACTGTTCATGATGGCGCTCGCGGTGTTTTCCATGTCCTCGCGGTCGGCGGAACGGATCTCCCTGGAACTGCCGCGGATGGCCTACGAGATGGGCGACGGCGCCAACGTGGTCAACGTCCTGCTCGTGGACATCCGTGCGTGGGACACCATGGGCGAGATCACCGTGCTCGCGGTGGCCGCCACGGGCATCGCGTCCCTGATCTTCGTCAAGGGACGCGGGGACCGCTTGCGCAGCGACCGTCACGAGTTGGACACCCAGCAGCTGAAGATCGTGCGTGGCGCGGACTCCGCAGCGCACTTCCCGCACGCGAACACCCGCCAGCTCGAGGTCGCCCGCCGGTTCACCTCCCGCCCGGACGCGGACCCGTTCCTGCTCGCGGGGCGCACGCTCGCCCCGGAGCGGCGCTCGATCATCTTCGAGGTCGTGGCCCGGCTGCTGTTCCACACCTTCATGCTCGTGTCCTTCTACCTGCTCATCGCGGGGCACAACATCCCCGGTGGTGGCTTCGCCGGCGGCCTGATGGCCTCCCTCGCCCTGACCCTGCGCTACCTCGCGGGCGGACGCTACGAGCTCGAACGCGCGACCCCGGTCAACGCGGGCTGGATGCTCGGCGCGGGCCTGGCGATCGCCTCCCTGTACGCGATCGTCCCCGTGTTCTTCGGCGGGGCCGTGATGAAGAGCTACACGTTCGAGTGGGACATGCTCGTCTTCGGTCACGTCAAGTTCGTCACCGCCGTGATCTTCGACATCGGTGTCTACCTGATCGTGGTGGGCCTGGTGCTGGACATCCTGCGCTCCCTGGGCGGGCGGATCGATGAACGGATCGAGCGTTCCGCCGTGGAGTCCCGGAAGAAGCGCGCGGGCCGCGGCGCCCGGATCCGCCTGACCCGTAACGGCCCCGAGGTCACCGCGCACAGGGCGGACGACCCCGACGCACCCGAGGGCTCCTTGGTCTCCGGGGACGAGCCCCAGGAGGCACAGCGATGACCGTGAATCTCACACTCCTGGTAATCATGGGTGTGCTGTTCTCCGTGGGGGTCTACCTCCTGCTGGAACGCTCGCTCACCCGCGTACTGCTGGGCATCATGCTGCTCACCAACGGGGCCAACCTGCTGATCCTGCACACGAGCGGCACACCCGGCATCGCGCCGTTGTACGACGCCGCCCGCGACCCCTCGGAGTACTCGGACCCGCTGCCGCAGGCGCTCGTGCTCACCTCGATCGTGATCTCGCTCGCCACGACCGCCTTCATCCTCAGCATGATCTGGCGTTCGTGGATCCTGGCCCGCCGGGACGAGATCCAGGACGACCTCCAGGACCGCCGCGTGGCGCAGCAGTCCTCGTACGACGCCGAGGACGACGACGCCCTGCCGCAGGACACCTCCGAGTTCAACCACGCGGACGCCCGGTTCGCACCGTCGCGTCACAACGAGGAAGAGGCCGCCGAATCGCCTGGTCACTACAGGGCCGAGAAGTTCTCCGAGGCGCGAGGGAGGAGCCCGCATGACCACTGATCCGGCACAGTTCGCGCCGCTCGCGGTCCTGATCCCGTTCCTCGGCGCCGCCCTGAACTTCATCATCGTCCACCGCAACCGGCTGCAGCGCGGGGTGACCGTGGGCGCCATGGTGCTCACGCTGATCCTGAACGCGTTCATGCTCGCGAACGTATGGAACCAGGGTCCGCAGGTCGTGCACCTGGGGGACTGGGCCGCCCCGTACGGCATCGTGATGGTCGTGGACCAGTTGTCCGCGCTCATGCTCGTGGTCTCCGTGGTGGTGTCCCTCGCGGTGTTGATCTATGCGGTCAGCGAGGGTGTGGCCAGCGGGGACGACGAGGGCCCCATCTCCATCTTCTACCCCACGTTCCTGTTGCTGGTCGCGGGTGTGTCCCACGCGTTCCTCGCGGGTGACCTCTTCAACCTCTACGTGGGCTTCGAGATCCTGTTGACCGCCTCCTACGTCCTGCTCACCATGGGTGGCACGGCGCAGCGGATCCGCGCGGGCGTGACCTACGTGGTCGTCTCGGTGATCTCCTCGATCCTGTTCCTGATCTCCCTGGGGATGATCTACGGCGCCACCGCCACCGTGAACATGGCGGACCTGTCCGTGAAGCTCGCGGACCTGCCGCAGGGCACCCAGATGCAGTTGCACCTGATGCTGCTGATCGCGTTCGGTGTCAAGGCCGCGATCTTCCCGCTGTCCTTCTGGCTGCCCGACTCCTACCCGACCGCGTCCGCACCGGTGACCGCGGTGTTCGCAGGCCTGTTGACCAAGGTGGGCGTCTACTCGATCATCCGCACCGAGACCCTGTTGTTCCCCGGGACGCAGATCAAAGACCTGCTGATGTGGGTCGCGTTGCTGACCATGATCGTGGGCATCCTGGGCGCGCTCGCCCAGATCGACATCAAACGTATGCTCTCGTTCACGCTGATCAGTCACATCGGCTACATGATCTTCGGCATTGCACTGGGCACGCAGGCCGCCCTGGCCGCGGTGGTCTACTACATCGCGCACCACATCGTGATCCAGACCAGCTTGTTCCTGGTCGCCGGGCTGATCGAGCGCCGCGGTGGCTCCACCAACGTGGACCGCCTCGCCGGGATGCTCAAGATCTCCCCGCTGCTGGGGGTGCTGTACATGATCCCGGCCCTGAACCTGGGCGGCATCCCGCCGTTCTCGGGCTTCCTGGGCAAGGTGGCCCTCCTGGAGGCCGGTGTCGAGGCCGGGACGTGGCTGAGCTACCTACTCGTGGGCGTGTCCGTGTTCGTCTCGCTGCTCACGCTCATGGCCCTGATCCGCGTGTGGAACCGCGTGTTCCTGCGCAACGTGGATGACGCCGAGTACCCGGACCCCGTGCTGCGCGCCACCACCGCGGAGGGCCGCCGCCCCCGCACGTCCCGCGCGGTGGCGGGCAAGTCCGGCAGCCGCTTCTCCGGCCGGTCCCCCGTGGTGCTGCTGCCCGGGACCATGGTGGGCGCGACCACCGCGCTCGTGGCGGTGGGTGTGGCACTCACGGTCTTCGCCGGGCCGCTGTTCGATCTCGCGGACAACGCGTCCGAGAACCTGATCAATCCGGATCGATACGTCAATGCCGTGCTGGCCCCCGTGGGTCCCGGTGGCGTGAGCGAGGAGGGCTGATGAGTACGTCCCCGATGCAGCGACGCTCCCGGAACTCCTTGCGGGCCGAGCTGCCCCTGATCCTGTGGCTCGTGGTCGTGTGGGGTGCCCTGTGGGGTGACTGGAGCGTGGGCAACCTGGTCTTCGGGTTGATCCTCGCGGTGTTCGTGACCCGCACGCTCACGCTGCCCCCGGTGCGGTTGTCCGGGCGGTTCAACGTCCTGCATTTCGCGCTGTTCGTGGTCACATTCATCTGGCAGGTGGCCCGGGCCAGCATCCACGTGTTCGGTGTCGCGCTCATGCAGGGCCCCAAGGTGCACAACGCGGTGCTGCGAGTGAAGCTGCGGCAGAACAACGACCTGCTCATGACGGCCGTGGGTCACACCATGGCGCTGATCCCGGGCTCGCTCGTGGTGGAGGTGGATCGCGGCAACGGGATCCTGTACTTCCACGTGCTGGACGTCTCCACGCCGGAGGAAGCGGAGTCGTTCCGGGAGTCCGCGCTTAATATCGAGGCGGCGTGGATCAAGATCATGGGCTCCAAGGAGGACCTCGCGAAACTGGAGGCCTCGGGTGGCGCGGGCGGCGCGGACGCCTCCGGCGCCGTCGCGTCGCCGACCACCAAGATGAACAAGGCCCTGGACGGCCGTGGGGAGGAGCGGCCATGACCATGTTAGACGTCGCCGTGTGGGTGTGCGGTGCGATTCTCACCGTGGCGGCCGCGGGCACGATCTACCGGCTGGCCAAGGGCCCGTCCCTGTTGGACCGGGTGATCGCCACGGACGTGTTGCTCGCGATCGTGGGTGCGGGTCTCGCCATCGAGATGGTGTACAACCACCACTCCAGCAACATCATCCTGCTCGTGATCATCTCCCTGGTGGGCTTCCTGGGGTCTGTGACGGTCGCGCGCAATGTGGGGTTGGAGCGCTCATGAACTGGCACACCGTCCTGGACGTCATCGCGCTGCTGTGCCTCGTGGGGGGGTCCCTCATGTCCCTGGCCGCGGCGGTGGGTTTGGTGCGCTTCCCCGATCTGCTCTCGCGCATGCACGCCGGCACCAAACCCCAGGTCCTGGGGTTGCTCCTGCTGCTCACGGCCGTGGCGATCGAGAGCGGCAATCCCGGCATGATCCCGCTGATGATCCTCGCGTGGCTGTTCCAGCTGCTCACGGTGCCCGTGTCCGCGCACATGGTGGGCCGCGCCGCCTACCGCTCCAAGCACCTGAACCAGAAGAACCTCGTGGAGGACGAGCTGCGCGAGGTCGTCGCTCGCGCCGGCGAGGAAGAATCTCGCTGAGGACGTAATTCTCGGTGGGACCGGGTTCCTTCCGCCCCGTCGCGCCCGGCGCTTCGTATGCTGGGCAACGAGCACGACGTCGTCGGCCGCCCGGTGCCGACGGCACCCACAAGACAAGGAGAACCTCATGAACAAGGCAATGGACATTTTCGGCACGGTGGCGTCCCTGGGTGGTGTGGCCCTGGCCAACAAGGGTCTGTCCGCGGTGTGGAAGCAGGTCACCGGCAACGAGCCCCCCGCCAAGAACCCGGACCCGGACGAGGCATGGACCGGCATCATCATCTGGGCCGTGATCACCGGTGTTGTGGGCACCGTCATCAAGGTGGGGATCTCCCGCCAGGTGGCCAAGTTCGAGTCCAAGGACTCTGATCCTTCCCATAGCTCCCAGAGCGAGATCTGAGCCGCGGGTACCGCGCCCCCCGTACGGGTGGGCCGGGGCCGCGTAGGACGTACGCACGACGGCGGGTGGCCGGGCACGCGAGATGCCCGGCCACCCGCCGTCGTGGTCTAGACTGGCGTCTCAACGACAGGGGAGCGCCACCGCGGCGCTGAGAGTGCGCGTGAGCGCAGACCCTCGAACCTGATCCGGCTCGTACCGGCGCTAGGGAGTCGAGTATCTCAAGGACCCGCTCGCAACGGCGGGTGGTGTTCTTCCCCTCCTGGGATCTTCAGGAGGATTCAGCATGACGCAGGTCGGTAACACCCCCACCCGTACACCGCGCGCAAGCGGCTACCGCAGCTCGTCGTGGCGGGTCGTGGACATCGTGGTCACCGCCGTGCTGGCCGCGGTGTGCGCCGTGATCTTCTGGATGTGGTCCAACCTCCTGTACCCGGCGGTCTCGGCGGGTACGGTGGCCTACCCGCCGTCCGCGGGCCTCATCGCGGGGGGCTGGCTCGTGGCGGGCACCCTGGGCGCCCTGATCATCCGCAAACCGGGCGCGGCCCTGTTCTGCGAGTTGCTCGCGGCCGTGATCGAGGGCTTCCTGGGAACGCATTTCGGGTGGCTCGTGGTGCTCTCCGGTCTGGTGCAGGGCCTCGGTGTGGAGGTCGTGTTCCTCCTGACCCGTTACCGCCGGTTCGGTCCCGTGACCGCGGCGATCGGTGGGGCGGTATCCGGGCTGTTCCTGGGCGTGAGCGAGAACATCATGTACAACTTCGAGTGGGCCCTGGATCAGCAGGTCGTCTACGCGGCGCTGACCACGCTTTCCGGGGCCGTGATCGCAGGGTTGCTCATGTGGGCCGTGATGAAGGCCCTGCAGGCCACGGGTGTCCTCGGAGCACTGGCCTCCGGCGCCGTGCGCCGATGACCGCGGAATCGACCGTGCAACTCACGGGCGCGCGGGTGGTCCTGGAGGGGTTCGGATGGCATCACCCCGGCCGCGAGACGCCCAGTCTGGTGGACCTGGACCTGATCATCGAGCCCGGCGAACGCGTCCTGCTCCTGGGCCCGTCCGGGGCGGGCAAGTCCACGCTCTTGCAGGCGCTCGCCGGTGTGGACCAGGACCCTGACGGCCGCTCCGCATCGGGCGGGTTGACCGTCGGGGGTGTCGACCCGCGCGACGCCCGCGGCACGGTGGGCTTCATGCATCAGGACCCCGAGACGCAGGTGGTCCTCTCGCGCGTGGGGGACGACGTCGCGTTCGGCCTCGAGAACCTCGCCGTCCCTCGCGAGCGGATCTGGCCGCGCGTGCGGGAAGCGCTCGCGCGCACGGGTCTGGAGCTTCTCCTGGATCACCCCACCACGGCGCTGTCCGGGGGGCAGAAACAACGTCTCGCGCTCGCCGGGACCCTGGCCATGTGCCCGCGGCTGCTGTTGCTGGACGAACCCACGGCGAGCGTGGACCACGAGGGGGCGCAGCAGCTGTGCCGCGCCGTGGCCGATGCGGTGCGCGAGGACGGGACCACCCTTGTGGTCGTGGAGCACAGGGTGGCCCTGTGGGAACCGGTCGTGGACCGTGTGATCGTGCTGGGCGACGACGGTCGGGTGGCCTTCGACGGTCCCGCGCAGCAGACCCTGCAGGACGCCCGGGAGCTGCTGCAGCACCAGGGTACGTGGGTCCCCGGCTGGGTGCCGCGCACTCGCACTCCCGTGCATGCCTCGAATGGCATGGATCCCGCGGTACGGCAGACGGCTGTCTCCGCGGCGCCACACGACATCACGCCGCCCGCTGCGCCTACGGAGAATGCGCCGGCCGCGTCGTCGATGAGGGCTTCGGATGTCGCGGAGTCTGCGCAGGATACGGGTGGTTTTGCCGCCGTGCCCGCCGCCGTCGCACCGGGCACCACCTTGTTGAGCGCCCGCGATCTCGCCGTGTCCCGGAGCCAACCGCGCCGGCGGGCGCTCGCGCGGCGGCGTCGTCGGGCGCTCGCCGCGTGGCGGCGCGGGGAAGCGTACCCGGAACCGGACGTGCGCACGGGGGCGGCGCCGGCGGCCGAGAACATCACCGTGGACGTCCGCGCGGGGCACGCGCTGGCCGTCACAGGCGTCAACGGCGCGGGGAAGTCCACCCTCGCGCTGACCCTCGCCGGACTGCTGCTGCCCGTGCGCGGCACCGTGTGGGCCACGGACGCCCTCGCGACCGACGCGCCCGCTGATCCCTCCCTGTGGGACGGCGCGGAACTGGTCTCCCGCGTGGGCACCGTGTTCCAGCATCCCGAACACCAGTTCCTGCGCCCCACCGTGCGCGAGGAACTCGAGTTCGGTCCCCGGCAACGACGACGCCGCGTGGGCCGTCGCGATGCGCGCGCCCTCGAGGCGATGGAGGACCAGGACGACGCCCGGGTGGCCGAGCTGCTGCGACGGCTGCGCCTCGAGGAGCTCGCCGAGGCCAACCCGTTCACCCTGTCCGGCGGGCAGAAGCGGCGGCTGTCCGTGGGCACGGTTCTCGCGGCGTCCCCGCGGGTGCTGATCCTGGACGAACCCACGTTCGGGCAGGACGCCCGGACCTGGAAGGAGCTCGTGGACCTGTTGGTCGAGGAACTGGACGGGGGAACGGCCGTGGTGGTCGTGACCCACGACCGGGATCTGGTCGCGGCCCTGGGTGCGCACGAGCTGAGGCTCGGCTCATGAGCACGGTCGCGAGCGTGCTGCCCGCCGTGGCCCGCACGGGATTGCTCGCCCGGACGAATGCCGTGGTGAAACTGCTCGGGGCTCTCGTGATCACGGCGGTGCTCGTGGTCAGCGCGGACCCCGTGACGAGCGGCGTGGCGCTCGGGGGCCAACTGCTCCTGCTCGCTGCCGCCGGGATCGGTCCGTGGCGGCTGCTCACGACCCTATGGCCGATCGTGGTGGCCGCCCTGATCAGCGGGTGGGGGACCGCGGTGCTCTCCCCGGAGGGCGGTCTCGTCCTGCTACACCTGGGGTGGATCACGATCACCACGGGGTCGCTCGCGGCCGGTGGGGCGATCGCCCTGCGTGGTCTCGCGATCGCGCTTTCCGGGATCACCGTGCTGCTCACGACCGACCCCACGGACCTCGCGGACGGTCTCGCCCAAACCCTCAAGCTGCCGGCACGCTTCGTGCTCGCGGCGCTCGCAGCCCTGCGGCTCGTGGAGGTCATGGTCACCGAGTGGGGTGTGCTCGCGGCGGCCCGGCGCGCCCGCGGTGCGGGGGGAGCGCGGGGCCCGTGGGCCGCTCTCACCGAGTTCGCCGGTCTCGCGTTCACGTTGCTCGTGCAGTCCTTGCGCCGGGCCACGCGCCTGGCCATGACCATGGAGGCGCGCGGTTTCGGGGCGGGTCCGCGCACATGGGCGCGCGTGCCCCGTTTCGGCCGCGTGGACGTGGTCGTGGGGTGTGCCACCGCGCTCATCGCGGTCGCCGCGGTGATGCTGTCCCTGCTCACGGGGGCGCACCGCTTCATCTGGCAGTGATGCGCCGAAGGTGGCGGGGGAGCACTCGCGCCCG
The DNA here is from genome assembly GCF_011769905.1 of Kocuria sp. KD4. Taxonomy (NCBI): domain Bacteria; kingdom Bacillati; phylum Actinomycetota; class Actinomycetes; order Micrococcales; family Micrococcaceae; genus Kocuria; species Kocuria sp. KD4. The sequence goes on from NZ_CP050449.1 coordinate 462,703, forward strand.
GGCATGTCGAGATGGGACGGGCGGTGCGGGCGCGACCACCCGTGACGCGCTCAGCGCCCCGGGCGGCCCAGCAGGAAATCCGTGAGGGTGCGGGTGAGTTGCGGGTCCGAGGCCACGGGCCGCCCGTCCACGCTCGTCACTGGGACCGCGAGCCGCACCGAAGACGTGAGCCACACGGCGCTCGCTGCGAAGAGGTCCTCGGGGTACAGCGGTCCGTAGTCCACGGCCCAGCCGCGCTCGCGGGCGGCGTCGAAGATCCGGGCTTGCGAGGTCCCCGGCAGGACCCCGCGGGACGGTTCGGGCGTGAGCAGGGTGGGCGCAGCGCCGTCGTCGTGCCGTGCGCACACCACCGAGGACGTGGCGCCCTCCAGGATCCTGTGGTCCGTGGAGGTCATGAACACGGCGTCCTGCGCGCCGTGGGCGTGGGCGTAGCGCACCGCGGCCATGTTGACCGCGTAGGACAGGGTCTTGACCCCCGGGAGCAGCCACGGCAACCCGGTGTCCTCCGCGGGGTCGTGGCCGCGCTCGAGCAACACCACGGACACCCCCGTGCGCCGGGCGGCGAACGTCCGCTTGGGGACGGGCGCGACCGTGAGCCACGCCCACGGCTGGTCACCGGGGACACCGCGGCTGATGCTCAACTTGACCGTGTGCTCCGCCCCGAGATCGGCTGAGGGGTCGCTGGCGCCGGGACCGGCCGCCGCGAGTGCCGTCGTCAGGGCCTCGCGCCACGCATCCGCGGACGGTGCGGGCAATTGGGCGGTCCCCGCGGAATGCCCCAGCCTGACCAGGTGGGCGTCGAGCTTGTACGCGGTGCCGTCCAGGACGTGGAGGGTCTCGAAGACGCCGTCCCCGCGGGTGAGCCCCTGGTCCTCGAGGCTCACGTGGGCCTCATGCGGGTCCACGAGCCGCGGCGGGGCACCGATCGGGGAGATCAGCACGGCCGCGGCGGGTCCGGGTGCTGCGGGGGACGGAGCGGGTGTCCCGGCACCGGGCGACATCACGGGGTGTCCCGCTGTTCCGTGCCCGGTTCCTGGGGTGAGGGTCCGGGGTGGAGGATCTCGGCGGACTCCCACACGGGGTCCTCACCGAGGTACTGCTCCTCCTGCTCCGCCCACACGTCCCAGTACTTCTCGTACGTGACGCCGTCCCGGTCCAGGGCGCGCTGTTTGCGCTGTGAGGCGGGAAGTTCGACCCACACCGAGACGTCCAGCAACGCCCGGGCCTCGCGGTGGCACGCCCCGACGCCCTCCACGAGCACGATCTGAGCGGTGCGGGTCAGACGCGGGGTGCCGGGCTCGTTGGTCAGCCAGTCCCACGCAGTCCAGTGGGCATCCTCCTCGCGGCGCAGCGGTTCGAGGATCTCACCGCGGTACCGTTCCATGCCCTCGAGCAGTCCGTTCCACCCAGGGTAGATGTCCTCGAGGTGGAAGCTCACGACATCGTGCGAGCGCTCCAGCACCCGCGAGAGTTGCTCGGTCAGCGTGGTCTTGCCCGCTCCGGAACGGCCGTCGATGCCCACGATGAACGGCTTGCGCGTGGGTGGGGGCAGCAACCGTGCAAGGTTGACGCCTTCCGGGTACTGGGCGATCTCGTCGTCCTGGAAACCCTCGTCCGGGGAGATCACCGCGCGTCGATTCGATCCTCGACCCACGAGACCACGCCCGGGACGGCGGCCGTAATCTGTTCCCACGCGGTGTCGAAGTCGTCCGAACCGCCGTACCACGGGTCGGCGATGTCGAGGTCCGCCTGTGAGTCGGCCACGGCCGGGTCGAAGCTGCGCATGAGCCGGACCTTCCGGGCGTCGTCCGTGGGCAGTCGGCGCTGCAGCTGGTCCCTGTGGGACCGGGTCATGGCGAGGATCAGGTCCGCGTCCGCGAGCTCGGCGTCAGTGATCCTGTGTGCCTGATGCTCGGGCAGTTCCAGGTGGTTCCTGTTCAGGACGGTGCGGGCGCGGGGATCCACGGGGTTGCCGTGTTCCTCGTCACTCATGCCCGCCGAGCTGACGCGGACGCGCTGCGCGAGACCGGCGTCGGTGAGCTCGGATCGCAGCAGGGCCTCGGCCATGGGCGAGCGGCAGATGTTGCCCGTGCAAACCGTGACGATGGAGAACATGACCTCCACTGTACGAAAAATCCGTTCCCCGTGAGTGGCCTCAAGGTGTCGAGGAGCCACCCCACGTCTGACGTTCGATGCCCGCGAGCAGCAGTTCCAGGCCCGCGATGTATTCCGAGCGGTCGTCGTGGTCACCGAACGAGCCCAGCATGGCACGCACCACAGGGAGCATCCCCGGCCCCGAATGGCCCGCCCGTTCCAGCTTTTCGTGCACCTGCCGGGCGGATTCCTCCGCGGCGGGCCGGTTGTGACGGTGGGCGATTCCCGCGCCCGTTCCGAACGCGTAGTTGGCCACGGCGAGGGATGCGTAGAACCGCTGTTCGGCGTCGAGCTCCATGCGCTGCAGCAACTGTCCCGCGCACTCCCACGTGCGCAACGCGTTCTCCTCGCTGCGGGCGGTACTGAGCAGCTGCCCGGCGAGCCACGGGTGCTCGCGCATCTGGGAGAACAAGCACAGGCACAGGCACCGCAGTTCCTCGAGGGCCTGCGCCGTGGCCGCGCTCGTACGGGGATCCGCCCTGGGTGCCGGGAAGGCCTCGAACTCCTCCGGCCCCGGCTCGCCGTCCCCGCACAGCGCGTGGAACTGGCCCAGCGCGCGGCCCAGGACCTCGCTCGTGACCAGGGCCATGAGGTCGTCCTTGCCGGTGGTGTACCAGTAGAGACTCGCCACGCCGCTGTTGAGCTCGGTCGCGAGCCCGCGCAGGGTCAGGCGCCGCGACCCCTCGCGGTCCAGTACCGCGATCGAGGTGTCCACGATCGTCTCCAGGGACAGCGACGCACGACGCTGCTGGGTCCCCTTCCCGCTCGCCCCGCCCGTGCCGGGGGCGCCGGGCGCGTGCTCGCGCGCGGCGTCGTCGGGCCCGTCTCCCGATGGGCTCATGGGCCGGGGCCGGGAATCGGGATCCGGATCGGGGGATCGTGGTGGGCCGTCGTTCATGCGCACCAACGTACGCAGCGTGGCCGTGCGGGACCAAACGGTGTCCCGGTACGCGAACGCGGGGTGCGCGTCCCATGACGTGCACCCCGCGTTCGGGAGGGGGGCCCGGTTCAGCGGGCCATCGGTGTCACTGGTCGTTGCGGTGCTTCGGCGTGGTCTGTTCCCACGGGGCCTCGCCCTCGGGGGTGCCGTCCGCGATGTCGTCGGCGGCCGAGGAGACCCACGCCGACTTGTACGCGAAGTCGGTCTCGTCCCCGTTCTCATCCGTCTGGCGATACCACTCGGTGATCGCCGGATCGTGGGAGTCGAATGTGTTGCCCGCGGCGCGGTGACCCTCGGCGTGCTCCACCTGCAGGGCGAAGTTGTCGCCGTGCTCGGCGAGACCCGCGGACACGGCCTTCTCCACGGCGGACACCGCGAAGCGGGTGCGCAGGCTGGCCGGATCGTTGCGCAGGTCCCGGTACAGGGCGACCATCATCATGGCCACGACCACCGCGAACGGCAGCGCCGAGACGATCACCAAGCGCTGCATGCCGGCCAGGGCGTCGTTGCCCGCCACCAGGATCATGACGATCGCGATGCCGGCGAGGCACGCGCCCCAAAAGATGACGATCCACTTGCTGGGGTCCGGGCGTCCGCGCTGGGTCATGGTGCCCATGACCACGGAGGCGGAGTCCGCACTCGTCACGAAGAAGATGCCGATGACGACCATGGCCAGCACCGAGGTGACGGCCGTGAGCGGGAGCTGGTCGAAGAGTCCGAAGAGCATGGACTCGGCGCCGTTTTCCACGGAGAGGTCCGCCCCGTTCTTCGCGAAGAACATGGCGGAGCCGCCGAAGACGATGAACCACAGGATGCACACCGAGGCCGGGACCACGAGCACGACGGTCACGAACTGGCGGATGGTGCGGCCACGGGAGATCTTGGCGATGAACATGCCCACGAACGGGGACCACGAGAGCCACCAGGCCCAGTAGTACACGGTCCACGTGTTGGAGAACTCGGCGCTCTGCGGGCCCCACGCGGCCGACTGGCCGGTCATGAAGAGGTACTCGGACACGTATGTGGAGAACGTGGAGGGGATCAGCGTCAGCAGGAAGACAGTGGGCCCCACGAGGAACACGAACAGCGCCAGCACGAAGGCGAGTGAGAGGTTGATGTTCGACAGGTAGCGGATGCCGCGCGAAACGCCCGACACGGCGGAGATGATGAAGCCCACGGACAGCAGCACGATGATCACGATCAGCGCGTTGTTGCTGAGCTTGTCGATGCCGCCCACGATCGAGATGCCGGAGCCTATCTGCATGGCTCCCACGCCCAGGGACGCAGCGGTGCCGAAGAGGGTTGCGAAGATCGCGAAGACGTCGATCAGCTTGCCCATGGTGCCGTCCACGCGCTTGTGGCCGAGCAGCGCGGTGAACACACGCGAGATCAGCGGCGCGCGGCCGCGGCGGTAGGCGCCGTAGGCCACGGAGACGCCGACGACGGCGTAGATGGCCCACGGGTTCAGGGCCCAGTGGAAGGCGGACTGCACGAGGGCGTAGACGATCATGGAGTCGCTGCCGGCCTCGGCCGCGTGCGCGAAGCCGGGGATCCCGCCCTCGTAGTAGGTCATCGGCTCGAACGCGCCGTAGAAGACCAGGCCGATGCCCATGCCCGCAGCGAAGAGCATCGCGAGCCAGGAGAAGAAGGAGTACTCGGGCTCCTCGTCGTCGCGGCCCAGCTTGATTCTTCCGGTGCGGGTGAAGCCGATGAAGATCATGAAGACCACGGCCGCTGTGGAGAGCAGGATGAAGAACCAGCCGGTGTTGTCCGTGACCCACGCGAGCGCCGTGGCGGAGACCGTGGAGAGGCTGTCCGTGCTGAGGACACCCCATGCGATGAAGCCCACCACGAGGACCGCGGTGATGGCGAAGACCACCTTGTCGGTGCCGAACTTGACCTTGCGGTCCTCCACGCCGACGCCCGGCACCAGTGCCGGGTGGATGCCGTGGGGGTAGGTGAGCTCGTCGATGATCTTCCGGGGGCGGCTGCGGGCGGTCGATCCCTGGGTGGCGTGGTCGTGGGGCGGGGTGGTCGATGGTTCTCGGTCCGTGGAATGCGGTGGCGTGCTCAAGACAGTTCTCCTGACTGCGGCGGTGGGTGATCGGTGAGCTCGTGTGGTGCGGTGGCGCTCCTGGAGGGGTCGGGGGCAGTGCGGGCCCGGCACGTTTCGCCCTGGGCGTACAAACCCATCAGTGTAACGCGGCTAAGTGTCCACCCCCGTATTGCTGTGGAATTCCCGGCAGCTCGGGCGAGACGCGGTGTGCAGATACTTGAGCCGTTGCGACTCAACTTAGGTTGACAGGGGTAGCTCAAGGTGTAAACTTGAGTCTCGAAAGCTCAAGTCTTGAAGGTTCACGGACGGGCCGCGTCGGTGCCCCTCCCGGACCGCATCGGAACAACGAAGGGATAGAACATGTCTCGTGCAGTAGGAATCGACCTCGGTACCACTAACTCCGTGGTATCCGTACTGGAAGGCGGCGAGCCCGTCGTCATTGCGAACGCCGAGGGCAACCGCACCACCCCGTCCGTTGTCGCCTTCTCCAAGGATGGCGAGACCCTCGTGGGCGACGTGGCCAAGCGCCAGGCCGTGACCAACGTGGACCGCACCGTGGCCTCCGTGAAGCGCCACATGGGCACGGACTGGACCACCGAGATCGACGGCAAGAAGTACACCCCGCAGGAGATCTCCGCCCGTACGCTCATGAAGCTCAAGGCGGACGCCGAGTCCTACCTGGGCGACACGGTCACGGATGCCGTGATCACTGTTCCCGCGTACTTCAACGACGCCGAGCGCCAGGCCACCAAGGAGGCCGGTGAGATCGCCGGCATGAACGTGCTGCGCATCGTCAACGAGCCCACCGCCGCGGCCCTGGCATACGGTCTGGAGAAGGGCAAGGAGGACGAGCTCATCCTGGTCTTCGACCTCGGTGGCGGCACGTTCGACGTCTCCCTGCTGGAGGTCGGCAAGGACGAGGACGACTTCTCCACCATCCAGGTCCGCGCCACCGCCGGTGACAACCGCCTCGGTGGCGACGACTGGGACCAGCGCATCGTGGACTGGCTGCTGGAGCAGGTGAAGTCCAAGACCGGTGCGGACCTGTCCAAGGACAAGATCGCCCTGCAGCGCTTGAAGGAGGCGGCCGAGCAGGCCAAGAAGGAACTGTCCTCCGCGACGTCCACGACCATCTCCCTGCAGTACCTGTCCGTGACCCCCGAGGGCCCCGTGCACCTGGACGAGAAGCTCTCCCGTGCCAAGTTCGAGGACCTCACCAAGGACCTGCTGGCCCGCACCGAGAAGCCGTTCAAGGACGTCATCTCCGAGGCCGGGATCAACGTCTCCGACATCGACCACGTGGTGCTCGTGGGTGGTTCCACCCGTATGCCCGCCGTGGTCGAGAAGGTCACCGAGCTCGCGGGTAAGGCCCCCAACAAGGGCGTGAACCCGGACGAGGTCGTGGCCATCGGCGCCGCGATCCAGGCCGGTGTGCTCAAGGGCGACCGCAAGGACGTGCTGCTGATCGACGTGACCCCGCTGTCGCTGGGCATCGAGACCAAGGGCGGCGTGATGACCAAGCTCATCGAGCGCAACACGGCCATCCCCACCAAGCGGTCCGAGACCTTCACCACCGCGGAGGACAACCAGCCGTCCGTGTCCATCCAGGTCTTCCAGGGCGAGCGCGAGTTCACCCGGGACAACAAGAACCTGGGCACGTTCGAGCTCACGGGCATCGCCCCGGCCCCGCGCGGCATGCCGCAGATCGAGGTCACGTTCGACATCGACGCGAACGGCATCGTGCACGTGTCCGCCAAGGACAAGGGCACGGGCAAGGAACAGTCCATGACCATCACGGGCGGTACCTCGCTGTCCAAGGAGGACATCGACCGCATGGTCAAGGACGCCGAGGCGAACGCCGACGCGGACAAGCAGCGCCGTGAGGCCGCCGACCGTCGCAACAACGCGGAACAGCAGGCGTACTCCGTGGAGAAGCTGCTCAACGACGACGAGGGCAAGATCCCCGAGGACGTCAAGACCGAGGTCCAGGCCGACGTCGACGCCGTGAAGTCCGCCCTCGAGGGTGACGACGACGACGCCGTGAAGACCGCGTTCGAGAAGTTGCAGGCCTCCCAGACCAAGATCGGTGAGGCGCTGTACGCCCAGGCCCAGAGCGAGGGTGCCGCCGGTGCCCAACCGGGTGCCGAGGGCGCTCAGGGTGCGCAGGCCAAGGACGACGACGACATCGTCGACGCCGAGGTCGTGGACGACGAAGACGGTAAGAACGGGAGGAAGTGAGCATGAGCGATTCCGAGAACACCAAGGGTCACGGCGAGTCCGTGCCGGAGGACCCGGATCATTCAGCTCAGGACTCCACCGGCACCGAGCGTTCCGAGGGCGGTGAGGGGCTGACCGTGGACGACATCCTGGACACCCCTCAGTCCCAGGACGCCCAGGCCGGGGACACGCAGGCCGCGGACGCGGCGTCGTCGCAGGACGACGCCGCCCCGGCGGGCGAGTCCGCCGCGCAGAAGCTCGCGGACGAGCGCCTCGAGGACCTGCGTCGGCTGCAGGCGGAGTTCGTGAACTTCAAGAACCGCACCGCGCGGGAGAAGGATCAGCTGCGGGACTTCGTCTCCGGCGAGATGATCACCGCGCTGTTGCCGGTCCTGGACGACGTCGACGCCGCTCGCAAGGCCGGGGACCTCGAGGACGGCCCGTTCGCCGCGATCGCGACCAAGCTCGAGGACGCCCTGGGCAAGAAGGGCCTCACCCGGATCGGGGAGGTAGGGGAGGTCTTCGACCCCACCGTCCACGAGGCCGTGCTGCAGCAACCCACCGACGAGGTGGAACCGGACCACGTGTCCATGGTGCTGCGCTCGGGCTTCCGAGTGGGCGCTCGAGTGGTCCGGGCGGCCCAGGTGGCCGTGGCCACGAAGCCGTAACGCAAGAAATTCCTCGGGGCGGGTCCACATGACGGGACCCGCCCCGAGCCACACAGGGAAGTACCAGGAGGAAGGAGGCGTCATGGCCAGTCAGGACTGGATCGACAAAGATTTCTACACTGTCCTGGGCGTCTCCAAGGACGCATCCCAGGCGGACATCAAGAAGGCTTACCGCAAGCTGGCCCGCAAGTACCACCCGGACCAGAATCCGGGGGATGCGGCCGCGGAGAAGAAGTTCAAGGACATCACCGAGGCCAATTCGGTGCTGTCGGACCCCGAGGAACGCAAACAGTACGACGCGATCCGGGCCATGGGTTCCGGGGCGCGGTTCACCGCCGGTGGCCCCGGTGGTGCGAGCAACGCTGGTGGCGCCGGGTTCGAGGACCTCTTCGGGGGTCTGTTCAACGGCGGCGGTGGCCGCAGGAGCTACTCCACCTCCGGGGGTGGCGGGTTCGAGGACCTGTTCGCGCAGTTCGGCGGCCAGGGCGGCAATTCGCGGTTCGGCGGGGGCTTCAGTGGCGGCCAGGGCGGATTCGGCGGAGGTCAGGGCGGATTCGGTGGCTACCAGGCACCGCCCGCCAAGGGTGAGGACATCCACACCACGACCACGATCCCGCTGCGTTCCGCGTACAACGGCACCACGGTGAAACTGCGCCGGGGCAACGGCCAGTCCACCACGGTGCGCGTGCCCAAGGGCGTCAAGGATGGGCAGCGATTGAAGATCGCGGGCAAGGGACATTCTGGGCCCGGTGGCCACGGGGACCTGTTCGTGACCGTCAAGGTCAAGGAGCACCCGTTCTTCACCCGCGAGGGCCAGGACGTGCACGTGGACATCCCGGTGACCGCTGCGGAGGCCGGACTCGGGACCACCGTGCAGGTGCCCACGCTGGACGGGGGCCACGTGACCGTGCGGGTCCCCGCGGGGACGTCGTCCGGGCACCGGATGCGTGTCAAGGGCAAGGGCTTCACGTCCGGGTCCACCACGGGCAACATGATCGTGACGGTGCAGATCCAGTTCCCGGCAGACCTGGACGATGCCGCACGGGAAGCACTGCAGGAGTTCGCGCGGGCCACCGAGGACTTCGACCCCCGCGCGAACCTGAGCGAGGAGGCGGCGCTCTGACATGGCCATCGACTTCACCCAGCCAGTGTTCGTGATCTCGGTGGCCGCGGAGCTCGCGGACATGCACCCCCAGACCCTGCGCCAGTACGACCGCATGGGTCTCGTGACCCCGTCCCGGGCCTCCGGGCGGGCCCGCCGGTACTCCCAGCTGGACGTGCAGAAACTGCGTCAGATCCAGGAGCTCGCCCAGGAGGGCGTGTCCCTCGAAGGGGTCAAGCGCATCATCCAGCTCGAGAACCAGGTGCAGGCGCTGCAGACCCGGGTCACGGAACTGTCCGAGGAACTCGAACGGGAGCGCCGGGCGCGGCAGGAGCGGGACATGATCTTTACCGCCGGTTCCGCCGGGGATGTGGTGCGTATGGCCCGTGGCACCCGGCGCTCACCCCGCAAGGTGTCCCAGGCGCTCATGCTCTACCGCCCGGCCAAGCCCGAGGCTGCGGCCACCGGCCGGGACGCCATACTGGGCCGGGATACGGCCCCGGGCTGGGACGCGGCGTCCGCGCGGCGGGATGCGACGTCGTCGTCGACCACGAAGCGGCGCGGCTCGCAGAAGTAGACGACCCGCGAACGGCGAGATCCCCGCGGCTCCTCTCGGGAGGGGCCGCAGGGATCTCGTCATCCGGGGGTACCGCGAAGGACTACTCCTGGATCGTGTTGCCGTCGAAGAAGTCGTCCGTGGTGGCGTTGGGGTGCTTGGCCAGCGGGGTCACCTTGACGTTCATGTATGCGAACATGGGGAACCCGGACAGGACGGTCTGCAGCTCGTCGTTGTCCTCGACGTCGTAGATCGAGTAGTTGGCGTACTCGCCCACCACGCGCCAGATGCCCTTCAAGACACCCGTGCGCTGGAGTTCACCGGAGTAGGCCTTCTCGCGGTGCTGGTAATCAGCCTTGGTCTCGTCGGTCATCGATTCCGGGAAGACCACGTCCATGCGAGCCAGGAACAACATGCGGGGCTACTTTCTCTCGGGGTCCGTGGAGGGTGCGTCGGGTTCCACCCTAGGCGCTGCCGCGCGCTCGCCGGGGTGTACGACGTCGTGCGAATCGGTGAACTCGCCCGTCTCGTAGTCGTAGGCCACGGGGTTGCCGTCCTCGTCCGTGCGCCGGTACCACTCGGTGACCTCCGGGGCGCTCGAGTCGAAGTCCGCGCCCGCCGCCCACTTGCTGTCCGGGGCGCGTTCCACCGAGAACGTGAAGTCGTCCCCGTACTCGTCGATGCCGTGGCGTACGGACTTGTCCACGGCCCAGCGCGAGTACTGCTCGCGGATGACCATGGGGTCCCGGCGCAGGTCCTTGTGGAAGGCCACGGCCATGACGAACATGATCAGCGTGAACGGCAGGGCCGTGACGGTGATCAGGTTCTGCAGACCCGTGAGTGCGTTCTGTCCGCCGATCAACAACATCACCACGGCGATCCCGGCCATGCACAGTCCCCAGAACACGGTGATCCGCCGCTTGGGGTTCGGGTTGCCCCGCTGGGACATCTGGGACGTCACCACGGAGGCGGAGTCCGCGGTGGTGATGAAGAAGATGGCCAGCATGAGCACCACGATTCCCGCCATGATGCCGGCCGCGGGCATGCCGTCCAGGACGGTGAAGAAGATCTCTTCCGGGGCCGGCAGGGTCTGCGCGGTGCCGTCCGGGGCGATCGCGTGGTCCTGCATCTGCTGGTGGATGGCGGTCCCGCCGAGCACCGTGAAGGCCATCACCACGATGGACGAGGGGATGAACAGCACCCCCAGGATGAACTGGCGGATGGTGCGGCCCCGGGAGATCTTGGCCACGAAGACCCCCACGAAGGGTGCCCAGGAGACCCACCAGGCCCAGTAGAACGTGGTCCACGAGGACAGGAACGCCTGCATCTCGGGGCCGTCCGACATGGACGCGGACAGCATGGTGGGCAGCTCGGCGAAGTACGTGACGATCACGGAGGGCACGAAGTTGAGCAGGAACGTGGTGGGTCCCAGGACGAAGAAGAACAGTGCCAGACCCACGGCGAGGACCATGTTGATGTTGGACAACCATCGGATCCCGCGGGCCACGCCCGAGACCGCCGAGGCGATGAACCCCGCGGTGAGCACCGCGATGATGACGACCGCCGCGGCGTTGCCCGAGGGGCCCAGACCCGTGAAGATCTCCACACCGCGCCCGATCTGCAGGGCACCGATGCCCAGGGACGCCGCGGTGCCGAACAGGGTGGCCAGGATCGCCAGGATGTCGATGATCCGGCCGGCCAGGTTGTCGGTGTTGCCGTTGTGGAAGAACGGTGCGAACACGGAACTCATGAGTGGAACGCGTCCGCGCCGGTAGGACGTGTAGGCCACCGCCACGCCCACGAGACCGTAGATGGCCCACGCGTTGAGCCCCCAGTGCAGCGCGGCCTGCGCGGAGGCCTTCTTCATGGCGTCCACCGTGCCGGGGTCCGCGGAACCCGGGCGCGGGGACAGGAAGTAGGTCATGGGCTCGAAAGGGCCGAAGAAGATGATCCCGATCCCGATCCCCGCCGCGAACAGCATGGCCGCCCACGACGCCGTGGAGTACTCGGGCCGGTCCCCGTCCAGGCCCAGCGGGATCCGCCCGTAGCGGGACACCGCGATGTACAGCAGGTAGAGCAACAGCCCGATCGCCAGGACGTTGAACGCCCACCCCATGTTGAGCATCGTCCAGTTCAGCGCCGCACCGGACACGGCCGTGAGTGACGCGGTGTCCACGACACCCCACCCGATGAACGCGACGATCAACCCGCCGGCCACGCCCACCACGATCTTGTCGATTCCGTAGCGCACCTTCTGGTCCTCCACGGACACGCCCGGCACCACGGCCGGGTGGATGTTGTGGGGGTAGTTGATCTCGTCGAGGAACGAGCGCGTGGCGTCCTTGCGGTTCGCCGGTTTGCGGGCGCCCCCGCGTGGCGAGGGCTCGGGCTCCGCGTCCGACGGGTGGGACGGTCGTGTACTGGAGGACACCGGGACTCCTGCGGGTCGGTCGGTCAGGGACCTTCCCACAGTAGGCCCCCGGACCGGTTCGCCCCGGGTCCGGCTAACGACGGCGGTAGGTCAGGTCCCGCGGGATCCGCCCGGCTTCCGTGGCTTTGCGTTCGAAACTCGTGAGGATCCGGCCCTCCCAGCGCGGGGCCCACCCGGCGTCCGGGTGCTCGTCGTCCGCGAGCGGACCCGGATGCACGTTCTCGAAGTCCGCGTCCGCGTCGTCCAGGACCTCGCGCATCACCACCGCGTACTCCTGCCAGTCCGTGGCCAACCGCCACAGTCCACCCGGTTCCAGGACGCGGGCGGCCAGTTCGGCGAAACCGGGGGAGACCAGGCGCCGCTTGTGGTGGCGGGTCTTGTGCCACGGGTCCGGGAAGAAGACCCACAGTTCGTGCACGGAACCGGGTTCCAGCATGTGCTCGAGCACCTCGGGGGCGTTGGCCTGCGCCACGCGCACATTGGTCACGCCGGCCTGGGCGGCCTTCATGAGTAGATCCGCCACACCGGGCTTGTAGACCTCCACGGCCAGGTGGTCCAGCTCCGGGTGGGCCGCCGCATGGGCCACGATGGCCTCGCCCAGGCCCGAGCCCACCTCCACGACGACCGGTGCCACACGGCCGAACACGGCCTCCCTGTCCAGTCGGTAGGCCGGATCCACGGAGGTGTCGGTCATGACGCGGGGGATGTCCAGGACCCACTCGTCCGCATGCTCGTCCCACGCCTTCTGGCGCTTGGGGGACAACCGGTCACCGCGGCGCACGAACGAGTACGGCTGCCGCGGGAACGCCACGCCCGCGGGGGCACCGCCGGTCGCCGCGGCGGGACCCGCGGGAGCGTCGTCGCCTGTCGTAGCGGCGTCGTTCGTCGGGGTGGCATCGGCATCGGTGTGCTCGGATGACGATGGCGCGGCACCGGCCGCACGGGCCTCGGCGGGCTGTTCGGTGCGGTGTTCGGGGGCCGGGGACGCCTCCGGGGCGCTGCCCGGGGAGTCCGGGAGGGCCGCGTCGTGCGCGGACGTGTCAGGGGTGCGATCGCTGGATTCCATCGTGGATCATCCTAGGCGCGAGGGCGTCGCAGGAAGGGATCGGGTGACCCGCGGCACCTACTATTTGAACAGCCCACCCACCCCTCAGCGCCCAGGCGCGTGCCAGGAGAGCCCGCATGACCCAGAACCCCGCGTCCCCCGAGCCCGGTCGCAGCAGGCTGGGATTGAGCCCGCGCCTGGACTGGATCGTGCTCGTGGGCGCCCTGGGCATCCTCTCCGCCGTGAGCCCGCTGGCCACGGACATGTACCTCGCGTCCATGCCGGAGATGGGCGAGTGGTTCGGCTCCCCGGCCAGCATGATCCAGCTGACCCTCACTGCGTACATGGTGGGCATGGCGCTGGGTCAATTCCTGCTGGGCCCGCTCTCGGACGTGCTGGGGCGGCACAAACTCATGGTCACGGGGAACCTGATCTTCCTGCTCGCGTCCGTGGGGATCATCGTGGCCCCGGACATCCACTGGGTGCTCGCCCTGCGGTTCGTGCAGGGTCTCGCCGGGGCGGCGGGCGTGGTGATCGCCCGGGCCGTGGTCTCGGACATCGCCCATGGCCACCGCGCGGCCCAGCTGTACTCGGTGCTCGCGCTCATCACGTCCCTGGCACCCGTGGTCGCACCGCTCGCGGGCGGTGTGATCGCGACCGTGGCCGACTGGCGTGTGGTGTTCTGGGTGCTCGCGATCTTCGGGGCCGTGATGCTCGCGTGCTCCGTGTTCATCGTGCCGGAGACCCTCCCGCCGGGGCAGCGCTCGCGGGGCGGGCTGGGGCGCATCCTGCGCAACGCCGGGCAGGTGATCAGTGATCGGCACTTCACGCTCTACGCCCTGAGCTTCGCCTTCGCGTTCGGTGCGCTGTTCTCCTACATCTCCGCGTCCTCGTTCGTGATCCAGAACGTGCTGGGCTTCAGCGCCCTGGTCTACTCCGTGATCTTCGCGATCAACGCGTGCGGTTCGATCACCATGGGAGTGGTCAACACCAAGCTCGTGGGCAGTCGGAACCCCTCCTCCCTGTTGCTCGTGGGGGTCACGGGACTCGCAACCTTCTCCGTGCTCAACATGGTCCTGGTGCTGCTGGGCGTGGTCGGAGCGATCACCCTGGTGCTGTTGTTCCTGGCCCAGTCCTGCATGGGACTCGTCCTGGGCAACGCCGTGGCTATGGCCCAGCGCCAGGCCCAACGGCTGCGCCTCTCCGGCACAGGTTCCGCCGTGGTGGGCATGGCCCAGTTCATCCTGGCCGGGCTCGTCACGCCCCTCACGGGCCTCGGCGGGGAGTACACCGCGGTGCCCATGGTGCTGAGCATGGCGGCATGCGCCGTGATCTCCGTGGGGCTGGTCCTCACGGCGCGCCGGCAGGGGACGCCCGTCGGGTGAACCACCCGGCGCTGCGACGTCGTTCGTCGGGCGGACGTCCCGGCCGCGTCATCCGGAGGGTGAATGTCCCGACCCGGCGGTGTCGCCCGTCGGGTGAATGCCCAGACCCGGCGGCGTCGTCCCGCGAGCCGTGGAACATGGCCCCCGCTCCGCGCGCCGACGGGCCCGGAACCGCGCGGGATGTGGTTCACTGTCCGGGACAGTGACATTGTTCACACACCGTCCGTGGCATCCTGCCCCAGTTGAACGAGGGACACCTTCATGCTCGATTCGCTCCAATCCATTCTCGACACGATCGGTGGGTTCGTGTGGGGGCCGTTCCTCCTGATCCCGCTGCTGCTCGGAACGGGCATCTACCTGACCATCCGGCTGTCCGGACTGCAGATCACCAAGTTGATCCCCGCACTGCGCCTCGCGTTGTTCGAACGCAAGGACAAGGACGCCCCCGGCGGTGACGTCTCCCAGTTCCAGGCATTGACCACGGCGCTCGCCGCGACCGTGGGTACCGGCAACATCGTGGGCGTGGCCACGGCCATCTCGATCGGCGGCCCCGGCGCCCTGTTCTGGATGTGGGTCACGGGCGTGCTGGGCATGGCGTCCAAGTACTCGGAGGCCTTCCTGGGCGTGCGGTTCCGCACCCGAGACGCCAAGGGCGAGATCTCCGGCGGTCCGCAGTACTACCTGTTCCGCGGGATCCCCAACGGTTTCGGCAAGTTCCTCTCCCTGTTCTTCGCGATCGCCGCGGTGCTCGCGTCCTTCGGGATCGGCAACATGACCCAGGGCAACTCCATCTCCGCGAACGTGGAGTCCTCCTTCGGTGTGCCCGTGTGGGTCACGGGCCTCGTGCTCGCGGCGCTGACGCTGCTCGTGCTCGTGGGCGGGATCAAGTCCATCGGCAAGGTCACCGCCGCGCTCGTGCCCATCATGATTGTCTTCTACGTCCTGGGCGCGCTCTACATCCTGGCGGTCAACATCGAGTCCGTTCCCGCGGCGTTCGGGAGCATCTTCAGCACGGCCTTCACGGGGCACTCCGCGGTGGGCGGCTTCGCCGGATCCGCGATCATCCTGGTGGTGCAGATGGGTGTGGCCCGCGGCATCTTCTCCAACGAGTCCGGCATGGGGTCCGCGGCCATCGCCGCAGCGGCCGCGCAGACCACTCACCCCGTCCGTCAGGGGCTGGTGTCCATGACCCAGACGTTCATCGACACCATCATCGTGGTGACCTGCACGGGCCTCGTGATCGTGACCACCGGCGTGTGGGACCAGGGCAAGGACTTCGCGGCCACCATGACCGGGGACGCCTTCAGCCATGGGCTGCCCGGCGGGTGGGGCCACCTGATCGTGACCCTGGGCCTGATCCTCTTCGCGTACTCCACGATCCTGGGCTGGGCCTACTACGGCGAGCGCTGCATGGAGCGGCTGTTCGGCCGCAGGTCCGTGATGCCGTACCGCGTGTTCTTCTCGCTGATCGTGTTCGTGGGCTGCAGCGTGCCGTTGGCCATCGTGTGGTCCTTCGCGGACCTCATGAACGGGCTCATGGCGCTGCCCAACCTGCTGGGTCTGCTCATCCTCTCCGGGCTGATCGCCCGCGAGACCAAGCACTACCTGCGCAACGACCCGCAGTTGCGCGCGGACAAGCTGCAGATCGACGGGTTCATGGAGGGCCGCCCCGGGGCCATCGACAGCTACGTCTCCACCGACTCCGGACGCCCGGACCGGGCGCAGCGCGTGCGTTGACCGCCACTCCGCCCGCTCGCCGAGCTTGTCGGGGCCCTCGGTCCCGACGGCGCTGAACAGCCAGGGCCCGAAACGGCATGTGATCCGCGGATCACCTGCCGTTTCGGGCCTCAGCTGTTCCCGACACCCGGGCGCAGGCCCCGCTACGGTTGGGCGCCCGCCCGGGAGTACCCTCTGACTCCATGACGAACAGCTCCACCGCGGTGTCGTCACCGCACACGCACTCCGAGCCCAGCAGGGGCCTGAGCAATCGACACATCCAACTGATCGCGATCGGCGGTGCGATCGGCACCGGGTTGTTCATGGGATCGGGGCGCACCATCTCCCTGGCGGGCCCGGCCGTGGTGTTCATCTACGTGGTGATCGGTTTCTTCCTCTTCTTCATGATGCGCGCCATGGGCGAGCTGTTGCTGTCCAATCTGCGCTATAAGACCTTCGCGGACTTCGCCGCCGATCTGATCGGCCCGTGGGCGGGGTTCTTCGTGGGTTGGTCCTACTGGTTCTGCTGGATCGTCACGGCGATCGCCGAGCTCGTGGCCATCACGGGCTACGTCCAGTTCTGGTGGGCGGCCGTCCCGCTGTGGCTGCCCACCGTCCTCGTGGTCCTCATCGTGTTCCTGCTCAACGCCGTGAGCGTGAAGAACTTCGGGGAGATGGAGTTCTGGTTCGCGCTCATCAAGATCGTGGCCATCCTGGCCCTGATCGTGGTGGGTGCGATCATGGCGCTGACCCACTTCGCATCTCCGGACGGGCACACCGCCCAGCTCGCGAACCTGTGGAACGACGGCGGGTGGTTCCCGAACGGCGCCATGGGCGTGGTTGCGGGGTTCCAGATCGCGGTCTTCGCGTTCGTGGGCATCGAGCTCGTGGGCACCACCGCGGCCGAGGCCCGTGATCCCCGCACGACCCTTCCCCGGGCGATCAACTCCGTCCCGGTGCGCATCCTCATCTTCTACGTGGGATCCCTCCTGGCCATCCTGGTGGTCACCCCATGGCGCTCGATCAACCCCGAGCAGTCCCCGTTCGTGGCCATGTTCGCGCTGGCCGGGCTCGCGGGCGCCGCGTCCGTGGTGAACTTCGTGGTGCTGACCTCCGCGATGTCCTCGTCCAACTCCGGGGTGTTCTCCACGTCCCGGATGATGTTCGGTCTCTCCGCGGAGGGCAGCGCACCCGGAATCTTCAAGGGTCTCAACCGCGTGGGCGTACCCGTGCGGGCCCTGTACCTCACGGCGGGCATCCTGCTGCTGACCATCCCCGTGCTCTACGCGGGGGACTCGATCATCGAGGCGTTCACGCTGATCACGTCCGTGGCGTCCCTCTTGTTCGTGTTCGTGTGGTCCATGATCCTGATCTCCTACATCCGCTACCGCATGAAGTTCCCCGAGCGTCACGCCACCTCCGAGTACAAGATGCCCGGCGGCGTGGTGATGTGCGCTGTGGTGCTCGCGTTCTTCGTGTTCGTGGCGTGGGCGCTGAGCACGGATCCCCAGACCGCCACGGGGCTGGTAGCGGTGGCCGCGTGGCTCGTGGTGCTGGGAATCTCGTGGGCCTTCGTACGCCGCACGGAGTCCCACCGGCAGACCTTCGAGTGGTTCAAGCAGGAGATGGCCCGCCCCGTGGAGCACGAACACCCGTCCCGATAGAACACACCTGGCCCCCTGTTCAGCACGCACCCCATGCTTAAGCTGGGGACATGACTCGACTGCCGGAACCCCTGTCCCTGTCCTGCGCCGACGGCTCGGGATCCGTCCTGAGCTACGGCGCGCACGTGGTGTCGTGGGCACCGGAGGATCACGAGCCCGTGCTGTGGGTCTCCTCCCGCTCCTACAACGAGACGGGCAGAGCGGTCCGCGGCGGTGTCCCCATCTGCTTCCCGTGGTTTGGCCCCGGGCGCACGGGGGACATGGACCCCGCGCACGGGTTCGCGCGGATCACCGAGTGGCAGCTCGCCGAGCAGGGGGAGGACACCGAGGGTCACGCCTACGCCGAGTTCACCCTCACGCCCGCGGACGTGGCCGAGCACCTGCGCGAGACGTTCCCCCACGAGTTCGAGGCCCGGTTCCGGGTCACCGTGGGCGCCCGCTTGCGTATGGCGCTCACCGTGACGAATACCGGCACCGGGACCTTCGACTTCGAGGAGGCGCTGCACAGCTACCTCCACGTGGGCGATTCCCGGCGCGTGAGCGTGACCGGCCTCGACGGTGTCTCCTACTACGACAAGCTGGCCAAGGAGCAGCGGCGCCAGAGCGGGGAACTCACGATCACGGGCGAGACCGACGCCGTGTTCGCCCATCGCGGCGAGGTGCGGGTTTCCGACCCCGAGCTCGGTCGCACCCTCGTGATCACCAAGGAGGGCTCGGACAGCACCGTGGTGTGGAACCCCTGGGCGGACAAATCCGTGGCCATGGCGGACTTCGCGGACGACGAGTGGCAGCAGATGCTGTGCGTGGAAGCGGGCAACGTGATGGGCTCCCCGGTCCGGCTCGCCGCCGGCGAGTCACACACCCTCGTGCAGAGCATCGAGGTGCAGGAGCTCACGGCGCAGGATCCCGCCGCCCACGACGCCTGAGCGGGCACCCGTCGCCCACGACACCTGAGCGCGCTCTCGCCACGCGACGTCGCTGGCGCCCGGCGAGAGCGCCGGGGAGACCGCCGCTCGGCCCGTCCCGCACCCCGCGGGGAACGCCCCGGTGTGGGAATGACCCGGGGCGAAAGCCCCGGGGTGCGGGACCGTCAGTCGCGCTCGGCGGACGACGCCGCGGCGTCGCCCCCCGGTGCCGCACCGGTAGCGGCCCCGGCGCGCGGGGACTCGGCGGGCGGGACCACGGGCAGCGTACCCGTCTCCGACAGCGCCGGGTTGGCCGAGGAGAGGTCCACCGTGTGGTGGATCTGGGCGTCCAGGGCACCGGGATGGGTGCCCATGAACGCGTCGATCTGATCGGTCGTGGCGTTGAACTTGGGATCGTTCTTCAGATACAGGTTGGTCTCCCGGACCACCAGGCCGGAGAGGATGATCAGCCCGATCAGGTTGGGGATGGCCATGAGCCCGTTCATGATGTCCGAGAAGGACCACACGAGCGTGAGCGGGGCGAGGGCGCCCAGACCGGCCGCGAGGGAGAAGATCACGCGGTACACGATGGCCGCTCGGGCCCCCGCGAGGCGTTCCACGTTGCGCTCGCCGTAGTACGCCCACCCCAGGACGGTGGAGTAACCCAGCAGCACCAGGCATATGGTGACCACGATCCCGCCCCACGAACCGGGCAGGCCCGTGGAGAACGCCACGGAGGTCATGGTCGCGGTGTCCGCGCCGTTCCACACCCCGGTCGTGAGGATCACGAAACCGGTGATGGAGATGACCACCAGGGTGTCCACGAAGGTCTGGGTCATGGACACGAGACCCTGACGCACGGGGTGGCTCGTCTGCGCCACGGACGCGGCGATCGAGGCGGTGCCCATGCCGGACTCGTTGGAGAACAGGGAGCGGGCGGCACCCATCTGGATGGCCATGAGCACCGTGGAGCCCACGAAACCGCCGGCGGCACCCATGGGGGTGAACGCGCCGGTGAAGATGAGGCGCAGCGCCTCGGGGATCCCCTGGAAGTTCACGCCGATGATGTACAGCCCCGAACCGATGTAGAGCACGATCATGAGCGGGACCATGTATGTGGTGACCTTGGCGATCGACTGGATCCCGCCCAGCAGGGCGAGCCCGGTGCCCACGGCCAGGACCACGGCCGTGATCACGGGGGAGACGTTGAAGGTGTGTTCCAGGTTGGACGCGATCGCGTTGCCCTGGGTCATGTTGCCGATCCCGAACGTGGCCACCACGCAGCACACCGCGAACATCACGGACAGGAAGCGGCCGAACTTGTTGGGGATGCCGCGGGCCAGGTACACCTGCGGTCCGCCGGTGAGCTGACCGGCGGTGTCCCGGGTGCGGAAGCGCACGCCCAGGAAGCACTCTGCGTACTTGGACGCCATGCCGAACAGCGCGGTGATCCACATCCAGAACAGGGCGCCGGGGCCGCCAATGGACATGGCCGCTGCCACACCCACGATGTTGCCCGTCCCCACCGTGGCGGCCAGCGCCGTGGACATCGCTGCGAAGGAGGAGATGTCGCCCTTCTCCCCGGTGGCCCGGGAACGGCGCCCGAATCCCAGGCTCATGGCCTTGGTGAAGAGTCGGAACTGGATGCCGCGCAAGCGGAACGTCAGGAATATCCCCGTTCCCAGCAGCAGGGGGATCAGGAGCCACGGCCCCCAGATCAGGTCACGAACCAAGTCCAGATTGTGTTGGAGGGTTTCCATGGGGGTACGGAGCTTTCCGTGAGCAACGGTGCGAATTGCTGACTAACGTAGCAGCTCGGCGCGCGTCCCGGGGGGCGGTCCCGGCAGGGAAGACGACGACGCCGCAGTGGCGGACCACTGCGGCGTCGTCGGGAAAGCGTGGTGCTTGCGTTACTTCTGCAGCACGAGGGCCGCGCCGATGGCGGCCAGGAACGCGTCCTTGGACAGCGTCAGGCCCTGCTCGGACGGGCGGATGCCATCCTCCTGGGTCATGTCCGAGTTGCGGAAGTACATGCTCAGCAGCCCGGCGCTGAAGGCGAGCAGGCCCGCGCCGGCCAGGCGCTTGGACACGAACGGGGTCAGCAGGGCGGTGCCCAGGGCCAGTTCGGTGCCGGCGATGAACTTGGTGAAGGTCTGGGAGTCCCAGTCCGCGAACTGGGGGACACCGGTGGAGGCGAACTGCTTGAGGCCCTCGGCGGACTCGGCGTCCATGCCGAGCTTGCCGTAGCCGGACTGGAGCAGGAACGCGCCGGGGACACCGCGCAGGATGGCGTTGGAAATGCGCATGACTGAGCCTTTCGTCGGGAGGTGCGGTGGGGGCGGAGCAGGGCCCTGGGTACCCACCGGGGATCGCTGTTCATCCTAACAGCGGGCCTTTTCACGGCGGCGGGGTGGGTGCAACATGCCGACAGTGAACGCACGGACGCCGCCCACGGTGCGATGTCTACTGTGGTGCCACGTCGCGCGCACCGCGCGCCCTCGGAAAGGAGAACCATGGACATCGAGACCATGAAGAAGATCCTCCTGGTGCTGACCAGCCAGGACACCCTGGGAGACACGGGGGAGGCCACCGGTTACAACGTGGCCGAGGCGTCCCACCCGTGGAAGGTCTTCCGGGACGCCGGCTATTTCGTGGACTTCGCCTCGATCGCCGGGGGTCAGCCCCCGCGTGACGAGGTCCAGGAGGACGACCCCGTCCAAGTGGAGTTCACGCAGGATGAGACCGTCAAGGCGTCCCTCTACAACACGCCGCGGGTCTCCGTGGTGGACCCCTCCCAGTACGACGCCGTCTACCTCGTGGGCGGGCACGGCACCATGTGGGACTTCACCGGGGACGCGGACCTGCAGAAGCTCATCGCGTCCGTCTACGACTCCGGTGGCGTGGTGGGCGCGGTGTGCCACGGCCCCGCCGGCCTCGTGGACGTGGAGCTCGGCACGGGCGTGGCGTTGCTGTCCGGGCGCAAGGTGGCCGCATTCACCAATGCGGAGGAGAAAGCCGTGGGCAAGCAGGACGTGGTGCCGTACCTGCTCCAGGACAAGCTCGAGGAACAGGGCGCCACGGTCAAGCTCGCCGACAACTGGGAGGAGAACGTCCAGGTGGACGAGCGCCTCGTCACGGGGCAGAACCCCCAGTCCGCCGCGGGTGTGGCCAAGGAGATGACCAAGCTGCTCACCGAGGTCGTGCGCGAACAGAAGGCGGAGGAGGAAGAGGCCGCCCAGAAGCTGCGTGCGGAGCGGGACGCGGAGAAGGCCGCGGAGGACGACGAGTGACGGCGTCCTGACTCATTGCCGCACGCCCTGGTGGTCGGCGGCGAC
This sequence comes from Kocuria sp. KD4, assembly GCF_011769905.1. NCBI lineage: Bacteria > Bacillati > Actinomycetota > Actinomycetes > Micrococcales > Micrococcaceae > Kocuria > Kocuria sp. KD4. The sequence goes on from NZ_CP050449.1 coordinate 484,877, forward strand.
ACGGGTGAGACTGGAAGCGGTCCCCATGGATTCGACGCCAGGAGTTGTCATGCCAGAGTTCACGTCCCGTGTCGCGCTGGTCACCGGCGCCGCCTCCGGTATCGGTGAGGCCATTGCCAAACACCTGGCCCGGCAGGGCGCCAAGGTGGTGGTCACGGACATCGATGCCACCGGGATTGACGACGTGGTCCAGGCCATCATGGCGGACGGCGGGGACGCCGCCGGGATCCACCAGGACGTCTCCAAGCGCGAGGACGCCGTGGCCGCCGTCGACTTCGCGGTGCAGACCTACGGCGGACTGCACTACGCCGTGAACAATGCTGGCGTGGGCGGGCAGATGGCGGCCCTCGGGGAGACCGATATCGAGGCGTGGGAGCGCACGCTCGCGATCGATCTCACCGGCGTGGCCTACGGGATGCACGCCCAGCTGCCCGTGATCGAACAGCACGGGGGAGGGGCCATCGTGAACATCGGCTCCATCCATTCCACCGTGGCCACTGCCGTGGGCAACAGCGCGTACACCGCGGCCAAGCACGGTCTGGTGGGTCTCACCAAGCAGACGGGCGTGGACTACGCCCGACGCGGCGTACGCGTGAACGCGGTGGGTCCCGCCTACATCGACACCCCGCTGCTCAAGAACCTGCCCCCGCAGACGCTGTCGGAACTGATCGACAAGCACCCCATGGGGCGGCTGGGCACCTCGCAGGAAGTGGCTCAGCTGACCACGTTCCTGCTCTCGGACGGCGCGTCCTTCATCACCGGGGGCTACTTCCTGGTGGATGGCGGGTACACGGCGGTCTGAGTAGCGGCGACACCCGCGGGTCACGGGTGTTCCGGCACGCGTGTAGAATGGTCAGGTTCCCCCGTACACAGTGCGGGGTAGAGGCGCGCCGGTCCGAGGCGCGCAGTTCGCGCCCCAACATGGCGCGTGCGCGCGGAATCGTTTCGCGCGGACCAACCTGAAAGACGTTCTTTGTCTCATTCCTTTGAAGACCTCGGTGTATCCGAGGCGCTTTCCGCTGACCTCGCCCGCGTGGGCATCACGGAAGCTTTCCCCATCCAAGAGAAAACTCTCCCCGATTCACTGTCCGGGCGTGACGTGCTCGGCCGCGGCCGCACCGGCTCGGGCAAGACGGTCGCGTTCGCGCTGCCGCTCGTGTCCCGGCTCGCGGGACTCGCCCCCGGTTCGTCCCGCGTGGCCCGCCGGGCGAACCGCCCCACCGGCCTGGTGCTGGCTCCCACGCGTGAGCTCGCGACCCAGATCGATCGCACGGTGGCGCCCCTGGCCAAGGCCGCGGGGCTGAACACCACCGTGATCTTCGGCGGTGTCTCCCAGAAGCACCAGGAGAAGGCGCTCGCGGGCGGTGTGGACATCGTCGTGGCCTGCCCGGGCCGGCTCGAGGACCTCATCAAGCAAGGTCTGCTCACGCTCGACGACGTCCGCGTGACCGTCCTGGACGAGGCCGACCACATGGCCGACATGGGCTTCCTGCCCGTGGTCACCCGGATCCTGTCCCGCACCCCCAAGGGCTCCCAGCGGTTGCTGTTCTCCGCAACCCTGGACAACGGCGTGGACATCCTGGTCAAGAAGTTCCTCAAGGACCCGGTGCTGCACTCGGCGGACAACGCCCAGGCCGCGGTGACCACCATGGACCACCACGTCCTGGTCACCGACAGCGATCACAAGCAAGCGCTGATCGAGACCCTCGCGTCGGGCACCGGTCGGCGGATGATGTTCACCCGCACCAAGTATCGCGCCAAGAAGATGGCCAAGAAGCTCAGCCAGGCGGGGATCCCCGCGGTGGACCTGCAGGGTAACCTGTCCCAGGGCGCGCGGGACCGCAATCTCGCCGCGTTCTCCGCGGGTGACGTGCGGGTCCTCGTGGCCACGGACGTGGCCGCGCGCGGTGTCCACGTGGACGACGTCGAACTCGTCGTACACATCGACCCGCCCGCCGAGCACAAGTCCTACCTGCACCGTTCCGGCCGCACGGCGCGGGCCGGCGCCTCCGGGTCCGTGATCACGATCGCGACCACCGAGGAGCGCTCGGACGTCAACAAGCTCATGAAGAAGGCCGGTGTCACGCCCCGCGTGGACCAGGTCGCACCCGGTTCCGAGGTCGTGAAGGACCTCGTGGGCGAGCGCGCCGAGCGCGTTGCGCCGGGTGCCACCCCGACCGGCGCGACCGGTGGCTCGCCTTCCGCTTCCCGTTCCGGCGGGGGTGCCTCCGGGTCCCGCCGCGGTGGCCGTGGCGGTTCGGGCCGGGGCCGCGGTCGCGGTTCCGCTCAGGCCGCCGGACGCGGCAACGGTACTCGTTCCGGCGACGCCGGTGCCGGGCGCGGTCCCTCGAACGGGCGTTCGCAGGCTCGCTCCAGTGAACGACGCCGCGGTGGCAGCGTCGATGGCGCGGCCTCCGGTAGCGCACGCCCCGGCGCGTCCCGCTCCGCCCGCGGCGGTTCCGCCCAGCGCGGCCACGGGGCGGACCGGGTTCCGGACCGCGCCACGGCGGCGGCGCAGCGGCGTCGTGAGAACAACCGGGCGGGTCAGCCCACTCGCTGATCGCTCGGCGAGGGTCGCCGCGAGCGCTGTCCCACCTCGACCCCGGGGTGGAACGGTGCTCGCGGAACTGCGCTTCCCAGTGGAGAACTCCCGGTCCGATGAGTCATCGGACCGGGAGTTCTCCATTGCTGGTTCGGACCGGGGCGGTTCCGGCATCATGCCCGCGGGCCTACTCCGGAGGAGTGAGCGAGCGCAGGAAGTCCAGGGTGACGTCCTCGTGCGCGTTGACGAACACCCGGTGCGGGCCGTCAGGGACGGGCTTGTCACCCGGGACGACCACCACGGTCATGCCCGCGGCAACCGCACTGCGCACCCCCGGTTCCGAGTCCTCGATGGCCACGCAATTCCGCGGGGCGACCCCGAGCAGTTCGGCACCCGTGAGGTACGGTTCGGGATCCGGCTTGGGACGGGTCACGTCGTCCTGGGAGACGATCCGGGTGAGCACGTCCGGGGCACCAGCGGCGGTGGTCCCCGCGACCGAGCTCAGCGCGTTCGTGACGATCGCCGCCGGGATACCGGCCTCGCTCAGTTCGCTCAACAGCGAGCGCATGCCGGGCAGGAAGGGTACACGGTCGCCCATGCTGTCGATCACGTGCTCGGCGAGTTGCTGCGTGATGTCCTCGACGGAATCGGTGGCCCCGCGTTCCACGAACTTGCGGGCCGCATCCGGCACGGTCCCCCCGAGGGTCGCGTGATCGTCCTCCACGGTCCAGCTCTGGTCGTACCGCTGCGCGACCTTGCGCTTGGCGGCCGCCCATTGGGGCTCCGTGTCCACGAGGGTGCCGTCGTGATCGAAGAGCACAGCCAGGGGGTAGGTCATGGCCACCTTTCGGAAGCATCGGGGGTGGGATATGGGACCCCAGTTTACCGGCGAACCCCGGGGCCGGAGGCGGCGTCGTCGGGATGCCGCCGCGCTATGCAGGGGCCAGACCGCGCAGGAAGTCCAGGGTGAGCGCCGCGTGATCGGCCACGTGCACGATGCCGGGTCCGGGCAGGACCTGCTGCACCCCCGGGACCACGACCGTGGTGATCCCCGCGGCCACGCCGGACGCCGCGCCGGAGGGCGAATCCTCCACGACCACGCACGCCCCGGGCGCCACGCCCAGACGCCTGGCGGCCTCGAGGTACGCGTCCGGATCCGGTTTGGGCCTGACCCCCTGGGCCACCTCCTGGTCCCCGATGATCACCCGGAACAGGTTGTCCGGGGCCAGGGACGCGGTGTAGCGGGCCACCTCGGAGGTCGCGTTCGTGACGATCGCCGCGGGGATCCCGGCACGGTCCAGGTCCTCCAGGAGAGGTACGACCCCGGGAATGAACGTGGGCGGGTTCTCCTCCAACACCGCCTGCAGCACCCCGTAGAACTCGCGGTAGACCTCGTCCAGCGACCCCGGTACGCCCAGCGCGCTCAACCGCTCCACGGTGGTCGCGAGCGGCCTGCCCAGGGTGTCCTGGGTGTCCCGCTCGGTCCACTCACCCCCGTGCGCGGCCACGATCCGCTGCTTGCCCAGTTCCCACAGCGGTTCGGTGTCCACCAGGGTGCCGTCGTGGTCGAAGAGGACGGCCTGCGGGAAGTCGTGGGTGCTCATGACCCCACGGTACGTGCCCGCCCCGACACGGACCGCGCCCTACGATGGACGTATGAGTGCTTCCGATCCCGCGTCCGCCCATCACAGACCGGGATCCGCGCTGTCCGGCGCCTTCCCGGTGATCATGATCGCGGTGGCCGCGGCGTTGGCCCTGTGGGTCGGCTTCGGCCGGGGCGTCGCGGGTCTGCTCGGCTCCCTCACCCCGGTCTACGCGGCGGCGATCGGGCTGCCCATCCTGCTGTTACACGTCATCGCGGCGGCGCTGTTCCGCCGGGACGCACTCAGCTACCCGTCCCACGCCATGAGCCGGCGGGGCATGCTCACTGCGGTGGCCTCATGGGCGATCACGCTGTGCTTCGGGTTCTTCCTCCCGGATTCCACCGCCCACGGTATGCAGTCCCTGTTCACCCATACGGTCGGCGCCGAGTACGTGGAGTTGAGTTACGGGTTTGTCAACATCTTCGGCGTGCTGTCCGTGGCGCTCGCGGTCGCCCTGGTGTTGCTCGCGCTCACGGATCTGCGCGTCACGGCGCGCCGGCTGCGCGGTGAGCCCCTCACGGAGGACGAGCGCCTGGACCGCCTTGAGGCGCACCCCCGCGGTCTCGACGCTGCCTCCGACGCCGACGCCGCCGGTGCCGGGCCCGCGCCGGCGAGCGCGACGTCGTCGTCCCGGGAACGACCGTGACGGTGCCGCTGCGCACGCCGCGACTCATGCTGCGTGCCTACCGCGCGGACGACGCCGCGTTCGTGCGTGACCTGTATGCACGCGCCGAGGTGCAGCGCTACATCGGGGACGGCACGCAGCGCGTGAGCTCGGACGGGCAGGCCCGGGAGAAGATCCGGGGCTGGGACCAGGGCTACGCGCACGAGCCGGTGCTCGGTGTGTGGGCCATCGTCGACCCGGTCGGCGCCCTCGCGGGGACCCTGCTGCTCAAGCCCATTCCCGATTCCGGCACGAACACCGCGACCGACGTGGAGGTCGGGTGGCATCTGCACCCGCGCGCGTGGGGACGCGGATACGCCACGGAGGCGGCCCGTGCCGTGCTGGCCCACGCCTTCGAGCACGGTCAGGACCGGGTGGTCGCCGTGACGCACCCAGCCAACCGGGCGTCGCAGGCCGTGTGTCGTCGCCTGGGCATGACCCACCGCGGTCTCAGCCGAGCGTACTACGACGCCGAGTGCGCACTCTTCGAGCTCCGGGCACCCACCGCGCACGAAGGGGAGGCAGCATGAGTGATCCCGATCTCGTGATCGGTGCGGACGGTCTCGCCCGGCCCAGATGGGCGGCCTCGGACCCACTGCTCAGGGAGTACTACGACCACGAGTGGGGCGTGCCGGTGCGGGACGAGACCGGGCTGTTCGAGCGCGTGACGCTCGAGGCGTTCCAATCCGGGCTGTCATGGCGCACGGTGCTCGCGAAACGGCCGGCGTTCTGGGAGGTCTTTCACGGCTTCGACCCGGAGGCCGTGGCGGCCATGGACGAACGGGACGTCGAGCGGCTCCTGGGGGACGCGCGGATCATCCGCAACCGGCGCAAGATCGAGGCGACCGTGACGAACGCGCGAGCCACCGTGGCTCTGCGCGAGGACGGCGGTCTGGCGGACCTCGTGTGGTCCTTCATGCCGAGCAGTACCCCGCATCCCGATCGCTTCGCGGACGTCCCGACCACCTCGGATGAGAGCAGGGCCCTGTCCCGCGAACTGAAACGGCGCGGGTTCGTGTTCGTGGGTCCCACGACCATGTACGCGCTCATGGAAGCGATCGGGATGGTGGACACCCATTTGGTGGGCAGTCACCGCCGCGGGACCTCCGGGGTCTGGACGTGAGACCGGGTGCCGCGGGCGCTAGCGATCACGACGGCGCAGATAGCTGCGGCCGTCGGAATCCCTGACCATCTCGTAGTCGTCCTGGAGGTTGCGGTACCAGTCCTGGGCCTCGGGGGTCATCTCGGTGTTGCCCCGCAGGTTCATGGAGCTGCGGTTGGCCGGTCCCACGAAGCGCATCACCACCTTGTTGAAACGCTGCAGCCGACTCGGCTTGCGCGGGGTGGTCTCATCGGACGGTGAATCGGTGTCCACGGCGGGTTCCTTTGGAGACTGCGGGTGGGGAGAGAACTCTGGGGAGCGCACGCGCGTCCCACCTCCATTATGCCCGACGCAGGGGTGAGAAAGGCCCGAGGGCCCCTGACCGTTCCCGGTCAGGGGCCCTCGGGTGCGATTACGAGCGGATCAGGCCCGCTGCGTGTCGTCCTTGACGTTTTTGGCGTGCTCCTGCGCGGAGCCCTTGAGCTGGCCGGCTTCCTGCTGACCCTGCTCCTTGACCTCCTGGGCGCCGGACTGCGCGGTCTGCTTGACCGACTCCGCAGCCTCCTTGGCCGGTTTTTTCAGGTCGTCCGCGATCTCCTGCGCGGCTTCCTTGGTGGAATCCATGGCGCTCTGCAGGTGCGGCTGGACGCGGTCGGCGGCCTCGGCCACGAGCTCCTGCTCCTTCTGGCTCGAGGGCAGCAGGGAACCGATCAACCAACCGGCACCGAGGGCGATCAGGCCCGCGGCCATGGGGTTGCCACGGGTCTTGGCCCGGGCGGCCGCCGGGGCGTTGCTGATGGCATCGCCGGCCTGGTCCATGCGGTGGGAGGCCTCGTCACGAAGGTCGCGGCCTGTGTCCCGGGCGTCCTCTGCGGAGCCCATGATGGACTCACGGACGTCCTGGATCTTGTGGCGGGCCTTGCTCTTCTGACGGTCGACCACCTTTTCCGGGGTCACCTTCTCCGCCACGGCGTCCACGTCCGCATTCAGGCGTGCACGGGTGGCTTCGATATCGGCGCGGATCTGATCAGGGTTCTGCTGGCTCATCGGGTCTCCTTGGAAGGCTTCACGGTATCCGGAATTTCGCTGACGGTTTCGCGGGTTCGGGGCAGCGGGTCCTTGGTGGCCTGGGCCATCTTGCGCTTGCCGCGGTCCAGGTTCTTCTTGCCCACCGCGGCGAGGATCGCGGCGATGATCGCCCAGATGACCGCCACGATCACGGCCGACCAGCCAAGACCCACCAGGTTGCCCAGGGCCCACATGAGGGCCAGGGATAGGAACAGGAGCACGAAGTGGCCGGCCACACCGGCGCCTCCCAACAGTCCCGCGCCCTTACCTGTGACCTTTACGGAGTCCGTGGCCTTCTGGATCGCCATGTTCGCCTCGGCCTTGGCCAGCGCGATCTCCTGCTGGATCAGGGTGGTCAGGTTGGTGCTCAGAGACTTGAACATCTCACCGAGCGACTCGTGCTCCGCCCGCTCTTCGGGTTCCGACGGGGGAATGGGGTGACTCATCGACGCTCACTGCCTTGTCCGGGGTAGGTGGTGCCGGGGACCTGGGTGTCGCCCTGACCGGGGTACGTGGTGCCGGGAACCTGCGCGTCGCGCTGATCCGGGTAGACCGTGCCGGGAACCCGGTCGGTGTAGGTGCGGGTGCCCTCGCCACGGGTGTCGTTGCGGTACGCGTACGTGTCACCCGTGCTGGGGGTGCCGTACGCGGGTGCCTGGGTGCGGGCGACGGTGTCGTGGTGGTCGTTGCCGATCTCGTCGCTGTCCTTGGCGCTGCGCGTGGCGCGCCCGGCGAGCAGACCGATGCCGGCCGCGATGGCCAGGAAGGTCCCGGGACGGCGGGCGGCGAAACGGCGTACGTCACCGAGCAGCTGCTGCGGGTCCTTGTTCTCCAGCGAGGACGCGAGGGAGTTCACGGTGCCCGAGGCGTTGCCGAGCAGGCCACTGACGTACTCGGTCTCCGGCTTCTTGCCCTGGGAGATGGCGTCCACCTCGTCGCTCACGGAGCGGACGGTCGATGCGAGGCGCTCCTGCTGCGGGCCCACGTAGCCCTGTAGGTCCTCCTTGAGGCGGCCCCACAGGTCGTGCGCCTGGCCCATGGCCTCGTCCTTGGCGGCGACGGCCTGCTCCTTGGCGGTCTCTTTCACGCGGCGGCCGGATCCAGCCGCCTCGTTCTTGAGCTGTTGCGCCTCGACCTTGCCGGATTCCGCGGCGACGTCCTTCTTGGACGGGACCTCGGTGGAACCCTGGGAGTGGGTCTGTTGACCAGCTCGACGCTGATCGTTGTTGTTGCTCATAGTGGCACCTTTCCTGCAGTATGTGGTCGATTTAATAAGGTTACATATTATCGAGGGATCAGTATAGAGCATTCGATAATCCACTTCCACCCGAAGGGGCCGAAAATGCGGAATAAAAAATGAATTAACAAATCATTTCGCACTGAGCAGAATGTCGGGCTTCCCGTACCAAGTTGAGCGTGGTAGACTCAAGTTAACTGAAGTCAACGTCATCACTACTGTCGGAAGGAGCCGCCGTGGACACCAAGTTCACGACCAAGTCCCAAGAAGCCCTGAGCGCTGCAGCGTCGAACGCCGCGACCGCGGGCAACCCCAACATCGAGCCCGCCCACGTCCTCAAGGCGCTCATGGACCAGCGCGACGGCGTGGCCGTCGCCGTCCTACAGGCCACCGGTGCCAACGCGGACGCCGTGTCCATCAAGGCGAGCAACATCATCCACGAGATGCCCAGCGCATCCGGGACCTCCACGGCCCAGCCCCAGCTGAGCCGCACCGCGCTGCAGGCACTGCAGGCTGCGGAGAACTACGCGCGTGAACTCAAGGACGAGTACGTCTCCACCGAGCACCTGCTCTACGGTCTGGCCGCGGGACGCGACAAGACCGCCGAGGCGCTGCAGGCTGCGGGCGTGACCACGGAGGCGCTCGCACAGGCCATCCCGCAGGTGCGCGGTGACCGCCGGGTCACCAGCCCGGACCCGGAGGGGACCTTCCAATCCCTCGAGAAGTTCGGCACGGACCTCACGGCGATCGCCCGCGAGGGGAAGCTCGATCCCGTGATCGGGCGTGACTCGGAGATCCGCCGCGTGGTTCAGGTGCTCTCGCGCCGAACCAAGAACAACCCCGTGCTGATCGGTGAGCCCGGTGTGGGTAAGACCGCCGTGGTCGAGGGGCTCGCCCAGCGCATGGTGGCCGGGGACGTACCCGAGTCGCTGCGCGGCAAGACCCTGATCTCCCTGGACCTGGGGTCCATGGTGGCCGGCGCCAAGTACCGCGGGGAGTTCGAGGAACGTCTCAAGGCCGTCCTGGACGAGATCAAGAAGTCCGAGGGTCAGATCGTCACGTTCATCGACGAGATCCACACGGTCGTGGGCGCGGGTGCGTCCGAGGGGTCCATGGACGCGGGCAACATGCTCAAGCCCATGCTGGCCCGCGGTGAGCTGCGCCTGATCGGTGCCACCACGCTGGACGAGTACCGCGAGAACATCGAGAAGGACGCCGCCCTGGAGCGTCGGTTCCAGCAGGTCTACGTAGGGGAACCCTCGGTCGAGGACACCGTGGCGATCCTGCGCGGGTTGAAGGAGCGTTACGAGGCGCACCACAAGGTGCAGATCGCGGATTCGGCCCTCGTTGCCGCCGCCCAACTGTCCCAGCGTTACATCCCCAGCCGTCAGCTCCCGGACAAGGCCATCGACCTGATTGACGAGGCCGCGTCCCGGTTGCGCATGGAGATCGATTCCGCCCCGGAGGAGATCGACGAGCTGCGCCGCTCCGTGGACCGCTTGACCATGGAGGAACTGGCCCTGGACGGGGAGACAGACCCCGCGTCCGTCGAACGTCTGGCCGCTCTGCGCCAGGACAAGGCGGACAAGGAGGCCGAGCTGGATGCCCTCAACGCGCGGTGGGAGGCCGAGAAGGCCGGACTCAACCGCGTGGGTGACCTCAAGGCGCAGATCGACGACCTGCGCTCGCAGGCCGAACGCGCCCAGCGCAACGGTGACCTGGGGGAGGCCTCCCGCTTGCTGTACGGCGAGATCCCGGCTCTGCAGAAGGACCTGGACGCCGCACAGGCGCAGGAGGAGGCCGGGGCCCGGCATGACACCATGGTCTCGGAGGAGGTTACCGCGGACGACATCGCCGAGGTGATCTCCGCGTGGACCGGTATCCCCGCGGGCAAGATGCTGCAGGGCGAGTCCGACAAGCTGCTGCACATGGAGCAGCTGCTGGGCAAGCGCCTGATCGGGCAGAAGCCGGCCGTGAGTGCGGTCGCGGACGCCGTACGGCGTTCCCGCGCGGGGATCTCGGACCCGGACCGCCCCATCGGCTCGTTCCTGTTCCTGGGTCCCACGGGCGTGGGCAAGACCGAGCTGGCCAAGTCCCTCGCGGACTTCCAGTTCGACGACGAGCGCGCCCTGATCCGCATCGACATGTCCGAGTACTCGGAGAAGCACTCCGTCTCACGCCTGGTCGGTGCCCCTCCGGGGTACGTGGGCTACGACGAGGGCGGGCAGCTGACCGAGGCCGTGCGGCGTCGTCCGTACTCGGTGGTGCTGCTCGACGAGGTCGAGAAGGCCCATCCCGAGGTCTTCGACATCCTGCTGCAGGTCCTGGATGACGGTCGCCTGACCGACGGGCAGGGCCGCACGGTGGACTTCCGCAACGTGATTCTGATCCTGACCTCGAACATGGGCAGCCAGTTCCTGGTGGATCCCACCATGGACGAGGAGGCCAAGAAGAACGCCGTGATGGGCGTGGTCAACGCCTCGTTCAAGCCGGAGTTCCTCAACCGGTTGGACGACATCATCATGTTCGACCCGCTGAGCACCGAGGACCTGGCCAAGATCGTGGACATCCAGGTGGCCCAGCTCGCGCACCGTCTCGAGCAGCGGCGCCTGTCCCTGGAGGTCACGCCCGGGGCTAGCGAGTGGCTGGGCATCACGGGCTACGACCCCGCCTACGGTGCCCGCCCGCTGCGCCGGCTCGTGCAGCGCGAGATCGGTGACCGCTTGGCGCGCGGGCTGCTCTCCGGCGCCATCACGGACGGGGACACCGTGCTCGTGGACGTCAACCCGGACGTCGCCCAGGACGGCCTGACTGTCACCGCTTCGCACGGCGACGACCCGCAGGACGACGACGCCGCGCACGCCCACGACGCCGCGGCGCGGGACAGCGGCGACGACGTCGTGGACGCGGAGATCGTCGACGAGTGACACCCCGGCCACCGCGGATGCGTTCGCGGTGACCGAGACCGCCCGAGGAGCCTAGTGCTGCTCGGGCGGTCGTCCGTTCCGGGGCGACCGCTCATCCACGGTGGGCCTCTCGCCCGCGGCCGGCTGATCGGCCACGGCCGGCCGCGCGTCCACGTAGGTGTCCTGACGGTAGTCGTACTCCACGGGCTGATCGTTCTCGTCGGTGCGCTGGTACCACGAACTCATGCGCTCCCCCGTGGAGTCCACGTCGTGACCGGCCGCGGCGGGGCCCTCCTGGTGGCGGACCTCCAGGGCGAAGTCGTCCCCGTGCTCGTCCATGCCCTGGCGTACCGCGTTGTCGAGCGCCGTGCGCGCGTAGTGGTGGCGCAGACTCATGGGATCGGTGGAGAGGTCCCGCAGGAACGCCGGGATCAGGGCCAGCAGGATCACCGCGAACGGCAGCGCCGCCACGGTCACGAGGTCCTGCAGACCCTGCAGGGCGTTCGCCCCGCCCACCGCGAGCATCACGGAGGACACCCCGGCCAGGGCCACACCCCAGAAGATGATGATCTTCCGGTCCGGTTCGGGCTTGCCCTGCTGGGACATGGACGCCATCACGAGCGTCGCGGAGTCCGCGGACGTAATGAAGAAGACGGCCAGCAGCACGATGATCGCAATGGGCATGATCTGCGCGAACGGCAGGGCGTCCAGGACGCGGAAGAGCATGTCCTCGGGGGACGCGGCACCCGCGATGTCCACGCCGTCGCGCTGCAACCAGATGGCGGTGCCGCCGAAGACCGAGAACGCGAGCACACAGATCACGGTGGGTGCCAGCAGTACCACGCTCACATACTGGCGCAGGGTGCGCCCGCGGGAGATGCGGGCCACGAACACGCCCACGAACGGCGCCCACGAGACCCACCATGCCCAGTAGAACAGGGTCCACGAGCGCATGAATTCCTCGGCCTCCGTGCCCCAGGACGCGGAGAGGGACAGCATCTGGAACATCTCACCGAAGTACGTGCCCACGACCGAGGGGATGAAGTTCAGCAGGAACACGGTGGGGCCCGCCACGAACAGGAAGAACGCGACCACGGCCGCGAGCACCATGTTGAAGTTCGAGAGCCTGCGGATCCCCTTGGCCACGCCGGAGACCGCGGAGATCAGGAACACGCACGTGAGCACCGCGATGATCGCGATCAGCACCGCGTTGCCCACCTCACCGAGACCGGTGATGATCTGCAGACCGCGGCCGATCTGCAGCGTGCCCAATCCCAGGGAGGCGGAGGTCGCGAAGAGGATGCCCACGATCGCGAACATGTCGATGAGCCGCCCGCCCACGCTCAGGTGCGCGCGCTGGCCGAAGATCGCGGACATCAGCAGGGGCCGCCCACGGCGATAGCCCGCGTAGCCCACGGCCGCCCCCACGAGCGCGTAGATGGCCCACGCCTGCAGTCCCCAGTGGAAGATGGTCTGTGCGAGTGCGGAATGCATCGCGTGGTAGCTCTCCGCCGCGGCGCGTCCCGGGGGAGGGGTCATGTAGTACGTGACGGGTTCGTAGACACCGAAGAAGATGAGCCCCACGCCCATCCCCGCCGCGAAGAGCATGGCGATCCACGACCCCATGGAGTAGGCCGGTTCCTCGCCGTCCTTGCCCAGAGGGATCCGGCCGTAGCGTGAGAACCCCACGAAGAGCAGGAACAACAGCATCACGGCGGCCAACAGGGTGAAGACCCATCCGCCGTAGGTCACCACCGCGTCCAGCGCACCCTTGGACACCGTGGTGAGCGATTCGGTGGAGACCGCACCCCACACCACGAACCCCACGATCAGTGCTCCGGCGACCCCGAACGTGATCTTGTCCGTGCGGTAGCGCACCCGCTGCTCCTCCACCGAGACCCCGGGCACCAGGCCCGGGTGGGTATCATGGGGATACGGACTCTCGGAGGGCGGGACCCTCCGCAGGGATGAACTCATGGCAAACCTGCTCTGGTGCGGGGAATGTGCGGACTGCGCCGCCGGGGCCGTTTCACTGTACCGGCCGAATTCGCCCCGCGAGTTTCCTCGAACGACGCCGTGAGGGCCCGGGATTCGCCCGGGGTGGACGCACGGGGTGCGGGTGCGCGAGAAGCGTCCAAAACATGTACCCTGGACACACGAAAAACTGACAAGACACTCCGGGGCCGTACTGTGTGCTCAACACGGTACCGCCGATCGGACACGAGACGCAGAGGGGGTCACGCCATGGGGCGCGGCCGTCAAAAGGCGAAGGCGACACGACAGGCGCGGGAGATGAAGTACTTCAGCCCGCAGACCGACTATTCGGCGTTGCAGCGGGAGTTGCGCAGCAGCAAACCGTCCTCCCGAGCCATGGATCACGAGGAACGTCCCGAGGATGAGGACGACTACTCGACCTACGCGGAGAAGTACTCGGACTACGACTGATCCGCTCGCCGCGCCACCGCGGCGGCGTCGTCATCGTGACCAGCAGAGCAAGGAACCGCCCACACGAGCGTGTGGGCGGTTCCTTGCGTGCCCGTCGCGTCGCGGGCGCTCGGTGCGCGTTCAGAGGGCGTAGTCACCCGTCATGAGCACGCCGCCGCCAGCCACGCCCTTGGCGCCCTGCACCCAGTCACTGCCGTGGCGGGAGGCGTCCGGGTCCACGGGACCCACGCGGCCCATGATCCAGGACGGCAGCCCGCGTTCGGTGAGGTGGGCCACGGCGGCGTCGGCCACGGCGGGGTCCACGATCGCGACCATGCCCACGCCCAGGTTGAGCGTGCGCTCGAGGTCCGCCAGGGGCACCTGACCGAGCTGCGCCACGAGCTGGAACACGGGCGGCAGGGACCACGTGGAGCGCTCCACCGTGGCCTGCAGGTCCGCGGGCAGAACACGCGCCAGGTTGGCCGCGAGACCACCGCCGGTCACGTGGGAGAAGCCGCGCACGCCGTGGCCCGTGGTGCCGTCCGGACCGTTCACGGGGAACGCCCGCGCGAGGTCCAGGACATCCGCCGCGTAGACGCGCGTGGGTTCGAGCAGTTCCTCGCCCAGGGTCCGGCCCAGTTCGCTGACCTGGCGGTCCAGCTGCCAACCGGCCACGTTGATGACCCGGCGCACCAGGGAGTACCCGTTGGAGTGCAGCCCGGAGGACGCCATGCCGATCACGACGTCCCCGTCACGCACGCGCTGCGGGCCGAGCAGTTCGTCCGCCTCGATCACGCCGGTGGCCGCACCGGCGACGTCGTACTCGTCCACGCCCAGCAGCCCGGGGTGCTCGGCGGTCTCTCCGCCCACGAGGGCGGTGCCCGCGGCCTCGCACGCCGCGGCGATGCCCCGCACGATGTCCGCGATGCGTTCCGGGACCACCTTGCCGGTCGCGATGTAGTCGGTCATGAACAGCGGCTTGGCGCCCACGACCACGATGTCGTCCACGACCATGCCCACGAGGTCCCACCCGATGGTGTCGTGGACGTCCAGGGACTGGGCGATCGCGACCTTGGTGCCCACGCCGTCCGTGGACGTGGCCAGGTAGGGCTTGCGGTAGCCGGTGAGCTCGGAGACGTCGAAGAGCCCGGCGAAGCCGCCCACGCCGCCCACCACGCCGGACGTGTGGGTCGCCTTCACGGCGGACTTCATGAGTTCGACGGCGCGGTCCCCGGCCTCGACGTCCACCCCCGCGCTCGCGTAGGTGACGGCTTCCGTGCCGTGGGCTCGGGACTGGCTCATGCGGTGGTCTCCTCGTGGGCGGTGTCGGTGCGCGGTGCTGGGTCCACGAGGTCCTCGGAGGGTTCCGCGTGAGCCCCGGGGGATTCCAGCACGGACTTGCCGAGCCGGTCCGCCTTGGGCAGGGCCGTGGGGTAATCACCCGAGAAGCACGCGGTGCACAGGGTGGAACGGGGGCGGGCGGTGGCCTCGATCATCCCCTCCTCGGAGATGTACCCCAGGGAATCGGCGCCCAGGGAGGCGCGGACGTCCTCCACGGCGAGCCCGTTGGCGATCAGCTCCGCGGGGGACGCGAAGTCGATGCCGTAGAAGCACGGCCACTTGATGGGCGGGGAGGAGATCCGCACGTGGATCTCCGCCGCCCCCGCTTCACGCAGCATGCGCACGAGGGCCCGCTGGGTGTTGCCGCGCACGATCGAGTCGTCCACGACCACCAGGCGCTTGCCCGCCACGATCGAACGCAGGGGGTTGAGCTTGAGCCGGATCCCGAGCTGACGGATGGTGTCCGAGGGCTCGATGAACGTGCGGCCCACGTAGGAGTTCTTCACGAGTCCGTGTCCGAACGGGATGCCCGAGGCCTCCGCGTATCCGATCGCGGCGGGGGTCCCGGACTCGGGGGTGGGCATCACGAGGTCGGCGTTCACGGCGTGCTCGCGCGCGAGTTGTCGGCCCATCTCCACGCGGGACTCGTACACGGAGCGCCCGGCGATCGTGGTGTCGGGGCGGGCCAGGTACACGTACTCGAACACACACCCCGCGGGCTTCGCCTCCGCGAAACGGCGCGAACGCAGGCCGTTCTCGTCGATCGCGATGAACTCACCGGGTTCCACCTCGCGCACGAGGGAGGCGCCCACGATGTCCAGCGCAGCGGTCTCGGAGGCCACGACCCAGCCGCGTTCCAGTCTGCCCAGCACGAGGGGACGCACGCCCAGGGGATCGCGCGCGGCGTAGAGTGTGGCCTCGTCCATGAACGTGAGACAGAAGGACCCCACGAGCCGGGGCAGCAGCATCATGGCCGCCTCCTCGAGCGAGTTCAGGGGGTGCTCCGCGAGCAGCGCGGTGATCAACGCGGTGTCCGTGGTGTTGCCCCGGGCGATCTCACCGCGGGACGGGAACCCGGACTTGTCGAGCAGCAGGTCGTAGAGCTCGGCGGAGTTGGTCAGGTTGCCGTTGTGCGCGAGCGCGAGCGTGCCGTGCGGGGTGGCACCCAGGGTGGGCTGGGCATTGGCCCAGTGGGACGCACCCGTGGTGGAGTAGCGCGCATGTCCCACGGCCAGGTACCCCTTGAGGGTGTTGAGCGTGGTCTCGTCGAAGACCTGGGACACGAGCCCCATGTCCTTGTAGACCGAGATCCGTTCCCCGTCGGACGTCGCGATGCCCGCGGACTCCTGCCCGCGGTGCTGCAGCGCGTACAGGCCGTAGTACGTCAATTTGGCGACGTCCTCGCCCGGGGCCCACACGCCGAACACGCCGCACGCGTCCTGGGGGCCTTTTTCTCCGGGCAAGAGGTCGTGAGAGAGTTTTCCGTCAGCTCGAACCACGCAGACAGTGTCTCATGTGCCGGGGCGCTCGTCCGCCCCGTGAAGATCCTGGACCTCCGCGGTCACGTGCCGGGAGCGTTTGAGGGAGATCCGGTCCAGGACGAGTGCCACCACGGCGCCCACGGTCGCACCCACGATCAGGAACGTCATGAGGAAGAACCCGATGATGGCCCCGCGGGTGTAGGCGAGCGATCCGGGGCCCAGCGCCCCCACGAGCAGTCCCGCGATGGCCCCGATGGCCGCGCCCGTGATGAGGAACGCGATCATGTTGGGGGCGCGGCGCACCGTCATCCGTTCGGTGGCGGAACCGGGCTGCGGGGCGGGCGCGGGCGTCTCGGGATCGGCGGAACTCATGGTTTCCAGGTTATCGCGCATCCGGGCGTGCGCGGGCCACGCGATGTCGTCGGTGGGGCGTGGGTGGTGCCTCAGCCGAACAGCGGGAGCCACGCGCTGAGGTCGGTGCGCGTCCCGGACGCCGCGACGCTGCCCTCGCGGACGCTGTCGGTCCACCGTGCGCGTCCGGTCGCGAGCGCGAGCCACGTGGTGGCGTCGGTCTCCACCACGTTGGGTGGGGTGCCGCGCGTGTGGCGCGGACCGGGGACGCACTGGGTCACGCCGAAGGGCGGCACGCGCACCTCCACGGAATTGCCCTCCGCGCGACTCGCGAGTTCCTCGAGGCAGTAGCGCACCGCGGTGGCCGTGGTGCGGCGGTCGGCCTCGTCAGGGGATCGGCGCCAGCGCGCGAGCGCGAGGCTGCCGTCCGCCGGGTCGACCTTGCGTCGGATCGTCATGGCCCACCTCTGGGATCGTGGATCTCGGATTGAGGATCGGGGGGGGCGGTCAGCCCAGGAGTTCCCGCATCGGCTCGGCGAGCTGGATGGCACCCACGGGCCGCCCGGCCCCGGTGATCGGGTGCGTGACGCGTTCGAGGACGCGATCGGCGTCGGCCCGGGAAACGGCACCCGCGTGCGCGAGCAGCGTGAGGCCCACGAGTGAGTTGGCGCGCGAGGAACCGTCCAGCATCTTGATGGCCACGGACCACCCGGAACGGGTGCCCAGCCCCAGCACGCCCTCCGCGCCGAGCTTGGTGATCACGTCCAGCTCCTCCATGATCACGGTGTTCGAACGCCCCGGGCCCTGGACGTACTCGGGGTAGTCGAGCATGGACGTGGCCACGGTCGCGGCGCGGGCGTCAGCCTGGACGTTGCGTGCGGCGCGCCCCAGCGTGGAGTACATGCGGGCGAGGCCGGTGAGGGTGATCGCCGTGAGCGGTGCACCGCAGCCGTCCACGCCCACGTGCTGGGCGCGCTCGCCGGAGAACTCCTCGATGGTCTCGATCACGAGCTGCTGCAGCGGGTGCTCGGGATTCAGGTAGGAGTCGATGGGCCACCCGTTGGTCACGCACGCGAGCAGGAACGCCGCGTGCTTGCCCGAACAGTTCATGCACATGCGGTTGCGGCCGCGTTCGGTGCGGATCAACCACGCGCGCGTGTCCTCGTCCTGGGGCCAGTCCGGCGGGCACTGCAGCGCCTCGGGGCCCAGCTCGGCCGCCTTGAGGATCGAGTTGACCGCGTCCAGGTGGTCGAACGTGGCGGTGTGCGACGCCGCCGCGATCGCCACCTGCTCGCCGCGCAGCGGGGCCCCGGCCTTCATCGCGGCGATCGCCTGGAACGGCTTGAGGGTCGAGCGCGGGAAGATCGCATCGTCCGGAGCGCCCACGGAGAACGCCACGGATCCGTCAGGTGCCAGCACCACGGCGGATCCGCTGTGCCGGGACTCCACGAAGCCGCTGCGTTGCACCACGGCGAGTTCCACGGCCTGGTCCGAGCTGAAGGTCTGCATACCCTCCAGTATGGCAGCGTGGCCCGCGCAATCGTTGCCCGGGCGGGGGCTGTGGCCGATACGCTGAGCGCGTGAAGGTTTTGGTGGTGGGCCCAGGGGGCCGCGAACACGCGATGATCACGTCCCTGTTACGGGACCCGCACGTCAGCGAGGTGCACAGCGCACCCGGTAACCAGGGGATCGCCCAGGACGTCCCGGTACATCCCCTCAACGCGCAGGACCCGGAGGCCGTGGTCGCGCTGGCTCGGGAGTTGGACGCTGATCTCGTGGTCGTGGGACCGGAGGCACCGCTCGTCGCCGGTGTCGCAGACGCCCTCACTCGTGCGGGCATCCCCGTGTTCGGTCCGTCCGCACAGGCCGCGCGGATCGAGGGCTCCAAGGCGTTCGCCAAGGAGATCATGGCGGCGGCGGGTGTCCCCACCGCGCGATCGGTGGCCACGACGGATCTCGCGGACGTGCGGGCGGCCTTCGAACGTTTCGGTGCGCCCTACGTGGTTAAGGACGACGGGTTGGCCGCGGGCAAGGGCGTGGTGGTCACGCCGGACCGGGACCGTGCCGAGGCCCACGCGCGCGAATGCCTGGACGCGGGCGGTGCCGTGGTCGTCGAGGAGTTCCTGGACGGCCCGGAAGTGTCCCTGTTCGTGCTCAGCGACGGCGAGAACGTGGTCCCACTGCAACCGGCCCAGGACTTCAAGCGCGTCCGCGACGGTGACCAGGGCCCCAACACGGGTGGCATGGGCGCCTACACGCCGCTCGAGTGGCTGCCCGAGGGGTTCACGGACGAGGTTGTGCGCCGCGTGGCCCGCCCCGTGATCGACGAACTGCGACGCCGCGGCACCCCCTTCGTGGGGGTGCTCTACTGCGGTCTCGCCGTGACCGAGCGCGGCATCCAGGTCATCGAGTTCAACGCCCGCTTCGGCGATCCCGAGACCCAGTCCGTCCTGGCGGTGCTCGAAACCCCGCTGGGCGAACTGCTGCTCGACGCCGCGCAGGGCCGGTTGTCCGAGCGCGAGGAGCTTCAGTGGGCCTCCGGCGCGTCCGTGACCATCGTGCTCGCGGCCCACAACTACCCGGGCGCCCCGCGCAAGGGAGACGTGATCACGGGGCTGGCCGAGGCTGCCCAGGACCCGGACACGTGGGTCATCCACGCCGGCACAGACCGCAACGCCGCCGGGGAGATCGTCTCGGCGGGCGGGCGCGTGCTCGCCGTCGTCTCCCGCGGGGCGGACCTGCGGGAAGCGCGCGAGCGTGGCTATCGTGGGATGGAGCGCATCACCCTTCCCGGATCGCACTACCGCACCGACATCGCACTGGCCGCGTCCGAGGGACGGATCACGGCCCCCGGGGGCCAACCGGGTCCCGGCACCACGGACGCCCCGGGCGGGACGCCGGGTCGCACCGGGGCGCCCACCGCGACCACAGCAGAGGAGCAGGCATGAGCGAGCACGGCACACCCCTCGAGATCCCGGGCTGGAAGCACGTCTACTCCGGCAAGGTTCGGGAACTCTACGTCCCGGACGAGTCCCGCCTCAGCGCCACGGGTGTGGCGATCCACGACGACGCCGAGTACCGGGCCGGTGCCGTGCTCGTGGTCGCGAGCGACCGGATCTCCGCGTTCGACCAGGTGCTGCCCACCACCATCCCGGACAAGGGCGTCATCCTCACCCAGTTGTCCCTGTGGTGGTTCCAGCAGTTGGACGGAATCGCGAACCACATCCTGACCACGGACGTTCACGAGTCCGTGCGCGGTCGCGCGGTCGTGTGCAAGAACCTGTCCATGTTTCCCGTGGAGAACATCGTGCGCGGGTATCTCACCGGCTCCGGGCTCAAGGACTACCGCGCCACCGGGTCGGTGTGCGGGATCGAGCTGCCGGAGGGCCTCGAGGACGGCGACCGGCTGGAGCAGCCCATCTTCACCCCCACGGGCAAGGCCGAACTGGGGGAGCACGACGAGCCCATCACATATCAGGAAATGGCGAACGTCGTGGGCAATTCCGTGGCGGACCGGTTGCGGGAGCTGTCCCTGAAGATCTACTCGAGCGCCGAGCGGATCGCCCGGGAGCGGGGGATCATCGTGGCGGACACCAAGGTGGAGTTCGGCCTGGACTCCTACCGCGGGGCCATCACCCTGGGGGACGAGGTGCTCACCCCGGACTCCTCACGGTTCTGGGACCTGGAGACCTACAAGCCGGGCCGCCCGCAACCGTCCTTCGACAAACAGTACGTGCGGGACTGGTTGCGCTCGGACGCCTCCGGATGGGACGGCCAGGGCCCCGTGCCCGAGCTGCCCGAGGAGGTCGTGGCCAAGACACGCGAGCGCTACGTGGAGGCGTACGAGCGGCTCACCGGTCGGGTGTTTGACGCCCGCGGCCCGTTCTTCGAGGTCGCCGGCCCGCCCGAGTACTGATCCGGCCGAGTACGGATCCTGCCCGGCGCTAGGTCGGCGGCAGCGCGGGTCCTACTTCGTCGAGACTGATGCCTCGGCGCGCTCACGCGCCGGTGCTCACCGGCCGTCCCAGCGCCCGGTGCGCATATCCACGCGGACCCAATGGGCGTCGGTCTCGCGCAGGGGCGTGCCCTCGCGTTCGTAGTGTTCCCGCGCAGTGATCTGCAGGTGGTCGGGCAGCGTGCCGTCCGCGCGCACCACACGCCACCACGGGACGTCCGTCCCGGCCAGGCCCATGGCCATGATCCGCGCCGCGAGCCGCGGGGTGCTCAACCACGCGAGTTCCGCCACGTCCCCGTAGCTGAGCACCGCGCCCGGTGGGATCGCGACGACGACGCCGCGCACGGCCTCGACCGCGTCCGTCCCGGTCCT
Source organism: Kocuria sp. KD4 (assembly GCF_011769905.1). Lineage (NCBI taxonomy): Bacteria > Bacillati > Actinomycetota > Actinomycetes > Micrococcales > Micrococcaceae > Kocuria > Kocuria sp. KD4. The sequence continues at coordinate 505,963 of NZ_CP050449.1, forward strand.
CGGGGCGTCCGGGGTGTCACTCACGCGACCGGGATCCGCACGTCCAGGTGCCACACGGCATTGCGCGGACCGTACTCCACCTGACCGTTGAGCAGGGCGACCCGTTCCTGGATCCCGCGCAGCCCGAACGCGGAGGTCAGTTCCCTGCGCCCGGAGTCGGTGCCGGCACCCCGGCGGATCTGGTTCTCGGCGTGGACGTGCACGGCGCCGTCCCGGACGAACACCCGCAGGGCGCACCGGGAACCCGTGGGCGCGTACTTGATCATGTTGGTCGAGGCCTCCTGCAGCACCCGGGCCGCGGTGCCGCGGATGGACGTGGGGATCTCGTCCAGGCCGTCACCCAGTTCGAGCTCCGGCACGAGTGCGGCGCGTTCGAGGCTCGCCGCGAGTGCCCGGGCCACGCCGTACAGGGACCCCGTGGTGAGCCCGGAACTGCTGTCCCGCTCGTCCGGGGCGCCGGGGGAGTCCCGCAGGATGTGCAGCAGCGTGCGCAGCTCATGCAGCCCGGAGCGGGCGGCGGAGTCCATCATGTCGATCGTGCGGTGCAGTTCCCCGGGGTCCTGCTGCCGGTGGGACCCCGCAGCCTGCATGGTCACGAGGGTCAGTTCGTGCGCGACCACGTCGTGCAGGTCCCGGGCCAGGGCGAGCCGTTCCTGCTCCCGCAGCCGCTGGTGGGTGACCTCCAGAACCGCGAGGCGGCGGGTGTTGAGCCGGTACTGGGTCACGAAGAACCGCACGGCCGCACCGATCAGCGCGGACACACCCAGGGGGATGCCCACGGTCCACACGAAATCGGAATTGCGCAGCACCCCCGCAGACACGACTATCCACGTGGCGGTGACCGCGAGGTGGGCCAGCGCGGTCCCGCGGGAGAGCATCGCGAGCACCGCGACCATCACGACGCACCCGCACAACAGGGCCAGGGCGTAGTCGTGCAAGACCGTGGCCAACACGTACGACAGCGTGATGGCCACGGCGCTCGCGAGGGGCGACCATGCGAGCAGCGCCACGGCCCCGTAGCTCAGGACCAGGAAACTGCTCGAGAGCACGGCGGGTGCCGGGGGCATGAACGACCACGGCATGGACCGCAGGTCGTCGAGCAGTGCCACCGCGGCGAAGAGCACCACGACGACGCGCAGCCAGCTCGGCATACCGCCGGATCGAGGGGCGGGGTCCACCCCGATAGCAGTACCCCCCGGGATCACCGGTTGGGGCAGAGAACGGGCCAGTAGTGGCAGATCACGTTCGTGGGGCCGCGCGGGACCGTGGGGGACGCGGCGTGCGCCGGCGCCGCGCTGAGGATGAGGGCTCCGCTTAGCAGGGCCGCGGTGGCGGTGCGCACCCAGCGTGTGCGGGTCGAAGTGGTGGTGGTCACGGGGGACGAGTGCTCAGTCATGCGCTCAGTTTATGATCAGGCCATGGATTTGTGCAGGCTTCTCTTGGTGGACGATCATCCGCTCATGCGTGACGCCCTCGCGAACCTGTTCCGCGCGGAACCGGGTTTCGAGGTCGCGGGGGAGGCCTCGGACGGCGCGGAGGCCGTGGCCACGTGCCTGGAACTGCGCCCTGACGTGGTGCTCATGGACATCCGTATGCCGGGGATGGATGGGATCGAGGCCACCGGGGAGATCGTGCAGCGCTGCCCGGAGACCAAGGTGCTCGCGCTGACCACGTTCTCGACCCTCGAGTACGTGGTCCCCGCTCTGCGCGCGGGAGCCTCCGGGTACCTCGTCAAGGACGCCCGGCACGACGAGATCGTCTCCGCCGTGAGCCTGATCCGCGAGGACGAACTCGCGCTGTCCCCGTCCGTGGCCAGCTCGCTGGCCAACAACGTGCTGGGGGACGTCCCGGTGCCCTCCGTGCGCCGCGGTCACCTGCGCGCGGCGGCGGCCGGCGCCGTCGAACCCGCACCCCGGGGATCCCACCCGGACGCGCCCAAGCTCTCGCCGCGCGAACTCGAAACGCTCGAGTGGATCGCCAAGGGGCTCAACAACAATGAGATCGCCGAGCGCATGTCCGTCTCGCACGGCAGTGTGAAAGCCTACGTGTCCCATCTGTGCGAGAAACTCGCGGTGCGGGATCGGGTCCAGGTGCTGATCTCGGGCATCCAGTGGGGCCTCGTGTCTCCCGAGCTGGACGACGAGCGGTACCCCCGCCTGACCTGATTCCCAGGTTACCTTCAGGTTCACGCTCGAAGACTGGCCGAATGGCCATGGTGGCGCGGGTCCCCGGTACGGCACAGTTAGTGGTGGACATCGGAAGAGATGTCCACCGCTCCACGGGGGTCGAGCGAGTGTACGGCGTGCGGCCCCGAGTAGGAGCGGACCGCTGAACTCGCGGCGGGGGTCCTCGTTCCCCCTTGTGACAGAGCTCCGCGAGGCCTGGATCACCTCGCGTGCAGTTCCGAGGTCCTCCGTCGCGTCAGCGGGCCAGGGCGGATGCAAGCCTGACCCCGGCGCCTCCCGGCCAGGAGGCGCCGGGGTTTTTCCCTTCTCAGGGGAGTGCCGGGGAGTTTCCGACGTGCGGGTCAACGGCGCCCCTTCATCGATCCGACGCTGACGCCCGGGTCGGTCGTGGCCGGTCTCGGGACCGTTCGCTGCCGGGCCGTTCAGTCCTGTTCGGCTCGGTTTCTACCCGGCTCAGTCCCGTTCAGTTCAGTCCTGCCGGGCCCGGCCCTGTTCGGCGCGGTCGTGGTTGGCTCGGTGCTAGTCGGCCGTGCCGGTCGCATCCGGCACGAAGCCGTAGAACCACATGATGTGCTCGCGCAGCAGGCGCGCGGTCAGGGCGCCGTCGCGTTCGGTGGTCGCGCGCAGGATTGCGCGGTGCTGTTGCTGCAGGTGCGCGCGGATCTCCGGCCAGCCCGTGACCTTCGCGACCGTCTCCTGGACGTACCCGATCGTGGCCTCGCGCAGGGACGCCATGATCGTCTCGAGCACCACATTCCCGCTCAGGGATGCGAGGCGCACGTGGAACTGCGCGTCCAGCGCGTGGAACTCGGCGTCGCTCACCTCGGGGTCGTCCATGCGGTCGAGCAGTTCGCCGGCCTGCGCAAGGATCTCGTCCCGGTGCGGATCGGTCGACGACGCCGCCTCAAGACTCGCGTGGCTCTCCAGCAGCACGCGTGTGCCCACCACGTCCGCGACCGGCAAGGAACGGGTGGCAATGTGCATCCGCAGGGCCCAGCCGAGCGCCGCGGAGGGGTCCGAGATAACGGAGGCCCCGGACTGCGGGCCCGAGCCCGTGGCCGTCCGTACGAGCCCCATGGCCGCGAGGATCCGCACGGCCTCCCGTACCGACGCCCGGGAGATGCCGAAGTCCTCGGCGAGCGCGCGTTCGGCGGGGAGCTTGTCGCCCACGTGCAGCCCGCCCGTGCGCAACTGGTGTTCGAGCCAGTCCAGCACGAGGGTGTAGGCGGGGGTGGTGCTCATTGATTCCTCTCGGGGCGGGTCCGTGGTCCGTTGCGGCGAGGTGCCGCCGGACCGGGCTCCTCACTGTGCCCACAGGGTTGCGGGTGCCATGGCGTGCTGAGCCCCATGGTGCTCGGCGTCCCCGAGGTGCCCGCAGCTCCGCGGCGCCCGGACGGTCTGGTATCTCAGGAGTGCTCAGGCGGCGGGCAGCATCCATGCGAGCACGTTGGACTGCAGGAACACCAGGCAGCACAGCACCAGCAGCATGCCCAGGGACCACGGGACCACGGAGCGGAAGATCTGAGACTCCTTGCCCTGCATGCCCACCGCTGAGGACGCGATGGCCAGTGACTGCGGCGAGATCATCTTGCCCACCACACCGCCGGACGTGTTCGCGGCGGTCATCAGGTACGGATCCAGCCCAGACCCCAGGGCCGCGGTCTTCTGCAGGTTGGCGAACAGTGCGTTGGCGGACGTGTCCGAACCGGTGACCGCGGTGCCCACCCAGCCCAGCACGGGGGAGAAGAACGCGAACGCCGCGCCAAGACCGGCCACGAACGTGCCGATCGCCAGGGTCTGGCCGGAGAAGTTCATCACGTAGGCCAGTGCCAGCACGGACATGATGGTCAGGGCGGAGAAACGCATCTTCCAGAAGCTGCGTCCGATTTCGGCAAGGGCATCCGCGATCGAGAGTCGGAACATCCCGTGGTGGTTGAACAGGGCGTAGATCACGGCCACCAGCAGGCCGGTGATGAGCAGCAGCGTGCCGGGGCTGGAGAGCCATTGGAAAGAGTAGACCGTGCCCGAAATGGCTTCGCCCTTGGCATTGAGCAGGTGCCCGTTCAGGCCGGGCCACGGGATCTTGACGTCCGTGGACGCCAGCGCCTTGGGCACATTGACCCCGGCGGTCCAGAGCTTGGCGACGCCGAAGACGGCCACCACCAGCAGGTAGGGCAGCACTGCCATCCACACGCGCCCGGCCGTGAGCACCGCAGCATCCTCCGGGCGGGAGACGCCCAGGTCCGCGCGCACGGCCTCGGCGCCCTTGGGACGCCAGAAACGCATGAGGATCACCACACCGGCGAGCCCGGCGAGGGACGCCACCACGTCGGTGAGCTCGTACGAGAAGTGCGTGGCGCACCACCACTGGGCGATCGCGAAGCTGCCGCCCACCACGAGGGCGGCGGGCCAGGCCTGCTTGAGACCGCGGGTGCCGTCGACGATCAGCAGCAGGAAGAAGGGGACCACGAACGCGAAGAACGGGGCCTGGTGACCCACCACGGCACCGATGTGGGCCGGGTCGAGGTCCGTGAGCGTGCCCGCGGTGGTGATGGGGATCGCGATCGCGCCGAAGGCCACGGGGGCGGTGTTGGCGATCAGCACCAGCGTGGCCGTCTTGAGAGGCTTGAGCCCAAGGGCCAGGATCATCGTGGCGGTGATCGCCACGGGGGCGCCGAAGCCTGCGAGAGCCTCGAGCAGACCGCCGAAGCAGAACGCGATGAGCATGGCCTGGATGCGCAGGTCACCGCCCCCGATGGTGTCGAAGATGGTGCGCAGGTCCTCGAAACGCCCGGAGAGCACAGTCACCTGGTAGAACCACAGGGCCATGACCACGATCCACACGATCGGGAACAGTCCGTAGACGGCGCCCTGGGTGGCGGTCAGTGCGGCGAGGTGCGCTGGCATGCCGAAGCCCAGGGTGGCCACCAGCAGGGCCACGGCGAGGGACGTGAGACCCGCCACGTAGGCGCTGGCCTTGAAGGCCAGCAGCATCACGAAGAAGGTCAGCAGGGGCAGGCAGCCGACCAGGGCGGACAGCCCGACGCTGCCTCCCACGGCGTCGGTCGCGGCGGTAAAGGTATTCACGCGTTCTCCAAGGGGTGGGGCCGGATCGGGACCGTGGTTCCCGGATCGAGAGTGTGGTCTCGGCGGGGCGGTGTGCGCCACGTCCGGGCAAGTCGTACGATGAGTGGTCAGACCACATTGGTCCTACCGCACAGCGTACATGATGCAGGTCACATGGTGAACACCTCGCTCCCCGCCGCGGGGAGCCCGCGCGGCCTTTCATGCCTGTCCCATGCCACGCCGTACGTTGTTGTGACCGGGCTCACGGGCGTAGCCTGGTATGGCCACAGAGTATGGACCGGGGCAGACGGTTAGGAGACCACACACATGAAAATCGCGCTCTTCGCCACATGCATTGTGGATGCCATGTATCCCAAGGTGGCGCTGGCCACCGTGCGGATCCTCGAGCGGCTGGGACACGAGGTCGTGTTTCCCCAGGGGCAGGGCTGCTGTTCCCAGATGCACGTCAACAGCGGGTACTTCCAGGACGCTGTGCCGGTGATCCGCAACCACGTGCGCGCGTTCACCAGCGTGGACTACGACGTCGCCGTGGCCCCCTCCGGCTCCTGTGTGGCCTCCCTGGGGCACCAGCAGCCGATGGTTGCGCGCCAGTGCGGCGAGGACGCCCTGGCCGAGGATGCCGCCATGGTGGCCAAGAACACCTACGAGCTCTCCGAGCTGCTCGTGGACGTGCTGGGCGTGACGGACGCCGCCGAGCAGCTCGGCTCCTGGTTCCCGCACCCGGTGACCTACCACCCCTCGTGCCACGGCATGCGTCTGCTGGGACTCGGGGATCGCCAGAAGGACCTCGTGCGTTCCGTAGCGGACATCGAGTTCCATGAGCTACCCGACGCCGAGGAGTGCTGCGGCTTCGGCGGCACGTTCTCCTTCAAGAATCCGGACGTCTCCGGTGCCATGGCGGACGCCAAGCTCAACAACATCCGCAGCTCGGGCGCCTCGCTGTGCACCGGCGGGGATGCCTCGTGCCTGCTGCACCTGGGCGGAGCCGCATCCAAGCGGAACGTGGACGTCCAGACCGTCCACTTCGCGGAAATCCTCGCCTCCACCCGGGCCAACCCGCTGCAGGTAGAGGGCCCCGTTGAACTGTCCATCCCCCAACCCGGCCGTCGCGCGGCGAGCCCGGCCACCACTGCAGGAGCAACTCGATGAGCGTCACGTCCCTCGGCATGCCCGCCGTGCGTCCCGTGCACGGGCAGGGCAACCTGCACGCGCAGGTCGCCTTCCCCAAGGCCGCCAAGAAAGAGCTGCAGAACAAGCAGATGCGCGCCAACATCCGGCACGCCACCCACACCATCCGCGCCAAGCGCGCCGGCGTGGTGGGGGAAGTCCCGGACTGGAGCGAGCTGCGCGACGCCGGCTCCGCCATCAAGGAGACCGTGATGGCGGAGCTGCCCGAGCTGCTCGAGCTGTTCGAGGCGAACGTGACGGCGCGCGGCGGCGTCGTCCACTGGGCCCGGGACGCGGACGAGGCGAACGCCATCGTGACCCGCCTGGTCCAGGAGCAGGACACCACGGACGTGATCAAGGTGAAGTCCATGGCCACCCAGGAGATCGGGCTGGACGAGCACCTCTCCGAGCACGGGATCACCGCCACGGAGACGGACCTCGCCGAGCTCATCGTGCAGCTGGGGCGGGACAAGCCCTCCCACATCCTGGTGCCCGCGATCCACAAGAACCGCGAGGAGATCCGCGAGATCTTCAGCCGCGAGATGCCCGGCGTCACCGAGGAGCTCACGAGCGAGCCCCGAGTGCTCGCGGAGGCTGCGCGGCAGCACCTGCGGGAGAAGTTCCTCACCTCCAAGGTGGCCATCAGCGGCGCGAACTTCGGCATCGCGGACACTGGCACCCTGTCCGTGGTGGAGTCCGAGGGCAACGGGCGCATGTGCCTGACCCTGCCCGAGACCCTGATCACCGTGATGGGCATCGAGAAACTGTTGCCCACCTACCAGGACCTCGAGGTGTTCTTCCAGCTCTTGCCGCGCTCCTCCACTGGCGAACGCATGAACCCGTACACCTCCCTGTGGACCGGCGTGACGCCCGGGGACGGCCCCAAGAACTTCCACGTGGTGCTCCTGGACAACGGGCGCTCCGCGGTGCTCGCGGACCCGCAGGGTCGCTCCGCACTGCACTGCATCCGGTGTTCCGCGTGCCTGAACGTGTGCCCCGTGTACGAGCACGCGGGCGGGCACTCCTACGGCTCCACCTACCCCGGTCCCATCGGGGCGATCCTCTCGCCGCAGCTCACGGGCATCACGTCCGAGAAGAATGCCTCCCTGCCGTACGCGTCCTCCCTGTGCGGGGCGTGCTACCAGGTGTGTCCCGTGAAGATCAACATCCCCGAGATCCTCGTGCATCTGCGGGACGAGGACATCCGCACCCAGCACGGGCAACGCGCGGACCACGCCCACCCTGCACCGGTCTCCAAGGACCCGGCGGTGGGCGGGGCCGACAACTGGCGCGAGGAGAAGTCCCTGACCGCGGACGAGGGCCGGGGTGGGCAGGACACTGCCCCCCAGAAGGGCACCCTCCAGGAGCTCGGTTCTCGGGCGCGTCGCGCAGGACGCCGCATCCGAGGAGCCGTGCCTTCCCGCGGTGTGCCCACGCAGATGGACGCCATGATGAAGGGCGCTTCCTTCGTGATGTCCTCTGGTCAGCGGATGTCCTTGGCGGAGCGCGGGCTACCCATGGGCCGTGTCATCGCCGGCCGCGACCGCGCCATCGGTTGGCTGCCCGGCATGGTGGGCGGCTGGACCGCCGAGCGCGACATCCCCGAGCCCCCCAAGGAGTCCTTCCGCAACTGGTGGAAGAAGCACGAGGGGGAGACCGGGGAACGACTCGAGCGCGACGGCGTCACTGCGGCGTCGGGAACCGCGCGCACCGGTGTGGGGCTCGCGGAGGACCACCCGGCGTCGTCCGTCGAGGTGGCAACCCCCCAGGGCCCGCACGGCGAGTCCAAGGCCGCCCGGACCGAGGAGACCGCGGCCGGCACCGGCCAGGACGCCGCCAACCCGGGTGCTGGCGCGGATGCCGTGGCCGGGGCGTACAGTGCTGCCACGGGCGACCCCCACGAGGACAACATCGCACCCCGCAACGGCCACGCAGGCCGCGGGAACCAGGACGGAGAGCCGGCATGAGCGCCGACGCCAAGACCGAAATCCTCGAGCGGCTCAACGGTGCGCTCGCGGACCACCCGCGGGCACCCCACGTGCCCCGCGACTACCGGCACACCTCGGACCTCGGGCGGGACGAGATCATCGACATGCTCGAGGACCGGTTGCTGGATTACAAGGCCAACGTCTACAGGGAGACCGCGCAGACCGTGGCGCAGCGCGTTGCCACCCAGCTCGGGACCTCCGCGCGCTACGTGATCCCCGAGGGCCTCGACACCGCGTGGTTGCCTGAGGAGACCGCCGCGCGCCGGGCCATCGTGGACCCCAATGACGGTCGCAAGGCCTCCGCGCTGACCGTGCGGGACCTCAACCAGGTGGATGCCGTGGTGACGTCCTCCACGGTCTCGTGCGCGCAGACGGGCACCATCTTCCTGTCCGGGCGCCCGGACGAGGGTCGGCGCGCCATCACCCTGGTGCCGGACCACCACATCTGCATCGTGCCGCTGGACTCCGTGGTGGAGCTCATCCCGGAGGCCATGGCCCGCGTGGAGCCCACTGCGCCCACCACCATGATCTCGGGGCCCTCTGCCACCTCGGACATCGAGCTCGAACGCGTGGAGGGTGTCCACGGTCCGCGCACGCTGGACGTGATCCTGCTGGGTTGAGGCCGCGCGGTCCTGTCCCGCATACTTCGAGAAAGGTCCCCGTCGCCCGCGTTACCGCGGTGACGGGGACCTTTGAGTTCACACGTTGCTCACCAGCAGCGATCGCTCACGAGGAGCTGCCGCGCGCTACAAGCGATCAGTCAGTCCAACGGCTATTCACCACGAACCGCTGGACCTCATGGCGACACACGCGCGGAAACCGCTCCTTGAGGAGGAGCTGTGATCGAACGGGTCAGTAGCGCGGCAGCGCCGGGTCCACCCGGTCGATCCACGCGAGCACCCCGCCGTCCAGGTGCTTCACGGTGTCCTCCCGCAGGGCGTAGTCCCTGCGCAGTGCCGCGAGGGCCTGGGCGGAACGGGCACCGGCCTTGCAGTGCAGGATCACGGTGCCCTCCGCCTCATCCGGAAGAGCCGTGACACCCCGGTCCAGGACGTCCTGCAGCGGCACGTGCACGGATCCGGGGATGGCCACGAGTTTGCGCTCCCAGTCCTCGCGCACGTCCACGAGCGTGAAGGACGTCTCCCCGAGGGACCGGGCGGTCAGTAGCTCGGCCAGCTCCGGGGCGGTGACGGTCTCGTGGGGGGCGGGAGCGGCGTCGTCGTCGGAGGGCAGACCGCACGCGAGCGCCACTCGCGAGAGATCCGTGACGGGCGGGCGGTGCGGGTCCGGCAGGACCGTGAGCTCGCGCCACGTCTGGGCCAGGGCGTCGTGGATGAGGACCCTGCCGAGCAGGGGACGGCCGATGCCCGTGATGAGTTTGAGCGCCTCGGTGACCATGACCGAGCCGATCGTGGCCGGGAGCATGCCCAGCACACCGCCCTCGGCGCACGAGGGGACCTGGCCCGGCGCGGGCGCTTCCGGGAACAGGTCGCGGTACACGGGGCCGTGACCGGACCAGAACACGGAGACCTGGCCGTCGAAACGCAGGATGGAGCCCCACACCACGGGGATGCCGGTGAGTTCGGCGGCGTCCGAGACCAGGAAGCGTGTGCCGAAGTTGTCCGCGCCGTCCATGATCAGGTCGTAGCCGGAGAAGATCTCCAGGGCGTTGTCGGTGCTCAGCCGCTCGGGATGGCGGTGCACGGTGACCAGGGGGTTGAGCCGGGCCACGGCATCCGCGGCGGAATCGACCTTGGGCCGGCCGATGTCGGCCATCCCATGGACCACCTGGCGTTGCAGGTTGGACACGGATACGACGTCGTCGTCGACCACGCCGATGGTCCCCACCCCGGCGGCCGCGAGGTACTGCAGCGCGGGAGCGCCGAGCCCGCCCGCGCCGATCACCAGGACGCGTGCGTTCTTGAGCCGACGCTGCCCCTCCTCGCCCAGTTGCGGCAACGTGAGGTGGCGTGAATAGCGTTCGAGTTCCTCGCGACTCAGATCGGAGGCGGGGGCCACGAGGGGTGGTAGTGGGGTGCTCATGAAACCTGCGATTCCAGCTGTGGGGTGGTGGATGAAGGCGCGGGCCAGTCCCCGCGGGGCGCGTCGGCGGTGTCGATGCGCCCGGCCATGGGCGAGGACGCCACGGCGTGCGTGCGCCGCGCGATCCGCCCCGCGCCGCGGGCCAGGTGCCCCGCGAGCACGGCGTGCTTCATGGCACTCGCCATGGCCACGGGATCCTGCGCGCGGGTCACGGCGGACGCGAGCAGGACGGCGTCGCACCCGAGTTCCATGGCCAGGGCCGCCTCGGACGCCGTGCCGATCCCGGCATCCAGCACCACGGGCACGGACGCGCGGGACGCGATGAGTTCGATGTTGTGCGGGTTGAGGATCCCCAGACCCGTGCCGATGGGAGCACCGAGGGGCATCACGGCCACGGCCCCGGCGTCCTCGAGTCGCAGCGCGAGCACGGGGTCGTCGGACGTGTACGCGAAGACCTTGAAACCGCGCCGAGCGAGTTTCTCGGTCGCGTCCAGCAGCTCCACACCGTCCGGGAGCAGGGTGTCCTCGTCCGCGATGATTTCGAGCTTGACCCAGTCCGTCTCCAGCGCCTCGCGCCCCAGTTCAGCGGTCAGCAGGGCGTCCCGCGCGGTGTAGCACCCCGCGGTGTTGGGCAGCACCCGGATGTCGTTGCGGCGCAGCAGCCCGTACAGGCTGTCCTGCGGTGTCCCGGTCGACGACGCCGCTGCGCCACCTCCCGCGCGACCGCTCGCCCGGTTCGCCGTGCCGGATGCTTGCGCGCCCGCTGGCGAGGCGGGGCCGGGCGCGAAGCGGCGCAGGGCCACCGTGGTCAGTTCCGTCCCGGAGGCCAGCAGGGCCCGTTCGAGCATTGCGAAATCGGTGAGGCCCCCGGTACCCATGATCAGCCGGGACGAGAGCTCCACCCCGGCCACGGTCAGGGGGGTTCCGTGCGTGGTCATGTTCAGCCTCCCTGCACCGCGGTGACGATCTCGACGGATTGACCCGCTTCCACGGGGGTCGTGGCCCACAGGGAGCGGGGGATTACGGCGTCGTCCACCGCCACGGCGATCCCCAGGGGATGACCGTCCGCGGCGGTGCCCTCGGGTGTGATCTCGCGGCCCGTGAGGTCGACGACGGCGCTCGCGACCGTCAACCCCGGGGTCACCGTCACGGGGGAGCCGTTCACGACGGCCGTGGAGGAATTGTCTGTGGTCTCGGGCGCGATCATTCGAGTCCTCCATGCATCTGGGGATAGCTCTCGGGTGTGGTGAACGGGGCCTCGGGGGCGGGGTTCGAGTGCCGGGCCGGGTCGGTGTCAGCGAGGAACGCGGCGTCGGACTCGTGGTCCGCGAGCGGGTCCAGGACGCCGGTCACGAGCTCCGCCGCGAGCCGGGACGCCACGGGGGTCAGCAGGATGCCGTGACGGAAGTGACCCGTGCTGATCACGAGCCCGGCCACCGGGGTCTTGCCCACGTACGGCAGGTCGTCGGAGGTTCCCGGGCGGGCGCGGGCCATCATCTCCAGGACGTCGCAGTCGTCGATCGCGGGGACCACGGCGCGCGCGTCCCGCAGCAGTTGGTGCACGCCACCGGCCAGCACGGATTCGCGCCCGTCCTCGCGGCTCGTGGCGCCCAGCACCAGGGTCCGGTCCTCGCGGGGGACCATGTACACGGGCCGGCCCAAGACCTGGGCGCGCACCGTGCGCGTGAGCAAATGCGATTCCCCGGGGGCCAGGGCGGTCTCGGGAACCCGCAACCGCAGGATGTCCCCGAACACCGGGCGCAATCGGAGGTCGAGTCCCTCGGGCAGCCCGCCCATGGTGTTGGCGGTCAGCCCGGTGGCCACGACCACGGCGTCCGCGGGGATCACTTCACCGGAGTCCACCTGCACGCCCGTGGCCTGCCGGGGTTCCCTGCGGGACGTCAGCACGGTGTCCACGCGGGAGGTCAGCCACTGCGCCGGTCCGGCGTCGGGGACGTCCCCGATGGTGGTCAGGTGCGAGCAGTTCAGGGTCTCCACCAGGGCGGCCGCGAGCATCCGGGGGTCCACCTGGCGGTCGGAGACGATCCGTACCGCACCGCTCAACCGCGGCGCAAGAGCCGGTTCCAGGTGCCGGGCCTCCCGCGTGGAGATCTCCTGCACGTCCATCCCGGAGGCGATCTGGTGTGAGGCGAGGTCGGAGAGGGATTGGGCGTCCGCGGCGTCGGCGGCCACCACGAGCGTCTCCTCGGTGCGGTAGCCCGTGGGCAGGCCCGTGGCCGCGGTGACGCGCTCCACGAAGTCCGGGTACTCCGCGGCGGAGGCCCGCATGAGGGGGTAGAGGCGTTCCTGGCCGTACTGGGTCTCGGCGATCGGTGCGAGCATGCCCGCGGCCGCGCGGGTGGCGCCCCACGCCGGGCGGGGATCGACGACGGTCACGGCGGCCCCGCGGCGTCGTAGTTCGAAGGCCGTGGCCAGGCCCACGAGACCAGCTCCGGCCACGACCACGTGGTCACCGAGGTGCTCGGGCATTGTTCCTCCCTCCGGCGGCATGATCCGCATCAGGTGATCCGGTCGGCGGCTCACGCCCTCTCAGCCCGCTGCGGTGGTTGTTGCCAACGTGTGCGGACTCCCGTGGAGTTCGTCGAACGGCGACGAACGGCCCTGCCAGTCTAATCACCCCTAGCTGTGGAACGCAGGGGGACTTCGCGGCGGGCTGATCGGGCGAGGTGTCCGCGGGCGCGCGGTTCGTGCCACGATGGCCGCATGGGACACACGAGCCAGACGGGTACCGGGCGCCGCGCCGCCCTCGAGAACGCGCGACTGTACGTGTGCGTCACGGCGCGCCGCGAGCGCGGTGACCTGCGGGAATTTCTGCATGCCGCGTACGAGGGCGGGGTGGACATCATCCAGTTGCGGGACAAATCCCTCGAGGCCGCCGCGGAGATCGAGGCCATCGAGGTGCTCGCCGGCGTCGCCCGTGAGCACGGCGCACTTTTCGCCGTCAACGACCGCGCGGACGTCGCGCTGCTGACCGGCGCGGACGTGTTCCACGTGGGCCAGGGCGATCTCACCACCGCGCAGGCTCGGCGGGTCCTGGGGGACGACGTGGTGATCGGGCGGTCCTGTCACTCCCCGGCCCAGGTGGACGCCGCCGTGGCCGACGCCGGGCTCGACTACTTCTGCACCGGGCCCGTGTGGGAGACCCCCACGAAGCCGGGTCGCGCGGCCGTGGGGCTCGAGCTGCCGCGCTACGCCGCTCAGCACGCGGGGGACAAGCCCTTCTTCGCGATCGGCGGGGTCGACACCGCGCGGTTGCCGTCCGTGCTCGACACGGGTGCCTCGCGCATCGTGGTCGTGCGGGCCGTGACCGATGCGCAGGACGTCACCGCGGCGGCGCGGGCGCTGCGGGACACGCTGCCCGGGTGAGCCCCGATCTTTGAACGCGGTGGAGCGGCGGCGCCGCGGTGGATGGCACCGCTCGGGTGGCGACGTGTTCGGTGGGGTGGTGCGCGTCGGGGCGGAGTCATGGAGTCATGGCGCCGCAGTGTATTGCCGTCGCGCGGGTGGCACGGCTCGCTCGGTACGCGGAGCGGAACCGTTACGGGGTCCCGCACCGCCCGGGGTGCTGCTGGCACCACGGGGTGACACCGGGGAACTTCCCCCGGTGATCGGCCACCCACCGGTACACGCGGTCCTGGACCCACCGCACGGGCGGTAACCGGTAGAACGGCTCGAACACCCGGATGCCCAGGGCGGTGTCCAGGGTCACCGCCACCGCGTGCGCCCCCGAGGATCGCTCACCGGAACGGGATAGGACGGCCCACACCGACGCGTTGCCCTCCGCATTCGTCAGTCCGAACCGCTCCAGTACGCCGGGGACCTGGTAGGCGTGCAGGGCGATCCGGTCATGGCGGTCCAGTGTCCGGGCCCATCCCACGCAGCGCGTGCAGAACCCGCAGTTGCCGTCGAAGACCAGGTGCAGGGACGCGCCCTGCTCGGTGCCCGGGGGGTTCACAGCAGCACCGTCCCGTCGATGCGCGCGGTGCAGTGTCCGCCCACGAACACGTGGTCCCCGTCCGACGTCACGGTCACGAGGCCGCTGCGTCCCATGAGGGTGCCCTGTCGGGCGATGTAGTTCGCGGGCGCCCGGTCCGTACGGATGAGCCACTGGGCCAGGCTCGCGTTGAGGCTTCCCGTGACGGGGTCCTCGTACCCGCCGGTCCCGCCCACGAAGGCGCGGACCTCGAACTGGTGCGGACTGCTCTGCGGGTGGGGACCCACCACGCCGATCTTGGCGCCGTGGAGAGCGGGAAGGTCGGGCTCGATCGCCAGGACGTCCTCGGCGCCGGCCAGAAGCAGCGCGGCCCAGCCGGGGCCGTTGTCGACCCACTGATGGGCGACGACCTGCTCGTCCCGCAGGCCCAGGGCCGCGGTTACGCCCCCGAGCAATTCCGGGCCCAGGTCTCCCGTGCGGTCGGTGGGTGGGGCCTCGAAGGTCAGTGCGCCGTCGTCGGACGGGCGGATCCGCACGAGGCCCGCGGCGCATTCCTGGACGATGACGTCCTTGGCACGCGCGGTGTTGCCCGCGGTGAGCCATGCGTGGGCCGAGCCCAGGGTGGGGTGACCGGCGAACGGCAGCTCACGGTCCGGGGTCCAGATGCGCAGCCGGTAGTCGGCGTCCGGGTCCGTGGGTGGGAGCACGAACGTGGTCTCGGACAGGTTGGTCCAGCGCGCGAAGCGGGCCATGGCGTCGTCGGTGAGATCGGTGCCATCCAGGATGACCGCCACCGGGTTGCCCAGATAGGGCTCCCGGGAGAAGACGTCGACCTGGGTGAACGGGCGCGGACGAGGTATTGGGCTCATGGGGTGATTCCATCACGATGCGCCGACGGGGTGTCATCTCGCGCCCGGGCCTCACACGGCGCGGCCAGAGACAACATGTCCGGCGCACACGCGTGCCGGACGGGCGTCCGGCACGCGATGCCCCGCACCCCCGGTGGGCTCACCCCCGCCGCAGCACCACACCGCGGCGGGGCTGCAGCACCAGGTGGGACCCCGCCGCCCGACCCCGGACGTCGACCATGCCGCGCGGCACCCGGACGCGGCGGCGTCGTCGGCGGTCGGCGTTGAAGTTCACCGCGGCCCAGCCGTGCGTGAACTCGCGCCACCACGTGTGACCGCGGCGCACGGGGTCCTGCACCGGCGCGCCGAGGTCCCAGTCGAGCTGCGCGGTGTGCTGGGTGCGGCTGTAGTCGTCGTGCGCCGTGGCCGCGTACGCGCCGCGGCCCGCCCCGAAGATCCAGAACGCGGCCAGACCGTACTCGACATTGGGGTGGTCGTCGTCGCCGTCCGTGGGCACCCGCAGGATGCTGAGGCCCGGCCCGTCCGCCTGGGGCAGCTGCGCCTCGGTGGTCTCCGGGTCGAACAGGTCCACCGGGCTGAAACCCAGCCACACCTCCTCGAATCCGCCGCCGTAGGCCGCGTGACTCGCCCAGCGGCCGGGCTCGCGCCGCGATTCCGCGATGTTCGGGACCAGGATCTTACCGACCTCGTTCAGAGCCGTGCCCGCGGCATGCACCAATTCGCCCGCGCCGTCGCGGAAATCCGCCATCGTCCGGGCATGACGGATGGGCAGGTCCAGGCCGTAGTAGTCGTCGAACACGTCGTTGTCCGCCATCACGCCGTCGAACGGCGAATCCCGCAGCTCGGCGACGACGTTGCGCACCCAGCGCTCGCGGTACTCGGGCGACCACACGGTCATCTGCCAGTGTCCGCCGTAGCGGGCCCACTCGATGCGTTCACCGTCCAGGCGCCGCGCGAACCACCGGTCCGGGGCCTCTGCGTACGAGACCCCGGAACTGTGGATCGGGCCCGGTTCGTAACTGCGGGTCGAGGACAGGCACTTGTAGCACAGCACCGTCATGTCCGGGCGGCGCCGCTTGAGGTCCGCGGCCGCCGCCGTCTCCCACGGCTGCAGGATCGCCGCCCGGTAGTGCTGCGCGGCGAAGTCGAGCTGCTCGGGGCTGATCGGGCCCCCGTACCGGATCCAGGCGCCGACGCCGCTCACTCGCCCGCGCCCGCCAACGGCGCCTCGAGCGCCGGTTGACGCAGGTCCGAGTACTCGAAGTTGCGCTTCTCACCCATGTTGCCGAGCATCCGGTAGATCTTGTTGTAGGAGGACATGACCTCGTGGAGCTGGAAGAAGTCCTCCACGCGGCCGCGGGCGTTGGTGCTGTAGGAGCGGTAACGATCCACGTTCCCGATCACGGCCTGGACCTTGTCCGCCATGGCCACGATGTCACCGGGTGCGAGCAGTTCACCGCACGGTCCCCACGTACGGCCGTCGGGGGTCACCAGGTCGTCGCCCACGAGCTGGCTCATGCCACCCACGTCCGAACCCACCGTGGGGATGCCCGCGGCCATGGCCTCGAGCACCACGATCGGCTGGCCCTCGTTGTAGCTCGGGAGCACCAGGAGGTCGAACTGGTCGAGCATGTCCCGTACGTTCACGGTCCCGTGGATGGTCACGAGGTCGTGGAGGCCCAGGGCCTCGATCTTCTCGAGGCACGCCTCGTAGTACTCGGGCACATGCTCGGTGGGGCCCAGGACGTCCAGGTGGATGTTGGGGTACCCGCGATCCCGCAGGATGTCCATGCTGGAGAGCAGATCCATGAGTCCCTTGATGGGCACCACGCGGGCGATGTACACGAGTCGCCAGGTGTGTTCCTCCGGGGACTGCGCAATGCGCTCCACCGCGGCTTGGCGGGCGTGGTACTTCTCCTCGAACTCCTCGATGATCATGCCGTTGGGCAGCACCACGGACTTGTCCACGTCCGCGCCCAGGCTCGCGGCCTCCGTGATGGCCGTGGGGTAGAGGTAGGTCACGAGCTCGGCGCTCGGGTAGCAGAAGTGCCCGATCTCGATCCACCACGCCATCCACGCCCGGTCCTCGGCACTGACGTCGAACGTGCGGTAGTCCTCGGACGTGATCGACAGCGCCATGTTGCGGTCGAGCAGGGTGTTCACGGTGTCGCGCACGTACAGGTTGTGCTCGGTGAGCAGGAACGACGTGCCGTGATCGCGCGCGGCCGCGGCACCCAGCAGGGACGCGTAGCCGGTCGTGTGCGCGTGGTACACCCGGGCCCGGGGCATGGTCTCGCCCAGGATCGCGTGGGCCAGGGAGAAGAATCCGCGCAGCAACCAGAACGATTCGGACAGGGAGAGCCCGAGCTGCGGCATCCGCTCCGTCAGCGCATGCAGGAACTCGCGGGAGCCCAGGACGGCCCACAGCGGGTACTGCCGGGTGCGTTCATTGAGCCCCTCGTCGATGAGCTCCCACAGTGGTTCGGTGTCCTGGGCACCGGCCAGGGCGTAGATCGCGTCGAAGATCCGGTGGGACAGCACCGTGCGCTGCTCAGCGGTCATGCCCAGATCCTTGGGGCGCACGGACATGAAGTCGTCCCGGTGCTCCTGCATGCTCAGGTAGACCACGCGGACCCATTTCACGTTCTCGGGCATGGAGTAGAGGTCCTCCTGGGGTGCCTCGGAGTCCCAGGAGATGTGGATGATCCCGTAGCTCAGGTCGGGGTTCCCCGTGACGATGTCGTGGACGACCGCCGAGACCCCGCCCTTGAGGAAGGGGTAGGTGGATTCCATGACGATGGCGACATCCACGTCCTCGTACTGCTTCTGGCGCTGTTGCGCGGCGGGGGACAGGCGGGCGGGTTCCGCGACGGCCACGGACTTGGTGGCGCGGTGCTTGGCGTGTGAGCGCGTGTAAGGGTACATGTCGGCTATTCCTCACGGGATGAAAGGGTCCGGGGTCGCAATGTGGCGACCAGTCGGGACGTGCAATGGGGGCCGGGAGCGGGCAGGACTGCGCCCGGGCGCGGCGGATGCGCTTGATAGAAAGCGCTTACGTGGACTGCGTTACCAGGACGTGGCGTGGCGCCAGAAGAGGGTGTACTCGGGCTGGGCCCAGTGGCGTTTGTACAGCGCCCAGGCACCGGCGACCAGCACCAGGTCCGCGAGCAACAGGAGGGCGTACGCCCCGTTGGTGGAGAACACCGCGAACGCGAGGACGCTCACGACCAGGTGCACCGCACCCAGGGCCTGGGCCGTGATCTTCTCCCCGATGTAGTCCAGTTCGTAGCTCAACAGGGTGAGCATCATGAACGTCCATGAGGCCACGGCCACGGTCACCGCGAGGAGGACGTGGTGGGGCTGCAAGCCGCCCAGTAGCAGGGCGGCAGCCAGGGTCAGCACCATGCCCACCGCGCCGGTGCGCAGGACGGAGCGGTCCACCACGTAGCTGAGCAGCGTGGAGCGGGAGGCCAGCACGGGCAGTGTTTCCTTCTCGATGGCCCGGTGCAGTCCGCTGACGGCGCGGTCCACGTGCGGGGCCATGTTGACGAAGTAGAAGTTGTAGGCGAGCACCGCGGGGAGCATGGCCATGAACACCACGATCACCTGGAAGGCCCCGTCCGTGGCCAGGAACAGCACGAACTTGTCCGCCCACAACACCGATCCGAGCAGCAGTCCGCGCAGGGCGTCCGCGGCGAAGTTGCGGTGGTCCAGGCGTTCGAAGACCCGCACGTGGGACAGCTGACGGCCCATTGCCGCGATCTGGGTGGCCGCGGCGACCAGGGGCGGAAGGATCCACACGGTGGGAACCACGGCCAGCGCCAGGGCGTAGGCGCCCCATGCCACGGCCCACAGGCCGCGGCGTTCTCCCACGTTGGCGAGGACCAGGGACTGTACGAACAGCACGTGCGCGCCCAGCAACAGCAGGTAGGCGCCCATGGCCTGCCAGGACCAGCCGGTGGCCAGCCACAGCGGCAGTGCGAACAGCCCGGCGAGCGGGAGGGTCTGCAGGAACATGGCCGGCCACACCTCGCAGAAGCGCCGGGTGATCTTCTGCATGTCCCGCTCGGCCATGAGTTCACCGATCGCGCGGTACGCGGGCATGCACGCGGCCTGCGCAAGCCAGGGCACGGTGATGGAAGAGGCCAGGACCACGTGGGTCAGTTGGACCCCACCCACGGTCGCCTCCGCCATGCGCGGGCTCACGAGCGGGAAGACGATGTTCAGGAAGATCACCGGCGAGAGGTAGAGCAACAGCTCCACCCCGCCGCGGGAGCTCACGGCGGTTTCCGATGCGTGCTCGGTGTCCGCCGGACGGGAGCCACGCAGCACTAGGAACGCGGTGAGCAACACCAGCAGTCCGCCAGCGATGACCAGGACCTCGGCGTGTGAGCCCACGAGTTCGAGCACCACGGGGACCAGCCCCGTGAGCAATAGGGCCACGACGATCGTGGCGGTACGAGTGCGACTGAAAGAATCGTGCACCAAAGTTCTCAGAGCTGTCACAGCTGTCCCCCGGGGATCCTGGCGCTTCCCGTCAGCCCCCGCTGACGAGAATTCCCCCATGCAAATGATGTGAAGGCGATGAGGCCAGTTCCACTGTCGCCGCAGTGAATATATACAGTTCATGTGTGCACTAGCAAACCAATAGATGAATTGTGTCTGAACCGGAGGGGCTCGTCGTCAATGCTTGTCATCGTGGAGTTCCCCGGTGCACCGGGGGCTGATGGCGGATTACCGGTTAGCTACGCGATCATGACCGGAATGCATATCGATTCAGACAATGAATGATTATGCATAGGTTTCTACGTGCCGCTGCCGAGTATCGCCGGGCCGGAACATATCCGGGAAGAGGCTCGGAATGGGTTTCCGGGATCCGGGTCCATGGGGAAACGCAGAACACCCGGACCCACGAATCGTGGGTCCGGGTGTTCATGTGGTCGGGATGACAGGATTTGAACCTGCGACCTCGTCGTCCCGAACGACGCGCGCTACCAAGCTGCGCCACATCCCGATGTCACACGGCAGAGCCGCGAACAACTGCTCCAGCATAGCGGCAGCACGGGAGGAATGTGAAATCCCCGAGTCACCGAAAACGTCCGAGCGCGATGTCAGCGGCTGACCCGCTCCAGCACCTGCAGGACGTGTTCGTAGGGTTTGCCCGTGGCCTCGGTCATGCCTTGCTCACACGTCCGATTCAAAGATGCATATGCATCAAAGTCTCCGGCCTGTACTTCCGCCGCCTCGGGAGCCGTGGCGGCCGCCGTGAGCTCGGGATGCAGCATGCCGCGGTCGCCCGCGTACCCGCAGCACCCCCACGCGAAAGGAACGGTGGCGTGCTCGGCACATGCGCCAGCCACGCGCAAGAGGTGATCGTTGATCCCCAGTTGCACGGACGAGCACGTGGGGTGCACCGCGAGCGCGCCCACGGGCGAGGACACGGTCAGCCGGTCCAGCACGTTCTCGGCCACGAACTGCACCGCGTCCACGAACCGCAGTCCGGCGTACCGGGGCGAGTTCGCCGCTAGTTCTCGCATGGTGACGAGCCCCTCGGTGCATGAGGAGGCATCACACACCACCGGGAGTGTGCCGTGCTCGGAGGCCTCCCACAGGGTCTCGAGGGTCCGCCGGGACATGGTCTCGTATCCGGAGGGTAGGCCCTTGGACTTCCACGGCGTGCCACAGCACGTGGAGGTGATGCCCTCGGGAACATGTACGTCCACTCCGGCGCGCTCGCACAACATCAGGAACGCCTCGGACACCGACGGTCCCTCCCCGTGCACCGTGCCGAACATGGCCCCGATGCACGCGGGGAAGAAAACGGCTTGGGCGCGGTCGGCACGGACGTTCGCGGGCGCCGTCGTCAATCCGGCACGGGAGCGACCGCCCGCGGGCAGGCGAGGGGAGTAGCGGGGGACGGTGTCCGTCCCGAGCGCGGCGCGGGCCACCGACGTCGCGCTGACCGGGAGCGCGGCGGGCATCCGCCGGGCCAGGGACAGCGCGAAGGTCGCACCAGGAACGGTCACGGGCCACGCCCGGGCGAGCCCCGCCCACACGAGGTCCGCCACGGCGGAACGGTTCTCCGACCGCAGCCGACGCACCAGGTCACCCGTGTTGATGTCCACGGGGCACGCGGTCACGCACATGCCGTCCACCGCGCACGTCTGCAGCCCGTCGTAGTCGAACTCGCGCCGCATCCGACCGGCCAGTTCGTGCTCACCGCGCGCTTCGGCGTCCGCGATCTCGCGGCGCCCCACGATGCGCTGGCGCGGCGTGAGCGTGAGATCCCGGGATGGGCACACCGGCTCGCAGTATCCGCATTCCACGCACCGGTCCACCTCCTCCTCCACGGCCGGCGCGGTCTTGAGATCGCGCAGGTACGCGCGCGGGTCCTCGGTGAGGATCACCCCGGGGTTGAAGCGGTTGCCGGGATCGATCAGGGCCTTCAGCTCCACCATCACCGAGTACAGCTCGTCCCCGTACTGCCGCCGCACGAACGGGGCCATGATCCGCCCGGTCCCGTGCTCGGCCTTGAGCGAGCCCCCGCGGCCCAGGATGAGCTCCACCATCTCCTCGGTGAACTGCTCGTAACGGCGTAGCGAAGCGGGATCATCGAACTGCTCGTTGAGCATGAAGTGGACGTTGCCGTCCTTGGCGTGGCCGAAGATCACCGAGTCCCGGTAGCCGTGGGCGTCGAAGAGTCCGGTGAGCTCCTCGCACGTGCCGCCCAGCTGGTCCACCGGCACCACCACGTCTTCGAGCAGCGCGTTGGTGCCCTGCGGTCGGTTGCCCGCCACAGTGGTGTAGAGCCCCTTGCGCACGGTCCACAGGCTCGCGCGCTCGCGGGGGTCGGTGGTCAGGGCCACCGGCCCGGCCAGCTCGAGCGCATCGAAGGTGGACGCCGCCGCCTCCGCCAGTTCCCGCACACCTGCCGCGGTGTCGTGCTGGTACTCCACGAGCAGCGCGGCCTGCTGGCCCACCGGGATGTCCATGATCGCGGGCGGCGCGAGTCCGGTGCGCTGCGAGACCGCCAGGGACGTGGCGTCCATCAGCTCCAGGGTGGCGCACTGCGAGCCCACCAGCTCCGGAACGGCACTCGTGGCGGCCACCACGGTGGGGAACACCAGCAGGCCGGTGGCCACGTGCGGGTGCACGGGCACGGTGCGCAGGGTCGCGCTCGCCACGAACCCCAGGGTGCCCTCCGAGCCGATCATGAGGTGCTCCAGGATGGCCACGGGGTCCTCGTGGTCCAGGAACGAGTTCAGCCCGTAGCCCATGGTGTTCTTCATGGCAAACAGTCGCTGGATGGTCCGCACGGACTCCGGATTGCCCCGCACGCGGTCCCGCAGCCGGAGCAGGCCCTCGAACAGGTCGGGCTCTCGGGCCCGCAGCTGCTCACCAGCATCCGGGGCGGCGGTGTCCAGCACCGTGCCGGAGGGCAACACGAGCACCATGGACTCCAGGGTGCGGTACGTGTTGAACTCGGTGCCGCACGCCATCCCGGAGGAGTTGTCGGCCACCACTCCGCCCAGCGTGCACGCGGACTCGCTGGCCGGATCCGGGCCCAGCGCCCGCCCGTGCGGAGCCAGCCGCGCATTGACCTGACGCACGGTGACCCCCGGTTGCACGCGCACGCGGGCACCCCGATCCAGGACCTCCACGCTCTTGAAGTGGCGGCGGACGTCCACGAGGATCTGGTCCGTGACGGACTGCCCCGACAGGGACGTGCCGCCCGAGCGCAGGGTCAGGCCAGCGTCCGTGTCCGCGGCCGCGGCGAAGATCCGCCCCACCTCGTGCGTGTCCCGTGGGCGCAGCACCGCGCGGGGCTGCATCAGGTAGTGGGAGGCGTCGTGGGCCACCGCGCGCCGCTCCAGCTCCCCGGTGACGACGACGCCGCTGCCGCACTCCCGTTCGATCCTCGCCACCGCGCGGTCCAGCGGAGAGTCGCTGGGAGCCGGGGCGGCGTCGTCGGGTCGGCGCGTGGGGAGGGGGAGTCGAATCGGTGCCATGGGAAGAACCTTAGTCCGTGAGCGTAACCAGAACGGCCTGTGGTGGGCAGAAAAGCCGCACCGGGGCGAAGCGGGACTCGCCCAGGCCCTGGGAGATGTTCACCGGGACGCCCCTGTGGGAGATCAATCCCTTGCACATCGCGGGATCCAGGTCGCAATTGCTCACCAGCGCGCGGCCCCCGGGGAGGCAGACCTGACCGCCGTGGGTGTGACCCGCGAAGACGATGTCCGCACCGTGGGCGGCGAAACGGTCCAGCGTGCGCACGTACGGCGCGTGCGCCACGCCGATGCGCACGTGGGCCGGCCCGTCTTGCTCACGCGGGAAGCCCGGGTGCCGGTCGAAGCGCAGGTGGGGGTCGTCCACGCCGGAGAAGTCGATGACGGTGTCGGCAATGTTGAGCCGCTCGGCGCGGTTGATGAGCCCGGTCCAGCCGCGTTCGTCGAACGCGCGGTGCATGTCCTCGGTGGGCAACCGCGGGGCCTCGTCCGATTTCTCGCCGCTCGTGGTGCGCCACAGGTAGCGCGCGGGATTCTTGGGCTGCGGCGCGAAGTAGCAGTTGGACCCCGGGACGTACACACCGGGGAACGCGAACAGCGGCTCCAGGATCTCGAGCAGATACGGCAGGGCGCGCAGGTGCGAGAGGTTGTCACCCGTGTCGATCACGAGGTCCGGGCGCAGTGCGGCGAGCGAGTGCACGAAACGCTTCTTGGCCTCCTGCCCGGGCACGGTGTGCAGGTCGGAGATGTGCAGGATCCGCACGGGCCGGGAGCCCTCCGGGAGCACACGCACCGTCTCCTGGCGCAGTTGGAATCGACGTCGCTCCCCGAGTGAGGCCCACGCGAGCGTCCCGGCGCCAGCGGCGAACAAGCCCGCTCCGGCCGCGGCGAGGGAGCGGGCAACCGGGGCGGATGCGGTGGAGTCCGCCACTACTTGCGCGCCGACATCACGCTGGGCGTCGGCGAGGAGAACCGGGAGGTGTCGTAGTCGGGGGCCACGGTGCGCATGTAGTTCTGCCACTGGCCACCCGCGTACGTGGCACCGTCCACCCACTCGGTACCCGAACCGCCGGTCCGCCCGCCGATGCTCAGGCCGTTGAGGGAGCGGGAACCGAACTCGTAGTTACCCACCCACGAGGCGGTCGCGAGGCCCTTGGTGTAGCCGAGCATCCAGGTCTGGGTCGAGTTGTCGGTGGTGCCGGTCTTGGCGGCGGAGGCATCCGGCAGCCCGATCGAGCGCTGGTACCCGGAACCGCGCACGAGCACCTGCTTGAGCACCTCGTTCACGCCCTGGGCCACCTCCTTCTTGATCACCTGCTGGCAGCTGTCACCGGGGACGTCGTAGTTCTTCCCGGTGTAGTCCACGACCTTGGTGACAGCGCGGGGCTCGCACATCACGCCGTCGTTCGCAAAGCCGGAGAAGGCACGCGCCATTGTCATGGGGGAGATGTCCACCGAACCACCCAACAGGGAGGACAGGACGGTGGTGTCCACGGGATCACCGGTCTTACCGTCGTGGATGCCCATGGCCTTGGTTAACTCACCGATCTCGCACAGGTCCAGGTCCGCGGCCATGGCGTACAGCGCCGAGTTGATGGAGTTGTAGATGCCGTAGTCCACGTCCATGACCCGGTCGTATCCCTCGGTCGCGTTCTGGAAGCTGAACCCGTTGCCGTCATCACCCGGTTCGATCTTGTACCCGTTGGGCAGACACGAGGCCTTCCAGCGGAAGTCCGCGGGATAGTGCAGACGACGCGCGTCCACGCTCGCCTTGATGCCCTTGCCCGCGTTGATCCACTGGGCCAGGGTGAACGGCTTGAACGTGGAGCCCACCTGGAACCCACCGGCACCGCCCATGGAGCTGTCCACGTTGAAGTTGTACGTGGTGTTGGAGGTGCCCTCCGCGGCGGAGTAGTTGGTGTTCTGCGCCATGGACACGATGTGACCGTTGCGCGGCTCCAGGGAGACCAACGCCGTGGAGACGTTGTCCGGGTTGTCGTCCTTGGGCTGGGTCGCGTTCACCTGGGTGTCCGCGGCCCGCTGGGCCTTGGGGTCCAGGGTGGTGGTGATCGTCAGACCACCGCGCTGCAGCGTGGCCAGGCGCTCCTCCGGCGTGGCACCGAACGAGTTGGACTGCATGACCTGGTTCTCCACGTAGTCACAGAAGTAGGGAGCGGTCCGCGCGGCCGAGCACCCGGAACTCGTGGGGTGGATGTCCAGGTTCAGGGGCTCGCGGGCCGCCTGGTCCGCTTGCTGCTGCGTGATCGCGCCGGTCTGCACCATGGTGTCCAGCACCACGTTGCGCCGCTGCACCGAGGCCTCCGGGTTGACCTGCGGATCGTAGTAGTTGGGGGACTGCACCATGCCCGCGAGCGTGGCGGCCTGCGCGATGCTCAGCTGGGAGGCCGGGATGCCCCAGTAGTACTCGGAGGCCGCCTGCACACCGTAGTTCTGCCCGCCGAAGAGCACGATGTTGAGGTAGCCCTCCAGGATCTCGTCCTTGGACTTCTCCTGCTCCATGGACAGCGCGAGCTTGATTTCCTTGATCTTGTCCACGATGCCCTTGTCCGCACCGATGGTGCTGGCCTGCTCGCCGGCCCGGACCTGCTGATCGATGATCAGGTTGTTCACGTACTGCTGCGTGACGGTGGAGGCACCCTGGCGGTTGCTGGGGCGCAACACGTTATTGCCCATGGCACGCACGATGCCCCAGGGGTCCACACCGCCGTGGTCGTAGAAGTCGCGGTCCTCGATGGACAGCAGCGCCTTCTTCATGTTGGGGGAGATCTGGTTCAGGGAGACCGGTTCCCGGTTCTGCGCGAAGAACGTGGCGATCTCGGAACCGTCCTTGGCCACCACGGTGGAGGAACGGGAGAGGGGGCCCATTTCCATGTCCGCGGGAAGGGACTTGAACCAGCCGATGGACGCGTTGGCGGCCAGTCCGGCGGCCGCGGCGGGGGGAACGAGGAGTCCGGCCGCCACCACCCCGGCAACCACCGACACGGCGATGAACGCCACGATGTTGCCCAGTACCGAGGTGGGCTCGGAGCCCGAGTTGTTGCGTGATGCCATTGGGCCAGTCTATAGGCCGGGTCCTGTGCGAATCGTGTACCGGAGAGGGGGGCACACGGCCCGCGAACCTCGTGCGGGAACGCTCCCGGCGCGCTGCGGGGGGGGCGGGACCAGTAGTGTGGTGGCCATGACCACATGGGAATACGCCACCGTTCCGTTGATGATCCACGCCACCAAGCAGATCCTGGACAACTGGGGTGAGGACGGCTGGGAGCTCGTGACCGTCCTGCCCGGCACGCAGGCCGCGGACACCCCCGCGGGCAACGTGAACGCCCCCGTCCAGACCAACCCGATCGCCTACTTCAAGCGGCCCAAGAACTGACCCGCGGGGAAGAGGACATCATGGACAAGAGCTACGAAGACCGGCTCGCGCAGCTGGGTCTGGAACTGCCGGACGTGGCCCGGCCGCTCGCGGCCTACGCCCCGGCCGTGGTGAGCGGGAAGCACGTCTACACCGCAGGCCAGCTGCCGCTGGTGTCCGGGTCACTACTCGAGACCGGCGTGGTGAGCGATTCCGGCGCCGAGGGGACCGTGTCCCCGGAACGGGCCGCCGAGCTCGCCGAACGCTGCGCGCTCAACGCCCTGGCCGCGGTGAAGTCCCAGATCGAGGACCTGGACCGGATCCAACGCATCGTCAAGGTCACGGGTTTCGTGGCCTCCGCGACCGACTTCTACGGTCAGCCCGCCGTGGTGGACGGCGCGTCCACCCTACTGGGCCGGGTGTTCGGGGACGCCGGCGTGCATGCCCGCTCCGCCGTGGGTGTCAGCGTGTTGCCGCTGAACTCCCCGGTGGAGGTCGAACTGATCGTCGAGTTCCACTGACGATGAGCGGGGGCCGCGGGAACGAACGCATCTTCGCGGTGCCCCGCGCCTATTCCACGGCCGCCCGGGCCTGGATGGAACGGGGGTTGGGGCTGCACGGTTCCGCCCCCCGCCACGGCGCCGCCACCGTGTTCGTGCGGGACGGCGAGCACGGCGTGGAGACCCTCATGCTCCACCGCCCGGGCCGCCAGTCCATGGGCACGCTCTCGTTCCCCGGCGGGGTGTGCGAGACCAGCGACGACGAACCCCTGGACTGGCACGGCCCCACCCCCGCGCAGTGGGCCCACAAGGTGCTCTCGGAGGACATCGGCCGCACGCGCCGCAGCGTGGTGGCCGCCGCGCGCAAGGTGTTCGTGGAGACCGGGATCCTGCTCGCGGGAACCCCGGGTCACGGTGTCGCCGAGAGCGTGGACGGCGCGGACTGGATGACCTCGCGGGAACGGCTGGCAGCAGAGGAGTTCTCCTTCGCGGACCTGCTGGCCAAGCGCAGTCTCACGTTCCACAGCGAATGCCTCCGGCCGCTGTCCCACTGGATCACCTCGGACTTCATCCACCAGCGCGTGGACCTGCAGTTTTATTCGGCGGCCGTTCCCGTGGGCCAGCGCCCCGTGCCTCTGGCCACGCAGCGCGGTGTGGCGTGGCTCGATTGGGTGGACGCGCGCGCCCTGTTCGAGGACCCGTGGTCCACACCGGTGCCGGAGCTGTTCCGGCGCCAGTCGGAGGAAGCCGGCCTCACCGACGACCCCTGGCACTTCGACCTCAACGAGCTCACGACCCCCGGGGTGCAGTGCGCCCTCGAGGCGGTTGCGCACGCCGGCTCGGCAGTGGCGTTCCTCGCGGCCCGGCGGGACCTGCGGGTCAAGAGTCCCCGACTGGATCTGCGCGACGGCGAACCCGTCCTCGTCCTGGACGAGTGACCTCCCGGGTGGGTCGCGTCCCGCGCGCCCTCACGCACCCCGTAC
Organism: Kocuria sp. KD4; assembly: GCF_011769905.1. Taxonomy (NCBI): domain Bacteria; kingdom Bacillati; phylum Actinomycetota; class Actinomycetes; order Micrococcales; family Micrococcaceae; genus Kocuria; species Kocuria sp. KD4. The sequence continues at coordinate 534,120 of NZ_CP050449.1, forward strand.
GCATCCCGTGTGAAAGGCGACGGCGCCCGTGGCGGGTGCCACGAGCGCCGTCGGCGGAAGAACCGGTGTCAGCGGGAGCGCTGCTTGAGGCGCTGCAGGTCCAGGATGACCACGGCGCGCGCCTCGAGGCGGATCCAACCGCGCTGGACGAACTCGGCCAGGGCCTTGTTCACGGTCTCGCGGGAGGCACCCACGAGCTGGGCGAGTTCCTCCTGGGTAAGCTCGTGCGCCACCAGGATGCCGTCCGTGGCGGGGCGGCCGAACCGGTCCGCGAGGTCCAGCAGGGCCTTGGCCACGCGGCCGGGGACGTCCGAGAACACTAGGTCCGCGAGGTTCTCGTTGGTGCGGCGCAGGCGCCGGGCGAGCGCCTGCAGCAGCTGCGCGGAGACCTCGGGGGAGCGCTGGATGACCTTGCGCAGGTTCTCGTGCTTGAGCCCGTCCAGGCGGGTCTCGGACACGGCGGTCGCGGAGGTCGAGCGGGGGCTGGGGTCGAACAGGGCCATCTCGCCGAAGATCTCACCGGGACCCATGACGGCCACGAGGTTCTCGCGACCGTCGCTCGCGGTGCGCCCAAGCTTCATCTTGCCGGAGACGATGAAGTAGAGCTGGTCCCCCGGATCACCCTCGTAGAACAGGGTGGCACCGCGGGAGAGGTTTACCTCGGTGATCTCCTCGGTCAGAGCGGCGAACGCCTCATCGTCCAAGGAAGCGAACAGCGGAGCGCGGCGTAGGACGTCTGTATCCAAGGTAAAACTCCTCACGGATTGCGGATGAGCCCGGACAGGGGCACATGATCTGAGTACGTTCCATCGTAACGAATTTCACACCGCCCGGGTCCACCCCGGTGGTTATGCCCGGTGTGAACGCGCTGCGAATTCCGGGGGTTCCCGCTCGTGTTCATCCACCGTTCACGATCCACGATTTACCCAGCCCCCCACCGTATGCTCGGCTGAGCACGCACCCGATCCCCGCGTGTTCCCCCTCCGTGAGGACTTCGATGACTCTGTCCCTGAACATCCTGGACGTGCTGCTGATCGTGGCGCTGGTGGCGTATCTCGTCGCAGGGCTGAGCCGAGGGTTCTTCCGCTCGTTCGCGTCCCTCGTGGGGCTAGTGCTCGGCGCCGTGGTGGCGTTCTGGGCCGGCCCCGTGGTGTCCGCGTACGTCTCGGACGAATGGCGGATCCCGGCCGTGCTGCTCACCGTCCTCGTGGCCCTGGCCCTGGGTCAGTGGCTGGGGTCGATCGCGGGTAACGCCCTCGCGCGGATCACCGAGAGGACGGGACTGGGGATCCTGGACCGCGTGGGCGGCGGGGTGCTCAACGTGGTCGTGGCCGCCCTGGTCATGGGGCTCGTGGGTTCGCTCGTGGGTCAGCTGGGCCTTCCCGCACTGTCCCAACAGGTCGCGTCCTCGCAGGTGCTGCGCGGTATCGAGCGGGTCACCCCGGAGCCCGTGCGCCAGGCCATGACACAGACCCGCAACGCGATCAGCGGCGCCCAGGGCATCCGGCAGCTGGACGAACTGCTCTTCCCGTCCCAGGCCGCCCCGGACCCCACGGACACCCCGGACACCCAGAGCGTCGCGGACGCGGGCCAGTCCGTGGTCCAGGTCTACGGCACGGCGGCCCAGTGCGCCCAGAACCAGACGGGTTCGGGATTCGTGGCGCAGCCCGGCACGGTGGTGACCAACGCCCACGTGGTCGCGGGCGTGGACCAGCCCGTGGTCCAGACGCGCGACGGTCGCGTCTACCGTGCGCAGGCCGTGCAGTACGACGCCGCGTCCGACCTCGCGGTGCTGCGCGTCCCCGATCTGCCCGAGGCACCCCTGGCCCTGCAGGGTTCGGTGACGAGCGGACAGACCGTGTCCTTCGCGGGCTACCCGCTGGGCGGTCCCTATACGCTGCGCCCGGCCACGATCCAGGGTCAGGCGGTGGCCCCCGTGCAGAACGTGACCACGGGGCAGACCCAGACCCGCAGCATCATCCAGATCGCGGGCAACGTGGAGCAGGGCAACTCGGGCGGTCCGCTGCTCAACGCGGACGGTGAGGTCGTGGGCGTGGTCTTCGCCAAGGCCGTCACGGACCAGGTGGGGTATGCGATCCCCGTGGCTCGTGTCACCGAGATCCTCGCCGCGGCGGGGGACTCCACGGAGTCCGTCCCCACGGGTCAGTGCGTGGTGTCCTGAGCGGACATCCTGTCGGTAGCAGCTGAACACCGACAAGCAGCGGCTGAGCACCGATGACCGGCGGTCGAGCACGGACGAGCGGTGGCCGGGTACCGAGTGCGCCAGCAGGGAGGCGCGGTCCGGGGCCAAGAACACATTCAGGGGATCACGCAGCGGGCGCAGGTCGTACACGTCGTAAAGGTACTGCGGTTGCCACAGGGCAGTGACGAACCAGTCCTCGTCCGCCATGCGCCGGTCGACCGTGTCGATGATGGCCCGCGGGTCACCGATCTCCTGGCGCCACCTCAGTACACCTCATGGCCGCCGGGCAACCACGCATCGGCGAACAGCTCCACGTCCCCGGGGGCGGCCACCTGGTGGAAGGACTCGTCGATGTGCCTGTACACCAGGGGCACACCGGACCGTGGATCTGCTGCGGTCAGGGTGCGTCCTAACTCTCGATGTTCTTACCCAGTTCGTTGGCGATCACCTGCACACCCAGTTCGTACCCCAGGACACCGGCACCGGCGATCACGGCCGTGGCCTGCGGTGACACGAAGGACGTGTGCCGGAAGGCCTCCCGGCGGTGCACGTTGGAGATGTGCACCTCCACGATCGGCATCTCGCACATCTCCAGGGCGTCGTGCAGGGCCACGGAGTAGTGGGTCAGCGCCGCGGGATTGATCACGATCCCGCACGCCTCGGTGCGCGCCCGCTGGATCCAGTCCACGAGCTGCCCCTCATAGTTGGACTGCTCGAACACCACGTCCAGCCCGTACGACTGCGCGCGGACGCGCACATTGCGTTCGACGTCCGCAAGGGTCGTGTGCCCGTAGATCTCGGGCTTGCGGGTGCCCAGGGTGTTGAGATTGGGCCCATTCAGGACGTGGATCGGCAGCTCACTCATGGCTCCATTCAACAACACGGTCACGTGGAGCGACACGGCACCTCCGAACAAGGCGGCGCCGACCAACAGTGCGGCACCGACGAACAGTGCGGCGTCGTCGAACACCCTGACAACAACGGACGACGCCGCCACGATGACCTCTTCACGCGAGGCACCGCAGCGGCGTCGTCCGCCGGGGCCGGGGTTACTTCTGGCCGAGCGAGTCCACGATCTGCTGCATGACCGTCTGGTCCGCGAGCGTGGAGACGTCACCCACGGGGCGGTCCTCGGCGACGTCCTTAAGCAGACGGCGCATGATCTTGCCCGAGCGGGTCTTGGGCAGCTCGGGGACGATCAACACCTTCTTGGGCTTGGCGATCGGGGAGATCTCCCGGCCCACGTGCGCGCGGATCTCCTCGGCGAGCTCGGCGGCGTCCCGGTTCTCGGCGGTGGCCTGGTCCGAGAGGATCACGAAGGCGAAAACCGCCTGGCCCGTGGTCTCGTCCTGGGCGCCCACCACGGCGGCCTCGGCCACGGACGGGTGGGAGACCAGCGCGGACTCGATCTCGGGGGTGGACAGGCGGTGGCCGGAGACGTTCATGACGTCGTCCACGCGACCCAGGATCCAGACGTCCGCGTCCGCGTCCCGCTTGGCACCGTCGCCGGCGAAGTACTTGTCACCGAACTGGCCCCAGTAGGTGTTGACGAAACGGTCGTCGTCCCCCCAGATGGTGCGCAGCATGGACGGCCACGGCTTGCGGACCACCAGGAAACCGTCGGTCTCGTTGGGCAGGGAGTTGCCGGCGTCGTCCACGACGTCCACCGCGATTCCCGGCAGCGGGACCTGCGCGGAACCGGGCTTGGCGTGGGTGACCCCGGGCAGCGGGGAGATCATGATCGCGCCGGTCTCGGTCTGCCACCACGTGTCCACGATGGGGCAGCGCTCGCCGCCGATCACACGGTGGAACCAGGTCCAGGCCTCGGGGTTGATGGCCTCGCCCACGGTGCCCAGCAAGCGCAGCGAGCTGAGGTCCCACTCGCCGGGGATCTCCTCGCCCCACTTCATCATGGTGCGGATGGCGGTGGGGGACGTGTAGAGGATGCTCACGCCGTACTTCTGCACGATCTCCCAGAACCGGCCGCGGTGCGGGGAGTCCGGGGTGCCCTCGTAGATCACCTGGGTGGCGCCGTTCACGAGCGGCCCGTAAGTGATGTAGGTGTGGCCCGTGACCCATCCGACGTCCGCGGTACACCAGTAGACGTCCGTCTCCGGCTTGAGGTCGAACACGTTCTTGTGGGTGAATGCCGCCTGGGTGAGGTAGCCGCCGGTGGTGTGCAGGATGCCCTTGGGCTTGCCGGTGGTGCCGGAGGTGTAGAGGATGAACAGCGGATCCTCGGCGTTCTGCTCCGAGGGCGTGTGCTCGGTGGAGGCGTTCTCGGTGACCTCGTGCCACCACACGTCACGGCCGTCCTGAAACGCGACGTCCTCGCCGTTGCGCTTGACCACCACCACGTGTTGGACGGAGCTCCCGCCCTTCTCCAGGGCGGCGTCCACGGCGGGCTTGAGCGTAGTGGGCTTGCCGCGGCGGTAGGAGCCGTCCGCGGTGACCACGAGCTTGGCCTCGCCGTCCTCGATGCGCGAGCGCAGGGCGTCCGCGGAGAAGCCGCCGAAGACCACCGAGTGGATCGCTCCGATGCGCGCGCACGCGAGCATGGTGGCCACGGCCTCCGCGATCATGGGCAGGTACACGGCCACGCGGTCGCCCTTGCCCACGCCGAGCGCCTCGAACGCGTTCGCGGCCTTGGAGACCTCGTCCTTGAGCTGCGCGTACGTGTAGGACGCACTGTCCCCGGGCTCGCCCTCGAAGTACAGGGCCACGCGGTCCCCGTTGCCGGCCTCCACGTGGCGGTCCACGGCGTTGTACGCGGCGTTCAGGGTGCCGTCCTGGAACCACTTGGCGAACGGCGGGTTGGACCAGTCCAATACCTCGGTGAACGGGGTGGACCACGTCAGCAGCTCGCGGGCCTGGTCCGCCCAGAACTCCTCACCCTGCTCCTCGGCTCGCGTGTACAGCTCCGCGGTGGCGTTGGCCTGGGCGGCGAACTCCTCGCTGGGTGCGTAGGTCTTCGACTGGGATGCTGCGGATTCCGGGGACATGGTGCTCCTTACCTGGGCCGTGTCGTGCCGCTCGCGGGCACGTGGTGCAGTTCACATTCTCGTTCTCCAGCGTAGTCGAGGTTCCCGCCCGTGCTCGATCCATGGCGGCCGGTGTCGCGCGCACCGTCACGGCGGCCGCGCGGTTTGACCCCCGCCACGGCGGCCACCATGATCGAGGACATGGACTCCCCGGCCGCCGCTGCCCACGTGCGCTTCGTGCCCCCGCGCCAGGCCGAGCAGGCGGCCGCGCGGCGTCGTCGTACCGGGGGCGAAACGCGGTTGGCAACGACGCGGCGGGCGCGGCGGATCCAGCGCGAGCTCGCGCGCAGCTATCCGTACGCCGTGGCGGAATTGGATTTCGACGACGCGTGGCAGCTGCTCGTGGCCACGGTGCTCTCCGCGCAGACCACCGACGTGCGCGTCAACTCGGTGACGCCGGGGCTGTTCGCCGCATACCCCGGGCCTTGGGAGCTGGCCGAGGCGCCGGCCGAGGACGTCGAGCAACGGGTGCGCTCGCTCGGGTTCTACCGGTCCAAGGCGCGTTCCATTCAGGGGCTGGCCACGCGGATCGTGGACGAGTACGACGGCCGCGTCCCGGGTACGCTCGCCGAGCTCGTGACCCTGCCCGGCGTGGGGCGCAAGACCGCGAACGTGGTGCTCGGCAATGCGTTCGGGGTCCCCGGGATCACGGTGGACACGCATTTCGGCAGGCTCGCGCGCCGCTTCGGCTGGACCGACCAGGAGGACCCCGTCAAGGTCGAGACGGACGTGGCCGCCCTGTTCCCGCCCGCGGTGTGGACCGAGCTGTCCCACGAACTGATCTACCACGGGCGGCGGATGTGCCACGCGCGCAAACCGGCGTGTGGAGTGTGTCCGGTCGCGGATCTGTGCCCCTCCTACGGCACGGGCCCCACCGATCCACTGGCCGCCCGGAAACTGTTGGCCTACGAACTCGCCCCGGGCCGCGAGGAGCTGCTCGCGGGCTTCCTGGCCGGGCGCACGCGCCGCGAACTGCGCGCCGACGGACACACCCTCGGCGCGTGAAAGGACTTCGCATGACCCCCTCCGACCCTCACGGTGCCGACCCCCGTGATCAGCTCGTGGAGCTCGCCCGGCACGGTGATTCCGTGATCATGCACGACCGCGAACCGTGGCGGATCGGCGAGCTGGACGAGAACCACCGGCACTCCGCGGTGCTCATCCTCTTCGGCGCGCTGGACGCCGTGCCCTCGCACTACGCCGAGCACACGGACGGGCCGGGACGTGACCTGGACGTGCTGCTCGTCCAGCGCGCCGCGACCCTGCGTGCCCACCCCGGCCAGGTCGCCTTCCCGGGCGGGCGCCTCGATCCGCCCGACGGCGAACCCGGCACCTTCCTGGACGTGCCCGGCGGGCGCGTGAGCGCACCCCATATCCGGGCGGCACTGCGGGAGGCCCACGAGGAGACCGGGGTGGACCCGGACGGCGTGGAGGTCCTCGGTGCACTGCACCCCGTGCCGCTGCCCGTGAGCAACCACCTGGTTACGCCCGTGATCGGCTGGTGGCGCAGCCCGTCCCCCGTGGACGTGGTGGACCACGCCGAGTCCTCCCTGGTGTTCCGGGTGCCGGTGCTGGACCTGATCAACCCCGCCCACCGGTACTACGCGACCGTGACCCGCGGGCAGCACACCTACGAGTCCCCGGCGTTCGACGTGCGCGTGGCGGGCGTGGCCGAGCCCATCACCGTGTGGGGGTTCACCGGCGTCATCATCGACCGCGTGCTCGACTGGCTCGGCTGGTCCGTGGAGTGGGACCGCTCGATCAAGCGCCCCGCGCCGAGGTTCGGGCCGAAGGCGTAACCCTTTCAGCGCCGTTCACCCTCGGTCCCCGTCGAGGCGCATGGTGCGGACGGTCCGCGAGGTCACCAGCAGGACGCTATTCACGAGCGGGACGTCTCAGCGTAATGCTGGTGCGCGCAGCCGCGGTCACTTCGCATCCGCGTACGACGTCACCACCGTCGTGGCCACCGGGACCGCCACGGGTACCCTGCCGAACACCGTGATCACCGCTTGTTCGGCCGCCTGCGTCACGAGGTCCCGCACCCGGGGCGCATGCTGCTCGGCACAGTGGACCATGACCTCATCGTGCAGGAAGAACACGAGCTGTGCGTCCAGGCCGGCGTCGTGCAGACCCTGTCGGATGTGCCCCAACCACGCGAGCGCCCACTCGGCGGCCGAGCCCTGGACCACGAAGTTCCGGGAGAACCGGCCGTGACCGCGCGCGGCCTGGGTGGCCCGGCGCTCGCCGGCCTGGGTGGCCGTGGCGCGCTGCACCTCAAACCATTCCGCCCCGGGAACGGGTGACCAGCGGCCCAGGTAGGTGCAGACCTGGTGCCCCAGCTCGCCCACGCGCGCGGCGTGTTCCACGTAACCCACGGCGCGCGGGAACATTCGGGCCAGGTGAGGCATGAACCGCCCGCCGGCCCCGGACGTCGCACCGTACATCGCGCCCAGCAGCGCGAGCTTCGCGTGCGCCCGCTCCTTGAGTTCCGAACCGCGTGCCTCGCCCTGCAGTGCGATGGACTCGTAGAGGTCACGGTCGCGCGACGCCTCGGCCAGAGCGTCGTCGCGCGCGAGGATGGCCAGAACGCGCGGCTCGAGCTGGGCGGCGTCGGCCACGACGAGCGCGCAGCCGGGATCCGCGCGCACGGCGCCGCGGATGTACTTGGGGATCTGCAGCGCACCGCCGCCGCGCGCGGCCCATCGTCCGGTCACGACGCCGCCCACGACGTACTCGGGGTGGAAGCGCTCCTCCCGCACCCATGTGTCCAACCAGTGCCACCCGGTCGCGGAGAAGATCCGGGAGAGTTTCTTGTACTCGAGCACCGGTTCCACGATGGCCACGCGCTGCTCCTGCGGCCGGCCGTTGACGAGGGCCCAGTCCTGCAGTCTCCACGCGCGCGTGGTGTCCACGTCCACCCCGGCGTTGCGCAGGGCCTTGAGCAGCTCCACGGGGGAGTCCGGGTTGAGGGTGGGGGCGTCGAGCACGTCACGTACCCGCCGGGCGAGTTCTTGCATGCGCGCGGGCCGCTCCTCACCGACCGGACGGGGGCCGAGCAGCTCCTCGAGGATCTCCTCGTGGGCCCGGGGGCTCCAGGGGACGCCGTGGTGGCGCATGTCCGCGGCCACCAACGCGCCCTGGGACTCGAGGGCCAGCAGGCGTTCGATCCGCCGGGGATAGCGCGCGGTCTCGCACGCCCGGTTCTGCGCGGCGAGCTCCGCGATCAACTCGTCCGTCCCGGGCCCGCGCTGCTCGACGACGGCGAACAGCGACCCCTGGCTGCTCGGTTCGGCCGGGGCGCGCGGACCGGGCACGCGGCGCGGGTCCGCGGGTTCGATCACGGGACGGTAGTCGAGTGGGCGGGGCTCGTCCGAGGTGGGATCGGGCGCGCCGGATCCGGGGGCGGTCGCGGCCGTGGCAAGGATCGTGGCGCACAGTCCCAGGTCCCGGCAGCGGGTCACCCACACGCCCGCGGCGAGCAGCAGTGCGGCGGGGACGGAAGTCTCGAGCCACGTCCACACGGGAGGCACCACGCCCGCGGCACGTGCCGCGTTCTCGCGCCGGGCGACCTCGAAGGCGAGGCCCTCGTCCGTGACGGTGTGCGGTTCCCCGGCGGGCTTGCCGTTCGCGGAGGCCACCCGCAACACCCAGGACCCGGGCTCTGCGGCGGCCACCACAATGTGCATGCTCCCAGTATGGGGCGTGGATCGGGTACGCCCGGGCCTCCTGGCGGAGCCGCGCGGGATAGGCGTAGTGACCTGCATCACAGAGACCTCATGACAATTGAATACGCGTTACTTCGAAGAGCGACATGAACGTTCACAACGAGGTGATGGATCCGGAACGAACGGGACTGGGTGAACCTCATCCCGTGCAGATGATCAGTCTCAGCGGCGAGCGTCTGTCCCCGAACGGATACGAGCTCGATACCCTCGAGATGACCGACCTGATGACCATGTACCGATCCATGGTCCTGTTACGCAGATTCGACCAGGAGGCCACGGCTCTCCAGCGCCAGGGCGAGCTGGGACCGCGGCCCAGGCACCCGGGGCCGAGAACACCACCATGACCCTGGCCGCTGCCACGAACCGGGGACTGCGCAAGGCCCTCGAGGACGATCCCAGGGTCGTGCTGTTCGGGAGGACATCGGCGCGCTGGGCGGGGTCTTCCACATCACGGACGGACTGCAGAAGGACTTCGGTGACCAGCGGGTCATCGATGCTCCCCTCGTGGAAGCGGGCATCGTGGTGACCTCCGTGCGCAAGACGGGTCGTCTCGTGATCGTCCATGAAGCGCCCACGAGTTTCGGTGAGGGCGCTGAGATCGCCGCGCGGGTCGGGGAGAAATGCTTCTACGACCTCGAGGCACCCGTGATCCGCGTGGGCGGGTTCCACACCCCGTACCCGGCGTCGCGTTCCGAGCACCACGACCTGCCCGACGTGGACAGAATCCTCGACGGGATCGACCGGGCTCTCGAGTATGGAGGAGGAGATCATGAATACAGCCCAGTTCAAGCTCCCGGACGTCGGCGAGGGCCTCAGGGACGCGGACATCCCGACCTGGAAAATCGCCGCCGGTGACGCCGTTAAGGTCAACCAGGTGATCGTGGAGATCGAGACCGCCAAGCCGGTCGTGGAACTGTCGTGTCCCACCGCGGGATCGGTGGCGACGATGCTCGCCCCCGAGGGAGCCACGGTGGAGGTGGGGACGCCCATCATCGACATCGTGGCCGAGGACGCCGGGGTGAATCTCGCCGCGCTGACCGGAACGGGTCCGGCCGGCGAGGTCACCCGCAGGGACCTTGCGCAGCACCTGGTAGGCACCGGTGGTCTCCCGGAGGTCGCGCCGACGACGTCGCCCGGCGCCCCGGAGGGCGACGAGACGTGGACCATCCCGTTGAAGGGCGTCCGCAAGGCCACGGCGCAGGCGATGTGACTTCTGCGTTCACCGCGCCGCACGTCACCGAGTTCCTGGACGTGGACGTCACGCGCACCATGGAGCTCGTGGCGCGCAGCCGCGGTGCGGAGGGATACGCCCGGGTCAACCCCTGGCCGTGCTCTCGCGGGCCATGTGCTGGACCCTGCATCGGACTCCGGAGCTCAACGCCTCGCTGCAGGGTGAGCAGATCACGGTCCCCCGCCGCGTGCACCTGGGGATCGCCACGGCCACGGACCGCGGTCTCATGGTCCCCCTGGTCCCGGACACGCACGCGCTGTCCGTGGGCGAGCTCGCGCTGCGGATCCGCGTGGGAGACTCGGGGCCATGAGTGCCGAGCCTACTGAGACCCACGACGTCCCCTGGGCCATGCAACTGGTGGTGTACCGGGATCGTGGGCGCCCCGCACGGGAGGTGGACGTCGCGGAAGCGGCGGCGCGCGCCGTCGTGATGCTGCTGGCCGACGAACGCAGCGCCCCGGGTGGGCCATGGCACGAGGCCGTGCGGACGTGGCGGGACGTGCAGATCCGCAAACTTGTGCGGCGCGCGGACGGCAAGCGCTGGGAGGACGTGCAGGCGTTACCCGGGGTCACGGTAGCGCAGAAGGCGCCGACTACGGCAGCGGACGAGCACGGCACCGCGGCCGTGAGGGCGTTCGTGCCCGCACCCGTGCAGCCCCTGCCCAAGCAACTGCACAAGCTGCAGGTGTCCGGCACGCAATTCCCGGCCGTCGGGGCCTCGGCCACGCAGAATGCCGTGGTCACCGTGGAGGTGGCCCCGGGACTCGGGATCTCGAGCGGCAAGCTCGCGGCGCAGTGTGGGCACGCCGCGCAGCTCGCGTGGGAGGCCATGCCCGAAACAGTGCGGGAACGCTGGCGCGTGGACGACTACCGGGTGCGCGTGGAGTTCCCCTCGCGGGAGGAGTGGGGCGGGGTCCAGAGGCCGGTCACGGTCACGGACGCGGGGTTGACCGAGCTGGACGGCCCCACCGACACCACCCGGGCGTGGTGGGTGGAACCCGCCTGAGCGGCGACTCAGCTGAGAGCCGGGCCTCATGGGGCATGCACCGCGCCCGGTCGGGCGGTGCTCAGGTCACGCTCGTGTGCGTGCGCTCGGCCTCCCGTGCCACGCCGCGGAACAGCAGGGACAGGTTTCCTTCGCTCCGGGCCCGACCCAACAGTTCCAGTGGCATCCGAGGACGCGAGGTCGCCACGATCTGCGACGCGGTCTCCGAGACGGGTCGCAAGACGAATCGGACGCGCGCGCCCCACGACGAGAACGTGATTCCCACCGAGATCCGCCCGCCCTGCGCATCGAGTTCTCGCAAGCCCAGTTTCGCGTGCTGGGCGCAGGCACGCTCGACCAGTCTCCGAAGTTCGGAGACGGGCACCGGTACCGTGAGTTGCCCTTGGCTGCGGGCACCGCATGAGGTGATGATGTAGTCCTCGCCCCGCTCGGTCTGCGGGCGCAGAGCGAAGAACCCGGGGATGATGACGGCCAGGAGAAGCAGAGCCACCACCATGATGCTGACCCGGCCCCAGTGGAATACCCAGAGCAGCAGGGCGAGCACCAGCAGGCAATAGAGCACATTCAGGATCACCGCCTCGACGGCCGATGTTCGTGTCACAGGGTTGAGGTCCATCAGCTCATGGTGGTGCTTCCCCGGACAACTGTGCACCACCGGTGACCGTTCCGTAATACTCGGCGAGCGCGCACGACGGGAGGGAACCCTCCGTCCCCGCGGCGGGCGATCTGCACAGCACCCGGCACGCCGCGGCGGGTGCCCGCAACGCTGCACAGTGCGGGCCAGCGGGCGCGGAACGTGGGTGTCACCGGCCAGGTTGGTGCCATGAACACCGCATCCATCACGGCTCCCGTCGACCCTCCGGGCGCCTCGCGTCGAGCCCGCCGCGCGGCCAGTCGGTCTTACGCAGCCTTTGACAGTGGCCATGGCGATCAGGGGTGTGGTCCGCTCCCTGCCGGGCCGGTCCCTGCGGATCGCGAGTCCCCGATCGCGGCGCGCTCGCGGGTCAGCGCAGCGGGGGGACGTGCACCGATGGGAAGCACGGCGACGGGCAGCGTGCAGTTGCTCAGCACCACCCCTGACCTCGTGGAGGCCGTTGAGGCCGTGTGTATCGGCGCCGGGGTTGCGCTCAGGGTGACGGACGACAGTGCGGGGGCGCGAGCGGCGCCGTCGGACGTCGTGCTCGTGGATGCCGCCTGGGCCGGGGACGTCGTACCCCGCGGGGCGGTGGTCGTGGCGCTCACCGAACACGCCGACGCGTGGGACACCGCGGTGAGGTTCGGGGCGTCCGCCGTGGTGGTGTTACCCCACGCGGCCGCGTGGCTCGCGGACATGATCTCCCGCTCGTCCGTTTCCGAACTGCCACGCACGACCGGGCGGGTGTACGGCGTCGTCGGCGCTACCGGGGGAGTGGGCGCGTCCACGGTGGCGTGCTGGCTCGCGGGGCACTTCGCGGCCCGGGGGGTGGGCACCGCGCTCGTGGACGGTGACCCCCTGGGCGCGGGCCTCGATCTCGCGCTGGGGGAGGAAACCACCGACGGGCTGCGGTGGCCCGAGCTCAATCAGTTCTCGGGCACCGTGGCGGCCGATCAACTGTGGGCGGCCATGCCGCGCCTGGATGCCCTGCGGTATCTCTCATGGGATCGCCACGCGAGCCTAGCGCACACCGTTCCGATGGCCACAGTGATCGCCGCGCTGCGTGGCGCCGCTGCGGTCCAGGTGGTGGATCTGTGCCGCTCGGACCTCGAACGGCAAGCGCGCTGGTGCGATGCCGTGCTGGTCCTGGCTTCCCGCACCGTGCGCGGGATCCTGGCCGCGGAACACACGGTGCGGCGTTGCGCACCCGTTCCCGTGGTGAGTGCGGTGTGCGGGGTCAACGTCGCGGACGTGGATCCCCCGGTCGTGGCCGAGGCCATCGGCGTGCCGTGCGTCGCGGCCGTTGCGTTCGACGCTCGCGTGCCCCAGCACCTCGACGATGGCACCGTCCTACGTCGCGGCCGGCACACCCGCCACGCGAAGACCGTGGCGCAGATCGCCCGGGCATTGGAGGAGCTGTCATGACGGTCTCATGCACGGTATCCCACGATCACGACGCCGCCCGGCCCGGTCCGCGCGACGCGTCGGGGTCGGAAGTAGTCGACCACACCGCAACCCGGTCCGGCCCGTGCGTCACGCCAGGACCGGAAGCTGCCGCGCACGACGCCGCGTTCGTGGACCAGGTGCGCGAACGCCTCCTGGCCGAGGGCGGTCCGGTCACCGACACCAGGATCGCCAAGGCCGTGCGGGAGACGGGCCGGGTGCTCGGGGCCGTCGGCTCCGTCCGGGCCGCCCAGCACGTCAAGGCGCAATTGACCGGGCTCGGGCCGTTGGAGCCACTACTGCCGGCGACCGGACTGAGCGACGTCTACGTCAACGGCCACGAGAACGTCTTCGTGGAGACCCACGACGGGATCCAGCGTGTCACGAGCCCGTTCACATCCGAGGCGCACGTGCGTGCGCTCGCGGTGCGGCTCGTGACCGCGGCCGGGCGAAGGTTGGACGACGGCCACCCGTGCGTGGACGTGCAGACCGCCACCGGGCTTCGGGTGCATGCCGTGATCCCGCCAGTGTCCACGTCGGGGACACTGCTGTCCATCCGTTTCCGGGCTCCGCAGCGGCTGTCGCTCGCGGATCTGGTGCACTCCGGGACCGTGCACCCGTTCCTCGCGGACGTCCTCACGGATGCCGTGGCCGCACGGGCGAATCTCATGATCAGCGGCGCCACTGGTTCCGGAAAGACCACCGTGCTGTCCGCGCTACTGTCCCAGTGCGCGCCGAGACAGCGCCTCGTGCTCGTGGAGGACGCCGCGGAGCTGAACCCCGATCATCCCCACGTGGTCGGCATGCAGTCCCGGCAGGAGAACGTGGAGGGGGCCGGTTCCGTGGACCTCACGGACCTGGTCCGGCAAGCGTTGCGGATGCGCCCGGATTGGCTCGTGGTGGGGGAATGCCGTGGCGCGGAGGTCCGCGATTTGCTGACCGCCCTGAACACGGGGCACTCCGGTGCGGGAACCGTGCACGCGAACTCCGCGCGGGCGGTTCCGGCCCGGCTCGCCGCCCTGGGGTCCCTCGCGGGACTCAGCCGTAGCGCCGTGGATCTGCAGGCTGCCAACGCGCTGGACCTCGTGGCCCACGTGAGCCGCACCCCCGCCGGACGCAGGCTGGATTCCCTGTGCACTCTCCACCTCGAGGACGGTGTGCTGAGCACCCGGCCCGCTCTGACCGTGGAGTCCGGGCATCCGGTCGAGGGGCCCGGGTGGTCACAGCTGGCACGGCTGCTGGCCCGAGGGCGTGACGCGTCATGATGCTCGCGTTTCTCCTCTTCGTCCTCACCGCGGCCGCGTTGCTCGTCTGGAGCAGTGGCGGCGCGCGCGGGGGCAGCCTCGCAGTACCCGCACACCGCTCGGGTGATGACGACGCCGACGGCGGTGCCGAGCGTTCGGTGGGCCCGGGCGTGTTCGCACGGTGGCGTCGTCGTGATCGTGCCGCGGAAGCGATGCAATGGGTGACCGTGGTGCGCCGACTGGCCGCGCTGCTGCAAGCGGGGCGGGCACCCGCCCGGGTGTTCGGCGAACTGTCCGCGGTCTCCACGGGGTCGGGACCTACGGGGCGGTGGATCGCCCGGATGTGCGGGGACGTCCACGCCGCCGCCCAGGTCGGGATCCCGGTGTCCGCCAGTCTGACGCGCTTCGCGAGTGCTCCCGTGCCCGTGGGTGATCGCGCCCTCGCAGCCACCGCGCGGTCCGTGTGCGCCCAGCTCGCCGCGTGCTGGGAGATCTCGGAGCGTTCCGGGGCACCCCTGGGACGCACGCTCTCGGGCGTGGCGGAGTCCCTAGAATCGCAGCTGGACGCGCAGGCCGCCCGGGACAGTGCCCTGGCAGGACCGCGGGTCACGGTGCGGACGCTGTCGTGGCTGCCCGTGCTCGCGCTGGGGCTCGGTGTGCTCATGGGCACGGATCCGATCACCACGCTGCTGACCACGTGGTGGGGTCGGCTCGCGCTCGCGGCGGGTGCCGCCCTCAGCATCGCCGGGCGATTGTGGACCCGGGCCCTGATGCATCGCGCCGAAGTGGAGAGCGCGTCATGATCGGGGCGCTGATGGCGGGTGTTCTCGCGGGATGCGGTGTGCTCGTGTGGCTTTCTCCCGGCTCGCGGCTGCGGATCCCCCGCGGACGACGACGTTCCCCGCGTGAGCTCGGGTCGTCCCGTTCGGGGTTGAATGGTGGGTTTCTTCGTCCTGGCTCAAGGGCCACGTCGACCGTTCACGGCGGATTGGCCCGGGGCGGGGACATCGGATCGACCGGGGTGAACGGGTGGTCGTCTGGGTCATCCACGACCCCGGGAGCGACCGGGGATGCTCGGAGTGTGGCGACCTGGGCAATGCCGGCGGACGCATCGCTGGGTCCCTCGGTCCGTGCAGCAACTGCGACGGCGGCGTCGATCCCCCCTCTACCCGCCGCGGCACTCGTGGAACTCACGGCATGCCAGCTTGAGACCGGACTGCCCCTCGCGGAGGCCGTGTCCGTCCTCGCGAACAGCTGCGCTGGAGCCGTCCACCAGCAGCTGGGTCGGGTCGCGGCCGCCCTGCGACTCGGGCTCCCGTGGGACGCGGCGTGGCCCGCGGATCAAGAACTGTCCCGGGACATGCGCGACTTCCGCGACGCTCTCGAGTTCACGGCCACCTCCGCCACGGCCTCGGCGTCCGTCCTGCGGGGTCAGGCGGACCTCGTGCGGCGAGCGCAGTACCGTCGCGCCGAACGGGCGGCCGAGGCGCTCGCCGTGAAGCTCGTGCTGCCGCTCGGCCTGTGCTTCCTGCCCGCGTTCATGTGCTGGGGTGTGGTCCCCGTGCTCATGAGTTTGCTGCCCAGGGTCTTCGGATCATGACCGGCCACGCGCGCCTGCACGGCGCTCACGCTGCGGGGAGGGGGAGGGGGCCGCCCGCAGGATGCTGCGCCCCGATCTAGACACGTATTTGCAACCTTCCACTTGTCACGAAGGCGGGTGCGCGACACCGCTGCCATCTCACCCCTCAACACATCACGAACACCCAACGAACAGGAATACCACCATGTCCACGATCACGCTTCCCGCCTGCACCACCGCGTTCGACGATCCCACGGAGATCCCCGTGGAGGATGCGACCCAGTCGATGCCGACCGCCGAGGTGCGGCCCCGCACCGCCGTCGATCCGGACGACCCGGACCTCGGGGCGTCCACGGCGGAGTACGCGGTCATCGTGCTCGCGGCCGCCGCGTTCGGCGGCGTCATGGCCGCGGTGCTGTCCTCGGACTCCGTGTCGGGCATGTTGCTCGGCATCATCCAGAAGGCCCTGGCCGTCTGAACCGCGCACCCACCGGGCCCGGGCCGTGGGAGGGCCGCGTAGGACCGGCCACCCTGCGGCCCGGGCCCGGTGCCAGAACCGCATACACCCGAACCACTCCGAGCCCCCGGGCCTGCCGCGCTTCTGTTCCGGCGGACCCGTTCGTCGGAGTGGGGCCACCACCACGCCGCCCGGAACTGCCACGGTCCCCAGTTACACCGTGGTTCGAACACCGTGGAGTGCCGGTGAGCGAGCGCGTGGCCGTCGGTAGAAGGAGGACTCCCATGAGAAGGTCAAGAACCGTGCCGGCGCACGATCGCGCCGAAGCCTCACCGGGACAGCCGGAGCACCCACCACGACATCCGGATGCCGGAGCGGTCACGGTGGAAACGGCCGTGATTATGCCCGGTCTCGTCCTGCTCCTGGCCGTTCTGCTCGCGGCCGCAGCTGCCGGGATGACGACCGTGCGCTACGAGGAAGCCGCCCGGGCCTCCGCGCGCGCCGCCGCCCGGGGAGAAACCGGCGAGGTCGTGGAACGCACGGCGCGTGAGATCGCCGGGGACACCGCCGTCGTCCGGGTGAGCGTCGCGGACGACCGGGTCACGGTCGCGGTGAACGGCCCCGCCCCGGGGATCCTGGGGACGTGGAGTGATTGGCGCTTGCAGGCCACGGGCAGCGCGGCCGTGGACACCGCTCTCGGAACCACCGGGGGTCCGAGCGCCGGGCCGGGGACGCTTGATCATGCGAGGCCGTGACATGACGTCGGACGAGGTGCACGAGCATCATCGGACTCGAGCAGTGGGCGCGGGGGATCATCGCGACGAGGGGTCCGGCACGGTGCACGGTCTGACACTGGCCGTGACGCTGTGCTTTGTCCTCGTGGTGGTCCTGCTCGTCGGGCAGGCCGCGATCCTCACGCACCGTGCGGCCAAGGCGGCGGATTTGGCAGCACTCGCCGCGGCCGACGTCGCTCGCGGCCTGAGCCCCGGCGTCCCGTGCGATGTGGCTGCGCGGGTGGCCGCCGACAACGGGGCGCAGTTGTCCGAGTGCGCGGTGGTGGCCCCTGAGAACACGATCGTGGACGTCACCGCGGTGATCGAGTTGCCGCAACCCCTCGCGTCACTGGGCCCGGCCACCGGGGTGTCCCGGGCCGGACCGCCGCCGGGGGAGCCGTGAGCTCCGGGAACTTCACCCCCGGAGCAGCCATCAGCCCCGCAGCAGGCGCCCGCCCCGGAGTGGTCCCCCACCTCGGAGTAGTCAGCCATTGCGGGACGGCCACCCGCCGCGTGACAGCCGCGAGCGCATCACGGCGCGAAGGACAGCACCCCGTTGAGCAGCTTGAGCGCCCCCGCCTTGTCGAGCGGATTGTTGCGGCTGCCGCACTTGGGGGACTGCACGCACGAGGGGCAGCCGGACTCGCATTCGCACTGCGCGATCGCGTCCCGGGTGGCGGTGATCCAGTGCCGGAACATGTCGTACCCGCGCTCGGAAAAGCCCGCACCGCCGGGGTGGCCGTCGTGCACGAAGATCGTGGGCAGTTCGGTGTCCACGTGCAGGGCGGTCGAGAGCCCGCCCACGTCCCACCGGTCACAGGAGGCCAACAGTGGCAGGAGCCCGATCATCGCGTGTTCCGCGGCGTGCAGGGAGCCGGGGATGTCCGGTTCCTCGATCCCCATCGCGGCCAGCTGACCCCCGGAGACCGTGAACCATGTGGCCGTGGTGGACAACTGGCGGGGCGGCAGATCCAGGGGTTCCTCACCCGCCACCTCGTTGGACGCCACCAGTTTGCGTTGATAGCTGACCACCTGGGTGGTCACGTCCACGGCCCCGCGGTGGATGCTCACGGGACCCCACTGCATCGAATCGCGCACGTCCCGCACGCGGACCTCGGTGATGTCCCGCGCGACCGTGTAGAAGTCCGGGAACGCGCGGCGTACCGCCGCCACGTGTAGTTCCTCGTCCAGTTCCTCCACCAGATAGGTTCGGCCCTGATGCACGTAGACCGCGCCCGGGTGGGCTTGGTAATGCGATTGCGGAGCGCCCATGGTGCCGAGCACCGAGCCGGTCTCCGAGTCGATGATCTGCACGGGACCGCCGTCCCCGGAACGGATCGACACCATGGTGGCGGGCTGTTCGGACCGGGTCCAGAACCACCCGCTCGGGCGTCGGCGCAGGTGCCCCGCGCCCGTGAGGGAGTCGACGACGTCGCGCGCGGTGGGCCCGAACAGCTCGAGTTCGTCGGGGCGCAGGGGCAGTTCTGCGGCGGCCGCGCACAGGTGCGGTGCGAGCACGTAGGGGTTGGAGGCCTCGAACACCGTGGCCTCCACGGGGACGTCGAAGATTGCCTCGGGGTGGTTGACCAAGTAGCCGTCCAGGGGATCGTCACCGGCGATCAGTGCCGCCAAGGCGTGCTGGCCCGCCCGCCCGGCGCGGCCGATCTGCTGCAGGAAGGACGCGCGGGTGCCGGGCCACCCGGCGACCAGGACGGCGTCGAGCCCCGCGATGTCGATCCCGAGCTCGAGTGCGGACGTGCTCGCGACCCCCAGCAACCGCCCGTCCCGCAACTGCTGTTCCAGCTCGCGGCGTTCCTCCGGCAGGAATCCCGAACGGTAGGCGGCCACGCGATGACCGAGCGAGGGGTCCACCTCCTCGAGCTGCCGATGGGCCGCCTGTGCGATGGTCTCCGCGCCGCGGCGGGAACGGATGAAAGCGATCGTGCGGATCTGACGCAGCACCAGGTCGGTGAGCATGTCGGAGGCCTCGGCTGTGACCGTGCGGCGACGGGGCGCGCCGTTGTCCGAACCGCCGGGCGACTGTTCCGGCTCCCACAGCACCACGGTGCGCGAACCGTGGGGCGAGGTGTCACGGGTCACCGCCGTCACGTCCTGTTCGGACGCGCCGATGAGCTTGGCGAATGACTGCTGCGGGGACGCACTCGTGGCGGACGCCCCCACGAACACGGGGGAGGCCCCATAATGCGCCGCGACCCGGACAAGTCGGCGCAACAGGACGGCCACGTGCGAACCAAAGACCCCCCGGTAGGAATGTGCCTCGTCCACGATCACGAACCGCAGCCGCCGGAAGAACCGCGACCAGCCGATGTGATGCGGCAGGATCCCGTGGTGGAGCATGTCCGGGTTGCACAGGATCACGTCCGCGTGCTCCCGGATCCAACGGCGCTCGCCGGGATCGGTGTCCCCGTCGTAGGTCGCCGCGCGCACGTCCGCGAAACCGAGTGCACGCAGGGACGTGAGCTGGTCCGCGGCCAGGGCCTTGGTGGGCGAGATGTAGAGGGCCGTGGCCTCGTCCGGATGGTGCAGCAGGCCGGGGCGTTCGGCCACCGCGAGTTTGCCCCGGTGCACGGCGTCGAGCACGAGGGACTGGTAGACCAGGGACTTCCCCGAAGCGGTGCCCGTGGCCACGATCGCGTGTCGCGGAGCGGCCAGCGCAGCGACCTGGTGCGCGTACGGTTCATGGATACCCAGCCGTTCATATGCGCTGACCACGTCCGGGTGCAGCCATTCGGGCCAGGGCGCGTGGGTGGGTTCGCGTTCCGGGATCTCGCGCACATGACGTACCTGCTCGGGGCGGGGTCCGCGTCCGAGCAGGTCCACCATCTCCTGCGAAGTCGTCACCGTGACATTGTGGCCCACACCGGGCGGGGACGACGCCGCCCGGCCACCAATGCGCGGGGCCCGCCACGCGTCGTCGGCTCCCTGCCTGTGCGGGGACCCGGTGCCGGAATCCGATGCGGGGAAGACACCGCCACCTGGCCCACGTCCCGTACCCGCATGGAATCATGGGGGTATGAGCAACGCTGAGCACCCGCACCCCATGAACATCGCCCACGAGCACGATGACGCGTCCCAGGTCCCGCCCATCACCGAGCTGAGCGAACAGGAGAGCTGGGAGCTGCTCAAGCAGGCACGCTTCGCGCGGCTGGCGACTCGCGACGGCGACGAGATCGACATCACCCCGCTGAACATCGTGACCGACGGCGAGAAGATCTTCTTCCGCTCCGCCAAGGGCACCAAGGTCCTGCACCTGCAACTGAACCCGAACGTGACGGTCGAGATCGACCGCGCCGCCGGTTCACAAGCGCACTCCGTGGTGGTGCGCGGCACGGCCGAGATGATCACGGACACGGACCGGATTGCGTACGTGGAAGAGCTTGGTCTGCGACCGTGGTTGGAGACGGAGAAGATCGAGTTCGTGGAGATCACGCCCACGCGCATCACGGGTCGTGCCTTCCGGTTGGGTCACTGACGGGTGGTCTCTTCCTGTCCCAACGACGCCGTTCCCAGGCCCGCGTTCAGCGTGGTCCCGGATGCCCCGCGCTCCGATGACCCGGAGCTGATCGCCCGCCTCCACGACGACCTCGTGGCCGCGGGGTTCACGGTGGACGGGGTCACGGACCTCGTGGGCGAGCAGGCCATGTCCGCGTGGTCGCGGGACCAGGCGGTCCCTGCCCGTCGCGCCCTGCAACGGCGCTCGCAGGACCTCGGTTCGGTGCCGGGCGGTGCGGAAGATACTCGCTCCTCACCGCGCGGCGTCGGCAACGCTGCGGATTCCGCGGGCCATGACGTCGCCGCGTTGATCACCCTCGCCGCGTTCTTCCTGCTCGGGGACCCCGTAACGGCCACATCGCTCGACGCCGCGCTGCCCTCCGTGGGCGCTTCCGGCCTGCAACGGTTGGGTCTGGTCGAGGCCGGCGTTGAGCGGGCCGATGGTGCCGCCGACGCTGCTGCGCGCGGGCTCCGTGAGAACTGCCCGTCCCACGCGAACCCGGACGAGAGCGCAGCGGCGGATACCCCCGCGCCCTGCGTCACAGTGCGCTCCGCGGTGGATCTGCGGCCCTACGCCACGGATTCCTCGGCCGAGCTGTACGTCGCGAGCGACCTGGGTGCGTTCCAGCGACCGGGCGTGCTGCGCCATGACCACGTGCTGGGCATCGGGGGTGCATCGCTGACCCTCGTGCAGTCCACACCGCGCCGGCCCGTGGACACCGCCCTGGATCTGGGGACCGGATGCGGGATCCAGACCTTCCACCTCTTGGCCCACGCGCGCCACGTCACGGCCACGGACATCTCCGACCGCGCCCTGGCCACCGCGCGGTTCAACCTGATCCTCAACGCCGAGGCATTGGACGTGGACCCGTGGGACTTGCCCGCCCGGGTGAGCCTGGAGCGGGGGAGCCTGGTGGAGCCCGTGGCAGATCGCCGGTTCGACATGGTCGTGTCCAACCCGCCCTTCGTGATCACGCCGCGCAGCCCGGACGAACACGCCGAGGACCGCTTCACCTACCGGGACGGCGGTCTGCCGGGGGACCGGCTCGTGCGGGAATTATTGGGCGCGCTGCCCACCGTGTTGAACCCGGGGGCCACCGCGCACCTGCTCGCGAACTGGGAGATCCCGCGCGATCCGCACGAGGAGCCCTCGACCACGTGGTCCCGCGGGCCGGCATCGTGGGTGCCGCCGGGAACCGGCGCGTGGCTCGTCCAACGTGAAGTGCAGGACCCGTGCGAGTACGCCGAGACCTGGTTGCGGGACGCGTCCCAGCAGCGTGACGTCGCCGACTACGAACGTGCCTACGCGGCCTACCTGGACGACTTCGACTCCCGGGATGTGGCCGCGGTGGGCTTCGGCATGGTGTGGTTGTACCGCCCGGGTGAGGAAACACCGGATATTGCACCGCGGATCTTCGAGACCGTCCCGCACCCGATCCAGCAACCCATCGCCCCGGCGCTCGCCGCGGAGTGGGAGCGCATGCTGCGCATGGCGCGCGACGAGGCGGACCACGGCGCTCGCGGCCCGGCAGCGGCGTCGGGCACCGATCCCGCGTGGCTCGCGCGGCACTACACCGTGGCGCAGGACGTGACCGAGGAACGCCACGGCACACCCGGGGCCCCGGACCCGGCCCTGATCCTGTTGCGGCAGGGGGCGGGACTGCGTCGGAGCGTAATCCTCTCGAGCGAGGCGGCGGGCTTCGCGGGCGTGTGCGACGGCGAGCTCAGCGCGGGGCAGATCCTCACGGCCCTAGGATCGCTGCTGGGGTGGCAGGACGGCCCGGCACCCCAGCTGCTGCGTGAAATCAAAGGCCTGATCACACATGGCTTCCTGACGGAGGTGTAAGACTGAACCCATGAGCGAGAACCTGAATCCCTTCCGGGTCATGGATTCCCAGCGGGTCTGGGAGTTGTTGGGCGACATGCCGTACGGCCGCCTTGCCGTCCAGGGCGCGGGCCTCGTGGACATCTTCCCGGTCAATCACGTGGTCAATCAGCGAAAGATCTATTTCCGCACGTCACAGGGCACCAAGCTGGC
Source organism: Kocuria sp. KD4 (assembly GCF_011769905.1). Classification (NCBI taxonomy): domain Bacteria; kingdom Bacillati; phylum Actinomycetota; class Actinomycetes; order Micrococcales; family Micrococcaceae; genus Kocuria; species Kocuria sp. KD4. The sequence goes on from NZ_CP050449.1 coordinate 557,006, forward strand.
CAGCCTGGTGGTGAACAACCACGTGGCGTTCGAGGTGGACAAGGTCGAGGGCACCCACGTTGAATCCGCGGTGGTCCACGGCCGGGCGCGCCGGTTGGAGACCCGGGCGGAGGTGGAGGCGGCGGAACAATTGCCGCTGACCCCGTGGGCACCGAACTACAAGTTCCACTACGTGGTCCTGGAGCCGGACGACGCCACCGGACGCGAATTCACCATGGGTGAGGAACCGGATCACGACCTGTAGTGATCCAGCGTGTCGTACGCTGACGTCCCGGGCACGGAGTGAACGCGGCGCGCGGAGGAATCGAGCGCCGTCGCCCACGCCCACCGGCCGATCAGCATGAACGGCCAGCATTGAACACAGACCCGCCCCGCAACCACGGGTCATGACGAGGAGCACCTTTGGCATCCAAGGCCACCAAGAACGCCGGTACGGGCAAGAGCCTGCTGATCGTGGAGTCACCGTCCAAGGTGAAGACGATCGCGGGGTACCTGGGGGACGCCTATGAAGTGGAGTCCTCCATGGGCCACATCCGTGACCTGCCGCAGCCCTCCGAGCTGCCGACGGACATGAAGAAGGGCCCGTACGGCAAGTTCGCGGTGGACGTGGAGCACGAGTTCGACCCGTACTACGTGGTCAACCCGGACAAGAAGAAGAAGGTCACGGAGCTCAAGCGCAAGCTCAAGGACGCGGACGCCCTGTACCTGGCCACGGATGGTGATCGCGAGGGTGAGGCGATCGCGTGGCACCTGTTGCAGGTGCTCAAGCCCAAGGTCCCCGTGTACCGCTTGACGTTCCCGGAGATCACCCGGGAGGCCATCGAGCGCGGGTTCGCGCAGTTGCGGGAGATCGACCAGGACCTCGTGGACGCCCAGGAGACCCGCCGCATCCTGGACCGGCTCTACGGCTACGAGATCTCCCCTGTGCTGTGGCGCAAGGTTTCCTCGGGGCTCTCCGCCGGGCGCGTGCAGTCCGTGGCCACCCGCCTGGTGGTCCAGCGCGAACGGGAGCGGATCGCGTTCGTGCCCGCCGACTACTGGGACCTCACCGGCACCTTCTCCCGGCCCGAGGGGCAGGACGCCGGGCGGGCCTTCACCGCGCGGTTGAGCTCCCTGAACGGCCGCCGCGTGGCCACCGGCAAGGACTTCACGGACCGCGGCGAGCTCAAGGCCTCCGGTCAGAACGCCCCCGCCGCGCTGGACGAGACCGTGGCCACGGCGCTCGCGGCCGGATTGCAGGACGCCGAGTTCTCGGTCCGTTCGCTCGAGACCAAGCCCTACACGCGCCGTCCCGCCGCACCGTTCACCACCTCCACGCTGCAGCAGGAGGCCGCTCGCAAGCTGCGTTTCACCTCGCGCACCACCATGCGGGTCGCGCAGCGGTTGTACGAGAACGGCTACATCACGTACATGCGTACCGACTCGGTCGCGCTGTCCGATCAGGCGGTCAACGCCGCGCGCTCACAAGCCAAGGAGCTCTACGGCGCGGAGTTCGTCCCCGCCTCCAAGCGCGTGTACGCGTCCAAGTCCAAGAACGCGCAGGAGGCCCACGAGGCCGTGCGCCCCGCGGGGGACACCTTCCGCACCCCGTCGCAGGTGCGCTCGCAGCTGTCCGTGGACGAGTTCAAGCTCTACGAGCTGATCTGGAAGCGCACCGTGGCCTCCCAGATGGAGGACGCCAAGGGCAACACCGCGACCGTCCGCCTGGGCGCCACGGCCACCTCCGCCGCCGGGGAGCATTCCGGGGCCGACGCCGAGTTCTCGGCTTCCGGGACCGTCATCACCTTCCGGGGGTTCCTGGCCGCGTACGAGGAAGGCCGGGATGTGAACCCGGATCTCGCCCATGAGAACTCGAAGCAGTCCGAGAAGTCCGAGGACAAGCGGCTGCCCGTGATGGCCGAGGGTGACGCCCTGGACGCCTCCGAGGTCACCGCGGACGGGCACACCACCACGCCCCCCGCCCGCTACACCGAGGCCTCCCTCGTGAAGACCCTGGATGAACTGGGGATCGGGCGGCCCTCCACGTACGCCGCGACCATCTCCACGATCATGGACCGCGGTTACGTGCAGGTGCGAGGCTCGGCGTTGATCCCGTCCTGGCTCGCGTTCTCCGTGGTGCGGTTGTTGGAGGAGCATTTCTCCGACTACGTGGACTATGACTTCACGGCGGAGCTCGAGGAGGACCTGGACCGGATCGCCCGTGGCGAGGCCGAGCGGGTCAAGTGGCTCGAGGGGTTCTACTTCGGTGACACCGCCTCCGAACCAGGACTCAAGCCGCTCGTGGACGACCTCGGGGAGATCGACGCCCGCGCCGTGAACTCGATCCCCGTCACGGACGAGATCACGTTGCGCGTGGGCAAGTTCGGTCCGTACCTCGAGACCGGTGGCACGGTGGATCCGGAGACGGGGGAACTGACCGACCCGGTGCGCGCGAACGTCCCGCTGGACCTCGCCCCGGATGAGCTCACGCCCGAGAAGGCGCGGGAACTCATGGAGATCGGCAAGGCGGACGGCCGTGAGCTGGGCGTGAACCCGGACACCGGTCGGATGATTGTGGCCAAGGACGGCCGTTACGGTCCCTACGTCACGGAGGTGATCCCGGAGCCCACGCAGGAGGAACTGGACGCGATCCCCACCGAGTACTACAAGAACGGCAAGCCCAAGCCCAAGAAGGTCGAGCGGCCCAAGCCCAACACGGCATCCCTGTTCTCGTCCATGAACCTGCAGGACATCACCCTGGACGACGCCCTCAAGCTGCTGTCCCTTCCCCGGGTACTGGGTGAGGACACCGACGGTGAGACCATCACGGTGCAGAACGGGCGTTACGGCCCGTACCTGAAGAAGGGCTCCGACTCCCGGTCGATCGGTTCCGAGGACCAGATCTTCACGATCACCCTGGACGAGGCCAAGACCATTTACGCGCAGCCCAAGCAGCGCGGTCGCCAGGCCGCCAAGCCCCCGCTCGCGGATCTGGGTGCGGATCCCCTGACCGAGAAGCGCATGGTCATTAAGGAAGGCCGCTTCGGCGCGTACATCACGGACGGGGAGACCAACGTGACGGTCCCGCGTGCCGAGGCGATCGAGCAGATCACCGCGGCCCGCGCGTCCCAGTTGCTCGCCGAGAAGCGGGCGAAGGGCCCGGCGCCCGCCAAGACGACGTCGCGCTCTCGCAGCTCGGCCAAGAGCGGCACGGCCAAAAGCGGGACGGCGAAACGTTCCACGGCCAAGGGTGCGACTACCAAGAGTGGCGCGGCCAGGAAGACCACGCGCAAGACCGCCGGCGCGGGGCGTTCCGCGAGCAAGTAGGACCGGTTCGTGCGGCGGCGTCCCGGCGGCGTCGTCCCCGCGGTCGTCCCGAAGCCCCGCGATCCGGTCCGGCCCAACGGCCCCCACCCAACGCCTCCACCCAGCGAGCGAAGGAACTCACATGCGGCTCTCCGTCCTGGACGTCGGCTCCAACACGGTGCACCTGCTCCTGCTGGACGTCTACCCGGGGTCGCGGCCGGAACCGTACGCGTCCCACAAGATGGCGCTACGGCTCGTGGACTACCAGGACGACGACGGTCGGATCACGGACGAGGGCCGTGACCTGCTCACCAGGTTCGTGGTGGAGGCGCGTGACTTTGCCGTGGAGCACCGCGCGGAGGACCTGCTCGCGTTCGCGACCTCCGCGATCCGGGAGGCCACCAACGGCAACGCCGTGCTGGACCACGTCCAGTCCACGTCCGGGGTCACGCTCACGGAACTGTCCGGGGACCAGGAGGCAGCCGTGACGTTCTCCGCGGTGCGCCGCTGGTTCGGCTGGGGCGCCGGACGCGTCCTGGATTTCGACATCGGCGGAGGGTCCTTCGAGATGGCGATCGGCACCAACGCGTTGCCCACGGTCGCCACGTCCGTCCCGCTCGGTGCGGGTCGGCTGTACCGGGCATATCTCGCGGGGTACGACGTCGCACCCCCGGCCCGCTTCAAGGCCTTGCGCAAGCACGTGCGCACCACGCTGCGTCCCGCCGTGGACCGGATCGCCGCCGGGGGACAACCGAATCTGGTCGCGGGCACGTCCAAGACGTTCCGCTCGCTCGCGCGGATCTGCGGGGCGGCGCCGTCGGGCCAGGGACCGTACGTGCAACGCGTCATGCACCTGGAGGACCTACGCTTGTGGACGCGGCGCATGGAGGCCATGACCGTGGCCGAACGCGCGGACCTGCCCGGTGTCTCCGAACACCGTGCCGCGCAGGTGGTGGCCGGGGCGATCGTCGCGGAGACCGCCATGGACCTGCTCAAGGTGGAGTCGCTGCGGATCTCCCCGTGGGCCCTGCGGGAAGGACTCATCCTGCGGCGCATGGACCGGCTGCTGCGGGACTCCACGAGCTCGACCGTCGATCCCAAGGACCTGGTGACCAGCTCATGACCGACACACCCGTCTACCGCCCGCACGTGGCCCTGTCCACGAGTTCGCTGTACCCGCAGGGTGTCCCCGAGACGTTCGACGCCGCCCAGCGCCTGGGCTACGACAGCGTGGAAGTGCTCGTGACCCACGAGCGCATGAGTCAGCTGACCCACCAACTGCTGGACAACATCCAGAAGTACCAGCTGCCCATCTCCACGATCCACGCGCCCACGCTGCTGTTCACGCAACAGGTGTGGGGCAAGGCGTGGACCAAGATCCAGATGGCCGCCAAGCTCACGCACCAGGTGGGCGCGGAAGTCGTGGTGGCCCACCCGCCGTTCCGGTGGCAGCGCAAGTACGCGCGCAACTTCGTGGCCGGTGTGCGTGAGGTCTCCCGGATGACCGACACCAAGATCTCCGTGGAGAACATGTACCCGTGGCGCGTGGGCGGGCGTGAGGCCGTCGTCTACTCGCCGCATTACAGCCCCCTGGGTCAGGACTACGACTGGGTCACGTGGGACTTCTCCCACGCGGCCACCGCCAAGATGGATTCGCTCGCGGCCGTCAAGGAACTCGGTTCCCGGTTGGGCCACGTGCACCTCACGGACGGTTCCGGTCAAACCATGGCAGACGAGCACCTCCTGCCGGGGCGGGGCGTACAACCGGTCGCCAAGACCCTCGAGTACCTGCGTGATCAGCGCTGGCAGGGTGTGGTGGGGGTCGAGGTCTCTACACGCAAGACCAAGGACGCGGACGAGCGGGACGAGTGGCTCGCCGAAGCCCTGTCTTTCGCGCGCCGCCACATGACGGTGGAGGGCTAGCCCGTCGGACCCCGGACCCGGTGCACCGCGGCGGGCCGGCGCCGCCACCCCTTCCGCCTCACACCGCCTTGCACCGCCACCCGTCCATGGTGGCGCGCACATCTGCGCTGCGATACGCACGGTTTCGGCCCCGAATCCGTGCGTTCTGCAGCGAGGATGTCCCGGGCCGCACCGGCGTGGGAGCGGGCTGAGGTTGCCGCTTCCGCCCGGTCACCAGGGGCGGATACACATAAGTCCCGGAACAGCCGCCTGGACACGGGATCCGTGTCTTTTCGGGCCATGAATGTTCGCAGCCGCGGGGCGCGGTGCTTCCCCGGCCCCGTATGGAGTGCTCCCCGCCGACCCCCACGGCACGGAGTCCCATCCGGCGCGCTCGCGGGGACCGTCCGTCGCGCGATACCGTTCAAGGAGAGTTCCGTGACCGCAACAACACCCCGTGAGCCATACTGCGCGGCAACAGCACGAGAGGGCCCCCGGACGGGTGTGAAAGGACTGATGGCATGAGCGAGCTGACCCTGGCGTTCCTGGGAACCGGTTCCATGAACGGTGCGATCCTGCGAGGGGTCCTGGCGGGCGGCACCGAGAAGGGGGCGGTGCGCGCGACGACCCGATCGGCGTCGTCGGGGGAAGAGCTGCGTGACGAGACCGGCGTGTCCGTGTTCGCGGGCGAGGAGGACGCGGAGGCGAACCGCACTGCCGTGAAGGGCGCGGACGTCGTGCTGCTGGGGGTCAAGCCGTACGCGATCCTGGACCTGGCGCGCGAGATCGCACCCGCTCTGGACCCCGGGACCGTGGTGGTGTCCGTGGCCGCCGGTGTCACGCTGGACGCCCTGCAGAAGGCCCTGCCGCAGGGGCAGCCGGTAGTGCGCTCGATGCCCAATACGCCGTCGAGCGTGGGCCGTGGCGTGCTGTCCGTGACCCCGGGTGAGCACGTGTCCCGCGAGCAGCTGGACGCGGTGAAGGACGTGCTGGCCGCCGTGGGCACGGTCGTGGAGGTGCCCGAGAACCTGATCCGCGCGGTCACGGGTGTGTCCGGCTCGGGCCCCGCGTACGTGTTCTACCTGGCCGAGGCCATGCAGCACGCGGGGGAGCAGCTGGGCCTGGACCCGGAGACGGCGCGCGTGCTCGCGAAGGAGACGGTCTCCGGCGCGGGCGTCCTGCTCGCTCCCGACGACGCTGATCCCGCCGCCCTGCGCAAGGCCGTCACCAGCCCGGGCGGCACCACGGAGCAGGCGATCACCACGTTCGACGAGAAGGGCCTGCGCGAGATCATCACGGCCGGCGCGGAGGCGTCCGCGACGAGGGGTGACCACATGGAGAAGGAATACGGCGGCGAATGACGCGAACCGCCCGGCCCACCACACGAGACCACGCAAGGCGGTAGCACCATGAGCACGTTCGGCATCGAGGAAGAGTTCCTGCTGGTGGACCGCGGGGACAACCTCCCCGCACGGCCCACGCCGGAACAGTCGGCGCAACTGATGTCGCTGACCGCTGGCGGCGGTGCGGCCACCCCGGAATGGCTCTCGTGTCAGGTCGAGGAGACCTCCCCGGTGTTCCGCGACGCCGCCACGGCAGTGGACTCGCTCGTGGAGTTCCGCACGGCGCTGCGCGAGGCCACGAACGCCATGGGCATGGACGTGGTGGGCGTCGCCGCAGCCCCGGACGTGCGGCCCGAGCCCGCGCAGATCACCCACGACGCCCGCTACCAGCGACTTGCCGGCCAGACCCCGGCCATCGCGGCGGACCAGTACATCAGCGGGATGCACGTGCACCTGGGGTTCCCGGGCCTGGAGGCCGCGGTGCGCGCCCTGAACGGGCTGCGGGGCTGGTTGCCCGTGCTCGTGGCCATCGGTGCGAACTCGCCCGTGTGGCGGGGCGTGGAATCCGGGTTCGAGAGCTGGCGTTCCATCCACTATCGCCGCTGGATGACCAACGGCGTGCCGCCCCACTTCCAGGACCTGCACGACTACGACTCGCGCGTGGCCATGCTCACTGCGTTCGACGCCGTGGAGGGCCCCGCGAGTCTCAGCTGGCTCGCCCGGTTGTCCCACCGCCACGGCACCCTGGAGATCCGCGCGTGCGACGTCCAGTTGGAGGCCCAGGACTCGGTGGCCATCGCGGTGCTCACGCGCGCCCTCGCGAACTACGCGCTCGAGACACCGCCCGCGGTCGCGTTCCCCCAGGAGTACCTGGACATCGCACTGTGGCAGTCCGCCCGGTGGGGGCTGAGCGGTCGGCTTTTGGATCCTGTCACGGCCACCCTGGTCCCGGCCGAGGAACTCGTGAGCACCCTGCTGGAACGGGTGAGCGGGCACTACACCTCGCAGGAGGACCGTCGCTTCGCCGAGGCGGGGGTGCGCCACATCCTCGAGCGCGGAAATGGGGCGAGCCGTCAGCGCCGGGCGTTCGGCCGCGCCGGCGTCCCCGGGATCATGGCGCTCGCCACGCGGGCCATGACGGCCGCGCCGTCGGATGCTGAGTAACGCGGGGTAGCGTCACGCGCGTACGCCGTAGCGTGGGACGACGTCGCTCGGGGGCGTCGGTCACGCCGGTCACCGAGGAGCGCGTGCCGGTCGACGCTGACCGACGCTGACCGGCGCCGACCGGCGTCGGGCCGTGATGCCGGATCACAACGGCCCGCCGAGACGCAACCGGGTCAGGGGCGTGCGGCGAACCGTTCGATCAGGTCAACGTGCCCGGACACGATGAGCAGGTCCCGCGAGCTGACCGTGGTGTCCGGGCGGGCGTAGGTGAAGTCCTCGCCCGGGGACTTCACACCCACCACGGTCACGCCGTACTTGGAGCGGATGTCGGACTCGCCCAGCGTGAACCCCTGCGTCTCCCGGGGCGGGTACATCTTGACGATCGCGAAGTCGTCGTCGAACTCGATGTAGTCCAGGAGCCGCCCGGAGACCAGGTGGGCGGTGCGGCGCCCGGCGTCGGCCTCGGGGAAGATCACGTGGTGGGCGCCGATGCGCGCGAGGATCTTGCCGTGGGCGGGGGAGATGGCCTTGGCCCAGATCCGGTCGATCCCCAGGTCCACGAGGTTCGCGGTGGTCAGCACCGAGGACTCGATGGACGTGCCCACACCCACCACGGCGGAGGAGAACTCGGCGGCGCCGAGCTGGCGCAGGGCGTCGATGTCCGTGGCGTCGGCCTCGACTACGTGGGTGAGCTGGCCGGACATCTTCTGCACGAGGGCGGCGTCGCGTTCCACGCCGAGGACCTCGCGCCCCTGCTGGATCAGCTGCAGGGCCGTGGCCGAGCCGAAGCGCCCGAGGCCCACCACCAGGACGGGGACGGAGTGGGAGGAGTTCTTAGCCAATGATAGGCCTCTCTTCCGGGTACGTGTAGAGCCGGCGCCGCGAGCGCAGGGCCAGGGCCGTGGCCACGGTGTTGGTACCGATGCGGCCGATGAGCATGATGACGGACAGCACGTACTTCCCGGCGTCCGGGGCGCCCGCGGACACACCGGTGCTGAGACCGCACGTGGCGTACGCGGAGATGACCTCGAACAGTACGTGGTCCAGGGGCATGTGGGTCAGGGCGACCATGATGCTCGAACCCAGCAGCACCACGGAGGCGCCCATCATGATCACGGAGATCGCGATGCGCAGCACGGAGTCAGGGATGGTGCGGAAGAACGCGATCACGGACTGGTCGCCGCGGGCCTCCGCGAGGATGGCCAGGAAGACGACGGCGAGTGTGGTCACCTTGATCCCACCGGCCGTGGACGCGGAACCGCCGCCGGCGAACATCATGGCGTCCGTGAGCAACAGCGTGACCTGGGACGTGTCGGTCATGTCCACCAGGTTGAAACCGCCCGAGCGCATCATCACGGACGCGAAGAACCCCTGGAAGATCCGCTCGGGGACGGACTGTCCGCCCAGGGTGTCCGGGTTGGCCCACTCGATGGCCGTGAACAGCACCCACGCCAGCAGCAACAGTGCGGCGGTGGTGACCACGGTGAGTTTGGCGTTGAGGTTCCACCGGGTGAACCGGAACCCCACCTGACGCAGCACCAAGATCACGGGGAAGCCCAGGGACCCCACGATCACCCCGATGCACACGGGCAGCAGGATGAGCCACGCGGTGGGCCCGGCGTGGTCGTAGGGCACGAGCCCGTCCGTGTGGGGCGTGAACCCGGCGTTGTTGAAGCTCGAGATCGCGTAGAACACCCCGTGCCACAGGGCCGTTCCCAGGGGTTCTCCTTCGGCGAGGAACCCCACGGAGAGCACGAGCGCCAGGGCGGCCTCGATGCTCACGGAGGTGATCACGATGATCTGCAGCAGCGAGCCGACCTCACCCAAGCGCCCGATGTTGAGGGCCTCCTGAGTGATGAGCTTGGACTTGAGCCCGAGCTTGCGCCCGATGGCCAGCGCCAGGATGGACGTGAGCGTCAGGGTGCCCAGACCGCCCACTTGAATGGCGATCAGGATGACTACCTGGCCGAACACGGACCACTGCGCGGCCGTGGACACCGTGGTCAGTCCGGTCACGGTCACGGCGGAGGTCGCGGTGAACACGGCGTCCACGAACCGGGTCTCCTGACCGGGATTGGCGGACAAGGGCAGCCACAACAGGGCCGCGAAGCCCAGGTCCACGATCACGAACACGATCACCGCGAGCCGCGCGGGCGAGGAACTCGCGATCTGGTCCACGAAGTCCCGGATGCCTCGCGCCGTGCGTGTGGTCAGCGGTTCATCGGAGGGCGCGGGGGATGCAGGCTCCTCGACGGCGTTGGGTTGTTCGAGCTCGCTCACGGCACCTCCTCGCGGGATCCGATGGACGGTCGGGTCACGCGGAATCCTACGGTCCCGCGGGGGTGGATCGGCGCAACGACCCCTAGTATCCCCCGTCACAGTGCGCTGCAGCGACTGCCGCACGCGCGTGAGTGTTCTAATGGAGGTGTGAGCTCCGCGACAACGGGCAAGGATGCCGTCTACCCCACCAGTGTCTACTGGGATCCCCGGTTGCTCCAGTACGACTTCGGGGACTACCACCCCATGAGCCCCACACGCCTGGACGCGACCATGCGGTTGGTGCACAACCTGGGCCTGGACACCGCGCCCAACGTGCGGGTCACCGTCCCCGAGGTCCCGGACGACTCCGTCCTGGAACTCGTGCACACCAAGACCTACGTGCAGTCCGTGCGCGCCGTCTCGGAGGACCCCACGCGGCAGATCCCCGAATGCGGTTTGGGCACCGAGGACACTCCCGGCTACGAGGGCATCCACGAATCGAGTGCGCGCCTGGTGGGCGGCAGCTACCAGGGTGCCGTGGACCTGCTGAGCGGTTCCGTGGTCCACGCCGTGAACTTCGGCGGTGGCATGCACCATGCCGCGGCGGACAAGGCCTCAGGTTTTTGCGTGTACAACGACTGCGCCGTGGCCATCCAGCATCTCTTGAACAACGGAGTGCAGCGCGTGCTCTACGTGGACGTGGACGGCCACCACGGGGACGGCACCCAGTCGATTTTCTACGACGAGCCCCGCGTGATGACCGTGTCCCTGCACGAGACGGGCCTGTCCCTGTTCCCGGGCACGGGCTTCGCCAACGAGATCGGCTCCGGGGCGGCGGCCGGCACCGCGGTCAACGTGGCCATGCCCACGCGCGCGGACGACTCCCAGTGGCTTCGAGCGTACGACGCCGTGGTCCCCCCGATCGCGCGCGAGTTCCGTCCCGAGGTGATCGTCTCCCAGCACGGCTGTGACTCCCACTTCCAGGACGAATTGACCCATTTACGCATGAGCGTGGACGGGCAGCGTCAGATCGCGTTGGCGGTGTCCGAGCTCGCGGCGGAATTATGTGAGGGCCGGTGGATCGCCACGGGTGGCGGCGGGTACGACTGCCACGACGCCGTTCCCCGCTCGTGGGCGCACCTCGTGGGGGTCGCCTCGGGATACCCCGTGGACGTGAACACGCCGGTCCCGCAGGCGTGGCGCAGCTACATGGCCGAAAAGTACGGCGGGCGCCCGCCCGAGCGCATGGGCGACGACGTCGACATCTGGTGGCGCTCGTGGGAGATCGGCTACGACCCCAGTGACGAGACCGACCGCAGCATCATGGCCACGCGCAAGGAGGTCTTTCCCCAGTGGGGACTGGACCCCTGGTACGACTGACCCTGGCAGGGCTGACGCTGGTGGGACCGACCCGTGACGGGAAGGTCTGATTGGGTCGGGGTGGGCAGCCCGTCTAAGGTGAATCCCATGTCCCACGACGCATATTCCGCCTTGTCCGACCCCACCCGACGCCGCATCCTCACGGCCCTGTGCGGCGGGCCCCAGCCGGTGGGCGAACTGGTCACCGCGCTCGAGGTCTCCCAGCCCACGGTGTCCAAGCACCTCAAGGTCCTGCGCGACGCCGGGATGGTCACCACGCGCGCCCAGGGACAGAAGCGCTTCTACAACCTCACCGCCGAGCCCTTCGTGGCCGTGCTCGACTGGGTGAACGAGCTGGTCGCCGCCGCGAACGAGGCGGACACTCCCGTGACGGATACGCGCGAGTCCGCCCCGGCCGAGGGCGATGAGCCCGCCATGGCGAACGACGTCGCTGCGCAGCTGGCCGTCGACGACGCTGCGCAGCTGACCACGGACGCCTCCGCCGAGTCGACCGACCATGACGCCGCACCGTCGCCCGAGGACGCCCCGCGCCCGGAGCCCGTACGTGTCGAGGCCGCTGACCTCGACGCCGCCCAGGAACCTGTGCGCGAACCCGAGCGGTCCCTGCCGTGGTTCACGGCGGAGGTCACCGACGTCACGACGGAGGCCGCGGAGGCCACCAACACCTCGGACGATCCCGAGGTCCTGGACATCCCCGCTCCCACGGTCACCCCCGGATCCCCGGTCGATGATCCCCGTCCGGAAGAAAATTCAGGCGAAGCAGAGACGCCCGCAGAAGCCGAGTTTTTCAACGAATCATCCCAGGAGTCCGAGAAAGTCGTGCAGTTCAGCTCGGGAGTCACCGAAGAAGATATCAATTCCGCTGATCTGGAGGGCCTGGCCAGCGAGCGGGAGGCCCAGGTCACAGGGGATAGTCTGGACGACGGTGCCCACACCGAGCCCGGTGCGCAGCCCCGTGCCGCGCATGATGCAGAGCCCCACGATGCAGAGCCCCGCGCTGTCTCGCCGGAGACGAACTCGCCCGAGATCGCGGAGCTCATCCGACCTCGCGGGGCCGCGCATCGCCGTCAGAGTGGTCTGCTGTCCACTCTGACGGGTTTCCGGCGCCGCAACCGCGGTTCACGCCGCGGTTGAGTGGGAGCCGCAGACCTTTCAAGAGGGCAGGAGAGACATGCACGAGAAACTGATCCCCATCCGACAGATCGTCACGGCGCGCAACCCGGGTGAGTCCGAGTTCCACCAGGCCGTGGACGAGGTCTTCGAGTCGTTGGGTCCCGTGGTGGCTCGCCATCCGGATCTGTTGGACTCCGCGATCGTGGAGCGTATCTGCGAACCCGAACGTCAGATCATTTTCCGTGTGCCGTGGATGGACGACCAGGGCCAGGTGCACATCAACCGCGGGTTCCGGGTGGAGTTCAACTCCGCGCTGGGTCCTTACAAGGGTGGCTTGCGGTTCCACCCGTCGGTGTACCTGGGCATCGTGAAGTTCCTGGGTTTCGAGCAGATCTTCAAGAATGCGCTGACCGGCATGCCCATCGGCGGCGGCAAGGGTGGATCGGACTTTGACCCGTCCGGGCGCAGTGACGCGGAGATCATGCGGTTCTGCCAGTCCTTCATGACCGAGCTGTACCGCCACATCGGTGAGTACACGGACGTCCCCGCCGGTGACATCGGCGTGGGCGGGCGTGAGATCGGGTACCTCTTCGGTCAGTACAAGCGCATCACCAACCGCTACGAGTCCGGTGTGCTCACGGGCAAGGGCCTGTCCTGGGGCGGTTCGCTCGTGCGCACCGAGGCCACGGGCTACGGTGCGGTGATGTTCGCGGAGGAGATGCTCAAGACCCGCGGGTTGGACCTCGAGGGCCGGGACGTGATCGTCTCCGGTTCGGGCAACGTGGCGATCTACGCGATCGAGCGGGCCCAGTCGCTCGGCGCCAAGGCGCTCACGGCGTCGGACTCGAGCGGTTACGTGGTGGACAGCAATGGCATCGACCTCGAGCTGCTCAAGCAGGTCAAGGAGGTTGAGCGGGCCCGGATCAGCGAGTACGCCGAACGGCGCGGCTCGAGCGCCCGATTCGTCTCCGACGGTTCGGTGTGGGACGTCCCCGGCACGGTCGCGCTGCCGTGTGCCACGCAGAACGAGCTCAACGGCCGTCAGGCCAAGACCCTGCTCGAGAACGGGATCTTGGCCGTCGCCGAGGGTGCCAACATGCCGTGCACCACCGAGGCCGTGCGTCGGTTCCAGGAATCGGACGTGCTGTTCGCGCCGGGTAAGGCCGCCAACGCCGGCGGTGTGGCCACGTCCGCGCTCGAGATGCAGCAGAACGCGTCCCGCGACTCGTGGAGCTTCGACTACACGCAGCAACGCCTGCGGGAGATCATGCGCGGGATCCACGATCGCTGCGCGGAGACCGCCGAGGAGTTCGGGATGCCGGGCAACTACGTGGCCGGTGCGAACATCGCGGGGTTCCTCAAGGTCGCCCGGGCCATGGTGGCCCAGGGCATCATCTGAGCACGGCCGCGTCCGGAGAGCGGCGCGCCAGGCGCCCGACCGTGCCATACGGCGGTCGGGCGCCGTACGACGTTTAGGGTGGGATATATGGCAACGCATCGAGAGGTTCTGCAATGGCTCGAGAACGAGCTGTTCGACGCAAACCTGGTGCTGGGTCAACGACTGCCCACCGACAAGGACCTGGCCGCGATCTTCCGGGTGTCCCGCAACTCCATGCGTGAGACCCTCAAGATCCTGGAGGCCCAGGGCATCGTCAAACTCTTCGAGGGCCCGCACCGCAGCATTCTCCCCATCCTGGTGCGCGAACCGGCCGCGTCCGCGGGTCCCGCACTGCAGTTGCACATAGCGACATCGCAGCACCCGTTGCGTGACATCGTCCAGACTCGCGTGATGCTCGAGACCTCGGCCCTCGAGAACGCCGAGAAGCACAGCATCCCGCGCGAGGAACTGCACGCGATCATGGCGCAGATGGACGAGGACCTGGGGCTCAAGCAGTTCCACCACCTCTACGTGAGCTTCCACATCGCGCTGGTCAAGGCGGGCGGCAACGCGGTGAACGCGGCATTGTTCACCGCCCTGCGGGACTCGATCTACGAGTACACCCTGGCACTCGTGGGTCATGTGCCGCTGTGGAGCACCACGTCCAGCCGCATCCGCGCCGAACACCGGGCCATCGTGGGCGCCCTCGAAGCGGGGGACCACAACCTGGCCGCCCGCCTCGTGGCCGAACACATCACCTACCAGTACGAGGAAGCCGGCGTGGACCCGGACGACTCCCGCGCCTCGGTCGCGGAACCACGCTCGCTGGACCGTGTGGCGTCGTCCCGGGACAAGCGCACGGCCACGCCGCGGGGGCGTTCCGTCACGGAGCAGGACGGGCGGCCAGAGCAGGACGAGGAACTCGACGCCGATCGCCGCGCGAGCGCCTGAGTGCCCGTTTTCGGGCCCGGCGGGGTCGCACGGTAAGGTAGGCCAGTAGTTTGCCGTTAAACGTATGTTGCCCCCGCGCTAGCAGGGGCGGGGCGGTGTTCACCCGCGGCCTCCAGCAAATACCACTGTCCAGAGAACTGTGAGGGATCCTATGGGTTCGGTCATCAAGAAGCGCCGCAAGCGCATGTCCAAGAAGAAGCACCGCAAGCTGCTTCGCAAGACTCGTCACCAGCGCCGTAACAAGAAGTAAGCGCGCCCGTGATAGGCCCCGTTCCCGCTACGGGAACGGGGCCTTCATCGTGTGCGCAGTGTCCGCGTGCGTAGCATGGGCCGCATGACGCAGCAGCCCGTGAGCCCCGACCGTCTCGATCCCGCCCGTCCGGCCGAACCGGGCCCCGCCGTGCAGGCGGAACCCGCAGCGGCGACGACGCGCGGGACGACGATGGCTCCCGCAACGGCGACGGCGCGTGGAACCGGCGCGGGCGCCGGTGCCGCGGGGCGGCAGGACGGGCGCGAGCGACGTCGTACGCCCCTGCTCTCCGGCGCGGACTGGACCCGCCCGCGCCCGGCGCACACAGTGACGCTACTGACCAAACCGGGATGCCATCTGTGCGAGGACGCGCGCGAGGTCGTGACCGGGGTGTGCGAGCAGACGGGCAGCGAGTACCGCGAGCGGGACATCACGGGCGATCCGCAGCTGCTGCGCGACTACGCCGAGTACATCCCCGTGGTCTTCGTGGACGGAGCCCCGTGGGACCGGTTGCGCATCGACGCCGCCCGGTTGCGCGCCGTGCTGTCCTGACGCGCAGTGCTGTCCTGACGGGGTCAGTTCCGTGCCGACGGGACCGATTGGGGGCTGACAGCGGGGTTTGAGACACTGGGGGCATGCCTTCAGCAACCGTTCACCTCCTGCGCCACGGCGAGGTCCACAACCCCGCGCACGTGGTCTACGGGCGGCTCCCGGACTACCACCTGTCCGAGAAGGGCGCTCGGATGGCCGAGGCCGCCGCGGCGGACCTGGCCCGGCGGGTCCAGGATGGCGATCGGATCGTTCTGCTGGCGTGCTCGCCGCTGACCCGCACGCGGGAGACTGCCGCACCCGTGGCCCGCGAGCTGGGGCTCGAGGTACGCACGGACGAGCGGTTGATCGAACCGGCCAACCACTTCCAGGGTCTGCACGTGACCGGGCGTGAGCTCGCCAAGCCCAAGCACTGGCCCTACATGCTCAACCCCTTGCGGCCCTCGTGGGGTGAGCCCTACAAGGCGCAGGTCGAGCGCATGGCACAGGCCGTGCGGGAACTCGCCCGGGACGCGGTGCGCCGCGGTGGCGACGGCGCCCAGGCCGTAGCCGTGTCCCACCAGTTGCCGATCTGGCTCACGCGGTTGTCCGCGCAGGGCCGTCCGTTGCCGCACGACCCGCGGCGGCGTGAGTGCAACCTCGCCTCCCTGACGTCCTTAACGTTCGAGGACGTGGACGCCGCGCAGGTCCCGGAGGTCTCCTACCGGGAACCCGCCGCCCACCTCTATCCAGGCGTCAATCAGCTTCCCGGCTCATAATTGATCTCTCACCCCACGACCTCTTCCCAGGTGTTCTCCCCGTGACTTCTCCGCGTTGTTCATCCGCCCGTTCCCTGCCTGCCCGTGCCCGAGTGCGCACGGGAGCGGTCGCCGTGGTGGTGTGTCTTGGGCTCGCGCTCGCGGGGTGCTCGTCCTCGGGCAACGACAGCCTCGCCCAGCAGGCCAACGCCGGCGGCGATAAGGGCTACGTGGCCGGTGACGGTTCCGTGAGCGAGTACGCGCCGGAGCAGCGCGGGGAGCCCGTGCAGTTCGAGGCCGAGATGTTCGACGGCAGCACCGTGAGCGCCGAGAGCCTGCGCGGCAAGCCCGCCGTCGTGAACTTCTGGTACGCAGGGTGCGCGCCGTGCCGCGCGGAGGCCCCGGACCTCGTGGCCCTGCACCACGAGTACCAGGACCGCGCGCAGTTCCTGGGCGTGAACCTGCGCGACCAGCAGCCCACCGCGGAGGCGTTCGAACGCAACTACGGGGTGGACTACCCCTCCGCGTCCGATCTCAACGGGGCCGTGCTGCTCGCACTGAGCGACTACGTCCCGCCGCAGGCCGTCCCCACGACCCTCGTTCTGGACGAGCAGGGTCGCGTGGCCGCCCGCGTGCTGGGCAAAGCGGACAAATCCACCCTGGACGCCCTGATCAAGGACACGGTGGCTGAGTCCGCATGAACGGCAATCCCTTCGCCGAGGTCGTCCTCGACGGTTCACTGATTGCCGCGCTGCCCGTGGCGCTGCTCGCGGGATTCGTCTCCTTCGCCTCACCGTGCGTGCTGCCCCTAGTGCCCGGGTACCTGGGCTACATCACCGGGCTCACCGGGGTGGACCTGCGGGAACAACGGCGCGGGCGCATCCTCACGGGCGTGGTGCTGTTCGTCCTGGGGTTCTCCGTAGTGTTCGTGCTGATGTCCGTGGTGCTCGCGCAGCTCGGCGCGTTCGCCTGGTTGTTGGGCCAGCAGTGGATCATGGTGGTGCTCGGGATTCTGGTGATGCTCATGGGCGTGGTCTTCATGGGTGGTTTCTCGTGGTTCCAGCGTGACCGCAAGATCGAGCGCCGCCCGCCCCCGGGGCTGTGGGGTGCGCCCCTCCTGGGGATGGCCTTCGGTCTGGGGTGGGCCCCGTGCATCGGCCCGACTTTCGCCGCGGTGCAGGCGCTCGTCTACGTGGACGGCGCGTCCACCGGCAAGGCCGTGGTGCTCACCACCGCCTACTGCCTGGGACTGGGCGTCCCGTTCGTGCTGATCGCTCTGGCGTTGCGCCGGGGCATGGGGGCCATGTCCTTCTTCCGCAGGCACCGTCTCACGCTGCAGCGCGTGGGCGGTGCCGTGCTCGTGCTCATCGGGGCCGCCATGGCCACGGGCGTGTGGTCCGCACTGGTCTCGTGGGTCCAGTCCGAATTCGTAACCGATTGGGTGATGCCGATATGACCGAGACGCGCACGCCACGCCCGAAGAAGGCGCAGCGTTCCGACGTGGAGGTCCCCTCACTGGGTCCCCTCGGCATGGCCCGGTGGGCCTGGCGGCAACTGACCAAGATGTCCACGGCCCTCGTGCTGTTGTTGTTGCTCGCGATCGCCGCGGTCCCGGGATCCCTGTTCCCCCAGCGGGTCCAGGACCCGGACGCGGTGACCAGCTACATCGAGGCGAACCCCACCATGGGTCCGTGGCTGGACCGCCTGCAGCTGTTCGACGTCTTCTCCTCCTACTGGTTCTCCGCGATCTACCTCCTGCTCTTCATCTCGCTCGTGGGCTGCGTGCTCCCGCGCGCCGTCCAGCACTTCAAAGCGTGGCGTTCCAAGCCGCCGCGCACCCCGCGCCGGATCTCCCGGTTGCCGCAGTACCGCAAGGTCATGCTGGGCGGGCGCGACGGCGCTGCCGCACCTTCCCCGGACGACGCCGTCGAGCAGGCCGCCGCCGCCCTGAAGAAGCGCGGCTACCGGGTGCAGACACAGGACCTGGGCTCCGCGGCGCCGTCGGTCGCGGCCGAGCGCGGGATGCTCAAGGAAGTGGGCAACATCCTCTTCCACGTAGCGCTGCTGGGCGTGTTGGTCTCCGTGGCGATCGGTGCCCTGTTCGGGTACAAGGGGCAGAAGATCATCGTGGAGGGGGAGTCCTTCGTGAACACCCTCGTGGACTACGACTCCTTCAACCCAGGGACCAATTTCGACCCGGACTGGCTCAACCCCTTCTCGGTGCGGCTCAACAACTTCCAGGCCACGTTCAACCGGGACACCTCGGATCCCCGGCACTACGGTCAGCCCACCGACTTCAACGCGGACCTGACCGTCACAGACGAACCCGGGGCCACACCCCAGGACGTGAACCTCGCGGTCAACAAGCCCCTCAACGTCAACGGCACCAAGGTGTACCTGGTAGGCAACGGTTACGCGCCCGTGATCCGCGTGACGGACGGGGAGGGCAACGTGGCCTACGAGGGCCCCGTGGTCACGGTCCCCTCGGACTCCGTGTACACGTCCTCGCTGACCCTCAAGGTCCCGGACGCCCGCCCCGATCAGCTCGGGTTCGCGGGGTTGTTGTTGCCCACGGCCGTCTCGGAGCCGGGGGAGATCCCGCGCTCCGCGGACCCCGCGCTGAACAACCCCGCGCTGATCCTGTCCTCGTTCTACGGGGACCTGGGCCTGGACAGCGGGCAACCGCAGAACGTGTACGTGCTCAACACCGAGAACCTCACGGAACTGAACTCCATGACTTCGGCCAACGGCCCGATCCTGCTGGACGGTCAACACCGCGAGGTGCAGTTGCCCAACGGCAAGGGCAGCGTGGAATTCCTGGACGTGAAGCGCTACGTGGGTCTGGACGTGCACAGCGACCCCGGGCGGATCCCCGCGTTCATCTCCTTCGTGCTCGCGTTCATCGGGCTCATCATGAGCCTGTTCATCGCGCGACGGAGGGCGTGGGTGCGGGCCACCACCACGGAGGACGCCAACGGGGTGCGGTGTACTGTTCTGGAGTACGGACTGTTGGCGCGTGGCGAGGACCACCGCTTGGGCGCGGAAGCGGAAAAACTGACAGCTCTGTGGACGTCATTGTGGGAGGACCGCGGCGTGCGGGAGTTCCACCTGAATTCGAAGGCGTGAACTAATGGGTAGCAACATCAACGTGACCTTGGGCAACTGGAGCGAATGGTTCATGCTCCTGGCCGCCATGACCTACCTAGTGGTGTTCGTGGCCTTCGTGTGGGACATGGCCTCCCACTCCAAGACCCTCGGCCTGACTGAACGTGCCCGGCGTGACACCGCCGAGGGCGAGGCCAAGGAACTCGTGGGCGCCACGGCCGCGCATTCCGGGGCCCGGGCGGCGGGTTCCGCCACGGTCGGTTCCACGGTGTCGCGTTCCGCGTTCACTCGCTCTTCCGCCGGGGGTGCGTCCGGCGACGGCGCGGGGACCGGTGAGTCCGTCGCGGATGAGTTCCGGACCTCGGCGGACGGCGCCAAAGGCGTGAACGAGTTCGAGGCGCTGGACTACCAGCACAACAGCCGCCGCCCGGCTGCCCGCGTGGCCGTGACCCTCATGGTCATCGCGTTCCTGCTGCACGCGTTCGCGGTGGTCTCCCGCGGTGTCGCCGCGGACCGTGTGCCGTGGGCCAACATGTACGAGTTCTGCACCACGGGCGCCCTGGTGGTGGCCGGCGTGTACCTCGTGACGCTGTTCTTCAAGGACCTGCGCTTCGTGGGACCCATGGTCTCCGGCCTCGTGCTCATCATGCTGTGTCTGGCCACGATCGCGTTCCCGACCCCCGTGTCCCCCTTGCAGCCCGCACTGCAGTCCTACTGGCTCATCATCCACGTGTCCATCGCGGTCGCGGCCTCCGGGATCTTCACCATCACGTTCGCGATGGCCGTGCTGCAGTTGCTGCAGTCCCGCCGCGAGAAGAAGCTGGCCGCCGGCGAGGACGCCCGTCTGGGCTTCCTGCGGGCCGTGCCCACGTCCGTGACCCTCGAGAACTTCTCGTTCCGGCTCAACTCCGTGGGATTCGTGTTCTGGACCTTCACCCTGGCCGCCGGTGCCATCTGGGCGGATCAGGCCTGGGGTCGGTTCTGGGGCTGGGACACCAAGGAGGTCTGGACCTTCGTGGTGTGGACCGTCTACGCCGCCTACATGCACGCGCGCGTGACCCGCGGCTGGAACGGCAATCGTTCCGCGTGGCTGTCGATCGCGGGCTACCTGTGCGTGGTGTTCAACTTCACGGTGGTCAACACGCTGTTCCCGGGCCTGCACTCGTACTCGGGCCTGTGAGTCCTCCGCGGGCATGAGCCCGTGACATGAGTTCGCGAAACAGGTGAGCCCCGTCCCTCATGGGGCGGGGCTCACGTCATGTTCAGTGGGTATCTCGGGCTCGTTAGCGGGGAGTGGAACCACCGGGACGCGAGTCGTCGCCGCGCGGATCGTCGGGGTCCAGGCCGTCCGCGTCGGGATCGTCCCGGGGGGCGTCTGAGTCTTCCGAGTGGGAGCCGCTGCGGGGGGCGGCGTCGTCCGGGTCGTTCGCGCGGACATCATCCGCCGGGTGGTCGGGGGAGGGAGCAGCGAGGCGCGGGTCGGAGGGATCCAACACCGGTTCCTCGGCGTCGGGGCGTTCGCCCGGGGCGCGACCGGTGCGCTTGAGTTCGTTCTCCCATTCCTGGAGCTTGCGAGCGCGTTCCTGTTGCTTGCGCCGCTCCTCGAGGTTGCGCAGGAACTGGGGGTCGTCGTCCGGGCCGCGGCCGCGCTGGGGTTCGCGGGCGGCGTCGTCCTTGCGGGGGCGGCCGAAGAAGAGCCACAGCACCGCCCCGACCACCGGCAACAGCAGGATCACCAACAGCCAACCCCACTTGGGAATGGCCCGCACGGCGTACTTGTCCGACTGCGCGCACTCGATGAGCGCGTAAATGATGACGCCCACAGCGAGGGCGCCTGCTCCGATGATCAGGATCGCTCTGCCCATGCGGATCATCCTAGGGGAGTGGACTGGGCAGTTCCTCTTCGGGTCAACCTCGCGGGTGCGGGAGCACGTCCCGTCTGGATCGAGCCCGGGCAGGAAGGCGCCCTGACCAGGGCCGGGGCCTTGAGCGGGGAGGGCGTCCGAGGCAGATGCCCCGCACGGGCAACGTCCTGTCCAGATCGGGGCTTCTCGCAGGCAACCACGGTGCCCGGGAAGCACCCAGGGCGGGCCCGTAGAATGGTCGGGTGAACTTCGTGAAGTATTCCCTGCTGCGCCTGGGCATCCTGGTGGTGCTCCTCCTGCTGTGCATGTACCTGGGGCTGGGGTTGGTCTTCTCCGGGATCGCGGCTGTGGTGGCGGCCTTCGCGATCTGCTACATCTTCTTCCCCAAGCTGCATTACGCCGCGGGCCAGGACTTCCACCGATGGATCTCGCGCACCCCCAAGCCCACCAACCGGGTGGCCCTGGAGGACCAGGAGATCGAGGACTCCTACACGGACCGCGAGGCTCGCAAGGACGTCTGAGCGTCCGCTCGCGGGGTTCTGGCCCGGGGCACTTCAGCGGTCGCGATGGCGCACACCCGGAGCGCGACGCCATGATTCAAGCGGTGGGGAGTGTCAGCCCAGGTACTGGTGCACCAGCACTGCGATCGCGTAGAGCACGGTCACGCCCAGGTTGATGAAACCGCACTGCTTGAGCACGGGGATCAGCTCGCGCCGGTCGGTGGTCCTGAGCACGGTCACGGCCGCGCCGATGGCCAGTGGCGTCACGGCATAAATCAGGAGCACCCACGGGTTGTGGGGCACGAGCAGCAACGGCAGGACCATCCCCACGAACAGCTCCGTGGTGAACGTGAGCCGGGCCTTCGGATCGCCCAGACGCACGGCCAGGGTCTTCTTGCCCACGGCGCGGTCCCCGGGGATGTCCCGGACATTGTTGGCCATGAGCAGCGCGCACGCGAACAGCCCGGTGGAGATCGCCAGGACCCACGACTCCAGGTTGAGCCGCCCGGCCTGGGTGATCGTAGTACCCAGGGTGGCCACGAGGCCGAAGAAGATGAACACGAAGAGATCGCCGAGTCCCATGTACCCGTAGGGCTTCTTGCCACCCGTGTAGCCCCATGCCGCGAGGATCGCCAGGACACCCACCGCGGCGAGCCACCACTGGTGGGAGACCACCACGAGCGCGATGCCCGCGAGCGCGGCCAGCCCGAAGCACACGAACGCCGCGGTCTTGACCTCGCGGGGGGATGCCGCACCGGAGCCGGTCAGACGCAACGGGCCCACGCGATCGTCGTCCGTCCCGCGCACGCCGTCCGAGTAGTCGTTGGCGTAGTTCACCCCGATCTGCAGGAACAGCGCGACCAGCAGCGCGAGGACCGCGGGGCCCAACCGTGCGGCAGCCATCCACTGGGCGGCGGCGGTGCCGGCGATCACGGGGGCCGCGGCCATGGGAAGCGTACGCAGACGTGCTCCCTCGACCCACTGAGCTGGTGTGGCCACGGTGCAACCTTTCGAGAACGGGGACGGGTTCGTGTCATTGTTTCACGCGCTGTGCACGTGCACACGTTCCGGGGACACGATGAGCCCAGGCGGTCTCAGCGGCCCGGCCGTGGAGGCGGTCGCGGATTCCGGTCGGGCGCTGGGGCGCCTGAGTGCGTCAGACATGCGCGGTCTCGCCGAGCCCAAGGGATGACGACGGCGCGAACGCGGTAAGCCGCCCGGTCCGGTTCAGCCCACCACCATGGCGGTGACGCGCTGGTCGGGATCCCACCGTCGCAAGCCCGTGATCTCGACCGCGCGCGGTGCGGGCACGTCTGCGAGTACTTCCAAGGCCTTACCCACCTGAGACGCGGTGAGTCGCTTACCCAGGGTCAGGTGCGGAACCCACGGGCGCGCCGGGGGTCGGGACTCCGCCGCGATCCGTTCCAGCTCGCGGACGGCCTCCGTGACCCCGGGTGGCACAATCACCGACTCCGCGAGCACGAACGGCCCGTGCCCCACAGCGAGCAACCCAGGGATGTCCACGGAACACGGCAACAATGCGGAGAACACCTCCCGTGCTCGGGCCAGGACGTGTTCGGGCATCGAGGGCGCGGACAGTGCGGTGATGTGCGGGGCGTTGGACGCACCGCGATGCGTGGCGAGGCTCGGTAGACCGGCCCCGTGCAGTGCCGCCCACCGCGAGCGGATCAGATCATCTGAGGCGGGGGAGAGCACCAGGTCGAGGGAGTGCGCGGGCATGATGTCACCTCGTCCCGTCCGTGGGGTCGTCGCGAAGGACCGCCCGGCCTGTCGCGGTCGGCAGCCACACCCCGGCCCCGTGGAACGCCGGCGCGCTATACATCGGGGCTCGCGAACAACGCTTCGGCGGAACGGCGGTCGGGTTTCCCCGTGGCCAGCATGGGCAGTTGCGCCACGTGACGCCACAGCTTGGGCACCGCGGGGGCTCCGAGCCCGTCCCGGATCGCCGAGGACAGTTCATGCTCCACGGCCTTGAGGTCCGAGCCCTCCCGCAGCGCGATCAACGCCGCGACCGCCTGCCCCCACTCCGGGTGCGGCACAGCGAGCACGAGTGCCTGGCGGACCCGCTCATCACGCTGCAGTTCGGCCGCGACCAGTCCCGCGGAGACCTTCACACCGCCGGTGTTGATGACGTCGTCCGTGCGGCCCAGCACCCTGAGCGTCCCGTCCTCCCGCAGCACACCGAGGTCGTCCGTGCGGTACCAGCGCACGCCGCCGATCACACGGAAGTGGTCCGCGGTCTGGGCGGGATCGTCCAGGTAGCCGTCGGCCACGGCCGCCCCGCCCAGCCAGATCCGGCCCTCCCGGCGCTCGTTCGGGTCGGGTACGGCGCTGGATGGTGCACCGTCGGGGACGATCCCGGCGGTGACGGCGTCGAGCGCGGCGTCGTCGTACACGCAGCCCCCGCACGTCTCCGACATCCCGTATGTGCGCACCACGTGCACGCCCTCGTCCGCGGCGCGCGCGGCGAGGTCGGGGTACAGCGCGGAGCCGCCCACGAGGACGGCATCGAAGCGGGCGAGGGCGGCGACGGCGCGCGGGTCGGGTGCGCCGTCGCGCGGGTCCAGAATGCGCTGCAGCTGCGTAGGCACCACCGAGACGTAGCGCACCGGATGGGTGAGCCGCTGCGCGGCGTCCGCGAACGCGGCGGGGGTGAAATGCTCGGTGGGCATCGCGACCGGGCGCGTGCCCGCAAGCACCGAGCGCGCCAGCACCTGGATGCCCGCGACGTAGTGCGCCGGTAGGCACAGCAACCATTGACCGGGGCCTGCCGTGGCACGCTCGGTGGCGCGACCGGAGGCCGTGAGAGCTTGCGTGCTCAGCACGGTCTTCTTGGGGCGCCCGGTGGAGCCGGACGTCGCCACGACCACCGCAGGGCCCGGTCGGGACAGGGCTGCGGTCAGGCGCGGTACGAGCTCGAGTGGGTCCCCGGGGACGGGCCCGTCCAGGGTGACGACGTCGCTCGGCAGCGCACGCGCCTCGGGTGCCGGCACGGGCTCACCCGGCAACGCGGGATCATTCGGATAATCCGACATGCCGTGATGCTCAGAAGTAGTAGGGGAACGCGGACCAGTCGGGGTCGCGCTTCTGGAGGAAGGCGTCCCGGCCCTCGACGGCCTCGTCGGTCATGTAGCCCATGCGGGTGGCCTCGCCCGCGAAGACCTGCTGGCCCACCATGCCGTCGTCCGGGAGATTGAACGCGTACTTGAGCATCCGCACGGCCTGCGGGGACTGAGCGGTGATCTTACGGGCCCACTCGACGCTCGTCGTCTCGAGGTCCGCGTGCGGGACCACCCGGTTGACCGCGCCCATCAGGTGCATGTCTTCGGCGGAATATTCATCCGCGAGAAAGAAGATCTCTCGTGCGAACTTCTGGCCCACCTGGCGGGCCAGCAAGGCGGAACCGTAGCCGGCGTCGAACGAACCCACGGTCGCGTCCGTCTGCTTGAACTTGCCGTGCTCGCTCGACGCGATGGTGAGGTCGCACACCACGTGCAGCGAGTGGCCGCCGCCAGCGGCCCAACCGGAGACCGCGGCGATCACGACTTTGGGCATCGTGCGGATCAGGCGCTGGACCTCCAGGATGTGCAGGCGTCCGGCGCGGGCCGGGTCGATGGAGTCCGCGGTCTCACCCTCGGCGTAGTGGTAGCCGTCCCGGCCGCGGATGCGCTGATCGCCGCCCGAGCAGAACGCCCACCCGCCGTCCTTGGCGGAGGGGCCGTTGCCCGTGAGGATCACGGCGCCAACATCCGAGGACATCCGGGCGTGATCCAGGCTGCGGTACAGCTCGTCCACGGTCCCGGGACGGAATGCGTTGCGCACCTCGGGCCGGTCGAACGCGATCCGCACCCACGGCAGATCCCTGACCACGTCCCCGTCCCGTTCCACCCCGCGGTGGTAGGTGATGTCCTGCAGGTCCTCGAAGCCCTGCACCGGACGCCACTGCTGCGGGTCGAAGATCTCGGATACCTGCTCGGGAAGCTGCGCGTTGGTCATGGGTACCACTCTAGGCAGGTGGCCGGGGCGGTGCGTTGACGAGCGGGTTGGAACGACCAGGTAGCTCGCAGGGGGAATTTCTCCTAAAGGCCCTATTGACGACTGTCAATATGTACTTACAATGAGACAAACGAATCCGGGTTGCAGTGGGAGAGTCATGTCGTTTCCATCCACCATTTCCATCGATCGGAGCTCGCCCGTCCCTCTGTATCACCAGCTGGTACACGGGATCGAATCCGCCATCACGGAAGGTGAACTGCCGCCGGGGACGATGCTCGAGAACGAGTTGTCACTGGCGAAGAACCTGCATTTGTCGCGTCCTACTGTTCGTAAAGCAATGGACGAATTGGTCCGTTCCGGGCTCCTCGTACGTAAACGGGGCGTAGGCACACAGGTCGTTGCCTCTGAAGTGCGCCGGCCTGTGCGGCTTACTTCTCTCTATGACGATCTCGCTCAGGACGCGTCTCACCCCACTACCTCAGTGCTCTATTTGGAGGAGGTTCCCTCTCCAGCTGAAATTGCCCGAGCACTGAGCATTGATGTGTCAGCACCCGTTTATCGCTTGCGACGTCTCCGACATCGCAACGGCAAGCCGCTCGCGATCATGGAGAACTGGGTGCCTCCGGCGATTGCCACACTGGAACGCGAAGAACTCGAGCGGATGGGGCTGTACGAGATCCTGCGCCGTCAGGGTGTGAATTTCCGTGTGGCCACGCAGAAGATAGGCGCCGCCGTGGCCTCCGCCGAACAGGCCGGTCTACTGGGAACATCCGCGGGCGCTGCCCTTGTGACGATGTCCCGCACGGCCACGGATGACATCGGTCGTCGCGTTGAAACAGGCCGTCACCTCTATCGGGGCGACTCGTACTCGTTCGAATTGACTCTCTCGGCTTGACGCGGGCAGGCGTGCCTCGGCGTCTCTGTCAACCGCTGGCCGTGTTGCCCGTGATGCCTGCAGCACCAACTGAACTATGCCCGCCAAATGCAGTACTGATGAAGGTCCCCGCGATGAGGACCGCAGCAACGGAAGGAATGACCGATGACTGAATGGGTCTATCCCGCAGGGAGTGCGGCTCAGGCGCCGTGGGATCTTTCGATCGGCGGGCACGATTCGCAGCTGGTGATCGAGGGATGGGAACACACCGGGCTTCGAACTTTGACAGCCAGCGAGGTTCCTGTCCATCTGGAAGCTGCGGCCGAGGAACGCATCGTGATCCCTCTGACGGGGGATGTCACGGTGCTCGCGGATGGTGAGATGTACAACCTCAACGGCCGTGACTCGGTGTTTCACGGGCCCACGGATGTGCTGTACACCGGCGTGGGTAAGTCCGTGGAGCTGCGTGCTGAGCCCGGTACGCGCGTGGCGGTGGCGAGCGCGCCCGCCCGAAACGAATACCCCACACGACTGATCCGCAAGAACGAAGCACCACTCGAATTGCGAGGGGCGGGCAATTGCTCCCGCGAGGTTCGCAACTTCGGGACCCCTGCAACCCTCGAGGCGGACCGGTTCATCGTGTGCGAAGTCCTCACCCCTTCCGGTAACTGGTCCTCCTACCCTCCCCACAAGCACGACGAGGAGAAGGAAGGGCGGGAGACTAGACTCGAGGAGATCTACTACTTCGAGACCCGTGTGTCTCCCGAGGCCCCGGCGGAGGCGACTGATGCCGTTGGCTACCAGCGCGTTTACGCGTCTGACGAGCGGCCTATCGATATCACCGCCGAGGTGCGCACGGGTGATGTCGTCCTGGTGCCTTACGGCTGGCACGGCCCCGCAATGGCCCCTCCCGGCTACGACATGTATTACCTCAATGTGATGGCCGGCCCGGGTCCCGTGCGGGAGTGGCTGATCAGCGATGATCCCCATCACGGCTGGGTTCGGCAGCAATGGGACAAGGCCGAGGTGGACTCGCGGCTGCCTTTCGACGAATGATTCCCAGGTGCTTCCCGACCTGACGTGGCTCGCCTGGGTTGGGCTGTTGTGCGGCGCCTTTCTCGTAGGTTTTTCCAAAACGGCAATGCCCGGTATCAACACCCTGGCGGTGGCGCTGTTTGCTGCGACTCTCCCGGCCAGGGCTTCCACGGGGGTGCTGCTCGTGCTGCTGCTCGTGGGGGACTGTTTCGCCCTGTGGAGCTACCGACGATACGCGCACTGGCCCACTCTGGTCCGGATGATGCCGGCGGTGATCGTGGGGCTTGCGCTCGGCGGAGCATTCCTGGCGGTCGCGGGTGACTCTGCCGTGCGGTGCTCCATCGGTTTTCTCCTACTCGTGCTCATGGGGATCACTCTGTGGCAACGTCGCGGGCGCAAGAAAGAGGTGAGCGCTCCCAGTGGTGAAGAATCCCATGCCGCGACGAAGGTTGTGGCGGCGAGCTACGGCACAC
This sequence comes from Kocuria sp. KD4, assembly GCF_011769905.1. NCBI lineage: Bacteria > Bacillati > Actinomycetota > Actinomycetes > Micrococcales > Micrococcaceae > Kocuria > Kocuria sp. KD4. Next base: position 585,186 of record NZ_CP050449.1, read on the forward strand.
TGGGCGGGTTCACCACGATGGTTGCGAATGTGGGGGGTCCGGTTATGACTATGTACTTCTTGGCCGCCCGGTTTCCCAAGCGCGCTTTTCTGGGAACTGCGGCCTGGTTCTTCGTGACGATGAACGTTTTGAAGGTGCCTATCTCCGTGTGTCTGGGGCTCCTGACGGCCCATGCTTTGGCAATGGATGCCGTCCTCGTGCCAGGGGTGGTGCTCGGCGCATTGGTGGGGAAATGGGCCTTCGCACGAATCGCGCAGCACGCCTTTGACCGGGCGGTAGTTGCCGTCACCGTACTCGGGGCGTTGTACCTGATTCTTTGATAACCGAAGCGAGCATGTGCTGTCCCGCAGGCGGTGCCTTCGTGGGGGGGTGGTCATCCTCCTGCAACCAGTCCCACATCAGTTACGGTACGACATCCGCATTCCCCGGAGTCTTGACGTTGTCCACGCCAGCCAGGAAAATTGTTCGGACATACTGACAATACGATCAGCTAGAGAGGGAATCATGGGAACAGAAGAACTGTCCGTTGCGGTCATCGGGGCGGGTATGGCCGGCCGGGCCCATGCCTACGGGTATCGACAGGCGGGCAGTGTCTATGACGCCACATTCCCGCGCATCCGACTGGCCGCAATCGCCGACGCAAATGTCCCGCTCGGTGAGGACGCTACGCGTCGTTATGGATTCGAGAAGACTTACTCGGATTGGCGTCAGGTTGCGGAGGACCCGAGCATCGACGCCGTGAGCATCGTGGTGGGCAACGCCCTGCACCGTGAGATCGCCCAGGGGCTGCTGGAGTCCGGCAAGCACGTGCTGTGCGAGAAGCCGCTGGCGGGCAACCTCGAGGATGCGCAGGCCATGGTGGAGCTCGAACGCCAGTACGGTGCGAGCACGGACTCCTCCGGGCGTCCCCTCGTAACCGCCACGGGGTACACAGTGCGCCGAACGCCCGCGCTGAACGCCATCCGGGAACGGCTGGAGAGCGGGGACTTCGGCCCGGTGAGCAACTTCATCGCCACCTACCTGTGCGACTACTCGTGCGACCCCCGCGCACCCATGTCTTGGCGCTACAAGGGAGCACCCGGCTCGGGCGCGCTCGGAGATCTCGGTTCGCACGTGATCGACACGGGCGAGTTCCTCAACGGCCCGATCACTACGGTGCGGGGGGCATTCATGGACACGATCCACAAGGAGCGTCCCTTGCCCGTGGGCAACGTGGTGGGACATGCACACACGGAGGTTTCGGACGAGGTCGAGCCGGTGGAGAACGAAGACTTCTTGACCTTCACATGCACCTTCGCCAACGGTGCGATCGGAACTTACACGATCTCCCGCGTAGCGTTCGGATCCCCGAATGGTCAGAGCTACCAAGTGATCGGCCCTTGGGCCCAAGCAGCTTGGCGCATCGACAGGCCGGCGGAGTTCGAGTACGACGACGCGCAGGCCGGATACACGACGCGTGGCCCGAGGCGTGTGCTCATCAACCCGCAAACCCCGCTGTTCGCGAACTCCTGCGCGATGGACGCTCCCGGCAACGGATGGAACTACAACGAGAACTTCGTGATCCAGGCTCGTGCGTTCCTCGGCCAGGTGCTCGGGGACACTGGTGGGTTGCTGCCGTGCGCGTCCTTCGCGGACGGGCTGCACACGCTCGAGATCATCCAGGCTGTCGCGGCCTCTGCGGCGCAGGACGGCAGGGAAGTATCCATCGGCCGCTGATGCCCGCGTCCCATGGCAGAACGCCCGGCCCGCTGACAGCGGGCCGGGCGTTCTTCTGTGCTGGGGAGGGCGTTACTTCTTGTGGACGGTGAAGATCGCGCCCGTGGTGACGTCCTCCTCGACCGCCTCCAGCGTGCGTCCACGGGTCTCGGGAAGGAACTTCCACATCACCACGGCAGCCACGGCGTTGACAACGGCGAAGCTGAAGAACGAGCCGTTGATGCCGATGCCCGCGATCAGGGACGGGAACACCCAGCTCAGGGCGGCGTTGGCCATCCAGAGGCAGAAGACCGTGAAGCCCATGCCCACCGCGCGCATGTGCAGCGGGAAGATCTCCGAGAGCAGCACCCACGTGGCCACGTTCAGGAACGTCTGCATGGAACCCACGAAGCACACGATCAGCACCAGGATCACGAACGGACGGGCCGCGTTGCCCTCCGGGAAAAAAACCGCGGACAGCCCGATCAGCAGGTGGAAGATGGTCACCAGGACGTAGCCGGTGATGATCGTGGCGCGACGGTTGATCCGCTCCATCATCCAGAGGGCGATGAACCCGCCGACCACGGCGATCACGCCCGGTGCGATGTTGGCGATCAGGGCGGCGTCCGCGCCGAAGCCGGCATCGCGCAGGATGATCTGGCCGTAGTACATCACCGAGTTGATGCCGGTGAGCTGCTGGAAGACGGCCAGGGCCACGCCCACGAGCAAGATGCGCAGCAGCCACTTGTTCTTGAGTACCGAGGAGATGCCGGTCTCGTGCTTCTTGGCCTCGAGCTCGCTGACGCGCTCCACCTCGCCCATCTCTGCCTCCGCGCGTTCCTCCGAGCGGACGGTCTTGAGCACCTCGAGGGCCTCGTCGTAGCGGCCCTTGGAGATTAGCCAGCGGGGGGACTCCGGCATGCGCAGCATGCCGAAGAACAGGAAGATCGCAGGAATGGCGCACACTGCGAGCATGATGCGCCACACGCCGTCGAGGTGACCCAGCGTATTGCCGAGGATGGCGTTGACGGTGAACGCCGCGAGCTGACCGATGACGATCATCAGCTCGTTGCGACCCGAGAGGGATCCCCGGATTTCGTATGGGGCGAGCTCGGCCAGGAAGACCGGAACCACGGTGGAGGCGCCGCCCACGGCCAGACCCAGGAGGAAGCGACCCACCAGCAGCACGGCCAGGCCGGGGGCGAACACGCAGGCCAGCGTGCCGAGGAAGAACAGGACGGCCAGTAGCAGGATCGTCTTGCGGCGGCCCCAGCCGTCCGAAAAACGCCCGATCGACACGGCGCCGATTGCGGCGCCGACGAGCAGCGTGCTCGTCACCGTGCCCTCGGTCTTCTCATCCAGGCCCAGTTCCTCCGACATCGGCAGCAGCGCGCCGTTGATCACGCCGGTGTCGTAGCCAAAGAGCAGCCCGCCGAAGGTGGCCACGAGGGCCACCATGCCGAGACGTCTGGTGTGCGGGCCCTCTGTCAGAGGGGGAAGTTCCTTGGTCCCGGGTCTGTCGGCCGTGTGGCCTGCGGGTGGGTGCGACATGGTGGCTCCTTTGCCTGTCAGCCGGTCAGCGCTCGCTGGTGGCCTGGTTGATCTTCTTTTGCATGGTCTCCAACTGGTAGCGGGAGACCTCGGGGGCGTTCTCGTTCTCGGCGAAGACGCTGGAGACCATGACCGTGTCCGGGTTGTCCAGGAACCCGATCTCCGCGAGACCCGAGAAGAACTCGTCCCAGTTCACGTCCCCGTCACCGATCTTCAGGTGCTGGTGGACGCGCACGGGGTTGCCGGGAGGATTGGTGATGTAGCGCAACCCGTGGGAGCGGTGGTGATCCATGGTGTCCGCCACGTGAACCACGCGCAGCCGCGAGCCGACCGCCCGCATGATCTCCAGTGGGTCGTCCGCCATGTGGAAGGTGTGGCACGCCACGTACGTGAGGCCGATGTTCGGGGAGTTCAGGCCCCGGATCACCCGCCACGCGTCCAGTCCGCGCTCCACGAAGTCGTCCGGGTGCGGGTCGATCGCCACATTGAGACCCTCGCGTTCGATGATCGGCATCAGCTCCTCCATGGAGCGGTAGAAGCTGTTCTCCGACTCCTCGTAGAGTTCGGGTCGCCCTGAGAACTCGGTGTTCAGCTGCGTGACGCCCAGGTCCACGGCGATCTGGATCACGCGTTTCCACTTACGCACGGCTGCCTCGCGCTCCTCCTCCACAGGGGAGGACCAGCGCAGCACCGGGAGGATGGAGGCGATCTGCACGTCCGCTCCCTTGAGAGCCCGCGAGAAGTCTGCGAGCAGCTGGTCATCCGCCTTTGGGTGGGTGAAGAACGGAATGAAATCCTGGTGCGGGGTCATCTGCAGGTAGTCGTAGCCCAGGTCTTTGACCACGCGGGGGAACTCCAGCAGTGAGTGCGTGGAGTGGAACGGGGTGGGGTCGAGCGCGATTTTCACGATGGTCTCCTCAGTGCCAGTGCCAGTGCCAGTGCCAGTGCCAGTCTCGGTGTTGGTTCGGACCGCTCAGCGGTACAGCTCCGGCTTCTGCTTGAGCTCCACGGCCACGGTGGTCCCGGGTTCCGCGACCGCTCGAAGGCCGGCCTCGCAGCACGCCGCCGCGGCGTAGCCGTCCCAGGCGTCCGGACCCGCCACCTCGCCGCGTAGGCAGCCGTCGATCCAGTCCTGGACCTCGGTGTCGTACGCGTCCGCGAACCTCTCCTCGAAACCGGGGTGCACCTGGTCCACACCCTCGTTCAGGTGGGTCTCCTCAAAGGAAGCGCGAGTGGTCACGGCATAGCCGTACTGCGCGGTGACGTGGGTGTTCACCGAGATGCGCACCCCGGAGTCGGTGTCCATGAGGATCTGAGCGGGATCCTGCAGCCCCTCGGTGGTCGCGTGGCAAGAGTTTTTGCCCGTGCGCACCTGCACGGAGGCGATCTCCTCGCCGGTGAGGAAGCGCACTCCGTCGAACTCATGGACCACGGTGTCGTCGATGAGGTTGCTGCCCGTGTAGCCGGCGGGGACGTCCGGGTTGATGTGCTCGCAGTCCAAGGCGAGCAGCTCGCCATGCTCCCCGGAGGCCACGGCCTGCTGGATGCGCTGGTAGCCGGCGTCGAAGCGGCGCATGAACCCCACCTGGATGAGCTTGCGTCCGATCGCGGACTCGGCCTGCACCACGCGCCACGCGGAGGCGGAGTCCGGGGTCAAGGGCTTCTCGCACAGGATCGGCAGCCCCTGGGCCAGGGTGGGCAGCAGCACGTCCTCGTGCAGGAAGCCGGGGGTCGCCACGAGCACCGCGTCCACCTCGCCGGAGGTGATGGCCCTGGTGAAGTCGGTGTACACGCGGGCGCCGTCGATGCCGTCGATGGCGGCCTCGGCCCTGGTCTCGTCGATGTCCACGATGGCGGTGATCCGGGCGCGCTCCATGCGGTGGTGGATGCGCTCGATGTGGTCCGAGCCCATGCGGCCGGCTCCGACGACGGCGATTCTCAGGTCCTCGCTCATTGCTGCGGTGCTCCGTTCTGTCGAGAGTTTCTGGTGCGGCGACGTGGTGCCGCTCGCGGTCTGGTGCTGCGAGAGCAACTGGTGCGGCAACGTCGTGCCGCGGGAGGGGTGCGCGGGGCTCAGGCCACCGTGGTGCGCGAGCCGCACGAGAGCAGGTAGTTACACGTGCGGGATGCAATAGGTAGGGGGTCGTCGAAGTTGGCCACGGGGTACATGTCCTGCTCCACGATCCCGAACAGCGGCCGCCCGAGGTGCTCGGCATGCTCGATCACCTCGCGCAGGTCCGGCAATCCCTGCGGTGGCTCGCACATCACGCCCGCGGCTGTGGCGTCCTTGAAGGTCATGTCCTCGGCCCGGACCCGGGCGAGGACGTCAGGGTGGACCTGCTTCAGGTGCAGGTAGCCGATGCGCTCGGGGTGGTTGCGGATCAGCTCCACGGAGGAGGCCCCGCCGTACTCGGCGTGGCCGGTATCGAGGCACAGCGTGACCAGGGAGGGGTCCGTCATCGCTAGGAACTTCTCGATCTGGGGCATGGACTCCACGTGGGAGTCGGCATGGGAGTGGAACTGCTGGAACAGTCCGAACTCCTCCTGCAGCGTGCGGCCCAGGCGGTCGTGGCCCGCAGTGAGGTCCTCCCACTGCCGCTCGTTGAGGGTGCGGTCCTCCACGGCCTCACCGGTCTTGTCGTCCCGCCACAGGGCGGGGATCACGACGACGTGCTTCGCGTCCATCGCGGCCGTCAACTCGGCGACGCGGCGGGCGGGCTCCCAGGCCTCGTCCCACGTGCCCGCGCCGCGGTGGAACGCCGTGAAGACGGTGCCCGCACTGATCTTCAGGTCCCGGGCCTTCAGCTCCCGCGCGAGGGTCTCGGGATCGGTGGGCAGGTAGCCGTAGGGGCCCAGCTCGATCCACGAGTAGCCGGCCTCCGCGACCTCATCGAGGAAGCGCTGCCACGGCGTTTGCTTCTCGTCCTCCGGGAACCACACACCCCAGGAGTCTGGGGCGGTGCCAATGATCAGCTCGTTCTCGCTCATGCTGGAACCACGCTTTCGTCGTCGTCGATCGTGGGCCCTCGGTGCCCGGGACCGCTATTCATCCGTATGTTAGGACATAATATCAATCATTGGTGTGATGTGCGACACCCGGGGGAAGTTCTCTCCCGTGTGACTCACGGCCCCGGCCAGGGGAGGCCGAGGTGAGTCTCACGGCGGATGAAAAGGTGCCCCGGTGCCCCCCGCCGTGGCGGAGGGCACCGGGGCACCGTGCTTCAGGGGAGCGGACCGGTCAGTGGTCCCCGCTCGTGGGCATGCTGAAGGACGCCCCGGAGATGCTCTCGGGCTCGGGGAAGCGCTGCGTGACCACCTTGCCGCGCGTGTAGAAGCGGATTCCGTCCGGACCGTAGACGTGCAGGTCCCCGAACAGCGAGTTCTTCCAGCCGCCGAAGGAGTGCCACGCGACCGGCACGGGGATCGGCACGTTCACGCCGATCATCCCCACCGTGACCTTGCGCTGGAACGTGCGGGCGGCCGCACCGTTCTGCGTGAAGATCGCGGTGCCGTTGCCGTACGGGTTCGCGTTGATGACCTTGATGGCCTCCTCGAGGGAGTCCACCCGCAGCACCACGAGCACCGGACCGAAGATCTCCTCCTCGTACGCGGACATCTCGTGGCGGACCTTGTCGATGATCGTGGGCCCCATGAAGAAGCCCTCTTCGTGGCCGGGGACCACGAGATCGCGCCCGTCCAGGACGAGAGCCGCGCCGTCCTGCTCCGCCTCGGTGATGATGCGCGTGATGCGCTCCTTGGCCTGCGGGGTGATGACGGGGCCCATGTCCGAGCCCTTCTCCATGCCGTTGCCCACAGTGACGCCCTCGCCCAGGGCCTTGACCTTGGCAATCACCTGGTCAGCGGCGTTGCCGACCGCCACGGCCACGGAGATGGCCATGCAGCGCTCGCCCGCGGAGCCGAACGCGGCCGCGTTGAGGTGCTCGGCGGCGCTGTCCATGTCAGCGTCCGGCATGATGACCGCGTGGTTCTTGGCGCCGCCCAGGGCCTGCACGCGCTTGCCGTTCTGCGTACCGGTCTCGTAGACGTACTTGGCGATCGGGGTGGAGCCCACGAACGAGATCGCGTCCACGTCCTCGTGGGTCAGCAGGCCGTCCACCATCTCCTTGCCACCGTGCAGCACGTTGAACACGCCGTCCGGCAGTCCGGCCTCCTTCCACAGTCGCGCCATAAAAAGGGCGGCGGAGGGGTCACGCTCGGAGGGCTTGAGGATGAAGGTGTTGCCTGCGGCGATCGCGACGGGAGCCATCCACAGGGGGACCATCACCGGAAAGTTGAACGGCGTGATCCCCGCGACCACGCCGAGCGGCTGGCGGAACGAGTAGACGTCGATGCCCGTGGAGGCCTGCTCGGAGAACTCGCCCTTGAGGTGCTCGGAGATGCCGCACGCGAACTCCACGACCTCCAGGCCGCGGCCCACCTCTCCCTTGGCGTCCGAGAAGACCTTGCCGTGCTCGGAGGTGATGATCTCCGCGAGCTCGTCCGTGTGCGCGTGGATCAGCTCGCGGAACGCGAAGAGCACGGCCGTGCGCTTGGCGATCGAAACGTCGTTCCAGGACTCGGCGGCCTTCCGCGCGGACGCGACGGCGGCCTTCAACTCGTCCTGCTCGCCGATGTGCAGGCTGCCGGTTACCTTCCCGGTGGCGGGGTTGTAGACGTCCTGGCGGGCGCCGCCGGCGCTGGGGACCTCGCGGCCGTCGATGAAGTGCAGGATCTCAGTGGTCATGTGCTTCTCCTAACCGAGCAGCGGACGCTGCGTGGACTTCTGGGCTTGGTACGTCTGGTAGGCCTCCTGGGTGGAGGCGAGTTCGGAGACTCCCGTGACGGGGACGTCCCACCAGGACTCGGAGGACGGCGCGTCCGCCTCCAGGAGGGTGTCCACGTGGATCAGCACGGGACCGGAGCCCTCGGGCAGGGTCTTGGCTCGGGCCACGGCCTCGGAGAGGTCCGTCCCCACGTTCTCCCCGGGGTTCACGCGGATAACGCGCACGCCCAGGGACTCGGCGTTGGTCGCGAGGTCGATGGGCAGGGTGTCCCCGTGGTCGAAGCTGTGCTCCGCCTCGTCCAGGTAGCGGTACTTGGTGCCGAAGCGCTGCGAGCCCAGGGACTCGGACAGCGCGCCGATCGAGGCGTAGCCGTGGTTCTGCAGCAGCACCACGATGAGCTTGAGGCCCTCGGCCACCGCGGTGACCAGTTCCGTGTGCATCATCAGGTACGAACCGTCGCCTACGGTCACGACGACGTCGCGATCCTCGCCGTGGTCGAGCACGGCGCGCTTGACGCCCAGCCCGCCGGGGATCTCGTATCCCATGCAGGAGTACGCGTACTCCACGTGGTAACCGTACGGGTCCTTGACGCGCCACAGCTTGTGCAGGTCACCGGGAAGCGAGCCGGCCGCGCAGATCACGACGTCGCGCTCGTCCATGGCCTTGTTGACCCGGCCGATGACCTCGTTCTGGGACATCACGGGCCGGAAGCGCTCGGCGAAGGCCTCGTCCGCGATCCCGTCCCAGCGCTGCTTCTCGCGGGCGACCTCGGCGCTCAGCGCCTTGCTCACGCGGATGCCCTCCGTGGCGGAGTTCAGCGCGACGAGCGCCTTGCGGCCGTCCGCCACCATCGGCACGGTTGAGCCGTGCTTGAATGCGTCGAAGCTCGCCACGTTGATGTTCACGAAGGAGACGTCCGGGTTCTGGAACGCGGTGCGCGAGGCAGTCGTGAAGTCCTCGTAGCGCGTGCCGATGCCGATCACGAGGTCCGCGTCCCGCACGATCGCGTTCGCCGCGGTGGACCCGGTGGAGCCCACGGCTCCCAGGCACAGCGGGTGGTCCCAGTCCATGACGCCCACACCGGCCTGCGTGTATGCCACCGGGATGCCCGTGGCCTCGGCGAAGCGACGCAGCTCGTCCTGCGCGAACGCGTAGGCCACACCGCCGCCCGCGATGACCACGGGCTGGCGGGCGGCACGGATGCGCTCGACGGCGGCGCGCACGTCCACGTCCTCGGGCTCCGGGCGGCGGATGCGCCACTCGCGCGGCGCCAGGAACTCGTCCGGGACCTCCACGGCCTCAGCCTGCACGTCCTGCGGAAGCGAGATCACCACGGCACCCGTCTCCACGGGGTCCGTCAGCACGCGCATGCCGTTGAGCAGCGCGGAGAACACCTGCTCGGGGCGCCACACACGGTCGAAGTAGCGGCTGACCGGGCGGAATGAGTCGTTGACCGTGACGTCGTACGCGTCCGGGCGCTCCAGCTGCTGCAGCACGGGGTCCGTGGCGCGGGTCGCGAACACGTCCGAGGGCAGCAGCAGCGCGGGCAGCCGGTTGGTGGTCGCGAGCGCCGCGCCGGTGACCATGTTCGTGGAACCCGGCCCGACCGACGTCGTCACCGCGAAGGTCTGACGACGCCGCGTGTGCCGCGCGTAGCCCACGGCCTGGTGCACCTGGGCCTGCTCGTTACGGCCCTGGTAGTAGGGCATCAGCTCCGGCTCGAGCTCCTGGAATTGGCGCAGCGCCTGCCCCACACCGGCCACATTGCCGTGCCCGAAGATGCCGAACGTGCCCGGGATCGTGCGCTCGCAGAACCGCTCGCCCGCGATCTCGTCCACCGTGTACTGGTTGCCCAGGAACTTCACCACGGCCTGGGCGACCGAGAGCTTCTGTGTCATGTGTCGACTCGTTTCCTTCACTTGCGTAGCAGGGAGGCCGCGGTGGCCACGGCGCCGGCGACGTCGCCGTCCTCCGGGTAGAGCAGGGTGCGGCCCACGGTGAGGCCCTGGACGCCAGGCAGTGCGAGGGCCTCGGACCAGGTCTGGAAGATTTCCTCCGGGGCGCCGCTGGGGTCACCGCCCAGCAGCACGGTGGGCAGGGTGGTCGAGGCGAGGACGCGCTCCATCTCCGGGACCACGGGCAGCTTCATCCACGTGTGCGCGCTCGTGGCACCGAGGCTGGACGCGATCGCCGCGGAGGTGATGACGGCGTCGGGGGAGAGGTCGTTGCGGATCTTTCCATCGACGGTCTCCGAGATGAACGGCTCGACCATCGCGTAGAGCCCCTGCTCGGCGAGCGCGTCCACGGCGTGGGCGGTGCTCTCCAGGGCCTGCGCGGTGGCGGTGTCCCCGTAGTGGATGCGGGTGAGCATCTTCCCCCCGTCCGCGCCCAGGCGCTTGAGGTGACGGGCGGTGTGGCCCGTGAAGCGGTCGTCGATCTCGTTGACCAGCCCTGCGAGCCCGCCGCGGTTCATGGAGCCGAAGACCAGCTTGCCCTCGAGGGCGCCCAGCAGCAGGAGGTCGTCAAGGATGTCCGGGGAGGCCAGCACGCCGTCGACGTCCGGGTTCGCCAGGGCGGTGCGCAACCGGTCCAGCAGGTCCCGGCGGTCGGCCATGGCACCGGGCACACCGCGCACCGACAGCGCGCCGCGTGCCGGGTGGTCCGCGGCGACGATGAAGTTCTGCGTGCCATAGACAGGGCGGGCGTGGCGCACGCGGGCATCCGCAGTGCGCTGCACCGCGTCGGGGTCCTCGAGGCGGATCCGAGTGAGGTCTGCGTAGCGTGCGGGATCCGTGGAGCCGAGCTCCGGCGGGGTCACGGGCGCGGAGGTGGTGGGCGGGGTGCTCATGCCTGGAACCCCCGACCGCGCTCGTCGAGTAGCGCCATGACGTCCTGCTCGAGCGGCATGTCCTCGGAGCATGCGATCCGCGAGGCCACGATGGCGCCGGCCGCGTTCGCGAAGTCCAGCACGTTCTGCAGCGGCCACCCGGAGAGCAGTCCGTGCACGAACGCCCCGCCGAAGGAGTCTCCGGCGCCCAGGCCGTTCACGGTTTCCACGGGCATGGGTGCGGAGACCACGGTCTCGGTGGCGGTCCGGGCCATCACGCCTTGTGCCCCCATCTTCACGACGGCGGTGCTTACGCCGGCTTCCAGCAGCCGGTCCGCCTGCTCCTCGGGGGAGCCGTCACCCACGGCGACGGCGCACTCCTCGCGGTTGCCGATGGCGATGCTCGCGTACGCCAGGTTCTTGCGGACCTGCTCGGTGGCCTCGGTCGCGGAGTCCCAGAACATGGGGCGGTAGTCCAGGTCCAGGACGGTGTACTGGCCCTTGTCGAGCTCATCCCGGGGCCGGGCGGCGTGGGCGTGCAGCTGGGCCTCGCGGGCGGGGGACTGGGCGAGGCCCGTGACTGTGGACCAGAAGACGGCGGCGTCCCGCACGGCGGCGGTGTCGATCTCCTCGGGGGTGATCTTCCAGTCCGGTGCAGTGGGGAAGCGGCCGTAGAAGTAGAGGGGGAAGTCCTCCGGCGGCATGATCGCGCAGAACGTGGCCGGCGTCTGCAACCCGGCCACGGGGGAGACCATCGAGTCGTCCACGCCGTAGCGGCGCAGCTCGGTGTGCAGGTACTCCCCGAACGGGTCGTCACCGGTGCGGGTGAGCACGGCGGTGCGGCGGCCGTACTTCGCGGCGGCCACCGCCACGTTGGACGGTGAGCCGCCCAGGTACTTCCCGAACGAGGTCACCTCCGACAGTGGCACCCCGATGTCGTTGGGGTAGATGTCCACGCTGATGCGCCCCATGGTCAGCAGGTCATGGCTCACGGGCCGGTCCTTCCGTCGAATGGTGCGGGGTGATCCGCGGTGTGTGACCAGTCTGACCCGAGGGCATATGTCCTGTCAAACTTTTGTACAGACAAAGTGCGAAAAGTGTTCTAGCCTGGACCGCACTGGCCACGACCGTCCCGGTCGCGCCGGCACCCGTACGAGCCCCGGACGGCGCCACGGCGCCATTTTTGGGCCGAGAGGAGCACAGCCGTGAAGTTCGGTGTCTACAACGCGATCCTGCACCACCTTTCCCTCGACGACGCCCTGGACCAGGTGGCCGCTCTCGGCCTGGACGGCATGGAAGTCAATTCCGGGGGCTTCCTGCCGCCCGTTCATCTTCCCGTGGACGAGATCCTGCGCAGCGACGCCGCCGCGGACGCCTACCGTCGGCGCTTCGAGGACCGCGGGCTGGAGATCCTGGGGTTGAACTGCAACGGCAACCCGCTGAACCCGGATCCCGCGATCGGCTCGGAGGACGCCGAGGACATCAAGCGGTCCATCCGTGCAGCGGCCGCCCTCGGGCAGACCCGCGTGGTGACCATGTCCGGGCTGCCCGCCTCGGACCCCGGTGGGAAGTACCCGGCGTGGAACGTGAACACATGGGGCTCCCACGCCCTGGACTCGCTGGAGTGGCAGTGGGACCGGCTCGCGGAGTTCTGGGAGCCGGTGGACGCCCTGGCTCGCGAGAACGGCGTGAAGGTGGCTCTTGAGCTGCACCCGCAGAACCTCGTGTTCAACCCGCCCACGATCAAGCGCCTAGTGGACCGCATCGGTGCCACGAACATCGGCGTGGAGCTGGACGCCTCCCACCTGTTCTGGCAGCTCATGGACCCGGTGGCGTGCGTACGCTGGCTCGGGGGACTCACGTTCCACGCCGCCGCCAAGGATATCCGCATTAACCGGGAGAACTGCGAGATCGCGGGCGTGCTGGACGAGCGCTTTCGCCGTCTCTCCCCGGAGGAGAAGCGCACGAACATGGGCGGGGACGAGTACGTCAACGAGTGGCCGCAGGACTCCTCGTGGGACTTTGTCACCGTCGGCGTGGGGCACGGCGCCAGCTACTGGGCCGAGTTCCTCCGCGCACTTTCCGAGGTGGAGTGCTCCACGGGCGAGACCTTGTGCGTAAACATCGAGCACGAGGACACGTCCATGTCCGTGCAGGATGGGCTGCGCCTGGCCACCAACACCCTGCACGAGGCTGCGGAGCTGGCCGGGCTGCGCTGAGCTGAACGCGTCGGGGCCCTCCGTGATACTGGGACCATGCCCTTCTTCAACCTGGACCGAATCGGCAGGGACCTGCCCTTTGCGCGGGCCGCCCCGCGGTTGCGCGAAGCCTTGCGCGGCGGCGTGGCCGTGGTCCAGGCCCCGCCGGGCACGGGCAAGACCACTGTGGTGCCGCCCGTCTTGGTGAACCTCGTTCTCGGGGGGAGCGTCTTCACGGAACCGCCCCCGGACACGGGGGCCGCCGGTCGATCGCGCACTTCTATGGACACGGCCGGCCCCGCGCTCGATCCCGTCACCGGCCGCGTCGTCGTCGTCCAGCCCCGCCGGGTGGCCGCTCGGGCCGCCGCGCGCCGGCTGGCCGCGCTCACGATGACGGAGCCGGGCGGCGTCATCGGCTGGAGCGTGCGGGGCGAGCGCAGGACGTCGAAGGCCACTCGGGTGGAGTTCGTGACCCCCGGCATCCTGCTGCGCCGACTGCTGCAGAACCCGGAACTGGCCGGGACCGCGGCCGTGGTGCTGGACGAGGTGCACGAGCGGGGCGTGGAGTCGGACCTGCTCGTGGGGATGCTCGCGGAGCTGCGGCAGCTGCGGGAGGACCTCGTGCTCGTGGCCATGTCCGCCACGGTGGAGGCGAAACGGTTTGCAGCCCTGCTGGGAGGGGACGCGCCCGCTCCGGTGGTGGACTGCCCGTCCGCGCTGCATCCGCTCACAGTGGAGTGGGCGCCGGGCCCGCAGCGCCTCGACGAACGGGGTGTCACCCCCGCGTTCCTGGCTCATGTGGCCCGCACCGCCGCGGCGGCTCATGCCCGCGCCGTGGCCACCGACCCGACCGTGGACGCCCTCGTGTTTCTCCCCGGCGCCCGGGAGGTCTCCCGTGTGGCGGCCCAGCTGCGGGGCCTTACCGACGCCGAGGTCTTGGAACTGCACGGTCAGCTCAGCCCGCGCGAGCAGGACCGCGCCGTCGCGGGCCGCGCGCCGGGGGAGCGCCCGCGCATCGTGGTCACCACGTCCCTCGCAGAGTCCTCGCTCACCGTCAACGGCGTGCGCCTCGTGATGGACTCTGGTCTGGCCCGCCAGCCCCGCCGGGACGCCGGGCGCGGGATCTCCGGGCTCGTCACGGTCTCGGCGTCCAAGGCGTCGGCCGAGCAGCGCGCCGGCCGCGCCGCTCGCCAGGGCCCGGGCACGGTGGTGCGCTGCTACGACGACGCCGCCTGGGGCGCCATGCCCGCCCACTCCGTTCCCGAGGTGCGCACAGCGGACCTCACCGCCGCGTGCCTCGCGCTCGCCGTGTGGGGCTCACCGGGAGGTGAGGGGATGGCCCTGCCGGACCCGCTGCCGCCCCGTGCCCGCGCGGACGCCGAAGCCAAGCTGACGCGCCTTGGCGCGGTAGCCGAGGACGGCCGCGCCACCGGCCTCGGACGCCTGCTGGTCTCCCTGCCGGTGGAACCCCGCTGGGGTCGCGCCCTGTTGGACGGAGCGGACCTCGTGGGTGCTAGAACGGCGGCGGAGGTCATCGCCGCCGTCTCCGACGGCGTCCGCGTGCCCGCCGCGGACGTCCCCGCGCTGGTGCGCGGGCTGCGTTCCTCCCGCGGTGGCGAGTCCGCTCGGTGGCGCCGCGAGGCGCAGCGGTTGGAACGGATGGCGGCGCACCCCGCGCTGGCGGGCGACGGTGCGGCGGAGGGAGCCGAGGAGAACACGGAAGCGCCGCCCCGCGGGCCGGAATCGGACGTGCCCGCCGACGTCCGGGAGGGTGTCGTCGTGGCCCTGGCGCGGCCCGAGTGGATTGCCCGGCGGATGGACGCCCACGGGGACCAGTGGCTGCTCGCCTCCGGAACACGCGCGGGGCTGGAGACCAGGAGCCCGCTGCGTCACCACGAGTGGTTGGCCGTCGCCGAACTGACGCGCGCCGCGGGCAGGGTTGCCGCGGGCACCGGCGCGGTGATCCGTGCGGCGGCACCCCTGGACCTGGCGCACGCGCAGCTCGCCGCCGGTCCGCTTGCCCGCACTGAGACGCGCGCGAGCTTCTCGAACGGTCGCGTGAGCACCCGCGAGGTGCGTGCGGTGGGCGCGATCGAGCTCTCCGCCACGCCCGTCCGCGCGGATCCGGACACGGCCGTGCCCGCTATCCGCGCCGCGCTCGCCGCCGAGGGCCTGGACCTGCTGCCGTGGGACGACGCCGCCCGCGGCCTGCGCGCCCGGCTTGCGCTGCTGCGTCGTCACCTGGGGGAGCCGTGGCCCGCGGTCGACGACGCCGCCCTGGTCGAGCGCGTGACCGAATGGCTCGCCCCCGAACTGCGGGACGTGGCGCGTGGCGGGTCGCTGCGGTCGATCCGCGTGGTCGATGCGCTGCGCAGGCTGCTGCCCTGGCCGGAGGCGGCGCGCTTGGAAGAGCTGGTCCCCCAGCGGCTCATGGTTCCCAGCGGGAACACCGCCCGGATCGACTACCCGGCGGTCTTCTCGGAGGACGAACCCGCCCGTCCGGCGGTGGTCGCGGTGAAACTGCAGGAGTGCTTCGGGTGGGCGCAGACGCCGCGCGTCGTGGACGGGCGTGTGCCCGTGCAGTTCCACCTGCTCTCCCCGGGGCGGGCCACGCTGGCCATCACGGAGGACCTCGCGTCCTTCTGGTCGGGGCCCTACGCCCAGGTGCGCGCGGAGATGCGTGGCCGCTACCCCAAACACCCCTGGCCCGAGGACCCGTGGAACGCGGTGGCCACAGCCAAGACCTCCCGCGCGCTGCGGCGGGACGGCTGAGCGGGGGCCCGTGCGCGGGCGGACAGCGCGGGCCCGGTGTGCGAGCGCGGCCCGGGCGGTGGGGTCTGGACGGTTGCGCCGGGCCGGGCCGGGGCGGTGCAGGTGGGTGGAGGCTGCTGAAGCCTGACCACGGAGGTGGTGCGGTGCGGACGGGACGGCCGTGGACACCCCGTTTGAGATCCGCTGTGAGCTGCGTTACGGTGAAGTTTCGCCCCACCCCGGAGTGCATCACCACGTGCGCCCTGGGTCCGACCGTTCACCTCACGGCGCGGAAGCACCGGGCAGCACGACTGGCAGACGACCCGCACCGGCCCCTCATCGTCCAGGCCGGTCCGTGTGATCGGCTTGCCCGCGCTACCCCACCTCACCCGTCACGCCGCACGGGAGGGCCGGAGAGCACCCGCGCAGCCGCGGCTCACCGCCCGCACGTGCCCGGACACCGAGGTCAGAGGGGGCGTGTCCGTTCTCAGACACAGATCGCGAAGTGACTCTCATGACCACCACCACTGCGGAAACCACCATGACCATCGATCCCACCGAGACCCCCGCCGTGGGCCCGGAGCTGGCCCGTTCGTGGCTGCTTGTCAACGGCTCTCACACGTCCCGTTTCGACCAGGCCGCGCAGAGTGCCGCGGACGCCGTGGTGCTGGACGTCGAGGACTCCGTGGCACCCGCGGACAAGGCCCAGGCCCGCGAGAACGTGATCGCGTGGCTCGGCTCCCGCAACCAGGAGGGTCAGGTCAACCGCGCGTGGGTGCGCGTCAACGGCTTCGGCACCGCCTGGTGGGAGGACGACCTCCTGGCGCTGAGGGACGTCCCCGGCCTGGACGGCGTGATGCTGGCCATGACCGAGTCCCCCGAGCACGTGACCCGCACCGCAGAGATACTGCGCGGCACCCGCATCGTGGCCCTGGTGGAGACCGCCCGCGGGGTGCAGAACCTGCAGGACATCGCCACCGCGCGCTCCACGTATCGCTTGGCGTTCGGGATCGGCGATTACCGCCGTGACACGGGCTTCGGCGAGAACCCAATGGCGCTGGCGTACACGCGCTCGCAGTTCACCATCGCCTCCCGCGCCGCGAACCTCCCGGGTCCCATCGACGGCCCGGCGGTGGGCGCGCTGGGTGCCAAGCTCGCCGAGGCCACCGGCGTCACGGACGAGTTCGGCATGACCGGCAAGCTGTGCCTCATGCCCGAGCAGACCGCCACTGTCAACGAGGGCCTGTCCCCGTCCCTGAGCGAGCTGTCCTGGGCCACCGAGTTCCTGGGGGAGTTCGAGGCCGAGGGCGGTCAGATCCGCAACGGTTCCGACCTGCCCCGACTGGCCCGGGCCCGCAAGGTGTTGGGGCTGGCGTCGGCATTCGGGATGCGCTTGCCGGAGGGCTACGACATGCACTTCGAGGCCCCCACCGACACCTACCACTGCTGACCTGGGCAGGGCGTGTGGCCCGGACCCGGGAGCGCCTTCAAACGTGGCCGTGGCTTGGGAGTGTCTGGAAAGTCGGCCGTGGCCTCCGCGTTGAAGCACACTCGAAGAGCGCAGCCCACAACGGCGCGGGACACCACCGCCCCGACGTGGGCTGCTCATTGCCAGGCATTGCCGTCGTGGCCGAAAATGGGGTGGGGACCGCGCGGTGCCCACCGCGCGGGACGCCACCGAACGGCGTCGCCGTCCCCGTCAGCCGATCCGGGTTCGCGGGTCCCCCGCGGGCGCGGTCGGACCGAGCGCGTCGAATGGAGAATGAGCCGTGAGCCCGTCAAACGAAACTACCGTGCGCCGCACCAAGATCGGGATCGTGGGGGCAGGATCCGTGGGGACATCCCTGGCCTACGCCGCGATGATCCGGGGCACGGCCACGGACATCGCCCTTTACGACCTGCAGACCGCCAAGGTGGAGGCCGAGGCACTTGACCTCTCCCACGGCCAGATGTTCGCCCCGGGCGTCCGGGTGGAGGGCTCGGACGACGTCGCCGTGCTCAAGGACGCGGACATCGTCTTCGTGACCGCCGGCGCCAAGCAGCGCCCCGGGCAGACCCGCCTGGATTTGGCCGGTGCGAACACCGCGATCCTCAAGTCGCTCATGCCGCAACTGGTGGAGCAGGCGCCGCAGGCGGTCTTCGTGCTGGTGACCAACCCGTGCGACGTGCTCACCGTGGTGGCCCAGCAGATCACCGGGCTTCCCCACCAGCGGATCATGAGCTCCGGCACCGTGCTGGACACCTCCCGGCTGCGCTGGTTGATCGGCAGCGAGGCGCAGGTGAACACCAGCAGCGTGCACGCCTACATCATCGGTGAGCACGGGGACAGCGAGTTCCCCGTGTGGTCCTCCGCGAGCATCGGTCAGGTGCCGCTCAGCGAGTGGGAGGTGGACGGGCGCCGGCCCTTCACCACCGAGCGCCTGGACGAGCTCAAGGACCAGGTGGTCAACGCCGCCTACCGCGTGATCGAGGGCAAGGGCGCCACCAACTACGCGATCGGCCTGGCCGGGGTGCGTATCGCGGAGGCCGTGCTCAAGGACCAGCAGTCGGTGCTGTCCGTGTCCACCGTGCTGGAGGACTACTACGGCGTGAGCGGCGTGGCCCTGTCCGTGCCATCCGTGGTGGGGGGCGCCGGTGTGGGCCAGCAGCTGCGCATTCCCATGGGCGAGCCCGAGAAGCAGCAGCTGCGCGCGTCAGCGGGGACCATGCGGTCCTCGCTGCACGACCTCGGCTTCTGAGCCCGCGCGCCCCGGCGGAACGGGTTTCGCAGGAATGAACGACGCCCTCGCACCGTGCGGTGCGAGGGCGTCGTCCGTCTGCGCCGCGGCGCAGGCCGTGGAACTCAGACGGTCCCGGGGGTGGTGCCACCGGCGGCCGCCTTGGCCGCGGCGGTGGGATCGGCTTGCTCGGGGTGGTGGACCAGGCGGAGAGTCTCGTCGAACTCGCGCTGGATCTCGGGGTTCTCCCGGTGGGTGGCCAGCGAGACGATGATGCCCACCAGACCACCCAGGATGAAGCCCGGGATGATCTCGTAGAGGTCACTCCACGGGGTGTACTGCCACAGGAACACGGTCGCGGCACCCACGACCATGGCGCTGATGGCGCCCGCGTTGGTGAGCTTGCGCCAGAACAGGCTCATGAGCACCACGGGGCCGAAGGCGGCACCGAAGCCGGCCCACGCGAAGCCCACGAGGTCCAGGATGGTGGAGTTCTGTTCCCACGCGAGAGCGGCCGCCACGAGGGCCACGAGCAGCACGCCACCGCGGCCCAGCCACACCTGCGCCCTGGGGGACGGGGTGCGCTTGGCGGCCAGGTTGTAGAGGTCCTCAACCAGCGCGGAGGAGGAGACGATCAGCTGCGAGGAGATCGTGGACATCACGGCCGCCAGGACGGCGGCGAGCACGAGGCCCGCGATCAGCGGGTGGAAGAGCACCTGGGACATGTCCAGGAAGATGGCCTCCGGGTCCGTGGGCTCCTGGCCCGGGCGGTTGCCGTAGTAGGCCATGCCCACCAGGGCGGTGCCGATGGCACCCAGCACCGTGAGGATCATCCAGCCGATGCCGATCCGGCGCCCGGACTTGGCGTCCGCGGGGGTGCGCAGCGCCATGAAGCGCACGATGATGTGGGGCTGGCCGAAGTAACCCAGGCCCCACGCGAGCGAGGAAATGATGCCCACCGCAGTGCCGCCCGCGAACAGGGACAGCGCGTCGGGGTTCACGTTCTCGATCCGGGTGGCCATCTCACCGGGCCCGCCCACCAGGAAGATGCCCACGATCGGCACGAGCAGCAGCGCGCCCAGCATCAGCAGACCCTGGAACAGGTCCGTGTAGGACGCCCCCAGGAAGCCTCCGAAGAATGTGTAGAGCACGGTCACCCCGGCCACCAGGAGCATGCCCGTGAGGTAGCTGGTGCCGAACGAGGACTGGAAGAACACACCGCCGGCCACCATGCCGGAGGAGACGTAGAACGTGAAGAACACCAGGATGATCACACCGGAGATCACGCGCAGGATCCGGGTGTTGCCCTTGAGGCGGTTGTCCAGGAAGGACGGGATGGTGATCGAGTTGTGGGAGACCTCGGTGTAGGCCCTCAACCGGGGAGCCACGATCTTCCAGTTGATCCACGCACCGATGGTCAGCCCGATCGCGAGCCACGCCTCCACGAGACCCGAGAGGTACACGGCACCGGGCAGACCCATGAGCAGCCATCCGGACATGTCCGACGCGCCGGCCGACAGCGCAGCCACGCCGGGCTTGAGGTTGCGCCCGCCCAGCATGTAGTCGTCGAGGTTCTTGGTCTTGCTGTTGGCCCACAGGCCAATGCAGATCATGGCGATGAAATACGCCAGGATTGCCATGAGTTGGTACGCCTGATCGGACATACTCGTGCCTTCCGGTACGGGGTCGTTGGACTGCGCCCACTGTATAGGGGAGGTGACGCAGATCCCATGTGAGCCGTGTGAGACGGTTCACAACCCTACCGCTCCGGAGGCCCTACGGACGCGTCACCGGCCACGGTGTGAAGGTCGCGGGTTCGCGCCGCCATGAGCTCGGGTCCCAGGAGTCCAGCACGTCCGCGGCGGTGCGCACGGGGTGGACGATCCCCAGAGAGCCGGCGAGCCACGCGAGCACGTCCTGCGCCGTGTACCCGATGTCCTCGAGCTCCCCGAGCGTGACGGCGCCGTCCCGCTTGGCGAGCCGCGCCCCGGCGGGACCGAGCACCAGCGGCACGTGGGCGTACTCGGGAACCCGGTGCCCCAGCAGCCCCGCGAGATACGCCTGTCGCGGAGCGGACGGCAATAGGTCGTCCCCGCGCACCACCTGGTCCACACCCTGTTCGGCGTCGTCCACGACCACGGCCAGGTTGTACGCCGGCGTCCCGTCGTTGCGCACGAGCACCATGTCGTCCACGGCTCCCGTGTACTCGCCCACGAAGTGGTCGTGCACCGTGAACTCCCGCGTCTGCGCCCTCAGCCGGATGGCGGGGGGTCGCTGGGTACGACGTCGCGCGCGCTCGGCCGCGCTCAGGTTCCGGCACGTTCCGGGGTACGCGCCCGGGATGCCGTGGGGAGCGGAGGCCGCCGCGTGGATCTCTTTGCGCGTGCAGAAGCACTCGTACGTGAGGCCCGCCTCGGTGAGGTCCTGTACGCGGTCCAGGAATCGGGGAATGCGTTCGGACTGGTGGTCCACGGGGCCGTCCCAGTCGAGGCCGATCGCCCGCAGATCCGCCACGTTGCGCTGTGCTGCCCCCTTCTTGACCCGGTCCAGGTCCTCCACGCGCAACAGGAAGCGGCGCCCCGTGGCCCGCGCGAATCCCCACGCGGCCAGGGCCGTGCGCAGGTTTCCCAGGTGCAGGTCCCCCGACGGCGACGGCGCGAAGCGGCCCGCCGGGGTCACGGGGGTGTCGGGGTTGGTCGAAAACACGCGGCACACAGTAGCACCGCCCCGCCGCGGGTTCCCGTCGCGCGGGGCGGCCGGAGCGGCGTCGTGCCCCATGCCCCGGTGGCTTGCGGCGATACGTAGAGGGTGCGGGGTTGCCGATAGAGTGAGCCCCATGGCACGCACCCAGGAGTTGCGCCCCGGCGTCTATGTGATCGGCACCGAGAACTGGAGATTGAACTCCGGTCTGGTGCTGGGCACTCAGCGCGCCCTGGTGATCGACACGGGTGCGGGGCCTCGCCAGGGCCGGGAGATCCTGACCGCGGTGCGTGAGCTCACGGAGCTGCCGCTCACCGTGGTGAACACGCACGCGCACTACGACCACTACATGGGTAACGCGGTGTTCACGCGCGCCGGGGCCACCGAGTTCTGGGCGCACAAGGCGTGCGCGGCCGCGATGGCGGAGGTCGGCGAGTACCAGCGCAGTTTCGTGAGCACGCAGGAACCCGAGATGGGTGAGGGCCAGGGCATGGACACCCAGCTCGTCATGCCCACCAACACTCTTCCGGGGGACGGTCGCAGGCCTTCCCTGACCCGGATCGACCTGGGGGAACGCCCCGTCACCCTGTTCTTCCTGGGCCCCGGTCACACGGACAACGACGTGTGCGTGGGCGTGGACGACGTCGTCTTCTGCGGTGATCTCGTGGAGGAGGGGGCGGACCCCAACTTCGAGGACGCCTACCCCCAGCGCTGGGTGGAGTCCTTGCGCGCGCTCGCGACTCTGGAACGCTACCGGGTGTTCGTGCCGGGCCACGGCTCGCCCGTGACCGGCAACTTCGTGTCCCAGCAGGCGGACACCATGGAGCTGGCCATCCGGCGCGCTCGGGACGTGGGCCTCTCCGGTGAGGGCCCGTCCACCGCCTCGATGTACCGCTTGCCGTACCAGGCCGGCGTGGCCAGGGTTTTCCTGGACCGATTGGCGGCGATCTAGCCGGTCGTCACTCCCGGACGTCCGATAGCAGTTGCGTTCGTAGTCACCGGGCCGCCGTCACCGGGTCGTGTCGCGCACTCGCCGCGCCACGAGCGACCACCCCAGGGCCGCGGCCGCCGCGATGCCCACGTACCCCGCGGTGAGCGTGACCCGCCCGGCGAGCGTGCCCGCCACGGTCGGGGAGGGCCACCAGATTGCTGCCGCGAGCAATGCCGCGGCCAACACGGTCAGGGTGATCGCGGTGCCCAACCGGGGTCGCGCGGGGAATCGCGGGCGGTACACGGGCGCTCCGTAGGGGGCGGGCTGCGACCACGTCGGCTGGGGCTGCTGGTGCCCGTACTGCGCGTGCGGGTACCCCTGCTGAGCCTGCGGGTACGATGCCGCCCGCTCCTGCTCACCACGCTGCTGTTCCGCGAACTGCCGCTCGGCGCGCTCGTGGGCCGGCGGAAGATAGGCACTCTCGCCCCGGTCCTCGCTCCATTCGATGTCCTGGCGTCTACGCGAACGGTTCTTCCGGAACTGCCGGTAGAACTGGAGCGATGCCGCTCCGGGGTGGGCGTCGGTACGGGAGAGAGCGGCGTCGACGGCGCGTGCCACGAGGGTTGCCACGACGCCCCACCCGCCCACGATGAGCAGCGCGGCCGCGGCGTCCGTGGGACGGTGCCAACCGTTGAGGATGGTGAGCATGCCAGTGACCGCCGCTATCAGAGCTCCCCAGCGCCCCGCCCTGGCCCGCAGGTGGGGAGGCGCCACGAGCAGCACGGCCATGAGCGCGGAGGCCGCCGCGGTCGTGTGACCGGACGGGAACGAGTTGGACGCGATCTGCTGGATCCCCAAATCGGGTTTGTCGAGCACCCCGTGCTTGAGGAACTGGGTGGTCACGTTTGCAGCGAACGCCGCCCCCGCGGCACATACGGCGGCCGTCCAACGGCGGTAGCGCACGGCCCACACGAGCGCGAGGACGCCGGCGGCCACCGCCCCGAGCTCCGGGACGTACTGCGCGAGGACGAGGGCCGCGCCGGGGAAGTAGACATTGCGGTCGGCCTTGGCCTGGGCCAGGGCGACCTCGTCGAGTGCCTGACCCGTGACCGTGTGCAGACTGCCGTACGCGATGAGCATGACCAGACCCCACAGCACCGCGAGCGCCAGGAAGGCACCGACCACGGTCCGGGTGGTCACCGAGCGGGCGGAGGTCCCGGCCGGTGGGCCGGCGAACTGCGGGTAGGGGGCCTCGGGGCCGCGGGGGGAGGGGGCGTGGGACACGGAAGACTTACCTCACCGATAGAAGGACGGGTGGGCCCACCCGGGTGTGGCGGGCCCGTCCCCATGGTGACACGTTCCGCCCGGACGGTGCTGTGAGTTCCGGGGTGGGCCGCCCGGGCCGAGGGCGCCACCAGGGTGGTCCTCAGTGAGCGAACGAGTTCTGGGGCGACATCCGGACCTAGCGTGCTCATTGGGGCGAGTTCCGACGGCGAGATCTGCCAGATATCAAAAGCGTTCGGTAACTAATCAATATGGATTTCGTCCGAGTGGTCGAATTGCGTAGTCCTACCCTTACGACAACGCCAATTTCATGCTAGCCGATCCAGTTTTTGAGGCGGATGTTGTCTGTAGCGGCTGAACTGCTTGTGAGTTACTGAGTGAGATCCATATCGTGTGAGACAAAACACAGAATGTCATTCCATTCCTCCCAGGAGATATCATGCAGTTTCATGTAGATGGCTATCAAACCGGTGATCCCATGACTATGCCCGCTCAGGGCTCGGGGGTGGATCGTCCCGCCGAGTTGCCCGACACCATGGACGTGCTGATCGTGGGGTGCGGTCCCGCCGGGTCGATCACCGCAGCACAGCTGTCCCGGTTCCCAGAGGTCAACACCAGGTTGATCGAACGCCGGGGACACCGATTGCCGTTGGCCAATGCGGATGGCGTGCACTCCCGGACCATGGAGACGTTCCAGGCGTTCGGTTTCGCCCACGAGATCTACGAGGAAGCGCACACCATCACGGACATGGCGTTCTGGAAGCCTGATCCCCAGGACCCGGAACGTATCATCCGCGAGATGAGCACCCGCGAATTGCCGGAAGAATTCAGTGAATGGCCCATGATGCTGATCACCCAGGTGCGCATCATCGACCATTTCAATCGGTTCCTGAAGAACGCGCCCACTCGGATGGAACCGGATTACGGCTACGAATTCGTGGACATGGAAGTCGCCCCCGAGGAAGAGAACCGCGAATACCCGATTACGGTGACCCTGCGCCGCACGGCCGGACCCGACGAGGGCCAAGAGCTTCAGGTGCGTACCAAGTATGTGGTGGGGGCGGACGGCGCTCGGAGCAATGTGCGCAAGTCCCTGGGGTATCGACTGCATGGCAAGCAGGCCAACCATGCGTGGGGCGTGATGGACATCTACGCGGACACCAACTTCCCGGACGTTCGCAAGAAGTGCACCATCAAGTCCTCGACCGGTCGCACCATCCTGCTCATCCCGCGCGAGGGCGGGTTCCTCTTCCGGCTCTACGTGGATCTGGGTGAAGTGGCGGAGGGTGATCGTTCCGTGCGTGAGACTCCACTCGAGGACGTGATCGCCACTGCTCAGCAGATCATGAGCCCGTACAAGCTGGATGTGAAGAACGTGGTTTGGCACTCGATCTACGAGGTGGGTCACCGCGTTTCCGACCATTTCGATGACCGCGCCTCGGAGAAGACCTCCAGCCAGGACCCCCGCGTGTTCATCACCGGGGATGCGTGCCACACGCACTCGGCCAAGGCGGGGCAGGGTATGAACGTGTCCATGCAGGACGGGTTCAACCTGGGGTGGAAACTGGGCCACGTGCTCTCCGGAAACAGCCCCCTGGAACTGCTGCGCACCTACGCGGAGGAGCGCAAGGACATCGCCCATCGTCTGATCGAGTTCGACAAGGCATGGTCCACCCTCATGGCGCAGCCGAGTGACCAGTTCGAGAACCCCAACGAACTGGAGGATTTCTACACGAAGAACGCCGAGTTCAACGCGGGCTACCTCACCGAGTACGAGCCATCGATGATCACGGCGGACACCAAGCACCAGGAACTTGCTGAGGGATACCCGCTCGGTAGGCGTTTCAAGTCCGCCATGGCGGGCCGTGTGTGCGATCTGGTGCCCATGCACATCGGGCACGATCACTTCGCGGACGGTCGGTGGCGTGTCTACGTTTTCGCTGACGACGCAGCTCCGGGAGTTTCCCAGACCCTCCAGGATTGGGCCCACTGGGCTGAAGGATCGCTGTCTCCCGATCTGTTCGACACCAAGTTGATCCACCGCCAGCGGCACACCGAATTCGATGTCTCGGACGTGCCGGAGGCGTTCAAGCCCAAAACCGGCACGTTCCGACTGACGGACATGGAGAAGGTGTTTGGCACATTGGAGGGACACGACATCTTCGAAGAGCGCGGTATCAGCGCGGACGGTGCGGTGGTAGTGGTCCGCCCCGACCAGTACGTGGCCGGCATCTTCCCGCTGGGGGACACGGCGGAGATCGAGGAGTTCCTCTCAGGCGTATTTCCTTCGGTGCGCTCCGCGGCAATGATCAACGTCTGAGTCCCAGCCGCACCAGCGTTTCTTCACGCGCTGACCGGCTGACACTGGCGCCTCGGACCTCTCGATCCGGGGCGCCAGTGCATCTCGTGCTTCGCGCCTTACATTCCTCGTCTGCCGTCGACCCACGATGCGATGTGCATGCGGGTCGTGACGTCCAACTTGGTGAGGATGCGACCCACGTGGCCGTCCACGGTGCGCGGCGAGACCACCAGTTCTTCGGCCACCTGTCTGTTGGTCAGCCCCCGAGCCACCAGTTGAGCGACCTGCCATTCCTTGCGGGTCAGCGGTTGGATGTCCGTCTCCTGATCGGCATCCTGCGGTTCGGCGAGTGCCACCGCGATCGCTTCCTCCTTGGTCAAACGCTTGTGCTCGAAGGGTGAGGAATCCGACGTTCCCGGTTCGAGTCCTTGTCCGACACGCTTGGCGGAGGCCCGGGAAATCTCGTCGATGTGGGGCCCGAACGCCCGGATCGTGGTTCCCAGACTGCGCCACACGGAGGCCGCGGCGCCAGAGAGTTCCACGGCGCGCGGGAAATCACGGGTGGAAGCGGCAACCCACGAGAGCAGTTCGGTCGTCAGGGCTGTGCAGATCGCGTCGTGGAAGTTCTTCTGGATGGTGAGGGCGTCGGTGGCGGCCGCTCGAGCTGCCGAATGATCCCCCATCATCCAGAGGCCGATCCCGCTGATCCAGAGAGAATACGCGCGTGTCCAGAGCTCGCCGTGCTCCGCGGCGGATTTAATGGCACGGTCGCACGTGGCCAGGGCGATCCGGGGATCGCCGTGGAAAACCTGCGCCATGCCAAGTTGAAATTGTGCCGTGAGCCTCGCACTCAGATCGCCCACGCGGTCGTGGGCGGCTACTGCGCGTTCATAGTGAACTATCGCGGAGGAGAGGTCCCCTGTGAAGATGCCGTACAAACCGCTCCAGTGCTCCGTGTGAGCAAGCAGGCCGTCGTCCCCGAGGGCCGTGGCTACCCGTCGGCATTCGGCGAGGTATTCCGCGCCAGCTTCGTGATCGCCTTGCAACAGGCTGACCCAGGCGACCACCCACAACGCGGATCCTCGTTCGTGTCGTTCCGGGGCGTCGTCGTACTCGCCCAGCACACGGTCGAGCCAGAAACGTCCTTCGCTGAGGTAACCGTCCGACACCCAGTGGTGACGCAACGCCACCGCCAGGCGTGCAGCAGCGTTGATCTCACCGGGGGTGGCTACGGACCACTGCAATGCCGCCATGGAATTGGGGCGTTCCGTGCGAGCGCGCAGGATGAACTCACCCTGGCGCGGAGTAGACCACTGTTCGACCATGGTTTCCGCCCGGCGAAGAAAGCAATCCCGGTGACGACGGCGCAGCTCAGTGGCCGCGCCGTCGTTCAGCCGGTCGGCGCCGTATTCACGCACGGTCATGAGCTGGCGGTAGCGCACTGCCTCCCCGTTGCGTTCGGTGAGCAGGATGGACTTGGCCACGAGGCAATCCAACAAGTCCAGAACGAGATCCGGGACGAGACCATCGAAACTGCAGATCTCCTCGGCGGCTTCCAGATCGAAACTGCTGGGAAAGACTGACAGCCGTTGCCACAGCACCTGCTCCTCCGGGGTGCAGAGCTCGTAACTCCAGTCGATCAACGCTTGGAGTGTCCGGTGCCGGGGTTGAGCAGTGCGAGACCCGCGGCTCAACAATCGGAAGCGCTGGTCCAGGCGATCGAGCAACTGGGTCACGGACATGCTCTGCAACCGCGCAACGGCGAATTCGATGGCCAGTGGCATGCCGTCGAGGCGCGTGCACAACTCGATCACGGCCCTCTGGTTCTCGGGAGTGATCGCGAAGTCACCCACCACGTTCCGTGCACGGTCCACGAACAAGGCAATCGATTCGAAGCGTTCAAGGTCCTGAACCGCATGGTCGTCCTCCACGGAGGGTGTCGCCAAGGGAGGCACGGGATAGATCGCCTCGCCGGCCATGCTCAGGGGCTCACGGCTGGTGGTGAGGATCCTCACCCCCGGGGCCGTGGCCAGGACACGGTCCACCAACTCCCCGGCCCCGGACAGCACGTGTTCACAGTTGTCGAGGAACAGCAACAACTCCTTGTCCTGCAGGTAGTCCGTCACTCGTTCCAGCGCCCCGCGATTCGACTGGTCTTGAATGGCCAGGGCGGAGGCGACTATCGGGCTGATGGGGGCACCGGGGTTGAGGGATCCCAGATCCACCATCCACGCACCGTCGCGAAAATGGGCCTGCAAGCGCTGACCGACTTCCATCCCCAGGCGGGTTTTGCCCACGCCTCCGGGACCCGTGAGGGTCGTCAACCGCGAGCGGGACACCGTGGCCCGCGCTTCCTTCAGTTCCCTGCGACGTCCCACGAATGAGGTCGAAGCGGTACTGCTCGTCGCAAAGGACTGACTACCTACGCGGTTGACCATGCCCATCATCTTCTCGCGGCGAGGCCCGGAACAGAACTCACGAACCCTTACGGCGTACCCACCAGCCCGGACCCGTCAGCTGCGCGTGCGCGTGAAGGACGAGATCCGGGTGATCTCCCGGCCCACGATGAGCGCCTGCATCGAGTCGGTGCCCTCGTACGTGGAGACCACTTCCATGTCGGTGAGGTGACGGCCGATGTGGTACTCCAGCAACAGCCCGTTGCCGCCCAGCATGTCCCGGGCGGTGCGGCACATGGCCAGGGCTTTGCGGGAAGTGGTCATCTTGACCATGGAGGCCATGGCGTCCGTGAGTTGGTCGCGCTCCTGCAACTGCGCCATGCGGGTGCACAGCAGCTGCATGGAGGTCAGGTCCGAGAGCATGGTGGCCAGCCGCTCCTGCACCAGCTGGTAGCTGGCGATCGGCATCCCGAACTGTTCACGCTCCAGGGCGTAGTTCGCGGCGATCTCGAACGCCGCCATGCCGTGCCCCACGGCCTCCCACGAGGCGCCGCCGCGGGTGGCCTTGAGCACCTTGTTGACGTCCTTGAAGCTGTGGCAGTTCTCCAGCCGGTTCTCCTCGGGGATCCGCAGGTCCTCGATCACGATGTCCGCCTGGTTGATGGCGCGTTTGCCGATCTTGCCGTCGATCACGGTGGGGAGGTAGCCCTGCGGGTACTCGCCGTCCTCCTGTTTCTCCACCACGAAGCATTTGACCTGTCCGTCCGCCTCGTCCCGGGCATAGAGCACGATCACGTCCGCGGCGTGACCGTTGCCGATCCACCGCTTGTGCCCGTTGAGCACCCAGTGGTCCCCGTCCCGGCGCGCGGAGGTCTCCAGGGACACCGAGTCCGAGCCGTGGGTGGGCTCGGTGAGCGCGAACGCACCGGTCGTCTCGATCTTCGCCATGGTGGGCAGCCACCGCTGGCGCTGCTCCTCATTGCCCAGCATGTAGATGCTGCCCATGCACAGGTTGGAGTGCACGCCGAAGAACGTGTTCACGGAGCCGTCGATCCGGCCCATCTCACGGGCCACCAGCCCGGCGGCCTGGCGGGAGAGTCCGGGGCAGCCGTAGCCCTCGATGAACGTTCCCACGACCCCCAGGTCGGCGAGGCCCTTGAACGCGGGGAGGGGGTGCTCGCCGCGCTCCCAGAACGCGTTGATCGCGGGCAGCACGTGCTCCTGGCCGTAGGCGCGCACGCGGTCGCGCAGGGCGATCTCCTCGGCGGAGAGTTCCTGGTCCAGCAGGAAGAAGTCGGGGTTCTCGAGCAGTTCGCTCATCACGGGTCCTTTCGGTGGCCGGGAGGCGGGGCTCCGCCTCGCTGCGGCGAGAGATTCTGGTGTGGGGAGGGGCTACGCGCGGTTCGGGGCCGCGCCCGGGGAACCGGCGGCGCCGTCGTGCGCGGCGGCGGGCACTGCACCGACGGCCGCGCGGTCCGGTGCGGGGGTGTCGTCGTGGGCGGCGCGACGGGAACGCAGCCAGGCCATGACATCGGTGCCGTCCGCACCGAGGGCGGGCGGGGCCTTGTCGTAGCGCACCGGGGTGCGACTGAAGGTCACGGGGTTCTTGATCAGGGGCACGGCCTCGTCGCCCTCGCCCACCTGCACCACGGGGTCCAGGCCCAGGGAGGCCGCGTACTCCACGCCCTCGGGGATGGTGAGGATGGGGGCGCACGGCAGGCCCTCCGCCTGCAACCGGGACGCCCACACCTCGGCGGTGTCCGAGGACAGCGCCTTGTTGAGCAGCGGGCGCAGCTCCTCACGGTGTTGGTTGCGGTTCTCCACGGTGTCGAAGCGCGGGTCCTCCGCGAGCTCGGGCAGGCCCAGCACCGTGACGAAACGCCGGAACTGGGGGTTGTTGCCCACCGTGATGATGAGGTCCTTGTCCGCGGTGGGGAACGGTCCGTACGGGAACAGACTGGGGTGGTCGTTGCCCATGCGCTGGGGGTCGTTGCCGCACGCCGCGTAGCCCGTGGTCTGGTTGACCAGGGAGGACAGCGCGCAGGAGAGCAGATCCAGGTGGATGTGCTGGCCCCTGCCGGAGACGTCCCGCTCGTGCAGGGCGCCCAGGATGGCCACTGCGGCGTGCAGCCCGGTGAGGACGTCGAACATCGCCACGCCCGCCCGCTGGGGTGGGCCGTCCGCGGAGCCGGTCACGGACATGAAGCCCGAGACGCCCTGGACCAGCAGGTCGTAGCCCGGCAGGTGTGCGCCGCGGTCCGTGCCGAATCCGGTGATGCTCGTGTGGATGAGCCCGGGCCACCGCTCGGCCACGGCCTCGGGATCCAACCCGTAGCGGGCCAGCCCGCCGGGCTTGAAGTTCTCTATGAACACGTCCGCGGCGTCGATGATCTCGTAGGCGGTCTCCAGGTCCGCCGGATCGCGCAGGTCCAGCACGACGGAGTGCTTGTTGCGGTTCACGGAGAGGTAGTAGGTGCCCACCCCGTCCCGGCTAGGCGGCTTGTACCCGCGGGTGTCGTCCCCGGTGGGGCTCTCCACCTTGACCACGGTGGCGCCCATGTCCGCGAGCAGCATGGTGCAGTAAGGCCCCGCGAGCACGCGGGAGAAGTCCGCGACGACCACTCCGTTGAGCGGCCCGGAGGTCGCAGGATCCTGGGTGAGGGACATGAACGCTCCACTGGGACGGGGAATGTGTTTCATCCCACACAATCACCGTCATTAGGTTCTGTCCAATACAAGAAGAGCGGTGGACTGATGCGCGTGTGGCAACAATCACGTAGGCTCCGCCCATGGAAGTCCACGAAGCCAAGGCGTTCCTGGCGGTTGCCGAGGAACTGCACTTCGGGCGCGCCGCCGCCAACCTGCGGATCGCGCAGCCACCCCTGAGCCGGCTCATCAAGAGCATCGAGAAGTCCCTGGGTGCTCAGCTGTTCGAGCGCAGCACTCGGCAGGTCTCGCTCACCCCGGCCGGGGCGGCCCTCCTGGAGCCCGCGCGCGAGCTGGTGGCGGCCTCGGAACAGGCCCGCACCGCGGTGGCCAAGTCCATGACCGGAGAGACCGGGCGCGTGCGCCTCGGGTTCGCGGGAGCGTCCATCAACCGGCAGGTGGGGGAGCTGGCCCGCCACGTGCGCACCCACCGCCCCGGGGTACACCTGGAGCTGCACGGCTCGCAGTTCTCCCACACCGCCATGCAGAAGGTGCTGGGCGGCTCCCTGGACGTGGCCATCGGGCGGTGGGACTTCATCCCCTCGGAGCTGCGCTCGTCCGTGCTGGGCCACGAGGAGGTCATGGTGGTGCTGCCCAGCAACCACCCGCTGGCGGACGCACCCCGGGTGGAGATGTCACAGCTGGCCGAGGAGTCCTGGGTGATCCTGCCCTCGGGTCCGGGGGCCGCACTGCAGAACCGGCTGACCTCCCTCGCCACAGCGGCGGGCTTCGTGCCACGCGTGGCCCAGGTGGCGCCGGACTCGTGGACCCTGGTGGTGCTCGTGGCCGCCCAGATCGGCTGCGCCCTGAGCCTCGACACCGTGCGGGACAACGTCGCCTCGGACGGCGTGGTGTTCCGGCCCCTCGCCCAGCCGCAGCGCCCTCTGGACGTGCAGCTCATGTGGCGCGCGGCGGACCCCAACCCCGCGCTGTGTGCCGTGGTGCGCCTGGCCCAGAACCTCTACGGGGACCCCCGCGGCCAGGCCGCAGAGGTCCCCGGAACCTAGCGGGTCCTACTCGTAGTCGTACCAGCCGTGGCCGGTCTTTCGGCCGTAGTCACCGGCCTCGTACTTCGCCTTGATGGACTCGGCCGGCAGGGACGCGGGGTCACCGGTCTGCTCGTACTCGGCCAGCCGGATCAGGTAGACCACGTCGATGCCCACCATGTCCATGAGCTCGAAGGGGCCCATGGGGTGGTTCAGGGCGGTCTTGGCGGCCACGTCGATGTCCTTGTAGTCCGCCACCCCGTCCTCGTAGAGCTTCAGCGCCTCCGTGCGCAGGGCGCCGAGCAGGCGGTTGGCCACGAAGCCCGGAACCTCCTTCTTGAGCTCCACGGGGGCCTTGCCGATCGAGCGGGCCAGCTCCATGGCGGTCTCCACGGTCTCACGGGAGATGCCCTCGTGGGGGACCACCTCCACGCACTTCATCACCAGCGCGGGGTTGAAGAAGTGCACGTTGCACACCTTCTCCGGGCGGTGGGTGGCGTCCGCCACACGCGAGGACACGATGTTCGAGGAGTTGGTGGCCAGGATGGTGTGCTCGGGGCACACCGCGTCCAGCTCCGCGAAGACCTGACGCTTGATGGTCAGGTCCTCCACGGCGGCCTCGATCACGAAGTCCGCCTGCGCGGCGCACGCGTCCCGGTCCGTGGAGAACGTCAGGCGCCCGAACGCGGCGTCCACGTCCTGCTGGGTGCGCCGGCCCTTGCTGACGTCACGGTCCATGCGGGAGTGCAGCTGCTCGGAGGCCTTGTCCACGGCCTCCTGCTTGATGTCCACCACGTCCGTGTCGTACCCGGCGAGGGCGCAGACCATGGCGATCTGGGAGCCCATGGCCCCGGCACCGATCACGGTGATGTGCTGGATCTCCTTCAGGGGGTTCTCGCTCACTTGCTCACGTCCTTCTGTGCTGCACTGTGGAAATCGGGGGTCCGCTTCTCCAGGAACGCGGTGGTTCCCTCGGCCTTCTCGGCGCTGCTGTAGAGCACGGACTGGGCCAGGCGCTCCAGCAGGATCCCGGTCTGGTGGTCCACGTCGAAGCCGTGGCGGATCACGGTCTTGGCCAGCTGGATGGCCAGCGGGCCCTTGGCCATGATGGCCTGCGCCGTCTCGCGGGCGGTAACCAGCAGCTCGTCCGGCTCCACCACCTCGGTCACCAGCCCCATGTCCAGGGCCTCGTCCGCCTTCACACGTCGCCCGGTGAGCACGATCTCGGTGGCCCGGCCCAGGCCCACGAGCTTGGCCAGGCGCTGGGTGCCGCCCGCGGCGGGCATGATGCCCAGCCCGGTCTCGGGCAGCGCGAACTGCGCGTTCGTGGAGGCCACGCGGATGTCGCATGCCAGGGCGAGCTCGTGCCCGCCGCCGAACGCGTAGCCGTTCACGGCCGCGATGGTGGGCTTGGGGAACTGCTCCACCTTCTCGTACACGCCCTGCATGGTGGCCTTCAGCCCGTCCTTGGGGGTGCGCACGGCGAGCTCGTTGATGTCCGCGCCCGCCACGAACGCCTTGTCCCCGGCGCCGGTGAAGACCAGCACCTGCACGTCATCGTTCTCGGCCAGCTCCGCGAGGGTCTCGGTGATGGCCCGCAGCACGGTCGCGTTGATCGCGTTGCGCACCTCCGGCCGGTTCACGGTGACCAGGGCGATCCCGTCCGTGACGTCCACGGTCAGGACGTCGGTGTTCTCTGCGCTCATGATGCGTTCTCCTTCGTGTTCTCGTGCGGGGCGTGCGCACCCGCGGTGGCACCACCGGTGTCGTGCGCGCCGCGGGCGGCGTCGGGAACCTTGGCTCCCTCCGGCACCCGGGTGATTTGCCCGGTCTCGGGGTCGACGACGGCGCGCGGCCGGCTCAGGCGCGCAACCACCGCGGCCGCGACCACCAGCGCCAGACCGATGAGCGTGACCGGGGCCCCAGGCAAGAACATCATGAATCCGCCCACCGCGAGAACCACCCGCAGGTACAGGGGCAGCTGGCGTTCCACGAACGTGAGCCAGCCGCCCATGGCCGCGGCGATCGCGTAGACCGCCACGAGGCTGGAGAGGAAGGCCAGCACGATGTGCAACGGCTCCCCCTGGGCCACCAGCGCGGGGTTGAGCGCGAAGCCGAACGGCACCACGTACTTCACCGCGCCGAGCTTCATGGCGGAGAAGCACGTGGCCATGGGGGAGGCCTTGGAGATGCCCGCCGCCGCGAAGGCCGCGAGCCCCACGGGCGGGGTGATGTAGGAGACCGAGGCCCAGTAGATGACGAACAGGTGCGCGGCGATCGGGTCCACGCCCAGGGCCGTGACGGCCGGGACCATCACGATGGCCAGGAACACGTACGCGGCGGAGATGGTCAGGCCCATGCCCAGGATGAAGCACACCACGGCGCCGGCGATCAGGATGAGCACCACGTTGTCGCCCACCAGGGCCACCAGGTCACGCGAGAGGGACAGGGCCACGCCCGTGGCGGTCAGCCCACCGAGGATCAGGCCCACTCCCGCGATGATGCCCACGATCTGCGCCAGCGTCTTGCCCACGTCCACGCCCATGTCCACCCACTGGCGGGGGCCGAACGTGACGCTGGGCTTGACCAGGGCGATCAGCAGCAGGATGGCCACCACCCAGTACGGCACCCGGGCCTCGGAGTCCGTGGTGAACAGCAGCGCCGTGAGCACGGCCAGGGCGCCGAGGTAGGGCCAGCCCATGGCCAGGGCGTGGCGGGCGCGCGGCAGCAGGTTCTTGGGCGTGCCGCGCAGTCCGCGCTGGGCGGCGTAGCCGTCGATCTGCAGGAAGATGCCCAGGTAGTAGAGGATCGCGGGGATGGTGGCCGCCACCAGGATGCTCGTGTACGGCACGCCCACGAAGGAGACCATGAGGAACGCCGCGGTGCCCATGATGGGCGGAGTGATGGAGCCGCCGGAGGACGCGGTGGCCTCCACGGCCCCGGCCACCCGGGCGCTGAACCCGGAGCGCTTCATGGCCGGGATGGTCATGGGTCCCGTGGTCAGCACGTTGGACACCGCCGAGCCACTCATCATGCCCATGGCCGCGGAGCTCGCCACGGCCACCTTGGCGGAGCCGCCGCGGTAGCGGCCGAACACGGCCATGGACAGCTCGTGGAAGAAGTCCGCACCGCCGGTGTGCTGCAGCACCACGCCGAACAGCAGGAAGCCCACCAGGATGGTGCCCGCGGTCTGCAGGGGCAGGCCCAGCACGCTGTCCACGCCCATGGTGTGCACCTGGGCCAGGGTGGGGAGGTCGTAGGAGATGCCCTGCAGGAAGGACAGCGGGATGATCCCCGCGAACAGCGGGTACACGGAGAACAGGAACGCGATCACGAGCACCACCAGACCGGCGGCCCGGCGCAGGGTCTCCAGGATCAGGGCCCAGAACACGAAGCTCAGCACGGTGGCCAGGGTGGGGGCCATGTACTGCCAGCCGTACTCCTGGATCTCGATGCCATGCACCGCGAAGTACGCGCTGGTGCCCACCACGGCCAGCAGCAGCAGCACGTCGTACCACGGCACGCCCCGCCGCTGCCGAGCCGCGGCCCCGTGCTTGCGGATGGGCGTCACGATGAACACGATCGGCACGAACACCGCGATCAGCAGGTACAGGAACGAGTTGGTGGGGATGGTCACCCCGCCCACGTTCCAGAAGAACACCTGGTTCATGGTCAGCAGCACGCCCACCACGGTCAGCACGATCACCAGGCTGCGCCAGAACGGCGTCAGCCGCGGGCTCGCGTCGTGCAGGGAGACGTCCGAGGGCATGGTGGGCTGGGCGGCGTCGTCGCCCCCGTGCGGGTGCGTGGCGGTGATCTCAGTGCCGGTGCGGGGGTCGATGGCCGGTCCGGGGGTGGTGATGGGGCCAGCGGTGCCAGCGGAACCCGAGGCACAGGCGGGGCCGGCGGCGTCGTCGGTCTGGTACGGGGTGCTCATGCGTGGCCTCCGGAGGGTGCGGTGGTGGACGAGGCGCCGGGCAGGGTGCCGGGGGTGTCCGGGAGCTCGGGAAGGTTGGCCTTCTTCCAGTCCACCCACTCCTTGCGCGCGGACTTGGGGTCCTCACGGTCCTTGTGGTCCTGCCAGAACGCGGGCCAGGCCTCGTGCATGCGGCGCTCGCGCTCCAGCAGGGCGTCCTGGCGGGTCTGCAGGTCCTTGCTCCAGCGGCCCTTGCTGGTGAGGAACTCCACCATGGCGTCGTGGAACGGGATCACCAGGGGCGTGAGCTGGATCTGGTCCGTGCCGAAGCGGTGGGCGTCTGGGGTGGTGTCCTTGTAGTCCGGGTAGTAGCGGTCCATGTCCGCGACCAGTGCGGCGACCTCGTCCGCGGGGCGGTCCGCGCGGGCGACCACCGGGATGGTGTACTGCATGTTCACCGCCGTCTCCCCCTTGGCCAGGCCCGCACCCTTGGAGAACTCGCCGGGTTTGACCATCGGCGCCAGCTCCTTCCACGTGGCGTACTGGGAGGGCGTGCCGCCGCCCAGGTTCAGCCAGCGGATGGGGTACTGGGAGGCCAGCTCGGAGACGTTGGCGCCCACCACGTTCTGGTAGAGGGTGTCGATCTGACCGGTCTTCAGCGCCTCGATCTGGCCGCTGTAGGTGACGTCCACCATCTGGACGTCCTTGCCGGTGAGGCCGCCGTAGTTAAGGATCGCCTCCATCTTGCGGTTGATGGACGTGCTCGCGATCAGCTTGGGGAACTTGCGGCCCTTGAGGTCCGCCACGGTCTCGATGCCACTG
The DNA here is from genome assembly GCF_011769905.1 of Kocuria sp. KD4. NCBI lineage: Bacteria > Bacillati > Actinomycetota > Actinomycetes > Micrococcales > Micrococcaceae > Kocuria > Kocuria sp. KD4. The sequence continues at coordinate 621,749 of NZ_CP050449.1, forward strand.
TCCTTGCGCACCAGCACCCCGTAGTTGCCCGGGGGAGTCCACACGAGGCGCAGCGCCTGCGGGCCCCACTGCTCGGAGCAGTACTCGTCATTGCCCTCGAACGCGTAGTAGTACTCGTCCCCGGTGCGCGAGTACTGGGCCGTGCCGTTGATCAGCGGGGCCAGGCGCCCGATGCCGGTGTCCGAGGTCATCAACCGGATCTGCCGTCCCGTGCGCTGGGTCAGGGTGTTCGCGACCGCCGCGAGGTCGTTGTACGTCCCGGTGCCCACGCCGTAGGTGGACCACACCAGCTGATGCGTGCGGTCGGTCGCGCGCGGGCCTCCCGCGCAGGCCGACAGGCCCCCGATCACGGGCAACGACGCCGCTGCGGCTAGCAACGATCGTCGGCTGAGGGTTCGTGTCATGGTGCCTCCACGGGAGTGATGCGATGGACCCACCGGCCCAACGTCGCCGCAGGGTGCGCGGGGGCCGGTTCGGCCGGTGGGTACATTCATACCGTCAATTGCGTGACCCACGACACTTTCCGGTCGATTGATGCCTAACCAGTATCGCCGAGGGTCAGGTGGGGCAATGCGTCACGGTGACGGCGGCGGGTCCCTGCCAGTCCTCGAACTCTGGAGCACGTTTGGGCCAACGTGCGCATTTTGAGGCACGTTCTGGCCAGCCCTCGGACTGTGAGGCACGTTGAAGCCACGAACAGCGGGTATTCCTGGCCTCGACGCGCCTGAAAGTGCACCCGGTGGCTCGAGAGTGCCTCAGATGTCAGGCAGTGGGCGGGGTGTCGCTCTCGCGACGTCGCATCGCGGCCTGGTGGACACGCAGGTCCGCCAGGAGACGACGCCGCTGCAGCTCCACCGTGCGACCGTCACCTCGGTCGGTCCGAGGGTTCGATCGTCCGCCGGGCCGGCGTCGGAACGTGGTCGCACCGCGGGCAACTCTGGCCGACTGGCCAATCGACCCGTGCGGCGCGCTCCCCGATAGGCTCCGGCCATGGACACTTCCGCTCTGGACTACGTCGTGACCGAGTGCAAGGCACTACTCGAAACCCGGTTTCCGGACGGGTCGGAGCACGGTGCGGCGGCCATGCTGCTCGAGGACGGCACCGTGGTCACCGGAACCGCCCCGGACATGCCGAATGCCGCGGTCGAGGTGTGCCACGAGATCGAACCGTACTGTGCCGCCCGCCCCGGCTGGCTGCGGTGACGGGATGCCCCGCGGGGAAGTGGGTCCGGCATAGGGTTCCCTCATGAGCACCCGAGGAATGAGCGTGGGGGAGCGAGCGGCGTCGTCGTCGGCGGTGGCGCCCGAGGAGGACATCGACCGTTTCGACGCGGAGGCCCGGCGTTGGTGCGCCGAGGCCGTGGCGAAGGTGCGGGCGGAGGGCAACCGGTCGTCGGACACGCACCTGCTATCGGTGCCGCTGCCCGAGGAGTGGGGCGTGGACCTGTACCTCAAGGACGAGTCCACGCACCCCACGGGCTCGCTCAAGCACCGCCTGGCGCGCTCGCTGTTCCTGCACGCGCTGTGCAACGGGTGGGTGCGCAAGGGGCGGCCGGTGATCGAGGCGTCGAGCGGGTCTACGGCGGTATCCGAGGCGTACTTTGCACGGCTGATCGGGGTGCCGTTCATCGCCGTCATGGCCCAGGGGACCAGCCGTGACAAGATCCGCCTGATCGAGCTGCACGGCGGTCGCTGCCATTTCGTGGAGCGCCCGGACCAGGTGTACGACGTCGCTGCGGGCCTCGCGCGCGAGACCGGCGGTCACTACATGGACCAGTTCGCGTTCGCCGAACGGGCCACGGATTGGCGCGGGAACAACAACATCGCGGAGTCGCTGTTCGCGCAGATGTCCCAGGAGCGCTATCCGGATCCCGCGTGGATCGTGGCCACGGCAGGCACCGGCGGGACCTCCGCGACGATCGCCCGCTACGTGCGCTACACCGGCCGGCAGACGGGGGTGTGCGTGGCGGACCCGGAGAACTCGGCCTTCCTCCCGGCCTGGCGCGAGCAGGACCCCTCGGTGACGACGCCGCTCGGGTCCCGGATCGAGGGCATCGGCCGGCAGCGCGTGGAGCCGAGCTTCATGGGCTCGGCGATCGACCGGATGATCCGCGTTCCCGACGCCGCCGCGGTCGCCGCGATCCGCCACCTGGACACCCTGATCGGTCGCAAGGCCGGGGCTTCCACGGGCACGGGGCTGTGGGCGGCGTTCCGCATCATCTCCGATATGGTCCGGGCGGGGGAGCGGGGCAGCGTGATCGCGCTGCTGTGCGACCCCGGGGACCGCTATCTGGACAAGTACTACTCGGACGAGTGGCTCGCGGGGGAGGGGCTGGACATCGCTGGGCTGACCCCGTTTGGTAGGTCCGGTGGTTGTGTGAGTCGTCCTGTTGCCCGGGGGTCCGGGCAGTGAGACTGGTCAGATCATGACGAACAGCAGGAAGCGTCACACCTCGGAGCAGGTCGTCCGTAAGCTCGGGCAGGCCGACAGGATGCTCGCGGGCGGTAGCGACATCGCCGGGGTGTGTCGAGAGCTCGGAGTGTCCGAGCAGACGTACTACCGGTGGCGGAACCAGTACGGCGGGCTGAAGGCCGACGACGCGAAGCGGCTGAAGGAGCTCGAGAAGCAGAACGCCACGCTCAAGCGGCTGCTCGCCGAGGCAGAGCTCGAGAAGGCCGCGCTCAAGGAGCTGGCTGAGGGAAACTTCTATGCCCGGGCAGGCGCCGCGCCGCCGTCGACCACCTCAAGCGCAAGCTGCGGGTGAGCGAACGAATGGCGTGCCGTCTGGCCGGGCTGAGCAGGTCCGCATACCGTCGCCCGCTCCAGGGTGAGACGACAGCCGACCCGGACCTGGCGTTGCGGGACTGGCTGCGGGCGTATGCGAAGAAGCACCCGCGGTGGGGATACCGCAGGGCCTACCACGATGCCCGCGGCGAGGGGTGGGTCGTGAACCACAAGAAGATCCAACGGCTCTGGTGCGAGGAAGGGCTGCGCGTCCCGCAGCGGCGTCGCCGCAAACGCGTTGGGTCTTCGACCGTCGACGCCCCGGCAGCGGTCGCACCGAACCTCGTGTGGGCGGTGGACTTCCAGTTCGACGCGGACGAGCAGGGCCGTCCGATCAAGATCTGCTCCATCGTCGACGAGCACACCCGCGAGTGCATCGGCGGGCTCGTCGAACGGTCGATCACCGCGGACCGGCTCACCGCCCACCTCGAGGACCTCGTCGCCGTCCGCGGCGCCCCCGCGGTGCTCCGATCCGACAACGGCCCCGAGTTCATCAGCGACGCGATGGCCGACTGGGCCGGCACCCGCACCGGCCTGTTCTACATCCCGCCCGGCTCGCCCTGGCACAACGGGTACGTCGAGTCGTTCAACAGCAGGCTCCGCGACGAGTGCCTGAACATCAACAGCTTCTACTCGCTGCTCCACGCCCAGGTCGTGATCGGCGACTGGAAGACCGAATACAACCACGACCGCCGGCATTCATCGCTCGGCTACCTCGCACCCGTCGACTACGCTCGGCAATGCACCCATCAATCGGAAACCGACGACTCGCACAGCGACCGGACCGAATGAAGGGGGCGGCCCAGCCTCCCCCGGCATCTCGGGGAACGTTCACAGTGTTCTCGCGCGAAGGGACGCTGCTGCACGACGCGGAGAAGAGGTGCCAGGCCGCCCCGCAACACCGCGCGGGTCCCAGGATCACCGAGAGGCTGCCGCCGAAATCGATGGCCGGGCCGAGTGATTCGACCCATGAGGGCGCCGGTCCCGGACTCACCCCCGAGGGGCGGAGCCGACATGCGGCGACGGCGCCACCCTCGCAAGGGTGACGCGTCGCTCGGCCGGGCTCGGCGATGCAGGCCCGCCACAGGTGGGCGTGGTGGTGATGGCCACGCCCACCTGTGGTCGCTCAGGAGCGGGCGAAGAACATCTGGTTGACGGACTTGTTCGCACCCCAGGCGGAGGTGGGGCGGGCGCCCTTGCCGAGCTCCCACGCGATCGTCACCGAGCGACCACGCGTGATGGAACGCAGGCGCGAACCGGTGTGCACGTCACCCACACGCGAGGACGTCTTGGCGTTGATCACGGCCATGACCTGCGCCTTGCTCGCGTCGGCGGGCACCCGCACCGTCACGAACTGCCAGTTGTTCGCGCCCCAGAGGGCGCGGTCCTCGCGGTAACGCAGCACGCCGTCGTCGTCGAGGCGCGCCACGACCCGGGCTTGAGCCGCGGTCTTGGGCATGTACCGGTCCACCTGGAAGGTGCGCTGCACCGCCTTCACTGCGGGGACGCTCGGACGGGTCGTCGGGCGCGTGGTGGGCGTGGTCGTGGGGCGCGTCGTCGGCGCGGGCACCGTAGTCGCGGGCGACGTGGGCCGCGGCGTGATCGCCGGGACCGAGGTCGTCGGCGCCGGGCTCGTCGGCCGGGGGGCCGTCGTCGGGTACACGCAGCACCGGAGCGGGGACGCCGTTTCTCCATGTGATGTCCCGTGTCGCCTGTCTGATCGACCCCGGCCTCACCTTCCTTAGCCGCGATGCCGAGGCCTGGTCCACGTTCTGCGGGCCGTCCGGGCGTGGACGGGCATGCCCGGCGCCGGCACAGAGCGTCCGAAGTGCCACGGGGCGGGCCGGCAGGCATGATCCGGGCGGGACGCGGCCCCCCCACCGGGGGTGACCCTGCCGGGCCGCCGGGTCCGGACCCGGTCACGCGGCTCTCGGGACGGGCTGGGCGCGTACCTGCCGCTCTCAGCGCCCGCGACAGGGAGTTCCGCGAGTGGGCGACGGAGGTCGGGGGCCGGACATCCCGTTGTCGGCAGGTACGGTAGGGTCATACCGTCGAGCTCCCCGCCCGAGGGGCATGACGAGGAGGTCAGCATGGCTCTGCGCGAACTCGAGTTCACGTCGCACAACGGCACCGACACCATCCAGGCCTGGGTGTACGAACCGGCGGTCACGCCGGTGGCGGTGGTCCAGCTCATCCACGGTCTCGGCGAGCACTCCCGCCGGTACCTGCACATGACGGCCACGCTGGTGGATGCGGGGTTCGTCGTGGTCGCGGACGATCACGCGGGTCACGGTCGGACGGCGATGCAGTCGGGGACGTGGGGTGACGCCGGTGACGAGTCGGCGACGGTCATCGTGCAGGACGAGGTGACGCTGTACCGGAAGGCCAAGGAGCTGTTCCCCGACCTGCCGTACGTGGTGTTCGGCCACAGCCTGGGGTCGATGATCGCGCGGGCGCTGGTGCTGCAGCCGGGTGTCGAGGTCGACGGGCTCGCGCTGGGCGGTATCGCCGTGGGCATGCGCGGTGTCGAGTCGACGCTGGATCGCGAGGCCCTGAAGGCTGCCGTGGCGGCCGACGGTTCCGCCCCCGCTGCGGATGCGTTGGTGGGCCAGCTGTTCGACGGCTTCTACGACCGCCTCGGCCCGGACTTCGGCCCGACGGACTGGGTGGCGCGCAACGCGGACGTCGTCCGTGATCACGGCCGCGACCCCTTCAACAACTTCGGCGCCCCCTTGAGCAACCGGTTCCTGCAGGGCTTCGTCGACGTGTACGACCAGGCCAACGGCGACGACTTCTTCGACCGCCTTCCGCAGGTTCCCGTCGCGATCTTCGCGGGCGCGGAGGACCCGGTGACCAACTACGGCGAGGGTGCGCGCGAGGTCGCCCGGCGCCTGGAGGAGAAGGGCCACGACGTCGAACTCCACATCTACCCCGACGTCCGCCACGAGGTTCACAACGAGCCCGAGACCCGCGCCGAGATGGAGAACTCCCTCATCGAGTTCGTCCACCGCGCCGCCGGGCGGGACGACGCCTGACCCCCGAGGCGCACCCGGCCGCTCGCGCCCAAGCACCGTGACGGGGCCCTGCCGTGAGGATCGTCTCTCGGCAGGGCCCCGTCGGTGATGTGAGGTCTCAGGCCATGACGGGACGCACGCGTCGCCCAGCGAGGGGCTCGTCCATGGTGACCTCGCGAAGCGGAGGATGTCGCCGGTGGCGCAGCGAGGGCGAGAGGCCTGGCCACGGGTGACCTCGCCGAAGTGAAGGCGAGGATGCCGAGAGCAGGCTCCGCGACGAGTGCCTGAACATCAACAGCTTCTACTCGCTGCTCCACGCCCAGGTCGTGATCGGCGACTGGAAGACCGAATACAACCACGACCGCCGGCATTCATCGCTCGGCTACCTCGCACCCGTCGACTACGCTCGGCAATGCACCCATCAATCGGAAACCGACGACTCGCACAGCGACCGGACCGAATGAAGGGGGCGGCCCAGCTTGAGGGCGGTCGTCGGGAAGTCCTTCTGGTTGGATGTCACGATGAGCTCGGCTCTTGAACGGACCGCTGCCGCCAGCACATGTCTGTCCTTGGGGTCATTGGTCATGGCGGGCACGAGGCTCTCGTAGTTCTCGACCAGAGCGGCCTGAATTGCTTGGCCGTGGCCAGACGCAGTAGTAGATCTGCGGTAGGCATGGGAATCAATACGCATGCATCGAGAACCACCGGGAACGACATGGGGATTTACCGGGTGGCCGGGTCTGCCGGGATGTCGAAGTACGTGCCGTGGTTCGCTGCCTCGTGAGTTGCCTGTCGGAGACCTTCGCGGCGTGTCTTCTCGAGACGTTCTTCATAGGCAATGAGATCAGTCAGCAGGACTCTGCGGTGCCTTCCGACCTTGGTAAACGGGATATCACCTTGCTCCAGCAGCTTGACCAGTGTTGGCCGGGAAATTCCCAGATGATCAGCAGCTTGCTGGGTGGTCAGCCTCGCGTTGGTAGGTACCACGGAAACGCCATGATTGTTGGCAAGCGCGTCCACGACGTGTGTGAGCAGGGAGTAGACCTCAGCGGGGATCTGCTGTGTGGCTCCGGTCGGAGACACCAGATAGGGGATCCCGCGGCCCCGTGCCGAGGGCGTGGCCTCGAGGAAGGCCGCGAGGGCTTTCAGTTCTTCCTCATGAGCCGGGGTGGGTGCGACAGTTGAGCGATCCAGCGGGGCGGTTGTCATGTTTCTACCCTACTGGCTATTCGAAATATTCAAAATGTCGTCACTTTACCTCACCCTGCCCGCAGCCGCTCCCATAGGTCGAACGCCAGAGCGGGTACCGCGGGATGAGGTTGACGCCAGTTAGGAGTTGCGGGTCCTTCCAGGATTGGCATTGCCGCCCCGCCCGGCGACGAGGCGGCGCGTCCCCTTCGCGCAGTAGGCGACCACCCGCTCGAGCGGTCCCTGCCCAAGAGTCCGCTGCCAGATGACCGCGAAGGCAGCGGCCACCAGCAGGTGCACGACGTACCAGAGGTAGGGGGAGTCGTAATGCAGCTCGAGGGACAGCGCCAGCAGGTGCGCCGAGTAGAGCGTAAGGGTCATCGATCCCATCGCGGACAACGGCACGAGCCAGTCCCCGATCTTCTGACTGATCAGCAGAAACACACCCAGCACCGCCAGGCTCAGCCCGAGGCTGGTCGCAATGGCCAGCGGCGTGTTGGAATGCGGGGTCGTGATGGCCAGCCACCACCCGGTGTCGGTTGGTAGCGAGTCGGTACCCCACACCAGGATCTCGTCGAGCGTGGACTCGCTCAAGCGCGATGCCTCTTGCAATACGGAGTAGCCCCCGAGGCCGTAGAGGAGCACGGCGGACACGAGCTGGGCCAACACGGTGAGCGCGACGCCCACGATCACCAAGCGGACCTGGGTGCGCACTGCTCGCAGATCCAAGCGGCCCAGCCCCATCCCGACTAGCAGATACGTCATGTACGGCAGCGCCGGGTAGTTGCCGGTCAGCAGAAGCTGAGACAGCGTGCCCGCGGGGTTGCTGAGGACATTGGGCAGGGTGGGGTTGTAGTACCACCACTCCGGCAGGACATCCAGCATGCGCTGCATCAGCAGGGGCGAGAGGATCCCGAACGCGGCGGCCCAGATGAACAGCGTCTTGGGGCGGGCATGCAGGAACGGGATGGCCAGGATGAAGAACATGCCGTAGTAGAACAGGATGTTGTAGGCGGGAGGATCCTCCGGCATCGCGGCGTTGACGGTCATGCCCACCGTGACGATCAGCAGGGCGCGGACCAGGACACTCACCCGGTCAGCGGTCAGGGCTCGCCCCTCGCGTGGTTGCCGGGCGCCGGAGCCCAACGCCAGGCCCACTCCGGCCAACAGCGCGAACAGGGCGGCCGAGTGCCCGGAGAACAACCGCCAGGACCAGCTGGCCTCCCCGGTCTGCTCGTTCCACGCGGGCAGCAGGTGGATGGCCATGAGCCCGATCAGTGCCAGCCCCCGGGCGGCATCGATCCCCACCAGTCGCCGCTTGCGCGGCGCCCCGTCCGTTGCGGTTGCCACGTCCCCCGTGCCACCGCGTCGTGTCGTATTCACTCGTACTCCTGAGTTCTCCCCGGCCTCGCGGCCCCCCAAACACGTGCTTTCAGGGATAAGCCCTACCCTGCCCGCGACCGTTCCCACAAATCGAACACCATGGCCAGTTCCACCAGATCGGTGGGTGGGAGCTCCTGGAGTCGCTTGGCGATCGCCTCGGACTGGCGGTTCTGATTCCACACGGAATCCTCCAGCACAAGACGCACCTGCGGGGAATGCGAGAAGTCCGCCCTGGTATTGTTGCGCGCCTGTTGCTGCAGGTCAGTGTTCTCGGCGGCCTCGCGGACCAGTAGTTCCACCGCGCTCACCTTGTGCTCGTCGCTGGCATCCAGCCCCCCGAGGAACCTGTTGACCTTCTCCACCAGCTCGGCCTTGGCCGCGCGTTCGCGTTCCTGCTGGCGGGCCATGCCGGCTTCGGTAATGCCCTGCAGCCCTCGGGCCTCGCCGTCCTCCAATTGCAGGTCCTCGTCCCGCTGCTTCTCGAGCCGGTAGTGAGTGAGGACGACGTCGTCCGCGGTCACTGTCTCGCGCTCGCCGTCGTCCAGCTGCTCGCGCAGCAGTCGCGCCAACAGGTCCGCGAACACCGAGAGCTTGAGGTAGTACGTGTCCCCGAAGTTGAGGATCTGGGAGAAGAACGCATAGGACTTCGTGTACTGGCCCAGCAGGGAACGGAACCCGTCGAGCTCGTCGCGCGCTGCGGCGTCGTCGTCGTACACGGCGCGGGACCAGCGGTTGGTGAACCGCTCGACCGCCGGCACCAGCGCCGAGGTCAGCGCGCCGCGCTTGCCGTTCCTGTCCGACCACGCCGCCCACACCTGGTCGACCTCCGCGCGCGTGTAGATGTTGGCGGCATCCAGCTTGGTCATCTGTTTGGCCACGAGGTCCGGGTCCGAATCGGTTTCGATGTGCCGTGGAGCACCCGGACAGGTAGTACGGCCGCCCGCAGTTCGTCGCCGCGGAGGCCGCGGGCGGCGTCGTCGATGGCCCGCGCGAACTGACACGCCGCTGGACAGCGGGTGGGAACATCTGTGGTGCAGAACGACCAGAAAACAAGGAAAAACCGTGCAGATCGCGGCATGGACGTAGTGGAGAGCGTTTGCCGCGGCGCCAGAGGGTGAGGAGGGGAAAGCCCCCTCCCCGAGGGTTCACCCTCCCGTCACCCCTACGTCGTCCGGCACACCCCGCAACCTTTTGATGAGTAACTCAAAACATGACATAGTGAAGCTATGACCTCGACCACTCTCACCGATCAGCCCGGGGAACGGGAGAACGGCGGCGGCGCCGTCGTGCCCGTGCTGTGGACCGATCGGATCCGGGCGGCCGGACTGCGGGTCACCAAGCCCCGACTGGCGGTGTTGGACGCGCTCGAGCGCCACCAGCACGCCACCGCGGACGAGGTGCTCGCGGACGTGCGCACGGCATTGCCGGAGATCACGGTGCAGTCCATCTACGTGGTGCTGCACTCGCTCACGGACGCCGGACTGTTGCGCCAGCTGGACCTGGCGAACTCCCCGGCACGGTACGAAACCCGGGTCGACGACAACCACCACCATGCCGTGTGCACGGTGTGTGGACGCATCGAGGACGTGGCCTGTGCCGTGGGGCATGCACCGTGCTTGACTCCCAGCGAGACCCACGGGATGAGCATCCACGTGGCCGATGTCGTCTACCAAGGCGTGTGTTCCGACTGCTCGGCCCAGCGGGCCGGTGCGACCGCGGTGCCTGTCTAGACCCCTGAGCTCCGGGAACCCATCTGGGCCACCGGTTCACCCACCCATCCCAACCCCATCAAGGAGTACGCGATGACGGAACCCACCCCGCACGCCACCGGGTCCACGACCCAGGCCGGCATTCCCGCTGTCAGCGACCGCAACTCGCTGACCACCGGCCCCAACGGTTCGATCGTGCTGCATGACCACCAGCTGGTGGAGACCCTGCAGCACTTCAACCGGATGAACATCCCCGAGCGTCGTCCGCACGCCAAGGGCGCCGGCGCGTTCGGCACCTTCGAGGTCACCGAGGACGTCTCGCAGTGGACCAAGGCGGACTTCCTGCAGCCGGGCAAGAAGACCGAGATGCTGGCCCGCTTCTCCACCGTGGCCGGCGAGCTGGGCTCCCCGGACACCTGGCGTGACGTCCGTGGCTTCGCCCTGAAGTTCTACACCGAAGAAGGCAACTTCGACATGGTCGGGAACAACACCCCGATCTTCTTCGTGCGCGACTCCATGAAGTTCCCGCACTTCATCCGCTCGCAGAAGCGCCTGCCGGACTCCGGGCTGCGTGACGGCACCATGCAGTGGGACTTCTGGACCAACAACCCCGAGTCCGCCCACCAGGTCACCTACCTGATGGGTGAGCGCGGCCTGCCCAAGACTTGGCGCCACATGAACGGCTACGGCTCGCACACCTACATGCTGGTCAATGCCGAGGGCGAGAAGTTCTGGGTCAAGTGGCACTTCGAGTCGCGGCAGGGCGTGGAGAGCCTCAGCAACGAAGAGGCCGAGCGCCTGGCCGGAGCCGATGGCGACGTCCACCGTCGCGACTTGTTCGAGGCGATCGAGCGGGGCGAGTACCCGAAGTGGGACCTGTACTTCCAGATCATGCCGTACGAGGAGGCCAAGACCTACCGGTTCAACCCCTTCGACCTGACCAAGACCTGGTCCAAGAAGGACTACCCGCGGCACAAGGTGGGCACCATGACCCTGAACCGCAACCCGGAGAATTTCTTCGCCCAGATCGAGCAGGCGGCCTTCTCCCCGGCGAACATGGTCCCGGGCACCGGCAACTCCCCGGACAAGATGCTACTGGGGCGCACTTTCGCCTACGCGGACGCCCAGCTCTACCGCGTCGGCACCAACTTCCAGCAGCTGCCGGTGAACCGCCCGATCAACGAAGTGCACACCTACAACTTCGAGGGCAGCATGACGTATCACCACAGCGGTGCCCGGCGGGTGTACGCCCCGAACTCCTTCGGTGACTCCTGGTCGGACGAGACCGGCCCCGTGGACAACGGCTGGGAGGACGACGGCGCTCTGGTCCGCGAGGCCTACACCTTGCGTCAGGACGACGACGACTTCGGTCAGCCGGGCACCCTGATCCGCGAGGTCTTCAACGACGCGCAGCGCGCGCGGTTCGTCGAAACCGTCGCCGGCGCCCTCGAGGGTGTCGCGGAGCCGGTGCTCTCCAACGCCTTCCAGTACTGGAAGAACGTGGACGAGAACATCGGTCAGCGCATCGAGGAGGCCGTCAAGTCCAACGCCGCCAACCCCGAGGTTCCGGGCATGGGCGTGGACGAGGACCCCACGAGCAACTCCGAGATCAGCGAGTAACGCTCCGGGGGTGAACGGACCCCGGTGAGTTCGGTGGGCGCGGTTGCGGTGGGATGACCGCCGTGCGGGGCTCCCGGCCGCCGAAGGCCGCCCACTCCTGACGTTCACACGCGTGCGAACACCCGGTCAGCGATCCTGGCCGGGTGTTCGCGCGTTCTGGGTCCAGGGTGCCCGCCCGGGGGCGCGGACCCGGACGCTACTTCAGCTCCGTGACCGGTCGGAACTCGTACCCCAGCTTCTTGATGCCGGTGACCGTCTTCTTGAGGTACTCGATGTCCAGGTACGGGTGGAAGAAGAAGCTCGCGGTGGATTCGCGCACGGTCAGGTTCGCATTGGCCCGTGCGACCAGGAACTCAGGGGTGCGGGCGGCATGGTTGTTCTGCTCGCCCTCGGTGATGTTGCCCAGGTTCTCCGGATACACGGCGCCGCCGTAGATGTCGCTCACCGTGAACGGGAACTGCTGGCTGTAGGACTTACCGGCTTCGGAGGGTTGCCCCGTGAGGATGCTCGCGTAGTAGTCGCCCTGTTCGTAGCGCGCGTCGTACTCCTGGGCCATGGCCACGTACGAGTTCACGGAACCGCCGTAGTGCGGTGTCTCGAAGATCGTGGGCTCACCCAGACCGGCGTCCTCCATCACGGAGCGTCCAGCGTCCAGGCGGTCCTTCCACTCGTCCACGTCGTCCTGGGCCACGCGGCGCAGGTCCTTCGGGTCGGAATCCGGGCCCACGTCCTCCAGGCGCACCGCGGCCTGCTTCACCGCGGGGGCGTCCGAACCCACGAGGTCGTAGAAAAAATCCGTGTAGACCAGGTACACGTCGTTCGCGTCGATGTAGTCCAGGGGCACCTCGGCCAAATACGTGAGGTTCGCGGAGCGGATGGCCCAGGGGGCCTCCGGGGAACCGTTCGCCGTGCACGAGGTGGGCTTACCGCGCTCGGTGCACTGCGACGTCGCCAGGACCTCCACCTTGTCGTTCGTGCCCGTGAACGGGACCACGATCTCAGGGGCACCCTGGGTCTCCCGGTGCACCTTCTCGCCCTCGTACTCGACCGAGGTGACCTTGGAACTGTCCACCGTGGTCGCGGCGCGGGGGTCCCAGCCGTACTTGTCCCGGAACTGGGCGTTCTGCGCGTCGTCGGGACCCGCGAGGGCCTCGATGTTGCGGCCCAACCACATCACGGGCTTGTCGGTAGAGCGGACGTCGTCCAGGAAGGCCTGGGGGAGCGGGACGCGGTGGTCTGCGCCGATGTACACCGCGGCGTCGTAGTTCTCGACCATGGCGTCCGTGTAGTCGGCCACCGGCTTGAGTTCGGTCTTCCCGAAGTGTGTGAGCAGGTTGCCCGTGGCGATCGCGTACATGGCGTTGGTGTCCGCGGCGGCACCGGTGTTGTCGTAGAGCACGCCGTGCGCACCCCGCAATCGTCCGCGCCAGCCCGGCGCGGACGATCCCGTCAGCCCTGCCCCATAATCTCGAAATCGTGGAACAGGACCTTGGCGTCCTCCGTGTACAACCCGATCGCGCCCCCTCGGTAGGGAGTCTCCTCGTCCGTGACGGTGGCCAGTTCGGTCCCGTCCACCGTGACCGTCATCCTGGGCCAGTCCTGCATGATCTCCACCCGGTAGTCCCTGCCCACCGGGAAGGTCCGGTCCCCACCGGAGGCGATGAACCGCTGCGCCCCCGGATAGGCCGGGTCCTGCTTGGAGATCTCCCAGCCGTTGGGTTTGAGCGCCACCGCGTAGAAGTGGTCGTTGTCGCGCAGGTTCCACTGCACCCAGCCCACTTCCCACGCATTGGGTTCGTCATTGCGGCGCAGTTGCTCCTCGGTGCGCACCGTGACGGCGAAGTCGGCGTCGTCGTAGTTCTCCACCGTGTGCACGAGCGCCCCGTGGGTCACGATGGCGGCCTCGGCCGTGTGGGGTTCCAGCAGCACCTGCCGGTCGTTGCCCTTCACGGTGCCGTAGCCCGTGTACATGACCTGCCAGCGCCCGTGCACCTCCCCGTCCGCCCACGGCTGCACGCGCCACAGGTTATTCATGACGGCCACCACCGCGAGCACCAGCACGATCGTCGCGACGAGTACGACGACGCCGCGCTTCCTCATGCATGGGCCTCCACCGTGAGCTCTCGGGCCGAGGAGTCCACCTGCTCCTGGTTCTCGACCACGCGTTCCGTCTTGGCCCAGCCGTTGTGGCCGCGCACCGCGCGCCACGCGGCCTTCCAGCCGGCCACGTACCACAGCACGGCGTAGAGCACGTAGAGGTGGACCAGGCCCACGGCCTTGACCGGGTTCAGACCGCTGTGACGTTCCTGCGACCAGTACACCAGCCCGTAGAGCAGCGCGGGTCCGAACGCGATCAGGTAGGACGAGAGCCACCACCCGGAGACCACAGCATGACCCGTGACGATCCCGACCGCGAGGTCCAGCACCCAGAAGGCGAACGCCAGGGACAGGAAGGACGTAAGCAGCAATAGGAACGGGCTCGTCAGGTGGTACAAGAGATCCGCCCGGCGGCTGCCGGTGAGGTCCCGCAGCACCCACGGCACCAGGTTCCAGGACTGCAGGTGGCCCTGGAACCACCGGGTGCGCTGCTTGACCCAGCGCTTGACGTCCACGAGTCCCTGCTGGTGCACGGACGCGGTGGAGACGAACTCGGTCTGCCACCCGTCCATGAGCAGTCGCACGCCCAAATCCAGGTCCTCGGTGAGGCTGCGCGACCACGGGGACACACCCAGCCCGTCGAGCGCGGAGAGCCGGACGAACTGGCCGTTGCCGCCGAGTCCCACGCTGCCCAGGTGTCGGCGGCCCCGCTGGAACACGTGGGTGTAGAGCACGAACTCGAGGTCCTGCATCCGGGCCAGGAGGTTCTGCTGGCGGTTGTTGATCCGCACGCCGATCTGCACCGCGCCCAGGCGGTTGTCCTTGAACAGGGGCATGACGTCGTCCAGGGCGTGCGGGTCCAGACGTCCGTCCGCGTCCATGACGCACACGACCACGTCAGAATGAGACGTCCCGGCGATCAGATCGCTCGTGCGCAGGTACTGGATGGCGGCGTTGAGCGCCTCGCCCTTCCCCTCGCGGGCGTGGGGCAGGGTGCGCTGGAACAGGTGCACGCGCGGGTCCGGGAACGAGCGCACGATCTCGGCCGTGCCGTCGTCGGAACCGTCGTCGATCACCATGATCTGGACGTCCGGGTGGTCCAATCCGACGAGCCGCTCGAGGCTGGGCCGCAGGACGCGTTCCTCGTTGAGGCACGGGATCACGAAGACCACCTTGTGGTGGCCGGGGACGGTGGCGATCTTCACCCTACGGTGCTGAGAGCGCTGCGGTTCGAAGCGGGAGAGCACCAGGATGAACATGCCGTACAGGACGCTCAGGGCCACGAGGACCACGGCGAGCACCAGGATGAGGTCGATACGATGACCGAAGACCAGGATCACGGTTCAGCCCTTCACCTTCAGCGCGTGCCGACCGTGCGCGGGCAGCTCCTGGTACGGCTGGTCCTCGGCGGCGGTCACGGGCGCCATCTCGCGCGGGTGCGCGGCCTGACGGGGCCTGCGCCGAATCTGGTGCCACGTGGTGATGGCGCTCGCGATGGACACCGTGCTGAGGAAGAACAGCAGGTACGCCAGGAACAGCACCATGGCGATCATCAACAGCACGCGGCTGCCGCCCTGCAGGAACGCCTGCAACGTTTCCCCCACAGACGCGATTTCGGACAGCGCAAAGACATGCAACACGAATCCCCCGATTCCCCCTGTGGTGTCGCGATCATCCCCCGGACTCACGACACTTGTGACCCGGCGTTGCGATCAAGGCGGACACGTACCCTAGGGCCATGCTCTCTTCGGTGACGCCCATACCCCCACTGTCCGATCTGCTCGATACCGCTCGGGTGGTTTCCCTGCCCATGCGCGTGCGGTTCCGGGGGGTCACCGCCCGGGAAACGGTGGTCTTCCACGGCCCGGCGGGTTGGGGTGAATTCGGTCCCTTCACCGAGTACGAGGACGCCGAAGCGGCGTCGTGGTTGCGCGCGGGCATCGAGGTGGCATGGACCGGGTTCCCCGACCCCGTGCGCACCCGGGTGCCCGTCAACGCCACGGTCCCGGCCGTCCCCGCCGAGCGCGTCCCGGAGGTCCTTGCGGGGTACGGCGGCGCGGTGCACGCCGTGAAGATCAAGGTCGCCGAACGCGGACAGAGCCTCGCGGACGACGTCGCTCGCGTCGCCGCCGTGCGCGCCGCCCTCCCGGACGCGCAACTGCGCGTGGACGCGAACATGGGCTGGAGCGAGGACGACGCCGTATGCGCACTCACCACCCTGAGCGAGTTCGAGCTCGCGTACGCCGAGCAACCCGTGGCCACCGTGCCGGGGCTGGCCAACGTGCGCCGTCGGCTGCGGGACGCGGGGAACAAATTGTTGATCGCCGCGGACGAATCCGTGCGCAAGGCGCAGGACCCGCTGGCCGTGGCTCGGGCCGACGCGGCGGATCTGATCGTGGTCAAGGTCGCACCCCTGGGCGGGGTACGCCGGGCGCTGGAGATCGTGGCGCAGGCCGGGCTGCCCGCCGTCGTCAGCTCCGCGATCGACAGCTCGGTGGGGATCCGGGCGGGCGTGGCACTCGCCGCGGCGTTACCGGAGTTGCCGTACGCGTGCGGGCTCGGGACGCTGTCCCTGATGACCGCGGACGTCACCGCCGAGCCCCTGCGCCCGGTGGACGGCTACCTCCCGGTGCGGGACGTGGCGGTCTCCGAGGATCTGCTGACGGAACACGCGGTCACGGGCCCGCGCCGTGACTGGTGGCTCGAGCGGATCTCCCGCACGTACGAGGTGCTGCGGGGCGGGGACGTTGAGACGGCGGAAGGGGCCGACACTACGCATGGGTAGGATCGGCCCCTTCTTGGCAAGTCCGGTTCAGCGACGGGCAGCCGGAGTGGGCTCCTCGGTGGCGGATTCAACCAAAGGAGTATCGATATGGGGCTTCAAGCGCGAGGCCGCGAAGGCAGCTAGAGCTACCACGACCGCAACCCCGATGTAGAGCTGGGTCGGTGACCAGCCGCCGTCGAGGAGGGTGCCCACCAGAATGGGTGCCAGAATGGCTCCCACCCGGCCAATTCCGAGACCCCATCCGACACCGGTTGCTCGCACCTCCGGCGCATACGTCTGAGGCGCCACGGTGTAGAGTCCCGCAACACAGCCGTTGATGAGCATTCCCACGACCACACCACTTAGGAATGCGAGAGTCGGAATTGATGTAGTAGTAATGAATACCACCAATAGCACGGCCGCAAGAATAGTGAACACCACGAGCGTGTTGCGCGCGTTACGCCGAATGGTCAGAACACCGTAGATCAGTGAACCGAAGGTTCCACCCATGGTCAGCATCAGCCCCCCCACAATGCCTTGTTGCTCCGTCATCCCGGATTCAACCAGAAGTCTCGGCGTCCACGAATTCGCGAAGTAGAAGCCGAACATGATGACGAAGAACGATACCCATAGCAGGATGGTTGAAACCCGGTACCGGCCACCAAGCAGCTGAGTTACGCTACCCTGTGACGAATTGGTTGTGGTGGGTGCATCCCCCAGGAAAACGTCCCCCTTGAGCCCGATCCGTCGGGCAATTCCAACCAACTTCTCTTCGGCATTCTTGGGGCGTCGGACACGGTAGTAATCAACAGATTCTGGCAGGATCACCAGGATCAAAACGGCTGCGAACAATGTCACAAGGCCGCCGACAAGGAACACGGAGCGCCATCCGAAAGCGGGAATCAGCTGGGTGGCGCCCATTCCACCCAGTGTGGCACCCACCCCGTAGCCAGCGGTGTAGATACTGATGGCCATGCCGCGATTCTTCACATTGGAGTACTCGCTGGTGATGACCGTAACCGTTGCGAGGATGCCGCCCACACCCAGCCCGGTGATGACTCGCCATGCGCCCAGCTCAAGGGCGGAGTTCGCCGTGGCGGAAAGGAACAAACCTACGGCATTGATGCCAACCGCGACCAACAAGATCTTGCGACGTCCGAAGCGATCAGCGAACGGGCCCAGCAAGAGTGATCCAGCAGCCATGCCGATCAGACCGGAACTCAGGAGCCAGCCCAGCTGGGCTCCTGTGAGTTCGAACTCCTTGGAGACGGAGGTCGCGGTGAAGGCCATTGCCAACACGTCGTACCCGTCGAGGGCGTTGAGAAACGCGGCTAGTGCAACAATGACCCATTGATATGCCGACATCTTGGAAATGTCGATCTTACGGCGAATGTCCAAAACATGCCTTTCAGGGAACGTCGATGGTTACGAGGGCTGACTGTGCGGGGTTTCCCGGAGTTGAATCCGGTCGAGTTGCTACTGCGCGGGAGACGCAGCAGCACATTGTGGCGTTCGGGGCCTTCTGGCGGTCGGAATAGAAGACGTCTCGATGATCAACTTCCCCGGAAAGCTCCAGAATCTTCACTTGACAGAGACCACACTCTCCCCGGCGACAATCCGACATGGTGTCCACACCTCCGCGTTCCAGCGCTTCGAGCATCGACTCATCCGAATTCACGGTGGTCCTGAAGTTCAATCGGGGAATATGGACTTCGAAGGGCTCGGCCTCGTACCATCCACTGTTCCCGAACGTCTCGTACCTTAAATTGGTAGGGTCCAGGCCGTTATCGGACCACGCCCTGCGGACAGCATCCATCAAGCGAATGGGTCCGCACATGTACAGCTCGGTGCCATCGGCAACGCTGCTCACGAGATCAGCGACATCCAGAGTTCTCCCCCGATCATCCAGGTGAACCTCGATACGGTCGCCGTGCAGCGCCTTCAAATCCTCCATGTAGGCATGGGCACTGCTGCACGGTGAGGTGACAGTTGTAGTGTCAAGCCGCGAGGTCCACGGCTGGGTTCATGATGGTCTCGCATTCCATCGGGGTCAAACGGCCCAGGCGAACCTGTCGACGGCGCCAGTGGTAGGCCTGTTCGATCCAGGTGATAATCGCGATCCGCAGCTCGTCACGGGTCCGCCAGCGACGGCGATCGAGGACGTTCTTCTGCAGCAACGCGAAGAAAGATTCCCGCGCCGCGTGGCCGCATTGACCAGTGCGTTCACCGCGAGGCGGGCCTTCATCCGGGAATCCATGGAGTAGCCCACGATCCGCCCGCAGAACGCGTCCTTACGAACGACGTCTTCGCGGAACTCTCGGGGATATGCAGCGGGCATGGTGCATATCCTTCCAGGCCGCCCGACGGGCAAGCCAGATCAGATGTCACCTCCCCCGTACAGCAGTTCCGATCCATGATGAGGGGCCGAGGTGGCTCGAACTTGCCCCAGCACGTCAACGGGGGTTGAAACCCGCCCCTGTATGCAGCCCGGGACCCAAAGTCGCCACAATGCGGCACGCGGCGTGCGGGGCCCCGAAGGTGGTCCGTGACAGACGTGCAATTAACCCGTCGTTCGCCCGGTGGTTGCGTGGCGATCACGCCGTGATGGTGGGCTGAGCAGCGGAACCACTCGCTGACATGCATCAACGCATGTCCCACCCAGGGAGCCACGCCATGACCCAAGCACCCGAACGCCGTCGCCTGTTGCCCATGCTGGGCCACGTCAACGGCAAGCGAAGCCCGCTCACGTGTGAACTCAAGTGCGGTAGCCAGTGCATGACCCCGGACGCGAACACATCCGGCAACGAGTACGTGCACGACGTCATCTCCGCAGCTGTCAGCCGCCGTGCCGCCCTGGGTCTGGGGATGGCCGGGGCCGTGACCGTGGGTGTGGTCGCCGTGACCGCCCAGCCGGCCGAGGCCACCTACGCCTACTGGGGTCAGGGCCGTGCCCGCCTGGACTTCACGCCCATCAAGCCCGTGGACATGACCGTGGACGACCTCTCGGTGCCCAAGGGCTACGACTGGTCGCCCATCATCCGCTGGGGTGACCCCCTGTTCTACGACTCCCCGGAGTTCGACCCCAAGAACCAGACCCCCGAAGCGCAAGCCAAGCAGTTCGGGTTCAACTCGGACTATCTGGACATCATCCCGGACCCGAACGGGCTCACGGGCGTGCTGGTGAACAACCACGAGTACACCAACGAGAACACCATGTTCCCGGCGGGCTACGACAAGACCAACCTGACCAACATGGTCAAGACCGCGATCCAGGCGCACGGCATGTCGGTCGTGGAGATCTCCCGCACCAAGGTGGGGGAGCCGTGGACCTATGTGCGCGGTGGCGCTCGCAACCGTCGCATCACGCTGACCACCACGTTCGTGATGGACGGGCCCGCCGCGGGGTCCGATCTGCTCAAGACGCAGGACGACCCCACCGGCAAGCGCGTGCTGGGCACCCAGAACAATTGCTCGGGCGGTGTGACACCGTGGGGCACGGTGCTCTCCGGTGAGGAGAACGTGCACCAGTACTTCATCACCTCCGGCACCGCCGAGGAGAAGCGCTACGGCTTCCCCACGACCATGCCGTCCCGCCGCTGGCCCGAGGTGGAGAAGCGCTTCGACGCCCGGATCGAGGGGTACAAGAACGAGCCCAACCGCTTCGGTTGGATCGTGGAGATCGACCCGCAGAACCCCAACTCCGCGCCCATCAAGCACACCGCGCTGGGCCGCTTCAAGCACGAGGGCGCGAACGTGCGCGTGGGTGACGACGGCACGGTGGTCGCGTACTCCGGTGACGACGAGAAGTTCGAGTACATCTACAAGTTCGTCTCGTCCCGCAAATACCGCAAGGGCGACAAGGCCCACAATATGAAGTTGCTCTCCGAGGGCGACCTCTACGTGGCCCGGCTGCGCGGCAACTCCCAGGCCCCCGAGATCACTGGGACGGGCCAGCTGCCCCGCGACGGCGAGTTCGACGGCACCGGCGAGTGGCTGCCCCTGCTCAAGGGTGGAAAGTCCATGGTCCGCGGCATGTCCGTGGAGGAGGTCCTGGTTTACACCCGCCTCGCCGCGGACAAGGCTGGCGCCACCAAGATGGACCGCCCGGAGGATGTGGAGCCCAACCCCCACACCGGCAAGGTGTACGCGGCGCTGACCAACAACTCCGATCGCGGCAAGCCCGGTAAGGCGGACGTGGACGAGGCCAATCCCCGCACCGGCAACCGTGACGGGTACATCCTGGAACTGACCGAGCGCAATAACCGGCCCCAGGCCACGCGCTTCGACTGGAACCTGTTGCTCGTGTGCGGTGACCCCACCAAGGATTCGGGGACGTACTTCGGCGGGTTCCCCAAGGAGAAGGTCTCCCCGATCTCGTGCCCCGACAACGTGGCCTTCGACAAGGCGGGCAACCTGTGGATCTCCACGGACGGTGCGCCCTCCAAGATCGGCTACAACGACGGTCTGTTCAAGGTGGACCTCCAGGGTGCCAATCGCGGTCGCGTGCAGCAGTTCCTGGCCGTGCCGCAGGACGCGGAGACGTGCGGTCCCGTGATCCACGACATCGAGGGCATGGTCTACGTGGCCGTGCAGCATCCCGGTGAGGACGGCACGTTCGAGCAGCCCCGCTCGTACTTCCCCGACTACGTGCTGCCCACGCGCGCCGGGGCCGGCGAGTTCTCCATGCCGCGCCCCGCGGTGGTCCAGGTCTTCCACAAGAACCGCGAGGACCAGCCCGAGTTCCCCGGTGGCGTGAGCGACAAGCCGGGTAAGGGCCGCAACCAGGACAAGCGCCGCAAGAACGGCAAGAACGGCCCCAAGTACCGCGGGTACCAGGGCAAGAGCAATGCCGAGCTCAAGCGCCGCGCTCGCCAGGCGCCCAAGTCCTTCGAGGGCTGAGCTCGTAGCACCACCGCACGCGCGGGCGGGATCGCGGGGGACCGCGGTTCCGCCCGCGTCGTCGTGCCCGGGAACAGCGGGCGACGACGCCGCGGTGTCGGCCGAGCGACGTCGGCCTGTACCCGCGGG
Organism: Kocuria sp. KD4; assembly: GCF_011769905.1. NCBI lineage: Bacteria > Bacillati > Actinomycetota > Actinomycetes > Micrococcales > Micrococcaceae > Kocuria > Kocuria sp. KD4. The sequence goes on from NZ_CP050449.1 coordinate 643,337, forward strand.
TGACCAGGGGGAATGCCGGCTATGTGACGTGTTTGTGACGGTGAATCGCTGCACTGAGGGCTCGCTCGGTACGTTGGAGCGACTTGCCTCCCCCTCACCCAAGGAGCACCCATGACACCCTCCGCCGACACCCAGGACCAGGCCCCCGCCGCGGCGTCCGGCCGCGTGCGCGGACCCCGCAAGGGCACCGATCTGGGCCAGTGGAAGGTCAGCGGCCGCACGCCGCTGAACCACAACGAGGAGTTCAAAGCGGAGGAGAACTCGCTCAACGTCCGGCAGCGGATCATCGACACGTACTCCAAGACGGGGTACGCCTCGATCCCCGCGGACGACGTCCACGGGCGGTTCCGCTGGTTGGGCCTGTACACGCAGCGCAAGCAGGGCGTGGACGGTGCGTCGACCTCCAAGCTGGACGCCGAATCGCTCTCGGACGAGTACTTCATGCAGCGCATCCGCCTAGACGGCGGACAGCTGACCACGGAGCAGACGCGCGTGCTGGGTGGTATCTCCCGGGATTTCGCGCGCGGCACCGCGGACGTATCCGACCGGCAGAACATCCAGCTGCACTGGCTGCGCATCCAGGACGTCCCCGAGATGTGGGAACGCCTGGACTCGGTGGGGCTCACGACCCTCGAGGCGTGCGGTGACACCCCCCGCGTGTTCCTGGGCAGCCCCGTGGCGGGCGTCGAGGCGGATCCGATCATCGATCCCACGTCCGAGCTCGAGGCGCTGCGCACAGAGTTCGTGGGCAACCCGGACTACGTGAACCTGCCGCGCAAGTTCAAGACCGCGATCACCGGCAGCCGCACCCTGGACGTGGTGCACGAGATCAACGACGTCAGCTTCGTGGGGGTCAACCACCCGGAACTCGGTCCCGGTTACGACCTGTGGGTGGGCGGTGCACTGTCCGTGTCCCCGCGGTTGGGGGAGCGCCTGGGTGCGTTCGTGGCGCCGGAGGACGTCGTGCCCGTGTGGGCCGGGGTCACTGCGATCTTCCGTGACTACGGCTACCGCAAGCAGCGCACCAAGGCCCGGTTGAAGTTCCTGCTCGCCGAGTGGGGCCCGGAGAAGTTCCGCCAGGTGCTCCAGGACGAGTACCTGGGTCGCGAGCTGCCCGACGGTCCCGCCCCCGAGCGCGCCGTGGGTCACGCGGATCACGTGGGGGTCCACGAGCAGAACGACGGCAAGAAGTACGTGGGCTTCGCGCTGACCGCGGGTCGCCTGAGCGGTGACGCCCTCGTGGCGCTCGCCGACGCCGCCGAGGCCGCCGGTTCCGGCCGGATCCGGTTGACCCCGCACCAGAAGGTCCTGGTGCTGGACGTGGCCCCGGAGAACGTGGATCCCCTGATCGAGGCGCTGCGCCCGTGGGGGATGCACGCCAAGCCCAGCCCGTTCCGCCGGTCCACGATCGCGTGCACCGGGATCGAGTTCTGCAAGCTCGCGTTCGTGGAGACCAAGGGTCTTGCCGCGCGGGTGATCGACGACATGGAGCAGCGCCTCCAGGATGTGGAGATCCCCACCCCCATTTCCCTGCACATCAACGGGTGCCCCAACTCGTGCGCGCGTATCCAGACCGCGGACATCGGCCTCAAGGGCCAGTACATCGGTGAGGAGTACGTGTTCCAGGTGCACCTGGGCGGCGGCCTGGCCTCCCCGGACCGCGAGGAGGGCGGTTTGGGTCGCACCGTGCGCGGGCTGAAGATCACCGCAGATGACCTGTCCGACTACGTGGAGCGCGTCACCCGCACGTTCCTCGACGAGCGCGAGGCCCACCAGAGCTTCGCCGAGTGGGCCCTGAACGCCCAGGAGGATTCACTGAAATGACCAGGACCGACACCGCAGGCAACAGCGGCACGGCGGACGCGTCGTCGTCCGCTCACACCACGACCATCGAGCAGGACCCCGCGGCCGCTTCCCCCGGACGCACCCGCTCCGTCGAGGAGCTCAAGGCGCTCGTCGAGGAGGCGCAGCAGCGCTTCGGACTGCGGGATGCGGACCCGGACGAGGTGCTCGCGTGGGCCGCCGAGACCTTCGGGAAGAAGCTCGCGGTCGCGTGTTCCATGGCCTCCGACACCGTGGTCCCCGCCCTGGTGAGCAATCACGTCAAGGACGTGGACGTGCTCTTCCTGGAGACGGGCTACCACTTCCCGGAGACCCTCGAGACCCGCGATCGCTTCGCCTCGGACTGGCCAGTGAACGTGCGGACCCTGCTGCCCGAGCTGACCGTGCCCGAGCAGGACGCCAAGTACGGTCCCAAGCTCCATGACCGTGACCCGGGCCTGTGCTGCGGGATGCGCAAGGTTGCGCCGCTGGACAAGGCCCTGGCCGGCTATGAGGCCTGGGTGACCGGGCTGCGGCGCGAGGAGACACCCCACCGCGCGAACGCCGCGCCTGTGGAGTGGGACGAGCACCACCAGATGGTCAAGCTCAACCCCGTGGTGGATTGGAGCTTCGACCACGTGGTCGATTACGCCGAGCAGAACCTCGTGGTGGTCAACCCGTTGCTGGGCCAGGGCTACCCGTCCATCGGGTGTGCACCATGCACGCGCAAGGTCGCGCCCGGAGAAGACCCCCGCGCCGGTCGTTGGTCCGGTGTGGGCAAGACAGAATGCGGGATCCATCTATGACCACGACCACCTCCGAATCCGTGACACTCTCCCAGCTGCAGCGCCTCGAGGCCGAGTCCATCCACATCTTCCGCGAGACCGCGTCCGAGGGCGAGCGCCCCGTGCTGTTGTTTTCCGGCGGCAAGGACTCGGTGGTCATGCTTCACCTGGCCGCCAAGGCCTTCTGGCCGGCCCCCATCCCGTTCCCCGTGCTGCACGTGGACACCGGGCACAACTTCCCGGAGGTCCTGGAGTTCCGGGACCGCACCGTGGAGCGGTTGAAGATCCGCCTGGAGGTCGCCACGGTCCAGGACTACATTGACGACGGCCGCCTGGCCGAGCGCCCGGACGGCACCCGCAACCAGTTGCAGACCGTTCCCCTGCTGGACGCGATCGCGGAGGGCAAGCACGACGTCGTCTACGGCGGCGCCCGGCGTGACGAGGAGAAAGCCCGCGCCAAGGAACGCATCATCAGCCTGCGCGATGAGTTCGGCCAGTGGGATCCGCGTAACCAGCGCCCTGAACTGTGGAGCCTGTACAACACGCGCCACCGCCCCGGTGAGCACGTGCGGGTGTTCCCGCTGTCCAACTGGACCGAGTTGGACATCTGGTCCTACATCACCGAGCAGGGCATCGACCTGCCCCCGCTGTACTACGCCCACGAGCGGGACGTGATCAGCCGCGACGGGATGTGGCTCGCCGTGGGTGAGTACGTGAGCCCGCGGGAGAACGAGACCGTGGAGCAGCGCACCGTGCGCTACCGCACCGTGGGTGACATGAGCTGCACGGGTGCCGTGGAGTCCCCGGCCACGACCGCGGAGGAGGTGCTGGCTGAGGTCATGACCAGCACCCTCACCGAACGCGGGGCCACCCGCGCGGACGACCGCGTGTCCGAGGCCGCCATGGAGGACCGCAAACGAGAGGGCTACTTCTAGAGATGAGCACCGAGAACCGAGCAAGCCTGCTGCGGATCGCCACGGCCGGCAGCGTGGACGACGGCAAGTCCACGCTCGTGGGCCGCTTGCTGCACGACACCAAGAACATCCTGGTGGACCAGCTCGACGCGATCGAACGGGTCAGCCAGTCCCGCGGCCTGGACGCCGCGGACCTCGCGCTGCTCACGGACGGGCTGCGGGCCGAACGCGAGCAGGGCATCACGATCGACGTGGCCTACCGCTATTTCGCGACGCCCGCGCGCAGCTTCATCCTCGCGGACTGCCCGGGGCACGTGCAGTACACGCGCAACACCGTCACGGGTGCCTCCACCGCGGACGCGCTGATCGTGCTCGTGGACATCACCCACGGGATCATGGAGCAGACCCGGCGCCACCTGGCTGTCGGAGCCCTGCTGGGGGTGCCGCACCTGATCGTCGCGGTCAACAAGATCGACCTGTTGCCCGATGCGGAAGAAGCGTTCCGGAAACTGAGCGGACAGTTGCACGAACTCGCGGACGAACTGGGTGTGCTGGACCTGCGGATCATCCCGGTCTCCGCGCTGCGCGGCGACAACGTGGTCGAGGCCTCCCAGGACACCCCGTGGTACGACGGTCCGTCCCTGCTGAGCTGGCTCGAGAACCTCCCGGACTCGTCCGAGCTCACCCAGGCGGAACGGTTCGCGCTGCCCGTGCAGTGCGTCATCCGCCCGCAGTCCGCCGCACTGTCCCCGGAGTTCGTGGACTACCGCGGCTACGCGGGCCAGATTGCCTCCGGTTCGGTGGCCGTGGGGGACAAGGTCGCCGTGCAACCGGCCGGGCGCACCACCACGGTTGAGCGCATCGACGTGGCCGGGGCTCCCGCCGAGTACGCCGTGGCCGGGCAGTCCGTCACCCTCACGCTCGCGGACCAGATCGACATCACGCGCGGTGACCTGATCGCGGAACCGGCCGGGGCGCCGTCGGGCACTAAGTCGGTGGAGGCCGTGGTGTGCTGGCTCGACGACGAGAAGCCCCTGCGCGAGGGCCAGCGCGTGCTGCTCAAGCACACCACGCGCGTGGTGCGCGGGATCGTGGGTTCGCTCGACGGGCGGCTGAACCTCGAGAGCCTCGCCGCGGAATCGGTGGAGTCGTTCGAGCTCAATGATATCGGCCGGGTGACCGTACGCGTGGCCGAACCGCTGTTCACCACTGCGTACACGCAGTCGCACGCGCTGGGCTCGTTCCTGCTCATCGACCCACAGTCCGGTCGCACGCAGGCCGCGGGCATGGTGCAGGACGACAGCGTCAACACCCCGGGTGTGCTGGGTAACCTCCGCGCGGACGCGGGGGAGTGGGCCATCTGAGCCATCCCTGAGTGACCTTTGCGGCCCCGGTCCACGTCGTCGACGACGGCGCGGCACCGGGGCCGCTGTGCGTGTCGGTGCCGGTCGATACGCTCTGGAGCGTGATTAGCCCCAGCCTCGTCTCGGCCACCGCCGTCCTGCGCGCCCTCGCGATGCGCGGGATGGAACACCTCGTGGTGTCCCCGGGGTCGCGTTCCGCGCCGCTGGCATATGCCGCGGCCGCAGCGCAGGCCAGCGGTGCACTGTCGGTACACGTGCGGATCGACGAGCGCGACGCCGCCTTCACCGCCCTCGGCATCGCCCGCTCCACGGGCCTGCCGTGCGCCGTGGTGACCACGAGCGGGACGGCCGTGGGTGAGCTGCTCCCGGCGGTCATGGAGGCCTCCCACGCGGGGGTCCCCCTGGTGGTGCTCAGCGCGGACCGCCCGCCCGAACTGCGCGGGACCGGCGCGAACCAGACCACGCGGCAACCCGGGATGTTCGCCAACTTCGTGCGCGCGGCCGTGGACCTGCTACCCCCGGACGATCCGCAGTTGTCATGGCCGCAGCAGTGCGAGGACGTGGAATCGTTGCTCGATCACATCCTGGCCGCCCTTCCCGGCGATGAGCAGGATCCGCCCGGACCCGTGCATGTGAACGTGGCCCTGCGCGATCCGCTGTACCCCGTGTGCGACGACGACCACCGTCACCTGCGCAGCTGGGCCCGCGACCTCGCGAGTGAGGTGCGGCCCGTGCGTTCCGGGGGTGCCGCGCGGATCCGGGTGCACCCGTGGTCGGTGCTCCTGGAGCCGTTCCTCCCGCCCGCCGAGTCGGTGCGAATCACGGAGTCGGCGCCATGGAACGAGCCCGTGCGTGTGACTTCCGAGGCCGACGGCGCGGATATGCGTTCCAATGCCGCGCGGCGGGTGTCTTCCGACTCTGAGTCTTCGGCGCCCCCGGCACCCTCGGCGACCGCGGGCACCGCACATCCCCTCATCTTTGCCGGCGACGGCGCGGGGCCTACCACCGAGCGTTTCGCGCTGGAGCATTCGTTGCCCCTGCTCGCCGAACCCTCGTCCCAGGCGCGCGCGGGAGAGGCCGCCATCGCGTCCTACGAGAGCGTGCTGGACTCACCCCTCGGTGAGCGCGTGGACTCGGTGATCCTCGTGGGCCGCCCGACCCTGAGTCGCCGTGTCTCGGCGCTGCTCAAGCGCCCCGACGTGCGGGTGATCGCCGTGCGACCCGATCCCGCCCCGTGGTTCGAGCACGGCAGGCGCCCCGAGGACGCGGTGGGCTCGTTCGAGGAGGCAGCGAGCGCCGTCGGACCCGCGGAACCCGGGTGGCTCGAGGCGTGGCGCGAGGCGGGAGCCGCCGCCGACGCCGCGGTGCTGCGGTTCGTGGACGACCAACCCTCGCTGACGCGCCTGCACGTAGCGCGGGCGGTGTGGGACGCAGCGTGCGCGGACGGGTCGGTACTCCTGGCGGGGTCCTCTAACATCGTTCGGGACCTGGATCTCGTGGCCCGCGCCCGGGGGCCCTTGGCGGTGATCGCCAACCGCGGGCTCGCGGGGATCGACGGGACCGTGGCTACCGCGCACGGCGTGGGATTGGGGACGGGGCGGCCCGTGCGTGCCGTCATGGGGGACCTGACGTTCCTGCACGACGCCGGGGGACTGCTCCTGGGACCCGGCGAACGCGTTCCGGACCTGCACATGATCGTGGTCAACGACTCCGGCGGCGGGATCTTCCAGACCCTGGAACACGGGGAGCTGGGCCGGGACCCGCGTTACACCGCGACCGTGGAGCGCTTCTTCGGAACCCCCCACACGGTGGGGATCGCGGAGCTGTGTGCGGCGTACGGGGTCCAATACGTGAGCGCGGACACCGCGATCGAACTCGCCGCCGCACTCGCCGCACCCGTGGCCGGCCGGCGGGTCATCGAGGTCACACTGGACCGGCAGAGCCTGCGGGACTTCAACGTGGCCGCCAGGGACGCCGGTACGCGAGCGGTGCGGGAGTACCTTGAGGGCGAGCCCTCCGAACGGGAGCATCGCGCGGGGGAGTGAATGCCACTCGGCGCTCACATGTTTTTCACCGTGCGCCGTGCGTACCGTCCCGGGCCGGCCGCGGCCGTATGCGCCGCCCATGGTGTCCGGGGCGCTCGTTAGCATGGCGTCATGACTGAGCAGAGCACTCACACGACCACCGTCCGCACCGCGCTCGTCACGGGCGCCACCCGTGGCATCGGCCGGGCCATCGTGCAGGACCTCGCACGGGACCACATCGTCTTCGTGGGCGGACGTTCCGCCGCCGACGTCCAGCGGGTCCGCGACGAACTCGCCGGGCTGGGTCCGGGGACCCGGGCGTTCACCGCGGACGTGAGCTCGGACGAGGAGGTCGCCGAGGCGTGGGAACCCCTGCGGGACGAGTTCGAGGGGCTCAACGTGCTGGTCCACTCGGCCGGGATCGCACCGCAAGCGCGGGTGGAGGAGGCCACGCGGGAGCAGTGGGAGCGGATCTTCGACGTCAACGTGATCTCCGTGGCCCAGCTGACCCGGTTGACCCTGCCCCAGCTGCGCGTGGCCGGCGGTGACGTCGTGGCCATCAACTCGGGCTCGGGGTTCACCTCGGGCCCGTCGGCGGCGCTGTACTCCGGGACCAAGTTCGCCCTGCGCGCCCTGACCGACGCGCTGCGTGAGGAGGAACGCGAGAACGGCGTGCGCGTGAGCTCGGTGCACCCGGGGCGCGTGGCCACGGACATGCAGGAGGAACTGCAGGCGTACATGGGCAACGAGTACCACCCCGAGGACTGGATCCGCCCCGAGCAGATTGCCGCGGCGGTGCGCACGGCAGTGGACGCCACGCGGGATTCTCAGGTCGAGGTGATCTCGGTGCGGCCCTCCGGGATGGTGAACCGGGGCTGACCGCGGTTCATCGCCTCCCGCAGGGGCCGCTCATGACGTCGTGATCGGGTGGGCGCGCTGCATCGGCGCGGGATGCACGCCCCGAGGGATGCCGGCCGACCCCGCCGTGAACGCCGGTGAATAGGCGTCCTCACCATAGGGTGCGTGTTTCAATCACGTCGATTCATTCATGATTCGGGAAAGAGGCACCCCTGGTAAAACCCAGGGGTTGCTCCCGGTGCCATGGGTCACACTCTCGGTCAGGATCGAGGTCGAGTAATGAGCGCCACGTCGGTGCTCAACTCGGGCGCGGTGATCGGCGGCATGCTCGCCTCCAAGCTCGCGGACCGTTCGGGCCCGCAGCACATCGTGGCCACCACGTTCGTGCTCCCGGCCATCACCCTGACGCTTATGACCTTCGCGTTCCCGCTGCCGGTGCTGTTCATCGTCATCGCGATCGCCGGTGTGGGCACCCTGGGTACCCAGGTGCTGATCTACGGCTTCACGTCCAACTACTACACGACCAACGCACGTGCCGCCGGCGTGGCCTGGGGCTCCGGCCGCCTGGGCGGGATCTTCGGCCCGCTCATCGGCGGGTGGCTCCTGGCCGCCAACCTGGGAGGCGCCACCGCGTTCTACATCTTCGGTGCCGTGGCCCTGTTCGGTGCGCTCGTGACCATCCTCGTGCCGCGTCAGCGCACGGTGGAACAGGCCAAGGCCACGGCCGAGGAGATCCTCGAGACCCAGGACATCCGGGGGTCCGCCACCGACATCCCTGTCACGGATCGCGTCTGATCCACCGATCCGGTCGGGCACCCGCTCGGCACCCGTGTTCCACCACGACGGCGCTGCTGTTCTTCCCGAACAGCGGCGTCGTCATCGTGTGCTTCCACGCGGCATCGAGCGCCCCGCCCATTGCTGCAGGATCACGGGGGCGGGGCCCCCGTTTCATGGGAGTCGGCGGGCGGATTACTCCGGGGTGTCCACCGTGGTGGGGTTGAGGACCCGGGAGAGGAACGTGCGGGTGCGCTCGTGCTGGGGTGAGCCGATGACCTCGCGGGCGGGGCCCTGTTCCACGACCACGCCGCCGTCCATGAACACCACGCGGTCGGCGACGTCGCGTGCGAAGGACATCTCGTGGGTCACCACGAGCATGGTCATCCCGTCATCCGCGAGTTGGCGCATGATCGCGAGGACGTCGCCCACGGTCTCGGGATCGAGAGCGGAGGTGGGCTCGTCGAACAACATCAGATCGGGGTCCATGGACAGCGCCCGGGCGATCGCCACGCGCTGCTGCTGACCGCCGGAGAGCTGGGTGGGCCGCTGGCCGGCCTTTGCCTCCAGACCCACGCGTTCCAGGTTCGCCAGGGCGATGCGCTTGGCCTCCTCCTTGGAGCGCTTGAGCACCTTGACCTGGGACACCGTGCAGTTCTCGAGCACGCTCAGGTGGGGGAACAGGTTGAACTGCTGGAACACCATGCCCACGCGGCGGCGCATGGCGTCCACGTCCAGATCTGGGTCCGTGACCGTGAACCCGCCCACGGAAATGGTCCCGGACTGCGGGGACTCCAGGAGGTTGAGGCAGCGCAACAGGGTGGACTTGCCGGAACCGGAGGGCCCGATCAGACACACGACCTCACCTGTGGCCACGTTCAGATCGATCCCGCGCAGCACCTCGAGGTCCCCGTAGGACTTGTGCAGCTCGCGCACGTGCACCGCGGCGGAACCGGAGTGGCCCCGGTCGGACGCGGCAGCGGCGTCGTCGGAGGACGCGCGAGATACACCCGGGGACCGGGCAGCGGAACGGCCCGGACCGGTCGCGGCAGAGCTGGGACCTGCAGTAGAGGCGGCGTCGTGCTGGGAACCCCGGGCGGGATCCGCCCCGGGGGTCGCCGACGGGTCGGAGGATGCGGGATCGGGGGAGGCTGCGGAAGTGGACACTGGGAGCTCCTAGGACTTCTTGACCCGGTCGGTCTTGGTTTCGAAGTGGCGGGACAGAAGCCCCAGCGGCACGGTGATGATCAGGTAGCAGATGCCGGCCACGACGAGCGGGGTCAGCCCGGCGCCGGCGTCGGAGATGCCTTCGCGGCCGAACTTGGTGAGTTCGTACTGCTGCACGCCCATGCCCAGCAGGTAGACCAGGGAGGAGTCCTTGGTCAGCAGGATGACCTCGTTGGTCAGCGGCGGCAGGACGATGCGCAGGGCCTGGGGGATCACGATCGTGACCATGGCGCGGGTGTGGGACATGCCCAGGGAGCGGGCAGCCTCGTACTGCCCCGGGGGCACGGCCTGCAGACCTGCGCGGAGGGACTCGGCGATGTACGCGGCGGCGACCACGCCGAGCGCGATCATCACGGTCACGTAGTGGTTGAAGCGGAAGCCGAAGGCCAGGGGGATGCCGTAGCCCAGGGCCAGGAACACGAGCAGCGCGGGCACGCCGCGGAAGAACTCGATGTAGAGGGTCGCGATCCACCGGTAGGGCGCCACGGAGGAGAGCTTCATGAGCGCGAGGACCACACCCAGGGTCAGGCCCACCACGAAGCCCAGGACCGTGTAGATCAGGGTGTTCTTCAGCGCCACGGTGATGATCCCGGGGAACTGGTTCAGTGCGACCTCGGGGTTGAACACGCGCTGGTAGAGCACGTTCCAGTCCGCGAGGAACACGAGTGCTACCAGTACGACGACGAGTGCGGCGTACTGGATGCCCCGCGACAGCTTGGCGCGCTGCCGGGTGGTCATGGCCATGGATGTCTCCCTGTCCGTGGATTACCCACATGTGCGTGCCGGGCGGTGTCACACCGCCCGGCACGGATGTCCTGCTCTCGGGGAGTGGAGCCTACAGGCCCATCCACTCCTTCTTCATCTTGTCCATGGTGCCGTCGCTCGTGATGCGGTCCAGGGTCTTGTTCACGGAGTCGAGGATCTCGGTGTTGCCCTTCTTCACGGCCACGCCCAGGTTCTCGTTGGTGTCCACGGTCTGCACGACCTCGAGGTCCGGGTTGTCCTTCGCGCGCTTGGACAGCGTGGAGATGTTCCCGGACACGGCCTGCACGCCACCGGACTCGAGGGACTGGAACATGAGCTCCACGTCCTCGAACTGCTGGGTCTTCAGGTGCTTGTCCTTGGCGAACTGCTCACCGGAGGTGGCCTGCTGTACGCCCACGGTCTTGTCCCCCACGGAGTCGAAGTCGCGGATCCCGGAATCCTTGGTGGTCAGCAGGGCGATCTGATCGTTGAAGTACGGCTTGGAGAAGTCCACGGACTGCTTGCGGGCGTCCGTGATGGTGATCCCGGAAATGGCGGCGTCGCACTGGTCGGTGTCCAGCGCCGCTCCGGACTCGAGGGTCTCGAAGTTCGCCTGCACGACGTTCTTCTCCCGGCCCAGGTCCTTGGCGATCTCGTCCCCCAGGGACATGTCGAAGCCCACGATCTTGCCGTCCTTCTCGAACTCGAACGGCGGGTACGGAGAGTTGGTGCACACGGTGAACGTGTCGGAGCCACCGGCCTGGGAGCCGCCCCCGGAGGTCGATTCACAACCGGTCAGTGCCAAGCCTGCGGCGGAGAGGACGGCGAGCGCGGGAACGAGTCGGCGCAGGGTTGACATGTGTGCTCCTCGGGGAGATGTGGGGTTCCGGGTGAAACTCGTGGCGATTTTACTACGGGGTGCCCGGATCGGCCCGGAATCCCTTTACTCCCGGTCCCACCGTGCGGGCAGGGACTCGAGCATGGGGCGCAGTTTCGCCCAGGTCTCGGCGAGCTCGGCACGCGGATCGGATTCGGCCACGATCCCGCAGCCGGCGCTCACGCGCGCCCGGTGCGCGTCCAGCTGCACGGCCCCGCGCAGGGCGATGCCCCACTCGCCGTTACCTGCGCCGTCGAGCCAGCCCACAGGGCCGGCGTAGAGCCCACGGTCCATGCGTTCGAGGTCCTCGATCACGGCCCCGGCGGTCTCGGTGGGCGTCCCGCACACCGCGGCGGTCGGGTGGACGGCCTCCGCGAGTTCGAGGGCCGAGGGCAGGGTCCCGTCCACGCCCGCACGCAATTGCGCGGTGACGTCCGACGCGAGATGCCACACGTTCGGCAGCGCCAGGATGAAGGGGTGCTCGCCGCCGGAGACCTCATCCGCGTACGGGGACAGCCCCGTGATCAGAGAGTCCACGGCGAAGCGGTGTTCGCGCTGTTGCTTCTCGGACCCGCCCAGCTCGGTACCAGCGAAGTCCTCGGGGTTGGCGCCGTCCGGCAGGTCCTGGCGGTCCAGGGTCCCGGCGAGCACACGGGCCGTGGCGGTGCCGCGATGCACCCGGATGAGCATCTCGGGGGTCGCGCCGAGCAACCGGCCCGCACCCTCCCCGTCGTCCGGGCCCTCCTGCTCGGAACCTTCCTGCTCCGGGCCCAGGCGCACGCAGTACGTCCAGCACGTGGCGAAGCGTTCGCTCAACCGCCCCAGCACCGCACCGAGTTCGATGGGCCGCCCGGTGTCCACGACCACGTCCCGCGCGAGCACGAGCTTGTCGAGCTCCCCCGCGCGGATCATCCCCACGCCGTCCGCGACGGCCTCCATCCAGTGCTGTTCGTCCAGGGTCCCGGGCACGGCCGTGGGGTACGACGACGCCGCTGCGTCCGGTTCCTCAGGCCGCGCCACCGCGGGTGCGGCGCGCACGAGGCGACGCCACGCGGCGTCGACGTCCTCGACCGTGGGTTCGGACGGTCCGGTGGAGATCAGGGTGAGCCACGCGCCGTGGGCGTCGGTGCCGATCACGAGCTCGGGGACCATGAGCCCGGAGTCCACCGTGGAGGACGGGGCGAACGCGAACGCCCCGAAGGCCAGCAAACCGGTGCCGGGGCGCTGCACGGAGTCATGCACGGTCGCGTCCTGGCGAAGCTCGTCCCACCACACGCGCGCGGAGGTGAACCGGGTCCCGCCCCGCACGCGGTAGGCCGCCACGCGACCGAGGCCGACGATTCCCTTGCCGCGCATGATCCACGTGGCCGGGTCCGCGCTGCCCAGCAACCGCCGGACGTCCGGGTTGCGGGCGAACTCTGCTGCCGCGGGAACCTCGGACAGGGGAAGGGTGAGCGCACTCAGGCGGGGTGCGGGGAACTCGGGTGTCATCGTCCTCAAGCATAGGACGCGCGCGTGGGCGCGGCGGTGTCGGTCGGGTGGGACCGGGACCGGCCCGGCTTCCTGCCGAGTCCGTGGGCGGAGCGACGACGGCGGGCACGGTGTACATGGCGAGGCCCGCGCCACCGCATGGATGGCGGCGGCCGCGACGACGGCGGGGACAGCGGCGTCGGCGGGCGATGACACAATGGGCGGGTGGTCCGTCCAGCACGCGGGCGCGCCGACATCACAAGGAAGAACACAGGAAGCGGAGGGCCGCGGCGCAGTGAAGGTCTTGATCAGCGGGGGAGGCCCCGCCGGTGCCACGGCGGCGTACTGGTTGGCGAGCCAGGGGATCGCGGTGACCGTGCTCGAGAAGAGCGGCTACCCGCGGGAGAAGGTGTGCGGGGACGGGCTCACGCCGCGGGCCGTGCGCCAGATGCAGCTCATGGGCTTGCCGCACGGCGCCGCGGAGGGTTATAAGGCCAACAAGGGACTGCGACTCGTGGCGTCCGGGCGCACCGTGGAGGTCCCGTGGCCCGAACTGACCGATTTCCCGTCCTACGGACTCGTGCGCACGCGCGCGGGTTTCGACGAGGACCTCGTGCGGCACGCCCGGCGTGCCGGTGCGCACGTGATCGAGCACCGCACGGTGCGGGACGTGCTGCGTGATGACACCGGGCGGATCGTGGGCGTGCAGGCAGCCGTGATGGACCCGGCGACCGGGCGACGCACCTCCGAGACGGAGGAGCACCGCGCGGACCTCGTGCTCGCCGCGGACGGCAACTCGACCCGCACCGCCGTGGCCGCGGGTCTGCACCGGCGCACGGATCGGCCCCTGGGCGTGGCCGTGCGCACGTACTACCGTTCCCCGCGCTCGGAGCTCGACTGGATGGAGGGGTGGCTCGAACTCGCGGACGGCACGGACCCCGAGCGCTCCCTGCTGCCCGGTTACGGCTGGGTCTTCGGCGTGGGGGACGGCACCGCGAACGTGGGCCTGGGCATCCTGGACACCTCGTCCGCGTTCGGCAAGCTCGATTACCGCGCGGTGCTGCGTGACTGGGCCGCGTCCATGCCCGCCGAGTGGACCTTCGACCCGGAGCACCAGGTGGGCCGGGTGGGTTCGGCCGCGCTGCCCATGGCCGGCAACCGCACCCCGCACTACGTTCCCGGGCTCATGCTGCTCGGGGACTCCGCGGGGCTCGTCTCCCCGTTCAACGGGGAGGGGATCTCCAACGCCATGGAGTCCGCGCTGTTCGCGGCGTCGTGCATCGTGGACGCCGCCGAGGCCAACGGGCCCCAGCAACGGGAGAACGCGCTCGCCCGCTACCCGCAGCTCGTGCGCGCCGAATGGGGGGCCCATTTCACGCAGGGCCGGGCGCTTGCCGAGCTCATCGGCCACCCGGCGATCCTCACCGCGGCCCTACGGGCGGGGATGAGCGTCCCGGCCATGATGCGCTTCGCGGTGCGGGTCATGACGGAACTGTCGGACCGGCCCGCCCGGACTGTGACCGATCGCGCGATCGCGGTACTGGACGCACTGACCCCCGCGAGCTGAATTGTCGATAGAGTGGTGGATCGTGACTGACCCCAGCCGCCCGAATGACTCCCTGCGCTTGCCCGAAGGGTTCGAGCTCATCGCCCAGGACTCCCACCTGGGCCCGCTCATGCTGCGCAGCCTCGATCGGATCGAGCAGCGGCTGGCAGAGTCCGTGCACTCCGCGGACCGGATCGCGGACGTCACGGCCCGGCACCTGCTCGACGCCGGCGGTAAACGGGTGCGGCCCCTCCTCACGCTGCTCGCGGCGGAAGTGGCCGGTGAGGTCACGGACGAGGTCATCGAGGCCGCCGCGGTCGTGGAACTGACCCACCTGGCCTCCCTCTACCACGACGACGTCATGGACTCCGCCCCCATGCGCCGGGGCGTGCAGACCGCGCACACGGTGTGGGGCAACACCGTGGCCATCCTCACCGGGGACATGATCTTCGCGCGTGCCTCCGCCATGGTCTCCGCCCTGGGCCAGGAACCCCTCATGATCCAGGCGACCACGTTCGAGCGCCTGGTGATCGGGCAGCTGCAGGAGACCACCGGTCCCGCTCCGGACGAGGATCCCGTGGCCCACTACATCAAGGTGCTCTCCGGTAAGACCGGTTCGTTGATCGCCGCGAGCGGTCAGTACGGCGCCCTGCTGGGCGGGGGGGCCCGCTCCGTGGTGGATCTCATGGTCGTCTACGGCGAGAAGGTGGGACTCGCGTTCCAGCTCGCGGACGACATCATCGACCTCACCGGCCACCCGGACGTCTCCGGCAAGATACGCGGTACGGATCTGCGCGAGGGCGTGGACACCCTCCCGGTCCTGCTGTTGCGCCGCGACGCCGCCGGCTCCGACCCGGCCGCCGCGGCCTCCGCGCGCGAGCTGCTCGAGCTCGTGGACGGGGACCTGTCCGACGACGCCGCCCTGGCCCGCGCCGTCGAGGCCGTGTCCGAGCACCCCGCGGCTGCGGAGGCGTGGCAGATCGCCAACGACTGGGCGGACGAGGCCATCGCGGCCCTCGAACCGCTCGACGATTCCGTGGCCAAAGCGGCACTGATCGAATTCGCGCACGGCGTGGTGCATCGCAGGGGCTGAGTTCTCAGTAAGCTTGGCGCATCCGTAATCCACTTGCGCGCCATGAGGGCTTCCGCGTGCGCGCCGATGGGATTCGTCCCGCGTGAGGTTCATCCATGTCCACAGACACGACACGTGGTCGCGCCGCGAAGGAAGCATTTTCCGGGCGCACCATGTTCATCTTCGCCGCCATCGGCTCCGCCGTGGGGCTCGGCAACATCTGGCGGTTCCCGTACGTCGCGTTCGACAACGGCGGCGGCGCCTTCATCATCCCCTACCTGGTGGCCCTGCTGACCGCCGGTATCCCGCTGCTCATGCTCGACTACGCGGTGGGTCACCGCTACCGCGGGTCCGCCCCGCTGTCCTTCCGGCGGCTGCACCCCAAACTCGAGACCATCGGGTGGTGGCAGCTGGCCATCTGCGTGGTGATCGCCGTGTACTACGCCCTGATCATCGGATGGGCCATGCAGTACACCGTGTTCTCGTTCAGCAAGGCGTGGGGGGACGATCCCGCGACCTTCTTCATGAGCGACTACATGCGGGTCTCGGACGAGGTCACGATCGGCTTCGACTTCATCTGGCCGGTGTTCATCGCCACGGCCATTGCGTGGCTCGTGCTGCTGATCGTGCTGATGATGGGCGTGCAGAACGGGATCGGGAAGATCAACGTGGTGTTGATCCCGCTGCTCGTGGTCATGTTCTTGATCATGGTGGGCATGGCCCTGACGCTGCCGGGTGCCGCCGCGGGTCTGGATGCCCTGTTCACCCCGTCCTGGTCCGCACTGGGTGATTCCTCCGTGTGGGTCGCGGCCTACGGGCAGATCTTCTTCTCCCTCTCGGTGGGTTTCGGCATCATGGTCACCTACGCGTCCTACCTCAAGCCCCGCTCGGACCTCTCCGGCTCCGCACTCGTGGTCGGTTTCGCGAACTCGTCCTTCGAGATCCTCGCCGGTATCGGCGTGTTCGCAGCACTCGGCTTCATGGCCTCGGCCTCCGGGACGGAAGTCGCCGACGTCGCGACGTCCGGGATCGGTCTCGCGTTCATCGCCTTCCCGGCCATCATCTCCCAGGCCCCGTTCGGCACGCTGATCGGTGTGCTGTTCTTCGGTGCCCTGTCGTTCGCCGGGTTCACGTCCCTGATCTCCATCGTGGAGGTCATCGTGGCCGGTTTCCGCGACAAGCTCGGGCTCTCGCGCCCCGCGGCCGTGGCCCTCGTGGTCATCCCGCTCGCCGCGATCTCCCTGCTGTTCTTCCCCACGACCACGGGGCTGAACTTGTTGGACGTCGTGGACGCGTTCGTGAACAACTTCGGCATTGTGGCCGCGGCCCTGGTGTCCGTGCTGTTGCTCACCGCGGGCTTCTCGGCGCTGCCCACGCTGCGTGACCACATCAACTCGGTCTCGTCCTTCAAGCTCGGGCGCACGTGGATGATCATGGTGGGCGGTGTGACCCCGGTGATCCTGGGCTACATCCTCATCGACCAGCTCACCGAGACCGTGTCCCAGGGTTACAACGACATGCCGCAGTGGTTCGTGAACACGTTCGGGTGGGGGATGGCCGTGGCCCTGATCGTCTTTGCCTACCTGCTGTCCCGACTGCCCTGGTCCCGGCGCACCGCGGAGGCCCTCACGAGCCCCGCCCCCGCCATCCAGGACGCCTACGTGGACCGCGGCACCCTCGCGCGCCACAAGCCGCTGTCCCACTACCAGGACACCGCGACCCGCACCCCCGCACTGGGCCAGGACTTCTCCCTGCGCGCCATCGAGGACGGGACCGTGGTGCAGCGTCAGGCCCCGTGGGCGCACGCCGGATCGGGTCACACCGACCCTGCTGGCGACGCCGCGGGCCGGTCGTCCGCCCAGGTCCAGCCCCGCCGCTCGGAAGGAGAACTCTCATGAGCACCATGTCCGTCGTCATGATGATCGTGGCCATGGTCACCGTGTGGGGTGGGCTGTTGCTCGCCCTGATCAACATCAAGCGCTCGCCCGAGGAGGTCGACGAGCTCGACACCCCGTCGGAGGGCTCCCGTGAGGACGCCGCGCACCGCGCGGCCACCGACGGTGACCCGGGATCCCGGGTGAACGCCGGCGCGGCTCCCGAGTCGCGGATCTGATTCACACGGTCCCATGAGACAAGGCCACCCCTGGTCAGGGGTGGCCTTTTCTCGTTCCGGGCCCCGGGTGCGCGCAGCGGCGGGGGATCGGGTGCTGTCAGTGGCGGTGAGACCTGGTGCGCTCAGCGGCGGGGGAGACGGGGCGCGCGAGGTGCGCGGACGGCGTCGAGCACGAGCAGCACCACGGCGAGCCACACGAGGCCGAAACCGACCCAGCGCTCCGGGGGCATCTCCTCGTGGAAGACCAGGACGGCCAGGATGAACTGGCCGATCGGTGCGATGTACTGCAGCATGCCCACGGTGCTCAGGGGCAGCCGGGCGGCGGCGGCGCCGAACAGCAGGAGCGGAACAGCGGTGATCACGCCGGAGGACAGCAGCAACAGGAAATGCCCGGTGCCCTCGGAGGTCAGGGTGATCTGTCCCTGGGCGCCCAGCAGCGCGACCGCCACGAGCGCGAGCGGCGTGATCATGGCGGTCTCCCCGGTGAGGGTGATCAGCGCGGGATAGCGCGAGCCCACGCGGGACTTGACCAGGCCGTAGAAGCCGAACGTGAAGGCGAGGCCCAGTGAGAGCCACGGCACCGCGCCGTAGAACACGGCCATGATCACCACGGCCAGCGCACCCACGGCGATCGCGGTCCACTGCAGGGGGCGCAGCTTCTCGTGCAGCACCAGGACACCCAGCAGGATGGCCACGAGCGGGTTGATGAAGTACCCCAGGGACGCCTCGAGGGTGTGCCCCGTGGTCGTGGCGACCGTGTACAGCAACCAGTTCCCGGCGATCAGCACACCGGCCACCGTGAGCGCGAGCACCGCCGAGCCGTCCCGGAACAACCGGATGAACCGGCCCACGGAGCGGGTCACGGCCAGCATCAGCAGACAGACCACCAGGGAGAAGACGATGCGCAGGGCCACGATCTCGTACGCCGTGGCCGGGGCCAGGACCACGAAGTACAGGGGTAGCAACCCCCAGATCCCGTACGCGGCGAACCCGTAGCCGAAACCGGCCCGGGCCCTCTTCTGCGGGTGAGGGCCCGGGCCGGAAGTCGCGTTGTCAGTCACCGTCCGATCCTATCCCCCGTGACCGCCGCGTCGGTTCGCGATCAGAGGTCGAAGAAACGGCTCAGGAAACCGCGCTTCTTCTTGCCCTTCTTCTCCGCCTGCTCGTTGGTCTCGACCTCCTGGCCGTCCACCACGGCGGGGGCGGAGATGTCGTCCTCAGCAGCGCCGGGGCCGGCGACGGTCTCGCGGGCGACCACCGTCTCCCGCTCGGCCCGCTCACGGGCCACGGTGTCCTCGGAAACGTCCCGCAGGACTGGCTGCTCCGTCGCGGGTTCGCTCGGTTCCGGCGCAGTGGGTTCGCGCGTGTCCCGCGCCGCGTCCTCGTCCTGCATCCCCGGCTGGGCCGCGGCGAACTCGGGGTCCGGGATCCGGGACATGGCCGTGGTGTTGGGGTGCGGGGAGGCCTGTGGGCCGGCGGTGGCCGCGTCCCCGGAGGGACCGGGCAGCACCGTGGTCTCCACGCGACCCGGCTCGGCGGGTCCGGAGGTGGGTTCCTGGTCGAACGGGCGGTCCGGGTCCCGCACCTCGCTCGCGGGGACGGCCACGTCCCCCTCGGGCTGCTCGGGCTCGGGCGCCTCGATCTCCTCGCGGGACAGCTCGCTGGGCAGCGGCTCCTCCTGCTCGGACGCGGACGAAGCCGCTGCGGCGGCTTCTTCACGCTCGCGCCGCTTGCGTTCGGCGGACTCCACGCGCTGCTGCTCACCGAGCTGCTCGGCCTGGGCCACCGCGGCACGGCGGTCCTCGAGCAGGGCCTCGCGGTGGGTCTGCGCCTGGTGTTCGAGCTCGCGCAGTTCGTTCTCGCCCACGGAGGGCTCAGCGGGTTCCACGCCCGTGATCTGGTGGTCGTCGAACCAGAAGCGCTGAGCGCCGTCGTGCACGGTGACCACACAGGTGGCGTCCGTGTCCCACTCCACGTGGGCGCCGCGCAGCTTGGCGTAGCTGGCTACGGCGAGGTTGTGGTCCACGGCGGTGTCCGTGGTCAGGGACTCCCCGATGACCTGCATCATGCGCTGCTCCGTGAGTCGGGGCAGCTCGAACTCGGGGCCGTCCAGCAGCAACCACGCCGTGATGTTGCCACCGGCGCGCGCGGGATAGTGGGCGTAGAGACCCGTGACGGCCTTGGCGGCCAGGGTCAGCCGGCGGGCCAGACCGTCCTCGAGGGGCAGCTCGTCCGTGGTCAGCTCGGAGACCTCGTGACGCTCACCGGCCTGCTTGGCCTGCACGGCGGCGGAGACCACGCGCGGGTTGAAGTGCCCGAGCTCCTGCCACGACCACACGAAGGACCCGCGGGACGCAGATTCGGTGCCCAACAGGTAGGGGGTCAGGGTGACGGGAGGCGTGGTTTGCAGGGTGAACGACGGCGCGGAAAAGTCCACGTCCCACTCCGCGCCCTGGGACAGTTCCGCCAGCACTGCCTGGTATTCGGTGGAAAGGAAGATCGACGCGTCGATCAACTCCTGCAAAGTTTTCGTCATGGGTCCAGGCTAACAACTGGCGCGGACGCCAGCGCGCGCCGGACGGCCCGTCGGTGCCTGTGGGGCCCCTGTATCCGCCCGCGGCACGTACCCCACGACGACGCCGCGGCCGCACCGAGCGACGTCGCGCCCCGCGGCCGTGTTGGGACCTCGCACGCGAGCGGTTCGTTAGGCTGGGGGCGCGCGGCGCCCGGCAGCGACCGGGGGAGATCGCGCGAACTTACAGCGAGCGGACCCGTGGCTCACGGGTCGAAGGGACACCACACCATGACCTCTGAGCCTCGGCCCGAATCGACGACCCCCGCACCCAGTGAGCGTGAACTCGTGGCACGGGTGGGCGAATGGGTGATGTCCGTCCTGCGCACGGAACCGGGCTGGGACACCATGCTCGTGGAGTTCAAGCCCCAGGGCGGGCGGGTCCATCTGCGGGTGGTCGAGAACAGGGACGGCTCCGTGATCCCCGGGGCGGCAGGGCCCATCAAGCAGGACAGCCCGGTGCTGGAGACGATCGCGCAACTGCAGCGCAGCTGCGCGGTGCCCGGGCGGGGAAGCTGGTTCACCGCGTCCGTGAGCATCGCCGCGAGCGGGTGGCCCGAGCCCACGCTGCACACGAGCGCGTCCTACAATTTCCGGGAGCTGCCCCGCCCCTACGCGGACGAGGGCGCCTACACGGGCCGGGACGTGCTGGCTCAGCTGACTGAGTTCCCGCGTACCCAGGAGCGCACGCCGCTGTGGGCCTTGGAACTGGCCGATGAGGCCGGGGTCGAGCTGCCGTTCGCACCGACCTCCGAGGACGACTCCCACGGGGACGTGCACCCCCGGTTACGCGCGGCGGCCGAGGCGTTCACTCGCGAACCCGGGGAGCGGACCCTGGCCGGGGCCCTGCGCGAGGCGCTGGCCGGGACCGTGCTGCTGGACATCTCCGGATCGGACCTGGTCCCGGGGGAGGACGGTCAGCCCGTGGGGCCGCAGTCCCACATCCGGGTCCAGGCGGTCGCCCAGCCCGACGGTGGTCGCGCACTGGCCGTGTATACGACCGCCGAGCAGGCCCGCGAGATGTTCACCCGCAGCAACAAGAACCCGGATCTGGCCGAACCCGTCCTGCTGCGCCAGCGCGCGAGCGCGATGATCGAGATGGTCGCGCAGGACACCCAGTACGACGAGATCGTGGTGGACCCGGCGTCCGAACACGCCCTGCGGATCCCCCGCCAGCAGATCGAGTGGGTGGGCCGCTCACCCCACAACGAGGCACTCAAGCAAGCGCTGCTGGACAATGCCATGGCGGACGTCCTGGGGGCTCTGCTCAACCCGAACGGTTACCTCATGCTCGGCACCCGGGACGAGGGGGAGAACGCGATCCCGGTCATGGTCCAACCCTCCGAGGAGGGCGCCGCACCGGATACCCTGCTGGTCTTCACGTCCGCGGCGGAGGTGGCCGCCCTGGACCCGGCGCTCACGGTGCGCTCGGCCCCGTCCCGGAAGATCCTGGAGTTCGCGCTCGAATCGGGTGCGGCGGCCATCTGCCTCAATGCCATGGCCCCCGTGGCCACCCTGCCCACGGCGCAGCTACGGGAGATGCTGGAGCTCGTCACGCAGCGCGAACAGGGCGGTACCTCGCAGCCTCGCGACTGAGAGGTCGGTGGGTCGGAATTGCGGCGCATCTCGTCCGCAGTTTCCACACCCGCGGGGCGTGTCCGGGGGTGCGCCAGGGCTCTATGCCAGGGCCGCGCGTCAGGGAGCCGGTGTCAGCGTGGCTCAGCGGGCCTCGGTCGCGCTCGCCGCGAGCTCTTCCTGGCAGCGGGGGCACACACCCCGGTAGACGACCTCCGCGGCTAGCAGCTCGAAGCCGTGGTCCTGGGACGGCGTGAGGCACGGGGCATGGCCCACGGCGCACGGCACGTCCTGGACCACTCCGCAGCGCACGCAGTACGCATGGTGGTGGTTGTCCCCGGTGCTGATCTCGTAGCGCGCGGGGGATCCGGGCGGCTCGAACTTGGACACCATCCCGATCGCCGCGAGGTCCGCGAGGACCACGTAGACGGACTGGACGGACATATTGGGCAGCACGGAGCGGACCTGCTGCACGGTGTCCTCGGCGGTAGCGTGCGGAACCGCGGACACGGCGTCCAACACGGCAAGACGTTGTTTGGTGACCCTGCGCCCGTGCGAGCGCAGATGCGAGGTCCACGCATCCCGCGACGGGTGCGGCGCGGCCTGAACGGTGGTCTCCATGGGATGATTCTATTCTTATTCTGAGCCACTCACAATAGTCGCGGTTACGGCGCTCCCACGCTGCCGACGCCGCCGTCCCCGTCGACATGTCCGTCCCCGCCCGCGGCCCCGGGGCACCGCCGTGGTCCACTCGCGGCCCGCCCGCCGCGTGGGGCCGTCGCGGTCCGGGACGGGCGCGCGGAAGGCCGCGCGCAGCGGCGTCGTCATCCGTGACGGGACCCGCGAAAAAAGTTTTCGGATCTCGCGTCATGATTTCCGATCCCGTGCGTCTACGTAGTGGATCCCGCGCGGGCTGCGCGGGATCCCGGACGGTCCGATCGCTCTGGGACCGGCGAACCGGTGCCGCGATCACCACGGGGACACATCGCGCGGCACGCGGCGGGTGAGAGCGTCTCTTTGCCGGACGGGCTGTCCGGCGCGGGGGAGGGAGATGGCACTAGGAGACGGGGGCGGGACCGGCGTGGGGGCGCCGGTCCCGCCCCCGGCCATGACTGGGCCGGCGCGGTGACAGCGGGAACGCGGGGGGAGGGGCGGGGTCGCGGAGTGCCGCGCAGCGCCCGCGGCTGTCACAATGGAGGTACCGAGTTACTTCCAGTGGGCAGAGAGCGCCATGTCACACAGAGCAGTTCCCGGCACCGGGGACCACCCGGGCCAGGGCGGCCAACGCATCAGCGACGAACACCTGTTACGCGCGGTCCGCGAAGGTGACTCGCATGCCTTCGCCACGCTCTACGAACGGCACCGCGGGGCGGCGCTGGCCGTGGCCCGCATGCATTCCCGCAACGAGCCGGAAGCGGAGGACCTCGTCTCCGAGGCGTTCACGCGCGTGTTCGCGCTGCTCAAGGAGGGCAAGGGCCCCCGGGAGTTCCTGCGCGCCTACCTCGTTACGGCCGTGTCCCGGCTCGCTGCGGACCGCGCCAACGAGCTGAGCCGCACGCGTCCCGTGGACCCCCAGCCGGACGGGCCGCTGGACCGTGTGCAACTGTTCGAGGACACCGTAGTGCGCCAGGTGGACTCCGTGGTGGTGGCCCGCGCGTTCGCGTCCCTGCCAGAGCGCTGGCAGGAAGTGCTGTGGTACCTCGAGATCGAGGGGCGCAAGCCGCGTCAGGTGGCCTCCGCCGTGGGCATTCAACCCAACGCGGTCTCCGCGCTGGGCACACGCGCACGGGAGGGACTCCGCACCGCCTACATGCAGGAACACGTCTCGGTGCGAGCACTCGAGGACTGCGGCGAGTACTCACGACAGCTCGGTGCGTTCGCGCGCGGTTCCCTGACCCCGTCACGCACCAAGGTCGTGCAGGAACACCTGGACCGGTGTCCCCGCTGCACCGCCGAGTACCTGCAGCTCCAGGACCTCGGGATCGGGATGCGCGGTTGGCTCCTGCCCGTCCTAGCCGGACTTCCGTTGTGGGCCGGCGCGGGCGGTCGGCTCGTGGACGCGCTCGCCGGCACGTCCCTGGCGGGCTTCGGGGCTGCCGCGTCCCAGGCTCCGGGAGTCGCGGGGACCCCGGCTTTCGATGGCGCGGCGGGGAGCGCCATCGCAACCTCCGGGGGTCCGGGTGCCGGCGGCTCCGGGGCCGGCGCGGGCGCCTCGTCCGGGGCTGCAGCCGCAGGGCAGTCCACGGGGATTGCTGCGTTCGCATCGTCCGGTATGGGCCTGGCGATCGCCGCGGTCGGCGTCCTGGTTGCGGCCGCCGCGGCCGTGGGGATCGTGGCCGTGTCCAACTCGCCGGGCGATCCCTCGGGCGGTGCGCCCGCCGTCGCCGCCTCCCCGGATGTGAACTCTTCCGACGGCGACGCCGCTGCGTCCGGCGCCCGCGGTTCTTCCGAGACACCCGCAGCCGGTCGCGACGACGATGCGGACGGCAGTGATTCCCGCGAAGGGGATTCCGCCGGTCGGGACTCGGACGGCGGTGCCGCCGATGGTGGAGATTCCGCATCCGTGGCTCAGGGGGACTCGGGCGGTTCCGACGGTGGAGGGTCCGTGGCCCTCGGCGATTCCGACGCGTCCCGCCCCGAGCAGGCCCGCGAGGACGTCCCCCAGGGACAAGGCCCGGACGGCCAGGCCGGCCGCAATCAGGGTGACTCGCAAGGTCGCTGGCCGGGCGGTGCGCCACTGCCCGGGGACCCGGGTGCGCCGGGCAACGGAGCGGGCGGTGCGACGTCGTCCTCTGCCCCCGACCTCGGCACCGATCCGGACGTCCCGCCCACGCCGTCGCCGAGCCCGTTCCCGGGTGACGCGGACCCGGGAGGGAACCCCGCGGACCCGGGCGAGGGAACCTCCCCCGCGCCGTCGGACGCTACGCAAACACCGGTCCCGTCCCCCTCGACGGGGGTGGCACCACCGCCCCCGACGACCACGGACCCCGGCTGCGAGGTGTCGCTCGGACTGGGAGGGTGGGAGATCATCTGCCTCGACGGGCTGCCCCCGCTGCCCACATTTCCCCCACTGCCCGCGCCGCCGTTGCCGCCGTCCGCATTGGTACCGTCGGTATCCCTCAACATTTTCTTGCCCCGCTAGACCCCACAGGAGAACACTGAATGCACCGCCATTACAACGGACTGAAGACCGTGCTGCTGTTGGGCGGTATGTGGGTGGTGTTGCTGGCGATCGGCTGGATCATCGCCGGGGCCACGCGCAGCTCGTTCTTCATCATTTTGTTCGCAGTGATCGGGCTGATCGGTACCGCATACAGCTACTGGAACTCGGACAAGCTCGCCATCCGGTCCATGCGGGCGGTGCCCGTGAGCCCGCAACAGGCACCGGCCATGTACCGGATCGTGGAGGAGCTCTCCCGCCGGGCGGAGCAGCCCATGCCGCGGCTGTACATCGCGCCCACCATGAGCCCCAATGCGTTCGCCACCGGACGCAACCCGGACAACGCCGCGGTGTGCTGCACCGAGGGGATCCTGCAGATGCTCGACGAACGCGAGCTGCGCGCGGTGCTCGGCCACGAACTCATGCACGTGTACAACAGGGACATCCTGACCTCGTCCGTGGCGGCCGCGGTGGCGGGACTCATCACGTCCGCCGCGCAGGTGCTGCAGTTCGCGGCCATCTTCGGCGGCGGGCGCGGTGACGACAACCGCGGTGGCAACATGCTCGTGGGGTTGCTCATGGCGTTCCTCGCACCCGTCGCGGCCACCGTGATCCAGCTCGCCATCTCCCGCACGCGCGAGTACGACGCCGACGAGGACGGCGCCAAGCTCACCGGCGATCCCCTTGCGCTCGCCTCGGCACTGCGCAAGATCGAGGGCGGCGCGTCCCAGCGGCCCATGAACCCGGAGGACCAGAAGGTGGTCAACACGTCCCACCTGATGATCGCCAACCCGTTCCGCGGCGGTGCGGTCTCCGGCCTGTTCCGCACCCACCCCTCCACCGACGACCGCGTGCAGCGGCTGCAGAACATGGCACGCAACGGCGGGTTCTACGGCCGCTGACGCGGCGTTCGGGTTTCGACGTCGCGGTGGGCGTCGCGTGCGACCGGCCCGTCGCGTTGTCCCACGACTGCGGCCCGCGTGTCCGCCGTCGTGCCCGGGGGGGCGAACCCCGTACGGAAGAAGCCGTGATCCCCGCTCGGGGCTCACGGCTTCCTGGTCTGCGGATGCCGACCGGCGTGTGACGGGCGTGGGGCCGACGCGGTGCTGGCGCAGCGCCGGGGCCGGGTCACGTCAGCGGTAGTTCACGAACTGCAGGTCGACCTCCACGTCCGATCCCTTGAGCAGCGCGATCACGTCCTGCAGGTCGTCACGGGACTTGGACGAGACGCGCAGTTCATCACCCTGGATGGTGGCCTTGACACCCTTGGGGCCCTCGTCACGGATGAGCTTGGTGATCTTCTTGGCCTGGTCCTGGGCGATGCCCTCCTTGATAGAGCACTCGATGCGGTACTCCTTGCCGGAGGCGTAGGGCTCGCCGTCGTCCAGGGACTTCAGGGAGATCCCGCGCTTGACCAGCTTGGACTGGAAGACGTCCAGGACGGCCTGGGCACGCTCCTCCGAATTGGCCTTGATCAGGATCTTCTCGCCGGAGAAGTCGATATCCGCGCCCACCCCGCGGAAGTCGTAGCGCTGGGCCACTTCCTTCTGGGCCTGGTTCAGGGCGTTGGACACTTCCTGCTTGTCGACCTTGCTGACCACGTCGAATGATGATTCCGAAGCCACGGTTGTCCTCCTGGGTGTGTTGGGTGCGTGATGTCACCCACCAGCCTAATTGCCCGCGATGAGCGCATTCGTGCCGGAACCGGGCGGATCGGTGGTGATCGGGCTCCCCGCGCAGTTCGCGGTCACCCGCGTGGGGGCACCGATGTCACGCTCCCGGCCGTTCAGGGGTTGTGGGGGCACCCGCGCTGATTTGGGGGACGGGGGGTGTGCTGTGTAATGTTGAGGTGCTCCCGCATGGCGGGGGTGAAATGCGCTCTGTGCGCTCTTGGCAGGTTACCCGAGCGGCCAAAGGGGGCTGACTGTAAATCAGCTGGCACTGCCTACGGGGGTTCGAATCCCTCACCTGCCACCCACGGGGATGAGCGATCATCCCGAAGGGGCTCCCCGGATGACATGATCCGGGGAGCCCCTTCTTTCGTCCCAGGGCCCTGCTGCAGTCGCGACTTTCCTGCCAAGCTCTGCCGCGCCCTGCTCCGCGGCTCACCCGCCCTCTGTGCCGACCGCATCGAATTCCTAGTGGAGCACAAGCAGCTGAGGGCGCCCGTTTCTGCTTTACCTCAGTAAAAGCCGCAGGATGGGGCGTGATGTGGCGGGGCGGAGCCCATGGATGTGGGAAGCGGGGTGGGTGGCAGGTGCGGGAGTTCCGAGCAGCGCGGGTGGGCTCAGCGCAGCGCCGAGAGGACCTCTCGACCGAGCAGTTCCACGGTCCGCAGCGCCGCGTCGTGGGGCAGGCCGTTCACGTCCACGCGCACGAGCACCCGATCCAGCTCCAACGTCTCGCGCATGGCCCGCAGTTTGGTGACGACGTCGCTCACACCGCCCACGAGCAGCGCACCCTCCGGCCCGCACTGTTCGCGGAACTCCTCCGGTGTCCACGCGGGTTCGTCGGCGCTTGCGGCGCCGAAGGTTCTCGTGCTGGCGGCGAAGTGGGGATAGGCGAGGGTGAGGGCGTCGGGGGAGCGGGCGTCGTCGTCGTCGGACACCACGAGGCCCGGCAGCAGCAGGCCCACCGCGCCGCGCGTGGAGTGCCTGAAGCCGCGCAGCGCCTCCCGGTACGCCTTGACGTACGGCACGAGCTGGTCCCAGCGGCCTTCCATGACGTTGAGCATCACGCCGATCCCGTGTCCCGCGGCCAGCAGCTGCAACGGATCCGGGTTGACGTGCTCCGCCCCGTGGCCCTCACCGACGGCCACGATGTCCAGGCCCACCCGGTCCGCGGTGCGGGCCAACTCGGTGAGCTGCAGGAACCCCTCCCGCGGACTGGGAAGCTCACCCGTGTCGGGGTGGGGAGCGCGTTCCCCCCGCGTGGCGATACCGAGTCTGAAGGTCACGGGTGGCTCCTCACGGGTGATTCCTGGGAATGCCGACGGCGCGGCGCCCAGGGCCTTCCTTGTGCCCGCAGTGAACGTTCTGGAGCCCGGCGGAACGGAGTCCTACGCTAGTTTCATGGCTACTGTAGACATCACCCAGGACACCCTGGGCCAGACCATTTCTGACAACGACATCGTGTTGCTGGACTGGTGGGCGGACTGGTGCGGACCGTGCAAGCAGTTCGCACCCACCTACGAGGCCGCCTCCGAGAACAACCCCGAGATCGTATTCGGCAAGGTGGACACCGAGGCCGAGCAGGGCCTGGCCGCCGCCGCCCAGATCTCCTCGATCCCCACGCTCATGGCGTTCCGCGAGGGCATCATGGTGTTCTCGCAGCCCGGCGCGCTTCCCGCATCCTCCCTCGAGCAGGTCATCGACGCCGTCAAGAACCTGGACATGAACGAGGTCCGCGCGGAGGTCGAGAAGCAGGCCGCCGAGGCGGAGACCGGCGCCGCGGGGGATCAGCAGAACTGATCCTGAGTTCCACGGCGTATGTAGACCCGGTAGTGGCGCGCACTTCTCGTCATACACAGATGATGTGATGCCCGCGCCACACGGCACACGCCCATGAAACACGGAGGGCGGCTCCCGAAGGAGCCGCCCTCTCCGTATATCCGGTCTGAATGCCCGGGCCGCTTGTCCGGCGGGATGTGGGACCCCGCCGCCCGTCAGTCGTTCTTCACGCGGCCCGTCACGCCGCGGAAACCCCCAGCAGGGAACCGATGAGGAAGGTCGCACCCAGAGCCAGCGCACCGCCCGTCACTACACGGGTCGCGGCGCGGGCCACGTGCGGGGTGTCACCCAACCGGGCACCGAGCGTCCCTGTGAGCGCGAGCGCCACGAGCACGGCCACGAACGTGACGGGGATCCGCCATGGGGCGGGCGGGAGCAGGATGGCCAGCAGCGGCAACAATGAACCCAGCAGGAACGCCGCCGCGGAGGAGATCGCGGCACCCCACGGGCTGGGAATGTCATCCGGGTCAATCCCGAGTTCGGCATCCAGGTGGGCACGCAACACGTCCTTCTCGGACAGTTCCACCGCGACCTGTCGGGCCGTGGTCTCGCTCAACCCGCGATCCCGGTAGATCTGCGTGAGTTCGTCGAGCTCGGCCTCCGGCATGGCCTGTAGCTCCCACTTCTCCTTCTCGATGAGAGCTTCCTGCGAATCCTTCTGACTCGACACGGACACGTACTCGCCCAGCGCCATGGACAGTGCGCCGCCGATCACCGCGGCCGAACCGGCCACGAGCACGGGCGTCGTAGCCGCGGTGGCCCCGGCCACGCCGACGACGGTCGCGGCCACGGACACGATGCCGTCGTTCGCGCCCAGGACCCCGGCGCGCAGCTTGTTCATTTTCTCCCCGGACTTGGTCGCGTGCGGTTCCACCGCGGTGTGCTGTGCCATGCAGATAGTTTGCGTCGCACATGGAAACCCCGCCAGGCAGGCAAGCCAAACCTCAGTCGGGCTGTCATCCGCGGGAGAGCAGCACGCGCGGCACGCGACATCATGCCCCGCCCGCTCTTTGGGGCGACTCCGCTCTGGAGTAGCCCGTTCGCCGCGGCGGCGCCGATCCAGGGGCGGGCCCATCAAACCCCGTCAGTGGTGACGATGATCCTGGGGTGTGAGGCGGGGTCCGAACGCGGGTTTGCGGTGCCCACTGGCCTTGATGAGCCGCACGACCCGCTGCCGGTGACCTCGCCACGGTTCGAGCAGTTCGAGCATGCGCTCGTCCGATCCGGGGGCGCCGTCGAAGAACCAGCACACGTAGTCGGCCAGGTGGAAGTCCCGCACGCTCACGCCGTCCGGGTCTGCGTGGGTGCACTGGGTGATCTCCGCGGCCGTCCACACACCGATCCCGCTGATCGATTGCACTGCGGCCCGCACCCGCGCCGGATCCGGCTCCCGGCCAAGGCGCTCCAGGGCCGACGCCCGCTGCACCGTGCGCATGACCGTCGCGGAACGGGCGGGGTCCACGCCCGCCCGGTGCCACTGCCAGGACGGCACCCTGCGCCACTGCTCGGCCGTGGGCGGCACCCGCATCCCGCGCGGAGCGGGTCCGGGTGCCTCCTCACCGATCCAGCGCAGCAGCGCCCGGTACGCCCGCACGGCCTCGATCGCCGTGACGCGCTGTTCCAGGATGGAGACGACGGCGCGGTCCAGGACGGTGCCCGTGGCCGGCAAGCGCATCCCCGGGTGGTCGTGGCGCGCCCTGACGAGCCGGTGCGGCAACTGCGCAAAACCCGCCGAGGACTCGAACTCCTCCCACGAATCGTCGTGGCCCACCCACCGGGGCGCGGACGGCAACCACTGCTGCGCGCCCGGACCCCACGCGTCCACGACGACGTCCCGGTCCAGGGGGTTCTCACCCGCGACGCGAGGTGGGCGGGAGAACCGCGCACTCACCGGCAACCCGCTCGAGCGCGTGGTGATCCACACGCAGTCCTCGTTCAGGATGCGCACCGTGGGATCGTCCGCACCGCGCCCGAGCACCCGCAGGGTCTGGCCCAGGTGCACGGGCCCGGGTGGCGTCCAGCGCAACCGGGCGGGGGAGTCCCCCGAACCGGTGACTCGCGCTGTCCGCACCGTGGTGGTCATGCGCAGATGATGCCACGGGTCTCCGACACCCTCGCGCGCACCCGGCTGGCATACTGGGTCCGACAACCCCGCCGCCCGGCACAGGCACCCCGGAGGGAGGACCGTGGCCCGTTCCCCCGCATCGGCCGACCCCGGGCAGACTCGTCCCGCATGGTTGCTACCCGTCCTCGTGGGAGCGTTCACGACCGCGGTGTACTGCGCGTTCTCCTGGAGCCAGTGGATCCGCTGGGACGTCCCCTCGTGGGACAACGCGATCTTCACGCAGCTGCTCTCCGCGTACGCCTCCGGACACGCACCGATCGTGGACATCAAGGGCCACGGGTTCAATCTCCTGGGGGATCACTTCCACCCGCTGCTGATCGTCCTGGCACCGATCTACGCCGTGCTCCCCTCCGCGCTCACCCTCATGATCCTGCAGGACGTCCTCTTCGGGAGCTCCGCCGCCGTCGTCACGCGGTGTGCCCTGCATGTCCTGCGCCCCGCCCCGGCCGTCGCGATCGGCGTGGCGTACGCGGCGAGCTTCGGACTGCAGAACGCGGTCGCGGTGCAGTTTCACGAGATCGCGCTCGCCGTGCCGCTGCTCGCGCTCGGTTTGTGCGCATTGCGGGAACGGCGGTGGCGCGCGGCCGCCCTGTGGAGCGTGCCCGTGGCCCTCGTCAAGGAAGACCTGGGGGTTACGGTCGCGGTGATCGGGGCGCTCATGCTCGGTCACGCGCTGGTCCCGTTCGCGCGTGGGTGGAGCCGTGCGGTACGACGCCGCTGGGCCGAGTTCCGCGCCTACACCCACCGCGGCGCAGGGCGCAGTGCCGTGCACGGGACTGAGGATGGTGTCACCGCGGATGCCCGCCAGGATGGGGACCGCGGCGCCGCACAGACATCGGCGGATCCCGCGAGAGCGGTCCTGCGGGATCCGGCCGCGCGGTGGGGCGCAGCACTCATGGTGTGGGGCATCCTGGCCTCCGCGCTCGCGGTGGGGGTGATCCTGCCCGCGCTCAACCCCGCGGGGGAGTTCGCGTACTCGGACAAGATCGACCTGGCACTTCTGCTGCGCGATCCCACCTCCGTGGTCGTGTTGCAGGTCGTCCCGGTTGAGAAGCTTGTCACGTGGCTGCTCCTGCTGCTGATCGGCGCCGTGGTGGCGGTGCGCTCACCCCTCGCGCTGGTGGCGCTGCCCACGCTCGCGTGGCGCATGCTGTCCCCCAACCACGGCTACTGGGGGCCGGGGTGGCACTACAGCGCGGTGTTGATGCCCGTGGTCTTCGTGGCGCTCGTGGACGCCATCGATCGGCTCCGCAACGATGCGGATCGCGCGCGGAAGGCGGGGAGCGACGTCGTCGTCCCAGACGGCCCGGCGCGCCGAGGAACCGCGGGGGATCATGCCGGGAGCGGGGTTACGAACGGACGCCTCACCCGTGACCGCTTACCGTTCCTCCCCGGCGAGGGTGCGGTGCTGCGCACCATGGCGCGCGCGGCCCCGTGGGCGGCGCTGGTCGTCGCGCTCGCGGTGGGCACCCAGCAACCGCTCGCGCAACTGGCCACCGCCGAGGCATGGCAACCCGATCCGCGTCAGGACGCCAAGGCCGCCGCGGTGGAGCGCATCCCGCACGGGGCGAGCGTGGCCACGGACCTCTCGCTCATGAACGGGCTCGTGAGCACCACCCGCGTGCACTGGATCGGCAACGGGGACGATCCCGCCCCCGAGTACGTGGTCGTGGACCGGCTCGGCGGGACGTGGAGCGGCGAGCCACCAGCGGACGTCACGGGCTACGCGCGGGACATGTACGGGGTCGACTACACGGTCGTGAGTGACGAGGCGAACATCGTGGTGGCCCGCAGATCGGCCTAACATGGCCCGGCCGTGCGGTAGGCTAGTGGTTTATCATCCCGGTTTCTTGTCTGTCGTAACCGTTTCGCCGTAGCGGGCATGTCGGTCCAGGACTTCAGCGGTAGTACCGCGCGCACCGGTGACAATCACTCCATTCCACCGAAGCGAGGTTCTTCCGTGTCCACTGACTCCCTGTCCCAGAACGAAAATCCCCACAACGAGACCCCCGAGCACGACGCCGCTCCCGCCGTGACCGACGCCCCCGACAACCACGACGTCGTCGTCGACGCGCAGCGCACCGACAGCGGCGAGGCAACCGAGCCCGCCGACCAGCCTTCCGAAGCCGAGCAGACCGCCCGGGACGACGACGCCGCCGAGCCGGCCGAGCAGCCCGTCGAGAACGACTCTGCCGAGAAGCGCGCCGAGAACGGCTCCACGGAGAAGTCCGCCGACGCCGAGAAGTCCGAACCGAACCCGCCCACGTTCGCCGAACTGGGCGTGGACGCGCGCGTGCTGGCGGCACTGGACGAGGTGGGCTACGAGTACCCCTCGCCCATCCAGGCCGCGACGATTCCCGCGCTGCTGAGCGGCCGCGACGTCGTCGGGCTCGCGCAGACCGGTACGGGCAAGACCGCCGCGTTCGCCGTGCCCGCACTGTCCAAGCTCGCGGAGCTGTCCGACCTGCACGGCCCGCAGCGCAGCACGCGCGTGCTGGTGCTCGCGCCGACCCGCGAACTCGCGCTGCAGGTCGCCGAGGCCTTCGGCTCCTACGCGACCCACCTGGACGACTTCACCGTGCTGCCCGTGTACGGCGGCTCCTCGTACGGTCCGCAGCTCGCGGGCCTCAAGCGCGGCGCGCAGGTGGTCGTGGGAACCCCGGGGCGCGTGATCGACCACCTGGCCAAGGGCTCGCTCAACCTGGACGACATCGCGTACGTGGTGTTGGACGAGGCGGACGAGATGCTGCGCATGGGCTTCTCCGAGGACGTCGAGAAGATCCTGGCGCAGACCCCCAAGGAGAAGCAGGTGGCTCTGTTCTCCGCCACTATGCCCAAGGCCATCCGCCGGATCGCGCAGCAGTACCTGCACGACCCCCAGGAGATCACGGTCAAGGCCAAGACCACTACGGGCAGCAACACCCGGCAGCGGTACATGCAGGTCATGGGCCCGCACAAGCTGGACGCCATGACCCGCGTGCTCGAGGTCGAGGACTACGACGGCGTGATCGTCTTCGTGCGTACCAAGGCCGCCACGGAGGAGATCGCGGACAAGCTCAAGGCCCGCGGCTACACCGCCGCCGCGATCAACGGTGACATCCCACAGAACCTGCGCGAGCGCACCGTGGACTCGCTGCGCGACGGCAAGATCGACATCCTCGTGGCCACGGACGTTGCAGCCCGCGGTTTGGACGTCGAGCGGATCTCCCTGGTGGTCAACTACGACATCCCCCACGACACCGAGTCCTACGTGCACCGCATCGGCCGCACCGGCCGCGCGGGGCGTAAGGGTGAGGCCATCCTGTTCATGACCCCGCGCGAGAAGTACCTGCTGCGCGCGATCGAGAAGGCCACCCGCCAGCCCGTCGAACAGATGCGCGTGCCCTCCACGGACGAGGTCAACCAGACCCGCAAGGAGAACTTCGCGCAGCAGATCGAGGAGACCATCGACTCCGAGGACCTCTCGCTGTTCCGTGAGCTCGTGAAGCAATACGAGTCCGAGCACGACGTCGACGCCGTCGAGGTCGCCGCTGCGCTCGCCGTGATCGCCCAGAACGGCCGCCCGTTCCTCCTGGAGGACCTGCCCGAGCTGCCGCAGCGCAAGCGGGACCGCGAGCGCCGTGACGGCGACGGCCCCCGCAATCGCCGTTCCCCGGGGGACGAGGCCGGGATGAAGACCTACAAGCTGGCCGTGGGGCACCGCGATCGGGTAGTCCCCGGCGCCGTGGTGGGTGCCCTCACGCACGAGGGCGGTCTCAACGGTTCGCAGATCGGTGCGATCGACATCCGCCCCACGTTCACGCTCGTGGGTCTGCCCGAGAACCTCCCCGCGGGAACCCTCGACAAGCTGGCCAACACCCAGATCAACGGTTCGCCCATCCGGATCCAGGAGGATCGCGGACCCGGTGGCGCGCGCGGGGGCAAGCCCTTCCGCGGCGGTGACCGTGACCGTGGACCCCGCAACGACCGGGGCGGGTACCGCGAGGATCGGGGCCCGCGCAACGACCGCGGGGGCTACCGCGGCGACCGTGGTGACCGCGGGGGATACCGTGAGGACCGGGGCGGCTACCAGGATCGCGGTGGGTACCGCGAGGATCGTGGCGGTTACCGCGATGATCGCGGCGGCGGCCGTTCCCGTGGCGGGTCCTACCAGCAGGACCGGCCACGTCGGAAGAACCGCCCGGACAACGGCGGCTACTCGGGTCGCTGATTCGTCGGTTCACTGTGAGCCACTGAGCCGGCCGACTGAGGAGGACCTGCTCAGCCGGGACGGTCGCTGACGTGGTCGGTCATCGGCGCGGCCGGTGAGTGACAGCACAAAGGGCCGTGGCCGGGACGATCGTCCCGGCCACGGCCCTTTTCTGCTTCTCATGTTCCCGTGAGGTGTGAGGTGCGCTGACGCGTGCGGCTCAGGCCACCGTGATGATCTGCAGGCCCTGCCCCACGGTCACCGCGCCGTCGTAGCCGCGGCTGGCCAGCCGGTGCCACTCCACGGGATCGATGGTGCCGCCCGTGTTCTCGATGTGCGAGAGCACCAGGTGGTCCACATGGGAAGCCTGCGCCACGGGTCCCACGTCCTCAACCATCACGTGGGCGGAGTGCGGGGGCATGATCTCGTTGACGGCCACGAGCGAGTCGTAGTCCCGGACGTCCTCGTCCCGCATGAAGATGTTGTTCGTGTAGGCGAACGCCCGCAGCAGGTGCGCGGTCATGGACGTGGTGCCCGGTGTGGGTTCCTCCGGGCTCGCGATCCCCACCGGCCGACCCCCGAACGGTTCCGGCAGACCGCCCGCGGGCCCGGGACCGTACACCGCGAGCTGGCCGGGGATAACGTCCCCGTTCTTTCGGCCCGTCGTGGACGCCATCATGAAGTAGTTGAAGTAGTCGGCCACGGGATCGGCATGCAGATGGGTCAGGCAGATCCCCCGCAGGGACGCGAAGCTCAGCCCCGCCTTGTGGAACTGGGTCACGCAGGCGCGTCCGCAATCGACCAGGTACGTGTGCCCGTCCACGATCGGTGCGGACGAGATCCCGGCGCGGTCCGCAGCCATGGGCGGGCCCGCCTTGGTCCCCACTTCTCGGGGTCACTCGTGACGCGGTGCGCGAGCTCCGCCTCGGTGATGCTGCAGTGGTGGTCCTCGTGCACCAGCCGAAGAGCAACAGCCCCAGGGCCGGGCGCAGGACCAACAGTCCCAGGGCCATGATCAGGCTCCTTCCGTGAGCAGTTCGCCCCGGGCGGGGGCGTTCTGCGCGTCGGGTACATCCCTTGCGGGGGTGCCCAGGATGCTGTGCAGCGCGGCACGCAGTTCGGCGGTGGGATCCGCGAGGTCCTGTCCCGCACCGATGCCGTGAACGGCGATCTGCAGACCCAGTTCCTCGCCGACGACGCGAACGGCCTCGCGCCACGGCGCCCCGCCGATCCCGGTCAGCAGGGTGAACCCGCCCGCGGCCCACCAGATCAATCGTGGAGACCCGGCGGCCGTCCTGGGTCAGTTCGAGCAGTTCGGTGCCGAACCGGATGCTCGCCCCGTGGCGCTCGCCGGCGGCCGCAGGATGGGTTCCAGATCGTGCTGGCCGATGTTGCACATGGACGTGGGGCTCGCGTTGTCGTACTCGACCCGCAGGTCGTCGCGCCCGCCCCACGCCTTGCGGCGCGCGATCTCGGTGCCCGCGAAGGACGTGGCGCACATGTTGTTGGCCATGAGCTCGTGGGAGGCCCCGGACCCGGTGGCCTTCGTGCGCTCCAACTAGCAGTTGCACGCGAGCATCGCCCGGATCAGTCCCAACGAGCTGCTGCGTTCCATCTACCTGAGCCTGTTGGACGTCGTGGAGGTGCGCACCGTCTCGGTGCAACCATCCCTGGAGATGCCCCCCTGGATGAGTGCATCCGTTCCCGCCTGGACCTGCACAGGGACCTCGTGGAAGCGGTCGGTCGGGCGGACGCCCCCGAGGCCCGCTGGCTCATCAACGAGCACACCGGGGCGGGTGAATCGGCGCGGCTTGTGGGGTGAGGTGCTCGTTTTTGCGACCCGCTCATCTCCTGTTAGAGTATTCCGCGTTGCCCCGATAGCTCAGTGGTAGAGCGCCATCTTGGTAAGATGGAGGTCCCGGGATCGATTCCCGGTCGGGGCTCTCATGATGAGAACCTGCGGCTCTTTGTGAACCGTGGGTTTCATCTATGATGTGGCGGTGTAGCTCAGCTGGTTAGAGCGCACGACTCATAATCGTGAGGTCGACGGATCGAGCCCGTCCACCGCTACCGTTCAGGCGCCGTTCCCCTCGGGGAGCGGCGCCTTCGTCGTCCCCGGGCACAATTGGTCCGGGGCAGCCAGTCCCGCACCACCCGCTCCTGAGCAGTCCGGGAACGGGCGACCTCCTCGCCGATTGCTGAGCCACCCGTCCGTCAGGTCGACTCGCGGAGGAGCCCGATTCATCTCGCGGCCGTTTGGCCCTGTTCCACTCGAGGAACAGGGCGCCGCACTCCGGGGCGGGCGGGCACAATCGGACGTCGGAGGGGCGAGGCACCATATCGGGTAGCGGATCAATGCTGGCACAGCGACCCACCGAGAAGGGCGCGGCTGGACGAGCGCGTGCACGGCCCCGGTAGTTCGTGCGGGCCCGCTCGCCCAGTACTCTGGGAGAAATTCTTCCCAGCGATCGAGGAGAGTCATGGCCATATCCGCCGACGTGGTGGGCAGGACCTACCCGTCCATCCCCCCGTACCTCGTGGGCCGCGAGAAGATCCGCGAGTTCGCGAGCGCCGTCCACGCCACGGATGCCGCCCACCACGACGTCGCCGCGGCGCGCGCTGCCGGGTACGCGGACCTCGTGGCCCCGCCCACCTTCGCGATCATTGTGTCCCAGCGGGCCGACGCCGCCCTGGTCAACGATCCCGAGGCCGGGATCGACTTCTCGCGCGTAGTACACGCGGACCAGCGGTTCACGCATCACCGCCCCGTGGTCGCCGGGGACGAGCTGACCGCCGCGGTCACGGTGGACAACGTGCGTCCCCTGGGATCCGGGGCCATGGTGACCTCTCGCGTGGAGATCACCACGGTGTCGGGGGAGAAGGTGGCGACCACCGTGTCGTCGTTGTTGGTACGCGGGGAGGACCAGTGAACATCACGTTCGACGAGCTCGAGAAGGGTCAGTCCATCGGGGAGCGCCGCGTGGAGGTCTCGCGCGCGGACCTGGTGCGTTATGCGGGCGCGTCTGGTGACTTCAACCCGATCCACTGGAACCAGGATTTCGCGCAGGGCGTGGGCTTGCCCAACGTGATCGCCCACGGGATGTTCACCATGGGTGCGGCCGTGGCGCTGGTGACCGAGTGGGCCGGCGATCCCGGCGCCGTGGTGGACTACCAGACCCGGTTCAGCAAGCCCGTGGTGGTCCCCAACGCGTTCGAGGACCGCGTGGTCCCGGGCACCGCGCTGACCGTG
Source organism: Kocuria sp. KD4 (assembly GCF_011769905.1). Lineage (NCBI taxonomy): Bacteria > Bacillati > Actinomycetota > Actinomycetes > Micrococcales > Micrococcaceae > Kocuria > Kocuria sp. KD4. The sequence continues at coordinate 681,306 of NZ_CP050449.1, forward strand.
AGCGGGGTGATCGGAGTCGTGGATCCCGAGGCGCGTACGGTGCGCGTGGACCTCACCGTGACCGCTCCGGACCTTTCCGAACCGGACACGGATCCGGCCGAAGCCAAGGAGCTCAAGGTGCTCGTCAAGGCTCAGGCGGTTGTGCAGTTCCCGCACTAGAGTGGTGCCTCATGAACGCAGCACGCCTGTCCCACCTCACGACCACGGCCGTGGGGGGCCCCGCCGAGAAGGTCGTGGAGGTGACCACGGAAGCGGAACTCGTCGACGCGGTCTCCCACGCCGATGACGCCGGTGAGCGCGTGTTGATCGTGGGCGGCGGCTCCAACATCCTCGCCTCCGATCAGCCGTTCGCAGGAACCGTGGTGCACGTGGCCACGCGCGGGATCACGGTCACGGACGAGGACGGCTCGGCCGACCGCGACTCGGAGACGGCGCTCGTGGACGTCGCCGCGGGAGAGCCGTGGGAGGACACTGTTCGGGAGACGGTACAGCGCGGGCTGGCCGGTCTGGAGACCCTGGCCGGGATCCCGGGCACCACGGGTGCCACGCCCGTGCAGAACGTGGGCGCGTACGGCGCGGAGGTCTCCCAGTGCATCGTGCGGGTGCGGGTGTGGGACCGGGAAGCCCGGAGGGAGCTCACGTTCGGTTTCGCGGACCTGGAATTCTCCTACCGTGACTCCCTGCTCAAGCGCAGCATGACTCACGGTTCACCGCGCTACGTGGTGTTGTCCGTGACGTTCCGCCTGCGCAGGCAGGAGCAGTCGATGCCCGTGCGCTACGCCCAGTTGGCCGCCGCTCTCGGGGTCGAGACGGGCCAGAGCGCACCGCTCGCGACCGTGAGGGACACCGTGCTGCGACTGCGAGCGGGCAAGGGCATGGTCCTGGACCCCGAGGACAGGGACACGTTCAGCACTGGGTCCTTCTTCACCAATCCGGTGGTCCCGGAGAACGAACTCACGGATCGGATCCCCGCGGACGCCCCCCGCTACCCGGTCCTGGACGCCACGGGACAGGAGGTTCCCGGCGCGGTGAAATTCTCCGCGGCATGGTTGATCGACCACGCCGGTTTCGGCAAGGGATTCGGGCTGCTGGGCACCCGAAACGAGCTGTTGGACCTGGACGGCGGGGAGGTCGCCGGAGGACGCGCGGCGCTGTCCGGCAAGCACACGCTGGCCATGACGAACCGGGGCACCGCTTCCGGGGAGGACATCGCCGCCGTCGCGAGCACGGTACAGCGCGGCGTGGAACAGGTCTTCGGCGTACGACTGGCCCCCGAGCCTGTGCTGATCGGGCTGTCGCTCTGACGAGCGCGACCCATGGGACGAACGGAACGGTCGTGATGATCGGGGCGAGATGCGTCGGCACGGCGCACCGCATGTGCGGGACGCGCGAGCTGAGCTGGGCCGGCAGTGCGCCCCGCACGAACGGGACACGCGGGACAGGTTGCGTCGGCGCATCGCACCACCTGAGTGGGACGCGCGCATGAGTTCCGAGTTGCAGGAGGAGATCGAGCGCGGCGAACGCGGGGGCCGGGTGCACCGGGCGGTGCTGCGGCTGCGCGCGTGGTCCGAGCGCCACCCCGTGCTGCGGGTCCTGCACAAGGCCACCGTGATCGTGCTCGGCGGGGTGTTCGTGCTCGCGGGGATCGTGATGCTCGTGACGCCCGGGCCCGGGTGGCTTGCGATCTTCCTGGGGCTGGGGATCTGGAGCACCGAGTTCGAATGGGCCCACCGGCTGAATCAGCGGATCAAGCAAGTCGCGCTGCGTGCGTGGCGGTGGTGGGCCAACATCATGGCGCAGTGGCGCTACCGGCGTGCCCGGGATAGGCCCCACACCATGGTGCAGGGGCCGCGGCACATGCGGGCCACGACCCCTGATGATCCTCGCTAGGTCCGGGAACCCCACCGAACGCGCGGATCAACGCGCGCACCGAAACGCCCGGATCAGACCCTCATGATCAGAGGGTTCCCGTGGCGATCCTGAGCATGCGCCGCACGGGCTCCGCCGCGCCCCACAGCAACTGGTCGCCCACGGTGAACGCGGAGATGTACTGCGGACCCATGGACATGGTGCGGATACGACCCACCGGGATCTGCAGGGACCCGGAGGCGGCCACCGGCGTGAGGTCCCGCATGGAGTCCTCCTTGGTGTTGGGCACCACGGTGGCCCATTCGTTGTCCGCGTCCAGCAAGCGCTCGATCTCCGCGACGGGGACCTCCTCGCGCAGCTTGACGGTCAGCGCCTGGGAGTGGGAACGCATCGCGGCGATCCGCACGCACAACCCGTCCACCGGGATGGTCCGGTCCCCGGAGCGGCCCAGGATCTTGTTGGTCTCCGCCTCGGCCTTCCACTCCTCGCGGGACTGGCCGTTACCCAGATCGGCGTCGATCCAGGGGATCAGGGACCCGGACAGCGGGACCCCGAACTGGGTGGTGTCCAGCTCACCGCCGCGCTGCTTGGCGAGCACGGCGCGGTCGATCTCCAGGATTGCGGAGGCGGGATCCGCCAACGGGTCGGCGACGCTCGCGTGGATGTCCCCGAACTGCTGGATGACCTCGCGCATGTGGCGCGCACCGCCGCCGGAAGCGGCCTGGTACGTCATGGACGTGGCCCATTCCACGAGCTCGTTGCGGAACAGCCCGCCCAGCCCCATGAGCATGCACGAGACGGTGCAGTTGCCTCCCACGAAGTCCTTGACGCCGCGGTCCAGGGCGGCGTCAATGACGTCCCGGTTGACGGGGTCCAGCACGATCACGGCGTCGTCGTTCATGCGCAGCGTGGAGGCGGCGTCGATCCAGATGCCGTCCCAGCCGTTCTTGCGCAGCTCACTGTGCACGGCCTTGGTGTAGTCCCCGCCCTGGGCCGTGACCAGGATGGGCAACTTGGAGAGTGCCTCGAGATCGTGGGCGTCCTGCAGCACACCAGGATCCCCGGCGCTCCCGACCGAGGGGGCCGGACCCCCCGCATTGGAGGTGGAGAAGAACACGGGATCGAGCTGGGCGAAATCGTTCTCGGCGCGCAGGCGGTCCATGAGCACGGAGCCCACCATGCCGCGCCATCCGATAAAACCTACGGCGGCGGGTTGTGAAGTCATGCGCCCCAGTCTAACGAGGCACCGTGTTCAGCCCCGAGTCCGCGGGTCCGGGGTGGTGGCCAGCAGCTCCCGGTAGGACGGGAAGCGACGCATGTAGTCCTGGATGTAACTGCACGTGACCCGGACCTTGAGGCCGCGCTGCCGGTAGTCGTCCAGCACGCGCGTGACCAGTGTCCGCGCGTATCCGCGGCGGCCGAAGGCCTCCGAGATGATCGTGTGCTGCAGGTCCACGGTGCCGTCCTCGAGCACCTCCACGCCCAGGAACCCGATGTACTGCTCCCCGTCCCACAATTCGTAACGTGAAGCGTCGTGGTTGGGGACCACCTTCAGGTCCGGGCTGTTGTTGATCTGCGGTGTGGGTTCAGTCGTCACGGCGGGGACCTCCATCTCGAGCTGTGTGTCCCATCACGCTATCCCATCGCCCCTGGTCACGGTCCCGGTCGCGGCACCGCGCGTGTATTCGTCGATCCGGTAACGGACCCCCTGGGCGGACTCGGCCCAGCCCGCGACCTCGCGCCGCGCCCACTCGTCGTCGAGGTGTGGGGCGTGGGTGTCGCCGGTGACGTCCAGCTCGATGGTGGTCACGAGCGCCCGGGTCAGGGGCAGCGGAGCATACGTGGCGGCCTCGCGCCACACCCCCGGGCCGCCGATCACCCAGATCTCGCGCGCGGTCCCCGGCACGAGCGATGGCCCGTCCGAGGAGGCAGCGTCGGTGCGCGACGAGGTCCCGGCGGGCGCGGCGTCGTCGGCGCCGGGGGCCGGGGGCAGCAGGCGCAGCGCGAGGGCCACGGCGGCGTCGTACGAGTCCACGGCCCACACCCGCGAACCGTCCGCGGGCACCGAGTCCGGACGGGAGGTGATCACGATGTTGGGCCGGCCCGGCAGGGGCCGGAAACGCTCAGGGAAGGATTCCCACGTGCGCCGACCCATGATCACCGGGTGCCCCACGGTGGTGCGGGAGAAGAACCTCAGGTCCTCGGGCACGTGCCACGGGATGCTGCCGTCCGCCCCGATCACGCCGTCCGGGGACTGCGCCCAGATCCCGCCCACGGCGACGTTGCTCCCGCCGTTCGGGCGCCGCTCACCCTTTGCGGGAGCCACGATCGTGGCGAGTGCGTCCGAGCCTTGCCCGTTCACGACGTCCCCGTTCATACCGCCACCGGGGCCTTGATACCGGGGTGGTGCTGGTAGTCGAGCACCTCGAAGTCCTCGAACTCGTAGTCGAAGATCGACTCCGGGTGCCGGCGCAACTGCAACCGGGGGTACGGGTAGGGCTCACGCGCGAGCTGGGTGCGCACTTGCTCCAAATGGTTGGAGTAGATGTGGCAGTCACCCCCGGTCCACACGAACTCACCCGGGACCAGATCGCACTGCTGCGCGACCATCACGGTGAGCAGTGCGTAGGACGCGATGTTGAACGGCACGCCCAGGAACAGGTCCGCCGAACGCTGGTACAGCTGGCAGCTCAGGGCGTCCGGACCGTCCTCGCGCGGCTGCACGTAGAACTGGAATAGCGCGTGGCACGGGGGTAGCGCCATCCGGTCCACCTCCGCGGGGTTCCACGCGGTGACCATGTGCCGGCGCGAGTCCGGAGTGGTGCGGATGGACTCGACCACGCGGGCAATCTGGTCGATCGTCTCCCCGTGTCCGGCGGGCCAGCTGCGCCACTGCACGCCGTAGACGGGCCCCAGGTCCCCGTTCTCGTCCGCCCACTCGTCCCAGATGCTCACCCCGCGCTCCTGCAGCCAGCGCACGTTGGAGGAGCCAGAGAGGAACCACAGCAGTTCGAGCGCCACCGAGCGGAAGTGCACGCGCTTGGTGGTCAGCAGGGGGAAGGAGCCGCCCAGGTCGTAGCGGATCTGGCGTCCGAACACCGACAGCGTCCCCGTGCCGGTGCGGTCCGTCTTGGGGGTCCCGTTCTCGAGCACGTCCCGCAGGAGGTCCTCGTAGGGAGTGGGGATGGGCATGGGTCTCCTCTCACGACGCCGCTGCGGCGGCCTCCGCGCGGCGCGCACCTCACGAACGGTCGGGGCGCGCCCGGGTGGGGACAGCGGCGTCGGCGTGGGCATGAACGCGGGCCGGGGGCCCGGCGGTCGGGGTGGTGTCAGTCGTCGAACGGGGAAATGATCTCGAAGCCCACGGCGCGGGCGCTCTGCGAGGCCCGGGGCATGTGCAGCACGATCATCTGACCGGGGCTCAGGTACGGGTCCGCGTCCGGCAGTTGCGCTGCGAGCGCGGGCGGCAGGTGCTTGGCGAGCACCTTCAACACGGTGGGCAGCACGGGGCGGTGGGTGCACAGCACCACGGGACGCTCGGTGTCGAAGAGCTGCTCGGTGACCTGGGCCGCGCGCTTGGGATGGCGCTTGTGGGCGGCCTCCGTCAGCTGTGAGCGCTCCTTGACCTTGATCCCGTACTTCTTGGCGTAGGGCACCACGGTGGAGATGCAGCGCAACCACGGGGACGTCACCACGCGCGTCGGTTGCCACGCGGCGAGCAACCGGGTCACGGCGAGCGCCTGACGCTTGCCCGTGGCGGCGAGCGGGCGGTCCCCCTCGGCGCGCTGCCAGGAGGAACGCGGCTTGGCCTTGGCGTGGCGGATCACGATCACGGGGCGGGTGGCCAGGGAGGCGCGCGCGTACAGGCGGGCGAGTTCGTCCAGGGGAGCGGTGTCGTCCTCGTTGGTCAGGATCGAGCGGGCCCGGGCCACGGGCAACCAGCTCATCCGGTCCACCTCGTCGTCCTCCGGGGACGTGTGGGCGAAGGGGGAGACCTCCGCGGCCCAGTAGCGCACGAGCTTGTCATGACCGCGGACGGTGTACTCGGTGTCCGCGAGGTGGACCCCCAGGGTGATGTGCAACCCCGTCTCCTCGCGCAGCTCGCGCACGGCCGTCTCCGGCAGCGTCTCGCCGTCGTCCTGCTTGCCCTTGGGCCAGGACCAGTCGTCGTAGCGGGGGCGGTGGATGACCAACACCTGGAGTTCGCCGTCCACCACCCGCCAGCACACACAGCCGGCGGCGAGGATGTCGTACTTGCTCAGGGTCTTGTTCTTCGCCATGACCTGCTCTCCGTAGTCGGACGCTCGACTCGACCGCGCGGCGCGGGCGGGGTTCGGTAACGATCGTAGCCGTCGTCAGCTGCGGTACATGACGTCCACGTGCCAGCGCTCGAAGCCCAGGGATTCGTACAGCGCCACGGCCGCGGGGTTGTCCGCGTCCACGTACAGCATGACCTCGTCCAGCCCCTGTTCGGCCAGGTGGTTGATGCCCGCCGCGGTCAGGGCGCGGCCGAGTCCGTGGCCCTGGTGGTCCGGGGCGATCCCCACGGCGTAGACCTCACCGATGGCCGCGGCGTCCCCCGAGGCCGGGTGCACCTTGGTCCAGTGGAAGCCCGCGACGTCGTCCGGGTCGTCCGCGGCGACCGCGAGCAGGAAACCCCGGGGATCGAACCACGACTCGTTCTCGCGTTCCTGCAGATCGGCGAGCGTCATGCGGCCCTGTTCGGGGTGCTCGGCGAACGCCGCGGCGTTGACCCGCAACCACGACTGCTCGTCCCGGCCCACCTCGAACGCCCGGATCTCGAGATGTTCCGGTAGGTCCACGGGCAGGGGGACGTCCTCGGCGCCGGCCACGGCGCGCTTGAGCTGGTAGAGGTCCCGCACGGCCTCGAGGCCGTGGAGCTCGGCGAGGCGTTGCGCGGCCACGTGGTTGCCGTGGGCCCAGGCCTCCACGGTGCCGTCCAGCTGAGCGCGCAGCTGCCCCGCGATCGCCGTGGCCACACCCCGGTTGCGGTGCTCGGGGTCCACCACGAGCTCCACCGTGTACGTGGACGCGCGATCCGGCTGCGGCACGACCACCGCGGCACCCACGAGGCGCTCGCCGTCGGTGGCCGCGACGCACGTGACCCCCGCACGGCCGGAGCGCACGTCCACGAGGGTCTGGTCGGAGAACGGCGGTTCGCCGTCCGCGGCGTGGGCGCGCTCGGCGAGCGCCACGAGATCGTCGGGGAACGGGATGTCGTCGTGGGCGGTCACGGTCACGGACATGGGATGCCTCCTCGGTGGGTTATGGCGCGCGATCAGGGCGTCTGGTCCCTGCCCGCGGTGTAGCTGTACCCCACGTTACGCACCGTGGTGATCAGGTGCTCGTGATCCGCACCCAGTTTGGCTCGCAGCCGACGGATGTGGACGTCCACCGTGCGCGTCCCGCCGTAGTAGTCGTAGCCCCACACCTCGGAGAGCAACTGGTGGCGCGTGAACACCCTGCCCGCGTGCTGGGCCAGGAACTTCAACAGCTCGAATTCCTTGAACGTGAGGTTCAGGGCCCGCCCGCCCAGTTTCACGGTGTAGGAGTTCTCGTCGATCACCACGGCCCCGGCGCGGATCACGGCGTCGTCGTTCTCGAGCGCGTTCGTCCCGGCGTCGGCGAGCGCGAGGCGCAACCGCGCCTCGATCTCGGCGGGTCCCGCGGTGTGCAGCAGGACGTCGCTCACGCACCATGACGGCGCCACGGCCGCCATCCCGCCTTCGGTCACCGTCACGAGCACGGGCAGCGGGCGTTCGAGCCCGGACAGGGAGACGGCCGTGTTGCGCGCCGTCACGAGGTTGCGGGTGCCGTCCACGATCACCACGTCCGGGCGCGCGGACCCGGTCAGTGCACTGCTCTCGTCCGGGGCGTGCACCCGCACCCGGTGCGGCAGCAGCTCGAGCGCGGGCAGCGCGGACTCCACGGCGGGGGATGCGGTGCTGAGCAGGGCGATGTGGGTCACTGTGGGATCCGCTCGGACGCGAGGTGACCGCTCCCGCGCGGGCACGGCCGATGACCGGGCCAGTATAGGCGGGCCCCGTGGACGTGCGGGGGTACACGTGACCCGCCGCGAGGCCCGCGCCGGTTACGCTGAAACGGGTACGCACCACACCGCCCGCCCTCGGCCCCGAAGGAACCCCGCCATGAAGTACGCGCGCATCATCGTCGCCGCCGTGGTGGCGCTCGTCCTCGCGCTCACGGCGGGCGTGATCGGCTCGTGGGCGCCGCTGCTCGTGTCCGTGGCCATGGCCGTGACGATCGGTGTGGGGTGGCCCGCCGCCGCGGGGATCCAGGCGCGGCGCCGGCACAACGTGCTCATCGCGGTGGCCGGCACCCTCGCGTGCCTGCTCGTACAACTCGTCCCGTCCCAGCGCCTCGTGTGGTTGCCCGCGATCATCGGTGTGTCCTTCATGGCCGTGTGCGTGGCCGAACTCGTGCGGGGGGAGGGTGCCAAGTACCGTCTGGAATCCGCGCTGGCCTCCGCGACGGGGGTCCTGGCCGCGGTTGCCGCCTCGGGGTGGATTGCGTTCTCCCGCGTGGCCCACGACCAGGGACTGAGCAGGTGGCTCACCGTCGCGGGCGTGGGCGCCCCGCTGACCATCATCCTGGTGGTCGCCGGTGCCCGCGTGATCTCCGCGGCCCCCGAGAACCTGCGCCGCAGGGGCATGATCACGCTCGGTGTCACACCCGTGGCACTGTTCGGTATGGTGGCCGTTTTCGCGACCCAGCTACTGGCCGCCGTGGTAGCGTGAAGCCATGCTTGCTCTCGAAATCTTCTACCTCGTCCTGCTGGGCCTCGCGGGCCTGTGCATCCTCGGAATCTCCTTGAAGGTCGTGTTCAGCCTCTTCAAGGGCCAGCTGTAACTCGTGCCCGTCGAGATCCCCACGGACCTGACCCCCGAACTCGTTCCCTTCGCATGGCTGTTGGGCACGTGGGAGGGCAACGGCTTCATGGGATACGGCGACGCCGAACAGCGTGCCTTCCGGCAACGCGTCACGTTCGAACAGACCGGCTTACCGTTCATGATCTACCGCGCGCAGACCACGCTGCTCAACGAAGAGGGCGAACCCCAGCGCGAGGCCACGTACGAACAAGGGTTCTGGGAGCTCGCCCGTCCTCGTGAGGACGGCGACATCGGACCCGGGATGCTCCCGCCGGACCCCGTGCCCGTGCTCAAGTCCGCACAGGACGTCGAGGACCTGCGCAACGCGGACGGCGGCTTCGACATCTCCGTGACGATCGCCCAGCCCGGCGGCGTCGCCGAGCTGTACCTGGGCCAGATCAAGGGCCCGCGCGTGGACCTCAGCACGGACGCCGTGATCCGCGCCCGCGGTGCCAAGGAGTACGTCTCCGGGACCCGGCTCTACGGGCTCGTCAACAACCACCTCATGTGGGCGTGGGACATGGCCGCGCAGGGCCACGAACTCGCTACGCACGCTTCCGCCGAACTGAGCAAGGTCGAACCCCAGAAGTGACTGACACCGCACCCTCATACTCCTCCGTCCTGTTGCACCGCCACGGTGCCGTGACCGCGGAAGCGCTGGACGAGGGGGTCGCGGCGCACTACGGCGCCCCCGTGCACGAACAGCGCGCCCTGGCCCGGGGGAGGGCCGTGGTGGACCAGTCCCAGCGCGGCGTCGTGACCGTGAGTGGCCCCGATCGACTGAGCTGGCTCACCACCTTGTCGTCGCAGGTGCTTACCGGACTGACCCCGGGAGTCAGTACCGAAACCCTCTTCCTGAGCATCCAGGGCCGCGTGGAATTCGCTCCGCACGTGGTTGACGATGGCGGGACCACGTGGTTGATCACCGAGGCCCGGGAGGCCGCAGGGCTCGCCGACTGGCTGACCACCATGCGCTTCGCCCTGCGGGTGGAGATCGAGGACGTCAGTGACCGCTGGGCGGTGCTCGTCGCCACGCGGGACCTTCGTGAGCTGCTTCCCGCCCAGACCAACCCCGTGCTGGTGTGGCACGACCCGTGGCCGGGCGTCGGCGCGGGCGGTCACGCCTACGCCGTGACCGAGGACCACCCGGGTGCCGCGCGCTCGTGGTACGAACACCTGATTCCGCTCGCGTCGTTGGAGACCGCGGTCGCGGCTCTCGAGGAACAGGGGTACTCGCTCGCCGGTTCGTGGGCCGCGGAGGCCCTGCGGATCGAGGCCTGGCGGCCGCGCTGGGGCGCGGACACGGACGAGAAGACCATTCCGCACGAACTGGACTGGATGCGCACCGCCGTGCACCTGGCCAAGGGCTGCTACAAGGGCCAGGAGACCGTGGCCCGCGTGCACAACCTGGGCCACCCGCCGCGCCGGCTCACGTTCCTGGACCTGGACGGTTCCCAGCACACGCTCCCGGGCCCCGGGGCCACGGTCGAGCTGAACGGCAAGGTCGTGGGTCGCGTGACCGCGGCCCAGTTGCACCACGAGGCCGGCCCCATCGCGCTCGCCGTGCTCAAACGCTCGGTCGCCCCGGACGCGGTGCTCACCGTGCGGGACACCGTCGTGCAGGGCTCGGAGCAGGCCGCATCGAACGGCAACGGCGCGTCCGACGACGCCGCGGGCGGCACGTCCGCGGACGCACCCGCCGAACAGTGGGCCGCCGCCCAGACCGTGGTGGTCCCCCCGGATGCCGGGTCCGTGGTGGGCCGGGCCCAGGGGCTCATGCGCGGTCCGCGCGGCGGCGGAATGCGGCTCTGACCTGACACGACTGACATGTGGTGACGCCCCGTTCCCCTCCGAGGGGAACGGGGCGTCACCACGAGTCGGGGCTCAGCGACCGAACAGCACCTTGGCCTCGTCATAGCGGTCCTGCGGTACCACCTTGAGCCCGTCGAGCGCCTCGGAGAAGTCCACGCGCACCACGTCCGTGCCGCGCAGCGCGCACATCTTGCCCCACTGCTTCTCGGTGGCCATCCCCACGGCGGCGATCCCCAGTCGCGTGGCCAGGACACGGTCGAAGCCGGTGGGCGCGCCACCGCGCTGGATGTGACCCAGGATCGTGTTGCGGGTCTCGATGCCGGTGTTCTCCTCGATCTCCCGCGTCACGAAGTCCCCGATGCCCCCCAGCCGCGGGCGCCCGGACGCCTCGGTGCCCTTGCCCGCGATGGCCTCCTCGCGGTCGTCGGGGATGAAGCCCTCCGCCACGACGACGAGCGGTGAGCGGCCACGCTCGTGGACCTCACGGACCCACTCGGAAACCTGCTCCATGGACTCCCGGAATTCGGGGATCAGGATGGCGTGCGCGCCGGCGGCCATGCCGGAGTGCAGCGCGATCCAGCCCACGTGGCGGCCCATGACCTCCGCGACCATGCACCGGTGATGCGATTCGCCGGTGGTGCGCAGCCGGTCCATCGCATCCGTTGCGATCGAGACCGCGGTGTCGAAACCGAACGTGAAGTCGGTGGCCTGCAGGTCGTTGTCGATGGTCTTGGGCACGCCCACCACGGGCAGCCCCGCATCCGCGAGCCGCTTGGCGCCGGCCAGGGTGCCTTCGCCGCCGATCGCGACCACGGCGTCGATCCCGTGACGCTCCAGGACCTTGGCGATGTTCTCGGGACCGCCCTGGGGGCCGTCGAAGGGGTTGGTGCGCGAGGTGCCCAGGATGGTCCCGCCCTGGCGCGCGAGGCCGCGTACACTCTGCCGCGGCAAGTCGATGATGTCCCCTTCGACGACGCCGCGCCAGCCGTCCCGGAAGCCCACGAACTCGTGATCGAAAGATTTGATGCCGTGTAACACCGCGCCGCGGATCACCGCGTTGAGTCCGGGGCAGTCCCCGCCGCTGGTCATGAGCCCGATTCGCATGTGTGCCTCAGTTCCCCTCTGTCGTGTCGTATCGTTGTTCCCTTTCCATCCTAGTAACGCGCGCTCGGCGTTGCCCGGGACACCGGATAAACGGATGCGCGGCACATGGCGGGTCCCGTCCACCCGTGGTTAATGTGGACAACTAAGATCGGGGGAGGATCTGTGAACACGCCGTTCGCGATGTCAGGCCACCAGGAGGACGTTATGACCGCCCAGCAAGAACCGGCCCGGGAGAACCTGCGCGAGTTCATCGACAAGCTCGTGGACCAGGGTTACACCGTGCGGGACGGGCAGTCCCCGGACCCCGATCTGATCGACCCGGGTGGAAGCGCGGTGGAGACGTGGCGGGAGGGGTACCCGTACGACGAGCGGATGTCCCGCGAGGACTATGAGCTCGAGAAGTACCAGTTGCAGATCGAACTGTTGAAGTTTCAGTACTGGGGTCAGGACAACGACCTCAAACACGTGATCGTGTTCGAGGGTCGGGACGCCGCGGGCAAGGGCGGGACCATCAAGCGTTTCACCGAGCACCTCAACCCCCGCGCCGCCCGCGTGGTGGCCCTGAACAAGCCCTCGGACCGCGAGCAGGGCCAGTGGTACTTCCAGCGCTACATCCAGCACCTGCCCACCAACGGTGAGATCGTGCTGTTCGACCGCTCGTGGTACAACCGCGGCAACGTGGAGCGCGTGATGGGCTTTTGCACGGACGAGCAGTACGAGAGCTTCATGCTGCAGGCGCCCGTGTTCGAGAAGATGCTCGTGGACTCGGGGATCCACCTGACCAAGTTCTGGTTCTCGGTGACGCAGCACGAGCAGCGCACGCGCTTTGCGATCCGCCAGATCGACCCGGTGCGCCGCTGGAAGCTCTCGCCCATGGACCTCGCGTCCCTGGACCGCTGGGAGGACTACACCGTGGCCAAGGAGGAGACCTTCCGCCGCACGGACACGGACCACGCCCCGTGGATCACCATCAAGTCCAACGACAAGAAGCGCGCCCGCCTCAACGCCATGCGCTTCTTCCTCAACCAGTTCGACTACGAGGACAAGGACACCTCCGTGGTGTACCCGCCAGACCCGCTGATCGTGCGCCGCGGCCGCGACGCCGTGGACGACTGATACCCGGCTCCTCCCGCCGTCCCCCGGAAGCGTCCATGGTTGGTTCCACCCCCGTGAGCCGCCCGGCCTGATTGATTCGTGGCTGGGCGGCCGCTGGCGCATCCACCCTGTGCGAGGCCACGTCCCACTACGCGGTGGATCCGAACCCGCCGAACATGGCCCTCCTGGCGTTGACCCTCTCGATCGCGGGGCTCGTGTGCGTGCTTCTCGCCGGGCGGCGTCTCGGCGCCGTACGAACCGCGTGTGTCGTGGCGCTGAGCCAGCTGCCCTTCCACGCGCCGTTCTCGCTGGGCGGTCATGCCGCGGGGTCGCCCTCCCACGTGATCGGGACGGCCCACGCCCTGCACGCCCACGCCCCGTCCCCGCACCTCACGGACGCCCAGTCCCTCGTGCCTCCCGATCCGGCGGCCATGGGTCACGACCCCATGGTGAGGGCCCACGTGGCCGCGGCCGCCCTCACCTTCGTGCTCGTGCGGCACGCGGAGGACGGGTGACGGCGGCTCGCGCACGCCGCCGCGCGTGTGTTCTTCAGCGCTCTCGCACTCGTGGCCCCGGCGCTCGTGTCGTGTCACGCCCTGCGCCCCGTCCCCCTGGCCTACCCCTCCCGCCCCCGCGCGCGTGGTCACCCGTGCGCGCCCCTCCCACGCCTGGTTCATGGCCCTGCTGCAAAGACTGCACTCTGCCGCTGCGCACCACGATCGACCGGTTGTACCGGGACCTGCTGCTGGGTGAGCCCGGGCGGCTCTACAGCGAACTCGCGGCCTCGTGGCTGGGTGTCATGGCCGTGAGCAGGATCGTGCTCGTGGTGCTGCACCGACGCCGCGTGGGGCGGGGCCGCTGCGCCCGGGTCACCCTGGTCCCGCGACCGGGGGAGGCCCATGCGTATCGCCGGACCCGGTCGTGCCACACGGCCACGGGCGTGTGGCTGGCCCTCGATTTCCTGTTTCTCGCGTCGTTGGGACTCACGTGGTCCGCGCACGCGGGGGAGAACGTCTCGCAACTGCGCAGCGCGTTGCACTGGACCGCCCCCAAGGTGTCCACGGCCCTGCCGGGGTCCGCACAGCGGCAGGGTGTCGGGGACGAGCACGCCGAGCACCGCGGGCGCGGGTTTCGGCCCCGTACCCCCGCGGCGGTGCGCTGCTGCTCGTGGTGGGTCTCGGCGCGGGGCTGTTCGTGCCGCTGCTGGGCATCTCGCTCGTGGCGTTGCTCGCGGCGGATCTCGCGGTCGCCGTCGTCGCACAACGCCGCTCGGCCCGGGAATCCGCGCACTGATCATCCGTGCGGACGGCGCTCCCCGAACGGGCCGCGCCGTCTGAACGGATGTCGCTCCCCGCACGAACAGCGCCCCTGAACGAGCAGCACCCCCGACAGCGGTCATCCGCCGTCGGGGGTGCGTGCGCTGGGGAGGGTGCGTCCGCGCGGGGGCCTCAGGCGGTCTCGCCCCGGAAGTTGTGCCGGTCCACGAGCGCCCACGACGCCGCGGCGTTGACAGCGGCCACGGTGAACACCGAGGGCCACGCGCCGATCTTCTTGGCCAGCGGGTGGGACAGTCCGAACCCGGCGAGGTACAGCACGCTCAGGCCCGCGGTCGTGGCGGGTCCCGCGGAGCGGTACCACGTGCGCCCGGCGACCACGCCCTTCGCGAGCAGGACCGCGCCGCCCAGGGCGCGCACCCCCGTGAAACGGGCCACCGCGTAACCGCCGATCAGTCCGCCGGCCACCACAGCCGAGCTGGGCATGGCCACGGCGGAGGGCAGCAATTCGTTTAGCTCGTGCAAGGTCTCTTTGACGCTCATTCGGTGCCTCCCAGGAAGTTCTGCAGACGGGACAGGCCCTCGGCGAGATCGTCGTCGCCCAGGGCGTAGGACAGGCGCAGGTACCCGGACGGGCCGAAGGCCTCACCCGGGACCACTGCCACCTCGGCCTTCTCGAGGATCAGTTCCGCGAGCTCCGCGCTCGTGGTGGGCGTGACGCCCGCGAACTCGCGGCCCAACAGCGCCGTGATGTCTGGGTACGCGTAGAACGCACCGGTGGGGGTGGGGCACACCACGCCGTCGATCGCGTTGAGCCCGTCCACGATCGTGCGACGACGCCGGTCGAAGGCCTCGCGCATGCGCTCCACCTGGTCCATGGGCCCGTTCAGGGCGGCCAGGGCCGCGCGCTGGGCCACGTTGTTCACGTTGGAACTCAGGTGCGACTGCAGGTTGGTCGCGGCCTTCACGACGTCTGCGGGACCAACCAGCCAGCCCACACGCCACCCGGTCATCGCGTAGGTCTTGGCCACGCCGTTGAGCAGGATGAGGCTCTCGTGCAGCTCGGGCACGGCGCGGGCCATGGAGGTGAACTCCACGTCGTCGTACGTGAGGTGCTGGTAAATCTCGTCGCTGATCACGAAGATGCCCTTGGCCGCGGCCCATTCACCCACGGCCCGGGTCTCCTCGGCGGTGTAGACCGCACCCGTGGGGTTGGAGGGCGAGCAGAACAACAGGGCCTTGGTGTGCTCCGTGTATGCGGCCTCAAGTTGTTCGGGCGTGACCTTGTACTCCTGGTCCGCACCCGCGAAGACCTCCACGGGGTTGCCGCCGGCCAGTCGGATGGCTTCAGGGTAGGTGGTCCAATATGGGGCGGGCAGCAGGACGTCGTCGCCTTCGTCCACGACCGTCTGGAACGCCTGGTACACGGCCTGCTTGCCGCCGTTGGTCACGAGCACCTGGGAGGGCTCCACGGCCCATCCGCTGTCGCGCTGCGTGGCTTTCGCGATCGCTGAACGCAGCTCGGGCAGTCCCGCGGCGGGGGAGTAGCGGAAGTTCTTGGGGTCCTGGAGGGCCTCGGCGGCGGCATCCACGATGTAGTCGGGGGTCGCGAAGTCCGGTTCACCCGCGCCGAAGCCGATCACCGGCCGCCCCTCGGCCTTGAGGGCCTTGGCCTTGGCGTCCACGGCGAGGGTCGCGGACTCCGCGATCGCCGAGATCCGATGCGAGATGCGCTGCTGCGCTGGTGACATGGTGATCATTTCTCCTGGGCTGACTGGGCTGCTTGGACTGACCGGGTCGTCCCGGCGGGCGGGCCTCTCACTGGCCCGCGCACGGATCCGTACGGGAACCTGACGGGCCCGGGGTCCGACCGGGGACGCGGACACCACTCCCAGCTTAGGTGGCCGGACCCTTGCTTTGCACGGGACGCGGCGGGCGCGTACCATGGTCTGTTGGTGCCGCCACCAGTGCGGTGCGCTCTGCCCCGGGATGGACTCCCGACGGCGGGATGACGGGCCGATGATAGGCTCGGGCACCGGATTTCGTGTCGCGCACGGCTGCGGCGCGGTGTCGAAGGGCAGTGGCGCAATTGGTAGCGCAGCGGTCTCCAAAACCGCAGGTTGCAGGTTCGAGTCCTGTCTGCCCTGCTTCAGGACCCACAACGGCACGCACACCACCGCCGAGAAGTTGCTTCACGCAGGGGAGAGCCGATGTCGCACACCGTCACAGGACAGACCCCGGGTCAACCTGCCGGTTCCGATCACAAACGTGGGATCTTCGGCCGGATCTGGCTGTTTATCCGTCAGGTCGTGGGAGAACTCAAGAAGGTCGTCGCCCCGTCCCGCCGGGAACTGGTCAACTTCGTCCTGGTCGTGCTGGCGTTCGTGGCGTTCATGATGGTGTTGATCTCCCTGTTGGACCTGGGCTTCGGTCAGGTGGCCATCTGGCTGTTCGGGAACGGCGACCAGGCCCAGTAAGTCCTTCCACCACTTCCAGACGTCCACAGAAAGCAGGAATCCCCGGTGACCGATCACGAGCTCGATAACGACGACACCCAGCCCGCTCAGTTCGACTCCCTGATGGCGGACGCTGCGCGGGACGAGTCGGCGCAGAGCACGTCCGAGACCACCGAGACCACGGATCCGCAGCAGGACTCCGACGAGCGCACCGTGCAGGAAGCCGACCTCGACGCCGCCGAGGGTAACGGCGAGGCCGTGCCCGTCCCCACCGAGGACGCCGTGGCCACGGCGGAATCCGCCGAGGACGACGTCGACCCCGCGGTGGAATTTAAGGCCAAGCTGCGCCGCCAAGAGGGCGACTGGTTCGTGATCCACACGTACGCGGGGTACGAGAACCGTGTGAAGACCAACCTCGAGACCCGCATCCAGTCCCTCAACATGGAAGAGGACATCTTCCAGATCGAGGTGCCCATGGAAGAGGTCGTGGAGATCAAGAACTCGCAGCGCAAGACCGTGCGCCGCGTGCGGATCCCCGGGTACGTGCTCGTGCGCATGAACCTCACGGATGCCTCCTGGGGCGCTGTGCGCCACACCCCGGGTGTCACGGGCTTCGTGGGCCAGGACGCCTACAACCCGGTGCCGCTGCGCCTGGACGAGGTCTTCGACATGCTCGCCCCCACGTTCGAGACCCCCGAAAAGGCGAAGGGCCTGGGCGAGACCGCCGGTTCCGGCGCGGGTGCCCAGGGCGGCGCCCAGCAGGTCACCGTGGACTTCGAGGTCGGCGAGTCCGTGATCGTGAAGGAGGGCCCCTTCGAGACCCTCCCGGCCACGATCTCCGAGATCAAGGTGGAATCCCAGCAGCTCGTGGTGCTTGTGTCCATCTTCGAACGCGAGACCCCCGTGACCCTCAGTTTCGACCAGGTCACCAAGATTTAGTCCCATCAGGTTTCGGAATCCGGCCTCGGATGTGCTTTGGTCCGGGGTGTTTCCGTTCGGTCGCCGCGCCACGGCGACCACTCGCCGTCGTACGCTCCTGTGCGGCGGTACGCACAGCTAGAAGAAGGACCATCACATGGCTCCCAAGAAGAAGGTCGCAGGCCTGATCAAGCTGCAGATCCAGGCGGGCGCCGCCAACCCGGCTCCCCCGGTGGGTCCCGCGCTGGGTCAGCACGGCGTCAACATCATGGAATTCTGCAAGGCCTATAACGCGGCCACGGAATCCCAGCGCGGCAACATCGTGCCGGTCGAGATCACCGTGTACGAGGACCGCTCGTTCACGTTCGTAACCAAGACCCCGCCGGCCGCGCAGCTGATCAAGAAGGCCGCCGGCGTCGCCAAGGGCTCCGGTGTCCCCCACACCAATAAGGTCGGGAAGATCACCATGGACCAGGTCCGTGAGATCGCCGAGACCAAGAAGGAAGACCTCAACGCCAACGACGTCGAGGCCGCCGCGAAGATCATCGCCGGCACCGCCCGTTCCATGGGCATCGAGGTCAACTGAGCTCTTCCGAGCTCGTACCGAAGACAACCATCGTGGCAGGGCCGAGCGCGGCCCGCTGACCACAACTGCACAAGGAGAACAAGCAGATGGCAAAGCGCAGCAAGGCATACCGGGCAGCTGCCGAGAAGATCGAGGCGGGCAAGTTCTACGCTCCCGCCGAGGCGGTCGCCCTGGCCAAGGAACTGGCCGAGAACAGCAAGTCCGATTCCACCGTCGAGGTGTCCATGCGCCTCGGTGTGGATCCCCGCAAGGCGGACCAGATGGTCCGCGGCACCGTGAACCTGCCCAACGGCACGGGCAAGACCGCTCGCGTGGTCGTGTTCGCAACCGGTGACAAGGCTGCCGCGGCCGAGGCCGCCGGTGCGGACTTCGTGGGTTCCGACGACCTGATCGCCAAGGTCCAGGGCGGTTGGACCGACTTCGACGCCGCCGTGGCCACCCCGGACATGATGGGCAAGGTGGGCCGCCTGGGCAAGATCCTGGGTCCCCGTAACCTCATGCCGAACCCCAAGACCGGCACCGTGACGATGGACGTGGCCAAGGCCGTGTCCGACATCAAGGGCGGTAAGATCGACTTCCGCGTGGATAAGCACTCCAACCTGCACTTCATCATCGGCAAGGCGTCCTTCGACGCCCAGAAGCTCGCCGAGAACTACGGTGCCGCGCTGGAAGAGGTGCTTCGTCTGAAGCCGGCTGCGTCCAAGGGCCGTTACATCACCAAGGCCACCGTGGCCACCACGTTCGGCCCGGGCATCCCTGTGGACCCGAGCGCCACCGAGGTCACCACCCAGGCGTGATCGCGGGTACGTAACGAGGGAACGCTCGCATTCCCTACCGTCGAGGGAAGGGTCCGTGCCGTCACCGGCCGGACCCTTCTTTCGTGGGACGATGGAAACACCGTTACGAATTCTTGATGTACTTGAGGCCGGGTTCCGTGGACGGGGCCCGTCGCCCGGGTGCCGTCCCGGCCGGGCGGCGCGGAAGGAGAGCACTGTGACGGAGCCGTCACCGGTACGCATCGAGTTGTTGTGCATCCCCGACACCTTCGATGACGAGGCGCAGCGGGTCCTGGGGCGCGTGGCCGCGCTCGTGCAGTCCTCCCGGCGACACGTGTGGGGCACCGGTCAGCTCAGCAACGGCGCCCACGACATCTTCCGGGACCTGCACGACCCCTACGAGCGCGTGAACATCCTGTGCGCGTACCTCGACGACCGCCTCGTGGGGCGCGCCGAGGTGCGGATGCCCCTGATCACGGACACCGACATGGCGCAGATCGCGGTGGATGTGGCCCCGGACGAGACCTCCGAGGGGATCGGGCGCGCTCTTCTGAGTGCTGCGGAGCAACTTGCGCGGGGTGAGTCCCGCCGGTTCATCCGCCTCGTGACCGAGCACCCCGCGTCCGAGGCGCGCGATCCCTCCGGCCCCGGGGACGGCAGCGCGGACGGCACGGCCGACGGCGGTGCGAGCCCCGTGGCTCCCGTCCCATGGCTCGACGCCGCCGATGGTTCCGGGCGCCTGCCCGCGAGCCACCGCCAGACCCGCTTCGCCCAGCACGCCGGGTACACCCTGCGCACGGTCAGCAGTTTCGCGCTCCTGCCCGTGCCGCTGGACGAACAGCGCACCGCGCGCATCCACGAATCCCTCGAGGCCGTGCCCTTCGCGGACCACTACCGCCTGCACACGTGGGTGGGGGAGGCCCCGGACGAGCTCCTGGCCCCGCTCGCGCAGCTGCACGCCAAGATCCCCACGGACTCGTTCGTGCGACCGATCGTGGCGGACCCGGACCCGTGGGACGGCGCGCGGGTGCGCCGCACGGAACAGCTGCGTCAGGAGGACGGCGACCGGTCCCTGATGGCCGTGATCCAGGACGTGCGCACGAGCGAGCTCGTGGGGATGACCGAACTGATCCTCGCGCAGCACCGCCCGGCCCTGGCCCTGCAGGACGAGACCCTCGTGGTGCGCACCCACCGCGGGCACCGGTTGGGGATGCGGCTCAAGCTCGCCAACCTCGAGCAGCTCGCGAACGCGGCCCCCGAGGTCCGGACCGTGTACTCGTGGACCCACAGCGGCAACGACCGAATGAACTGGGTCAACGCCCAGCTAGGCTTCCGGGACGCCGGTCAGTCCGCGATCTGGGAGCAGGACTTCAGCATCCACTGACCACCGGGCCGGTCACTCACCACGGCAGGGGCAGCACCACGGTCTCCTGTCCGCGGGCCAGCCCATCCCGGGGCACGGACAGCAGCCCTTGCGCCGCGGCGAGTCCGCGCACCATGTTGGAGCCCACCGCGCGGCACGGCACCCAGCCGTCCTCGTGCCGCCGGGCCGGTAGCAATCGTTCGGAGCGGGCGTCGGCCAGATCCTCCCCGGCAATCGCGGGGGCGAAAGGCTGGGCATCGCGGCCCAAGTGGCCGGCCAGGAACGCCCCACCCAGCAGCAGGAACGCCACCATGGCACCCAGGGGATTGCCGGGCAGCGCGAGCACGGCAGTGTCCCGCGCGGCTGCGAACAATGTGGGGTGACCGGGCATGAGGTCCAGCTGGTCCACGAGCACATGGCACTCGTCCTGCACCAGGGGGCGCACGAAGTCCGCGCGCGAGCGGGACGTGCCACCCGTGGTGACCACGAGGTCGTGCTCGGTACTCAGTTCGCGGAGCAGGGAACGCAGCGCCGCGGCGTCGTCGGGACCGCGGCGCACCGTGACCGTGCGCCCGCCGAAGGCCTTCACCATGGGCGGCAGGGACATGCTGAACGCATCGCGCACGTACCCGGGAGCCGGGAGCCCGCTGGTGCGCACCTCGGAACCCGTGAGCAGCAAGGCCACGCGCGGGACGGTACACACGGGCACGTCGTCCCGTCCGGCCACGGCCAGGAACGCCGCGTGCGCGGGGGAGAGCACGGCGCCCGCCCGCACCACGGTCTCACCCTCGGCGCATTCCGTTCCGGCCGGGCGAATGTGCCTGCCCGCGAGTTCCGTGCGCGGGCTGTCGGGGGACAGCTCAAGGAGCTCGCCGCGGCGGGTTGCGAATTCCTCGCGGATGACCGTGGTGGTGCTGTCCGGGATCACGCCGCCCGTGACCACGGGGACGGCCGTGCCGGGCGCAAGCGTGACCGCGGACGCGGCACTTGGCAGCGGCGCGGACGGCGCAGCGCCGTCGGCCAGGTGATCATCCAGTCGCCGTCCGTCGGATGCCCCCGCACGGGAGCCCGGGGCGACGACGCGCCACGGTCCCGGTCCGTGGACCGCGTACCCGTCCATCGCGCTCGAGGCGTAGTGCGGGACGGAACATGCCGCGCGGACGTCGTGGGCCGCGGTGCGACCCGCCGCCCGGTCCAGGGGGACGATCTCGATCGCGCCGCCGGGCCGGGAGTCCGCGAGCGCCGAACCGGCCCGGTGTGCGAGGGTCCGGGCGGCGTCACGCGCCGCGTGGTGCAGGGGTTCGAGACCGCTGCTCCACGCGGGTGGGGTAGGACCAGGCATCCGATCAACCCCCCGCGAAGGGCGGGAGGACGTCCACCGTGGCGGCCGGGGCCAGCGGGGATTCCTGGTCCCGGGCGGCCACACCGTCCACGAGCCACGAGCATTGCGGCAACACCTGGGCCAACGTGCGTTCGCCCGGTGGGGCCACGGGGTGCAGGGTGACCAACAGTTGCTGCAGCTCGGAGCGGGTCAGCGCCGTGGTGGTCTCCACGTGCTCTTCCTCTGTCCCGGCCGCGGCAGCGGCCGCCGCGAAATAACGCACGAGCACGGTCTCAACCCCCGATCGCGCTCATGCTGCGGTCGGGCTGGACGTAGTCCCCGGAGTCGAGGCCCGCGTGGTCCATCCCGTGGGCGCGCGGCTTGACCCACATGGCATCGCGCCAGCGTTGGGCGATGTCCCGGTCGGTCGCGTTCGAGCGCAACAGGTGCATCAGATCCGTCTCGTGGTGGGAGAACAGACACGAGCGCACGTGGCCGTCCGCGGTGATCCGAGTGCGCGTGCAGTCCTCGCAGAACGGTTCCGTGACGGACGCGATGATCCCCACGGTCCCCAGCACGGTGTCCTGACCGCGTTCCCGCACGAGGTACTTCTCCGCGGGGGCGCCCGCTCGGGGTGCGGTGTCCGGGGTGATGTCGAAGTCCCGGGACAGGGACTCGCGGATCTCGGTGGCCGTGACCATGTTCTTCCGGGTCCAGCCGTGGTCCGCGTCCAGGGGCATCTGTTCGATGAAGCGCAGGGCGCAGTCGTGGTCCAGGGCCCAGCGCAGCAGCGCGGGCGCCTCGTGGTCGTTGACCCCGCGCATCAGGACGGCATTGAGCTTGACCGGGCTCATGCCCGCGTCCTGGGCGGCAGCCACGCCCTCGAGCGTTTGGGTGAGCCGCCCGCGGCGGGCGAGCTTCTCGTAGGTGTCCGCGCATAGGGTGTCCAGGGAGATATTCACGCGGGTCATCCCGCCGTCCGCGAGGGCCTGGGCACGCCCGGCGAGTCCGATGCCGTTGCTCGTCATGGACACGGGGATCCCCGGCATGCGCTCGGTCAGGGCGGCCACGAGTTCCTCGAGATCGGGGCGGATGAGCGGTTCCCCGCCCGTGAGTCGGATCTCCCGCACCCCGAAGTCCGAGACGGCGATGGCGGCCAAGCGCACGATCTCCGGGACCGTCAGCAATGATTCACGCGGCAGCCACTGCATGCCCTCCGCGGGCATGCAGTACGTGCACCGGAGGTTGCACTTGTCCGTGAGGGAGATGCGCAGGTCCGTGGCGGTACGTCCGAAGCGGTCCGTCAACGGCCCCTGCGTGGGCACCCCGCGAACGGGGAGGACATGGGGATTACCAAGGAAAACGGACATACCGTCCAGTGTAGGTGCTGCCCCCAGCACGGGCGGAACCCCCGTCGGGGTGGCTACCCTGGAGCCATGTCCCGCTGTATCGAAACGCACCAGCGCACGCTGGTCGAGTTGCTCAACTCGGCGTCCCACGACGACGCCGCACTCCTGCCCCTCGCGCGCGCCGCGGGACGCGTGCTCGCTCGGGACCTCGTGGCGAAGGCGGACCTGCCACCGTTGGCGAACTCGCAGATGGACGGGTTCGCGGTGCGCGTGGCCGATCTGACCCCCTCCGTCCCGCCCCAGCCAGGGGATGCTGAAGGGATCGAACTGCCCGTCGCGGACGTGCGGCCCGCGGGTGCCGAACCGGCGCGGCACACACCCGGTACTGTGACCGCCGTGATGACCGGGGCCGTGCTCCCCGAGGGCGCGGACGCGGTGATCCCCGTGGAACGGGTGCGTCCCCCGCGCTTCGACGTCCCGGCCGTGACGATCAGCCCCGACGTCGCCCGGTCCGTCACCGAGGGCACCTTCGTGCGAGCGGCCGGGAGCGACGTCGCCCGCGGCGCCGTGGCGCTGCCCGCCGGAACGCGGCTGGGGGCTGCGGCGCTCGGTGCGTGCGCCGCGCTCGGACTGGGCCCGGGAACCGAGATGTCCGTGCGCACCGGACCGCGTGTGGTCGTGGTGAGCGGAGGGGACGAGATCGCGCCCGACGGGCACGCGCCGCGCCCCGGGATGTACCACGACGCCAACGGCCCCTTGCTGGCCGCATGGTTGTCCGAGGCGGGCGCCGAATCGGTGACCCGGGTCCGTGTGGACGACGACCCGGACGCCTTCGTGCGAGCCCTGGATCACGTTGTCACCGAGGCACGACCCCACCTCGTGATCACGAGCGGCGGGATCAGCGCGGGTGCGTTCGAGGTCGTGCGCCAGGGCCTCGAGCGGGAGGGCCGGGACACGTGGTTCGACCACGTGGCCATGCAACCGGGAGGCCCCCAGGGACACGGCACGTTCCGTGGCGTGCCCGTGATCTGCCTGCCCGGTAATCCCGTGAGCACGTGGGTCTCGTGCGAGGTCTTCGTTCGTCCCGCGCTCGCGGCCGCGTGGGGGTGTTGCCCGTCGCCGCGGTGGTTCACGGCCGAATTGGGCGAGGCGGTTCGACCGCTGGACACCAGGACCCAGCTGCGCCGCGGGAGTATGGAACACCCGGGGGACGGAACGGTCCCGCGCGTGCGTCTCGTGGGGGGAGCGTCGTCGCACCTGCTGAGCGCCGCCGCCCATGCGGACGTCCTGGTGCGCATCCCGCCCGGGGAGCACGAACTCGCCGCCGGGACGACCGTGGCGGTACTGCCGGTGGACGGCGGCGTGCTGCCCGCGGACGACGACCCGGTGCCCGCGGGCGCAGCAGACGGAACGGAACGAACAGGAGAGCCAGCGTGAGCGAACGAGAGCCGGAGCCCGGACAACAGCACCTGACACACGTGCGGGAGGACGGCACGGCGCACATGGTGGACGTGAGCGAGAAGGCGGTGACCTCGCGCGAGGCCACCGCCCAGGCCGTGGTCATGACCCGCCCGGATGTGATCGACCTGCTGGCCTCGGGGGGGCTGCCCAAGGGGGACGCGCTCGCCGTGGCGCGCGTGGCCGGGATCATGGCCGCCAAGCGCACCCCGGACCTCGTGCCCCTGTGCCACCCGCTACCCCTGAGCAAGGTGACCGTGGACCTCACCCCGCGCGAGGACCGTGTGGTGATCGAGACGACCGTGCGCACCCGCGGTGTGACCGGCGTGGAGATGGAGGCCCTCACGGCGGCGAGCGTGGCCGCGCTGACCCTGTACGACATGATCAAGGCCGTGGACAAGGCCGCCACGATCACCGACACCCGCGTGCTCGCCAAGTCCGGCGGCAAGAGCGGCGATTGGAGCGCCCGATGAGTGAGCACGCGGAACCGGCCCACGGCCGTCCCTTCCGTCGACACGAGGTGGGCGACACCCACCTGGAGGGGCGCAGCGCCGTGGTGGTCGTGGTGTCCAGCTCGGCGGCGTCGGGCACGGCGGAGGACCGCTGCGGGCCGCTACTGCGGGACTGGTTGCGGGGCCGCGGCCTGGACGTGACGCTGCGCGTGATCCCGGACGGGCCCGAGGTCCTCGAGCTGCTGCGCGACCTCACATCGGCGTCCGGGCCTGCCGCCCCGCGGTTCGTGATCACGACCGGGGGCACCGGACTGAACTCGGACGACGTCACGCCCGAGTCCACGGCCCGGGTGCTGGAGCGCGAGTCGCCGGG
Organism: Kocuria sp. KD4; assembly: GCF_011769905.1. NCBI lineage: Bacteria > Bacillati > Actinomycetota > Actinomycetes > Micrococcales > Micrococcaceae > Kocuria > Kocuria sp. KD4. The sequence goes on from NZ_CP050449.1 coordinate 706,423, forward strand.
GATCATGCACGCGCTGTGGAGCGCGGGGCTGCAGAAGACCCCCACGGCCGTGATGAGCCGCGGGGTCGCGGGGCACACCGGCCAGACCTTCATGGTGAACCTCCCGGGCTCGCGCGGGGGCATCAAGGACGGGATGACCGTGCTGGACCCCCTGCTGGACCACATCAGCGCACAGCTCGAGGACGTGCACGGTCACGGGGAGGACCGCTCCGTGACGCGCTCCGCGCAGGGGGAGGTCGTCCCCGCGGCGGTCCCGGACTCCCCGGGCCACGCCGAGCGCACGGACGTGCCCGGCCATGACGCCGCCCCCGCCGCGGGCACGGTCGGCGCGCGGGTGCCCGCAGCGTCGTCGTCGTCCGACGACGACGCCGCGCCGGGCGCCGAGCCCTCGACGGGCGAGGTGCTGCTGGCGCTCGTCACGACCGACCCCCTGGATGCGGCCGAGGCGCAGCGTGCGGTCCAGCATCCGCGGTGCGGGGCGGTCGTCGGGTTCAGCGGCGTGATCCGCGACCACGACGGCGGCAAGGACGGTGTCACGGCGCTTGAGTACAGCGCCCACCCCAGCGCGGGCGAGGTCATGCGGGACGTGGTCGGTGAGATCGCGAGCGCCCACCCGGACGTGCGCTTGTGGGCCGCGCACCGGATCGGCGCGCTCGCCGTGGGGGACAGCGCGCTCGAGGTGGCCGTGGCCGCGGGACACCGTCGCGAGGCGTTCGAGGCGTGCGCGCAGCTCGTGGACCTCATCAAGGAACGCGTGCCCATCTGGAAGCGGCAGAGCTTCGAGGACGGGCAGCACAACTGGGTGGGGCTGGACGCCTGAGATGGCCGCTCGGATCATCGTCCCCGCCCGCGTGCGCACGTTCGACGCCCACGGGGAAGTGCGCGCGGGTCCGGACCGGCTCGCGGGGGAGGAACCCCTGGAGATCCGGCTGAACGGGCAACAGTTCACCGTGACCATGCGCACGCCCGGGGACGACTTCGAACTCGTGACGGGGCTGCTGCTGAGCGAGGCCGTGATCACGGAGGTCTCGCACATCGTGAAGATGGACTACCGCTCGGGCGTGGACCAGGACGGGCACCGCACGTACAACGTGGTGGACGTCCGGCTCGCACCGGCGGCCCCGGGGCCGCGCGCGGACGCCCAGCGCCAGGTGTTCACATCCTCGTCGTGCGGGGTGTGCGGCACGCCGTCGTTGGACGGGGTGGTCAAGTCCTCCGCGTACCCCGTGGCGCACCCGCGTCCACTCGTCACCGCGGCGCGGCTCGTGTCCCTGCCGGATGAGTTGCGGGAGCACCAGCGGGTCTTCTCCGCCACGGGCGGGGTGCACGCGGCGGCGCTGTTCCCCGTGGGCCGGGACGAACCCCTCGTGGTCCGGGAGGACGTGGGCCGGCACAACGCCGTGGACAAGGTCATCGGGTGGGCGGTGCAGCGAGGACTGCTGCCGCTGCACGAAGCGGTCCTGCAGGTCTCCGCTCGGGCGTCGTTCGAGCTTGTGAGCAAGGCCGCCATGGCCGGGATCCCCGTGCTCTCCGCGGTCAGCGCACCCTCCGCGCTCGCCGTGACCCACGGGCGGGAGCACGGGGTCACGGTCGTGGGGTTCAACCGCAAGGGTCGGTGCAACGTCTACACCCACCCGGAGCGCATCACGGGGGAGTGAACCGGGCCCTGACGATTTGATGGGCACCCGCGCCCCGCTGATTTGGTGGGCACCCGCGCCCTGGGGTACGATGGAGGCACCAAAGACCGCCGGTCATCACGCGTGCCCCGGTACGCGCGATCTAAGAGGTTCTCGGAAACGTGAACCGTCCAGCGCAGGTGAACCAGCACGAATTTCGCTCCTCAACACCGCAGCTTCATGCGTGTGATCAGGGCGTGGTCTCGAGCCCCGGGCATCTGCGCGGGGCTTTTTTCGTGTCCTCGTACGGGACGCGGGCCGGCACCCACATGTAAGGAAGGAGCACCATGGCGAATCCTGAAAAGGCTGCCGCGGTTGCGGAGTTGAAGGAATTCTTCTCCAACTCGCACGCTGCCGTCCTGACGGAGTACCGCGGTCTCACCGTGGCTCAGCTGAAGACGCTGCGCCGTTCCCTCGGTGAGAACGCCGAATACGCCGTGGTGAAGAACACGCTCACCGCCATCGCGGCTCGCGAGTCCGGTATCGACGCGTTCGAGGGCAAGCTCACGGGCCCCTCGGCCATCGCGTTCGTCTCCGGTGACGCCGTCGAGGCCGCCAAGAGTCTGCGTGACTTCGCCAAGGACAACCCCCAGTTGGTCGTCAAGGGCGGTTACCTGGATGGCGTCGCGATGGACGAGTCCGAGATCAAGAAGCTCGCGGACCTCGAGTCCCGCGAGGTTCTGCTGGCCAAGGTCGCCGGCGCCGCCAAGGCGTCGATGTCCAAGGCTGCTGCGCTGTTCCAGGCCCCGCTGTCCAAGACCGTGCGCACCGCCGAGGCCCTGCGCGCCAAGCTGGACGAACAGGGCGAGAACGCCGCCTGATCCCTTCGGGGACCCGGTTGCGGGGTCCCGGGCGAGCGCCCGGGAAACACCCGTGTTCTTCCCACGCACACCTCGCCGGTGCCACCAGCACCGGCACCACGTACAAGTAAGGAGCCAATACCATGGCTAAGCTGACCACCGAAGAACTCATCGAGGCCTTCAAGGAACTGTCCCTCATCGAGCTGTCCGAGTTCGTGAAGGCGTTCGAGGAGACCTTCGACGTCACCGCTGCCGCCCCCGTGGCCGTGGCCGGTGCCGCTCCCGCCGGCGGCGACGCCGGTGGGGCCGAGGAGGAGAAGACCGAGTTCGACGTCATCCTCGAATCCGCCGGTGACAAGAAGATCCAGGTCATCAAGGAAGTTCGCGGCCTGACCTCCCTGGGCCTGAAGGAAGCCAAGGACCTCGTGGACAGCGCTCCCAAGGCCGTCCTCGAAGGCGCCACCAAGGAAGCCGCTGACAAGGCGAAGGAAGCCCTCGAGGGCGCCGGCGCCTCCGTCACTGTCAAGTGATCCACGGCGCCTCGTGCGCCCGCCGTGTCCCGTGACGTGACCCCCGGGTCCGTCCGGCACGACATCCCCGCGAAACCCCGCACCGATCATCGGTGCGGGGTTTCGCGCATTCCCCGCAGCGGTGTGATGTGCGAAACTGTGTGTGACCATCTGGCCGTCACCGTACGGCGGGAGAGCATGGCGGATCCTCGTGAGCCGGAACCACGTGAACCGGTACCGCGGGCATCGCGCCATCGCCGAAGGAGCAAACCCTCCCCGGGAATCTCTCAGGCACCCGTACCGCCGCACCGGGCCACTCTGAAGAGCTCACCCCTGTCACGGGGAGAGCACCGACGGGGCAGGTCGACGGGCGCGAGCTGCTGCGCCCGCCGGCGAAATCTCTCAGGTTGCGATACAGAGCGGGGAGGACTCACCGGGCCCTCGCGCGCCCACAAGCAGCCCAGGAGACCCTCGTATGTCCTTCCTGTCACGCCACATCGGCCCCGACGCCGATGACATGGCCGTCATGCTCCGCACCGTGGGGGTAGCCAGCCTCGACGAACTGATCGACCGCGCCGTCCCCGAGAGCATCCGTGTCCGGGACGCCCTGGACCTGCCGGAACCCCTCGACGAGCCCGAGGCCCTCGCAGCCCTGCGCTCGATCGCTGCGCGCAACACCGTGATGCGCCAGATGATCGGGCAGGGCTACCACGACACCGTGACGCCCGCGGCGGTCCGTCGCAACATCCTGGAGAACCCCGGGTTCTACACGTCCTACACGCCGTACCAGCCCGAGATCTCCCAGGGCCGGCTCGAGCTGCTGCTCACGTTCCAGAACGCGGTGATCGACCTCACCGGCCTCGAGGTGGCCAACGCGTCCCTGCTGGACGAGTCCTCCGCCGTGGCCGAGGCCGTGCTCATGATGCGCCGCGCCAACCGCCGATCCAAGAGCCTGCGCGTGCTCGTGGACAGCCGCAGCCTGCCCCAGACCCTCGCCGTGCTCGCGGGCCGCACCCGTGCCGCGGGTATCGAGCTTCTCATGGCGGACCTCGGTGATCCCGACGCCGCCGCGCGGGCGGTCTCGGAGGGTGACGTCTTCGGCGTCGTCGTCGCGCAGATCGGTGCGGACGGGGACGTCACGGATCCCACCGCGGTGATCGACGCCGCGCACGAGGCGGGCGCGCTCGTGACCGTGAGCACCGACCTGCTCGCCTTGACCATGCTGCGCAGCCCGGGTGAGCTGGGCGCGGACATCGCGGTCGGTTCGGCCCAGCGCTTCGGGGTGCCCCTGTTCTTCGGGGGCCCGCACGCCGCGTTCATGGCGACCCGCAAGGGTACCGAACGCTCCCTGCCGGGGCGCATCGTGGGGGTGTCCACCGATTCCTCGGGCGCACCCGCGTACCGGCTCGCGCTGCAGACACGTGAGCAGCACATCCGCCGCGAGAAGGCGACCTCCAACATCTGCACGGCGCAGGCCCTGCTCGCGATCGTGGCCGCGGCCTACGCGGTGCACCACGGTCCCGTCGCACTGCGTGCCCTCGCCGAGCGGCTGCACGGTCTCGCCACGGAGCTCGCCGCCGGGCTGCGGGAGCGCGGGATCGACGTCGCCCACGAGCGGTTCTTCGACACCGTGACCTTCTCCGCGCCGGGCCGGGCGGACGGCATCGTGGCCGCGGCCGCGGACCGCGGGATCAACCTCCGCCGCATCGACCAGGACACGGTGGGCGTGAGCTTCGGTGAACCCCATACGCAGCGGGACGTCCAGGACGTGCTCACCGCGGTGTCCGAGGCGTGCGGCGCGCGCATCTCGGACTCCGGGGAAGCCGCGAGCGCGGACGCACTGCCGGACGAGTGGCTGCGCACGGACGAGTACATGTCCCACCCGGTCTTCCACACGCACCGCTCCGAGACCTCGCTCATGCGGTGGCTGCGCGAACTCTCCGACAAGGACCTGGCGCTGGACCGCACCATGATCCCGCTGGGCTCGTGCACCATGAAGCTCAACGCGGCGGCGGAGATGGAACCCATCTCGTGGCCCGAGTTCGCGAGTATCCACCCGTTGGCCCCTGCGGATCAGACCCGGGGCTGGACCGAACTGATCGAGCAGTTGCAGACATGGCTCGCGGAGATCACCGGCTACGCGGCGGTGTCCGTGCAGCCCAACGCCGGTTCGCAGGGTGAACTCGCGGGTCTGCTGGCCATCCGGCGGTACCAGCTGGCCCGCGGCGAGGGTCAGCGCAAGACGATCCTCATCCCGTCCTCCGCGCACGGGACCAACGCGGCGTCGGCCGTGCTCGCGGACCTCAAGGTCGTGGTCGTGGCGACCGCCGCGGACGGCACGATCGATCAGGCGGACCTCGCGGCCAAGATCGAGGCGGTGGGGGACGAGCTCGCGGGCATCATGGTCACCTACCCCTCGACCCACGGCGTCTACGACACGGACATCACCGAGGTGTGCGCCGCCGTACACGACGCCGGTGGTCAGGTCTACGTGGACGGCGCGAACCTCAACGCGCTCATGGGGCTGGCACGGCCCGGCCGCTTCGGCGGGGACGTCTCCCACCTGAACCTGCACAAGACCTTCTGCATCCCGCACGGCGGCGGCGGGCCCGGTGTGGGTCCCGTGGCCGTGGCCGAACACCTCGTGCCGTACCTGCCGGGCAACCCGGCGGACGCGGACCTGGACGAGCACGGCGCGGGCTTCCCCGTGGCGCAGGCTCCCTACGGTTCCGCGGGGGTTCTGCCCATCACGTGGATGTACATCGCCATGACGGGCGCGCAGGGGCTGACCGAATCCACGCGCACCGCGGTGCTCGGGGCCAACTACATCTCCCGCGCGCTCGCGGACGTGTTCCCCACGCTGTACACCGGGGACGGCGGGCTTGTGGCCCACGAGTGCATCCTGGACCTGCGGCCCATGACCAAGGCCTCCGGCGTCACGGCCGAGGACGTGTGCAAGCGCCTCGTGGACTTCGGGTTCCACGCGCCCACGCTCGCGTTCCCGGTCGCCGGGACCCTGATGGTCGAGCCCACCGAGTCCGAGGGCCTCGAGGAGCAGGACCGGTTCATCGCCGCGATGCGCACGATCCACGCGGAGATGCGGGAGATCGCGGACGGCACCGTGTCCCTCGAGGACTCCGTGATCCGCAACGCCCCGCACACCGCCCAGGTGCTCACCGCGGACGAGTGGCAGCGCGCCTACCCGCGCTCGCAGGCCGCCTACCCGGTCGCGTCCCTGCGCCGGGTCAAGTACTGGCCCCCCGTGGGCCGGATCGACAACGCCGCGGGGGACCGCAACCTCGTGTGCGAGTGCCCGCCCATCGAGGCGTTCGACGCCGCGTACAACACCGCAGCAGTAGCACAGGAGGAGACTCGATGAGCGAGCAGCGCACCGCACTGTACGAGGCCCACGAGCGGTTGGGGGCGCGGTTCACCGACTTCGGTGGCTGGACCATGCCCGTGCGCTACGCGAGCGACACCGCCGAGCACCACGCGGTGCGCCGCGGCGCCGGGATCTTCGACCTGTCCCACATGGGGGAGGTCTCGGTCTCGGGTCCGCAGGCCGGCGCGTTCCTGGACTACGCCCTCGTGGGTGTACTCTCCGGGGTCACGGTGGGCCGCGCCAAGTACTCGATCATCGTGGACGAACAGGGCAGGATCCTGGACGACCTCATTACCTACCGTACGGACGAGGACGAGTACCTCGTGGTGCCGAACGCGGGCAACCAGGAGACGGTCGTGCGTGCGCTCCAGGAGCGCGCCCAGGGCTTCGACGTGCGCGTCACGGACAACGGTCCGGCGACGTCGCTGATCGCCGTCCAGGGTCCGCGCGCCCTCGAGGTGCTCGAGGCCACGCGTTTGGAACCGGCCGAGGACGTCGCCGCGCTGAAGTACTACGCGTGCGTGCGCGCACGCTGCGCGGACGTGGCCGTGCTCGTGGCCCGCACCGGGTACACGGGCGAGGACGGTTTCGAACTGTACTGCGCCAACCAGGACGCCCCCGTGCTGTGGGACGCGCTCCTGGCGACCGCGGCCGAGCTCGGCACGGAGGAGGCTCCCGTGGGAGCGGCGGGTCTCGCGGCGCGCGACTCCCTGCGGCTCGAGGCCGGGATGCCGCTGTACGGTCACGAACTGTCCACGGAGATCACCCCGGTCGAAGCGGGACTCGGCAAGCTCGTGGAGATCGCCCTGCGCAAGAAGGCGGAGGCCGGCACCACCACGGTCGGCGGGGACGTGCTCGCGGCGATGCTGGAAGGCACGCCCGAACGCACCCTCATCGGTCTGGAGGGCCTGGGTCGCAAACCCGTGCGCGCGGGCTACACCGTGCATGTGGGGGAGCGCACCGTGGGTGAGGTGACGAGCGGGCTGCCCTCGCCCACGCTGGGCAAGCCGGTGGCCATGGCGCTCGTGGCCACGGACGCCGTCGACGAGATCGACGCCGGTGAGGTGAGCGTCCAGGACGCACGCGGGCGCGCCGTGGAGGTCACGCGCACCGCGCTGCCCTTCTACAAGCGGTCCTGAAGGGTGGTGTGGGGAGCGAGCCGCCCGGAGTAGTCTCTAGGCAGGCCCGCTCCGCCGTGCACGTTCCGAGGACCGCGCGGGCCGGTGAGGGTCCCGCCCCGTGTGATCGGGGCGGGACGGACAAGGAGAACGCCGTGTTCCTGCGCGACGTCGCCCCCGGGATCCATATGATCCAGAACCACAACGTGAACTGCTATGTCCTGGAGGACTCGGACGGCCTCACGGTCGTGGACGCCGGTCTGCCCAGGGTGTGGAACGAACTCGGGTGGGCCGTGCGCGAACTCGGCCACGCCCCCGAGGACATCAAAGCGCTCGTGTTGACCCATGCGCACTTCGACCACGTGGGGGTCGCCGCGAAACTCGTGGACCGGCTCGGGATTCCCGTTTACGCCCACCAGCGGGACAAGCACCTCGCGGCACACCCTTACAGCTACGCGCACGAGAACCCCACGGCCGTCTACCCGCTGCGTCACCCGCGCGCCGTGCCGATCCTCGCGTCCATGATCGCCGGTGGCGCCGCGATGGTGCGGGGCGTGACCGTGACCCGCGAGCTGACCGCGGGGGAGACCGTCCCCGTCCCGGGCCGCCCGCGGGTCGTGTTCACCGCGGGCCACACGTACGGGCACTGCGCGCTGTACGTCCCTACAGCGGACGCCGTGATATCGGGGGACGCGCTCGTGACCCTGGACCCCTACTCGGGTCTCACGGGCCCCCGCATCGTGGCCCGCGCCGCCACCGCGGACAGCGCGATGGCCGTGGAATCCCTCGCCGCACTCGAGGTCACGGGAGCCACCCTGGTGCTGCCCGGACACGGCGACCCGTGGCGTGAAGGCGTGGGACGCGCCGTCGAACTGGCCCGGGAGAACGGGGTCGCCTGAGGGGGCGCCGCCCGAGGGGCGGGCATCTTACGGCCCGGACGGGATTTCGTCCAGCACCGGTGTGGACAAACGGGCGCAGTTCGCCTAAGCTAGTACTTTGCGTTGTCCCTTATGCATGCGTGCCTTCATATAGCGGTGGGCGCCACAGGGGCGGTTGTCGACGAGCATCGAAAACCGGCCCCTTTTTCTCTCCCCGGGAACCTCGCGTATTCACTGCATGTCTGTGGAAGGATCACATCTTGGTCGCCTCGAGCACCGATACGAACGTCTCCGCCAACCACCCCACGAGTGATAACACTCCTCGCCGCGTTTCTTTCGCGAAGATCCACGAACCGCTGGACGTCCCCAACCTGCTTGCTCTGCAGACCGACAGCTTCGATCGGCTGGTCGGCAACGAGCGCTGGCAGGCACGCGTGGTCGAAGCCCAGGAGACGGGTGACACCAGCGTTCCTACGACCTCCGGTCTGTCTGACATCTTCGAGGAGATCTCCCCGATCGAGGACTTCCAGGGCACCATGTCCCTGTCCTTCTCCGAGCCGGAGTTCTACGACCCCAAGTACACAATGGTCGAGTGCAAGGACCGCGACGCGACCTTCTCGGCCCCGCTGTACGTCAAGGCCGAGTTCATGAACAACAACACGGGCGAGATCAAGCAGCAGACCGTGTTCATGGGCGACTTCCCCCTGATGACCGACAAGGGCACGTTCGTGATCAACGGCTCCGAGCGCGTCGTCGTCTCCCAGCTCGTGCGTTCCCCGGGTGCCTACTTCGAGAAGGGCCAGGACCGCACGTCCGACAAGGACATCTACTCCGCCAAGATCATCCCGTCCCGCGGTGCATGGTTCGAGCTCGAGATCGACAAGCGCGATCAGGTGGGTGTGCGCCTGGACCGCAAGCGCAAGCAGTCCGTGACCGTGCTGCTCAAGGCGCTGGGCTGGACCGAGTCCAAGATCCTCGAGGAGTTCGGCGAGTTCGACTCCATCCGCGCGACGCTGGAGAAGGACACCACGGAGACCCGCGAGGAGGCGCTGCTGGACATCTACCGCAAGTTGCGCCCGGGGGAGCCGCCCACGGTGGACGCCGCCCAGTCCCTGCTGGACAACATGTACTTCAACCCCAAGCGCTACGACCTCGCCAAGGTGGGCCGCTACAAGCTCAACCGCAAGCTCGGTCTGGACAAGCCGTTCACGGACTCGGACGCCTCGGTGCTGTCCCTCGACGACATCGTCGCCATGATCCGCTACCTCGTGACCCTGCACGACGGCGGCTCCACCATGCCCGGTACGCGTGACGGCGAGGCCCGTGAGATCCACGTGGACGTGGACGACATCGACCACTTCGGCAACCGTCGCATCCGCGCGGTGGGCGAGCTGATCGAGAACCAGATCCGCACGGGTCTGTCCCGCATGGAGCGCGTGGTGCGCGAGCGGATGACCACCCAGGACGTCGAGGCGATCACGCCGCAGACCCTGATCAACATCCGCCCGGTCGTGGCCGCGATCAAGGAGTTCTTCGGAACCTCCCAGCTGTCGCAGTTCATGGACCAGAACAACCCGCTCGCGGGCCTCACGCACAAGCGTCGTCTATCCGCGCTGGGTCCCGGTGGCCTCTCCCGCGATCGCGCGGGCATGGAGGTCCGTGACGTGCACCCCTCGCACTACGGCCGCATGTGCCCGATCGAGACGCCGGAAGGCTCGAACATCGGTCTGATCGGTTCGCTCGCGACCTACGCGCGGATCAACCCGTTCGGTTTCATCGAGACGCCCTACCGCCGCGTCGTGGACGGCACCGTAACCAACGACGTCGTCTACCTCACCGCGGACGACGAGCGCGGGCTCACCATTGCGCAGGCCAACGCCCCGTTGACCGACGACGGTCGCTTCGCCGAGGATGCCGTCCTCGCGCGTGCCTCCGACGGCTCGGGTGAAGCGGTGCTCGTGGCCCCCACGGACATCGAGTTCATGGACGTGTCCCCGCGCCAGATGGTGTCGGTGGCCACCGCCCTGATCCCGTACCTCGAGCACGACGACGCCAACCGCGCGCTCATGGGCGCCAACATGCAGCGTCAGGCCGTGCCGCTGCTCACGTCCGAGGCGCCGCTCGTGGGCACAGGTATGGAGCGCTACGCGGCCCTGGACGCCGGCGACTCGGTGCTGGCCACCAAGTCCGGCGTGGTCGAGGAAGTCTCCGCGGACCTCGTGACCGTCCTGAACGACGACGGCACCACCAAGCTCTACCCGATCAACAAGTTCGTGCGCTCGAACCCGGGCAACACGTACAACCAGCGCGTGATCGTCTCCGAGGGCGACCGCGTGGAGCCCCGCACCGTGATCGCGGACGGACCCTCCACCGACCACGGTGAACTCGCACTGGGCAAGAACCTGCTGATCGCGTACATGTCCTGGGAAGGCCTCAACTACGAGGACGCCATCATCCTGTCCCAGCGCATGGTCTCCGAGGACGTCCTGACGTCCATCCACATCGAGGAGCACGAGATCGACGCCCGCGACACCAAGCTCGGTGCCGAGGAGATCACCCGTGACATCCCCAACGTGTCGGAAGAGGTGCTCTCCGCCCTGGACGAGCGCGGCATCATCCACATCGGTGCCGAGGTCCAGGCCGGTGACATCCTCGTGGGTAAGGTCACGCCCAAGGGCGAGACCGAACTGACCCCGGAGGAGCGGCTGCTGCGCGCGATCTTCGGTGAGAAGTCCCGCGAGGTCCGTGACACCTCCCTCAAGGTTCCCCACGGCGAGTCCGGCACCGTGATCGGTGTGCGCGTGTTCGACCGCGACGACGAGGACGACGACCTCCCGGCCGGCGTCAACCAGGTCGTGCGCGTGTACGTGGCGCAGAAGCGCAAGATCACGGACGGCGACAAGCTCGCCGGTCGTCACGGCAACAAGGGCGTCATCTCCAAGATCCTGCCCATCGAGGACATGCCGTTCATGGAGGACGGCACCCCCGTGGACGTGATCCTGAACCCGCTGGGCGTGCCCGGTCGTATGAACCTGGGCCAGGTGCTCGAGGTCCACACCGGCTGGCTCGCCAAGCAGGGCTGGAACATCGAGGGCGACCCCGAGTGGCTGCACGGTCTGAGCAACTTCCCGAAGTCCACCGGTCCCACTAACGTGGCCACCCCGGTGTTCGACGGCGCGCGCGAGGACGAGATCTTCGACCTGCTGGACCACACCAACCCCACGCGGGACGGTGACCGCTTGATCGGGCGTTCCGGCAAGGCCAAGCTCTACGACGGCCGTTCCGGTCAGCCGTTCCCGGACCCCGTGTCCGTGGGCTACCAGTACATCTTGAAGCTCCACCACCTGGTGGACGACAAGATCCACGCGCGCTCCACCGGCCCGTACTCCATGATCACCCAGCAGCCGCTGGGCGGTAAGGCGCAGTTCGGCGGTCAGCGTTTCGGTGAGATGGAGGTGTGGGCGCTCGAGGCGTACGGCGCGGCCTACACCCTGCAGGAACTGCTCACCGTCAAGTCGGACGACGTCCACGGCCGCGTCAAGGTGTACGAGGCGATCGTCAAGGGCGAGAACATCCCTGAACCGGGTGTGCCCGAATCCTTCAAGGTGCTCATCAAGGAAATGCAGTCCCTGTGCCTGAACGTGGAGGTCCTCTCCGCGGACGGTAACGCGGTGGAAATGCGTGATTCCGAGGACGACAGCTTCCGGGCTGCGGACGAACTCGGTATCGACCTCTCCCACTCCGAGCCCAGCTCGGTCGAAGAGGTCTGAGACCCCTTTCGTTCATCGATCAGCCCGAACACACTTCAGGATTTTAGAAAGAGGGACAGGACCTTATGTCCAACGATTCTTCACTGGGCCTCATGCGTATCGGCCTCGCGACCGCGGATCAGATCCGCGGCTGGTCCTACGGCGAGGTCAAGAAGCCCGAGACCATCAACTACCGCACGCTCAAGCCTGAGAAGGACGGCTTGTTCTGCGAGAAGATCTTCGGCCCCACCCGGGACTGGGAGTGCTACTGCGGTAAGTACAAGCGTGTGCGCTACAAGGGCATCATCTGCGAGCGCTGCGGCGTGGAGGTCACGCGCGCCAAGGTGCGTCGTGAGCGGATGGGTCACATCGAGCTCGCCGCTCCCGTGACCCACATCTGGTACTTCAAGGGCGTGCCCTCGCGCTTGGGATACCTGCTGGACCTCGCCCCGAAGGACCTCGAGAAGGTCATCTACTTCGCGGCGTACATGATCACGTCCGTGGACGAGCAGGCCCGTCACGACGACCTGCCCAACCTGCAGGCCGCGATCGACCGTGAGAAGAAGCAGCTCGAGGACACCCGCGACGCGGACATCAACGCGATCGCCCGTGACCTCGAGAACGATCTCGCGCGCGTCGAGGAAGAGGGTGGCAAGGCCGCCGAGAAGCGCAAGCTGCGCGACTCCGCGGACCGCCAGATGGCGAACGTGCGCAAGCGCGCCGATCGCGAGATCGACTACCTCGAGAAGGTCTGGGACCGCTTCAAGAACCTCAAGGTCAACGACCTCGAGGGCGACGAGGCCCTGTACCGCCAGATGGTGGACCGCTACGGCATGTACTTCGAGGGCTCCATGGGCGCCGAGTCCATCAAGAAGCGCCTCGAGACCTTCGACCTCGCCGCCGAGGCCGAGGCCCTGCGCGAGACCATCGCCACTGGCAAGGGCCAGCGCAAGACCCGTGCGCTCAAGCGCCTCAAGGTGGTCAACGCGTTCCTGACCACGGACAACTCGCCGCTCGGCATGGTCCTGGACGCCGTCCCGGTCATCCCGCCGGAACTGCGCCCCATGGTCCAGCTGGACGGCGGCCGCTTCGCGACGTCCGATCTCAACGACCTCTACCGTCGTGTGATCAACCGCAACAACCGCCTCAAGCGGCTGCTGGACCTCGGTGCGCCCGAGATCATCGTGAACAACGAGAAGCGCATGCTCCAGGAGGCCGTGGACTCGCTGTTCGACAACGGCCGCCGCGGTCGCCCGGTCACGGGCCCCGGCAACCGTGCGTTGAAGTCGCTGTCCGACATGCTCAAGGGCAAGCAGGGCCGCTTCCGTCAGAACCTGCTGGGCAAACGCGTGGACTACTCCGGTCGTTCCGTGATCGTGGTGGGCCCGCAGCTCAAGCTGCACCAGTGCGGGCTGCCCAAGCAGATGGCGTTGGAGCTGTTCAAGCCCTTCGTGATGAAGCGCCTCGTGGACCTCAACCACGCGCAGAACATCAAGTCCGCCAAGCGGATGGTGGAGCGCTACCGCCCGCAGGTGTGGGACGTGCTGGAAGAGGTCATCACGGAGCACCCCGTGCTGCTCAACCGCGCACCGACCCTGCACCGTCTGGGCATCCAGGCGTTCGAGCCGCAGCTCGTGGAGGGCAAGGCCATCCAGCTGCACCCGCTCGTGTGCGGCGCGTTCAACGCCGACTTCGACGGTGACCAGATGGCCGTGCACCTGCCGCTGTCTCCGGAGGCGCAGGCCGAGGCGCGTGTGCTGATGCTGTCCTCGAACAACATCCTCAAGCCCTCGGACGGCAAGCCGATCGCCCTGCCCTCGCAGGACATGATCATCGGCCTGTACCACCTCACCACCGTGCGTGAGGGTTGGGCCGGGGAGGGCAACAGCTACTCCTCCGTGGCCGAGGCCATCATGGCCGCGGACTCCGGTGAGCTGCACCTGAACTCGCGCTGCAAGATCGAGCTCGAGGACTTCGTGCCGTACGCCGGGTGGGAAGCGCCCGAGGGCTGGGAACAAGGTCAGCCCGCCGTCGTGGAGACCACGCTTGGTCGCGTGCTGTTCAACGAGACGCTGCCTGCCGACTACCCGTGGGACGAGAACGTCGCGGACAAGAAGCACCTGTCCGCGCTCGTGAACGACCTCGCAGAGCGTTACCCCATGACCCAGGTGGCCAAGACCTTGGACAACCTCAAGGACGCCGGCTTCCACTGGGCCTCCCGATCGGGTGTCACCGTGGCCATCTCGGACATCGCCACCCCGCCGGAGAAGCCCGCCATCATGGAGGGCTACGAGGCGCAGGCCGCGCGGATCCAGGGCCAGTACGACAAGGGTCTGATCGACGACGACGAGCGCCGCTCCGAGCTCATCGACATCTGGTCCAAGGCCACCGACGAGGTCGCCGAGGCCATGCGCAACAACCTGACCGCCGGGAACACGATCAACCGGATGGTCTCCTCCGGTGCACGTGGTAACTGGATGCAGGTGCGTCAGATCGCGGGTATCCGTGGTCTGGTGGCGAACCCCAAGGGCGAGATCATGCCCCGACCGATCAAGTCCTCCTACCGTGAGGGCTTGTCCGTGTTGGAGTACTTCATCGCGACCCACGGTGCGCGTAAGGGCCTCGCGGACACCGCTCTGCGTACCGCCAACTCGGGTTACCTGACCCGTCGTCTGGTGGACGTCTCGCAGGACGTGATCGTGCGAGAGTCCGATTGCCAGACGGTGCGCGGGTTGACCCTGCCGCTCGCGGACATCACCGACACCGGTGTGCGCACGCTGCACGAGGACATCGAGAACACGGTGCACGGCCGCGTGCTGGCCAGCGCCGTGGCGGACGAGAACGGCGAAGTGCTTGCCGAGGCGGGCGCGGACATGTCCGATGCCATAATCAACAAGCTCTACAACGCCGGTGTGGACCAGGTGCGCGTGCGCTCGGTCCTCACGTGCGAGTCCGCCGTGGGCGTGTGCGCCGCGTGCTACGGCCGTTCGCTGGCCACCAACCAGTTGGTGGACATCGGCGAGGCCGTGGGCATCGTGGCCGCCCAGTCCATTGGTGAGCCCGGTACCCAGCTGACCATGCGTACGTTCCACACCGGTGGTGTGGCGTCCTCGGACGGTGACATCACGCAGGGTCTGCCCCGTATCCAGGAGCTGTTCGAGGCCCGCACGCCCAAGGGCGTGGCCCCCATCTCCGAGGTGGCCGGCCGGATCCGCATCGAGGACACGGACAAGTCGCTGAAGATCGTAGTGGTCCCGGACAACGGTGACGAGGAGTTCGCCTACCCGGTGCTGCGCCGCGCCAAGCTGCTCGTCGCGGACGGCGATCACGTGGAGGTCGGTCAGCAGCTCGTGACCGGTGCCGTGGACCCCAAGGAGGTACTGCGTATCCGCGGTCCTCGTGAGGCGCAGAAGCACCTCGTGGATGAGGTCCAGGGCGTGTACCGCTCCCAGGGCGTGGGTATCCACGACAAGCACGTGGAGGTCATCGTGCGCCAGATGCTGCGGCGCGTGACCATCATCGAGTCCGGCGACACCTCGTTGCTGCCGGGTGAGCTGGTGGACAACGTGCGCTTCCTCGAGGCCAACCGCGCTGCGGTGGCGGAGGGCAAGCGTCCCGCGGCCGGGCGTCCGGAGCTCATGGGCATCACCAAGGCCTCCCTGGCCACGGACTCGTGGCTGTCCGCCGCGTCCTTCCAGGAGACCACCCGTGTGCTCACGCAGGCCGCCATGGAGGGCAAGTCGGATCCGCTTCTGGGTCTGAAGGAGAACGTGATCATCGGTAAGCTCATCCCCGCCGGTACCGGTCTGGAGCGGTACAACAGCGTGGACGTGGAGCCCACCGAGGAGGCCAAGGCCTCCATGTTCACGGATCCCTCCGCGTTCACCGATTTCAGCTACGCCGAGGAGAACGCCGGGGGGCTCGGTTCCGAGTTCCATGCGATCCCCCTGGACGACTACGATTTCGGCGGTCACTGAGCCGAGTAGGCGTGTGATCTGAGAGCCCGGGTGGGCTTCCCTTCGGGGAGGGCCACCCGGGCTCTCGCGTACCCGGACCCGTTCCGGACGACGGCGCGGTACCCGGCCACCGCGCCCCGGTTGCGACCGACCCGAACGCGTTCGTCCCGGTCGCGGCCACCCTCGCCGCGGCCTCGTGCCGGGAGAGGCACGGCCGCGGGGTCGTAGGCTGGAGCGGGCAAGGATCCCGCGGTTCGGCTTTCGCGGGAGCCATGAGCGGAGGCGAAGCATGGCCAACTCGGCGTCCGGTGAATCACTGATCACCCGGTTCGATCGCGTCCTGGACGCGTTCGGCCCCGCGCGTCCCGAGCTGACCTTCCGCGAGATCTGCGCGGCCACCGGGTTGCCATCCTCCACGGTGCACCGGATCCTGGGGGACATGAAGCGCGCGGGATGGCTCGAGTCCGGTTCCGCGCAGACCTACCGGGTGGGGACCCGGTTGTGGGAGCTCGCGTCCCGCGCGGCATCCGCCGAGAACCTCGCGGCGGTCGCGATCCCGTTCATGTCGGACGTGCACGCGGTGTTGCGCCAACACGTGCACGTGGGGGTGATCGAGGGCCACGACGTCCTGTTCGCCGAGCGGATCGCCGCGAGTGACTCGGCGGTCCCACTGCGCTCGATCGTCGCCGGACGCCTTCCACTGCACCGCTCGGCCACGGGTCTCGCCCTGTTGTGCCACTGTTCGGACGAGTTCATCGCGCAGTACCATGACGTCGCCGCGGCGCGGGCGGTCGCGGACGAACCGGGCGGTACCCTCGTGGGCAGGGAACGCTTCGCGGAGGACCTGCGGGTCTTCGCGCAGCGCGGTTATGCGATCCAGCGCGAACGCATCGACGAGGGCAGTGGGGGAGTGGCGGTCCCGCTCAAGGTCCCCCCGGGGCACCGCGCAGCGGCCCTCGGAGCGGTGCTGCCCCTGAGCGACATGCGGGATCCGGATGTCTCGGCCATCGTGCAAACGTTACGGGTTGCTGGCCACGGGATCTCCCGCGCCCTGGGGGCATTCTGACAACCCCGTGTGGGTGATCTTCGCGGGAAACACCTCCGCCCAAGGCGCAACGGGGAGCCGCGTACCGGCCGCAGCGATGTCGTACCCCGCGTCACAGACGCGGCCCCCGTCCCATTGAACGGAATCAATGAGATACGCGCCATATGGCTCCAACATAATGTGACCCACGACGTGCGCAAGGAGGACACATGCTCGAGGAGCGAACGATCATCGACACCCAGGTGGCCATCGTGGGGGCGGGGCCCGCCGGACTGATGCTCTCCCACCTGTTGTACCGGGCCGGGATCGACAACGTGGTCGTGGAGAAACGCAGCCACGACGAGATCGCCAATACCCACCGTGCGGGCATCCTCGAGGCGGGGACCGTGCAGATGCTCGCCGAGACCGGCGTGGACGGGCGCGTGCTGTCGCACGGCCACGAGCACGAGGGCACCGTGCTGCGCTTCGAGGGCGAGAGCCGTCGCATCGACTCCCAAAAGCTCGTGGGTCAGTCCGTGTGGCTGTACCCCCAGAACGAGGTATTCGCGGATCTTGCGGCGGCGCGCGAGCGCGACGGCGGTGACGTGCGCTGGGAAGTCACGGACACCGAGGTCCGGGACCTGACCACGGAGCAGCCCACGGTGCTGTGCACCACCAAGGAGGGCGAGAAGCTCGAGATCCGTAGCCGCCTGCTCGTGGGCGCGGACGGTTCCAAGGGCATCTGCAAGCGTCAGATCCCGCAGGACGTGCGCACGGACAATTTCATCGAGTACCCGTTCGCGTGGTTCGGGATCCTGTGCGAAGCGCCGCCGTCGGCACCCGAGCTGATCTACGCGAACTCGCAGTACGGTTTCGCGTTGATCTCGCAGCGCAGCGGCACCGTGCAGCGCATGTACTTCCAGTGCGACCCCAACGAGAACGTGGACGACTGGGACGACGAGCGGATCTGGACCGAGTTGCAGCGGCGCATCGACGGCCCGGACGGGTTGCAGCTGCAGCGCGGGCCCATCTTCGACAAAACCGTGCTGCCGTTCCGCTCGTACGTGTGCGAGCCCCTGCGCTACGGGAACATGTTCCTGGTGGGGGACGCCGGGCACACCGTGCCGCCCACGGGCGCCAAGGGTCTGAACCTCGCGTTCTGCGACGTGCGGGTGCTCGCGCCGGCGATCATTGAGTTCTTCGGTTCCGGTGACGAGCGCGGGTTGGCCGGGTACTCCGCCAAGGCCCTGGACCGGATCTGGAAGGCCCAGAACTTCTCGTACTGGGTCACCAACCTGATGCACGTCCAGCCGGGGGAGAACCCCTTCAACATGAAGCGCCGCCGGGGCGAGTTCGAGACCGTCACGAACTCCACGTACGGCTCGGGCTACTTCGCCGAGTCATACACCGGCTGGCAGGACCGCACCTGAGCACACCGGACCCAGACTCCGATCCACTCACCCAAGGAGATGATCATGACCACCGAGAACGACGACACCTTCGACCCGCCGTACGTCAAGGGCGCGGACGACGCCGCCGACACCCAGAACCAACTCAACGACGAGATGGCCGCCATCAGCAAGCAGTACGAGAAGGCTGGCACGGAGGAGACCCAGCCTCGTCTGGACTACGCCCCGTACCGCAGCTCGATCCTGCGTCACCCCACCAAGGACCCCCGTCACGCGGACCCGGAGACCATCGAGCTCTACGCGCCGGCCTTCGGCCAGCGGGACGTGCACGCGCTGGAGTCGGATCTGACAATCCAGGACGGCGGCGAGCCCATCGGTGAGCGGATCCGGATCTCCGGGCGCATCCTGGACGGCGACGGCCGCCCCGTGCGCAACCAGCTCGTGGAGATCTGGCAGGCCAACGCCGCCGGTCGCTACATCCACAAGCGCGATCAGCACCCGGCCCCGATCGACCCGAACTTCACGGGCGTGGGCCGCTGTCTGACGGGTGACGACGGTTCCTACTCGTTCATCACCATTAAGCCGGGCCCGTACCCGTGGAAGAACCACCTCAACGCGTGGCGCCCCGCGCACGTGCACTTCTCGCTGTTCGGCACGGACTTCACGCAGCGCATGATCACCCAGATGTACTTCCCGGGTGACCCGCTGTTCGCGTTGGACCCCATCTACCAGTCGATCGTGGACCCCAAGGCGCGCGAGCGTCTCGTGGCGGACTACGACCACGACATCTCCGAGCACGAATGGCTGCTCGGTTACCGCTGGGACATCGTGCTGAGCGGTTCGAACCGAACCTGGACGGAGGACGACAGCAATGTCTGAGAACACTGAGCGCCTGGTGCCCACCCCGGGCCAGACCATCGGACCCTTCTACGGCTACGCGCTGCCCTACGAGGGCGGGGAGTTCCTCGTGGATCGTTCGCACCCGAACGCCGTGCGCCTGCACGGCACGGTGTATGACGGCCACGGCACGCCGGTTCCGGACTCCATGCTCGAGATCTGGCAGGCGGACGAGAACGGCCAGGTCTCGCAGGAGCCCGGTTCGCTCAAGCGGGACGGCTACACCTTCACCGGTTTCGGCCGCGTGGCGGTGGACAACGTGGGGCACTACGACTTCACCACGGTCAACCCCGGCCCCACCGAGGACGGCAAGGCCCCGTTCATCTGCCTCACGGTGTTCGCGCGCGGTCTGCTGAACCGACTGTTCACCCGCGTGTACCTCCCCGAGGATACGGACGCACTGACCAACGATCCGCTGCTGTCCTCGCTGTCCGAGGCCGAACGCGCCACGATGATCGCAGAGCGTCAGTCGGACGGCTCGTTGCACTTCGACGTGCACCTGCAGGGGGACCGCGAGACCGTGTTCCTGGCCTACCCGGGGATCTGATGATCTTCACCGGTCTTCTCACTCCGGGGAGCCACCGAGCCGCAGAGCTCGCCGACGACCGTGCCGTGGCCCGCGCGATCCTCCGTGTGGAGGACGCGTGGGTCGCGGCCCAGTCGCGGTCCGGGCTCGTTGCGCCCGGCGCCGCTCGGGCGGCCCACGCCGCAGCTGAAAGCGTGGCGCTCGACGAAGCGGCCCTGAACGACCTCGCGGTCGCGTCCGAGGGCGGAGGCAATCCCGTGATCCCCCTGCTCGCGGCCTACCGTGCAGCGGTCACCGAGGAGAACGGCGCGCCGATTAGTGCGGTGCACGCCTCGTTGACCAGCCAGGACGTCATGGACACGGCCCTCGCGCTGGTGATGCGTGACGTCCGCTTGAGCATCCTCGCGCACCTCGCTCGCACGGGGGACGCTCTCGCTCGCATCGTGGCTGAGCACCGCGACACCGTGATGGTCGGACGGACCCTCACCCAGCACGCACTCCCCATTTCTTTCGGTCTCAAGGCCGCCTCGTGGCTCGCAGCGGTCGACGACGCCGTGGACGCCGTACTCGCCGCACGGCTTCCCGTGTCGTACGGCGGGGCGTCCGGGAGCCTGGCCGCCACGATGGCCCGCTGCTCCGATGGCGGAACGTCGGAGCAGACTTTCGGGCGGGTCACCGATTTGCTGGGCCACTGGGCGGACGAGCTCGGCCTGGAGCTGCCGAACGGTGTGTGGCACACCGACCGCGTGCCGGTGCTGCGGGTCGCGAGCGGCTACGCGCAGACCACCGCCGCGCTGGCCCGCATGGCCAACGACGTCCTCATGATGTCCCGGCCGGAGGTGGGGGAGCTGCGCGAACCCACCGCGGAGGGGCGAGGTGTTTCCTCGGCCATGCCGCAGAAGCAGAACCCCGTGCTGAGCGTGCTGCTCAAGCGCACGGGCATCGCGGCCCCGGGGCTGCTGTCCCAGGTGTTCGCGGGTGCGAGCGCCGCGGACGACGAACGCCCGGACGGCGGCTGGCATGCCGAATGGGCCGCGTTGCGCGAGCTCGCGGTACTGGCGACCGCGGCGTCGTCGCACGCTGCCGAGTTGGCCGGGGGGCTCACGGTGGACACCGAGCGCATGGCGCAGAACCTCGAGCGCGCGGGAACGGGCGTGATGGCGGAACGGCTGGGCGCGGCACTCGCGCCGGTGCTGAGCGAGCGCGAGGGCAAGAACGCGAAGCAGCGCGTGCAGGCCGCGGTGCGCGCTGAGCCGTGGGACGCGGACGCGCTCGCGAGCGCCCTGGCGCGGGAGATCGCGGCGGAAGAGGACCCGACTCTGCCCGAGGGAGTGTCTGTCGGGGATCCGCAGTCCGTGACCCGCTGGGTCCGGAGCCTGCTGGACCCGCGCGGTTACCTGGGCGCGTCGGGCGAACTGTGTGACCGGGCCGTGGCCCGGCACGAGGAAAGGACGACGGCATGACGGTTCCCGCACCGGGGCTCGTGGAATTCACCCGACCGCAGGACCTCGCGGAGGGTGCGCCCCTCGTGGTGCTCGGCCCCGCACTGGGCACCTCGGTCACCCATCTCTACGCGGCCGTGGCCCCGCTGCTGGCCGAGCGGTTCCACGTGATCGGCTGGGACCTTCCGGGCCACGGGGTCAGCGATCCCGCGCAGGAATTCACGCTCGGAGAACTCGCCCGCGCCGTGGCGGACGCCGTCACCGAGCACGCCGGTGCGCGGTCGTGGCACATGGCGGGGACCTCGATCGGGGGAGCGGCGGTGCAGCAATTGCTCGCCCAGGATCCCGAGCGGGTGGCGTCCGCGGCGTTGATCGCCACGAGCAACTACTTCCCGGACCCGCGGATGTGGCGCGAGCGCGCCGAGCTCGTGGCGAGTGCCGGCACACCCACCCAGGTGATCGGGTGTGCCAAGGCGTGGTTCGCCCCCGATTTCCTGGCCGAGCACTCGGAACGCGGGACCCCGTTGCTGCACGACCTGCAGGGGACGGACCGGTTCAGTTACGCCGCGGCCTGCCGTGCGCTGGGTGGTTTCGACCTGCGGGAGCGCACGCGCCCAGCGTCCGTCCCCACCGCAGTCGTGGCCGGTGCGCAGGACGCCATGGTGGGGCCCGACGTCGCCCAGGGTCTCGCGGACGCGCTGCACGCGCGCTGTGAGGTCGTCGACGACGCCGCCCACCTCGTACCTGTGGCCGCACCCGAGCTCGTGGCCCACACGATCGCGGAGCTCGTGGCGGCCGCGCGCTGACGCGGTCCACGCGCGCTCGATCGATCCGCGGCACCTGCGGGGAGCCGCAAGCGCACGAGACACGGATTCACGGGACGCGGCATGACGGGCCACGACCTCGGGAACGACGACACGAACCAGCACGAGACCAGGAACGAGGAACAGACATGAACCCACGCTCGCAACGCACCGAAGCACAGGCCCTGCAGGACGGGATGACCGTGCGCCGGGAGGTGCTCTCGGACGCCCACGTGGACCGCGCGGAGTCCGGCAAGACCGAGTTCACGGAGGACTTCCAGGACTTCATCTCGCGCTACGCGTGGGGTGAGATCTGGACCCGGCCCGGTCTGGACCGCCGGATGCGCAGCGCGTGCGTGTTGACCGCGCTGATCGCCGCCGGTCACTGGGAGGAGTTCGAGATGCACGTCAAGGCGGCGTTGCGCAACGGGCTGAGCAAGGACGAGATCAAGGAGATCCTGCTGCAGTCCGCGGTCTACCTCTCCGTCCCGTCCGCCAATAACGCGTTCAAGCACGCGCAGAAGGCGCTGTCGGAGTACTCGGGCTGACCGGAATTGTTCGTCATGCGAACAAGTGTTCACATGGCGAGCACCGCGCTCTAGACTGAACACATGCAACGCGGTGACCGGACACCCGAGCCCGGCGCCGCCCCGGCCGCGGCCGGGTGAGTTACCACGGTGAGGATCCCCATGAACCACGCATACGTCTACGACGCCATCCGTACCCCGTTCGGGAAGGTGGGAGGCGCGCTCGCGAGCCACCGTCCCGACGACCTCGCGGCCCTCGTGGTGCGCACGCTCGTGGAGCGCGCACCCGAGCTGGACCCCGCCACGATCGATGAGGTCTACTTAGGCAACGCCAACGGCGCCGGTGAGGAGAACCGCAACGTGGCGCGCATGGCCACGCTGCTCGCGGGTCTGCCCGTGTCCGTTCCCGGCTCCACGATCAACCGGTTGTGCGGTTCGTCCCTGGACGCCGCGATGATGGGCTCCCGTCAGATCGAGGTGGGGGAAGGGGACTTGCTGCTCGTGGGCGGCGTCGAGTCCATGTCCCGCGCGCCGTGGGTGCTGCCCAAGACCGAGCGGCCCTACCCCATGCAGAACCTCGAGCTCGCCAACACGACCCTGGGCTGGCGCCTCGTGAACCCGGACATGCCGAGCGAGTGGACGGTGTCCCTCGGTGAGGCCACCGAGCAGTTGCGCGAGAAGCACGGCATCTCGCGCGAGGACCAGGACGCGTTCGCGGCCACCTCCCACCAGCTTGCGGCCAAGGCGTGGGACGAGGGCAAGTACGACGACATCACGGTCAGCGTGGCACCCAACACCAAGAAGGGCGTGGAGCTCACCCGGGACGAAACCGTGCGCGGGGACTCCACCCCGGAGACGCTCGCCGGTCTGCGCACCGTGTTCCGCAGCGGTGACAACGCGACCGTCACCGCCGGTAACTCCTCTCCCATGAACGACGGCGCGTCCGCCGTGTGGCTCGGCAGCGAGCGCGGTGCGCAGCTGCTCGGTCGAGAGCCCATCGCCCGTATCGCCGGCCGCGGTGCCGCCGCCAACGAACCACAGTTCTTCGGTGAGGCGCCCGTGGAGGCGGCCAACATCGCCGTGCGCCGCGCGGGGATCACGTGGGACGACGTCGCCGCCGTGGAACTCAACGAGGCCTTCGCCGTGCAGTCGCTTGCGTGCCTGCGCCAGTGGGGTGTGGACCAGAGCATCGTCAACCAGTGGGGCGGGGCCATCGCGATCGGCCACCCGCTCGGCGCCTCCGGGACCCGCGTGTTGGGGACCCTGGCCCGCCGGTTGCAGGAGAGCGGGCAGCGCTGGGGTGTGGCCAGCCTGTGCATCGGCGTGGGGCAGGGCCTCGCGGTGGTGCTCGAGAACGAAAACGCCCAGGGCTGAGACCCCTCCAACCTTTTCGAGAAAGGCACACCATGCTCAACATTGCAGACAGCGCCGCGGCGGCCGTGGAGCTCATCCACGACGGTGCGTGCGTGATGATCGGCGGCTTCGGTGTGGCCGGTCAGCCCGTGGAACTCATCGACGCCCTGATCGAACACGGCGCCAAGGACCTCACGGTCGTGAACAACAACGCCGGCAACGGGGACGTGGGTCTCGCCAAGCTGATCCAGCTGGGCCGCGTGCAGAAGATCATCTGCTCGTTCCCGCGCCAGTCGGACTCGTGGCACTTCGATGAGAAGTACCGCGCCGGTGAGATCGAGCTCGAGGTCGTCCCGCAGGGCAATCTCGCCGAGCGGATCCGCGCCGCCGGTGCCGGGATTGGGGCGTTCTTCACGCCCACCGGTTACGGCACGCCCCTGGCCGAGGGCAAGGAGGTGCGCGAGCTGGACGGCAAGCACCAGGTGCTCGAGTACCCCATCCACGCGGACTTCTCCCTGACCAAGGCGTATCGGGCGGACAAGGCCGGCAACCTCGTGTACCGCAAGACGGCGCGCAACTTCGGCCCCATCATGGCTGCGGCGGCCACGCACTCCATCGTGCAGGTCGGCGACATCGTGGAGCGCGGGCAGATCGATCCCGAGGTCGTGGTGACCCCGGGGATCTACGTGGACACCGTGGTGCAGATCAACCGGCCCCAGCAGCAGGACCCGCGAGAGGAAGGTGCGGCATGAGCGTTCCGCAGAACAGTGATCACCCGTTGAGCCCGGAGGAACTCGCGGAGGTCGTGGCGCGGGACATCCCCGCCGGGGCGTACGTGAACCTGGGCATCGGCCAGCCCACCCTGGTCTCCAACTACCTCAGCGCCGAGGACGACGTCACCCTGCACACCGAGAACGGGATGCTCGGGATGGGTGCGGAGGCCCACGGGGACGAGGTGGACCCGGACCTGATCAACGCCGGCAAGATCCCCGTGGTCGAGACCGAGGGCTGCTCGTACTTCCACCACGCAGACTCGTTCGCCATGATGCGCGGCGGTCACCTGGACTGCTGCGTGCTGGGTGCGTTCCAGGTGGACCAGCAAGGCAACCTCGCCAACTGGCACACCGGTAAGCCGGACGCGATCCCCGCCGTGGGCGGTGCCATGGACCTCGCCACCGGCGCCAAGCAGACCTTCGTGATGATGACCCTGAAGGCCAAGAAGGGTCAGTCGAAGCTCGTGAAGGAGTGCACCATGCCGCTCACGGGCGTGGGCTGCGTGTCCCGGATCTACACGGACCTCGGCGTGTTCCTCCTCGAGGACGGCAAGGTCACGGTGCGCGAGACCTTCGGTGTCGGCTTCGACGAACTCGCCCAGCAGGTGGAGGTGGAGCTGACCCCCGCCCAGTGACCCGCGCGGTAGTCTGCCGGGTAGTGTGCCGATGGTGTCGCGCGGACCGTTCGCGGTGCCATCGCCGTGTCGATCAGTGACCCACGCGGCGTCGTGGGGGAGAGAGGGTGGTCACCACGACCGGTAGCAACGACTCCGCCCCCGGGGACGGTTTCGTGCAGTCGCTCGCGCGCGGGCTCGCCGTGATCGGGGCGTTCGACGCCGAACGCCCCGCCATGAGCCTGTCCGAGGTGGCCCGGCAGACCCAGCTGACCCGCGCGACCGCCCGTCGGTTCCTGCTCACGCTCGAGTCCCTGGGTTACGTGCGCTCGGACGGGCGGCGCTTCGAACTCACGCCCAAGGTACTGAGCCTGGGCTACTCCTATCTCTCCGCGCTGTCGCTGCCGCAACTGGCCCAGCCCCACCTGCGCTCGTTGTCGGAGGAGCTCGGGGAATCCACATCCATGTCCGTGCTCGACGGCGCGGAGATCGTCTACGTCGCGCGCGTGGCCACCCAGCGGATCATGAGCGTGAGCATCTCGCTCGGCACGAGGTTCCCGGCGTACGCAACCTCCATGGGCCGGGTCCTGCTCGCGGCACTGCCCCCCGAGGAGCTCGCGGAACTGCTCGAGCGGGCGCAACCACGCAGCCTGACCCCGCTGACACTCACGGACCACACGCAGCTGCGGGCGCAGATCGCCGCCGTGCGTCGTGCCGGCCACGCCGTGGTGGACCAGGAACTCGAACTCGGGCTGCGCTCCGTGGCCGTGCCGGTGACGGACGGCGCGGGAGCGGTGGTGGCCGCGATCAACGTGTCCATGCGCGTGGGCCTCGGATCCGGGGACGTGGAACACCCGGACCGCCGCGTGGTCCCCGCACTGCAACGGTGCGCCGCCGCCCTGTCGGCAGACGTCGTGACCTCCGGCAAAAGCGATTTTCCCTCCTGAGGCGCGAGCTGCTATGCTGAGGAAGAATTGCTCCATTCCGGGCAATCCTCAGATGGCAAATCGGACACCGTCCTGTGGTACGCACCTTGTACCTAGATGCCATCTTTCGTCATGCTCGGACACGGTTTCGTCGCGGTCACTAATGCTGATCCGTCCCGGCGGGCCCGGGATCAATATTCCGCCATCAACGGGGGGCGGCCACCGCCGGTCCCGTTCCAACAGGAGGCACTGTGCCAACTATCCAGCAACTGGTCCGCAAGGGCCGGCACTCCAAGGTCGTGAAGACCAAGGCCCCCGCGCTCAAGGGCAACCCCATGAAGCGCGGCGTCTGCACCCGCGTGTTCACCACGACCCCCAAGAAGCCGAACTCGGCGCTGCGCAAGGTGGCCCGTGTGAAGCTCAACGGCGGCGTGGAAGTCACCGCCTACATCCCGGGTGAGGGTCACAACCTTCAGGAACACTCCATCGTGCTCGTGCGCGGTGGTCGTGTGAAGGACCTGCCGGGTGTCCGTTACAAGATCGTGCGCGGCGCGCTCGACACCCAGGGTGTCAAGGGCCGTCAGCAGGCTCGCTCCCGCTACGGCGCGAAGAAGGAGAAGAAGTAATGCCTCGTAAAGGTCCCGCTCCCAAGCGCCCCCTCGTCGTCGATCCCGTCTACGGCTCGCCCGTGGTCACGCAGCTGATCAACAAGGTCCTGCAGGACGGCAAGAAGTCCACCGCCGAGCGCATCGTCTACGGTGCCCTCGAGGGTGTGCGCAACAAGACCAACTCCGATCCCGTGGCCACCCTGAAGAAGGCCCTCGACAACGTCAAGCCGGCCCTCGAGGTCCGCTCCCGTCGTGTTGGTGGCGCCACCTACCAGGTGCCGGTCGAGGTCAAGGCAGGCCGCGCCCAGGCGCTGTCCCTGCGCTGGCTCGTGGGCTACTCCAAGGCGCGTCGTGAGAACACCATGACCGAGCGTCTGCAGAACGAGATCCTCGACGCCTCCAACGGCCTCGGCGCCGCTGTGAAGCGCCGCGAGGACACCCACAAGATGGCCGAATCCAACAAGGCCTTCGCCCACTACCGCTGGTAAAATTCGGTAGTCCTGTCGGCCCCGCCCTGCGCGGGGCCGACACCAGGGCCCGGCACTACCTTTTACGAAGGGAACCATCGTGGCACTCGACGTGCTTACCGACCTCAAGAAGGTCCGCAATATCGGCATCATGGCTCACATCGATGCCGGTAAGACCACGACCACCGAACGAATCCTGTTCTACACGGGCATCAACCACAAGCTCGGCGAAACGCACGACGGTGCATCCACGATGGACTGGATGGCTCAGGAGCAGGAACGCGGCATCACCATCACGTCCGCCGCGACCTCGTGCTACTGGCACGACTACCAGATCAACATCATCGACACCCCGGGTCACGTGGACTTCACGGTCGAGGTCGAGCGCTCCCTGCGCGTGCTCGACGGCGCCGTGGCCGTCTTCGACGGCAAGGAGGGCGTGGAGCCCCAGTCCGAGACCGTGTGGCGCCAGGCCGATAAGTACGAAGTGCCCCGCATCTGCTTCGTCAACAAGATGGACAAGCTGGGCGCCGACTTCTACTTCACCGTGGACACCATCAAGTCCCGCCTGGGCGCGACCCCGCTCGTGCTGCAGCTGCCGATCGGTGCCGAGAACGACTTCGTGGGCGTCATCGACCTGGTGACCATGAAGGCTCTCGTGTGGGAGGGTGACTCCAAGGGTGACGTCTCCCTGGGCGCCAAGTACGAGACGCGCGAGATCCCCGAGGACCTGAAGGACCGCGCGGATGAGTACCGCAACCAGCTCGTCGAGGCCGTCGCGGAGGCGGACGACGAACTCATGGAGAAATACCTCGGCGGCGAGGAGCTCACCGAGGACGAGATCAAGGCCGGCATCCGCAAGCTGACGATCACCTCCCAGGCCTACCCCGTGCTGTGTGGCTCGGCGTTCAAGAACCGCGGCGTTCAGCCCATGCTCGATGCCGTGGTGGACTACCTGCCCTCCCCGCTCGATGTGGAGGACGTGCAGGGCCACGCCATCAACGACGAGGAAGAGGTCATGACCCGCACCGCGGACGCCAACGGCCCCTTCGCGGCGCTGGCGTTCAAGGTCGCCTCGCACCCGTTCTACGGCCAGCTCACGTATATCCGCGTGTACTCCGGCAAGGCGAAGGCCGGCGAGCAGGTCATGAACTCCACCAAGGGCAAGCGCGAGCGCATCGGCAAGCTCTTCCAGATGCACTCCAACAAGGAAAACCCGGTGGACGAGATCTCCGCCGGTCACATCTACGCCGCGATCGGTCTGAAGGACACCACCACCGGTGACACCCTCTCGGACCCGAACAACCAGATCGTGCTGGAGTCCATGAGCTTCCCCCAGCCTGTGATCTTCGTGGCCATCGAGCCCAAGACCAAGGGTGACCAGGAGAAGCTGTCCACCGCCATCCAGAAGCTCTCCGCGGAGGATCCCACCTTCACGGTGTCCCTCAACGACGAGACCGGCCAGACCGAGATCGGCGGCATGGGCGAGCTGCACCTGGACATCCTGGTGGACCGCATGAAGCGCGAGTTCAAGGTCGAGGCCAACGTGGGCAAGCCGCAGGTGGCCTACCGCGAGACCATCAAGAAGGCCGTGGACAAGGTCGACTACACCCACAAGAAGCAGACCGGTGGTTCCGGCCAGTTCGCCAAGGTGCAGGTTTCCTTCGAGCCGCTGCCGCTGGACGCGGAGGAGCTGTACGAGTTCGACAATGCCGTGACCGGTGGTCGCGTGCCGCGCGAGTACATCCCCTCGGTGGACCACGGTATCCAGGACGCCATGCAGTTGGGCATCCTCGCGGGCTACCCGGTGGTGGGCGTCAAGGCCACCCTGATCGACGGTGCCTACCACGACGTGGACTCCTCGGAAATGGCGTTCAAGATCGCCGGCTCGATGGTGTTCAAAGAAGGTGCCCGGCGTGCCAACCCGGTCCTTCTCGAGCCGCTCATGGCCGTGGAGGTGCGTACCCCGGAAGAGTACATGGGTGACGTCATCGGTGACCTGAACTCCCGCCGTGGCCAGATCCAGTCCATGGAGGACGTCGCGGGTGTCAAGCTCGTGAAGGCCCTGGTGCCCTTGTCGGAGATGTTCGGCTACATCGGTGACCTGCGGTCCAAGACCCAGGGTCGCGCGGTGTACTCGATGGAGTTCGACAGCTACTCGGAGGTCCCCAAGGCCGTGGCCGAGGAGATCATCCAGAAGAACCGCGGCGAGTGAGCCGGCGGGGCCCACGCCCCGTGATTTCAGTAAATTCGTAATCCAGAAGTAGACTTGCACAGGTTTCGACACGCGCAGCGTC
This sequence comes from Kocuria sp. KD4, assembly GCF_011769905.1. Classification (NCBI taxonomy): domain Bacteria; kingdom Bacillati; phylum Actinomycetota; class Actinomycetes; order Micrococcales; family Micrococcaceae; genus Kocuria; species Kocuria sp. KD4. Next base: position 736,157 of record NZ_CP050449.1, read on the forward strand.
TGAAGCGCTGTGGTCCCACGCTCCGTGGTCCGGAGCAGTCGAGCAAGTCTCACCTCAATGTTCTAGGAGGAACACATCATGGCGAAGGCCAAGTTCGAGCGCACCAAGCCGCACCTCAACATTGGCACCATCGGCCACGTTGACCACGGCAAGACCACGCTTACCGCTGCGATCTCCAAGGTCCTGGCCGACAAGTACCCGGACGTCAACGAGCAGCGTGACTTCGGTGCGATCGACTCCGCCCCGGAGGAGAAGCAGCGCGGCATCACGATCAACATCTCTCACATCGAGTACCAGACCGACAAGCGTCACTACGCCCACGTGGACGCCCCCGGTCACGCCGACTACGTGAAGAACATGATCACCGGTGCTGCTCAGATGGACGGCGCGATCCTCGTGGTCGCCGCGACCGACGGCCCCATGGCCCAGACCCGCGAGCACGTCCTGCTCGCCCGCCAGGTGGGCGTGCCCTACCTGCTGGTGGCGCTGAACAAGTCCGACATGGTCGACGACGAAGAGCTGCTCGACCTCGTCGAGATGGAGGTCCGCGAGCTGCTGTCCGACCAGGGCTTCGACGGCGACAACGCCCCCGTGGTGCGCGTCTCCGCCCTGAAGGCCCTCGAGGGCGACGCCGAGTGGGTCAAGTCCGTCGAGGACCTCATGGAGGCCGTGGACGAGAACGTCCCGGACCCCGTGCGTGACACCGACAAGCCCTTCCTGATGCCCATCGAGGACGTCTTCACGATCACCGGTCGCGGCACCGTGGTGACCGGCCGCGCCGAGCGCGGTACCCTGCCGATCAACTCCGAGGTCGAGATCGTGGGCATCCGCCCCGTGCAGAAGACCACGGTGACCGGTATCGAGATGTTCCACAAGCAGATGGACGAGGCCATGGCCGGCGAGAACTGCGGTCTGCTGCTGCGCGGTCTCAAGCGCGACGACGTCGAGCGTGGCCAGGTCGTGTGCAAGCCGGGTTCCATCACCCCGCACACCGACTTCGAGGCCAACGTCTACATCCTGTCCAAGGAAGAGGGCGGGCGTCACAACCCGTTCTACTCGAACTACCGCCCGCAGTTCTACTTCCGCACCACGGACGTCACCGGCGTCATCACCCTGCCCGAGGGCACCGAGATGGTCATGCCCGGTGACAACACCGAGATGACGGTCGAGCTGATCCAGCCGATCGCCATGGAGGAAGGCCTCGGCTTCGCCATCCGTGAGGGTGGCCGCACCGTGGGCTCCGGCCGTGTGACCAAGATCAACAAGTAAGACCCGTTGATCCGGTGAGGCGCTGAGTCGAACCTTCGAGAACCCCGTGGTCCATTCAGGACCGCGGGGTTCTCGCATGTCCGGGCGGCGGCGTGCCCGCCGGACCGGGGGAGTAGGGGCGTGGCCGGTTTGCGCGCTCCCCCGGATCTCTGGCAGAATGGTCGCTGTTGTTCGCTCAGCGACGCGGGATTCCGTGCGCCGGTCGAGCGCGTGGAGTCCATTGCGAGAACCGGGTGCGGAGCAGTCGCGCAACCGAAGCAAACGCAATGCAGCGAACTTCCACGCAGATATCACCGCGGACAACCATTTTTCAACCGGCACCGCATCATTGTGTGGACCGGGCGGCGCGCTCCTCGCGCGACACGCCCGAGTTCGGGTGCCGGGGCCCCGACAGGGTGAGGAACCCGGAAGTTTCCGGATTCAGTCTGTGCGGGGTGGCGAGCACGATCGCCGAGCACAAGGAGTCCGCGGACTCCATACAGGGAAGTACTTGAAGAAAGAGAGTCACGACGCCATGGCGGGACAAAAAATCCGCATCCGGCTGAAGTCCTATGACCACGAGGTCATCGACGTCTCGGCCCGGAAGATCGTTGAGACGGTGACGCGCGCAGGCGCCACGGTGGTGGGACCCGTCCCGCTGCCCACCGAGAAGAATGTGTACTGCGTGATCCGCTCGCCGCACAAGTACAAGGACAGCCGTGAGCATTTCGAGATGCGCACCCACAAGCGGCTGATCGACATCATCGACCCCACGCCCAAGGCCGTCGACTCGCTCATGCGTCTCGACCTGCCCGCTGACGTGAACATCGAAATCAAGCTGTAAAAAGGATCGCACCCCAATGACTACCACTTTCGAACGCCAGGTGAAGGGCCTGCTGGGCACGAAGCTCGGCATGACCCAGGTCTGGGACGAGAACGGGAAGTTCGTGCCGGTGACCGTGGTCAAGGCCGACTCCAACGTCGTGACGCAGCTGCGCAACGAGGACAAGGACGGCTACAACGCCGTGCAGATCGGCTTCGGTGCGATCGATCCCCGCAAGGTGACCAAGCCACTGGCCGGTCACTTCGCCGCTGCAGGCGTGACGCCCCGTCGTCATGTCGTCGAACTTCGTACTTCCGACGCCGCTGAGTACGAGCTGGGACAGGAACTGTCCGTCGAGCTCTTCGAGGCCGGTGCCAAGGTCGACGTCGTCGGCACCACCAAGGGCAAGGGCACCGCGGGTGTCATGAAGCGCCACGGCTTCGCCGGTGTGGGCGCCTCCCACGGTGCACACAAGAACCACCGCAAGCCGGGTTCCATCGGCGGCGCATCGTACCCCGCTCGCGTGTTCAAGGGCATGCGCATGGCCGGCCGGATGGGCAACGCCCGTCACACGACCATGAACCTGACCGTGCACGCTGTCGACGCCGAGAACTCCCTGCTGCTCATCAAGGGCGCCCTGCCGGGCCCCAAGGGATCGGTCGTCCTCGTCCGTTCCACCGTGAAGGGAGCCTGATACTCATGGCAACTGAAACCGTCAACGTCGAGCTGCCCGCTGAGATCTTCGACGCCCAGACCAACGTGGCGCTGCTGCACCAGGTCGTCGTCGCACAGCTGGCCGCCGCCCGTCAGGGCACGCACAAGACCAAGACCCGCGCGGAGGTCTCCGGCGCCGGTCGCAAGCCGTTCAAGCAGAAGGGCACCGGCCGGGCTCGTCAGGGCTCCATCCGTGCCCCGCACATGACCGGCGGTGGCGTGGTGCACGGCCCCACGCCGCGTGACTACTCCCAGCGCACGCCCAAGAAGATGAAGGCTGCCGCCCTGCGCGGTGCCCTCTCGGACCGGGCCCGTAACGGCCGCATCCACGTGGTCGCGGACCTGGTGAGCGGCGAGCAGCCGTCCACGAAGGCCGCCAAGGAGGCGCTGCGTTCGCTCACCGAGCGCAAGAACCTGCTCGTGGTGCTGAACCGTGGCGAGGACAACGCCGCGCTGTCCGTGCGCAACCTGGTCAACGTGCACGCCGTGTACGCCGATCAGCTCAACACGTACGACGTGCTCGTCTCGGACGACGTGGTCTTCACCAAGGCCGCTTACGACTCGTTCGTCGCAGCCGCGTCCGGTAGCAAGCAGGAGGACGCCAAGTGAGCGTTATCTACAACAAGGACCCGCGCGACGTCATCATCCGTCCCGTGGTCTCCGAGAAGTCCTACGGTCTGATCGACGAGGGCAAGTACACCTTCCAGGTGGCCCCCTCCGCCAACAAGACCGAGATCAAGTACGCGATCGAGCACATCTTCGGTGTCAAGGTCGCGTCCGTGAACACCCTCAACCGTCCCGGTAAGCGTAAGCGCACGCGCTTCGGCTGGGGACAGCGTAAGGCCACCAAGCGTGCCATCGTGTCCCTCCGGGAAGGCTCCATCGACATCTTCGGCGGTCCGCTCTCTTGAGCGGAGACCACTTTAACGAGGAACTCAAAACATGGCTATCCGTAAGCACAAGCCGACAACCCCGGGCCGTCGTGGCTCGTCGGTTGCGGACTTCGTAGAAATCACGCGCACCACGCCCGAGAAGTCCCTGGTGCGTCCGCTGCCCAAGAAGGGCGGTCGTAATAACACCGGCCGCATCACCACCCGTCACAAGGGTGGCGGGCACAAGCGCCAGTACCGCGTGATTGACTTCCGTCGTCACGACAAGGACGGCGTGGACGCGAAGGTCGCCCACATCGAGTACGACCCGAACCGTACGGCTCGGATCGCGCTGCTGCACTACGTGGACGGCACCAAGCGCTACATCATCGCGCCGAACCGCCTGCGTCAGGGCGACGTCGTGGAGTCTGGCCCCAACGCCGACATCAAGCCGGGCAACAACCTGCCGCTGCGCAACATCCCCGTGGGTACCGTGCTGCACGCGGTGGAGCTGCGTCCGGGTGGGGGAGCCAAGCTCGCCCGTTCCGCCGGCGCATCCGTGCAGCTGGTCGCCCGTGAGGGTAAGTACGGTCAGCTGCGCCTGCCCTCCGGTGAAATCCGCAACGTGGACGTGCGCTGCCGCGCGACCGTGGGCGAGGTCGGCAACGCCGAGCAGTCCAACATCAACTGGGGCAAGGCCGGACGTAACCGTTGGAAGGGCATCCGCCCGACCGTCCGCGGTGTGGTCATGAACCCCGTGGACCACCCGCACGGTGGTGGCGAGGGCAAGACCTCCGGTGGTCGTCACCCGGTCAACCCCAACGGTAAGCCCGAGGGACGCACCCGTCGCCCCAACAAGGAAAGCGACAAGCTCATCGTGCGTCGTCGTCGTACCGGCAAGAACAAGCGCTAAGGAGCCTGACTAATGCCACGCAGCCTCAAGAAGGGCCCTTTCGTTGATCAGCACCTCTTCGTGAAGGTCGCCAAGGAGAACGAGAAGGGCACCAAGAACGTCATCAAGACGTGGTCCCGCCGCTCGATGATCGTGCCCGACATGCTCGGACACACGATTGCCGTGCACGATGGACGCAAGCATGTCCCGGTGTTCATCACTGAGTCGATGGTCGGGCACAAGCTCGGCGAATTCGCCCCCACCCGCACGTTCCGCGGCCATGTGAAGGACGACAAGAAGGGCAAGCGTCGCTGACCCCTCGGGGTAAGCACGTTGCACTTCTTCGACAAGACGAGAGAAGGAAAGCAATGGAAGCCAAGGCATCTGCGCGCTACATCCGCGTGACGCCTATGAAGGCCCGGCGCGTCGTCAACCTGATTCGTGGCCAGCAGGCGAATGAGGCGTTGGCGATTCTGAAGTTTGCCCCGCAGGCAGCTTCAGAGCCGGTGTTCAAGGTTCTCGAATCCGCCGTGGCCAACGCCCGGCAGAAGGCCGACCGCGAGGGTCTCGCGTTCAAGCAGGAAGACCTCGTGGTCTCCGCGGCCTTCGTGGACGAGGGACCCACCATGAAGCGGTTCCAGCCGCGTGCCCAGGGCCGTGCGTTCCGCATCAACAAGCGCACGAGCCACGTGACCGTGGTCGTGGCGACCCCGGAGAAGGAGGAGGTCCGCTAAGTGGGACAGAAAATCAACCCCAACGGATTCCGTCTGGGTATCACCACCGACCACGTCTCGCACTGGTACGCGGACTCGAACCAGCCGGGTCAGCGCTACAAGGACTACATCCGCGAGGACGTGAAGATCCGCGAGCTCATGTCCACGGGCATGGAGCGCGCCGGCATCGCCAAGGTCGAGATCGAGCGCACCCGTGACCGCGTCCGCGTGGACATCCACACGGCGCGCCCGGGCATCGTGATCGGCCGCCGCGGCGCCGAGGCGGACCGGATCCGCGGTGAGCTCGAGAAGCTCACCGGCAAGCAGATCCAGCTCAACATCCTCGAGGTCAAGAACCCGGAGACCGATGCCCAGCTCGTCGCTCAGGGTGTCGCCGAGCAGCTGGCCTCCCGTGTCGCGTTCCGTCGCGCCATGAAGAAGGCCATCCAGTCCGCGCAGCGCGCCGGTGCCAAGGGCATCCGGATCCAGTGCGCCGGCCGCCTCGGCGGGGCGGAGATGTCCCGTTCGGAGTTCTACCGCGAAGGCCGTGTGCCCCTGCACACCCTGCGCGCGAACATCGACTACGGCTTCTTCGAGGCCAAGACCACCTTCGGCCGCATCGGCGTGAAGGTCTGGATCTACAAGGGCGACCTCACCGACAAGGAACTCGCTGCCCAGCAGGCCGCTGCTCCCTCCTCGCGGGGTCGCAACGACCGTCGCGGTGGCGGCGGGGGCGAGCGTCGTCGTCGCCCGAATGACCGTAACGACCGTGGCGGGCGCCGTGAGCGCGACTCCGCCGCAGCCCCGCAGCAGAACACCGCTGCGGAGGCGACCAACGCAGAGGGTGGTAAGTAATGCTCATCCCACGTCGTGTGAAGTTCCGTAAGCAGCACCACCCGCGTCGTCGGGGTCAGGCCAAGGGCGGAACCCAGGTCACGTTCGGCGAGTGGGGCATCCAGGCGATGAGCCCGGCGTACGTCACGAACCGTCAGATCGAGGCCGCGCGTATCGCCATGACCCGTCACATCAAGCGTGGCGGCAAGGTCTGGATCAACATCTACCCGGACCGTCCCCTGACCAAGAAGCCCGCCGAGACCCGCATGGGTTCCGGTAAGGGTTCCCCCGAGTGGTGGATCGCCAACGTCAAGCCCGGACGCGTCATGTTCGAGATCTCGGGCGTGAGCGAGGAAGTGGCCCGTGAGGCCCTGCGCCTGGCAATCCACAAGCTCCCGATGAAGGCACGCATCGTGCGTCGCGAAGGCGGTGAATGATCAATGGCTATTGGATCCAAGGATCTGAACATGGAGAACCTCGCGGCTCTCGACACCGGTGCCCTCACCGACCAGCTGCGCACGTCCAAGGAAGAGCTGTTCAACCTGCGCTTCCAGGCCGCGACCGGTCAGCTCGAGAGCAACGGGCGTCTCAAGTCCGTCAAGCGCGACATCGCCCGGATCTACACCGTGCTGCGTGAGCGCGAGCTCGGGATCCGCGAGGACGTGGCGCCGGCTGCTGAGAAGACCGAGAAGAAGGCCTCGAAGAAGGCTGCCAAGTCTGAGGATGATGCCAAGTGAGCGAGCAGGTTAACAACGAATCGGCCGCGGCCGAGCGCGGTGACCGCAAGACCCGCCAGGGCTACGTGGTCTCTGACAAGATGGACAAGACCGTGGTCGTCCAGGTCGAGGACCGCGTCAAGCACGCCCTGTACGGCAAGGTGCTGCGCAAGTCCAAGCGTGTGAAGGCCCACGACGAGCAGAACACCTGCGGCGTCGGGGACCTCGTGCGCATCGCCGAGACCCGTCCGCTGTCCGCCACCAAGAACTGGCGGATCGTGGAGATCATCGAGAAGGCCAAGTAAGTCCTCCTCGACAGCGTCAAGGGCCCCCGACCGGTTGCGGTCGGGGGCCCTTGCGCGTGCACGACGGCGCTGCCCGGCGCCGTTCCCGCGTCCACCCGCGCCCCGGCCGCCGGCCTGTCCATCGATTGGCGTTCCCCGCCGGGGCGCGGTAGAGTAGGCCGGTACGCGTGTCGACACACGTGTGCCCACTCTGACTTCGACCCTGCTGAGTCAGAATCCACGTCCGCCCCACGTGCGCTGTGCGCACCGTACCGGGACGGCGGCAAGCCCCACGGTGCGTCCGTGGGCGGCTCCGCGCATTGCACGCCGCGGTTGCTGCGACAACTTGCTCGTTGATTCTGCATTCAGCCACGAATCCGAGCAGGGCAGCACGGCGAACCCGTTCGCCATCCATGTGTGAGCGATCATCGCGTACGAACTCCGCGCACGCCCCGGACCCCTCCTACGGTCACGGGGAACACCGTGGCGTGGAGCGTTCACACGACCACCGTTCCGCAAGGCTCGGCATTCAGCACCATCGGATGAGAACCAGCGCGACGACAGGAGTAAATCAGTGATTCAGCAGGAATCGCGGCTGAGGGTCGCCGACAACACGGGTGCGAAGGAAATTCTCACCATCCGTGTGCTCGGTGGATCCGGACGCCGTTACGCAGGCATTGGCGACATCATCGTCGCCACCGTCAAGGACGCCATCCCCGGCGGCAACGTCAAGAAGGGTGACGTCGTCAAGGCGGTTGTGGTCCGTACCAAGAAGCAGAGGCGCCGTCCCGACGGTTCCTACATCCGTTTCGACGAGAACGCCGCAGTGATCTTGAAGAACGACGGGGACCCCCGCGGCACGCGCATCTTCGGCCCCGTGGGCCGCGAGCTGCGCGACAAGAAGTTCATGAAGATCGTCTCGCTGGCCCCGGAGGTGCTCTGACATGGCGAAATTCAAGATCAAGACCGGCGACCTGGTTCAGGTCATCACCGGTAAGAACAAGGGCGAGCAGGGCAAGGTCCTGCGCGTGATCACCGAGACCTCCCGCGTGGTGGTCGAGGGCGTCAACGTCGCGACCAAGCACAAGCGCGCCAACGCCCAGGGCGAAGCCGGCGGCCTCGTCAAGTCCGAGGCTCCGATCCACATCTCCAACGTGATGCTCGTGGACCCGGAGACCGGCAAGCCGACCCGTGTGGGCTACCGCACCGAGACCGTGGAGCGCAACGGCAAGCAGAAGACCGTCCGCGTTCGCGTGTCCAAGAGCACCGGCAAGGATCTGTGATGAGCGAAACCACCGAAACCAAGTTCACCCCCCGGTTCAAGACCAAGTACCAGGAGACCGTCGTCCCGGCCCTGCAGGAGCAGTTCGGCTACGCGAACGTCATGCAGATGCCGCGCGTGGTCAAGGTCGTGGTCAACATGGGTCTGGGCGAGGCGGCCAAGGACTCCAAACTGGTGGACAACGCCATCAAGGACCTCACCGCCATCACCGGTCAGAAGCCCGTGGTCAACCGGGCCAAGAAGTCCATCGCGCAGTTCAAGCTGCGTGAGGGAATGCCCATCGGCGCGCACGTCACCATGCGTGGCGAGCGGATGTGGGAATTCCTGGACCGTCTCGTCACGCTCGCGCTGCCGCGTATCCGTGACTTCCGTGGTCTGTCCGACCGCCACTTCGACGGCAACGGCAACTACACCTTCGGTCTGACGGAACAGTCCATGTTCCACGAGATCGATCAGGACAAGATCGATCGCGTGCGCGGTATGGACATCACCGTGGTCACCTCCGCCACGACCGACGACGAGGGTCGCGCGCTGCTCAAGGCGCTCGGTTTCCCGTTCAAGACCAACTGATTCCATCGACGTCAGAAGGTCCCTGCGGGCTGCAACCGGCAGGGAAACCCTGACGAGGAAGGGCTGAAGCCCACATGACAATGACAGATCCCGTCGCAGACATGCTGACGCGGCTGCGCAACGCGAACTCGGCCTACCACGACACCGTGAGCATGCCGTACTCCAAGCTCAAGGCTCGGATCGCGGACATCCTCAAGGCCGAGGGCTACATCGCCGACTGGTCCGAAGAACCCGCTCGGGTGGGCAAGACCCTGACCCTGTCGCTGAAGTTCGGTTCCAACCGTGAGCGCTCGATCGCGGGTGTCCGCCGCATCTCCAAGCCGGGCCTGCGCGTGTACGCGAAGTCCACCGAGCTGCCCCGCGTGTTCGGCGGCCTCGGCATCGCGATCCTCTCCACGTCCTCCGGACTGCTGACCGACAAGCAGGCCGGCAAGAAGGGCGTGGGCGGGGAAGTCCTCGCGTACGTCTGGTAACCGGTAGCACAGAAGAAGAAAGGAAGAAGACATGTCACGTATTGGACGTCTCCCGATCTCTGTGCCCGCCGGTGTGGAGGTCTCCGTGGACGGTTCCGTGGTGCAGGTCAAGGGCCCCAAGGGCGAACTGACCCACACCGTGCCCGCGCCCATCACCGTGGTCGTCGAGGACGGCACCGTGCAGGTGTCCCGCCCCAACGACGAGCGCGAATCCCGTTCCTTGCACGGCCTCACGCGCACCCTGATCTCCAACATGATCCAGGGTGTCTCGCAGGGCTACGCCAAGCAGCTGGAGATCGTGGGCACGGGTTACCGTGTCCAGGCCAGGGGTGCCAACCTGGAGTTCGCTCTGGGTTACAGCCACCCGGTGCCCTTCAACGCTCCGGACGGCATCACGCTCTCCGTCGAGGGCGCCAACAAGGTCACCGTTTCCGGTATCGACAAGCAGCAGGTTGGCCAGGTCGCGGCGAAGATCCGCTCCCTGCGTCTGCCCGATCCCTACAAGGGCAAGGGCGTGCGCTACGCCGGCGAGCAGATCCGCCGCAAGGCCGGAAAGGCTGGTAAGTAATCATGGCTCTCGTAATCAAGGGAAAGTCGAAGGCTGCTCAGCGGGCACGGCGTCACCGCCGCGTGCGCAAGCACATCGCCGGAACCGCGCTGCGCCCCCGTCTGGTGGTCACGCGTTCCACCCGCCACATGGTCGCCCAGGTGATCGACGACGACAAGGGTTTCACCCTGGTCTCGGCGTCCACCATGGAAAGCGATCTGCGTGCGTCGTCCGACGACAAGACCGCCAAGGCCAAGCGCATCGGTGAGCTGATCGCCGAGCGTGCCAAGGCTGCGGGGATCGAGACCGTCGTGTTCGACCGCGGCGGCAACAAGTACCACGGCCGCGTGGCCGCGGTGGCCGAGGGTGCCCGTGAAGGAGGTCTGGCGCTGTGAGCGAGCAGAAGAACGAGAAGGAAACTCAGGTGAGCGAAGCCACCAACGGTTCCAACACGACGACCGAGGCGAACACCTCGGAGCGCCAGGGGACCGACGAGAACCGCGGTGGCCGCGGCGGTCGTAACGACCGTGGCGGTCGCAACGAGCGCGGTGGCCGCAACGACCGTGGTGGTCGTGGGGGCCGCGGCGGGCGCGACGACGACAAGGACAAGTTCCTCGAGCGCGTCGTGACCATCAACCGTGTGTCCAAGGTCGTCAAGGGTGGTCGTCGCTTCAGCTTCACCGCTCTCGTGGTCGTCGGTGACGGCAACGGCATGGTCGGCGTGGGCTACGGCAAGGCCAAGGAAGTTCCCGCCGCGATCTCCAAGGGCGTGGAGGAGGCCAAGAAGAACTTCTTCCGGGTCCCCCGCGTGGAGAACCGCACCATCCCGCACCGTGTGCAGGGTGAGGCCGCGGCTGGCGTCGTCATGCTGCGCCCGGCGACCCCGGGTACCGGTGTGATCGCCGGTGGTCCGGTGCGTGCGGTGCTCGAGTGCGCCGGTATCCACGACGTGCTGTCCAAGTCCCTGGGCTCGTCCAACCAGATCAACATCGTGCACGCGACCATCCAGGCGCTGCGTGAGCTCGAGGAGCCCGCCTCCGTGGCGGCCCGCCGTGGCCTGCCCATGGACGAGGTCGTTCCCGCGCCGTTGCTGCGTGACATCCAGAAGGCAGGTGCCTGATGAACGGAAAGCGCATTCAGGCCACCGGCGCGTCCCTGCGCGTGAAGCAGGTCCGCTCCGTGGTCGGTCAGAAGCAGAACATGCGCGACACGCTGCGTTCGCTCGGTCTCAAGCGTCCGGGCCAGGTCGTGGAGCGCAAGGCCGATGCCGCCACCGTGGGCATGATCAACACGGTGTCGCATCTCGTAGAGGTTGAGGAGGCCTGAGCATGGCTGAAAACACCGAGAGCAAGCGCCACGCTCTGAAGGTCCACCACCTGCGTCCCGCCCCCGGCTCGCACCAGGCCAAGACGCGTCTTGGCCGTGGCGAGGCCTCGAAGGGTAAGACCGCGGGCCGTGGTACCAAGGGCACCAAGGCGCGTTACCAGGTCAAGGCCGGTTTCGCGGGCGGTCAGCTGCCGCTGCACATGCGCCTGCCCAAGCTGCGCGGGTTCAAGAACCCGTTCCGCGTGGAGTACCAGGTCGTGAACTTGGACCGCCTGGGCGAGCTGTTCCCCGAGGGTGGCACGGTCACCGTCGCGGACCTGGTCGCCAAGGGTGCGGTGCGCAAGAACCAGCCCGTGAAGGTGCTCGGTAGCGGGGAGATCTCCGTGGCACTGAACATCACCGCGGACAAGTTCTCCGCGTCCGCGTCGGAGAAGATCGCCGCGGCTGGTGGGTCCACGCAGAACGCATGAACCGATCCCAGTGTTCGGTTGTAGGGTGAATCCCTGAACTGGAACGGGCCCCGCGCCGGATTGCCGGCGCGGGGCCCGTTGCGTTACCCCCACGACGACGCCCGGACCGCGTCGCCCGAATCGCTTTACCAGGATGTCGCAAGACCGACCGCCGGGGTCGCGGCGGATCCTTCGCTAGACTTGCCCGGGGTCGGAACCCACCGGGCCACCACGTTTTTGGAGGAGGACCTGTGCTCAGTGCTTTCGCACGGGCGTTTACCACGCCGGAGCTGCGCAACAAGCTGCTGTTCACACTGGGGATCATTGTGATCTACCGGTTGGGGACGTTCATCCCCGCACCGGGTGTGGACTACGGCAACGTGCAGCAGTGTCTCGCCCTGGGCAACACCACGGGTGGCGCGTACGACCTGGTCAACCTGTTCAGCGGTGGGGCCCTGTTGCAGCTGTCCATCTTCGCGCTGGGCGTGATGCCCTACATCACCGCGAGCATCATCGTGCAGTTGCTGCGCGTGGTGATCCCGCGGTTCCAGGAACTGCACGAGGAGGGTGCGCAGGGGCAGACCAAGCTCACGCAGTACACCCGCTACCTCACGATCGGGCTGGCCGCGTTGAACGCGACCACCGTGATCTCCCTGGCGCGTTCGGGCAACCTGCTCGGCAACTGCCCCCTGCCCGTCATTCCGGACGACTCCCTCTTGGTGCTCGTGATCATGATCCTCACGATGACCGCGGGCACCACCGTGATCATGTGGCTCGGTGAGCGCATCACGGACCGCGGCGTGGGTAACGGCATGTCCCTGCTGATCTTCACCTCCATTGCGGCCACGTTCCCGTCCGCGCTCGGTGACATCCTGCGCACCCGCGGTTGGGGCCTGTTCCTGGGCGTGTGTGCCGTGGGACTGGTGGTCATCACATGCGTGGTGTTCGTGGAGCAGTCGCAGCGCCGGATCCCGGTGCAGTACGCCAAGCGCATGGTAGGCCGCCGCACGATCGGCGGGACCAGCACCTACATCCCGCTCAAGGTCAACATGGCCGGCGTGATCCCCATCATCTTCGCGTCCTCCATGCTCATGCTGCCCACGATGATCGCGCAGTTCGCGATGCCCGACGACGGCAGCCCCGTTCCGGGGTGGGTCAACTGGGTCAACACATACCTGGCCCGCGGTGACCACCCGATCTACATGACGGTCTACTTCCTGCTGATCGTGGCCTTCACGTACTTCTACGTGTCCATCACGTTCAACCCCGAAGAGGTCTCCGACAACATGAAGCGCTATGGCGGCTTCATCCCGGGGATCCGCGCGGGCCGTCCCACCGAGAACTACCTGCGCTACGTGCTCTCCCGGATTACGCTGCCCGGTGCGCTGTACCTGGGCATCGTGTCCATGATCCCGCTCGTGGCGCTCGTGCTCTTCGACGCGAACCAGAACTTCCCCTTCGGCGGCCCGTCGCTGCTGATCATGGTGGGCGTGGGTCTGGACACCGTCAAGCAGATCGACGCCCAGTTGCAACAGCGCCACTACGAGGGTCTCCTGCGCACCTGAGCCCGTGCACGGCCACGGCAGGCGGGTCCACCGCCCGGTAGAGTGGGGGAGAACCTGACGTTGACGCAAGGAGAGAACATGACCCGCATGTTGATCATTGGACCGCCGGGCGCGGGCAAGGGCACCCAGGCCGCGCGGATCTGCGAGCGACTAGGCGTTCCCGCGATCTCGACCGGTGACATCTTTCGCGCCAACATCAAGGAACAGACCGAACTCGGCAAGGAAGCCCAGCGCTACACGGACGCCGGGAACCTGGTCCCGGATTCCGTAACCAACAACATGGTGCGTGACCGGTTGTCGCACGACGACGTCCGCGACGGCTTCCTGCTGGACGGGTACCCGCGCACCGTGGCCCAGGTCCGTGAACTGGACCGGATCCTCGAGGCCAACGGGGTCTCCCTGGACGTGGTGCTGCTGCTTACAGCGGACAACGAGGAACTCGTCTCCCGGTTGTTGGGCCGCGCCCAGGACCAGGGCCGCACGGACGACACCGAGGACGTCATCCGGCACCGTCTGGACGTCTACGACGAGCAGACCGCACCGGTCGTGGAGCTGTACGAGGACCGGGGCATCGTCACGCGCGTGGACGGACTCGGCGGCATCGACGAGGTCACCGAGCGCATCCTGGCGGCATTGCCCGCCTGAGCCGCAATCCGCACGAACGGCGCCGCTCGGCCGCGGCCGGGGGCGCGCCGTCGAACACCAGAACGATCACGAGCCCCCAGACCGGCGCGACGCGTCGGTCCGGGGGCTCGCCCGTCAGACGAACATCAACCATCAGGGAGGTCCCGAGCACAGTGTTCGGACGCCGCAAGATCCAATTGAAGTCGGACGCCGAGTTGGCGGCCATGTCCCGGGCGGGCGTGGTCACGTCACTCGCGCTCGACGCCGCGGTCGCGGCCGCCGTCCCCGGGGCCACCACCGCGGACCTCGACCGTGCATTCCGCGAGGTCCTGGACGAGTACGACGCGCAGTCCAACTTCCTGGGCTACTACGGCTACCCGGCCACGGTGTGCACCTCCGTCAACGACGAGGTCGTGCACGGAATCCCCGGGCAGCGCGTCTTGGCGGACGGTGACATCGTATCGATCGACGGCGGTGCGATCGTGGCCGGTTGGCACGGGGACTCCGCGCGCACCGTGCTCGTGGGGACGACCCACGACCCCGCCGACCAGGAACTGTCGGACGTCACGCGTGCGGCCATGTGGCGCGGCATCGCCGCGATGGCCACCGGTACCCACGTGGGGGACATCGGCCGCGCGGTCGAGGACCACGTGCGGGACACCGTGGGCGGGCGTCTCGGGATCCTCGAGGACTACGTGGGCCACGGCATCGGCACCGAGATGCACATGGCCCCGGACGTCCCCAACTACGCGGTCAGCAATCGCGGGCCCAAACTCGTCACGGGCATGGCGCTGGCCATCGAACCGATGCTCGTGCGCGGCGGGATCGAGACCCGCGTGCTCGAGGACGAATGGACGGTCGTGACCACCGACGGCTCGCGCGCGAGCCAGTGGGAGCACACCGTGTGCCGCCACAGCCAGGGCGTGTGGGTGCTCACCGCGGAGGACGGTGGCCGCTCCGAACTCGAACCCTTGGGGGTCCGCCCGGTCCCGATCCCCGCCGCCTGACGGCCTGCCGCCGCAGGTCCGATCGTCACAGCTCGTCCCGCAACGTCCACCCGACCCCTGACACCACAGAACCACCCCGAGAACAGGGAGAGGATTCCCATGACGGCACAACCCGTTGAGATCACCCCGAAACCCAAGACCGGCCAGCTCGTGTTCAAGCCCGCGCGGCGCGGCAAGCCCCCGCTGCACCTCGCGGACTTCGACATGGCCGGCCGCAAGCAGTTCCTGCAGGACGCGGGCTACCCCGCGTTCCGGGCGTCGCAGCTGTCCAAGCACTACTTCGAGCGCTTCGAGGCGGACCCCGTGGCCATGACGGATCTGCCCGCCGCCCAGCGGGACGAGCTCGCGGCCAAGGCCCTGCCGCCGCTGTTGACCACCGTGCGGCAATTGCGCGCGGACCAGGGGATGACCGTCAAGTCCGTCCACCGGTTGTTCGACGGCGCTATGGTCGAGTCGGTACTCATGCGCTACGACAAGCGCGTGACCATGTGCATTTCGTCCCAGGCGGGGTGCGGGATGAACTGCCCGTTCTGTGCGACCGGCCAGTCCGGCCTCACACGCAACCTCTCCGCCGCCGAGATCGCCGATCAAGTGGTCCAGGGTGTGCGGGCGCTGCGCGACGGCGTGGTGGGGGACCCGGAGGACGTGCCCCAGCGGGTGTCCAACATCGTGTTCATGGGCATGGGGGAGGCCCTGGCCAACTACAAGGCCACCATGGGCGCCGTACATCGGATCATCGACCCCTCCCCGGAAGGACTCGGGATCTCCGCGCGCGGGCTCACCATGTCCACCGTGGGTCTGGTTCCCGGGATCCGCAAGTTCACCCTCGAGAAGCTGCCCATCACGCTGGCGCTGTCCCTGCACGCCCCGGACGACGAACTGCGCGACGAACTGATCCCCATCAACACCCGCTGGAAGGTGGACGAGGCGCTCGACGCCGCGCGCGACTACTACGACGCCACCGGCCGGCGCGTGTCGATCGAGTACGCGCTGATCCGTGACATCAACGACCAGGGCTGGCGGGCGGACCTGCTGGGGGAGAAGCTCAACAAGCGTGGTGCCGGGTGGGTACACGTGAACCCCATCCCGCTCAACCCCACCCCCGGCTCCAAGTGGACGGCTTCGCGCCGTGGCGTGGAGCAGAACTTCGTGGAGCGCCTGCGCGCCCACGGCATCCCCACCACGGTGCGGGACACTCGCGGCTCCGACATCGACGGCGCGTGCGGCCAGTTGGCCACGGACGTCTGAGCCGGCGCGCGCTCACCCGCGTCGTGAGGGTGGGCCCAGCGAACGGGCGGCCCGGTGTCGGCCGACGGGACCAGGCTCACGGACTAGCGGGACCACACTCACGGAAGAGCACCACCGCGGTGCGGGGGGGGGGCTGACGGCGGGGCAGCGCGGCGGCGTCGTGGCGCTGCCCTCCGGTTTGCGAAGACGGGCGAAACAGCGTAGTGTCGTGCGTTGGTTGTTTGTGCTCGCAGACCGAGCCGCGCCCACCCATCCCATGACCCCCACTGCGAATCGTAGTGCGGGGTTGTTCGTCTGGGGGGACTACCGGTCCGGGCACCGCCGTCCGGTAGGACAACCGGACCCCTCGAGAAGTTAGCGGAGGATATGGCCAAGAAAGACGGAGTCATCGAGATCGAAGGCACTGTGGTCGAGGCACTGCCCAATGCGTCGTTCCGTGTTGAGCTGACCAACGGTCACAAGGTGCTCGCCCACATCTCTGGCAAGATGCGCCAGCACTACATCCGGATCCTCCCTGAGGACCGCGTCGTGGTGGAGCTCAGCCCCTATGACCTTTCCCGAGGCCGGATCGTCTACCGCTACAAGTAAGACCCAGAACCACCGCGCACGGCCGGTACCCCCGGCCCGGGCGCGGTGTCTCCGGTGCACACGCCATTACTAGTACGCGAAGGAATGCGATGAAGGTCCAACCGAGCGTCAAGCAGATCTGCGACAAGTGCAAGGTGATTCGCCGTAACGGGCGGGTCATGGTGATCTGCGAGAACCCCCGGCACAAGCAGCGCCAGGGCTGACGGGGACGCCCCCACGCAAGTGGATTGACAGAACGGGCACTGCAGCCGGCACCCACGGGTGCGGCAACCCCCGGCACGGAGGCCGGAGACCGGATGTGACGAAACATCCGGGACGCAGTGTTCAAGACCTCCGGACAGTACAAGGAGAACCGCCGATATGGCTCGTCTCGCAGGCGTCGACCTCCCCCGCGAAAAGCGGCTGGAAATCGCGCTGACCTACATCTACGGCGTGGGACGCACGCGCGCTCTCGCAACCCTGGATGCCACCGGCATCTCGGGCGACGTGCGCGTCAAGGATCTCACCGACGCCCAGCTCGTGGAGCTGCGCGACTACATCGAAGGCAACTACAAGGTCGAAGGTGATCTGCGCCGCGAGGTTGCCGCCGACATCCGCCGCAAGGTCGAGATCGGCAGCTACCAGGGACTGCGTCACCGCCGTGGCCTCCCGGTCCACGGCCAGCGCACGAAGACCAACGCTCGCACCCGCAAGGGTCCCAAGCGCACGGTCGCCGGCAAGAAGAAGTAATCGTGGTCGCCACCGCCGCCGGTGGCTGATCTACGTCGAAGATCTTTGTAGGAGAATTCATGGCTCAGAAGACTCGCGCGACGGCTGCTCGCAAGCCGCGTCGCAAGGTTAACAAGAACGTGACGCAGGGTCAGGCCCACATCAAGTCCACGTTCAACAACACCATCGTTTCCATCACCGACCCCTCGGGTGCGGTCCTGTCGTGGGCCTCGGCCGGCGGCATGGGCTTCAAGGGTTCGCGGAAGTCCACCCCGTTCGCCGCGCAGCAGGCCGCCGAGGCCGCTGCCAAGGGCGCGCAGGAGCACGGCATGCGCAAGGTGGACGTGTTCGTCAAGGGCCCCGGTTCGGGCCGCGAGACCGCGATCCGCGCACTGCAGGCCACCGGGTTGGAGGTCGGCTCCATCCAGGACGTCACCCCGTCCGCGCACAACGGCTGCCGGCCCCCCAAGCGCCGCCGCGTCTGACACGTCCCGCGTGGTCGCCCGTGCCCCCTGGGTGCGGGTGACCACGCTTCGACGCGGTGTTTCACGCCTGCTCACCGCGGCACCCACCCATTTTGTTTTCCACCACCTGCGTGCGTCATATGGCGGAGGCACGCTGAAAGGAAACATCAGTGCTCATCGCACAGCGCCCCACCCTCACGGAAGAGGCTGTGGCCGAGAACCGTTCCCGGTTCGTGATCGAACCGCTGGAACCGGGTTTCGGTTACACCCTCGGTAACTCCCTGCGCCGTACGCTCCTGTCCTCCATCCCCGGGGCCTCCGTGACCAGCATCCGCATCGACGGCGTGCTGCACGAGTTCTCCACCGTGGAGGGTGTCAAGGAGGACGTCACCGAGCTCATCCTCAACATCAAGAAGCTCTCCCTGTCCTCCGAGGAGGACGAGCCCGTCACCGCGTGGCTGCGCAAGCAGGGCCCGGGCGAGGTCACCGCGGCGGACATCTCCGCCCCGGCCGGTGTCGAGGTCCACAACCCCGATCTGCACATCGCGACCCTGAATTCCAAGGGCCAGCTCGAGATCGAGCTGACCATTGAGCGCGGGCGCGGTTACGTCTCGGCGTCACAGAACAAGTCGGGTGACGCGGAAGTCGGTCGGATCCCCGTGGATTCCATCTACTCCCCCGTCCTGAAGGTGACCTTCCGCGTGGAGGCCACCCGCGTGGAGCAGCGCACCGACTTCGACAAGCTCATCCTGGACGTCGAGACCAAGGAAGCCATCTCCCCGCGTGACGCGGTGGCTTCGGCGGGCACCACGCTGGTCGAGCTGTTCGGCCTGGCGCGCGAGCTGAACTCGGCCGCCGAGGGCATCGAGATCGGGCCTTCGCCCACGGACGCGGCGGCTGCCGCGGACATGGCGCTGCCCATCGAGGACCTCGAGCTGTCCGTGCGTTCGTACAACTGCCTCAAGCGCGAGGGCATCCACAGCGTGGGTGAACTCGTGGGCCGCTCCGAAGCGGACCTCATGGACATCCGCAACTTCGGTGCCAAGTCCATCGACGAGGTCAAGGAGAAGCTCGGTGAGCTCGGTCTGGCCCTGAAGGATTCCCCTCCGGGTTACGACCTCGCCGCCCACGCGGCGTCGCTCGAGGACGAGGACGAGAACAACAACCCGTTCGACGTCGATCTCGACTGACGCCCACACCACTTTCCGTGCCCCGCGGCCGCTGAGCGGACCGCACGGGCCCGATCATCAGGAGACCTACTATGCCTACCCCTACCAAGGGACCCCGTCTCGGCGCCGGGCCGACCCACCAGCGCATGATCCTCTCGAACCTGTCGCAGCAGCTCTTCGAGCACAAGCGCATCACCACCACCGTGACCAAGGCCAAGCGCCTGCGTCCCGTGGCCGAGCGCCTGATCACGTTCGCCAAGCGCGGTGACCTCGCGGCCCGCCGTCGCGTCATGCGTCAGCTGACCGACAAGTCCGTGGTGCACGAGCTGTTCACCAGCATCGCGCCCGCCATGGAAGGCCGCGACGGCGGGTACACCCGCATCACCAAGATCGGCAACCGCAAGGGCGACAACGCCCCCATGGCCGTGATCGAGCTCGTCATGGAGCCCGTGGCCAAGCGGGAGACCGTGGCCGAGGCCGAGCGCGCCACGACCAAGGCCGCCGCCGAGCCCGCCGCTCCCGTGGACACCCCCGCCGGTTCCACCGCCGAGGACGTCAAGGAGAACGAGATCCCCGCCGAGGAGCAGGCTCCGGCCATCGGCTCCGAGGAGGCCGCCGAGGTCGCCGAGGAGAACCAGGACGCCGAGTTCGCCGGTTCCCACGCGCCGCTCGAGTCCGGTGAGGCCCCCCAGGGCTTCACCGTCAAGGGCAACCGCAACTCCATGAAGTACCACGTGCCCGGTTCGCGCTGGTACTCCGGCACGACCGCCGAGATCTGGTTCGACTCCCCGGCCAATGCCGAGGCAGCCGGCTTCCAGCCCGCCGGCGGTGCCGCCGCCCAGAAGATCTCCGAGTGATCGGGACTTCTGAGTAGCACGACCGTCACGACGCCGCCGCAGGTTCCTGCGGCGGCGTCGTCGTCCTCGGGAGGAACGCACAGATGACGGGGGAGACCCTCAGACTGCGGGTGGAACTGGGC
Source organism: Kocuria sp. KD4 (assembly GCF_011769905.1). Taxonomy (NCBI): domain Bacteria; kingdom Bacillati; phylum Actinomycetota; class Actinomycetes; order Micrococcales; family Micrococcaceae; genus Kocuria; species Kocuria sp. KD4. Next base: position 756,249 of record NZ_CP050449.1, read on the forward strand.
TACGACGGCGCCCCGTTCAAGGGCTGGGCCCGGCAACCCGGGCTGCCGAGCGTGCAGGGCGCGCTCGAGGACGCGCTCGAGCTGATCTTCCGCGCGCCGTGCGCCACGGTCGTGGCCGGGCGCACGGACACGGGTGTGCATGCGCGTCGGCAGACCGTCCACGTGGACGTTCCCGCGCCGTTGTGGGCCCGGTTCGCGTGCTCGCGTCCCCGCGGGCCCCTGGCAAGTGATGCCGACACCGGCGATCTCAGCGCAGGCGGTCCCGCCGACGTGCAGGACGTCGCGGCCCGCAATGCCGCCGCCGCGGGGCTCACGCGCAAGCTCAACGGCGCCCTCAACCGGGTCCTGGGTAAGGACCGTGCGGCCCACGGCTGGGACCCCGCCGTGGGTGCGATCGTGGTGCGCGACGTCGCCGTGGCCCCCGAGGGCTTCGACGCCCGGTTCTCCGCGCTCTCCCGCGGCTACACGTACCGCGTGGCGGACGCCGTGACCGGTCACGACCCCCTGACGCGCACGTTCTCGTGGTGGGTCCCCTGGCACCTCGACGTGCCCGCGATGGACCGGGCCGTGCGCGAACTGCTGGGGCTGCACGACTTCCTGAGCTTCTGCAAACCCCGCGAGGGCGCCACCACGATCCGCGACCTGCAGCGCGCGGGCGTGCACCGCGACGAGAGCGGCATGATCACGATCGTCCTGCAGGCGGATGCCTTCTGCCACCACATGGTGCGCTGCATCGTGGGCGCGGTGGTCCGCGTGGGGGAGGGGCGGTACGACGCCGGGTGGCCGGGTCAGCGGCTGCGCGCCCGGGTCCGGGACGCGAACGTCCTCATGGCACCCGCGTACGGTCTCGTCCTTGATGCCGTGCGCTATCCCGACCAGTCCCAGCTCGCCGAACGCGCCCGGCTCACGCGCGCTCGGCGCCCCGCCCAACACGACGAATAGCGCCCCACGACTGGCGGGGCGGGCGGTGATCCGGTAATATGGAATGCTGTTGTGCGTGTTCTGCTCCGGTTCACGTGTACCCGCATCGGTCGCTCATGTTGCAGAGCGCAGGGCCGTGCGGTGCACCGGGTTGTGGACGCACGGATGCCGCCCGGATCTCACCCGGGCCCCGAAGCACAGCGGAACCATCGGACACGAGCATTCGTGTCATCAGCAGACAAACGAAGGCAGATCAACGTGCGTACGTACACTCCGAAGCCCGGTGACGTCCAGCGTCAGTGGCACGTCATCGACGCCACCGACGTCGTCCTGGGTCGTCTTGCCAGCCAGACCGCAACACTGCTGCGCGGGAAGCACAAGCCGACCTTCGCTCCCCACGTGGACACCGGCGATTTCGTCATCATCATCAACGCGGAAAAGGTCGCCCTCACGGGTGCCAAGCTCGAGAAGAAGCGCGCCTACCGTCACTCCGGCTACCCGGGTGGGCTCAAGTCCACCAGCTACGCCGAGTTGCTCGAGAAGAACCCCACGCGCGCCGTGGAGAAGGCCGTCAAGGGCATGCTGCCCAAGAACAAGCTGGCCGCTCAGCAACTGTCCAAGCTGAAGGTCTACGCCGGTGCGGAGCACCCGCACCAGGCTCAGCAGCCCAAGCCCTACGAATTCACCCAGGTCGCCCAGTAATTCGGGCCAACGAATAACACATAAGGAGAATCGTGGCTCAGAACACTGAAGAGCAGATCACCGAGGACGTGGAGCTGACCAGCTACACCTCCGAGTCCACCGAGCCCGTCGCCGGTGCCGCCCTGTCCGACCGCCCCGCCCTGACCGTTTCCGGCCAGGCCGTGGGCCGCCGCAAGCAGGCCATCGCCCGCGTGCGCGTGGTCCCCGGTTCCGGGCAGTGGAGCGTCAACGGTCGCAGCCTCGAGGAGTACTTCCCCAACAAGCTGCACCAGCAGGAGGTCAACGACCCCTTCCGCCTGCTCGAACTGCAGGGCGCGTACGACGTCATCGCCCGCATCAGCGGCGGTGGCCCCTCCGGCCAGGCCGGTGCGCTGCGCCTCGGCGTGGCCCGCGCGCTCAACGAGATCGACGCCGAGCACAACCGCCCCGCCCTCAAGAAGGCCGGCTTCCTGACCCGTGACGCCCGCGTCATCGAGCGCAAGAAGGCAGGCCTCAAGAAGGCCCGCAAGGCTCCGCAGTACTCCAAGCGCTAAAACGAAGCAGCCCAAGCCTCGGCCGGGCGTTTTCGTGCAGGGTCCCGTTCCTCGGTTTCGGCCGGGGAACGGGACCCTGTTTCGTTGCCCGGGCGTTGCCATGCGGCCACCTGCCGCGGTGACGGACGTAACATGAAGGTGTGGAGCGACGTCGCTCCCGCCGTACCGTCGAGAGAGGGCCCGTATGAGCAAGCAGTCGGAGCAGAAGTCGGGGAACGCCGTCGTCGAGGAGCAGCAGGCCGAGACGGAACAGCGCACAGAGCAGCGGGTGGCGGTGGACGAGGCCCTCAAGAAGGAACAGCACCGGGTCTCCGTGGTGGAGGACTACGCGGCCGAACTCGACGAGATCGCGGAGCTCGGGAAGAGACTCAACGACGCGAGCGGGGCGGAACCGTCCACCGCGTGGAAACTGGGCTACCCGTACGACGAGAAGCTGCCCCGCAAGGACTACGAGCGCACCAAGCGGGCCCTGCAGATCGAACTGCTCAAGCTGCAGTTGTGGATCAAGGAGACCGGCCAGAAGCTGCTCATCATCTTCGAGGGCCGGGACGCCGCGGGCAAGGGCGGGGCGATCAAGCGGTTCACGGAGCACCTGAACCCCCGTGGTGCGCGGGTCGTGGCGCTCGAGAAGCCCACGGACATCGAGCAGACGCAATGGTACTTCCAGCGCTACGTCAAGCACCTGCCGTCCGGTGGGGAGATCGTGCTGATGGACCGCTCGTGGTACAACCGGGCGGGTGTGGAACGGGTCATGGGCTACTGCACGTCCCAGCAGTATTACGAGTTCATGCGTCAGGCGCCGGAGTTCGAACGGATGCTCGTGAACTCGGACACGCACCTGATCAAGTTCTGGTTCTCCGTGACGCGCGCGGAGCAGCTCGCGCGGTTCCAGTCCCGCCGGACGGACCCGGTGCGGCAGTGGAAGCTCTCGCCCACGGACGTGGCATCCCTGGACAAGTGGGACGACTACACGGAGGCCAAGGAGGCCATGTTCTTCTACACGGACACGGGGGACGCCCCGTGGACCGTGATCAAGTCCAATGACAAGAAACGCGCGCGGCTCGAGGCCATGCGCTACGTCCTCACGCAGTTCGACTACCCCAACAAGGACCACTCCGTGGTGGGCACGCCGGACACCAAGATCGTGGGTGGGGCGGCGGATCTCACGGAGGACAGCAACGAGAACCCGGACGGTTTCCCGGTGGTCCGGCCTGGGAAGGGCTGAGTCGAATGCGCAGGGTTTGCGCGGGCGTCGGTCGTAAGATGACTCTCGATGTCTAGAATCTTTGGAACGGACGGCGTTCGCGGTCTCGCGAACGGCCTCCTCACAGCAGAACTTGCCATGGAGCTGTCCCAGGCGGCGGCGATCGTCCTGGGCCACGGCCACGCGGAGGCCGGGAAGCGACCCACCGCCGTCGTGGCACGGGACGGGCGCGCGAGCGGGGAGTTCCTCGGCGCGGCCGTGATCGCGGGTCTCGCGAGCTCCGGCGTGGACGTCTACGACGCCGGGATGCTGCCCACGCCGGCAGCCGCCTACCTGGTGGGGGACATCGACGCCGATTTCGGCGTGATGATCTCCGCGTCCCACAACCCCGCGCCGGACAACGGCATTAAGTTCCTGGCGCACGGGGGCAAGAAACTGCCGGACGCGATCGAGGACACTATCCAGGAGGTCTACGAGGCCAAGGATTTCCGCCGCCCCACGGGTGCGGAAGTGGGCCGCGTGACCCGCTTGTCTGACGCCGAGGACCGCTACATCCTGCACCTGGTCGGTGCCATCCCGCACCGTCTGGACGGGCTGTCGATCGTGCTCGACTGCGCGAACGGCGCGGCGTCCGGCGCCTCACCGGACGCGTTCCGCGACGCCGGTGCCAAGGTGCACGTGATCGGTGCGGAACCGGACGGGCTGAACATCAACGACGGCGTGGGCTCCACCCACCTGGGTCCGCTCAAGCAGGCCGTGCGTGAGCTGGGCGCGGATCTGGGCATCGCACACGACGGCGACGCAGATCGCTGCCTGGCCGTGGACCACACCGGCACGGAGGTGGACGGCGACCAGATCATGTGCATCCTTGCCATGGCCATGAAGGACGCGGGCAGGCTCAACCAGAACACGCTCGTGGCCACGGTCATGAGCAACCTGGGTCTGCAACTGGCCCTGGACGAGGCCGGGATCCAGCTCGTGCGCGCCTCCGTGGGGGACCGCTACGTCCTGGAATCCATGGTGGCCAACGGCTACAACCTGGGTGGCGAACAGTCCGGGCACGTGATCATGGCGGATTACGCGACCACCGGTGACGGCCTGCTCACGGGTCTGATGCTCGCCTCACGGGTGGCTCAGACGGGCATGCCGTTGCAGGAGCTCGCCAAGTCCATGACGCGCATGCCCCAGGTGATGATCAACGTCAAGGGCGTGGACAAGGCGGCGGCCAAAACGAGCGAACCGGTGCTCGACGCCGTCGCCCGCACGGAGGAGCGGCTCGGCAGCGAGGGGCGGGTGCTATTGCGCCCCTCCGGCACCGAACCCGTGGTGCGGGTCATGGTGGAGGCGGCTTCGCAGGACATCGCCCAGCGCGAGGCGGAAGAGCTCGTGTCCGTGGTGGAACAGCACCTCAGCCTGTAGCGTCACCGTACGGACCAACGGCGAGGCCCCGCACCGGAAGTGGTGCGGGGCCTCGCCGTTTCCTGACGTCGAAGGGGTGGTGGGGTCAGCGGATCGTTCCTCCGGTGGTACCGGGCTGCCCCGAGAGGCCGGTCTGCGTGCCGTCCGTGCGCAGCGCGTCGGCGTTGTGCCCGGTGAGCGCGTCGCGGATCTCGGTGAGCAGCACGGTGTTGGGGTCGGCCGGCTCATCGGTGGGCTCGATGCCCAGTCGGCGGTTGCGGCGTTCGATCATCTTGTTCATGGGCAGCACGATGCAGAAGTACACGGCGGCGGCGATGAGCAGGAAGTTCACGATCGCGGTCAGCAACACACCGAACTTGACCTGGTTGCCGTTGAACGTGACGGCGGCGAAATTGTCGAAGTTGGGCGAACCGACGAGTCCCGAGATGGCGGGCATGAGGACGTTCTCGACGAGAGCATTGACGATCTTGGAGAAGGCGGCGCCGATGATCACGGCAACGGCCAGATCCATCACGTTGCCCTTCATGATGAATTCTTTGAAACCACTGAGCATGGCGCTCATCGCACAGTGAGAACGGGCCTGAAAATATCAGTTCTTTCGCAGCAGCACCCTGCGGATCTTGTGATCGTGGTCTTTGGAGAGGATCAGCCGTGCGCGGCCGCGTGTGGGGCGCACGTTCTGCTCCAGGTTAGGTTCGTTGATCCGCCGCCAGATGTCCGTGGCCACGTCCTGTGCCTGCTCGTCCGTGAGGTCCGCGTAGCGGTGGAAGTAGGACTCGGGGTCCGAGAACGCGGAGGAGCGCAGGGCCTGGAAGCGCTCCACGTACCAGCGTTCGATGTCCTGGGTGCGGGCGTCCACGTAGATGCTGAAGTCGAAGAAATCGCTCAGCGCGAGCGCGGTGCGTTTGCCGCTCTCCAGCTTCGCGGGCGCGAGCACGTTCAGGCCTTCCACGATCACGACGTCGGGGCGGGTCACTACCACTTCCTCGTCCGGGAGGATGTCGTAGGTGACGTGGGAGTACTTGGGGGCACGCACCTCGGGGGCGCCGGACTTGATCTCGGAGACGAAGCGCAGCAGCCCGCGCCGGTCGTAGGACTCGGGGAAGCCCTTGCGGTCCATGAGTCCACGCCGTCGTAGTTCGGCGTTGGGGTAGAGGAAACCGTCTGTGGTCACGAGCTGCACGTTCGGGGTGGACGGCCAGCGGGCCAGCATCTCGCGCAGCAAGCGGGCCGTGGTGGACTTACCCGCCGCCACGGACCCGGCGATCCCGATCACGAACGGGGTGCGCGCGTGATGCTCGCCCAGGAACGAGTTGGTGGCGGCATTGAGCTGTGTGGAGGACATGTCGTACAGCGTGAGCAACCGCGAAAGGGGCAGATAGACCTCGCGGACCTCGTCCACGTCCAACCGGTCACCGAGACCGCGCAGGTTCTCGATCTCCTGCGCGGTGAGCGGGACGTCGATCTCGTGCGAAAGCCTGGACCAGGTCTGACGATCCAACTCCACGAAAGGGGAGACGCGGTGGGTTATGGGCTGTGTGCTCATGCTCGGACCAGTGTAGGCCCGGGCCCCCTCCCGCAAGGCATTAGGGCGCGTAGCGTTTCCGGTACAGTATTTTTCATGTGTGGAATTGTGGGATATGTGGGCTCGAACCGTGCTGACGGGCGACAGCACGGTGCGCTCGAGGTGATCCTCGAGGGGCTTCGTCGACTGGAATACCGCGGGTACGACTCCGCGGGCGTCGCAGTGATCGCCGACGGTGCGGTGGAGTACCGCAAGAAGGCCGGGAAGCTGAGCAACCTGATCGGTGAGCTCGAAGCGCACCCCCTGCCGGAATCGAACATCGGGATCGGCCACACCCGCTGGGCCACCCACGGAGGCCCCTCCGACGTCAACGCGCACCCCCACGTGGTCGACGGCGGCAAGCTGGCCATGATCCACAACGGGATCATCGAGAACTTCAGCGAGATCAAGCGCGAACTCAGCGCCCAGGGCGAGAGTTTCACGTCCGAGACGGACACCGAGGTCGCCGCGGTGCTGCTGGCCCGCACGTACAACGCGCAGGGCGCGGACGAGAAGGACCTCACCGTGGCCATGCAGGACACGTGCCGCCGCCTCGAGGGCGCGTTCACGCTGCTGGCCGTGCACGCGGACCACCCGGACCGCGTGGTCGCTGCGCGCCGCAACTCGCCGCTCGTGATCGGGCTGGGCGACGGCGAGAACTTCCTGGGCTCGGACGTCTCCGGTTTCATCGACTGTACCAAGCGGGCCGTGGAGATGGGCCAGGACCAGATCGTGACCATCACCGCGGACGACTACACGATCGTGGACTTCCACGGCAACGCCGCCGAGGGCAAGCCCTTCGACATCGAGTGGGACGCCGCCGCCGCGGAGAAGGACGGCTACCCGTCCTTCATGGAGAAGGAGATCCACGACCAGCCCGCCGCCGTGGGCGACACCCTGCTGGGCCGCCTGGACGAGAACGGCCGGCTCACGCTGGACGAGATCAAGATCGACGAGACCGTGCTGCGCTCGATCGACAAGATCGTGGTGATCGCATGCGGTACCGCAGCATACGCCGGGCAAGTCGCGCGCTACGCGATCGAGCACTGGTGCCGGATCCCCACCGAGGTGGAGCTCGCGCACGAGTTCCGCTACCGCGATCCGATCGTGAACGAGAAGACCCTGGTGGTCGCGGTCTCCCAGTCCGGGGAGACCATGGACACCCTCATGGCCGTGCGTCACGCGCAGGAACAGGGCGCCAAGGTCGTGGCGATCTGCAACACGAACGGTTCTACAATCCCGCGCGAGGCGGACGCCGTGCTCTACACGCACGCGGGTCCCGAGATCGCGGTGGCCTCCACCAAGGCGTTCCTCGCCCAGATCACCGCGGCGTACCTGCTGGGCCTGTACCTGGCCCAGTTGCGCGGCAACAAGTTCAAGGACGAGATCTCCACCATGCTGGCCGAGCTTGAGGCCATGCCCGCCAAGATCCAGCGCGTGCTGGACGAGGTGGAGCCGCAGGTCAAGGAACTCGCGACCGGGATGAAGGACGCCGGATCCGTGCTGTTCCTGGGTCGTCACGTGGGCTTCCCCGTGGCCATGGAGGGCGCCCTGAAGCTCAAGGAGATCGCGTACATCCACGCGGAGGGCTTCGCCGCCGGTGAGCTAAAGCACGGGCCGATCGCGCTGATCGACCAGGGCCAGCCCGTGTTCGTGATCGTCCCCTCGCCCAACGGCCGGGACTCGCTGCACGCCAAGGTGGTCTCCAACATCCAGGAGATCCGCGCTCGCGGTGCCGAGACCATCGTGATCGCTGAGGAGGGCGACGACGCTGTGCGCGAGTTCGCCAACCACGTCTTCTACGTCCCCGAGGCGCCTACGCTACTGCAGCCGTTGCTGGCCACGGTGCCGCTGCAGATCTTCGCGTGCGAACTCGCCGGGGCCAAGGGCTACGACGTGGACCAGCCGCGCAACCTGGCCAAGTCCGTGACCGTGGAGTAATCATCCGGTTCGTCCGTCCGACGGCGGGTGACGCTTCCCACGGGAGCGTCACCCGCCGTCGTCGTACCGGGGCATGCCGCGACGCCCATGGGGGCCGTGCCGCGGCGCCCGTGAGGGGTCGGGCGGCGCCGGTAGGCTGGCGACATGATTGTGGGCACCGGCGTGGACATCGTGGACATCGCCCGTTTCGAACGACAGCTGGAGCGCACGCCGCGATTGCGGGAACGCCTGTTCGTCCCGCACGAACGGGAGCTGCACCCGCGCTCGCTGGCCGCGCGCTTCGCGGTCAAGGAGGCCGCGGCCAAGGCGCTGCTGGCCCCGCCGGGGATGATCTGGCAGGACTGCTGGATCAGCAACGACGCCCACGGCGCTCCCCGTCTGCACACCGCGGGCACCGTGGCCGAGCAGGCGCGGCGCAGGGGCGTGGAAACATGGCACGTAACGATCTCCCACGACGGCGGCATGGCCGTGGCGTTCGTCGTGGCCGAGGGACAGGGAGGACACCGCGATGATTGAGGCGTACTCGGGCGAGAGTATCCGGGCCGCGGAACAGCCGCTGCTGGACGAGGGCTACGGGGACGTGCTGATGCGTCGTGCGGCCCTGGGACTGGCCCGCGGCTGCGAAGCGCAGTTGCGCTTGGCCAACCGGAGAGGGTTGTTGGGTGGCACCACGGCGGTGCTGCTCGTGGGCTCGGGCAACAACGGCGGGGACGGACTGTGGGCGGGCGCGTTCCTGCGCCGCAGCGGCGTGAAGGTCGTGGCCATCCTGACCGGCACGCGCGTGTACGAACAGGGCCTGCGGGCGCTGCTCGCTCGCGGCGGCACCGCGCTGCGGCTCACCGACCAGGACGGCGAGGAGCGCGAACTCTCGGACGCCGTGGCCGCCGCGCACCCGGTGGAGGTGTCCCGCGCGGTCTCCCTCATGGCCGACGCCCACCTGATCGTGGACGCCGTGCTCGGCACCGGTGCGCAGGGCGGGCTGCGGGGTACGGCCGCCGAGCTCGTGCGGGCGTTCACCGAACGGCAGCGGGATCCCGCCGCCGCGCGTGAACGGCGCTTCCCACGGATCGTGGCGTGCGACCTCGTCTCCGGCGTCAGCACGGATACCGGCGAGGCTCCCGAGCCGGTCCTGCATGCCCACGCGACCATCACGTTCGGCGGGGCCAAGACGGGCCACGTGGTGTCCCCGGGGGAGCAGGCCACGGGGGCGCTCACGGTGGTGCCCATCGGGATCGAGGACCGGCTGAGCGACCCCGCCGTGCACCGGCTCGAACCGCGTGACGTGCTCGCCGCGTGGCCGCGTCCCGGTGCGACCGACACTAAGTACACCCGAGGTGTGCTGGGCGTCGTGGCCGGCGCGTCGAGCTATCCGGGCGCGGCGATCATGTGCACCCAGGCGGCGGTCAACGCTGGCGCGGGGATGGTCCGCTTCCTGGGGGATTCGACCACGCGCGGCATGGTGCTCGCGCGCAGTCCGGAGGTCGTGTGCTCGGACGACCAGCCGTGGGACGTCCACGTCCAGGCGTGGCTCGCGGGCCCCGGCGTGGTGGGGGACGAGTCCCAGGCCGCGCGCGTGCAGGCAATCATCGAGGCCCAGGAGCCGGCTGTGCTGGACGCAGGTGCGCTCGACGCCGCCGCGCGATCCGTGGTCGACGCCGCTCTGGGCCCCCATAAGATACTCACGCCCCACGCGGGGGAGCTGTCCCAGGTCTTCGAGTGGCTCCACGGTTTCGGGGTGTGCGATTCCACGGTGGAGCGCTCCGAGATCGAGGCCAACCCCGTGCACTGGGCCGGTGAAGCCGCGCGCCTCACGGGCGCCACGGTGCTGCTCAAGGGCGCGTCCACCGTGATCGCGTCCCCTGTGGGACGGAACGGGGACGCATGCGAGGACGGGAACGCTTCCGGGTGCGACGAATGCCTGTGCCTGAGCATCGGCCACGCGAGCCCCTGGCTGGCCACGGCGGGTTCGGGGGACACCCTCGCCGGGATCCTGGGCACGGTCGTGGCCCACGTGGCCGAGCACCCGGACGCGCTCGCGGTCCTGGGCGACTGGGCCCGCGGGGACGGTCGCTGGGCGGCCGCCGCGGCCCTCGGGGCCGGTCTGCACGCGGTGGCCTCACGGGCGGATGGGGAGGGCCCCGTCCCGCCGTCGGTGCTCGCGGAGAACGTGCGCGCGGTGCTGACCCGTCCGTGAGCCGCGACCCGAACGACTATTGTTAGTGGCTGGCTGTGAGCGGGGATCCGCTCACAGCCCCACGACACGCTGAGGAGAAGTACATGGAAGTTTGGCCAGGACAACCGTACCCGTTGGGCGCCACGTTCGACGGCACGGGGACCAATTTCGCGCTCTTCTCCGAGGTCGCGGACCGTGTGGAACTGTGCCTGTTCGAGGAGGATGGCACCGAGACGCGCGTGGAGGTCACCGCCGTGGACAGCTACGTGTGGCACTGCTACCTCCCCCAGGTGCAGCCCGGTCAGCGCTACGGGTACCGGGTGCACGGGCCGTGGGATCCGTCCCACGGGTTGCGGTGCAACCCGGACAAGTTACTCCTGGACCCCTACGCCAAGGCCGTGGAGGGCGGGATCGACTGGGACGAGTCCCTGTTCTCCTACAACTTCGGCGACGAGGACTCCGAGAACCACCAGGACTCCGCGGAACACATGATGAAGGGCGTGGTGATCAACCCGTTCTTCGACTGGGAGGGTGACCGCACCCCGCGCACCCCGTACCACAAGTCCGTGATCTACGAGGCCCACGTCAAGGGCCTCACCATGCAGCACCCGGAGGTCCCGGAGGAACAGCGCGGCACATACGCCGGTGTGTCCCACCCCGCGGTCATCGAACACCTGCAGAAGCTGGGTGTCACCGCGATCGAACTGATGCCCGTGCACCAGTTCGTCCAGGACTCCACGCTGCTCGAGAAGGGGCTGCGCAACTACTGGGGGTACAACACCATCGCGTTCTTCGCGCCCCACAACGAGTACAGCGCGGCCTCCCACCTGGGCAGCCAGGTCCAGGAGTTCAAGGCCATGGTGCGCGCATTGCACCAAGCGGACATCGAGGTCATCCTGGACGTGGTGTACAACCACACGGCCGAGGGCAACCACCTGGGCCCCACGCTCTCCATGAAGGGCATCGACAACACCGCGTACTACCGCACCGTGGACGACGACCAGAAGTTCTACATGGACTACACGGGTACCGGTAACTCCCTCAACGTGCGCCACCCGCATTCGCTGCAGCTGATCATGGACTCGCTGCGCTACTGGGTCACAGAGATGCACGTGGACGGTTTCCGCTTCGACCTCGCGGCCACGCTGGCCCGTGAGTTCTATGACGTGGACAAGCTCTCCACGTTCTTCGAACTCGTCCAGCAGGACCCGATCGTCTCGCAGGTCAAACTGATCGCCGAGCCCTGGGACATCGGTCCCGGTGGCTACCAGGTGGGCAACTTCCCGCCGCAGTGGACCGAGTGGAACGGCAAGTACCGGGACACCGTGCGTGATTTCTGGCGCGGTGAGCCCTCGACCCTGGGGGAGTTCGCGTCCCGTGTCACCGGCTCCGCTGACCTCTACGAGAACAGCGGCCGGCGCCCCTTCGCCTCGGTGAACTTCGTGACCGCCCACGACGGCTTCACACTGCGGGACCTCGTGTCCTACAACGAGAAGCACAACGAGGAGAACGGCGAGGATAACAACGACGGCGAGTCCCACAACCGCTCGTGGAACTGCGGTGAGGAGGGGCCCACGGACGATCCCGAGGTACTCGCGATGCGTGCGCGTCAGCAGCGCAACTTCATCGCCACGCTCATGCTGTCCCAGGGCACGCCCATGCTGTTGCACGGTGACGAGGCGGGGCGCACCCAGAAGGGCAACAACAACACGTACTGCCAGGACAACGAGCTCACGTGGATCAACTGGGAGAAGGTGGACACCCCGCTCGTGGAGTTCACCTCGGTGATGACCCACCTTCGCCACGAACACCCCACGTTCCGCCGCTCGCAGTTCTTCGACGGGCGTCCCGTGGACATGGGCGAGCGCGCCGAGGGCGATCCCATGCCGGATATCGCGTGGCTCAACACGGACGGCACGCCCATGGTGCCCGCCGACTGGGACGAGCCCCTGGCTCGTGCCGTGGGCATGTGGCTCAACGGTCAGGGCATCGCGGGGGTGGACATGCGCGGTCGCCGGATCACGGACGTGAACTTCATCGTGTACTTCAACTCCAACCCCGAGCCCGTGGACATCACACTGCCGCCGGCCAGCTACGGCATGAAGTGGGAGGAGATCGTGGACACCGCCGGCGAGCACGCGGACGGTGCCGTGCGTGAGCACTCCTCCACGTTGCGGATGGCGGGCAAGTCCACGGTGCTGTTGCGCGCGTGGGAGGCCCCCGAGGAAGAGCCGGACGCCTCCGTGGCGGCGTCCGTCGCGGCAGCGGTGTACGCGGCGTCGTCCGACGACGCCTGAGCGCCCCGCGGTGCGTGACCGGGCAGATCGCCCGCAGCCCGCGCCGCGCTGAACACGACTGCGGACGCGTCACCCCACACGGGTGGCGCGTCCGCCGTTTACGTCACGGTGCTCGTTGAGCGCGGAGTGACTGGCCCGAGCGCGCGCATTCGGCAAGACTGTAAGGGTGCTGACACCCACTTCAACGTACCGGTTGCAAATCACTACCCAGCAGGACCTGCATCGCGCGGCGGAACTGGTCCCCTACATCAAGCGTCTGGGGGCGGGGTGGGTATACCTCTCGCCCATCCTGCGGGCCACGAGCGGCTCGGACCACGGGTACGACGTCGTGGATCCCACCGAGGTGGATCCCGAACGCGGGGGATCGGAGGGGCTGAAGGCACTGTCCGATGCCGCGCACGAGGCCGGACTGGGCGTCGTCGTGGACATCGTGCCCAACCACCAGGGCGTGGCCGCCCCGCAGGAGAACCCGTGGTGGTGGTCGCTGCTCGAGAAGGGGCAGGACAGCCCCTACGCGGACGCGTTCGACGTGGACTGGCAGGCCGGCGGCGGCAAGATCTTGATCCCGGTGCTCGGCGACGGTGACGAGGACCTCTCCGCGCTCACCGTCCAGGATGGGACGCTGCGCTACTACGACAACGTCTACCCCCTGGCCGAGGGCACGTACCGCGAGGGCGACGATCCCGCCGAGGTGCACGGGCGGCAGCACTACGAACTGATCAACTGGCGCCGCGGTGACTCCGAGCTGAACTACCGCCGGTTCTTCACCGTGGCCACGCTCGCCGGGGTGCGGGTCGAGGACGCCCGTGTCTTCGAGGAGTCCCACGCGGAGGTCGCGCGCTGGTTCCGCGAGGGACTCGTGGACGGGCTGCGCATCGATCACCCGGATGGGGTGCGGGACCCGCAGGACTACCTCGGGAAGCTGGCCGGGCTCACGGACGGCGCGTGGACCGTCGTCGAGAAGATCTTGGAACCGGGGGAGTACCTGCCCGAACAGTGGCGCACGGCCGGGACCACGGGCTACGACTCGTTGGGCTGGATCGACCGGGTGCTCACGGACGCGCGCGGGCACTACGAGCTCGCCTCATTGGACACCAAGCTGCGCGGTGGTCAGCCCGTGCGCTGGGACCCGCTGATCCACGAGACCAAGCGCCGGATGGCGGACGCTGGCCTGGCCGCGGAGGTGCACCGCCTGGTGCGCGAACTGCCGGCCGACTTCCCGCACGGGGCCGCGGCGTCGTACGACGGTCTCGCCGAGATCCTCGCCAACTTCCCGGTGTACCGCACGTACCTGCCCGAGGGTGCGCAGTACCTGCGCGACGCGGTCGCCGCCGCGCGGCGGTGGCGCCCCGAGCTCGCGGACGTGCTCGACGACCTCGCGCGTGAACTCGGCGGGGACGTGAACGGCACCCTGAGCGGAGTGGCGCAGCGTTTCCAGCAGACCTCGGGCATGGTCATGGCCAAGGGCGTGGAAGACACCGCGTTCTACCGATACCCCAAGCTCTCATCCCTCACCGAGGTGGGCGGTGACCCCTCGGTCTTCTCGCTCACGCCCGAGCAGTTCCACGCGGAGGCGGCGCGGCGGCAGCGTGAATCGCCCTCGACCATGAACGCACTGACCACCCACGACACCAAGCGCTCGGCATCGGTGCGTGCGCGGATCACGGTGCTCTCGGAGCAGCCCAGGGCCTGGTCCGAGACCGTGGCCACGCTCGTCAATCGCGCCAAGGACGCGCAGATCGAGCTGGCGGACGGACCCGCCGTGAACCTCGTCCTGCAGGCCGTGGTGGGTGCGTGGCCGCTCGAGCGCAATCGTGCCGTGGACTACGCGATGAAGGCCGTGCGCGAGGCGTCCGTGTCCACCGCGTGGGTGGACGGGGACGAGCACTTCGAGGCGGAGCTGACCCGGTTCATCGACTTCCTCTTCAGCAACCCGCGCGCCCGCGGCATCGTGGAGGGATGCGTGGAGCGCGTGAGCGCACCGGGGTTCAGCAACGCCCTGGCGGCCACCGCGCTGCAGCTGACCCTGCCGGGCGTCCCGGACGTCTACCAGGGGCAGGAGTTGTGGGAACCGTCGCTCGTGGACCCCGACAACCGTCGGCCCGTGGACTTCGCGGCGCGCGAGCAGATGTTGGCACGGCTCGACGCCGCTCGGCCGGGTTCCGCGGACGCCACCCCGCCCGTGGACGGCACGGGGGCGGCGCGCATGCTGTTGACCTCGCGCGCCCTGCGGCTGCGCGGCGAGCACCCCGAGCTGTTCACGGAGTACATACCGCTGGAGTTCCGGGGCGCGCTCGCCGAGCACGCCCTGGGCTTCGACCGCGGCGGCGTGGCCACCGTGGTCACCCGCTTCCCCGCGACCCTCGCCCCCGAGGGCGGCTTCACGGACGAGACCGTGGTCCTCGCGCCGGGGACGTGGCAGGACGTCCTCACGCACCGCGAGTACACCACGGACCAGGACGGCGCCGTGCGCCTGGCCGACCTCCTCTTCACCTACCCCGTGGCGATCCTGCGCCGGAAGGACGGCTGAGACATGACCCAGGACCATCGTTTCGACGTGTGGGCACCCCACGCCCGCAAGGTCACCGTCCGCATCGACGGTGTGGACCACCCCATGCAGGGCCTGGCCGATCGCCCCGGCTGGTGGACGCTGCCCGACGACGCCGACGTCCCCCGGGGCACCGTGCGCTACGGCTACCTGCTGACCAAGGTCTTCGACGAGGGCACGGACAAGGAACGCACTTCGGTGTCCGAGGTGCTTCCAGACCCGCGCTCACGCCGCCAGCCGCAAGGTGTGCACGATTTGTCCTGCACGTTCGACCCGGACGCCTTCGAATGGCACGACGCCGCGTGGCGGCCGCGTCCGCTGCGGGACTCGGTGCTCTATGAACTGCACCCCGGGACGTTCACCCCGGAGGGCACGCTCGATGCGGCGATCGGCAAGTTGGACCACCTCGTGGACCTCGGCGTGGACGCCGTGGAACTGTTGCCCGTCAATGGGTTCAACGGGGACCACAACTGGGGCTACGACGGCGTCGCCTGGTACACCGTGGATGAGTCCTACGGTGGGCCCGAGGCCTATCAGCGGTTCGTGGACGCGTGCCACACCAAGGGCATCGCCGTGATCCAGGACGTGGTCTACAACCACCTGGGACCCAGCGGGAACTACCTGCCGCTCTTCGCGGAGTACTTCAAGCCCGGGGCCTCCAGCTGGGGGGACCTGATCAACCTGGACGGGTGGGGTTCGGACGGGGTGCGCGAGTACATCCTGGACAACATCACCATGTGGCTGCGCGAGTACCACGTGGACGGGTTCCGCCTGGATGCCGTGCATGCGCTCGCCGATTCCCGCGCCACGCACATCCTGGAGCAGATCGCCCAGCGCATCGCGGCGGAGTCCGAGCGCACGGGCAAGGAGCTCGTGGCCATCGCGGAATCCGACCTCAACGATCCCCGCATGATCGCGGGTACGGAGGGGCACGGTCTGGGCATGGACGCGCAGTGGCTCGACGACGTCCACCACGCCGCGCACGTGGCGTTCACCGGGGAGACCCACGGGTACTACGGGGACTTCGCATCCCTGCACGCCCTGGAGAAGACCATGCACACGGCGTACTTCCACAACGGGACGTACTCCACGTTCCGTGGCCGCTCGCACGGCCGCGAGATCGATCCTGCCGAGCAGCGGCCGTGGCAGTTCGTGACGTTCCTGCAGAACCACGACCAGGTGGGCAACCGCGCGGCCGGGGACCGGATGAACCACGGCATGAGTGTGGACCGGGCGATCGCGGCCGCCACGTGGCTGCTCACCCAGCCCTACACGCCCATGCTGTTCATGGGCGAGGAGTTCGGGGCCAGCACGCCGTGGCAGTTCTTCACGGCCCACCCCGAACCCGAACTGGGGGAGGCCGTGGCCACGGGCCGCAAGGCGGAATTCGCCGCGATGGCCTGGGATCACGCGACCGTCCCGGATCCCCAGGACCCGCAGACGTTCGAACGTTCCAAGCTCGACTGGGGCGAGGTGCACGAGGGTGAGCACCAGCGCATCCTGGACGCCTACCGAGAGCTGATCGCGCTGCGCCACGACACCCCGGAGCTCACCGATCAGAACTGGGCCACCGTGGCCACCCAGGCGAGCGACTCCGAGCAGTGGTTCGTGCTCAAGCGGATGAGCGAGCCGGAGTCCGAACACGGCGTGGTCGTGGCCGTGAACCTCTCGGACTCCGAACGCGAGCTGCCGCTCATGGGCGGTGACGCCCCGCGGGTGCTCTTCGCGAGTGGCACGGACCCTGACATGACGACGACGCCGGGCGCGGTGCGGCTCGCGCCGGAGACGGCGGTGGTGCTGCGCGTGTAGCTATGCGTGTGGCGTCGTTCTGCGCGGCGTCGGTGTGTGCGGCGGGATTCCATGGGGGCCCGCGCGGGCCCCGCCGCGGCGCCGTCGTGCGGGCTGCTGCACCGGGCCCGAGACGTGACCGTTACCTGCTTCGAGTCAGCCCCACCCGCAAGGTGGCACACTGGACCCCATGCTGACTTTTGGTGAGAACACCGTGTGGACCGCGGCCGAGGACCGCTACGAGACCATGCCGTACCGGCGGGTGGGCAACTCCGGGCTGAAGCTGCCCGCGCTGTCCCTGGGGTTGTGGCATAACTTCGGCGATGACACCCCGCTCGCGACCATGCGGGCCACGCTGCGCCGGGCGTTCGACCTGGGGATCACGCACTTCGACCTGGCCAACAACTACGGCCCGCCCGCGGGCTCCGCGGAGCTGAACTTCGGACGCATCCTGCGGGAGGACTTCGCACGGTACCGCCAGGAACTCGTGATCTCCACGAAGGCGGGGTGGCAGATGTGGCCCGGCCCGTACGGCGGTGTGGGCGGTTCGCGCAAGTACCTGCTCGATTCCATCGACCAGTCGCTCGAACGCATGGGTCTGGACCGCGTGGACATCTTCTACCACCACCGCCCGGACCCGGAGACGCCCCTCGAGGAGACGATGGGCGCGCTGGACCACATCGTGCGCTCGGGCCGCGCGAGCTACGTGGGGATCTCGTCCTACAGCGCGGACCTCACGCTTGCCGCGCAGGGGATCATGCGGGAGCTGGGCACGCCGCTGCTCATCCATCAGCCCTCGTACTCGATGCTCAACCGCTGGATCGAACAGCCGGACGAGCGCGCGGACGGGAAGAACCTGCTGGGCGCCCTCACGGAAGCGGGCATGGGCTCCATCAGCTTCTCCCCGTTGGCCCAGGGCATGCTCACCGACAAGTACCTGAACGGCGTCCCCGAGGACTCCCGTGCGGCTGCCGGGAAGTCACTCAACCCGGACTGGTTGAGCGAGAACACCCTGGAGCAGATCCGGGAACTGAACGCGATGGCCCGGGAGCGCGGGCAGACGCTGGCCCAGATGGCGATCGCGTGGGTGCTGCGTCCGCAGGCCGAAGGTCAGGTCACGACGGCGCTCGTGGGCGCGTCTTCGCCCGAGCAGATCGCCGATTCCGCCCGCGCCGTGCAGAACTTGGACTTCTCCGACGATGAACTGCAGCGGATCGACGAGCTGGTCTCGGACGCGGACATCAACATCTGGGGGGCGGCCACCGAGTCCAAGCACGTATGACCGCGGCGCAGTACGCCGCGCTGCTGGGACTGTGGATCGCGGGGATCATCTCCCCGGGTCCGGACGTCCTGGTGATTCTGCGCAATGCGTTCCTCACCACACGTGGCAAGGCCATGCTCACGGCGGCGGGGGTGATGGTCGGCAACCTCATGTGGATCACGCTCTCGCTCACGGGCGTGACGCTGGTGATCAACAGCAATCATGTGCTCAAACTTGTGATCCAGATCGCCGGTGCCCTGTTCCTGGCGCGCATGGGCTACGGATCCCTGCGCGCCGGGCTGGCCACGCGCGCGCTGAATCGCGGTGGAACGGGTCACGCGGAGACCTCGGATCCCGAGGCACGAGCGGGCCTCGCCGCGCGGGTCTGCACCGACGGGCAGGACGGCCCCGGCGGTTCGGCCGGATTCAGCGGACCAGTGGACCCCGACGTCGCCGCGAGCCCCGCCGCATCCGCGGGCACAATCGGGGGTCCCGCGTTCTCGAAGGCCGGAGGTCTGCTCGGGACCCGCAACCTCACATCGGGCAAGGCCCTGCTCCAGGGGACGATCACCAACCTGGCCAATGCCAAGGCGATCGTCTTCTTCATCGCCCTGTTCGCGACCGTGGTTCCCGCGGACATCCTGTGGTGGGAGGGACTGATCGCCCTGGCGCTGCTCATGGCCGTGGGCTTGGCGTGGTTCCTGGCCGTCGCGTGGTTCGGTTCCGTCCCCGCCTTGGCGCGGCGGTTCCAAACACGCTCAGCCGAGGTCGAGATTGTGGCCGGGGTCGTGTTCTTGCTGGTCGCGGTGTTGTTGCTCGTGGAGGTCGTCCTGGCCGGGTGACCGTGCAGCGCGAGGGCGGCAGCGGCGCCGTCGTCATCGCGGTGCCCGGGTGAGGCACGTCCGAGCGCGTGGCTAGACTGTGGAGTCGGTTGCGTGCGGCGTGGCACGGCGGGATGCGGTGCCCACGCACGAACGCGCGAGGTGCGCGTGGCCGTCATCACCCGAGCTGAGGAGAACCGTGTCCGAAAATCCCATCCGAGTGGCCATTGCCGGTGTGGGCAACTGCGCCACATCGCTCATCCAGGGCGTCCACTTCTACCGGGACGCAGACCCCTCCGAGACCGTGCCCGGGCTCATGCACGTGCGCTTCGGTGACTACCACGTGGGGGACGTGCAGTTCGTGGCCGCGTTCGACGTGGACGCGGCCAAGGTGGGCTTGGACCTCTCCCAGGCGATCCTGGCCTCCGAGAACAACACCATGGAGATCGCAAAGGTCCCCAACCTGGACGTGAACGTGCAGCGCGGACCCACCCTGGACGGGCTGGGCCAGTACTACCGCGAGACCATCACGGAATCGGACGCCGAGCCCGTGGACGTCGCGCAGGTGCTGCGCGAGCGCGAGGTGGACGTGCTCGTCTCCTACCTGCCGGTGGGTTCCGAGGAGGCCGACCGCTACTACGCGCAGGCCGCGATCGACGCCGGTGTGGCGTTCGTCAATGCCCTGCCCGTGTTCATTGCCGGGACCGACGAGTGGGCGCAGAAGTTCACGGACGCCGGCGTGCCGATCGTGGGCGATGACATCAAGTCCCAAGTGGGCGCGACCATCACCCACCGCGTGCTGGCCAAGCTGCTCGAGGACCGCGGCTACGTCCTGGACCGCACGTACCAGCTCAACGTGGGCGGGAACATGGACTTCAAGAACATGCTCGAGCGCTCGCGGCTCGAGTCCAAGAAGATCTCCAAGACCCAGGCCGTGACGTCCAACGTGCCGCACGAGATGCGGGCCAAGGACGTGCACATCGGACCCTCGGACTACGTGGGGTGGCTTGACGACCGCAAGTTCGCCTTCGTCCGCCTCGAGGGCCACGGCTTCGGCAACGCCCCGATCTCGCTCGAGTACAAGCTCGAGGTGTGGGACTCGCCCAACTCCGCCGGTGTGATCATCGACGCGATCCGCGCTGCGAAGATTGGCCTGGACCGCGGCATCGGGGGACCGCTGACCTCGGCGTCCTCCTACTTCATGAAGTCCCCGCCCGAGCAGTTCGACGACGACACCGCCCGCGAGAACGTGGAGAAGTTCATCCGCGGCGAGGTCGAGCGCTGATCGTCCCGTAGCACCGCACGACGACGCCGCGAGGGCCGCCCGGCACGTACCGGGCGGCCCTCGGTCGCGTCCGGGGGCGCGCGTCCTGCCGCTGGCCCGGGCCCGCGGGTGCGGCGGCCCGGGTCCCTGGGGGCGGGCGTACGGCCCGGCCCTCGCGCGGTTCAGCGGAAGACCGCCGAGCCCTCGGCGGACGCGCGCGCCAGGTCCGCGACCGCCCGGACCCGCCGGGGCATGGTCACATCCCGCGGCCAGGCCAGCACCACCGATTCCCGTTCGCTCCCCGGGGACACCGGGCGGCACACCACGGGTAGTCCCTCCCGACTCAGCTCCGCCCCCACGCCCAGGAACGTACCCCGCCGCTCTGGACACCTCCCACCCGCACGTCGTGGTGTGTTCCACGTACGGGGACGGCGAACTGCCCACGTCCGCGCGGGCCTTCGCGACGGCAGTGGCCGAAGGAGCCGCGGATCTGAGCGGCGTGCGCTACGCGGCGTTCGGCCTTGGGGACCGCACGTACGGGGAGACGTTCGCGCGCGGCGTCGTCGTGCTGGACGAGACCCTCGCGGCAGCGGGCGCGTCCCGGTTCGGGGACGCGGGTCGGCACGACGCCGCCGAGGGCCGACCGCCCGCGCGGCAGGCGTGCGAGTGGCTGGACGGGATCGCCGACCTCAGCCGCGTTCCTGCCCCGCGAGCCCCGCACGGGAAATGATGTAGTCCACCACGGGGTCGTAGAGGTGCGGGGGGACGTTGTCGTCCAGCGGGACCACGACCTCCACCTGCCCCTGGGCCTCAGCGACGAAGATCCCGGGGTCGTTGCAGTCACCCATCGCGATGGTGGACAGCCCCGCCCGCGAGCCCGCGTACCCGGCCATCCCGTGATCGGCGATCACGAGGTCCGGCGCCTCGCGGCCCTGGTCCCGCAGGTGATCGAGGACCAGCTGCATGGGCTCGGGGAAGTGGGTGTGGCGCAGGCCGCCGTACTGCTCGACCATCACGACGTCCTCGATCTGGCGGACGTCCCCGTCCTCGAACGGCAGGGCCTCGTCGAAGCGCAGCACGCGCGCCCCGGACTTGCGTGCCACCCGCGCGAGCCGGGCGTACACGGGCGCGAGACCGGAGGGATGGCCGGTCGCGAACAACAACCGCTTGCGGCCCTGCACCGCACGGCTGAACAGCTCGGCGTAGCGGTCGAGTCCGGCCACGCACAGCTGCGCGGAAATGGAGTCCTGGCCCTCGGCGTACTCGGGGTCGTCGTTGATCCCCACGCGGTCGCGCATGAGCTCGAAGACGGAGTCGAAATCCCAGTCCCTGATGCGCTCGACACCCATGTGCTGGTGCTGGTCTCCGTCCAGGAAACCCTGGATGTTGCGGAGGTTGGCTTCACGGGGGGTCGCGACGGCCCCGGTGATCCGGGAGCGGTCCAGGTATCGGGCAAGGGAATCACGGCTCAGGTACGCGGTGGTCACACGGGAAAGTTTAGGCGTCGTGCTCGCGCGCCGCACAGGCGAGGTAGGCCGCAGCGTGCTGCGCGGCGACGTCGTCCCACGTCAGTTCGCGCGCTCGCAGCCGAGCGGCGTGTGACATTGCTCGCCACGCGCCCGGGTCCCGGGCCGCGCGGTACAGTGCGTCCGCCCAGCTCGCGGGCTCGCGGTCCGGGACGAGCCGGCCGGTCTCACCGTCGCGCACGGCGTAGCGCAATCCGTCCACGTCCGTGGCCAGGATGGGCGTCCCGCACGCCTGGGCCTCGACCGCCACGAGCCCGAACGTCTCCGACGACGACGCCACGGCCACCGCGTCCACCCGGCCCATGAGTCGGGCGAGGTCCTCGCGGGGCAGGGAGCCGCGGAATTCGACGGCGCTCGCCACGCCCCCCGCGTCCGCCAGCTCGCGTAGGTGGGCCAGGAAGCCGGGGGAGCCCACACCGGCCAGGATCAAGCGAACGGGAACGTCAGGGTGACTGCGGTGCAACTCTCCGAGCGCGCGGACCAGGATCTGCTGTCCCTTGAGGGGCTGCATGCGTCCCGCGGACAGGACGGTGAAGGGCCCGTTCCGTAACTCGTCCCGTTCGTCCGGGACCGGCGGGTGGAAGACCTCGGGGTCCACCCCGGGCGGGATGACGACCACGCTCGCCGGATCCGCGCCGTACAGCTCCACGACCTGCCGCTGTTCCGCGGGGGTGTTCACCACGGTGCGGCAGGCGTGGGCGATCAGTTCTCGTTCGGCGGCCTCCCGCTCGGCCGGTTCGGGGGACTCGTCCGATCCGGCGCGCAGGTTCTTGGCGGCGGCGGAGGTGTGCAGGGTCAGGACGAGGGGAGCCCGGAGGAAGCTGGCCACGTGGAGCCCGGCCACGCCGGAGAGCCAGTAGTGGGCGTGCACGACGGGCGCGGCGTCGTCGGCGTAATGCTGTGCGAGGGCCTCGCCGAAGGCACGAGCGAACCGGGGCAGGCCCTCCTTGGGGACCTCTGCGGCGCCCGCGAGCGCCACGGTGAGCAGCCGCACGGCCGGGGCGAGGTCCGTCGTGCGAATGCCGGGGGAATGGGACGGATCGCGATCGAGGGTGGCCATGTCCACGGCCCACCCCGCGTGGGCGAGCGCGTGGGCTAGGTGCCACACGTACACGTTCATGCCACCGGCGTCCCCGGTCCCGGGCTGGTCCACGGGGGACGTGTGCATGCTCAGCAGCAGGACACGGGGCCGATCGGGAGAGGACACGCGACCAGCCTACTGGGGCGGCGTACCGGGACCGCCCGCCCGGGAACGAGTGCGCGTGACTCGGGCGGGGCCGGGCGTGCCGGCGGCGCAGGGCACAATGGAATGGTGAGTGCGATGACAGACCGACAGCCCCGGCAACCCATCGAACGCAGCGCGGTGGTGGACCTCTCCGCCGTGCAACACAACGTGCGGCGCCTCGCGGAACTCGCCCGGGGGCGCACGCTGATCGCCGTGGTCAAGGCAGATGCGTACGGCCACGGGGCGGTTCCGGTGGCGCGCGCGGTGCTCGCCGCCGGCGCCCATATGCTCGGCACGGCGCACGCCTCCGAGGCGGTGGCCCTGCGCGACGCGGGCATCACCGCCCCCGTGCTCGCGTGGCTGCACACCCCTGCCACGGACTTCGAACAGGCGCTGCGACGCGACGTCCGCCTGGGTCTCAACGGGTGGGAGCTCGACGCCGTTCTGGCCGCCGCCCGCGACACGGGCACCCCGGCCACGGTGCACCTGAAGCTCGATTCCGGGCTCGGCCGCAACGGTGCCACGGTGGAGGAGTGGCCCGGGTTCGTCGAGCGCGTGGTGGCCGCTCAGAACGCCGGTCTGCTGAGCGTGGAAGGGATCTTCACGCATCTCGCCGTCGCGGACGAACCGCAGCGCGAGGCCGAGACCGTTGCGCAATTGCACGCACTCAGCGATGCGGTGCGGATCGGGCGCGACGCGGGCCTGGACCCCACCCTGATCCACGCGGCCAACACCCCCGGATTATTCGGGGCACAGGACATGGCGGACCCCGATCTCATGCTCCGCGACGCCGTGCGGGTGGGGCTGGGCCTGTACGGGCTGAGCCCGTTCGCGGATCGCACCCCCGAGGACTTCGGCCTGCGCCCGGCCATGACCCTGCGGACCCGTGTGGCCAACGTCAAAGCCGTGCCCGCGGGCCACGGGGTCTCGTACGGTTTCGCGTACCGCACCACCGGGCCCACGCACCTTGCGCTGATCCCGCTGGGCTACGCCGACGGCGTTCCCCGGGTAGCCACGGGCGCCCCCGTGCGGATCGGGGACCGGGTGTACCCCGTGGTGGGGCGGATCGCGATGGACCAGTGCGTCGTGGACCTGTCGCGGGGCGGGGAGCCCGCGGCGTCGTCGTCCGGATCGGAACCGCCCGGAGTGGACTCGTCCGCGGCGGAACCGCCCGTGCGCGTGGGGGACGAGGCCGTGCTGTTCGGGGCGGGGGAGGACCCGTCCGCCACGCGGTGGGCGGATGCCGCGGGGACGATCAACTACGAGATCGTCACGAGGATCTCGCCGCGCGTACCCCGGGAGTACGTGAACGCTCCCGATGCCGACGGCGTCGGAACAGCCGGGAGCGCGGCGGACAGTGCCGCCTGGACCGTGACTCGGCATCCCGACACCGCTCATGACACCCGGGTGCTCGCCGAGCGGGTGGCCGAGCACCTGCGGGCCGGGGACCTGGTCATGCTCAACGGTGACCTCGGCGCCGGAAAGACCACGTTCACCCAGGGGCTCGGCCGGGGCCTCGGGGTGCGCGACGGGATCATTTCCCCCACGTTCGTGTTGAGCCGCGTGCACCCCAACGATCCGGACGGGCCCCACCCGGGCGGACCCGATCTCGTGCACGTGGACGCCTATCGCTTGGACTCCGCGGCGGACGTGGACGACATCGACCTCGAGGACACCGTGGACACGTGCGTGACCGTCGTGGAGTGGGGGACCGGCAAGGTGGAACACCTCAGCGATTCCCGGTTGGTGATCGACATCGTCCGGGCACGGGGTACGCAGGACGGGCCCGGCTCGGCGGATCCGGTGTCGGACGCGACGGGTGCGGAGTCCACCGTGGGGACCACGGACGGTGAGGACCCCGCGGATCTCAGTGGGGCGGTGCTCTCCGGCGGATCAGGTTCCGACGGAGAGGGCGATTCCCCCTCCGCGGCGGACGTGATCCGCGCCCTCAACGACGAGTGGAAATCCGCGGAGCAACTCAGCGATGAACCGCGCGCGGTGATCGTGCGCGGCTACGGACCCCGTTGGGCGGACCCCCTCCAGTTGTGACCTCGCCACGCAGTGCCGGGGCGAGGGGCGGCCGGAGCCCGGAGTGATGGCGGCGGGCGGTCGCCGGGGCCCGGAGCGGTCGCGGGGCCGGGCTTAGACTGTTCGGGTGCTTGTGCTGAGTCTGGATTCCTCGTCGATTGCGTCCGTGGCACTGTCCCGGGACGGTGAGGTCTTGAGCAGGTTCGACACCGTCGACACCCGATCCCACGCCGAGGCCCTGGCTCCCGCCGTGCACGACCTCATGGCGGAGGCGGGCCTTACCGGCACCGACCTGGACGCCGTTCTCGTGGGCACCGGTCCCGGACCGTTCACGGGTCTGCGCGCGGGACTTGTGACCGGTCGCACTTTGGGCTTTGCCTGGGCCTTGCCTGTCCATGGGGTGTGTTCCCTGGACGCGGCGGCGTTCCACGTGGCCCCGGAGGCGCTCGCCGCGGGTCATGCGGAGTTCGTGGTGGTCACCGATGCGCGCCGCAAGGAGCTCTACCGCCGCGACTACCGGGTGCACGAGGACGAGCTCGGACCCGTGATCACCCCGCTGGGCGATCCCCGGGTTGGCCCCCCGGAGGACGTTCCCGCGCTGCCGTGCTACGGCTCCGGTGCGGGGCTCTACCCCGATCGGTTGTCGCACGCGGTCCCGGGATTCTCGGACCTGCACCCCTCCGCCGCGGATCTCGCCCGGGCGGCGTGGGCGATCACGAGCCGCGGTCAGGAACTGAGCACCGACACGTCCCCCCTGTACCTGCGCGATTCCGACGCCAAGGTGCCCGCATCCCCCAAGCGGGCCACCCGGTGACGGGCCACCCCATGACGGGAGGGCACGCGGCTGCGGTGGGAGCGGCGTCGTCGTTACCGGCGGGCTACGCGCTGCGCCCCATGCAACCTGGGGACCTCGAGGACGTGTACGCGCTGGAGGCTGTCCTGTTCCCCGAGGACGCCTGGCCCCGGCACATGTTCCACGAGGAACTGACCCACCCCACACGGCAGTACTGGGTGCTCACCCGGGACCGGGAGATCGTGGGCTACGCGGGGATGATGAGCATCCCGCCGGTCGCGGATGTGCAGACCATCGCGGTCGCGAAGGACCACGAGGGCAAGGGCCTGGGCAGTGCCCTGCTGCGCGTGCTGCACGAGGCCGCGATTCGCAGCGGCGCCACCGAGATGATGCTCGAGGTGCGGGCGGACAATCCGCGGGCACAAGAGCTGTACCGCCACTTCGGCTATCACCACATCCACACCCGGGCGCACTACTACGGGCCCGGCCACGACGCGCTGATCATGCGCTGCGAACTGGTTCCCGCGAAGGAGCCCACCCGCAGCGCGGACGGAAGGACCATTCATGAACACCGCTGAACCGCTCGTCATGGGCATCGAGTCCTCGTGCGACGAGACGGGTATCGGGATCGTGCGGGGCACCGAGCTGCTCACCAACACGGTGTCCTCGTCCATGGCCGAACACGTGCGCTTCGGCGGGGTGATCCCCGAGATCGCCTCGCGCGCGCACCTCGAGGCGTTCGTCCCCGCGGTGCGTGCTGCGCTCGACGACGCCGGTGTGACCCTGGACCAGCTCGACGCGATCGCCGTGACCTCCGGGCCCGGGCTCGCCGGGGCGCTCATGGTAGGGGTCGCGGCGGCCAAGGCACTCGCGGTGGCCACGGGCAAACCCCTGTACGCGATCAACCACCTCGTGGCCCACGTGGGGGTGGGTCTGCTCGACGACCGCGGTGAGCTGCCCGACGGCCTGGGCGCGCTGCTCGTCTCCGGGGGCCACACCGAGATCCTGGCCGTCCCCGACATCACGAGCGACGTGCGGCTACTGGGCGCCACGATCGACGACGCCGCCGGCGAGGCCTACGACAAGGTCGCCCGCCTGCTCGGCCTCTCCTACCCCGGTGGGCCAGCGATCGACAAGGCCGCGAAGGACGGCGACCCGACGGCTTTCGCGTTCCCCCGGGGGCTGACGGCGGGCAAGTACATGGGGTCGGCCGAGAATCCCGGTCCGCACCGTTACGACATGTCCTTCTCCGGCTTGAAGACGGCCGTGGCTCGCGTGGTCGAAGCGTTCGACGCCGCCGATCAACCCGTCCCCGTGGCGGACGTGGCCGCAAGCTTCCAGGAGTCGGTCGTGGACGTGATCGCGCGCAAGACCGTGCTGGCGTGCACCGAACACGGGATCACCACGCTTCTCATGGGCGGGGGCGTGGCCGCCAATTCCCGGTTGCGGGAGGTCGTGACCGCGCGGTGCGGTGAGCACGGGATTCCCGTGGTGATCCCGCCGCTGTCCCTGTGCACCGACAACGGGGCGATGGTCGCGGCCCTGGGCTCCCGACTGGTGGCGCAGGGCCGTCAGCCCACCGGGATCTCGTTCACCGCGGACCCCGGCCTGCCGGTGTCCACGGTGTCGATGCCGGCGGCGTAGTCCTGCCGGGCCGTATCCGGATCAGCGTTCCGAGCGGTTGCGCTCCACGATGTCCATGACCACGGCGCGCAGGTCCCCGCCGTTCTCCCGGGCCACGCGCCGTTGGCGCTGATAGCCCAGGGCCCCGCTCATCATGGTCTCCACGTGCGCGAGCTCGCGGGCGCAGCCGAGCTCGTCCGCGAGGGGTTCCAGATCGGTGAGCAGATCCGCAAGGTCCTCCGTGACCAGGCGCTCGCGGTTGCGGGTGTCCCGGATCACGACGGCCTCGAGACCGTAGCGCGCGGCGCGCCACTTGTTCTCCTGGTGGTGCCACGGGGGCATCACGGGGATCGTCCCGCCGTCGTTGAGGGAACGGGAGAAGGACTCCACCAGGCACTGCGTCAGTGCGGCGATCGCCCCCACCTCCCGCAGGGTCGAGGGACCGTCGCACACGCGCATCTCCACGGTCCCGAAGCGGGGGACGGGGCGGATGTCCCAGCGGTTCTCGGAGATCTCCTCGATCACGCCGGTCTCGATGAGGTCGTTGACGTAGGACTCGTACTCGCCCCACGTGTCGAAGTGGAAGGGCAGCCCCGCCGTGGACAGCTGCTGGAAGATCAGTGCCCGGTGGGACGCGTACCCCGTGTCCTGGCCGCACCAGTACGGCGAGTTCGCGGACAGCGCGAGCAGGTGGGGGTAGTAGTTGAGCAGGCCCTCCAGGACGGGCAGGGCCTTGTCCCGGTGGTCGATGCCCACGTGCACGTGGGCCCCGAAGATCACCATCTGCCGCCCCCAGTACTGCGCGCGGTCCAGGACCTTGAAGTAGCGTTCCTTGTCCACCACGGGCTGGTCCGCCCACTGGGAGAACGGGTGGGTCCCCGCGCCGAAGATCTCGAGGGACCGAGGATCCGTGATTTCCCGGATCCGGTCCTGGGTGTCCGCGAGCTGGTCCACGGCCTCGCCCACGGTGTCGCACACACCGGTCACCATCTCCACGGTGTTCTGCAGGAACTCGCCCGTGACATGGGGGTGGTCCCCCTCCTCACCGAACTGCGGGTGCTGCGCCACGAGGGCATCGAGGACCTCCTGGCCGCGCGGGGCGAGCTCGCCGCTCTCGCGCTCGACCAGGGCGACCTCCCACTCCACACCCAGGGTGGAACGTTCGGAGCTGTGGAAATCAATCTGCACGGCGTGGTCCTCTCATGGGTGCACCGGGATCGGCGGTCGTGACCTGAACCGGGACGTCGTTGCCGACCACCGGGGTGTCGCGCGCGGTCCGAACACAGGGGTATCAGTGTACGAGGTTTACGGCGAGCACCACGCGCCGTTCCTTCCCCGCCTGCTCGAGTCGCGTCATGACCAGGGTCGCTCGCTGCGAACCCCGGGGTGCAAGTTGCTTACGCAGTTGCTCGGGGGTCACGTCCGTGCCGCGTTTCTTGATCTCCAGGGTCCCCACGTCCTGCTCCCGCACCCACTTCTTGAGGGTCTTCACGGTGTGGGGCAGCACCTCGCGCACCTCGTACGCGGTGGCGAGCGGGGTGTGCACGAGCGTGTCCGAGCTCAGGTACGCGATCGCGGGATGGATCAGCCGCGCTCCGATGCGCTGCGCGAGATCGGTCACGAGCCCCGCGCGGATCACTGCGCCGTCGGGCTCGTAGAAGTACTGCCCCACCGCGCCCAGCAGATCCCCTTCCGCCGCGGGCGACTCCCACGTCGCGGAGGTCAGTTCGGCCGCCGACGACGCCGCGGCACCGTCCCGGGATGCGTCACCGCTCCGGCCGTCCCCGGCACCCGGCGCGTCGTCACCCGGCACGAGCGTGTCGTCGGCGGCGCTGGGAAGGCGGGGTGCGCCGTCGTGTCCGAGGACCAGGGCGGCGCGCGCGACGTCCGGGCGGCGCACGGCGTTAAACCACAATGCGACCTCCACGACGTCACCGTGCTGTGAGATCCATTGGGCCTCCGCGGCGCGCGGGACGTACTCGTGGGGGATGCCGGGACCGAGCTTGGCGCCCACGGCGAGCCCCCGATCCGCGAGGTCCGTGACGAAGGACAGGGGAGGGGAGAAGGCCTCCGGGTCGAACAACCGCCGCGTGCGGCCGTGACCCGAGACCCGGCGCGCGGGGTCCAGCCACACGCCCTGCGCGGGACAGGACTCAAGGGCGTCCAGGTCCAAGGACTGCGCGTCCGCGCACACGACGCGAGCGCGCGGCCATCCCGTGAGGTTGACGGTCGCCACGGCCGCGGTGACCGGGTCCCGCTCGACCGCGGTGACCGTGCGCTCGAGCGCGGCCAGGGCCAGCGAGTCCGCGCCGATCCCACATCCCAGGTCCACCACGTGCTCGATCCCCGCTTGCGCGAACCGCTGGGCGTGCAGGGCGGCCACCGACCACCGGGTGGCCTGCTCCACACCGTCTCGCGTGAAGACCATATGACGGGCGAAGTCCCCGAACTTGGCGTGGGCCTTGGCGCGCAACCGGGACTGGGTGAGGACCGCGGCCACGAGCTCCGGGTCATGGCCCTGTGCTCGCAGGGACTGGGAGAGCGAGAGCGTGGCGTCCGGGTCGTAGGGGCCCAGCGAATCCAGCAGCCGCATCCCCCGCGGGGTCAGCAGCTGGGCGAGGCTGCGGGTCTCGGCGTCGTCGGGGGCGGTGGAGGCGTTCACGCGTCCATCACATCACGGCGCGGGGAAGCCGCGGCGAACGCGCGGGCCGCGACGCCCGTCACAGAACCATTTACATTACGATCCGCATCCCTAATTAGGTTAGGCTCACCTAGTGGCTGGCCGCCCGTAACAGACGACCCCGCGAGATTGCGAGAAGATCCATGTCCATGAACCGATTGATCCCCGGTGTGGCGCTGAGTGCCGTGGCGGCACTGGCCCTCGTGGGATGCGGTGCCAACGCCCAGAACGCCTCCGACACCCAGGCGTCCTCGGCAACCGTGACCGTCACGGACAACAAGGGCGAGCAGACCGTTCCCGCACCGCCGCAGTCCGTGGTGGCCACCGACAACCGGGTGTTCGAGACGCTCGCGGACTGGGGCGTACAGCTCAAGGCCGCCCCCAAGCAGCTGATCCCGAACGGCATCTCCTATGCGAACGACGATGCCGTGGTGGACCTGGGTTCGCACCGCGAACCGAATCTCGAGGCGATCGCCGGGGTGGACCCGGACCTCGTGATCAACGGGCAGCGCTTCACGCAGTACTACGACGACATCAAAAAGCTCGTCCCGGACGCCGCCATGCTGGAACTGGATCCGCGCGACGATCAGCCGCTGGACGAGGAACTCAAGCGCCAGACCACGGCCCTGGGCGAGGTCTTCGGCAAGCAGGAGGAAGCCCGCCGACTCACCGACGGGCTCGACCAGGCCGCCCAGCGCGCCAAGGACGCCTACGACGGCCAGTCCACGATGGGCGTGATCGTCTCCGGTGGTGACATCGGGTACGTGGCACCGAGCAAGGGACGTACGATCGGCCCGCTGTTCGACATGGTGGGGCTGCAGCCCGCGCTGAAGGTCGAGGGCTCCGACAACCACCAGGGGGACGACATCTCCGTGGAGGCCATCGCCCAGTCCCGCCCGGAACTGCTCATCGTGCTGGACCGTGACGCGGGCGTGAAGACCTCCGAGGGTGCAAGCCCGGCGTCCGAGGTGATCGAGAAGTCCGAGGCCCTCAAGGACGTTCCCGCGGTGAAGAACGGCAACGTGGTCTACCTGCCCGCGGACACCTACACGAACGAGGGGATCCAGACCTACACCGAGATCCTCGACGACATTGCGGAGAAACTGGGAGGCCGGAGCAACTGATCCCTCCCACCCCGCACGACCACCGACGCCCCGCGGGAGCCTCCCGCGGGGCTTCGGCATGATCCAGGAAGCACACGTGATGGTCTCCACTGCACAACGTCCGACCCGCACGGGGGTGGCCCGGGACTGGAAGTTCTGGCTCGCCCTGCTGGTGGTCCTGGGACTGCTCTGGCTGTCCCTGGTCACGGGGGTCGCGGACCTTTCGGACGCCCAGGGTGAGCAGTTCCTGGGTCTGACCCGGATTCCCCGCACGGTGGCACTGGTCCTGGCCGGTGCCGCGATGGCCATGTCCGGGCTGGTCATGCAGTTGCTCACCCAGAACCGGTTCGTGGAACCCACGACCACGGGCACCACCGAGTGGGCCGGGCTGGGGTTGTTGCTCATGATGATCCTGGCCCCGGACGCCGGGTTGAGCGCGCGGATGATCGGCGCGATCGTGGCCGCGTTCGTGGGGACCATGGTGTTCTTCGCGTTCCTGCGCCGGGTTACGCTGCGTTCCTCCCTGATCGTGCCGATCGTGGGGATCATGCTCGGGGCCGTGGTGGGGTCGATCTCCACCTACCTGGCGCTCGTCACGGACCGGTTGCAGAACCTGGGCGTGTGGTTCGCCGGCAGTTTCACGTCCGTGCTGCGCGGCCAGTACGAGACCCTCTGGGTCGTGGCACTCGTGGCGGTGCTCGTGGTCATCACCGCGGACCGGCTCACCGTGGCGGGACTCGGCGAGGACATCGCGACCAACGTGGGATTGAACTACAACCGGATCATCCTGATCGGCACCGGACTCGTGGCCGCGGCCACCGGCGTGGTCACGGTGGTCGTGGGCAACCTGCCGTTCCTGGGGTTGATCGTGCCCAACGTGGTGTCCCTGTTCCGGGGCGACGACCTGCGCTCCAACCTGCCCTGGGTGTGCCTGCTCGGGATCGGCCTGGTCACGGTGTGCGACCTGATCGGGCGCACGATCATCGCGCCGTTCGAGGTCCCCGTGTCCCTGATCCTGGGCATCGTGGGCGCTGCGGTGTTCATCGCCCTGTTGCTGCGAAGCCGGCGCCATGTCTGAGGTGACCGCGCTGCGCCACGACCGGGCGCGCACTGGATCGGGGGCCTTCGTCTCCCCGGCCCACCGCCGCCGCTACTGGATCACCGCGCTGTCCCTGCTCGCGGCGGGACTCGTGTTCTGCGCGGGCATCCTCACGTGGGACAACCCCCTGCCGTTCGGCACCCCGGGGTTCTGGCGGATCGCCGAGTCCCGGGCCACGAGCGTGGTGGTGATCCTGATCGTGGCGGTGAGCCAAGCCATGGCCACGGTCGCGTTCCAGACCGCTGCGAACAACCGGATCATCACGCCGTCGATCATGGGTTTCGAGTCCCTGTACGTGCTCATCCAGACCTCGGCGGTGTACTTCCTGGGTGCGGTGGGGGTCAGTGCGGTGCAGGGGCTGCCGCAGTACGCCCTGCAGGTGAGCCTCATGATCGTGTTCGCGCTGGGGCTCTACGGTTGGTTGCTCTCGGGCAAGTACGCCAACGTGCAGGTGATGCTGCTGATCGGCATCGTCCTGGGCGGCGGGCTCGGCGCGGTGTCCACCTTCATGCAGCGCTTGCTCTCACCGAGCGAGTTCGACGTGCTCAGCGCCCGCTTATTCGGCTCGGTGGCCAACGCGGATCCCGGGTACTTCCCGCTGGCCGTGCCGCTGTGCGTGGTGGCCACGGTGGCCCTGTACGCGCACTCCCGCACGCTCAACGTCATGGCCATGGGGCGGGACGTGGCCACGAACCTGGGCATGGACCACCGCCGGGGGCTGCTGCTCACCCTGTTCTGGGTGTCCATCCTGATGGCGGTCTCCACGTCCCTGATCGGGCCCATGACGTTCCTGGGGTTCCTCGTGGCGATCCTGGCGTACCAGCTCGCGGACACCCACGACCACCGCTATGTGTTCCCCATGGCCGCGCTGATCGGTTTCGCGGTGCTGTCCGGGGCCTATTTCGTCCTGAAGAACGTCTTCTACGCGGAGGGCGCTGTGTCCATCATCATCGAGCTGGTGGGTGGCAGTGTCTTCCTCTTCGTGATCCTGAGGAGGGGCAGACTGTGATCCAGTTGACCGGACTGGTCAAGGAGTACGGCACGGACATGGCGATCGGGCCGGTGGATCTGCAGATCCCCGCCGGTGGCGTGACCGCGCTCGTGGGGCCCAACGGCGCGGGGAAGTCCACGCTGTTGACCATGATGGGTCACCTGTTGGGTCCCGAGGCCGGCACCGTGGAGATCGGCGGTCACGACGTGAGCAGGACGCCGCCGCGCGAACTCGCCAAGGTGGTCTCCAC
Source organism: Kocuria sp. KD4 (assembly GCF_011769905.1). Taxonomy (NCBI): domain Bacteria; kingdom Bacillati; phylum Actinomycetota; class Actinomycetes; order Micrococcales; family Micrococcaceae; genus Kocuria; species Kocuria sp. KD4. Next base: position 790,003 of record NZ_CP050449.1, read on the forward strand.
GCTGCGCCAGGAGAACCACTTCACCGCGCGGCTCACCGTGCGCCAGCTCGTGGCGCTGGGTCGCTTCCCCTACACGCGTGGGCGGATCACCCGGGACGACGAGCGGATCATCTCCGAGTCGATAGACTTCTTCGACCTGGGACCCCTGCAGAACCGCTACCTGGACCAGCTCTCGGGCGGTCAGCGCCAGCGCGCCTACGTGGCCATGGTGCTGTGCCAGGACACCGAGTACCTCCTGCTGGACGAGCCCCTGAACAACCTGGACATGCGCCACTCTGTGCACATGATGCATCACTTGCGCCGCGTCGCGGACGAGCTCGGACGCACCGTGCTGATCGTGCTGCACGACATCAACTTCGCGAGCCACTACTCGGACTGGATCTGCGCCGTGAAGGACGGTCGCGTGGTGGAGTTCGGCCCACCCGAGCAGATCATGACGGACGAGACCCTCACGCGCGTGTTCGACACCCCGGTCACGTGCCACGACGGTCCCCACGGACGGCTCGCGGTCTACTACTGACGCGGCACGCAGGGCTCTCCGGCCACTCCTGACGCGGCTCGGACGGCTCGCCGGCCACTACTGACGCGGCCGCGGGGAGGCTGGGGACAGCGGCGTCGTACCCGCGGATTGCGCCCAGAGGCGAGCGTGGCGGGCGCGCCTTGACCGCGTGCGGCCCGTCTCCCTACAGTGATGATTAGCACTCTCATGGTGAGGGTGCTAAAGGCCAGGCGCTCAATCGGCACCGCGACGACGGTTGGCACGCCAACTGGCCTGTGGCGGACGCGGTCATGGGACCCCATGACACGGCGCGTTCGCACACCGTCTCACACGCCTAGAAGAAAGGGAGAGATCGTGTCGGTCTCCATCAAGCCTCTCGAGGATCGCATCGTGGTTCAGCCGCTGGCCGCTGAACAGACCACCGCTTCCGGTCTGGTCATCCCGGACACCGCCAAGGAGAAGCCGCAGGAAGGCACCGTCCTGGCCGTGGGCCCGGGCCGCGTGGACGACAAGGGCAACCGCATCCCCGTGGACGTCAAGGAGGGTGACGTGGTCATCTTCTCCAAGTACGGCGGGACCGAGGTCAAGTACAACGGCGAGGAGTACCTGGTGCTCCCCGCGCGCGACGTGCTGGCCGTCATCGAGAAGTAATCCCCGCAACGACTTTTGTGCGCGGTGCCCGGACGTTCGCCCGAGAACGGGCCACGCGGGCACCGCGCCGTCATTTCCACACCCTTCTCGTTTCGTAAGGAGCACACATGCCCAAGCAGTTGGTGTTCAACGACGCCGCTCGCAAAGCGCTCGAATCCGGTGTCAACCGACTGGCCGACACCGTCAAGGTCACGCTGGGCCCCCGCGGGCGCAACGTGGTCCTGGACAAGAAGTGGGGCGCACCCACCATCACCAACGACGGCGTGACCATCGCCCGTGAGGTGGAGCTCGAGGATCCGTACGAGAACCTCGGCGCCCAGCTGGCCAAGGAAGTGGCCACCAAGACCAACGACGTCGCCGGTGACGGCACCACCACGGCGACCGTCCTCGCGCAGGCCATCGTCAAGGAGGGTCTGCGCAACGTGGCCGCCGGAGCGGCCCCGGGCGACATCAAGCGCGGCGTGGAAGCGGCCGTGGCCACCGTGGCCCAGCGTCTGCTCGACAACGCCCGCCCCGTGGAGGGCAAGGACGTGGCCCACGTGGCCGCGATCTCCGCGCAGTCCATGGAGATCGGCGAACTGATCGCCCGCGCCTTCGAGACCGTGGGCACGGACGGTGTGATCACCATCGAGGACGGTTCCTCCACCGAGGTGGAGCTGGACGTCACCGAGGGCATGCAGTTCGACAAGGGCTACCTGTCCCCGTCCTTCGTCACGGACCCGGAGCGCCAGGAAGCCGTCCTGGACGACACCTTCGTGCTGCTGTTCCAGGGCAAGATCTCCTCGGTCCAGGACCTCATGCCCGTGCTCGAGAAGGTGCTGCAGGCCAAGAAGCCGCTGACCATCATCGCCGAGGACGTCGAGGGCGAGGCCCTGTCCACCCTGGTGGTCAACAAGCTGCGCGGCACGCTCGACGTCGTGGCCCTGAAGGCCCCCGGTTTCGGTGACCGCCGCAAGGCGATCATGCAGGACCTGGCCGTGCTCACGGATGCGACCGTGATCACCCCCGAGCTCGGCATCTCGCTCGAGGGCGTGGACGTGTCCCAGCTGGGCAACGCCCGCCGGATCACCGTGACCAAGAACCAGACCACGCTCGTGGACGGTGCGGGCTCCTCGGAGGCCGTGGCCGAGCGTGTGGCGGAGATCAAGGCGGAGATCGCCCGCACGGACTCCGAGTGGGACCGTGAGAAACTCCAGGAGCGCCTCGCGCGCCTGGCCGGTGGCATCTCGGTGATCAAGGTCGGTGCCGCGACCGAGGTCGAGCAGAAGGAACGCAAGCACCGCATCGAGGACGCCGTGTCCTCGACCCGCGCGGCCCTCGAGGAGGGCATCGTGGCCGGCGGCGGTTCCGCGCTGGTCCACGCCTCCAAGGCGCTCGACGGCACGGACCTCGGTCTGACCGGGGACGCGGCTACGGCCGTGACCATCGTGCGGCGCGCCCTGACCCAGCCCCTGCGCTGGATCGCGGAGAACGCGGGCCAGGACGGCAACGTCGTCGCGGCGCGTGTGGCGGACCTCGAGCCCGGCAACGGCTACAACGCCCTGACGGACGAGTACGAGGACCTGCTCGCCGCGGGCATCATCGACCCCGTCAAGGTCACCCGTTCCGCTCTGCAGAACGCGGCGTCCATCGCGGCGCTCGTGCTCACCACGGAGACGCTCGTGGCCGAGCACAAGGGCGAGGACGCCTGACGCGTCCCACCCCGCCCACCTCGGTGGGTGGCCGGGAATCGGCGGTCCACTCCTCCCGGGAGTGGGCCGCCTTTTCTCACGTCGTGTCGCGTAAAGACCCGCACCGCGAACGGTTCGCATCCTGCCGCGGCGCCCCCTTGGCTGAATCAATGCGGCGCCCCCTTGGCTGAATCAATGCCGTCCGCCCCGAAGCGCTCCTCGCACGATCCCGGGTCGAGCGCTGCCGGTTCCGTGACCGGCGCCGCGGTCGCCTCCGCGGACGACGGCGCCCACCCCCGTATCGGACCGGCGACACCGCAGGACGCGCGCCCCGCCGATGCCGCCGCCCGGGTGGCCCGGTACTGGCTGCACACGTTCAAACGCTTGTTACCCCTGGCTACGCTCACAATCTTGCTGACCCTCGCCGCGCTGTGGGCGTTCTTCCCGACCATGCAGATCGCCCAGTTCCGTTCGCAGGGTGTGGCATCCGTGATGTACGTGGAGAACTGGGCGCTCGCTGCCGAACAAGTGGATTACTACGCGGCGGACCACTCGACCGAGTCCCCGTTCCAGCACTTCTGGTCCCTGTCGGTGCAGGGGCAGGTCTTCCTCGTGTGGCCGCTGATCTTCGCCCTCGCGTGGTGGTGGCGACGCCGCACCGCCCGCAGCTGCGTACCCGTCCTCGCGGGCTGCTTCGGTCTCGTCTTCGCCACGCCCCTGGCATTCTCCGTGGTCACGACGGTGTCCCGACAGGGGTTCGCGTACTTCGATACCTGTGCTCGACTGTGGGAGTTCGCGCTGGGTTCCCTGCTGGCCCTGGCTGTCCCGTACCTGCGCGTGGGTCGGGGCCTGGGACTGCTGCTGGGTTGGGTCGGGTTCGTGAGCATGGTCCTGGTGGGCATCCTCGTGGACGTGCAGGGCGCGTTCCCGGGTTGGATCGCGTTGTGGTCGTTGCTGTCGGCGGCGGCGATCATCGTGGCCGGACAGTCCGGTTCCAGCATCGGTTTCGACCGGTTCCTCTCGTGGGGCCCCATAGTACGACTCGGGGATGCGGCGTACGCGCTCTACCTGGTCCACTGGCCGCTGCTGATTACCTACCTGGTGCTCCGTGACCGCCCGGACGCCGGAGCCCTCGCGGGAACCGCCCTCGTGCTGGCCTCGATTGCGCTCGCCCTCCTTCTCACGCGCTGGTTCGAAGAACCCCTGAAGCGGTGGTCGTGACCGGAGGCCCGGTCGTGGCGAGCCGGACTCGTGATCGCGGTGTGCATGGGGCTCGTGACGGTGACCGCCGGCGCGTGGGAACGGGCGGAGCTGCAACGCAACCATCGACTGGGGGAGAACGCGTCCGCGAACAACCCTGGCGCCGTCGCCCTGCTGCCGGGCTACGAGTTCCACGGCGACCCGACCGCGCCCGCGCTGCCGCGCCCCGAGGAACTGCCCCACAGCGCCGCAAACCTGGGCGGGGGCTGTCCCGAGGACGTCGAGCTGCCCAAGCAGTTCCGGCAGTTCTGCCGCGAGCCCGTGGCCATGGAGGACCCCGCCCGCACCGTGCTGATGATCGGCAACAGCCACATGCAGCACTGGGTCCCCGTGCTCGAACCGCTGGCCCCGCGAACGGGTGGCGCGTGCTCGCCTTCATCCAGCATGGGTGCTCCTACACGGCGGCCGCGGAACTCGAGGACGCCGAGGCGTGCGCGACCTGGTTCGAGGGCAGCGACGAGATGCTCGCCGCCGCGGACCCGGACCTCGTGTTCCTGCAGGGCACCTTCAGCGAGCCGGACGGGGAGACGTGGAAAGACCCGCGTGCGCGCCCCCGTGGCGGACGGCACCCAGGTGGTGGGCATCCGGGACACCCCACGGTTCCACGACGCCTCGGCCGAGTGCGCCGCGCTGCGCAGCCTCGAGTCCTCGGAGTGCGAGATCGTGGCCCCCATGCTCGACACCCCCGATCCCTAGCGGGACCTGGGCTCCAAACTGGAGGGTTTCGCGCCCGTGGACATGACCGACGTCGTGTGTCCCGACGGCGCGTGCCGGCCCGCCGTGGGCAACATGATCGTGTACTTCGACGACGACCACCTCACCGGGATGTATGCAGCCTCAGCCTCCCACAGCTTCGCCCAGCGGGTGTCGGACGCCCTGCAGCAGGACGGGATCACGGGGATCGCGTTACCCGAGTAACCCTTTGTCAGACGGGGGAGGTCTACTATGGCCTGCGTGCTTCCCCCCGATCGAACCCCCACTCTCTCGCCCGCCCCCTGTTCACCCACCACGGCCCCCGCCCCGTGGTCGGACGTCTCCTCCGCCGGGGCGCCGACCGACTCCGCGTCCCCGGGATCCTCCGATTCCGCGGCCCGGGTGGCCCGGTTCTCGGGGTTCCGCCCGGAGGTGCAGGGGTTGCGGGCGATCGCGGTGCTGCTCGTGGTCGTCTATCACGTATTCATGGGCCGGGTGTCCGGTGGTGTGGACGTCTTCCTGTTCATCTCCGCGTTCTTCATGACCCTCTCGTTCGTCCGCAAGCTCGAGGGCGGGCGTCCCCTGGCGCTGGGCCGCTACTGGCTCCACACCTTCAAGCGGCTGCTGCCGCTGGCGACCGTGGTCATTCTGGCCACGCTGTTCCTCGTGTGGTGGCTGTACCCCGCACAGGACGTGGCGGACTTCCGTTTTCAGGGCGTGGCCTCGATCCTGTACTTCGAGAACTGGACGCTCGCTTTCAACGCGGTGGACTACTACGCGGCGGACCACTCCTCGGCCTCGCCGTTCCAGCACTTCTGGTCCCTCTCGGTCCAGGGGCAGGTCTTCCTGCTGTGGCCGCTGATCTTCGGCCTGGCGTGGCTGGACAAGCGCCGGACGGGCCACAGCAGCGTCCCCGTTCTGGCCGCATGCTTCGGGCTGGTGTTCGCGGCCTCGCTGGCCTTCTCGGTGCTCTCCACGGCCACGCACCAGGAGTTCGCGTACTTCGACACCAGGGCCCGGCTGTGGGAGTTCGCCCTGGGGTCCCTGGTGGCGCTCGCCATTCCCTATGTGAAGCTTCCCCGTGCGGTGCGGCTGGTCCTGGGGTGGGGCGGACTCGTGAGCATGGTGTCGGTGGGGATCCTCGTGGACGTGCAGGGCGCGTTCCCGGGCTGGATTGCTTTGTGGCCACTGCTCTCCGCCGCGGCGATCATCGTTGCGGGACAGTCCGGTTCGGCCCTCGGGCTCGACCGTTTCCTGTCCTGGGCCCCGGTAATGAAGCTGGGCGACGCCGCCTACGCCCTGTACCTCGTGCACTGGCCCCTGCTGGTCACCTATCTGGTGGTCCGGGACCGGCCGGTGGCCGGGCCACGCTCCGGCGTGGTGATCGTGGTCGTGTCCGTTCTGCTGGCACTGCTCCTGACGAAGATCGTGGAGAACCCGCTCAAACGTTGGAAGTGGCCGGAGTCGAAGAACTGGCGGCTCGCGCTGGTCATCGCTGTCTGCTTGGGGCTGGTGGTTGTTCCTGCGCGGACATGGAGCGGGGTCGAAGCCAAAAAACAGGCACAGATCGAGAGCCAGGCCTTCCGCAACAATCCGGGTGCCACAGTGCTCACGCTCGATGATCTGGAGGAAGGGGATCCGAATGCTCCCTTGCTGCCAGTGATCGAGGGGGCCTATCCCAGGCCGTCCCTGGGGGGATCGTGCCCGGAGGAGATGGGTCTCAGAAAACAGAATCAAATGTGGTGCGGAGTCACAGTCGAGAGTCCTACCGCGTCAAATACGGTTCTGGTCGTGGGCAACAGCCATGCCTTGCAGTGGATTCCGGCTCTTCAGAACGTGGCGGAGGACCAGGACTGGAACATGACCAGCTACGTGCGGGGCAACTGCCTCATCGGTGTGGAGGAGCCGCAGGTTCGAGACGCAGCGGAGTGTGAGTCCTGGCTCGAGGACCTCGACAAGGTGATGGATTCCGTGGAGCCGGATATTGTCGTGATCAACGGCACCCGTAGTACCGAGGAGGGTGGCGAGACTATGTCCTCACAGACCGTTGAACGGATGCACTACTTCACGGATCGCGGGTCTCAGGTCGTGGCCATCCGGGACAATCCTCGCTTTGACTACGCTCCGGGGGTTTGTCTGGAGGGCGATGCGGAGAGGGCTGCCGACTGTATGCCCCCGAAGACATCGATCGTGGGTCAGCCCGATCCCCTAGGAGAAGTCGCAGCGAGGGAGCCTGCGATCACTGAGGTGGACATGAACGATCTCATTTGCCCCGATGGAACGTGCTCCCCTGTCATCGGCAACCTCATCGTGTACTGGGACAATAACCACATCACACCGAACTACATTCGAAGCATGAGCTCGATGCTCCTGGAGCGTGTAACAGCGGGACTCGCGGAGGACGGTTTCTAAGGTCCCGAGGAGCACCTTCCACGAGGAGGAGTTACCACCTCGCCGTGGCTTGACGCTGTCGGCATGAAAGCACGAGGGACGACGCTTTTCTGGGTCCGCTCGTGGTCTCCGGACTCTGCTCGCGTCGGTGTGGCCCGCGGCGAACGGGCGGGGAGCGCGTCGGAGCCGCGCCGTAGACTGGTGGGGACATTCTCGCGTGAAAGGGATTATTCGTGTCTGAACCCGTGCCCACGGCCCTCATGGACGACCCGTTCGGCTTCACCGGACTGACCTACGACGACGTGCTGTTGCTTCCCGGCAACACGGACGTGATCCCGTCGGAGGCCTCCACCAGGACTCGCTTGTCCCGCAGGATCACGCTGGAGGCTCCCGTGCTCTCCGCCGCGATGGACACCGTCACGGAATCGGCCATGGCCATCTCCATGGCCCGCCAGGGCGGGCTCGGCGTGATCCACCGCAACCTGTCCATCCAGGACCAGGCGGATCACGTGGACCGCGTCAAGCGCAGCGAGTCCGGGATGATCACCAACCCGGTCACGGTATCCCCGGAGGCCACGCTCGCGGAACTGGACCGGTTGTGCGGCTACTACAAGGTCTCCGGTCTGCCCGTGGTGGACGAGTCCCAGAAGCTGCTCGGGATCATCACCAACCGGGACACCCGCTACCTGCCCGAGAGCGATTTCGAGACCCGGCTCGTGAGGGACGTGATGACCCCCATGCCGCTCGTCACGGGCAACGTGGGGATGAGCCGGGACGAGGCCCACAAGCTGCTGGCCACGCACAAGATCGAGAAGCTGCCCCTGGTGGACGAGCAGGACCGGCTGACCGGGCTGATCACCGTCAAGGACTTCACCAAGGCGGAGCAGTACCCCCTGGCCACCAAGGACGACGAGGGCCGGCTGCGCGTGGGCGCGGCCGTGGGCTTCTTCGGCGACGGCTTCGAGCGCGCCATGACGCTCGTGGACGCGGGCGTGGACGCCCTGTTCATCGACACCGCCAACGGTCACTCCCAGGGCGTGCTGGACATGATCGCCCGGCTCAAGAAGGACTCCGCCGCCGCCCACGTGGACATCATCGGCGGGCAGGCCGCGACCCGCGCGGGCGCCCAGGCGATCGTGGATGCCGGCGCGGACGCCGTGAAGGTGGGCGTGGGCCCGGGTTCCATCTGCACAACCCGCGTGATCGCGGGCGTGGGCGTCCCGCAGATCACCGCGATCAACGAGGCCGCCCAGGTCACCATCCCCGCGGGCGTGCCGCTGATCGCCGACGGCGGGCTGCAGTTCTCTGGGGACATCGGCAAGGCCCTCGTGGCCGGTGCGGACTCCGTGATGCTCGGCTCCCTGCTGGCCGGTTGCGACGAGTCCCCCGGAGAACTCGTGTTCGTGGGCGGCAAGCAGTTCAAGGCGTACCGCGGCATGGGCTCGCTCGGGGCCATGCAGTCGCGCGGCAAGAACACGTCCTACTCCAAGGACCGCTACTTTCAGGCGGACGTGGCCGACGACGAGAAGCTCATCCCCGAGGGCATCGAGGGCCAGGTGCCCTATCGCGGGCCGCTCGCGTCCGTGCTGCACCAGTTGGACGGTGGGCTGCGCCAGACCATGTTCTACGTGGGCGCGCACAGCATCGAGGAGCTCAAGCACAAGGGGCGGTTCGTGCGGATCACGCCGGCCGGGCTCAAGGAGTCCCACCCGCACGACATCACCATGACGGTGGAAGCCCCCAACTACAAGCGCTGATCGCGCCAGCCCCCGCGCTCTCCGCGCGGTGAAAGGATCCCTCGTGAGTTACGACATCGAAATCGGGCGCTCCAAGCGGGCACGCCGCACGTTCAGCCTGGACGAGATCGCCCTGGTGCCCTCCCGACGCACGCGCGATCCGCAGGACGTGAGCACCTCGTGGCAGATCGACGCCTACAACTTCGACATCCCCGTGGTGGGTGCGCCCATGGACTCCGTGATGTCCCCGGCCACAGCGATCGCCCTGGGCCGCTGCGGCGGTCTGGGCGTGCTGGACCTCGAGGGCCTGTGGACCCGCTACGAGGACCCGCAGCCCGTCCTGGACGAGATCGCGGACCTCAGCTCTGAAAACCTGCCGCAGGCCACGCGGCGGATGCAGGAGCTGTACTTCGCCCCGATCCAGCCCGAGTTGATCAAGGCCCGGTTGGCCGAGATCCGCGAGTCCGGGGTGATCGTCTCCGGCTCCCTGTCCCCGCAGCGCGTCGTGGAGCACTACCGCACCGTGCTCGAGGCGGGCGTGGACCTGTTCGTGATCCGCGGCACCACGGTCTCCGCCGAGCACGTCTCGCGCACCCAGGAGCCCCTGGACCTCAAGAAGTTCATCTATGACCTGGACGTTCCCGTGATCGTGGGCGGCGCCGCGGGCTACACCCCGGCCCTGCACCTCATGCGCACGGGTGCGGCGGGCGTGCTCGTGGGCTTCGGGGGCGGCGCGTCCCTGCGCACCGAATCCATCCTGGGCATCCACGCGGCCATGGCCTCGGCCATCTCCGACGTCGCCGCGGCCCGCCGCGACTACCTCGACGAGTCGGGCGGTCGGTACGTCCACGTGATCGCCGACGGCGGTCTGGGCACCTCGGGTGACATCGTCAAGGCCATCGCCATGGGCGCCGACGCCGTGATGCTCGGGACCCTGCTGGCCCGCGCGGAGGAGGCCCCGGGTCAGGGCTGGCTGTGGGGTCCCGAGGCCCACAACCCGCACTCACCGCGCGGTGTGCGCACCCACGTGGGGACCGTGGGTCCTCTGGGCGAGCTGCTCAACGGGCCCTCGCGCCATGTGGACGGCTCCTCTAACGTGATCGGTGCCCTGCGCCGGGCCATGTCCACCACCGGCTACTCCGAGCTCAAGGAGTTCCAGCGCGCGGACGTGGTGATCCGCAGCTGATCCCCCCCGTGCCGGGCCGCGGGTGCGCCCGCGCTTCCGGCTCGGGAACCGGTGGCCGTTACGGACCCGTGACCCGTGGCCGTCCCGTGATCGGGGCTGCCCGTACCCCCGCTGATTTGGGAAACGTCCAGCCCGGAGCACTAGGGTTGAGGGGTGCTCAAGACCGCCCTGCGCCCCCGCTCCCTGGCTTTCCTGGCGGTCGCGCTGCTCGTGGCGGCACTGTTCGTGGTGTTGAGCATGTGGCAGTTGAACGCTTCCCTGCAGTCTTCCACGGTGGTGGATCCCGCCAAGGACCGGGTCTCGACCCTTGAAGACGTGGTCTCCCCGGGGGAGGCCACGACCGCTCAGCAAGCCGATCACATGGTATCCGCGGTCGGGCGCTACGTCCCCGATTCCACGGTGCTGGTCCCGGGGCGGTTGCAGGACGGCAACCCTGGGTACTGGGTGGTCACCCAGCTCGCGATCCCCGATTCGCAACAGCGCTGGGACGCCGCCGATAACGACGTCTCGATCGCGGTGGCCCGGGGCTGGGTCGCTTCCGCCGACCGGGTGCCGCGAGCGCCGTCGGACGAGATCCGGGTGATCGGCAGACTCCTGCCCACGGACTCCCCGCTACCGAGCGAGAACGTGCCGGCCGGGCAGGTCGCGTCCGTGGCGTCCGCGCAGCTGAGCAATCTGTGGGACGCGCCCCTGTACTCGGGGTACGTGGCCGCGTTCGCGGAGAACCCCGCGGCGGAACCGGCGCCCGTGACCCGGGAGGGTACGCTCGCGGTGTCGGCCGGGCTCATGGGGGAGGGGCTGGAACCCCTGCAGATCCAGCAGCAACCCGCGGACACCTCCGTGCACGCCCTGAACCTGTTCTACGCGATCGAGTGGGTCGTGTTCGCGGGCTTCGCGTTCTTCATGTGGTGGCGTTTCGTGCGGGACGACTACCTGCGCCGGCAGGACCCCGAGAAGTACTTCTACTTCGACGGCGACTACTTCTGGGACGAGGCCGAGCAGTCCTACTACTACTGGGACGCCCAGGACCAGTGCTACTACTACTTCGACGACCAACCCGCGGTGCGCACGGAATCGCGCACCCCGCCCACGAGTTCCACCCCGCGATCCCACGGAGCCAGTCATGAGTGATCACACGCCGCAGCCCGATTCCCAGCCCCGCCCGGTGCGCCGCACCGACGGCGTGCGGGTCACCGCGCCCGAGGACGCGAGCCCCGAGCGGGCGACCGTCCCGGACAGTGTGCGCGCCAAGGCCGCCGCGCTGAAACCACGACGGCGCTTCGGCGGGACCGAGGCGCAGATCCGCGGCGCGCTGACCTTCTACAAGGTGTGCGCGTGGATCTCGGGTACCTTCCTGCTGCTGCTCGTCGCGGAGATGATCACCCGCTACGGCTTCGGCTACGACCTGATCGCGGGCGGCACGGACAAGGCCACGGGGCAGAGCGTGGCCCTGGGCTGGCAGGACCTCGAGCTCGAGAACCTGGCCGGGGGCGTGAACATCTCCACGTGGATCCTGATCATCCACGGCTGGTTCTACGTGATCTACCTGCTCTCATGCCTGCGCGTGTGGTCGCTCATGCGCTGGCCGTTCGCGCAGCTGGTCGTGATGGCCCTGGGCGGTGTGGTGCCGTTCCTCTCGTTCATCGTGGAACGCAAGATCCACCGCTCCACGGAGGCCGAACTCGTGGCCAATCCGCGCGCCGCCCGGCGCTACTGAGACCGGGCGAGGGTGTCCGAGCGGTGTTCTAGACTTGTCCGCGTGAGTGAATCCCCTGACAACCTGAGCGAACTGGAGCAACGTCCGGTACTCGTGGTCGACTACGGCGCGCAGTACGCGCAGCTGATCGCCCGCCGGGTACGCGAGGCGAACGTCTACTCCGAGATCGTCCCGCACACCTGGTCCACCGAGAAGATCCTGCAGCGCAACCCCGCCGCACTGATCCTCTCCGGCGGCCCGGCGTCCGTGTACGCGCCCGGTGCGCCGCAACGGGACGCCGAACTGTTCGAAGCCGGCGTGCCCGTGCTGGGGATCTGCTACGGCTTTCAGATCATGGCCAACGCCCTGGGCGGGACCGTTGAGCGCACGGGTGTGCGCGAGTACGGGGCCACCGCCGCCTCGACCTCCGGGGACGGCGTGGGCACCATCCTGGACGGCACCCCGGACGTGCAGACCGTGTGGATGAGTCACGGTGACTCGGTCACCGCCGCACCCGAGGGTTTCACGACCCTGGCTACTACGGAGGGCGTCCCGGTGGCGGCCTTCGAGAACCGCGAGCGCAGGCTCTACGGCGTGCAGTGGCACCCCGAGGTCAAGCACTCCGCGTACGGGCAGAAGATCCTGGAGAACTTCCTCTTCGAGGGGGCCCAGCTCACGCCCACGTGGTCCACGGGCAACATCATCGAGGAGCAGGTAGCCGCGATCCGCGCCCAGGTGGGTGACGGCAAGGCCCTGTGCGGGCTCTCCGGCGGTGTGGACTCCGCGGTGGCTGCAGCCCTCGTGCAGCGCGCGATCGGGGACCGTCTCACGTGCGTGCTGGTGGATCACGGTCTGATGCGCCAGGACGAGGTCGCGCAGGTCGAGAAGGACTACGTGGCCGCCACGGGCATCAAGCTCCACGTGGCCCGCGAGCAGGACCGCTTCCTCGCCGCGCTCAAGGGTGTCACCGACCCCGAGACCAAGCGCAAGAACATCGGGCGGGAATTCATCCGCGCGTTCGAGGCCGCCGAGCAGAAGGTGCTCAGCGACGAGGCCCAGGACGGCCAGCCCGTCCGCTTCCTCGTACAGGGCACGCTGTACCCGGACGTCGTGGAATCCGGCGGCGGTGAGGGTGCGGCCAACATCAAGAGTCATCACAACGTGGGCGGGCTGCCCGAGGACCTGCAGTTCGAACTCGTGGAACCGCTGCGCGCCCTGTTCAAGGACGAGGTCCGCGCCGTGGGCCGCGAACTGGGACTGCCCGAGAACATCGTGGGCCGCCAGCCGTTCCCTGGTCCGGGTCTGGGGATCCGGATCATCGGTGAGGTCACCGAGGAGCGCCTGGACATCCTGCGCCGCGCGGACGCGATCGCCCGCGAGGAGCTCACGCGTGCCGGTCTCGACGACGACGTGTGGCAGATGCCCGTGGTGCTGCTCGCGGATGTGCACTCGGTGGGCGTCCAGGGGGACGGTCGCACGTACGGCCACCCCGTGGTGCTGCGCCCGGTCAGCTCCGAGGACGCCATGACCGCTGACTGGTCCCGCTTGCCCTCCGAGCTGCTCGCCCGGATGTCCAACCGCATCACCAACGAGGTCGAGGAGATCAACCGGGTGGTCCTGGACGTCACGTCCAAGCCGCCGGGAACCATCGAGTGGGAGTGAACTCCACCGCGTAGAGAGCCATCGTCAGTTGCGGTGCGCCGGTCCGCCCCATCCCCCGTGGTGAGCAGACCGGCGCACTCGTGAGTAGGAGCACCATGTCGACACCCGCCCCGGACCGTTCCCGAACAACCCCCCAGGACACGGGCGCCACGGGCGAGCGCGAACACCCCCGCGTGTCCCTGCGTTCTTGGACCCAACAGATGGACGCCTACACGGGCCCGGACACCCTGCTGGACTTCAACCAGGTGGACAACGTCTGCATCGATCTCACCGAGGCCAACTCCTCGGGGCAGGCACAGTTGCTCATGGGCCGTCCCACCCGGCTGTCCACGATGATCCACCAGGACAGCCCCGCGTACGAGCGCGCCGTGCGCTCGGCCCGGGCGCTGCGCACCAAGGTCCACGAGCTGTCGGTGATGCACGGTCTGGACGCCTCCTACCTGGCCGCGGGCACGGCGTCGTGGCTCGCCGATCCCGTGGCGGACGGGTTGCGCCGGTTCATCGCCCCGGTCCTGCTCGCCCCGGTCACGGTCAAGTTGCGCCCGGACCACAAGGACTTCGAATTGCACATCGTGGGTCCCGCCCACCTCAACCCGGCACTCGTGCGTCGGCTGCGCGAGGACCACGGCGTGGAACTGACCACGGCGGAGATGTCCCGGCTCGCGTACGGCACCCGCAAGTTGGACCCCGCGCCCGTGCTGGAGACCCTGCGCCAGCTCGCGGCCCACGTCCCGGGCATGCACGTGGAACACCAGTTGCTGGTCTCCACGTTCGCGGATCTGCACGAACGTCCCGCGGACGAGCACGTGGTCGCGCACACCCAGTTGATCGAGGACCTCGCCCGGCTCAAGAACCCCGAGGTGGGCAAACTACCAGTCGTGCGCCCCCTGACCGATCAGGCACCCGGTCTCGACGAGCGCGACCCCGCCCAGGAGCTGCTGCTCACGGACCTGGACGCCAATCAGCAGGAGATCGTGGACCTCGCCGAACAGGGTAAGAGCTTCGTGGTCGCTACACCCGTGGGCACCGCCGCGGTGGACACCGTGGTCTCCACGGTCGGCGCGCTCGTGCACCGCGGCCGCAGCGTCCTGGTGCTCGGCGAGTCCCGCACCACGCTCGCCGCGTTCAACCGCGCGTGGAACCGCACCGGCCTGGACTCCCTCGTCCTGCCGCTGGGCTCCCACCTGAGCCCGGACGACGTCGCCGAGCGGCTCGTGCGCGCCGTCGCCCGCAACGAACGCGCCGAGCAGCCGCAGCTGGAACAGCACCTGGACGCCCTGCAGCGCAGCCGCGAACAGCTGCGGGTGCACGAGGAATCCCTGCACGCACTGCGTCCCCGCTGGCAGGCCTCGCCCTACGAGGCCATGCAGGCGCTCGCGGAACTGACCGCGCGCACCCCCGGACCGCAGACCGCCGTGCGGTTCCGCCGTTCCGTGCTGGACGCCGTGTCCCATCGCAGCGAGGTGCAGCGTCAGCTCCAGCGCGCCGCGACCCTCGGCGCGTTCGACGCCGCGGCGCTCGCGAGCCCGTGGCACGGTGCGCGGCTCGTCAACGACGACGAGGCCCGTGAGGCCCACGACCTCGCCAAGTCCCTGCTGCTCGAACTGACCACCCTCAAGACGGCCATGCGCCACGTCCTGGGGGTCTCGGGGCTGCGCGTGGGCTCGACCATCGGCGAATGGGAGCAACAGCTCGAACTCGTGATCGAGGTCGGGGAGTCGCTCGAGTACCTCACACCGGACATCTACGACCGGCCCGTGACGGACCTGATCGCCGCGACGGCCTCCGCGTCCTGGCGGCGGGACCACGAGATCGAGCTGAGCGGGCTGCAGCGCTCCCGCCTGCGCAAGGCCGCCAAGGAATACCTCCGACCCGGCGTGCACCTCTCGGACCTGCACTCGGCGCTCGTGAAAGTGCAGTCCGAACGGGACAGGTGGCGCGAATGGGCCACCACGCTCGAACAGCCCGCCGTCTCGGACCGCGCCGGGGAGACCCTGCAGATCCATCGCCGGTTCCGCGAGGACCTCGAGGGGCTCGCGATCGCACTCGAGGGCTCGCGCACTGCCGCGCGCCTGGAGACGGCCGGGGTGGACGAACTCCAGGAAATCCTGGACGAACTGATCAACGACGAGGCCCACCTCGCGACCCTGCCCGAACGCACCGTGTTGCTCGACGACCTGCGGGCGCGCGGGCTGGGGGAGTTCCTGCAGGATCTCGAGACCCGCGCGGTACCCGCCGAGCGCGTGGGCGAGGAACTCGACCTCGCGTGGTGGCAGTCCGTGCTCGAGGCCATGATCAGCGGTGATGACTTCGTGGCCATGCCGGACGGTTCCGAGCTGCGCCGCACGGAATCCGTGTTCCGCCGCGCCGATTCCGCCCACATCGCGGCCGCACCGGCGCGACTCGAGTACGCGCTGGCCGAGCGTTGGGCGCGGGACACCAAGCGCAACCCCCGGGAGGCTCGCGCGCTGCGGGACATGCTGCGCAGCGGTCACGTGCGCACCGAGGAGCTGGACCGGGTCCAGCACCTCACGTCGTCGCTCGTGCCCGTGTGGACCGCGAGTCCGCTCGTGCTCACCGCCACGCTGGGGGAGGAGCAGTCCGTGGACACCGTGGTGGTCCTGGACGCCGAGTCCACCCCGCTCGCGGCCACGCTGCCCGCGCTCGTGCGGGCGGATCAGGTCATCGCGTTCGGTGACCGCAACGCCGCGGGTCCTCAGCCCTTCACGGTGGCCCCGCACGTCGCGGCCCGGGACACTCCGCAACCCGTCGCGGACATCGACTCGGCGTACGACGCACTGACCCGCGTGGTGGACTCCCGGTCCCTGACCTCGGTGCGCCGGCCCATGGACCCCCGCTTGTTCGACTACCTCAACGACGCGTTCTACGACGGCACCCTGACCCGCGTGCCGCAGGCCTCGGAACTGACGAGCGTGAGCACGGGGATGTCCGCCGAGTACGTCGTGAACGGCGTGGGCGTGCTCACCGCGGGCAGCGAAGGGGTGCAGGCACCCACCGCAGAGGTCCACCGCACCGTGGACCTGGTCTTCGCCCACGCCGAGCGGCACCCCGAGCGGTCCTTGGCCGTGGTCACCGCGAGTGCGATGCATGCCGCCCGCGTGGCCCAGGCCGTGCAGCGTCGACTGCGGGAGACCGGTGAGTCCGCCGAGTTCTTCGCTCCGGGGCGGGAGTCCTTCCGCGTGGTCGAGTTGCACCGGGCCGCGGGGATCGAGCGGGACACCGTGATCTTCTCGCTCGGCTTCGGGCGCACCACGTCCGGGCGCAGCACCCCGCAGTTGGGTGCACTGTCCGAGCGGGACGGGCGCCAGGCGTTCGTGCGCGGGATGACCCGCTCGCGTCGCCATACGCACATCGTCACGTCCATCCACCCCAAGGACACCGAGCCGCGGCGGCTGCAGAACGGCGCCAGGGACATGTACCACATGCTCGAGATCCTCTTTGGGGAGGACACCACGTCGGAGCGCGCGGTGGCTCCCGCCGAGGACACCGACGCCGCCCCGGATGCTTTGGTCGCTGATCTCGCGCGACGGCTGCGGGGCGCCGGAGCCACGGTCCACACCGGCTACGCCCACATGATCGACATGGCCGCGTACGCGGAGACCGAGTCCTTGTCCGCGGGGGCTGTCACCCAGCGTGCGGCCACGGGCGAGCCTGTACGCATCCCGGTGGCGCTGCGCTCCGACGGGTCCGAGCGCAGCCGCGCGCTGAGCGTGCGCGAACGCTCGCGGCTCATCCCGCAACAGCTCGAACGCGCGGGGTGGAACTACGTGAGCCTGTGGTCCGTGGAGGTCTTCACGGACCCGCAGACCGTGGCCGGTCTCGTCCAGCGCTACCTCGGCCTGGGGTCCGATTCGGAGACCGACGCCCGGAGAGTGAGCGGTTCGCGTGACGACTGATCGCCCGGCGGGCCGTTCTGAGTCCTCGCGGGACGGCTCGGACGTCGGGGACGAGCGCTCGCGGGACGAGGCGGCGCCGAAGGAGGTGGCTCCGGATTCTGCGCGGGGCCCAGGGCCCACGGATGGCGCGAATGCCCCGGGCACAGCGGTCACCTCGCCCGAGGGCGCCCCGGATGGCGCCACTTCCGCCCAGCCCGGGGGACGACGCCGCCGCGGCCACCGCCGCGCGACGGGCGGAACCGCGCCGGACGCGGAGTGCGCGCTGCGCACCACTGAGTGGGGTGCGGGCTCCGATGAGCTGGGCGGCGACGCCCCGGACCCCCGGGAGGCTGCCGCGGAGAGCGGCCACGCGCAGTGGTTGAAACAGCAGCGCCCGCCCCACTGGGGGTGAACCGGCTGCCGGATGGATCCGGTGGTGATTCCACCCGAGTCCGTATGACCTCGACCCGGGGCAGGGTTTTGCATGATCCCGCGTTCCCTCACGACGACACCAGGACGAGGGACACCCGACCCGTCCCGTCGAGCGTGGCCAGTTCCGCGGCGGTCTCACGGGACGCCGCCAGGACCACGAGCCCGGCATCCCCGTCGATGCCCGACGCGGAGAGCAAGGACGAGGTGTCGGGGGAGCGTGCGGTCGCGGCCCACAGCACGGTGACCGATTGGGCCACGGTGCGACCGCGCCCGTTCGAGGCATCGTCGGTGTGGTGCACCACGTCCACCACGTCACCCGGTCGGACATGTCGTAGCACCGCGGGATCGCTCACCCGCACCGTCGCAGCGGTGGTCCCCTGGGGCTGACCCGTGAGCACCCCGGGGCCCAGCACGGTGGACGGTGTCACGGGTTGCCCCGCGGTCAGGGCGATCGTGGTGGTCTGCCCCGCGGCGTCGTCGGGACTGCTGAAGGCTGACGCGGGGGTGAGGGCGGACGGGAACTCTGCGACCGTGAGGTCACCAGGCGCAAGGGACTGGCCCGCGGGGATCTCCCGGGCCGCCGTGACCACGGGTGTGGTCTGCACGCTCGGCGGGGCGAGTCGCAGGATCACGAGCGTCAGGGCCAGGGCACACAGCGCGGCGGCCACGAGGCGGTGGCGGCGCCGCACCGCGGTGCGGACGCGCAAAGCCAGCGGATAGTGCGGACGGGATCGGGAGCGCATACCCGGACACTAGGCGGGCGGCGTCGTCGTCCCGGAGCGGCGTGGTGGATCGGTGGAGACCGGGGGTGGGCCCAGCGCCGAACACTCACCCGTGCAGTGCGCTCGCCGCGGCGAGAATCAGGCATGCGCCGGTCTGTCGACCCGGGTCCCGTCGTGCAGGGACGCCGCGCTGGTCCGGTCAGCAGCGGGCCCGGCGGAAGTGACCGTGGGAGCGACGTCGACTCAGGACGCGGAGGTCGACCCGCTCGCGGTCGAGGCGGAGGATGAGCTCGTGCCGCCGCCGGAGATGGCGGACGCAGCGGTGCCGGAGTCCTGGCCTGCGCCCTTGTCCGCGGCCGGGGTCGCGGTGGCATCCGCCGATCCCGAGGTGCCGGAGGAACTCCCGCTCGAGGAGGAGTCCGAGCGCGAGTCGTTGCGGTAGAAACCGGAACCCTTGAACACCACGCCCACCGAGTTGAACTTCTTCCGCAACCGGCCGCCGCATTCCGGGCACACCGTCAGGGCGTCGTCGGAGAAGGACTGGCGGATGTCGAAAGCATGGCCGCAATCTTTGCAGGCATAGGCGTAAACGGGCACGGGTGTTCCTTCGAGGGGTGAGGGTGGTTTACCGACCTCACATCCTACTCGCCCGTCCACGGCTGCGATCACTGCCCGGAGGGCCCCAGGGGCACGACGCCGCGTTCCGTGAGGACGCTGCCGAGCACGGCATCGTGCGCTTCGCGGGGGACGGTCCCCGCCGGCAGCACCTCGTCCGCGTAGCAGCAGGCCATGGCCTTCAGCCGGTGCTGGGTCCCCGTAATGCGCGGCAGGAACCGGTCGTAGTACCCGCCCCCGAAGCCCAGCCGCACACCGGCCTCGTCCACCGCGACCACCGGCACGAGCAACACCCGCACCGCCGTGAACACCTCCGCCCCGTGCCGTTCCCCGGCGGGTTCGAGCAGCCCGGGCAACGCCCCCTGGACCAGAGGGGCATCCGGGTGCCACTGCACCCAGCTCAACTGCCGCAGGGGTTCCACCACGGGCAACCAGACCCGGTGGCCGCGGTGATGCGCCTGCGTGAGCGCGGACAGCAGGGGCGGCTCGTCCGGCAGCGGCAGGAACGCAGCCAGGTCACCCGTCCCGGTCCCGGCGAGGACGCGCGCCAGGTGCTCCGCGAACCCCGTCTCCGCCCGGTGCCGTGCGGCCGCCCCACGACGACGCCGCCGCGCCAGGATCCGTGCGCGCAATCGCGCCTTGTCCTCGGGGACCGGGGATGCGTCCGCGGGGGATGCCGTGGGGTCCATGCGTCGTCGACCATCCTTCCCTGTTCACCGTTGGGAGTACATTTCCCGAGAATTCTCGCATTCCCGGTATCACACGGGCGTTGGAACGCGGGCGCCCGTGTGCGGTCGTTTACCCTGATCCCATGAGTCGTGAAGAGACCAAGCGCGTACACAAGGCCGTCATCCCCGCCGCGGGGTTGGGCACCCGATTCCTGCCCGCCACCAAGGCCATGCCCAAGGAAATGCTGCCCGTGGTGGACCGCCCGGCCATCCAGTACGTGGTGCAGGAAGCCGTGGACGCCGGCCTGGACGACGTCCTCATGATCACCGGCCGCTCCAAGCGCGCCCTCGAGGACCACTTCGACCGCGTCCCCGCGCTCGAGGCGCAACTGGATGCGTCCGGTAAGAAGGCCCTGTTGGCCGAGGTCGAGCACGCATCGGACCTGGGCGAGATCC
Organism: Kocuria sp. KD4; assembly: GCF_011769905.1. Lineage (NCBI taxonomy): Bacteria > Bacillati > Actinomycetota > Actinomycetes > Micrococcales > Micrococcaceae > Kocuria > Kocuria sp. KD4. The sequence goes on from NZ_CP050449.1 coordinate 810,236, forward strand.
ACTACCTGCGGCAACAGGACCCCAAGGGGCTGGGACACGCGGTGTTGCGTGCCAAGACCCACGTGGGCGACGACCCGTTCGCGGTGCTGCTGGGCGACGACCTGATCGACGAGAAGGAAGACCTGCTCGCCCGGATGATCCGCGTGCAGGAGCGCACCGGCGGTTCCGTGGTGGCCCTCATGGAGGTCCCCCGCGAGAACATCAGCGCGTACGGCTGCGCGGACGTCACCGCCGTCGAGGGGGAGGACTACGTCCAGGTCAACGGCCTCGTGGAGAAGCCCGCGCCGGAGGACGCCCCGTCCAACCTCGCGATCATCGGCCGCTACGTGCTGCACCCGGAGATCTTCGAGATCCTCGAGAACACGGCCCCCGGTCGCGGTGACGAGATCCAGCTCACGGATGCCATGCAGACCATCGCGGACCGCGGGGATGCTGCCCAGGGCATGTACGGGGTGGTCTTCAAGGGCCGCCGCTTCGACACCGGGGACAAGCTGTCCTACCTCAAGGCGAACATCGAGCTCGCGTGCGAACGCGAGGACCTCGGTCCGGGCCTGCGCGCCTGGATCAAGGACTACGCCCGCGACCTCGAAGGCTGAGGTCCCCACCTTCGTGAACACGGCTGCAGAATGGCCGGTCACCCTTCAGTGGGCGCAGCTCGTGCTGCGCCCACTGGCCATGAGTGACCGCGGTGAATGGGACCGGGTGCGCTACCGCAATAAGCAGTGGCTCGAACCATGGGAAGCGAGCAACCCCGAGGCGGACGGCGCGGCGCCGTCGTTTCGTGGTTTCGTGCGCTCCATGACCAAGCAGGCGCGGGAAGGGCAGACCCTGCCGTGGCTGATCACCGAGCAGGACCCCGGGACCCGGGGCCACGAACTCGTGGGGCAACTGACCGTCTCGGGCATCACCCTGGGGTCTTTCCGCTCCGCGACGTTGGGCTACTGGGTGGACGGCGCGCAAGCCGGGCGCGGGATCGCCCCCATGGCGGTGGCCATGGCCACCGACTACTGCTTCGAGCACCTGCGGTTGCACCGGATGGAGATCAACATCCGCCCGGAGAATGCCAAATCACTGCGGGTCGTGGAGAAGCTGGGTTTCCGGGACGAGGGGCTGCGCCCGCGGTTCCTGCACATCGCGGGTGACTGGGCGGACCACCGAAGCTTTGCGCTCACCGCGGAGGAGGTCCCGGAGGGGCTCGTTCGTCGGTTCACGGGCGAGGACCGGGGGATCACCGTCCGGCGCGCGTCTCGCTGACAGCCATGGGAAAAGGCTCCGGACGGCGTCATAACTGCATCGAATTACATTGATGTGAGCAACACGCGTTTGCGTTCCGGGGGATCACGGCGCGGTGTCCTACGCTGAGACGGTGGAATTGTCGTGGGTGAGCAGTTCGGCCGTATTGGTCATTATCATCGTGCTGTGCGTCGTGCGGTTCGCACCGCGCGTGGCTCGGCGCACGAACGCTCCTGTTCGTGCCCAGGTGGAGGCCCCAGAGCTGCAGACCGGTGCCGTGATCCACAGGCAGGAGCGCGTGGGCGCGGAGTCCACTACAGTGCACACAGTAGCCTCATCACACGTCCACGAACGGGAGACGAAAGCCATGGAGACAACGGCACCCGCGCCGGGCGCGACCACAGTCCAGCGCGGTTCCCTGGCGGGGCTGCGGATCAAGTGGGACCGCACCATCATCTTCCTCACCGGGGTGTTGCTGCTCCTGGCCGCCGTGGTGAGCGCTCTCGCCGCACCGCTGACCGCCGTGTCCTGGGCCGTACCCGTGGTCCTGTTCCTGCTGGGCGCCGGGTGCGTGGCCGGTCTGCGCTACCTCGCCGTCACCGACCGTGAACAGCGCGCCGCCGCCCGTCCCATTACCGCGGACGTCGCCCCCGTGCAGTACGCGATCTTCGACAACGAGGACGAGGACCGCCAGGAAGCCGCTCAGCACGACCGCGAGCTGCACGCGTCCCTGGATCTGCCCGTGGACGGTGAACAGCCCGCCACCGGAACCGCCGAACGTCCCGCGGAACCCGTCTACACCGTCGCCGAGTTGCGCGCCGAGGCCCTCAAGGTCGCCCGCAGTGCGGCACCGGCCGCGTCGAGCGCCACCACGTGGCAGCCGGTCCCGGTGCCCAAGCCGCTCTACACGCAAGCGCCCGTGGTCGAGCGCAGCGAGCCGGAACCCCTCCGCGTGCCCGAGCGCCCGGCAGCCCGTTCAACGTCCCTCAAGGAAGCCGTGCGCGCCGGTGAGCAGGAGCCTGCGGCGCTGAACCTCGACGACGTGTTGAAGCGACGTCGGGCCTGAGAGCTCTGCAGAACATTCGTTGACAGCAACGCGCCGCGGCACCCGACCAGGGCCGCGGCGCGTTCCACACAGGGAGCACCATGGTCACCCAACAGGTCGAGATCGAACGCAAGTACGATGTCGCGGGGCAGCGCACCCCCAGGCTCAAGCTGCACAAGCTCAAGAACTTCACCGTGGGTGATCCCGTGGAGCACGAGATGAGCGCCACGTACTACGACACCGCCGATCTCGCGCTCGCGCACGCGAAGGTGGCCGTGCGGCGTCGTACGGGCGGCAGCGACGACGGCTGGCACGTCAAGTACCAGGCTGGGCAGGTGCGCGGGGAACTGCACTACGAGCCGCTGAAGACCTCGGCGCAGCGGATTCCCGCCGCGCTGCGCAAGGTCCTCACGGGCCTGACCCTGGGCGAGGAGCTCACCCCGGTCGCGACCATCAACACCCACCGCACGGTGTACCCGGTGCTCGGGGAGGACGGTCAGTACGCGGAGCTGTGCCTGGACGCGGTCAGCGCGCGCGACGAGCGCGGCCGGGTCACGCGGGAATGGTCCGAGTGCGAGGTCGAGCTCACGCGCGACGACCTCACCCAGAAGCAGGCGCGCACGGTGTTCGAGGCCGTGGAGTCCGTGCTGTACGCGGCGGGGGCGGCGCCGTCGTCCTCGGTCGCGAAGATCGCCCGCGCCCTGGGCCAGGACGGTGGCGACTCGGTGCGGGTCGTCGCCCCGGAGCACGCCGCAGAGGCCGGTGCCTCCGACGACGCCGCCCTCCCGGACCACGCCAGTTCCGGCACCGATGACGCCACGTCCTCGGACGGTGGTGTGAGCGAAACAGATGCCGCGAAGGCGTCGGCGGAATCGGAGCGGGGTTCGGCCATGAAGTCCGAGATGACGGGCGATGCGGAGACGGACAAGGGCTCCGGCAAGAAGCCGGGCAAGAAGGCCAAGGCCGAGAAGACCGGGAAGAAGTCGAAGAAGAAATCAGGGAAGTCCTCGGACAAGGACTCGCAGGCCCCCGCTGCTGCGGAGCCGGAGCCCGAAACGAAGTCCGAGCCGACCGGAGCGGACGTTCTCGCGGCGATGCTCGCCCGCCTGACCGGGGAGCTGCAGCGGTGGGACTTCGCCGTGCGGATCGACGCCCCGGACTCGGTGCACCAGTTGCGGGTGCGCTCGCGGGCGTTGCGGGCCGTACTGCAGGCCGCGCGTGGGTTCGTGACCGAGGACATCGTCGCGGATCTTGAACAGCGCCTCAAGGGTGTTGCCAGGGTCCTGGGTGATGCCCGCGATCAAGAGGTCGCCCGTCAGCGACTCGACGTGTTGCTCGAGGCCCAGCCCTCCGGCGTGGTGACGGAACAGGCCAAGCAGGAACTGCGTGCCGCGGCCGACCAGCTCGGCGTGGTGGCGGGCCGCACCGTGCGCCGGGAACTCGACGGTGCCGCCTACCTGCAACTCGTGCGGGACCTGCGAGCGCTCGCGGCGGGCCAGGACATCACCGAGGACGCGGCGCAACTTTCGGCCAAGGACTTCGCCAAGACTGTGCTGGGTGCCGCGTTGAACCGTGTGCTCGTCTCCGCCAACGCCAAGGTCCCGGACGCCGATGTCGCGACCGACGTCAGCGACATGGCTGCCGAAGTGGGTCGACGCATCACCCTCCCGGGTCTGGACGCAATGCAGACCGCCGCGGCGTTCGACGTGGTCCACGAGACCCGCAAGGCCGCCAAGTCCGCGCGGTACGTGTCCGAGGCACTGGGGCACGCCCACGCGAAGGCGGGCAAGAAGCGGGTCCGTGCGGCCGTGGTGGCCAAGGACTACCAGGACGATCTGGGCGTGATTACGGACGCCGCCGTCATGGAGGAGTGGTTGGCCCGGGCCAGCCGGTCCTTCCAGCGCACGGGCAAGGACCGCTACGCGGTGGGCCTGCTGCACGGGATGGAGTTGTCCGACCTGCGGGACGGGATGCTCGAGGCGCCGGAGATCCTCGCGGATCTGGTGGAGGACCTGTGCGAGGTACTGCCGTCGGAGGACTGACGAGCACCGCCCGCCCCTGGGGTGGATCCCAGGGGCGGGGCGGTGCTGTCGCGCGGTTGCGGGCCCGTGAGGTCGGGCACTGCATTCGTGGCGGGGCCGTCTCGCCTCAGCGCCCGCCCGGTCAACGCGGAGCGGCTGGTCCCGGGGTGCGAACGGCGTGCATCACTCGGATCCCGGAGCGCTCTTTCAGGCCCGGTGGCGCGGCGCCGGGCGGCCACCGCGTCGGCCTCTGCGCGGCGGGCGGGCCGCGGTCTGCGTGGCTGCCGACGCCTGCGAGGTCTCCCGGGTTCGCGGGAACTCAGAGGCGGCACTGTCCGTCACGGTCCCCGGCTGACGAGGGGATTCTGCGGGGCGGTCCGAGGCGCCCACTGCCGCCTGCGCCTCGGTGGCGGTGGCCTCGACCGTGGAGATCTCGCCCGTGCTCAGGTCCACGCGGGTGGCCAGGGGCTTCTCCTCCACGAACAGCAGCAGCACGAACGCGAGCACCGCGAGCGGGATCATGAACAGGAAGATGGGCAGCAGGGCGTCGTTGTAGGACTGGATCACCGGGTCGCGGAACATGGCCGGCAGCCCGTGCACGCTCTGCGGGGTGAAGGAGTTGGCGTCCATCGCCCCGGCGGACGTGCCCGGGATCTTGGGCAGGTTCTCCGCCAGCAGGTCCTTCAGCCGGGAGATGAACAGCGAGCCCACCACGGCGGAGCCCACGGTGGCTCCCACCTGGCGGAAGAAGTTGCTGGAGGCGGTGGCGGTGCCCACGATCCGGTTGGGCACCGAGTTCTGCACGATGAGCACCAGGATCTGCATGCTCAGCCCGATGCCCGCGCCGAACACGGCGAGGAACACGCACATCCGCACGGTGGAGTCCGAGACCTCCAGGGTGGACAGCAGCCACAGGCCGATGCCCATGATCACCATGCCCACCAGGGGGAACAGCTTGTACCGGCCCGTGCGGGAGACGATCTGGCCCGAGACGATCGAGGTGATCAGCAGGGACGCCATCATGGGGGTCATGAGCAGACCGGCCTGGGTGGCGTCCACGCCCTTGACCATCTGGATGTAGGTGGGCATGTAGCCGATCGCGCCGAACATGGCCACGCCCACCGCGAGCCCGGACACGGTGGTCAGGGTGAAGTTGCGGTCCTTGAACAGGGACAGGGGGATCACGGGGCTGCTCGCGCGGGTCTCGGCGACCACGAAGGCGATGGCCCCGGCCAGGGTGGTGGCGCACAGCAGCAGGATCTGCGGGGAGTTCCAGTCGTACTGGGTCCCGCCCCACGTGCACACCAGGATCAGGCACGTGGTGGCACCGGCCAGCAGGATCATGCCCAAATAGTCGATGCGTTCGCGCTCCTCGCGGGGCCGCCGGGGCAGCTTGAGGAACACGGCCACCGCGATGATGGCCAGGATGCCGAGCGGGATGTTGAAGGAGAACGCCCAGCGCCAGCCGGGACCCTCCGTGATCCAGCCGCCCAGCAGCGGCCCGGCCACCGAGGACACGGCGAACACGGCGCCCATCACGCCCATGTACTTGCCGCGCTCACGAGCGGGGACCACGTCCGCGATGGAGGTCTGGGCGAGGATCATCAGACCACCGCCGCCCAGGCCCTGCACCACGCGGGCGGTGATGAGCCAGCTCATGGTCCCGGCCGCCGCACCCAGGGCGGAGCCCGCGATGAACAGCACGATGGCCGCGATCAGCACGGGCTTGCGGCCGAGGAGATCGGAGATGCGGCCGTAGACCGGCATCATCACGGTGGAAGCCAGGATGAAGCCGGTGATGACCCAGCTCATGTGATCCACACCGCCCAGGTCCCCCACGATGGTGGGCAGAGCGGTGGAGAGGATGGTCTGGCTGAGGGACGCGAGCAGCATGACGACCATGAGGCTCGCGAACAGCAGTCCGAGGTGGGGTGGTTTCTCGTCCACAGGAGGGCTGGATACAGCCCGGGTGGCGGTGGCGGTCATGAGATCTCCTTGAGAGCGGTGCGGAAGACGCCGATGGCGTGGTCGAGCGCGCGCTGGATGGCGGCGTCGTCGGGTGTGGTGGCCAGATGCGTGTTGGTACGGAACACGAACTTGATGACCGAGCCGGCCAGCAGGACGAACGCGTGGGTTGTCTCCTCCGAGCGGGGAGGGGTGTCGCGCGCGGAGTGTTCGGTGACGGTGGAGACCACGAGGTTCTCCACCGCGGTGATGTGCATCCCGATGCGCCGTTTGAGTTCGGGGTGGGCGCACACCAGTTCACGACGGCGCGTGGCCAGTTCCGGGGGTCCTGTGGCGTCCCGGAGGACGTCTACGAACAGGCGCACGGTGCGAGCGAACTCGTCCCCGGCGTCAGGATCCGTGTAGCGCTCGCGAGCGGCCTCGGACAGTCGCGGCGGGGTGAGCCCCAGCATCGCGTCCTCCTTGGACGAGTAGTAGTTGAAGAACGTCCTGCGGGAGACCCCGGCACGTTCGGCAATGGCTTCCACAGCGGTGTCGGCGTAATTCCCCGACGTCGCGAGCTCCAGCGCGGCGCGATGGATCTCCGCGAGGGTGCGAACACGGTGGCGTTCACGCAGGGAGGGATGGGATTCAGGCACGACGAAAATCCTATGCACGAGTGCAAAGTTGCACAAGTGCAACGTGTGCACGGGTGAAGTGAGTTCCGTCACGACGTGCGGGGTGTGACCGGCAGCCAACCCGGGTCCTTTAAGACGCATGCGATGCCCACCCGGGCCCTCTCGGACGCACCCAGTACCCACCCACCCACCCAGCCGCTCCTGACCGCCGCGGCAGCCGAACTGCACAACACCTGGGGCCCGAAAATGCACGGATTCTCGAATCCACGTGTTGTTCCGGGACACAGATGTTGGGGGCCGGATGGATGGCCGGGTCGATACAGTGGGGCGGTGACAGTTCCCCTCCTCGCCTGTGTGGGCCCGGCCCAGCACGGTGTCCGCATGCATGCCGAGGCACTCGCGCGGCACACCCCGGAAGCCCGATCGGTGTCCGGCACGGTCGACGAACTCCTGCCCGACCTGCTCCGCGACGACGCCCCCGTGCACCTGCACTTCACCGACCGCGTGTTCGGCGATTCCGCCGCGGCCGCCGCGGACACGATCGCCCGGTTGGCTCGGGTCCGGCCCGTCTCGGTGACCCTGCACGACATTCCCCAGCCGTCGGACGGCCACGCCTTCGAGGCGCGACGTGCCGCCTATGCGCGCGTCGCGGACCTCGCGCGCACCGTGATCGTGAGCAGCGCGTCGGAACGTCGCCAGCTCGAGCGGTTCGTCGCAGCCGATGTCACCGCCGTTTTCGTGGACCCGCTGCCCATCGATCCGCCGGAGCCGTGGGAGTGGGCGGCCGCGCGACGTCATCCGGCGAACGGCACTCCGAGCGTGGCGATGCTCGGCTTCCTGTATCCGGGCAAGGGCCACGACCGTGTGGTCGCGGCCCTCGAAGGTGTGCGTACCCCGGTTGACGTCGTGGCACTGGGCCGCCCCTCGGACGGTCACGACGACCTCGTCCCGGCCCTGGACGCCGCGGCCCGCGCACTCGGGCACTCGTTCAGCGCCACGGGATTCCTGCCCGACGCCGCCCTGACCCGCGCCGCGCAAGAGGTCACGGTCCCGGTGGTCGCACCGTCCCACGTGTCGGCCTCCGGATCGGTGGGCCGGTGGATCGCGAGCGGACGCAAACCCCTCGTGACGCCCCACCCGTTCTTCGAGGAACTCGCGGCGCGGGCCCCATGGGCGCTTACGCTCACCGATGACCTCCCGACGGCGCTTGCTCGCGCACTGGAGGATCCCGCCGCCACGTGGATCGATCCCGCCGCGTGGGATGTGGCTCAGGTCCCCGGCACGGCTGCTGCCGCCGCAATGCAATGGGAGCGGATCACGGGGGATCGACTCACACCTCGGCGAGGTGCGCTGTGAGCGCGCCGTCGATGAGCGTCATCGTTCCGTACTTCGAGAACCAGCGTGGCCTGGACCGTCTGCTCGCCGCAGTGGCGCAGCAGGACCACCCGGTAGAAGAGTTGGAGGTTGTGGTCGCCGACGACGGCTCCGCAGAGGCCCCCACGATCCCGCCCGTCCCGTTCACGTGCACCGTGGTGCGCCAGGAGGACCGGGGCTTCCGCGCGGGGGCGGCGCGCAATCTCGGGGCGCGCACTGCGCGGGGTGATGTGCTCGTGTTCCTGGACGGGGACATGATCCCCGAGCCGGGGTTCGTCTCCGCGATGCTCACCGGGCTCACCCGTGCGGATGACGGCCACGGCGCGCTCGCGGTGGGCGCTCGCCATCACGCGGCGCTCGACGGCCTCAACGTGCCCGCCGTGCTGCGCTGGGTCGCGGGCGAGGACGTCCCCGGCGCACGTCGGCTGCAGGATCCCGTGTGGCTGGCGGACGGCTACGCCCGCACGGCGGATCTGGCGGACGCGGGGACCGAGGACTTCCGGCTCGTGATCAGCGCGCTGCTCGCGATGGACCGCGCACTTTTCGAGCGCTGCGGTGGCTTCGACGAGACCCTCGTGGGCTACGGCGGCGAGGACTGGGACCTGGCGTACCGCTGCTGGCAAGCGGGGGCGCGCTTCACCCACGTACCGGGGGCCGGGGCGTGGCACGACGGTCCCGACCTCGCCGGCCGCAGTGCCACGCGCGCGGTCAAGGACGCCGAAACCCTCGCCCTCGCCCGGCGGATCCCACTGCGCAGCACGCGCGGGTCGGGTGTCGCGTTCGCCCAACCGTGGGCGGTCGTGCAAGTGCACGGGCACGACGACGCCGCCGAGGCCTACCTCACCGCCGCCCACGTCCTGCGCGACACGGATGCCGGGGTGTGGTTCGTGGACCGCGCGGAGGTCCCGGACGCGCTCGCCGAGGACCCCCGGATCCGGATCGGTGCACCACCGCAGAACGTGCTCGACCGGGCCGTGGTCCTCGCCGATGTCCACGCGCCCCTCACTCTGGACGTGCCCCTGCGTCGGTGGTGCGAGCGCGGGGAGACTCATGTGCCGGGGTTGCTCACAGTGCGTTCCGTGCGTGCCGTGAACCGGGCAGAATCGGATCCGGTGGACGTGGACCCGGACGATCCGCAGGTCCCGGTCCACGCCGCGGACACCGCACGACGACTCGAGGACAGGGTGGGACATGACCACTGAACCGACGAACGACGCACACATCGCGGGCCGCCGGGTGCACTATGGGGACTTCTACGGGCTCAACGAGCTCCCCGACGTCCCGCTGTTCGCGGTGTACGGCAACTGTCAGGCCGAGTCCCTGCGCGTCCTGCTCCACGGCGCCCTGGCCGGTGAGTGGCACGGGGTGCGCCTGCCGCCCGTGCACGAGTTGACCGAGCAGGACCTGCCCCACTTGCATACCCTGCTGCCGCGGCTCTCGTTGTTCGTGACCCAGCCCGTGGTGGCCGGATACCGCGGCCTGCCCCTGGGTAACAACGACGTCCTCCCGCGCTTGGCCGACGACGCCCGGATCGTGCGCATCCCGGTGATGCGCTGGACCGCGCTCATGCCCACGCTTGCGATCGTGCGGGCCCCGGGCGTGGGGGACCCTCCCGTGGCCCCGTACCACGACCTACGGGTGCTGACCGCCGCGGCCCGGGGTGAGTCCACGGTGGAGCTGACCAGCCCGACCCCGGAGGCAGTGTGGACGGCACGGGAAGAGTCGCTGCGACAGCTGCGGGTGCGGCAGGACGCGCACCATGCCCTCGATGCCGCCTCGATCCTGGATGCCGCCGGCCCCAATGCCGTGCACGTGATCAATCACCCGGGTAACGGGGTGCTCACGGAGGTCGCTGCGGCGATCCTGGCGGAGGCCGGCCTCAGCGCGACCGTCCCCGATCCCGGGCGGGTGCTGCTGGGCGGGATCCGCGCACCGATCTACGCGAGCACGCTCGAAGCCCTCGGTCACGATCCCGACGACTTGATCGGGGGTCCGCACGACGACTGGATCATCCACGGGGAACACATCCCGGAACAGGACATCGCGGCCGAACACCTGCGCTGGTACGCCCAGAACCCTTCCGTGGTCACGGCCGGTCTGGCGCGCCACGAAGAACTCATCTCCCGCCTGGGACTGGACGGGGGGCTGCGCCGATGAGCCCGGAAAAGAAAGACGCGGCGACCGCGGCGTCGTCGGGCCCCGAACGCACTGCGGACGGGCACCACATCGTGGTCAACGGGCGCACATGGCGCGCCACGGACCCGTGCATCCCCGAGACGTTCCGGGAGGAACTCGTCCGCGAACTCATGAGCGCCCGGCGAGCCGTGAAGTCCAAGGACGAACACGCGCGCGAGCGGGTCCAGGACGCGAAGGTCGCGCTGGGGGAGCGAGGTGACCCGTGGTGGGAGAGCCCCTCGGAGTCCGGGCTGCGGGAACGGCGTGCGGCCACGATCCGTGCGTTGCTGCGGCACCGAGCGGGCACGACGATCTGCCCGTCCGACGTCGCCCGGACCCTGGGCGGGGAAGAATGGCGGGACGACATGCCCGGGGTGCGGGCGGTGGCCCGGGAACTGGCGGACGTGGGGGAGATCACGGTGCAGCAAAAAGGTGAGACAGTGGACATCACCACAGCCCGTGGCCCGGTCCGGCTCGCGCCGGGACCAGAACTCACGGGGATGCCCGCGGACGGGGACTGAAACCGCTCGCCCGGACCGAGGAGGTCGCGTGACGTTCCTGGACGACGCGACATCACTAACGGGAACATGCACGCGTGCGGCCACGACCTGCACACCGCTGGTCTCGTGGGCGCGGCCACACCGCTGAGCGCTCGCCGGGACGACCTGGCGGGCCACGTCGTGTTCATGGTCCGGCCCGGCGAGGAGGGAACCGGCGGAGCGGCGCCCAGGCCGCGGCCCTCGCCGAACTCGCGTGGGAGCGTCTGGCGCGCGCCTGATGTTCCGGCCGGGGGCCGGGGCGGTGCGCCCCGCTCAGCGCACCCGTTCCCCGGCCTGCCACACCCCGCGGACCCGGCCGCGCAGTTGCGTGACGCCCTCGCGGTGGAGATCACCCCGGAGTAGGACCAGATCCGCCGTGGCGCCACGCTCGAGGTTGCCCAGGCACGGTTCCTCGATGAGCTGCGCGGCCGTGGATGTCGCGGCACGCAACGCGTGCACCGTGGACATCCCGTTGGCCGCCATGAGCTCGATCTCCTCGAGGTTCTCGCCGTGGGTGCCCACGCCCGCATCCGTGCCCATGGCGATCTTCACGCCAGCGTCGTGGGCCTTGGCCACGGACGCGCTGTGGGCTTGCGCCACGCGGCGGGCCTTCTCGACCACGCCCGGGGGCATGGGCACGCCCGCCTCGTGGGCCGTGATCACCGCGAGCGGGGCCTGCAGCGTGGGGACCAGGAAGGCGTCGTTCTCCAGGAGCAGCTCGATGGCCTCGTCGTCCAGGAAGATCCCGTGTTCCATGGATCGTGCTCCGGCGCGCAGGGCGTTCTTGATCCCGGGGGCACCCTGCGCGTGGGACATCACGTAGGCACCCTGTGCGCGGGCCTCGGCCACGATGACCTCGATCTCGTCCGGGCCGAACTGCGAGTGCTGCGGATCGTCGTCGGGGGACAACACGCCGCCCGTGGAGCAGATCTTGATCTGGTCTGCACCGGCCCGCAGGATCTCGCGGGCCTTGCGCCGCACGCCGTCGGGACCGTCGGCCACGCCGTCGGGGCGGCCGGTGTGCGGCGCGAGCATGGGTGAGCACGCACCCGAGAGCAACCAGCTGTCCCCGTGGCCCCCGGTCTGGGACATGATGCTCACCGAGAGTTTCACGCGTGGTCCGCGGACCAGCCCGGTGGCCAGGGAATGCTTGAGGCCGGCGTCCGCGCCGCCGGCATCGCGCACGGTGGTCACACCGGCGTCGAGCGTGCGGCGCATGTTGTCCACCGAGCGGTAGAACTGCGTGGAGAACGGTTCCGCGAAACCTGCGAGGGACCCCGCGTTGCTCACGGTCAGGTGTACGTGGCAGTCGATGAACCCCGGGGTGAGCGTGTGTCCCGAGCCGTTCACCGTGCGCGTGTCCTGCGAGGCCTGGATCTCACCCTGCGAGGCCACCCGCTCGATGCGTCCCTCGCGCACCAGGACGTCCCTGGTCCCGGAGTGGAAGTCCGTGCCGTCGAAGACGACGACGCCCGTGAACAGCGTGCTGGTGGGTTCCCTCATGGTGTCCTCCCGGGGTGTGGGCATTGCGGCGGAGTCAGGCGTGCAAAACCTCGTGGGATTCCGAATCGCGAATGTCCGCCGTTTCGATCTGGAACGTGGAGTGGTGTACCGACACGTCGAAGTGTTCCGCGACACACGTCTTCACGTCCCGGAGCAAGTCTGCCGCATGCCCGTCCCGGAAGCACTCGTCCTCCACGACCACGTGCGCGCTGATGGTGGGAAGGCCCGTGGCGACCGTGGAGGCGTGAACGTCGTGCACGTCCACCACGTGGTGCAGGGCCATGATGTGCTCGCGGAACAGGTCCAGATCCAGGCCGCGCGGCGTGAACTCCATGAGCACCGCTGCGGTCTCGCGCATGATCCGCACGGCGCGGGGGAGGATGAGCGCGGCGATGAACAGTGCCGCCACGGTGTCCGCGCGCTGGAACCCGGTGGTCGCGATCACCACGGCGGCCACGATCACGCCCAGCGAGCCCAGGGCGTCGTTGACGACCTCCAGGAACGCGGCACGCATGTTGAAGTTGCTCTCCCGACTCGAGGACAGCACCAGGATGGCCACCACGTTGCACGCCAACCCCACGGCACCGAAGACCAATAGCTCCGTGGGCGGTACCTCGCGCGGTTCCATGAGCCGCCGGACACCCTCCACAGCGGCGAAGATCCCCACGCCCAGCAGGAGGGTGGCCTGGCCGAGGGCCGCGATCACCTCCACGCGCCGGAAGCCCCACGTGTGCTTGGAACTGGCCGGGCGCGTCATCAGGTGCGCCGCGACGAGCGCTACGAGCAGCCCGATCGCATCCGTCAAGGCGTGGACGGTGTCGGTCAGCAGGGCCAAGCTCCCCGTGATCACCGCCCCCGCCGCCTGGGCCACGACCATCCCCGCGGTCAACCCGAAGGCCACCCGCAGTCGCCCCGGGTGTCCCGTGGCCCCCGCGTGGGTGTGCCCGTGTACGTGTCCGGCGCCCATTACTCGGCCTCCCGTCCCGACGCCGCCGCCCCGCCCCGCACTGCAGCGGTCCCGGTGGCGGGTCCCTGCGGGGGGTGGCGCAGGTGGGCGCACAGCACCGCGTCGGTGCCGGTGGCGTGCAGGATGCGTTCCGCGGCTGCGATCAGGGCCGCGAGTTCATGGGGGCGGGTGAGCGAGTACCACGTGGCGCGCCCCTCCGGCCGTGCCTGGATCAGGTGGCACTCCACGAGGAAGCTCAGGTGCTTGCTCACCGTGGACTGGGCCAGGCCCATGTGCTCCACGAGGTCCCGGACCCGGTGTTCCCCCGAGGCCAGGTGCTGCACCACGGCCAGCCGGGTCGGTTCACTCAGCGCCTGGAACAGGTGCGCGTACGCCGCGGTGGCTCGTGCATCCAACGTGGGGAGCTCACTTACTTCAATCGCCATAGAGCGATGATATCGCTGCACGCCGCATGCGGGAAAGTGTGGGACGATGTGTCGCCCTGGCCGCCGCGAACGACGCCCACCCCGCGAGCCTGCCCGGCGCCGTCGAGCTCCAGAATCCTGGCTGAGTCGCGCTCGCTGACCAGGGGAGTGCCCCCGTGGAAGACAACGGACCACGGCGCGTCCAAGTTTTCGGTCACGGTCCGGGGCTCACCCAACGACGACGCCGCCGCGGCCGTTTCGCTCGGGTCGGCTCGGACGTCCGGTCGCCGTTGCACGAGGTCAGAAGGAAAAGGCCGGACACAAGGAACGCGGTGGCTGCGGAACGTGATGTGGAAACCATGCTGAGCTCCTTTCGGGGCCGTGGCGTGGATCCGGCCTACCGGGGCTGTTCAGGCCGGCTGCGATCCTGACTCGAGTGCGACGGCGTGGACAGCGGCCGCCAGCGCGTGTGTAAGGCCGTCGAAACTCAGCGCTGAATCCGCGGGGGTGTGATCCGGGTCGGTCTCGGCACCGATCCCCGCTGATCCTCTCGACCTGACCGCGGGTACGTGGATGAACGCGGCGGGCAGATCCGTGCGGTGCAGCGCGGTCCAGAAGACGGCGTTGCATAGGAAAGCGCCTGCGTCGTCGGAGACCTCGGCCGGGATGCCCGCGTCCTGGACGGCATGGGCGAGCGCGGTAGGGTCAATGCGGGACTCGAGGCGTTCGGGACCCTCGGTCAGAGGAGCGGCGTCGCGGACCCCGCCGTCGTTGTCCGGGATGCGCCCGTGCCCCAGGTTCCTGGCCCACCGCTCAGGGGTGACGGCCGTTCGGCCGCCCGCTTCACCCACGGCCACGACGGCGTCGGGCCGGTGTTCCTCGACGGCCCGCAGCAGCGCGGGACCCGCGCCGGACCACCTGACGGGGAGGATCGCCGTGGCGATGCGTACGCCGTCGCTCGGCGCGAACTCGCGGAGCATGTCGACGGCGACGCCGCTCGCGTTCTCCGTCTCTCCACCGAAGGGCTCGAAGCCGGTCACGAGGATCTTCATGGGCTCACAGTATCCGCGCGCGGCGGGTCAGTCTCGGAGGATCTTCTCCATGGCAGGGGCGTCGGTGAAGAAGGTCTGGAAATCGACGTCGTTTTCGAGCTGGCTCCGCAGCTGCTCGGGGGAGTATCCGGTGAGCCAGCAGATGATCTGGTCCACCTCGTCCTTGGTGCGGCTCTTCTTCCCCGCCCTGGTCACGTAGTGCGGGTACACGCTGGCGACGCTCGTCGTGTAGCTGCGGTGCTGGGGCATGGGGCCTTTCTGCCGGGGGCAATGGGTGGCGATGCACATGTGTCCCGAAAAAACATGTCCTTGGCGAATCGCATGTCTTCACGGGGCACAGATGTTCGCGACGATCCGGCGGCCGCGCTCCCGACTCCATCGATCGGGAGGCGGACAGCAAAGATCCCGTGCCCTTCCGGACACGGGATCTGAGAAAATGTGGAGCTTAGGGGAATCGAACCCCTGACCTTTTCATTGCGAACGAAACGCTCTACCAACTGAGCTAAAGCCCCGAACAACAGGGAACACTCTAGCCCTCCGCGCCGGTTTTCGCACATCCACGCGTCACGGACACGTACGCCCCGCCGCGATGGGCCTGGGAGCCCAACTCGGACAGGCCCGGACATGGCGCGCACACGGGTGCACTTAGGGTGGGAGCATGACCGCAGCGGACACCCCGACACCCCCCTCTGAGCCCGCTGAGCCGGGCGCGTTCACCGTGGGGTACGTCCCCGGTGTCATGCCCGGCAAGTGGTTCGGCCGGTGGCGCGAGCGCAGGATGCACCCCGAGCTGCGGGACGTCCTGGTCCCGGCCGCGGAATGGCGCTCGGCGCTCGATGACGCCGCCGTCACCGCGTGCTTCGTCCGGCTCGGCTGGGCGCCGGGGGATCCCTCGCTCGAGGACCTGCGGGTCACCCACAATGCGGTGCACCTGTACGACGAGCTGCAGGTGGCGGTGCTGAGCACCGACGACCTCCTGACCGTCCTCGACTCCCTCACCCTGGCGCAGCTCACCGAGGAGTCCACCCCGCAAGCGCACGCCGACATCGACGACGCCGCCATGGCCGTCGAACTCGCCGCCGCCGGCGTGGGCCCCGTGGTGCTGCCGATGTCCGTGGCGCGCCTGCATGCCCGCAAGGACGTGACGTTCCGGGAACTCACGGACGCCCCCACCGTTCCCGTGGTCCTCGTGTGGCCCCGCGGCCTGGATGACGAGGGCGAGGACACGGTGCAGCGGTTCGTGGGGATCGTGCGTGGCCGTAAGGAGTCCAGTGGCAGGGAAGCGCCGCGAGACGGCGACCGCACCAAGGATGGGGCCCGTGACAGGGACAGGCGAGCGGCGTCATCGGCGAGGAAGCGTAGCGCAGCGAAGCCGGGACGCGGGCGGCCCTCCCGGGGTGGGGGAGTTCGCCGGAAGCGGAGCTGACGGCCCGCGCTCAGCCGTCCCCGCGGCGTTCGGCGGACGTGGTTCCCTCGCCGGACTCGTCACGGCTGGGGGTGCGGCCGTCCGGGGTGTGGCTGTCCACGTCCACGGGTTCGGGGCGCACCGGGGTGGTGCGCAGCTTGCCGGTCGTAGGCACACGCGGCACGGGGAAGGACGTGGTGGGTGCTTCTCCCTGTGTCTCGGGCTCGGCCCCCGTGCGCACCGTGACCTGGTTGGTCAGCGGGATGCGCAGCCCGTCCCGGTCGAGCATTTTTTTGATCCGCACCCGCATCACGCGGGCCACGTCCCACTGCTCGAGGGGAGCGGTCTTGACGGCCAACCGGATCGTGATGCTCTCACCCGAGATGTTCTCCACACCCCACACCTCGGGGTCCGCGACGATGCTGGGACCCACGTCCGGATCGTCACGCACGAGCCGGGCTTCGTGTTCGATCATGTCCGCGATCAGGTCGATGTTGGTGTCGTAGGGCACGGGGATGTCCAGGACACAGCGGGCCCAGCCCTGGGACTGATTGCCCACGCGCAGGATCTCGCCATTGCGCACGTGCCACAGGGTGCCCTTCACGTCCCGGACCTGGGTCACGCGCAACCCCACGTTCTCCACGGTGCCCACGGCCTCACCGAGATCCACGGAGTCACCGATGCCCAATTGGTCCTCCGCGACCATGAAGATCCCGGAGAGGTAGTCCTTGACCAAAGACTGCGCACCGAAGGACAGCGCCACGCCCGCGATGCCCGCGGAGGCGAGCACCGGCCCGATGTTGTACCCGAGTTCCGAGATGATCATGAGGATCGCGATCGCCCACACCGCCACGGTGGACACGGACGAGAGCACCGCTCCGATGGTCCTGGCCCGCAGGCTTTGGCGTTCGGATGCCAGCCCCGCGTCCTGCACCCAGCGGGCCTGGCCGTGGTCGAAGCGCTTGATGATCCGCGATTGGGTGCCGCGTGCAATCCCCCGGGTGATCTTGCGGATCAGCAGGCGCACGAGCGCGGAGACCACCACGGCGCCCAGCAACACGAGCACCACGCGGAACGGTTTGTCGAGCCAGAATTCCCAGTTGTCCATCCCCGCCAGGGTAATGGCCCGGGGTGCGTGCCCGCTCAACGCGGAGCGGGAGCGGCCTCCGAGAGGGCCGCCGGACGACGTCGCCCGCGGACGTCACCCGCCGACGTCGCCCCCGGACCGTCCCACCGTGCGGCCCGTCCGCGCCCCAGCGAACCGACGTGCTGCGCGCCTCACAACCAGTTCTTGACCTTGAACACCGCGTAGAGCACCACGGCCACGAGCAGCATGAGGCCCAGGGACATGGGGTAACCCAGGCGCCAGTCGAGCTCGGGCATGTGGGTGAAGTTCATGCCGTAGATCGAGCCCACGATGGACGGCGCGAAGAGGATCGCCGCCCACGAGGAGATCTTCTTCATCTGTTCGTTCTGCTGCATGGCGGCCTCGTTCTGCCGCGCCGTGGTGAGGGTGGAATCCACGCTCATGGCGTCGGTGAGCGAGGCCCGCATGGATTCGAGCTTCCCGCTGACCTGGATCACGTGATCCAGCACGTCCCGCAACCGGTGCTGCAGTTCCTCGTGCGTACCGTACTTGGTGAAGCCCGTGAAGTAACGCTGCATCACGTGGCTGAGCGGGGCCACCCCGCGGTGGAAGTCGTTGATCTCCCGGGCGAGCTCGTAGATCCGTTGCGAGACGTTCGGCTGCCCGGCGAACAGGGCGTCCTCGATCTCGTCGATGTCGTTCTCGAGACCGTCGAGCACGGGGAAGTAGTCGTCCACGATCTGGTCCAGCAACGCGTACAGCACGCCGTCCGGACCGAAGCACAACAGCTCCCGGTCCTCCTCGACCCGCTTACGAACCCGCCCCACGCCGCTGGACTCGGAGTGACGGATGGTGATCACGAAATGGGGTCCGGTGAAGATGTGGATCTCACCGATCTCCACGGTCTCGGTCGCGTCCTGGTAGACCGCCGGGCGGATCACGGTGAACAGCGTCTCGCCGTAGCGTTCCATCTTGGGGCGCTGGTGCGCCTGGACGGTGTCCTCGACCGCGAGCTCGTGCAGGTGGAAGTGCTCGGCGAGCGAGCGGGTCTCGTCCGGTTCGGGCCGGTACAGCCCGATCCACGCCACGACCGCGTCCCCGCTCTCGGACGTGGAGGGCTCCCCGGGATGCTCCAGCATCCGTTGCAGCAGGTCGTACGTCTCCTCGAGGGACCGGGGCGACTCGACCCTGCGCCCGTTGCGGTAAATGGCGTTCTCCACGATGCTCACCCGGACATTATGGGCCCTGCCCGCGCGCCGCACCGACCGCACCCTGTCGCGCCCGCACCGCCCCGGGGAAACCGGTCCGCTGTCAGGGGTCACCCGGAACGCGTCAGTAGACTGGCGCTCATGAGCAAGCCGTTCGATTCCCGCGTGGGCGCCTATGCCCTGATCACCCGCGACGAGCACGTGCTGTTGACGCACTGGAACCCCCGTCACCCGGGGTTCGACGGCGCGTGGACCCTTCCCGGCGGCGGCATGGAACCGGGGGAGCAGCCGGAGCAGACCATGATCCGGGAGGTCTTCGAGGAGACCGGTTTCCACGTGGAATCGGATGGCCTGGTGGGCGTGCACAGCTACTGGATGACCCCCGAGCAGCGCCTGGACGGTCAGCCCCGGGGCAATCACGCGTGCCGCGTCCTGTACACCGCCCACGTCACGGGCGGTGAGCTGGCGGTCGAGCAGAATGGTTCGTCCGACGACGCCGCGTGGTTCCCGATCGCACGCATCGACTCCCTCAAACGCCTGGACCTCGTGGACCAGGGCCTGCGACTCGCCGGGCTCACGAGCGCCGTCACGGACCCGGACACCCCACCCGAGGACATCCCCGAGCAGGACGTGGCCACCGAGCCCGGCCGGGACCGGTGAGTCACGGGGTGCGGCTGCGCGCCGTCGCCGCGCTCGCGAGCGGTGCCCTCCTGCTGAGCGCGTGCGGCGCGGGCGGAGGGACCGGCGGGCCGGACACGGAGACGGCGAGCCAGGCGGCGTCGTCGAACGCCACGGGGGAACCCACCGTGAAGATCGCGACCGGTGTGGACCTGCAGACCCGCGTGCTGGCGCACCTGTACCAACAGCGGCTGGCCGCGGACGGGATCACCGCGAGCGTGGTGGACGTGGGGACCACGCGCGAACAGATCGTGGACGCACTGCAGGCCGGCCGCGCGACCATGGTCCCCGACTTCACCGGTGATTTGTACGTGTACACGCGGCAGAACGAGCGGCCGGCCTCGCCGCAACCGATTGTGAGCCCCTCGTCCACGCGTTCCCCCGCCCCGGACACGGACACCCCGCGCGGGCTGCTGGACTCGCTCGGGCAGTTGCTCGGCATCACGGGGGAGACCGGGCCGTCCGACGACGACGTGTACCGTGCCCTGCCCGGGGCACTGCCGCGCGGGCTGACCGTGCTCGATTCGTCGTCCGCGCAACGTACGGACCGCGTGGTGGTCACGGCCGCGACGAACGCGCAGTTCAACCTGGGGGGCCTGAACACGATCGGGGAGCACTGCCCCGAGATGGCCGTGGGGATGGCCCGGGGCTACGCGGACAGCGCCCAGGGAGAGCGCGGGCTGAAGGCCTATTACGACTGCGCGCCTAAGGCCGTGCCGGAGTTCGCTACCACCGGTGAGCTCGTGAATGCTCTGCTGAGCGACGAGGTGCAGGCCGCGGTGCTGCGTTCCTCCGAACCCGCGATCGATGACGACAGGCTCGTGGAATTGGACGACCCGAACCGATTGTTCCGCCCGGAGCGCGCGGTGGTGCTCAGCTCCGTGGGCATGGACGACCGGGCGGTGGCCTCGGTGAACGCGGTCTCGGCAGATCTCACGTCGCAGGACCTGACGACCATCACCCGGCTCGCGGGCGGGTCCGATCCCGCGATGAACCCCGAACAGACGGCCACATTCCTGCGCGAGCAGCCGCGCTGACGTGATCCGAGAAGTGCTGACGTGCGACGGGAGGCAGCGAGCGACGTCGTGGGCCCTTGAGCCGCGGAGCACCGCCGCGTGCCGACCGAATCGGGATGGGGGCGCCGAGTATGGTGACCCCATGGCTAAGGTGAAACAGTCCGACAAACTGAAGAACGTCCTCTACGACATCCGCGGGCCCGTGCTCGAGCAGGCGGAGAAGATGGAGGCCGCGGGTCAGCGCATCCTGCGCCTGAACATCGGCAACCCCGCACCCTTCGGCTTCGAGGCACCGGACGCCATCCTGGTGGACATGATCAAGAACCTGCCGAACGCGCAGGGCTACTCGGACTCCCGGGGCATCTACTCCGCGCGCACCGCGGTGGTGCAGTACTACCAGACGCGCGGGATCATGAACCTGGACACAGACGACGTCTACCTGGGCAACGGTGTCTCCGAGCTGATCACCATGACCCTGCAGGCACTGTGCAATCCGGGCGACGAGATCCTCATCCCCTCACCGGACTACCCCCTGTGGACGGCTTCGGTGGCGCTGTCCGGCGGCACGCCCGTGCATTACACGTGCGACGAGGAGAACGGGTGGAACCCGGACCTCGAGGACATGGAATCCAAGATCACCTCGCGCACCAAGGGCATCGTGATCATCAACCCCAACAACCCCACGGGTGCGGTCTACTCACGCGAGACCCTGCAGAAGATCGTGGACCTGGCCAAGGAACACGAGCTCATCCTGTTCTCGGACGAGATCTACGAGAAGATCACCTACGATGACGCCGAGATGATCAACACCGCGAGCCTCACGGGCGAGGACGTGCTGTGCCTGACGTTCTCGGGCCTGTCCAAGGCGTACCGGGTGGCCGGCTACCGCTCCGGCTGGCTCGCGATCACCGGACCCAACTGGCGCGCGGAGTCCTACCTGGAGGGCATCAAGCTGCTCGCCAACATGCGCATGTGCGCGAACGTGCCCGCACAGCATGCGATCCAGACGGCGCTGGGTGGATACCAGTCGATCAACGACCTCATCCTCCCCGGCGGGCGGCTCAAGGCCCAGCGGGACATCGCCCACCGCAAGCTCAACGAGATCGACGGCGTCACGTGCGAGCAGGCCCACGGCGCGCTCTACCTCTTCCCCAAGCTGGACGTGGAGAAGTTCGGGATCGTGGACGACGAGCGGTTCGCCCTGGACCTGCTCAAGGAACAGAAGATCCTGCTCAGCCATGGCACCGCGTTCAACTGGGGCAAGCCGGACCACTTCCGCCTGGTCACGCTGCCCGCGGTGGACATGCTGGACACCGCACTGGATCGACTCGGCGAGTTCCTCTCCGGGTACCACCAGTAGCCGGTTCCTGACCCCGACCACGGTCCGGGCAACGTCCCACCACGGGGTGACGTGGCCGGGCCGCTCCGGGGGTTTACCGGTGACCGGACTCCACTGCGTCCACCCGACGACGGCGCGTCAGTCCTCCGACGCCGCCTGCTCCCGGTTCTCCTCGCGCCGGGCGCGGGCGGCGTCGAGGCGTTCGCGGGCGCCGTCGAGCCACTGCTCGCAGCGGGTGGCGAGTGCCTCGCCCCGTTCCCACAGGTGGAGAGACTCCTCCAGCGTGGTGCCGCCCGCTTCGAGCCGGGCCACGGTCTCCACGAGCTGCTCGCGGGCCTGCTCGTAGCTCAGACCGTCCACGTCCGAGAGATCGGGGCGGGTTCCGGCCGAGCCGCCGAGGCGGGAATCGTCCTGTCCGGTGCTGTGCTGTTCGCTGCTGTTCTGCTGTGCCACGGTGTGTCCTTCCGGTGGGGTCGAGGAGATCGAAGGGCGGGGTTCAGTGGTCCCCGGGCTGGCGGTTGGTGCGGGAGGTGACATTCACCCCGAGTTCCCCGGCGGCCAGGCGCACGGTGAGGTCCTGCCCCTCGGAGACGTCGCGTGCATCGGTGAGGACCGAACCGTCCGGGGTCTGCACGACCGCGTAACCGCGCTCCAATGTCTGCTGCGGGGACAGAGCACGCACGCGGGCGCGCATCTGGGCCACCGTGTCCTGCGCTCGCACGGTCTGGGCGTTCACCGCGGACCACGCGCGCGAACGCCAGCGATCCAGGTCCTCCTCACGGACCAGGATCATGGAGTCCGGCTGGGCCAGGGAGGGCCGGGACCGCATGGTCTCGAGCCCCTGGTGTTCGCGCTCGATCATGGTGGCCACGGCACGGTCCAGGGCTCCGCGCGCCTGGGCAATGCGAAGACGTTCCTCGTGCACGTCCGGGACGATGCGTTTGCCCGCGTCCGTGGGGGTGGAGGCGCGCAGGTCCGCGACGTAATCCAGCAGCGGTTGGTCGTTCTCGTGACCGATCGCGCTGACGACCGGCGTGTGGGCGGCGAACACCGCGCGCAGCACGGATTCGTCGCTGAACGACAACAGGTCCTCGAACGCACCCCCGCCGCGGGCGATCACGATCACGTCCACGGCGTCCATGGCGTCGAGTTCCGCGAGGGCTTGGACCACGGCGCGCGCCGAACCGGCTCCCTGGACCGGAACCTCGCGGATCTCGAATTGCACACCCGGCCACCGGTTGGTGGCGTTGCGCACCACGTCCTTCTCGGCATCGGAATTGCGCCCGGTGATCAACCCGACCCGGTGGGGCAGCACCGGGAGGGGTTTCTTGTGAGCGGGATCGAACAGACCCTCTTCCGCGAGCGCTCGCCGCAATCGTTCGAGGCGTTCCAGGAGGTCCCCCAGACCCACGGGGCGGATGTCCCGCCCGATCATGGACAGCCGCCCGGTCTTGACGTACAGATCCGCCTTGAGGTTGACGATCACCCGGGAGCCCCGTTCGAGGGGGCGCTCCAACCGGGACATCTCCGCCTTGAACATGGTGACGCTGACCGAGACCTCGTCATGGAGGTCGCGCAGCGTCACGTAGGAGACGCGGGCGCGGTGGTTGACCTCGATCACCTGACCCTCGACCCAGGCCGCAGGTGCGCGTTCGATCCACCCATGCAGCCCGTACGACAGCTTGCTGAGCGGCCACGGATTCTCCGGTGTGGTGTCCCGCGCCAACCGGGGCGTCTCGGCGGGGCGTTCCGGTGCGCCGGTGTCTTCGCTCGGGGGCCACGTACTCATGGGACATAAGTATCACCCGACGGGGACACGCACAGCCGGTTCTCCGTACATTGGAGTCGTGAGCTCATCTCCGTCATCCCGTCCCGCGGCGCTGCTGCGCAGCCTGTGTGCCGCCCTGTGCGCGATCCTGGCCGGTGCGGGGTTTGCCGCGTGGCTGGGGCTGACCTGGGTCCAGGACCATCTGCTCTCGCCCTCGGGGTTCCATGACACCGCGGCGGCCGTGGTCACCGAGACGACCTTCCAGGACGAACTCGTGCGCACCGTCCTGGACCGCGCGACGTTCAGCGCCCTGAGCGACGTCGAGGTCGGGATCGAACCCGTGGACCAGGCCATCGAGCGGGTCCGGGAAACGGCGGTCACCGCCGCACAGTCCTGGCTCACCGCCCCCGAGCAACAGGGGACGTGGATCCAGGTCCTGCAGGACACCCACGACGCGAACGTACCCCTGAGCGCCGATTCCGCGGACGCGCCCGAACACCTCGTGGTGGACGCCACCGCGTTGGGCGCCGCCGTGGATCACCAGGTCGAGGACGTCATCGGGATCTCCCCGGGGATCGCCCGCAACGATCTGACCATGACGGTCCCCGGTGCCGAGACCGGTCGCGTGCTGGACGCCCTGGTGGGGCTCGCCCCATGGCGGTATGCCCTGCCGTGGCTCGTGGCGCTGCTCGCGGTGCTCGCCGTGGTGGTCAGCCCGCGGCGGTGGCTCACGATCGCCGGGGTGGGCCTGGCCGGTGTGCTGTTCACCGGTGTCCTGCTCGCCGTGGTGCTGTGGGCCGCGAGCTCCGTGGTGGACGCGTCCGGTGTGGAACCCGTGGCGCACCTGGTCACGGAACAGATCATCACTCTGTTGCGAGAATCCTTCGTGGGACGCAGCGTCACGGGCATGATCGGTGCCGCGTGCGTGGCCCTGGTGGGTGTGATCGGCGCCGTGGTGCGCTCCCGTATGGTCACTTACCATTAAGGACATGTCCACCGTGGTTGACCTGTCCATGCCCACCGTTCCCCGGGTTCGTCGCACCCCCCAGGAAATTGCCGACGCCGCTCCGGTCACCGGAGAGCGCAAGGTCCTGTTGGCCGCGCCGCGCGGATACTGCGCGGGCGTGGATCGCGCGGTGATCGCCGTGGAGAAGGCGCTCGAGCACTACGGTGCTCCGGTGTACGTGCGCAAGGAGATCGTGCACAACAAGCACGTGGTCCAGACCCTCGAGGAGCGCGGTGCGATCTTCGTGGAGGAGACGGACGAGGTGCCTGAGGGCTCCCTGCTGGTGTTCTCCGCCCACGGGGTGTCTCCGGCCGTGGTGCAGTCCGCCCACGACCGCAACCTCCACACCATCGACGCCACGTGCCCGCTCGTGACCAAGGTGCACCGCGAGGCCGTGCGCTTCGCCAAGAGCGACTACGAGATCCTGCTCATCGGCCACGTGGGCCACGAAGAGGTCGAAGGCACGTTCGGGGAGGCCCCCGAACACATCCAGATCGTGAACTCCCCGGAGGACGTGGACAGCATCGAGGTCCAGGACCCGGACAAACTCGTGTGGCTGTCCCAGACCACGTTGAGCGTGGACGAGACCATGGAGACCGTGAACCGGCTACGCGCCCGGTTCCCCAACATGATCGATCCCCCCAGCGACGACATCTGCTACGCAACCTCAAACCGCCAGGCGGCGATCAAGGAGATCGCCCCGCAAGCGGACCTGGTGATCGTGGTGGGCTCGGCCAACTCGTCGAACTCCGTGCGCCTCAAGGAGGTGGCCCTCGAGTACGGGGCCCGGCGCGCCGAACGCGTGGACTTCGCCCACCAGGTGGACGAGTCCTGGTTCGAGGGTGTCGCAACCGTCGGCGTGACCTCCGGTGCCTCGGTTCCCGAGGTCCTCGTGCGCCAGGTCCTGGATCTGCTCGCGGAGTACGGCTACGGGTCCGTGGAAGAAGTGGAGACCGCCCAGGAGGACATCCTGTTCTCCCTGCCCAAGGAACTGCGCGCCAAGCTGGCCCAGGACGGGGACACGTCCCGTCGGTTGGGCGGCCGCGGGGCCAAGCCCACCCGCTGATCCCCCCCACCGCTCCGTTCGGAGCCGCTCGCGATTGCGGAGGGCCGGCGTGCGGGCTCTGCTCCCGGCGCGATCGCTGCAGAGTGCCCCACCGTTCCGGCCGGACCGCTTACTGCCGCGCTCGCGCCCGAAAGGAACGCCCGCCCGCCTCAGTCCCGCACGAACTCCGTGGCCGTGACCGAGCGGGGGACCGAGTCCACGGGTTTGGTGTCCAGGGCATTGGTTCCCGTGCTCGTGGGATCCAGTTCGGCGATCTTCCGGGCCGAGGGCAGCACCCGGGACTCCAACGACCCCACGAGTTTGTTGTACCCGTCCACGGAGCGCCGCAGTGACCCGCCCATGTCGGACAGGTGCTTGCCGACCGAGCCCATGCGGTCGTAGAGCTCCCGGGACAGTCGGTACAGCTCTCGCGCGTTGTCCGTGAGGGTGGCCTGGCGCCAGCTAAATGCCACGGCTTTCAGAGACGCGAGCAGGGACACCGGTGACACCAGGGCCACGTTCTGCTGCGCGGCGTAGTCCAGCAGGGAGGCGTCCGCGTCCAGCGCGGCGGCGAGGGCGGACTCGACGGGCACGAAGCACATCACGAGTTCGGGGGAGCTCTCCTCCGCGGACCAGTACTTCTTGGAACCCAGCGTGCTCACGTGCGAGCGGAGAGCTTTGGCATGGGCCGCGAGTAGCTGGGCCCGACGAGTCTCGTTCTCGGGGGAGCCGTCCGCGGGGACGGCCTGGGCATCCAGGTAGGAGTTCATGGGGGCTTTTGCGTCTACCACCACGGACTGTGCACCCGGGAGGTTGATGACCATGTCCGGGCGCTGCACCCCCGCGTCAGTGGTGCGCACGGTCTGCTCGGTGAAGTCCACGTGGCGAGTCATTCCCGCGGCCTCCACCACGCGGCGCAGCTGCATCTCGCCCCACGCCCCGCGTGCCGTGGTGGAGCGCAGGGAGGACTCCAGCGACCCGGTGGCCTGCAGCAGCTGCTGGTCCGTGGTGCGAGCGGCCTCCAGCGCCTGGGCCACGGCGCCGAACTGCGCGGCGCGGTCCCGCTCCAGCTGGTTCACGTGGCGTCCCACGGAGGAGAGCTGCTCGTTGAGCGGCGCCAGGGCACGCATGACGTCCTGGTCCTGCACGGCTCGAGCCTCCAGGGACTCCACCCGCTGCTCGAGCTGCTCCGCGGCCGCCCGGGCGGAGGCGGCGTCCTGCAGCGCGGCAATCCGCTGCTCCTGGGCCTGTTCCAGCTCAGTCTCCAGGGCCGTGGACTTCTGGTGGGCCAGCACGTACCCCAGCACCACGCCCACCACGAGGGCGAACAGCGCCCACAACCACCACACCTGAGCCATCGCCGAAGCATCCATGCGCTCACCATGACAATGCTGTCCGACACGCATAAGCGCCCCGGCTGAGCTCATCACCGGATCCGGAGGGCTACAGCCACCCGTTGCGCGCGGCGACGGCCGCAGCCTCGGTCCGGTTGGTGGTTCCGGTCTTGCCGATCGCGGCCGACAGGTGGTTGCGCACCGTCCCCGCGGAGAGGTGCAGGGCCCGGGCGATCTGCCCCGCCGAGGCACCGTGGGACGCTTCGCGCAGCACGTCCCGCTCCCGCGGGGTCAGGGGGTTCGGCCCGGCCAGCAGGGACTTCTCGGCCAGCGCCGGATCGACCACCCGCAGCCCCGCGTGCACCTTCCGGATGGCCTCCGCGAGCTCCGCAGCGGGGGTGTCCTTGACCACGAAGCCGGACGCCCCGGCGTCGAACGCGCGGCGCAGGTAGCCGGGGCGATCGAACGTGGTGACCATCAGGCACCGTGTCCCGCACCCGGCGGCCACGATCTGCTCGGTGGCCTCCAGGCCGGTGAGCCCGGGCATCTCGATGTCCAGCAGGGCCACGTCTACGGGGAGCTCCCCGGCAAGAGCGACCGCTTCGGCGCCGTCAGCGGCCTGGGCCACCACGGTGATGTCCGGTTCCAGGTCCAGCAGGGCGGCCAGCCCGGCGCGCACGAGGGCCTGGTCGTCCGCGATCAGCACTCGGATCTCGGTCATGCGCGCCTCACCTCCACGATCGTGGCGCCCCGGGGATCCCGCGCGACGGTCACCTCGCATCCCGCCGCCCGTGCCCGCTCCTTCATGCCGCGGATGCCGTTGCCCTCTCGCAGTTCCGGTTCGGCGCTCCCCTCGTCTCCGGAGAACGACGCCGCCGCGTCGTCTGTGCGCGGACGGCTCGTCGAGGGCGCCGTACCCTCTGAGCGAGCGACGGTCCCGGTCCGCACGTGATCGCCAGGGGAGGCACCCGCGGCCCGTGCGCCGTCGTCCGCGATGCGCAGCGACGAACCGGTGAGCGTCACGCGGCAGTGCGCCGCGCCCGAGTGGCGGACCACATTGGTCACGGCCTCCCGCAGGATCCACGCGAACGCGGAACGGGTGGCGGCATCCAGGGGCGGGACCGAGGATGGCAGGTGCGGGGTGATCCCGGCGGCGCGCAGGGCCGCGCGTGCCTGGACGAGCTCGACGCCCAGGTCCAGGTCCCGCAGCTTGCCGACCGTGGAGCGCACATCGGTGAGGGCTTCGCGGGACAGGGCCAGGACGTCGTCGAGCTCGGCGACGGCGCGCTGCGGGTCCGTCTCCACGAGACGCTGGGCGAGCTGGGTCTTGAAGGTGATGACCGTGAGGGAGTGGCCCAGGATGTCGTGGACGTCCCGGCCCACGGCCTCGCGCTGCCGGGAGACCGCGAGCTCGCGGGCCAGGCGCTCATGGGTCTCGGAGCGCTCCACGGCGAAGCGGGAGAGCAGGATGATCGGCCCGGGCAGGACCAGGCCGAACAGCGGCCAGAACCACTGCTCCCGGGGGAGCAGCATGAGCAGCGGCACCAGGGCCGCCACCTCGATCAGGAGCGAGGCCAGGATGCCCTGGCGCAGGGGCAGCCGGAACGCGCACACGGCCACGAAGAACGGGGCCGTGTAGGTCATGCCCCACGGCGAGGCAGGCAGCAGCAGGGTCAGCGGCACCAGCAGGACCACGCACCACAGCACGGCGTTGCCCAGCACGCTCAGGCGCGGGACCAGGATCTGCCGGATCCAGGAGAGCGTGTAGAGCCCGGCGAAGAGCACCAGTCCGAGCAGTCCCAGGGCAGTGGCCCAGACCGACTCGTCACTCTGCAGCAGTGCCGCGGCGGGGATCACGAGGAACACGAGCCAGACGGTGGCGAACAGCAGGTCAGACCAGTCGTGCTCGGGCTCCTCGGTGCGTGGGCGCGGGGCGGTCCCCGTGGGGGCGCTCATCGGCGGGCCGTGGACGTCCGGGCGGCCAGCAGCGCGATGATCCCGAACACGGCGGCCCAGGCCACCGCGTTGACCACGAGCCACAGCAGGCTGTCGGTCTGCGGGGCACCGCCCATGGTGGCCACCTCACCTTCGGTCACGGGATAGCGGGCAATGCCCACGATTCCATACATGGGGGTGAACCGTGCGATGTCCAGCATCCCGCCGGAGAGCGGCATGAACACGTTGCCGAAGAACGCGAAGACCACCAGCGCGCCGGAGGCGGCCCCCACGGCGGTGTCCGAGCGGAAGATCAGGCCTGCGGCGAGCCCGTAGAGGGCGAACACCACGGAGACCACCACGCACAGCACGGCGGCCAGCAGCCAGCGCCAGAGGTCGTCCATCGAGGCGTTGGTGAACGCTCCCACCAGGAACACGATGACCACGGGCAGCACGGCGATCAGCAGAGCCACCGCCACCTTGGTGGCCGCGTAGCCGCCCGTGCCCATGGGGGTCAGGGCGAGCTGCCGGCCCCAGCCCTGCAACCGTTCCACGGCCGCGCCGGCGGAGATCGCGGTGGTGGCGGTGACGGCCCCGTAGACGGCCATCGACACCATCACGTACGCGGAGACGTTGCCCCCGGGCAGGCGGGCGTCGGACCAGCCCTGCACCGCGCCGAACAGGATGAACAGCACGGCGGGCAGCAGGGCCACGAACACCAGGTTGGGGATCGAGCGGAGGTTCCGCCGCACGTCGTGGGCGGTGTAGGTCAGGGACATGACGGGCTCCTTGGGGTCTGGGTGCGGTTATGGGCGCACGAGCTGCGGGGCGAGGGGAGGGGCGGGAGAACGGTGCGGTCACCCGCGGTGCGCTGCGCGCGGGTTCACGCGGCCGCGTCGTCTCGATGGATCAACGCCGCGAACGCCTCGTCCAGGCCGCCGCGGGAGATCTCCAGGGCGCTCGCGGGGGTGCGGGTCAGCAGTTCGCGCGCGAGGGCGTCCGCGTCCTCGGTGCGTAGGTGCACGCGGGACTCCGAGCGGCGTGAGACGGTGGCGCCCGTGAACTCGGGCAGCGGCTCGCCAGCCGGCCACACGAAGGACACGGTGTGGTGGCGGGACGTGGAGCGCAGCTCGTCCACGGAGCCGTCGAACGTGATGCGCCCGGCGTCCATCAGGACGATCCGCTCGGCGACGTCCTCCGCCTCCTGGAGGTAGTGCGTGGCGAACACGACCGTGAGTCCGCGCTCGGTCTTGGCGCGCATCGCGTCCCAGAACTCGGTGCGGGACTGCACGTCCATGCCCGCAGTCGGCTCGTCCAGCACGAGCAGCTCGGGGCGCGGGAGCAGGGCCAGGGCGAAGCGGACCCGCTGCTGCTGCCCGCCCGAGCACTTGGCCACCTTCCTGCGCGCGAACGACGCCGCCCCCGCCCGTTCCAGCGCCTCGTCCACGGGCAGGGGGTCCGGGTAGAGGGACGCGATCATGGTCACTGTTTCGTGCACGCTCAGGTCCGCGAGCAGCCCGCCCACCTGCTGCACCGCGCCCACCTTGCCGTGGGCCACGGCCGTGCGGGGGCGCTCGCCGCACACGCTCACCGCGCCGGAGGTGGGCTCGCTCATGCCGAGCACCATGTCGAGCAGGGTCGTCTTTCCCGCGCCGTTGGGCCCCAGCAGGGCGACGACGCCGCCGCGCGGGATCTCCAGCGAGACTCCCTGCACGGCGCGGACCGTCTCGGAGCGTGTGCGGAAGGTCTTGACGGCGTCCTGCACCTGGATGGCGGGGGAGTGGGGCTGCGGTGGGTGTGTGGCGTTCATGGGTCCAGATTCCCGTGCGGCGGGTCGGCGCTGAACTGCTGATTGTCACGAGTGGGGCGTGACATGTGTCAGGGGTGGGGTGGGCCGCGGAGTCGCGTGGCCGCGTCGTCGGGCGGCCCCGGTAAGATGGCGGACCGTGGCTCTTACTATTGGAATCGTCGGTCTGCCGAACGTCGGAAAATCAACCCTGTTCAACGCCCTCACGCGCAACACGGTGCTCGCCGCGAACTATCCGTTCGCGACCATCGAGCCGAACGTGGGCGTGGTGAACCTGCCGGACGAGCGGCTGGAGAAGCTCGCGGAGCTGCACGACTCGCAGAAGATCGTGCCGGCCACGGTGTCCTTCGTGGACATCGCGGGCATCGTGAAGGGCGCGTCTGAGGGGGAGGGGCTGGGCAACCAGTTCCTGGCCAACATTCGTGAGGCGCACGCGATCGCCCAGGTGATCCGCGTGTTCGACGATCCGGACGTGATCCACGTGGACGGCAAGATCGACCCGGCCTCGGACCGCGAGACCATCAACACCGAGCTGATCCTCGCGGACCTGCAGACGCTGGAGAACGCGATCCCCAAGCTGGAGAAGCAGGTCAAGATCAAGAAGGGCTCGCCCGAGCAGTTGGCCGCCTACCAAGCCGCGGAGAAGGTGCTGGCGGAGGGCCGCACGATCTTCGAAGCCGCCGGGCCCGAGAAGCTCGACACCGACAACCTGCACGAGCTGAACCTGCTCACCGCCAAGCCGTTCATCTACGTATTCAACGCGGACGAGGGCGTGCTGTCCTCGCCCGAGCGCCAAGCCGAGCTGGAGGCGCTGGTGGCGCCCGCGCAGTGCGTGTTCCTGGACGCGAAGCTCGAGGCTGACCTCGTGGAGCTCTCCGAGGAGGAGGCCCGCGAGATGCTGGAGATGGAGGGTCAGGACGAGTCCGGCCTGGACAAGCTGGCCCGCGTGGGCTTCTCCACCCTGGGTCTGCAGACCTACCTCACCGCTGGCCCCAAGGAGGCCCGCGCGTGGACCATCAACCAGGGCGACACCGCCCCCAAGGCCGCCGGGGTGATCCACTCGGACTTCGAGCGGGGCTTCATCAAGGCGGAGATCGTCTCCTACGACGACCTCATGGCCGCCGGAACCATGGCCGACGCGAAGGCCGCGGGCAAGGTGCGCATGGAGGGCAAGGAGTATGTGATGCAGGATGGGGATGTGGTGGAGTTTAGGTTTAACGTCTGATGTGCCCCGGTTGTTGAATGAGCTGCAGGTAACGTAAACGTGCATATGCTGGTTTTGTGATCAACGAGTGGCTATGGGTGCACAAAGAATCAACAATGGTGGGCTGGGACTCCCCCGCTCTCTCTGGTCGATTCGCTGCCGACGTACCATGGTGAGACTTCGAACAGGACTGCCGCTACGCCACAAGTCGTGCCGGGAGAGGAATTGCGGACCTAGGGGTAGGGCGGTGCTGAGAGGCTGCTGAACATCCTCGGGCCGGAGCACACCAGTGATGAGGGCATTATTGCTACGGAGGGCTGGGAACCGAACGTCCCGGTAGTGCGACATGCTCTCGACCCGTGGGGCATCGAAGTCGCCAGGTGCAATTATGAGCAAGACACGCGAAAACCGTTTGCTGACAGCAGATTCGTTTTGGCGAGTCTCAGTTATATTGAGTTTGAATGATAAGCAACGGAGGATAACGAACCGTGGCGCTAAAGAAATCTGACCTCTACAGCTCTCTGTGGAAATCTTGTGATGAGCTTCGTGGCGGCATGGACGCCAGCCAGTACAAGGATTACATCCTGACGCTACTGTTCGTGAAGTACGTCTCCGACAAGGCCAAGGTGGACAGGAACAGTCTCATCGAGGTGCCCGCTGGCGGCTCGTTCGACGACATGCTCGCGGCCAAGAGTGACCCTGAGATCGGCGACAAGTTCAACAAGATCATCGGCAAGCTCGCCGAGGCGAACAACCTGCGCAACGTCATCGACCAGGCCGACTTCAACGCGCCCGAAAAGCTCGGCAACGGGAAGGAGATGGTCGACCGGCTGTCCAAGCTGGTGGCGATCTTCGCCGACCTCGACTTCCGTGGCTCACGCGCCGAGGGCGACGACCTACTCGGTGACGCCTACGAGTACCTGATGCGCCACTTCGCCACTGAGGCGGGCAAGAGCAAGGGCCAGTTCTACACGCCCGCCGAGGTGTCGCGCATCCTGGCCAAGGTCGTCGGCATCGGCAAGGAAACGCGGCAGGACGAGACGGTCTACGACCCTGCCTGCGGCTCTGGGTCGTTGCTCCTGAAGGCGGCAGCTGAGGCGCCGCGTGGCATGACGATCTATGGCCAGGAAAAGGACAACGCCACGTGGGCACTGTCCAAGATGAACATGATCCTGCACGGCAACGAGATCGCTG
The DNA here is from genome assembly GCF_011769905.1 of Kocuria sp. KD4. Lineage (NCBI taxonomy): Bacteria > Bacillati > Actinomycetota > Actinomycetes > Micrococcales > Micrococcaceae > Kocuria > Kocuria sp. KD4. The sequence goes on from NZ_CP050449.1 coordinate 843,157, forward strand.
ACATCCAGAAGGGTGACACGCTCACCAGTCCGCAGTTCACGCATGGCAACCAGCTCGACACCTTTGACTACATCGTCATGAACCCGCCATTCTCGGTGAAGTCCTGGCGCAACGGGCTCGACGTTGAGTACGGACGCTTTGAGTACGGCACTCCCCCAGAAAAGAACGGTGACTACGCCTTCCTCCTGCATGCCCTGACATCGCTGAAGTCGCGTGGCAAGGCAGCGATCATCCTGCCGCACGGCGTCTTGTTCCGCGGTAACGCCGAGGCCACCATCCGCACCAAGCTGCTCAAACAGGGTTTCATCAAAGGCATCATCGGACTGCCAGCCAACCTGTTTTACGGCACCGGTATCCCCGCCTGCATCGTCGTGCTCGACAAGGAAAACGCCCAGGCACGAACCGGCGTTTTCATGATCGACGCGTCCAAGGGCTTTATCAAGGACGGCAACAAGAACCGCCTGCGCGACCAGGACATCCACAAGACTGTCGACACCTTCAATCGCCAGGTCGAAATCGACCGCTTCTCCCGCATGGTGCCGATGGCCGAGATCGCCGATCCCAAGAACGACTACAACCTCAACATCCCGCGCTACATCGACTCATCCGAACCCGAAGACCTGCAGGACCTCAACGCCCACATCCACGGCGGCATCCCGAACCGCGACCTTGACCTGCTCAGCGCCTACTGGGACGCCTTCCCATCGCTGCGCGACCAGCTGTTTGTCGCCAACCGCGCCGGCTACTCCGACCTCGCGCTTGATGTCGCTCAAGTGCAGCAGGCTATCCTCGACTCGGCGGAGTTCAAGAACTTCAAAGACAAGGCACGCGGCCACGTCGTCCAATGGTTCGAGACACACCGTGACCAGCTCGAAACCATCGACGCCGCCACGGTGCCGAACGACCTGATTACCGCCCTCGGCGATGACCTTCTCAAACGGTTCAAGCCCGTCGCGCTGCTCGCCGAGTACGCCGTGTACCAGCAACTCATGAGCTACTGGCATGACACCATGCATGACGACGTGGCACTTATCATGGGCGAAGACTGGATGGATGCCGCCAAGCCTCGGGCCTCGCGCCTTCTGGGCTACGACAAGAACAAGAAGCCGAAGTACGAAGACGCGCATCTGCAGTTTGGAACAGGCGCCAAGGCCGAGCGCTATGTCATGGACCTGATCCCTCCGGAGCTCGTGGTTGCGCGCTACCTGGCGGGTGAGCAAGCGCAGCTTGACGACCTCGCGGCGGCGGCCGACGAGGAGGCTCGCAAGCTTGAGGTACTGATCGAGGAACAGGCCACTGAAGATGGTCTGTTGTGGGATGCACTTGATGACAAGGGCAAGCTCACGCAGAAGTCGCTCAACGCCGCACTTCGGGTCGCCAAGAACGATGATGACGACGAGGCAATCGAAGCACTCGCGGACGCTCTGGCGCTAGTTAAGAGAGAGGCGTCCGCCAAGAAGAAGGCCAAGGCCGCGCAGTCCGCGCTCGACCTCAAGGTCCTGAATAGATACAGCGACCTGAGCATCCCGGAGCTCAAGGCACTCGTGCTCGATGACAAGTGGCAGAAGACGCTTATTAGCCGCGTGACGGGCGAGGCTGATGCACTGACGCTCGATCTTGTTGCCCGGATCCAGCAGCTTGGTGAACGGTATGCGTCAACTACCAAGGATCTTGACGATGAACTCGCCAAACTTGAGTCCAGGGTGGCGCGCCACCTGTCTGACATGGGGGTCCAGCCGTGAACGGATGGCGAACACGACCTGTTTCATCGCTCATCGACGGCTTGACGGCCGGGGTAAGCGTCCGGTCAACGACAAGCCAAACCGGCGGCCCCTCGGTCCTTAAGACGTCGGCAATCGACCGAGGACGATTCCACCCTCGTGAATCGAAGACCATCCTCCCCGATGATATATCGAGAGCGAAATGCCCAGTGCTATCAGATAGCATGCTCATCAGTAGGATGAATACTCCTGCACTGGTTGGTGACGTTGGCTATGTCGACCGGGACCACGACTCGCTGTATCTGCCAGATCGGCTCTGGCTAGCAAAGTCGAGACGGGGCGCCAACACCGATATGCGATGGTTGACGTACTATTTTTCTTCGGAACGCGGATCACATACCCTCCAGGGACTAGCAACTGGGACTAGCGGCAGCATGAAGAACATCCCAAAAAGTAGAGTTCTTGATCTTGAGATTCCGACCCCCAGCGCGCCAGAGCAGCGTTCCATCGCGAATGCGATCACTACAGCCGATGATCTGATCGCCACACTCGAGCGCCTCACCGCCAAGAAGCAGGCAATCAAGCAGGGCATGATGCAGCAACTCCTAACCGGCCGCACCCGTCTGCCAGGGTTCAGTGGCCGCTGGTTGAATTCCACCCTTGGAGCCATCGCTCGTGTCAGTGGCGGCGGAACGCCATCCACCCGCATCAGTTCGTTCTGGGGTGGAGGAATCCCATGGTTCACTCCTGCGGAGATTAATGCCGAGGGCTCAGGGCTCGTATCGTCTTCCGAGCGGACTATCACCCGCGAGGGACTCGCGAGCTCTGCAGCTACTCTACTGCCTGCAGGTACGGTGCTGGTGACGTCGCGTGCAAGTATCGGCAACTGCGCTGTCGCCGCAGTGCCGGTGTCTACAAATCAGGGGTTCACATCGCTGGTACCCAGGGATTCACGCTCGACCTGGTTCCTCTACTACTGGATTCAGCAATACCGGTCGGAACTTGAGTTTCGCGCAGCCGGAAGTACTTTCCTTGAGATCAGCGCAAGTAAGGTAGCGGCTATTTCATTGCGTCAGCCTAATCTCGAAGAACAGGTAGCGATCGGTATCGCGATTCGGGACGCAGACGCAGAAATCGACACGCTCGATAACTGTTTGACCAAGGCTCGCGCCATCAAGAAGGGAATGATGCAGCAGCTGCTGACTGGCCGCACGCGTTTGCCCGTGGCGGCTACGTCATGAATATCGAATGGGTGGTCGCGCAGCTTGACGATTTCATCAAAGCCACCACGGTGACCTATGTCCCTTCTCCGCCAAGCTCTTTTGGATTCCATAGTTACAAGACAGCGATCCCCGAGGATGAGATCGTCAAGCGTGCTCAAGTCGTAGAGCAGATCCTTGATCGAATCGTCCCGACTTGGCGAACGGACGTGCAAAAGAAGGATCGACAGAAGTGGTCAGTCCACTACGAAGCATCGATCCGAGCGCGCGAGGAGATTGTTCGCGCCGAGGAAGTTCGGGAGAACCTCGGCGAAAATGCACCAGAACTCTCTGCGACCGAACTTCACCCATGGATATGGGAGGGCGCCAAGTCGCTCTGGCGGTCCGGCCATTATCGAGAAGCAGTCGGCGGTGCGATTCGAAAGCTCAATGCCGAGACACAGAACAAAGTGGGTCGTCGCGATGTGAGCGAGACGAACTTGTTCAAGCAGGCGTTCTCGACGGACCAGCCGAAGGCTGATGCGGCCCGGCTCCGACGCATGAAAGACGACGGCAGCGACACCTACAAGTCGGTGCAGCGTGGCGCGATGTCTCTCGCGGAAGGGGTCTTTGCGGGTATCCGCAATCCACTGAGCCACGAAGTCGACCAGGAACTGAGTGAGCAGGAGGCGCTGGAGTATCTGGCTGCGCTGAGTGTTCTCGCACGGTGGGTCGACCAGTCCCAGACGGAGGCATCAGTATGAGTGACGTCGGCCAGATCGAACGCAAGACGCAGAACCGTGTCCTCAAGCTGTTCACCGAGCAGCTTGGCTACGAGTACGGCGGCAACTGGGAGTACCGCCAGGGCAATTCGAACATCGAGGAGGCGCTGCTCGCCCAGAACCTCAAGGCTCGGGGCTACTCCGAGCTCCTGGTCTCTCGGGCCATCGACCAACTCAAGAAGGCCGCGGCGGTCAGCGTCGGCCACGACCTCTACGAGGCGAACCGCGAGGTCTACGAACTGCTGCGCTACGGCGTCAAAGTGAAGCCGAGCGTCAGCGACCCAACGGTCACAGTCTGGCTGCTCGACTGGAATGATCCGAACGCCAATCACTTCGTCCTCGCAGAGGAAGTCACGGTGATCGGGCCGCACACCAAGCGGCCCGACGTCGTGCTCTACGTCAATGGCATCGCCTTCGCCACCATTGAGCTCAAACGCTCATATGTCGGTATCTCCGAAGGCATCCGGCAAACGCTCGGCAACCAGGACAAGCAGTTCATCCGGCCGTTCTTTTCTACAGTGCAGCTGGTCTTCGCTGGCAACGACGTCGAGGGGCTGCGGTACGGGGTCATCGACACGCCCGAGAAGTACTGGCTGGCGTGGAAGGAATCGTCCGACGTCGCTGGTCCGCTTGACCGCGCGTTGCTGCAACTGTGCAGCAAGGACCGCTTTCTAGAACTGATCCATGACTTCACCGTCTTCGATGCCGGTGTGCGTAAGACGGCTCGGCACAATCAGTTCTTCGGCGTGACGGCCGCTCAGGAACGGATCGCCAAGCGCGAGGGCGGCATCATCTGGCACACCCAGGGGTCGGGCAAGAGCCTCACCATGGTCTGGCTGGCCAAGTGGATCCGCGAACATCAGGACGATGCGAGGGTCCTGCTGATCACCGACCGCACGGAACTCGACGAGCAGATCGAGGGCGTCTTCAAGGGTGTCAACGAGCAGATCTATCGCACTAAGAGCGGCGCCGATCTCATCGCCACGCTCAACAAGAGCCAGGAGTGGCTCATTTGCTCACTCGTCCACAAATTCCGCGCAGCTGGCAAAGACAAGAACCAGGACGAGGCGGCGGCTGACTTCATCAAGGAGCTGAGCGCCTTCATCCCGAAGGACTTCTCGGCCAAGGGCAACCTGTTCGTCTTCGTCGACGAAGCCCACCGCACCCAGACCGGCAAGATGCACACCGCCATGAAAAAGCTGCTACCGGGCGCCATGTTCATCGGCTTCACCGGTACGCCGTTACTCAGGGCCGACAAGGCCACCAGCATCGAGACGTTCGGCTCGTTCATCCACACCTACAAGTTCGACGAAGCGGTCGAGGACGGCGTGGTGCTCGATCTGCGCTACGAAGCCCGCAACATCGACCAGCACCTGACCAGCCCGAAGAGGATCGACCAGTGGTTTGACATCAAGACCAAGGGCATGACCGACCTCAGCAAGGCCGAACTCAAGAAGCGCTGGGGCACGATGCAGAAGGTCGTCTCCAGCGAGCCCCGAGCCAAGCAGATCGTCGACGACATCCTGCTTGACATGGAAATCAAGCCCCGCCTGATGAACGGGCGCGGCAACGCCATGCTGGTCGGCGCCAGCATCTACCAAGCATGCAAGTTCTACGACCTGTTCGTAGCCAGTGGATTCCAGGGCAAGTGCGCCATCGTCACCAGCTACGCACCCAACGCTGGCGATATCTCCAAGGAAGACTCCGGCGAGGGCAAGACCGAGAAGATCCGCCAGTACGACACCTACCGCAAGATGCTGGCCGACTACTTCGACCAACCCGAAGACGTCGCCGTCACCCGAGTCGAAGAGTTCGAGAAGGCGGTCAAGAAGCAGTTCGTCGAGAACCCAGGCCAGATGCGCCTGCTGATCGTTGTCGACAAGCTGCTGACCGGCTTCGATGCACCGAGCGCCACATACCTCTACATCGACAAGAAGATGCGCGACCACGGGCTGTTCCAAGCCATATGCCGCGTCAACCGACTCGACGGCGACGACAAGGACTACGGCTACATCGTCGACTATCAAGACTTGTTCAACTCGCTCGAGGACGCGATTACCGACTACACCTCGGGCGCACTGGATGGCTACGAAAAAAACGACATCGAGGGACTGCTGTCCGACCGCATCGAGAAAGCCCGCGGGGACCTCGACGAAGGGGACTGATGCACGTTTAGGTGACAGTCGGGGTGTTAGGCCGCAAGGCTCACGGCTGGGTTCATGATGGTCTCGTATTCGATGGGGGTCAATCGGCCCAGGCGAGCCTGTCGGCGGCGTCGATGATAGGTCCGTTCGATCCAGGTGACGATCGCGATTCGGAGTTCTTCTCGGGTCCTCCAGCGGCCTCGGTCCAGGACGTTCTTCTGGAGCAGGGCGAAGAAGGATTCCATAGCGGCGTTGTCGCCGGCGGCACCGACCTGGCCCATCGATCCGATGAGGTGGTGACCGTTCAATGCGTGGACGTATTTTCGTGATCTGAACTGGGATCCGCGGTCCGAATGCACTATGCAGCCGGCCGCGTCTCCACGCCGAGATACTGCGCTGTCCAGGGCGTTCACCGCGAGACGAGCCTTCATCCGGGAGTCTATGGAGTAGCCGACGATGCGACCGGAGAACGCGTCCTTGATGGCGCAGAGGTAGAGCTTGCCCTCGTCGGTCCAGTGCTCAGTGATGTCGGTGAGCCAGAGCTCGTTGACGTCATCCGCAGTAAAGTCGCGCCGGACCAGGTCGTCGTGGACCGGCGGTCCGGGGCGCTTACCGTTCTTGCCGCGCTTCTTGCCGAAGGCTGACCACCACTGGTTGTCACGACAGATCTTCCACGCTGTTCGTTGGCTCATCACCTCGCCAGCGATGGCGGCTTCATCTGCGAGGAATCGGTAGCCGAACGCAGGGTCGTCGCGGTGGGCGTCGAGCAGGGCGTTGGCGCGGTAGGCCTCGGTGAGCTCGGCCTCGGTGACCTGCTGTTTGCGCCAGCGGTAGTAGGGCTGGCGCGAGAGCTTCAGGACCCGCAAGGACACCGCGACGGGGATTCCATCGTCGGCGAGCTCGCTCACGAGCGGGTAGAGCCTTTTCCCGGCAGATTCGCCTGGGAGAGATAGGCGGCTGCGCGGCGGAGGACCTCGTTCTCCTGCTCGAGCAGGCGGATCCGCTTCCTCGCATCGCGCAGTTCCGTCGACTCCTCACGGCTCCGGCCGGGGCGGCTGCCGTCGTCGATGTCAGCTTGGCGGATCCACTTGTGGAGCGTCATCTCGTGGACGCCGAAGTCCTTCGCGATCTGCGCGATGGTGACGCCGTTCTCACGAGTCCGGGCCACCCGCACGACATCGTCGCGGAACTCCTGGGGATAGGGAGCGGGCATGGTGCACATCCTTCCAGGCCGCCCGGTGGGCAAGCCAGATCAGATGTCACCTATCCATGCGGCAGTCCCAAGCGCTGGAGCTTGTTCGTGCACTTGTTGAACCGGTATCGAACCCGAAGAACACCATCGACTACTTGCGCTACTTCGCCACCATTGATGGTGACGCCGAGTTGCTGAAGAACAACGAGCAGAGACGCGTCTCGTTCTACAAGGCGGTAACGGCCGTCGCACGTTGCTACGCCAACCTTGCTAACGACATGAACGATGCCGGCTACTCCGACGCCGCGGCTGAGGCGATCAAGCAGGAGGTTGCGCACTACGCTGACGTTCGGGCCGAAGTGAAGCTCGGCGCTGGCGAAGACGTCGACTTCAAGCAGTACGAAGCGGGCATGCGCCACCTACTCGACACCTACATCCAAGCCGACGACTCCGAGGTGGTGTCGGAGTTCGACAACGTCGGGCTCGTCGACCTCATCGTCAAGCTTGGCGCTGGGGCGATCGACAAGCTGCCGCCCGGCATGAGGAAAGATCCCGAGGCCGTCGCCGAAACGATCACGAACAACATGCGCAAGGTGATCGTCGATGAGTATGCCACCAACCCGGCCTATTACGACAAGATGAGTGCCCTGCTCGACTCGATCCTCGAGGCTCGCCGCAAGGCTGCAATCGACTACAAGCAGTACCTGGCGTCTCTCCTTGATGCAGCGGAACAACTCGGCAGCAAAAGATCTGACCAGGCGTACCCGGAGTGGGTGCACAATGGAGCGCAACGCGCCCTGGTGGACTTCCACTTCACTGACCCAGCCCATCCGATCCAGGTCGATTTCGCGATCCGGACGTCGAAGCCGCACAACTGGGTTGGTAATGCCATGAAGGAAAAGGTCGTACGCCGCGCCGTGGCTCAGGCACTTCCTGACGGCTTTGACCGCCTGGATGAGCTGTTCGATCTCGTGAAGGCACGTGATGAGTACCGCTAACGCCTGCCTGACCATCCGCGGCATTGACGTCGATGTTATCTACAAGGACATCAAGAACCTGCATATCGGCGTCTATCCTCCACTCGGCCGCGTGCGGGTGGCCGCCCCCACTCGGCTCGACGACGACGCCGTACGGCTTGCCGTCATCAAGCGGCTGCCGTGGATCAAGCAGCAGCGTCAGCAGTTCAGGGACGCCGAGCGGCAATCCGAGCGCGAGATGGTTACTGGGGAGTCTCACTACGTCTGGGGGAACCGGTACCGCCTCAAGATAGTTGTCCGTCCCGGACACACTCATTTCGAGATCGACGGTGATCGGCTCGTGCTCTACACCCCAGAGAGCGGCGATAGCGCTCGGCACCGCGTCGCCCTCGATCAGTGGTACCGCCAGCAGCTACGCCATGCCCTACCCGAAGTGATAGCCGCGTGGGAGGTCAAGCTGGGTCTGTCAGTTCCGAAGTGGACAATTCGACGCATGAAGACGAAGTGGGGCTCATGCAACCGGGAGACGCGGCACATCTGGTTCAACGCCGAGCTCGCCAAGAAGCACCCCGACTGCCTGGAGTACGTCGTCGTCCACGAGATGATCCATTATCTTGAACGGGGCCACGGAGAGCGGTTCACGAAATTGATGGATCGGGAACTCCCCGATTGGCGACGTCGCCGCGAGCAACTAAACCGCGAACCCTTGGCCGAGGAGGCGTGGGGGACTGCTGCACGAGAAAGTGGCAGGGGTTAGGCAACCAATTTGAGTGCTTTGGTCATGACGGTATCGAACTTGATCGGCGGCAATCGATCGAGGCGGTCCTGCCTGCGGCGCCGGGGATAGGCCGGCTCGATCCACGTGACGATCGCGATACGCAGCGGTTTCCGGGTGCCCCAGGTTTGGCGGTCGAGGACGTTCTCTCGTAGCAACAGGAAGAATGAAGCGCCCTGGGTTTCGTTCCGATCCTCCTTGAAGAAGTAGGCCGGAACGAAACCCAGGGCGCGTAAGCTTGCCCTACTTTTGGATATACGCGATCGACCAGATAATGCTGATCGTTACGAGTTAACCGAGGTCGAGGTCGCCGTTGAGCCACTCGTATGTGCGCTGCTTGTCCACCGTGGGGTCATCATTGACGACTAACGAGAGATACCGGTCAAAAGCATCCTCCGACGGTGAATGAGCGTCCGCAGGGACGTCAGTGTCGTCGTCCATAGCGACAGTCGCCGTCCCGGTGACGAAGAGGGATGTGAAGAGACGCGCGGAACCCAGAAGCTCTACGAGGCGGGCACTGATCTGTTCAGTCCGCGTCCTGATGGCTTCTCGTAGAAGCCCGCCGCCCGTCTCGGGCCACGCGGTGTCGAAGACACCTTCGGCCTCGGAGTAGCGAGCGAGCTCGATGGTTGTGATACCGGGGCGGACCTCGTCAACCAGATCAGGGTTCGTCTCGAGATCGGCGCTCAGACCTGAAAGGACCTGCTGGAAAAGATCGTAGAGTCGGCCGAGTGCCGCGAGCGTCATGAGGCTACGGGGGTAATCGGGGTCGTCTTCATCAACTTGCGCGGGGACGTCGCCAGCGCGGGCAAGGACTCCCCAGGCCCAGGGGATCCATCCCTGGTCGTCGCGGAAGTCCATGCCATCGGTGATTGTCTCGAGCAGGTGCTCAGGGATCGAGGCTGGGATATCGGGTGCGGTGCTCATGGAGTCTCCGTCCGTCTCTGGCTGGCCAATGTTGAGCATCGCACACGGGGCTGACACGCAGAAGGCTGAGGGACCTGGAGCAGTCCCGATCTACTGGTAGGAAGGGGGCGTGGGTCGTGACCTTTGCCAGTCGAAACGCGACGTCGTTCAAGGTGGCCAGGCTGCGGCAATGCAGCGGCGCTCTGCTTAGTTTGAAGCATGCGCTTCGTCTAGTTAGACATCTGCTAACGGCATGGTTGAGCCATGCAGTACACCCGTCGCATCGTGGACCTCGAGCTGGAGGACCTCTTTGGTGAGGTAGCAACCCTCGCACTGGACGGTCCCAAAGCCGTAGGCAAGACCACGACGGCGGAACAACGGGCGGCTGGGCTGGTGAAGCTGGACTCCTAAGCCGTTCGCGAGCCCCTCGCAGCGGATCCGCAGATCATCCTCCGCCGCCCGCGTCCGCTCCTCGTCGATGAGTGGCAGAAGGTGCCGGAGGTGTGGGACGTCGTTCGCCGTGCCGTGGATGAGGATGCCGTGGGCGGGTAGGTCCTTCTTACCGGCAGCGCGAGTCCGCAGGACGGAACCGTGCCGCACTCGGGAGCCGGCCGGATCGGTCGCCTGCGCATGCGCCCGACGACGCTCGCCGAGCGTGGTCTGGTCACACCGACCGTGAGCCTTGTTGCTGTTCTGACTAGACGTGACGTCATCCAGGGCGAGTCAACAATGGGGCTGCCCGAATACGTAGAGGAAATCGTTGCCCCGGGTTTTCCGGGGATGCGCGGCCTGAGCGCCCGCGCCCGGGGTTTCCAGCTCGACTCCTACCTGCGCAATGCTGTGGAGCGCGACGTGCCAGAGCAGGGCCTGGCGGTCCGTCGCCCGGAGGCCATGATGGCCTGGCTGCGAGCGTATGCTTCCGTCACTTCGACGACGGCGAGCTACTCCCAGATTCTCGATGCGGCGACCCCTGGTCACAGCGACAAGCCAGCACGGGCGACCGCCGAGTCCTACCGCCAGGTGCTCGCCTCGTTGTGGCTTCTCGATCCTGTGCCGGCCTGGACCCCGACCGGCAGTCCGATGACTCGCCTCGGGCAGGCTCCGAACCACAACCTGGCGGATCCTGCTCTTGCAGCTCGCCTCCTCGGCCTGGGCGCTGATGCGCTGCTGGGCGGCAAAGGGGAGCCGCTTCGTCCCAAGGCGGGTTCCATGCTGGGGATGCTCTTCGAATCATTGGTGACATTGTGCGTCCGTGTCGCTGCCCAGGCCGCGGAGGTCGACATCGCACACCTGCGGACGCGCAACGGCGACCACGAGGTGGACCTCGTGGTCGTGCGGCCCGACGGTGGCGTCGTCGGTGTGAAGGTGAAACTGACGGCGGCTGTCAGCGACTCCGACGGCAAGCACCTGCGCTGGCTGCGCGACCAGCTGGGATCACGTTTTGTGGATGGTCTGATCATCACGACGGGTCCGACCGCCTATCGGCGGCGGGACGGTATCGCCGTGGTGCCCCTGGCCCTGATTGGCCCCTAAGGAACGAAGCAGCCTGAGCCGAGCTGTCTGAGGGCGTCGGCAACGTCCCCAGTGAAGGAAGCCCATGCCTGATCGTCGTCATGCGGACCACGCCAGGATGTTGACTGGTACCATAAACTGGTACCAGTCAACGTAGGGAAGGTACTCCATGTCCATCAGTGCAAGCGAGGCCCGCAAGACTCTCTTCCCGCTCATCGAGCGCGTGAACGAAGACCAGGAAGCCGTCGAGATTGTCTCTCGGAAGGGCAACGCGGTGCTCATGCCCGCCGACGAGTACGCGGCGTGGCAGGAGACCGCCTACCTGTTCCGGTCGCCGTCGAACGCCCGCAGGCTGCTCGACGCCTACGATCGTGCCCGCGACGGGAAAACCCAGGCCCACGAGCTCGACCGCTCCGACGAGTCGGCCAGCCAGACTCGGGACGTCTGAATGCGGCTGGTCTGGGACGAGGCCGCCTGGGAGGACTACACGTACTGGCAGACCGCCGACCGGAGAATTCTCAAGCGGATCAACCTGCTCATCGATGCCTGCCTGCGCGAGCCGTTCGAGGGCATCGGCAAGCCGGAGCAGTTGAAGTACGGGGCGCGGGGCTCGTGGTCGCGGCGCATCAACGAGGAGCACCGGCTCGTCTACCTCGTGACTGGTGAGGATCTCGTGATCTTGCAGGCTCGATACCACTACTGAGCCGGGCTGAACTGTCGTTGTTCGGATCGGTTGTGCCAGGTGACTTTGTGGCCGACGCTTATGGCGAATTTCAGGGATGCCCGAGAAGATTGTCCGACCCTTCATTGGTGAGGAATGTTGCCGTGCCCGATGAAGCCCTGTTCCTTCGCAGATTGCGACAGGCGGACGCCCCTGCTGTTCACCAGGCTTTCGCCTCCAACCCCGACATGGCCCGTCAAGGCGTGGTCACCACGTCCGAGGAGGCCTCGGCGTACGTCGCCCGCCTCGTGAGCCCGGACTCGCCCCACGAGCCCTGGGCCGTCGTCGAGTCCGACGCACTGATCGGCCTCGTCTGCGTCACGGTGGACGAGGACAACAGGAACGGCTGGTTCTGGTACTGGATGACCGACCGGGCGCGCGGCAGGGGAGTCATGAGCCGAGCGGCGGCAACGGTCGCCGAGTGGGCTCTCGCGGAGCGCGGACTGGAGCGCCTCGAACTTGGCCACCGCGTCAACAACCCGGCGTCTGGCGTCGTCGCGAAAAGAGCTGGTTTCGTCAAGGAAGGAACCCAGCGTCAGAAATTCCTGGTGGACGGAGAACGCCTCGACGTCGACACCTACGGACGGTTGAAAACCGACCCGCATCCGGCCTTTGACCCCCTGCCCATGGTCACCCGATGAATGGTGACGGGAAACACCTATCAGGTTGCCCCCACATGCCCGGGGAACCGTATTTCCGCTGGCCACGGGCCTAAAATTGAGGGGAGAAGAGTCTCACACCGGAGCGACACTCGGAGGCAGAAATGTCCGGCCATCAGGTTGATTCCACCCACGAATCCAGAACCATGAGTCGGGACACCGTCTCCATGTTCTGGAAGTTCGGACTGATGGCGCTGGTGGGCGCGGTGATCTTCTTCATCCCGGCACCTGAGGGCGTGGACCCCCGCGGCATGCACATGCTCGGCATCTTCGTCGCGACCATCCTGGGGCTCATCCTGCAGCCTCTGCCCACCCCGTCGGTGGCGCTGATCGGTCTGGCCACGGCCATGATCACCGGTGCCATGGATGTCAAGAGTGGGGAGGCGCTGAGCGGATTCTCCAACTCCGCCGTGCTGCTCATCGTCGCGGCGTTCTTCATCGCGGACGGCTTCTTGCTCACCGGGCTGGGGCGCCGCGTGGCCCTGATGTTTCTCAGGGTCCTCGGCAAATCGCCCCTGGGTATCGCCTACGGCATGGCCGTCACGGACCTCCTGCTCGCACCGGCCACCCCGTCCAACACGGCCCGCGCGGGTGGTGTGATCTACCCGATCGTCCGCTCCGTCGCGGAGGTGCAGGGCTCCACCCCGGACACCGACGAGTCCCGCAGGAAGCTCGGTTCCTACCTCACATTCACCGCGGCCCACGTCAACGTGATCACCAGCGCCATGTTCATCACCGCGATGGCCGGCAACCCGCTGGCCGTGGCCTCCGCCGAGAAGCTCGGCGTGCACATCTCCTGGGGCCAGTGGGCCCTGGCCGCGCTGATCCCCGGCCTCGTGAGCCTTGCGGTGGTCCCGTGGCTGCTCATGAAGGTCTACCCGCCCACGCTGAAGAGTACTCCGGAAGCACCCACCATGGCGCGCAGCGAGCTGCAGAAGATGGGGTCCATGACTCGCGGTGAGATCATCATGGCGGCCACGTTCGTGCTGCTCCTGCTGCTGTGGGTCTTCGGCACGGCCATTGGCGTCAACGCCACCACGGCGGCCTTCGTCGGCATCGCGGTCCTGCTGGTGACCAAGGTGCTCACCTGGAACGACATGGCCAAGAACGGCTCCGCCTGGAACACCCTGATCTTCTTCGCGGTCCTGGTGGGCATGGCGGAGAACCTGAACAACCTGGGAGTCATCACCTGGATCGGCTCGGTGGTTTCCGGTGCCGTCGGTGGCATGCCCTGGGCTGTTGCCTTTGCCATCCTGGCGCTCGTCTACTTCTACGCGCACTACATGTTCGCCTCGAACACCGCGCAGATCGTCGCGATGTACGGCGTGTTCCTGGGCGCGGCCATCACCGCCGGTGCCCCGCCGATGTTTGCGGCCCTCGCTCTCGGCTTCATCGGCAACCTCTTCGGCGCCATCAGCCACTACGCGTCCGGCCCGTCCGGCGTGGTCTACGGCTCCGGGTACGTCAAGGTCTCCGAGTGGTTCAAGGTCGCCTTCATCATGTCCGTGGCCATCATCATCATCTGGACCGTCGTGGGCAGCGGCTGGATGTGGATCCTCGGCGACCTCGCCATGTAGTCCGCCCCGCGAACCCTCCCAGCACGACGACGCTCGGTACCCTCCCAGGGGCACCGAGCGTCGTCGTCTGTTGTGGAAAGCGGCCAGGTCAGTCGTCCTTGTTGCGCAGCACCTGCCGCAGCTTCTCCCGGTTGAGCCCGGCGATCGCGGTGAGCGGGATGCCCGCGGGGCACACCTCCGCGCACTCGCCGTACACCGAGCACGGGCCGAACTCCTCCTCGGCGGCACGCGTGATGCCCTTGGCCCGGCGGCTGCGCTCCTTCTGGCTGGAGGGCAGCGTGGCCAGGTGCATGGTCTTGGACCCGGCGAACAGCTGCGCGGAACCGTTGGGGCACGCGGCCACGCACGCACCGCAGCCGATGCACGCGGCCAGGTCCAGGGCCCACTCCGCGGCCTCGTGCGAGACCGGGATGGCGTCTGCCTCCGGCGCCGTGCCCACGGAGGTGGAGACGAAACCACCGGCTTCGATCACTCGGTCCAGCGCGCTGCGGTCCACCGCGAGGTCCTTGACCACGGGGAACGCGCCGCTGCGGAACGGTTCGAGCTGCACCGTGGCGCCGTCCTCGAAGGAGCGGAGGTGCTGCCGGCAGGACGGCGTCTTCTCCTGGGGGCCGTGGGGTCTGCCGTCCACGATCACGCCGCACGCCCCGCAGATGCCCTCGCGGCAGTCCGAGTCGAACGCGATCGGCTCCTCGCCACGGGTAACGAGGTCGTCGTTGAGCTTGTCGAGCGCCTCCAGGAGGGAGAACTCGGGCCCCACGTCCTCCAGCGGGTACTCCTCGAAGTGCCCCTCCTCGGCGCCGGACTCCTGACGCCAGACTTTCAACGTGAGTTTCATGAGGATGGTCCTCTCATCGGTAGTCGCGGGTCTCGGGCGGGACGCTGGGGAACTCCAGGGGCTCCTGGTGCCTGATGTAGCGCGGTCCCGTTTCGCCGGTCTCGCCGGAATCAGCACGCTCCCACGCGGACGCGAACAGCCAGTGCTCGTCGTCGCGCTGGGCCTCGCCGCCCTCGGTCTGGTGCTCCTCACGGAAGTGCGCGCCGGCGGACTCGTCCCGGTCCAGCGCGTCCAGGCACATGAGCTCGGCCATGTCCAGGTAGTCGGCCACGCGGCCGGCGCGCTCGAGCTCCTGGTTGAAGCCGTCCGGGCGCCCCTGCACCCGCAGGTCGCTCCAGAACTCCCTGCGCAGCTCCTGGATGCCTCGCAGACCCTCGGCCAGCCCCTCGGCGGTGCGCGTCACCCCGCACTTCTCGTACAGCAGGTCGCCCAGTCGGCGGTGGAAGCGCTCCGGGCCCTGCGTGCCGCCGATCGCGACCAGCGCCTGCACCCCGGCCTCGGCCTCGGCAACCGCGGCCCGCACGACGTCGTCGTCCGGCGAGAGCTTCGGCTTGCCCAGCAGCGGTGCCAGGTAGTTGGGCACCGAGTAGGGGAGCGTGAACCACCCGTCCACGCACGCGGAGAGCAGTGAGTTGGCCCCGAGGCGGTTGGCGCCGTGGTAGCCCCAGCCGGCCTCGCCGCCCACGAACAGCCCGGGGATCGACGTCATCATGTCGTAGTCGCTCCACAGCCCGCCCATGGCGAAGTGCGCGCCGGGCGCAATGCGCATGGGCTCCTCGTACGGGTCCTCGCCGGTGGCGTCCGAGTACATCTCGAAAAGGTTGCCGTAGCGCTCCGCGATCACCGTCCGTCCGAGCCGCTCGATGGCGTCCCGGAAGTCGAGGTAGACGGAGTTCTTCAGCGGCCCGACGCCGCGGCCCGCGTCGATCTCGGTGCGCGCGGCCCGGCTGGCGACGTCGCGCGGTGTGAGGTTGCCGAAGGCCGGGTACCGGCGTTCGAGGTAGTAGTCGCGCTCGTCCTCGGGAATCTCGTTCGGGGGCCGGTGGTCCCCGGCCTTCACGGGAACCCAGATTCGGCCGTCGTTGCGCAGGGACTCGCTCATGAGAGTGGTCTTCGACTGCCACTCGCTGGAGACCGGCAGGGCTGTGGGGTGGAACTGGATGAAGCACGGGTTGGCGAACAGCGCGCCGCGCCGGTGGGCCCGGAATGCGGCGGTGACGTTCGAGTTCTTGGCCAGCGTGGAGCGGTAGTAGACGTTGCCGTAGCCGCCGGTGGCGAGCACCACGGCGTCCCCGGTGACCGCCGAGATCTTCCCGGTCACGAGGTCGCGCACCACGATGCCCTGGGCGCGGCCCTCCACGACGATGAGGTCCAGCATCTCCGTGCGAGTGTGCAGGTTCACCTGTCCCGTGGAGACCTGCCGCAGCAGCGCCTGGGCGGCGGCAACCTGCAGCTGCTGACCGGTCTGCCCGCGCGTGTAGTAGGTCCGGGAGACCTGCACGCCGCCGAACGAGCGGGTGGCCAGCCCGCCCCCGTACTCGCGGGCGAAGGGCGCGCCGATCGCGTTCATGTGGTCGATGACCCGGATGCTCTCCTCGGCCAGCCGCCAGGCATCGGCTTCGCGGCCGCGGAAGTCGCCGCCCTTGACGGTGTCCTTCACGAACCGGGCGATCGAGTCGTTGTCCACCGTGCGGGCGCGTGCGGCATTGATGCCACCCTGGGCGGCCACCGAGTGGGCGCGGCGCGGGGCATCGTGAAAGGTGAACGACTCCACGTTGTAGCCGAGTTCGCCCAGGGCCGCCGCCGCACCTGCACCGGCGAGTCCGGTGCCCACGACGACCACGGTGAACTTCCGACGGTTGAGCGGGCCCACCATGCGGTAGTGCAGCCGCCGGTCCGCCCACATCTGGGACGGGGGCACGTCCGAGCCCAGGCCAGGGAGGTCCGAACCCACGGTGCGCAGCTCGTCCAGCAGGGCCTGCGGCTGGGTGGTCGAGGATGCCGTCATCACTGAATCACTCCCAGGAGAACCAAGACGGGGATCGAGATGTTACCCAGGCAGATGGCCATGGCGACCAGCCCCGCCACCCACGCGGCGAGCCGCCGCAGCCGCCTGCCGGTGGCGCCGAGGTCGTTGGCGGCGGTCCACGTCCCGTGGGCCACGTGCACGGTGAGCACCAGCATGGTGAGCATGTAGAAGAGGGCCACGACGGGCCGCTGGAAACTGGCGACCAGATTGGCGTACGCCGATCCGCTCTCGAACGCCCCGGATGCGGCCGGCTGGACACCCAGCGTGAGGTCCAGGATGTGGAAGATGACAAACAGCAGGATCACCAGGCCGGTCCCGAGCATCGAGCGTGCCATCAGGGCGTCGCCGCGGCGCAACCCGGTGCGTTTGAACGGCCCGCGGGCTCGACGGGCGCGCGTCCACAGCAGGAGCCCGCAGCCCACGTGCAGCACCAGGCTGATCAGCAGCACGACGCGCAGCACCCACAGGACACCCGCGTAGGGCATGAGCGGCATCAGGATCTCGCGCAGCCAGTGTGCGTAGTGGTCGAACTCCTCCTGGCCACGGAAGATGTGCAGATTGCCGTACATGTGCACGAACACAAATCCGACGAAAATGAGACCGGTGACGGCCATGGTGGTTTTCGCGGCGAAGTTCGACACCGGCAGCCGTGTGCGCGGCGGGGCTGACGTGCGTTGTTTTCGCTGAATGGTTGCCGTCATCGTTGCCCCTCGTCAGTGGGTGAACCGAGTGCTGAACTCCGGGAGTTCATCACCCTCAATTCTACGCCGGGAGGGGCATTGTAAGACGCGTTCCGGGGCGTTTCCGGTACTGCCGCCAGAAAAGGTTGTGGCGGGTGCCGAGGGCATTGAGAATAACTAAGGTTTGCCGATCGTAATTTCACGGTGTGGGTATTTTTACTGTGTCCCGTTACCACTCACGGGGTTCCGGACCCCCTGGGCGGCTGTGCCGCTCCCCAGGGGGTCCGCAGCCGGGCGTCTTACTACGCACCTGTCACTCTCCGCGGAGGGTTTCCGCCCGAACTGCCCGGTTCAGGACTAGCGTTGACCCTGTGATCAAGGCGTCGCTGCGGCGCGTGGCAGGTGGTGGTACGAGGGTCCGCTGGCTCCCGGAACCCGCCCCGCTACGCGACCGGCGGCTGACGACGGCGCGCACCGCGGCGACGTCGCGAGCCCGCCTTGAGGACTGCTCACCCGCCGGACGTCGTGGAGGCTCCAATGTGGACCCAATCTCTTGACACCCTGGGCAGCCTGCCCCTCACCGCGCTCGTGGCCGCGATCCCGATAGTCGTGTTCCTGGCCTGCATGATGCTGTTCAAGCTCACGGGGCTGACATCGGGGCTCATCGCGCTGGTGGTGCAGATCCTGGTGGCACTGCTCGTGTTCCACATGCCCGTCTCCGCCGCGGCCGGTGCAGGTCTGCTGGGGCTGCTCACCGCGCTGTGGCCCATCGCGTACATCATCGTCATGGCGGTGTGGCTGTACCGGCTGAGCGTGCGCTCGGGCCGCTTCGACGTGATCCGCTCCTCGATCGCCGCGGTCTCCTCTGACCAGCGCGTGCAGGTGCTGCTCATCGCGTTCGCATTCGGCGCGTTCCTGGAAGGCGTGGCCGGCTTCGGCGTGCCCATTGCGATCTGCGCGGCACTGCTCGTGCAGCTGGGGTTCCCGCCCGTGCGCGCCGCAGTGCTGTGCCTCGTGGCCAACGTGGCCGCCGGTGCCTACGGCGCCATTGGCGTGCCCGTGCTCGTGGGCGCGCAGGTCACCGGCATGGAGACGCAGGAACTCTCGCGAGCCCTCGTGCTGCTGCTCCAGCCGCTCACGTTTCTCGTTCCGTTCCTGCTCGTGTGGATGGTCGACGGGGTGCGCGGCCTGCGCGAGGCCTGGCTCCCGGCGCTCGTCTCCTCGGTGGTCTTCTGCGCGGTGCAGGGTGGCCTGCTGTGGTTCATGGGCCCCGAGCTGGCGGATCTCGCGGCCGGCCTGCTGGCCATGGTCGCCCTGTTCGCGGTGTGCCACGTGTGGTCCCCGCGCCGGATCTCGCGTGCCCCGGAGGCCCCCGAGACCGCTGAGGCCAGCCATCCCGCGAGTGAGGTGATCCGCGCGTGGAGCCCCTTCTACATCCTCACCGCCGTGATCCTGCTGTGGTCCGTGCCCGCCGTGCAGGGCTTCTTCACCGAGGGTGCGCTGAGCTTCACGACCTTCAAGGTGCCCATGCCCGGGCTCACCGGTCACGTGACCACCGCCGCCGGAACGGTCGTCAATGCCACCTGGACCTTCTCGATCCTTGGTGCCACCGGAACGGCCATCTTGATCGCGGTGCTCATCACGTTCTTCACCACCCCGCAGCTGCACACCAAAGAACTGGGGGAGGAGCTGGCGGGCGCCCTCAAGGCACTGGGCCCGGCCATCCTGCTCATCGCCGTGATCCTGGTGCTCGCGAACATCGCCAACTACTCCGGCGGCTCCACCGCCATGGGCACCGCGCTGGCCGCCGTCGGTCCCATTTTCCCGCTCATCGCCCCGGTGATCGGCTGGATCGGCGTGTTCCTCACGGGCTCGGTGGTCAACAACAACACCCTCTTCGCGCCGCTGCAGGTGGCGACGGCGCAGGGCATCGGCGCCGCCCCGTCCCTCCTCGTGGGGACCAACACGGCAGGCGGTACCACCGCAAAGGTCATCTCCCCGCAGTCCATCGCGATCGCCGCCGGCGCGGTGGGTCTCAACGGGCGGGAGAGTGAGATCATGCGCGGCTCCATCGCCTACAGCCTGGGCATGCTCGCGGTGGTGTGCGTGTGGACGTTCGTGCTGGCCCTCGTGTGAGCAACCCTCGGATGAGTGTCTGAGGGAGGCGCGTCCTCAGGCGGGCCACGACCTCCTCGTGGGTGGGCCGTTCGGTGCATCGGGTCAGCTGGGAGGTGCCGCAGGAGGAGAGCGACTGCTTTTCGGCGGTTCCGGCCGAGTGAACCCTCATTGATCCAATATCTTGCGCATAATATGCTGATTATGTTTCGAACAATTCACGGAGGGGACCTGAGAAGCGATGGCGCACCACTCGTTCGAGCACACCACCCACCACGGCTCCGGGAGCGGAGTCGCCACCCTTTCAGAGCTGGTCGGCCGCAGCGAACCCCGTCCGGGCCGCCCCAGTGCTGCCACGGTGGTGGAGGAGGACGGCGTCAAGGTGGTCGCCTTCGAGTTCCACGAGGGCGACGAGCTCCACGAACACGCCGCACCGCACCCGGCGCTGATCCAGGTGGTCCGGGGGAGCGTAGACTTCCAGCTCCCGGAGGGTCCCGTGCAGCTGCGGCCGGGCCAGGTGCTGCACCTCACGGAGGGGCTGCTGCACGCAGTGAGGGCCCTCGAGCCCACGACGCTGTCCGTCACACTGCTGCTGCACTGATCCCGCTGCTGCGCTGAGCCCGGGCGGGCGGGCCCTGCCCGGAGCGGTCCGTGAGCTATGCAGGGGGTGGGACCTTGCCAGTCTGACACTGTCCACGTGACCGACGCACCCCGGCGGGAACGGGCGCCGCCGTCCTCGCCTGATCGCGGAGTCCACCGAGTCCACGCCGTGGCACCCGCACCACCGGGTCATCAACACGTTCGTCGACTCCATGTTCTACGGCTACACGCACTTCTTCATCTTCGCCGCGGCAGGCGCCTTCTCCGCCGGCATCGAGGTGGAGATCGACGTTCTCACGGGCGGCAGCGAGCTGCACGCCCCGTGGTCCTCCTTCGCGTTCACCATTCCCCTCGCCGTCTTCCTGCTCGGCGTGTGGGCGGTTGCCATCAGGTGCAACGCGGACAGGGTCGTCAAGACGGTTCTTCCCCTAGCGAGCGTGCTGATGCTCATCGACCCGCTGCTGCCCGTGCCGTTCGGTCTCATCGCCGTGGTGCTCGTGCTGACCGTGGCGGCCCTCGTGTGGCGCCAGACGGCGGACAGGCCCGTGCCCATGCACCGGCCCGTCAACGTCTGAGCACCCAGGGCGACGTCGCGGCTGCCCTTCTCCGCCCGGTGAGTGCAGTCCCGGGAAGCCGGGGCCGTTCAGCCCTGGGGTGACGGCGCGGTGAGCCAGGCCACGAGGCCTGGCCACACAGCGTCGGCGGCGGAGCGGCGGAACAGGCCGTGGTGGCCGATGCGCGGAACGCCCAGCTGCTCCGGGGTGAACGTGCGGTGCTCCACCGCGGCGGAGGTGAGCCGCCCGGTCAGGGCCCTCATCTGCGCGGGGCTGGCCCAGGGATCGTCGGAGGCGCCGAGCGCGAGCACATCCTGGGTGACCGCGGCCGCACGGGCCGTCGCGTCCATGGACGGGTCGTCGAAGAAGTAGCCGGGACGCCGTGCCCACGACCCCCACTCGACCATCGCGGCTGTGGGCATGTTTTCTCCGATGCCGAGCCGCTTGCCGGGCATATACCCCAGGGTCCGGCTCAGTGCCGGGCCCACGACATGCAGCATGGCGGCCACGCGCAGCTGCTCCTTCCGCGGGGCGATCGTGCGGGTGTGCGCCAGGTGGGAGGAGACCACCGCGAACCGGTCGAGGCCCTCGAGCCCGTGGCCGAGGACCATGGCGTGCCCGCCGATGCTGTGACCCACGGCGTGCAGTGAAAACCCGGGGAACCGTGCGCGGGTCCAGGCGGCCACGGCGGGGACATCCCCGCCCATCCAGTCGCGCATGCGTAGGTGCGGGTTCTTCCGGGGTTCGCCGGAGCGGCCCGTGCCGCGGTAGTCATAGGTCACCGCCGCGAGACCGCGGCCCGTCACGTACTCGGCGAACCCGGCGTAGAACCGTTCGGGCGTTGCGGTGGCGGGGTGGATGACGACGACGCCGCGCGGCTCGCCCTCGGGCAGCCACAGCGTGCCCGCCACGGCGTCCGAGGCGACGGGAATGCTCAGGTTTTCGCGGCGGATCCCGGCTACGGGGGAGTTCCGGTGGTCAGACATAGAAGTTACTCTAGGGTATTTCCAGCGGCTCAGCCCTGGGCCGTTACGGTGACGGTGGCTTCTGTCGCACGCAGGGACGCCACGTCCGTCTCGGGGGCGGGAGAGTCAGTGACGATCGGGGGGAGCTCCGCGCGAGCGCAGCCTGAAGGACGCGCTCGGCACCTCCGCGGGCACTGCGGCCGTCGCCTGCGGTGCCTTCTCCGCAACCATGACGATCGGCCGTCTGCTGGCAGACCGGGTCGTGGAGTGGCTCGGCTCCGGGGCGGTCATGGAGCCATGCCCAGCCGTAGATTGTGAATTCCCGCGATCATGCAGATTCACAACAGCAGGTCACCGCGCCAGGGCAGTGGCCATGGCCTCGAAACAATTCGGCACGCAGCGTGGGCGGTGGTCAGGTCGTGGTGCGTGGCTCAGCGGATTCCTCCCTGAGCTACCGTGGACCGGGTATGACCTACAAGACCCCCGGCAACTGACAAGGTGCATATCCCCGTGCGACTCATTCTGGTGCGTCATGGCCAGACCTCCTCCAACGTGGGCCATCACTTGGACACCGCCGCACCCGGCGCGGACCTCACCGACCTGGGGCGTGAGCAGGCGCGGGCCCTCGTGCAGGCGCTGGCGGGTGAGCCCATCAGTGCGATCTACGCCTCCAACCTCGTGCGCACCCAGCAGACGGCCGCCCCGCTCGCGGAGGCGCGCGAGTTGTCGACCGAGATCCGTGAGGGTCTGCGTGAGATCGGTGCCGGGGATCTGGAAATGGCCAACGACCACGATTCGATCGCGACCTATCTGGAATCAGCGTTGAGCTGGGCGGATGGTGGCCTCGCTTCGAGGATCCCCGGGTCGGACGAGAACGGCCACGACGTCATGGCGCGCTTCGACGCCGTCGTCGAGGAAGCGTCCACTGCTCTGGCACCGGACCGCGTGGCTGTTCTCGTGTCGCACGGCGCCGTCATTCGTGCGTGGTGTGCGCTGCGGTGCGCCAACCTGGACCGCAAGTTCACGGCGACCAACGGATTGTCGAACACGGGCGTCGTCGTGCTCGACGGCGAGCCCGGCGCATGGCGCGTGCTCACCTGGCAGGACCAGGCCGTGGGCGGGCCCGCACTGCAGGATCCGGAGTCCGACGGCGCCGCCGCCGAGGAACTCGATGGGGCAGAAGGCTCCTGCAGCTGAGAACACACAGCCTCACGGGGCGCGGTGGGAGACCACAATGAAGCATGACGATCGACTCATTGCGCGCCGTTTACGACCGCACCCGGATGGTCGGCTGGGACTTCTCACGGTTGGAAGGCCGACTGACCGCTACTGAGCCACCGTGGGATGTCGAGGCAGGCTGTCTCGCGGCCGTGCGCAGTGCGTCCCGATCAGTGGACCTCGGGGCCGGGAGTGGCGAACGGTTGGGAACGCTGCTCGCGGGAACCCGCGTCGGAAGCCGAGGTTGCGCATGGAGTTGAAGAAAGTGTTCATGGCCACAACAGCACGCACAGACGCCAGGGCAAGAGCGGCAACCGCCCCGCCCCATGTCACTTTCCCCCAAACTCTCCGCGACCTGCCAGACTTTAACTCCGACCACACGAAGGGAAGATCATGGAAGACACGCCCAAAACTCAGCCCAGCAACCCGCAGAAGGGCACCCCGTGGGGGCTCATTCTGATCGTGCTCGCGTTCCTGCTGGCCACCGCCATGGTGATCGGCGTGGGTGTCGTGTCCCTGGACATCGGCTTCGGAGGCTGACGACCTCGTACGTCGCCTCCCGTTCCCGGGATCCAGGCGGTACATCTGACGACGGCGGACGATCACCTCGAACGCGAAGGTGGCCGTCTACCGTCGTCGTACTGCCGTCACCGACCCGGGGACGCCGTCAACGGCACGGGGGCTTGATGCGGCGGGATTTCTACAACCGCGACAGCTTCTCGCCGAGTTGCTCCTGTTCCTCGGGCAGGACGCTGATCCCGCTGGTCCGCTCGGCCTCCTGGTAGAGGCACTGCTCATCACGTCGCCCAGTTGCATGGCGCGCAGGTTGAACTCGTCCACCGCCTGGACGAGGGCATTCGCGTGCCGGGGTGTCCAGCGGCGGTTCGGGTCCAGGCGGTAGAGCAGCAGCGTGCGGATCAGGTCCCCGCGCAACCCTTCCTCGGCGATGTGGGTGCGCGCGCTGACCAGCCACGTGACCAGTAGGACCGCCATGAAGAGGACACCGAGCCAGCCGATCACGGGGAAGACCTTGGTCACGAGCTCGGTGAACGGCAGGAAACTCAGCCTGAACCCGACCAGCGTGACCGCGATGAACACGAGCCGCCCCCACCGGGCATGCCAATGTAGTACACCGACGTACTGCACCGAGCGGCGTTCGATCACTTCCGGGGGTTCTCCGCGGACAAGGGGGGTGTCAGTTCATCACGGCGGACAATCCGCTCCCGGCCATCCACACCCCCACGATCGCTGCGATCCACAGAAGCGTGACCTTTGCTTCCCGCTCGAGCGTGGGGACGATCCTCTCGAGGCGCGGCCAGATCCGCTGGCCGACCAATGCTGCAGCCGCGATGAGCACGAGCGCGGGCAGGATCATCACGACGCAGTAGGTAGCGAGCAGGGCCAGACGCAGCGGCCAGCCGATGTCCATACTCGTGATGATCCCGTTGGCCGCGAGATAGGGGACCATCGTGGCGGCTTCCGTGAGAGCAGCGCCGGCACCGAGGGCGACCATGGCACCGGGATGCAAGGACCTGGGCGGTGCGCGGTGCCCCTCGCGCTTCACGGGGTCCGGTGCGAAGATCCCGTACGCGAGCAGACCCAGCCCGGCGACCACCTTGAACCACTGGGCGGGCTCGCTGTCCCAGATCCTCCCGGCCACGTCGGAGAGGAGGTCGAACCCCAGGGCGATCGCGATCCCCAGGAAGAAGTAGAGGAGCACCACGGCCGCGAAGTAGAAGAACAGCGGGACCGCGTCCACGCGCCGCCGGGAGATCACGAGGACCAGGGGGATCACCAGGGTTCCGAGGCTCATGCTGTCCAGCAGGGCCAATCCGAGCAGTGCGAGAAGGTCACCCATGTGTGCCGCCTTGTCTCGTACGAACGTATGCCATACCACGACCATACACTTGTATGAGAGGGGGTGGTCAGATGCCACAGGAGAACGAGAGTCGCGGGATGATCCCCGCCCGGGTCATGATCGCGGAAGCGGCGATCCGCGTGATCGCCCAGCAAGGTTTCGACGTGGTGAGCGTGCGCACCGTGGCCCAGGAGTCCGGGATCTCCCCCGGGACCGTTCAATACCACTACAAGACGCGGCGGGATCTGCTGCTCGCCGCCCTCGAGAGGTCCGTGGAGCGACAAACCCAACGGGTCATGGCTGCGCGCAGTCAGAACGGCTATCGGGCATCCCTCGCTCGCACCCTGCGTGAACTCCTGCCGTTGGAGGGCGTCCGGAGGGAGGACGCTGCCGTGTGGGTCAGCTTCGGGGCGGCCGCCTCCACCCGGGACTGGCTCGCGAGCGTGTACTGGCAGAACCTGCAGATCTTCCACGAGGGTGTCCTGAACGTCCTGCGGCGGGCCCAGGAGGACGGGAAGCTACGTGAGGGGCTGACCCCGGACACCGCCGCGCCCCTGGTCACGGCACTCGTGAACGGGTTGGCCCTGGATCACCTCAACGCACCCGAATCCGTTCGGGAGGGCACCGAACAGGCCCTCGATCGGGGGCTGTCGTTGATCCTCACGGACTGAGCCTCCTCAACGCCGTCGCGTCCCAATCCACCGTGTCAGGGCCCGTGCGTAGGGTCGGATGCATGATCCCCCACGACACGAGACTGCGCCGCCATGCCCCCTTGATCGTGCTGGAGGTGCTCCTCGTGGGGACGCTGATCTTCGAGATCGCCCGGGAGAACGGCCCGGCCGTGTTCTTGCTGTCCGCACTCGTCCTCGCGGCGCTCGTCCCGCTCGCCCTGGAGCCGATCGCCCGCGCCACCATCCCCGTGACCCTGCAACTGCTGTACGCGGTGCTGTTGTTCGGCGGGGCGTTCCTGGGAACGTACGTGCACGTCTACGGTGTGTGGACGCCGTGGGACACCGTGGTCCACTTCTTCTCGGGAATCCTGATCGCGCTGGGTGCCGATCACGCATGGCGCATCCTGTCCCGGCGGCATGGTTTCGTCCTGCCCACGTGGCTGTGGGGGCTCGCGATCGTGTCGTTCAGCGCCTTCATCGCGTTCCTGTGGGAGGTCGCCGAGTTCGTCACCGATCTGGTCTCGGACAGCAACGCTCAGGTGAACAACCTGGACACCATGACCGACATGATCGCGGGCACAACGTCCGCGCTGATCGTCGTGGTCGTCCTGGCGCTCACCCGTGCGGGGCGTCGAACGTCCGTGTGACGAGGACGGGTTACTCGATCACACCACACGCCAGGCGGCTGCCGGCGTCACCCGTGGAGCGGGTGTCCTCGTCCGGTCCCTCCGGGGCGTAGCGCTCGGGGATGTTCGCGTAGTTGTCCGGGCCGGAGTGGATCATCAGCGCGGAGCCGTTGTCGTCCCGCAGGTTCTCGGCCGTGAGCCGGTCCGTCTCGAACGACATGGCCGCCCGCCCGGATTCCGTCACCAGCAGCGCGGGAAGGTCACCCGCATGCTCCGGATGGCGAGCGTCGTCGCCACCCAGGTGCCCGCCGGCGGACAGGAATGCGCCGGTCTCGGAGGGATCGTCCGGCGCGGAACTCTCCGCCTCGCACACGCCATTGCCGTGCACGTGCAGGCCGTAGTACCCCGGTTCCAGACCGGAGAACTCGACCGAAACCCGCATCGCATCCTGGTCGGCCTCGGTGAACTGCGCGGTGCCGACCTCCATTCCCTCGGCATGACGCACCGTGGCGGTGGCCAGGGGACCCGGGCTCGACGCCGCCGTCGCGGCCCCCTGCCCACCCGTCGGATCCGCGGTGGTGGCGTCATTGCCCTCGCCGCACGCGGCCAGTGTCAGCATGCCCGCGAGCCCCAGGAACGCCAGTCCGCCGCGGGCTCGGAAGGGGCGATGGGTGGTGGGGGGCTCGTCGGTGGCCGGGGGTGTCATTGCGCTCGCGTTCATGGCATCTCCTCATCGTCGGTCCGCTGGGCCGGCGAGGGTCGTGATGCCGACCATGCAACGGAGGTGGCTCTTCCACCGTACACATGACGAGGGTCACAATCGGGAGTATTGCCAGGTGGGAGGCCGGTTCCGCACCGAGCACGGGGTGCCCCCGGGCCGACATCCGGCACCCCGGCGGCTACTGTGAGGACATGACGGAGTCAGCAACGCAGGAGTCGGTGGACGTGATCGTGATCGGCGGCGGCGCGGTGGGAGAGAACGCCGCGCAGTACGCGATCGAGGGCACGGACCTCACCGCGGTCATCGTGGAGGGTCACCTGCTGGGCGGGGAGTGCTCGTACTACGCGTGCATGCCCAGCAAGGCGCTGTTGCGCCCGGTCGACGTGACGGGACTGACGGACGACCTCGAGGGCGTCGTCCCCACGCGGCTCGACCGGGACGGCATGCTCGCGCGGCGCGACTCGTTCGTCTCCGACTACGACGACTCCTCCCAGGTCGAGTGGGCCGAGTCCGCGGGCATCCGCGTGGTGCGCGGCCACGCCCGACTCGTGGGCGAGCGCTCGGTGCGCATCGAGGCCGACGACGCCGCCGCGCGCACCCTCACCGCGCGGCACGCCGTGATCCTCGCGACCGGCAGCGAGCCGAGCATCCCCTCCGAGTTCGACGGAGCGCACCCGTGGACGTCCGCGGACGCGACCGGCGTGGTCGAGACGCCGGAGAGCATCGCGATCGTGGGCGGGGGAGTCGTGGCATGTGAGGCCGCGGTGTGGCTCAACGCCCTGGGATCCCGGGTGACCCTGCTCGTGCGGGGCTCGGGTTTGCTGTCCGGCAACGAACCGTTCGCGGGGGACACCGTCCTGGACGGGTTGCGCGCCAGCGGCGTGGAAGTGGTGCTCGGCGCATCCGTCACCAAGTGCACCCGCAGCGATGCCGAGGACACGGGGCTGGGC
The DNA here is from genome assembly GCF_011769905.1 of Kocuria sp. KD4. NCBI lineage: Bacteria > Bacillati > Actinomycetota > Actinomycetes > Micrococcales > Micrococcaceae > Kocuria > Kocuria sp. KD4. The sequence continues at coordinate 871,147 of NZ_CP050449.1, forward strand.
CGGGTCCACGGCGGGCCGGTCCACCTGGAGACCTCTGCCGGGACCGTCGACGTGGCCGAGGTGCTCGTGGCCACAGGCCGTACCCCGCGGTTGCGGGACGTGGGACTCGACGCGGTCGGGCTGAGCGCGGACGACGTCCTGCATGAGAAGCTCCCCGCATGGCTGCACGCCGTGGGCGATGCCAGCGGCGATGTGCCCCTGACCCACTGGGGCAAGTACCGCGCCCGGGTCATCGGGGCCAGGATCAAGGCGGCGGCCACGGGGGCGCCCGCGCCGTACGAGGTGGAGAATCCGCCCGTGCCCCAGGTCGTGTTCACGCAACCGCAGGTCGCGCAGACGGGACTGACGGAAGCCTCCGCGCGGGACCGGGGGATCGACGTCGTCACCGCGGAGGTGCCCTACAACGGTGCGGCCGGCGCGGCGCTGCTGCGTGACACCGTCTCCGGAAAGGCCAAGATCGTCGTGGACCGGGAGACCCGGTGCCTCGTAGGTGCCACGTTCGCGGGCCCGGACGCTGGCGAGCAACTGCACGCGGCCACGATCGCGATCACGGGGAAGGTACCGGTGCACGTGCTGCGCCACGCGGTGCCCAGCTATCCCACGGTCTCGGAACTGTGGTTGCGGCTGCTCGAGGAACTGCCCGAGCAACTGCGCCGGGCGCCGGAGTAAAAGGTTCCCGAACAACTGCGCTGGGCCCGGAGCAAGAGGTTCCCGAATCCGCTCGCGACGGCCATACTGGGACCGAATCATCCGGGATGCGTTCGTCGAAGGAGCCTCACATGACCCCCTCACTCGCCACGTACATCGCCCTGCCCGGAACCACCGCCGAAGCCATGGAGCACTGGCACGACGTGTTCGGGGGTGACCTGCACATCCTGCGCTACGGCGACATGGACCTGCAGGGCATGCCGTTCGAACCGGATCCCCAGGCCGTGGACCACCCGAGCCGCCGCCACGGTGGCTGAGTGGGCCCTGGACCACGCCGGACTCGAACGCCTCGAGCTGGGGCACCGGGTCAACAACCCCGCATCGGGAGCGGTGGCGCGGGCCGCCGGTTTCCGCAAGGAAGGGACCCAGCGGAGGAAGTTCCTGATCGCGGGCGAGCGGGTGGACGTGGACACCTACGGACGGCTGCGAACGGATCCCCGGTGGCAGGGCAGCGCGGCGGCGGCCCGGTTGCGGCCCGGCGACCGTCGGGGCTACCGCACTGCCACGGCGTGACCCACGGTCGCGGGGTGTTTCCAGGAGAACTCCACGGGGAAGTCGGTCGTGATCCGATCCACGCCCAGGGCCGCCATGCGGTTGAAATTGCGCTCGGCGTTTACCGTGTACACGCTCATGCCCAGCCCTGCCGCACGGACCCGGTCCACCGCGGCCGCATTGAGCCAGCGGTGGTTGGACCCCACCTGCCCCGCGTAGGTGGAGATCCGAGCGAGGGTCTCGGCATCGGGAACCCGGTACACGAGTTGCTGCAGGGGGACCTCCGGGGCCAGTGCCGCGAAGTGCTGATTGGACGCGGCGTCGAAACCCAGGACTTCGATCCGCCCGTCACGCAACAAGCGCTGCCACGGGGGACCCGTCCGCAGGCGCTCCGCGACCACGTCTTCGATACCCGGGGACGTGGCCGGCGATTTGATCTCCATGAACACGCCGATCGCGTCGCCCGCGACTCGCACGGCGTCGTCGAGGTGCGGGATGCGCTCGCCCCGGAACGCGCCGGAGAAGGACGAACCAGCGTCCAGCCGTTGCAATTCGGCCCATGTGAAGGACGTGACCGGATCGTTCTCCCGACCCGGGAACACCTCGGCGGCGTTCGTGGTGCGCGCGGGGGTGGGGTCGTGGAACGCGAAGGGCACACCGTCCGCGGAGAGCTGGACGTCGAGCTCGAAGAACTGCGCACCCGAGGAACGGGCCACCTCGAACGCCGCCACCGTGTTCTCGGGTGCGACCCCCGCGGCTCCGCGGTGGCCGACCAACAGGTGGGCCGGCGCAGTGGTCATTCCCGCAGTGTCCTCCCGCCCGCGGGGTGCTGTCAGGAGGGCCGTGGGCCGGATCCAGCGGAGGGGGTCCGTTGCGAGACGGTCGGTCAGGGGGGTCGTGCGGGTGCGCATCCAGAGCCTCTCACGGGTTGCCGTACGGAGATGGCCTTGCCGGTCGCGTGGTGATGACCGGGGAACGGGCCGAACCCATGGTCGCGGGGGGACATGACGGCTGTGGAGCACCCCGATGACCGAGGTGTTAACTCGGCACCACGGATCACAGCCGGTGTATTAACCTGGCGTCCGCCGCCGAATGCACCTCCGGCGGATCGCACCCGGTCCGTTACTCCAGCGGGTCACCCTTGGTGCGGTCCAGCGCGACCCGGACCAGGGCCGCGGCCAGGATGGGGAGTTTTTCGGGCGGGACGAGGTCCGCGAGGTCGTGGGCGTCGTCGGGCAGACCGATCCGCCGGGCGCCGTCCAGGGCCTTGGCGTCGAAGAACGGCGCGAGGCCGGGCCAGACACCCTGTACCTCCCGGGCGAAGATCGCGGCGCCCGCGGGGCCGATCCCCGGGAACTGCTGGAGCGCCTCGAGGACGTCGTCGGTACCGTCCGCGCGCTCACGCACGCGGCGCAGATCCCCGCCGTACTCGTCGATCAGGAGGGCGGCGCCGTCGCCGAGCATCGTGGAGGTGCGCTCGTCGTAACGCTTGTAGCCGCCGCGACCCAGCGCCTGAACCCGTTGCCGCCACGACGCCGCGCGCATCCGTTCCGGGGTGCGGTACCCGGCCGTGAACAGCTCGCGCGCGGAGGCGACCGCCACCTTGGCCCCGATGCGCGCGGACAGCAGATTGGCCAGCACCAGCAGCTGGAACAGGGGAGCGGGTGTGTCCCGCAGCTCGATGCCGGCGTCCTGCGCGTACGTGGTGCCGTGGCGCTCCAACAGCACGTGCACGGTGTCCTCGTGCGATCGCGTCATGCGTCCCTCCCTGCCTGGATGTCTGTGTCCGTGTTGTCCGACATCATGCCGCCCACGACCGGATCGTTCGGGGCCGTGCTGCTCACGACGGCGTGAATTCCGCTCCCGGCCAACTCTCTCGTGCGCACCGTCACTAGTAAATAAACTGACAATCGACGCCACATCGCGGTGGCAGACCCCACGGTTTGGTGGGCATTCACAGCCTCGACGAAAGGAAGTGCCATGGCGGAGAACACCGACGACATCCAGAAGGTGCGGGACATCATCAAGGGCACCCGCATCGCCATGCTCACCCACGTGGACGGGGATGGTCACCTGGTGTCCAAGCCCATGGCCACGCAGGAGGTCGAGTTCGACGGCACCGTGCGGTTCATCGCGGAGCGCGATTCCGAGCAGGCGCAGGCCCTGCAGCAGCGCCCCGAGGTGAACGTGGCCTACTCGGGTTCCGGCTCGTGGGTGTCCGTGTGCGGCACCGCGCGCATCGTCAACGACGAGGCCAAGCTCAAGGAACTGTGGAGCAGCTTCACCGGTTCGTGGCTCCAGGGCGGCCCGGAGAACCCCAACAACATCCTCATCGAGATCGACGGCCACAGCGCCGAGTACTGGGACAGCCCGGGTAACAGCAAGGTGACCCAGGTGGCCAACTTGATCAAGTCCAAGGTCAAGGGCGACACCGTGGACGGCGAGAACAAGGTCGTGGATCTCTGATCCGACCCGCCCGTCCGACGGCCGTTCGATCCCCATGGATCGGGCGGCCGTTGCGCATGTCGGGGCTCGTCCGGCAAGGGGCGCCTCGTCCGGGCGGGGGCCCGCGCGCCTACCATGGAGTATGACCGTACGCCTACTGTCGATCGAGACCGCCGTCCCCGACACCGTGATCCGGCAGGAGGACGTGTCCCGGCTGTTCGCCGAGCAGCCGGGGATGACCAGGCTCGGCACGCGCGTGGTGCGTTCCGCCTTCGCAGGCGCCGGGGTGAGCACACGCCACACGGTCCTGCCCGAGCTGGGCGTTGTGGCATCGGGGACCGTTGACGGGGGCGACGCCGCGGCGTCGCCGTTCGTGGATCCCACGACCCGGCACCTGCGCTCGCCGGGAACGCACGCACGCAACCAGCTCTACACCGAGCACGCCAAACGGATGTTCGTGACAGCCACCCGGGCGGCCCTCGACGCCGCGGCCCCCGGGATCGAGCTCGCGGACGTGACCCACGTGATCACGGTGTCCTGCACCGGGTTCTTCGCGCCGGGCCCGGACGTGCGCGTGACCAAGGACCTGGGGCTACCCGCGGACGTGAAGCGGATGCACCTGGGGTTCATGGGCTGTAATGCCGCGTTCCCCGCCCTGCAAGCCGCGTACACCGCGTGCCGCGCGGATCCGGACGCCGTGGTGCTCGTGGTGTGCGTGGAGCTGTGCACCCTGCACCTGCACGTGCGCAACGATCCCGACACCGTGATGGGCAACGCCCTGTTCGCGGACGGTGCGGCCGCCGCGGTGGTGACGGGGCGCGACGCCGCCGCTCCCGGCGCTACCCTCGAGCTCGTGGACTTCGAGACGACCCTGGCCCCAGTGGGCGAGGAGGAACTCGCGTGGAGCGTGGGGGACGAGGGCTTCGAGATGATCCTGGGGACCTACGTGCCGCGGATCATCGACGACCACGTGACGGACGCCCTCGCACCCCTGCTGGACCGCGCGGGGTTGAGCGCGGACCGGATCCCCCTGTGGGCCGTGCACCCGGGGGGACGCAGCATCCTGGACAAGGTACAGGGACGGCTCGCGCTCACGGACGAGCAGATGGCCCCCTCCCGGGGAGTGCTCGCGGACGCCGGGAACATGAGCAGTGCGACCATCCTGTTCGTGCTCGAGCGCCTTGTGCGAGCGGGGGACCCGGGCACCGTGGCGGCGCTCGCGTTCGGCCCCGGCCTGAGCATCGAGAGCGCCCTGCTGCGGGTCCGTCCCGCGTCCGAGACGACGTGAGCGATGAAACCTACGCTGCGCAACAACCCTCTGCCGCACGCTGATGTCCTGCGCCGCCGCGACCCCCTGCTCCGCCACCGCAGCGTGGACGAGCCGGAGCTCATGGACGATCCGGCCTGCGATCCGGTGGCCCTGGACAACACCTACCGCTTGTTCGGGGTGATCAACCCGCTCGTTGCATCCTGGCGGCCCGTCTACCGCCGGTATGTACGTCCCGCGTTGCGTGCCGCTGCCCGAGAGGGCCGCCCCGGCACCGTGCTGGACATCGGGTGCGGCGGGGGCGACGTCGCCCGGGCCATCACCCGCTGGGCCGCTCGCGACGGGCTGGACGTGCGGATTACCGGGATCGACCCGGACGCCCGGGCCACACGGTGGGCGGCCGCGCACGACCGCGGAGTGGGCGCCGCCTACCGGACGCTCGCGAGCCACGACCTGGTGGCAGCGGGGGAGCGCTACGACGCCGTGATCTCCAACCACATGCTCCACCACCTGACACGGAAGGAGCTGTCCGCCGTGCTGGCGGACTCACGTCGGCTGACCCGTGGGGTAGCGGTGCACAACGACCTGCGCCGCAGCCGCGCGGCCTGGCTGCTGTACTGGGTGGCCACGCTGCCGCTCGCACGAGCCAGGGTGTTCGTGCGCTTCGACGGTCTGCTGTCCATCCGGCGCAGCTACCGCCCCGGAGAGCTGCGCCAGGCGCTGCCCCCGGGGTGGCGGGCCGTGCAACAGCGGTTCTTCCGGCTGCTGGCGGTGCACACCGGCCAGGACGCGGAGGCGGTCCAGGCGGACCGGGATCAGGTGGACACCCCGCAGAAGGACCGGACTCAGTCGGACCCGGGACGCACGTCCTGATCCCAGCCCTGCTGAGGCGTCTCGCACGTCTCCCGGAACACGTACTGGGAGGGGCGTTTGCGTTCGCGGCTGGACCAGTCGATCGCCGGGCGGTGGGTGCGCTCAGGCACGTAGCCCAGCCGGTACACGGCCATGAGCTCCAGATCCTCCGGAACGCGCAGCACGTCCACGATCCGCTGCCACTGGTGCGGTGCCTCCATGGGGAAGGACACGAACTGGATCCCCATGCCCAACTCCACCGTGGTGAGCCACAGGTTTTCCATGGCGGCACCCATGCTGAACACCGAGTAGAACCCGGACAGCTCCTCCGGGCGGTACTCGCCGCGCTCGAGCATCACGCCGATCAGTAGCGGGGACCCCGCCACGAGCTTGCGGTTCTCCTCGCCCAGGGTCTGGGGCACGCGCAGCTTGTTCATGAGGCTCTGCCCGGAGGGCGTGAACGCCTTGGACGTGAACGGGCGCAACAGCGCGGGCAGTTTGTCGAACAGCATGCCGCTGCGCTGGGCGTCCATCTCTTTCTGGCTGAACCGGAAGTACTTCTTGTACCGGTCGAAGAACGTGCCCGCGCCCATGACCTCGGTCATGCTCTCCCCGCTGATCCGGGCGACGGTCTCGATCGTGTCCCGGTCCTCGATCAGCACGAACCGCCACGGCTGGCTGTTGAACTGGGAGGGGGCCGCGGCCGCCGCGCGGATCAGCAACTGTTGGTGCTCGGGGCTCACAGGATCCGGGCGGAACGGGCCGTTGGTGGTGCGGCGGTTGAACACGGCATCCAGGAATTCCACGATTCACCTCCAGGCCAGCGCGAGGCCGGCCACGTAGCAGGGAGCCGCCGCGAGGGCGTCTCGGGTGTGACGTCGCAGCGGGTGCGCACCGTGGCGCTGCAACAGGAAGAGCGGGACGACCGCCGGTGCGAGGACCGCCGCCACTGGGGAGCGCTCACGCACCGCGGCCACGCATGCCGCCGCGGTCACGGCGGACGTGGTGATGTACAGACCGTGGTGGATCCACCGGACGTTCGAGGTGCTCACCCACCGGGCGGCCACGGACGCCCCCAGCGCGCAATTGGCGGTGTATGCACCGGCGGATGCGGTCACGAGCGTGCGCAGCAGGTTCATGACTCTCCTCGCCGGTGGGGTGCGTCCCGTGCGCTCATCGTGTCACACGTGGCATGCCACGGTGTCCAGCCACGCGGCTGCGCTGCCGTCCCGATGGAGTGCGGGGGCAACGGCGCGTGGTGGCGTTGTCGAAACCGGGCGCCGGGGCGCGGCTCAGCCGATACCCGGGGGCCACTCGCCCGCGTGGTCCACGGACTCGGTGTTCGGGTTCCAGGAGTACGTGGACACAGCCCGCCCGCTCGCACCGGCATTGCTCTCGCCCTCCTTGGCCCACCGGTAGGTGACCTGGATGGCGGAGTCGGACAGCCGCACGGTCGCGGGCGAGAAGGCGATGCCCTCCTGGGTGGTCGTGCCCAGGTATTCGCCGTCGTGGAAGAGCATCTGCTGCGACGGGGAGGACGCCGTGCCCCTGCGGATCGTCAGCGTGACCCACGACAGGTCCGCGCACGGGTCGTACGTCTCGGTGTCGATCGCCACCCACTCGGCGTCGGGAACGTTGCCCTTGGGGAACGCCGGGCCCACCTTGTCGATGTTCTCGTTCACGGCCTGCTCCGCGGAGGTGTTCGCGCACGACCCGGACGGTTCGGGGGTCGCAGACGATGCCGCAGTGGTCGCCGCGGGGCTCTGCGACCCGGGCGCGGGGGTGTCGGACGCGGTCATGTGACTCTTGGGCTGCGCGGCGGGCGAGGAGACGGGAGCCGCGGCGGTCGCCTGGCCGGTCGCCGCGGCGTCGGTCCCGGCCTGCGGGCTCGCGGACTGGGAACGGATGCCGGAGGTGGGCCCGTTGGCGATCTCGGAGGAGGTGGCCATGGACTGTGGTTGTTCCGCGGGCGAGGAGCTGCATCCGGTGAGCCCGCCCAGTGACAGGACCAGGAGGGCGGCTGCCGCGGTCAACGTGCGTGTGCGGTGCATGACGAATCCTCTCGTCTCATCCGTTCCCCGATGTCCACGGGTGGTTCCAGCGTGAGGGCTCGTCTTCACTTAAGCAATACTTCTATGTAAATGCAAAAGAATCAGCCCGCGACCAGGGCATTCGTCCCGAAGACCGTTACGCGTGGTCGTCCGCGAAGCTGTCACCCGACCCACCCCAGGAGCCGTTCCGGGAGCGTGAACGCATGTATTCGCCCAGCACCGCGGCGTCGAGGTCCTCGGGATCCGGGGCGACCACCCGACCGCGCACCCGGCGCGCGAGCGCCGCGATGAAGCGGACGAGTCCGGGGTCGTCCCCCAGCCGGAACAGGGTGATCTCGGTGCCGCGCCGGGCCACGGCGTCCAGCTGCGCCACGGTGAGCCGCAGGGTCTCGGGATCGGGCGGGTACATGAACCATGCCTCGCCGCCGGGTTCCAGGTGGGCGGTGGCCTCACCGTCCGTGACCACAAGCAGCACGGGGTGCATGGTGGGGTGCTTGCGGAAGAAGCGCTGCGCCAGCAGCAGGCCGTGATGCAGGTTGGTGCCCTGTTCGTGCCACGCGGGCAGCGCGGTGAGCTCCCCGATGTCCATCGTCTGGGCGTAGCGGCCGAACGTGATGAGTTCGAGTGCGTCACCCCGGAAGCGGGTGGAGATCAATTGGTGCAGGGCGATCGCCATGCGCTTCATGGGGACCCAGCGCCCGTTCAACGCCATGGAGAAGGACGTGTCCACGAGCAGAGCCACCGCCGCCTGCGTGCGCGCCTCCGTCTCGCGCACCTCGATGTCCTGGACGTCGATCCGCAGACCCGCACTCGGGTCCGCGCCCGACGCCGCCGTGCGGGTCACCGCGTTGGTCACCGTGCGGGTCACGTCCCACGGTTCCACGTCCCCGAACTGCCACGGGCGGGACGAGCCGGTCTGCTCACCGGCGGCCCCGGCGAGCCGGGTGTCCCGGCGGCCACTGCGACCGGAGAGTCTCCCGGCGGCGTCGCGCAACAGGGATTTGCCGAGCTTGCGCATGGCCCGCGGGGACAACCGCAATTCGCCGTCCGTGCCGCGGCGCAGGTAGCCGCTGTCCCGCATGGCGCGCTCGAGCTCGGTGAGCGTGCGCGCGGCGACGGCGGCGTCGTCGCCCAGTTGCCGGGCCAGCGCGGCCACGTCCAGGTCCGAGAGCGTGGAACCCGCATAGGACTGGGACAGCTGCTCGCTCAGGGCGTCCAGGTCCGCGAGGTCCTGCAGCACACCCGTCCCGTCCCCGAGACCGAGGCCTTGATCGCCCTCGAACTGCTCCGAACCGGACCAGTCCAACCCGGGACGCAGGCCCTGCAGCGCGGCGTCGAGGCGGTCCAGTTGAGACATCAGTTCGGGGGAGCCGAACGCCTGCGCGGACAGTGCCATGAGCTCCTCGCGCTGCTCCGGGGTCATGGACCGCATCATGCGCTGCGCGGCGGCGGAGCGCTGAGCCAGCGCGTCGATGAGCTCGTCGATGTCCTGGGGGTTCTCGGGGAACTGGTCCCCGTGCCGGTTCATGAACCGCTCGAAGTCCTCGGGCGTGTCCTCGCCGCGGGCGTGCTTCTCGAGCAGCTCGTTGAGGTCCTCGAGCATGCGGGAGACCGCGGCGCGGTCCTCGTCCGTGGCGTTCTGCAGCGCGTTCTTCATCCCCGCGAAGCGCTGCTCGAGCAGTTCGCGGCCCAGCAGGTCCTTGATCTGTTCGTAGTTGCGCCGTGCGGCGTCCGACTGCCAGTCGTAGTCGGACAGTTCCGTCACGGCCGCCGCGGTGGAGGACGGCAGGGCGTCCAGGCGCATCTCCCGGAACTGCCGGTCCGTGGGATCCATGCGCGCGTCCCGCAGGAACTGATCGCGTTCCTCGCGCAGCGCGCGGTCGAGCAGTTTCTTGGCCTCCTGCACCGTGCCGTCCAGGCGGTGCCGGCTCAGCAGGTCCCGACGCCGCTGATGCACCTGGCGCGCCAGATCGTCCAGTCCGCGCTGGTTGCGCCCGCCGCGGCGCAGGAATTCGCGCAGGGCCTGGTCGGGGGAGTAGCCGGCCATGACGTCCTCGGTCACGGCGTCCAGGACCTCCCCGAGGTCCACGGGTGGGGCCAGGGGATCGGGGCCGCCGGAGTAACGACCGTACCGTGAAGAATGCCGGGGTGTGCGCATGGGAGGCCTATCCGTAGACGGTTTCCCCGTCGCCGGACTCCTTGGAGAGCTTCCGGGTCAGGAACAGCCCCTCGAGGGCGAGTTCGACGGCGGTCGCGCGGTACCCGGGCCCCTCACCGCCCACGCGTTCGGCCAACCGGTCGTAGAGCTCGGAGTCCTCGAGGGCGGGCAGGGCGTCGAGGAACTCCTGGGCGCCCACGCGTTCGCCGGTCGTGATGGTGCGCTGACCGTCGAACGCGGCGACCAGGGGAGAGAGATCCAAGCCACGGAAGTGTTCCCGCACGGCCTGGGCGGTCGCGGTACGCAACAAGTGCTCCAGGATGTCGTCCTCGCGGCCTTCCTCACCGGATTCGAACTCGACCTTCCCGCCGAGTACGGCCACCGCGGTGTCCACGTCCACCAGCCGGGCCACGGCGGGGTCACCGGGGCGCACCGTGGCGCGGTGCCGGGCGGCGGCCGCCACGGTTTCAGCTCCCGCGATCGCGAAGCGCGCGGAGACACCCGAGGACTGGTTCACCGCGCTGGATTCACGCAGTTGTCGTGTGAACCGGGCCAGGATCTCCAGGATGATGTCGGGGACCTCGGCGGTGAGTTCGGCCTCCTGGCGGATCACGGCCATCTCGTCCTCGAGTTCGAGCGGGTAGTGGGTGCGGATCTCCGCCCCGAAGCGGTCCTTGAGCGGGGTGATGATCCGGCCGCGGTTGGTGTAGTCCTCCGGGTTGGCGGAGGCCACGACCATGACGTCCAGCGGCAAGCGCAGCACATAGCCGCGGATCTGGATGTCCCGCTCCTCCATGACGTTGAGCAGGGCCACCTGGATGCGCTCGGCCAGGTCAGGTAGTTCGTTGAGCGCCACGATCCCGCGGTTCGCGCGCGGGATCAGCCCGTAGTGGATGGTTTCGGGGTCCCCGAGCCGCCGCCCCTCCGCGACCCGCATGGGGTCCACGTCCCCGATCAGGTCCGCGACGGACGTGTCCGGGGTGGACAGCTTCTCCACGTAACGCTCGTCGCGATGGCGCCACGTGATCGGTAGGTCGTCACCCTCCGCGGCGATCCGCGCGGTGGACTCGGCGGTGAGCGGTTCGTAGGGGTGTTCGTTGAGTTCGGAGCCCGCGATCACGGGCGTCCACTCGTCCAACAGCCGTGGCAGGGTGCGCAGCAAGCGGGTCTTGCCCTGGCCGCGTTCACCCAGCAGCGCGACGTCGTGCCCCGCGATCAGCGCGCGCTCGAACTGGGGGATCACGGTGCGCTCGAAGCCGTGCAGTCCCTGCCACGGGTTCTCCCCCGCGGCGAGCGCCGCGAGCAAGTTGTCGCGGATCTCCCGGCGCAGGGATTTCAGCTCATGACCCGACGCGCGCAGGTCACCCAGGGTGCGGATGTCAGGTTGGGCGTTCACGCGCGTCACGCTACGCCCGGCAGGCGGCGGCGTCGAGCCCCCGGGGCGGTTCGGTGACGCCGTGTGACGGGCGGGGAGCCGTGCGGGGCGGGGCCCGTGACGCGGGGGCGGGTGCGTTCTAGGCTGACGAAGCATGAGCGACTCCCGCGGATCGACCACCGTCCTGCTCGTGCGTCACGGCCGCACCCCCACGACGGGTGAGCTATTGCCGGGGCGTTCCCCGGCACTGCACCTGTCCGAGCAGGGGTGGGAGCAGGCGCGCGCCGCGGCCGAGCGGATTGCGGAACTGCCCGTGAGCGCGCTGTACAGCTCGCCGCTCGAACGCGCGCGGGAGACCGCCCAGCCGAGTGCCGAGCTGCTGGGTCTGCCCGTCCGCGAGGACCCCGCGCTCCTGGAGCTCGACGTGGGGCAATGGACGGGGCGCGCGCTCAACGACCTCAACCGGTTGCCCGAGTGGCGCACCGTGCAGCACAACCCCTCCGCGTTCCGGTTCCCGGACGGGGAGAGCTTCCCCGAGATGCAGCAGCGCATGGTCGATGCCGTGCAGCGCCTGTGCACGTTCCACCCCGGTGGGACCGTGGTGTGCTTCTCCCACGCGGACCCCATTCGCGGGTTGCTGGCCCACGCGATGGGCACGCCCCTGGACAACTTCCAGCGGCTCAGCGTGGGGCCGTGCTCGATCTCGGTGCTGTCCTATCCCGCGGCGCCCGACGGTGCGGATGAGCCCTCCGGCGACGACACGAATCCCGTGGTGCTCACGGTCAACTCCACGCGGGATTCCTTGCGGGAGCTGGTGGCGTCGTGACGGGCCGGTCCGGCGCGACCCGGAGCGGGCGCGGGGGCGGCGGGACGGCGTCGTCGTGAGAGCGGCGTCGTGAGGGCCGAACGAGCGGACGAGCTGCTGCGCACGGGGGAGATCACACTGCTCGGGCAGCTCGCGCGCAGCAGCAATGAGACGTTCCTCGTGGAGGTGCGCGCGCTGGCGTCGCAATCGGTCACCGGCACCGACGGCGACGCTCGTGCCGGCGAGGTCCCCGACCCCGCCGCCGCGGCCTGCTCGGCACTCGCGACCGGCGACAACGCCGCTCCGGCCGACGCACCCGTCCCGGCGCCCGACCCCGACCACGCCGCCCACGACGGCGCGTCGTTCGGTCCGCCGGATTCGGACACGGCATGCTGGGCCATCTACAAACCCGAGCTCGGGGAGCGGCCCCTGCACGACTTCCCGCCGGGTCTGTACCGCCGGGAGCGTGCCGCGTACCTGCTCAGCGAGGCGCTCGGATGGGGGATCGTCCCGCTCACCGTGATCCGGGACGACGCCCCGTTCGGGACCGGATCGCTGCAGTTGTTCGTGGCCGCGGACCCCCGGGAGCACTACTTCACGATCGTGGAGGACCACCCGGACACCCATACGGCGCTGCGCACCATGGCCGCGTTCGACGTGATCACCAATAACACGGACCGCAAGTCCGGCCACGTCCTGCGCGGACCGGACGGGTGGATCTGGGGGATCGACCACGGCCTGTGCTTCGCCGCGGCGTTCAAGCTGCGCACCGTGATCTGGGAGTTCGCGCACGACCCGCTGCCCCCGGAACTCGTGTCGGACATCGCGGCGCTCGCCGAGAACGGCGCACCGCCGGAGGTGGCCGAGCTGTTGACGACCGAGGAGACAGGGGCGCTGCGTCGTCGTGCCCGTGCGCTCGCGCTGCTGGGCAGGCTCCCGGAGGACCGCTCCGGCATGCGCTACCCGTGGCCGCTCGTCTGAGCCGCCCCGGAGCGGTCCGCTGCGCGTGAAGCGGCCGGGGGTCCGGTGGAGGCGCGGGGCCGCCGCACCGTAGTCTGACCGTGCGCGTGACAGCGCGCTCGTCGAGAACCTGGCAAGGAGCAACCCATGACGCAGCCCATCCCGGACCCCAACCCGCTCGACAACCCCGAGGCCTCGGACGACACGTTCCGCGAGGACGAACTGATCGGCACCACCGGTGACGAGGACTCCGCGTGGGAGGAGGACGACGCCCAGTGGGGTGCCGACGAGGATCCCCTGACCCACCCCGAGGAAGCCGACGTGGAGCAGGTGGCGCAGGAGGAGACGATCCCCGAGCTCGATACCACCTCCGAGACCCAGGACCCTGAGGTCGAGGCCCTCGTGCAGGACCCGCAGGCCGACCGCGAGGTCAACCGCTCGTTGCGGGACGGCGCGGACCAGACCGTGGACCCCATGGACGAGCGCTGACGCGACACGCCGTCGCAGACCACCGACGACCCGTGGCGTCCGGGTGGCCCGTGTGGCCCCCGGTCGTCGCGGGTCGTCGCCGTGCGGGCCGAATCCCGGCGTGACCCGGACCGATGCCGCCGCGAGGGCCGCGCGGGTCGTCGCCGTCGCGACACACCTGACACCTGGACGCGCGCGGTAAACGGTCTATTCTTGAGGTATGTCCCGATTCAGCCCGCTCGAGTGGCCGGTCATCCGCCAGCTCCGGACCGGGGATCACACCGGCCGCAGTTCCGCGGTGCAATCACAGCGCACGCGTGAGATCACGCCGCGCACCAGCAGCGCGGACCGCGTGGTGCAGAGCGTGTGCCCGTACTGCGCGGTGGGGTGTGGCCAGAAGGTCTACGTCAAGGACGAGCGCGTGGTCCAGATCGAGGGTGATCCGGATTCCCCGATCTCCCGCGGTCGGTTGTGCCCCAAGGGGTCGGCGAGCGAGCAGCTCGTGAACTCCCCGGGCCGTCAGACCCAGGTGCTCTACCGCGCCCCGGGTGCCGCCGAGTGGCAGCCCCTGGACCGGGATACCGCGATCGACATGATCGCCGATCGTTTCCTGGAAGCCCGACGCCGCGGTTGGCAGGACACCGACGAGCAGGGCCGTCCGCTGCGCCGCACCATGGGCATCGCGTCCCTGGGCGGGGCCACGCTGGACAACGAAGAGAACTACCTGATCAAGAAGCTGTTCACCGCAGCGGGTGCCGTACAGATCGAGAACCAAGCCAGGATTTGACACTCCGCCACGGTTCCCAGTCTGGGAACCTCGTACGGCCGCGGCGGCGCCACCCAGTCGCTGCAGGACATGGCGAACGCCGACTGCATCGTGATCCAGGGATCCAACATGGCCGAGTGCCACCCCGTGGGATTCCAGTGGGTCTCCGAGGCGAAGGCGCGCGGCGCCAAGATCATCCACGTGGATCCGCGTTTCACGCGCACCTCTGCGGTCGCGGACAAGCACGTCCCCATCCGGGCGGGCTCGGACATCGCCCTGCTCGGTGCGCTGATCAACTACGTTCTCACGCACGACCTGTGGTTCCACGACTACGTGGTGTCCTACACGAACGCCGCCACGATCATCAACGAGGACTTCGAGGACACCGAGGACCTCGGCGGGATCTTCTCGGGCTACGACGTCGAGAAGGGCGCGTACGACCTCTCGTCGTGGGCCTACGACGACGAGGACGACGACGCCGGTGACGGCACCGACAAGCACGAACAGGGCGACGAGGAACGCGAGGAAGCCGGCGGCGACAAGTTCGGCAGCGGCGGCGCGCCCACGGGTGCGTCCGAACCGCGCTGCGACGAGACCCTGCAGGACCCCCGCACGGTCTTCCAGATCCTGAAGCGCCACTTCTCGCGCTACACGCCGGAGAAGGTCGAGGAGGTGTGCGGAATCTCCGCCGCGGACTTCGAGTACCTGGCCCGTGCCGTGACCGAGAACTCGGGACGCGAGCGCACCACGTGCTTCGCGTACGCCGTGGGGTGGACCCACCACACGCTGGGCGCGCAGTTCATCCGCACGGCCGCGATCCTGCAGTTGCTGCTCGGCAACGTGGGTCGTCCCGGCGGGGGCGTCATGGCACTGCGCGGGCACGCGTCCATCCAGGGCTCCACGGACATCCCCACGCTGTTCAACCTGCTGCCGGGTTACCTGCCCATGCCCTCGGTCGAGTCCGATTCGCTCACCGAGTACCTGGGCACGATCGGGTCCAAGACGCAGAAAGGCTACTGGGCTGACGCGGACGCCTACACCGTGAACCTGCTCAAGGCATGGTGGGGGGACGCCGCGCGCGACGACAACGACTGGGCGTACCACTACATGCCGCGGATCAACGGTCCGCACGGGACGTACCAGACCCTCATGGCCATGCTCGAGGACAAGGTGGACGGGTACTTCCTGCTGGGGCAGAACCCCGCGGTGGGATCGTCCAACGGCCGCATGCAGCGCACCGCCATGTCCCACCTCAAGTGGCTCGTGGTGCGCGATCTGAACATGATCGAATCCGCCACGTGGTGGAAGGACGGACCCGAGATCGAGTCCGGCGAGCTGAAGACGGAGGACATCCAGACCGAGGTGTTCTTCATGCCCGCGGCCACCCACGTGGAGAAGTCGGGATCGTTCACACAGACCCAGCGTCTCGTGCAATGGCGCCACCAGGCGGTCTCCCCGCCGGGTGACGCGCAGAGCGAGCTGGACTTCTTCTACGACCTGGGCCGGCGACTGCGCACCCGGTTGGCGGAGTCCACGGATCCCCGGGACCGGCCCCTGCTGGACCTCACGTGGGACTACCCGCTGACCGAGGAAGGTGAGCCGGATCCCGAGAGCGTGCTCGCGGAGATCAACGGCCGGTTCGAGACCGGCCCCGATGCGGGCAAGCCGCTGTCCTCCTACACCCAGATGAAGGCGGACGGCAGCACGTCCGGCGGGTGCTGGATCTACACCGGGATCTACGCGGACGGCGTGAACCACGCCGCGGACCGGGTTCCCGGGCGCGAGCAGGACGAGATCGCCTCCAAGTGGGCGTGGGCCTGGCCCGCGAACCGACGGATCCTCTACAACCGCGCCTCGGCGGACCCCCAGGGCAAGCCGTGGAGCGAGCGGAAGAAGCTCGTGTGGTGGGACGAGGAGTCCGGGCGCTGGACCGGCAAGGACGTGCCCGACTTCCCGGTGGACAAAGATCCCGGCGCGCGGCCTGACCCGGAGCTCGGTGGCGCGGCCTCGCTGCACGGCGACGACCCGTTCATCATGCAGGCGGACGGCAAGGGGTGGCTGTACGCCCCCAAGGGTCTCGTGGACGGGCCCATGCCCACCCACTACGAGCCCCAGGAGTCGCCGGTGGCCAATGCGCTGTACTCGCAGCAGCAGAACCCGGCCCGCGTGATGTTCCCCCGCAAGGACAACCTCTCCGCACCGAGTGCGGGCGCGCCCGGCAGCGAGGTCTACCCGTACGTGTTCACCACGTACCGGCTGACCGAGCACCACACCGCCGGTGGCATGAGCCGCTGGTTGCCGTACCTGTCCGAACTGCAGCCCGAGGCGTTCTGCGAGATCTCCCCGGAGCTCGCCGAACAGCAAGGGTTGGAGCCCTTTGGATGGGCCACGATCATCTCGCCGCGCTCGGCCATCGAGGTCAAGGTCCTGGTGACCGACCGGATGACGCCGCTGCGGGTGGGCGGGCAGACCGTGCACCAGATCGGGCTGCCCTATCACTGGGCCGTGGGCAAGGACGCCGTGGTCAGCGGTGACGCCGCCAACGACCTGTTGGGGATCACCCTGGACCCGAACGTCCAGATCCAGAACTTCAAGACGGGTTCGTGCGACATCCGCCCCGGCCGCCGGCCGCGCGGTGCCGAACGCATCGCGCTCATCGAGGAGTACCAGGAGCGGGCCGGGCTCACCGTCCGGACCGGCAACGAGCGGATCACCGATCCGCAGCGGGAACTGAACGAGGATCCGAAGCGTCCCCACGGCGAGGGCCAGTCCGCGGGGCGTTCCACGGCCCGAGGAGCCGGCACCGCGGTGCGGGAACGGGAAGAGGACGAGTGAGCACGGATCGGATGACACCCACTGACAGGTTCGCGGACGACTCCCACTGGGATCATCCGCACGAGCGCCGCGGGTTCTTCACGGACACCTCCATCTGCATCGGGTGCAAGGCGTGCGAGGTCGCGTGCAAGGAGTGGAACCGCAACCCCGCGGACTCCGACTACGAGCTGCTGGGTTCCTCGTACGACAACACGGGCGGCCTGGGCGCGGACACGTGGCGGCACGTGGCATTCATCGAGCAGTCGCGGGACCGCATCGAGCAGGCCCGGGAATCCGGGCGGGCGCTCGTGGACCTGGGGATGCCCCGCGTGGGTCCGCCCGCGGCGTCGTCGTCGGCTGAACCCGCGTCCGGTGGCTGCGGGTGCTCGTCCGGGGGAGGGGGGTGCGGGAGCGCGGCCACGACCGGCGGCGCATCCACCGCGCAGGACGGCGACTCCCCGGTCCTGGACACCCCGGACTTCCGGTGGCTCATGTCCTCGGACGTGTGCAAGCACTGCACCCACGCCGGGTGTTTGGACGTGTGCCCCACGGGCGCGTTGTTGCGCACCGAGTACGGCACCGTGGTGGTCCAGGAGGACATCTGCAACGGCTGCGGTACGTGCGTGGCCGGCTGTCCGTTCGGCGTGATCGAGCGCCGCGACGACGGTCTCGTGGAGCCCAAGACCCAGCGCGGTGCGGCACCCATGCCGGACACTGTGAAGGTCCCCCAGGACGGGATCGCCCAGAAGTGCACGCTGTGCTACGACCGTATGAAGGACGACCAGACCCCGGCGTGCGCGCAGGCGTGCCCCACCACGTCCATCAAGTACGGCGAGCGCGAGACCATGCTCGAGTCGGCCCAGAAGCGCGTCGCCCAGTTGCACGAGCAGGGCAAGACCGAGGCGCGGCTCTACGGCGCCAACCCCAAGGACGGCGTGGGCGGAACCGGGTCCATCTTCCTGCTGCTCGACGAGCCCGAGGTGTACGGCCTGCCGCCGGATCCCCGCGTCCCCACGGCGGACCTGCCGCGCATGTTCAAGCGTGCGGGCATGGCCATGGTGGGCATGCTGGCGCTCGGCGCGGTCGCGTTCACGGCGGGTGATCGCTCATGAGCATTTCCCCGTACGACGCCTACCGTCCGCCGCAGGAGCCGCGCGGCAAACGACGCCGCAAGAACCGCACCCCGGGCGGGGGAGCCTTCCGCCGCGGTGGCGGTGACGGTTCCCGCGAAGTGCCCGTGGTGCCGGAGCCCGAGTTCACGTCCTACTACGGCCGCCCGATCGTCAAGGCCCCGCCGTGGGACTCCAAGATCGCGTCCTACCTCTTCCTGGGCGGTCTCGCGGGTGGTTCCGCGCTGCTGTCCCTGGGCGGCTACCTCACGGACCGGCCCGCACTGCGTCGCAACGGTCGCCTGGGTGCACTGGGAGCGGCGAGCCTCGGGACCGTGGCGCTCGTCGCGGACCTCGGGCGCCCCGAACGGTTCCTGCACATGATGCGCACGGTCAAGCCCACCTCGCCCATGAGCCTGGGTTCGTGGTTGCTTGCGGGTTTCGCGACCAACGCGGGCGTGGCCGCCGCGATCGAGGTGGACCGGATGACGGATGAACGCCTCCCGCTCGGCCCCCTGCGCCCGGTGCTGCACGCGCTCGAGCTGCCCACGAGCGTGGCCTCCGGCGTTCTCGGAGCGCCGCTCGCGGCCTACACCGCCGTGCTGCTCGGGGACACCGCAGTGCCCACATGGCACGAGATGCACGCGCACCTGCCGTTCGTGTTCGTCAGCTCGGCGTCCTTGGCGTCCGGGGGCTTTGCGCTCGTGACCACGCCCGTGGCGGAGACCGGTCCCGCGCGGTTCTTCGCGGTGGCCGGGGTCGCGGGGGAGCTCGCGGCCATGCACGTCATGAAGGGCGCCATGGACCCCGTCTCCGTGGAGCCGCTCGAACAGGGCAAGCCCGGTGCGTGGCTCACGTGGAGCGAACGGCTCTCGGTCATCGGTGGCGCGGGCGTTCTGCTTGGCGGACGACGCCGCTGGGTCGCCGCAGCCTCGGGGCTCGCCCTCATGACGTCCTCCGCGCTCACGCGCTGGGGTGTGTTCTGGGCCGGCAAGGAATCCGTGAAGGACCCCCGGTACACCGTGATCCCGCAGCGCAACCGGCTCGAGAAGCGCCGCGCCGCCGGGATCATCGACGATTCGATCACGACCGCCGGTTGAGTCTGCCGTGGCGGGGGGCTGCCCCGCTCACGTGCGAACACATGCCCGGGACGACCGCGCAGGCCGTCTCGCAACCGGTCGGATGAACGGTTCGCGCAATGGGTTGAGTTGAACGACGCGCTCAGCGCACGGTGATGAGCGCGTCGCCGTCGGCGGGAACCTCGGTGGTCTCCCCGATCACGGGATAGCCGGGGACCTCCCCGACCACGAGCAGTCCGCCCGAGGTCTGGGCATCCGCGAGCAGGAGCAGCTGGTCCTCCGTGATTCCCGATCCCGCGGACAGGAACGGGCGCACCCAGTCCAGGTTGCGGCGGGTACCACCCGAGACGAAACCGTCCCGCAGGGCGTCCGCGGCGCCGTCGACGAGCGGAACCGCGGAGGCGTCGAGCGTGGCGGCCACCCCGGAGGCCCGGCACATCTTGTACAGGTGGCCCAGCAGACCGAAACCGGTCACGTCCGTGGCCGCACGCACCCCGGCCGCAAGGGCTGAGCGAGACGCATCCTTATTGAGCGCGGTCATGGTCTCGATCGCGGCGGGGAACACCTCGCCCGTGGTCTTGTGCCGGTTATTGAGTAGTCCCACCCCGATCGGCTTGGTCAGGGTGATGGGCAGACCAGGCCGGGCGGCGTCGTTGCGCATGAGGCGTTCGGGATCTGCGGTACCGGTGACCGCCATGCCGTACGTGGGTTCGGGGGAGTCGATCGAGTGCCCACCGATCACGGGGCAGCCCGCGAGCGCGGCCACGTCCAGGCCGCCCTGCAGCACCTCGGACATTAGGCTCATGGGCAGCAGTTCACGGGGCCAGCCCACGAGGTTGATCGCGACCACGGGGGCGCCGCCCATCGCGTAGATGTCGGACAGTGCGTTCGCCGCGGCGATCCGGCCCCAGTCGCGGGCGTCGTCCACCACGGGGGTGAAGAAGTCGGCGGTCGAGAGCACCGCGAGGTCGGGGCGCACGAGGACGGCCGCGGCGTCGTCGCCGTCGTCCAGGCCCACGAGGACGTCCGGGGAGTCCTGACCCGTGAGTCCCTTGACGGCGTCCTCGAGCTCGCCCGGCGGGATCTTGCAGGCGCAGCCACCGCCGTGGGCGTAGCTCGTGAGACGGCCGATCCCGGTCCCGGACGGGTGCGAGGTCGTGGACGGGCGGGCGGCTTCGGGAGTCATGCGTCCAGTCTAGGAGTGGGGACGGACAGGCTACTGAGTTACGACGACCGAGGGCGTCCGAGTGCGGTGATACATTCGCTCCCGGAGGCGTACGTGTCCTGGTGGGCGCCCCGGTCTTCAAAACCGGTGAGACCGAGCAGCTCGGTCTGGCGGGTTCGATTCCCGTCCGCCTCCGCCACTTTTTGAGCACTCGCCCGCCACAGATCCCGAGGAGTTGCCGTGAGTGCAGCGGATCCCCGCAGCCGCATCCCCCGCACCGACCGGTTGCTCGCGGATCCTCGGATCGGGTCCGCGGGAGCCGGGCTGGGGGCCGCGGCGGTGCGGGCCGCGATCACGGCCGCGCAGGCCCGGGCACGCGCGGGGGAGATCGCACCCGAGGACGTCGCGAGCGCCGTCGTCACCGAGCTCTCGGTGCGCGGCGCGTCTTCATTGACCCCGGTGCTCAACGCCACGGGCGTGGTCGTGCACACCAACCTGGGCCGCGCTCCGCTCTCCGATGCCGCCCGCCAGGCCCTGCAGGACGCCTCCGGCTACGTGGACGTGGAACTGGACCTGACCACCGGGCAGCGCTCCGGCCGGGGTGTCGCCGCGCGGCAGGCACTGCTCGACGCGTGCCCCGCCGCCGAGGATGTGCTGATCGTCAACAACGGTGCCGCGGCGTTGGTCCTCGCCACGACCGCGCTGGCCGCTGGGCGCGAGGTCCTGATCAGCCGGGGCGAATTCGTGGAGATCGGTGCCGGGTTCCGCTTGTCCGACCTCATGGAATCCACGGGTGCGCGGCTGCGCGAGGTGGGGACCACCAACCGCACGCACCACGCCGACTACCGGGACGCCATGGGTCCGGAGACCGGGTGCATCCTCAAGGTCCACCCCAGCAACTTCCGGGTGGACGGCTTCACGTCCTCGGTGCCGCTCGGGGAGCTGCGGGCGCTCGCGGAGGAGCACGGGGTGCCGCTCGTGGTGGACGTGGGTAGCGGCCTGCTCACGCCGGATCCCGCGCTGCCCCACGAGCCGAGTCTGTCGGAAGCGCTCGAGGCCGGCGCGGACGCCGTGATCGCGAGCGGGGACAAGCTGCTCGGCGGGCCCCAGGCGGGTCTGTTGCTCGGGCGCACCGAGACGATCCGCCGCCTTGCGCGCTTCCCGCTGGCCCGGGCCGTGCGCGCGGACAAACTGACCCTCGCCGCCCTCGAGGCCACCCTGCGGGGCGGTCCCACCCCCGTCGCGAGCGCCCTGCACGCGGACCCGCAGCGCGTGCGTGAGCGCGCGGAGGCCCTGGCCGCCGCGGTGGGGGCCGACGTCGTGGAGCACGATGGTCGCGTGGGTGGGGGTGGTGCCCCCGGTGTCCCGCTGCCCGGCTGGGCCGTGCGGCTCCCGGAGGCCGCCGCGCGCCCGTTGCGTCTCGGCACGCCAGCCGTGCTGCCGCGCGTGCACGACGGCGCGTGCCTCGTGGACCCCCGCTGCGTCCCCGAGGAGCGGGACGCCGACCTGCTCGCCGCCGTGCGCGCGGCGCTCGCGGAGGTGGGCTGATGTATGTCGTGGCCACGGCCGGTCACGTGGACCACGGCAAGTCCACCCTGGTCCGAGCACTCACGGGGATCGAACCGGACCGGTGGGACGAGGAGAAGCGACGCGGGCTCACGATCGACCTCGGGTTCGCGTGGACCGAGCTGCCCTCGGGGAGGCATGTGGCGTTCGTGGACGTCCCCGGGCACGAGCGGTTCCTGGGCAACATGCTTGCCGGTGTGGGCCCGGCTCCGGTGGTGTGCTTCGTGGTGGCCGCGGACGAGGGCTGGCAGGCCCAGTCCCGCGACCACCGGGATGCGGTCGCTGCTCTCGGGATCGAGTACGGGATGATCGTGGTGACTAAGGCGGATCGGGCTCCGGAGCGGGTGGCCGACGTCGTGGCGCGGGCGCGCGCGGAGCTCGCCCACACGGGTCTCGCGGACGCTCCCGCCGTGGCCGTCTCGGCGCGGGAGGGAACCGGACTCGACGAGTTCCGGGACACGCTGGACGCGGTGCTCTCCCGCGTGCCCGGCCCGGACCCGGACGCCAGGATCCGGTTGTGGATCGACCGGGCCTTCACGATTTCCGGTGCCGGGACCGTGATCACCGGGACCCTGACCGCCGGGACCCTGCACACGGGTGACCGGTTGACCCTGCGCGGTCGAACGGGAAAGCAAGAGGTCGCCGTGCGCTCGATCCAGAGTCAGAATGATTCCGTGGCGCGGATCGGACCCACCCACCGCGTGGCCGTGAACCTGCGGGGCACGAGCAAGGACGCGATCCACCGTGGGGACGTGCTCGTGACCCCGGACGCGTGGCCGAGCGCGGGCGTCATCGAGGTCCGCCGTGAGCGGGGTGCTCCGTTCGACGAACTGCCCGCCGAGATCGTGGTGCACGCGGGAACCGCCGGCGTGGGCGCTCGGTTGCGACCGCTCGATGCCGATCACGCCCGATTGCAGCTGGACCACGAGATGACCCTCGTGCCGGGGGACCGGCTCGTGCTGCGCAGTCCCGGGGCGCAGGTCGCGGTCGGGGGTGCACGTGTGCTCGACGTCGACCCGCCCACCTTGGACCGGCGCGGTGCGGCCGCCCGGGAGACCGCTCGGCTCGGGGGCATCGCCGACCACGGCGACCCCGTGGCGGAAACCGTCAAGTACGGGGCGGTGAGCACCGAGCGGTTGCGGCTGCTGGGGTTCGCGGCGGACGAGACGCCCTCCGGCGACGTCGTCGTAGCGGACGGATGGTGGATCCACGTGCCCCGGCTCACGGAGTGGGCCACGCAGTTGCGAGCGGCGGTCGAGGCCGCGCACGAGCGCGACCCCCTGGCCCCGGGACTGACCCGAGGCGCGGCCCGCACAGCGCTCGGCGAACCCGGCGGACGGCTCCTGGACATGCTCGTGGCCCGGGCGCAGCTCACGGAGCAGGACGGATACATCACGGTCCCCGGTCGCGGCGGCGGACTCGGTGCCGCGGAGGCCGCGATCACCGCGCTCGAGAAGCGCTTGCGTGCGGATCCGTTCGCGGCACCGGAGGCGTACGAACTGCAGGAGTTGCGCCTCGGCCCGCGAGAATTGGCGGCGGCGCAGCGGCTCGGTCGGGTGCTGCGGTTACCCGGCGACGTCGTCCTGTTGCCCACCGCGCCCGCGCTCGCGATGCGCGAGCTCGCGCGGCTGCCCCAGCCCTTCACCACGAGCCAGGCGCGGCAGGCGTGGGGCACCACGCGCCGGGTGGCCGTACCGCTGCTCGAACACCTGGACGCCAAGGGCTGGACGCGGCGCGAGGACGGGAGCAACCGCAGCATCGTGCGGTGACCACCCGCTGCGGATCGGTACGAGCGGTGGGACCTTGCGCGCCGTGAGCGAAACATGCTCGCGGGGAGGCGGAGCGGGGGCTAGCGTCGACACCACGACATCCGGTGATCCGGCGCGAGACCCAGCGAAGGAGCAGTCATGACCGAAACCCCCGCACAGGACCCCCAGGGCGGACAGCCCCCGCTCGAGAACGGCACCCCGGACGGTGCCCTGCCCGACCAGGCCGCCAACGGCGTTCCGCAGGGAGAGACCAATGGCGCGCCCCAGGGCGAGACCATCGGTGCGACCGGTGACGCTCAGGACTCGTCCCTCGAGAAGGACCCCTCGACCTGGGTCAGCGGCGATGAGCCCATGACCGCGTCCCAGAAGTCCTACCTGGACACCCTCGCCAAGCAGGCCGGGGAGGAACTGCCCGCGGATCTCACCAAGGCGGAGGCGTCCCAGCACATCGAACGGCTCAAGGGCTCGCAGAACTGATCCGTCCTCATCCGGGACGTCCCGGATCCACCGCCCCGTACCCGGCATCCACGCCGCGTGCGGGGCGGTGTCCGCTTTGGGCCGCGGTGGGCGCGCACAGTAGATTGGGCCCGTGCCCCAGGACCAGAAACCCCTCGTGAAGACCACGCTCGTGGGAGACGGCGAGCATCGCGTCGTGTTCCTGCACGGACTGTTCGGGCGGGGCAAGAACTTCACGAATATCGCCAAGGGATTGCGGCCGGAGTTTTGTAGTCTGCTCGTGGACCTGCCCAACCACGGTGAGTCCGCCTGGACCGAGAGCTTCGGCTACGCAGCCATGGCGGATACCGTGGCCGCCGAGCTGCGTGAGTCCTTCGCCGCGGACGGTCCCGTGGACGTCGTGGGCCACTCGATGGGCGGCAAGGTCGCCATGATCCTGGCCCTGCGTCACCCGGAACTCGTGCGCCGGCTCGTGGTCGTGGACATCTCCCCGGTGGGTGCGCAGGAGTCCGGTGCCGGGCGGGGCGACTTCGAGCACCTGCTGGGCGCCCTGCAGCGCCTGGACCTGAGCGACGTCAGCCACCGCTCCCAGGCGGACGCCGCGCTGCGCCCCGAGATCCCCGAGGACCACGTGCGCGGTTTCCTCCTCCAGAACCTGCGCCACCGGGACGGCGGCTTCGGGTGGCAGCCCAACCTGGGCCTGCTCCATGCCGAGCTCGGCGCCATCGGGGACTGGCCCGCGGACGACGTCGCAGGGCGCACCTTCATGGGGCCCGTGCTGTGGATCGCGGGGGAGCGTTCCGACTACGTCCAGGACAGCGACGTCCCCGCGATGCGCGCGCTCTTCCCGCGCACGGTGCGGACCACGGTGCGCGGTGCGAGCCACTGGGTGCACGCGGACCGCCCGGACGAGGTCATCTCCGCGCTGCGCACGTTCCTGCTCACCGACCGCTGATCCCGCGCGGTCCGTAGGGTTGAAACTCCACGACCAAAAGAGCACCCCGGATGCACTCCGACCTCGGCCGCTGTGTCTTCGTGACCTTGAGCGGGGTGTTCTGCATCGTCGGGACACTCGTGGGCGTCGGAGTGATCGGGACCTCCGTGGCGAACACCGCCCGCGGAGCCCTGGACACGGACGCAACTCTGATCGCTCCCGCGGGCACCGCGTTCTCCATCTGGTCCGTGATCTACGTGGGCCTGTTCCCCTACACCGTGCGGCAATGGCTGTGGAGCGTCGCAACGAACGCGCGGGAGCGCCGGATCGGCTGGCTCGCCGGGGTGTCCATAGTGCTCAACGCCGCATGGCTGCGTGCTCCTCACCGCCGTCTCCGCCCGGCTCCTGGGTCCGCGTTTCACCGTGGCCGCGGCCGTGGTGTGGGCGCTCGTGTGGATCGGGGTGGCCCGCACCTCCAGTGGACCCGCGTCCCAGGTGGTGGGAACCGCGGCGTTCGTCCTCGCGGCCGTGACCTTGGTGATCTGGATCATGGCCCTGGTCCGGGGTCGCAACCGGGGCACCCGGGCACTCGACACCCGCGCGGGACGCGAGCGCAGCGGCGTCGTCGCGAGCTGACCCGGTACCGCGCGGTACCGCGTAGCGTGGACGCCGTGAATCCCACGACCTCACCGACGGCCCGGGAGAGCGGTGGTTCGTCCGCGCAGGGCGTGCTGCTCGTGGTCGCCGCGGCGTTCGTCACGCAGACGGGCGCGGCGATCGCCGTGAGCCTGTTCGACCACGTGGGCGCCACGGGTGCCGTGTTCCTGCGACTGGTCATTGCCGCGGTGGTGCTGTGCGCCGTCGTACGACCTTCCCCGGCGGGGCTCACGCGGCACACGATCGGGGTCGTGCTCGCCTTCGGGGTGGCCCTCGGTGGGATGAACCTGCTGATCTACCAGGCCATTGCGCGATTGCCGCTCGGGATCGCGGTGACCATCGAACTGCTCGGACCGCTCGCGCTGTCCGTGGTGCTGTCCCGGAAGTGGAGCGGGGTGCTGTGGGCCGCCCTGGCGCTCGCGGGCGTCGTGCTGCTGAGCGGTGTGGGCCCGGGCTCAGGGGTCCCCGACCTCGCGGGTGTGTTCTTCGCCATGGCTGCGGCCGCGATGTGGGCCGTGTACATCCTGATGTCCCGGCAGGCGGGGCGCAGTTTCCCGGGGACCCAGGGGCTCGCATGGGCCATGGTGATGGGCGCGGTGCTCGCGGCGCCCTTCGGGATCGCGAGCGGTGGAGCGGCGCTGCTCGAGCCGCACGTGTTGCTCGTGGGGCTCGCGGTGGCGCTGCTGTCCTCGGCGCTGCCCTACGCCCTCGAACTCGCGGCACTGCGTCGGTTGGCCGCCGAGACGTTCTCGATCCTGGTGAGCCTGGCACCGGCCGTCGCCGCTCTGGTGGGCTGGGTGATCCTGGGGCAGGTGCTGGGCCCTGCGGAGATCATCGGGATGGGCCTGGTGATCCTCGCCGGTGCGGCGGCCGTGTGCACGGGGCGTCTGCCATCCACGGGGCCGACGCCGCCGGGGACGTGACGCGCACTGGTTCCGACCCGGCCCGCTCCCGCCGTTCCGGGCTGCGTCGTCGGCGGGGTGGGTTCCCGCAGCGCTGCCTGCTCCGCGTCGTCGAAGGAGCATGTTCCCGCCGCGCTGTCGGCTTCGCTGGAGGCGTGGTCAAGCCGCGCCCCCCGACTCGACGGAGGGACGTTCTGCTCCGAGTGCGCCAGCTGTGCTCCGGCATCCATCCGGGCCGTCGGTGCTGCGGCCTAGCATGATCCACCATGGGATTCTCACGCGCCGAACTCGACTCCTACCGGGATCGCACTGTCCCGGATCTGCTGCCCCAGCCGTTGCGGCTGTTGTTCGTGGGAATCAACCCGGGGCTGTGGACCGCCGCGACCGGTGCGCACTTCGCCCGGCCGGGTAACCGGTTCTACCCGGCGCTGCACCGCGCGGGGATCACCCCGACCCTGATCAACGCCGCCGACGGCTACGTCCCGGAGGAGCTGGCGCAACTGACCGACCGGGGGATCGGGATCAGCAACGTGTGTCCCCGGGCCACTGCGCGGGCGGATGAGCTCACCGCGGAGGAGTTCCACGAGGGGGCACAGCGGCTGGACCGACTGGTCCGCGCGGAGCATCCCGCCGTGGTTGCGGTGCTCGGCATCACCGCGTACCGCGCGGCCTTTGACCGCCCCAAGGCCGTCACGGGTCGGCAGGATTCACCGTGGCCGGGCACCGAACTGTTCGTGGCACCCAACCCCAGCGGTCTCAACGCCCACAGCTCCCTGGACGACCTCGCGCGGATCTACGGTGACATCGCCCGCGCCGCGGGCATCGCCGTCGACTCGGAGGACACCCCTCGAAGCGTTGAACCTCGGGATGTCAAACACCCTTGACATCGAGTGTCAAGCACGCTTGACTGTAGCCATCGACATTCGGAACGGTATCCCCGCTCCAATCGGGTGAAGGGATCGCAATCATGACCACTCGAACAGAGCGCCGGATGAAGGCGCCCCCGTCCGCCTATGTCACCATGCTCATCACCGGTGCGCTCGCCGCGGCGGCACTGGGTGGCGTGGCCGCATGGTTCTCCGACGAGAACCGGCTCATGGCGTTCGTCATCTTCGCGGTGTGCACCGCCGGGCCCATATTCGCCCTGTCCTGGTTCGAGTTCGTCTCCCGATACACGGTGAAGTCCGATCCCCACGCGGAGGACAACGTGGAGGGCCAGTGGTACGAGAAGGCGGCCTCAGGCGCCTTCCACGACTTCCTGGTGGTGGCCGGGCTGGGCTGCGTCGTCCTGGCCCTCACGCAATTCGAGATCGCGGGATCGACCCTCCTGGTGCTGTTGCTCGTGTTCGTCATGGCTGATGCCGCCATCCGCTACGCGGTACTCAACAGGCGAGGGGCCTAGTGGACAACCGGATCGCGGAGCGGAGGGGAGACCGGTCGTGGTCGCAGGCCCACCTCGCACAATTGCTGGGCGTCTCCCGCCAGACCGTGATCTCGATCGAGCGCGGCCGGTTCGACCCCAGCCTCCCGTTGGCGTTCCGGCTCGCCGCCGTGTTCGAATGTCGGATCGAGGACCTGTTCACGCCCGACGCCGTCGAGTGACCCGTGTTCCCGAGCCACCCGGTTCAGGCGGCACGACCCCTATCCGGCGGGAACACCCGCAGCCCGGCGCGGGAATCACTCGTGACGGGCTCGCCCCGCGCGAAGTCCGCCCACACGCGACGCAAGCGAGCGCCGTCAGCGAGAACGTCCGCCCACGTGTGTCCCTCGACCATGGGGGTGCGCTCCCATGCCGGGCCAGGG
Source organism: Kocuria sp. KD4 (assembly GCF_011769905.1). Classification (NCBI taxonomy): domain Bacteria; kingdom Bacillati; phylum Actinomycetota; class Actinomycetes; order Micrococcales; family Micrococcaceae; genus Kocuria; species Kocuria sp. KD4. The sequence goes on from NZ_CP050449.1 coordinate 899,748, forward strand.
AAGAGCAGGGGCAGCTCGGAGATGTGCGCCGCGGCGATCGGGCTGCGCCCCACACCCCACGAGAACTCGTAGCGTGCGCCCGTGCCACCCGAGCGGACATGGCGTTGCGCGAACCGGCGGGCACCCCGGCCGTAGAGCCGCTGGGTGAACGGGCTGATCAGGATCCGCTCCACGCCGCGGGACTTGCGGGGGTGGTTCATCCGCCGGAGTAGCGGGGGGATGCGCGCGGTGAACAGCGCGGCTTCGCGGGTCGTGTTGCCCACGAGGACCTCCACGTGTGGGGCGGCCTCGCGCCAGTGCCGGTCCAGGTCGGATTCCGGCGGCAGCGGGTCGTGGCCGTACTGCAGTCCGAACGGCATCTGGCCCTTGAGTCCGAACCGCGTGGCGGCCTTGGCCACGCGCTGTTGCATCGCGCGGATGTCGTCCAGCGACGCGTCCCGGGCGAGTGCACTCGCGGTCGCCGCCATGAGCTCGCTCATCGTGGCGCGCCCGGCCAATAGGCCGAACGGCGCGCTCTGGATGACGGCACGGCGGAACAGGCCCCGAGCGCCGTCGGCGATCATGAGGTGCGCGACCGCGTCCCCACCCGCGGACTGACCGAACGCCGTGACGTTGGCGGAGTCGCCGCCGAATGCGGCGATGTTCTCGCGCGTCCAGCGCAGGGCAGTGATCATGTCCAGCAACCCCAGGTTGGCGGGGATGTCCGCGCCGTCGCCCAGGAAACCGAGCAGCCCCAGCCGGTACGTCACGTTCACCACGATCACGCGCTGTTCGCTCACAAGCACGCGCGGGTCGTAGAACGGCGCGTCCCCCGCGCCGGATGCGTACGACCCGCCGTGGATCCACACCATCACGGGCAGCCCGGCGTCCGGCGGCGTGTTCGCAGGCACGGTCACGGAGACGCGCAAGCAGTCCTCGTCCTGGGGTAGCTCTCCGATGTTGCTGCCCACGACGTCGTCCAGGAACGGCATGGGCGGTTGCGGGCACGCGGGCGCCGGCTCGGTCGCGTGGATCTCCACCGACGACGCCGCGACCGGCCGCGGTCGCTCGAAACGCCCCGCGTTCGCGTACCGGATCCCGGTGGCCCGGTCCACCGGCCCGTCCCGCCATCCGATGATCCGCCCGCACGGTGCGTCCCACCGGGGTGCGGTGGGTGCGTCGGACGGGGGCGGGGCGGAGCGACCTGACACGGCGTGACCCGGGACGGCGGCGTCGTCGTCCTGTGGGGCGGACCCCGGATTTGCCGGAGCAGGGGGACGCTCAGTCATGCGCGCCGCGATCCATGGACAGGCTCATCCCGATGGTCCGCGGCGCGGGGTCCGCGAACCCGTGCCGCTCGTACAGCGGACGCCCGGGCTCATCCGCCATGAGGGACACGTACGCGCCCGGCGGTGCGTCGCGGTGGATGTGATCCAGCAGCGCGCGCAGGACCGCGGAGCCGATGCCCCTGCCCTGATGCGGCGGCAACACCGCCATGTCGATGACGTGGAAGTACCACCCGCCGTCCCCGATCACCCGGCCCATGCCCACGGTGTCACCGGACTCGTCGTGGATCGCGTGGATCGCCGCCCACGCGCCGCCGATCCCGGCCGCGGCCTGTTCCTCGGTCTTGCGGCTCATCCCCGCCTCACGGTGCAGCGTCAGGTAGTCCGGGATCGTGGGCGGGCCGTCCAGGACGGTGTAACCGGGCAGGGTGTCGTTCATGCTCCTATCCTGGCGCATCCGTGGACCACGGAACACCACGCCAGCGGGGTGTCCGCTGGCGCCGCGCGGTCACCGCTGCGGGGTGAGCGTGCGGGTGTAGACCGTGGTGCCGTTGGCGTTGATGAGGCGCACCGTGAACGCGCTGCCGTCCCCCGCGACGTTCACGTGTCCGAAGTACTGGTGCTCGCCCGAGCGCGGGGAGCCCATGGGTGGACCGGCCTGTTGGAAGTCCACGCGGGGGCCGAACGTGCGGTCCAGTTCGTTGGGGCCGAAGGAACCGGCGTTGATGGGCCCGGCCACGAACTCCCAGAACGGCGTGAAGTCCTTGAACGCCGCCCGCTCCGGAGAGTAGTGGTGGGCCGCGCAGTAGTGCACGTCCCCGGTGAGGAACACCACGTTCTTGATCCGGTGGTCCTTGATCGCCTTGAGCACGCGGGCCAGCTGCAGCTCACGGCCCAGTGGTGCACCGTGGTTCGCGTTGGAGATGGATTCCTGTCCCTTCCCGTCCGGGACCACCAGACCCAGGGGGAGGTCGTTGCCGATGACCTTCCACGTGGCCCGGGACCGGCACAGCTCGTGGATCAACCACCGGGTCTGTTCCTCGCCCAGGATCTCCGTCTCGTGCGACTCCAGCCCATTGGTGTTCTCGCTCTTGAACGTGCGCATGTCCAGGGCGAAGACGTCCAGATGAGGGCCCCGGGCGATCTTGCGGTGGATGCGCGCGGGCTCGAAACCGGTGCCGCGGCGCAGTGCGCGGGAGTCGGCGATGGGCATGTACTCCTGCCACGCCTGCCGACCGCGGGCGGCCAGGGTGTCCACGTCCCGGACCTGCGTGTACCGCGGGTCGTCCAGGACCTCACCGGGCCACCAGTTGTTGGTGGTCTCGTGGTCGTCCCACTGCGCGATCACGGGGACCTCCGCGTACATGGCCCGCAGGTTGGTGTCCATCATGTTGTAGCGGTGGCGGCCCCGGAACTCGGCAAGCGTCTCGGCGACCTTGGAGACCTCCTCCGTGACCTCATTGCGCCACAGCGGTTCACCCGGTACCTGGCGCGTGGGCTCCAGAGGGTTGTCCGCGTAAATCGTGTCCCCGGAGTGCAGGAAGAAATCGGGCCGCGTGGCATGCATTGCCGCATAACCGCGCATGCCTCCGATCTCCGGGTTGATGCCGTAGCCCTGACCGGCGGTGTCAGCGGTCCATACGAAGGACTGGGAAGCGCACTGACCGCGGCGGTTCGTACGCTCCGGGGCGGTCGTGAACGACCCCGTGAGTCGCTCACCCATGCGTCCGGAGTCGTCCTCGAAACGGTACGTCACGTCGAAGCGGGTTCCGGCGGGAAGCTTCCGGGCCAGGATCTTGGCCGTGTGGTCGGTCCCGGGGTGGGCCCACCCGCTCACGAGGTGCAGCTTGGTGGCGTGGCGCCCGCGCAGGACGGTGCCGTCCGCCGCGGTGGCCCGCAGGACGGCGTGCAAGCGCCCCGCGCCGGAGGATCGTGCCCACAGCACGGCGGAGTCGGAGGTGACGTCGCCACTGGCCACCCCGCTCGGGAGGGTGAGGCGCTCGACCACGAGCCCCGGCCCGCGGGAGGGCTTGTCATGGGCGAGCGCGGCGGAGGGGACGGCGGTCACGACGGCGGCCAGGGCGGCCCCGCTCATGAGCTGACGACGGTTCAAGGGGCCGTTCTGAAGAGTCATGACCTCATGATCGGCGCCGTGGGTGACCCGTGGATTGCTCCCGGGTGAATCTTCGGATCCGCTCTGACGTGCACCGATACCCCCACGGGGTGCACCACGGGCAGCCGGGGTTCCCACCCGCGGAACCGATCGACGTGCCGGTTGCCGCCCGGTGCGCCGATCGGCCCCTATGCTGGTCCCCGTTCACGCAACGGGTCGACGGGAGAACACGCAGTGAGCATCGAGGCGGCATCCGTCTTCAGCGCCGTGGATCTGCTGGGCGTGCTGACCAACGGGATCCTGGGCGGCGTCGTGGCCCGCCAATTGCGCATGGACCTCGTGGGATTCACGGTGCTCGCCATCGTCTCCGGACTGGGCGGCGGCATGCTGCGGGACACGCTGCTGCAACAGGGCTTCCCGGTGGCGCTGACCAACCCCGCCTACCTCACCTCCGCGCTCGCCGGCGCGGTGATCGCCTACCTCATGGTCTTCGGTCACCGCTGGACGATGCGCGCCCTGTTCGTGGCCGACTGTCTCTCGGTGGGGTGCTGGGCCGCCACGGGCACCGTCAAGGCCCTGGGTGCCGGGCTCGCATGGCCACCGGCCATCCTGCTGGGGGTCGTCACCGCCGTGGGCGGGGGGATGATCCGGGACATCGCCGTGGGCCGGTTGCCCGCCATCTTCGGCGGGAACACCCTCTACGCCACGAGCGCCCTGCTCTCGAGCGGCCTCATGGCACTGCTCGCGGGCCTGGGTCACGAGACCGCCGGTATGGCCGGAGCCATCGTCCTCAGCGCCGTGGTCAGCGTCGCCGCGCGCCGTTTCGGGTGGCGCCTGCCCGGCCCCGCGAACCTCGGCCCCGGTGCGCTGGCACGGTTACGCCGCAGACCCGCCACGGGCAGACACGTGCGTCGCGAGCGGGGAGGGGTGCGGCGGCGTCGTCGGGTGTGACTCCGGCGCGGACCGCGCCGACAGGTCCGAACCCGGGGCTCACCCGAACGGCGGACAACGCCGCTGCGTCCCGGTACGCGGGGAATGGTCAGTCGGCGGGGGAGACGTCCTTCGCGGGCGCCTTGTTGGTCCATGACGTGGACGCGTTGCGACCCGCCAGCAGGGAGAAGATCACGATGAGCGCTGGGGGCGCCGGCGGAAACGGACGCGGTGGACATGGTGCTCCCTAGAACGATGTGCCGGAGGTTCGGCGCCGATGGGTCATTGGCAGCTCATCAAGTCAGGCGTCCACCGCGCGGAGCACGGGACCTGTGAGCCCCACACCGCTGGGTCGGTGGCAGGTGAGGCCCCCCACGGCTGTATCCAATCCAGCGAGGGCCACGCGCACCCGCACCCCGCCCCACATCCCCCGCCTTACACCCCCGCGGCAATCCCACTGCACAACACACATGCCCCGGAACGACCGCGGGATCGGCCGGGAACGGCTTTTTCGGGGCATAGATGTTCGGTCGGAGCGGGGATCTACGCTGGAGTCATGTCCCTCCCCAAGATCGTGCTGTTCTACGTCTTCACACCCCTGCCGGATCCGGAGGCGGTGCGGTTGTGGCAGCTGAACCTGGCGCGGAGCAGCAATGTGACGGGGCGGATCATCGTCTCCGCACAGGGGATCAACGCCACGGTGGGAGGGGACATCCAGGACGTGAAACGGTACGTCCGCGGGCTGCGGGAGTATGTCCCGTTCAAGGATGCGGACGTCAAGTGGTCGGACGGCCGCGGGGACGACTTCCCCCGGTTGAGCGTCAAGGTGCGCCCCGAGCTCGTGTCCTTCCACGCCCCGGACGTCATCACGGTCACGGAGCACGGGGTCCAGGGCGGTGGCACCCACCTGACACCCCGCGAACTGCACCAGCTCGTGGACCGGGGCGGGGAAAACGTGGTGTTCTTCGATGGTCGCAACGAGCTGGAGGCGCGGATTGGGAGGTTCCGGGACGCCGTCGTCCCCGACACGGGCACCACGCGGGACTTCATCCGCGAACTCGACTCCGGGAAGTACGACCACCTCAAGGACAAGCACGTGGTGACCTACTGCACCGGGGGAGTGCGCTGCGAGGTGTTGAGCGTGCTGCTGAAGAACCGGGGATTCCGGGACGTGTACCAGCTGGACGGCGGGATCGTGCGCTACGGCGAACAGTACGGGGACCACGGACTGTGGGACGGCTCCCTCTACGTCTTCGACAAGCGTATGCACATGGAATTCTCCCCTGATGCGCGCTCGCTGGGCCGCTGCGAAGAATGCGGCACGGCGACACCCACGTTCGTGAACTGCGCGGAACCCACGTGCCGGCAGCTGTTCCTGTGCTGCGAGGACTGCACGGCCTCCGGGGCCCGGGTGTACTGTCCGGACTGTGTCCCGGCGCACGCATGAATCACAACGAACCCCGAGCAACGAGCCACGCGCGGTGCACGAAGCAGCACGCGGCAGCGCGAGACGCCGCGGGTCGTGAAGCAACTGACAGGCAGGCGGACCGGCCGGACCGCGCGAGCGGCGCCCATACCCCATCCGGTGAGCAGTCCCCGGGATCAGGAGGACCCATGGAGAATCCACAACTGACGGTCACGGATGCCGCGGTGGTCGCACTGCACACCGGCGCGGTGCGGCGGCAGCGCTGGGGCGGCAAGGCCTTCGACACCGCCGCGGACAAGGAGGCCCGCACGGACCGGGTGTTCCTGAGCGCCACGGGATTCATCGGCGACGAGCAAGGGGACATCCCGGTGCACGGCGGTCCCGAGAAGGCCGTGTGCTGCTATCCCCATGAGAACTACGACGCGTGGCGCCGCGAGGGCCGCGATCTGGGCCCCGGTGCGTTCTCCGAGAACCTCACGTTGCGCGGCGCCACGGAGGATCAGGTCCACCTGGGGGACGTGTACCGGGTGGGCACCGCGGTGGTCCAGGTGACCCAGCCCCGCACGCCGTGCGCCACGGTGTCCCGCAGGTGGCAGGACGCCCAGCTGCCCCGGGACATGGAAGACACCGGCCGCACGGGGTTCTACCTGCGGGTCCTGCGCGAAGGTCACGTGGCCGCGGGGGACACGTTCGAGTTCACGAGCCGGCCGTCGGGCGCGGTGTCCGTGAGCGATGTCGTGCGCATCATGAACGCCGGCATGGCGGACCCGGGCGCCTACCGTGCGCTGACCCGCGCCCCGGAGTTCCCACAGCGCTGGCGCCGGCAGATCCTGCGCCGGCTCGGGGAGAACACCCTGCTCTGAGCCGCGGGCCCGACGTCGCGTGCTCGCCTCGGTCATTCCCTACCTGTTCCGCTCGGGGCGGGGACGACGGCGCTCGCGACCGGCGCGGCCCGGCTCGGGCGGCCCGCCGCTCCGCACCGCACGTCACCGCATTTCCACACCCTTCCACACCCACTCGCCCCCTTGAGACAGGCACCCGCATGGCCGAGAACCCCCAGACGCTCCTGCCCCACCCGCTCACCGGGCGGCTCTTCCCGTCCCCGGTGCCGCCCGGGACCGGGTGGCCGGAGGACCCCGCGCGAGCGGACACACCCGTGGCCCACGACGCCGCCCGGGTGCGTGAGCTCGCGGCGGGGGCGAGCGACGTCGAACAGCTCAATGCCCTGTGCAGCGTGTGTCGCACGTGCGAGCGGCTCGTCGAATGGCGGGAGGACGTGGCCGAGCACAAGCGGGCGTCGTTCGCGGGGGAACCGTACTGGGGGCGCCCGGTGCCGTCCTACGGGGACCCCATGGCGCGGCTCGTGATCGTGGGTCTCGCGCCCGCGGCGAACGGGGGCAATCGGACGGGGCGGATGTTCACGGGGGATCGCGCCGGGGACTGGATCTACGCGGCGCTGTACCGCGCAGGGTTCGCGGCGAACGAGACCGTGAGCACCGCGGGGGACGGGCAGACCCTGCGCGGCGTGCGGATGATCGCCCCGGTGCGCTGCGCGCCGCCCGCCAACAAGCCCGCACCGGACGAGAAGGCGGCGTGCAGAGGTTGGTTCGAGCGGGAGATCGCGCTGCTCCCGCATCTCGAGAGCATGCTCGCGCTCGGGGGCATCGCGTGGCAGACGACCCTGGCCGCCGCGGCGCGCATGGGTTGGGACGTGCCCCGACCGCGCCCCAAGTTCGGCCACGGCGCCGTCGCCCGGTTGCGCACGCCGGAAGGCCGCACGGTGCGACTCGTGGGGTGCTACCACGTGAGCCAGCGCAACACGTTCACGGGCCTGCTCACGCGTGAGATGCTCGACGACGTCATGGCCCTCGCCGCGGCCCCCGCCTCAGGGGAGGAGGAGTCTGGCGAGGCCTGACCCCGGGAACTGCCCCCGCGGGGCCGATTCCGGGGTGCGACGACGCCGCGCGCGCACGGACCGCTTGAAAATCACCCCCGCGGACACGGGATGCCCGGACGCCGGCGTGCGATCGACACCGAGCGGCGTCGTGCTCATCGCGGAAGAAGTTGCACGGGAAATAAAAGGGGCGGGGTCGCAGTTGCACCGGTCATGAAGGCTTTCGGATTCCTGAGTTTCGGTCATTACGGTTCCGGGCGTGGACGCGCGGACCCGGATGCTCGTCAGGCCCTCAAGGACGCGATCGAGATCGCCGAGGGCGCGGACGCGCTGGGCGTCAACGGCGCGTACTTCCGCGTGCATCACTTCGCACGCCAGTCCGCGTCCCCCATGCCCCTGTTGAGCGCCATTGCGGCCCGTACCCGCCACATCGAGGTGGGCACCGGCGTGATCGACATGCGCTATGAGAACCCGCTCTACCTCGCGGAGGAAGCGGCCCAGTTGGACCTCATCGCGGACGGCCGCGTGGCCCTCGGCGTGAGCCGCGGTTCACCTGAGCCCGCGCTGCGCGGGTGGGAGGCGTTCGGCTACCTGGGTTCCACGGATCCGCGCGGTGCGGACATCGCCCGGGAGCACTTCGACACGTTCCTGCGGGCCATCAAGGGTGAGCCCATGACCTACGCGGATCCCGCCCAGTACGGCGCGGGAGCACGGCTCGCCATCGAACCGCAATCACCGGGTCTCGCGGAACGCGTGTGGTGGGGTGCCGGTTCGGGCCGGACCGCCGAGTGGGCGGGCGAGCAGGGCGTGAACCTCATGAGTTCCACACTGCTCACGGAGGCCAACGAGGGTACGTTCGCCGCGCAACAGGCCGATCAGTTGCGCCGCTACCGCGAGGCCTTCGCGAAGGCGGGCCACACGCGTACGCCGCGCACGTCCGTGAGCCGCAGCGTGTTCCCGATCGTGGGCCCCGAGGACGAGATCTTCTCCTACATGGGCGCGCGCGAGTCCCGCGACCAGGTGGGCGTGATCGACGGGTTCACCTCCACGTTCGGGCGCACCTACGCCGATTCGCCGGACGTCCTCATCGAGCAGCTGCGCGCCGACGACGCCGTCATGTCCGCCGACACCCTCATGCTCACTATCCCGAGCCAGCTGGGCCCCGAGCTGAACCTGCGCATCCTCGAGAACTTCGCCAAGCACGTGGCACCCGCCCTCGGGTGGAAACCCAATACGGAGGGCCCGGTCCAGGGGTACTCGGTCGCGGGTCGCTGACCGCCGGAGCCATGGCCGCACGGGGCGGGCCGCGGGATGTGCCCGACGACGATCGTCGGACCCGCGGCCCCCGTGCCGCCCGCTGACGTACCGCCCGGCTGTCATGCGGCCCGACCGGCGAAGGCCACGTGCACGCGCCGGGTAGGGCGACGTCGCACCCCGAGGGGTGGGGGGCAGCGCGGGGGTAAACTCCCGCGCATGAGTGTTTGTCCCTGCGGTGGGCTGCCCGCCGGTACCCCGTTCGAACAGTGCTGCGGCCCCGCGGTGCGTCACGAGCGGTGGCCCGTGACCGCGGAGGCCCTCATGCGTTCGCGCTACACCGCGTTCGCCACGGGCGACGACGACCACCTGTTCCGCACGTGGCACCCCGCGAACCGTCCCGCGGACACCGCGAGCGATCCCCGGGTCGAGTGGACCGGGCTTACGATCGTGCGCACCGAGGCCGGCGGGGAGGACGACGCCGCCGGCACCGTCGAGTTCGAGGCCAACTACCGCGGTCCCGACGGTCCGGGCGTGCTGCGCGAGAACTCACGGTTCGCCAGGCGCGCAGGCCGGTGGTTCTATACGGCCCCGGTCGAGGACGCGTGAGTGGCACAGCCACGGCAGGGATCACCGGACGGGCACTGGGTGCGCTGAAGAGCAATGTGGCGAGCCTGCCGCGGTCGTGCTTTGCGGTGGTCGTGGCCTCCGGCATCGTCTCCGTGGGGGCGTACCACCTGGGATTCCACGGACCCGCCACCGTGGTCATGGGGTTCGCACTCGCGGTCTAGGCGATGCTCGTGGTCCTCACCGCGTGGCGCGTGGTCGTCTATCCGCAGCGGGTTCTCGAGGACCTGCACGTCCCCGCCCGGGCCTTCGGGTTCTTCACCGGGGTGGCCGGGACCAACGTGGTCGCGGTGTGTCTCATCGCGCTGGGGGAGACCGTTCCCGCGGCGCTGTTGCTCGCGGCGTGCGGCGTGAGGTGGCTGTTGCTGGGGTACCTGGTGCCGTGGTTCGCGGTGCTCGGCCGGGCGGGCGGCCCGTGCTGGCCCTGACCAACGGGTCGTGGTTCATCTGGGTCGTGGCCGGCGCTCTGATCGTGGAAACGGACAGCGCGCCCATGGTGGATGCGACCCGCGGGCTCGTGGCCGGCATGGCCGTGGTGCTGTGGTGTTTCGCCACGTGGCTCATCCCCGTGCTCGCGGCCCTAGGGGTGTGGCGGCACACGGTGAAACGGGTCCCCCTAAGCTACGACGCGTCCCCGTGGTCCATCGTGTTCCCCCTGGGGATGTACTCGGTGGGGGAGGCGAACGGCGCCAGTGCCAACGTCCTTGCGGGGGCACGAGCGCCGTCGCTCCTGGTGATGTCTCCGCGGACAACTCCGAGGACGTCAGAGCGGGAAAACCCGCACCCCGAGAGCGTGGTCCACACCCGCGGCGCGCCCGGCGCCTTCGGTCATGCCCGTGATCATCTCGTGCGGATCCGGGTGCCCGTCCAGCGCGGCGAGGTACTGCTTGTGGCAGCGCAGCGACTCGACCGCCGCGGTGATGTCCTCCTCGGACAGTTCGATCGCATGATCGGGTTGCGCGCCCGTGACGAGCAACCGTTCGGCGCCCCACGCCTCGAGCCCCTCGTCCTCGAGCAGCTCCCGGAACACCCACGGATTATCGGCGTCCCGCAGAGCGTCGAGCGCGGCCATCCCGGCCACGCGGTGGTCGGCCTGGTTGAGACCCCACCCGGCCTCCACGGACCAGTCGATCGTGACCATGGTGTCCGGGCGGACCTCGCGGATCACCCGCGCGATCCTGCGCCGCAGGTCCAGTCCGTATTGGAGGGTCCCGTCCGGCAGGTCCAGGACCCGCAGATCGGTGACCCCCACGGCCCGGCACGCCGCTTCCTGTTCGCCCCGCCGCAACGGGCCGACGTCGCTCGGATCGCGGTCCCGGATCCCCGCCTCCCCGGCGGTCAACAATAGGTAGCTCACCGTCGCGCCGCGCCGGGTCCAGCGGGCGACGGCGGCCGAACCCCCGTACTCCATGTCGTCCGGGTGGGCCACCACGCACAGGACGGTGTGGACCCCTGAATCGTCGAACAGTTCGAGATCGGCCATGCTCCCAGCCTAGGGGCCCATGGGGTTCGGTGACAGGGCGGGACTAGTGTGGCCGTATGAACATCGAGATTCGCAAGGGTGACATCACGAAAGTCCACGCGGACGCGATCGTCAACGCGGCCAACTCCAAGCTCCTGGGCGGAGGCGGTGTCGACGGGGCGATCCACCGCGCCGCCGGGAAACAGCTGCTCGCCGAGTGCAAGCAGTTGCGGGAGACGACCCTCCCGGACGGGCTGCCCGCGGGCGGGGCCGTGGCGACCAAGGGGTATGACCTGCCCGCCACGTGGGTCATCCACACGGTGGGCCCGGTGTTCGCGAAGAAGACCGATCGCAGTGACGTCCTGGCCTCGTGCTACCGCGAGTCGCTGCGCGTGGCGGACGAGATCGGCGCCGTGTCCGTGGCCTTCCCCGCGGTCTCCGCCGGGATCTACGGCTGGCCCATGGACGACGCCGCCCGGATCGCCGTGCGCACGGTCCTCGCCGCGGACACCTCCGTGGACACCGTCGTCTTCGTCCCCTTCTCCGACGCCGCCGAGCAAGCGTTCCGCGACGCCCTGGCCGAGAACTCCTGACCCGCCCCACACACGGCGGTGCGGGTCAGGGCCGGGCTCAGATCAAGCCCAGTTGCTGCACGGCGTCGCGCTCGGACTCGAGTTCCGCCACGGACGCGTCGATGCGTGAACGCGAGAACTCGGAGATTTCCAGGCCCTGCACCACGGACCAGTCGCCCCCGGACGTGGTGACCGGGAACGAGCTGACCAGGCCGGCCGGGACACCGTAGGAACCGTCGGAGACCACGGCCATGGACGTCCAGTCCCCGTGGCGGTTACCGAGCATGAGGTCGCGGGCGTGATCGAGCGTCGCGCTCGCCGCGGATGCGGCGGAGGACGCACCGCGGGCCTGCAGCACCGCCGCACCCCGCTGGGACACCGTGGGGATGAACGTGTCCGTGACCCATTTGCGGGACACCAGGTCCAGGGCGGGCCGCCCGGCCACAATGGCGTGGTCCAGATCCGGGTACTGCGTGGCGGAGTGGTTGCCCCACACGCTGAGGTTCTTGACCTTCGCGACCGAGGTTTTGGTCTCAGCGGCGAGCATGGCCGCGGCCCGGTTGTGGTCCAACCGGGTCAGGGCGCTGAACCGGGACTCGGGTATGTCCGGGGCGTTGCGCTGGGCGATCAGCGCGTTGGTGTTGGCCGGGTTGCCGGTCACGACCACGCGCACGTCGTCGTGGGCCACGTCGTTGAGGGCTCGGCCCTGTTCCGTGAAGATCGCACCGTTGGCCTCAAGCAGGTCGCTGCGTTCCATCCCCTTGGCCCGCGGGCGGGCACCCACGAGCAAGGCGAGCTGAGCGCCGTCGAACACCGTGCGGGCGTCGGAGTCGATCTCCACGTCCGCGAGCAGCGGGAACGCGCAGTCCTGCAGTTCCATGACGGTTCCCTCGAGGGCGGGCAGGGCCTGCGGGATCTCCAGAAGCCTCAGCCGGACGGGGCGTTCGGGGCCGAGCAGGTCCCCGTGAGCGATCCGGAACAGCAGGCTATATCCGATCTGGCCGGCGGCGCCGGTCACGGCCACGGTGACGGGAGTGGTATTCACGGTGATTCCTCCTGGGCTGCGCGCTCCGGGGTGCCCGGCGGTCACGCGACTCTGATGCGGGGTACCCGTGTGACTCGTCTCACGGGGCAGGGTGGCACAGAGGCTATCAGCGAGCCCGGTTCAGCGCACGGCGGACATACGTGTCACGGTCCAGTGGCGCGCACCACAATGGAGACATGGCTACTACTGCATTCCAAGGAAACCCCGTCCACACCGTCGGCGAGCTGCCCGCCCAGGGAGAGCCCGCGCCGTCCTTCGACCTCGTGGGAGCGGATCTGAGCCCCGTGGCCTCGGACGAGTTCACGGGCAAGCGCATGGTGCTCAACATCTTCCCGTCCCTGGACACGGGCGTGTGTGCCCAGTCCGTGCGCGAGTTCAACCAGCGCGCCGCGTCCCTGCAGAACACCGCCGTGGTGTGTGTCTCCAAGGACCTGCCGTTCGCGCAGGGCCGGTTCTGCGCCGCGGAGGGCATCGACAACGTCACCACCGCGTCCGCGTTCCGTTCGTCGTTCGGCGAGGACTACGGCGTGACCCAGACGGACGGCCCGCTCGAGGGTCTGCTGGCCCGCGCCGTCGTGGTCGTGGACGAGAACGGCAAGGTCGTCCACACCCAGCTCGTCGAGGAGATCACCGAGGAGCCGGACTACGACGCCGCTGTCGCCGCCGTCTCCTGATCAGCTCACCGGAGGAGGGGCGGGGCCGTGCGGTCCCGCCCCTTTCGCGTGTCCGGATCTTTCGGGACGGATAACGAACGACGCCGCACCGCCCCCGTACGGAGGCGACGCGGCGTCGTCGTCGGTTGCTGCGCGTGCTCGAACCTGGGTCCGTCACACGCGCGAGACACTCCGGAACGTCAGGCGCTGAGCCCGTCCACGATCTCGTTGAGCGTGGCGGAGGGGCGCATCACCGCGGAGACCTTCTCCGGGACGGGCCAGTAGTACCCGCCGAGATCCGCGGGGGAACCCTGCACGTCCAGCAGTTCGGCGTTGATGGTGTCCTCGTTCTCGCGCAGCTCGGAAGCGACCTTCTGGAACGCCTGCGCGAGCTCGGAGTCCTCGGTCTGCTGCGCGAGCTCTTCGGCCCAGAACATGGCCAGGTAGTAGTGCGAACCGCGGTTGTCGAGCTCGTTGACCTTCCGGGACGGGGACTTGTTCTCGTTGAGGAAGGTCCCGGTCGCGCGGTCCAGGGTATCCGCGAGGACCTGCGCCTTGGCGTTGTCGTGGCGGCTGGCGAGGTGTTCGAAGGACGCGGCGAGCGCCAGGAACTCACCCAGGGAATCCCAGCGCAGGTGGTTCTCCTCCTGCAGCTGCTGCACGTGCTTGGGCGCGGAACCACCGGCGCCGGTCTCGAACAGGCCACCGCCGTTCATGAGCGGCACAATGGACAGCATCTTGGCGGACGTGCCCAGTTCCAGGATGGGGAACAGGTCCGTGAGGTAGTCGCGCAGCACGTTGCCGGTCACCGAGATGGTGTCCTCGCCGCGGCGCAGCCGCTCCACCGTGAACTTGGTGGCCTCCGCGGGGGAGAGGATCCGCAGGTCCAGACCGTCGGTGTCCTCCTCCGCGAGGTACTGCTCCACCTTGGTGATCAGGTTGCGGTCGTGGGCGCGGGACTCGTCCAGCCAGAACACGGCGGGCATCCCGGAGTCGCGGGAACGCCGCACGGCCAGCTGCACCCAGTCCTTGATGGGGGCGTCCTTGGCCTGGCACGCACGCCAGATGTCACCGGGCTGGACCTCGTGGGACAACAGCACCTCACCGGCACCGTTGACCACCTGGACGGTGCCAGCGTCCTGGATCTCGAAGGTCTTGTCGTGCGAGCCGTACTCCTCGGCCTTCTGTGCCATCAAACCCACATTGGGGACGGTACCCATGGTCGTGGGATCGAACGCGCCGTTCTCGCGACAGTCGTCGATCACGACCTGGTAGACCCCCGCGTAAGAGGAGTCCGGCAACACGGCCAGGGTGTCCTTCTGCTCGCCCTCGCGACCCCACATCTTTCCGGACGTGCGGATCATGGCGGGCATGGAGGCGTCCACGATCACGTCCGAGAGCACGTGGAGATTGGTGATGCCCTTGTCCGAGTTCACGTAGGCCAACTCGGGGCCCTCGTCGATCGCCTTGTCGAACGCGGCCTTGATCTCCTGGCCGTTGTCCAGGGCGTCCAGGCCCGAGAGGATTCCACCCAGGCCGTCGTTGGGGGACAGCCCCGCCTTGGCGAGGTCCTCTCCGTAGCGGTCGAAGACGTCCCGGAAGAACGCGGTGACCACATGGCCGAAGATGATGGGGTCGGAGACCTTCATCATGGTGGCCTTGAGGTGGGTGGAGAACAGGACGTCCTCGGATTTGGCGCGGGCCACCTGCTCCGCGAGGAACGCGTCCAGCGCGGTGGCGCTCATGAAGGTGCCGTCCACGACCTCACCGGCCAGTACGGGCAAGGACTCCTTGAGCATCGTGGTGCCCCGGTCGGTGACGAGCTGGATGGTCAGGGTGTCGTCCTCGGGGATGATCACGGACTTCTCGTTGCTGCGGAAGTCGTCGTGGCCGAGGGTGGCCACGTTGGTCTTGGAGTCCTTGCTCCACGCGCCCATGGAGTGCGGGTGCTGCCGGGCGTAGTTCTTCACGGCCTTGGGGGCACGGCGGTCCGAGTTGCCCTCGCGCAGCACGGGGTTCACGGCGGAGCCCTTGACACGGTCGTAACGCGCGCGGATGTCCTTGGCCTCGTCCGAGGTGGCGACCTCGGGGTAGTCCGGCAGGTCGTAGCCGTCCGCCTGCAACTCCTTGATGGTGGCCTTCAGCTGCGGGATGGACGCGGAGATGTTCGGCAGCTTGACGATGTTCGCTTCCGGGGTCTCCACGAGTTCGCCCAGCTCGGCCAGGGTGTCCGGGACCCGCTGCTCGTCGGTGAGGCGGTCCGGGAACTGGGCCAGGATGCGCGCGGCCAGGGAAATGTCTCGGGTCTCCACCTCCACACCGGCGGTGGACGCGAACGCCTCCACGATCGGCTTGAACGAGTACGTAGCGAGCAGGGGTGCTTCGTCGGTCTCGGTGTAGATGATCTTGGGCATGAGCGATGGCTCCTTGCGTTGACGGTCACTGGGCTGCCTCCCAGGATACCCGCTGGCCCGCGCCCGATTCCGTGTGCGGCGGGCCGACCGGCTGGTCACCACGCGCCCTACGCGCTGTCACGCTCGCGCACTCCCAGGAGTACGACGACGCGCGGCGCCGGTCCCGATCGACCGGCGCCGCGCGCCGTGGTGCAGTGGGCTCTCAGCCGTGCAGCGAGGTCCTGATCCGCTCGCGCTCGCGTTCGAGCTTGCGCACGCGGTGACCCAGAGAGAACATCCGCACGGACCCCACGAGGGCCATGATCAGGGCCCCGGCGATCGCCGAGAGCAGCATGGCCACGCCCAACGGGAGGCTGAACGTCCACGCCATGTACTCGAATCGCGTGGCCACGTTGTTCTGGATGATAAAGACCAGCAACAGGATCAGCACGATCACGCCCAGGATCAGCGCCGCCCACACGGTCCCCGACACGCCGCGCTTGACGGGCTTGTCCAGCGAGGGATCCACGGGGGAGGCCGTACCCCCTGCCCCCGAGGCCGAGTGTGCGGTCCCGCTGTCCGTGACCGCCGTCCCGGGATGTTGCGCGTCCACGGGGGCCGACGACGCCGCGTGCGCGTCCGCGTACCCCTCGCGCAGCGGTTTGCCCGCGGAACGGGAGCCGGGAGTGTGAGGCGGGCGTGCGGCGTCGTCCGGGGGGAGACGAGGCGCGTTACGGGGCTCGTGCGGTGTGTCGGTCACGGGGGGCCTCCTGACGGGGCGAAGTGATGATGGCACCAGCGTACGGCCAATATCACGGAAGGTGATTCGATGCTCGGCATTGCCCGCGCCACGACGAAATCATCCGACACTCCCGAGACACGCGGGAGGTTTCTCCCCGAAAAGGTTATCCGCGAGTAACCTGTGCTTCATCGTGAGACGCACCACAATCCATCGGTGATGCCGGCCCCGGCTCGGGGTAACAACCACCGGGGTGCAACGCACATTCCATGGACACCATATCGGGAGGAAACGTCATGGGAAAGTACACCTTCAAGGGGAAGGCTGCCGTGTCCGTCGCGGCAATCGCTGCACTCACGCTGACCGGCTGCGCCAGCGTGGGCGGCGGCGGCAACGACAGCAACGGCGGCGGCGGTGACAGCAGCGCGAGCGCCCAGAGCGGCGGCGTGGTCAATGTCGCCGAGACCAACAAGTTCTCGGGTGCCAATCCGGGCTACACCAAGACGAACGTGGACATCAACGGCCACGTGGTCCAGATGACCCGCGAAGGGTTCATCACGGTGGACCCGGAGCAGAAGATCCACCCCAACGAGGGCTTCGGCACGTACAAGAAGACCTCGGACGATCCCCTGACCGTCGAGTACACGATCAAGGACCCCAAGTGGTCCGACGGCAACGCGGTGGACAAGGCCGACCTCATGCTGTGGTGGTCCGTGCTCTCCGGCTACGCCAATGACGCGAGCGAGGACGGCAAGGCCGGCAAGGACTACTTCGCGATCGCCGGCTCCACGGACATCCTGAGCTCCACGGACAAGCCCGAGTTCTCCGAGGACGGCAAGACCATGACCGTCACGTGGGGCAAGCAGAACGCGGACTGGGAGATCGCCTTCGACCAGAACTACCTGATGCCCGCGCACGTGGTGGCCAAGAAGGCCGGGATGTCCGAGGACGAGCTGCTCAAGGTGCTCGAGAACCAGAAGAAGGGCGATCCCAAGAACCCCCAGAAGCAGCCCGAACTCGAGAAGATCGGCAAGGCCTGGGACACCTCCTTCAACTTCACCTCCACGCCCGAGGACAAGGACGTCCTCGTGTCCAACGGTCCGTTCACGATCGACAATGTGGTGGAGAACAACTCGGTCACGCTCAAGAAGAACGAGAACTACAACGGCAGCATGCCCGGCAAGCTGGACGAGATCACCCTGCGCACCATCGGCGACGCTACGGCTCAGATCCAGGCGCTGCGCAACGGCGAAGTGGACATCATGCAGCCGGTCAACGTCAACAAGGACACCGTGGACCAGGTCGCGGGGATCGACGGTGTCAACGTCCAGAAGGGCGATCAACTCGCGTACGATCACGTGGACCTGAACTTCGGTGCGGGCACCTTCAAGGACAAGAATGTCCGCGAGGCGTTCCTGAAGACCATCCCGCGCCAGCAGATCGTGGACCAGATCGTGAAACCGGTCAAGGAAGACGCTCAGGTGCTGAACTCCGAGATGTTCGTTTCCAGCCAGGGCGAGCCCTATGAGAAGGCCGTGGAGGTCAACAAGGCCAAGGAACTGTACGGGGACGTGGACATCGACGGCGCCAAGGAACTGTTGGGTGGCAAGACGCCCACCGTGCGCATCCTGTACAACAACGCCAACCCCCAGCGCGTGGACTCCTTCCAACTGATCAAGGAGTCCGCGGAGAAGGCGGGCTTCAAGGTCCAGGACCTGGGTGACCCGAACTGGTCGGAGAAGCTCGCGGACGGCGACTACGACGCCTCCCTGTTCGGCTGGATCTCCCCGGGTGTGGGTACCGAGGCGCTGTCGCAGATCTTCAAGACCGGCGGTGGCGGCAACTACAACGAGTACTCGAACCCCGAGGTCGACAAGCTCGTGGACGAGGCCCGTTCCAACCTGGACGAGTCCTCGCGCAACGACCAGATCGCCCAGGTGGACAAGCACGTGTTCGAGGATGCGTACGGCCTGCCGCTATTCCAGTCCGCGGGCTTCGTGGCCTCGTCGGACAAGATCTCCGGCGTGGACCAGTACCAGCCGAACCAGGACGGCGTGTTCTGGAACGTCTCCGAGTGGAGCCGCAAGTAGGACGGTCGACCTCGGTTGACCGAGTCCTTCCCCTCATGATGCTGCGCGGGCGCGGAACGCCGTGTCCGCGCAGCGTCGTGATCACCACTCGTTCAGAGGCAGCATCATGATTTCTTACATCCTCAGACGGCTCATCACCGCCGTCCTCATCCTGCTGGGCGCATCGTTCCTCGTGTACCTCATGACGGCGGTCTCCGGCGACCCGCTGTGGGACCTGTACGGAAACCCCAACGCCCAACAGCTGATCCCCGCCCGCGTGGAGGCCCTCAACCTGGACACACCGCCCGTGCTGCGCTACTTCACGTGGCTCGGCGGGGCACTCGGGTGCCTCGTGCCCTTTGCGGACACCTGCTCCCTGGGCGTGAGCCGCGAGGGCCAGGAGGTGACGAGCCTGCTCTCCTTCGCCATGGGCCAGACCATCATGCTGGTCACGATCGGCACCATCCTGGCCATCGTCGTGGGTATCACCCTGGGTATCGTCTCCGCACTGCGGCAGTACTCGGGCCTGGACTACGGCATCACGTTCCTGACCTTCCTGTGTTTCTCGCTGCCGAGCTTCTGGCTCGCGGTACTACTCAAGGAAGTGGCGGCCATTCAGTTCAACGACTTCCTGCAGAACCCGTCACTGTCCATCGGGGCGCTGCTCGCAATCTCCGTGGTGGCCGGGCTCATCTGGTTCCTGGTCTCGTTCGGGCGCATGCGGACCCGCATCCTCATGGGTGTCATGGGCTTCGTGGTCACCTTCGGGATCATCTACTTCGTGCTCGCGACCAACTGGCTCGCGCACCCCTTCCTGGGCATCCCGCTGATCGCACTGACTGGCATTCTGGTGGCCGTGACCGCCACCGTCCTCATGGCGGGACTACGCAATAAGCGGGCCCTGTACGCCGGGCTGGCCACCGTGGCGGTGGGTCTCGTGCTGTACTTCCCCGTCCAGGCCCTCTTCGTCGGGGGCGGGCTGCTGACCCTGCTGGCGTTGGTCGTCGTGATGATCCTGGTGGGTGTGGGAGCCGGTTACGTCGCCGGTGGCTACGACCGTGGTCAGGGCGCCCGCGTGGGCGGGGTCACCGGCTTCTTCGTGGCCCTGCTGATCATCCTGGACCGCTTCATGCAGTCGTGGCCGGACTACGTGAACTCCGGTCACATCCGGGGCCGGCCCATCGCCACGGCCAACTCCTCCACCCCGGGCCTGTCGGGTGACTTCTGGATCACCGGACTGGACCGGTTCACCCACCTCTTGCTGCCCACCATCTGTATCACCCTGCTGGCGCTCGCGTCCTACTCGCGGTACTCGCGCGCGTCCATGCTGGAGATCATGGGCCAGGACTACGTGCGCACCGCGCGCGCCAAGGGCCTGTCGGAGCGGACCGTGGTCATGCGTCACGCGTTCCGCAACGCGCTGATCCCGCTGGCCACGCTCGTGGCCTACGACATCGGCGGTCTGATCGGCGGCGCGATCATCACGGAATCCGTGTTCGCGTTCACCGGTATGGGGCAGTTGTTCATCCAATCGGTGCGCAACGTAGACCCCAACCCGGTGATGGGCGTGTTCCTGATCACCGGCATTGTCGCCATGGTCTTCAACCTGATCGCTGACCTGGTGTACTCCGTACTCGACCCGCGCGTGAGGGTGAAAGCATGAGCCAGCCACAACCTATCGACGTCCCCCAGCGGGTCGAACAGAACCCGCAGACCGGCGAGAAGCCCGAGGACGTGCGCGGCAAGAGCCAGGGACAGCTGGTACGCCAGCGGTTCTTCGGCAACACGGGCGCCGTCGTGTCCCTGATCGTCCTGTTGTTCATCGTGGTGCTGTCCGTCACCTCGCTGGGTGTCGGTCCCATCCCGGGATGGTGGAAGTGGAACCCGGACGCCACGGGAACCGTGCTCAACGGTGGCCGGCCCACGCTGTCCCTGCTCCCGCCCTCGCTCGGGGAGCACCCGTTCGGCCAGGACAACCTGGGCCGTGACCTGTTCGCCATGGCCATGCAGGGCACCCAGTACTCCCTGGTGGTCATGATCGTGGTGGGCATCATCGCGGGCCTCGTGGGCACCGTGGTGGGTGGCCTCTCCGGGTACTTCCGGGGCTGGACCGAGGCCGTGCTGATGCGTCTGACCGACGTGATCATCATCATCCCCCTGGTGATCCTGGCAGCCCTGTTGGGCCGCCTGGCCATCTCGTGGGTGCGCACCCACAACCTGCCCACGTTCGCCACGGTGATCGCCCTGGGTCTACTGATCGGTCTAGCCTCGTGGCCGCCGCTCGCGCGCCTGGTGCGCGGTGAGTTCCTCACGCTGCGCGAACGCGAGTTCGTGGACGCCGCGCGACTGGCCGGTGCCTCGAGCGGGCGGATCATCTTCAAGCACATCCTGCCCAACACCGTGGGTGTGATCACCGTGAACATCACGCTGTTGATGTCCTCGGCGATCCTGCTGGAGACCGCGCTGTCCTACCTGGGTCTGGGTATCCAGGCCCCGGACTGGTCCCTGGGCCGGTTGATCAGCGAGAACCAGACCGCCTTCGCGACCCGTCCGTGGTTGTTCTGGTGGCCGGGTGTGTTCATCGTGGCGATCGCGCTGACCATCAACTTCATCGGTGACGGTCTGCGTGACGCGTTCGACCCGCGCCAGCGCAAGTTCAACCCCAAGCGCGCCCGCGAGACCGGCGAGCGCACAGACCAGTACCCGGACGCGCTCACCGCATCCGAGCCGGGGACGAAGCCCGCGGTGAACGCCGGGGCCGAGACCGGGACGCGCGGGGACACCGGCCGGGACGGACGATGATCAGTTCACACGGTGAACAGCACGGCGCTCGCGGCGGCCAGCAGCGCGACCGCCGCGAGCGGGCCGGGCGCGTACCGGGTCCACACCGGATCGGGTGCGGCGTCCCGGGCGAAGACGTCCAGCTCACCGGTCTCGATCTTGCGTTGCCACGTGTCGCGGACGCGGTGCGCGGCGGCGCCGGAAGCGGTCGAGGTCAGGTCGCCCACGCGCACCGCGCCGCCCGGTCGGGCAATCGGGTGATTGCGGTTCACGGCGTCCACACCGGAGCGCAGGGCGGCGCCGGCACCGGCGGAGGGCAGGGCGAAACACGAGTGGGCGCCCTGGTCCGTGGCGATGGTCACCGCGAAACGGGTGCGCACGTCCACGATCCGGCTCCACGGAATGCTCACCGTGCGCAGGGGGTTCACCACGCGCACCTCGTCCGCGTGCACCTCGAGCCGGGGGCGCCAGTACAGCGCGTACCCGAGCGCCGCCAGGGCGAGACCACCGAACACGGCGCCCGCGTGGTGCGCCACGGTGTGGCCCCAGCCCGCGAAGCACACCACCAGACCCAGGACCACCAGGAATCCCGTGAGCCACGGGGCCGACGACGCTCGGTAGGTTTCGGGCTCGCCGGCGGGTTCTCGGGTCATGACCCCCATGCTAGGCAATGCGCGTGTGCCGCGGCCGCGCGCCCAGTTCTCGACACGATGGAGCACACACGATGAGCACCTCGAACCAGCCCGAGGGCACCCCGCGACCCCACGACGCGGCGCAGGACCCGAACGCGGCGTCGTCGCACGAGGCCACGGCCGCCGAGCACAACGCCCCGTGGGACGGCACGCCGAGCGGCGACGGGCGGGTGGCCACCGAAGGCCCCGGTAACCCCTCCGCGGCTCACGCTCGCGCTGCCGGATCGTCCGGTGCCACGGCCGCCGACGCCGCTGCGGTCACCGGTCGCGCCGACGGAACCGCGGCCGCGGGTGCAGCCGCCGACGGCAGTGCCGCGGCGGGTGCCACCGCCGAGGGCGCGCAGAAACGGCGTGGTCGGCGGGCGCAGCGCAACGAACCCACCGTGCGGCGCGGCCCGGCCCGCAGGACCGTGGCCCGCGGTGAACCCGTGCTGAGCGTGCGCGGGCTGTCCGTGGACTTCGGCGTGGACCGGGACTGGGTGCCGGCCGCGATCGACCTGAACTACGACGTCGCAGCGGGGGAGGTGCTCGCGATCGTGGGCGAGTCCGGTTCGGGCAAGTCCGCGAGCTCGATGTCCATGTTGGGGCTGCTGCCCTCCAACGCGCGCGTGCGCGGTTCGGCCGTGCTGGCCGGGGAGGAACTGATCGGGCTGCGCGGCAACGCGCTGCGGCGCGTGCGTGGCGAGGAGATCGCCGTGATCTTCCAGGAGCCCATGACCGCGCTGAACCCCGTGTACACGGTGGGCCAGCAGATCGTGGAGACCATCCGCCTGCACCGGGACATCTCACCCGCCGAGGCCGCCGAACGTGCCCGGCAGATGCTCACCATGGTGGAACTGCCGGACCCCGAGAAGGCGTTCCGTTCCTACCCCCACCAGCTCTCCGGTGGTCAGCGGCAGCGCGCGATGATCGCGCAGTCCCTCTCGTGCGACCCCAAACTGCTGATCGCGGACGAGCCCACCACGGCCCTGGACGTGACCGTGCAGGCGGAGATCCTGGATCTGATCCGCAACCTCAAGGACCAGCTGGACTCGGCGGTCATCCTGATCACCCACGACATGGGTGTGGTGGCGGACCTCGCGGACAACATCGCGGTCATGCAGAAGGGCGTGATCGTGGAACAGGGCACGGCGGAGCAGATCTTCACCGCACCGCGCCACTCCTACACCCGCTCGTTGCTCGAGGCCGTGCCCCACCTGGGCCAGGGCAACGAGAACGACGAGTCCGTGGACATGGTCGCCGCGCTCGAGCGTTCCGTGGTCATGCCCATGGTGGTGGACCGCAGCACGGCGGAGGCAGCGTCCATGGACACGCTCGCCCAGCGGGTCGTGGAACCGGTGCTGCAGTTGAAGGACGTGGCCATCGAGTACCCCAAGCAGGGCCGCAACCCCGCGTTCCGCGCGGTCGAGGGCGTCAGCCTCACCGTGGCGGCCGGGGAGACCGTGGGTCTCGTGGGTGAATCCGGTTCCGGCAAGACCACGATCGGCCGCGCCGCGGTGGGACTGCTGCCCGTGGTCGAGGGATCGCTTGTGGTGGACGGCGTGGAACTGCATGGTGCCCCGCGCGCCAAGCTCAATGCGGTGCGCAAGGATGTGGGCATGGTCTTCCAGGACCCCGCGTCCTCGCTGAACCCGCGGCTGCCGATCGGTGAGTCGATCGGTGAGCCCATGTTCCTGGCCGGCGAGGCCAAAGGGGCGCAACTGCAGCAGCGCATCGAGCAACTCCTGGACCAGGTGCGGTTGCCGCGCAACTACCGCAACCGTTACCCGCACGAGCTCTCGGGCGGTCAGAAGCAGCGCGTAGGCATCGCCCGGGCCCTGTCCCTGAAGCCGAAACTGCTCGTGGCGGATGAACCCACGTCCGCGCTGGACGTGTCCGTGCAGGCCACGGTCCTGGAATTGTTTGAGCAGCTGCAAGCGGAGATGGGCTTCGCGTGCTTGTTCGTGACCCACGACCTCGCGGTGATCGACCGGCTCGCCAACCGGATCGTGGTCATGCAGCACGGGCACATCGTGGAACAGGGCTCGCGCGAAGCGGTGCTGCGCCACCCCGAGCAGGAGTACACCAAGCGCTTGCTCGCCGCGGTGCCCGTGCCCTCGCCCGAGGCCCAGCGCACGCGCCGCGAACTGCGTCAGCAGTTGGCCCACACGGTGTCCTGAGCATGATCGGAGCCCCGGGAGCAGCGCGGTTCGCGCGGCAGCCCGGGGCTCCGCCCATGGGGACTCGGACGATATGCGTATGTGTTGAGCCCTGCCATCGTGCGCTGGCTCGCGTGGGGAATTACTACAGTGGGAGCCATGATGAAACCGGCACGCCTCAACTCCGACCTCTCCCGTCTGAGGCGGGAGACCGACATGTTCCTCGCGACCGTGGAGTCCCTCTCGGACGAAGAAATGGTGGGCCCCACCCTGTGCGAGGGTTGGGACCGCGCGCACGTGATCGCGCACCTGGCCTCCAACGCCCGCGCCCTGGTCAAGCTCATCGACTGGGCCACCACGGGTGAACCCCAGCAGCCCTACGAGTCCCACGAGGCGCGCGAGCAGGAGATCGACGAGCTCGCCGCGCTGCCCAAGGACGAGCTGATCGAGACCTTCAAGCAGAACGCGCAGTTCTTCGCCGAGCAGTGCGAGCGTCTCACGGGCGACATCGTCACCGAAGAGCTCGACCTGCACGGTAAGCCCGTCCCGGCCACGTCCGTGCCCGCGGTGCGGATCGCGGAGGTCGTGGTGCACCACCACGACCTGGACACCACGTGGACCGTGGCGGAAGCGGACCCGGACTCCCTGCTCAACGCCGTGGAGGCCGCGGTGCGCACCATGCGGGCCAAGGGTGCCCCGGGGATGACCCTGCGCACCGAGGAGCGGGACGAGTGGATCATCGGCGACGGCGGTCAGCTCATCACCTCCGACCGCGAGGGCATGCTGCGGTGGCTGGCCCGCGGTGACGACGAGTTCGTGGAGTCCGAGGGCGCCCTGCCCGAGCTCCCCACGTGGTGAACGCGGCTCGCTGATCCGCTGTCGGACTGACCCCGCTGGGCCTCCCAGCGGGGTCAGTCGCGCATCAGGAGAACACCGTGATCCCGTAGGCCGCGAAGATCACCAGGTGCGCCGCACCGTGGATCGACGTGACCCTGGAGGATGCGAACGTGGTGAGGGACAGTCCCAGCGTGATCCCGAGCAGCACCAGGTTCGCGGGGCTCTCGGCGAGCACGACCGTTTGATCGGTGAGCAGCCCGATCACGAGTATCGCCGGGATGGTCAACCCCACCGTGGACACCAGCGCCCCATGGCACAGGTTGCTCACGCGCTGGATCTCCCCGGCCAGCGCGGCGCGCAGCGCGGTGAGGGATTCGGGCAGGAACACGATGGCCGCGATCAGCGCGCCGGCCAGCGCGGACGGTGCCCCCACACGGCCGATCCCATCGTCCAACAGCGAGGCCATGTCGTGGGACAGCACCACGATGGGCACCACGGTGATCACGAGCAATGCCAGGCGCGCGAGGATCTCGGTGCGGTGCTCGGCCAGGACCGAGCGCAGGGAAGGATGCGTCGTCGTCTCCCGGGCCGCGGTCTCCGGACCCGGGCGCAACCGGGGGTCCACTTCGGTGAAGTCCACGGCCTGCGCGCCCGTCTGTCGGTACAGGAAGAACGCGTAGATCGCCACGGTGACCGCGATGATGGAGATCTCCTGCCACGGCTGGTACGCGCCGTCGGTGCCGAGCGCCGCGGGTAGCACGAAGGTCAGGGCGCTCAGGACCACGAGCAGCGCCAGGTAGTTGGAGGTTCCCGTCCGATTGTGGGCCATGTCCCCGTGCTTGAGGCCGCCCACGAGCAAGCACAGACCGATTACCAGGTTGAGGATGATCATGGCCACGGCCATCACGGAGTCCCGCGCGATCGTGGCGTGCTCACCGGGGCCCAGCATGACCGCGGAGATCAACACCACCTCGATCACGACGATGGACAGGGTCAGCACCAGCGAACCGTACGGATCGCCGAGTCGGTGGGCCAGGTGTTCGGCCTGTCGCACGACGCCCGTGGCCGCGTACAGGATCACGCCCACGATCGCCACGAGCGCCCCCACGAGCAGCGGGGAGGACACGGGTGGGGCCAGCAGCGAGCCGGAGAGTTGAAGCAGCACGAAGAATCCCCATCCCGCGATCACGCGGGCCAGGGCTCCCGGAGTCAGGATGGAACGACGTGTGGGGGACATGGAAGCGTCAGCTCGATTCTCGGGACTGTGCGCGCCCCGGTCCGGGCGGGGTCGTCCCCGAGCTATCCGGTGTGCTGACGGGTCGTCCCGTCGGAGGAGGCGGTGTCCGGGTCTCAGTCACGCACCGCGAACAACCACGGATCCGCTCGATCCGTGTGCGGATCGCCAAAGTTCACGAACGTGCGGCCCTTGGCCTCCACGACATTGTATTCCTGGACAACTTCCAGGCTGAGCCGTTCGCGGTGGGCGACCTCCACGATCACCGCGGTGGCACCGGAGCGGTCCGGGAGGGTGGCGGGGTAGGCCAGTGCGGCGACGAGCAATCCGGAGGCCTTCTCGCGCGCGATGTCCCGCAGTTCGGCCAGCACATCCTGGGGGGCCAGATCGTTCACGCGAGACGGGTCCACCGAATCCAGTTCGAACTCCCCGTCCTTGGCGCCGGTGACCAGGAAGGCCGGGAATGCTCCGTACTGGCGCACCTGTTCCTCCACGACCGCCTGGACGTGGCTCAGTGCGGTGTCCACGGTCTCCACGGCGGAGTCCGAGACCCACTGGCGCCACGCGTTGTCGTGATCCACGCGGGCGCGCGCGGCGTCCGCCCGGGTCATCCGGGAGGTGCCCTTGGAAGGCGTGGAGCGGCGTCGTGATGAACGGGCGGAGGACTGAGCCACGAAGTGGGACCCCTTCGGGAGATCGGCGGGAGAACGGGAGTGCTGAGTCCAGGGTAGGCGCTCGCTAGACTGGATCGGAACCAATCAGCGAATACCAGGAGCATGCATGTCTGCGATCAATCGCGAGCAGGTGGCGCACCTGGCCGAACTCGCGCGCATCGAGATGTCGGACGAGGAACTGGCCCGCGTGGCCGGTGAACTCGATCTCATCGTCGAATCCGTGGCCTCGGTCAGCCAAGCCGCCGGGGACGAC
This sequence comes from Kocuria sp. KD4, assembly GCF_011769905.1. Taxonomy (NCBI): domain Bacteria; kingdom Bacillati; phylum Actinomycetota; class Actinomycetes; order Micrococcales; family Micrococcaceae; genus Kocuria; species Kocuria sp. KD4. Next base: position 926,799 of record NZ_CP050449.1, read on the forward strand.
GTCCCCGCCACGAGCCACCCCCTGCCGTTGCACAACGTCTTCCGCGAGGACGTGGTGGGGGAGACCCTCACGCAGGAGGAAGTCCTGAGCAACGCACCGGACAGCCAGGACGGCAAGTTCCGGGTCCCGGCGATCCTGGACGGGGAGTGAGCATGAGCGAGCGCATCGTAGAACTGTCCGCCGCGGACCTCGCGGCCAAGCTGGCCTCCGGTGAGGTCTCCTCGGTGGACGCCGTGACCGCGCACCTCGAGCAGATCGAGGCCACGGACGGCACCCCGCTGGACGCCCAGGACCGCTCGCGCGGGACCGACGGGCTGAACGCGTTCCTGCACCGCAACCGCGAGGAGGCCCTGGACGTGGCCCGTGGTGTGGACGAGGCACGCGCCAAGGGTGAGCAATTGCCCGAGCTCGCGGGTGTGCCCGTGGCGGTCAAGGACCTCATCGTGACCAAGGGCCAGCCCACCACGGCGGCGTCCCGGATGCTCGAGGGTTGGATGAGCCCGTACGACGGCACGGTGACCCGCAAGCTGCGTGCGGCGCGCATGCCCATCCTAGGCAAGACCAACCTGGACGAGTTCGCCATGGGTTCGTCCACCGAGCACTCGGCGTTCGGTCCCACGCGCAACCCGTGGGACCTGCGCAAGATCCCGGGCGGTTCCGGTGGCGGTTCCGCCGCCGCGGTCTCCGCGTTCCAGGCGCCCCTGGCCCTGGGCACGGACACCGGTGGCTCCATCCGCCAGCCCGCGGCCGTGACCGGCACGGTGGGCGTCAAGCCCACGTACGGTTCGGTGTCCCGTTACGGCGTGATTGCCATGGCGTCCTCGCTCGACCAGGTGGGCCCGTGCTCCCGCACGGTGCTCGACGCCGCGCTGTTGCACGAGGTCGTGGGCGGTCACGATCCCGCCGACTCCACTTCGCTGACGGATCCCGTGGGCTCCTACGCCCGCGCCGCGCGCGAGGGATCTGCCGAGGGCGGGCTCAAGGGGCTGCGCGTGGGCGTGGTCCAGCAGCTGAGCGGCGAGGGTTTCCAGGCCGGTGTGCAGCAGCGCTTCGAGGAGTCCCTCGAACTCCTGCGCGCCGCGGGCGCCGAGATCGTGGACGTCCAGACGCCCAACTTCGAGTACGCGCTGGGTGCCTATTACCTGATCATGTCCTCGGAGGTCTCCTCCAACCTGGCCAAGTACGACGGCGTGCGCTTCGGTCTGCGCGTCACTCCCGAGGGCACTCCCACCATCGAGAAGGTCATGAGCGCGTCCCGCGCCGCAGGCTTCGGAGACGAGGTCAAGCGCCGGATCATCCTGGGGACGTACGCGCTGTCCGCCGGGTACTACGACGCGTACTACGGTTCCGCGCAGCAGGTGCGCACGCTCGTACAGCGTGATTTCGCGGCGGCGTTTGAGAAGGCGGACGTGCTGATCTCGCCCACCGCGCCCACCACCGCGTTCGACATCGGGGGCGTGGACGAGTCCGCGGATCCCATGCAGATGTACCTGAACGACATCGCCACGATCCCCACCAACCTCGCGGGGATCCCCGCGATCTCCCTGCCGGGCGGCCTGGCACCGGAGGACGGGCTGCCCGTGGGGATCCAGTTCATGGCACCGGCGCGCGAGGACGCCCGCGTGTACCGCGCCGGGGCCGGTCTGGAGCGGTTGCTCACCGAGCAGTGGGGCGGCCCGCTGTGGCGGGAACGCGCCGACGTGACCGCCACCGTTCGTGACTTTGCGGCCACTGCCGCGCAGGGAGGCAAGTGATGAGCCAGGACGTGCTGTCCTTCGAGGAAGCCCTCGAGCGCTTCGACCCCGTCCTGGGGTTCGAGGTGCACGTGGAGCTGAACACGAAGACCAAGATGTTCGATGCCGCCCCCAACACCTTTGGGGACGAGCCCAACACCAACGTGACCCCGGTGTCCCTGGGGCTGCCCGGCGTGCTGCCGGTGGTCAACGGCAAGGCAGTGGAATCCGCGATCAAGCTCGGTCTCGCGCTGAACTGCTCGATCGCGCAGAAGTGCCACTTCGCGCGGAAGAACTACTTCTACCCGGACACCCCCAAGAACTTCCAAACCTCGCAGTTCGACGAGCCCATCGCGTTCGACGGGCACCTGGACCTCGAGCTGGAGGACGGCACGGAGTTCCGGGTGGAGATCGAGCGCGCCCACATGGAGGAGGACGCCGGCAAGCTGACCCACATGGGCGGGGATGCCGGGCGGATCCAGAACGCCCAGTACTCCCTGGTGGACTACAACCGCGCAGGTGTGCCGCTCATCGAGATCGTCACCAAGCCCATCGAGGGTGCGGGGGAGCGGGCGCCGGAACTGGCCCGCGCCTACGTGGCCGCGATCCGCGAGATCGTGAAGAACCTCGGCATCTCGGACGCCCGCATGGAGCGCGGCAACGTGCGCTGCGACGCGAACGTGTCCCTGATGCCCAAGGGCGCCACGCAGTTCGGCACGCGCTCGGAGACGAAGAACGTGAACTCGCTGCGCGCCGTGGAGCGCACCGTGCGCTACGAGATCCAGCGCCACGCCGCCGTGCTCGCCGCGGGGGAGAAGGTCACGCAGGAGACCCGCTTCTGGCACGAGGACACCCGCTCCACCACGGCCGGGCGACCGAAGTCGGACGCGGACGACTACCGCTATTTCCCCGAACCGGACCTGGTGCCCGTGGTGACCACGGCGGACTGGATCGAGGAACTGCGCGCGAGCCTTCCCGAGCCCCCCGCCGAGCGCCGCAAGCGGCTGAAGGCGGACTGGGGGTACACGGACGAGGAGTTCCGCGACGTCGTCAACGCGGATGTGCTGGACGAGATCGAGCAGACCATTGCCGCGGGCGCCTCCGCCGCCGTGGCGCGCAAGTGGTGGATGGGTGAGATCGCCCGCCTCGCCAAGCAGCGCGAGGTCGAGATCGCGGACCTGCCCGTGACCCCGGCCCACGTGGTCGAACTCAACGGGCTGATCGACGGCGGCAAGATCAACGACAAGCTGGCCAAGAAGGTCCTCGGTTTCGTGGTCGAGGGTGAGGGCACCCCGGCGGAGATCGTGGAGTCCCGCGGGCTCGCGGTCGTCTCCGACGACGGCGCCCTCACCGCAGCCGTGGACGACGCCATGGCCCAGATGCCGGACGTGGTCGAGAAGATCAAGGGCGGCAAGGTCCAGGCCGTGGGCGCCCTGATCGGACCGGTCATGAAGGCCACGCGCGGCCAGGCGGACGCCGGACGCGTGCGCCAGATCATCCTGGGGAAGCTCGGCGTGCAGGGCTGACGCCCCCCTCACGAGCACGGAGAAGGCCGGTTCCGGGACCCTCACGGGGTCTCGTGGAACCGGCCTTCTCTCGTGGACGTTCCGCCGCTCAGTCTTCCGTTTCCTCCGCGACCCGCCACTCCCGCAACCCGTTCGCCGTCGCCGAGTCCGTGTTGATGATCCCCGCGATGCGCTCGCGGATCTGCCGGTCCTCCTGCGGGGAGCGGCACACACCGTTGGGCTGGTCCGAGGCCGTGGAGCACCACTGGAACCGGCCGTCCTGGGTGTTGGAGCTCGGTGCCCAGGCCAGGTCGCTGACCCGCCACGCGCCGTCGTCCCCGCGCGCGAACTGGAAGCGCGTGATCAGACCCTGGTTGTTGTTCTCGTACGCCGGGGAGGTCTCCGTGACGGTGTTGCCCAGTCCGTAGACGATCCACTTGCCGTTGTAGTGCTCGATGGGCTGCACGCTGTGCGAACCGTGACCGTACACGGCGTCGAACGCACCGGAATCAATCAGCGAGTGGGCCGTGGTTTTCTGGTAGGCGTCGGCGTCGTCCTGGTACTCGATGATCGAGTGCATGGCCGCGATCACCACGTCCGCGCCCTGCTGGCGCGCCTTCTTCGCCTGCGCCACGGCGCGGTCGATGTCCTGTCGCGCGGCCTGCGGCTCCTCGGCGGGGTCCCGCAGCCGGTCCACCTGCCAGTCGTGCTCCGCCCGCTGGCCGTTGAGACTGTTGGTCCCGGTGACCACGGCCACGGTCCCGGCCGGGGTCTCCAGCAGCATGGGCTCCTCGGATGCGCGCTCGGAAGTGTACGAACCGGTGTGCTTGAGGCTCGCCTCGTCGAGGGTCGCCAAGGTCCGGTTCACGCCCTCGGTGCCGCGGTCCACGGTGTGATTGGTCGCGGACGTGCACGCGTCGTAACCCGTGTTCTTGGCCGCCACGGTGATCTCCGGCGGCACACTGAAGCTCGGGTAGGCCGAGTAGGGCCCACCCTTGGGCGCCACCGGGGTCTCCATCTCGCAGATGGCCACGTCGGCCTGGTCCAGGTACGGCTTCTGACCGGCCAGCAGCGGGTCGAAGTCGAAGTGTCTGCCTTCATTCATGGCCGGGTCCACCGCGAAGTTGCGCCACAGGCCTTCGTGCAGCAGGAGATCACCGGTCATCGCCACGGTGAAGCACGCGTCCTCGGGACACTCCGGGCCCTTACCGGGCTCGCTCGCACGGGCCGTCTCGCTCGTCGCCCGGCTGGTGGCGGACGACGTCGCTGCGCCGGGATCCTGCCCCGCGTCCTCCTGGGCATCCCCGCCCGAGGCCCCGCACCCGGAGACCAGCAAAGCCACCCCGGTCAGTGCCGCGGCCCCGGCGATCCGCGGCGAGCGTGATCGTCGGGCGGCGCGGGATGAACGGGGTCGGAGGGGTAGGGGAGGCATGCTGCGATGCTATCGCACACGTCCGTGATATGAATCACCTCCGTTTAGGTCATAAAAATCTGACCAAATTCGTCGCAAACCCTTCCGTCCACCTTTTTGGGAGGTTAGGCTTTCCTAAGTTTTGCGGATCGGGTGCGGTCGGGATGTTCTCGGCGGGCCCGGTGGGATTGGTCACAACGGAAGCGGGGACGATCGTGGGTCGAACCGACAACGGTGCACAGCTCGGGTACGTGGGCGTGTCGGAGCGAGTCGTATCACTCGCGCACCGCATGCTCGCGGGCGCGGGCCGAGCGAACGTGGTCGCCTACCGCCTCGAGGGTCAACCTACACTGCCGTGCTTGGCGCACGGGTTCATGCCAAACGGCCGGATGGTCATGGCCGCGGCTCCTCACCCCGACGCCGCTGCGCTGACCCCGGCGGGGCAGACCGTGGACGTGCGCGTGGACATCGCCAAGTTCGCTCCGGACCCCTCCGTACGCATCGTGGCGGCCAGTGCACACTTCCTGGCGGGTCTCGAGTGGCTGACCCCGGGTGAGACCGACGAACTCCTCATGGCGGGGGAGTTGCCGGAGCTCGTGGCGGCCGTGGCCGACACGGCGTCCGGGCGACTCGCGATCGTCTCCACGGCACGGGTCGTGGTTCATGACGGTTCCGGTGCCACGCCACTGAGCGTCGACCAGGTGCGGGCGTTCGGCCGCGAGCTCGGGGATTCCATTGCCGCGGTGAACACCGAAGCCGTGGCCCTGGACGCCGCAGTGTCCGTGGATCCAATCGATCTGGCCGGGATGTGCGATGCCGCGGAAAACGGATGGATCCCCGCCCACCTGCTCACGCGTAAGCCCTCGAGCGGCGGGTGCGCTCACACCCGGAATCGGGATTTCGTGGTGGACGTGGATCTTACTGGGGTCACGGTTCTGCGCGAGGGTTCGACCGCGACCAGCGTCTACTTCGTCCCGTTCCATCGTCCGACGTCGTCCGCGCAAGACCTCGCCGACAACCTCGCATCCCTGCTGGGCACCCCCGCCGCAGCGTGACACTGCGCCGGTACCCCAGCGGCAGCGTCACACCCCGAGGCCGTCCGGCGGTCGTGTGAACCTGCCGGGGCTCGATCAATCGCTGCAGACATGAGAGGACCGCGAGTCGCATGACTCGCGGTCCTCTCATGTCTGCAGTTGTTATTCGGTGAGCTCCGCGATCAGCGGGCTTCGTAGCTCGCGCAGTTGGCGTCCGCAGTGACCTCGATCGACGAGGCGGTGCACAACAGGTCCTTGTTGTGCACGCACTCAAGGCGCTGGCACGCGCCCACCTGGCCGTTGGCGGTGGGCAGGCCACCGCGGGCGTCGAGCGAGATGAACGTGGTGCATGAAGCCTCGGAGCCCTGGCCGCCCACCGTGATGGCGGGGGCGGTGCAGCCGTTGTCGTTGAAGGCGCAGCCGGTGGCGGTGCAAGCGGAAACAGCGGTGAGAGTGGCCATGATCTTCTCCTGTGATTCGGGTGGTGCTCTGATCGTCGGATGAACTGATATGGACACTACGGGTGTTTTTCGAGGCGCGCCAGTAAGTTGACCCTTATGGTAAAAGGTCGTTACCTAATTGGGGTTAGGTATGCCTGAGTTTGTTGAGGGTGCACTCACCAGAATAGGGAAACAATATTTGATCTAATGGTGCGAGTGAGCTTGCGACCCCGTCGTCGGCTCATCGTAGATGCCCGCGGGACGTGTGCGCTCACTCACTGCGCGACGGGGCTCAGAGTTTCCGGGGCCGCTCGAATTGCCCCGGCAATTTACAGGAATAATCCCGACAATGAATATGCCGAGAATCCCGCGATGAATGCCATCAGGAAATTCTTGCTCACCGCGTTCACCATCACGGAAATCACCGCCGCGAGAATCAATCGGCTCAACTGCACCCCTGAATCGGCCTCCAGCAATGTATAGGCGACCAGGATCAACATGAGTCCCGCGGGGAGCAGGGCGGAGATCTCCCGCAGGTCCTCGCGATCGCGGAACCGATGGGCCAACAACACGGGGAGCAGGCGCAACGAATAGGTCACGGCGGCGCACACGACGATGGCTGCGAGCATCTCAGGCGCCGCCTTCCGCGGTCTGGGACGAACGACCGTGCCGTGGGCGTTTGACGAGCACGACGCATAGCACCGCGTAGCACAACATGGCACCGAGCAGGAACAGGTCGCGGGGCAGCAGCAGCCCCACCGCAATGGAGGCCAGGGCAGCGAGCACGATCATCACGCGCTGCGAGGCCGCACTCAGGGCGCTCACGAACAACAGGGTGAACAACCCGGTCAGTGCGAAGTCGAAACCGTCGAACGATTCCGGGATGAGTCCGCCGGCCACGGCTCCGACCGCGGCACCGAAGACCCAGTAGAACTGGGAGACGCCCTGGATCAGCATGAGCTCGTGCTGCGTGGTGGGGCGCACGCCGCTGTTAATCAGTGCATAGGCCTCGTCGGTCAGGGCGTAGGGGCCGTAGAACTTGGCGAAGGGCGAACGCAGCAGGTGGGTGGGATAGGAGAAGCCGTAGAAGATGTGTCGGCTGTTGACCAGCAGAGTGGTCACGGCGATCTGTAGCAGGCCCGCTCCCGCCGAGACCAATCCCACGAGCAGGAACTCGATCGAGCCCGCGAAGACCACGAGAGCCGTGAGGGGCGCCAGATAAGGAGCGAACCCCAGCGAGACCGCATAGGCGCCGAAGGCCATCCCGAGCGGCAGGTATCCCATGGCCACGGGAACCGTGACGCGCACCGCCCACGCCAACGTCCCCTTGTCCGAACTCATGCGTTCCACTCCCATCCGCCACCGCTGCGCCACGTGGCCGAGGGCCACGTTAGTGGCTGGGGTGACACGTGGGCGCTTATGCGTGACCGGCACGTCTGTAATGTGACTCATATGACACCCCGTTATGAAACTCCCGAACAGCTCGTGGCCACCCCACGACTCACCGGATTGAGCGGACACCGGAACGGCCCGGTGATCGCCCTGCGGCAGGAACTGTCCTCAGACGGTAAGCGCTACGTCAAACACGCGTGGTCGGTACCCCGCCCGACCGACGGCGATCATGCACCTGTCCCCCTGACCTCCGGCGATCAAGGAGTCCAAGAGGTGTGCCCGGCGCCGTCGGGGGAGCTCTACTTCACGTCCGACCGGCCCATGGACGGGGACGACGAGAAGCGCTCCCGGTTGTGGTTGCTCCCCGAACGCGGCGACGCCCGCATGGTGCTGGACATGCCCGAGGGCATCTCGGACCCCAAGCTGGGCGGGGACATGCTGTTCTTCCTCTCGGGCATGCACCCGAGTGCCAAGGGTGCGGCGGACGAGCTCGCCCGCAACCGTGAACTGCACGAATTGCGTGAGGAATCCGGGGCGAGTCCCATGCTCTACGACCGCGCGCCGTTCCGGTACTGGGACCACGACCTCCCAGCCGCCGAGACCGCCCTGTGGTTCGTGGACACCGCCGCGCTCGCCGAGTCCCGGGACGCGGGGGAGGCCGTGCGCCGCGTGGATCTGCCCGCCGGGCGGTTAATGCGCTACTCGGTCGCCCCGGACGGCACCTGGCTGATCGCACAGTTGACCGTGTGGTTGCCGGAGGGCTGGGAACGGTCCCAGCTGTGGCGGGTGCCGATTACGGCAGACGGCGCCGGTCAGGCCGAACTGTTCCGGGACGCCACCGAGGAGGACTGGTGGGAGCCCGGGCCCGTCTCCCCGGACGGCAGCCGGGTCGTCCTGGAGCGGGACGTCGTGTGGCGCGACGGCGTCAACCTGCAGATCTCGCTGTGGGTCCACGACCTGAGCACGGGTCGGGACACGGAAGTGGTGCCCACAGACGAATACTGGGCGGGGGAATCCCGGTGGATCGATGACGACTCCTTCGTGTGCACGTCCGACTATCAGGGCCGGGGGATCGTGCTGCGGGTCACGTGCCCGCGGGGCGGGGACTCCTCGATCGACGTCCTGGCCGGCGGTGCCGAGCAGCCGTGGACCTATTGCGCGGTCCACCCCGTGGGGGACGCGTTCTACGGTCTGCGGGCCACCTACGACCACCCCCTCGAGGCGGTGACGTGGTCCGGTCGGGAGTTCTGCGCCGAGCCCACCCGGATCGACGGTCTCGTGCCCGACGACGCCGTCCCCGGCCGCCTCGAGGAGGTCACCACGACCGCCGAGGACGGGACGAGCATCCGCGCGTGGCTCGCGCTGCCCGAGGGGGAAGGAACCGAACACCCGTTGCTCGTGTTCGTTCACGGTGGGCCGTGGGCGTCCAACAACCAGTGGAGCTGGCGTTGGAATCCGTGGCCGTTCGTGGCCCGCGGTTATGCCGTGCTGTTCCCGGACCCGGCCATCTCCACGGGTTACGGACAGGCCATGATCGACCGCGGTCAGCAGGAGCTGGGCGGGGCGCCGTTCACGGACGTGATGGCCCTCGTGGAGGCCACGACGCAGCGGGCGGACATCGATGCCCAGCGCCAAGCGCTGCTGGGCGGTTCCTACGGCGGGTACATGGCCAACTGGGTGGCCACCCAGACGGCGGACCGGTTCCGGTGCATCGTGACCCACGCGTCCCTGTGGAACTTGGACTCCATGGGTGCCACCACGGACAACACCGAGTGGCGTGAGGCCATGGGCCCGGCCCAGGCCGCCGTGTACTCACCGCACCGGTTCGTGGACCGGATCCAGGTCCCCATGCTCGTGATCCACGGGGACAAGGACTACCGGGTCCCGATCTCCCAGGGCATCGAGCTGTGGTCCGATCTGCAGCTGCGCACCCGGGTGGAGGGCCACCGGTTCCTGTACTTCCCGGACGAGAACCACTGGATCCTCAAGCCGGCCAACTCGCGGGCGTGGTACGAGACCGTGCTCGCGTTCCTGGCCGAACACGTGCTGGGTGAGGAATGGCAGCGCCCCGAACTGCTCGGCTGAGCACACGGGAGACATGCATCACGTGTGCTCCGGGTGGCGGCGGAGGGGAGTAGAATCTCCACGATTCCCCTCTGCATCCACTCATGAAGAGAGACCTGTGCATGTCTGAAACCACCACCCAGCGCGCCGATCTGCGCAACGTGGCCATCGTGGCCCACGTTGACCACGGCAAGACCACCATCGTCGATGCCATGCTCCAGCAGACGAACGCGTTCTCCAGCCACGGAGAGGTCGAGGAACGGGTCATGGACTCGGGCGACCTGGAGCGGGAGAAGGGCATCACCATCCTGGCCAAGAACACCACGGTGTTCTACGACGGCCCCGCGGCCAACGGTGAGACCATCACGATCAACGTGATCGACACCCCGGGTCACGCCGACTTCGGTGGCGAGGTGGAGCGCGGTCTGTCCATGGTGGACGGCGTCGTGCTGCTCGTGGACGCCTCCGAGGGCCCGCTGCCCCAGACCCGGTTCGTGCTGCGCAAGGCCCTCGAGGCCAAGCTGCCCGTGATCGTCGTCGTCAACAAGGTGGACCGCCCGGACGCCCGGATCGACGAGGTCGTCTCCGACACCATGGACCTGCTGCTGGGCCTGGCCTCGGACATCGCCGAGGACCACCCGGACCTGGACCTGGACGCCGTCCTGGACGTGCCCGTGGTCTACGCCTCTGGCAAGGCCGGCCGTGCCTCCACCGACCAGCCCGGCAACGGCGAGTTGCCGGACAATGAGGACCTCGAGCCGCTGTTCCGTACCATCATCGAGCACATCCCCGCGCCGTCCTACAACCCGGACGGCGTGCTGCAGGCGCACGTGACCAACCTGGACGCCTCCCCGTTCCTGGGTCGCCTGGCCCTGCTGCGCATCTTCAACGGGACGCTGAAGAAGGGCCAGACCGTGGCGTGGGCGCGTCACGACGGAACCCTCAAGAGCGTGCGCATCTCCGAACTGCTGGCCACCAAGGGCCTGGACCGGGTGCCTGCGGAGAGCGCCGGGCCCGGTGAGATCGTGGCCGTGGCCGGGATCGAGGACATCACCATCGGTGAGACCCTCACGGACCTCGAGAACCCCGAGCCGCTGCCGCTGATCACGGTGGACGATCCCGCGATCTCCATGACCATCGGGATCAACACGTCGCCCTTGGCCGGACGCGTCAAGGGGGCCAAGGTCACCGCGCGCCAGGTCAAGGACCGCCTGGACAAGGAGCTCATCGGTAACGTCTCGCTGCGCGTGCTGCCCACCCAGCGCCCAGACGCGTGGGAGGTGCAGGGCCGCGGTGAGCTGGCCCTGGCCATCCTCGTGGAGCAGATGCGCCGCGAGGGCTTCGAGATCACCGCGGGCAAACCACAGGTGGTCACCAGGACCGTGGACGGCAAGGTGCACGAGCCCTACGAGCACATGACGATCGACGCTCCGGACGAGTTCCTAGGTGCGATCACCCAGCTCATGGCCGCGCGTAAGGGCCGTATGGAGGGCATGAGCAACCACGGCACCGGGTGGGTGCGCATGGAGTTCAAGGTCCCCTCGCGCGGTCTGATCGGCTTCCGCACCAAGTTCCTCACGGAGACCCGTGGCGCGGGCATCGCGTCCTCCTACGCAGACGGCTACGAGCCGTGGGCCGGGGAGATCGAGTACCGCACCAACGGTTCCATGATCGCGGACCGCGCCGGTGTGGTCACCCCGTACGCCATGATCAACCTGCAGGAGCGCGGCTCGTTCTTCGTGGAGCCTACCTCCGAGGTCTACGAGGGCATGATCGTGGGTGAGAACTCCCGCGCGGACGACATGGACGTGAACATCACCAAGGAGAAGAAGCTCACCAACATGCGCTCGTCCACGGCGGACAGCTTCGAGAACCTCACGCCCCCGCGCAAGCTCACGCTCGAGGAGTCCCTCGAGTTCGCGCGCGAGGACGAGTGTGTGGAGGTCACCCCGGAGGCCATCCGCATCCGCAAGGTGGTCCTGGACGCCAACGAGCGCCTCAAGGTCGCCCGGCAGCGGGCGCGCGCCTGATCGTGGCCGATCCTCGATACCCGGGCGGGGGACACGCAACCGAGGGGGCGGTGGAGACACTGCTCCCCGGGGGCGTGGACCCCGCCCGGGCTCGTGTGTTGTGGGTGCACGCCCACCCGGACGACGAAGCCATCGTCACGGGCGTATCCATCGGGTACTACGGCGCGTTGGGCGCCACCACGGTGTTGCTGACCATGACGCGCGGCGAACGCGGTGAGGTTATCCCGCCCGCCCTGCGTCATCTCGAGGTGGGCCAACCCGGGTGCCCGGACACCGACGGCACCGCGCTGGGGCTCTACCGCGTGGGTGAGCTCGACGCCGCCGCGGCCGCCATGGGGCTCGCGGACCGGTTCTTCGCGGGAGAGCCCCCCGCCCACGATCCCGCCGAGGGTTTCGCCAACGGCGCGGACAAGTACGTGGATTCCGGGATGAGCTGGGGGCCCGACGGCCGCCCGCAGCCCGCCGAGGACGTCTCACCCGCAGCGCTCACGGCGGCGGATCCGCAGGAGGCCGCCGCCCACGTGGCCGCAGCTATCCGCGCGGTGCGTCCCCACGCCGTGATCACCTACGACGACGACGGCGGGTACGGTCACCCGGACCACGTGGCCACGCACGGGGTCACGCTGCGCGCCGTGGACCTCGCAGCGTCAGCACCGGACACCGCCCACGACGCGTGGGACGTCCCCCTGACGTGGGGGATCGAGAGCGACGTGAACCCCTCGGACGAACGGCCGCAAGCGGCGATCCACGGTGATCTGGCGGTGAAGCGCGCCGCAATGGCGGCGCACGCCACACAGATCACCCTGGGCGAGGACCCGCAGGGCACCACGTACGAGCTATCCAACGGCGTGCCGCAGACCCTCAGCGCCACCGAGACGTTTCGCCTGTTGCGCCGGGGCGGACAATGAGCGCGTCCGGACTGCGCCGCACCGCCCCGTGGGAGAGCGCCCCGGCCGTGCAGACCGCCGGCGACCACGCGCCCGGGGGAGCCGAGAAGCAACGGCCGGGAGCGGCGTCGTCGTTGGTGACGGCACTGCTCACGGGACTCGTGGCGGGAGCGGTGGCCACGGCCATGCACGCCAACATCTGGTACCTGGACGGCTGGTGGCTCCCGTGGGGGCTCGTATTCTCCGGGGCGCTGCTGCTGTGCGCGAGCGTGTGGTGCGGTACTGCGACCCGGCGCGTGTGGGCGGCTGCCGTCCCAGGGCTCGTGACGTACGTGATCGCCTGGGCCACCGCGTACCTGCGAGAGGGCTCGGCGCTCGTGGTCACCACGTGGGCCGAGCCCGTGGGGATCGTGGGGTTGCTGTGGTTCGCCGTGATCTTCGTGGCGGTCATGGCCTCCGTGATTGTTACGGGACATTGGCTGGTGCGCTCGCGGGCGCGGTAGCCTCGAATGCCCGCCGCTAAAATGGTCGAGGACTTGGGAACAGAAGGAGAGGTTCGTCAACCGTGACTTACGTAATTGCGCAGCCGTGCGTGGATGTCAAGGACAAGGCCTGCGTGGAGGAATGTCCCGTGGACTGCATCTACGAGGGCGAGCGATCCCTGTACATCCACCCGGACGAGTGCGTGGACTGCGGTGCGTGCGAACCGGTGTGCCCCGTGGAGGCCATCTACTACGAGGACGACACCCCCGAGGAATGGGCCGAGTACTACAAGGCGAACGTGGAGTTCTTCGACGATCTGGGCTCTCCGGGTGGGGCCGCCAAGCTCGGCAACACCCACAAGGACCACCCCATGATCGCGGAACTGCCCCCGCAGAACCAGGACTGATCCGGTGAGCGTGGCCCGCGGATTCGGTCTGAACCTGCCCGACTACCCCTGGAACTCCCTCGCGCCGTACCGCCGGACCGCGCAGGAGCACCCGGATGGTGTGGTGGACCTGTCCATCGGGACCCCGGTGGACCCCACGCCGCTCGTGATCCAGGATGCGCTCGCCGCCGCCGCGGACGCCCCCGGGTATCCCACGACGCACGGGACCCCCGCGCTGCGGGAGGCCGTGGCCGCGTGGTTCGCCGATCGTCGCGGTGTGCCCGATCTGGACCCGGACGCCGTGATGCCCACGGTGGGGTCCAAGGAACTCGTCGCGTGGCTGCCGCTGTTGCTGGGTCTGGGCCCGGGCGACGTCGTAGTGCGTCCCGTGGTCGCCTACCCCACGTACGACATCGGGGCGCAGATCGCCGGCGCCGAGGCCGTGGCCGCGGACTCGCTGGACGAGCTCGAGCCCTCGGTGCGCGAGCGCGTGCGCATGGTGTGGGTCAACTCGCCGGGCAATCCCACGGGCATCGTGCGGGACGCGCAGAGTCTCAAGCGGCTCGTGGACCAGGCCCGCGCGCAGGGGGCCGTGGTGGTCTCCGACGAGTGCTATGCCGAGCTCGGCTGGGGTCAGTGGGATCCCGCACGCGGTGGCGAACCCGTGCCGTCCGTCCTGGACCCGCGCGTGAGCGGCGGGGACACGTCCCTGCTGTTCAGCGCGTACTCGCTGTCTAAGCAGTCGAACCTCGCGGGCTACCGCGCCGCGTTCCTCACGGGTGACCCCGCGCTGATGCCCTCGCTCATCAACTCGCGCAAGCACGCCGGGATGATCGTGCCCTATCCCGTGCAGGAAGCCATGCGCGTGGCCCTGGGGGACACCGCGCACGTGACGGCGCAGAAGAACCTCTACAGGCAGCGGCGCGAGGCACTCAAGCCCGCCGTGGAGGCCTTCGGGCTCACGATCGAGCATTCCGAGGCTGGCCTGTACCTGTGGGCCACCGCCGGTGAGGACACGAGGGACACCGTGGAACGCTTCGCCCGCCTGGGCATCGTGGTGGGCCCCGGGACCTTCTACGGGGACGCCGGGCACGGCTACGTGCGGCTGTCCCTGACCGCGAGCGACGAGCGCATGGCGGCCGCCGTGCAACGGCTCTCAGGCGCCGTCTGAGCCCGCCGCACACGGGTGGGCAAGTGGAATCCCGATCACACCAACGGGTAGGTTGGTGGGGAATGACATCGTGTTCCCGCCCGGTGCGCACCGACCCGAACCGCCACGACGGCGTGGGGGTGAACCGGACCGCGAACCCGTCGTGGAACACCTAGCGAACCGTGAAGGACACATCATGGCAGAGGCCAAGAAGTCCACCGACAAGGTGGAGCTGAACTACGAGAAGGGCAAGTCCCTCGAGCTCCCCGTACTGGAGGTGACCGAGGGCAACAAGGGCTACGGCGTGGGTTCCCTGCTCAAGGAGACCGGCAACGTCAGCTTCGACCCCGGGTTCGTGAACACCGCGAACACGCGCTCCACGGTGACCTACATCGACGGCGCCCAGGGCATCCTGCGCTACCGCGGCTACCCCATCGAGGAGCTTGCGGAGCACTCCAACTTCCTGGAGACCGCCTACCTGCTGATCTACGGCGAGCTTCCCACGCGTGAGCAGTACGAGGACTTCCAGCACCGCATCACCACGCACACCATGGTGCACGAGGACATCAAGATGTTCTTCAACGGCTTCCCCCGCTCCGCGCACCCCATGCCCGTGCTGTCCTCGGCCGTGTCCGCGCTGTCCACCTTCTACTCGGACTCCCTGGACCCGTTCAACAAGGAGCACGTGGAGATCTCCACCATCCGCCTGCTCGCAAAGGTCCCCACTCTGGCCGCGTACGCGTACAAGAAGTCCGTGGGCGAGCCGCAGCTGTACCCCCATAACAACCTCAACTACGCGGAGAACTTCCTGCGCATGTGCTTCGGTGTGCCCGCCGAGGACTACGAGGTGGACCCGGTGGTCGCCAAGACCCTGGACATCCTGTTCATGCTGCACGCGGACCACGAGCAGAACTGCTCCACCTCCACGGTGCGCCTGGTGGGTTCCTCCCACGCCAACATGTTCGCGTCCGTCTCCGCGGGCATCAACGCCCTCTACGGCCCGCTGCACGGCGGTGCCAATGAGGCCGTGCTGGCCATGCTGGACCAGATCCAGAACCGTGGGCTCTCCGCGGACGAGTTCATGGAGAAGGTCAAGAACAAGGAGGACGGCGTCCGCCTCATGGGGTTCGGGCACCGTGTCTACAAGAACTACGATCCCCGTGCCCGCATCATCAAGGGCTACGCGCACGACGTCCTGGCCAAGATGGGCGGCAACAACGAGCTGCTGGACCTGGCCATCGGCCTGGAGGAGAAGGCCCTCGCGGACGACTACTTCGTGGAGCGCAAGCTCTACCCGAACGTGGACTTCTACACGGGTTTGATCTACAAGGCCATGGGCTTCCCGGAGAAGATGTTCACCGTGCTCTTCGCGATCGGCCGCCTGCCCGGCTGGATCGCGCAGTGGCGCGAGATGATC
Source organism: Kocuria sp. KD4 (assembly GCF_011769905.1). Taxonomy (NCBI): domain Bacteria; kingdom Bacillati; phylum Actinomycetota; class Actinomycetes; order Micrococcales; family Micrococcaceae; genus Kocuria; species Kocuria sp. KD4. Next base: position 942,730 of record NZ_CP050449.1, read on the forward strand.
GAGGACCCCGAGACCAAGATCGGCCGCCCCCGCCAGCTCTACGTGGGCGAGGGTGAGCGCCACTACCCGACCGCCAACTGAGTTCCCCGGTCAAACCGACGAGCCCCGATCACCGTTCGGTGATCGGGGCTCGTTCGTCGGTGCGGGCACGACGCCGCCGCGCGGCGGCTCCGGAGGGCAGGGCCGTCGTCGGCGCGCGCCGCGCCCGCTACCCGACGACGCCGCCGCTCGGCTCAGCCGTCGTAACCGTTCGGATTGTTCTTCTGCCAGTTCCAGTGGTCCCGGCACATGGTGTCGATGTCCCGGTCCGCGGACCAGCCCAGCTCGGCGAGGGCGGAGGCGGGATCGGCGTAGGACACAGCGGCGTCGCCGGGGCGGCGCGGGGCGATCTCGTAGGGGATCTCCCGGCCCGAGGCCTTCTGGAATGCCTCGCGGACCTCCAGCACGGAGTAGCCGCGGCCGGTGCCCAGGTTCCACACGTGCACGCCGTGGTCCCGGCTGATCCGGTCCAGGGCACGTAGGTGCCCGTCCGCGAGGTCCACCACGTGGATGTAGTCGCGCACGCCGGTGCCGTCCGGGGTGGGGTAGTCGTCGCCGAAGACCATGAGCTTCTCGCGGCGGCCCACGGCCACCTGCGCGACGAACGGCATGAGGTTGTTGGGGATGCCCGAGGGGTCCTCACCGATCCGCCCGGACTCGTGCGCGCCCACGGGGTTGAAGTAGCGCAGCAGGGCCACGGACCAGCGGTCATCGGAGGCCGCGAGGTCCGCGAGCATGTCCTCGATGTGTTCCTTGGTACGGCCGTACGGGTTCTGCGCGTCCATGGACAGCTTCTCGGTCAGCGGCATGGTCTCCGGGGCGCCGTACACGGTGGCCGAGGACGAGAACACGATACTGCGGCACCCGTTCTCCTCCATGGCCCACAACAGGTTCACGGTCCCGCTGACGTTGTTCGTGTAGTACCACAGCGGCTTCTGCGCCGATTCCCCCACGGCCTTGAGCCCCGCGAAGTGGATCACGGCGTCCGGGCGGTGCTGCGCGAACACGCGGTCCAGACCCTCGCGGTCCAGCAGATCCACCTCTTCGAACGCCGCGACGTCGCGTCCGGCGAGTTCCGCCACCCGCTCGAGCGACGTCTTGGTCGAATTGGACAGGTTGTCCAGGACGACGACGTCGTGCCCCGCCTCGAGCAGCGCCAGAACCGTGTGCGAGCCGATGTACCCGGTTCCCCCGGTGACAAGAATCTTCATGGTCCCCACCCTATCCAGTGGACCTCACGAAAACGCGCGGCCGGGCCCGCGAGCTGCGGGACCCGGCCGAGCGTCGTCGTCGTCGCGATCCGTGGACGCGCGACGGCGGGGATCAATTGGCGTGCAGTGCGGCGTTGAGCTCCACCGTGCTGCCCTGGCGGGGCAGCGCCTCCACGGCGCCGTTGGTGGAATTGCGGCGGAACAGCAGGTTGTTCACGCCGGAGAGCTCGGACGCCTTGACCACGCGGGGTTCGGCGCCGCCCTCGATGAGGCTCACGCGGGTACCGGCGGTGACGTACAGACCGGCCTCGACGACGCAGTCGTCACCCAGGGAGATGCCCACGCCCGCGTTGGCGCCCAGCAGGCAGCGCTGGCCCAGCGTGATCCGCTGCTTGCCGCCGCCGGACAGCGTGCCCATGATGGATGCGCCGCCGCCCACGTCCGTGTGGTCGTGGACCACGACGCCGGCGGAGATCCGGCCCTCGACCATGGCCTCGCCGAGCGTGCCGGCGTTGAAGTTCACGAACCCCTCGTGCATCACGGTGGTGCCCTCGCCCAGGTAGGCACCGAGGCGCACGCGGTCCGCGTCACCGATGCGCACACCGGAGGGCACCACGTAATCGACCATGCGCGGGAACTTGTCCACGCCAAGCACGGTCACGGTCCCGCCGGCGCGCAGGCGCAGCAGGGAGCGGGTCAGTTCCTCCGCGAGCACGGGACCGCGGCTGGTCCACGCCACGTTCGCGAGCTTGCCGAAGACGCCGTCCAGGTTGAGGGTGTTGGGCCGCACCAAGCGGTGGGACAGCAGGTGCAGGCGCAGGTAGGCGTCCGCGGCGTCCTGGGGTGCCTCGTCCAGGTTGATCACGGTGGTCACGATCTCGGAGCGCACGTTGCGATCCGGGTCCGTGGTGGCGGCCACGCGCAGATCCGCCTCGTAGCTCGTATCCGGGTTGGCGCTCAGGCTCGGCGCAGGGTAGAAGACGTCCAGCACGGTCCCCTCCCGCTCGCCGGAGTCCACCACGGTGGCCAGCCCCACTCCGGAGGCGATACGGGAATTCTCGGTGCTCTCGCTCGTTGAAGTCATGGGCCCATCCTAAAAGATGCCCCGTGACCCGGTGGTAGATGACCCGACCCGCGCGGCTCGTCAATGAGGCCCCGCGGCAGCCGACCGCGACGCCCACTGCGGGGCGCAGGGGCAAACTGTAGGCTGGCACGCATGAGCTCAGACGCTTCCGTGACCCTCGACCTCACCATGGATCCCGCGGATCTGACCGCCGCGCTCGTGGACGTGGAGTCCGTGTCCGATCACGAGGGCCCCCTGGCCGACGCCGTCGAAACAGCCCTGCGCGCTCTGCCCCATCTCAGTGTCCACCGGGACGGGGACACCGTGATCGCCCGCACGGACCGCGGCCGAGACGAACGCGTGATCCTCGCCGGCCACCTGGACACCGTGCCCCTGCCCACCGTGGAGGGATCGCTGGGCGGGGTCCCGGCCACGCGGCGTCGGGAAGCGGACGGGGACGTGATCTACGGCCGCGGCACCACCGACATGAAGGGCGGTGTGGCCGTCCAACTGGTGCTCGCGCACGAACTCACCGAGCCCAACCGGGACGTCACCTACGTGTTCTACGACCACGAAGAGGTCTCGAGCGATGCGAGCGGGCTGGGCCGCGTGATGCGCAACAGCCCCGAACTGCTCGAGGCGGACTTCGCGGTGCTGCTCGAACCGACCAACGGGACCGTGGAGGGCGGGTGCAACGGCACCATGCGTTTCCGGATCACGACCCACGGCAAGGCCGCCCACTCCGGGCGCTCGTGGATCGGGGAGAACGCGATCCACAAGCAGGCGGAGGTCCTGGCCCGGTTGAGCGCGTACGAGGCGCGCACCGTGACTGTGGAGGGCCTCGACTACCGTGAAGGGCTCAATGCGATCCGGATCGGCGGGGGAGTCGCGGGCAACGTGATCCCGGACACCGCGTGGGTCGAGGTCAACTACCGCTTCGCCCCGGACAAGTCCCTCGAGCAGGCACAGGACCACATGCGCGAGGTCTTCACCGGGTACGAGCTCGAGTGGCAGGACCTCTCGCCGGCGGCCCGTCCCGGGCTGGACCGGCCCTCCGCCGCGCAGTTCGTGGCCGCCGTGGGGCGGGAGCCCATGCCCAAGTACGGCTGGACCGACGTCGCCCGCTTCTCGGAGGCCGGGGTGCCTGCCGTGAACTTCGGCCCCGGGGACGCCCTGCTCGCCCACACCGACGACGAGCACGTGTTCGATGACGCCGTCCGGGCCTGCCACCGTGCGCTCGCGTCCTGGTTGTCCTGAGCGCGGGGTGATCGGGTATCCGATCCGAGGCGGGGGAGGTTGGCTCGAGTACTCACCGCGTTGCATGCCGCAGGGGAGTTCTGCGGCGGCGTGCAGCACGAGAACGTAGCCTGGTGGGCATGCACACCCCTGAGACACCGCACGAACGTTCCCTACCCCCCGAGCGTCACAAGGGGCCGGTGGTGCTGCGCCGCAAACAGCTGCATCGGCGCACGTCCGACCAGCGTTTCCTGGACCAGCACCCCGCCGAACCGGACGACTTCACCCGCACCGACCCGTGGCGCGTCCTGCGGATCCAGGCGGAGTTCGTTGAAGGCTTCGACGCACTCGCGAACCTGGGCCCCGCCGTCTCGGTCTTCGGGTCGGCGCGCACCGCGCTGGGGCACCCGGAGTACGAGCTCGCGCGCGAGCTGGGACGGGAAATCGGCAAGGCCGGCTACGCCGTGGTCACGGGCGGCGGCCCCGGCGTGATGGAGGCCGCGAACAGGGGAGCGGTGGACGTGGGCGCGCACTCGGTAGGGATCGGCATCGAGCTGCCCCACGAACAGCGCCTCAATGACTGGGTGGACCTGGGCATCAACTTCCGCTACTTCTTCGCGCGCAAGACCATGTTCGTGAAGTACAGCCAGGGCTTCGTGGCGCTGCCGGGCGGCTTCGGTACGCTCGACGAACTCTTCGAGGCACTGACCCTCGTGCAGACGGGTAAGATCACGCGTTTCCCGGTGATCCTGGTGGGCACGGACTACTGGGGCCCGTTGCTGGAATGGATCACCACCACGCTGGTGGCCGACGGCAAGGTCTCCACCGCGGACCTCGAACTGTTCCGGGTCACGGACAGCGTGGCCGAGGTCGTGGAGATCCTCACCGCGGTCCACGCCGACGACGACGGCATCCCGGTCTCCGGCCCCGCCCCGGGTGCCTCTCCCGTCCCGGGGAAGGCAGCGGTCGACGCCGCGGCGCCCGGTTCCGGGGGCGACGACGCCGCTCCCGCGGATGGCGCGCGTGGTTCCGTGCGCGGCGACACCGACCCTGGCACCGCAATACCCCGTTCCAGGGACGACGACGCTCGCGCCCCCGGTTCCGGCGCGTGAGTTCCACGGCGGTGGCGGACCCCGCGCGCAGCGCGCACGACTCCCGTGCGGGGAGGATGCGTCGACTGTGGGCGGCGGCTCCGTGGTGGCTCGCCGTGCTCGTGGTCTACGGGGTGTCGCGGGTCTGGGGCTGGGCGGTGTTCACGGTCGTGGGTGCCCAACAGGGTCCCGGGCCGTGGGGCAACGGCGCCCTGGGGTACCTGGATTTCGTGAACACGTGGGACGCCGACTGGTACCACACCATCTTCCGGGAGGGGTATCCGTTCCAGGTGCCCCGGGACTCGCTGGGCACGGTGTCCGAGAACGCGTGGGCGTTCTACCCCGTGTTCCCGCTGCTCGTGCGCGGCATCGACGCACTGACCAGGACCGGGTGGGCCGTCACGGCCGCCACGGTGTCCCTCGTGGCCGGTTTCGGTGCGGCCCTGGTGTTCTACCGACTGGTGTGCCAAGCACCCGTGATGGCCGCGCCCCGCACTCCCGGGGGCGTCTCACGCCCGGCACTGTGGGCCGTGGCGGTGTTCGCGTTCAACCCCGTGGCACCCGTGCTGCAGACCCCGTACGCCGAGGCGCTGAGCATGCTGTTCTTGCTGAGCGCCATGCTGTGCGTCGTGCGGGACCGGCCCGTGTGGGTCACCGTGTTCGTGGTGGCGCAGGCACTGACCCGACCCACAGGCGTGGCCCTGGCCGCGGCGCTGGGGGTGTGGTGGTTGTGGCGCAGCGTGGGGGACGTGCTCGCGCGACGTCGGGCGTGGTACCGGTGCCTGGACCGCTGGCTCGTGGTGGCGCTGATCGCGTGCGCTGCCGCCCTCGCGTGGCCGGCCATCGCGTGGGTCGTCACGCGGGAGCCCATGGCCTACACCGAGACGGAGGCCGCCTGGCGCGGGAGCCAGCACGTGATCCCCGTGTTGCCGTGGTTCCACGAGGCCACCGATCTGCTGGGCCCGATCGCCGGACTCGTCGCTCCCGTGGTGCTCGTGGCGGCGGTCGTGATGCTGTTGCGTTCGGACACGGTCAAGCGGGCCCTGCCGTTCTTTGTCCGTGTGTGGATCGCGGCCTACGGGTGCTATCTGCTGCTCGTGCTCAACCCGCAGAGCTCCACGTTCCGGTTGCTGTTGCCGTGGGCGCCGCTCGCCGCCGCCCTGGTGCACGTGAGCGACTCGCGCGCCTATCGGGTGCTGCTCGTGATCTTCGGGGCAGTGCTGCAGATCGTGTGGGTCGGGTGGCTGTGGCACTGGAAGCAACTACCCGGCGGTGGCGACTACCCGCCGTGACCCCGCGCGGCGGCCCTTGCCGCAGGCGCTGTCCACACACGCGCTGTGCGCTACGGCACAGATGGTTCCGAGCGCTCCCGCGTCGTGTGCCGGGTCACGGTACTGGCTGAGCGTTCGATAAGATAGCGAGCGTAAGTACTCACGAAGAGGAGCTCATAAATGGCGGCCATGAAGCCGAGGACGGGTGACGGACCCATGGAGGTCACCAAAGAAGGACGCAGTCTGATCATGCGGGTCCCCCTGGAAGGCGGAGGGCGTCTGGTGGTGGAACTCAAGTCGGACGAGGCCGCGGAATTGCGCGAGTGCTTGGCTTCGGTGACGCAGTAGCACCGACACCCCCCACGCCCGTGTCGCGAGGGCCCCTCACATCGAGTGAGGGGCCCTCGCGGCGTTCGGGGCTCAGAACGCCCAGTGGCTCCCGAGGGTGAGCCCCGCGGCCACGGCGAGCAGGCTCCACAGGACGGTTCCGAGCACCGACACCACCGCGGCCCCGGCACGTTGTTCTCGCGCGAGCCGTACGGCGTCCACCATGGCCGTGGAGAACGTGGTGTAGCCACCGCACAGCCCGGTGCCCAGGGCGAGCGTCCACACGGGTCCCAGAACCGCGCTCAGTCCGGTGACCACACCGAGCACGAACGACCCCGTCACGTTGATCAGCAGTGTGGCCGCGGGAAAGGTGGGAGCCCACCGGGCGGTGATCCCGCGGTCCAGGAGGAAACGCAGGACCGCTCCCACGGCGCCGCCCAGGGCCACGGCGGGTACCGCGATCACCGCGCCGCTCCCGCGGTGGGCGTGCCGCGGCGTCGTCCCCGGAGCCAGGCGCCCACCGCGAGACCCGCGGCCGCGGCGGCCAGCCCCGCGACGAGCATCAGCACCGCGTCACCGAACGCGGCCGCGCTCGCCCCGGAGCGCACGCGCTCCCACAGCTCCAGTGCGAAGGTCGAGTAGGTGGTGAACCCGCCGAGAAGCCCGGTGCCGAGCAGCATGCGCGCGGTGTGGGCACCACGGCGCTCGCGGCCGGGGCGGGTGAGCGCTTCGAGCAGCAGCCCGAGCAGGAAGGCGCCGGAGGCATTGACCGCGAACGTGGCCCACGACCACCCGGATCCTGCCGGAAGCACGAGGGACACCCACCAGCGGGCCAGACTCCCCGCAGCGCCGCCGAGGGCCACGAGTCCGGCGTCCTTGAACAGGGAGCCGCTCACAGCCGGACGGCCAGCAGTACACCCGTTCCCGTGGGCACCACGGCCGTGGACAACCGCGGTTCGTCCCGCAGGGTGCGCACGACGTCGCGCATGATCACGGTCTCCTCCTGGCGCTGCGCGGGCTGGGGGACTAGGTCCTGGTGCAGGGCGTCGTTGACCACGAGCATCCCGCCGTGACGCAGCAACCGGGCGCCCTCGATGACGTACTCGGCGGTGTTGACCACGTCCGCGTCGATGAACACCATGTCGTACGCGTTCTCGGTGAGCCGCGGCAGCACCAGGGAGGCCGCACCGGAGATCGTGCGGGTGCGTTTGGTTTCGAAACCGGCCTCGCGGAACGTGTCCCGCGCGGCGCGCAGGGCCCGGATGTCGGTGTCGATGGTCGTGAGGACGGACTCGGACGGCATCCCGCGCAGCAGCGCGAGCCCCGAGACGCCCGCACCGGTGCCCACTTCCACCACGGTCGCGGGGCGGGACGACGACGCCAGGACGGTCAGCAGCGCCGCGGTGGCCGGGGTCACGGGGTCCAAGCGCAGGGCCAGGGAGCGCTCGCGCGCACGGAAAGCGGTTTCGTCCTCCGTGGCGTAGGCCTCGCAATAGGCCCAGCTCGTGGTTTTATCCGTGCTCATGGACGCGGCGTGCCCTTCACTGCTGTGTGTGCCCGGATCCCCGCGGACCCAGCGCTTCGACGTGGCGGGCCCGGCGTCATGTCCGGGCTCACGGTGCTTCAGCTTATCGCGGTCTGAGGGCACCGCCGGGAACGCCCGGTCGGTGTCCAGATCGCTGTCAGAATCCTGCCGCACAATGGGGGCGTCGAACGCGGCCGCCGCAGGGCGGTCGCAGCAGGGGACGAACAGGGAGGGGGACGGGGTGTCCACACGGGTCGCGGGTCGCAGCAGGGTGCGCCGGCCCTGGCGTCGGCCGAGTCGGCGGGCCGTGGGTCTCATGACCGCCTTCGCGGCCTGCGTGTGCGTCGCCCTGCTGACCACCGCCGTGTGGAGCGTGGGCAAGCAGGTGCAGCAGCGCCAGAGCGCGGACGCTCGGTCGGAGGCCACGTGGTCACCCGGTCCCCGGGGAATGGTAGACACCACCTCGGAGGCCGACATCCAGAGCCTGCGCGCCCGGGGGTGGGCCGTTCCGGGTCTGGCCGCGAAGGGGTACTCGGTCGCGGACATCCAACAGTCGCAGGTGGGGGGCCAGCCCGTCGTGGCGGTGGCCCTGCACAATGATCACGGCTCGGTGACCATCGTGGAGCAGCGCGGTGACATCAATCCCGACAACCCCATGGACGGCATCACCGGGCTCCCCGTGGGCGCCGAGGGCATGCACCGGTCGGTGCTCGACGGCGCGCGGTTGTGGGTGGACCGCTCCCAACCGTGGCGCGCGGTGATGGTGCGCCCGGACGCCGTGTACACCCTCACATCGGACACCGCACCGGCCACCCTGGCCCAGACCGTGAGCGCAGTCGTGGCGGAGGACCGGGGACGGGTCAGCCTGCCCTCGCAGAAGGACGAGAGTTTCGGGGCCACGGTCGCGGAGGGACTCAAGGAAATTTTCGGTTAAGGACCGCCCCCACCGGGGCGTTCCACGACGTTGATAGGCTCAGCGGGTGTTCGGGATTTCAGGCGGGGAAGCCATCATCATTCTCATCGTGGCCCTGGTGATCATCGGGCCCGAGCGGTTGCCCGAGTACGCCGAGAAGTTCAAGGACATGGTCAAGTCCATCCGGCGCTACGCCACGGGTGCCACGGACGATCTCAAGGCGACTCTCGGCCCCGAATTCTCGGACCTCGACTGGCGCAAGCTCGACCCCCGGCAGTACGACCCGCGCGTGATCGTGCGTGAAGCGCTGCTCGAGGACGACGAGGAACAGAACCGCCACCAGTACGAGGCCTCCACCGTGGCCGCACCCACGGTGCGACGGCTCGCGCGAGGCGAACGCGCCCCGTTCGACACCGAGGCCACGTGAGCCGTCGAGCGCGGCGTGAGCAACCGGCCGCCGCGCTATCGGCCGCGCGCCGCGTGAGCTGACAGCCGTCCCGTCATCAGACCGACGCCGCGCGTAGGTCGACGCCGCGTGAACAGACGGGTAGGTGCCGGGCGAGCGGGAAGCGGGCCGTGCGGCGGCGTCGTCCCGAGGGAGATCGCTCAACCGCGCGGCGTGATGCCCAGATTCTTACCGGCCAGCCCGCGGCCCTGCTGATCCAGGGCGCGCGCGACGGCCCACAGCTGCTCGGCGGCGGGGGAGTTCGGCCGATCCCATACCGCGGGCACGCCGCGGTCCGAGGCCTCCCGCACGGTGACGTCCAGGGGGACGCTGCCGAGCAGGGGGACGGGGTAGCCCAGGCGCTCGGACAGCGAGCTCGCGATCGTCTCGCCACCGCCCGCTCCGAAGACCTCCATGCGCGTGCCGTCCGGCATGACCATCGCGGACATGTTCTCGACGACGCCCGTGACCTTCTGCTCGGTCTGCTCGGCGAGCGTCCCCGAACGCTGGGCCACGCTCACGGCGGCGTGCTGGGGCGTGGAGACCACGACCACGCCCGAGCGGGGCAGCAGCTGACCCACCGAGATCGCGATGTCCCCCGTGCCCGGGGGTAGGTCCAGGAGCAGGTGGTCCAGGTCCCCGAAGTGCACGTCCGTGAGGAACTGCTCCACCGCGCGGTGCAGCATGGGGCCGCGCCACGCCACGGGCTGGGCGGGATCCACGAACATCCCGATCGAGATCACCTTGAGCACCCCGCGCGAGCGGTGACCGGCCCCAGCCGCGCTGTCCTCGGGCCGGCGGTCCGCACCCTCCGGGACCTCCACGACGGGCGGCAGGATCATGTCCCCCACGCGCGTGGGTGGTTGCGCGATCCCCAGCAGACCGGGTACTGAGAAGCCGTGGATGTCCGCGTCCACGATGCCCACGGTGCGTCCCATCGCGGCCAGCGCGGCGGCGATGTTCACCGTCACGCTGGACTTTCCCACCCCGCCCTTGCCGCTCGTGATTGCGTGCACGCGCGTGAGTGAATGCGGGTCCGCGAACGGGTTGGTGCGGTGGTGCCCGAGTTTCTCCTGCAGTTCCTGGCGCTGCGCCGGGGTCATCACACCCACGTCCACGGCGACGTCGCGGACGTCCGGGAGCTCGTTCAGGGCGGCACGGAGATCCGCTTCGATCGTGGTGCGCATGGGGCACCCGGAGACCGTGAGCAGCACGGTCACGCGTGCCGTCCTGCCTTCGAGGACGGCCTCGGGGATCATCCCGAGCTCGGTCACCGGGCGGCGCAGCTCGGGGTCGATCACGCCGTCCAGGGCTGCGCGCAGTCGGGGGTCGATGGTGCTCCCGTTCACTGATGCGGTCCTTCCTGCTCGGGGTCCTCGAGCTCGATCTTCTTCGCGCGCGGGGCCCTGGTGGAGCCGTCGGACTTCTTGCCCTCGGACTTCTTGGTCTTGGACTTGGTGGCCTGGGACTGCGCGGCGGCCTGATCGGCGGCGCGGCGGTCCTGGTCCTCGAGGATCTCCTCGAGCAGCCCGCGCAACTCGGAGCGGACGTAGTCGCGGGTCGCGACCTCGCGCAACGCGATGCGCAGGGACGCGATCTCCCGGGTGAGGTACTCGGTGTCCGCGAGGTTCTGCTGCCCGCGTTTACGGTCCTCCTCGGCGACCACGCGGTCACGGTCGTCCTGCCGGTTCTGCGCGAGCAGCAACAAGGGAGCGGCGTAGGAGGCCTGCAGCGAGAGCATCAGTGTCAGCAGTGTGAAGTTCAACGCGCGCGGATCGAACTGCATGCTCTCGGGCGCCAGGGTATTCCACGCCAACCACACCGTGACGAACACGGTCATCCACAGCAAGAACTGGGGCGTGCCCATCCAGCGGGCGAAGGACTCCGTGAGCCGCCCGAAGGCGTCCGGGTTGGGGCGGAAGCGGGTCAAGTACCCCGGGCGTTTCTCGCGCGGTTGGTCCAGGGGGCCGGGCGAATACTGCGAGGACGCGCTGCGCCGGGGATTACTCATACCGCTTACCCACCTTCCGGACCGGGGTTCCGTCGTCGTACGTGCGCCAGTCCTCGGGCAGCAGGGCGTCCAGGACGTCGTCGATCGTGACCGCACCCACGAGCCGGTCCTGGTCGTTGACGACCGGCAGGATCGTGAGGTCGTACGTGGCCAGTTCGCGAGCGACGTCGGCCAAGGACGCCTGGTCCGAGACGGGCTCGATGGACCGATCGATTAGGTTACCAATCGCCTCGGGCGGCGGGTAACGCAGCAGTCGCTGCGTGTGCACGAGACCCAGGTACTTACCCGTGGGGGTCTCGAGCGGCGGGCGGCACACGAGCACCGCAGACGCCGCGGCCGGGATGATCTCCTCCTGGCGGATGTGCGCGAGCGCTTCCGCCACGGTGGCCTCCGGGGGCAGCACGATGGGTACGGGCGTCATGAGCGAACCGGCCGTGCCCTCCTCGTACTCGCGCAGGCGCCGGACGTCCTCCGCGTCCTCGGGTTCCATCATGGTGATGAACCGCTCGGCCTCCGCTTCCGGCAGTTCGTTGAGCAGGTCGGTCGCGTCGTCGGGGTCCATCTCGGCGAGCAGCGTGACGGCGCGCTCGTTGTCCAGGTGGGTCAGAATGAAGACCTGGTCGTCCTCCGGCAGCTCCTCGAGCACGTCCGCGAGCCGCTCGTCCTGCAGTTCCGCCGCGATCTCGAGCTTGCGCTTGTCCGGCATGTCCCGCAGCTCGTCCGCGATGTCCGCGGCCTGGTCCTCCTCGTGCTGCGCGATCCACTGCGTGGCCGGTTGCGGCCCCGCGTTGGACGGGTCGTCCGCGTCCTCCCAGTCCACCACGAGCGTCTGATTACGACGCCGGATCAAGCCTCCCGTGGCCTGCGACCTGCGCACGAACAACTGCGAGATGACCCAGTCACCCCGGTTGTTGCTCTTCTCCATGGCCACGTCCTCGATCGTGGCGGTCCCGGAACCGTCCAACAGCACCACGGTGCGGTCGAAGAGCTCACCCACGGCCAGCGTCTCGGCACCGCGCTGCTCGAAGCGGCGCAGGTTCACGAGCCCGGTGGAGATGATCTGCTCCGCGTCGATGCTCGTAACACGCGTCATGGGCACGAACACACGCTTCTTCCCGAGCACCTCCACCACGAGACCCACGACGAGCGGGCGGGTGCGCACCGACGGTTTGCTACCCGGGCGCAACAGCACCACGACGTCGCGCAATCGCCCCAGGCGGTCGCCCAACGGGTCGAAGACGTCCAGGCCGATGAGTCTCGCGACGAAGATCTTGGAAAGGTTTGTGCTCACCCGCCCAGCCTAGTGAACCGTGCTGTGCGGTCCCATTCCTGGAGTGGGGGATCAGAACCCGGGCGATACCGGTTGCTGGGCACCCGATCCGGGGTGGGTTCACCGGCCGCCGTGTTCACCCGCTGCGATGATCCAGGGTTTTCCCGGCGGGCTCGTGGGTGACTACGGGACAATGGATGGCATGAGCAACTCGAAACGAGGCCCCGCCCAACTGTCCATCGCCCCGGAAATGCCCCGCGGTGAGGTGGTGGGCCGTTACCGGACCTACGCCCTGGCGCAGAAAGCCGTTGACTACATGGCGGACGAACACTTCCCCGTGGCCATGGTCTCGATCATCGGCAGCGACCTCAAGTCGGTGGAGCAGGTCACCGGTCGGCTCTCCTACCCCAAGGTCGCCCTGCAGGGTGCGCTCAACGGTCTGGTCTTCGGCGCGTTCTTCGGCCTTTTGATGTCCCTGCTGGGCGGGGCCAACATGGCTTCGTCCCTGTTGCTCACCATGATCCTCGGTGGCGCGTTCTGGATGCTCATGGCCACCATCACGTACGCCATGTCCCGCGGCAAGCGGGACTTCACCTCGACCAGCAGGATCGTGGCGGGCAGCTACGAGGTCCTCGCCGCCCCGGAGGTCGCGGGTCAGGCCCGCCAGGTGCTCAACGGCATGGAAGGCGGCCACGTGGTGGGGCAGCGCGGGCAGAACCCGGGTCAGGGGTACCGCGGTCCCGCCGGTCCGCAGGGTGACCAGTGGGGTGGTTCGGGTGCTCCGCAGGGCAGCCAGTACCCCGGTGGCCCGCAGTACGGTGGACCGGCCCAGGGCGGGCGGCCGGGCTCTCCGGGTCAGGGCGCCCCGGTTCACGGTGCTCCGGTGCAGGGTGATCCCGGGGGACAGAACGCTCCCGGCGGTTCCGAGCCGCGCTACGGTGTGTTCCTCCCGGGTGCAGATCAGCAGCAGGAAGACGCCAACCGCTCCGCGAAGTTCCCGGACCTCCCGGACGGACGCCCGCAGTACGGTATCCGGCTCGAACCCTCCGACGCCGCCCCGGCCGGTGGGCAGCCCGCACCGCAGGCCCCCGCGAACGCCGCCGCTCCGTCCCACCCTGCGGCCGACGCTCCCGCTCCCTCCACAGACGGGGCGTCATCGGGCACGATCCCCGCGAACCCGGCTCAGTCGGCCGACCGCGCGGCGCCGTGGACACAGCCGGGTACCCCCGAGGCACCGCGCGAGGGCGGGTCGACCCCGCACAACGGACAGGACACGACCCAGCGGCCGCACGGCGAGGACCAGCGCTGACCCACGGCACACGCGCAACAAAATTTCGGGCACGCCAGAGCCACAGATGGTGCCCGAAGGTGGCGCGGGAGTGACTGGGAGTTGCGGCGCCCGTGGATGGCCCCGCGACATACGACTAACGACATTTTGGACAGTGTGAGGCCACTTTCGGCCCCCGAATGTGGCGCGGGAGTGACTGGGAGTTCGGCGGCGTCACGCACAGAGAGCGATCTCCGGGTCCTGACATGCGGGCCCGGGGATCACTCTCTAGGTGTTCCGGGGGTTACGCCGCGGGGCCCGCGCTGGGGCCCACGTTCTCGTCCCGGTTCCAGATGCCCTGGATCCACGACTCCACGTCGTCGGGGTTGCGGGGGAGGGCCTCGGAGAGGTTCTCGTTGCCCTGCTCGGTGATCAGCACGTCGTCCTCGATGCGCACACCGATGCCGCGGTACTCCTCGGGGATCGCGAGGTCCTCGTTCTTGAAGTACAACCCGGGCTCGATCGTGAACACCATCCCCGGCTCGATCACAGCGTCCAGGTAGAGTTCACGCTTGGCCTGGGCGCAGTCGTGCACGTCCAGTCCCAGGTGGTGGCTCGTGCCGTGCGGCATCCAGCGGCGGTGGTGCTGACCGGCCTCGGACAGGGAGACCTCCGCGGACACCGGCAACAGCCCCCATTCCTCGAGCCGCTGGGCGAGCACCTTCATGGCCGCGGCGTGGAGGTCCCGGAACTTGTTACCGGGAACGGCGACGTCGAACGCGGCGTCCGCGGCGTCGAGCACGGCCTGGTAGATCCGGCGCTGCACGTCCGTGTAGCTGCCGGTCACGGGCAGGGTGCGGGTGAGGTCCGCGGTGTAGAGCGACTCGGCCTCCACACCCGCGTCCACGAGGATCAGCTCGCCCGGCTTGACCGAGCCGTTGTTGCGGATCCAGTGCAGCACGGTCGCGTTGTTCCCGGACGCCGCGATGGTGTCGTAGCCGAGGTCGTTGCCCTCGAGCCGGGCGCGGGAGAAGAACGCGCCCTCGACGACGCGCTCGCCGCGTTCACCGCCGATCGCGCGCGGCAGCACGGAGACGATGTCCTCGAAACCGCGGATCGTGGCCGCCACGGCCTCGCGCAACTGCCCGATCTCGTACTCGTCCTTGATGAGCCGCAGCTCGCTCAGGGCCTCGGCCAGGGTCGCGTCCTTGGTGTCCGACTGCTCGAGGTCCACGCCCGTGTTGATCCGGGAGGTGTCAACGAGCGCGTCCATGTTCAGGTCCACATCCCGCACCAAACGAATGCTGAGACCACCCAGGGCGGTGTTGCCTGCGTCCTTGGTGACCGCGGTCTCCAGAGCGGAGAGATCCTCGGTGGGCAGCGCGAACTCGTCACGCAATTGCGCCAGCGTGGGGCGGGGCCCCACCCAGAACTCACCGTTCTTGGCATCCGCGTAGAACTCCGCGGAGTCCCGCCCGGCCATGGGGTGGAAGTACAGGGTGGAGGTGTGGTCGCTGCCGTCGTCCCCCTGACCCTGCTCGGTGGGTTCCATGACCAGCACGGCCTCGGGCTCGTGGTCCACTCCCATGCCCGTGAGGTGAGCGAACGCGGAGTGCGGGCGGAAGCGATAGTCGGTGTCGTTCGAGCGCACCTTGGGGGCGCCCGCGGGGATCACGAGGCGCTCGCCGGGGAACATCCGGGAGAGCCGGGCACGGCGCTGAGCGGCGAACTCCGCGACCTCGGCGCGCGGCGTCGTCGTGTGCTCCGGAGCGGCCCAACCCGAGGCCATGAACTCGCGGAACTCCGCGTTGTCGGGGCGCTGCGAGCGGTTGTCCACCCGCTCGTCCATGGGCTGCGCGGCGTCCTCGCTTGCGTGATGGGAAGCGGTGGGGTGTGCTGAGCCTTGGCTCATGGACGCGGTCATCTCCTTCGGGGCGCGGGCTCCCGCGCGGGTCGCGATGCTGGCGGAATGTTCTCGTCCATGGTGCCACGCCGGTCAACCCTGGCCCGTGGGCAGCGAGGACCGGGCGATCGGTAGCGATGGCTCGGCCTTGTCCGGTCGGCGCGTATCGCGGGCCGACCCACCGCGGTCCGCGGGTATCGTGGAGGTGATGAGAATCGACCTGCACACCCACTCCAACGCGTCGGACGGCACGGAGTCCCCGGCGGACGTGGCCCGCGCGGCACACCGGGCCGGGCTCAACGTCTTCGCGCTCACCGATCACGACACCACCGCGGGATGGCAGGAGGCGGGGGACACCGCCGTGTCCCTGGGGGTCGCGTTCGTACCCGGCATGGAGATCACGTGCACCACCGCGGGCGGTATCTCGGTGCACATGCTCAGCTATCTGCACGGCCCGGACCACGCACCGCTGCTGGACGCGATCGAGGAGTCCCGGCGCAGCCGACTCTTCCGCGCGCACACGATGGTGGACCTGCTCGCGCAGGACTACCCGATCAGCTGGGACGACGTCATGGCCCACGTGAGTCCCGAGGCCACGGTGGGCCGCCCGCACATCGCGGACGCCCTGGTGGAGCTGGGCGTCGTCCCAAACCGCTCTGCCGCGTTCTCGGACATGCTCTCCGGGCGATCTAAGTACTACGTGCGGCACATGGCCCTGGACCCGGTGCAGGCCATCAAACTCGTGCGCGCGGCGGGCGGGGTCCCGGTGTGCGCGCACCCCATGGCCCCGTTGCGCGGTCGCGTGGCCACCCCGGCTGATTTCAACGCGATGATCGACGCCGGTCTGGCCGGCGTGGAAGTCGCCCACCGGGACAACCCGGACGAGTCCCGCGCGGTGCTCATGAAGCTCGCCGCGGACCACGATCTCATCGTCACGGGATCCAGCGACTACCACGGCGCGGGCAAGCCCAATCGGTTGGGGGAGAACTCCACGTCCGTGCGTTCGCTCACGAGGATTTGCGAACAGGCCACCTCCGGGGTGGAGGTCCGCTGGCCGTGAGGCCGGGGCGCACGGCGCGGTCCTGACGACGTTTCGAAGAACAGTCGGGATGCAGCGGCTCGTGAACCGGATCAGGACGCGCTGAACACCGCCGTATCCGGCAGGCGCCGACGCATGACGTCCACGGCCTCGGGGTTGGAGTCCACGCACACGAACTTCCGGCCCAGTTGCTCGCTGACCGCGCCCGTGGTCCCCGAGCCTGCGAAGAAGTCCAGCACCCAGTCCCCGGGACGCGAGGACGCCGTGACGATCCGGCGCAACACCCCGGCGGGTTTCTGCGTGGGATAACCGGTCTTTTCCTTGCCCGTGGGGGAGACGATCGTGTGCCACCACACGTCCGTGGGCAGCTTGCCGCGCGCGGCTTTGACGGGACCCACGAGCCCCGGGGCCATGTACGGCTCCCGGTCCACGTCCGCGGAGTTGAAGTGGTAGGCGGTCGGATCCTTGACGTAGACCAGGATCGTGTCGTGCTTGGCCGGCCATCGCTTGGCGGTGCGTCCGCCGAAGTCGTAGGCCCAGATGATCTCGTTGAGGAAGCACCGGCGGCCGAACAGCGCGTCCAGCAGCACCTTGACGTAGTGCACCTCGCGGTAGTCCAGGTGCACGTACAGCGTCCCGTGCGTGGCCAGCACGCGCCGGGCATGCATCAGCCGGGGTTCCAGGAAGCCCAGGTAGTCCGCGAATGAGTCCTCGTAGCGCAGCAACGAGCCCATGATCGTTTCGTAGGAACGCCCCGCGAAGCCCACGCGATCGCCCTCGCCCGAGGCCGCGGGGACGGAGCGAGTGGTGCGGCGCACCTGGTCCCTGCCCGTGTTGAACGGGGGGTCCAGGTACACCAGGGAGAACGCCTCGTCCGGCAGCCCCTCCAGCACGCTGAGGTTCTCACCGTGCACGATCGCGCTGGTGCCCTCCGCATCGAATGCGAAGGGCTCCCACTGCGTCATCTACTCTCCCGCTGCAGAGGACTGCTGCGCCTGCTGACCGCCCTGGGCAGCCTTGTTCTGCCCCGAGGAACGACGACGCCGCCGGCGCCGCTTGGTGCCCTCGCCCGTGTCCTCCACGGAGGTCTCCCGGGAACGCTCGCCTTGCTCGGAGCGGGGCCGCTGGTTCTCCGCGTGGGAGCGCCCCGCGGAGCCGCCGCGGGGGTCGGAACCGCCCGAGCGGCGTCGTGCGCCGGAGCCGTTGCGGCCACCGGAACCACCGCGACCGTCGCGGCCCGAACGCTTCTCGGAGTGCTGCGGCCTGCCGTCACCGAGGTCCTCGAGCTCCTCGGCGTCGAGGCCCTCGAGCGTGCGCTGCGACTTGGGCAGCTTGCCCTTGACGCCGCGCGGGATGTTCAGGTCCGTGTAGAGGTGATCGGAGGACGAGTAGGTCTCCACGGGTTCGGGCACGCCCAGCTCGAGGGCATTGTCGATCAGGCGCCAGCGGGGGACGTCGTCCCAGTCCACGAACGTGATGGCCGTGCCCTTGTTGCCCGCGCGCCCGGTGCGCCCGGTGCGGTGCAGGTAGGTCTTCTCGTCCTCGGGGCACTGGAAGTTGATCACGTGGGTGACGTCCTCCACGTCGATCCCTCGCGCGGCGACGTCCGTGGCCACAAGCACGTCCACCTTGCCGTGACGGAACGCGCGCAGCGCCTGCTCGCGGGCACCCTGGCCCAGGTCGCCGTGCAGGGGAGCGGCGGCGAAACCGCGGTGGATGAGCTCGTCCGCGAGCTTGGCGGCCGCGCGTTTGGTACGCGTGAAGATGATGGTCCGTCCCCGGCCCTCGGCCTGCAGGATGCGCGCGACGACCTCGTCCTTGTCCAGGTGGTGGGCGCGGTAGATGACCTGACGGATGTCCTTCTTGGTGCTGCCCTCGTCCGGGGCGGCCGCACGGATGTGCATGGGCCGGGACATGTACCGCCGTGCCATGGCCACCACGGGGCCGGGCATGGTCGCGGAGAACAGCATGGTTTGGCGCACCTGCGGAACCGTGGCCAGCAGCTTCTCCACGTCCGGGAGGAAGCCCAGGTCCAGCATCTCGTCCGCCTCGTCCAGCACGACCATGCGCACGTGGCTCAGGTCCAGGAAGTGCTGGCGGTTGAGGTCGATCAGGCGCCCGGGGGTGCCCACGACGACCTCCACGCCCTTGTCGAGCTCGGCGATCTGCGACTCGTAGGGGCGGCCACCGTAGATCGTGGCCACGCGGGCGTTGCGGGTCTTGGCGGCGATCGCGAGGTCGCTGCCCACCTGGACCGCGAGCTCACGCGTGGGGACCACGATCAATGCCTGGGGGGCGCCGGGCTTCTTCAACTGGGCCCAGCCGTCGTCGTCACGGCCCACGGCGCGCTGCAGTGCGGGGATGCCGAAACCGAGGGTCTTGCCGGTACCGGTCTTGGCCTGGCCGATGATGTCCTGGCCGGACAGCGCGATGGGCAGCGTCATGGCCTGGATGGGGAACGGGGAGGTGATGCCGTGCTCGGCGAGCGCGTCCACGATGTCCTGGCGGACGCCGAAGTCCGCGAACGAAGACTCGGTCACGGGTTCGGCGGTGTCGACCGCCTGGGTCCCGGCCTCGTCCGGCTCGATGATGTCGTGTTCGGGTGTTGCAGTGATATCGGTCACGAATGTCCTTCACGGGTCGGCGCGGGGCACCACACCGGATCATCGGCCGGGCCGTCCCGGAGGACGGAGCGGCACGAAGCGGGGGCCGCCGCGCTGTGAGAGGAAGCCGATCGTGAAACGCACCCCGCCCGGGCGCTCAGCGGAAGGCGCGGGACCTTCCGGGCGCGGGCCGAAGCCGGGTAACAAGTGAACGTGACGGTCTCATGGGACGACCGGTCATCCTGATAAACAGCTCCAGTGTACCCGCAAAATGGTGAGGCCCCCGGACGCGGTGGTCCGGGGGCCTCACGGCGTGGGCGGTTCAGCCGAGGGGCAGGGGGGTGAAACCCACCTTTCGCTTGGTCTCCTGGCCGGTCTCCACGTAGCCGATGCTCGCGGAGGGGACCACGGTGGTGGAACCCTTGGTGTCCTGCAGCACGAGCGGTGCGCCGGAGCTCAGCGCCTCCGTGACCTTGGTCTGCACCTCGTCCGCGGAGAGGTCGGCGTTGACCACGAGCTCGCGGGCCACGTTCTGAATCCCGATCTTGATTTCCATGAGTACCTCCTGCGGCGTCACCGGCCCACGGTGATCACGGGCCGGACCATGTCTTCCAGGTGCCGCGCACCCCGGTGAGGGGCGGGCGCGTCAGCCTCGGTCGTTGCCGATCAGTTTAGGAGCAGGTTCCCGGCGCTCCTCGTCGAGCGTCCTGATTCCGCCCCAGGCTAAACGGAAAATCCGGTCCTGGACCTCTTCGCGTGTGCCCGCTTCCGGGTGGCGGGTCCAGAACACAGCGGAGGTCTGGACCAGGTGCACGAGGCCCCGGGACAGCATGGTGGCCTGGGCCGGTGGCATGCCCGCTTTGGGTCCGAGCACCGCGGCCACGGCCACGGCGATCCCCTGGTAGAACTCGTCCAGTTGCGCCGCGACCTCGGGGAAGGACATGAGGTCCGCGCTGAACACGAGCCGATGGGCCTCCGGCCGGCTGTTCACGAACTCGAAGTGGGTGTCGATCACGTTCTGCACCCGCGCCTTGTTGGTCTCGGCGTTGGCCAGGGACCGCTCGAGCTTCTCGGACAGTTCCGCGAGCGTGAACTGCACGAGCGCCAGGAACAGGTCCCGCTTACCCGGGAAGTGCTGGTAGAGCACCGGTTTGGAGACCCCGGCCGCGGCGGCGATCTCGTCCATGGAGGTCGAGTGGTAGCCGCCTTCGGAGAACACCCGCAGTGCCGTGCTCAACAGCTGCTCCCGCCGCTGGTCCCGGGTCATGCGAGGGGCCCGCGTGTGGCCGGTGGGCGCGGGCGCGTCGCGTGCATCGGGAGCGTTCATGGGGTCCTCCTCTGTGACGGGCCCTCGCCCGTCGTGGCTTCAACCGGCCGCGCGGGGACGCGGGGCGTCTGAGGGGGATCGTTCAGCGAGGGAATCCTGATCCGCGGGGAGGGTCTGCGGTGGCGCGACCTCCAGACCGAACAGCGCTTCCAATCCGGAAATGTATTCGTCCGCGCGGCCCTCCGCGGCGAGTTGACGGGCACGGACGGTGGGGATGTGCAGCAGTGAGCGGACCATGCGGCGCATGGCCATCTCGATCTGTTCCTCCGCGCCGGTGCAGCCGTGGTGGGCACGGACCTTCTCGAGTTCGGCGTCCAGCACGGCCATGGTGTGCTTGCGCAGCGCCACGATGGCCTGGTCCATGGTGCGGGCGTTCTGGGCCGCCGCGAAGCCCTGGGCGGCCTCGTCCACGATCTCGCGCGCCGCGCTCACGGACTCGCGGGTCTCCTCGGGTGCGGCCACGCGCACCGATTCCAGGGTGATCAGCTCCACGTCCGGCAGGTCCGCGACGGCGGGGTCGAAGTCCCGCGCGAGCGCGAGGTCGATCACGGTGCGCGGTCCGCTCGGGAAGGCGGACGCCGGCATGGGGGCGGAGCCGCCCGAGCAGCCGATCACGACGTCCGCGCGGCGCAGTGCCGCCGGCAGCTCGACCTCCGTGACGGGGGAGCCGCCGCGCTGGTCCGTGAACTGCTGGGCGCGTCCGGAACCGGAGTAGACCTCGATGTCCGCGCAGCCGCGGTCGCGCAGCGCGGCCATGGTGGCGCCAGCGTACGCGCCGGTGCCGAAGATCAGGGCGTGCCGGTCGGGCCAGCTGCCGCGGGTGATGTCGTCGGCGAGGTCCAGGGCCACGGACACGATGGAGCGTCCCCGCTCACCGAGGCCGGTGCGGGCCCCGACCTCACGTGCGGTGCGGGCGGCGGCCTCGAACAACTGCACGAGGTGACCCGAAGCGGTGCCGGACTGGCGGGCCTGGTTCAGCGCGCGGCGGACCTGTCCGGTGATCTCACGCTCGCCCACCACGGCGGACTCCAGACCGGAGACCACGGTGAACAGGTGTTGCGGGACCTCGGTGCCGTGGTAGGTGTCCATGGTCTCCAGGACGAAGCGTTCGTCCAGCCCCGCGCGCTCGGCCACGCGTTCGGCGAGCTGCTGCTGGGCCAGGGCGACGTCGCGGGTCCCGTCCTCGGGCAGCTCACCGTAGAGTTCGAGCCGGTTGCACGTGGACAGCGTGATGGCCCCCGAGAGCGCCCCCTGGGACACGGCCTCCTCGGCCACCCCGAGAGCCCCCGTGCTCAACCGTGCGACGGTGTTGAGGTCGACGGAACGGTGCGATGCGACAAGACAGAAAAGAACCACAATCCGGCCATCCTAGACGAATTCATCCTGGCTCGCTCAGCATAACCACTGGGCGCGCCCGGCGCAGAGATTGCGTTCCCGGCGGACACTACGTCATCAAAACCGGCGGGCTCCTTTGGCACAATGGGGCCATTATGGCTTCCCAGAATGATCGCACCGTAGAATCCCGCCGCGCCGAGTCCCCCCATGATCCCGCCGCGGCCACGGAGCCGGGCGGCGATCACGCGTGGGAGCAGCGCATCGCCGCGCTGCCCACCGAGCACCCGCTGCGCTCGGCGGGTGTGGCCGACTCCCCCCTGATCAGTACCCTGCGGGGGCTCCCCGCCGCGCACACGCCCGTGTGGTTCATGCGTCAGGCGGGTCGCTCGCTGCCCGAGTACCGCGCCGCCCGGGAGGGCACGGGGATGCTCGAGGCGTGCCTGACCCCGGACCTCGCCGCGGAGATCACCCTGCAGCCGGTGCGCCGGCACGGCGTGGACGCGGCCATCTTCTTCTCCGACATCGTGGTGCCCATGAAGCTCGCCTCGGTGGCCGTGGACATCGTGGCCGGGCGCGGCCCGGTGCTCGACCACCCCGTGCGCACCGCCGCGGACGTCACCGCGCTGCCCGAACTGCCGGACTCGGCGCTGGACCCGATCCGCGAGGCCGTGGCGCGCACGGTCGCCGAGCTCGGGGACACCCCGCTGATCGGTTTCGCGGGCGCGCCGTTCACGATCGCCGCATACGCCGTGGAGGGCGGGCCCTCGCGCGACCACTTGCGCCCGCGCACTATGATGCACGCGGACCCCGCGTCCTGGACCGCTCTGGCCGAGTGGGCCGCGCGCACCTCCGGAGCGTTCCTGCGCGCCCAAGTGGAAGCGGGGGCCTCGGCCGTGCAGTTGTTCGACTCGTGGGCGGGTTCCCTGTCGCTCGCCGACTACGAGGCGCACGTCCAGCGCCACTCCGCGGACGCGCTCGCCGCCGTGGCGGACCTGGGGGTGCCGCGGATCCATTTCGGCACGGGTACGGGCGAGCTGTTGGCCGCCATGCGGGACGCGGGAGCGGACGCCGTGGGTGTGGATTACCGCATCCCGTTGGACGTCGCGTCGCAGCGTCTGGGTGGGCGCACCGTGGTGCAGGGCAACATCGATCCCGCGCTGCTCGCCGCCCCGCGGGAGGTGTTGCACGAGCACGCCCGCGACGTTCTGCGCCGCGGTCGCAGCGCCCCCGGTCACGTGGTCAACCTGGGCCACGGCGTGCCGCCGGAGACGGACCCGGACGTACTGAGCGAACTGGTGACCTTCATCCACAAGGAGACTCGGTGACAACTTCCCCCGGTGCCCAGCGGCGCACCGCGCCACGGCGTCCTCGCACGGCTCTCGTGGTGGGCGGCGGCGTCGCCGGGTTGACGGCCGCCCGTGACCTGGCGCGCGCCGGTCTGCGCGTGACCCTGGTCGAGGCCTCGGACCACTTCGGCGGCGCTGTGGGTGCCCACGAGGTGGCGGGACTCGTCCTGGACTCCGGCGCGGAATCCTTCGCCACACGCTCGGACGCCGTACCCGATCTGCTCGAGGAACTCGGGCTCTCCGACCGCGTGGTCACCCCCCATCCCGCGGGCTCCTGGTTGCAACTCCCTGAGGGTGCGGTGCCCGCCCCCAAGTCCGGGGTGCTCGGGATCCCCGCGGACCCCACCGCGCCGGAGCTGCGCAAGCCCCTGGGCCGGGCGGGCGTGGCCCGTGCGCGCATGGACAGGGCGCTGCCGGCCCGCGTGGGCGCGGGGGAGCGTTCCATCGGCGGTCTCGTGCGTGCCCGCATGGGCCAGCGCGTGCTGGACCGGTTGGTCACCCCGTTCGTCTCCGGGGTCTACTCGACCCACCCGGACGAACTCGACGTCGACGCCGTGGCCCCCGGTTTGCGCGCCCGCTTGCGCGAACTCGGCAGCCTGGGCGCGGCCGCGGGTGCACTGCGCACAGCGAGCCCCGCGGGTGCGAACGTGGCCGGTCTCGACGGCGGGATGAACCTGCTCAGCGAACGGCTCGTGCGGGACGCGGAGCGGTTGGGCGTCAAGCTCGTGACCCGCTACGACGTCATCGCCCTGGACCGCGACCCGCGCAGGCCCGGGTGGATGGTGATCCAGCGCCAACCAGTGAACGGGGACAAGACGGCCGTGGCCCGCGGGGAACTGCTCGTGATGGCCACGGACGGACCCACCACGGTGCGCTTGCTCGGCACGCAGGTCAGCGACGTCCAGAACTTCACGCCTCGCTCGGGGCCCCGGATCGCGCTCGCCACCCTCGTGCTGGATTGCCCCGCCCTGGACAGTGCACCCCGCGGGACCGGTCTGCTCGTGAGCGACGACGTGCGCGAGGTGCGCGCCAAGGCCCTGACCCACGCCACGGCCAAGTGGAAGTGGGTGGCTCGCGAGGCCGGGGAGCACCGCCACGTGGTGCGGTTATCCTACGGCCGGGCCACCCCGCGTGGATCGGGCCCCTCCCCGGAGGTCACGCTCGAGGACAAGCACCTCATCTCGCTCGCCCTCGGGGACGCGAGCACGCTGCTGGGCGTACCGATCGAGCCAGAACAGCTCGTGGGCGCGGACGTCGTGCGGTGGCACACCGCCCTGCCGCGCACGGACGCGGGTCACAGCGCCCGCGTCACGGGGTTCCGCCGGGCGCTCAAGGACGTCCCGGACGCCGCGGCCGTGGGGGCGTGGCTGTCCGGCACGGGACTCGCGGCGGTCGTCGCGGACACCCGCCACCAGGTCAGGACCCTGCTCAAGCACCACGGGTTTGACGTGACCCCGAACTGAGGGACCGCCGCGCGCGGGACCGAGCCGTGCGACGTCGTCCGCGCAGCCCGGGCAGTGCTGCGCGGGACGAGAACCACCGAACGTGAACAGAACGAGAAGTCGAAAGGGAGCACACACGATGAGTGAGCACGCAACCGAGGCACGCCAGGACGCGGCACAGGCCGGCGGGGACACGCTGTACTGGGCCGGTTACACGGTGTTCGAGCGGACGGGTGAGCGCCCGCGGGACGCGGACTCGCAGGCCAACCGCAGCGCGTTCGACGAGCTGGTGAAGGACCTCGAGGGTCGGGGCGTCACCGTGCGCGGCGTGTACGACGTCTCCGGGATGCGCGAGAGCGCCGATCTGATGCTGTGGCTCACGGGCAAGGAACCGGACGCCCTGCAGGCCGCGATCCGGCAACTGCGCCGTCAGCCGCTGCTCGCGGGCACCCGGCAGTCCTGGAACGCCATGGGCGTGCACCGCGAGGCGGAGTTCACGTCCAACCATTCGCCCGCGTTCGCGCGCGGCGCGGAGGCTGGCGCGTGGGTGTGCGTCTACCCGTTCGTGCGCTCCTACGAGTGGTACTACATGAACCCGCAGCGCCGCGGGGAGATGCTCAAGAACCACGGCATGAAGGCCCGGGAGTACCCGCAGGTGCTCGCCAACACCATCGCGTGCTTCGGGCTCAACGACTTCGAGTGGCTGCTGGCCCTGGAGGCCCCGGAGCTCGTGGACCTGGTGGACATCATGCGCCACTTCCGCAACACCGAGGCACGCCTGCACGTGCGTGAGGAGACCCCGTTCTACACGGGGCGCCGGATCACCACCCACGAGATTGCCGAGGTGCTTGACTGAGATGACTGGCACCCGAGAGACCAATGCCCTGAGTGCCGAGCGCGCCAACGCGCCGCACAGCTTCGACGCCCTGATCCTCTCCTCCTTCGGCGGGCCGGAGGGTCAGGAGGACGTGATCCCGTTCCTGCGCAACGTCACGCGCGGCCGCGGCATCCCGGACGAGCGGCTCGAGGAGGTGGCCACCCACTACCGTGCGAACGGTGGCGTGAGCCCCATCAACGCCCAGAACCGGGCGCTGCGCGATGCGCTCGAGGCCGAGCTGCGGCGTCGTGGTGTGGAGCTGCCCGTGCTGCTCGCCAACCGCAACTGGGACCCGTACGTGGCGGACGTTCTGCGCGAGAGCCACGAGCGAGGGTACCGGGACCTGCTGGTGCTCGCCACGAGCGCGTACTCCGGGTACTCCAGCTGCCGCCAGTACCGGGAGGACTACGGCGTGGGCCTGGAGGAGACGGGGCTGCAGGACGAGCTGCACGTGGAGAAGATCCGGCAGTACTACGACTCCGAGGGTTTCCTGCGCCCCTACGCGACCAAGCTGCGTGAGTCACTGGAGGCTCTGCGGCAGCGCACGGACGGTGCGCTCCGCGTGCTGTTCACGACCCACTCGGTGCCCATGACGGACGCGCATGCCGCGGGTCCCGAGCGCATGGACTTCGAGGGGGACTCCGCCTACGTGGCGCAGCACCTCGCGGCCGCGCGCTGGATCGTGGAGCAGGTGGGCGAGCCCATGAACGGGGTGGAGTGGGAGCTCGTGTACCAGTCCCGCTCCGGGCCCCCGCAGGTCCCGTGGCTCGAACCGGACATCTGCGACGTCATCCAGGAGCTGCCTGGTAAGGGCGTCACCGGCGTGGCCGTGGTGCCCCTGGGCTTCGTCTCGGACCACATGGAGGTGCTCTGGGACCTCGACACCGAGGCCCGTGACGCCGCGGCCGAGGCCGGCCTGGAGTTCGAGCGCATCCCCACCGCCGGCACCGATCCCGAGTTCGTGGCCGCGCTCTCGGACCTCGTGGAGCAGCGGCTGGGCACGCCCACCGCGCCCCCGCGGGTATCCGCGTGCGCCCAGGGCACGTGGTTCGACACGTGCGCCCCCGACTGTTGCGTCAAGATTCTGCGCGGTCAGGACGCACCCCGTCCCACGATCGCCCAGCGACCCGTGGGGGAGCCCATCCCGGTGGGCCTGGACGAGTCCGGGGACGTGACCTACCGATGAGCGGTGCCGATTTCACCGTGGGTACCCGCGGTTCGCAGCTGGCCATGACGCAGAGCCGCTGGGCCGCCGAGGCCGTTGCCAGCGCGGGCGGACTCGACTACGAACTGGTCACCGTGCGCACCGAGGGCGACGTGCTCACCGGGCCGCTGTCCCAGTTGGGCGGTACAGGGGTCTTTGTCACGGCGTTGCGGTCCAAGGTGCTCGACGGCGCCGTGGACCTGGCCGTGCACTCCCTCAAGGACCTGCCCACCGCGGCGGTCACGGGGCTCACCATTGCCGCGCTGCCGCAGCGTGAGGACCCGCGGGACGCCCTGTGCGCCCGTGACGGTCTGACCCTCGACGAACTGCCGGAGGGCGCGGCCGTGGGCACGGGCTCGCCGCGGCGCGTCGCGCAGTTGCGCGCCCTGCGCCCCGACCTGCGCATCGTGGACATCCGCGGCAACGTGGGCACGCGGCTCAACCGCGTGGCTCCCGGGGACCCGGGGGACCTCGACGCCGTGGTGCTCGCGGCGTCGGGCCTCAAGCGCCTGGGCCTCGAGGGGCGGATCACCGAGTACCTGGATCCGCACCGGATGCTGCCGGCCCCGGGCCAGGGTGCGCTCGCGCTCGAGGTCTCGGCGGAACTCGCGGCGGACTCGGGTCTCGCGACCGGTCTGGCCGCGGTGGACCACCTGCCCACGCGGCTCGCGGTCACTGCGGAGCGCTCGGTGCTGGCTCGCCTCGAGGCGGGCTGCGCCGCACCCGTGGGAACCTTCGCACGCCTCGTGGACGGTGATCTCGAACTGGACGTCGTCGTGGCGAATCCGGACGGCTCCGAGGTCATGCGCCGCACGGAGTCCGCGCGGGAACCCTCGGTCGAGGCCGCGCGGGCTCTCGGTCAGCGGGTCGCGGATGACCTGTTGGCCCACGGCGCGGACCGGTTGGCACGGTTGAGCCTGTGACCGCGGCGCGCGTGCTCATCACCCGCGACCCCGCTTCCGCGAGCGCCCTGGCGGTGCTGCTGCGGGAGCGCGGGTACGAGCCGTGCGCCTCGCCCCTGCTCGAGGCCCAGTTGCCGTCGGACGTGGAATCACTGCGGGAGCTGCTGGCCGAGGCCACCGGCCCGAGCGGTCCCACGTGGTTGTGCGTGACGTCCGCGACCACAGTGGCGGCGCTTGCCGCGGTCGCCCCGACCCCGCAGTGGGGTGCCGCGCTCGACGCCGCTCGGCGGCCCTCCGCTCGTCATCGCACCGAGGCCGGTGGACCCGCGCTGCGGGTCGCCGCGGTGGGCGAGGCGACCGTCCGCGCGCTGGGGGAGTATGGTGTGGGCGTGGATTTCGTCCCCGCGCGCGTCTCGAGCGCGGCGGGCATGCTCGCCGAGTGGCCCGAGGAGCACCCGGGTGCATCCGGGGCCCCGGTGCGGGCCCTCGTGCCGGTCTCGGCGCTCGCGTCCGACGCCCTCGTGAGCGGACTGCGGGAGCGGGGGTACGACGTCGTGCGGATCACCGCGTACGACACCGTCCCGGCCCCGGCGGACCGCCCGCTGCGCGCCCCCGGTGCCGGGACCGCAACCACACCAGAAGCCCCCGAGGAATGGGGCGCCGACGCCGCTCGGGCCGCGTGCGCGGCCGGTGAGCTGGCCGCGGTGGTGGTCACGGCGCCGTCGCGCGCGGACGCCCTGCTGGAGGGCATGACGCCCGCGGCCGCCACGGCGTGGATCGCGATCGGGGAACCGACCGCCCGCGCGCTGCGGGCCCGCGGAGTGGACCCGATGACCTCCGCGCAACCGACCCCAGCGGCCCTGGCCGACGCCGTGTCGCGGGCGCTGGGTGAGCCGGACACTTCGGCGCCGGAGCGGGACGATCACGCCGAGCCCGCAACGACGACGCCCGCGACGACCCGCCCCGCGACGACTCAAAGATTTCGATGATCAGGAGATGTGAACCATGACCGACCATGACGTGTCGTACGACCTCGTGTCACGGCCCCGCAGACTGCGCAGTACCCCGGCCATGCGCCGGTTCACCGCGGAGACCCGCGTGACGCCGTCCGAGCTGATCCTGCCCGTGTTCGTCAAGGAAGGACTCGACGAGCCGCAGCCCCTGGCCTCGATGCCCGGTGTGGTGCAGCACAACATGGACTCTCTCAAGCGCGCGGCCGCCGAAGCCGTGGAGCTGGGGCTGGGCGGCTTCATGTTGTTCGGGATCCCGCAGATCCGCGACGCAGAGGGCTCCGCCGCGCTGGACCCGGACGGCATCCTCAACCGCGGGATCCGTGCCGTGCGTGACGAGGTGGGGGACGACATCGTGGTCATGTCGGACCTGTGCCTGGACGAGTTCACCGATCACGGCCACTGCGGTGTGCTGGATGATCAGGGCCGCGTGGACAACGATCGCACCCTGGAGATCTACGGCCGCATGGGCCTGGCCCAGGCCGAGGCCGGCGCCCACATGCTGGGACCCTCCGGGATGATGGACGGCCAGGTGGGCGTGATCCGCGCGGCACTGGACGCTGCGGGCCGCGAGGACGTGTCGATCCTCGCCTACAGCGCCAAGTACTCGTCCGCGTTCTACGGCCCGTTCCGCGAGGCCGTGGACTCCACGCTCACGGGTGACCGCAAAACCTATCAGATGGATCCTGCGAACCGCCGGGAGGCCCTGCTGGAGCTGCAGCTGGACCTGGACGAGGGCGCGGACATGGTCATGGTCAAGCCGGCCATGAGCTATCTGGACATCCTGCGCGAGGTCGCGGACGCGTCCCCCGTGCCGGTCTCGGCGTACCAGATCTCGGGTGAGTACGCGATGATCGAGGCCGCCGCGGCGAACGGCTGGATCAACCGCGACGCCGCGATCCGCGAGTCCGTGCTGTCCATCAAGCGCGCCGGGGCCAACTCGATCCTGACCTACTACGCGACCGAGCTCGCCCGCTGGTTCCATGAGGAGAACGGCAGGTAACCCCAGAACCCCCGCGCCCGCGCCGTCGCGCGGCACGGTCTCACCGGGAGAGCCTCCCGGCGAAAGGAATGAAGTGATCTCATGAGTGTTTCGCAAGAACTGTTCGACCGCGCCCAGCGCGTCATGCCCGGGGGCGTCAACTCGCCCGTGCGCGCGTTCAACTCCGTGGGCGGTACCCCGCCGTTCATCGCCGCGGCCAAGGGCCCGTACCTCACGGACGTGGACGGGCGCGAGTACGTGGACCTGGTGTGTTCGTGGGGCCCCGCGCTGATCGGTCACGCGCATCCCGTGGTCACGGAGGCCGTCCACGAGGCCGTGGAGCGCGGTCTCGGTTTCGGCGCCACCACGCGCGGTGAGACCGAACTCGCCGAGCTCGTGGTAGACCGCGTGGCCCCGCTCGAGGAGATCCGCATGGTCTCCACGGGCACCGAGGCCACCATGACGGCGCTGCGCCTGGCCCGCGGGTTCACGGGCCGCGACCTGGTGGTCAAGTTCGCCGGGTGCTACCACGGTCACGTGGATTCGCTCCTGTCGGAGGCCGGTTCCGGTGTCGCGACCCTGGCCCTGCCGGGTTCCGCGGGAGTCACCGAGGCCACCGCCGCCCAGACGCTCGTGGTGGCCTACAACGACGTCGCGGCGCTCGAGACCGTCTTCGCCGAGCACCCCGGTGAGATCGCCGCGGTGATCACCGAGGCCGCTCCGTGCAACATGGGCGTGGTCACCCCGGAGAACGACTTCAACGAGCACATCCGTCGGATCACCCGGGACAACGGCGCCCTGATGATTCTGGACGAGGTGCTCACGGGCTTCCGCGTCCACGAGGCCGGGTACTGGGGGCTCAGCAACCAGAACGGCGAGGACTGGGTCCCGGACCTGTTCACGTTCGGCAAGGTCATCGGCGGGGGACTGCCCACCGCCGCACTGGGCGGGCGCCGCGAGATCATGGAGTACCTGGCCCCCATGGGCCCGGTGTACCAGGCGGGCACGCTGTCCGGGAACCCCGTGGCTATGGCCGCGGGGATCGCGACGCTCAAGTGCGCGGACCGGATCGCGTATCAGACCATCGACCGCCGTTCCGAGCAGCTGCAGGCGGGGGTGCACGAGGCCCTCGATGCCGCCGGGGTCGATCACTCGATCCAGGTGGCCGGCAACCTGTTCTCGGTGGCCTTCGGGACCGGTGCCCGCGGGGTGCACGACTACGCGGACGCCAAGGCCCAGGAGAGCTTCCGGTACACGCCGTTCTTCCACTCCATGCTGGATGCCGGGGTCTACCTCCCGCCCTCGGTCTTCGAGGCGTGGTTCCTCTCCGCGGCGCACGACGATTCGGCCATGGACCGGATCCTCTCGGCCCTTCCCGCCGCGGCTCGTGCGGCAGCGGAGGCTCGACCCGCCGAAGGCTGATCCGCTCCGCCTTTTCTGTACGCCTTTTCCTGTACGACGACGGCGCTGCGCCGCCCGGGTGGTTCCCGGCGGTGCCGCGCCGTCGTCATTGCGCAGTGCGACGGCCGCGGTCGTGTGCGTGACGGTCGCTGTAGCGGTGCGGGTGGGGTCAGGGGTGCGAGCGGTCCCAGGGGCGCGGGTGGACGGGCCACGTGCCGTCCACCACGGCCTCGGGATCTCGGCGCCGGAAGTATTCCTGCAACGACGCCGCTTGCTCGGCTGCCCAGCCGATCTGCAGTTCGTGCAGCTCTTCCGCGGGTCGTTCAAGCTCTGCGAACCGTTCGACCAGGGCGGTGGCGAGCCGCTCGGTGGCCAGTGCGTCCGCGGCGGAGGTGTGTGCGGCATCTAGGACCACGCCGTACTCCTCGCACAGTGCGCCCAGCGTCCGCTTGCCGCGGCGGTAGCGGTGCACCTGCTTGTTGAGCACGAACGGGTCCAGCACGGGCATCGGGGCCGGGGCGGGCAGACCGTGGCGCTCGCTCTCTCTCGCGAGGACCGTGAGGTCGTAGGCGGCGTTGAATGCGAGCACCGGGATCCCCGCGCGCCACAGCCCGCTCAGCACGTCGTGCAGTTGCGCGGTGACCTCTGCGGCGGGGCGGCCCTCGGCGCGGGCCCGCTCGGTCGTGACGCCGTGGACCGCGGCGGCCTCCGCGGGGATCTCGATCCCGGGATCGGCGAGCCACTCCCATTCCCGCGTCACGGTCCCAGTGGCGTCCACGAGGACCACCGACGCCGTCACGATCCTCGCCTCCTGTGGATCCCGCCCCGTGGTCTCGAGGTCGAACGCCGCGCGCTCGCCGGCGGTCCACGACGGCGCGGCGCCGACCTCCCTGCGAGCCGCCCCGTGGGGGACGGTTGCTGCGGTCGCCGCGGGCTCGGCGGCGTCGTCGCCGGCGGTCTGTGCTACTTCGGACGCGCGGTCGCGTGAGGGCGCGGAGCGGGTGTCGGCAGCGTTGTCCCGCGTGAGTTCAGGCCCGGGCTCGGGCGTGGCGTCGAACAGCGTGGGCTGCTCGGGCTGCGGCGCGGCGGGCTCCTCGGGGTCCGCCGCGGGTGGCGGGGGCGGCACGTCGAAGAGTGCGGGCTGTTCGGTGTCACCTGTGTCGTGCGGGGAAGCCATGCGACCACGGTACCGGTCGGTGCGCGGGCCGTTATGCGTGTCGGATGACCGTGATGTGATCACCACATGCGAACGCAGCGTGAACCGTCCTGGCGCGTCCTCCCGCCCCGCGGCGTCGAATCCGGCGGGGCGGACCCGGAGCTGGACCCCGCGCAACGCACCGTCGTGGAGCTACCGGCCGACCACGGGCCGGTCCTCGTGCTGGGAGCGCCCGGGACGGGGCGCAGCACGGTGACCGTGGAGGGTGCGGTGCGACGGATCGTCGAGGGAGCCGATCCGCAGCGCCTGCTCGTGCTCGCGCCATCGCGTGAACTGGCGGCCACGCTGCGGGACGAGATCAGCCGCCGTGCGCGCGCGACCATCAGCACGCCGCTCGTACGCGCGTGGCAGGCGTACGCGTTCGACGTCCTGCGCCGCGCACAGGCCCAGGACCTGTTGCCCGGGGTCACCACCACACCGGTGTTGTTGTCCGGGCCGGAACAGGACGCGTTCCTCGCGGAGATGATGCGCGGGCACGCTGCCGGGTACGGCAGCCCCGTGGTGTGGCCTGCGGAACTCGATCAGGCGCTCGGCACGCGCGGCTTCCGCGGCGAATTGCGCGAGCTGTTCGACCGCATGAACGAATACCGCCTGGCGCCCGACGTCCTGGCGCGCTGGGCGCAACCCCTTGGTCGCCCCGAGTGGCGCAGCGCGGCGGCGTTCCGCGCCGAGTACCAGCAGATCCGCGCCCTGCGCATGCCCAACGCCTTCGACCCGTCCGAGCTCGTGGACCGCGCGGCCCGCGTCCTCGAGGAGAATCCGGATTTCCTCGCCCGGGAACAGGACCGGTTGGACGTCGTGCTCGTGGACGACCTCCAGGACGCCACCCCGTCCGCCCACCGGCTCATCGGGGTGCTCACCCGGGGCCGGGACGCCGTGTTCACCGCCAATCCGGACACCACCGTCCAGGGGTTCCGCGGGGCCCGCCCGGACCTGTTGCGCACGCTCGAGGACCGGGTGGGCACCCCCGCTCGGCCCCTGCAGCGCTTGCAGCTAGGCACGAGTCACCGCATGCCACTGCGGGTCAACGAGGCGTGGCAGCGCGTGGCGCGGGCCATCCCAGTCGTACCGGGGGCCCGCGTCCAGCGCGCCCCCGAGCAACCCCGTGCGACCGAGCACATCGCCTCCCAGGCAACCGACGCCCACACAGCCGACGCCCACCCTGCCGACGACGCCGCAGCGCCGGGTTCGGTGCGCGCGACGCTCTTCGATTCGCCCACGGCCCAGGCGCGCTGGTGCGCGGACCACTTCTTGCGTTTGCATGTTTTGCACGGTGTGCCCTACCGGGACATGGCGGTGATCGTGCGCAGCGGTTCCCAATTGTCGGCGCTGACCCGGCAGCTGTCGGCGCTGGGCGTGCCCACGACCACGTCCGCCGCCGAGACCCCCTTGCGGGAGGAACCCGCGGTGATCCCGCTGCTGCATGCCCTGCGCTTGTTGCTCGCGGCGCAGGATGCGGTCGCGGAACCGGACGGAGCACTTGATCAGGAAGCACAGGAAGCCGGCCCGGGCCGGGGTGGGCAACCGGGCGACGATCCCGATTCCGCTTCCGGAACGTCGATGGAAGGCTCGGAGGCCGAGGACGCGGACCGTGAGCGGGCCGCCCACCGATCCATGCTCACGGCCAGTGCCGCGGTGGCCCTGTTGACGTCGCGGATCGGCGGGGCGTCCCCCATGGAGGTGCGCCGGATCCGCCAGAAACTGCGCGGTTACGAGCTGCGTACCGGTGGTGGACGCACGAGCGACGACCTCCTCGTCCAGGCGCTCGCGGACGGTGTGTTGCTCGAGCTCGCGGAGGTGCACTCGGATTCCGCGGCGCGCGTCGCTGACATGCTCCAGGCCGGTCAGGAGGCGCTGGACGAGCCCGGCGCCACCGCTGAATCCGTGTTGTGGGCCCTGTGGGACGCGTCCGGGGTCGCACCGCGCTGGCGGCGTCGTGCCCTGGCCGGGGGAGCGGAGGCCGTGCGGGCGGACCGGGACCTGGACGCCGTCGTCGGACTGTTCGAGGCCGCCGAGCGGTTCGTGGACCAGGTCCCGGGCGCCACGGCACGGGCGTTCATGGACTACATGGACCACCAGGAGTTGCCCATGGACACCCTGGCGGCCCGAGCACCGGCGGAGGACAACGTCTCGGTGATGACCCCCGCGGGGTCGGCGGGTCGGCAGTGGGCGCACGTGGTCGTCGCCGGGGTGCAACAGGGGGTGTGGCCCAACACCGCCCTGCGCGGTCAGTTGCTGGGAACGGACGTGCTCACCGACGCCCTGGACCACGGGCCGGAACAGGCCACACGGTTGAGCGCGGTGGACCGGTTGCGGCAGGTGCGCTTCGACGAACTGCGGCAGTTCGCCACGGCCGTCTCCCGCGCCACGGCCGGCCTCACGGTCACCGCGGTGGCCAGCCAGGACGAGCAACCGTCCGAGTTCGTGGACCTCGTGGCCGGCGGGAGCCGCGACGATCCCGGCATCTCCGTCGAGGAACTGAGCGCACCCGAACCCCTCACGTTGCGCCAGCTCACGGGTGCGCTGCGCCGCACCGTGCAGCAACCGGACGCGGCCGCCCACGAACGAGAGGCCGCCGCGCGTCTGCTGCATGATTTCGCCGCCCTCGCAGAGCCCGTGCCGGGTGCCGCACCCGAGCAGTGGTGGGGCCGCAACGCTTTGTCCACCGAGGACGCGCTGTTCGCACCGGACGAGGCGGTACGCGTCTCCCCGTCCACGATCGAGACGATCCACCGCAGCCCGCTCGACTGGTTCGTGAGCGAGGCCCATGCCACCGAGGTGACCGATCTGCGGCGCAGCCTGGGAACGCTCGTGCACGACATCGCCGAGCGACTCCCGGACGCCGACAGCGTCGAGTTGATCGCGCACCTGCGTCGCCGCTGGCCCTCCCTGGGCATGCCCCACGGCTGGACGGGGGAGCAGGAGCTCGAACGCGCGGAGAAGATGTTGCGTAAGTTCGCGCAGTACTCGCGGGAGATGCGCTCCGAGCACGGGCGCGAGCTCGTCTCGGTGGAGGGCAGTTTCGAGGTCCTGGTGCGCAGCGAGGCCCGGGACGCCCTGCTGACCGGGCGCGTGGACCGGCTGGAGGTGGACGCCCACGGGCGCCACGTCGTCGTGGATCTCAAGACCGGCAAACACCAGCCGACCAAGAAAGACATCCCCGAGCACCCGCAGCTGGGCGCGTATCAGGTGGCCTTGCAGGCCGGCGCCGGGCGGGCCATGCAGGAGGCCTCCCGCACCGAGGATCTGCATGAAACCCGACGTCCGGAGCGCATCGAGCTGCCCGAGGGCGCCGTGTCCGCCCAACCAGGGGGAGCGCTGCTCGTCCAGCTCGGCGGCCCCGCGGCGTCGCCCGGTGTGCAACTCCAGGACCCCCTGGACGAGGAACACCGCTGGGCGCGGGACCTCATCACGCAAGCGGCCCTCCTCGTGGCGGGCACGCGATTCGAAGCGCGGCACACCGCGGATCAGGAGGCCGGATTCGGGATCCGGTGCTCCGTCCCGTGGCTGTGTCCGCTGTGCGCCCAGGGAAGGCAGGTCACAGAGAAATGACCCAGCAGGATTCCGCCCCCCAGCCCCGCTCACCGCAGGACGTCCGGTACTCCCCGTACGAGATCGCGGAGGCGCTCGGGGACTTCCCGCCCACCGAGCAACAGGCCGCGGTGATCGCGTCCCCGTTGACCCCACGACTGGTCGTGGCGGGCGCGGGCTCGGGTAAGACGACCACCATGTCCGATCGCGTCGCGTGGCTTGTGGCCAACGGACTGGCCCGCCCGGACGAGATCCTCGGGGTCACCTTCACACGCAAGGCCGCGGGCGAACTGTCCCAGCGGATCAACCAGAAGCTGCGGAACCTGCGCCGCGCGGGACTCATCGACGAGCCCGAGGACGACGACGCCCCGGCCGCGGCGCAGGAGCCCACGGTCAGCACGTACCACTCCTACGCGAACTCGCTCGTACGCAGTTACGGGCTTCGGCTGGGCGTGGAATCGGACACCGTCCTGCTCGGTCAGGCCCAGGCCTGGCAACTCGCACACGACCTCGTGCAGAGCTGGGACGGCCCGTTGCCCGCGACCGTGCCCGCCGCATCC
The DNA here is from genome assembly GCF_011769905.1 of Kocuria sp. KD4. Lineage (NCBI taxonomy): Bacteria > Bacillati > Actinomycetota > Actinomycetes > Micrococcales > Micrococcaceae > Kocuria > Kocuria sp. KD4. The sequence goes on from NZ_CP050449.1 coordinate 979,077, forward strand.
ACGCTCACCACGGGTCTCATGCAGTTGGCGTCCGAGGCCTCGGAGCACCTCGTGGAACCGCGCCGGATCCACGAGTTCGTGGGCCGGCTGCGTGCGATGTGCCTGGACGCCCCTCCGGACGGGCGGAAGAAGTCCCCGGGGCGCAAGGTGCAGGACGCCGTGCGCCGGATGGAGCAGACCGAGGTCCTCGCGCAGCTCGTGGAGCGCTTCCGCGCGGCCAAGCGCGTGGACTCGGCGCTCGACTACGGCGATTTGCTGGCGCTCGCGGCACGGATCGTGCGGATTGACCCCCACGCGCGCACGGTCGAGCGGGAACGCTTCTCGGTGGTCCTGCTGGACGAGTTCCAGGACACGTCCCACGCCCAGTTGGCCCTGTTCTCGGGATTGTTCGGGGAGGGGCACTGCGTCATGGCCGTGGGCGATCCCCAGCAGTCCATCTACGGCTTCCGGGGGGCGTCCTCCGGCCAGCTGTTCAGTTTCGTGGAGAACTTCCCGGTCCGGGGGTCCTCGGACGTGGAGCCGTCCCGGTTCGCGGACACGAGTTTCCTCACCACGGCGTGGCGCAACAGCCTCGCGGTCCTCGAGGTGGCGAACGCCGTGGCCGAGCCGCTGCGTACCCCGCCCGCGTGGAGCCGTTCCGCGGCCACGGTCGAGGTCCCGCCGCTGGACCCGGCGCCGGGTGCGGTGCGCGGTCGTGTGCGGGTGAGCCGCTACTTCACGGACACCGAGGAGGCCCAGGCCGTGGCCGCGTCGATCCACGACCAGCGGGCCGCGCATCAGGGTCAGGCCCCGGACGAGATGCCCACCATGGCCGTGCTGTGCCGCAAACGCGCGCAGTTCGAACCCCTGCGCCTGGAACTCGAAGCCCGGGACATCCCCTACGAAGTGGTCGGGCTGGGTGGGCTGTTGCACACCCCGGAGGTCGCCGACGTCGTCGCGATGCTCCACGTCCTCACCGATCCGGGCCGCTCGGACGCCCTCGCCCGATTGCTCGCCGGCGCCAGGTGGCGGCTGGGTGCACGCGACCTCGCGGCACTCGGCGACTGGGCCGCGGCCCTCGAGCGCGGCCACCACCGGGCCGCGCGCGGCGAGGATCCGGAGCCCGCCGACGACGCGGCCACCACCGGCGAGAATGCCGAGGAGCCCGTGGTCATGGCGGACATCGTGGACCGCGCGAGCCTGATCGAGGCGCTCGAGACACTGCCCCCCGAGGGCTGGGTCTCCTCGCGCGGTCGCGGGATCAGTGCCGAGGGCGTGCGCCGGTTGCGCGCATTGCGCCGGGACGTGCGAGACCTGCGCAGTGTGCTTGGGGACGAGCTGACCACCGTGATCCACGAGGTCGAGACCGTGCTGGGCCTCGATATCGAACTCGCCGCGCTGCCCGGGGAGGATCCCGTGCACGCGCGGCGCAACCTGGACGGCTTCCACGACCAGGCGGTCCAGTTCACGGCCACGACCCGCACGCACGACGTCGCCGCGTTCCTGGACTGGCTCGAGGCCGCGTCCCACGAAGAGAACGGCCTGGAACTTCCGCCCGCGCACACGCGCCGGGACGCCGTACAACTGCTCACGGTCCACGCCTCCAAGGGCCTCGAGTGGGACCACGTCTACGTCCCCGGGCTCAACAAGAACGACTTCCCCTCCAAGAAGTCCTCCGCGTGGACCCTGGAAGCGGCCAAGCTGCCGTGGCCGTTACGTGGCGACGCCGCTCAGTTGCCCCAGTGGGATGCGCGCGTCTCGGACGTGCGCGAACTCGAGAGTTCTTACGAGGAGTTCGCGGAGGACGTCGAACAGTACGACCTCGCCGAGGAACGTCGGTTGGCCTATGTCGCGTTCACGCGCGCCAAGTCCCTGCTCGAACTCTCCGGCAGCGTGTTCCGGGGCACCGCCCAGGAGGTCAAGGAGGCCTCACCGTTTTTGCTCGAAGCGCGGGAGTTGGTCGAGGGATCGAGCCCCGGTTTCGAGGCGGGTCCGTGGGTCGAGCCGGAACCGGATGCCACCAACCCGCAGCGGGACACCCGGGTCAGCGCGCTGTGGCCGTACGACCCCGTGGAGGGACCGGAACTCGTGCGCACCGAACGCTCCGCGGACGGCGAGCACATGGAAACCGTGATCGCTCCGGCACACCGGGGCCGCCGAGAGGTCATGGAACGCGCTGCCCGCGCCGTGGCCGAGCGCGGTTTCCCGGACACCCGCGAGCTCACGGACGAGGAGTTGGCACAGGGGCCCTCCGGTGACGTGGTCACGCGGTGGCGGCGCGAGGCCGAACTGTTGCTGGGTCGCCGCGCGGCGTCCGAGGAGGACCGCAGCGTGCACATGCCCTCCCACGTCTCGGCGTCCGCGCTCGTGGCCATGGACACCGATCCCGAGGGGTTCATCAGCAATCTGCGCCGACCCATGCCACGCAAACCGGGCTCCGCGGCCCGGGCGGGCACGGCGTTCCACACGTGGGTTGAGAATTTCTTCGGGGACTCCGCGATTTTCGACGCGGACGAACTGCCCGGTTCCGACGACTACGTGGACGAGGACCTGGACCTGCCCCGGCTCGCCGAGACCTTCCGGAACAGCCCGTGGGCGTCTCTGGAGCCCTACGCGATCGAACTGCCCGTGGAGACCCCGGTGGGGTCGCTCACGGTGCGCGGTCGGATCGATGCCGTGTTCCGCACCGCGGACGGCTGGGAACTCGTGGACTGGAAAACAGGGCGAATCCCGCACGGTCGGGAGCTCAAGCGCAAGTCCGGGCAGCTCGCGCTGTACCGGTTGGCGTTCGCGCGGTTGCACGAGGTCCCGGTGGAGCTTGTGTCGGCGGCGTTCTACTACGTGGCCGCGGACCTGGTGGTGCGTCCCCACGACCTCGCGGACGAGACGGAACTCGAGGCCGTGGTGAGCTCGCTCTACGAGGTGGGCGTGACGAATCCGGACGCCGCGGAGGAGCCGCCGGTGGAGGAGCCGCCCTCGCCGGAGTGATGGTCGGGGGACAAGCCGTCGTCGCTGGGGTGACCGTCCGGGGCGGAGTCGCCGTCGAGGGCGCGGCCGTCGGAGTCAGTGCGGTCCACCGAGTCGACGTCGGAGTCGCCGGCCCGATCCGCCTCGACCGCGGCGGTCGACGCGGTCGAGGCGGGCGGCGGACCGGCCACCCCCGGGGACGGCGACGCGCTGGCCCGCACGTCCGCCGCGAGGGTCGTGAGCATCCGCTGGGCGTTGTCCACCATGGACGTGCTGCCCCGGTCCACACCGCGCACGAGCCATTCCGCGAGCGCGAACTCGGCCTTGAGGTGCGCGCGGCGCAACAGATGGCGGTCCGGGGGTTGGACGGCCGCCACGGAGTAGGCCTCTATCACGGTGTCCGCGAACGCAGGGTCGGACATGCCCACGAGCCATGAGAAGTCCACGGCGGGATCGCCCACGTGCAGATCGCTCCACCCCGTGAAGGACGCGAGTGAACCGTGGTCCACGGTGATGTTGTCCTCGTGTAGGTCCCCGTGCACCACGCGCGTGGAGAACTGCCACAGCGTGGTGTCCTCGAGGGCCTCCTCCCACCGGCGCAAGAGGTCCCCGGGGATCAGCCCCGTGGTCGCGGCCTGATCGAGATCGTGGAGCATGCGCTTGCGGCACTGTTCGGCGCTGTAGGCGGGCAGGTCCGCGTCCATCACGAGCGCACGGGGCAGAGAATGAAGGCACCCGAGCGAACGGCCCAGTTGCACGGCCAGGGGGGCGCGCGGCGTCGCACTCGGGGAGGGCGTGTGCACGGGAGGTTCGGGATGTTCGTTCTGCCGCTGGAACTCCCGCAGGCTAAGCGTGTGACCCGGCAGGTGCGAGTAGACAAAAGTGCGCAACCCGTCCTGCGCCACGGACCCCGCGACCGTGGGCAGGTGGAACGGCAACCGCGAGCGCACGGACGGGGTGAACGCCTGCAACACCAGGTGCTCGGTCTCCAGGCGCATGCTCGCTTCGGTGTTCAGGGGACTGCGGACGCGCCAGCGGCGACCCTCGGAGTCCTGGACCACGCACGAGCGGAAATCCGCGGCGTCGTCGGGAGAAGGACCGGTGGCCACAGGGGCCACCCCGGGCACGGCCGCGGCCGCGACGGCGGCCAGCAATTCGGGGGTCGTTCTCACCTTACCCACCCTACCGGCCTCGGCCCGGGGCGGGCTGTCCACCGCGGCCCGTGAGGATGTCCGGACCCCGGTCTACAGTGGTCGGATGATCTCATGCCAGGACCGTCCCGGCGCCGTCGCGCCCCTGCTCGACGACGCCCAGCTGCCCTTCGCCGGGCGCCCCTTCGACCGGGACGCGGTCGCCCGGGAGCACCGCGATCTCGTGGCTGAGGCGCTCGCCTCGCCCACCGCGCGGGTGCTCGTGCTGCGGGGCTCCCAGGCCCCCACGCGCGACGGCGCCCTGGTCCTCCCGCTCGTGGCGGAGGTCCCGGGACCCACGGATGATGCCAGCCGCCCGGACGTGTACCTGGGCCGCCTGGCGGACGGCACCCAGGTGATCCTGCGCACCTTCCCCGAGGACACCCAGCTGTCCGGTCTCGACGGTGCCCGGTGGGAGGGGCTGCGCACGCTGGCCACCGTGGTGGACCCCGAGCAGACGTCGTTGCTCGTCACGGCGCAGGCGGTGGCCTTGTGGCACCGGGACCACCCGCGGTGTCCTCGCTGCGGGGCGCTCACGCGGAGCATCCGCTCCGGGTGGGCCCGGCGCTGCCCCGAGGACGACTCGCTGCACTTCCCCCGCACGGATCCAGCGGTCATCGTGGCGGTGGTCGAGGACGGCCCGGACCCGGCCTCGCAGCGCATCCTGCTGGGCCGCTCTGCGGCATGGGCCGGCAACATGTACTCCACGTTCGCAGGCTTCGTCGAGCCGGGGGAGTCCGCCGAGCAAGCGGTCGTGCGCGAGGTGCGCGAGGAGGCCGGGATCACGGTGGACACCGTGCAGTACCAGGGCTCTCAGCCGTGGCCGTTCCCCCGCTCCCTAATGCTGGGCTTCCGCGCCGTGGCCCACACATCGGTGGCCGAGGCGGACGGCGAGGAGATCCTGGATGTCCGGTGGTTCACGCGCGAGCAGCTGCTCACGAGCACCCGCACCGGTGAGGTCACGCTGCCGGGGAGGGTGTCGATCGCGCACGCGCTGATCGTCAGCTGGCTGGGCGAGGACCTCCCGGGGACCGATTGGTGAGCGTGGAGCAGAGCGCCGAGGAGCGGATCCTCGGAGGCCTGGACCCGGAGCAGCGCGTGGTCGCGACCACACTGAACGGTCCGGTGTGCGTGCGCGCTGGAGCGGGCACCGGCAAGACGCGGGCCATCACCCACCGCATCGCGTGGGGCATCGCCTCGGGGGTCTATACCCCCCAGAAGACCCTGGCCCTGACCTTCACCGCGCGCGCCGCCAATGAGATGCGCCAGCGGCTGCGGGCCCTCGGGGCTCCCGGTGTGCAGGCCCGGACCTTCCACTCTGCCGCCCTGCGCCAGCTGCAGTACTTCTGGCCGCAGGCCGTGGGTGGGCCCCCGCCGGGGCTCGTGAACCACAAGGCGAGACTGATCACCGAGGCCGCCCAGGCCATGCGCCTGACCACGGACCGGGCGACCGTCCGGGACGTCGCGGCCGAGATCGAGTGGGCCAAGGTCTCCATGCACACCCCGGACACCTATCCGCAGGCGGCGGGCCAGCGGGACATGCCCGCGGGCTACGACGTCCGCACCATGCAGCGGCTCTACCAGTCCTACGAGGACCTCAAGGCGGACCGACACCTGATCGACTTCGAGGACGTCCTGCTGATCACGGTGGGGATCCTGGAGGAGGACGAGCGGATCGCCGCGGCGGTGCACGCGCAGTACCGCCAGTTCGTGGTGGACGAGTACCAGGACGTCTCGCCCCTGCAGCAGCGGCTGCTGGACGCGTGGCTCGGCTCCCGGGACGATCTCTGCGTGGTGGGGGACGCCTCCCAGACCATCTACTCCTTCACGGGCGCCACGTCCCGGCACCTGCTGGAGTTCCCGTCCCGGTACCCCGGGGCGTCCGTGGTGGAGCTGATCCGCGACTACCGCTCCACCCCTCAGGTGGTCAACACCGCCAACCGGCTGCTGGCCGCGCGCCGCCCGTCCCTCACGTCCACCCCGGACACGTGGGCCACACCGCTGCGCCTGGTCTCCCAGCGCCCCGCGGGCCCCGAGCCCGCGTGGAACGAGTATCCGGACGACGAGGCCGAGGCCGCGGGCGTGGCCGTGCGGATCCAGGACCTGATCGACGACGGCGTGGCCCCGCACGAGATCGCCGTCCTGTTCCGCACCAACGGCCAGTCGCAGGCATTCGAAGCCGCACTCGCGGATGCGAACATCGGCTTCCAGCTGCGCGGCTCCGAACGGTTCTTCAACCGGCCCGAGATCCGGCAGGCCATCGTGCAGATCCGTTCCGCCGCACGCACGGCGGGCGCGGACCGCGCGGACGTCCCCCAGCAGGTGCGGGACATGCTCGGTTCGCTCGGCTACACGGAGCGGGCCCCGCGCTCCGACAGCGCCACGCGCGCCAAGTGGGAGTCCCTGCGTGCACTCGTCTCGCTCGCTGACACCATGGCCCGCCGCGCCGTGGCGGACGGCGAGACGCTGTCGCTCGCCGGTTTCGCGCAGGAGATCGAACGCCGTGCGACCACCCAGGAGGCCCCGGTGGTGGACGGGGTCACGCTCGCGTCCCTGCACTCGGCTAAGGGCCTGGAGTGGGATGCCGTGTTCCTCGTGGGGCTCTCCGAGGGACTCATGCCCATCAGCTTCGCCGACACCCCGGATGCCATGGACGAGGAGCGCCGGCTGCTCTACGTGGGGATCACCCGCGCGCGGGAGCACCTCGTGCTCTCGTGGTCGCTGTCCCGGACCCCGGGCGGTCGGCCCAACCGGGCCCGGTCCCGTTTCCTCGACGCCGTGCTGCCCCCCGCGCCGCGCACCCCGGCACGACGCCGCGGCGGCCGCTAAGCGGGTGCGGCCGAGGCCCGGCCGGGACCGGTACCACCACCCGGTGACGCGTTGTGTGGTCGCAGCGCGGCGGGCGAGCGTGGACCGGGACCGGCCCGTGCGGCGTCGTCAGCTGCGCTCCGCGCTCGCCCAGAACTCGGTGGCCAGGCGGGCGAACTCGTCGGGCCGCTCGATCATGGGCCCGTGGCCGGTGTCGGGAAACCGGTGGCTGCGAGCCCCCAGGGCCTTCGCCCCGCGGGCGAGGTGACGGAAGGGCAGCACCGTGTCCTTGTCGCCCCACATGATGAACACGGGAACACCGGTGGCCCGCACGCGGGGGAGCAGCCGGCGCCGCCAGGGCCGCTTCACACCCGCGATCGAGCCGATCGAGCGCAGCATCTGCAGCATGGCCTCGGAGCCGCCGGGGCGCTGCGCGAGTTCGTAACCGCGTTCCACGCGCTCGGGCGTGGCCAGGGCGGGGTCGTGGTACATGGCCCGCTCGGAGCGCAGCGCACCCTTGCGGCTCGGTGTCAGTGCGCGCTCGCCCACCCCGGGCAGCGCCGCGAGCCGCAGGGCCGGGCTCACGCCCCTTCCGAATCCTGCGGAGTCCACGAGCAGCAGGCTGCGCACGAGTTCCGGGTGGTCGGCGGTGAGCTGCATGGCCACGGCCCCGCCCAGGGAGTTGCCGGCCACGTGGGCCGGCGCAATGCCCTGGGCGCGCACGAACTCCGCCACGCGGGAGGCGAGATTCGAGAGGCTCATGCCCTCGGTGGGGACCTCGGAGCCACCGAAGCCGGGGAGGTCCACGCTGATCACACGGTGCCGCGCGGCCAGACGCTCGTGCTGCTCGTCCCAGTCGGCCAGGCTGCGTCCGATCCCGTGGATCAGCAGCACCGGGGTGCCCTCACCGGTCTCGCGCCAGCTCAGCCCGTTCCACAGCTGCGTGCTCACGCGCCCACCCCCGAGGTGGTGCGGGCGGGCACCGTGAACTCGAGTTGCTCGTCCTTCTCGGCACCCGGACGGAACAGCACCCGGTCCCGCAGGTAGTTCTGCCGCACGTTCCATGCCCCGTCGCGGCCCTGGCGGGGCAGCAGGTGCGCGCCACGCTGGATGTAGCCGGAGGCCAGGTCGATGAGCGGGCGCAGCCCGGTGCGGGGGCCGGAGTACCGGGGCGTGACGGCCACGGCGCCCTCGCGGTCCATGCGGTCCAGCAGCCGCCGGAAGTACTCTGTGATCAGGTCCACGCGCAGGGTCCACGAGGAGTTCGTGTACCCGATGGCGAAGGCCATGTTGGGGACGCCATCGAGCATCATGCCGCGGTAGCTCACGCGCGCGGCCGGATCCACGGTCTCCCCGTCCACCACGAGATCCATGTTCCCAAGAAACTGCACGTTGAGCCCCGTGGCGGTGACGATCACGTCCGCCGGGAGGTGACGGCCCGAGCGCAGCTGGATCCCGTCCGCGGTGAAGCGTTCGATGGTGTCCGTGACCACCTCGGCGTGCTCCCCGCGCACAGCCTTGAAGAAGTCGCCGTCCGGTGCCGCGCACAGCCGCTGGTCCCACGGGTCGTACTCGGGGGTGAAGTGCTCATCCACCGGGAAGGTGGGGCCCAGGTGCTTCACAGCCCCGCGGTGCAGCAGGTCCCGCATGGCCTGCGGTCGGCGTCGGCTGAACTCGTAGATGGCCATGGAGCGCACGATGTTGCGCCAGCGGTTGGCCTCCCCGGCCACGCGCGGCGGCAGCCACTTGCGCAGCTTGATGCCAGTCTCGTCCCTGCCGGGCACGGAGGCCACGTAGGACGGGGAGCGCTGCAGCATGCTCACGTGAGCGCCGCGGTCCGTGAGCGCGGGCACGAGGGTCACGGCGGTGGCGCCGCTGCCGATCACGACCACGCGACGGCCCGCCACGTCCAGGTCCTCCGGCCAGTGCTGCGGGTGGACCACGGTCCCCTCGAACTCGGACAGCGTAGGCCAGTCGGGGGTGAAGCCCTCGTCGTAGCGGTAGTAGCCCGTGGCCATGAACAGCCACCGGCCGGTGAGCTGCTCGGCCCCGCCCGTGTGGACGTCGCGGTGCGTGACGGTCCATGTGTGGGTTTCGGAGGACCACCGTGCCTGCTCGGCGCGCCGCCCGAACCGGATGTCCTTTGTGACGTCGGCCTCCTCGGCCGCCGCGTGGACGTAGTCGAGGATGGTGTCCCCAGTGGCCAGGCTGCGCTCTCCTGTCCAGGGGTGGCTGCGGTAGCCGAAGGTGGCCATGTCCGAGTCCGAGCGGATACCCGGGTACCGAAAGAGGTCCCACGTGCCGCCCATGTCCTCGCGCGCCTCGAGGATGCGGACGGTGCGGCCGGTGCCGGCGAGCTCCCGAGCGGCGCCGATGCCGGAGATCCCGGCACCGATGATGATCACGTCGACGTCCTGAGTGTCCATGTGGTTCTCCAACTTCCTTGCGGTCGCGCGCCCCGGGGGATCCGGGTGGTGCAGCCGGTGCCCGACGGCGTTCCCGACGGGTGCCGGCTCCGAAACCTCGCGGCGACGTGGCCGCTTCCAGTTCCCTGCACGCAGGCCGTGCGCCGGGAGGGGCCCGGGTCGGCAGCGGTCCGTGCCGGTGCACACTAACGCGTGTTAGCTTGATGGTTGTCGAGTGTAACAGCTCACATTCGTGGGGCATCAGGGCCCGGCGGCGGTGGGCCACTCGCTATCATGTGGCCACCGACCTCCAGGGAGAACTCACGAGCATGCACCGGCACCGCGCCCCCGCACGGCGGGCCACGAGCGCCGACGTGGCACGGCTGGCCGGGGTCTCCCGCACCACCGTGAGCTTCGTGCTCAACGACACCCCCTCGCAGTCCATCTCCGCGGGCACCCGACGCCGCGTGCTCGACGCCGCCCGGGAGCTCTCCTACGCGCCCTCGGCGGAGGCGCGGGCGCTCGGCCGGGGCCGCTCCACCTCCGTGCTGCTATACCTCCCGCCGGCGGGGTCCCTCACCGAGGACATCGGGGTGATCGTGGAGCGGCTCTCGGTGCTGTTCTCCGAGGTGGGGCTGTCCATGGTGATCCATGCGTGGACCCGCCGCCCCGCCGCCCAGGTCTGGTCCTCCGTGACGCCGGCCGCCGTGCTCGCGTGGGACCTCGCGGAGGACGACGCCGAGCGCATGCGTCGAAGTGGCGTGCGCGGCGTCGTCTCCTGGACCGGTTCGGACGACATGGGGCGGTGGATCACGGGTCTCCGTGAGCGGGACATCGCCAGGGTGCAGGTGCAGCGGCTCGTGGCCGCGGGCCATACGCACCTGGGCTATGCGGTCACGGGCGGGGAGCACATGCACGGCGTCTCCCAGTGGCGCTTCGAGGTGCTGCAGCGCGAGTGCGCGGCCCGTGGCCTGCCTCGCCCGAGCGCTCTTCCCCTTCCTGTGGATCCCCGCGGGGCGGCCGATGTGCTGCTGCAGTGGCGCGAACGGCACCCGGGGGCGTCCGGGGTGTGCGCCCACGACACCACCGCCGCGCTCGCCGTGCTCTGCGGGATGCGGCGGCTCGGCTGGAAAGCGCCCGCGGACCTCGCGATCGTGGGGGTCAACGACTCCCCGGCGGCGGCGCTGGCCGACCCTCCGCTGACCATGGTGGCGCTGGACCCGGAGGTCACGGCCCGGCACATCGTGGCCGTGATCAACGCCCTGGTGCGGGACGAGCCCGCACCCTCGCCCCCGGACACGGCGGGGGCCTTCACGGTGGACCGCGACTCCGTCTGAGCGGGCACGGGTGGTACGGCGCACTCCGCACGCACGGTTCACAGCCCGGTGAACGCGAGGGAGCACAGGCACCTCGGATCCGGGGCCAACGGCAGAACCGTCAGCCCCCGGCGCAGCACGAGGCACGCTTCCGGACCGTCAGGTGACTGCGTTCCGGCGGTGGGCCGGGCCGGCGGTGGGCCGGACGGCGCCGTTTCGGTGCCGGCAGGTGGCACGTCCGGGGGAGCGTCGTGTGGCGGGTCAGACGGTGCCGCCCGCGGAGCGGCGTCATCCCGCAGCACGTGGGACAGCAGGCGACCCGCGATCTCCCCGGTGGCCACCGTGCGCGTCAGCACGGCCACTGCCCCGTCCTGACGCGGAAGCAGAGGCTCGCCGGACGTGGATGGGGACCCACGGAACGCGCGTCGCGCTTCACGGACCGCACTCGCCACACAGGCTCGGCACGGGCGATGCGCCCAGTCGGTGAGGGGCCAGACCACCACGGACCCGCCGTCGCGGACCACGCTCAGGGTGGGCAGCGCCGGGTCCAGGTCCGGGGAGGGAGCCGTGGCGAGGTCCGCCACGAGATCACCGGGCACGGACCACGTGTGGAGCACCACGGCGGTGGGCACTGCCGCCGACGGGAAGAGCTCGGGTGCGCTGAGCGGGGCGCAGCGCGGGGATCTGCGCCGCAGCAGGGTCCTCAGCACCAGTTCACGCGGCTGGCCCTGGAACTCCGCGGGATACGGGCCGTGGCGGACGTCCGCGGTCTCGACGGGTGCAGGATCCCGGACGTTGAGCAGGCAGACCCCGGCCTCCGCGAGCGCGAGGCACACGGCGGCGGTGAGGGGGTCGAGCCCGAGCGCGAGAACGCGCAGCTCGTCGAGCGCCGGGGGAGCGCAGGGTTCCTCGGGGGCGGTTGGGCAACGGTGGGTCATGGCACCAGGGTTGCCGAAGCGGGATGCTCCCGGGGCCGGCGCGGGGCAATCCACAGGACGGGTGCCGCGGGCACCGTGCTCTCCTTCTGTGTCCCGGTTCGTGCCCCGCCCGGGCGGGGTGGTGAACTGGGGGCATGCCCCCACCACGAGCCAGAATCGTCGAACCACCGGAGGAGATGCCGGAGATCGTCGTCAAGCGCAGTGCCCGCCGCACCAAGACCGTCAACGCCCACTTCAGCGGGGACGCCGTGGTGCTCTCGGTGCCGCAACGGGCCACCCGTGCCCAGATCGCGCATTGGAGTGCAACTCTCGTTCCCAGGGTCGTGGCCAAGCGGCGCGCGGCGGAGGCGGCCTCGCGCACGCGGCACTCCGACACGGCGCTGGAGGAGATGGCGCAGCGGCTGTCCCGGACCTACCTGGAGGGTCGTGCCCGGCCCACGAGCATCACGTGGTCCGCCCGCCAGCACACACGGTGGGGCTCGGCGACCCCCGCCACGGGTGCCATTCGGATCTCACGGCGACTCGCGGACGCGCCCGAGTGGGTTCTGGAGACCGTGGTGCTGCACGAGCTCGTGCACCTGCTCGAGGCTCACCACAACGAGCGGTTCTGGGAGATGGCACGGCGCCACCCCAGGGCGCACGACGCCGGCCAGTTCCTGGACGGCGCCGCGTGGGCGGAGCGGAACCCCGCGCAGGTCACGGGCCGGGAGTGAGCCACCCGAGGGGCCAGCCCGGCGAGCCGGGTCGGCGAGGGGCCGGTACGAGGTCCGCACGGGTCTCGGTGCGAGTGGCCCCGGGCCGTTCGCACGGGCCCGGCCGCGAACCCTGAAGTCCGTACGACGGGCCTACTACACGGAGGCCCAGCCGCCCACGATCAGTCCTCGTCCCGCGTGGCGTCGGGATCGTCCTGGTCGTCGTCGCCGGCAGTGCCCGTGCTCTCACCCGGCTCGCGTCCACGCGACGTCTCCCCGGACGCACCCTGCTTCGTGTCCGCGGAGGCCTGGCCGGTGGAACTCGCGCCCCCCGGGGCCTGCCGACCGTCCTCGTACCCGCCGGCCAGCAGCTTCTCCAGGGCGGCGTCCATCTCCTCGTCGCTGGCCGTGAGCAGCCCGCGGCGCTCCTCGAAGCCCTGGGGATCATCGAGGTCCTCGTTGGTGGGCAGCAGCTCGGGGGACTCCCAGAGGCTGTCGCGCTCGGTGATCCCGCGCTGTTCCTCCACGTAGCCCCAGAAGGTCGCGGCCTCACGCAATCGGCGGGGGCGCAGTTCGAGACCCACGAGGGAACCGAAGGTGCGCTCGGCGGGCCCGCCCTCGGCGCGGCGGCGGGCCATCATCTCGGTGAGGGCGGCGGCGGAGGGGATGTTGGCGGTGGAGGCCACGGTGACGCGGTTGACCCAACCCTCCACGAGCGCGAGGACCGTCTCGAGCTTGGCGAGTGTGGCCTCCTGGCGCGGGGTCATCTCGGGGCTGAACACGCCGGAGGCCAGCGCGTCCTGGATGCCCGAGGGGTCGGAGGGGTCGAGTTCCTGGGCGATGGACTCGATCCGGTCCATGTCGATGTGGATCTCGGACGCGAACGCCGTGATCAGGTCCAGCACGTACTGGCGCAACCACGGCACACCGTGGAACAAACGCGTGTGGGCGGCCTCGCGGATGGCCAGGTACAGCATCACGTCCGAGGCCGGCAGGTCCAGCCCCTCGCTGAACTCGGCCACGTTGGACGGCACGAGCGCGCAGCGGTCCTTGGCCAGGGGGATGCCCACGTCCGTGGAGGACAGCACCTCGCACGAGAGCGCACCCACGGCCTGTCCCAGCTGCATCCCGAACATCATGGAGCCCGCGCCGGAGAGCATCCCGGACAGGTCCGCCCCGCCCATGGCCTGGGAGAGCTCGGGGGGCAACTGCTGGGTGAGGGCGTCGGACATGGCCTTGGACACGGAGGTGGCCACCGGGGTGGTCATCTCCTTCCAGGTCTCCCACGTGGCCTCGATCCACTCGGCGCGCGCCCACGCGGACGGCAGCACGGGGGCTTCGCCGAACGCGGTGTTGTCCGTGAGCCACAGGTCCGCGAGCTTCATGGCGTCGTTCACGGCGCCCTTCTGCTTCGCCGAGACGGACGCATCGCCCTTCTGCGCGGCCACCTGACGGGCGTGCTGGTTGGCGAGCTCCCAGTTGATGGGCTCCCCCGAGGAGGTCGAACTCATCATGGACTGGATCTGCTGGAACATCATGGACATGGCCTGCGGGTCCATGGGCATACCGGCCGGCATGTCACCGGGCTTCATGTTCCCGGAGCCCAGCAGACGCTCGAACATCTCCTGGAACGGGTCCTTAGGGTTCTCGCCGTTCTCGTCGTACGGAGGGTTCGAAGGCATGGGACCGCCAATCGTCGTGGAGGATCTAGGACTGCTCAAACCCTAGCCGTCCGCCCCGGGCCCGAACCACCGCGTGCGCGCCCAGTTCGCTGATGGCTCAGGTACCCTCCGGGCGCCCGTTCACCGGGAGCGGGCGACGCCGCCGTCCCCGGCCGTGCGGCGTCTTCGAACCTTCCACGAGGGCGTGCGACGTACGCCCCAGACGGTGTGCGCGGGACCTTCCCAGGGTGGGCCGAGTACGCTGGGACGGTCCTGGAGGCCGTGGAGAGGAAGCGACGTGACGGGTGAGCAGAAGGGGGCGCGGCGCGGATTCCTCCGCCGCCGGTCGTTGCCGTCGGTCGCGCTCGCGGGGACCACGGTGCTGCTGCTCGCGGGCGTGGTGCTGCCCGCGCCGTACGTCGTGGAATCCGCCGGACCCACGTTCAACACCGTGGGCAGCCACGACGACAAGCAGCTCGTCAAGATCACGGGCGCCCCGACCTACCCGAGCGACGGCCGGTTGGACCTCACCACCGTGTACGTCACGGGCGGACCCTCCGGGCGGCTCAACTCCATCAACGCGCTGCTGGGCTGGTTGGATCCCTCCGATGCCGTGATCCCGGAGGACACCCTTTACCCGCCGGACACCACGGGCCAGCAGGTGGACGAGTCCAACGCCGCGGCCATGGTCACCTCCCAGGAGGACTCCGTGGCGGCCGCGCTGAACCACCTGGGCAAGCCGTTCACAACCACCCTGACCGTGCACGCCGTGATCCCCGGCGGCGCCGCGGACGGTGTCCTGCGGGCCGGGGACCGGATCCTCTCCGTGAACGGCACGCAGGTCACCTCGCTCGAGCTGTTGCGCGAGCAACTCGACGCCGCGGGGGAGCGGGGAGCGGACGTCGTCGTGCGCCGGGATGGCAGGACGGTCACCGAACACGTGAAGCTGACCCGGGACGAGGACTCGCAGCGGTGGCAGCTCGGCGTGTACCTCGTACCGAAATACGAGTTCCCCGTGGACGTGGACTTCCAACTGGACCAGGTGGGTGGACCCAGCGCCGGGATGATGTTCGCGCTGGGGATCGTCGAGGAACTGACCCCCGGATCGATGGCGGGCGACGAACACATCGCGGGTACCGGAACGATCTCGGCGGACGGGAAGGTCGGTCCCATCGGCGGGATCCGACAGAAATTGCAGGGCGCAGCGGAGTCCGGTGCCACGTACTTCCTGGCCCCCTCGGACAATTGCGGTGAGGTGGCCGGGCACGTCCCGGATGGTCTCACGGTGATCGAGGTGAAGACACTGGGAGATGCTGTGGAAGGGGTCGAAAAAGCGGCGTCCGGATCGGTCGTGGAGCTGCCTTCCTGCGGCACCCGGTGACATCCCGAGGCGGCGAAATTGCATGCCGCGACGGGGGCCAGCACAATAGGGTGGACACTGATCATTGACAGATCATCATCCGTGCCCAGGGAATTCAGAGGTATTCAGTGACCGCCGGATCCACATCCCCACGTCCATCCAGCGGGTCCGCAGCGGGCCGCAAGAAACACGGGGCCCTGTTGCCCACGGTGATCGCGGTGGTGGTCCTCATCGCCCTGTTCGTGGGGTTCACCCAGGTCTACACGAACATCCTCTGGTTCGAGCAGCTCGGCTACCTGCGGGTGTTCGTCACCCGTAACCTCGCGATGATCGGTCTGTTCATCATCTCCGCCGTGATCGTGGCCACGCTCATGTTCCTGAGCCTGTGGCTCGCGTACCGCAACCGCCCCCGGGACACCGGCCAGGTCAGCGACAACATGCAGAAGTACCAGCAGGCGCTGGACCCCGTGCGCAAGATCGTCATGGTGGCCGTCCCGGTGATCTTCGGGCTGTTCGCCGCCTCCACGATCACGTCCCAGTGGCAGACCGTGCTGCTGTTCTTCAACCAGGAACCCTTCGGACAGACCGACCCCCAGTTCGACCTGGACCTGGGCTTCTACGTGTTCACCCTCCCGTTCCTGCGGCTGCTGATCGGCTTCCTGGTCACCGCCCTGCTGCTCGCCGGTGTGGCCGGGCTGCTCATGCACTACGTCTACGGCGGGATCCGCATCCATGAACGCGGGATCGCCACGACCCGTTCCGCCCGCGTGCACCTGGGCTCCATCGTGGCCGCGTTCCTCGCGCTGCAGGCCGTGAACTTCTGGCTGGACCGCTACGCGACCCTGACCTCCAACTCGGGCAAGTGGACCGGTGCGCTGTACACCGACGTCAACGCCGTGATCCCCACCAAGGGCATCCTGGCGATCGCCGCCGTCCTGGTAGCCATCCTGTTCGTGGTGGCCGGGTTCATCGGCCGTTGGAAGCTGCCCCTGATCGGTGCCGCGATGCTCGTGGTCGTGGCCGTGGTGGCCGGTGGGCTCTACCCGTGGGCCATCCAGCGCTTCCAGGTGACCCCCACGGAGCAGGCGCTCGAGAACGAGTACATCCAGCGCAACATCACCATGACCCGGCAGGCCTACGGTCTGGACAACACCGAGGTCACCCCGTACGACGCCACGACCCAGACCGAACAGGGTGCACTGCGCCAGGACACGGAGACCACCTCCAACATCCGTCTGCTGGACCCCAACGTGGTCTCCTCCGCGTTCGCCCAGCTGCAGCAGTTCCGGCCGTACTATCAGTTCTCCGACATGCTCAACGTGGACCGCTACACGATCGACGGCCAGACCCAGGACACGGTCATCGCGACCCGTGAACTGAACCCGGACCAGATCCAGGGCTGGTACAACCAGTCGGTGGTCTACACCCACGGCTACGGCGTGGTGGCCGCGTACGGCTCCCGCGTGCAGTCGGACGGCAAGCCCCAATTCATGCAGGCCGGGATCCCGTCCCGCGGTGAGATCTCCAACGACTACGAGCCGCGGATCTACTTCGGGAAGAACTCGCCCGAGTACTCGATCGTGGGTGGCTCCCCTGAGGACCCGCCGCTCGAGCTGGACCGCCCCCAGACCAATGACGGGGACGCCCAGGACGCCAAGACCACGTTCGCCGGCAACGGCGGCCCCACCGTGGGCAACTGGTTTAACAAGCTGTCCTACTCCATCAAGTTCCAGTCCACGGACATGCTGCTCTCGGACGCGGTGCGCCCGGAGTCCCAGATCCTCTACGACCGCAACCCGCGTGAGCGGGTGGAGAAGGTGGCCCCCTACCTCACGGTGGACGGCAACCCGTACCCGGCGATCGTGGACAACAAGGTCGTGTGGATCGTGGACGCCTACACCACGGCGGCGTCCTACCCGTACTCCACGCCGTCCGTGCTCCAGGACGCCACCCAGGACACCCAGACCGCGCAGGGCACCGCCGCTGCGTTGCCGCCCGAGCGTGTGAACTACATCCGTAACTCGGTCAAGGCCACGGTCAACGCCTACGACGGTTCCGTGGATCTCTACGCGTGGGACGACCAGGACCCCGTCCTGAAGTCGTGGCAGAAGGTCTTCCCGAACACGCTCAAGCCGTACTCGGACATGTCCGCGGACCTCATGGCCCATGTGCGCTACCCCGAAGACATGTTCAAGGTCCAGCGTGAGCTGCTCAACCGCTACCACGTCACGGACGCGAACAGCTTCTACGCGAGCGACGACGTGTGGTCCGTGCCCAACGACCCCACTCAGCAGAACCAGGACGTCCCGCAGCCGCCGTACTACCTCTCCATGCGCATGCCGGGTGAGGACAAGGCGAACTTCTCGCTCACCTCGTCCTTCATCCCGCAGCAGAGCGAGTCCGGCAACACCCGTAACGTGATGTACGGGTACCTCTCCGCCAACGCGGACGCCGGGACGGGTGAGGACGGCGTCAAGAGCGAGGACTACGGCAAGCTGAGGCTGCTCGAACTGCCGCGCTCCTCGGTGGTGCCCGGTCCGGGCCAGGCGCAGAACCTGTTCAACTCGGACACGGATGTGTCCCAGGAGCTGAACCTGCTGCGTCAGGGTGCGTCCGAGGTCATCAACGGCAACCTGCTGACACTGCCCGCGGGCGGGGGCATGCTCTACGTCCAGCCCGTGTACGTGCAGTCCTCCGGCGATGCCGCCTACCCCACCCTGCGCCGCGTCCTCGTGGGCTTCGGTGAGAAGGTCGGATTCGCCCCCACGCTCGACGGCGCTCTGGATGAGGTTTTCAGCGGTAACTCCGGTGCCACCACGGACACCGGGGCCGGCGTGAACGACCAGGCCGCGGAGGCCGCCCAGGGCGGCGACGGGCGCACCGGCGCGGTGGACGACGGCGCGTCGGCCAGCCCCTCGCCACAGCCCTCCGGGACCCCGTCGCCGCGCTCCACGTCCCTGCAGCAGGCTCTGGACAACGCCAACCAGGCCATGCAGGAAGCGGATCGGGCACGCCGGGACGGTGACTGGACGCAGTACGGCGAGGCCCAGGACCGGCTGAAGCAGGCCATCGACGAGGCCATGCGTCAGGACGGTGCCACCCCGTAATCCAGGGGAGACGCCCGAAGGGCGGTGATCGGGTTCTCCCGGTCACCGCCCTTCGCCATCACCGTCCCCCCTTGCCGCCGCCCCTGTCCTCACCGCCCCTCGCCATCGGGGCGCTGTCCCGTGCGGATCCGCGCCGGGGGATACCCGATTTGCACGATCCGTTCACCCTCCGTATAGTTGAGGACATCGCCGCGGGGTGGAGCAGTTCGGTAGCTCGCTGGGCTCATAACCCAGAGGTCGCAAGTTCAAATCTTGCCCCCGCAACCACGAAGAAGCCCGGTTTCCCAGGAAACCGGGCTTCTGGCATGTCCGGACACGTGTCCGGGGCTACGTCGCGACAAGCAGTGGAGCAAACGCAGCAGGCGATACCGCGTTTGCTCCACGTCAGCTCACGCCGGGGGTGTCTGCTCAGCCGCGGGATGAGGCCCTGAATGCTGCGGCCACCGCACCGGCAGTCCCGGAAGTGACTCAGACTTCCTCGGAGGACACAATCTTCTCGCCGTCCTTGGTGGCGTCGCCGGCCTTGAGCGCCGCGAGCCGCGCCTCGATCTCGGTTTGCTGACCCATGTCCTCGAGCGCCTCGAACTGGCGGTCCAGGGAGGAATCGGCGAGCTCCTGCTGGCCGGCCACGCGAGCCTCCTCGCGGCGGATCTTGTCCTCGAACCGGGAGACCTCGCTCGTGGGGTCCATGACGTCGAACGCCTTGAGGGAGTCCTGCACCTGGGCCTGGGCCTGGACGGTCTTCTGGCGAGCGGCCAGCTCGTCACGCTTGGCGGAGAGCTCCTGGAGCTTGCCACGCATGGTGTTGAGCCCGTCCTTGAGCTTCTCCACGACCTCGGTCTGGGACGCGATCTGGGGTTCGACCCCGCGGGCCTCGCTCTCGGACTGGATCTGACGTTGCAGCGCGACCTTGGCGAGGTTGTCGAACTTCTGGGCCTCGCTCTCCTTGCCGGACGAACGGAACTCCTCCGCCTTGTTGGACGCGGCCAGTGCCTTGCTACCCCACTGGGCGGCCTCCTGGACGTCCTCGGCGTGGTCCTTCTCGAGCAAGCGGAGGTTACCGATGGTCTGGGCCACGGCGGACTCCGCCTCGCGGATGTTCTCGGTGTAGTCGCGGACCATCTGGTCCAGCATCTTCTGGGGGTCCTCCGCGGAATCGATCATCGCGTTGATGTTCGCCTTGGCCAGCTGAGCGATCCGCCCGAAAATGGACTGTTTGGACATGGTGTTCTCCTCTTCTCGTATCTCGGACAAAACTGAAATCTGTCACGGGGCGGCGGGTGCGTCGCTCACCCGGAGGGGGTCAGAAGTTCCCGCCCACACCGCCGTCGAAGCCACCGAAATCGCCGCCTCCGCCGCCGAAACCGCCGCCGAAGTCACCGCCTCCGCCGCCGTAGTGGCCCCCGCCGATGCCGCCGTTGAGGATCCCGCCCAGCAGGATCCCGCCGAGCATGGCACCACCGAGGCCGTTGCTGCGCCGGCCGTAACCCATGCCGCCGTAGCCCATGGGGGAGTTGTAGAACTCGTCCACGTCCGTCTGTGCGGAGCGCTGTGCGGAGTCCGCGAGGCGGATGGATTGGTTGGCCTCGTTGAGTGCCCGCTCGGGATCAGAGTTCTGCAGTTGCTGCGCGATCTCCAGGTGGCGTTCGGCCTCCGCGAGTTCCGTGCGCGCGCGGGCGCCCACACCGCCGCGGCGCGCCCACACGTAGTCGGACGCGGTGGTCAGGCTCGCCTGCGCGCTCACGAGCGCGTGGGACAGGGTCTCGCGCGCGGAGCGGGCGCGGTCGTTCGCGCTACGGACGTCGTCCAGGCCCTTGTCGAGCTCGGCCTTGGCCTGCGCGAGCCGGCGGGCGGAGCCCATGGGGTCGTAGCGCCCGGAACGCATGTTCTGGGTCACGGTCTGCAGCACGGAGCGCACCCCGGCGGCGGCACCCGCGAGCTCGGGACGGGAGCCCTGCTGGACCAGTCCCTCGGCCTCGGCGACGTCCCGTTGGGCGATGCTCACGGCGTCCTTGAGGGACTCCTCGGCCTTGGCCAGTTCCCGGCGGGCGTTCTCCACCGAGGTGATCAGACCCTCGGCCTGGCCCTGCGCCTCCTCGGCGGCTCGGATGTTGAGCACGGCCTGGGAAACCTGTCCCGCGTCCAGGTGCTGTTGGGCCTGGGCGATCGCGGATTCGGCGAACTCGAGGCGTTCGCGTGCCTGCTCGCCGTTGTCCCGCACGGGGGCCAGAGCGGCATCGTCGTACGTTGCGTGCAGCGAGACGAGCAAGGACTCGGCGTCCTGCAGGCGCGGCTGGACACCGGCCACGGCATGGCGCACGTCCTCGAGCGCCTCGGGGGCGCGGGTCTCGAGTTGACGCAACTGCGAGAAGTTCTGTTCCTGTTCCGCAAGGGAGCCGCGCGCCTGGTTGGAGCGCTCGATGATTTCCCCGAGCCACGCGCGCTGGTCCGCCTCGGTGTCCGGGATGTGGTCCTCGAGCTTCTGCTGCAGCTCGAAGGACGCGCGCATATGCTCCTTGGCCCGCGCGAGTGCGTGCTCGAACGGCTGGGTCTGCTCGCGGCCGTACTGCAGCTGCGCGAAGGTGAGTTCCTGCTCGGAGTGCTGGATCGCGTTGTCCGCCTCCACGAGCGCCGAACCCGCGCGCTTGTGCAGCTCGGGCAGGGGCACGAGCGGTCGCTGCGGCGCGCTGCTGCCGTTGTGCGGTTCCGGGGCCTGGGGTGCATCCGCGCGACGACGCCGCCCGCGCATGAGCGACGCGACGCCCACGCCCGCGGCCGCGAGCCCGCCGAGCACCACGACCCCGCCGACCACACCGCCGGCCCCGTTCAGGCTCACCCCGCCGAGTTTCGAGTCGATCCCCTTCACGGCCCCCTGGGCGGCGGCGTCCCAGTTGCCGTTGCGCAGGGCCGGGACGATGTTCTCGTTGTAGATCTCCTGGGTGTCCGAGCGGGACAGGGGACCCGCCGAGTTGGCCACGAACCGCGCCTGGCGGGTCTCGGTGGCCACGGTGAGCACGGCGTCGTTGGTCCCGAAACCATTGTTCCGGGCGAAGTCCTGGACCCACTGACCGGGATCGGTGGGGTTCGTGAACCGGTCCACGTACACCACGTAGAGCGTGATGTTGTGTTCGCTGGCGACCCTGTTGATCTCGTCCTGCAACTGCGACGTGTTGCCCAGGACGTTGGCCGAATCCACGATCCGTGTGCCGGGGTCCACCTGCTGAGGGGGCTCGGCCAGGGCGGCGGGCGCCGCGAACAAGCACACTCCCGAGAGTACGGTCGCGGAAACAGCGCGGCGCCAAACGGTGTGTGAATTCATGACCCTCGTTCCAATCGATCTCAGCCCGGCGGACGCCCGCCCGGGGATCGTCCCCGGGACATGATGATCGTCCGAATCACAGACTACGCTGAACGGACAATGCGATCACGAGATCAGCGAGCGTCCCGGAGATCGCCAGACAACGTGCAGGAATCGGCCAGTTCTCACAGCCGCGGCTCAGTACGCCCGGGCATACTGGGCCACCGGAAGCCGCCGGGCGGGTCCCGGTATCCGCATCCAGACACACGATCCCTCGACGTCCTGTCACAGTCCTGAAGGAGAGAACATGGCCGATTCCTATGACCCCCGTGCGGGCGGCGATCCCCAGCGTCCCGTGCCCCGGTACGGCCAGTACGGCTCCGGGACGGAGGGCGCCGGCCAGGGTTCGCCGTGGCACGCGCAGGACACCCAACCCATCCCGCCCGCGGGCGAACACCCCGGCGCCACCGGGGGTTACCAGTACGGCACCTATCCCGGTGGTCAGGACGGCTACACCGCGGCGTCGCAACCGGCCGGTGGTGCTGCGACCGCCACGACGCCCAAGCGCAAGTTCTCTGCGGGTGCCCTGGTCGCCGGGATGGTGCTCGCAGGGCTGATCGGTGCGGGGACCGCAGTGGGGACCGGCGCCCTCGCCGAGAACAACGGCGTGTCCGCGGCGGGCAACAGCTCCCCGGTGATCGTGAACAACACGGAATCGGTCAACCAGATCACGGGGGCCACCCACAAGGCCTCCCCGTCCGTGGTGACGATCTCCGCGTCCGCCGGGGACCGCGCGGGGACGGGGTCCGGTGTGATCTTGGACGATCAAGGACACATCCTCACCAACACCCACGTGGTCACGCTGGACGGCGCGAGCTCGGACGCCAACCTGGAGGTCCAGACCTCGGACGGTTCCGTGCGCAAGGCCAGCCTCGTGGGCACGGACCCCGAATCGGACCTCGCGGTGATCAAGGTGGACCCGAGCGGTCTCACGCCCGCGGAATTCGGGGATTCGAGCAAGCTCAACGTGGGGGACACCGCGATCGCGATCGGCTCACCGCTCGGACTGAGCGGGACCGTCACGGACGGCATCGTCTCCACGCTCAACCGGACGATCGCCGTCGCCTCCTCAGCGGCGCAGGAGACCCCAGAGGACTCCCAGCAGGGCGGCGGCGGGCAAGACTTCTTCTTCAACTTCCCGGACAACGGGCAGTCGGGCTCGCAGTCCGCGAAGTCGAGCGTCTACCTCAACGTCTTGCAGACGGACGCGGCGATCAACCCCGGCAACTCGGGCGGCGCGCTCGTGAACTCGAGCGGTCAGGTGATCGGCATCAACGTGGCGATCGCCTCGGCGGCGGGGTCCTCCTCGAACGACTCCTCCAGCTCGGGGAACATCGGGGTGGGATTCTCCATCCCGTCCAACACGGCCAAGCGGGTCGCGGACGAGATCATCAAGGACGGCAAGGCCACGCACGGCTACCTGGGCGCGTCCGTCTCCGCCTACACGCCGTCCGGGAGCAACTCGGAGCAGTTCTCCTCGGGTGCCCTCGTGCGCAGCGTGCAGGACGGCTCCCCGGCCGCGGACACCGGGTTGCGCGCGAACGACGTGATCACGCAGTTCAACGGCAAGCGCATCACGGACGCGGACGCCCTCACTGCCGGCGTGCGGGAACTCGCGGCCGGGACGGAGGCGGAGGTCACCTACCGGCGCGGCGGGGACGAGCACACGGCCAAGGTCAGGGTGGGCAACGCCGCCGAGCAATCGGGCAAGTAGGCGCCCGCGGCTCCGGCCGCGCCGACGGCGTTCACGACGGCGCTCGCAGGGTGTGCATACGCACGGTACCCGGCGAGCGCCGTCGTCGTGGCGGGATCACACGCCGTCGGGGAAGCCCAACTGCCGCCAGGCCTCGTAGAGTGCGATGGACGCGGAGTTGGCGAGGTTGAGGGAGCGGCGCCCGGGCAGCATGGGGATCCGGACGTGTTCGGTGACGTGCTCGTCCTCGAGGACATCGGTGGGCAGCCCCGTGGACTCGCGGCCGAAGAGCAGAACGTCCCCGTCCTGGTAGGCCACGTCCGTGTGGCGGGTGCTCGAGTGGGACGTGAACGCGAGGACCCGGGCGTCCCCGAGCGCGTCCCACAGTGCTTCCACGCTGGGGTGCACGTCCATGACCGCGAGATCGTGGTAGTCCAACCCCGCCCGGCGCAGGTGGGCGTCCCCGAACGTGAAGCCCAGGGGCTCCACGAGGTGCAGGCGCGCGCCCGTACAGGCCGCGAGGCGGATGGCGTTTCCCGTGTTGCCGGGGATCTCGGGGGTGTGGAAGACGAAATGCAGCATGGCTGCGAGTGTAGGCGCGTCCGTGCGGCACGGCACCGGCGGGGCGCGGGGCGTTGTATCGACGCAGCCGGGGGTCTCACCGGCGGTGCGCTGGGGGAGGCCGCGCCGGAGGTGCGCGGCCGAGGGAGGACCGCGGTGGGCGCGCCTAGAATTGGACCCATGCCCACACCGCGCGTCTACATGGATCACGCCGCCACGACCGACATGCTGCCCGAGGCCGTCGAGGCCTACGTGGCGCAGGCCCAACGCGGCGGCAACCCCGCGTCCCTGCACTCGGGTGGGCGCTCCGCGCGCATGGCCCTGGAGACCGGGCGGGACAGCGTGGCCGCCGCGTTGAACGCGGAACCGGTGGAGATCATCCTCACATCCGGCGGGACGGAAGCGGACAACATGGCCGTGCTCGGGCTGTTCCGGGCAGCCCGGGACGCGGATTCGCGTCGCACCGTGATCGCGCTGTCCACCGTGGAACACCACGCGGTATCCGAGGCGGCCGAGTGGCTCGCCGCGCACGAGGGCGCCGAGCTCGCGTGGCTCGAGGTCGATGCCGACGGCCGGGTGGACCCCGACGACCTGCGGGAGCTGCTCGACCGTCGCGGAGACGAGCTGGCCCTGGTGACCGTGATGTGGGCCAACAACGAGGTCGGCACGGTGCAACCGATCGCGGAGCTCGCGGCCCTGTGCGACCGGGCGGGGGTGTCCTTCCACGTCGACGCCGTGCAGGCGTTCTGCGCGGTGCCCGTGGACGCGCACTTGCCCGGGATCAGCACTCTTGCGGTGTCCGCACACAAGCTCGGCGGTCCGATGGGTGTGGGCGCGCTGTACGCCCCCCGCACGGTGACGTTGGCCGCCACGAGTTTCGGCGGGGGCCAGGAGCGCAGCGTGCGTTCCGGCACGGTCAACGCCGCGGGGGCGGCCGCGTTCGGTGCCGCAGTGCACGCCGCCCAGCGTGATACGCACGCCGAGTTCGTGCGTCGCGCACGATTGCGCGACACCCTCGTGGCGGGGATCCGCGAACGGGTCCCGCAGGCCGTGCTGCGCGGGCCCGAGCCCGGCGCACCCGAGGACGAGTGGGCGCACCCCACGCGGCTGCCGGGCAACGCACACTTCACGTTCCCCGGGTGCGAGGGCGATTCCATGCTCTTCCTCTTCGACGCCGCGGGGGTCGCGCTGTCCACGGGCTCGGCGTGCAACGCGGGCGTCCCGCGCGCATCCCACGTGTTGCTGGCCATGGGGGTGCCCGAGGAGACCGCGCGCGGTGCCCAGCGCTTCTCCCTGGGACACTCGAGCACGCCGGACGACGTCACCGCGGTGCTGGCTGCCGTGGCGGAGGTCTACGACCGCGCCCACACCGCGGGGCTGTCCGGGCACGTCCCGGGCTTCGCGTCCTGAGCAGCGCCGTCAGGAACCGCGGAGTGGCCGGGAACGGGGTCGTCGGGAACTGCGGCGCCGTCGGGAATAGCCCCGGCGGCGCGCTGGTTGTTAAACCGGCTCGACCAACAATTTTTTTTCGACCCTCGACGGACCTGGAGGAATTGACGTGCGTGTTCTGGCAGCGATGAGCGGCGGTGTGGACTCGGCGGTGGCCGCGGCGCGCGCCGTGGACGCGGGGCACGACGTCACGGGCGTGCACCTGGCGCTGTCCCGCACCCCGGGCACGCTGCGCACGGGCGCGCGGGGGTGTTGCACGATCGAGGACTCCCGGGATGCATGGCGCGCGGCTGAGAAGCTCGGGATCCCGTACTACGTGTGGGACTTCTCCGAACGGTTCCAGGCGGACGTCGTGGACGACTTCGTGGCCGAGTACGCTGCGGGGCGTACCCCCAACCCGTGCATGCGCTGCAACGAGAAGATCAAGTTCGCGGCCCTGCTCGAGAAAGCGCTCGCCCTGGGGTTCGACGCCGTGTGCACGGGCCACTACGCCAAGGTCGTGACGGATGCGGACGGGCACAAGGAACTGCACCGCGCGGCCGATTGGGCCAAGGACCAGTCCTACGTGCTGGGCGTGCTCACCGCCGAGCAGCTCGAGCACGCGATCTTCCCCCTGGCCGAGACCCCGTCCAAGGCGCAGGTGCGCGCCGAGGCTGAGGAGCGCGGGCTGTCCGTGGCCAAGAAGCCCGATTCGCACGACATCTGCTTCATCCCGGACGGGGACACCCGCGGGTGGCTCGAGGACCACATGGAGCTCGCCCCCGGGAGGATCGTGGACACCCAGGGCACCGAACTCGGTGAGCACCGCGGCGCGCACGCCTACACGGTGGGTCAGCGCCGGGGTCTGCACATCGGCCGACCCGCCCCGGACGGCAAGCCCCGCTTCGTCCTGGAGATCCGGCCCAAGACCAACGAGGTGGTCGTGGGGCCGGAGGCCCTGCTGTCGATCGACGTCATGGAGGGCATCCGCCCGTCGTGGGCCGGGCTCCCGCCCCGCGAGGTCGCGGCGATGGCCGAGGACGTAGACGGTCGCTCCGATGAGTTCCCCGTGACGGTCCAGGTGCGCGCCCACGGCGATCCCGCGCCGGCGCGCGCGTGGCTCACCCGGCAGGACGGGCAGCAGCGGTTGTGCGTGCGCCTCGACGAGCCCCAGCGCGGTGTGGCTCCCGGGCAGACCATGGTGCTCTACCAGGGCACCCGTGTGCTGGGCCAGGCCACCATCGACGCCGCCTTCGCCGATCGCGCGGCCGCGGCCGCGTCCTGAGCCCCACGTGGGGCGGCATGACCGCCACACGACCGGGCGCCGGGCGCGCCACCATTACAGTGGACGCATGAGTGCAGTCACCGACCCCGCCGACCACGCGCCCGTCGACTCATCGGGAACCGATTCACCGGGCACCGACCGTCCCGCGGACAGCGCGTTGACGCGCTTGGAAGCCATTCGCGGCACGATCGACAACATCGACGCCGCACTCGTGCACCTGCTCGCCGAACGCTTCAAGGCGACCCAGCAGGTGGGCAAGCTCAAGGCGGAGAACGACCTCCCGCCCTCGGACCCCGAACGCGAGAAGACGCAAATCCACCGGTTGCGCCGACTTGCGGAGGCCGCACACCTGGATCCCGAGTTCGCGGAGAAGTTCCTGAACTTCATCATCAGCGAGGTCATCCGCCACCACGAGGCCATTTCCGAAAACCACCAGCGCAGCACCGACGCATGAGCGAAGCAGTCACCGCGACCCTCACCCGTCCCCTGCGGGGCACGGACCTCCCCGAGACGTTCACCGTGCTGCGCGGTGAGCTGGGCGCACCGCACCTGGCCACCGTGCCGCTGCTGCCGGAGCGGGGTCCGCACGCCGAGCTCGCGGCCCGCACGTGCGCCGTGCTCGATTCCCTCTACGCGGACCGGCAGCCCCACGGGTGGCGGATCAGCGGTGCCCCCGGCGACGACTCCCGCCGTGCACGTCGGCAACTGGAGAGCGACCTCAACATGGTCGCGGACGTCCTGGGCGCCGAATCCGGCGCGGACACCGGACCGATCGCCTTCTCGCTGCTCGGCCCGGTCTCCCTCGCGGCGACCGTCCACGTGCACAACGGGGAGAAGCTGCAGTCGGACCCCGGCGCTCGCCGTGATCTCGCGCAGTCGTGGTGCTTGGGCGTCGCAGACCTCGTGGCCGTGCTGCGGCGCAACACGGACGGGCGCGGTGTCGTGCTGGTGCTCGAGGAACCCGAGCTGGAACGCGTGGTGACCGGGCGCATCCCGACCGCGAGCGGCTACCGCACCCTGCGTGCGCTGCCGCGCCAGGAACTGCGCGCCACGCTCTCGGACGCCGTGGCCGCGTGCCGTGCGACGGGGGCGGAGACCGTGGTCCTGGACGCGGGCGCCGTCGGGATCGACTGGACCCCGCGGGTCGGCGCGGACGCCGCCGTGCTTGGTCTGCCGGACGGGCCCACCGAGCAGTGGGAGCCCCTCGCGGCCCTGCACGAGGCGGGGGTGCGGTTGTGTTTCGACACCGTCCCTGTGACCGGGCGCACCCCCGTGTCCAAGCTCGTGCGGCGCGTGCTGGGCCCGTGGCGTGAGCTGGGCATGGATCCGGCGGCGTTGCTGGGAACCGTGCTGGCGCCATCGGCGCGGATCAGCGAGCTCACCCCGCCGGACCTGCCGGACGCCCTGCAGCGGGTGACGCACCTGGGCGGCGCGCTCACCGAGGCGTGCAACGAGGGTTGAGCCCGGCCAGGCCGTAGAATCGAGGGCGTACACGGACGCCGATCCCGGCCGCTCCGGGTGTCAGGGACGAGCGCGAAAGCGGGCCATGAAAGCAAGAATCCTGGTGGTGGACGACGACGCCGCGT
Source organism: Kocuria sp. KD4 (assembly GCF_011769905.1). Taxonomy (NCBI): domain Bacteria; kingdom Bacillati; phylum Actinomycetota; class Actinomycetes; order Micrococcales; family Micrococcaceae; genus Kocuria; species Kocuria sp. KD4. Next base: position 1,007,411 of record NZ_CP050449.1, read on the forward strand.
TGTCCGAAATGATCAGCATCATCCTCGCGTCCGAGGACTTCGAGCCCGTCTACTGCTACGACGGCGCCCGCGCCCGGGACGTGTTCCGCGCCTCCGAACCGGACCTCATCCTCCTGGACCTCATGCTCCCCGGCATGGACGGGATCCAGGTGTGCCAGCAGATCCGCGCCGAGTCGGACATCCCGATCGTGATGCTCACCGCCAAGTCCGACACCGCGGACGTGGTGCGCGGGCTCGAGGCCGGCGCGGACGACTACGTCCCCAAGCCCTTCAAACCCGCCGAGCTCGTGGCCCGCGTCAAGGCGCGTCTGCGCCCTATGGACCGCGGGGCCACCCAGGAGATCACGCTCGGGGACATCGTGATCGACGTGACCGGGCACAGCGTGACCCGGGCCGGGCAGGAGATTTTCCTGACCCCGCTGGAGTTCGACCTGCTCGCGACCCTGGCGCGCTCGCCGCACCAGGTGTTCAGCCGGGACGAGCTGCTGCGTGACGTGTGGGGCTACCCCCACGCCGCGGACAACCGCCTGGTCAACGTGCACGTGCAGCGGTTGCGCTCCAAGGTGGAACGCGATCCGGAGAACCCGGAGGTGGTCCTCACGGTGCGCGGGATCGGCTACAAAGCCGGGGGACACGCGCATAAATGACGTCCGCCCCGGCGCGACCCGTGGCGCACAGCCCCGCCGAGCGGCGTCGACCCAAACGCTTCCGCAGGATCCGGCTGGGTCGGCGCACGCTCATCCGCCGCTGGCGGCAGTCCCTGCAGTTTCGCGCGATCGCCGTGGCGCTCACGCTCACGTCCGTGGCGTTCCTCGCCACGGGTAGCTTTCTGTCACACCAGATCGCGGACCGGTTGTTCACCGACCGCCTGGACCAGGTGCTCGAGGAGGCCCGCAGCGACATCCGCACCGCCCAGGCGAGCTTCGACGCCTCGGACGCCTCCGACCGCACCGAGGTCCAGGCGCTGATCAACTCCACGCTGGGCGGGCTGAGCCAGGACACGAGCACCACCGACCACCGCTGGATCCTGATCCCCCTGGACCAGGGCGCGGGGCAGTTGTTTGTGGGCGTGCAGACCGAGAGCGCGTGGATGACCTCTGCCACCGTGCCCCAACAACTGCAACGGCGCGTGGCCAATGGGGACGGCACGTACTGGCAACCGGCCTCGGTCCGCATGGCGGAGAACGAGCCGGAGAAACCGGTCATCGTGATCGGGGACGTAGTCCAGCTCAACCAGAACTCTCGCTACGGGTTGTACTTCGTCTACGATTTCTCGGACCCGCAGGCCACCCTGGACTCAATCCACGCGGTGCTGTTGCTGTCCATGGTCGCGCTGTTGCTGCTCGTGGGAACCATCGTGTGGTACGTGACCCGGGAAGTGGTGCGCCCGGTCTCGAGTACGGCGCGCGTGTCGCAGCGGTTGTCCGAGGGTGATCTGGACGTGCGCATGGAGGTCCACGGCAGCAACGAGGCCGCCCGGTTGAGCCGTTCGTTCAACCGCATGGCGGATTCCATCCAGGGGCAGATCACCCAGCTCGAACAACTCTCGTCCATGCAGCAGACATTTGTCTCGGACGTCTCCCACGAGCTGCGCACGCCCTTGACCACTGTGAAGATGGCCGCGGAGGTGCTCTACAATGCACGCGAGGACTTCGATCCCGTCAACCGGCGCTCCGCCGAGCTGCTGCACAACCAGGTGGACCGCTTCGACTCGTTGCTCTCGGACCTGCTCGAGATTTCACGGTTCGACGCCGGCGCTGCCCGCCTGGACATGGCGTCCACGGACATCTTCACCGTCATCTACGACGTCGTGGAGGCGTGCGCGCCGCTCGTGCTCGAAAGCGGTTCGGAGCTCACGGTGCGGTCCACCCTGACCCGCTGCGTGGTGCAGATGGACCAGCGGCGGATCGACCGGATCCTGCGCAATCTCGTGACCAACGCGCTCGAGCACGGGGAGAGCAAGCCCGTGGACATCTACGTGGGCGCCAACGAGAACTGTGTGTCCGTGGCGGTGCGCGACCACGGCATCGGGATGACCGAGGAGCAGACGACCAAGGTCTTCAACCGGTTCTGGCGCGGGGATCCCGCGCGCGCTCGCACGGTGGGCGGTACGGGCCTGGGGCTCGCGATCGCCACGGAGGACACGCGGTTGCACGGGGGCGCGCTCACGGTGTGGGCCGAACCCGACAATGGCGCGTGCTTCCGGCTCACCCTGCCCCTGCTGCGGAACCAGGTGCTGGATCCAGGGCAGCCCAATCCGCTGCCCATGCCACCCGTGGAACAGCACAGCGAATCCACCGCTCGGGTCACCGACACCGGTTCGTTGCAGCTCACTGCCCCGGCCGTGCGCCCGAGCGAGGACCGGGACACGGGCCAGCTGCTCATGGACTTTTCGGACGCCGACGTGGCCGCCGGGGAGCCAGCCGCGACGACGGATGCGAACGCCTCCGCACAAGAGCGCACGGGCTCGAGCGCCTCGCGACACCGTGATCGGACGGAGGAATCATGAATCCCGCAGACCACGATCGGACCCGTGATCGGGCGGATGCCATCCGGGCCGTCGGGGACACGCGCCGGGTGAGCGACGTCGTGTTCGGGACCACGCGGCGTCGGGCGCGGTACACGGGCCTGGTGTGCGCGATGGTTCTGGGCCTGACCCTCTCCGCGTGCGGGGCCATGCCGCGGTCCGGGCCCGTGCACAAGGTGATCGAGCCTACGGAGCAGACCCAGCAGTCCGCGATGCCCTTCAATCCCCAGGGGCCCCGGGTGGGGGCCACGGCCCAGGAGATTGTGGAGGGGTTCCTGGCGGCCGGGGTGGGCGCGCAGGACGACTACTCCGTGGCCCGCCAGTACCTCACACCGCAGCTCGCCGCGACCTGGAAGCCGGATACCCGCGTGCTCATCCACTCGGGCGAGCCCACCACGGTGCCGCGGCTCAACGACGGCGAATTCCGCACGAGCATGGAGGTCAGCGGGGAGCTCAGTGCCAGCGGCGTGCTCGCCAAGCAGCCCTCGGGCAGCACGCGCGTCCTGGATTTCGTGCTCACCTCGGTGGACGGGCAGTGGCGGATCTCCCGGGCGCCCGACGGCGTGGTGGTCCCGCAAGCGGACTTCGAGAAGATCTTTTCGCCCACCAACCTCTACTTCTACTCGGCTCAGGACAGCAAGTACCTCGTTCCGGATCCGCGGTGGTTCGCGACCCGCTCCACGACCTCCACGGCGGCGGTGCGCGCGCTCATGCGCGGGCCCGCCGCGTATCTGGGCAATGCCGTGACCAGTGCGATCCCGCAGGGTACCGCGCTGTCCCGTTCGGCCGTGCCGGTGTCCGGGGGGACCGCGGCGGTGGACCTCACGCTCGCGAGCTTCGACCCCGCGGAGGTGAACCAGGCACGCCGGATGGAACAACAGCTGCGGGCCACCCTGCGCACCATCCCGAACGTGGACGACGTCGAACTGCGGATCAACGACGCCCCGGTGGACACCTCCGGCGGCAGCGACAACGACCCGATCCAGGCCGTGACCGTCCCCAACCGGCAAATCGGGGTCTCCGACAACAAGCTCGCGTTCTACCAGGGCGGCCAGACCGAGCTGATCCCGGACCTCACGCTGCCAGAGGGCGTCACGCTCAGCAAACCGGGAATGGGCGTGGAGGCCGGGGCCTTCGGGTTTGTGGACAGCGCCGGTTCCACGGTCTACACCGTGTCCCCCGGACAGCAACCCCGGCAGCGGTGGTCCGGGTACAAGCCCACCCGGCCGAGTTTCGACAACCTGGGGTGGGTGTGGGGCGCGGACCGCTCCGGGACCGTCCGGGTCGTGCGGGCGTCCTCGGAGGGGCAGGGTGACACCGTGTCCGCCTCGTGGCTCGACGACCAGCACGTGGCGTCCCTGCGGATCTCCCGCGAGGGCAGCCGGGCGCTCGTGGTCACGACCGACGCCGCCGCGACGCGTTCCACCGTGTGGATCGCGGGCGTGGTGCGGGACGCCTCCGGCAGACCCACCGAACTCGCGAAGGGCAATGCCGTGGCCACGGACGTGGACGTGGACACCGCCCAGTGGATCGGCCCGGACGAGTTCGTGTCCAGTGCCCTGGACCAGGACACCAACGCGCAGCCCCGCCGGTACACGATCGCGGGCAAGGTGGACGAGCTGCCTGCCCTGACCGGGGTGACCTCCCTGGCCGGGGGCAACGGGTCCGCCGCGGTGTACGGCGCCTCGGACGGGCGGCTCTACATGCTCACGGGCAGTTCCTGGGCGCTGCAGAGCGAAGAGGTCACGGACACCGCGTTCGCGGGGTGAGCACCCGTTCCTGAGTGGATGCGCCGTGCGCTGCGCGCTGCACATGTCTGCCGTACCGGGGACGGACACCGTCCGCGCACCGTGAACTGGTGCCATGACCCGCTCCCGCCCCGTCGTTCCGTATCGCTCCTCGGCGGTGCCTCGTTCCGCGCTGTACGACGTCGCTCCGGGCAGTGGCACCGTCGGCGCACCGTGGCGTCGCCCGTCGGTTCTCGCGCGGTGGGACCGTCGGGCCGCGGTCGTCAGCGGGTGGTGCACGCAGGCCCTGGACCTGGTGTTACCGGTGTCGTGCGCGGTGTGTGCCGCCCCGGGCACCATACTGTGCCGTGCGTGTCGGATCGTGCTGCGCCGCGCCACGGCCCGGCCGCACCCGGTGATACCCCCGGCGGCGCTCGCCGCGTCCGGTGTGCGGGTCGTCGTCGCGGGGGAGTACGAGCACGAACTCGCCTCGTGCGTGCTGTCCTTCAAGAACGGCGGCCGTACCGATCTCGCTCCTGTACTCTCCGCCGTGCTCTCGGCAGCCCTGGCGACCGTGGCGCGCGAGCTCGGCGACGACAGGCCCACCCTGTACTGGGTGCCGGTGCCCACGAGCGCCCGCGCGCGGCGGCGTCGATGGTTCGATCCGGTCGCCACCCTGCTGCGCGGCGCGGCCCTGCCCCCGCGTTCGCACATCGCACCCGCCCTCACGCACCGCGCGGTGGCCGGGAGCGGCACCCAGAAGGGCCGCGGGAGGATCCAGCGCACCCGGGCGCTACGCGGGAGCCTGCGCGCCCGGGACATGTCGGGACTCACGTGCGTGGTCGTGGACGACGTGCTCACCACGGGCGCCACGGCCGCCGAGGCCGTCCGCGCCCTGACCGCGGCCGGGGCCAGGGTGCCCGCGGTCGTGACCCTCGCGGGGGTGCGCGTAGGGCGTTCACCGGGGGAGAACGCAGGATCATCGGATGTCGTCCTTCATGAATTTCCCCGTTGTTTCCTCTAGCGTTAGATCACGGGAAGCATTGAAGGTGTCCCGTGTGGGAGAGCAGCACATCCCGCGTCATCCCCAAGATGTGGAGGGTCTCATGGAACTGAACATCCTAGGCCGCAACGTCACCCTGCCGGACCGATTCAAGGAATACGTCGAGGAGAAGAGCGAGCGCTTCCAGCAGCTCGGCGATAAGGTCCAATCCATCGAGGTCAAGGTCACCAAGGAACACGCCGCCTCCGGCCACCAGGGCATGCGGGTGGAGATCACCGTTGTGGGGCGCGGGCCCCTGGTGCGCGCCGAATCGCGCAACGACGACAAGTTCGCGGCGTTCGACGAGGCCTACGCCAAGCTCGTGGAGCGGTTGCGTCGGGCGCGTGACCGCCGTAAGGTCCACCGCACCGGGCACCAGAGGCCCATCGCCGTGCACGAGGCCACGGGATCGCTGCCCGTGGACCCTTCGGGACCGACTCCCACGTATGCCAGCCAGGAAGAACTCGCGGCGGCCGAGGACGAGGCCTTCAGCACCGAGTACCCTCTGAGCGACCCCCCTACCCCCGTGGAGATCCGGCGCAAGCGCTTCCCCGCCCACGAGATCACCGTGGACGAGGCCGTGGACCGGATGGAGCTCGTGGGTCACGACTTCTTCCTGTTCGTGGACAAGGAGACCCAGGAACCCTCCGCCGTGTACCGCCGTAAGGGGTGGGAGTACGGGGTGATCAGTCTCAGCAATGACGGACGCTCCGGGGAGGAGAAGGCGCGGGCCTACCAGCCAGACACCGCGAACTCCGCGGCCTCCTGAGTATTCGCAGCACCGCACCGAGGACGGGCCCGCGACCACGTCGCGGGCCCGTCCCGTGCCCGGCGAGCGGGTAGCGGGAACCTGGTCGTTGCCCGTCCCGCGCCTGCCGAGTGGGCATCGGGGATTCGGCGGCTACCCGTCCGGGGGCCACCCGGTGCCCGGCGCGGTGGCACGCGGCCGGCGTCCAGCCTGGCTCACGTACACTGTTCGGCGGTGCACCCACTGTCCTGCCGGTGCCCACCATTGATCTCGGAGGAGCGAACACACGTGGCGTCATTCCTGGAAAAGGTTCTTCGCACTGGGGACAAGCGGGTCCTGAAGCGGCTGAGGACTTACGCCGACGCCGTCAACAGCCTCGAGGACAGTTACAAGGAACTCTCCGACGCCGAGCTGCGCGCCGAGACCGACTCGTTCCGGGAGCGCATCGAGGGCGGCGAATCCCTGGACCGGCTTCTTCCCGAGGCGTTCGCGGCCGTGCGGGAAGCGGCGTCCCGCACCCTGGGTCAGCGCCACTTCGACGTCCAGATCATGGGCGGTGCCGCTCTGCACCTGGGTTACATCGCGGAGATGAAGACCGGTGAGGGCAAGACCCTGGTGGCCACGGCGCCGGCCTACCTCAACGCGCTCGCGGGCAAGGGCGTGCACGTGGTCACGGTCAACGACTACCTCGCCGAGTACCAAGCCAACCTCATGGGCCGTGTCTACCGTTTCCTGGGGTTGGAGACCGGCGTGATCCTGAGCGGTCAGGACCCTGCGACCCGGCGTGAGCAGTACGCCGCGGACATCACCTACGGCACGAACAACGAGTTCGGCTTCGACTACCTCCGGGACAACATGGCCTGGTCCAAGGAGGAGCTCGTCCAGCGCGGGCACAACTTCGCGATCGTGGACGAAGTGGACTCCATTCTCATCGACGAGGCGCGGACCCCGCTCATCATCTCCGGACCGGCCTCCGGGGAGGCCAACCGGTGGTACCGCGAGTTCGCGACCGTCGTGCAGAAGCTCGACCCGGAGACCGACTACGAGGTCGACGAGAAGAAACGCACCGTGGGCGTGCTCGAACCGGGGATCGAGAAGATCGAGGACTGGCTCGGCATCGACAACCTTTACGAGTCCCAGAACACCCCGCTGATCGGGTTCCTCAACAACGCGATCAAGGCCAAGGAACTGTTCCGCGCGAACAAGGACTACATCGTCGCGGGTGGCGAGGTGAAGATCGTGGACGAGCACACCGGCCGAGTGCTGTCCGGGCGGCGCTACAACGAGGGCGTCCACCAGGCCATCGAGGCCAAAGAGGGCGTGGAGATCAAGCCCGAGAACCAGACGATGGCCACCATCACACTGCAGAACTACTTCCGTCTGTACGACAAGCTCTCGGGCATGACGGGTACGGCCCAGACCGAGGCGGCCGAGTTCATGAACACGTACGAGATTGGCGTCGTGGCCATCCCGCCGCACCGCGGCATCGCCCGCGAGGACAAGCGGGACGTGGTCTACAAGAACGAGGCCACCAAGTACGCCGCCGTGGTGCGGGACATCGAGGATCGCCACGAGAAGGGCCAGCCAGTCCTCGTGGGCACTGCGTCCGTGGAGAAATCGGAGTACCTCTCCCGTCTGCTGGCCAAGCGCGGTGTGCGCCACGAGGTGCTCAACGCCAAGAACCACGCGCGTGAGGCCGCGATCGTGGCCCAGGCCGGCCGCAAGGGCGCGGTCACCGTGGCCACCAACATGGCCGGTCGAGGCACCGACATCATGCTGGGTGGCAACGCCGAGTTCAACGCCGTGGAGAAAATGGCCGAACTCGGCCTGGACCCCGAACGCGATGCCGAGAAGTACGAGGCGCGGTGGCCCGACGTCCTCGCGGAATGCGAGGCCTCGACCAAGACGGAACACGAGGAGGTCCTCGAATCCGGGGGGCTCTACGTCCTGGGCACGGAGCGCCACGAGTCCCGCCGGATTGACAACCAGTTGCGCGGGCGGTCCGGTCGTCAGGGGGACCCGGGGGAATCTCGGTTCTACCTGTCCCTGTCGGACGACCTCATGCGCCTGTTCAACCCCGGTGCGGCGCAGCGCCTCATGGCGATCGCCCCGGACGACGTCCCCGTGACGGGTCGTTTGATCACCTCCGGTATCGCCAACGCGCAGAACCAGGTGGAGGGGCGCAACGCCGAGCAGCGCAAGAACGTGCTCAAGTACGACGACGTCCTGAACCGCCAGCGCGCCGTGATCTACCGGGATCGCAAGCGGATCCTCATGGGCGACGACATCGAAGATCAAATCCGGCAGTTCACGGACGAGGTCATCACATCGGTGATCACGGAGCACACCGGGACGGGTCACCCTGAGGACTGGGACCTGGACGCGCTGTGGACCGCGCTGCGGGCCATCTACCCCGTCTCCCTGACCCGCGACGAGGTCCTCGAGGAAGCGGGCGGCCGCCCGCGGTTGACCTCGGACTTCCTCCAGGAGCAGATCCTCTCGGACGCCGCGGTCACCTACAAGGAACGCGAGGACGAACTCGGTTCCGAGGCCATGCGCAACCTCGAGCGCCGGGTCCTGCTCTCGGTGATCGGTCAGCGCTGGCCCGAGCACCTCTACGAGATGGACTACCTCAAGGAGGGGATCGGGCTGCGCGCCATGGCCCAGCGCGATCCGCTCGTGGAGTACCAGCGCGAGGGCCACGCCATGTTCCAGGAGATGATGGCCGCCATCCGCGAGCAGACCGTGGTGACGCTGTTCAACCTGGAGGTCCGCAAGCAGCGCACCGGCGCGGACGGTGGTGCCGTGGAGCTCACGACGCCCCAGCGTCCCGCGTTCCTGCAGTACACCGCCCCGGACGAGGACGGCACGCCGAGCGCGGCCGTGGAGCCCGAGCCCCTGGTGTCCTCCGACGACGACGAGCCTGCGGCGGACACCGAGCCGGCGACGACGAACGGGGCCTCGGATGCCAACGGTGCCACCTCCGCTGGCGAGGGGGCCAACCGCGCCCAGCGTCGGGGGAAGTCCGCCAAGGCCGGCGGCAAGGCGAAGCGGGGCAAGCGGCGCTGAGGCCCGGCTGGACTCGGCGAGATCACCCGACCTCCAGATGGGTGACCCGCCACTGCCGCGCGATCCGCTCGATCCGTAACGCCACGGCGCGCGCCCGGGTGGATTCCTCCACCACGAGGGATGCCTCGTAGCACCCGGGGGCTGGGCTGCACACCCGGATCCGCCGGATCCGGGCGGCGCGGTGCACCTCGAACACGGCGCGCCGGTCCGGGCACTGTTCCTGCACGAGCTTGAGCATGGCCGCGCGCTGGGTGAAGCGTTCCACGACCTCAGGCTCCGTCCACCGGGACAGTTGGTTCGCCGGGCGGGTGCCCGCGAGGATCTCCACCGCGGCTTGCCCGATGCTGCGGGCGATCGCGCCGACCCGCTCCATCTCGTTCTTGCCCGTGAGGGCCGCCACCGTGCGGTCCTGGCGCCACGTGTAACCGCCCGCGGGAGTGCGGGGTGCTGATTCGGGGACGGCGATGCTCATGGTGTGCTCCTCGGTGACGAAGGGTGGGCCGGACGGCCCGGGGACGATGGAGAGAGGTTGTGGCCCGCCGCGAGGCGAGTTCCCGACGGTGTTCCGGGGCCCGCGTGGGTCGCGGGCGGATCCTGAAGTGGCCGTGTTTGGAGTAATGGATCCCAGGGCGGACCTGCCTGGGGTAGACCTATCCGGTGCAGCGCTCCTCGTGCGGTGTGCCCGCCGCATCGAGCAGGTGGGGCGGAACGCGTAACTGGTCCCCGGGGCGGATCAGATCCCCCTGGTGCGCCACGGCGTTCAGCTCGAGCCACGCCGGGAGGTTGTGGCACACGGTGGCGTCCGTGGCCCCCGGCCCCAGCAATTGTTCGGTGAGGCCCCACAGGGTGTCCCCGGCCATCACGGTGAGGACGCCGTTGGAGACGCGTTGCCCAGCGGGCGGGTTGGCCGGCTCGAGCATCGAGGTCGGGGCCTCCGGGGCCCGTACAGGAGCGGCCGTGGATTCGGGGGTCGCTTCCGGGCCGCTCGTCTGCGCTCCGGGTGCGGTGTCGGGAACAGCTTCCTGAACGGATTCCGGTGCGGGGGCGGAGGGCTCCGCGAGCTGCTCGGTACCGGCGGTGGCCGGGGCCCAGAAGGGGTCGAGGGCGGCGTCGTCGGCGTGGGCGGGCGCCACGACCACGAGCTGCACGCCCACGAGGGCGACCGCGGTGCGCGCGACCAGGGTGGGCGTGAGGCGCGTGGCCCACCGCTCCAGGCCGTGCCAGCGCAGTCGCCGGGCCGCCCGGGCGAGGGCGAGCATCACCAGTCCACCGACCCACCACCCGGCCACGGCGAGGCACGCACCCGCCGCGATCACCGCGACCAACAGGTCGGGGTCTTGAGCGGATCCTGTGGCGCGCAGAGTCTGCGCATATCCGAGGCCCAGAACCCCCAGCGCCCCGGCCAGCACGGGGACGCCGAGCCACGCGACGGCCAAGCGGGTGTCGGTGGAAGGTGCCGATCGATGGATGGTAGACATCTTTGCCTCCGAATATTGCCGTTTGATGCCGTTTGACATTTCTAGATCATTCAACGGCCTCGGTCGGCTGTCAATCATCGTTGCAATTGCATTCATGTCGGCATGACATCCGACGCGGAGCCGGCCCCTGCACGCCGTAGCGTGACCTCAGGACCCCGAGACCCAAGGACGGTGGCGGATGCGCTGGGACGACCTCTTCGAGGACATGGAGGCCCAACTCGAGCAGGCCAGGGTGCGGCTCGTGGAGCAGGAGGCCGTGGAGACCGCGCGGGCGGAGCTGTCACGACTCACGCTGCTCGAGCGGCTCGCGGCGCACCGCGGCGGCCCCGTGCGGCTGCGCCCAGCGCGCGGTGACACCCTGGAGGGAGAGCTCGCGGACGTGGGCTCCGGCTGGGTCGTGGTGCGCGAGCGGCACCTCCAGCACCTGGTCCCACTGCACAGCGTGGTGTGGTGGGAGGGACTACCGCGTCGCTTCGAGGTGCTCCCGGAACATTCGACCATCCGCAGGCTCGGCATGGGCCACGTCCTGCGCGCCCTCAGCACCGCGCGCGTGCACGTGCGGGTCGTGCTGCAGGACGAATCCCGTCACGGGGAGATCGAGGGCACGGTGGACGCCGTGGGTCAGGACTTCTTCGACGTCGCGGTGCACCCGCAGGACCAGTTCCGCCGACGCAGCTCGGTCACCGCGGTGCGCACGGTGGGGTTCCATGCCGTGGCGCTGGTCTCGTCCCTCGATGCGGGGTGAGTCGCCCGGCGTCCCAAGGGTGTGTCAGTGCAGGGTGCCCTCACGCACCGCTTGCTCGGTGCGCTCGTAGCCCTGTTGGATGTACTCCTCCAGCTTGACCGTCTCCACGCGCCACTGCCCCCGGCCGCCCACCTGGATCGCGGGAAGCTCCCCCGAACGCACCATGGCACGCGCTTGCGGGACGGAGATCGAGAGGATCTCGGCGACGTCCGCGAGTGTGAGGAATCGCTGCTGGGACATTCCGGTCCATCACTTTCTTAGGTGCCGTTGCATGCTGTTTCATCGGGGTTCGCTCGTCATTGTCCCACGTGAGGGGGTAGGCGGCGGGTTATCAACAGGTCCTGGGCGGAATGAACACGTGGCCACCTCCGTCCACAGGTCGTTCGTCACACTTCCCAGCGCGGTGTGCGACGCGGCACACTCGGGTGCAGCCGGCGGGGGCCGGCGCATCACGAAAGGATGTCAGCATGGGGAGCACCGCGGCGCTCGAGCGCTCGGGACGGTCCACGGCCGCACGATTCCGCAAACCGTCCTGGCGGGATCCGCGGCTGCTCGTGGGGCTGCTGTTGGTCCTGCTCTCCGTGCTGGGGGTGATCCTGCTGGTCGCCACGGCCAACCGTACCCAGCCGTACTACGTCGCGGCCAACGACCTCTCCGTGGGGCAACGGATCACGCGGGAGGACCTGGGCACGGTGGACGCACACCTGCAGGATTCCTCCGCGCAGTACGTCCCGGACGGGCAACTGCGGGAGAACGCGGTGGTGACCCAGCGCGTGGCGCGCGGGCAACTCGTGCCGACTGCGGCGGTGGGCACCGCGGACGAGCTCGACCGCACACCCGTGGGGGTCGCCCTGACCACCCCCATGCCGGCCCAAGCGGAGGCGGGGTCCCACGTGGACGTGTGGGTGGCCGAGCCCAAACCCACGGGGCGCGGGTACGGGGCGCCCGAGAAACTCGTCACGGGCGCGGAAATCGCGCGCGTGGACACCAAGGACACGGCGCTTGGCGGTAACGCCTCGGCCACGGTCTACGTGCTCGTCACGCAGGCCCAGGTGGGTCCGCTCGTGGACGCACTCGGCAACGACGCCAAGGTGACCCTGGTGCTCAACACGGCGGGTTCCGGCTCGTGAGTATCTCAGTGGTGACGCTCGGGACGAGCACGTGGCCGCTCGTGGACCGGCTCGAACGGTTGCACGGGGACGTCACGGTGGTGCGGCGCTGTCTGGACCTCGCCGAGCTGCTCGCATGCGCCCACACCCGCATGGCCCACGTGGCGCTCGTCGCGGAGGGCGCCGAGGAGCTCACCGCGAGCCTGCTCGATCAACTCGAGACCGACGACCTGCGGGTCCTGGTGGTCGAGGGACACGACGAGTCCCGCGTGCAGCGTCTGGGTGTCGGCAGCGTGCCCCCGGACGCCACCGGGGAGGAGCTGGCCCGGATCATCACCCGCGCGATGCTCGGTCCCGCACGCTCGCCGTCGTCGGTGCGGGAGGACGGCGCTGCGGCGCCGGGCGAACGCCCGGCACCCGAGCGTGAAGCGGCGTCGGGAGGAACGTCGTCAAAGGGAATGGCATCGAAGGCAGCGGTATCGAACAGCGCGGCGGCGACTGATGCACCCGCGGACGGGCCGACGTCGCGCGAAGGAGCAGCCGGGCGAGCCGCGGGCCGAGCAGTCGCGAAGTCCGCATCCTCCCCGGACAGCACCCATGGGGAAGGGCACATCGGCCCCGACGCCGCCGGACTCGGCTCGGGGGCTGCCGTACCCGGTGGGTCATCCGGCGATCCCGCGACGGCGCACGACCTCGATGACTCAGACGCCCTCGACCATGTCGAAGCCTGCCGGGTGATCGCCGTGTGGGGACCGATGGGAGCGCCCGGCCGCACGGTCACCTCGCTCAATCTCGCCGCCGAACTTGCCCTGCTCGGGCGGCGTGTGCTGCTCGTAGACGCGGACACCTACGCCGCCTCGGTCGCGGCGAGCCTCGGGATGCTGGACGAAGCCGCGGGGCTGGCGCAGGCGTGCCGGCTCGCCGATCAGGCGCGGCTGGACCGGGAGGGATTGCGACGCTGCGCGAGCACGGTGTCCGTCGCGGGCGCCTCGCTGGACGTCCTGACCGGGATCACCCGCTACGACCGCTGGCCCGAGATCCGGGGTTCCGCCCTGGACCTCGTGATCGACCGTGCCCGGAAGGACTACGACGCCGTGGTCGTGGACACCGCCTCCGGCCTCGAGTCCGACGAGGAGATCAGTTCCGACTTCATGGCCCCGCGGCGCAATGCCGGGACGCTGACCGCGGTCGCGGCCGCGGACGTGGTGATAGCACTCGGCGCAGCGGACACCCTCGGCGTACCGCGGCTCGTCAAGGCTCTGCCGGACCTGTTGGACGCGGCACCGGACGCGTGGATCGTCGTCGTCATGAACAAACTGCGCGCCGCCGCCACCGGTCGCTCCGCGGCCGAGTCCGTGCGGGAGGCCTGGGAGCGCTTCTCGCCCGGGCACCCCGTGGCCCACACCCTCTCGTGGGACGCCAAAGCGTGCGACGACGCCCTGCTCGCCGGTGCTGTGCTCTCGGAGACAGCGCCACGCAGCACGCTACGTCACGAGATGAGTGGGCTCGCGGAGCTCGTGCGGCGGATGCGTGAGCCCGATGCACACGAGGGCGCGGCAGAACCCGTGGGTGCGGGAGCGGGCCCGGCGGGGACTAGGCTGGGGCGTCGGATGGGCGCGTGGTTGCGCCGCGGTTGAGCATCGGAAAGCGAGCGTTCCATGGCCTTCACGGATCCGTTGCGATCTGTCCCGGACTTCGACGCCGGGGACGCCGAGTGGCTGCACCTGCTCGTGGGGGACTGGCAGATGGTCGCGGACCTGGGCTTCGGGGACCTGCTGTTGTGCTTCCCCGCGGACGTGATCCCCGCCGCCGAGAGCCCCACGGGGGATCCGATCCCGGGTGAGGGCAGCGAGTTCCTCGTGTTGGCGCACGCCCGGCCCACCACGGGACCCACCGCTTACCAGAAAGACATGGTGGGGGAGGTCGTGGGTGGCGAGGCTGCGTTCACACTGCGCAGGGCGTGGGTGGACCGGCAGATCGAACGGGCCGGTCCGTCCGAGTGGTCGAGCCTCGCGTCGCGGTCGGTCACCCTCGTGCCGCTCGTGCGCAACAACCGCACGATCGCCGTCCTCAGTCTCACCGCGGACCCCCAGCACGACCGCTTGCCGTCCCGCATGGAACTCGTGTACCACGAGCTGGCTTCGGCCCTGCTGCGCATGGCGAACCAGGGGACGTGGCCGGATTTCGCGGTGCGCACCGATTCCCGCCGGGGCGCCCCGCGCGTGGGCGACGGCATGATGCGGCTCAACGCCGAGGGGACCGTCGAGTTCTGTTCCCCCAACGGTCTGTCCACGTTCCGGCGGCTGGGTCTGGCGGGGGACATCACGGGGCAGAACCTGTTGCATGTGGCACGCCAGTTGCCCCTGACCGCCCCGGGCGTGGACGAGACCCTGGCGCCCGTGCTCGCGGGGACCATGCCGTGGCGCGCGGAACTGGCCACCGGAAAGGCCTCCGCCACGCTGCGTGCGATCCCGCTGCGGGAGGGCCCAGAACGCACCGGGGCGCTGTTGCTGTGCCGGGACGTCACGGAACTGCGGCGCCGCGACCTGCAGCTCGTGTCCAAGGACGCGACGATCCGGGAGATCCACCACCGGGTCAAGAACAACCTGCAGACGGTCTCCGCCCTCCTGCGCCTGCAGTCCCGGCGCATGCATTCCGACGAGGGACGCAACGGCCTGCAGCAGGCCATGCGGCGCGTGAGTGCGATCGCGCGCGTGCACGAGTCCCTGTCCCACGAGATCTCGGAGGACGTGGACTTCGACGACCTCATCCGCCACCAGGTCAAACTCGCGGTGGAGACCGCCTCCGCGGGCCAGCACGTGCGCACCCGGGTCAGCGGCCGGTTCGGGCGGTTGCCGTCCAAGAGTGCGACGTCCGTGGCCCTCGTGGTCAACGAGATCGTGGCCAACGCCGTGGAGCACGGGCTCAAGGACCGGGACGGCACCGTGGAACTCGCGGTGACGCACCGGCAGGACGAGGTCACGGACGCGGGAGAGAGGTACCGCGTCGTCGAGATCGCGATCAACGACGACGGGCGCGGCATGGGGGACGCCGTGATCGAGGAATCCGGTGTGGACGCCTACCGCCCACCCGCGGAGGGCGAGGGACTCGGGATGCAGATCGTGCGCACGCTAGTGGCCGGTGAGCTGCAGGGCGGCATCCGGTGGCAACCCGCTGACGGGGGTGGGACGAGCGTGATCATCACCGCCCGGTTCCCGCGGGCGACGTCCGGGCGCTCCTGACACGCCCAGCCGGCCGCGGACGACGGCGGCCCGTGACCCGCTCGTGGGAGCAGGTCACGGGCCGCCGTGGGGAACGGACTCAGGAGGCGCGGCGGGCGCGGGCGGCGCGGCGCTTCAACGCACGCCGTTCGTCCTCGCTCATACCGCCCCACACACCGGCGTCCTGACCGGATTCGAGGGCCCACTGCAGGCACGTGTCCATGACCTCGCACGTGCGGCACACGGCCTTGGCTTCCTCGATCTGCAACAGGGCGGGGCCGGTGTTGCCCACCGGGAAGAACAGTTCGGGATCCTTTTCGAGGCAAGCTGCGCGACTACGCCAATCCATGACGGCACGGCTCCTTTCGGGTTCGTGGGTGCGGGCCCGTGCGCATCCCAAGCAATGCGGCAGCGAGCCGCGTCGCGGATTTCCGGGGGGAATGACACACAGAAAAGGCCCGTGAATGTCGGGCCCTGGGGATTCTGCCCATTATTTTCCCACGTAAACACACAGTAAACAAGGGTGTGAGCGCTATATCACATCCCAAGGCGCCCCTCGCAACGATTGCCGCCGGATGTCCGTGCGCGAGGCCGGCCCCTGTACCGGCGGCTGGGACCCACTGATGAGACGGACCCGTGGGACCGGTTGCTCGGGCCGCTGCCCGCGCGGCCGACGGCCGGCATCGGTGGCCGGGACCGAGTGTTCGGACCGGTTTCCCGAATGAGCCGTCGGCACCGACAGGTGGCATCGGTCTCCGGCATCAGCGGACGGGGCAGGTTCCCGGCATCCGTCACCGACCGCGGGCCGATGCGGTCACTACAGTGGGAGTGCTCCCGTTCCCGCCGAAAGGTTTTCCGCATGGCCGCCCCGGATCGTCGTACCGCCCCCGGAGCCGCGAGCTCCCGGCCCTGGACCGCATCCGTGATCACCGTGCTGGTGGCGTTGGAGGGCGCGGCATTGCTCGCGGTTGCCGTGGGCCTGGTCGTCTCCCTGTTCTCCGTGCATGTTCTACCCATCGCGGGGATCATCTTCGCGACCGTCGTGCTCGCCGCGGGTGCGTTGTGGCTCGGCGCGGCGGCCCGCGGGACCTGGCGAGGTTTACGCTGGCCGCGCGCCGCGGTCCTGGTGTCTCAGGCGTTCTTGTTGATCGTCGGACTGTCCTTCCTGCAGCTCACCATGGGCTTCTGGGGGATCGTGGTCGCGGCGATCGCGGTGGTCACCGTCCTGTGCTTGTTCGCACCGCGCACCGTCGCCTGGATGCATCGCACCCACGACGACGTCGCTCGCTGACCTCGCGGGACCTCCCGCGGAGCACGCCGGGACCTCAGGCACCGATGCCCGCGCGAGCCGGCAGTGATAGCGTCCACCGCAACGGCCCCCGGGTGACCGGACGGTTGCGGGGCGTGGCCCGCCGAACGGGGCCGAGCGTCGTCGTACCTCTCACCCTGTGACCGCCTGCGCGGGCGCGGGCAGCTGCACCGGTTCCGCGAGGCCGCGGTGCACCCAGACCGCGCGGCCGGGCGGCCCGCCCAGCGCAAGGCCCGTGAGGGACACGCCGAACACGTCACCGTCGAACACCCGCCGTGGTCGAACCAGGAGCGTGTCCGCGTGCTGGCGCCACGCGAGTAGCGGGGGAAAGGTCCCCGCGAGCGCATCCGTGAGGCGCACGCCCACGATCATCCGTACCCCGGGCTGGGCCCAGGCGGTGGCTGAGCTGCCCGCCGCCTGGTGGGACTCGACCGGGGAAGCATGCGCGGACCACGCGGTGGCCAGTGCCCGGAGGACATCGGAGGTGAGGTGGTCCGCGTCGTCGATCACGATCGTGGCCGACCGATCAGCTGACCTGGCGGCGTGCAGGAGCTCCTCGGCCTCGGCTGCGGTGCTGGGTGAGCCGGCGAATACGAGATGTCCAGGCCCGCCGTCTCCGGATGCGCGTGCGGCCAACCCGGAACGGGCGGCGTCGAGGAACGTGGATCGCCCCGACCGCGCCGGGCCGGCGACGATCAGGGTCGAACCGGGACCCCACGGGTGAACGGCGCATTGCCCGTCCCGCGTGACACCCAGCACCAAGCCGGCCACGGACCGATCGGGGACATGCCACACGGTGGGCAAGGGGAAGGACGTGGGCCACGGGTTCGCCGTCTGGTGCGTCGGGCCGTCGGTGCGCCGTGCGTCCGGGGAATCCTGGGACGCGGCGGCGAGTGCACCCGCAGGTTCATCGGGCCGTGGCGGGACGAGCCGGACATCCCGGAGGTCCGTGGGCACGGTGGGCCCGGGCGGGGCACTGTGGGCGACCGCGGGCGCGTCGGGTCCGAGCCCCCCGGCGAGCTGGACGACCGCGAGGTGCCCCGAAGAATCTTCCGCGCCCCACGGCGTGCAGCGGGCGGCCATCGGGCCCGCGAGGGCGGCTCGCTCGGGATGCGGCGTGAACGGGGGCAGGCGGGGCCACTGCACGAGGGCGTCGTTGCTCTGTCCTTGTGGGAAGTACAAGCGGTTGGAGCCGAGGTGGGACGCGCGTCCCGCAACCAGTGCGCGATCTCCCGCGACCACGCAGGACAACCCTCGGGACGCACCCGTGGCCATGAGGGACACCAGCTCGTCCTCCAGGTACGCCCACGTGCTCGCACGCAGGACCTGGCAACAGCGATCCCAGTCGTCGACGGCGAGGACGGCGCGTGACGGGGGGTCCCTGGGAACGGTGGACGCGTGCTCGAGACCCTCGTGGAGTTGTCGCACCAGGTGGGCCACGTCCCCGGGCTGGTCCGCACGGGCGCAGCCGCGGACAGCGGGGTGCAGGGGCCGACCGTTCGCCGTGGTGAGCCCCTCCACGGCCTGGCCCGAGGCGGTGAGGACGTACACCGCCACCCCCGTGTGTGCCTGGTCCGTGGCGGTCGGGATCCGGATGTGGGCGCAGCGCCGCAGTACGTCGCGCAATCCCTTGCGCGTGGCCTCGGGGCGTCCGATCAGCAACAGTGGCCCGTCCTGCCACGGGTGCCACGAGACCCGCCCGCACCAGTGGGCCGCCGGATTCTCCGCAGCACCCAGATCCACCTCGTCACCGTCGGTGCGCACCGCGGGCACGTGGCGGGGCAGGGGCGGTGGGACAGCGGCGTCGGCGGGAACGTGAGACGATGCCATATCAGCGGAGGTGGGCGGCGGATACCCGTGCCAGGCGCGGGAGACGTCGCGCACCGCGGCGGTGACCCCGGCTTCCCGCTCCGAGGACGCGGTGAGGCGGACGTGCCCGGTTCCCGCGGCGGGCGGGCTCGGAAGGGGACCGGGATCGAAACGAAGCACCAGGGGCTCGGGCCGCGGTGGGATCATGCGGGTCAGGACCGCCGCCTGCACCTCCACGGGCGGGCCGTCCCCGCGGTCCAGGAACCCGCGGCCCGGGATGCCCGGGGCGATGCGGGCCGCCGCGGCGGTTCCGAGTACGTCCATCGACTCCTGATCACTGCGCACCCGCAGACACAGTGCCTGGGTGATGTTGGCGCGCACGTCCGCGCTCAGTGCACCCTGGGGACGCTGGGTCGCGAGCACGAGGTGCACACCGAGGGAACGGCCCACCGCGGCAATCACCGCGAGCTGTTGCCCCGCATCCGGGAAGGCATCCGTGAGCATCCTGGCCTCGTCCACCACGACCACGAGCTCCCGTAGGGGAAGTGCACCGCTCGCGGCGCACCGTAGCTGCGCCATATCACTGAGCCCGAGGGAGCACAGGACCCGCTCGCGGCGCTGCACCTCGGAGCGTAGGAAGGCCAGGGCGCGGCGGACCTCGTCGGGTCCCAGGTCCGTGAGCAGGGTTGTGACGTGCGGTAGCCCCGTCAGTGGGGCCAGGGCCGCCCCGCCCTTGAAATCGATGAACACGAATTCCAGGCGCTCGGGTGGGAATGCGTGTGCGAGCGCCGTGACGAGGGTGCGCAGCACTTCCGACTTCCCGCATCCCGTGGTGCCCGCGACGAGCAGGTGCGGGTTCTCGTCGTCGAGCCGGACGACCTCCGGCCCCGCGGATGACACGCCGAACACCGCGGCCAGCGCTGCGTTCGACGTCGCGGGCTGGGGACGAGCGGCGGACCCGCCACGGCACGTGCCGACGAGCGAGGTGGAGGTCGGACCGAGGTGCGCGGCCACCAGCTCGTGCGAGCCCACGCGGCGAGGCAGTGGCCCACCGTGAGCGCCTCCCGCGGCTCGTCGCCACGCGCGGATCGCCGCCTCTGCGGTGTCGAAGGTCACGGTGTCCGGCGTGAACCCGAGGTGCGTCCCGCGCCCGGTCTCCGCAAGCCCCGGAACGGCATGGACCACTCGGCTGCTGAGCCGCAGGCCGTCCGGTCCCGCGGTGACGACGGTGTCCCCGGGGGCACCCTCCGGGTCTGCCGTCACGATGATGCGAAGCGTCCCGGGCGTGGCCGGCGCGGTGGCGGCCCAAGCCGGTGTCACGACCTCCAGCGCGACGTCCCGGTCCGGTGAAGAGGCCGTGGGATTCTCGCGGGGTGCTGCGAGCAGATCGTGGGCCACGGGCGGGCGCCACGTGATGCCCGGGGAGACGCGCAATGCGGCGAGCGCCGCGGGCCCCGTGAACAACTGCACGGCCAGGGCATGGAGAACACCCTCCGCGCGTTCCCGGTCGAGAACCAGGGTCAGGCTGCCGATCTCCGCCAGATCCAGTAACACGGGAGCGTGGGAATGGAATGCCGCGCGAGGCGCCGTCGCACGGTCACCGACGATGTGCGCGGACCGTGCCGCGTGACCCAGCCGGACCCACCGACGTGTCCGCTCAGCAGGGGCGCCGATCCGTCCGGGCGTTGTGGCGTCATGGGACAGTGCGGTGGCCGGGCGGGGTCCGCCGCCGTCACTCTGGGACGGGCTGCGCACCGCCCGGCCGCGCGCCACGATCTCCGCGGCCGACGGCGCCGCCTTCTCACAGCGGCGCAGGTCCCGTTGGAGTGCCGCGGCCAGGCGACGTCGATGATCGCGCCGCGCGCCGCGCTCGCCGAACCAACCCACCGCGGACGTGACCGCACCAAGGGCACTGAAGACCAGGAAGAACCACCAGTGGGTGACCACCGCGATACCGATCCCGGCCAGGAGGGGGAGCAGACCCGTGATCAGGGCGATCCGGGACCTCCCGACCGCGGGGGAGTCCACACGCAAGAGGTGGGCCGGATCCGCCTCCTGGGCGGTGAATCCTGCCGGGGGCACCGCCGGATCCGGCCAGGCCAGGTCCTCGGTGTGCGCCGGGGGGAACGAGACCCGCAGGGTGCACGCGCGACCGTCCGCCCGCACGCGGACCCGGTCGCCGTGCCGCAGTGCTGCGCCTCCCGGGAGCACCCGCAGGCCCACGTCATCCATGATCAGGGTCGGGTGGGCGGGGTCTTTCCGTAGCTGCGACGCGGGGAGTGATCGTGGCTCGTGGGGCGTGAGGGCGAGCTGATGCGTTCCGCGGGCCAGCGGGAGGCGCGTTCCCACCCCGACGCCCTCCACGGCCACGAGATACGCGGTCTCCTGTGAATCCGCGAGCGGCACGACCGGGGATGGGGGACCCGGCGTCGAGGCCCGATCGGGCCCGGCCGGCACGTCCGCGTCGTCGTGAGTCCGTGTCTCCGGGGTCAGGACCACCGTGGCACCATCCGTCAGGGGCGGGGTGCCCACGCGCGCGGCCGCGAGATCGACGCCCGAGACCATGGCGGTGCACGGCGTCCCCAGGAGTCGGGCGAGTTCGGCGCGCAGGTCCGCCCCGCGCGCACCCGATGCGGCGGTGAGGTGCGCGGTGTGGACCACGCCGGAACCGGCCCACGTGATCCGGAGACTCAACTGCATGACAGCACTTCACCCGCTGGTGACCGCCCGCGGCGAGGACACGTCCC
Organism: Kocuria sp. KD4; assembly: GCF_011769905.1. Classification (NCBI taxonomy): domain Bacteria; kingdom Bacillati; phylum Actinomycetota; class Actinomycetes; order Micrococcales; family Micrococcaceae; genus Kocuria; species Kocuria sp. KD4. The sequence goes on from NZ_CP050449.1 coordinate 1,028,942, forward strand.
GCCGTGTGGATCCGCGCGGCGCGGGGGAGTACAAGGGCTCGCTCGTGCAGTGGGCTTACCGCGGGCCGATCTTCCCACCGAACGCCCATGCACGTGCCGTGGACGCGGTCCGGATTGGGGCGTGAATCATGAGACAGTAAAGGCCATGAGACCCCGCAAGGTTGTCATCGTCAGCCGAATCTTCCTCCCCGAACCGGCAGCCGCGTCCTTCCGTCTGGCCGCCCTGGCCAGGGGCTTCGCCGCCGAGGGGGCCGACGTCACGGTCCTGACCACGAACCCGCCCCGCGCCATGGCTGCGGCCACCGTGGACGAGCCGTACCGCATCGTGCGGGTCCCCGTTCTGCGGGACAGCGAGGACTACGTCCGCGGCGTGGCCCAGTACCTGAGTTTCGACGTCCAGGCCTTCGCCCGCCTCCTCACCATGAACGCGGACATCGTGGTGAGCGAACCACCCCCCACCACGGGACTCGCGGTGTGGCTGTCGAGTGCACTGCGGCGTCGTCCGTACATCTGGTACAACCCGGACGTGTGGACCTCCGCGACCCTGAACATGGACGTCCCCTCGGTGGTGACGCAGCTGATGCGCGTTGCGGAGACCGTGTCCGCCCGGCGCGCCGGCGGTGTGATCACGGTGTCCGAGTCGATGGGCGAGGAACTGCGCCGCGTGACCGGGGTCGGGCGGGACAAGATGTTCCTCGCCGAGAACGGGATCGACACCGACACCTTCACCGCGGACGGCCCCGCCGAACCGTGGGACGGACCGTATTTCGTGTACGCGGGGTCCGTGTCCGAATGGCAGGGTATGGACATCTTCATCGAGGCGCTCGCCCGGATCCTGCCGCGCCACCCCGGGGTGACCCTGCACGTCCTGGGGCGCGGGTCGGACCTCACCCGCGTCCAGGAGGTCGCCGCGCGGCTGGCCCCGGACAACGTCGTGTTCCACGGCGTGCAGCCCCCGGCGCGCACCGCGGCGTTCCTGCGGGGTGCCGTGGCCGCCCTCGCCTCCGTCATCCCGCACACCGGGTACGACTTCTCCAAGCCCACCAAGCTCTACGCGGCCGCCGCGTGCGGCACACCGTCCATCTACGCCGGGGTGGGCGCGGGTGCCCGCCTCGTGTCCGAGAACCGGTTGGGAACGCCCGTGGAGTTCACCCCCGATGCGGTCGCGGACGCCATGGAACGCGCGCTCGACGACGCCCGCTCGGGTGAGCGCGAGGGCGCGCGTGAGCGCCGTCGGACGTGGGCCCGGGAGAACGCGTCGCTCGCGGCGTCGGGGCGAGCCGCCGCCGCGTGGGTGCTCAGCGGTTTCACCCGGGACGCCCGCTGAACGCGGAGCGCGCGCCTCGCTGTCATCCCGGTGCGGTGGTGCGTGAACCCCGCCGTCCTCCGAGCTGCGGCGCCGTCGCGGAAGCGGCCGAGCGGCGTCGCACCCCGCGCACGACGCCGCCGTGTGACGGCGCTCACGAGGCGCGGCGCTGTGCGGGTCACACAGGGCGCACGGGGTGGTGTCCGGTATTTTTAGGCCAGACGATGTCCGTGCATGAATCGCGGAAGATGCTAGGAGAAACACATGAACACTGATCTGGTGGTCGTGGGCTCGGGTCTGTTCGGTTTGACCGTGGCGGAACGAGCGGCGCGAGAAATGGGTCTGAAGGTCACCATGATCGACCGGCGTTCCCACCTGGGCGGCAACGCCTACAGCGAGAACGAGGAGCGGACCGGGATCGAGGTGCACCGCTACGGGGCCCACCTCTTCCACACCTCGAACGAGCGCGTGTGGGAGTACGTGAACCGCTTCACCGCGTTCACGAACTACGTGCACCGGGTGTACACCCGGCACAAGGGGGAGGTGTTCCCCATGCCCATCAACCTGGGCACGATCAACCAGTTCTTCCGCGCGGCGTACTCCCCGGGGGAGGCACGCGATCTGATCCGCGAGCAGGCCGGTGAACTGGCGGGCACGGATCCGCAGAACCTCAACGACAAGGGCATCCAGCTGATCGGGCGTCCGCTGTACGAGGCGTTCATCAAGCACTACACCGGCAAGCAGTGGCAGACCGATCCGAAGGACCTGCCCGCGTCCATCATCTCCCGGCTGCCCGTGCGCTACACGTACGACAACCGCTACTTCAACGACACCCACGAGGGTCTGCCCGTGGACGGGTACACCGCGTGGCTCGAGCGCATGGCGGACCATCCGAACATCGACGTGCGCCTGGGCACCGACTTCTTCGACTACTCCCAGGAGTTCTCCAAGTCGAACGTGGTGGGCCAGGTCCCCGTGGTCTACACGGGCCCGGTGGACCGGTACTTCGACTACGCCCAGGGCGACCTCTCGTGGCGCACGATCGATCTGGAGGAGGAGGTCCTGGACATCGAGGACTTCCAGGGCACCTCGGTGATGAACTACCCGGACGAGGACGTCCCGTTCACGCGCATCCACGAGTTCCGCCACTTCCACCCGGAGCGTGACTACACCAAGGACGCGACCGTGATCATGCGGGAGTTCTCGCGTTTCGCCGAGAAGGGCGACGAGCCCTACTATCCCGTGAACACGCAGGCGGACCGCGAGAAGCTGCTCGCGTACCGGGATCTGGCCAAGGGGGAGTCGTCGGTATTGTTCGGCGGCCGCTTAGGCACGTACAAGTACCTGGACATGCACATGGCCATCGGCTCGGCATTGTCCATGGTGGACAACAAGATCGCACCGCATTTCACCTCCGGTGCGCCCCTGAGCAGCGGAGGAGTGGACGAGTGAGCAGCGAACGCGTGGAACAGGCCAACCAGCCCGAACCGCAGACCACGGACGACCAGGAGTACCTGGCCAAGATCAACACGGAGCCCAGCACGGCGGAGGACCTGCGGGAGGTGGCCCGGGTCGTGTTCCCCGCGAACAAGGACTTGGACGCCCTGCCGCTGTACATCGACGGTCCCATCAACCGGGACGGCCCGTCCTCGGCCGGCGCCGACACCGCCAACCAGCACCCGGACGACATCCTCTCGCGCCGTTCGGTGCGGATCCGGGCCGGGCGACGCGTCTCGTTCGGCTCCTACTTCAACGCGTTCCCAGCGTCCTACTGGCGCCGCTGGACCGTGGCCGAGTCCGTGGTGCTGCGTGTGCGCACTACGGGTGCCGGATCGCTCATCGTGTACCGCACGAACGCTCGCGGGGTCGCGCAGCGTGTTGAGGACCGCCGGGTCAGCGGGAGCACCACGTGCGAGTTCGAGCTCACGCTGGCCCCGTTCGGTGACGGCGGCTGGTACTGGTTCGACCTGATCGCGGACGAGGAGGGCATGGTCCTGGACGCGGCGTCCTGGCTCGTGCCGTCCCAGGGCCGCCCGGTGGGTCGGGTGACCCTGGGCGTGACCACGTTCAACCGCCCGGACTACTGCGTCAACACGATCAAGACCATTGCCGAGGCGGACGGTCTGGATGAGGTCCTCGACGAGCTGATCATCGTGGACCAGGGCAACAAGCTGGTCCAGGACGAACCCGACTTCCCGCAGGCCGAGCAGGCCATGCGCGGGAAGCTGCGGATGATCCGGCAGGGGAACATGGGCGGTTCCGGTGGTTTCGCCCGGAACATGTACGAGATCGTGCGCGGCCGGGACACCCCGAACGGCGTGGAGAAGTCCGACTACGTCCTGATCCTGGACGACGACATCCTGCTCGAGTCCGAGGGCGTGCTGCGGGCCACCGCGTTCGCGGACATGTGCCACACCCCGTCCATCGTGGGCGGGCACATGTTCGACATGTACAACAAGCCCCTGCTCAACGCGTACGCGGAGGTCGTGAACCCCTACCGGTTCTTGTGGGGTCCCATCGACGGCCTGGGTGGCGTGGACTTCGCCGAGCGCGGTCTGCGTTCGCGCCCCCAGCTGCACCGGCGCTGGGACGCCGACTACAACGGCTGGTGGATGTGTTTGATCCCCCGCGTGGTCCTCGAGGACATCGGGCTGTCCCTACCCGTGTTTATCAAGTGGGACGACTCCGAGTACTCGCTGCGCGCCAAGGCCGCCGGCTACCCGACCATCTCCCTGCCGGGTGCGGCCGTGTGGCATGTGTCGTGGGCGGACAAGGATGACGCCGTGGACTGGCAGGCGTACTTCCACGAGCGCAACCGCTTGATCGCGGCCCTGCTGCACTCGCCGTTCGCCAAGGGCGGGCGGATGCTGCGCGAGTCCCTGACCACGGATACCAAGCACGTGGTGTCCATGCAGTACTACCCGGCCAAGTCCGTGTTGCTCGCGATCCAGGACGTCCTGGACGGCCCGGACGGGCTGCACGCCATGCTGCCCACCCGCATGCCCGAGATCCGCGCCATGAAGGACGAGTACTCGGACGCGCGCGTGGTCAAGGACCCGGCCACTCTGCCGCCGGTCCGGCGCAAGAAGCCCCCGCGCACCATGGGGGCTCCCAAGTCTCCGACCAAGGCGCAGCTGATCCCGTGGGCGGTGCGCACCGTGCTCAAGCAGACGCTGCGCCCCGTGCGGGACATGGCCAAGGAGTACCCGGAGGCCAGCGTGGCGCACATGGACAGCCACTGGTCCTACCTGGCGTCCCTGGACTCGGCGATCGTCTCCAACGCGGACGGCACCGGGGCGTCCTGGTACCGCCGGGATCCCGCGCAGGTCCGTGAGCTCATGGTGGAGAGCGTCAAGCTCCACGCCGAGTTGCTCTCCCGGTGGGACGCGCTGAGCGAGCAGTACCGCGCCGCCCTCCCGGAGATCACCTCGGTGGACGCGTGGGCGCGGACTTTTGCGGAGAACGGCCCCGCGCAGTAATTTGGCCCCTGCACGACGCCGCACGCAGACTTCCGCGTGCGGCGTCGGCGTGTATCCGGTCACGGCGCACAACGGCCCGTGCGAGGAAAGGACGGCAGATGGAAATGCAACCCCCCGCGACGCAGTTGCGGCCTCCGGGGCAGGACCGCGGCCTGCGGGACGTGTTCGCCAACAGGTTCCTGCTCAAGCTGATCGTGGACAAGGAGATCCAGATCAGGTACCGCGGCACGGTGCTGGGTCTGTTGTGGTCCTACCTCAAGCCGGGCGTGCAGTTCCTGGTGTTCTACATCGCCATGGGCGTGTTCCTGGACCTGAACCGGGGGATCGAGAACTTCGCGGTCTACCTGTTCTCCGGGATCGTGGTGATGAACCTGTTCGGTGAGGTCTTCGGCAACGCATCGCGTTCGGTGGTGGCCAACGGCGGTCTGCTCAAGAAGATCTACCTGCCACGGCAGTTGTTCCCGGTGTCCAACCTGCTGGTCGCGTTCATCCACTTCGTCCCGCAATTGGCCATCCTGCTGCTCGCGTGTCTCGTGACCGGGTGGCGCCCGGACCTCAAACAATTGCTGGCTGTGGTCGTGGGGACGCTGATCATCGCCCTGTTCTCCCTGGCCCTGGGCATGTTGTTCACTACGTTCAACGTGTTCTTCCGGGACGCGGAGAACATCGTGGACCTGATCGTCATGGTCTCCACGTGGGCCTCGCCCGTGCTCTACATGTGGACCATGGTGCGGGAGAAGCTGTGGGACTGGGTGTACTACGTCTACATGGTCAACCCCCTCACGGTGGCCGTGGAACTGTTCCACTACGGGTTCTGGTTCCCTACCACGGATAACCCGCAGATCTGGCACGTCCCGCCCCACCTGATGACGGGCTGGACCCCGTTGGCCATCGTCACCAGCCTGATCCTCTTCGTGATCGCGGACCGGCTCTTCCGGTCCCAAGAGGGCAACTTCGCGCAGGAGCTGTGAATCATGTCTAGTTCAGTCACCCCGCACACCCCCGGGCGCACCGAGGCGGACGTCGCTATCCGGGTCAGGCACATGACCAAGGAGTTCGTGCTGCGCCACACCCGCTCCATGAAGGAGGCCTTCGTGTGGCTCGTGAAGGGCCGCAAGGGGGACCTCACGGCCAAGTTCACGGCACTCAACGACGTCTCGTTCGATGTCTACGACGGTGAGACCGTGGCCCTGCTGGGCTTCAACGGTTCGGGTAAGTCCACGACCCTGAAGATGATCTCCGGGGTCATGAACCCGGACTCGGGGGAGGTGCTCACGCGGGAGCGCGTGGCGGGGCTCATCGAGGTGGGTGCGGGGTTCCACCCGGATCTCACGGGCCGCGACAACGTCTACCTCAACGGCGCCATCCTGGGGATGGACAAGGCGGAGATCGACGAGAAGTTCGACGACATCGTGGCCTTTTCCGAGATCGCCGAGTTCATCGACACCGAGGTCAAGTTCTACAGCTCCGGCATGTACTTGCGCCTCGCGTTCTCCGTGGCCATCCACACGGACCCCGAGGTCTTCCTGGTGGACGAGATCCTCTCCGTGGGGGACGAGCCGTTCCAGAAGAAATGCATCGGTCGGATCAAGGACCTCGTGCGCCGGGGCAAGACCCTCGTGGTGGTCAGCCACGACCTCAACCTCGTGATGGACATCTGCGAGCGCGGCATCGTGATGGACCACGGCAACAAGGTCTTCGACGGCAACGTTTACGGCGCCGTCGCCCACATGCGCAACCAGCCCGAGGAGGAGGTGCGCCGCGAGCACGCGGAAGGCCTCGCGCGCGCCCTCGAGGACAAGCGCCGCAAACGCGAGTGGCAGGCACGCGAGGCCGCCGAGCGTGGCGAAGAGTTCGTGCCCCAGTACGACCCGGACCTGGACGGGCCCCTGGCCGGCTGAGCCCGCCCCCGCTTCCCGACCTTCGGACGACGCCGCCAGATTTCCTGTCTCGCGGCGGCGTCGTCGTGTGCCGGAGGGCCGCTCAGTCGCAACCGGTGATCTCGTACAGCTTGGCCTCGGGACCGGTCTGGGCGATCAACTCGAACCCGTTCTCGGGTGTGAGCTCGGAGTAGCCGCTCGTGTCGAAGTACGCGAACGGGTTGACCTGTTGCGTGCCGAAGTCCAGGACGAACTGTACGTGGTGGCGGCGCAGCGCGGGGCACACCGCGGGATCGGTCGTGAGCTCGTCCAGGTGGTGGACGATCGTGGAGACGTCCTTGTCCGCGATCAGGCCGTTGTGCGGGATCAGCACGTCCACGTCCGCGACCGAGTAGGCCTGGGAGGTCCCGGTCAGGGGATTGCCGTACACCGTGGCTCCCGGGGGAACGTACTCGGGCAGCTCGTTCAGTAGCTGCAGCTCCTCCGGGGTCAGCAACTGGTAGTCGACCCCGCTCGCGTACTCCGTCTTGCCGTACTCCACGATGTCGGTCATGGGTTGCGTCTGGATCAGCATCCACCCGACGACCACGGCGAGCACCCCGCCCACCACGGCCGCGCAGCGGGAACGCACCACGGGCCTGATCCGGGCGGCGGTGTCCCGCACAGCGGAGGAGGCCCGGCGGCTGCGCGCGGCCCGACCGAGGGCCTGGCGCACGTGGGAGACAATCCAGCGCAGGATCGCCACGGCACCCGCGGTGGCGAGCGGCACCGCGACCACGGGGATCAACGCCAGGATCCGGTGGGAGTCGTTGTACCAGACACCGGTCCAGTCGTAGCGGAAGGAGTAGTCCCGCGAGGCGGCCACCAGGACGTACAGCCACACGAGGAACAACCATGCTCCCACCACCCAGCGGGAGGTGTGGCGCAGCAGGCTCCCCGCGCCCACGAGGACCAGCAGGACCAGGACCCACGGCAGGTGGGGGGCGTCCGGGTGCACGGTCGCGAGGGCCTCACCCAGGGCCTGCGCCTCGGTGACGTGGGGCCGCCACGAGGACGCGGTCTGGGAGGCGCGCGCGGCGAACCAGATCTGCTGCAGCACCGCGGGCATCGCCAGGAGACCCACGGCCCCGAGGACCTTGATCCACCACGGGCGGGTCCGGCGCACCGTGCGCCACCACGCGGTCACGAGCATGATCCACAGCAGCGCGAGACCCACCACCACGGTGGAGGGGTGGGCGAGACCCATGGCGCCGGTGACCGCGAGCAGGGTCAGCCACAGGGCGAGTTTCGAGCGCAGGTAGGGCTCCCGGGACAACCCCAGGGCATCCGCGAGCAGACCCAGCCACAGGGGCAGCATGGCGATGGAGAGCGTGTTGGGGTACAGGTTGCCGTAGAAGCTCAGCAGGTACGGGAACGCGGGGAAACTGGATGCCATCAGCCCCGTGGCCACCGCCACGGCGGGACGCGAACCCAGCAGCCGGGTGGTGAAGTACAGGCTCCCCAGCACCCACACCATGCCGCACACGATCATGGTCATGGCATTCGCCGTGAGCGCCACGGGCAGGTCGGCGACCTGGGCCACGAACGCCACTGTGTTGTGCCACGCCGCCGGGTAGAAGCTCGGTTCCACGACGCCCAACCCACCCAGGGTCAGGGAGGACGCGGATCCGGTGTCCTCGATGTAGCGCACCGCGTTGTAGTGGAAGTTCGCGTCGTAGGTCTGAGAGATGGCATCGGGGCGCTGCATGATCAGGTGCAGTCGCTGCACCACGATCCCGATCCCCAGCACCGCACCGCACACCACGGCCACGGCGGGGCTGGTGATCCGTTCCCGCAGCGGGACGGTCCCGGCCCACGGACCGGTGCGGCGGCGTCGTGAGGGCCACAGCACGAGCCACAGGATAACGGCCGCGACCACGAACGCCGCGGACGCCGTGAGTGGGTTCCACGGCACGCCCGCGAAACCGAAGATGACGGCGGAGACGGAGAAGCCGGCCACGGACAGCGGCACCACCGACGCCCATCGGGCGAGCCCCCGCAACCCCAGGGCCACGCTGAGCAGCGTGCCGGGGAGGATCACGAGGAGTGCTACGAGAGCGTACGGGGGAAGTGCTTCTGGCCAGCTCAAGGGATCCATGACTCCAGATGTCAACGGGGCGGGGTACGTGGGAAGTTTAGTGGACGGGGCTGGCGGGGGCTCGTGCACACCCCACAGGGTGCAATCGGGCGGTGCCCGCCCGCCGGGGAAGTCGGAGACGCCAGCGACGATCCCCGCAGACGCACTGCTGGGACGGCGCCGGCACGCCGGTGGCTCGGTCGCGCTATGGAACAATGGTCGGGTGAGTCGAGCGTGGATTGTGATGCCCGTGTACAACGAGGCCCAGGTGGTGGGGGAGGTCCTGGAGAACCTCCGCCGGACGTTCCCGCACGTGGTGTGCGTGGACGACGGCTCCCGTGACGACTCCGCACGGATCTGCCGCGAGGCCGGCGCCGTGGTGGTCCAGCACCCCATCAACCTCGGTCAGGGTGCCGCCCTGCAGACGGGTTTCGAGTACGCCTTGCAGGACCCGGAGATGGACTGCGTGGTCACGTTTGACTCCGACGGCCAGCACCGGGTGATCGACGCGTACGACATGGTTCAGCGCATCCGCTCCGGTGAGGCCGAGGTGGTCCTGGGCTCCCGGTTCCTGGACGACCGCACGCAGGTCTCACCGCTAAAACGCTTCGTATTGCGCACCGCGGCGTTCGTGTCCAAGTTCACGAGCGGGATGGACCTCTCCGACGCCCACAACGGGTTGCGGGCCATCGACCGGGGGACCCTGGGCAAGATCCACCTCAAGCAGAACCGCATGGCCCACGCCTCGGAGATCGTCAACCAGTTCGCGCAGATCCAGCCCCGGTGGGTCGAGCACCCGGTGGAGATCATCTACACGGAGTACTCCAAGGGCAAGGGCCAGTCTCTGCTCAACGGTGTGAACATCCTGACCGAACTGTTCGTGAAGTAGCGGGAGCCCCCACATGACCATCGTGGTCCAGATCGTCCTCATCCTCGCCGTGGCGTACGGTGCGCTCACGCTCGTGCGCGGCGGGGCCAACGCCAAGCACCAGGCGATCCGCCGGCTCGCGGCCGTCGCGTTCTTCGTCTTCGCGGCCATCTCGATCCTGGTCCCGGACCTCGTCACGAGCGTCGCGCGGTTCCTGGGCATCGGCCGTGGTACGGACCTGGTGCTCTACGCGCTCGTGGTGCTGTTCATGGTCACGCAGTACACCACAGCGCAGCACCGCCGTGCGGAGGAGGTCAAGCTCACCCGCATCGCCCGGCACATCGCCATCTCGGAGACCGAGAAGCCCTGGGAGCCCGACGCCGCCCACGGCGAGCGCCGCTCGGTGCGCGCCTTCCGCCGCACCTCGCCGCTGGGTCGGCCGGTGGAGGCGCCATCGTCGGGGTACTCGTCCGGGCACAACGCCGCTGGGCCGGGTTCCGCACAGCAAGAAAATACCGGGCTATAGGCCAGAGGCCCACACCCGGTACATAGTCGTTTTACTCTCCGGAATCGGGCCCAGCGACGCCGGGCTGAGAGGCATGGTCATACATCCTCAAGCCGAGGCACGCAGTCTTCCTCTCGGTCAGGAAATCGGGCACACCACATCGTTTGGCGACAGGGTCTGCGAGTAGGGCCTTGGGCGACCGGGAACCGGCGAGTCCCGCTGTGAGACGTTATTTATCCCGGTCGGATCGCCCCTATGAGTAACCGTTCGAACAACTTCAGGTAGGCCGTCCACGGATCTGCGAACCGTGCCACCGGGTCGGCAGGATCTCGAGCAGCGACGCAGCAGAAGAAACGGAAGTCTCTGTTGGCCAAGACGGTGTCCACGAAGCCCTTGTAAGTATTGAGGGCGCCCTGGGTGAGACCCGTGAGGTGGAACTTGCCGTAGTCATGGGTTCGGTCTCGGTACTTCTGCATGCTGCGCAGAACCCGGGGAGGCTCGGGGTGAAGGAGAAGGCTGACAGCGAAGAATCTGTCTCGGGAGATCGAGCCTGTTTCGTCGAGAAAAGCAAGAGAGGGGGTGGGTCTTAGGCAGAAACAGGTGCTTGGCCACTCTTCCCTCCTTCCATCGGCGGCGTCACCTTAAGGCGGGCGGATCGCACGCTCATTCTCAACTTGCGCCGTTGGCCCCGCACGGAGCTCGTGCTGCAAAGGACCAAGTCTCTCAGTCACGTCGCGGCGACCAGCTCGGCCGGACTAGCGAGTCCTGCCCCATTGGTCGTGATGCCGATCACACTCGATGCAGTTGCATAGTGGGTCGAAACATGACGCCCATGGCCGAGTTCATCGGTGCACGTCAGCGGGATTATCCACAGACCGAGTGCCGTGTCGTGTCGATCAGCTGCGATTTCCCCTAGCGTTCCCTGCAGAGTTGACCAGCCGGTAACGGGTTCGGGGGAATCCCAGGGGGAGTCATGGCCGTAGGGGTCGCCGAGGACGCGATCGGGTTGATCGAGGCGGATGTGCGTGAGCAGATCCGGCGCAGCGGGTTGGATCCGTTGCATGAGGTGGAGCCCACCCGTCAGATCGTGGCCGCTGTGGTGGCGGAGTACGACGTGCGTTCGGCGCGTGCGGGGTTGCCGCGGGTGCAGGACCTTGAGGCTGCCCGTAAGACGGTGCTGGACCTGGTGGCCGGGTACGGTCCGTTGCAGCCGTTCCTGGATGATCCCGAGGTCGAGGAGATCTGGATCAACGGCCCGACCGAGATCTACATCGCCCGCGACGGCGAATCCGAGCTGACGAGTCTCGTGCTGAGCGAGTCACACGTGCGCACCCTCGTGGAGCGCATGCTCAAGTCCTCGGGGCGCCGCCTGGATCTGAGTTCCCCGTTCGTGGACGCCTCCCTGCCGGACGGTTCCCGGTTGCACGTGGTGATCCCGGACGTCACCCGGGCGCATTGGGCGGTGAACATCCGCAAGTTCGTGGCACGGGCCCGCCGTCTGGAGGATCTGGTGGGGTTGGGCTCGCTTACCACCCAGGCCGCGCAGTTCCTGCATGCGGCGGTGGATGCCGGGTTGAACATCCTGGTGTCGGGGGCCACCCAGGCCGGGAAGACCACCCTGCTCAACTGCTTGTGCGCGGCGATCGGCCCGCGGGAGAGGGTGATCACGGTCGAGGAGGTCTTCGAGCTGAAGGTGGCGCTGCGCGACGTCGTCGGCATGCAGTGCCGCCAAGCGAACCTCGAGGGCACGGGCGAGATCCCGCTTCGCCGGCTCGTGAAGGAGGCGCTGCGCATGCGCCCGGACCGGTTGGTCGTGGGGGAGGTGCGCGAGGCCGAGAGCCTGGACATGCTCATCGCGCTGAATGCCGGGCTGCCAGGGATGTGCTCGCTGCACGCCAATTCTGCCCGTGATGCCGTGACCAAGATCTGCACCCTGCCGCTGCTCGCGGGCGAGAACATCAGTAGCGCGTTCGTGGTACCCACCGTGGCCTCGTGCTTCGACCTGGTCGTCCATTGCCACCGCGCGCCCTCGGGTCACCGGTACGTCGCCGAGATCCTGGGCATCGGTAACCGGGTGGAGAACGGCGTCATCGAGACGTACCCGATCTTCCGCTTACAGGACGGTGCCCTGCGCGCGGTGGCCTCGGAGCTGCCCTCGGCCCACAAGTTCACGCGCGCGGGCTATTCTCCGGCGTCGCTGATTCACGACGACGCTCCGGCGAGTACCGCGTCCGACGACGCCGGCCGCATCGCTACGCCCGAGGACAACGCGTCGCGAACGGGGCGGCGAGACCCATGAGTGCGTTGTTCGGAGTACTGCTGGGAACCGGGGTGTTCCTCGTGTGGTGGTCGTGCTGGACCCGGCCACCCGCCGCGCGGACCAAACACACGCGGGCAGGCTACCTCCGCACCCTGTTGTTACGGGCGGATCTCCCGGGCCTGTCACCCGCGGCGTTCATCGGGCTGAGCCTGCTCCTCGCTCTGGTGGCGGGGGTGTTGATCCTGGCGCTGACGTCCGCCGCGGTGTTCGGCCTGTGCGTCTTCCTCGTGACACTGTGCCTCCCGCTGTGGCTCGTCAAACGGCGCGCACGACGCCGCACGGCCGTCCTGCGCGAGGTCTGGCCCGACGTCGTGGACCATTTGCGCTCCGCGATCCGCGCGGGGATGGGCCTGCCCGAAGCCCTGATGCAACTGCAGTACCGGGGACCGGAACCCCTGCGACCCGCGTTCGCCCAGTTCGCGGCCGACTACCGTGCTAGCGGTCAGCTCCACGGGTCGCTGACCATGCTCAAGCAGCGGCTCGCCGATCCCGTGGCGGACAACATCGTGGAGGCGCTGCGCGTGACCCGCGAGGTGGGCGGCACCGATCTGGGGAAGTTGCTGGGCACCCTGTCCGAGTTCCTGCGGGAGAACGAACGAACCCGCAGTGAACTGGAAGCCCGGCAGTCCTGGACCGTGAACGCCGCTCGGCTGTCCGTGGCGGCACCGTGGCTCATCCTCGCGCTCATGGCCACCCAACCCGCAGCGGTCCGCGCCTACAACACGGCCACCGGCGCCGCCGTGCTCCTGGGTGGGCTCGCGATCTCGGTGCTGGCGTACCAGCTCATGCTGCGCCTGGGCGCCTTACCCACCGAGCGGAGAGTGCTGCGATGAACCTCACCGTGCTGTCCGGGGTGCTCGGACTCGTCCTCTCGCTGGGACTGTGGCTCATCCTTGCCGCGGCCAAGGCCGTGGGAGCGCCCAGCTTCGCGGACCGGATCGCCCCGCAACTGCGTGCCGCGGAGCTCTCCGCCGGACTCGGGGACAACCCCTGGCGCTCACGGCGCTCCCGCGGACAGTCCCTGACGGGTGCGGCGGGCAACGCTCTCATGCACTGGATCCTTCAGCGCGCAGCGCCCCTGTTCTCCAACGCGGACGTCCTCGCCCGACGACTCGTGCGGGACGGTTCCCGTAAGGATGTCATGGACTACCGCGCCGAACAGGTGCTCTTCGGTGTGGCCGGAGCGGTCGTGGGCAGCGTGATCGGAACGGCCCTGGTGCTGCGGGCGGACGTGAACATCGCGATCCTCGCCGTGGGTGCCGTCCTCGGCGCGGGGACCGGGGTATGGCTGCGTAACTACCTCTTGAGCCGCAGTATCCAGCGCCGGGAGAAGCGCATGCTCGCCGAGTTCCCCGCCGTGGCGGAGCTCATGGCGCTCGCGGTAGGCGCCGGGGAAAGCACCGTGGGCGCGCTCGAACGGGTGTGCCGGGTCGCGGAGGGAGAGTTGGTCGGGGAATTCCGAGCGGTGCTCGCCCAGACGCGCGCCGGGTCCGGATTGACGACGGCGCTGCAGGACTTCTCGGCGCGCACCGACGTCGTGGCGCTGGGCAGGTTCGTGGACGGCATCGTCGTCGCCATCGAACGGGGCACCCCGCTCGCTGACGTGCTGCGAGCCCAAGCTCAGGACGTGCGGGACCACGACAAACGGGTCCTGATGGAGATCGCCGGCAAGAAAGAGATCGCGATGCTCGTCCCGGTCGTGTTCTTCATCCTGCCGTTGAGCGTGATGTTCGCGGTGTTCCCCGGACTCGCGGTCCTGGACCTGGGGTTCTGACGGATCGGCTTCCGAACCCACTGACGACACAAGGAGAAAATCATGAAACACCTGATGCGCTGTCATGCGGCCACCATGTGGCTGCTGACCGTCTCCCTGCCCGCCCGGCTCGCACCGAGTGATGACCACCCGGATCGGGGGGACGTACCCGGCTGGGTCATGCTTACGCTCATGTCCGCGGTGCTGGTGGCGGGGTTGTTGCTCATCGCCCGGCCCGCCTTGGAGGGGCTGTTCCAGGATGCCATCAACCGCGTCTCGGGCCTCTGACCCCGCGCTCGACCTGGACGCCGGCAACGCGGTGGCCGAATACGTCATGGTCCTCGCGCTCGCGATCGTGCTGTTCGGCCTCATTCTGCAGGTGGGATTCGCGCTGCACGTGCGCAACACCCTGATCGACGCTGCCGCGGCCGGGGCCCGGTACGCGAGCCTCGCGGACCGCACCGACGAGGACGGCATCGCCCGCACGCGCGGGATCATCACCGACACCGTGGGCGCGAGTTATGCGCGGGACATCTCTGTGTCCCGAACCAGCGTGGGGTCACTGCCGGCGGTCGAGATCCGTGTGGTCTCGCCCCTGCCGGTCGTGGCCACGCTGGGCCCGCCGCGCGCGCTGGAGGTGAGTGGGCATGCGGTCGACATGGATTCGTGAGGTCCTCGCGCGGCGCGGTTCCGGGGACGATCCGGACCGGGGGAGCGCGATCGTGGAGTTCATCGGACTGGGCCTGCTATTGCTCGTGCCCGTGATGTACCTGGTGGTCACGGTGGCCCGGGTCCAGGCGGGCTCGCTCGCCGTGGTCGCGGCGGCGGACCAGGCGGCTCAGGCCGTGTCCGTTCTCGAGGCCAAGGACCTCAATCGCGTAAGGGTGCACGACGTCGCCGCCGTCGCGGCCCAGGATCACGGTTTCGACCCGCGGGACCTCGCTGTCACGGTGAGCTGTTCGGACGGGACGTGTGAGACACCCGGTTCGGTGGCCCGGGTCCACGCCACCGTCACCGTGGAACTCCCCATGATGCCGGGGTTCGTCACGGCCAGGATCGCCACGCTGTCCTCGGACGTCACCGTGATCGCGGGGCGGTACTCATGATGCGCGCGATGCTATCCGGCCGCGACGTAATGCGGCCCCTCATCGGTATCCCGACTGCGCAGCTCGACGACCTCGACGGGCCGCGGCCACACGAGTGCCCGGCGCAGGGGACGAGCCAGGACCGCGATGAACCGCATCGTGCGAACCCCGAGGATCCTGACTCCGGACAGACCACGATCGTGCTGATCGGTTTCGCCCTGGTGACTCTGCTCCTGGTGGTCACAGTCATGGCGATCACCAGCGTGTACGTGGGGGAGCGGCAACTTCAATCGCTCGCCGATCGGGCGGCGGGGGCCGCCGCGGATACGTTCACGAACGTGGACCGCTCCGGTTCGGGTCCGCCCACACCCATCCTCACGAACGGGGCGGTGGCCGCCTCGGCCACGAGTTACCTGGGGACCGTGGGGGCTTTCCACGATGTCAGCGGGCTGTCCCTCGCGGCGCCCACGGGATCGGCGGACGGGACGACCGCCCAGGTCACGCTCTCGGCCGTGGTGCATCCGCCGGTGGTCAACGTGTTCATCCCGGCGGGTGTCCCGATCAGCGCCACGGGGGACGCGCGAGCCGTCATGCAGCGGTGATTCACCTCACCCGGTTTGCCGTCTGACCAGAGGTTTCACAGGTGACATGTTGTGTACCGTTGACGCGTCACTTGCGGAGTGACTTTCCGCGATAAGTAAGACCGCCATGACCGATGCTCCGACCACCACGATCGACACCGCACGCGCAACCTCCTGGGCCGTCGTCCAGAACGATGGCGCTCCCTCGGCGTCCGTGGGCCTCCTGATCCTGCGCCTGGCCCCGATGCCCCAAACGGCCCGATGACGGGTGCCGTCACGAGTGACGCTCCGCCATGAGCGAGGCCCCGCTACAAGCGAGGTGTCGCTATGGACCACGCACCGCTAGGAGCACGGCCACGCTACGCGTGATGCACCGCACTGAACGAAGCACCGATATGACGAAGGCACGGCCGGGAGATTCCCGGCCGTGCCTTCGCCACATTGCAGTGGGCGTGACTCAGCGGCGCAGCATACGCAGCAAGCGACGGGCGGTGGCCACCCGGCGGTATGCGGCCACGGGAGGCACCACGCCGATGAGGCGGCGGGTGGCCTGGCGGCGCACGGTGGAGCGCAGCACCTGACGCAGCACGGGGCCCAGGGTGGATCGGGAACGGCTCATGACACGACGACCTTTCGAAGGAGGGGATCAGTACTGTTCATGGTTCCGTGGCAGGACCGCGGAGGTGTCGAACGCTTCTCGCTGGCTCACGGTACCGGTGCGGTCGATCACCGTGACGTGCTGCGCGGAACCGCGCTGCGAACCGCCGGTGATGTCCGCACCCGAATCGGCGACCACGTTGATGAGCTCCACCGTGGGACCCACGTGCACGTCGTCGAGCAGCACGGAGTTGCGCACCACGGCCCCGGCCTCGATCACGCAGTTCTGGCCGATGATCGAGTGTTCCACGGTGCCGGCCACCCGCGCCCCGGGGGCCACGTACGAGCGGGAGACCGCGGCGTCGTCGGTGATGAACGCGGGCGGGGGAGCAACCTGGCCGCTCCAGATGGGCCATGCGGGATCGTCGAGGGTCGCGCCGTCGCCGTCGATCAGCTGCATCTGCGCGGTCCAGTAGGACTGGACGGTCCCGAGATCCATCCAGTACCCCAGGTGCCGGTGCTCGACCACCCGGTGGTGTTCCAGGACGTAGGGGATGAGGTCCTCGCCGTAGTCGCCCAGCTCGCCCAGTTCGGACTGCAGGGTGTCCAGCGCCGACAGCAGCACGTCCGTGGAGAAGAGGAACATCTCACCGGCCACAAGGTTGCCCTTGGGCTCCTCGGGCTTGTACGCGAACTCGGTAACCTGGCCGGCTTCATTGGTGCGTACCACGCTGTAGCGGGAGGGATCCTCGGGGACCTCGGTGGTGACCATGGTCAGATCAGCGCGCTTGGTCAGGTGGGTGTCCACCACGGACCGGAAATCGATCGTGTAGAGGTGGTCCGCGGAGAGCACGAGGACCAGATCCGGGTCCGCCTCACGGATGATCGTGCTCTGGCGGTAGATGGAGTCCGAGTTGCCGCTCGCGAAACCCTCGCCGTGGGACCCCTCGTAAGGCGGCAGGATCTGCAGCCCGCCGTGGGAGCGGTCCAGGTCCCACGGGCGACCGCCGGCCATGTAGGCGTTGAGGTCGTGGGGCAGGTACTGCTGCACCATCCACACGTCCGGGATGTGCGAGTGCGCCAGGTTGGACAGGGACACATCGATCAAGCGGTACGTGCCGCCCACGGGCAACGCGGGCTTGACCACGTAATCGGTCAGGGCGCCCAGTCGAGACCCCTTGCCTCCCGCCAGGATGAGTGCGAGTACGGTGGGGCGTTCCATCGGCGGGCTCCTCAGCAGTGGGGTCGAAGGGAATCCTACCGACTCACGGACCCGGGGGCCATGACGTAAAGTGATGTGTCATGGCCTCCATTGACTACGCTGCAGAAATCCGTGCCCTCCGAGCCACCTACGACTCCGTGGCGGCGGTCAGCGACGTCGAGTCCATGAAGAAGCAGATCGTCGTCCTGTCCGAGCAGGCCGCGGCCCCGGACCTGTGGGACAACCCGGACGAGGCCCAAAAGGTCACCTCGCAGCTCTCGCACCAGCAGAGCAAGCTGGACCGGCTCCGGAAGATCTCCGGGCGCATCGACGACCTCGAGGTCATGGTGGAACTCGCGGAGGAAGAGGACGATCAGGACACCCGGGACGCCGCCGCGGAGGAACTCGAGTCCATCCGCAAGGCGCTGTCCGAACTGGAGATCCAGACCCTGCTGGCCGGCGAGTACGACGAACGCGAGGCCGTGGTCACCATCCGCTCGGGCGCCGGTGGTGTGGACGCCGCGGACTTCGCGGAGATCCTCATGCGCATGTACCTGCGCTGGGCGGAGCGCCACGGGTACCCCACCAAGGTCCTGGACACCTCCTACGCGGAAGAGGCGGGTCTGAAGTCGGCCACGTTCGAGGTCAAGGCGCCCTACGCGTTCGGGACCCTGTCCGTGGAGGCGGGTACGCACCGGCTCGTGCGGATCTCTCCGTTCGACAACCAGGGGCGGCGCCAGACGTCCTTCGCCGCGGTGGAGGTCATCCCGCTCATCGAGTCCGACGACACGATCGAGATCCCGGAGTCCGAGCTGAAGGTGGACGTGTTCCGCTCCTCGGGTCCCGGTGGTCAGTCCGTGAACACGACCGACTCCGCGGTGCGCATGACCCACATCCCCACGGGCATCGTGGTGTCCATGCAGAACGAGAAGTCGCAGATCCAGAACCGCGCGGCCGCGCTGCGCGTGCTGCAGTCCCGCTTACTGCTGTTGCGCCAGCAGGAAGCGGACGCCAAGAAGAAGGAGATGGCGGGGGACGTGAAGGCATCCTGGGGTGACCAGATGCGCTCGTACGTACTCAATCCCTACCAGATGGTCAAGGATCTGCGCACCAACTACGAAGAGGGCAATCCCAGTTCCGTGTTCGACGGCGGGATCGACTCGTTCATCGACGAAGGCATTCGCTGGCGCGCGGACGCCCGCCAGCACGACGAGGACTAAGGGTTCCACGCCGCACGACGACGCCGCCCCGCCCGGCAGGTGCCCCGCGCACCCCGGGCCGGGACACCGGCGTCGTCCCCGGCGGGACCCGGTGAAGGAAGAACAGGCCGATGGCCAAGAAGAACGCTGATGACGGCCGCCAGATCGTGGCCAACAACAAGAAGGCGCGCCACGACTACAACATCTACGACACCTATGAGGCCGGATTGGCGCTCATGGGGACCGAGGTGAAGTCGCTGCGCATGGGGCGGGCGTCCCTGGTGGACGCGTTCTGCCAGTTCGACAACCGCGGCGAGCTGTGGCTCGAACACGCCCACATCCCGGAGTATCTGCAGGGCTCGTGGACCAACCATTCCGCGCGGCGGCGGCGCAAGCTGCTGTTGCACCGCTCCGAGCTGGATAAGATCGCGGGCAAGACGCGCGAAGCCGGTTACACCATCATTCCGCTGTCCCTGTACTTCGTGCACGGCAAGCGCGTAAAGGTGGAGATCGCGGTGGCCCGCGGCAAGCGCGAGTACGACAAGCGTCAGACCCTGCGCGAGAAGCAGGACAACCGCGAGGCCCAGCGCGCCATGCGCTACCGCAACATGCGCGGTTGAGCCCCTCGACTCACGGCGTCCCGGCCGGTACCTCCAGTGCGAGGTGCCGGCCGGTCCAGTTCCGGCGCAACCAGCGGTCGTGGGAGGCCACGAGCACGGTCCCCGGGTAGCGGGGCACCGCCGCCTCGAGCTGCGTGGCGAGCATGAGTGAGAAGTGGTTGGTGGGCTCGTCCAGCAACAACACGTGCGGCGGGTCCGCGAGCAGCACCGCCAGGGCGAGCCGACGCCGCTGCCCCACGCTGAGCTCACCGACCCGCCGGTTCTCGTCCCGCCCGGCCAGCAGGCCGAACGTCCCGAGGGGAACGGTCTCCGCGCGACTCTCTCCCACGAGCTCATGGTAGATGTGGGCCGCCGTGCGCTCCGGGTCGGCGCCGGGCAGTGTGGCGTCCTGGTCCAATAACCCCACGCGTACGCCGGGTGCGACGTGCACGGAACCGCGCGTGGGTTCCAGTCTCCGGGCGAACAGGCTCAGCAGGGTGGATTTGCCCACGCCATTGGAACCCGTGATGAGCCACGACTCACCCGCGCTCACGGCCAGGGATACGGGTGCCATCCGTCCCGCGACCTCGGCCGCGGAGGCGGTCAGTACCGGACCCGTGCGGTGCAGTGCGGCCTCCGATCCAGTCAAACCCGCGGTGAGTCCCTGGAAGTACAGCTCGCGGGGTGGCTTGCGGATCTGCTCGTTTTCGACGGTGGCCAGGCGGGTCCGCGCGTCGTTGACCCGTCGGGAGACCACCGTGGCGTTGCGGTCCGCGTAGAACTTCTTCGCCGCACGACCCTCCGTCTTGGGGGACCGGTCGCTGTGGCCCACGGTCTGCTGTTCCCGCACGGCCGCGCGGAGCTTCTTCAGTTGCGCCTGTTCGTCCCGATACGTGCGTTCCCAGCGCTCGCGGGTATCCATGCGGGCGAGCACGTACTGGGAATAGGTGCCGCCGAAGCGGGTCACGCCGATGCCCGTCCCGGTGCCGTCACCCACGAGATCGGAGGTGACGGCATGCGGTCGGGGTGCGGGGTCCAGGTCCACGAGCGAGGTCACGGCGGTGTCCAGGAATGCGCGGTCATGGCTCGCCAGCAGCACCGGTCCGTGCCACGACCGCAGGGTCGCGCGCAGGAATTCCGTGGCGGCGTCGTCCAGGTGGTTCGTGGGTTCGTCGAGCAGCAACACGTCCGGGGTGGAGAGCAGCAGCCAGGCCAAGGACAGTCGTGAGCGCTGTCCGCCGGACAGGGCACCCGTGGGCCGGTCACGACCCACGCCTCCCAGGCCGAGCCCGCCCAGAGTGACGTCGATGCGGGTGTCCACGTCCCACGCGCCGATCCGTTCGGCAGTGTCCAGGGCGGCGGCGTACGCGGTGGCTGCGCCCTCGTCCTCCGGGGCGCGGGCGAGGGCGTCAGCTGCGCGGTCGACGACGGATGCTGCGTCCCGCACGGTCCGCACCGCCGCCTCCACCGCCTGGGCCACGGTGTCGTGCGGCGCGAAGGGGGGTTCTTGGTGCAGCAGGCCCACGCGCAGCGAATCGCCGGGGCCGACGGCGCGGACCTCACCGGTGTCGGGCGCGCGCAGGCCCGCCATGATGCGCAGCAGGGTGCTCTTGCCGGAACCGTTCTCTCCGATCAGACCCGTGGGATCACCCGCGGTCACGGAGAAGCTGATGTCCGTGAGCACCCGGTGGGAGCCGTAGGAGGCGGAGATGCCGGACACGCGGATGTGCGCGGCCGTATTAGGGGTGGCGGGAGAATGCGGGGGATGAGCCATGGGTGTCCTCGGATAGCCGGGGTCCCCGCCGGGCAGCGGCCACGGGCGCGGGGAGGTCGAATGGCTCATCGGAACATGCGTTACACCCTAGGGCATCCCGCGGGGGAGGGCCAGGGTAGGGCAGCACGGGTGGAGCCGGCCGCGGTCCGAGGAGCCCGGTCCGCGGCCCCTGCCGATTTGACGGTGTGGCTAGGGCGGGCGTAATCTGATGTGTCCATGAGCGGGCGAGTCACTGAGATCCGTCGGCACATGGAAGCTCATTGAAAAATGAATACGGGGATGATCGGTTTCGACGATGTGAGTTGAGACAGGGGAAGCGGGTCGAGGACGCAGAGTTATCTCGTAAACGCTCTCTGTAAAACAATAAGTGCCAAATCCAAGCGCACTGACTTCGCTCTCGCTGCGTAAGTAGCGACAGCAGTCTGGCAGCCCAGGTTCACCTTCGACCTGGATCCTGCCATCAGCTAGAAGGTCACTGCTGCGGACGCAGGTTACGGGCGTTCGTGGGACTCTTACGTAACTGAGTTCGGCGGTCACTCGTGTGCGAGATGACCGGAACTGAGAAACCTGTAAGCACACTGCACCCGGAGAAGCCCTGACAATGCTGCATCGGACGGGGGTTCAATTCCCCCCATCTCCACTGTCGTCCTGTCCCAGGACGTGAGAAGACCCTGAACCAATGGTTCAGGGTCTTTTTGTTTGCCTGAGCCCGGGAACATCTGAGTCCCGAAAAAGCACGCGGCCGATGGCTCCGAGTGCGTTATCGGGACATATTTGTGTCCAGGGGTCCGCGTTCGGAGGGGCAAGCACGGGAGCCCGGCGGACCCGAGGCCCATGTCCGCATGCGTGCCCGACCGGCGGGAGTCCTCGGGCCTAGGGTGGAGGCAGGACGGACCCCACGGTCCCCAGTCCTTCGGCACGCGTTCACCGTGCGGGTGGAAGTGGCCGCACCCCTGACCGTGGGCCGGACCGCCGCCGGAACACGCAGGGTCGCACCGATCACCGGCGGCGCAGTGACCGGTTCTCGCGGCTCCGCGCGTGTGCTGCCCGTGGGAGCCGATTACCAAGTGGTTGGTACCGAGATCCCCTGGCTCGAGGCCAAGTACGTCCTGGAACTCGCCGAGGGTCACCCGGTCTATGTGGACAACCGTGCGATGCGGGTGGCCAGCGCGGAGGACTCCCGGGCCATCGCTCAGGGGATCCCGGTGGACCCACAGCGGGTGTACTTCCGATGCGCGCCCGTGCTCACCGCGGACGAGGACGGGCCGTGTGCGTGGCTCAACCGCACCGTGTTCGTGGGATCGGGGGAGCTGGACCCGGACTGTGTCCGCCTGGAGATCTCTGCGGTGCAGTGAGGCGTGGAGAAGTGCGGTGAGGTGGGCCGACCTTCCCTGGGGGCGGGGGTCCCTGGCAGGGACCTTCCGCACCTTGCAGCGGTGGGCCCGGGCCTGGGCAGTCCGCACATGGAACGAGGACCAGGACCCACGCCCGCGCCCCGGGAACCTCTGTGCTGCGATAAAACCGTGTACCGGCCGGTACATGTGCGTGGTGCAGCACAGTGGTTCAAGGCGGCCGGAAGGGGCGTGCCCGAGCGGGGTGGGCCGGGGCGTCCCCCGGTGTTCCCGGCGCGATGTGGAAGACTTGAGCCGGAAACCCATCATCGAAACCGAGAGGTAGGCGCTTCCATGAGTGAGCGGTCCAACGATCAGTCGGGTTCGTCCTCGGCCTCCCACCGGGACCAGCCGCAGTACGGTCAGTACTCCGACGGCCGGGTTCAGAGTGCGGGCGGGACGCAGCAGCCCGAGTACGGCCAGTACAGCGATCCGTCCGCTCAACAGGGCGGCCAGGGCTACGGGAACAACGCCTCCCAGGCCGGCGGCTACGGCACCACCGGCCAGTACGGCTCGTCCAACCAGTACGGCGGTGACGACCAGTACGGCCAGTCCGGTCAGCAGTCCTATGGCGGCCAGGCTTACGGTAATCATGGCTACGGCAACCAGGGCTACGGCGCCGGCGGCTACCCCCAGCAGGGTTACGGCGTCCAGGGCCAGGACACCCAGGGTGGTTACCCCACGCACTACCAGAACGAGTACAACCAGGGTGGTTACGACAACCAGGACGGCTACGGCAACCCCTACGCTCCGGTGCCGGGCCGCGGGCTGGGCATCGCCTCACTGGTGCTCGGTATCCTGGGCATCCTCACGTTCTGGCTCGCCGGTCTGGGCGGTGTACTGGGCCTCGTGGGCCTGATCCTCGGCATCATCGGCGTGGTCAAGATCCGTAAGTCGCGCCGTGGTTCCCCGGCACTCGCGGTCGTGGGCATCGTACTCTCCGCACTCGCGCTGCTGGGAGGCATCCTGATGGCCGTGCTGTTCGCCTGGGTCTTCGGTCAGGCCGCCGACTGCATGGACCTCGCGGTGGCCGGAAACGACGCCGCGTACCAGGAGTGCGTGCAGAACGCCCTCAACGATTCCTTGAACTCCTGAGGTCCCCGCGGGTGATCCCGCCCCTCGGATGAGACGGACGAGCCCGGTGTCACGCACGTGACACCGGGCTCGTTCAGTCCTGGGGGGCGCCGGTACCGAGGACGTCCAGAGCGGCGTCGTGCAGGAGACCGTTGCTGGCCAGGGCGTTGTCCCCGAAGGGACCGTCCTGCCCGGCCAGGGACGTGAAACGCCCGCCGGCCTCGGTGACGATGGGCACGAGCGCGGCCATGTCGTAGAGGTTGAGTTCGGGTTCGCACGCGAGGTCCACCGCGCCCTCGGCGACCATACAGTAGGACCAGAAGTCCCCGTAGGCCCGCGTGCGCCACACGGAATCGGTGAGCTCGATGAACTGCTGGCGCACACCCAGATCCCGCCATCCGCTCAGGGACGAGTAGGACAGCGATGCGTCCGAGAGCTGGTTGACTGAGGAGACCGACAAGCGCGTGGCCTGCGAGAGTGAGCGCCCCGTGAAGGCCCCCGACCCGGCGGCGGCCCACCAACGGCGGTTGAGCGCCGGCGCGGACACCACGCCCAACACCACCTCACCGTCCTCGATCAAACCGATCAGCGTGGCCCACACGGGTACGCCGCGCACGTAGTTCTTGGTGCCGTCGATCGGGTCGATCACCCACTGGCGGCCGCCCGAACCCGTGGTCCCGAACTCCTCACCGATCACGGCGTCCCGATTGCGTACGCGCCCCAGTTGCGCGCGGATCACTTGTTCGGCCTCGCGGTCCGCGTCCGTCACGGGTGTGAGATCGGGTTTGGTCTCCACGGTAAGGTCCTGGGACTTGAACCGTTTCATGGTCAGTCCGTCCACGGAATCCGCGAGGATGTGGGCCAGGCGGAGGTCGTCCGTGTAACTGCTGGGTGCACGCATGCGTCTACGTTATCGCTTGTCCGAGCTGCTTCTCGCTGTCCCCCCGCTGTGTCTGCCCGCGCGACGCCGCGAGCAATCTGCGTAGCGATTCGAGCCGCTGCGGGGCCGCCGGGGAGGCCCCCGGGCGGTGCACCCACGCGTCCAGCGCGCACCCGGGGGAATCCTCCGTGTGCAGGCACCCGCGAGGACAGTCCGCGGTGGCGGGGACCAGGTCGGTGAACGCGTTGAGCAGTTCCTCCTCGGGCACGTGGGCCAGACCCAGGGAACGGATCCCGGGGGTGTCCACGACCCAGGTCCCGGGGCGGGTTCCGGGCACCGTGAGGGCACGCGCGGAGGACGACGTGTGCCGGCCACGGCCCGTGACGTCGTTGACGCCGCCGGTGGCCCGCTGCGCTCCCGTGAGGGCGTTGACCAGCGTGGACTTGCCCACGCCGGAGGGCCCCAGGAACACGCTCACATGACCGTCCAGCAACGACCGCAACCGCTCGAGGGAATCGGGGGACACGGCCAGGGACTCCTCGTGGATGCCGGCCTCGGGCCGTTCACCGCGGTCGGTCGCGCGCTGCGTGCTGAGGGTGATCACGTCCAGGTCGTGGAGGTAGTCCAGGAACTCCGTGGGATCGGCCAGATCAGACTTGGTCATGCACACCACGGGGGTGATTCCCGCGTCCCATGCCGCCACCAACCCGCGGTCCACGAATCCCGTGCGGGGGGTGGGAGAGGCCGCCGCGAGCACGAGCACGAGCCGGTCCGCGTTCGCCACGATCACGCGTTCCACGGGATCGGTGTCATCGGCACTGCGACGCAGCACGGTGGTGCGCGGTTCGATCCGCACGATGCGTGCCAGGGTGTCCGGGGCACCGGTGACGTCACCCACGACGCCCACGAGATCCCCGGGCACGATGGGCCGGCGCCGCAGCTCCTTGGCGCGCACGCACGTCACCGTGCGAGGTTGTTCCTCGTCCTCTCCCACCACGCACGTGTACCGGCCGCGGTCCACGGCCACCACACGTACGATCACGGCGTCCTCGTGCGTGGGTCGTTGCTTGGTGCGAGGGCGGGAGCCGCGCTTGTTCGCGCGGATCCGGACGTCGGACTCGTCCCAGGTCCTGCGGGCCACTGCGTCAGGAACCCCGCCGCACGAGGCGGTCCCACATGCCCGGGAAATCGGGAAGCGTCTTGGCGGTGGTGGCGACGTTCTCCACCCGGATCCCGGGCACGCGCAGGCCCAGGATGGCTCCCGCGGTGGCCATGCGGTGGTCGTGATAGCTGTGGAAGACTCCGGCGTGCAGCTCAGCGGGGGCGATCAGAAGTCCGTCCGCGGTCTCCTCCACGTTCCCACCCAGCGCGTTGAGCTCGGTGCGCAACGCGGCGAGCCGATCGGTCTCGTGCCCGCGCAGGTGGGCGATACCGCGCAGCACGGAGGGGCCGGTGGCTAGCGCGCAGATCGCGGCCACGGTGGGCGCGAGCTCGCCGGCTTCCGAGAGGTCCAGGTCCACCCCGGCGATCTCGTCCGGACCGGTCACGGTGAACGTGCCGCCCTGCACACGGACGTCCGCGCCGAACAGGGGCAGGATCCGCCGCCACTGGTCCCCGCCCTGCGTGGTGTGGCCGGGCCAGTCGGGGATGCTCACGGTCCCGCCCGTGACCACGGCCGCCGCCAGGAACGGTCCGGCGTTGGACAGGTCCGGTTCCACGGTCACGTCCAGGCCGGCGACGTCGCTCGGGCTGACCCGCCACGCGGCGTCACCGATGCGCTCGGCGGCCACACCGGCGTCGCGCAGCACGGACACGGTCATGTCCACGTGCGGTAGTGAGGGCACACCGGAGCCGCCCTTGTGGTGCAGTACGAGCGGGGAGTTGAAGCGCACCGCGGAGAGCAGTAGCGCGGAGACGAACTGGGACGAGCCGCTCGCGTCGATCATCACGGTGCCCCCGGTCACCGATCCGGTGCCGACGACGCGCAACGGCAGCGTGCCCCGGCCGTCGTCCTCGACGGACACGCCGAGCTCGCGCAACCCCGCGATCACGGGACCCATGGGACGGACGCGCGCTCCGGCGTCGCCGTCGAAATCCACGACCCCGGAACATAGCGCCGCCAGGGGCGGGACGAAGCGCATCACGGTACCCGCAAGACCGCAGTCCACGGTCACGGGCCCGGTGAGAGTATGCGCGCGGGGCAGGGGGGTGATCCGCAGATCCGGACCGAACGGCCCCGGGTCCGGCAGCGCTTCGATCACCGCGCCCAACTGCTCGAGCGCGGTGATCATGAGCCTGCTGTCACGCGAGTGCAACGGCTTGCGCAGCACGGACGGTTCATCCGCGAGGGCCGCGAGGACCAGATACCTGTTGGTCAGGGACTTGGAACCGGGGACGGCCACCGTGCCTCTCACGGCGGCCCCCTCCGAGAAGGGGGCCCGCCAGTGAGCGGGATCCAGGGCTTGCGGTTCGCCGTTGCTCGGCATCACGTGGGGCGGTGCTCCTAGTTGGAAACGGCGTCCTGGACGGCCTTCTCGGCCTGCTCCAGCTTCTTCTTGGTGTCCTTGCCGACCTTGACCGCGTTCTTGCGGACGTCGTCGGCGAGGTGGCTCGCGCGCCACACGAGGGACGGGTTGCCCGATGTGTCCACGGCCGCGATCATCACGGCACCCAGCAGGGACACGTTCTTGAGCAGGTCCGACCGGCGGGCGGCCTTGCCCTCGGTGGTGCTCGCGTCCGCGGAGCGGTATTGGGTGTAGCCGTTGAGCGCGGTGGTGCCGAGCAGCACGGTGGACGACAGGCGCGGGAGCTTGCTCGCGGCGAGCAGCGACGCCGCGACGACCTGGGCGGCGGCGATGCCCTGCGCGACCTGAGCGCGGTTGGCGGTCACGGGGCGCACCTGCGGGGCGGTGCTCTCGAGGGCCTTGAGGACCGGGTCCAACTGCTTCGCGGCGGCGGACGAGTTGCGGAACGCGTTGACGCCCCCGGCGATGTAACCGGTGGCGAGCAGCGGGCGGGCGAGACGACGAACAATGCTCATGGTTCTCCTCCTTACGGCCCCGGCATCTCCGGGTACGCACTGTAGCCATCCTATCGGCCCGAGTTCGCGCCGCCGCCGGGAATACGCGGACGGCGCGTGCGTGTTATCCACGGTGTACAGAAGCGCCACATATGTGACGTAACACTCGGCAACGACCAGGGAAGTGGGTGACGGCGGAGGATGACGGCCCCCACCTTAGACTGGGACGTGATGAACGATCAGCGAACTCACGATTCCCATTCGGTGGAACACCCCGAAGAGGTGCCCGCCGGAGCGGAAACCACTCAGCAGCGCCGTGAGCGTTTCGAACGCGACGCCATGCAGTACGTGGACCAGCTCTACGCCGCGGCATTGCGCATGACCCGCAACCCGTCCGATGCCGAGGACCTAGTGCAGGAGGCCTACACCAAGGCGTTCTCCGCGTTCCACCAGTACAAACCGGGGACCAATCTCAAAGCCTGGTTGTACCGGATCCTGACCAATACGTACATCAACCTGTACCGCAAGCGGCAACGCGAACCGCGCCAGGCCAACACGGACACCGTGGAGGATTGGCAGCTGCACCGCGCGGAGTCGCACACCTCCACGGGACTGCGTTCTGCGGAGGCGGAGGCGTTGGACCACCTGCCGGACTCGGACGTCAAGCGAGCCCTGCAGGAGTTGCCCGAGGAGTTCCGTCTGGCGGTGTACTTCTCGGACGTGGAGGGATTCGCATACAAGGAGATCTCCGAGATCATGGACACGCCCATCGGAACCGTGATGTCCAGGTTGCACCGTGGCCGCAAGCTTCTGCGCGAGAAACTGGGCAACTACGCCCAAGAACGAGGATTCGACACGTCCAAGGTCCAGAAGAAGATCAAGGACGGCGCACGAGCGAAGGATCGAGGCTAGAGCATGACCGCGAAACCGTGTGACAACGGCTGCACCGACGAACGCATCCAGCGGATCTACGAGTACCTGGACGGGGCACTAACCACCGAGGACCTCGAGGAGATCCACGCGCACCTCACGGACTGCGCCGACTGCGAGCGCGAGTACAACCTGGAGTGCGTGATCCGCTCCGTGGTGAAGCGTTCGTGCTGCGAGACCGCGCCAGACGAGCTCAAGCGCTCGATCCTCGCGCGCATCGACGCCCAGTGCAACGAGCACCCCGCTGCCTAAGGACCGCCCGGCGCCGGTACCGGGCGGGATGAGTCGCCGACGGCGCCCAGCGGCGTGAGTGCTCAGCCGCGCAGGGATCCGGGGAACGAAGTACCCGATGACGCGGATCCCGCGGACAGAGCGAAGCCCCCGTGACCGATGACGGTCACGGGGGCTTCGTGATGCGTTCGCCGAACCTCAGGAATTGGGCCGCTTGCCGCGGTTTGCCGAGTTCTTGCGACGATCCTTGCGCTTACGTCCACGCTTGCTCATGATGTACCTCCTGCGATGATTGGCTGGGACATCGTCTGTCAGTATCTCACATTCCGGGCGGTGCTCATGCCACCGCTCCGGTGCCGCCCATGCCATAGGGGTGCCCCCGGACCCTGCGGCCAGCGCCGCGGGTGGTGTCACCCGGAACCCCTGCCCCGCATTGCGGCCGGTCGCCGCGGTCGCCACGGCGAGAGGCGAGAGCCTCAGCGCGGCTCGGGCAGCTGCAGCCAGTCGTACCACCCGCGGTGCAGCACAAGCCACGCGATGAGCCCGTAACCGGCCTGACCGGGGTTGCCGTGGTTGGCGGCGAGGTCCTTGCGCCACTGCTCGTGGTGCTGCAGGGGGTTGAACGTGTCCACGTACACGTGGTTGCGCCGCGTGGTCACGTCCCCGTAGGCCGCGGAGAGGTCCGCAATCTTGCGGTTGCGCTGCGGGTCCAGGGTGGGCGGGGGACCCACCACGAGCACCTTGGTGTTGTTCTGGGTGGCCTGGTCCACGATGTTGGCCATGTTCAGCCGGGACCGGGCGGAGGTGATCCCCAGGTCGATGTCCAGGGCGGACGGTGCGATCACCAGACGGTTGTCGCACGCGGGATCGAAGCGGCGGGAAGCCTCCGCGAACCAGTGGTCGTTGAGGGTCTCACTGCCCTGACCAGGCGCGGCGAGATTGTAGGCGTCCACGGGAACCACGTCTCGGGGGGTGCGCGCCATGACTCGTCCGAACCAGCCGAGCGCGCGGGGGTCGTCCACGCCGGCCAACAATTCGTCTCCCACGGCCACAATGCGGATCCTGCGTTGGTCCACTCTTCTTACATCCTTCGCTAGCTGGGACCCGGGGGGCCGTCTCGCGACGGCCCCCCGGGCGGATCATGCCCGGTGATCGGGCGGGGGCGTACGACGCCGCGCAGCTCGCGGTACCGTGCGCCGGGCGGCACTCACTCGCCGCGGGCGAACGCCTGCTGCACCAGGGTCTCCAGCTCCGCCGTGTGGCGCTTGGCCGAGCCGTTGGCGGGGGAGGCCGAGGCGGGGCGAGACGCGAGCGTGACCGGGCGGTCCAGCTGCGGCACGAGGTTCACGGCCATGAACGGCCACGCACCCTGGTTGGCGGGTTCGTCCTGAGCCCACAGGATCCGGGCCTCCGGGTAGCGCGCCAGCTGTTCCTTGATCTCGTCCACGGGCAGCGGGTAGAGCTGCTCCACGCGCACAATCGCGGTGGAGTGGTCGTCCGACTTCTTCTGCTGGGTCACGAGGTCGTAGTACAACCGACCGGAGACCAGGATGACGTCGGTGACCTTGGCGTCGTCGAGCCCGGCGGTGTCCGGGATGACCGTCTGGAAGCCGCCCTGCGTGAACTCCTCCACCGGGGACGCCGCGGCCTTCAGTCGCAGCAGCTGCTTGGGCGTGGCCACGATCAGCGGCCGGCGCGGGCGCGAGTACGCCTGGCGGCGCAGCAGGTGGAAGTGGTTGGCCGGGGTGGAGGGCTGGGCCACGATCATGTTCTTCTCCGCGCACAGCACCAGGAAGCGCTCGATGCGCGCGGAGGAGTGGTCGGGTCCCTGGCCCTCGAAGCCGTGCGGCAACAACATCACCAGGTTGGAGCGCTGACCCCACTTCTGTTCCGCGGAGGAGATGAACTCGTCCACGATGGTCTGCGCGCCGTTGGTGAAGTCACCGAACTGGGCCTCCCACACCGTGAGCGCCTCGGGGCGTTCCACGGAGTAGCCGTACTCGAAGCCCAGCACGCCGTACTCGGAGAGCAGGGAGTTGTAGATCGAGAACCGTGCCTGGTCCGCGGAGAGGTGGTTCAGCGGGGTCCATTCGGCACCGTTCTCGGCGTCGAAGAACACCGCGTGGCGCTGCGTGAACGTACCGCGGCGCACGTCCTGACCGGACATCCGCACCGGGACACCGTCCATGAGCAGCGAACCGAAGGCCATGAGCTCGCCCATGCCCCAGTCGATCCCGCCCTCGCGCGTCATCTCGCGGCGCTTCTCCGCGAGCTTGTGCAGCTTGCGGTGCATCGTGAAGCCCTCGGGCAGGTCCACGTAGGCGTCACCGATCCGGTGGGCCGCTTCTTCGGAGATGGCGGTGGTCTTGGGCACGGACACCCCGGAATCGGCCTGCTGCGCGGACGGCCGCTCGATGTTGGCGATCGCGGCGGCGTCCCCGGTCACGAGCGGGACCGTGGAGGTCTGGGCCTCATGGGTCTCGGCGAAGACCCGCTCCAGGCGCTCCTGGTAGTCCTTCAGAGCGCGGTCCGCTTCTTCCTGCGTGATGTCCCCGCGGCCCACGAGGTTCTCGGTGTAGACCTTGCGCGTGGAGCGCTTGCCATCGATCAGGGAGTACATCAACGGCTGGGTCATCGAGGGGTCGTCGCCCTCGTTGTGCCCGCGGCGGCGGTAGCACACCAGGTCGATCACGACGTCGCGCTGGAACCGCTGGCGGTACTCGAACGCGAGCTGCGCCACACGGGCCACGGCCTCGGGATCGTCCGCGTTGACGTGGAAGATCGGGGCCTGCACGGTACGCGCAACGTCCGTGGAGTACGTGGACGTGCGGCCCGCAGAGGGCGCGGTGGTGAAGCCCACCTGGTTGTTGACCACCACGTGGATGGTGCCACCCACGTTGTAGGCCTCGAGCCCGGACATCTGCATGACCTCGTAGACGATGCCCTGTCCGGCCATCGCGGCGTCACCGTGGACCTGGATGGGCAGCACGGGGTACTCACCGTTACCCTCCGGCCCGGCGCCCAGCACGTCCGTCTTGGCGCGGGCGATGCCCTCGATCACCGGGTCCGCGGCCTCCAGGTGGGAGGGGTTCGCGGCCAGGTACACCTGGGTCTCGTTGCCGTTGTCGGAGGTGAACACGCCCTCGGTGCCCAGGTGGTACTTCACGTCACCCGAGCCCTCGGCGGCGCGCGGGTCCTGGCTGCCCTCGAACTCGCGGAACACCTGGGCGTAGGACTTCCCGGCAATGTTGGTCAGCACGTTGAGGCGGCCGCGGTGGGCCATCGCGATGCCCACACCCGCGAGGGAAGCATCCGCGGCCTCGGAGATGATCGCGTCCAGCAGCGGGATCAGCGACTCGCCGCCCTCCAGCGAGAAGCGCTTCTGACCCACGTACTTGGTCTGCAGGAAGGTCTCGAAGGCCTCGGCGGCGTTGAGCCGCTCGAGGATGTGGAACTGCTCCTCGCGCGCGGGCTTCTGGTAGTCACGCTCGAGCTTGGACTGGAACCATTCGCGCTGCTCGGGCTCCTGGATGTGCATGTACTCCACGCCCACGGTGCGGCAGTAGGCATCCCGCAGCCGACCCAGGATCACGCGCAGCGTGAGCAGGCTCTGGCCGCCGAAACCGCCGGTGGGCCACTCGCGCTCCAGGTCCCACAGGGTGAGCCCGTAGGTGCGGATGTCCAGGTCCGGGTGCTTGCGCATCACGTACTCGAGCGGGTTGGTGTCCGCCATGAGGTGACCGCGCACGCGGTAGGAGTGGATCAGCTGCTGGATCCGGGCGACCTTATTGATCTGGATCTCGGGGTTGACCTGGTTGTCCACGGCCCAGCGGACGGGCTCGTAGGGGATGCGCAGGGCCTCGAAGATGTGGTCGTAGAAGTCCTCGCCGCCCAGCAGGTAGTGCTCCACGAGCTTGAGGAACTCACCCGAACCGGCGCCCTGGATCACGCGGTGGTCGTACGTGGACGTCAGGGTGATGACCTTGGAGACCGCGTTGCGCGCGATCGTGCGGGGGGAGGCACCCTTGTACTCGGCGGGGTAGTCCAGCGCACCCACGCCGATGATGCACGCCTGGCCCTTGGACAGTCGCGGCACCGAGTGCACGGTGCCGATGCCACCGGGGTTCGTCAGGGACACCGTGGTGCCCGCGTAGTCCTCCATGGTCAGCGCGCCATTGCGCCCGCGCTTGACGATGTCCTCGTACGAGGTCCAGAACTGCTGGAAGGACATCTCTTCCGCACCCTTGATGTTGGGCACCACCAGGTTGCGGGAACCGTCCTTGTTGGGGATGTCGATCGCGATCCCGAAGTTCACGTGCGCGGGATGCACCGCGGCGGGCTTGCCGTCCACCTCATCGTAGATCACGTTCTGGGACGGGAAGTTGGCGAGCGCGCGAATCACGGCGTAGCCCACGAGGTGGGTGAAGGACACCTTGCCACCGCGGTTACGGGCCAAATGCGAGTTGATCACCAGGCGGTTGTCGATCAGCAGCTTGGCGGGCACCGCGCGCACCGTGGTGGCGGTGGGCACGGTCAGGGAGGCGTCCATGTTGGCGGCCACGGCCTTGGCGGGACCGCGCAGCTTGACCACGGTGTCCTCGGCGGGTTTGTCCTGGCTCTTGTCCTTCGCACGGTCCTCCGGCTGCGCCCGGATGGGGCGCTTGGTTCCGGAGCCCTCGCTGGTCTCGGTCTCGGTGTCCACGCCTTCGGGTCGTCCCTTCGCCTTGGATCCGGTGGTCGACGGCGCCGGGGACTTGGCCCGCTGCGCCTTCCTGGGCGCCTCCGCGCCGGCACCGGAGGTGTTCTGCTCGGTCTTGGACGAGGTTGACGCCGTCCCGGAGGCGGGCTTGTTCTCGCCGAACGTCCCGGAGGCGGCCTTGTCCGCGGACGTCCTGGCGGCGGCGTCGTCGCGCCGTACAGCGGGACGATCACCCCCGGACGTCCGCGCAGCCGCCCCCTGGGACGGGGCGGCTGCTGAGGTCTTGGTGTCGGACGTCTGGGTATCGGACTGGTCGTCACCGGCCATCTGTTCGAAGATGGGCCACCACTTCTTGTCCACTGAGTTCTTGTCCGCCTGGTACTTGTCGAACAACTCGTCCACGAGCCATTCGTTGCCGGCAAATTCTTCAGGGATAAGGTGACGCGGCTGGTCTGGCACTAGTGATACGCCTCTTCCATCTGTGCTGGGTGTCCCGGGCGGCGAGCTGGTCCTTGCGGCCCTCGTGTGGCTCCCACGGAGCTTACCGGCCGCGGGACTTGCGAACTGGCTTCGCGCACGCAAAGCCGTACCGGTTTTTCAGTCTAGTGAGGCATCTGGACGGTTGCCACCTACCCGCCGGCCCGCCCGCCGGCCCGCGGGGGAGCACGTAGACTCTCCTCTTGTGCGATTCCTGACGATACCCACCACGGACCTGACCTACAATGACGTCTTCCTGGTGCCCTCGATGTCCCGGGTGACCTCCCGGTTCGACGTCGATCTAGCCCCCGCGGACGGCACCGGTTCCACCATCCCGCTCGTGGCCGCGAACATGACCGCGGTGACCGGGCGGCGCATGGTCGAGACCATGGCCCGGCGCGGCGGTCTGGGCATCCTGCCCCAGGACATCCCGCTGGACGTGATCGCGGAGGTGACCTCGTGGGTCAAGCAGCGCTCGCCGCGCTACGAGACCCCCGTGGTGATGCACCGCAGCAACACCGTGCACGACGCCCTGGGGATCATGCACAAACGCCCCCACGGCGTGGTCATCGTCGTGGACGCGGACGAGCACTACGCCGGCATGGTCCTGGACTCCGACTGCCGGGACGTGGACCGCTTCACCCAACTGGGGGACCTGGCGCATTCGGAGGGCCCCGAGTTCCAGGACAGCGACTTCCCCGTGGACTCCGACCCGGACGTGTTGCGCGCCGCCTACGAGACGATGTCCGCCGCGCGCGTCAACGTGGCCCCGGTGCTGCGCGGACGCGAGGTCGTGGGCATCCTGACCCACCAGGGCCTGGTGCGTTCCACGATCTACGCACCCGCCCTGGACGACGACGGCCGGTTGCGCGTGGGTGCCGCGGTCGGAATCAACGGGGACGTCTCCGGCAAGGCCGAGCAACTGCTCGAGGCCGGGGTGGACGTCCTCGTGGTGGACACCGCCCACGGTCACCAGATCAAAGCGTTGGAGGCCGTGTCCGCCGTGCGGGCCCTGGACCCCCGGGTGCCGATCGTGGCCGGCAACGTGGTCACCGCGGACGGCGTGCGAGACCTCGCGGGCGCGGGTGCGGACATCATCAAGGTGGGCGTGGGCCCCGGGGCCATGTGCACCACGCGCATGATGACCGCCGTGGGTCGCCCCCAGTTCTCCGCCGTGGTCGAGTGCGCGGAGGCCGCGGCCGATCTCGGCAAGCACGTGTGGGCCGACGGCGGGGTCAAGCACCCGCGCGACGTTGCCCTCGCGCTCGCGGCCGGCGCGAGCCAGGTGATGGTCGGATCCTGGTTCGCGGGCACGCACGAGAGCCCCGGTGAGATCAACATTGACGCCAACGGGCGCGCCTACAAGGAGTCCTTCGGGATGGCCTCGGCGCGCGCCGTGCGCCACCGCACTGCCGGGGAGGACCGCTTCGCGCGGGCCCGCAAGGCCCTGTTCGAGGAAGGCATCTCCAACTCCACCATGTACCTGGACCCCCAGCGCCCCGGCGTGGAGGACCTGCTGGACCACATCACCTCCGGAGTTCGCAGCTCCATGACGTACGCCGGTGCGGCCACGCTCGAGCAGTTCGCGACGCGCGCCGTGGTGGGCATCCAGTCCCAGTCCGGGTACGACGAGGGCCGCCCCCGCTCCGAGTCCTGGGCCTGAGCGGCCCGTTCTCACCACGCCCCTTATTGAGAATGGTTCATGATATGCTCACGCACGGCTACATGACATTGATTCTCATTGGCGGGAGCCGGGGGCCGGACGAGGGAGATGGACGATGACCGCAGGGCGCAGCGTGCGCAAGGGTAGGACGAGCGTGTTGGGCGCGGGCGTGGTGGTGGGTCTCGCGCTCGCCGGGTGTTCGAGCGGGAACGCGTCGGACGCGCAGGGTTCGCCCGGTGCGGGGAAGATCGCCGTGGTCACCTCCACGAACGTCTACTCGGACCTCGCGTCCCAGGTGGGTGGCGACAAGGTCTCCGCGACCCCCGTGATCGACTCGAGCGCCCAGGACCCCCACTCCTACGAGGCCACCCCCCAGGACCGGCTGAAGGTGGAGAAGGCGGACGTCGTGGTGTGCAACGGGGGTGGGTACGACCAGTTCATGACCGATCTGGCCTCCGACGGCCAGCACGTGGTGGACGCCGTGGAGGCCTCCGGTCTGCAGCGAGAAGAGGACGCGCACGACGACCACGACCACGGCTCCGGACACCACCACGGCGACTTCAATGAGCACGTGTGGTACGACGTCGAGAGCATGCAGATGGTCGTGGACCGCATGGCCGAGCAGCTCGGCCAGGTGGACCAGCAGAACGCCGAGTACTACCGGGACAACGCCGCGCGCGTGAAGAACGAGCTCGGCACGGTCGAACAGAAGGTCGAGGGGATCAAGGCCTCGGGCGGATACATTGCGACCGAGCCTCTGCCCGGGTACCTCCTGCAAGACGCCGGCCTGCACGACGAGACCCCGCAGACGTTCACCGAGGCCATTGACGCCGGCTCCGACGCCGCACCCGCGGTGCTCAACGACACCCTCGGGCTCGTCAAGGGCAGCGACGTGAAACTGCTCGCCCTCAACAAGCAGACCTCCACGGGGCAGACCGACCGGTTGCGCTCGGCCGCCGGGGACGCCGGCAAGCCCGTGGTGGAGTTCACCGAGACCATCCCGGACGGGCTGAACTACCAGCAGTGGATGACGCAGAACGCGGACCGCGTGGCCCACGGGCTCCAGAAGTAGGGACATGAACGCACCCCAATCCGCACCCGAGGTGGCCGCCCGTTCCGGGGCCGACGACGCCGTCGTCCGGCTCAGGGACGCGCGCCTGGCCTTCGGAGACCGCACCCTGTGGTCCGGTCTGGACCTGGACGTCGCCCCGGGGGAGTACCTCGCGGTCCTGGGCTCCAACGGGACCGGCAAGACGAGCTTCCTGCGCGTTCTGCTGGGACTGCTCCCGCTCACGAGCGGGACCGTACGCGTCAACGGGACCCGTCCGCGGGCCGCCTCCGCCCGCGTGGGGTACGTGCCCCAACAGCGCGGCTTCCCGGCGCACACGCCGCTGCGGGCCCGGGACCTCGTGGCGCAGGGCGTGGACGGGCACCGCTGGGGGATCCGACTGCATCCGCGCCGCGTGCACCGCACCGTGGACGAGTTGCTCGAACGCGTGGGTGCCACCGACTACGCGGACGCCCCCGTGGGCGTCCTGTCCGGGGGCGAGCAACAGCGCCTGCGCGTGGCCCAGGCGCTTGCTGCGGACCCCACGCTCGTGCTGTGCGACGAAGCCCTGCTGTCCCTGGACCTGCATCACCAGCACGTGGTGAGCGAACTCGTGCACGAACAACGTGAACGCAGCGGGTGCGCCGTGGTCTTCGTGACCCATGACGTGAACCCGATCATCGAGCACGTGGACCGGATCCTCTACCTGGCCAACGGCTCGTTCCGGATCGGCACGCCGGACCAGGTGCTGCGTTCGGACGTGCTCTCCGAGCTGTACGGGACCCGCGTCGAGGTGCTGCGCAGCAACGGTCGCATCCTCGTGGCCGGGCGTCCGGACAGCTCCCACCACACCGATTCCCCGGAGGAACTGATCCTGTGAGCCTAGCCGCGATCGACTGGAACTCATTGTTCGGTTCCGTGTTCGTCTTCGACAACTACCGCGAACTGCTGTCCCTGCTGCGCAACTCCGTGTGGGCGGGCGCGGTGCTTGGCTTGGTGGGCGGGCTCGTGGGCACGTTCGTGATGATGCGCGATCTCGCGTTCTCGGTGCACGGGATCGCGGAGCTGTCCTTCGCCGGTGCCGCCGCGGCCCTGTTGGTCGGCTCCGATGTGGTCACCGGGTCCCTCGTGGGGTCCGTGCTCGCCGCGCTCATCATGGGGTTCATGGGCCTGCGCGCGCGGGAGGGCAACTCGTTCGTGGGCGTGCTCATGCCCTTCGGCCTGGGGCTCGGGATCCTCTTCCTGTCCCTCTACGAGGGCAGATCCTCCAACAAGTTCTCCTTGCTCACGGGCCAGATCGTCTCCGTGTCCTCCCTGCAGTTGACGTCGATGATCGTGCTGTCCGTGGTGGTGCTCGCCACGCTGCTTGTGGTGTGGCGGCCGCTGACGTTCGCGAGCACGGACCCGCTCGTGGCCCGGGCCAAGGGGCTGCCGATGCGCTCGTTGGCGATCGTGTTCATGGTCGTGCTGGGGATCTCGGTCGCGATGTCCGTGCAGATCGTGGGCGCGCTGCTCGTGCTCGCGCTTCTGATCACCCCGGCCGCGGCGGCCATGAACCTCACCTCGAGTCCCGCGCGCACCGTGGTGCTCTCCGTGGTCTTCGCCGAGCTCGCCATGGTGGGCGGGATCCTCCTGGCGCTGGGCGGCAACGTCCCGATCAGCCCGTACGTCACGACCATCTCGTTCGTCGTGTGGCTCGTCTCGCGGTGCGTGCGCGCGGTGCGTGAGCGCTCGTCGTCGTATCGCCGTTCGACACCGCGGTCGACGACGCCGCTCGGCGCCGGTCGCGCGGTTCAGAGCAGGACGCGCACCGCGGCGGGGAGCACCTTGAGCGAGGCGGGCAGCGGACCCAACCGTTCGCCGTCGCCGTAGGCCGCGTCCCGCGGCTCGGAAGGGATGCCGTGGGCCGCGATGGTCGCGGTCGTGGCGGGCACCACGGTGACCTCCCGTAGGGATTCGTGCGTGCCCAGGACCAAGCGGGGGAATAGCCACGCGAGCCGCAGCGCGCCCACGTCGGAGACCATGAACAGCTCACCCGAGCCGTCCGTGGGATCCGCGCGGGGAACGATGGTCAGCCCGCCCCCGATCGACGAGGTGTTGGTCAGCGCCAGGAAGGTCAGCGTGCGGTCACTCACGTGGCACGCGCCGTCCGGGCCGGTCCAGCTCAGGTCGTAACGCCGCGCGCGCATGGAGAAGGCCTCCACGGCGAGCGCGGCGACGTACTTGACCGAGTGCGTGACGCTGGACCAGCGGTTGGCGCGCGCGTTCACTCGGGCGTCGAGGCCGAGGCACACCGCGGTCGCGCACACGTGGTGGCTGCCGTCCGCGCACGTGACGTGCACGAGGTCCATGCTGCGTTCGGGGGACTCGAGTCCGCGCAGCACCCGGCCCGCAGCGCGTTCGACGTCCCCCACGGGTACACCGTGGAACCGGGCCAGATCGTT
This sequence comes from Kocuria sp. KD4, assembly GCF_011769905.1. Lineage (NCBI taxonomy): Bacteria > Bacillati > Actinomycetota > Actinomycetes > Micrococcales > Micrococcaceae > Kocuria > Kocuria sp. KD4. Next base: position 1,068,061 of record NZ_CP050449.1, read on the forward strand.
GCCGGAACCGGCCGGGATCAGTCCGAACGGGAACTCGACGCCTTGCTCGCGCAGCCGGTTCAGTGACTGCAGGACCAGGTGGACCATGCCGTCTCCGCCGACCGCGACGACCGCGGCGATCCGGGTGGACGCGTTGCGCAGGGTCGCGGTGAGATTGCGGGAGAGGGCCTGGGCGGTGGCCGCGCTGAGCGGTCGGGGGTCGTAGCCGCCGGCCCGCAGGATGCCCACGGCGCGCTCGCACGCGTTCCGGCCCACGAGGGAGGCGCCGTTGTGGACGAGCAGGATCTCGCGGCGTGACATCCGGGTCACCGGGCGGGTTTCGCGGTTTCTCGGGCGTCGGAGGACTCGACGCGGCCCCGGGCCCCGCACTCGGCACAGATCCCGGAGATCTCCACGGTGTGGTCCACGTCCGCGTAGCCGTAGCGGCGCGCGGTCTCCTCCGCCCATGTCTCGACGTCCGGAGCCTCGAGTTCCACGGCCGCGCCGCACGAGCGGCACACGATGTGATGGTGGTGGTGCTCGGCCTCGCACCGGCGGTAGATGGCCTCGCCCTCGGCGTTGCGCAGCACATCCACCTGACCCAGCTCGGCCATGGACTGCAGGATCCGGTACGTGGTGGCCAGGGACACCGACTGTCCGCGATCGCGCAACAGCCGGTGCAGGTCCTGCGTGGAGATGAAGTCCTCCAACCCCTGCAGCGCGCCGGTCACGGCACGGCGCTGCTTGGTGTTGCGAACCTCCGCGGTTCCGGTGGTCTTGGTGCTCAACCCAGGTGTCCTTTCCGCGAGCGGTCGTCCGGGACATCTTAACGTGCGGCGCGGACATGCACAGGCGGCGTCGTCACGGCCGGACCGAGCCGCTAGGGTGAAGCCATGTTGCTGACCAAGTTCACCCACTCGTGCGTGCGCCTCGAGAAGGACGGCGCGGTGCTCGTGATCGACCCGGGCACGTTCTCCGAGGTCGAGGAGGCACTGCGCGGAGCGGACACGGTCCTCATCACCCACGAGCACCCGGACCACTACGACGCCGAGCGGCTGGGCGCCGCCCTTTCGGCGGATCCCGAGCTCACGGTGCATGCCCCGGGCCAGGTGATCGAGAAACTCGCGGAGCACATCACGGACACGGACCGGTTGCACGCCGTGTCGGCGGACACCACGTTCACCGCGGGGCCGTTCTCCGTGGCCACGTACGGGGGCCAGCACGCACTGATCCACCCCCTCATCCCCACCATCGCCAACGTGGGCTACGTGATCGACGACTCCGTGTTCCACCCCGGGGACTCCTTCACCGTCCCGCACGGACTCACCGTTCCCACGGTCCTGGTCCCGTTGCACGCCCCGTGGTCCAAGATGTCCGAGGTCATCGACTTCATCATCGCGACCCGCGCGCAGCGGGTGTACCAGATCCACGACGCGCTGCTCTCCGAGACCGGCTTCGGTGTCGTGGAGACGCAGGTCAAGCATTTCTCGCAGGTCTACGGGACCGAGTACCGGCACCTGGACACTCGCGAGAGCGTGGAGGTCCACACCGCATGACCCATCCAGCCACCAGCCGGTTCCACCCGACGGAAAGGACATCACCGTGAGTTCAGTGTTCACCAGGATCATCGAGGGCGAACTGCCCGGCCGGTTCGTCTGGGCGGACGAGCACTGCGTGGGCTTCCTGTCCATCCAGCCCCTGTCCCAGGGCCACGTCCTGGTGGTCCCGCGCCAGGAGATCGACGCGTGGGTGGACCTACCCGTGGAGCTGGCCATGCACCTCATGAAGGTCAGCCAGTTCATCGGCAAGGCCATCGACGCCGCGTTCACGCCCAAACGGGTGGGGCTCATGATCCAGGGCTTCGAGGTGCCCCACACCCACCTGCACGTGTGGCCCACCAATTCGATCGAGGAGTTCGACTTCGCCCAGGTGGATCAGGACCCGGACCCCGCGGTCCTGGACGAGTCTGCCCGCCGGATCCGCGAGGCCCTCGAGGCCCAGGGCCACCAGGACGAGGTCCCGCAGCAGTAGCGACCGACGGCCTCGCTCACGGGTACCGGCGGCGGGTGCAATGCACCCGTCGCTGGCGGGCTTTAACCGCCGGTGTCGCTCAGCCGAGCTCGCGCAACCGCTTGCGGATCCGCTTCTCCGACACCGTGTGCGCGGTGCCCAGTTCCTGCGCGAAGAACGAGATGCGCAGTTCCTCGAGGTCCCAGCGCACGGCCCGCAGCGCAGCGGGCGTGGGTACGGTCGAGGGGACGGCGTCCACCGCGGCGCGGTACTCGGCCTCGAGATCGTGCACGGTCTGCATGGCCACGGCGTCCCGCTGCAGGTGGCCGGAGAGTTTGTCCAGGCGCACGTTGATCCCCGCGAGGTAGCGCGGCACGTGCTGCAGGGCCCGCCACCCGGTGCGGGCCACGAAGCCGGGATGGATCAAGCGGGAGAGCTGCTCGGACATGTCCTTGAACGCGGCGACCGCCCCGAGTGACCCGGGTTTCTTCAACCGTTTGCGCACGGTGTTGGACTCGGTGAGCGCGGTGGTCACGAGCGCGGTGACGGCGAAGACCGTGTCGATCAGCTCGGCGCGTACGTGCTCCGCGACCGCCCGGAACTGGTCCCGCGTGAACGGCGGCTCCTCGGGTACCAGCCGGTCGATCGCGGCGATCGTGCAATCGGTGATGAGCGCCTCGACCGAACCGTGGGGGTTCTGGGTGAAGATCAACCGTTCCTTCTGGCTCAGGTGGTCCACCACGTAGCGGTGCACGGACGGCAGGGTCCGGTGCAGCAGGGCGATCACGCCGTCGCGTTGCGCGGCGCGCTGTTCCTCCGCGTCGCTCAGGATCCGCAGGTCCACGCGGGGTGGCTGCGAAGCATCGGTGTCCCGCACCGCCACGAGTGTGGGGTATCCCGTGACCGTCTGACCCGCCACGGTCGTCTCCACGCGGCGCGGCGGATCGGGTTCGGGCCACGCCGTGAGGTCGGTGCGTTCCAGCGAGGCGGCCTGGGGTGCGCCGGATCCGGGGGAAGTCCCTGGGGCCGGTCGCGCCGAGCCCCGCTTGCCGCGACCGCGACGGGCCGCGGCGGCGTCGTCACCGGACGAGGCCGAACCCTCGGCGCTGCCCCGAGCGGCGTCGTACAGCTGGGCCGCAGCGCCCCCGAGGGACTCGGCGAGCGCCGCGCGGACCTTGGGCCGCAACCGCTGTTTGAGCTCCGTGAGGTCGTCGCCCCGGCCCAGTACCGAGTTGCGGGCGTCGCGCACCTCGAAGCGCATGCGCAGGTGGGCGGGCAGGGCCTCCGGGTGGAAGTCCGAGGCCTGGACGGGGTGGCCCCGCAACCGCCGCAGAACGGTGGCCAGGGACTCCAGGAGGGAGTCGCGGGTCGGATCGAACTCGGCGTCCAGGTGCTTCACGGCGGTGACGGCGGTGTCCGGGGCGGGCACGAAGTTGCGCCGCACGGCCTTGGGCAGCGATTTGATCAGCGCGGTCACGAGCTCCACACGCAGCCCGGGGATGTGCCATTCGAACTGCTCGGGGGCCAGTCGGTCCAGGAACAGCACGGGGACCCGCACCGTGACGCCGTCCGCGGTCTCCGCCCCGGGCGCGAATTCGTAGTCCAGGTCCAGACTCAGCTCGCCGTCCGGGGATGCCACGGTCCAGGACCGCGGGAAGGAGGCCGTGTCCAGCTCCGCGACCTCGGGCGCGATCAGGTCCTCGGGAGTGAGGTCCAGCAGGTGCTCGTCCCGCTGGCGGGCCTTCTTCCACCACGCATCGAAATGCCGCTGGGAGACCACGTCCGCGGGCACGCGCGCGTCGTAGAAGTCGAACAGCACCTGGTCGTCCACGCGCAGGTCCTTGCGGCGCATGCGGTTCTCGAGCTCCTCGACCTGGGCCAGGGCCTTGCGATTGCGCTTGACGAACGTGTGGCGGGTCTGCCAGTCGCCCTCCACGAGCGCGTGGCGGATGAACAGTTCCCGGGAGAGTTCGGGATCGATCCGGGAGAACAACACGGGCCGCTCGGACACCACGGGCAGCCCGTAGAGCGTGACCTTCTCGTACGCCATCACGGCCCCGCGGGAACGGGACCAGTGGGGTTCGGAGTAGCTGCGCTTGACGAGCTGCGGCGCGATCTCCTCGGCCCACTCGGGCTTGATCGCCGCGTTGGTGCGCGCCCACAATCGGGAGGTCTCCACGAGCTCCGCGGACACGAGCCAGTCCGGGGACGTCTTGAACAGGGCCGAGCCCGGGAAGATCGCGAACTTGGTCCCGCGCGCACCGCGGTACTCGCGCGTGCGTTCGTCCCGCACGCCGATGTTGCTCAGTAGCCCGGACAGCAGGCTCTTGTGCACGGCCTCCTGGTGCGAGGCGACGTCGATCTCCCGGGACGCCCCGGCATCGATCCCCACCTGGCGTGCGATCTGTCGCAACTGCGCGTAGAGGTCCTGCCACTCGCGGATCCGCAGGAAGTTCAGGTACTCACGTCGGCACAGCTTGCGGAACTGGGACGAGGACAGCTCGCTCTGCTGCTCCTGCAGGTACTGCCACAGCAGACCGTAGGACAGGAAGTCGGAGGTCTTGTCGCGGAAGCGTGCGTGGAACTCGTCCGCCGCCTGGCGCTTCTCGAGCGGGCGTTCCCGCGGGTCCTGCACCGTGAGCGCGGCCGTGAGCACGAGCACCTCGCGCACGCACCCCCGGCGCTGCGACTCCACGATCATCCGGCCCAGTCGTGGGTCCACCGGCAGCGCGGCGAGCACCTCGCCCGTGCGGGTCAGCGGACCCCGCGGTCCGCTCTGCCGACCGCGGTGGCGCCCGGACCGCGAGCGCCGCCCCCGGTGCCCGTCACGCGCGGACGACGACGCCGCGTCGTCGCCCGCGTCCGCCCCACCCGAGCGCAGGGCACCGAGTTCGCGCAGCAGCACCACGCCGTCCTTGACCGCGCGCGCATCGGGTTTCTGCACGAACGGGAACTGGGTGATGTCGTGGGGTTGCTCCACCACGCCCACCGAGATCATCTGCAGGATGACCGCGGCGAGGTTCGTGCGCAGGATCTCCGGGTCCGTGTACTCCGGCCGGGACTCGAAGTCCTCCTCGGAGTACAACCGAATGCACACGCCGTCGGACGTACGCCCCGAGCGCCCCGCGCGCTGCCGCGCCGACGCCTGGGAGATGCGCTCGATGGGCAGGCGCTGGACCTTGGTGCGCGCCGAGTACCGGGAGATCCGGGCGGTGCCCGGGTCGATCACGTACTTGATGCCCGGGACCGTGAGCGAGGTCTCGGCCACGTTGGTCGCGAGCACGATCCGGCGGTGCGAGGACGGTGTGAACACGCGGTTCTGTTCGGCCATGGACAGCCGCCCGAACAGCGGCAGGACCTGGGTCCCGGCCAGGGAGCGGTGCGAGTCGATGACCTTGTGCAGCGCGTCCTGGGCGTCCCGGATCTCACGCTCGCCCGCGAAGAACACGAGGATGTCCCCGCGGGGTTCGCGCGAGAGTTCCACGACGGCGTCGCACACGGCGTCGATCGGGTCGCGGTCCTCGTCCACGAGCCCGTCACCGGTGTTGTCCTCGTCCTCGCCGCCGTCCCGGCTGCGCTCCTGGGCCAGTGGTCGGTAGCGGATCTCCACGGGGTAGGTGCGCCCGGAGACCTCGATGATCGGGGCGGGCTCTGGATCGGCGTCCGGGTGCTGCGGGTCCGGCAGCACGAAGTGCTCGGCGAAGCGTTGCGGGTCGATCGTCGCGGACGTGATGACGACCTTCAGGTCCGGGCGCTGGGGGAGCAGTCGCTTGAGGTAGCCCAGCAGGAAGTCGATGTTGAGGGAGCGCTCGTGGGCCTCGTCGATGATGATCGCGTTGTAGCGCGACAGCTGCGGGTCGTGACCGATCTCGGCCAGCAGGATGCCGTCCGTCATGAGCTTGATCCGCGAGTCCTTGCCCACCTCGGACGTGAAGCGCACCTGGTAGCCCACGGTGTCGCCCACGCGCTGCCCGAGTTCATGGGCGATGCGCTCGGCCACCGAACGCGCCGCAATCCTGCGCGGCTGGGTGTGACCGATCAGACCGCCGTCCCCCAGACCCAGCTCCAGACACATCTTGGGCAGCTGGGTGGTCTTGCCGGAACCGGTCTCACCCGCGATCACCACGACCTGGTGATCGCGGATCGCGGCCATAATGTCTTCCCGGCGCGCGCTGACGGGGAGGTCGTTCGGGTACACGATGCGGGGCTGGATGCGGGGCTCAGTCATGTCAACGGAAGAGTCTACGGGCCCCGGCCGACACGCGCCCACGGGCCGCTGCGGGAGCCCGACGACGCGCCCGATTGTCCGCACATGTGAGCTGCGTCTCTTTTTCGACCGATTGTTAGATAATATCCACTCATCATTGATCCTCGGGGAAAGGAATTACCCGTCATGAAGCGTTTACTCCCGGTCGCCGCCGTGGCCACCACCGCGGCGTTGCTGCTCACAGGTTGCGGATCCGACAACGGTGGGCAGTCCGGTGAGACCAAGAAGGTCACCGTGGGCATCTCGCAGTTCGTGGAGCACCCCTCGCTCGACGCCGCCCGCGAAGGTTTCGTGCAGGCCCTCAAGGACGGCGGCTACACGGAGGGTGAGAACCTGACCCTGGACGTGCAGAACGCCTCCGGCGACCAGGCCACCGCGACCAACATCGCCTCCAACTTCGCGTCCTCCAACGACGATCTGATCCTGGGCATCGCCACGCCGTCCGCCCAGTCCCTGGCCCAGGCCGTCACGGACAAGCCCGTCCTGTTCACCGCGGTGACCGATCCCGTGGACGCGGGGCTCGTGAACTCCATGGATGCGCCCGGCGCCAACGTCACCGGCACCACGGACATGAACCCCGTGGCCGAGCAGATCCAGCTCATCAAGAAGCTCAAGCCTGGCGCCAAGTCCGTGGGCATCATCTACAGCTCCGGTGAGACCAACTCCCAGGTGCAGGTGGACGAGGCCAAGAAGGCCGCGCAGGCCGAGGGTCTGAAGGTTGAGGAGAAGACCGTGACCACCACGGCGGAGGTGGCCCAGGCCGCCGAGTCCTTCGACACCGACTCCATCTACGTGCCCACCGACAACAAGGTCGTAGCCGGGCTCGAGGCCGTGATCTCCGCGGCGGAGGCCAAGAAGATCTCGTTGATCGCGGGTGAGGGCGACTCCGTGGAGCGCGGTGCCCTGGCAACCCAGGGGATCAACTACACGGACCTGGGCAAGCAGACCGGTGAGATGGCGGTGCGCATCCTCAAAGACGGCGCCAAACCCGGCGAGATGGCCGTGGAGTCCCAGAAAGAGACCAAGCTCATCATCAACGCCAAGACCGCCAAGGCCATGGGCGTGGAGATCCCGCAGAGCCTGCGGGACCAGGCCGACCAGGTCATCGAGTAACGCCGGTGATCGCTGGAATCGAACTGGGGCTGATCTACGCGATCATGGCCCTGGGCGTGTACCTCACGTTCCGCGTGCTGGACTTCCCGGACCTGACCGTGGACCAGTCCTTCACGAGCGGGGCGGCCACCGCGGCCATGGTGATCCTGCACGGCGGCAGCCCGTGGTTCGCGACCGTCGTGGGCTTCGTGGTCGGCGCCTTCGCCGGTCTGATCACCGCGCTGCTGCACACCAAGGCGCGGATCAACGGGTTGCTCGCGGGCATCCTGACCATGACCGCCCTGTACTCCGTGAACCTGCGGCTTATGGGTGGCAAGGCGAACCTCGCGCTGTTGCGCGAGGAGACCGTCTTCACGCCCCTGCGCGAGGCCGGGCTGCAGGGGACGGTCGTGGGAGTGCTGTTGTTGTTGGTCGGTGTGCTGCTCGTGAAGCTCGCACTGGACTGGTTCCTGTACACGGACGCCGGCCTGGCCATGCAGGCCACGGGTGACAACCCGGAGATGATCCGTTCTTTCGGGGTGAATACGGACCGGCAGAAGATCCTCGGTCTGTGCCTGTCCAACGCCCTCGTGGGCTTGTCCGGTGCCCTGATCGCGCAGTACCAGGGCTTCGCGGACATCGGCATGGGCATCGGCATGATCGTCGTGGGCCTCGCCTCCGTGATCCTCGGCCAGGGCATCTTCGGCACGCGCACCGTGGTGATCGCCACGCTCGCGGTGATCCTCGGCTCGGTGCTGTACCGCCTGGTGATCACCGTGGCGCTGCAGGCGGGATTGAACCCCTCGGACATGAAGCTGATCTCCGCGGTGCTCGTGGTGATCGCGCTCGTGCTGCCGCAGCTCGGCGTGTACAAGCGGTGGAAGCGCCACCGCACCCTCAGGGCCGCGCAAGCGGTGCAGGCGGACGTGCGATCCCGCGCCCGGCGCACCGTGGACGCCGGTGTGTCCGGACGAACGGGAGCGTGATCGGATGTTGAACGTACAGGACGTGCACAAGACGTTCTTCGCCGGGACGGTCAACGAACGCGTGGCGTTGAACGGGGTGAGCCTCACGGTCAACCCCGGGGACTTCGTCACGGTCATCGGCTCCAACGGTGCGGGCAAGTCCACCCTGCTCAACACGGTGTCCGGGACGATCATCCCGGACAGCGGCCGGATCATGGTGGGGGACCGGGACGTCACGCGGCTTCCCGAACACCGCAAGGCCACGTGGATCTCCCGGGTGTTCCAGGACCCCATGAAGGGATCCTCGCCCACCCTGAGCATCGAGCAGAACATGGCCATCGCGCAGCGCCGCGGTCGCTCCCGTGGTCTCGCGCGCGGCGTCACCCGCGCCCGACGCCACGAGTTCGAGCAGGAGCTCAAGACCCTCGAACTGGGTCTGGAGCACCGGCTGGGGGCCAAGGTGGGGTTGCTGTCCGGCGGGCAACGCCAGGCGCTGTCCCTGCTCATGGCCACGTTCTCCGCACCCGAGATCTTGTTACTGGACGAGCACACGGCCGCCCTGGATCCCCAGCGTGCGCAGCACGTCACGGAGATCACCGAGCGGATCGTGAACGAGCGTCACCTGACCACGCTCATGGTCACGCACAACATGGACCAGGCCCTGCGGCTGGGCAACCGGCTCATCATGATGCACGAGGGTCGCATCCTTTTCGAGCTGGACGCGCAGCAGAAGGCCGAGGCCACCGTGGCGGATCTGCTCGCCGAGTTCCGCAAGCTGCAAGCGGCCACGGGCGAACCCGCCCTGGATGACGCTACGCTTCTGGAGACAGCTCGCAGCGCCGAACCGGCCGGTGCCCCGTCCCGGGGTGCCCCCGCCCATGGCGCCCCAACGGGTGGTTCCTCCGCTCCGGGGGTGTCACCGGAAGGCCATTGATCGTATGAAGCAGCCCCACCGCAGACAACGTTTCACGTCCGTCATCACCGCGGTGGGGCTGCTTTTGTTGTTCGTGTGTTGTTTCACCCTCCCGGAGGCACTCGTGGCCATGAGCCGAGCCGCGGCGGACCACGGGGGAGAGCCCTTGAACACTCGCGGGTGGACCATGATCGCGGTGGGTTTCGGAACCCTCGCGGTGGGTGGCCTGCTCACGATCGTGGGGGTCGTGCTGCGGCGCACGGCTCCACCCCGCCCGGTGGAGGAGGACCAACTGCTCGAAGAGCACTACGGCAGCGACTCCGTGGTCAATGAGTACGACCCACTCGAGCTGAACCCCCACCTGAGGACCCGCGAGCAGCGCCGCGGTCACCGCTGACCCGCTAGCTCGAACCACCCGCGATTCGGGTGCCGGCCCCGTAGGGCGTGGGGGTCCCCAAAATGGGAAAATGCCCTCCCCGAGGGGAGGGCATTCGTGGTGCCCGCGACAGGATTCGAACCTACGACCTTCTGCTCCGGAGGCAGACGCTCTATCCACTGAGCTACGCGGGCGTGCGGTGTCACAGGATCCGAGAACGAGGCCCGCGACGACAACTCGACGATACTACCAGGTCGCGCGGGCGCACCAATCGGCGCGGATCGAGCGGGGTGCTCCCGCGCCGTTACACTGGCACAGTGACTCCTGAAGAACTTTCCTCCGCTGTGTCCGCATGCCTGCAAGACGCCGTGGCCGCCGGTGAACTGACCCCGGTGGATGGCGCCGAACTCCCGCACGCGAAGGTGGAGCGACCCAAGAACCGTGAGCACGGGGACTGGGCTACCACCGTGGCCATGCAGGTGGCCAAGAAGGTGGGCCGTTCCCCCCGGGACGTCGCGCAGATCCTCTCCGAGCGCCTGTCGGCCGTCCCCGGTGTGAAGACGGTGGACATCGCCGGTCCGGGCTTCCTCAACGTCACGCTCGACGCCGCCGCGGCCGGTGAGCTCGCGCAGTCGATCGTGGAACAGGGGCGCGCCTTTGGGACCGCGGATACCCTGTCCGGCACGACCATCAACCTCGAGTTCGTCTCCGCGAACCCCACCGGTCCGATCCACCTGGGTGGCACGCGGTGGGCCGCCGTGGGTGACTCCCTGGCCCGGATCCTGGATTCGCAGGGTGCCTCGGTCGTGCGGGAGTACTACTTCAACGACCACGGCAACCAGATCGACCGCTTCGCCCGTTCGCTGCTGGCCCGCGCCCGCGGGGAGGCCGCCCCGGAGGACGGCTACGGCGGGCAGTACATCTCCGAGATCGCGGACGAGGTCCTGGCCCAGCACCCGGACGCCCTGGAATCCGAGGACCCGCAGGAGGTCTTCCGCGCCGCGGGCGTGGAACTGATGTTCGCCCAGATCAAATCCTCGCTGCACGATTTCGGCGTGGACTTCGACGTCTTCTTCCACGAGAACTCGCTGTTCGAGGACGGCCAGGTCGAGAAGCTGCTCGACCAGCTGCGTTCCTCGGACGCGCTGTACTTCGAGGACGGAGCGTGGTGGCTGCGCTCCACCGACCACGGGGACGACAAGGACCGCGTGGTCATCAAGTCGGACGGTCACGCCGCGTACATCGCGGGGGACATCGCCTACTTCAAGAACAAGCGGGACCGCGGTGCGGACCTGTGCATCTACATGCTCGGCGCGGACCACCACGGCTACGTGGCCCGGCTCAAGGCCGCCGCGGCCGCGCTCGGGGACTCCCCGGACGCCGTCGAGGTGCTGATCGGTCAGATGGTCAACCTGGTCAAGGACGGCACCGCGGTGCGGATGTCCAAGCGCGCGGGCACCGTGGTGACCATGGAGGACCTCGTGGAGGCCGTGGGCGTGGACGCCGCGCGGTACTCGCTGACCCGCTATTCCGTGGACTCCAACATCGACATCGATTTGGACGTGCTGACCAAGCGCTCCAACGAGAACCCGGTCTTCTACGTCCAGTACGCCCACGCACGCACGTGCGCTGTGGAACGCAACGCCCACGCCGCCGGTGTCGCGCACACGGACGAGGCCGGTGCCACCCGGTTCGACGCGTCCCTGCTCGAGCACCCGCGTGAAGCGGACCTGTTGGCCGCGCTCGGACAGTACCCGTCCGTCGTCGCCCAGGCCGCGGCCCTGCGCGAACCGCACCGCGTGGCGCGCCACCTCGAGGCCCTGGCCGGGGCGTACCACCGCTGGTACGACGCGTGCCGGGTCACCCCGCAGGGCGACGACCCCGTGGCGCCCGTCCACCACACCCGCCTATGGCTCAACGACGCCGTGCGCCAGGTCCTCGCCAATGGGCTGGACCTGCTGGGCGTCTCCGCTCCCGAAAGGATGTGATCCCATGACCGAACTCGCTCCCGCCCACCCGCTCGCCCCGGCCTGGCTGCAGGTCCCCGCGGACCCCGCGGCACTGGACCCCGTGGTCTTCACGTCCCAGTACGCCCGGGATGACACGGGGTGCGTCACCGTGGATTCCGTGCCCGTGACCGAGATCGCCGCGCGCCACGGTTCCCCGAGCTACGTGGTCTCTGAACGGACCTTCCGGGACCGCGCCCGCGGTTTCCGCGAGGCGTTCGAGGCCGCCCTGAATCCTCTCGGCGTGGAACTCGAGGTCTACTACGCCTCCAAGGCCCTGCTGAACACCGCCGTGGCGCGGTGGGCCACGGAGGAGGGCCTCAATATCGACACCGCCTCCGGCGGGGAACTCGCCGTGGCGCTCGCCGCGGGTGTGGCCCCGGGCCGGATCGCGTTGCACGGCAACAACAAGTCCGCGGAGGAAGTCGACCGGGCCCTCGAGGTGGGCGTGGGACGCATCGTCGTGGACTCGCTCGCCGAGATCGAGCTCGTGGCACGGCTGGCCCGCGACCGCGGCACCCGCGCGCCCGTGATGATCCGCGTGACCCCGGGGGTGCACGCGTCCACGCACGAGTTCATCGCGACCGCCCACGAGGACCAGAAGTTCGGACTCTCGCTGAACCCGGTGCAGGAGGGGGAGGACTCTCCCGCACTCGTGGCCGTGGCTGCATGCGTTGACGCCTCCGATGCACTGGACCTGCGCGGGCTGCACTGCCACATCGGATCCCAGATTTTCGCGGCGGAGGGCTTCGGTCAGGCCGCCGAGCGCGTCTTCGCGCTGCGCGAGACCGTGGCCGAGCGCTGGGACGTGACGCTGCCCGAGATCGACCTGGGTGGCGGCCACGGTGTGGCGTACACCGCCGCGGACAGTCCGCGCGAGGTCGCCGCGATCGCCGCGGACCTCGCCCCGTTGCTCGCCTCCGTGCTCGAGTCCTCGGACCTCCCCGCCCCGCACCTGTCCTTCGAACCGGGCCGGTTCATCGCCGGACCCTCCGGGTGCACGGTCTACACGGTGGGCACCGTCAAGACGGTCACGGTCAGCCCGGGCGTGCAGCGCCGGTACGTGTCCGTGGACGGCGGCATGAGCGACAACGCCCGTCCCGTGCTCTACGACGCCGACTACACCGCCGTGCTCGCCAACCGCGTGTCCGAGGAGACGCCCGTGCTCTCGCGCGTGGTCGGCAAGCACTGCGAGTCCGGTGACATCGTGGTCAAGGACGTCTACCTCCCCGGGGACGTCACCGCGGGTGACCTGCTCGTGGTGCCCGTGACTGGTGCGTATTGCTGGTCCCTGTCCAGCAACTACAACTGGCTGCCCCGCCCGGGGATCGTGGCGGTCGCACCGGACGGTGCCACCCGCGAGATCGTGCGCCGCGAGTCCGTCTCCGACCTGCTCGCCCGCGACACCGGGGTGTGAGCCGCCCGGCGCGGTCGAGGTACGCGAGCGACGTCGCACCCCGCCACCGCGCCGGACGCCGCCCCGCCATGCCTACCCCGCCGTACCCACCCCGCCGCGACCGCCCGCGGGGCGCGGCCCCACCCATTGACACGCCCCGACAGCAAGCCCCCGACAGAACACCAGGAGCCATGAACACTTCACCCGCAACCGACCGCGAGACGCCCGTGCTGAAAGTGGGCCTGCTGGGTGCCGGCACCGTGGGTTCCCAGGTGGCCCGCGTGCTGCTCAACCACGCCCACGAGCTGGCCCTGCGCAGCGGCGTGTGCCTGGAGCTGAGCGGCGTGGCCGTGCGCAATCCGCAAGCCCCGCGGGACACGGAGCTGCCCGCGGAGCTGCTGACCACGGACGTGGACGCGGTGATCGACGCCGCGGACGTGGTGGTGGAGCTGACCGGCGGGATCGAACCCACGCGCACGCGTGTGCTGCGTGCCCTGAACGCCGGGAAGTCCGTGATCACGGGCAACAAGGCGCTGCTCGCCGAGCACGGGCGCGAACTGCACGACGCCGCGGCGGCGTCGGGCGCACAGTTGTCCTACGAGGCCGCGGTGGCCGGCGCGATCCCCATCGTGCGCCCCATGCGCGACTCGCTCGCGGGGGACCGGGTCAACCGTTTCTTGGGCATCATGAACGGGACCACCAACTTCATCCTGGACCAGATGGACACCACGGGGGCCGCGTTCGACGACGCCCTCGCGCAGGCTCAGGAGCTCGGCTACGCCGAGGCGGACCCCACCGCGGACGTCGAGGGGCACGACGCCGCCGCCAAGGCCGCCGTGCTCGCGTCCCTCGCGTTCCACTCGACCTACACGATCGCGGACGTGCACTGCGTGGGGATCACGGGCATCACGGCGCAGGACGTCGCGGCCGCCCGCGAGGCGGGGTACGTGATCAAGCTGCTGTCCGTGGGCGAGCGCTGCGGTGACGGCGTGAATCTGCGCGTGAACCCCGTGATGATCCCGCGCGACCACGTGCTCGCGGGTGTGCACGGCGCGTACAACGCGGTGTTCGTGGAGGCCGCGAACGCGGGTTCCCTCATGTTCTACGGACAGGGCGCGGGTGGTCACCCCACGGCGTCGGCGGTGCTGGGCGACCTCGTCTCCGCGGCGCGCGCGATCGCGCTGGGAGCTCAGGGCATCCCGCTCGACGCCTACGCGGCGCTGCCCGCCGTGAGCATGGACGACGCCACCACGCGGCTGTCCATCACGGTGGCCGTCACGGACCGACTGGGTGCGCTCGCGCAACTGGCCCAGGTGTTCGCGGACCACGGGGTCTCGATCTCCACGATGCTGCAGATCGAGGACCCGGACGCCCCCGGGATGTCCCAGCTGCGGCTCGTGACGCACAGCGGTCGACACGCGTCCCTCATGGCCACGGTCGCGGCCCTGCGCGAGCTGGACGTGGTGCGGGACATCGTGTCCGTCACACCGGTGGAAGCCGGAGAATAATTCTTGAGCGCCCCGCGCACCACGCGGCGCGGGGCCACGATTCGAACCGAGGAGCACGCGGCATGGCACACGTCTGGCAGGGCGTCATCAACGAGTACAAGGACCGGTTGCCGGTCACCAAGCAGACCGAGGTCATCACCATGGGAGAGGGTGGCACCCCTCTGATCCAGGCGCGGGCGCTGTCCGAGCTCACGGGCTCCACGGTGTGGCTCAAGTTCGAGGGCATGAACCCCACCGGTTCGTTCAAGGACCGCGGGATGACCATGGCCATCACCAAGGCCAAGGAGTCCGGGGCCAAGGCCGTGGTGTGCGCGTCCACCGGCAACACGTCCGCATCCGCGGCGGCGTACGCCAAGCAGGCCGGGATGCGCAGCGCGGTGCTCGTGCCGGAGGGCAAGATCTCCATGGGCAAAATGTCCCAGGCCGTGGCCCACGGCGCGGACATCATCCAGATCGACGGCAACTTCGACAACTGCCTGGAGGTCGCGCGCAAGCTCTCCGAGTCCTACCCGGTCTTCCTGGTCAACTCCGTGAACCCGTACCGGATCGAGGGTCAGAAGACCGCGGCCTTCGAGGTCGTGGACACACTGGGCGACGCCCCGGACATCCACGTGCTGCCCGTGGGCAACGCCGGGAACATCACGGCGTACTGGAAGGGCTACCGAGAGTACGCGCAGGAGACCCCGGCCACCTCGGGTGAGACCCTGCCCGCGGTGTCCACCCGCACGCCCGCCATGTGGGGCTTCCAGGCGGAGGGTGCCGCACCTCTCGTGCTGGGCCATCCCGTGACGGAACCGGAGACCATCGCGACCGCGATTCGGATCGGCAACCCCGCGTCCTGGGACACGGCCATCGCCGCGCGTGACGAGTCCGGCGGGCTCATCGACTCCGTGAGCGACGTCGAGATCCTCGAGGCCCACCGTTGGCTCTCGTCCCGCGAGGGCGTGTTCGTGGAACCGGGCTCCGCATCCGGAGTGGCGGGTCTGCTCAAGAAGGCCCGGGCCGGGGAGGTACCCACGGACGCGACGATCGTGGTGACCGTCACGGGCCACGGCCTGAAGGACCCCCAGTGGGCGATCAAGGGCGCCGAGGCCGAGGACCCCACGGCTGCCGAGCCCAAGCGCGTGGCCTTCGACGTGGTCTCCGTGGCCTCGGCCCTCGGCCTGGAATGACCGGCTCCGCCGTGAATAACGCACCGTTGCACGCCACCCGCACCGACATGTCCGACAGCGCACCCCGCATCGGGAGCGTGCCGGGCGCCATCACGCCCGTGGGTACCACCGTGAGCGTGCGGGTCCCCGGCTCCACGGGCAACGTGGGCCCGGGCTTCGACTCGCTCGGTCTCGCGCTGGGTCACTACGACACCGTGACGCTCACGCGCATCGAGCGCGGACTCGAGTTCGACCTCTCGGGGGAGGGCGCGGCGGGCGTGCCGCGCGGTCCCGAGCACCTGGTGATCCGTGCCATGCAGGCCGCGTTCGACGCCGCCGGGGCCGGTGAGCTGCCCCCGCTGCGCTTGCGCGCCCACAACGCGATCCCGCACGGCCGGGGCATGGGCTCGTCGGCCTCCGCGGTGGTCGCCGGTGTCCTCGCGGCCAACGCGCTGCTCCCCGCGTCCCACCGGCTCTCACCGGATGCGGTGCTGCAGGTGTGCTCCCACATGGAGGGACACCCGGACAACGTGGCCCCCACCCTGCTGGGTGGTCTGACGATCTCGTACGAGGACGAAGGTCGTTTCCACAGCGTGCCCGTGCGCGTGCACCCGGACGTGGTCCCCGTGGTCGCGGTGCCCGACTTCGAAGTCGCCACGTCGGTGGCCCGCGGGCTGCTGCCGGAGATGATCGCGCATCGAACGGCGGCCGTGAACGCCGGCCGCGCGGCGCTTCTGGTTGCGGCCCTGAGCGAACGGCCCGAGTTGCTCGTGCCCGCGACGTTCGACCTGCTGCACCAGCCCTACCGCGCACAGGCCATGGCACCGAGCTGCGAGCTCATGACCCGATTGCGCGACCTCGGTCACGCCGCCCTGATCTCGGGTGCGGGCCCCACCGTGCTCACGCTCGCGAACGGCGCGGAGCACGCTGGGCGAGTGGCTGCGGCAATCGAGGAGATCGCGGCGGACGCGGCGTCGTCGGCGCGCGAATACCAGGGGCGAACGGTGACGTGGCGTGTTCATGTCCTGCGGGTGCCCGAAGAGGGTGCTAAAGTGAGCGTATCCACGCAATAGGCCCCGGGTTCGCGTCCGTGCCGGACAGTGCAGCCCCGCAGCCGAGCCTCGTGCGCAGTTCCTCAACGCAGGTGTTCGACCGCGTCGCCTCTCTGCGATCCTCTTCCGCGTAGACCAGCCACCTCTGTAATGTGGCGTCCCGGCTCCGCGGGAGATTCGGGGGACTTCATTGCTGATGACGCGCGCCTCCGGCGCGCACTTTCGTGGCCCGCCGCGGGTGGCCCACACCATCATCGTCGGGTTGCTGGCGATCTGAGTGCCGCAACCCCCATCGAGTCAGAAGGAAGCTTCGTGACAGAAACCACCGCCCCCGAACAGGGAACGGACACCTCGAACGCCCAGAGCACCGGTCTGTCCGGGCTCAAACTCGCGCAGCTGCAGGCCCTCGCGGCCCAGTTGGGCATTACCGGCGCGCGTCGCATGCGCAAGTCCTTGCTGGTCGAGGCCATCGAGGCCCACCAGCGCGGGGGCGCCGTCGCCGAGCGCGACAAAGCCGTGGAGGCCAAGATCGAGCAGACCGCTCGCAAGGCCTCCCAGCGCCACTCCTCCGACGCTCCGCAGTCGTCCTCCGCCGACGACGCTCCGGCCGCCGCGTCCGCGGACGCGGCGTCGTCGGACTCCTCCTCGAAGCCCCAGGAGGGCTCGGAGGGCGAGAACGGCGAACAGAACGTCCCGCGGCAGGGCGGTTCGCGCCGTTCCCGGCGCGCCACGGCCAGCGGCACCGGTGAGCACGGGCGCTCCGGCCAGGACCGTTCCGCCCAGAACCAGCAGGACAAGGACCAGGCGGAGAAGGGCCGGGACGAGTCCGGGCAGGACTCCGCCCAGGGCTCTGACGACTCCGGCAACGAGTCCGGGCGCGGCCAGCGCAACCAGCGCGGTCGCCGCAACGAGAAGTCCGAGCAGAACGGCTCGTCCCAGGACGAGAACCGGCGCGAGAACAAGCAAGGTCAGGTGGACGGTTCCCGCCACGCCAACCACCAGAAGGATTCCAAGGACAACGGTCAGGACCGGGACAACCGCCGTGACTCCAAGGGCCAAGGCGGTTCCAACGATTCCGGTGACCCCAAGGACGGCGGTCAGGACAACCAGAACCGCAACGACCGGCGCAACCGCAACAACAACGATCGCAACAACGACGGTGAGGGCAACTCCCGCCGCAACCGGCGCAACCGCAATCGCAACGATCGCAACGACCGTAACGATCGCAACGACCGCAACGAGCGGCGCAACCGTCGCAACCGGCACAACGGTCCGGACGTGGACGACGTCGAGATCACCGAGGACGACGTCCTGCTGCCCGTGGCGGGCATCCTGGACGTGCTCGACAACTACGCGTTCGTGCGCACCTCGGGCTACCTGCCCGGCCCGTCGGACGTGTACGTGAGCCTGTCCCAGGTCAAGAAGAACAACCTGCGCAAGGGCGACGCGATCGTGGGTGCCATCCGTGCTCCCCGCGAGGGCGAACAACACAACAACTCGCGCCAGAAGTTCTCCGCGCTCGTGCAGCTGACCACGGTCAACGGCCGCAAGCCCGAGGAGAACAAGGACCGGGTCGAGTTCAACAAGCTCGTTCCGCTGTACCCCCAGGAGCGGCTGCGCCTGGAGACCGAGCCCAAGAAAATCGGTCCCCGCGTGGTGGATCTCGTGGCCCCGATCGGCAAGGGCCAGCGCGGTCTGATCGTCTCCCCGCCCAAGGCCGGTAAGACGCTCATGCTGCAGTCGATCGCCAACGCGATCACGACCAACAACCCCGAGGTCCACCTCATGATGGTGCTCGTGGACGAGCGCCCCGAAGAGGTCACGGACATGCAGCGCACGGTCAAGGGTGAGGTTATCGCCTCGACCTTCGACCGGCCTGCGGACGACCACACCACGGTCGCGGAGCTCGCGATTGAGCGGGCCAAGCGCCTGGTGGAGATGGGCATGGACGTGGTGGTCCTGCTGGACTCCATGACCCGCCTGGGCCGCGCGTACAACCTCTCGGCACCGGCGTCCGGCCGCATCCTCTCCGGTGGTGTGGACTCCGCCGCGCTGTACCCGCCCAAGAAGTTCTTCGGCGCCGCGCGCAACATCGAGAACGGTGGCTCGCTGACCATCCTCGCGACCGCGCTCGTGGAGACCGGGTCCAAGATGGACGAGGTCATCTTCGAGGAGTTCAAGGGCACGGGCAACATGGAACTGCGCCTGTCCCGCCAGCTCGCGGACCGGCGGATCTTCCCGGCCGTGGACGTCAATTCCTCCGGTACCCGCCGCGAGGAGAACCTGCTGTCCGCGGACGAGATCAAGATCATGTGGCGGCTGCGCCGCGTGCTCTCCGGTCTGGAACAGCAGCAGGCCCTGGAACTGCTCACGAGCAAGCTGCGGGATACCCAGTCCAACACCGAGTTCCTGCTGCAGGTCCAGAAGACCACGCTGGCCGGTCACTAGGAACCCGCGAGCACCGCGTTCCACCCGTCGATCCCAGGAGAGCACCGTATGTCCGACCCCGTTCAGCCGCTGCTGGATGAGCACGCCGAGCTCCAGCGCGCCCTGGCGGATCCCGCCGTCCACGCGGACGCGAGCAAGGCCAGGAAACTGGGTCGGCGCTACTCCGAACTCAACGGCATCGTTGAGGCGCATCGCCGGGTGGAACGCATCTCCGAGGACCTGGGCGCCGCGCGCGAGCTCGGGAGCGTGGATCCCGAACTCGCCGCGGAGGTCAAGCCCCTTGAGGACGAGCTCGTCGTGGCGCGCGAGGAACTGCGCCGCAAGCTCATTCCGCGGGACCCGGACGACGGCCGCAACGTGATCCTCGAGGTCAAGGCGGGTGAGGGCGGGGACGAATCCGCCCTGTTCGCCGGGGACCTACTGCGCATGTACATGCGTTTCGCGGAACAGTCCGGGCTCAAGACCGAGATCCTCTCGTCAACCCCCACCGAACTGGGCGGCTACAAGGACGTCCAGCTCGCGGTCAAGGGGTCCTCCTCCGATCCGGCCGAGGGCGCGTGGGCCCGGTTCAAGTACGAGGGCGGGGTGCATCGCGTGCAGCGGGTGCCCGTGACCGAGTCCCAGGGGCGCGTGCACACGTCCGCTGCGGGGGTGCTGGTCTTCCCCGAGGTGGACGAGCCGGACGAGATCGACATCAACCAGAACGATCTCAAGATCGACGTCTACCGGTCCTCGGGTCCGGGTGGGCAGTCGGTGAACACCACGGATTCCGCGGTGCGGATCACGCACGTCCCTACGGGCATCGTGGTGTCCATGCAAAACGAGAAGTCCCAGCTGCAGAACCGTGAGGCGGCCATGCGCGTATTGCGCGCCCGGTTGCTCGCGCACCAGCAGGAACAGATCGACGCCGAGAACGCCGCAGCCCGCAAGTCGCAGGTGCGCACCGTGGACCGTTCGGAACGCATCCGCACCTACAACTTCCCCGAGAACCGCATCGCGGACCACCGCACCGGGTACAAGGCCTACAACCTGGACCACGTCCTGGACGGCGCATTGGAACCCGTGATCGCCTCCGCCGTGGAACTGGACGAGAAGCACCGGTTGGAACAACTGGGTCAGGACTCCGCACAGCACGGGTCCGTGGGCGGGAAGTAACTTCCCGTGGCCACGACTCTCGCCCAGGCGATCGCGTGGGGCCGGTCCCGGTTGCTTCGCGCGGGTGTGGCCTCCCCGGACGTCGACGCCGTGTTGCTCGCCGCCCACACGCTGGGCCTGGGCCGCGGGGACACCGAAGCGCGGGCCATCCTGGGCGCGCCGGAACCGCACGGGTACCGCGACCTCGTGGAACGCCGCGCACGGCGTGAGCCCCTGCAACACATCACGGGCACGGCCCCGTTCCGTAAGCTCGAGCTCGCGGTGGGTCCCGGGGTCTTCGTCCCCCGCCCGGAGACCGAACTGCTCGTCCAATTGACCCTGGATCTGGTGCGCGTATGGCGCGGGGCCGGCGAGACCCACCCGGGGGTCATCGACCTCGGGACGGGCAGTGGCGCGATAGCCCTGGCCGTGGCGAGCGAGGATCCCGCGAGTAGGGTCACCGCCGTGGAACGCGAACCGGCCGCACTGGAGTGGACCCGGCGCAATCTGGCGGGCTCCCGCGTGCGCTTGCTCGAATCCGACTACCGCGATGTCACGGTCGAGTCGGCGGGGCGGTTCTGCGTGGTCGTGACCAACCCACCCTACGTCCCGGACGGTGAGATCCCGGAGGATCCCGAAGTACGCGATTACGATCCACCCACGGCGCTGTACGGCGGGGACGAGACCGGGATGACGTTCCCGTGCGCCGCGATGGACACCGCCGTGCGGATCCTGCGTCCGGGCGGTTCGTTCGTCATGGAACACGCCGAGTCCCAGGTCGCGGCCGTCGCCCGCGCCCTCGAGGACCGGGGGTTCCGGGACATCCGCACGCACCACGACCTGACCGACCGCCCGCGGGCCACGACCGCCACGCTGCCGGGGCCGGGGGGCTGAGAGACCGGGCGCCGCAGCGCCGTCGTGCCGGGAGACGTACCGTGAACGGGACGGCCGGGTGCGCGGAGCACGGGAAGAACACGAAACACGTCAGCAGAGGAGTTGCTCGTGAGTGAGATCCGATCCTGCGGGACCCCGCAGGAACTCGAAGCGGCCGTGACCGAGGCCGCGGGCGTCGTCGCGGACGGCGAATGCCTCGTGCTGCCCACGGACACCGTCTACGGCATCGGCTGCGATGCGTTCTCGGCGCCCGGTGTCCAGGGACTGCTGGGCGCCAAGGGCCGCACGCGGGAAATGCCCCCGCCCGTGCTGATCGCCCGCCCCGAGGTGATCGACGGCCTCGCGGACCAGATCTCCGACGACGCCCGCGCGCTCGCGCAGGCGTTCTGGCCCGGCGCCCTCACGATCATCTGCTGGGCCCAGCCCACCCTGGGCTGGGACCTGGGGGAGACCCATGGGACAGTGGCGCTACGCGTTCCCGACGACGCCGTGACCCGCGCGGTCCTCGAGCGCGTGGGTCCCATGGCCGTGTCCTCCGCCAACCGGACGGGGATGCCCGCCGCGCGCACCGCCGAGCAGGCCCGCGAGATGCTGCAGGACCGCGTGGCGCTCTACCTCGACGACGGTCCGCGGCCCGCGGGTGAGGTCCCCACCGGTGCGCAGGACGTGGCCTCGACCATCGTGGACTGCACGGGGGAGACGCCCGTGGTGCTGCGCCACGGCGCGATCACGCTGGCGCGGCTGCGCGAGGTCGTCCCGAACGTGGACGGCGGCACCGAACCGGCAGCTCCGGCGACCGGTGAGAGCCCGGAGGCGGCCGCTGCAGCCGGCGGTGCCGGCGCGGCGGTCTCGGACGACGACGCCGCGGCGTCGACACAGTCCGCGCGTCAGAACCCCGAAGCGAATGCACCGGAATCGTTCGGCGAGGGCGCGGCCCTCTCGGCCGGCTCGACTCCCGCGGACGAGGACCTCGTGACCGACCTGGTCCGCAGTTCCCCCGCGGAGGCCCGTCCGTTCGTGGACCAGGGACGGGAACGCACACCGGACACCGAGCCGCGCTGGGACGGGACCGGGGCACTGAGCATGGAGGAGGCGCAGCGGCTCGTCGCCGGGGGACCCGAGAACCACGGGGCCTGAACAACAGGCGACTTGACGAGACGATCCCCGCACCATCCCTTGACGGGTACGGTGCGGGGATCGTTCTGTCAGCGCGGGAGTGCTCCGGACCGGGCCCGGCCGCGCTGCGAAGAACCCAACGCGCGGCTCAGCGACCCAGCGCGAGGTGCGCCTGGCGCAGCACCTCCTGCACGTGGGGCTCGGGGAGCACACCGTTCTCGTGGGCCCACCCGGGGACCTGGCGCTGACCGAACCACGTGACCTCCAGGCGGCGGATGAGCCCGCCGTAGCGGTAACCGGCAGCGGCCGAGGCCGTGCGCGCGGTCGCGATCACCGCCCGGCACACCCAGGACGGCAGCTGCAGGGGGTGGCGGCGTCCGGCGTCGCGCAGCACGGAACCGGTCGTGGCGCCCTCCCACGGTTGCAGGATCACGGGGGGCAGGACCTCAGGGAACTCGCCCACGGCCACCGTGAACTGCGCGAGGGCAGTCACGGAGGTCACGGGGGTGGGGGCGGAACCGTCCCCGGCGACCGAGCTCAGGGGCGAGGACGCGAACCGTGCGAGCATGCGCGTGGTGCGCCGCCCGCTGCCCATCACGGACGTCGCGCGGATCACGCTCAACTGCGGAGCGCCGGATTCCTCGCGCCATTGGGAGCGCAACCGGTAGAGCGCGGACTCGCCCAGGGCCTTGGAGAAGGAGTAGGGGGAGAACGGTGCGGTGCGGATGGACTCGTCCAGCACGGGTGCGTCGGCCTGCACGGACGCGGAACTCATGTGGATCACCCGGCGCACGCCCGTGCGGTGGGCGGCGAGCGCCACGAGGACGGGAAGCAGCGCGTTAGCCCCGGTGAGGGACTGCTGGTGCGTCTGATCGGGGGCGGCCAGACCGGCGGCGTTGACCACCACGTCCGCGCCGGCGAAGGAATCGGCCAGGTAGTCGATCACGGACTCGAGGCGGTGCGCGTGCTCAATGAGGTGGTGCACCGTGGTCGCGGGCGAGGCCAGTCGGGGGGTGGCCACCGGGGTGACCGGGATGTTCCGGGTCTGCAGGGCAGTGGTGATGGCGGAACCGATGAACCCCGTGGCCCCGAGAACGCGCCAGCTGTGAGCCGTCACTGTTGTGTCTCCTCCTGTGATGGTGTCTTCATCGTACGGTAGCGCCCCGGACCCGTTCTTGGTGGTCAGCCCGTGGTCGTCAGCACGGCACATCACCCGTACGGGTGACGTCGAGGTGGCGTCAAGGTACGCGTTGATAGACTCCCGGAGTTCACCGGCGTGCCGGGCGCCCGCGCGAGCGGCTGCGCGTGCGCCGCGGTCGAGCACATCTTCCTTGCACATCACGAGTCGTCCCGGGGGCGCCATGACCGAATCCACCGCGCGGGCGAGCGACCGTCCGGACGCGAACGTGAGCGTCGCGTGCGTCACGCAGGACCGCCCCGAGGACGTCGCGGCGCTGATCGACGCGCTGCGCGTCCAGACCGACCCGATCGCGAGTCTGTGTCTCGTGGACGCCGGGCACACTGCCCTGGACGAGGCCGCGCTGGGGGAGCGGATCGGGGGAGCCTTCACGCTGCACTACCGCCGCTCCGTGGCCAATCTGGGCGGGGCGGGCGGATTCGCGCTCGCCATCCTCACGGCGCTCGCGAGCGGCGCGGACCAGGTGTGGCTCATGGACGACGACGCCCATCCCGAGGACCCCGAGTGCCTACACACCCTGCGCGAAACAGCGCGCGAGCGGGGGCTCGCCGTGGTGTCACCGCTCATCGTGGCGCCCCAGGACCACGACGCCCTCGCGTTCCCGTTCCGCTTGGACGGTGGGATCACCCACCGTCGCGCGGACCTGGAACCGCTGGGCTTCATCGATTCCTACGCCAATTTCTTCAACGGTGCGCTCATGGACGAGTCCGTGTTCTTCCGGGTGGGGTTGCCGGACCTGAAACTGTTCCTGCGCGGGGATGAGGTCGACTTCCTCGTGCGCCTGCGCAAGAGTGGGCTGCCGTTCGGCACGGTCACGACCACGGCCGTGTCCCACCCGCCGGGCTGGGCCGAGGAACACGTGGTGATCCCCGGCAAGCTGCAGGTGTTGATCCCGCCGGGGGAGTTCAAGCAGCGCCACTTCTTCCGTAACCGCGGGTACGTCTCGTGGCGTTACAAGCGCGTGGTGCAACTGGTCGCGGACGCGATCGGATACCCCGCCCACTACGCGCGCCACCGTGATCTGCCCGGACTGGTGCGGTGGGCGCGGCTCTACGGCAACGGCATGCGCGGACGTGGTTTCGGTGGCCCTCGCTGACCCGCTGACCCCCGCGCAACTGCCGGCTCGGTTCTCGGTGCTGATCCCCGTGTACGCCGCGGACACCGCCGAGCGGATCCGGCGCGCGGTGGAGTCTAATTCGGTGGAGCAGACCCGCCCGCCCGCGGAGGTGCTGCTCGTCCAGGACGGTCCGGTGCCGGCGTCGGTCACGGCGGAGCTCGAGCGGCTCGCGAAAGAATCCCCGATCCCCGTCCGTGTGTTGCGGATCCCGGAGAACGGTGGCCTCGCCCAGGCGCTGACCGTTGCGTTGCCGCGGTGCGCGTACGACGTCGTCGCGCGCGCGGACGCGGACGACGTCTCCTACCCCCGCCGGTTCGAGAGGCAACTGCCCCTGATCGAGGACGGCGCGGACCTCGTGGGTGCGTCCATGCACGAGATCGGCGACGACGAGACTCGGCCCGTCGCGCTGCGCACAGCCCCCGTGGGGGCCGCGCGGATCGCCGCGGTGAGCCGATATCGCAACCCCATCTCCCACCCCACGGTCGTGCTGCGCCGCAGTGCCGCGCTCGTCGTGGGTGGTTACGAGGACGTCCCCATGGCCGAGGACTACTGGTTGTGGACGCGCATGCTCCATGCCGGGGCGGACGTGCGCAACGTGGCGGAACCGCTCGTGGGTTATCGCGTCTCCGCGGGCTCCTACGAACGCCGCGGCGGGTACCGCGTGCTGCGGGCCGAACTGACGTTGCAGCACCGGTTGCGCACCCTGGGCCACGTGGGGTTCCTACAATGGGCCGTGAACGTCATGGTGCGCGGCGGCTACCGATTCGTCCCCCTGAGGGTACGGGAAACGGCGTACCGGCTCATGGTGGGTCACCGCGACTGACCCGCACCCGAAAGGACTACGACTGCATGGTCACCCCCGCAAGCCCCACCCCCCGAGCGGACAAACCGGTCGCGTGGCTGTGGATCCAGATGATCTTGGATTCCGTCGCGTGGATCGTGGCGCTGTGGGTCGCGGCGTTCCTCCGGTTCGAGATGAACGTGGAGCTCATCTCCGTGGGGGGCGTGATCATCACGTGCGTGGTGGCGGTCGTGCTGCAACTGCTCGTGGGCTTCTCGTTCGCCCTCTACAAGGGCCGGTACTCGTTCGGCAGTTTTGAGGAGGCCAAGCTGCTCGTGGTCGTGACCGTGATCGTCACGGCACTGCTCGAGGCCGTCCTGCTGGTCTTCGGTGTGGCCCTGTGGATCCCGCGCTCGCTGGGGTTCATCGCGTTCCCGTTCGCGTGCCTGCTGATGGCCGCGTTCCGCTACCTCAAACGCATGTACCAGGAATCCACGGCCAAGCCGGGTGAGCAGGCGCAGAACGTGGTGATCTTCGGTGCGGGCGCGCTGGGCACGTTCCTGGTACACCGCATGATGCAGGACCCCGCCTCGGGTTTCCTGCCCGTGGCCCTGCTCGACGACGACCCCGCCAAGAAGCACCTGCGCATCTCCTCTGTCCCAGTCATGGGCACGCTGCACGACGCCGCGTCCGTCCTGGAGCACACGCGCGCCGGCGTGCTGATCGTGGCCGTCGCGGACGTGGACCCCCGCACCATGCAACGCGTCTCGGAAGCCGTGGAGGGCACCGGGACCCGCGTCATGACCGTCCCGCCCCTGACCGAGATGCTCACCGGCGCAAACCAGAGCGTGGACCTTCGTGACATCTCCATGGAGGACCTCATCGGACGGCGGCCCGTGGACATCCACGTGGAGGCCATTGCGGGGTACGTGACCGGCAAGCGCGTGCTCGTCACGGGCGCGGGTGGGTCGATCGGTTCGGAACTGTGCCGCCAACTCGTGGGTTTCGAACCCGCCGAGCTGATCATGCTGGACCGTGACGAATCCGGATTGCAGGCGACCCAGATCTCCATCACCGGGCGTGGCCTGCTGGACGGCAACGACACCGTGCTCTGTGACATCCGCGATCCGGACGCGCTCACCCGGGTGTTCCAGGACCGCCGGCCCCAGGTGGTCTTCCACGCTGCGGCGCTGAAGCACGTGTCCCTGCTCGAGCAGTACCCGGACGAGGCGTGGAAGACCAACGTCATGGGCTCGCTGCACGTGTTGAGCGCCGCGGCCGCCGTGGACGTGGACGTGTTCGTGAACATCTCCACGGACAAGGCCGCCAACCCCACCACGGCGCTCGGTCACTCCAAGCGCGTGGCGGAGAAACTCACCGCGTGGATGGGGGACCGCACGGGCAAGCGCTACGCGTCCGTGCGCTTCGGCAATGTCTTCGGTTCGCGCGGGTCCATGCTGCCGCTGTTCGCGGAACAGATCCGTCAGGGCGGGCCGATCACCGTGACCCACCCGGATGCCACCCGGTACTTCATGACCATCCCCGAGGCGTGTCAGCTCGTGATCCAGGCCGGTGCGATCGCGCACGGGGGAGAGGTGCTCATCCTGGATATGGGGGAGCCCGTGCGGATCCTGGACATCGCCCGCCGGTTGCGGTCGATGTCCGGGCGCGAGGACATCAGCATCGAGATCACCGGGCTGCGCCACGGTGAGAAGCTGCACGAGGACCTCATCGGCACGGGTGAGACTGACGAGCGGCCCTTCCACCCCAAGATCTCCCACGCCAAGGCCGAGCGCCTGGATCCCGCGAACCTGGACCGTCACGTGTGGAAGGTGCGCGGCGGGATGATGTTCACGGGGTCCATCCCGCAGGTCGTGGTGAGCACCCAGCCCAAGGTCACGGACTTCTCCGTGCCGCGCGCCGCCGAGTGCGCCCCGGCCACCGGACCCCGCGCCGAGGACGCGGACGCTGACGGTGCGGACGGCGACGCCGCCGAGGGACACACGGGCTGGAGGCGCCACGCATGAGCACCGTCCTCGCGTCCACCGCGTTCCTGCCCGCCCACGGCGTACCCACGGCCCCCGCGGTCGTCACCGGCCCCGCCGCTCTCACGGACGGCCAGGCGCTGAACCTGTTGCTGGCCCTCGCCCCGTGGACACTCGCCGCTGCCTTCGTGCTCTCAGTGCTCCTGCCGTTCGCGGTCAAGCCGTTGCTGCGCCGGTGGGGCGTGATCGACATCCCGTCCGACCGGTCCTCGCACTCGCGGCCCGTACTGCGCGGGATGGGACTCGCGGTGGCCATCGCCCTGATCCTCACGTACGGGTTGTCCCTGGGGTTCGGTCTGATCCCCGTGGACCGCTCGCTCGCCCTGTCCGTGCTCGCCATGACCGCGGCCAGCGCGGCCCTGGGCTGGGCCGAGGACTACCGCGGCGTGTCCGTCGGAGTCCGGTTGGGCATGCAGGCCCTCGTGGGCGCGCTCGGGACCGCCGCCATGATCGTGGCCCTGGGCATCCCCG
Organism: Kocuria sp. KD4; assembly: GCF_011769905.1. NCBI lineage: Bacteria > Bacillati > Actinomycetota > Actinomycetes > Micrococcales > Micrococcaceae > Kocuria > Kocuria sp. KD4. The sequence continues at coordinate 1,095,980 of NZ_CP050449.1, forward strand.
CGTGGTGGTGGCCCGTGGGTGTGCTCGCGACCGTGGCCTACGTCAACATCGCCAACTTCATGGACGGTATCAACGGGATCTCCGGGCTGCACGGCGGCGTGGTGGGGCTGTTCTACGCGTGGGCCGGTGCGGCAAATGGGATGCCGTGGATGGTGTGCGCGGGCTTCGCGCTCGCCGGTGCGTTCCTGGGCTTCCTACCGTGGAACTTGGGGCGCGGTACGGTCTTCCTGGGCGACGTCGGCTCCTACGTCCTGGGCGGTGCCATCGCCGCGATCGCGATCGGCGCGTTCCTCTCGGGCGTCTACGTGGAGTACCTGCTGTCCCCGCTGCTGGTCTACCTCGCGGACACCGCCGTGACGCTCGTGCTGCGGATCCGCCGCGGAGAGGTCTGGTACACACCGCACCGGCAGCACGTCTACCAGCGCCTCACGGACGTGGGCCTGTCCCACGTGCAGTCCGCCGCGGTGGTCACGACCGCCACGGCGTGCGTTAGTCTGATCTCCCTCTACGGTCTGCGGGCCGCGGGCACGGGTTCCGTGCTCGCCGGTGTGGCCGTGGTGCTCGTGATCGTGCTGTACCTCGTGTCCCCGGTGCTGCTCGACCGCGCCCGGAGCACCGCACGGAGTTTGCGCTCGTGACCCCTGACCGCGCTCCGCGTTCGTCGGCGGAATCCGCCGCGCACGACGCCGCCCGCTCCCGCCCCCCTTCCTACGCCCGGGGTGTGCGGGCCGGGGCCGTCATGTTCCTGATCCTGGGTGTGATTCTGCTTACACTTTCAGCCGTCGTGGACATGCTCTCGGCACCGCGCTCGGTGCTGCTCGGGGCGGGGATCATCGCGGTCAGCTCCGCAGCCACCGCCCTCGTGGCGGCTCAGATGTACCGCGTGGCACCAGCGGCCACGGCTCCCGCGCTCGCCGCGCTGTACCTCCTCAAGGTGCTCGTGCTGGGCTGGTTCCTGCTGTTCCTGGGGGCCCCGCCGTGGCTCGTCCCGCGCGTGTTCGCCGTGACCGTCCTGGTGTGTCTCGTACTCGCCCTGGCCGGTTTCACCGTGCTGACCCGCGGTGTCACCCGGCAGGACGCGCCCGAGCCCGCACCCCACGCGGCGTCGTCGGCCGTCGAACACGCCCACGACGACGCCGCTGCCGCCCCGTCCGTCCCTCCCGCCCGTGACTCGAGTGGCGGCCGGGCGGGGCACGACCGACCCACTCACGAAAGGCGAACGCCATGAGTTCCGCACCGAACGAGCCGGGAGACCGGCGCCCCAGGGACCTGCGGGGGATGTCAACGCGCATGCGGGACAACGCGCGCAAGGAAACCCTCCACACCGCGGGGGAGCTCGTGGAGCGTGGCGGTCTGGGTGGTGGGATCGCGGTCCTGCTGTACATCGTGGTCGGTGCGGTGTTTTGGAGTTTGGTAGGCTGGTTCCTGGATCACCTACTGGGAACTCGGTGGATTGTGATCGCGGGAGCTGTCTTTGGGGCGGCCGCCGGGGTGTACCTCGGTTATCTTCATATGAGGGACGCCTTGAACCGCAGTACCGCCCCGCAAAAGACCCCGTCGGAGACGAAGAAGTCATCCGGCATGGGCCCCGAGCCCAGAGTGTGACCGGTCTGGATACCGCAGAAAGGACCCGTATTGAACCCCGCCCTGAGGATTCCGGCCGAATTCGTGGCCCCGACCACGGAAGATGCGCATCTGCCCCCGTTCTTCGAAGTGGGTTCCTTCGCCCTCGGTAAGCACTCGTTGCTGATCCTGTTGTCGGTCGTTCTGATCGCCGCGTTCTTCATGTACGTGGTGCGGCGGCGAGCGCTGGTCCCCACCAAGGGCCAGTACCTGGGTGAGATGGGCTACGGGCTCGTGCGTAACCACCTGGGTCGCGACATCATCGGCGAGAAGGACTTCCGCCCGTTCGTGCCCCTGCTGTTCACCTTCTTCTTCTTTATCCTGGTGAACAACCTCTTCGGGTCCATCCCCGTCCTTCAGCTGCCCACGTTCTCGCACCCCGGCACCGCGTACGTCTTCGCGGCAATCGCCTACGTCGTGTGGGTCGGGGTCGGCATCAAGCGCCACGGTCTGGGCCACTTCATGGCCAAGATGACCATGCCGCCGAACGTCCCCAAGGTCCTGTACCTCATCCTGATCCCGCTCGAGTTCCTCTCGAACATGATCATCCGCCCCGTGACCCACGCACTGCGTGTGTTCGCCACCATGTTCGCCGGCCACATGGCCATCATGGTCGCGGCGGCCTTCATGGCGTACCTCGCCACCGAGGTGGGCGGCGCCCTGGGCATCGGCGGTTCGATCTTCGGTCTGGTCCTCGGACTGTTCATCTACTTCCTGGAGGTTCTGATCCAGATCCTTCAGGCCTACATCTTCACCCTGCTGTTCGCCGTGTACGTACAGGGCGCACTGCAGGAGGGGCACTAGCCCCACGAAGGAGCGCGACCTCCGGGCCGCTCACGTGACCATCGACCATTCACGGTTTCCCGTAATGGCACCACGGCCCGCTCCAGCGGGCACCCAGAAAGGAAATATCCATAATGGAAGGTTCGCTCAGCGTTATTGGCTACGGTCTCGCTGCCATCGGCGGTGGCATCGGTGTGGGTCTCATCTTCGCGGCTTACATGCAGTCCGTGGCCCGTCAGCCCGAGTCCCAGCGCGTGATCCAGCCCATGCTGTTCATGGGCTTCGCCGTGGTCGAGGCGCTCGCCATTCTGGGCTTCGTCCTGGCGCTGCTCTAAGGGCTCTCCCTTTCGCACTCGCCCTAACTAGAGAACAGGAATCGCGCTCATGAACGCAATGGTGTTGGCAGCTGAAGAGGGGCAGAGCCCTCTGTTCCCCAACGGCTGGGAAATGCTGATTACCTTTGTGGGGTTCGCAATTCTGCTCTTCATCGCGTACAAGTTCATCGTCCCGGCGTTCGAGAAGGTCTTCAGGGACCGCGCTGACGCCATCGAGGGTGGACTGGCCAAGGCCAAGGCTGCTCAGGCCGAGGCGAAGGCCGCTCGCGACGAGTACAACCAGCAGCTCGAAAGTGCCCGGCTCGAGGCCCAGAAGATTCGTGAGGAAGCTCGCTCCGAGGGCGAGAAGATCCTGGCGGACTTCAAGGATCGCGCCAACCTCGAATCCGCGCGGATCACCGAGAACGCCCACAAGGCCATCGAGGCCGAGCGTGCGGCCGCGGTGGTCTCACTGCGTGACGAGGTCGGCACTTTGGCAACACAGCTCGCGTCCAAGATCGTCGGGGAGTCCTTGAACGACGACGATCGCGCCAACCGCGTGGTCGATCGTTTCCTGGCTGATCTCGAGGCCGAGCAAGGTCGCACGGGAGCTGCACGGTAATGGCAGAAGCATCGAACGAACCCTATCGTCCGCTCTCCGTGGACGTTGACCGCTGGGCATCTGCCGCGAGTCCCGAGATCGCACACCAGTTGTTCGAGATCCTGGACGTCGTGGACGAGAACGGCGCACTGCGCCGCGCTCTCACGGATCCCTCCCGGCCCGCAGAGGACCGCGCCCGGTTCGTGCACACGCTGCTCGACGGCCGCGCGCACGAGGTGGCCGTGGACGTCGTCGCCGAACTCGCGTCCCAGCGCAGCGCCACCGAGCGCCAGCTGGGTGACGGGATCGAACGCACGGCCGTGTTGTTCGCGGCCGCGTCCGCCGAGAACCGCGGCGGCGTGAACGCGCTCGAGACCCTCGTGGACGAACTGATCCGGTTCAAGTCCGTACTGGAACACTCCACCGAGGTGCAGAACGCGTTCTCGGACTCGCGCGCGAGCGCGCAGGCCAAGGTCACCCTGGCCCGTCGTCTCATGACGACGAGCTCGGAGGAGGTCTCCTTGCTGATCGAACGCGCGGTGAGCGAACCCCGGGGCGCACTACCCGGTCGCCTGCTCGGGCACTTTGCCGAGTGGGTCGCGGACCGTCAGCAGCGCTGGATCGCGCGGATCACCACGGCTCGTCCCCTCCGGGAGGACCAGACGGAGAAACTGCGCCAGGGTCTGAACCGGCTGTACGGACGGGACCTGAAGCTCACCACGGAGGTGGACCCGTCGTTGGTGGGTGGCCTGCGGGTGCAGGTGGGCGAGGAGGTCATCGACGGATCGGTGACCCACCGGCTGGAACAGTTGCAGCAGCGGATCGCAGCCTGATCCCCGCGCGCAGCGGGGATCGCGGGGAGTCGGTCGATGCCGGCATCTCGTCACGTTGCCCCCCGACCGCTGAGGCGGCCGCACGGCGATGGGGCAACGCATCGCGACAAGTACAACCGTGGTCATGGCTCGAGCGATGATCACAAGACGTAGAGAGCAGGGACAGTAGATGGCCGATGTGACCATCAATGCCGATGAGGTCCGTAGTGCGCTGAAAGAGTTCGCGGCGTCCTACGATCCCGGCAATATGGAACGAGTAGAAGTCGGACGCGTGTCGTCCGCCGCGGACGGTATCGCGCATGTGGAGGGCCTGCCCTCCGTCATGGCGAACGAGTTGCTCAAGTTCGAGAACGGGGTGCTGGGCCTGGCCCTGAACCTCGACACCCGCGACATCGGCGTCGTGGTGCTCGGTGACTTCCAGGGCATCGAGGAAGGCCAGGAGGTGCACCGCACCGGCGAGGTGTTGTCGGTGCCCGTGGGCGAGGGCTACCTCGGCCGCGTCGTGGACCCCCTGGGCGAGCCCCTGGACGATCTCGGACCCATCGCCACCGAGGGTCGCCGCGAACTGGAGCTGCAGGCTCCGGGCGTGACCATGCGTAAGTCGGTGCACGAGCCGCTGCAGACCGGCATGAAGGCCATCGACGCCATGATCCCGATCGGGCGTGGCCAGCGTCAGCTGATCATCGGTGACCGTCAGACCGGTAAGACCGCAATCGCCGTGGACGCCATCCTGAACCAGCGCTCCAACTGGGAGTCCGGTGACGTGGACAAGCAGGTGCGCTGCATCTACGTGGCCATCGGTCAGAAGGCCTCCACGATCGCCGCGGTGCGCCAGACCCTCGAGGACAACGGCGCCCTGGAGTACACCACGATCGTGGCCGCTCCCGCGTCCGAGTCCGCCGGTCTGAAGTACCTGGCCCCCTACTCGGGTTCCGCGATCGGTCAGCACTGGATGTACGGCGGCAAGCACGTGCTCATCGTCTTCGACGACCTCTCCAAGCAGGCCGAGGCCTACCGTGCGGTGTCGCTGCTGCTGCGCCGCCCGCCGGGACGTGAAGCGTACCCGGGTGATGTCTTCTACCTGCACTCCCGTCTGCTCGAGCGTTGCGCCAAGCTCTCCGACGAGCTGGGCGCGGGCTCCATGACCGGTCTGCCGATCATCGAGACCAAGGCGAACGACGTCTCGGCGTTCATCCCGACCAACGTCATCTCCATCACCGACGGCCAGATCTTCCTGCAGTCGGACCTGTTCAACGCCAACCAGCGTCCCGCTGTGGACGTGGGCATCTCGGTGTCCCGCGTGGGCGGTGCCGCGCAGGTCAAGGCCATGAAGAAGGTCTCCGGCACGCTGAAGCTGGACCTCGCGTCCTATCGTTCCATGCAGGCGTTCGCCATGTTCGCCTCGGACCTGGACGCCGCGTCCCGTCAGCAGCTGACCCGCGGTGAGCGGCTCATGGAGCTGCTCAAGCAGCCCCAGTACACGCCGTACCCCGTCGCGGACCAGGTCGTGTCCATCTGGGCCGGTACCACGGGCCAGCTCGACGACGTCGACGTCGCCAACGTCGCGGACTTCGAGCGCGCGCTGCTGGACCAGGTACGGCGCACGACCAACGTGATGGACTCGATCAACTCCACGGGCAAGCTCGAGGACGACGCGGTCGAGGCGCTCAAGACGGCCGTGGCCGAGGTCAAGCGGGACTTCCACGGTTCCAAGCACGGGATCGAGGCCGGGGTCGAGGAGCACGAGTCCCTGGGCGCGACCGCTGTGAACCAGGAAACGATCGTCAAGAAGTAACCGTTCTCGTGGTGCGCCGGGATCCGGCGCACCACGGCGGTGCCGAAAGGAAATTTCATGGGAGCGCAGATTCGGGTCTACCGACAGAAGATCGCGTCCACGTCGTCGATGAAGAAGATCTTCAAGGCGATGGAGATGATCGCGACCTCGCGCATCAACAAGTCCCGTCAGAGTCTCGAAGCCGCGTACCCGTACGCCAATGCGCTGACCCGCGCGGTCTCCCAGATCGCCACGCAGCACAACATCTCCCACCCCCTGACCACCGTCCCCGACGATGTGCGGCGTTCGGCCGTCCTGGTGTTCACGTCGGACCGCGGGCTCGCGGGGTCCTACTCCTCCAACGTGCTCAAGCGCACGGAGGAGTTGCTCGAGCGGTTGCGTTCGCAGGGCAAGGAAGCGCGCGTGTACCTCGTGGGCCGCAAGGCCAAGGCGTACTTCGACTTCCGGCACCGTGACTACGACGAATTCTGGACGGGCAACACGGACAACGCCACGACCGAGCGCGCCGAGGAACTCACGGACCAATTGATGCGCGACATCAACGCCCCGTACGTGGACGGTGGCGTGGACGAGGTGCTGCTCGTGTACACGCAGTTCAACTCCATGGTGAACCAGGAGCCCCGGGTGTTGCGCCTGCTGCCCCTGGAGGTCGTGGACGCGAACGACCTCGGGGACGAGATCTCCGAGCGTTACGAGGCCCTCGAGGAGACGCAGAACAACTTCGAGTTCGAGCCGAACGCGGAGGAGCTCTTCAACCAGATCCTGCCCCGGTACGTGAAGGCGCGGATTTACTCCGCCCTGTGCCACGCGGCGTCGAGTGAGCTCGCCTCCCGCCAGCGCGCCATGAAGGCCGCCGGGGATAACGCGACCGAGCTCATCAAGAAGTACACGCGCTTGATGAACAACGCCCGCCAGGCCGAGATCACCACCGAGTTGACCGAAATCGTCAGTGGCGCCGAGGCACTGTAGCCCGCGCTGCCCGCCCTTGCCAGCCGAAACGAAGTGAGAGAAATGACTGCCACAATCAACGACCAGGCCACCCAGCCGGTCTCGGAAGGTGCCACCGGCCGCATCGCCCGGGTGATCGGGCCCGTGGTCGACGTCGAGTTCCCCGAGAACCAGGTCCCCGACCTCTACAATGCGCTGACCGCGGACTACGAGTTCAACGGTCAGCCCCGCCGGATCACCTTCGAGACGGCACAGCACCTGGGCACCAACGTGGTGCGCGCGATCTCCCTGCAGCAGACCGACGGTCTGGTGCGCGGGACCCCCGTGCAGGACACGGGCGCCCCCATCTCCGTGCCCGTGGGTGACGTGGTCAAGGGCCACATCTTCAACGTACTCGGTGACGCGCTGGACCTGCCCACCTCCGAGCTGGACATCAAGGAGCGCTGGCCCATCCACCGCAAGGCCCCGTCCTTCGCGGAGCTCGAGGGCAGCACCGAGATGATGGAAACGGGCATCAAGTCCATCGACCTGCTGACCCCCTACATCAAGGGCGGTAAGATCGGCCTCTTCGGCGGCGCGGGGGTGGGCAAGACCGTGCTGATCCAGGAGATGATCACGCGTGTGGCCCGCAACTTCGGCGGTACCTCCGTGTTCGCCGGCGTTGGTGAGCGTACCCGTGAGGGCAACGACCTGTGGGTCGAGATGGAGGAGGCGGGCGTTCTCAAGGACACCGCCCTCGTGTTCGGCCAGATGGACGAGCCGCCCGGAACGCGTCTGCGCGTGGCCCTGACCGGTCTGACCATGGCGGAGTACTTCCGCGACGTGCAGAACCAGGACGTGCTGTTGTTCATCGACAACATCTTCCGGTTCACGCAGGCCGGTTCCGAGGTCTCCACGCTGTTGGGCCGCATCCCCTCCGCCGTGGGCTACCAGCCCACCCTCGCGGACGAGATGGGTGTGCTCCAGGAGCGCATCACCTCGACCCGTGGTCACTCCATCACGTCCATGCAGGCCATCTACGTGCCCGCTGACGACTACACCGACCCGGCTCCCGCGACCACGTTCGCGCACCTGGACGCGACCACCGAGCTCTCGCGTGAGATCGCCTCGCGTGGTCTGTACCCCGCGATCGACCCGCTGTCCTCGACCTCCCGCATCCTGGACCCGCAGTACGTGGGCCAGACCCACTACGACGTGGCCACCCGTGTCAAGGGGATCCTGCAGGAGAACAAAGAACTGCAGGACATCATCGCGATCCTCGGTGTCGAAGAACTCTCCGAGGAGCAGAAGGTCGTGGTCTCCCGCGCCCGCCGCATCGAGCAGTTCCTGTCCCAGAACACCTACACCGCCAAGCAGTTCACCGGCGTGGAGGGCTCCACGGTTCCCCTCGAGGAGACCGTCGAAGCCTTCGGCAAGATCTGCGACGGCGAGCTGGACAACGTCCCCGAGCAGGCGTTCTACAACGTCGGCGGCCTGGATGACGTCATGCGGCGCTGGGACGAGATCAAGGCCGAGACGGGCGAGAAGTAATCATGGCCGAACTCATCGTGGAAATCGTCGCCCTGGATCGCAAGATCTGGACGGGTACCGCGCGCCTCGTGCGGGTACGCACCACCGAGGGCGACATCGGCATCATGCCGGGACACGAGTCCATGGCGGGGCTGCTCAAGCCGGGGGAGTTCGCCATCGACCGTGTGGACGGCGACCGTCTCGTGGGCAGCATCGACTCCGGGTTCGTCTCCGTGGACAACAACCGTGTCACGGTGGTTGCGGACGAGGTCTCCCTGGATTCGGAGGCGCGTTCCGCCTGAGCGGTATCGCGTGACCCGTCGACGTCGACCCTCGTGCCTTCGGGTGCGGGGGTCGACGTCGTTCGCGTACCGTGGTGCGCCGGCCCAGGTGTCGCGGCGGACTGTCCCGTACTCGTGATCGAGGAGAATGCATGGAAGAGAAGATCGAAGTACACGGGCCCACGAAGGTCAACGGTGAGCTGCCCGTGTACGGCGCCAAGAACAGTGTGCTCAAGCTCATGGCTGCGGCGCTGCTCGCCACGGGCCGTTCCACGATCACCAACGTCCCCGAGATCCAGGACGTCACGATCATGGCGGAGCTGTTGCGCCGGCTCGGGTGCGAGGTCTCGTACGAGCCCTCGGCTCACACCGTGACCATCGAGGTCCCGCAGGAGCTCGGTCACCAGGCCGACTACGACCTCGTGCGGGCCATGCGGGCGTCCATCTCCGTGCTGGGCCCGCTCATGGCGCGCTGTCTCCAGGCCGAGGTGGCCCTGCCGGGCGGGGACGCGATCGGAACCCGGGGCCTGGATATGCATCGCGCGGGACTCGAGGCCATGGGGGCCCGGTTGACCATCGAACGCGGGTTCCTGCGAGCTAGTGCACCGGACGGTCTGACGGGTGCGACCTATCGACTGGACTACCCCTCCGTGGGGGCCACCGAGAACCTGATGACCGCAGCCACGACCGCCCGGGGCGTCACGGTGCTGGACAACGTGGCCCGCGAACCGGAGATCGTGGACATCGGCCGGATGCTGCAGGCCATGGGTGCACGGATCGAGGGGCTCGGTTCCACCACGATCATGGTCGAGGGGGTCCCGCGGCTGCACCCGGTCACACACCGCACGGTCCCGGACCGTATCGTGGCCGGGACGTGGGCCTTTGCCGCCGCGGTCACGGGCGGTCGCGTGGAGATCGTGGGTGCGGACCCGGAACACCTGGACGTGGTGCTGGCCAAGCTGCGCTGCGCGGGTTGCGAGATCAACACCGCCGATGGGTGGTTCGTGGTGCGCGGTCCCGAGCGGCCCAAGGCCATCAACGTCTCGACCCTGCCCTATCCGGGGTTCCCCACGGATCTGCAACCGTTCGTGGTGGCGCTCAACGCGGTGGCCGAGGGTAGTGGGATCATCACGGAGAACGTGTTCGAGGCCCGGTGGGGATTCACCGCGGAGCTTGAGCGGCTCGGTGCGCGTGTGCGCCTGGACGGGCATCACGCCCGGGTGGACGGCGTCCCGTCGAACAAGCTGTCGGGTGCTCCCGTGGAAGCCATGGACATCCGGGCCGGCGCGGCTCTCGTGATCGCGGGGATGGCGGCCCACGGGGTCACCGAGGTCTCCGGGGTGGGGCACATCGACCGCGGCTACGAGCACTTCGTGGACCATCTGGCCGGAGCGGGAGCCAAGGTGCAGCGCCGCATGGCGCGCAGTTGGAACTGACCGCCCCCGCGGCGCTCCTCGGATAACCCACCGCGCCCACCCCCACCCCTGCTCCTACTCAGCAAAAGCAGATTTTGGTGCGCTGAGCTGCTTCTGCTCCACTTGACATTCTGTGGAGTGGGATTGCCGCGGCGTGCGAACGTCCCGTGCGTCCCGGCATCTGCCCCTCAGCTCACCCGGCCCCGCGACTCGCTCGCGTCACAGCGGGCACGAGAAAACCCCCGCCACCTCGAAAGGCGACGGGGGTTTCGTCCGGGGAATGTCAGATGACGTTCACGCCGGTGGCCTGCGGGCCCTTCTGGCCCTGACCGATCTCGAACTCGACGCGCTGGTTCTCTTCGAGGGTGCGGAAGCCGCCCGACTGGATTTCGCTGTAGTGCACGAAGACGTCGCCATCAGCGTCGTCCGGCGTGATGAAGCCGAAGCCCTTCTCTGCGTTGAACCACTTAACGGTGCCCTGAGCCATAATGGGGCATCTCCTTCTGGAGTATGTAGTGCGTGCACACGATTGTGCACCTGAACCGGTACCGCGAGAAGGCTGTGGATGCGGCTCACAAGATGTTGTGCCACAGCGCCAGTCAGAACTTCACGCTCGCTACCATTCCTGCGAGCATGTCAAACATGATGCGAGAACACCTCAAGCATCACACACTGCCGCCCCAGGGTCAATCGGCGTCAGGTGATTTACTACGAGATCCGAGAATATGACCGTTTTCCTCCCACGCTATCCGCAGACGGGCTCCGGCATAGGGGGCTGATCAGAAGAGGCGGGACTGGGTGTCCACGTTGCCGCGCATCTCGTCGTAGTCCAGGGTCAGGCACTCGATGCCGCGGTCGCGCGCGAGGACACGGGCCTGCGGTTTGATCTGCTGGGCCGCGTAGACACCTCGCACGGGGCTCAACAGGGGATCGCGGTTGAGCAGTTCGAGGTAGCGGGTCAGCTGCTCCACGCCGTCGATGTCACCGCGGCGCTTGAGCTCCACGGCCACCGTGGCCCCGCCGGCGTCCCGCGCGAGGATGTCCACGGGGCCGATGCTCGTGGGGTACTCGCGACGCACCAGGGAGAACCCGTCCCCGAGCAGGGTGATCTGCTCGGCGAGCAACCGCTGCAGATCGGCCTCCACGCCGTCCTTGACCAATCCGGGGTCCGTGCCGAGGTCGTGGGTGAGCTGGGAGTGGACGGTCATGATGTGGATGATCAGCCGGTCGTCGGACTTGCCCGCCTGGACCTCCCACACCTCGCTCACACCGTCCGCGGCAAGCTCGTCGGAGGGTTCGCGCACGTGCATCGTGGCGGGCGGGCTCATCCAGTTCAGCGGTTTGTAGGATCCGCCGTCGGAGTGGATCAGCACCGAGCCGTCCGCCTTGAGCATAATGAGCCGACGGGCCAGGGGCAGGTGCGCGTTCAAGCGCCCTTCGTACCGGACCGAGCAGTCTGCAATCACTAAACGCACCAGGACAGCCTAGCGGTCCGGCTGCCCCCGGCTCACGCGCTCTTGTGCACCGGCGACGACGTCGCGCGTCGGCATGGGCGGCAACGGCACGGAGCTGCCGCCGCAGACGACGGCCCGCACCTGCCTGCTCGGACAACGACGCGCCCCCAGCTGCACGGGCGACGACGCGGTGCGGCGGGGTACAGCGGCGTCGCCGCCGTCAGCGCGCGTCCTGGCGCGGGACGAAGACCTCGCGCACCAGCAGCAGTCCCGCGGCCGCGGTGGGGATGGCGATGAGTGCACCGAGGATGCCCCACAGCGCACCGCCGGCGGCCACCGCGATCACCGCGACCGCGCCGGGAACGGCCACCGCGCGGGCCATGATCCTGGGCGAGACCACGTAGGCCTCGAGCTGGAGGTACGCGAAGTAGCACAAGGCAAACGGGATCGCGGTGTCCCACCCGCCGAGCGTGGCCATGAGCGTCACGAGGATGCCGGCGAGCACGCCACCCACCAGGGGGATGAACGCGAGCAGCGCGACGAACAGGACCAGCAGTGTGGCGTAGGGGACCCCCGTGACGTTCATGAGGATGAACGCGACGAGCGCGTTGAGCAGTGCCACGCACGCCTGACCCATGACGTAGTTGCCCACGCCCTTGGTCATCTGGTCGCCCAGGTGCTTGACCCGGGCGCGCTTGCTCGCGGGGGCCAGGCGATAGCACCAGGCCTTGATCGTGGGCAGCGAGAAGAGGAAGTACAGGCTCAGCGCCATGACGATGAGCGTCCCGGTCACTGCATTGATCACCACGCCGCTCACGCTCACGACCGAACCGAACATCCCGCCCAGCAGGTTCTCGTCCGTGGCGAGGCGATCCTGGAAGGCCCCGGTGGTGTGTTGCACGGACGCGGCGATGTCGAAGCGGTCGTCCAGGCCCTGGAACAACTCGGAGTTCATGAACTCGGTCACGAGCTCGGGGGCGCGGGCCACGAGTTGCTGGGCCTGCTCGATCATGCGGGGGACCACGACCATGATGAACGCGGTGATCACCAGGGCCAGGGCCAGGATCACCACCCCGGCGGCCACCGCGCGGGGCAACCCCTTGGTCTCGAGCCGGCGGACCAGGGGATCCATCCCAAGACAGATGAACGCGGCCATGACGATCCACCCCACGAGTCCGCCCACGTTGGTCAGCACGTAGTAGCCCAGCAGCGCGATCCCCACGCCCACGGTGAGCAGGAAGCCCGTCTGGATGGGATGCGTCCGCGTGTTCACGGGGTGGTCCCACGGCGCACGCCGCACGGGCTCTCCACCCGCAGCGGGTTCGGGCGGCACCTCGAAGCGGTGGCGGGTCGGACGGAAACGCGCGGGGGGCCGACCCTGCGCTCCTGGGGATGTGCTCACGCCGGAAGCGTACAACGCCGGGCCGCCGGGACTTCCAGCGTTCCCGGTGCACATAATGGGAGCAAAAGACACCCGTCCGTGCGCCCGGGAACAGGGCACACGATCGAGTCCGCGTCGCATGTCGCGGACTCGCCGTCGAAGGAGGTTCCCATGAGCGAATTCCCCCGTTCCACCCCGGACCAGCAGCCCCCACGGGACGAGCAAGCGGTTCCTGCGTCCGTGCGCGGTGCCGTGGATCTCGGCGCGTCGGGCGGTGCCCGGACGGGTGCCCCGAACGACGACGCCGCGGCGGCGTCCGCGGGCGCCGGTAGCTACCGCGTGGAGCTGACCACCGCGAACTTCCAGCGCTACGCCGAGGCTTCCGCGACGTACCCTGTGGTCGTGGTGCTGCACGCGCCCCAGAGCCCGGAGTCGGAGACGTTCGTGGACGTGGTCGGGCGGGTCGTGGACGAGTTCCGGGGTCGGCTCATGCTGGGGACCGTGGACGCCGCCGCGGAACCGCAGATCGCGCAGGCGTTCCAGGCGCAGACCGTTCCCACCGTGCTCGCATTGCTCGGTGGGCGCGTGGTGCCGCTCGTGAACTCCACGGTCTCGGAACAGCAGTTGCGTGAGCTGCTGACCGAGCTCGTAAGCCTCGCGCAGCAAAACGGCGTCACGGGGACGGCCGAACCGGTCGCGGCGAACGAGCCCAAACCCCTGCCCCCGCTGCACCAGGAGGCCCTGGACAAACTCGAGGCCGGGGACCTGGCCGGCGCGGAGGCTAGTTACAACAAGGCGCTCGCGGAGAACCCGGGTGACCACGACGCCAAGCTCGCACTCGCTCAGGTGCACCTCTTGCAGCGCGTGAGCGCGATGGACGCGACCGCCGTGCGGGAAGCCGCGGCCGCTGATCCCACGAACGTGCAGGCCGCTCTGGACGTCGCGGACCTGGACCTCTCCGGTGGGCACGTGGAGGACGCGTTCCGGCGCCTGCTCAACCTCGTGCGCACCACGGCCGGGGACGACAAGGATGCCGCGCGGGCGCGTCTCGTGGACCTCTTCGACGTCGTCGGCGCGGAGGATACCCGCGTGGTGGCCGCGCGCGCCCAGTTGATGCGGGCGCTCTTCTAGGCTGCCGCTGATGTCCGGGCTGCGGCTGAAGTCGACCGGTACGGGCGGTGGGCCTTGCGGCGACGCGCGGCCCCGGACGGGCGTCGTTCAGCGGCCCCGGTGAAGAGTTGGCGGGATCCTCGGGTCGACAGTGACGAGGTCCGGTGAATCCGCCATGCCACGCGGGTCACTCAGTACATTGGTGACATGAGTAGCCCAGTGAACGGACCCACGACCCCGCGCCGCGAGCCCGCCCCCGGCGCCGGGGGACCCGTGGCGAACGACCCCTCGACCGAGCAGCAGGGAGCACCCCGGCACGCGGCGCCCTCTGAGCATGCGGCACCCCCTGGGGCCGCCCAGCGGTATGCGGCGCCCCATGCCACCACGCAGTACGCGCCCCGAGACCCCGCGCCGCACTCCGGCACGGGGACGCCCGCGCTCGCCGTGCGGGACCTCACCAAGTTCTACGGCCAGTCCGGCCGACCCGCCGCGGATCATGTGAACCTCACGGTGCCGCGGGGCTCCTTCTACGGCCTCGTAGGGCGCAACGGCGCCGGCAAGACGACCACGCTGTCCATGGCCACGGGCTTGCTGCGTCCCTCCGCGGGCTCGGTGCTCGTGGGCGGGGGAAGCCGCGACGAGCTCGTGGACGTGTGGCGTGATCCCGTGACCGCCAAGCGACGCATGGGTGTGCTGCCCGACGGCGCCCACCTGTTCGACCGGCTCACGGGACGCCAGCTCGTGACCTACTCGGGTCTGCTGCGCGGGATGGACCGCGAGCTCGTCGCGCAACGGACCGAGGACCTCATCGTGGCCATGGACCTGCAGGACGCAGCGGGGCGCCAGGTGCAGGACTACTCCGCGGGTATGACGAAGAAGATCGCCCTGGCCGCGGCCATGATCCACGCACCGAGCCTACTCGTGCTGGACGAGCCGTTCGAGTCGGTGGACCCGGTCTCCGCCGCGAACATCCGATCGCTGCTGCACCAGTACACGAATTCGGGCGGCACCGTGGTGGTCTCGAGCCACGTGATGGACCTTGTGCAGCGCATGTGCGATCACGTGGCCGTGATGGACCAAGGCCGTGTCCTCGCGCAGGGGACCATGGACGAGGTGTGCGCCGGCATGTCCCTCGAGGACCGGTTCGTGTCCTTGGTGGGCGGACGCACCGAAGCGGGGGAGGGGTTGCAGTGGCTGCGTCCCGAGTGAACGACCCGCGCGACGCCGCGGCTCCCGACCACCTCGACACCGCATTCGCAGAAGGCCCCGCACAGGACGTCGCGCCGGACGCCGCCGTTCCCGCCTCCGTGCGCCCCTCGCACGGCGGGGGTGAACCCGTCACGCGCAGCATCGGGGCGTTCGAGGAGGCCCGGCGGCTGGCCGGGCTGAAATGGCGCGTGCTCATCAACACCCTGACCCGCAGCACGTGGATCCTGGTGGGCACGATTCTGGGTGGCCTCTACGCACTGTTCCTCCTGGGGATGGCGCTGACCGCGTTGATCGCGCTCGGGGGTGAAGCCCTCGAGACCGTGGTGGTCGCGTCGGTCCTGCTGGGCTCCCTGCTGCTCGTGGGCTGGTGGCTCGTACCGCTGGTCTCGTCCAAGGCCGACTCCACGCTGGACCCTTCCCGGCTCGCCCTGTTCCCCCTGAGCACCACGGGTCTGGTGGCCGGCCAGGTGGCGGGCGCGGTCGTCGGGATCCCGGGGGTGCTGACCGTGATCGCCCTGCTCGGCTGGCTGTTCTCGTGGCGCGGTTCCACGGTGGCGCTCATTGCGGCAATACCGTGCGCGATCATCGGCGCCCTGCTCGCGTTCGTCGGTTCGCGCTGCGTTACGGCCCTGGGCGCGAACTTCGCGAAGGGGCGGCGCACGAACGAGATCATCTCCATGGTCGTGCTGGTTCTCGTTGTGCTGCTGGGGCCCCTCATCTCCTTGTTTGCGACCGGCCTGGGCCAGGTGTGGCAGCTGCTGCCCACATGGGCGGGAGTTCTCGCGTGGACCCCCCTCGGTGCTACCTGGGCGGTCCCCGGCGACGTCGCGTCGGGTCACTGGCTCGCGGCCCTCGCCCGGGTGGCGATCTCCCTGGTCACGCTGCTCCTGCTCGTGGTTGTTACGTGTGCGGGTCTGCGCCGCGCCCTCGGCGACGCCGCCGGCGGAGCCGCCCGGGGGACGTCCCGCCCGCAGGAGGGCGTCGGTCTGTTCGACCGGTTCCCGGCGAACCAATGGGGTGCGGTGGCCGCACGGTGTCTCACGTACTGGCTCAAGGACCCGCGCTACTCGGCGTCGCTGCTCATGATCCCCGCGATCGGGGCGGTCTTCTGGTTCATCGCGGGTGAGTCGGGGTTCAGTCTGTGGGCGCTGCCCCTGTTCGTGTCGCTGCTCATGGCGTACGCGATCTCCGCGGACGTCTCCTACGACAACACCGCGTTCAGCCTTCACGTGCTGGCACCGGTCTCCGGGCGTGCGGATCGACTGGGGCGCGTGGTGGCCCTGCTGATCGTGGCCGTGCCGCTGGTGCTGCTCTCGATCGTGCTCTGGCTCGCGGGCGTGCAGCGCTGGGACGCCCTGCCCGCCGTGGTGGGCGTGTGCGTGGGGATCCTGCTCGGTGGCGCCGGCGTGGTCTCGATCGTCTCGGCCCGGTACACGTATCCCACGCCGCCCCCGGGCGCGTCCCCCATGAAGACACCCCAGGGGTTCACGATCCTCAACATGGTGGTGCAGTTCGTGATCATGGGTCTGATGGCCCTGCTCGCGCTCCCGGCCGGGATCCTGCTGATCGTGTACCTCGTCACGGGAGCCGCCGTGTGGTGCTGGCTCGCGCTCGCGGTGGGCCTCGTGGAAGGCTTTGTGGTGTTGTGGATCGGCGTGCGTTCGGGCGGTAAGTGGCTGGACGCGCGCGGGCCCGAACTGCTCCAGGAGGTGGCCGCCTACCGGTGAGCCGGGCCCGGTGCGCGGGGTAGAGTGGGGGACATGGAAATCACCGAAGCCCAGGAATTCACGGATCCTTCCGTGCGCTCCTCCCGGGTGATCAGCAACGGTCTGTTCGGCACGAAGCCCGAGACCGTGGGTGGCACCTCCACGATCGAGCGCGAGGACACCCGGCAGCTGCAGGAACCCGGTGATCACGAGCGGTTCGCGCACTACGTCCGGAAGGAGAAGATCATGGAGTCGGCACTGTCCGGCGAACCCGTGATCGCCCTGTGCGGCAAGGTGTGGACCCCGGGTCGGGATCCCCAGAAGTTCCCCGTGTGCCCGGAGTGCAAGGAGATCTACCAGGGCCTGCGTCCCGGCAAGGACGAGCCCGAGAACTGACCACCCTTCCCTTCTCGTGAGGTCCCGCGCCGGGCGAGACCACCGGCGGCGCCCGCGCTCAGCGGGCGCCTTTGCCGTGCAGGGTCGCGCGGGCGTCGTCGTCCGTGCCTCGTACGACGGCGATCCGAGCGTCGTCGTCCGCGCGAGCGAGACCCCCGATCCGTGTGACGGGACCGGAGTGGATGCGCGCCAACGAGCGTGCGGAGAGGACGAGCACCACGTGTCTGACAGCGATCAAATGTCCCTTTTCGGAGCCGCGGCGGATCTCCCGCCGGCCTATCCGGACCGGGCGGCGTGGGGGACCGCGCCCAAGTTGCGCGCGTGGCAGGCGGAGGCGATCCACCGCTACGAACAAGCCCAACCGCGTGATTTCATGGCCGTGGCGACCCCTGGTGCGGGTAAGACGACCTTCGCGTTGACCGTGGCCAAGAAGCTGCATGACGCGGGGACCGTTCAGCGCGTGACCGTGGTGACCCCCACGGAACACCTCAAGCGCCAGTGGGCCGACGCCGCGGCGCGCGTGGGACTCGCGATCGACCCCAACTTCAAGAACGCGGACGGCCAGCACGGCCGCGGCTACATGGGCGCGGCCGTGACCTACGCACAGGTGGCCAACAAGCCGCTGCTGCATCGCGCGCGCACCGAGGCCGGGCGCACGCTCGTGATCATGGACGAGATCCACCACGCCGGTGACTCCCTGTCCTGGGGCGACGGGCTGCGCGAGGCCTTCGAACCCGCGACCCGCCGGCTCGCCCTTACGGGTACACCGTTCCGCTCGGACACCTCGCCCATCCCGTTCGTGAGCTACGAGGAGGACGGGGACGGGATCCGCCGGTCCACGGCCGATTACACGTACGGGTACGCGGACGCCCTGCACGATCACGTGGTGCGTCCCGTGATCTTCATGGCCTACTCGGGTCAGATGCGCTGGCGGACCTCGGCCGGTGAGGAGATGGCCGCCCAGCTCGGGGAGGGGTTCACCAAGGACATCACGTCCCACGCGTGGCGTACCGCCCTGGACCCGCACGGGCAGTGGATCCCGTCCGTGCTGCGCGCCGCCGATCAGCGGCTCACGCAGGTGCGGCGCACCGTCCCGGACGCCGGGGCGCTCGTGATCGCCACGGACCACCAGGACGCCAAGGCCTACGCCGAACAGTTGCACGCCATCACGGGGGAGCGGCCCACCGTGGTGCTCTCGGACGACAAGACCGCGTCCAACAAGATCGACGAGTTCTCCGAATCCGACAAGCGCTGGATGATCGCGGTGCGCATGGTCTCCGAGGGCGTGGACGTGCCCCGGTTGGCCGTGGGCGTGTACGCCACGTCCACCTCCACGCCGCTGTTCTTCGCCCAGGCGGTGGGTCGCTTCGTGCGCGCCCGCAAGCGCGGGGAGACCGCGTCCGTGTTCCTGCCCTCGGTGCCCACGCTCATGGCGCTCGCCAACTCCATGGAGGAGGAGCGGGACCACGCGTTGGACAAGCCCAAGAACATGCCGGGGGTCGTGGACTTCGACCAGCCCATGGAAACGGGCTGGGACGACGACCTGCTGGATGAGGCCAACCGCGAGGACAAGGCGTCGTCGTCCCTGGCCCAGGGCAACTTCCAGGCCCTGGACTCGGACGCGTCCTTCCACGGTGTGCTCTTCGATGGCGGCGCCTTCGGCGGTGGCGCGGCGGTTGGTTCCGAGGAGGAAGCCGAATACCTGGGGATCCCCGGGTTGCTCGACGCGGACCAGGTCTCGGCCCTGCTGCGGGAGCGGCAATCGCGCTCGGCCCAGCGCAACGGTCGGAGCGGCCATGACGCACCCCAGACCCCCGCGGTGCCGGATCACCGCCGCCTGAAGGACCTGCGCTCGCAGCTGTCCAAGAACGTCTCCGCGTGGTCCGCGCGCACAGGAACACCGCACGGGGTGATCCACAACGAATTGCGCACCAAGTGCGGAGGCCCGGCCGTGGCCCAGGCCTCCGAGGACCAGCTGACCGCACGGATCGCCCTGTTGCAGCGCTGGTTCATCGGCCGGAAGTAGCCGACGCCGCGTAGTGGCCGACGCGGCGACGCGGCCAAGCGACGCAGCGGCGCGGCCCGCACGGCGGCGCGGCGGGCGTTTAGTCCAGGTCGGTCACGACCTCCGCGCCCGCGGCCTCGAGTTCCTCGACCGCCCGCTCACCGGACTCGGCTGCCACGGGCGCGGTGAGCGGCAGCAGCACCCGGGTCTCATAGCCGGCCTCCACGGCATCCTTGGCGGTGGCCAGCACGCAGTGGTCCAGCGCGAGACCGACGACGTCCACGGCCTCGACGCCGCGTTCCTGCAGCCAGTCGTCCAGGCTCACGCGTTCTTCGTCGGAGTCCTCCTCCGATTCCCCCATGGGGACGTCCACGTCCGGGGCGGACAGGCCCTCGAAACCGGAGTAGGCGGCGTCGTATGCGCCCTTACGGAAGTACTCCGTGACGTACTCGGTGTCGAGATCGGGGTGCGTGTCAGCGCCGGTGGTCTCCGCGACGCAGTGCACGGGCCAGCTCGTGACGAAGTCGGGGGTGTCGCTGAAGTGCTCCCCGGGGTCAACATGCCAGTCCTGGGTCGCGGCCACGGCAACGTAGTCGCCGTGGTGGTCCTCGAGGTACTCGGAGACCTGCGCGGCGACCGCCGCCCCGCCTTCGACGGCCAGGCTGCCGCCCTCGCAGAAGTCGTTCTGGATGTCCACGATCAGCAATGCAGTGCGCATGGCTACCTCCCTGGTCAGTGTGCGGTTCCGGGTTCGATCACGGTGGGGATCACGGGCTCGCCCTCGGAGAGTCGGCGCGCCGCGCGGGGCAGTTCGGCCACGGAATCGACGTGGCGCTGCCGGGCACGGGTGACGGCCTCGGGGCCCGTGTAGCCGTCGTGCAGCTCGCCGCCGGTGACGTAGTCCACGAGCAGGGGGCGGTCATCGCCGTCGTCCTCGGGCATGTGTGACACGCCCACGATCTCGTGTGTGGCCACGCCCTTGGGATCACGACGGCGCAGCGCGTACTTCTCGCCGCCCACCGACTTCTTGCCGGAGGACGCCTTGGCCACGGGTTCCATGGCACCCGAGGCGCCCTCGCGCGAGACGAGCTTGTAGACCATCGACGACGTGGGGGCACCCGAGCCCGTGACGAGGCGCGTGCCCACGCCGTATGCGTCCACGGGAGCGGCGCGCAGGGCGGCGATCGCGTACTCGTCCAGGTCGCTGGTGACCGTGATCCGGGTGTTGGAGTTGCCGAGCTTGTCGAGCAGCGCGCGCACGGACGTGGCCTGCGTCACGAGGTCGCCGGAGTCCAGGCGTACGCCCCCGAGGTCCTTGCCCGCGATCTCGACGGCGAGCGTGACGGCCCGTTCGACGTCGTACGTGTCGACCAGAAGGGTCGTGGACACACCCAGCGCGTCCAGTTGGGCGCGGAACGCCTGCTCCTCGGAGTCGTGCAGCAGGGTGAATGAGTGGGCCGCGGTGCCCACGGTCTTGACCCCGTAGCGGAAACCGGCCTCGAGGTTGGAGGTCGAGTCGAAGCCCGCGACCACGGCGGCGCGGGCCGCGGCCACGGCCGCCTGCTCGTGGGCGCGGCGCGATCCCATCTCGATGCACGGGCGCTCTCCCGCGGCACCCACCATGCGGGAGGCCGCCGAGGCCACGGCGGAATCGAAGTTCAGGACGGAGAGGATGTAGGTCTCCAGGACGCACGCCTCGGCGAACGAGGACTCCACGCTCAGCAGCGGCGAGTGGGGGAAGTACGTCTCGCCCTCGGCGTAGCCGCGGATCTGGCCGGTGAAACGGAAGTTCTCGAGGTACGCCACGGTCTGGGCGTCCACCACGGCGGTGTCCCGCAGGAACCGCAGCTGCTCGTCGGTGAATCGGAACTGCTCGAGCCCCTCGAGCACCCGGCCCATCCCGGCGAACACCCCGTAGCGGCGGCCGTTGGGGAGTCTGCGGGCGAAGACCTCGAACACGCTGCGGCGGGACGCGGTGCCTGCCCGGAGCGCGGCCTGCAACATGGTGAGCTCGTAGTGGTCCGTCAGCAAGGACGTGGGCTGCGGGTGCCAGGAATAGGTGTGCTCGTTCACGTGGCCAGCCTAGTGGGCCGTCCGTCGTGCGCACATCCGTGTCCCCGTGACTACCATGGAGGCGATGTTCACTACGCACCGCGCCGTCCCCGCCCGGATCCCGGCCGTCCTGATGAGCTCCGCGCCGGCGGAGTCCCCCGTGCTCGAACGGGAGGAGCAGGCGGTCACGGCCATGAACGTGCCGTGGAACGTGGTGGTGTGGGACGATCCCGTGAACCTCATGAGCTACGTGGTCTACGTGTTCCGCACCCACTTCGGCTACTCCGACGCCAAGGCCCGCACACTCATGCTCGAGGTGCACAACCGGGGCCGCTCGATCGTGTTCACGGGAACCCTCGAGGAGGCGGAGACGCACGTGAGCTCGCTGCACGGCTACGGCCTGTGGGCCACGTACGAGAAGGCGGGGGAGCACTGATGGCGCACGGGTTCAAGCGCACGCGCAAGGGCATCGTCGGTCGGTTCGAAGCCCCCGAGGTGCGGTTGTTGCAGAAACTGTTCTCGGACGTGGGGGAGACCCTGGCGCCCGCAGCGCGCGAGGACGGACCGGCTCGCAACGACGACCCGCTCGAGGCGCTGGTCGGCTGGGACGAGGAGGTGGCCGAACCCACGGACCCGGCGGTGCGCAGGCTGCTGCCCGCGGCGTCGTCGGACCCGGAACAGGCCGCGGAGTTCCGGCGACTCACGGACCGCTCGCTGCGCGAACGCAAGACCGCGGCGTTGCGTGCGTCCTCCCTGGCCCTGGAATCCCAGCCCGTGGTGCTGAGCCTGGCGCAGGCACAGGACTTCGCGCGCTCCCTCAACGACGTCCGCCTGGTGCTGGCCTCCCGGCTCAACATCGACTCGACCGAGGCCGCCGAGCGCGTGGCCGAGCTGACCGACTTCGGCCGGGCCGAGGACGTGGAGCAGTACATGGGTGTGGTCTACAACTTCGTCTCCTGGCTTCAGGAGACCCTCATGAACGCGCTGCTGAAGACCCTGCCGCCCCGGTGACCGGGGATCGCCAAGGTCACACGTCTCATGCGCGAGGGCGCGCGCGAAAAGCACTACAGTTTTCCGGTATGCAGGTGCACGAACGTCCCACCGGTCCCAATCCCAACTCGCCCATCGGCGTGTTCGATTCGGGTGTGGGCGGGCTCACGGTGGCGCGGGCGATCATCGACCAGCTGCCCAACGAGGAGATCCTCTACGTCGGTGACACCGCGCACGGCCCCTACGGGCCCCTGCCGATCGCCGAAGTGCGTTCCAACGCCCTGCGCATCATGGACGACCTCGTAGATTCCGGGGTCAAGCTGCTCGTGATCGCGTGCAACACCGCGTCCGCCGCAGTGCTGCGGGATGCGCGCGAGCGTTACACGCGCGGTTACAACATCCCCGTGACCGAGGTCATCCAGCCCGCGGTGCGCCGCGCGGTGGCCACCACACGCTCCGGTCGGGTGGGGGTGATCGGCACCGAGGCGACGATCGGCTCGCGCGCGTACGACGACACGTTCGCGGCCGCACCCCAGCTCGAAATCACGTCCGTGGCGTGCCCCGAATTCGTGGAGTATGTGGAGCGCGGCGTCACCACGGGGCCCGATCTGTTGCGCACCGCCCAGCACTACCTCCAGCCCCTCAAGGGCGCGAGCGTAGACACCCTGGTGCTCGGGTGCACGCACTACCCGCTGCTCACGGCGGTGATCTCTTACGTCATGGGCGAGAGCGTGAACCTGGTCTCGTCCTCGGAAGAGGCCTCGCGGGACGTCTACCGCTGCCTGTTGGACAACCACCTCGAGCGGGATCCCGAGCTCGCTCCCCACCACGAATTCCTGGCCACGGGGGACCCCGTGAGCTTCGAGGTCCTCGCCCAACGGTTCCTGGGCCCCGAAGTGGTCCGCGTCCGGCACGCGGCGTCCGTCGCGGAGCAGTACCCCACCGGTTCCCTCGCCACGATCCACGCGGCTCAGCGCTGAGTCGGCACCAGAAAGGCGATCACCCATGATCCTCACAGTGATCGGTAACACAGGAAGTTTTCCCGGGCCCGATGCCCCCGCCTCGTGCTACCTGCTCTCCGGCGAAGACGCGCACGGGCGCACGTGGCGCATCGTGCTGGACATGGGCAACGGTGCCCTGGGTGTCCTGCAGCGCCACATCGACCTGCACGAGATCGACGCGATCATGCTCTCCCACCTGCACCCGGACCATTGCGTGGACGTGGGCGGTCTGCACGTGGCCGTGAAGTGGGATCCCCGCGGATGGCAGGGCGGTCGCATCCCGATCTACGGTCCGTCCATGCTGCACGGCTACCTCAACCAGCTGCACCTGTTGCCGCCCGAGCATTCGATGGACACCGAGTTCGACTTCCACGTGTGGCAGGCCAACCAGCCCGTGACCGTGGGTCCGTTCACGGTCACACCCCACCCAGTGAACCACCCGTGCCCCGAGCCCTATGCGCTGCGCGTCGAGTACCGCGGGGCCCAGGGCACGGAAGTCCTCACGTATTCGGGGGACACCGACGTGTGCGACGAGCTCGTGGCAGCGGCCCGCGACGCGGACGTGTTCCTGTGTGAGGCCGCCTACCAGGAGGGCCGCGAGGACCATCTGCGCGGGATCCACCTCACGGGCAAGCGCGCGGGAGAGACCGCGACCGCCGCGTGTGTGCGTCGGTTGCTGCTGACCCACCTGCCCGTGTGGAACTCGGTGGACACGGCCACGGCGGAGGCCGTCGGAGCGTTCTCCGGCCCGGTCACGGTGGCCCGCGTGGCCACGAGTTACGACGTCGCCGGGCCGACCGACCAGTCGTTCACTGCATTGGCAAGCGCGGTGACCGGGGACTAGGCTGAAACCCATGACTTCGCCTACCGAGCCGGCACGATCCACCGAGAATTCCACGGGCGAGGGTGGCTCCGCCGCATCGGGGCTGGTACGAGCGGACGGGCGCGCCGTCGACGAACTGCGGCCCATCACCATCACCCGCGGTTGGTCCGAACAGGCCGAGGGTTCCGCCCTGATCGAATTCGGCGGCACCCGTGTGCTGTGCACCGCGTCCCTCACGGAAGGCGTTCCCCGCTGGCTCAAGGGTGAGGGCCGGGGTTGGGTCACCGCGGAGTACGCCATGCTCCCGCGCGCTACCTCCACGCGCTCGGCCCGCGAATCGGTCAAGGGCAAGGTCGGTGGCCGTACCCATGAGATCTCGCGTCTGATCGGCCGCTCTCTGCGTTCGATCATCGACCTCAAGGCCCTCGGGGAGAACACCGTGGTCCTCGACTGCGACGTCCTGCAGGCCGACGGCGGTACGCGCACCGCGTCCATCACCGGCGCGTACGTCGCGCTCGCCGAGGCCATCCGCTGGGCCCACGACAACGGCATCCTCAAGCCGCGGGTCAACCCCCTCATCGACACGGTCTCGGCCGTGTCCGTGGGGATCATCGACGGTGTTCCCATGCTGGACCTGCCGTATGTGGAGGACGTGCGCGCGGAAACCGACATGAACGTCGTCGTGACCGGCTCGGGGGACTTCGTGGAGGTCCAGGGCACGGCCGAGGGCGCACCGTTCAAGCGCGCCGAACTGGACGTGCTGCTCGACCTCGCCGTGGCTGGGTGCGCCCAGCTGGCCGAGATCCAGCGGGAGACCCTGGAGGCCACCCGTGGCCGATGACGTACGCGGTGCCCGCGTGGTGCTCGCGACACAGAACGCGGGCAAGGTGCGCGAGCTGCAGGCCATGCTCCGCGACGCGGGGCTGACCGATCCAGGGATCGTGGTGGACGCGCGCACGGCCGGGCTGAGCGACGTCGTCGAGACGGGCGTCACGTTCCAGGAAAACGCGCTGCTCAAGGCGCGTACTGCCGCCGCGGAGACGGGACTCATCGCGCTCGCGGACGACTCGGGACTCAGCGTGGACGTCATGGGCGGCGCCCCGGGCATCTTCTCCGCGCGGTGGAGCGGGGTCCACGGCGACGACGCCGCCAACCTCCAGCTGCTGCTCGCCCAGCTCGGGGACATCGCCCCCGAAAACCGCCGCGGCTCCTTCCTGTGCGCCGCCGCGGTCGTCGCACCAGACGGCGCCGAGCACGTGGTCACGGGTGAGCTGCCCGGGAACATTCTGCGCGAACCCGCGGGGGAGAACGGGTTCGGCTACGACCCGATCTTCGCCCCGGACGGCCAGGACGGCCTCAGCTGCGCGCAGTTGAGCCCAGAGCACAAAAACAGGATCAGCCATCGTGCGCAGGCCATGGCCGCCGTGTTGCCGCACTTGTTGCAGCTGCTCACGGGTTCGAGTGGGACCGCGCGGCAGGACGGGCCGGAAGCCACAGTGGCGTCCCCCCTGGAACCGGAGCCAGAGGACTGACCCATGACTTTCGCGTGCGGACACCTACCTTTTGCTCCGGCTGTCGAGGCTGTGTTGGCGGAGGCCAGGGTGCGCGTGGATCGCTCCGAGTGGGAGCTGCACGCCGGCGGGTCCGCGCACATCGTGGTCAACGCGGGGCACGTGATGAGCGTGCGGATCGCCAAGAACCCGACCTCGGGGGAGAACGTGCGCAGGCGTACCCGTGCGCTGTCGCGGCTACCGGAGTTCGACTTCGCCGTGCCGCGCCCCCTGACCCCCGTGCTGCAGGACGGGCGGTACACCGCGGTGGGGATGACCTGGATCCCGGGCAGCCCCCGCCCGCCGGGGCACGCGGACCCGCGGGAGCTGCGCAGGGTCCTCGAGCAGGTACATAATGCGGACGCGCGCGCGGCGGAACCGTGGCTGGACCGGCCCGGTCAGCACTGGGGCGGTCACCGCCGTCGCCACGTCCTGCTGGACCAGGTGCTGCCGCTGCTGCTCCCGCGGAACCGGGACCGCGCCATGAATGCGATCGAGGACCTCGTGGCCCTGGACAACGTCCCGCCGCGGCTCGTGCACGGGGACCTCATGGGCTCCAACATGCTGTGGCAGGACGATCACCTGGTGGGCGTGATCGACTGGGACCACGCGAGCATGAGCGATCCCGCGTACGACGTCGCGTCCCTAGGACTCTGGTTCGGCTGGTCCAGCGTGCGCCAGGCCACGGACGAGGAGAACTATCTGCGCGCGCGGTTGCACTCCCGGATCTTCCCGCTGCAGGCCGTGGCATACGCGCTGCACCATGAGCTCGACACCGCCCAGATCCGCCAGGCCGTGGAGAAGGCGGACGCGTGGTACGAGACCCGCGCCATGGCCTCCGTGTGAGCGACATGCCATGTCGGAGGCGTTGCCTACCCTGATCGGGTGCCCGTCAGTTTCACCGCCATAGATTTCGAGACCGCCAATCGCAGCCCTGCGTCCGCGTGCGCCCTGGGGGTGGTACGGGTCCGGGACGGCCAGGTGGTGGACACCCGGTACTCACTCATCCGTCCGCCGCTCGGTCACGACGGGTTCGAGCCCGGCAACGTCCGGATCCACGGCATCCGGCCCGCGGACGTCGCCCACGCGCCCACGTTCGACCTGCTGTGGGACTGGATGTGCGAGAACATCAGCCCGGAGGATCCGGATTCGGTTCTGGTGGCACACAATGCCGTCTTCGACACCGGCGTGATCAAGGCGGCGAACCGGGCGTGCGGCGGAACCGCTCGGAACTGGGACTACGCGTGCACTCTCCGCTTGGCCCGTGCGGCCTACACGCTGCGTTCCTACGCTTTGCCGTCGGCGTCCCGCGCGGCGGGGGCGGAGGTCGTGGAGCACCACAATGCGCTCAGTGACTCCCTCGCGTGCGCCGGGATCGTGCTCGATCTCGCGCGCCGCAGTGGGGCGCGCAGCATGGCCGAACTCACGGCGCACTACGGGGTCAGGCTGCAGCGCGCGACCCTGTGACGCGACGCGCCTCCGATCGGGGTGATTCTCAGGCGTGCGGCCGCCACAGGGTGAGCCAGCGATCGGCCAGGGCGAGCAGTTCACGGCGGGTCGCCGCGCGGGTTCCGGAGGGATCGGTGCCGGATGTGTCCGTGCCGCTGTGCGTTTTTGTGGTGCGGCTGTTGTCGTCGGCCACGGCGTCCTGCCGGGCCATGCGGTCGTCGCCGGCGGCGCCGTTGCCGCCGGGCGCGCCGTTGCCGCCGGGCGCGCCGTTGCCGCTCTCCCCGATGTCCTCGCCGTGTGTGGCGTCGCCGAGCCCCCAGCGCGCGGCAGCAACACTGACCGCGACGGTACGTGCCGCGTCGTTCGCCGCCGGGTGACCGGACAGCAGCGAGAGAGCCCGCTGAGCGACGTCGTCCCCCGAGTTGTCCGCGTGCGGCGCATCCTCGGCGCACAGCACCGCCGCGAGCCCCAGTGCCAGGGCCGACGACGCCGCGGTTCCGTCCCCCACGGCCCGCGTGAACGCTCCCGCGGGTTCCGTCATCCCATCGAACAGGGAGTCCCGGGCGGATCGGTCCGCGCACAGGTCGAGCAGCTCCCGGGTGAGGGGCGCGGGCCGGGTCATGAGTGCGACCACTCGGCCGGTTTCCTCGACCACATCCTGCAGTGAGGCCCCACTGCCCCGCGCACGGCCCGCCGCGTGAACGGTCAGGGCCGCACCAACAGCCGCGGTCTGTGCCTCGGCGCTGCCGTGGGTGATCGCGGCCGAGTCCACGGCGAGGGCCACGAGCGACTTCCACCCGATGTGGGGCACCAGTCCATAGGGCAGCGTGCGGGCCAGGATCTCGGCGCTGTCCGCGAGTGGCAGGACCGGACGAGTGACCTCGCCCAGGCGGCCCATGGACAAGGCGGTGAAACCGTCCCCGGCGTGCTCACCCGGTGCGGTGAGGAGGGGGTAGTCGTGGTCCAGGTCGTCGTCGGGCGGGTGCGGTGCGTCGCCGGGGAGCTTCGCGCCGTTGCGCACGGCCCAGCGCAAGTACGCGAGCCACGCGCACGCCGTGGGATCCGCGGCCTGACCGTCATTCGCCCAGTGGGCCACCTCGTTCAGCGCCCCCGCGGTGCGCGCGAGGAGTTGGGTTCCCTCGCCGGGTCGTTCGGCCGCGGTCGCGCGCCACGGCGCGAGGAACACGCTCCTCACGAGCGACGGATACCACGACGACGCCGCGTCCAGACCGCGGTCTTGTTCCAACAGTTCGGGCGTGCGCGGTGAGGTCATGGGATCAGTCTATGAGGGTGGCAATGGAGCGTGCGGGGTGATGCAGCTCGGGCATGGGGCCGTTCAAGAGGTCCGGGCGGCATAGGAGCCTGCCCGGGCTGGGGGCGCCTCGGGTACGGGATGGATCAAGTCGGCCGGGTGTCTCAGGAGCGTGTGCGGGCGTACGGGCATGTCCGGCCTCGAGAGCGTGGGGGCCTTCCCTGGGCTCGGCTATTTGTCGGTGCCGGGGCAGCCGATGCCGGTGGGGTTGGTGTGGCAGTCATCGGCGACGTTGTGCACGGTGGCCCGCCACACACTCAACGCGACCGGGGGTGAGGTGACTTGGTTGTAGCCGGCGACCGGTTGCCAGCCGGTGTCGGCGATGTTGTATTCCCCGTAGAACGAGGTTGTCAGGGTCACGATGAAGTCCCCGGTGGTCGTGTACACGTGGGAGGTGTCGGTGGGCTCATCCCACGCACCGTCGGGTAAGGGTGCCCCGGTCAGGGGTGTGGGGCCCAGGGTGGTGCCGTCCCCGTAATACCAGGTGTATTGGACGGGGTAGGCCCTCACCTGGACAGGGTAGCCACCCAGGGTCGTGGTGAAGGTCTGGGGTTGGGCCTGCGCATAAACATTGGTGTGCATGTTCTTCAAGGTGTCCGGGGCGGGTTGGACGTGACTGGCGGCGGGGGCGACGGCCAGTTGTTGGAAGTCCTGGAGGGTGAACACCGGCAGCGGCACGTACCCGTCGTCGCTGGCTTGATCGGCTTGGGTGTTGCTGACGCACAGTTGGGTACCGCGCGCGGCGCGGGTCCTGTCATTGGCCCCGCCAATGACGATGTCCATGTTCACACCGGCGGCCCCGGTGTCGTCGGTGCATTCTTGGGTGGTACGGCACCGTGTGAGTGCTGCCCCACGTTGGTCGGTGCAGGGGTCTTGGAGGCCGTAGACGGTTTTGTTCTTGGCGGTGTCCATCAGGCGGGCGTTGAAGAAGATTGAATCCTCGTTGGACATGAGCCGGTCACGCAGCGCCTTCTGGAACGTGGGATCGGTATCCGGATCCCACGTTCCAGCCTGGCTGGTGTCCGGCGCGCCTGCGCCCTGTGGCCTGTGGCCCGCAAACCCATGCCCGCTCCCGCCGGCGTTCCGGGATTGACGGAATCGGAGTTCGATGAACCCCTGACTCGCCCGCGCTGATGAACTGAGTTGCGCTGATTCCGCGGTCATACCGCTGTCGATCGGGGACGACTCGTGGCCGCGGCCCCCAGTGTTGGTAGGAACGAGCGAATACAACGCGGTCAACAAGGCGCAAACCAGATGAACTGATATCGCCCGCCGTGTCACAGCGATCCCCTGGGTGACGACGTCAGGTACCGCCACACGCCGTTCTCCCGATAGATGTACACATCGAAGGCATACGACGCGTCAAACGGAAGTTGCCTGGCGGTGACTTTGTTGTCGTCAATTCCTACAGTTCCGCTACTGGTGACGGATACGGGGATGTTGTAGCCACCATCCGGTCGCTTGACGAATGTGTCGCTCAATATTGTGGGTTTCTCGAAACCGCCGGCCGCCCAGTCACCATTGGCATATCTACTGTCATACGCGTCGTATTGCTCGGTGCACTTCTCGCAATCCGTCGAGGTGACTTCCCGAATCAGCGAGGTGTCCCCGGTCTGGATCGAGTACCACTGGGCATCGGCGCGATAGTCCAGGAACGCCTGCGCGCCGGCCTCGGTTTCCTCCCTGGCCTCCGCGGGCATCACGGGCTTGGGAACATTGCGGGCCGGATGCTCCAGCGTGGCGGGTTCGTAGTCCTCTGGGACCTTCTGGCCCGTGGCCAGCACCGTGGGTTCCTCCGGACGCCAGTCATCGGGCAATGCGCTGTCGGACCCGCTCGGGGACCCGCTCTGCGGCGTCGTCGGGGATGCGGGGGAGGCCTCCGGCGCGGGGGACGTGGGCTGCGCCGTCGTCCCCGCGGAAGTGGCTCCCGTGGGCGCGGCGCTGTCACCCCCACCCGCTCCGGGCGAGCCGTTACCGCACCCGGTGAGTAGCAGCGCTGCGAGCAGGGCGAGGGTCGTTCCCCGGCCGGCCGTGGCGATCAGTCGCGGTGAATGCATCCCGGTGAACCCCCTCGTGCCACACCGTCGTGTGACGTACCAGACATCCCCCAGAGCATAGAGGCGCAAGACGGCGCGGGCCATGGCCGGGCCGTAGCTTGTGGACGACGAAGAACATGCGCATGCATGACCCCTGGTCACAGCGTGGAAGAGGGAACTAGCGAGTAGAAACAATCCGCCACGTGGCGCGCCGCCGGCCTAGCGAAGCGGTGGCGGCCGCGGTGGATCACACCGTCAGGGGCGCCCGCGCCGTGTGACCTGCACATGTGCGGGAGGTCGCTGTGGGTGTCCGAGACCGCGGTTACATTGACCCCATGCTGATCTTGCACACCTCCGACTGGCACCTGGGGCGTACCTTCCACGGCGTCGACATCCTGGACATCCAGGCGCAGGCCATGGCCGAGATCGTCGAGTGGGTACGGCACCACGGTGTCTCCGCGGTCCTGGTCTCGGGGGACGTGTACGACCGCGCCCAGCCCCGCACGGAGGTGGTGGAGCTGCTCAGCACCACCCTGGCGCAGATCCGCGAGGCGGGCGCGTACGTGATACTCACGAGCGGCAACCACGACTCCCCGGCGCGGTTGGGTTTCGGCTCCGGCATCATGTCCCACGGCGGCGTCCACCTGTTGACCCGCGTGCCGGACGCCCACGTCCCGGTCCTGCTCTCGCAGTCGACGGACTCCACGATCACGGTCGCCCGGGCGACGGCGCCGCCCGCCCCCGACCCGCGCGGTGCCACCCTGCCGGGGGCGTTCACGGTGGCCGTGTACGGCATCCCGTACATCGAACCGCGCGCGGCCGCGCCGTCGCTCGACTGTGCACCCACGCACCAGGCCGTGCTGGGCACCGTGATGGAGCGCATCGATGCGGACAGGAAAGAACGAGGCGACATCCCGTCCGTCGTCATGGCGCACGCGTTCGTGACGGGGGCGCAACCCACGGATTCGGAGCGCGTCGTCGATTCCGGGGGCCTCGGCACCGTCCCGGCGGAGGTCTTCGCCCGTCATGACTACACGGCGCTCGGCCACATCCACCGCCGGCAGCGAGTCGCGGACGCCGTGCGCTACAGCGGCTCGCCCGTGGCCTATTCCTTCTCCGAGGCCGGACACCTCAAGGGAGCGTGGCTCGTGGACGTCCAGGAGACCGGGGTCCATGAGGTCACCGGCTTGGACCACGCCGCGCGCATGGATCTGGCGTGCCTGCGGGGGACACTCGACGAGTTGCTACGGGATCCGGCGCACACCTCGGCGGAGGGTGCCTGGTGTCAGGTGGTCCTCACGGATCGTGACCGCCCGGCATCCGCGATGGATCGGATCAGGACGCGGTTCCCCCGCACGGTGGAACTGCGCTGGGAACCCGAGGGCGGCCGGACTCTGACCCAGCAGGCGTACAGCGCGCGGGTCGCGGAAGCCGCAGGTGCCGAGGAGCTGTGCGCCCAGTTCTACGACCACGTGCGGCACCGGGGGCTGTCCGGGCCGGAACAGGACGAGATCGCGGACGCGGTGGCCGCCGCGCGCAGCAGGGGAGTGGAGCAGTGAAGCTGCATCGGATGGAGATCACCGCCTTCGGGCCGTTCGCCAAGCGGGAGACGGTGGATTTCGACGTCCTGAACGAGGCAGGGGTCTTCCTGCTCAACGGCGAAACCGGGTCGGGTAAGACCAGCGTGTTGGATGCCATTTGCTTCGCGCTCTACGGATCCGGGCCCACGACTGCCGCCAAGGGCGGGCGCAAGGCCCAGCACAGTGATCATGCGGATCCCCGCACCGGGCCGCGCGTCGAGCTGGAGTTCACGGCGGGTGGCCGGCGGTGGCACGTGAGCAGGACGCCCGCGTGGCGCGAACCGTCCTCCCGGGCTGCGTCCGGATGGAGCGACCGTCACGCCACGGTGTCATTGCGGGAACACGTGGCGGGGGAATGGGTGGACCGTGGTTACCGCCCGGACGACGTGGGGCAGACCATCCACCACGTCGTGGGCCTGGACCGTGAGCAGTTCACCCAGGTGATGATGCTTCCCCAGGGCCAGTTCGCCAGGTTCCTGCAAGCAGGTTCCAAGGAGCGGGAAGACCTCCTGGAAACGCTGTTCGGCACGGACGTCTACGCGGACATCCAGGATGAGCTGAAAACGCGCTCGGATCGAGCCAAGAGCGTCCTGTACGAGGCGGAACGCGAGGCGGAACGAGCGGACGAGGTTCTCGCCCGGCTCAGGGAACGCGTGGCCCACACGGTCGCCCGGTTACCGGAGGACGTCTTATCGGACCTCCCCGGGGCGCTCCGGACCCGATTGGATCTCCCGTCGGACGAGGGGTCGGTCGGCGACGTCGCCGTGGGCACTGCGGCGGACCCCAACGGTGGAGAAACTGACGCGGGTTCGTCTGACCAGGGCCGAGCCTCGACCAGTGCTGCGTCGGCCGCTTCGGAGGAGGGGCCTGCGGACGGGAAATCGGGGGACGCCGACAACGAAGGGGTCCCGGATCGATGGCGTGAGCTGGTCGACGACTGCGACACCCTCGTAAACACGGTGGGCCGGGCACGGGACGGCGCGGCGTCGTCGTACACAGGGGCCCAGCAGCGCTACGCACAATTGGAGACCCTGCATTCGCTGGTCAGGAGGCGCGGCGAACTCACGCGGCGCCGGGATGAACTCGCGGAGCACGCGGAGCAGTCGGAGGACGCGGCCCGACAACTGCGCGAGCACGAGGCGGCACAGGAATTGCAAGCGCCGCTCGTGGAACTGCGTGACGCCCGACGGCGCGTCGCGACCCTTGACGCCGCCGTCACCGACCTGCGTGCCACTGTCACGGGGGACGCGCCGTCGGCCCGCGTGGCTCAGCACATTCTGGGCCCGAACGCGAGCCTCATGGACGCCGTGGACGAGTCCGGGCAGGTGCCCGCGGGTCTGCGCGATGCAGTCGTGACCGCGCGCGAATCCGCTAGGGGCGCCGTGGCCCAGGAGGAGTCGCTCACGAGGGACGAGGAGGAGGCGGCTCGCGAACGCAAGGCCCTTTCGGCGCTCGAAGAGCGGGCGACGCACCTCACCCGGGATCTCGCCTCAGCGCGGGACGCCTTGACCCGCGGCGAGGAATCGCATCGCGAACTCCTGGGGGAGGTCAAGGACGAGGCCCTCGTGCGCGAACGGGCCCGCACCGCGCGGGAGGCCGTGGCCGCGAGTCGGGAATACGCACGGGCCCGGGCGGAGGAGCAGGAACGGGCGCGCCGGTACCGGGAGGATGAAACCGCACGGCGGGCCGCCGCCCAGCACGTGGAAGCGCTCGAAGCGCAGCGCTACGCGAGTGCGGCCGCGACCCTCGCCACCGGGCTGGAGCCGGGGGATCCGTGCCCCGTGTGCGGAGCCACGGAGCACCCGCACCTCGCCGGCGCCGGAACCGAGGACGAGGTCACCGATGACGCACTCGATCGCGCACGCGCCGCCCGGGACACCGCACAGGACACCGTGGATGCCTCCCACGCAGCGTGGCAGCGGGCGCAGACCGGTGCGGCCGAGGCGCTCGCGCGCGGCGCGGACACGGACGTCGACGCCGCCGTGGACCGGTGCCGCCACGCCGATGAGGAACTGGCCCGACTCGAGCAGAGCCTGACCCGGGTGCGCCGGGGTGAGGCCGAGATCGCGGCTGCTCGGCGGGAGGTCCAAGATCTCGAGGGGGAGGGGACACGGATCAACGGTGACATCGCGGGGACCCGTGCGCGCCTCGAGGGACTCCTGACACGGTGCGACCGGGCGCGTGAGGAGTTGGCCCGGCGCATCAGGGGTTTCGATTCGGCCACCGAGTTCCTCGAACGGTCCGAGCACCTCGTGCGCACGGTGAGCGAGTGGGAATCGCAACAGCGGGCGCTGGAGGCCGCGCAACACGAGGTCCGCACCGCGCAGGGTGCCGTGGAACGTGCCCTTGACGCGTCCCCGTTCGAGACCCAGAGCGCCGCGGACGAGGCTCTCATGGACCCGGCGGACGCGGCCGGACTCTCCGAGCGGCTCACCGCTCTGCAGGAGGAGCGGGACTCAGTCTCGGCGGAACTCGCGACCCAGGACATGCAACGCGCCGAGGGGCTCAGCGCCGAGGAACGCGCGGGCTTGTCCGAGGAAGCACTGGCTCGCACCGCCGCCGAACGGGACGGGTACGAACAGTTGCGGGATGCATTGAACCAGAAGCTGGGCGGACTGCAGACCCTCGCGGCCGACGCCGCATCCCACGCCGAGCACATGCCCGCCCGACACGCCGAACTCGAGCGCGCTCGAGAGAATGCCCAGCGCCTGAGCGGACTCGCGGACGTGGCCACCGCGAACTCCCCCGAGAACGCCCTGCGGATGACCCTGACCTCGTTCGTGCTCGCCGCGAAGCTCGAGCACGTGGCCGCGGTGGCCTCCGAACACCTGGCACGGATGTCCTCCGGTCGCTTCACACTAGTGCATACGGATCGCACCCGAGGGGGTGGCAAGTCCGGGCTCGGACTCGAGATCGACGACTCGTGGACCGGTGTCCGCCGCGGCACGGAGACACTGTCGGGCGGGGAATCCTTCTTCACCTCGCTCGCGCTCGCCCTGGCTCTTGCGGATGTCGTCCGGTCCGAGGCCGGGGGACAGGAGATCGACACGCTCTTCGTGGACGAGGGGTTCGGCTCCCTTGACGAACAAACCCTCGAGCAGGTCCTCGAGACCCTGGACGGGTTGCGCCGCACGGGGCGGGTCATCGGTGTGGTGTCCCACGTGAGCGAGATGAAACAACGCATCGACACCCAGCTCGTGGTCACCAAGACCCCCGGTGGCTCGCATCTGTCGGTCGTCGCGGGGCCGTGGGATGCCGCGTAGGCTGAGGTCGTGAGTACCGCGATCCGCCGCCCCGCGCCCGAGAAGCCCGGCAAGGTGCTCACCCCGCGTGAACGCACCGTGCGCAGTGATCGCAGGCTGGGCGCGATCACCCTGTTGCTCCGCCTGCCCCAGGTCATGGCCCCGTTGGGCCTGCTCACGCTCGTGGCGGTCTCGTCCTCCTCGGCGTGGACGGCCGCGTTGAGTTCGGCGTCCCTGTGTCTCGGCATAGCCGTGAGCGGCGTGGGTGTGGCCGCGCTGGCCAACGCCCGCTGGCGATTGTGGGCCCTGGTCGCGTTCTCCCTGATCCAGGGGATCATCCTTTGGGTGCTGTCACGAGCCCAGGTCACCGAGATCCCGGTCTCGTGGGATGCCGTGTCCGCGCTCGCGCCGTTCTTCGTGGCCGGCGTGGTCATGACACCCATGGGACTGGCCGCGCGGCTCCGCTGGGCCTCCGTGTTGCAAGCACAGGACCGGTCACAAGCGTTCCCGGCGGCCATGCGCCGCGAATCCGTGAACGAGGGACTGGCCACGGTGCTGGGTGCCGCGCTCACGGGACTGCTCGCTGTGACCATGGGCCCGGCGGTGGTGCTGCGTTTCGCCGCTGTGTGGACCGTGCTGATCACGGCGGCATTCGTCCTGCATTCCTCCGCCCGCTGTCCCCGCGCGGACATGCCCCTCTGGTCCTGGCGACGCCCCCGCGGCGCGCCCGGGCGCAGCCGTGCCGTGTTCCGGCTGAGCCATGGATTGATCTACGGTGTGGCGGCGCTGAACGCCCTCATGGGCGCGGTACTCGGGTGCCTCGTGGTGTACTCAGTGTCCCTGGACAGCGTGGAGACCATGGGGGTCATCTATGCGTTGCTGGGGTTCGGGGCCGCCGTGGGGTCGAGCCTGGCCGTGCGTTTCCGCCGCCGGTTGAGCGCTGAGAACATGTGGATTCTCGCCGCCACGGGTGCATTGCTGGCATCCATGCTCATGTCCGGGCCGTCCGGTTTCGTGGGGTATTCCCTCGTGCTCCTCGCGCTCGGGTTGTTCTCAGGCCCGTGCCTGCTGTGCCTCCACAGCAGTGCCGGTTACGTCACTGCGGGCAGCGACGTCCTGGGACTCGTGGCACGCATGACTGTGACGTCGAGCATCGCCACGGCGCTGGGACTCACGCTCAGCGCGTACCTGGGCGTACACTTCGACGACATGACCGCGGCCATGGTCCCCATGGCGGCCGCTATGGTGCTGTTGGCCACCGCCCTCATCTTCAATTACACGCAACGCCGCAGCCCCGGGCCCAGGCCCCGCATCTGACGCTGCTCACACGACGACGCCGCCCGGGCCGGTTCGCAGGGGACCGGGCCGAGCGGCGTCGTACCGCAAGCGCGATCACTCAGTGGCCGCGGGCGATCCATTCACTCAGGTGTGGCTTCTCCTGGCCGATGGTCGTGGAGTCGCCGTGACCCGTGAGCACGAGGGTGTCCTCGGGCAGCGTGAGCAGCCGTTTCTCGATGGAGTCGATGATCGTGGGGAAGTCCGAATAGGACCGCCCCGTGGCACCCGGGCCGCCCTGGAATAACGTGTCCCCGGTAAAGACCACCCCGTTCTCACCCAGGTGCGGGGCGTGGAACACCACGGACCCGGGAGAGTGGCCGGGCGTGGCCAACACGGTGAACACCACGGTGCCCGCAAGGATCTCCTGTCCGTCTCGCAACGGCTCGGGCTCCGGCCCCTCCGGGTAGACGGCGCGCCACAGCATGAGGTCCTCGTGGTTCATCATGATCGGGGCGTCCGTGCCCGCGCGGTCGGTGAACTCGCGCACCGCCGCGATGTGGTCGTCGTGACCGTGGGTCAGCAGCACGTGCGTGATGGTGCGGTCCGCGACTGCGGCGAGCACGGCGTCGGGGTTGTGCGCGGGATCGATCACGACGCACTCGGCCTGGTTACCCACGACCCACACGTTGTTCTCCACGTCGAAGGTCTCGCCGTCCAGGCTGAACGTACCCTCCGTGACGCAGTTCGTGACGGTGACGCCGCCGCGCGGGTCGGTCAGGACGGTCTGCGGTGTGCGCGTCATCGGGCCAGTTCCACGACGGAACGCAGGACCTTGCCGGACTTCATGGTCCCGAACGCGGCGTCCACGTCCTCGAGGGCGATGCGCTCGGAGACGAAGGCATCCAGGTCCAACCGGCCCAGGAGGTACTGGTCCACGAGCATCGGGAAGTCGCGCGAGGGCAGGGTGTCCCCGTACCACGCGGACTTGATGGACCCGCCGTGGGAGAACACCTGGTCCAGCGGGATCTCCGCCACGGTCCCGGGATTGGGAACGCCCACCAGGACCATGCGACCCGCGAGGTCACGCGCCTGGAAGGCCTGCATGAAGGTGTCGGCCACGCCCACGGCGTCGATCACGAGATCCGCGCCGTGACCGCCCGTGAGCTCGCGGATGGTCTCCACGGGATCCACAGACCGAGAATTGACCGTGTGGGTCGCGCCGAGCCGCTGCGCGGTGCTCAGCTTGTCGTCGTCCACGTCCACCGCGATGATCGTGGTCGCACCAGCGAGCGCCGCACCCGCGACCGCGGCGGTGCCCACGCCGCCGCAGCCGATGACCGCTACGGACTCTCCGCGCTTGACCGCACCGGTGTTGATTGCCGCGCCGATCCCGGCGGTGAGGCCGCAGCCCAGCAGACCCACCGCGGCGTACTGCCCGTCCTCGAGCGGGGACTCGATGCGGGTGCACTGCCCGGCGGCGACCAGGGTCTTCTCCGCGAAGGCGCCGATCCCCAGAGCCGGCTCGAGTTCCGTGCCGTCCTCGAGGGTCATCTTCTGCTCGGCATTGTGGGTGTTGAAGCAGTACCACGGCTCACCGCGGCGGCAGGCCCGGCATTCGCCGCACACCGCTCGCCAGTTGAGGATCACGTGATCGCCCACGGCCACCTCCGTGACGCCCTCGCCCACGGCGCTCACCACGCCCGTGGCCTCGTGCCCCAGGAGGTAGGGGAAGGCGTCCCCCACGCCGCCCACCTTGTAGTGCAGGTCCGTCTGACACACCCCGCACGTAAGCACGTCCACGAGTGCCTCGCCCGGCCCCGGATCGGGGACCAGGATGGTTTCCACGGTGGCGGGCTCGTTCTTGGCCCGCACCACCACGCCTTTGACCTTGTGCATACGGTTGCCTCCGTCGTCTCGCAGCTTTCTAGGGTCCTTCCCAGTATGCGTGGTGGCCGCCACACGGCGCACGACGACGCCGCGTACGTTCGCCCCGCGACGAATACCGGGCGCGGATGACGAGCCGGGAGATGATCTGGGTCGACGCAACCAAGTCGGGGAAACCGGTCGGCGACACCGGATGGCAGGCCCTGAACATGAGAACGCGGGCCCGCACGATGGTGCGGGCCCGCGTTGTGAAGGATCGTCGTGGTGACTCAGGAGTCCTGCGAGTAGTCGACGTGCTCGGTGCGCAACCGGATCTTGCGCCCCTCGGCCTCGAGCTTCTCCTCCTTCTCCTTCTGCTTCTTCACCTGGGTGGTGTCCCGGGGAGGCAGCTGGACGGCGTGCTCGGCACGGATCCCGCCCTGCAACTGGCGGCCACGCTCGAGTTCGGCGTCCACCTCGGCGCCGAAGAGGAGCACGTTGTTCATGATCCACAGGCCCAGGAGCAGGATGATCACGGAGCCGATGATGCCGTAGGTCGCGTTGTAGCTCGAGAAGTTCGCCACGTAGAAACCGAACCCGAGCCCGGCGATGATCATGAACACGAGCGCGATCGCTGCGCCCGGGCTCAACCACTTGAACTTGGGCTGCTTCACGTTGGGCGTCGCGTAGTACAGGATCGCGATGAGCAGCACGAGCAGGAACAGGATGACGGGCAGCTTGGCCCAGTTCCACACGGTCACGGTGGTGGAACCCAGACCCACCAGGTCACCCACGGTCTGCGCGAAGTCACCGGAGAGCAACACCATGAACATCACGGCGGCCACGATCAGCACGATGATCAGGGTGATCAGCAGCATGATGGGCTTGAGCTTCCAGAAGGGGCGACCCTCGGCGATCTCGTAGATGCGGTTCATCGCCCGGGAGAACGCACCGGTATAACCCGATGCGGTCCATAGTGCACCCAGGACACCGACGACCAGGGCCAGTCCGGCCCCGGACTGAGTGGTCAGCTGGGAGATGGGTCCGGAGAGCAGATCCACGACGGACGAGGGAGCATAACGGTTCAGGAAGTCTAGGATGGCGCTCGTGGTGGCCTCACCCTGGCCGAACACACCCAGCAGGGACACCAACGCCAGAAGCGCCGGGAAGATGGAGAGCACCGCGAAGTACGTCAGTGTCGCGGCGAGGTCAGTGCATCCGTCCTTACTGAATTCGGACAGGGCGCGCTTGAAGACGTAACCCCATGACTGCCCCTTGAGCTTGGTGGGGGAGTCGGGTTTGGCATCATGGTCCGGGTCCGGGGCCGCGTCCCCCCGACGCGCCGTGGACTCCAAATGCTGAGTTGTCATGGGGGTCCTCTCCAGGAGCGAATGTGGTGGCTGCGCAAAGCAGGTACTCCCAGAAGTTTAGCGACCTTTCGACCCCCGCCCACGCACCGTGCGCCTATACGGCGCCGGCCCCGGTACTGCCGACGACGCCGCCGCACGGCGCAGCGCCATCGGGCGCGGCACTGCATCATATGGTATCGGGGCATGCGGCACCGCCGGGGCGCGACTCCGCTGTACGCGACGTCGCCGGACACGACACCGCGCCCACGACGAATCGTGGGCGCGGTGTGGGCCGCCGTACGGGCGGGTCAGTGCGTGCAGCGGTGCGGATCGGTCACCGTGACAAGGACAACGCGTACTGATGGATGCGTTCACTCAGTCGCGTGAGCACCCTGATCTCCTGGGCATCCAGAGCGGTGCTCATGACGTCCGCGACCATCTGGTCGTTGTCCTGCGAGATCTGCTCGTAGAGCTGGGTCCCGGCATCGGTCAGGGCGACCCGCACACCGCGCAGGTCCTGGGAATCCTGGCGCCGGGTCACGAGCCCCTTGTTCTCGAGACGCTCGAGCATGCGTGAGAGGCTCGATTGCGTCAACAGCACGTGGCTGTTGAGATCGCGTAACCGCAGGCCACCCCGGCCGGTGGTGCACAGCGCGGCCAGGACCTCGAACTCACGACGGGACAAGCCGCGTAAATCCACTCCGCGTTGGAGCTGACGTGTCACCGACACATGGCAGCGGCTTAGTGCATCCCACGCTTCGACACTCCCCCTTGATGTCATTCTTCCCCCTTTGGCAACGTCCACCCCCTATGGACGTTATCTACATGTTACGAGAGGGGATGAGCGCGCCCCCAGCGAGCGGTGTCCACACTTGTGGCCGGGAGGACAGAGCCTGTCCACGCATTGGGGCACAGCTGATCAGGGGTGGAGACGACGGAGGGTCTTTGTGCGCAGTGCAAAAGACCCTCCGTAACGTCCGCCGGAACGGGACTACTTGATGCCGAGCACCTGGGCGGTGTGACCCATGATCTCGTCCGCGAGCTGCGGGTTCTCATTGAGCTTCTTGCCGTAGGAGGGGATCAGCTCCTTGATCCTGGGCTCCCACTCGGACATCTTGGCCGGGAAGCAGCGGGAGAGCAGGTTGAGCATGATCGGCACGGCCGTGGACGCACCGGGGGAGGCGCCCAGCAGAGCACCAATCGAGCCGTCCGCGCTGGTCACGAGTTCGGTGCCGAACTGCAGCACGCCACCCTTCTGTCGATCCGACTTCATGACCTGCACGCGCTGACCGGCCTCGATGAGCTCCCACTGGGACTCCTCGGCGGTGGGGTAGTACTCCCGTAGAGCGTCCATGCGTTGGGACCGGGTCTTGGTCAGTTCGCCCACGAGGTACTTGACTAGGTCCAGGTTGGCCAGACCCGCACGGGTCATGGGGTAGAGGTTGTGCGCGCGCACGCTCTTGGGCAGGTCCAGCAGGGAACCGTGCTTGAGGAAGTTGGGCTTGAACCCGCCGTAGGGCCCAAACATCAGGGTGCGCTCGCCGTGGACGTAGCGCGTGTCCAGGTGGGGCACGGACATGGGCGGGGCGCCCACGGAGGCCTGGCCGTAGACCTTGGCGTTGTGCTGGGACGTGACGGTGGGATCGGTGTTGCGCAGGAAGAGACCGGAGACGGGGAACCCGCCGAAGCCCTTGGCCTCCCGGATCCCCGACTTCTGCAGCAGGGACAGCGCGCCGCCGCCGGCGCCCAGAAAA
Source organism: Kocuria sp. KD4 (assembly GCF_011769905.1). Classification (NCBI taxonomy): domain Bacteria; kingdom Bacillati; phylum Actinomycetota; class Actinomycetes; order Micrococcales; family Micrococcaceae; genus Kocuria; species Kocuria sp. KD4. Next base: position 1,137,622 of record NZ_CP050449.1, read on the forward strand.
ACGAAACGCGCGTGGATGACGCGGTTGTTGTCGCTGTTGAGCCTGTCCTCGACCGAGACGTTCCAGGAACCGTCGCTCCGGCGTTTCAGGGTGGTGACTTCCTGGCCGTAGCGCACGGTCACGTTGCGCCCGGTCAGGTGGGTGAGCAGCTGGTTGGTGAGGGCACCGAAGTCCACGTCCGTGCCCTCGGGGGCGAAGGTCGCCGCCACGCGACCGGCGCCGCGGCCGTGCATCGTGAGGGGCGCCCACTCGGCGATCTGGTCGCGGTTCTCGGTGAACTCCATGCGCTCGAACAGCTTGTGAGGCTTGAACGCGTCGTAGCGGGCGCGCAGGTAGTCCGCGTGGTCCTCACCGAACACCATGGAGATGTGGGGCACGGGGTTGATGAACGTGCCGGGGGACTCGAGCGTGCCGTTCTCCACGAGCGAGCTCCACAGCTGGCGCGTCACCTGGAACTGCTCGTTGATGTTCAGGGCCTTCTTGGCGCTCACAGTGCCGTCCGCGGCCTGGGGTGCGTAGTTCAGTTCGCACAGCGCAGAGTGTCCGGTGCCCGCGTTGTTCCAGGCATTGGAGCTCTCGAGACCCGCGGCGTTGAGGCGCTCCAGGACGGTCATGGACCAGTCCGGCTGCAGGTCGCTGAGCAGGGTCGCGAGCGTGGCGCTCATGATGCCGGCGCCCACCAGGACGACGTCGACGGATTCGGTGGGTTGAGATGAAGTCACATTGTCTCCCGTGCGTGCATGATCGACGCGGCACTGCGCCGAGGCTTTCCGGTGTCCAGGGTATCCCCAGCTCCGGCCAACTCCCAACGGAGCCGCCGGGCACACATGGTGCGGTTCAGGCCAGGCGCAGCTCGTTGAAGCGTTCGAACCCCGTGGAGGTCAACGGGAAGGACGCCACGCGCGAGTTCACGGCCACCGCCGAGACGGGGTGCGCGAGCGGCACGGCCGGGATCACCGCCGAGACGCGGTCATTGAGCGTGCGGTACGCGGCATTGCGGGCGTCGCCCTGGGGCATGGTGGCGGCGCGGTTGACCGCGGTGAGCAACCCGGCGTCGTCGTCCCCCAACTGCGCGTCGGGGGTGCCCAGCAACGGGCCCATGAAGCCGTCGGGGTCGCGGAAGCTCCCGCTCCAGCCCAGGAGGCTGAACGCGTGGCCCGCGGTGGGATCGGTCACGGCGTCCACGTACCCGTCGTCCCAGTCCATGGGGACGGGGTCCAGACGGAAGCCCGCGCGGGTGAGCTGCGCCGAGATCTGCGCGTACACGCGCTCCGGTTCCTGCAGGTACATCCGGGACGTATTGCGCGGGTAGTAGAAGCGCAGGGCCTGCCCCCGGTAGGAACTGGCCCGCAACTGGTCCCGGGCGCGCTGGGGGTCGTAGCCGGGGATCTGCAGGTTCTCGCCGTCCACGTTGAACCGGGCGGGGACGAACTGGTCCGCCACGTTGGACCCGCTGGGGTACAGCTGGGACGCCAGGGCACCGCGGTCGATCGCGGAGGCGACGGCGCGGCGTACCGCGACGTCCCGCAGCACGGGGACGGAACGGTTGAACCCGAGGTAGGACACGGAGTAGGGGTCGCGGTAGAGCACCTGCACGCCGCGGCGCGCGAGGGGCGCGAAGGCGTCGAGCCCCACGAGGTCGTACGCGTCCACCTCACCTGTGAGCAGGGCCGCACAGCGCACATGTGCGTCACGGATGACCCGCATCTCGAGGGTGCCCACGTCCCCGAGCTCGCCCCAGTAGCCCTCGTGGGCGGAGAGCTTCACGGTGTCGGCGGTCGCCGAGTCGAAGCGGAAGGGGCCCGTGCCCACGGGGTGCTCGTTCTCCGTTCCCGCCTCGATGCTCGCGGGGGAGGCGATCCCGAACGCCGGCTGGGTCAGGGCGGCCAGCAGCGGCGTGTAGGGGCGGGTGAGCTTCACCACCACGGTGCGCTCGTCCGTGACCTCCGTGCCGGCGTAGGCCGAGGCCACGAGCGGGCTCGACGTGCCGTGGCGGAAGGCCGTCGCGAACGCACAGCGCGAGGCCCACGGTTCGGAGGACTCGGCCTGGGCCTGCCACTTGTCGAAGTTCGCCTTGACCGCGGCGGCGTCCAGCGCGGCACCGTCATGGAAGCGGACCCCCCGGCGCAGGGTGAAGGTCACGGACCGACGATCATCCGCGAGCTCCCACGACTGCGCGAGGCCCGGCGCGGGCTCACCGGTCGAGCGGTCCGCCGTCACGAGCCCCTCCAGAATCTGCGTGGCGATCCGGGCCGTCTCCTGCGAGTTCCTCCGGGAGGGGTCCAGCCCCGCCGGTGCCGCGGCGTGCGCCAGAACAAACGTGTTGCGGGGTGCGGTGGCGCTCGCCGAGGGGCGGGCGGTCGTGGACCCGCAACCGGTGAGCATGAGCCCCGCGCCCGCGAGGGAGAGGAAGGAACGCCGTCCGAGGCGGTTCTCAGCAACCACGGCGCATCCTTTCTCTGGCCGCCGCGTCGTCGCACGGCAGTACGCGGCATCATGGTGCGCAAGACGGGAATCGAACCCGCACGCCGTGAGGCACAGGAACCTAAATCCTGCGTGTCTACCAGTTCCACCACTCGCGCTGACATCGGGACCCGGACCCGGCCTGAACGCGGAGGGGGTGCCCGGAATCGTCCACCATACTAACCAGTGACTAACCAGTGCTTCCTCCGCGCTCGCCGAGAAGCGCGCGCGGTGCGGCCCCGGTTCCGGGTCCCAGGCCGGGCGGCGGCCGCCCGCTCAGTTGTCGAGGCCGAGGTCCCGGCGCAGCTTGGCCACGTGCCCCTTGGCGCGCACGTTGTACTGGACGAGGCTCACCGTCCCCTGTTCGTCGAGTACCACGGTCGAGCGGATGAGACCCTCATAGACCTTCCCGTAGTTCTTCTTCTCGCCCCACGCGCCGTACGCCTCCGCCACGGCATGGTCCTCGTCCGAGAGCAGCGGGAAGCCCAGACCCTCGTTCTGTGCGAAGCGCTCGAGGGCAGCGGGAGCGTCCGGCGAGATCCCGAGCACACGGTAACCCTCGGCATCGAACGAGGCCATGTTGTCCCGGAAGTCGCACGCCTGCGTGGTGCAGCCGGGGGTCGCGGCGCGGGGGTAGAAGTACAGGATGACCTTGCTCCCGCGCAGGCCCGCCAGGGCGACGGGCTCCCCGTGGGCGTCGGGCAGGGTGAAATCGGGAGCGGCGTCCCCGGGGGACAGACGAACGGTCACGGCGTGATCCTTCCTGGTGAGTGACAGGTGTTCCCTAAGGACGCGTTCTCACGTACAGTTCAGGGATGCACCCGAGCATGCCATGCTTCGGGTTCACGCACCGGCTCCGGTCTCGGTCCCGCCGTACGACGTCGCTGCGTCCGCCCCGCGCCCAGTGCGCACGATCCCGGGCGGTTCCCGCAGTCGCACGAGAGGGGTTCGCAAGACGATGTTCGGCGCGGGGATTTGACTGGCGGGGTGCCCCGTAGTATTGTTCAGCGATTTCGTCGAGCGGATACGATAGTCCTATGTCCTACAAGAACCAGTGGCCCACGAACCGTCTGCTGTCCACGGCGGCTCGCCTCGTGGAACACGCGTGGAACGAGAACCTCGCGTCTCTCGGTATCACCCACGCGGGCGTGATGGCCCTGGACGTCCTCCGCTCGGAGGGCAGCATGACGCAGGCGCAACTGGCCCACCAAGTGCGCGTCCAGGCCCAGACCATGGGCAAGACCCTGCACCGGTTGGAGGTGCATGGTCACATCACGCGTTCCCGCAACGCGCTCGACCGCCGTTCCCACATGGTGAGCATCTCCCCGGCGGGGGAGCGGGTCCTTGTGGACGCCGCGCGGTTGGAGAAGGGGTTGCTGGGTAGCGACCGTGACACGGATGAGCAGTTCCGCCGCAAGCTCATCGACCTGATCTCCACCCTGGGTGGTGCACGCTGGCGCATGGAGGTCGAGGACGGCGCCGAGACCCCGGCCGGTCCCACGGAGGGTGCCGACTCACCGACGGAGTCGGAACACGGCGCCACGTCGCGCTGACCCGGGCGGCGCAGCGGCGTCGTCGTGACCCGGAACGCGACGAGCGGCGGGGCCACTGCGCACGCTCGTTGAGTTCAGACAGCGAAAGGACCGGATCACATGTGATCCGGTCCTTTCGGTCGTTCCGTGCGCCCCCAGGGACTTGAACCCTGAACCCATTGATTAAGAGTCAATTGCTCTGCCAATTGAGCTAGAGGCGCGGGCGTTGGACGGGTCAGCGGGCGGTGTTCGCCGTTGCTTTCTCCCTCGCAACGAGAGATTACTTTAGCACCACGGCGGGGGGAGTCAAATCGGGCTGCGGGGTGCCGAGGGCCACGTCCGTTGTACAGGTCCTACGGCGTATACCGGACCGTAGAATCGGGGGCATGAGCCACTCCCAGGATGTTCCGCTGTCAGACCTGCGTGTGATCTCCTTGCCCGAGCAGCAGCTCTTCGACGAGATCAGCGCCGAAACCACCGATTTCACGTGCGTGCTGTGGGATCTGGAGAACGAGCCGGAGGGCTGCGCCCGGGAGGACGTGGACATCGCCGTGGCTCCCTACTACAGCGGGCGTTGGCTCAAGGATCCCTCCGTCGTGCGGGACGTGAGTCTGGTGCAGTTGCAGTCCACGGGCTTCGACGGCGTGCCCGAGAAGATCGGTGAGGACGTGGCCCTGGCCGCCGGCGGCTGGGTGCACGCGGCCGGGACCGCGGAGATCGCCCTGGGACTGATCATCGCCGCGCAGCGCAACCTGGACCGGGCCGTGTTGCAACAGCACGAGGGTGTCTACAAGCGGTACTTCTCGCGCGCGGTGGCTGACTCCCGCGTTACCGTGGTGGGCGTCGGGGAGATCGGAGGCGCGGTCATCTCCCGACTCGCACCGTTCGAGGTGGAGCTCACCCGAGTGGCTTCCCACGCCCGCGAGGACGAGGCCGGCCGTATCCACGGCATTGACGAACTCGACGAGATCCTGCCGCGCACCGACATCCTGGTGCTCGCGCTACCCCTCGGCGATGCGACCCGCGACCTGGTGGGCGAGCGGACCCTGGCACTGCTGCCGGACGACGCCCTCGTGGTCAACGTGGGCCGGGGTCCCGTGGTGAACACGGACGCCCTGACCGCGGAGGTCGTCTCGGGCCGTCTGCGCTGCGCGCTGGACGTGGTGGACCCCGAACCGCTTCCCGGTGACCACTCCCTGATGAGCGCGGCGGGCTCGATCGTGCTGCCCCACGTGGGCGGCTCCAACGTCTCCTTCCGCCCCCGGGTGCGCAAGCTGATCCTGGAGCAGCTGGAACTGATCCGGCAGGGTCGCTCACCGCAGTTCCTCGTGCAGCCGGGCCGACTGGCCCTGCAGGACGAGTGAGCACGGACACCCACGGTCCCGCACGGTCGACCACGGACGGGCTCGCGCACGCGGACGGGGGTGCCACGGTGGGGGACACAATGTTTCACATTGTGAGAAGGGGTGTCCGTAGTTTGACACCCGCGTTCTGCGGGTCACACCATGGGCGGTATGACAACGGCACTGCGCATCGTGGTAGACCTCGTACCGGTCGTCCTCATCGGACACCGGGCCTGAGGAGTACTCGACGCGCGTACCCGCCAGGCCCTCAGCCCACGGAACCCGTGGCAAGGGCCTTTTTCCATGTATGACGACCTGTCACCGGCTCGCCCCGCGCCACCCCGCTCGGCATCTCGCACAACACAGCAGGTAAGGACACAGCACTATGAGTAAGGATCAGCCGATCTCACCGGCGGTGATGGCCCAGCGGCGGCCGCCCGCGGCTTCGGTGCCCCGGCCCGCGGAGACGGACCAGGCACGGCTGACGGGTACCGCGGCGGAGGTCGTGGCCCCGGAGGAGATGACCGGTTCCCAGGCGATCATCCGCTCCCTTGAGCAGCTCGGTGTCACGGACGTCTTCGGTCTGCCGGGTGGTGCCATCCTGCCCACCTACGACCCGTTGCTGGACACCGAGAAGATCAACCATATCCTCGTACGCCACGAGCAGGGTGCGGGGCACGCTGCGGAGGGCTACGCCCTGGCCTCGGGTCGCGTGGGCGTGTGCATCGCCACGTCCGGTCCCGGTGCCACGAACCTCGTGACGGCGCTCGCGGACGCCAACATGGACTCGATCCCCATGCTCGCGATCACCGGTCAGGTGGTCAGCTCCGCGATCGGTTCGGACGCCTTCCAGGAGGCGGACATCGTGGGCATGACCATGCCGGTGACCAAGCACTCCTACCTGGTCACGGACGCCCAGGAGATCCCCCGGGTCATCGCCGAGGCTTTCCACCTCTCCTCGACCGGGCGTCCGGGACCCGTCCTGGTGGACGTGGCCAAGGACGCCCAGCAGGCGATGATGACCTTCAGCTGGCCCCCGCAGATGGAACTGCCGGGCTACCGTCCCGTGACGCGCGGGCACTCCAAGCAGATCAAGGAGGCCGCCCGCATGATCGCGGCGGCACAGCGTCCGGTGCTCTACACGGGTGGCGGCGCCATGCGGGCGGACGTGCCCGCGGAACTGCTCGAGCTCGCCGAACTCACCGGCGCGCCGGTGGTCACCACGCTCACGGCGCGCGGGATTTTCCCCGACTCGCACGACCAGAACCTGGGCATGCCCGGGATGCACGGGACCGTGCCGGCGGTGTACGCGCTGCAGCAGTCGGACCTGCTGATCACCCTGGGAGCGCGCTTCGACGACCGCGTGACCGGTCAGCTGAGCTCGTTCGCCCCGAACGCCAAGGTGATCCACGCGGACATCGACCCCGCGGAGATCTCCAAGAACCGCGTGGCGGACGTGCCCATCGTGGGGGATCTCAAGTACGTGATACCGGACCTCACCCAGGCCGTGCGCCAGGAGTTCGAGGAAACCGGCACGCCGGATCTGGGTCTGTGGTGGGATACCCTGAACTCCCTGAGCGAGACCTATCCGCTGGGCTACACCAAGACCGATGACGGTCTGGGCAGTCCCCAGTACGTGATCGAGCGGATCTCCGAGCTGACCGGGCCGGATGCGGTCTACGTCTCCGGTGTGGGGCAGCACCAGATGTGGTCCGCGCAGTTCGTGGACTACGAGCGGCCCCGGCAGTGGCTGAACTCCGCGGGCCTGGGCACCATGGGTTTCGCGGTCCCCGCGGCCATGGGTGCGCAGGTGTCCCAGCCGGACCGCGTGGTGTGGGCGATCGACGGTGACGGGTGCTTCCAGATGACCAATCAGGAACTCGCCACGTGCGTGATCAACAATATTCCCATCAAGGTCGCGGTGATCAACAACTCGTCCCTGGGCATGGTGCGCCAGTGGCAGACCCTGTTCTACGACGGTCGCTACTCCAACACGGAGCTGAACACGGGTCACAACTCCCGCCGCATCCCCGATTTCGTCAAGCTCGCGGAGGCCTACGGCTGTGCCGCCCTGCGCTGTGAGAAGGACGAGGACGTGGACGAGACCATCAAGAAGGCGCTCGAGATCAACGACCGCCCCGTGGTGATCGACTTCGTGGTCTCCGCGAACGCGATGGTGTGGCCCATGGTCCCCGCCGGGGTCTCCAACGACCAGATCCAGATCGCCCGCAACATGACGCCCGAGTGGAACACGGAGGACTGATCGATGAGCCGACACACTCTTTCCGTCCTGGTGGAGGACAAGCCGGGCGTGCTGACCCGCGTGGCGGGGTTGTTCGCGCGGCGCGCGTTCAACATCCACTCGCTCGCGGTGGGCCCCACGGAGCTGAACGGGATCTCCCGGATCACCGTGGTGGTCGACGCTGAGGGTGAGCTGCTCGAGCAGGTCACCAAGCAGCTGAACAAGCTGATCAACGTGATCAAGATCGTGGAGCTGTCGCCGGAGTCCTCCGTGCAGCGGGACCACATCCTGGTCAAGGTCCGCGCGGACGCGGCCACCCGGTTGCAGGTCACGCAGGCCGCGGACCTGTTCCGCGCCACGATCGTGGACGTCTCCACGGAATCCGTGGTCATCGAGTCCACCGGATCGCGCGACAAGATCCACGCCCTCATGGACGTCCTGGAACCCTTCGGGATCCGGGAGATCGTGCGAGCCGGCACCGTGGCCCTGGGCCGCGGCCCCAAATCCATGTCCGATCGCGCCCTGCGTCACTGACCGCTCGGCCGCAGGACACCGCATCTCGCGCAACGCCCGTGCCGTTGCGCCCCGACGTGCAATGCCCATCCGCTATTCGAAGGAGATAGAGCAAGCCCATGGCAAAGATCTACTACAACGACGACGCCGACCTGTCGATCATCCAGAACCGCTCCGTGGCCATCATCGGCTACGGTTCGCAGGGCCACGCCCACGCGCTGAACCTGCGTGACTCGGGCGTGGACGTCCGCATCGGCCTGTCCGAGAACTCCAAGTCCCGCGCCAAGGCGGAGGCCCAGGGCCTGCGCGTGCTGACCGTGGCCGAGGCCGCCAAGGAAGCGGACGTCATCATGATCCTGACCCCGGACCAGGTCCAGGCGCAGGTGTTCGAGGAGTCCATCAAGGACAACCTGGACGAGGGTGACGCGATCTTCTTCGCGCACGGCTTCAACATCCGTTTCGGTTACATCACGGCCCCCGAGGGGGTGGACGTGGCCATGGTCGCCCCCAAGGGCCCGGGCCACACCGTGCGCCGCGAGTTCGAGGCCGGGCGCGGTGTCCCGGACCTCGTGGCCGTCGAGGTGGACGCGTCCGGTCAGGCGCTGCAGCTCGCGCTGTCCTACGCCAAGGGCATCGGTGGCACGCGCGCTGGCGTCATCAAGACCACCTTCACCGAGGAGACCGAGTCGGACCTGTTCGGTGAGCAGGCCGTGCTGTGCGGCGGCATGTCCCACCTGGTCCAGTACGGCTTCGAGACGCTGACCGAGGCCGGCTACCAGCCGGAGATCGCGTACTTCGAGGTGCTGCACGAGCTCAAGCTCATCGTGGACCTCATGGTCGAGGGCGGCATCGCCAAGCAGCGCTGGTCCATCTCCGACACCGCCGAGTACGGCGACTACGTCTCCGGCCCGCGCGTGATCGACCCCTCCGTCAAGGAGCGCATGCAGGACGTTCTCAAGGACATCCAGGAGGGCGTCTTCGCGGACCGCTTCATGAAGGACCAGGCCGCCGGCGGCAGCGAGTTCAAGGAGTTGCGCGCCAAGGAGGAGAAGCACCCCATCGAGACAACGGGCCGCCAGCTGCGCTCGCTGTTCGCGTGGGAGCAGACGGACGAGGACTACACCGAGGGCACCGCCGCTCGCTGATCCCTCCTCCCGTTGCCTCCGCGCCAACGGAGCGTGACATGACTGACGACGACGCCGCGGTGCCCCTCCCACGGGAGGGGCACCGCGGCGTCGTACCCACTTCAAGGGCGACGGGCACGGTGCGCGGGTCGATAGAGTGGTGGGGTGACTGAGCAGACTCCCTTCTACGTGACCACGGCCATTTCCTACCCCAACGGCGCGCCGCACATCGGCCATGCCTACGAGCACATCGCCGCGGACACCCTGGCCCGGTTCAAGCGGCTGGACGGCTTCGACGTCCGCTTCCAGACGGGGACGGACGAGCACGGCCAGAAGATGCAGCAGACCGCCGAGAAGCTGGGCGTGAGCCCTCGTGACCTCGCGGACGCCAATTCCGCGCGCTTCCTGGCCATGGACGACAAACTGCAGATCGGTTACGACCGCTTCATCCGCACCACGGACGAGGACCACTACGCGGCGTCGCAGGAGCTGTGGCGGCGCATGGAGGCCAACGGGGATATCTACCTGGGCAAGTACGCCGGCTGGTACTCCGTGCGGGACGAGGCCTACTACGCCGAGGACGAGACCGAGGTGCGCGCAGATGGTCAGCGCTACTCGATCGGTACGGGCACGGAGCTCACGTGGACCGAGGAGGAGAGCTACTTCTTCCGGCTCTCCGCGTACCAGGACCGCTTGCTCGAGCTCTACCGCACCGGGTTCGTTCAGCCCCAGACGCGCTCGCACGAGATCGCGTCCTTCGTGAGCGGCGGACTGCAGGACCTGTCCATCTCCCGCGCCACGTTCGACTGGGGCGTGCCCGTGCCGGGCAACCCCCAGCACGTGATGTACGTGTGGGTGGACGCCCTGACCAACTACCTCACGGGTCTGGGCTACCCGGACACGGACGCCGAGCTGTTCCGGGCGTTCTGGCCCGCGGACGTGCACCTGATCGGCAAGGACATCGCGCGCTTCCACGCCGTGTACTGGCCGGCGTTCCTGATGTCCGCGGGGCTCGAGCTGCCCCGGAAGGTCTTCGCGCACGGGTTCCTGTTCAACCAGGGCGAGAAGATGTCCAAGTCCGTGGGCAACGTGATCGATCCCCACGCCCTGATCGGCGAGTACGGGCTGGACCAGTTGCGCTTCTTCCTATTGCGAGAGGTCCCGTTCGGCCAGGACGGCAACTACTCGCACGACGCGATCGCCGGACGCATCAACTCGGATCTCGCCAACGACCTCGGCAACCTGGCCCAGCGCAGCCTCTCGATGATCGCCAAGAACCTCGGGGGCGCGGTGCCGGAACCGCGGGACTTCACTGCCGAGGACCTCGAAATGCTCGAACAGGCGGAGTCGGCGGTGGGGGACTACCGCGCGGCGTTCGACGAGCTCGCGTTTCACCGCGGTCTGGAGACCGTGTGGCGGGTCATCGCCTCGGCCAACCGCTACTTCACGGCGCAGCAGCCGTGGGTGCTGCGCAAGACCGATCCGGAACGGATGGCCACCGTGCTATACGTGACGGCGGAGGTGCTGCGCATCGTCGCGATCCTCGTACAGCCGGTCATGCCGGATTCCATGGCCAGGCTGCTGGACCAGCTCGGTCAGCCCGAGGGGCAGGCGCGGCAGTTCTCGGCCCTGGGGACGCGGCTCGCCGCGGGGACCGAACTGCCCAAGCCCTCCGGCGTGTTCCCGCGCTACGAGGCCCCGGAGGCGCTCCAGGACTGAGGTACTGCGGTATCGAGGGGCGGTGGCCGGGTCGTCGTCGGGCGGCCCGGCCGTTGCCTGTCCGCACGACGCCGCAGCGACCGTTGCGGGCCGGCCGAGCGTCGTCGGTCCGGTCGGCTGTCAGCGGATCTCGCGCCCACTGTTTGTCTCGCTATATGAAACCCGGGTTCACCATGTGGAAGGCCGCGGCGGGCGCACCTAAGCTGGCCTCCATGAGCCCGACGTCACCTTCCGCACCCGCCCGCAGCCACTCGATCGCCGTCCTGCCCGGTGACGGTATCGGCCCGGAGGTCGTGGCCGAGGCCGTCAAGGTCCTCGACGCCGTGACCCGCCCCGCGGGGGTGACCCTCGAGAAGACGAGCTACCCGCTCGGCGCCGAGCACTGGCTCGAGACCGGGGAGGTGCTCAACGAGGACACCATGGAACGGTTGCGTTCCCACGACGCGATCCTGTTCGGTGCCGTGGGTGCCGCCCCCAACGACAAGCGCATCCCCTCCGGGATCCTCGAACGCGATCTGCTGCTCAAGCTGCGCTTCGGGTTCGACCACTACATCAACCTGCGCCCCGCGGTGCTGTACCCCGGTGCCACGAGCCCTCTGTCGGACCCGGGGGAGATCGACTTCGTGGTCGTGCGCGAGGGCACCGAGGGGCTCTACGCGGGTAACGGTGGCACGCTGCGCACGGGCACCGAGCACGAGATCGCGACCGAGGTGTCCGTGAACACCGCCCATGGTGTCCGCCGCCTGGTGCGCTACGCGTTCGACCTCGCGAACAGCCGCACGCGCAAGCGGCTGACCCTGGTCCACAAGCACAACGTCCTGGTCAACGCCGGGCGGCTCTACCAGCGAACCGTGGACGAGATCGGGGAGCAGTACCCGGACGTCACCGTGAACTACATGCACATCGACGCCGCCACGATCTTCATGACCACCGACCCCGCGCGCTTCGACGTGATCGTGACCGACAACCTGTTCGGGGACATCCTCACCGACCAGGCCGGCGCGGTCACCGGGGGTATCGGTCTGGCGCCCAGCGGCAATATCAACGCGGACCGCACCGCGCCGTCCATGTTCGAGCCCGTCCACGGCTCCGCCCCGGACATCGCCGGTACCGGCACCGCCCAGCCCACGGCCGCGATCCTCGCGGGCGCCATGATGCTCGAGCACCTGGGCCACCCCGATCTCGCGGAACAGGTCAACGCCGCCGTGCGCGCAGACCTGGAGGCGAACGGTTCCGCGCAGCGCAGCACGTCGCAGGTGGGCGACGACGTCGTGGCGCAGTTGGGTGCGCGCAGCGTCTAAGGTCCGCGTCCCGGCCACCGCGGGCGGGATACTGGGAGCACATCATCACGTGCCAGCGCACCGCCTCAGCAGGGATGCCCGGCAGCACGCCGTCGAAGGAGAACACCCGTGAGCACTGAATTCGTCAAGCAGCTCAACCCCCACCCCGCAACCGATGAGGTGCGCGAAGCCGTGTTGCAGAACCCCGGTTTCGGCAAACACTTCACGGACCACATGGTGTGCATCGACTGGCAGGGGGACGTGGAAGCGAACACCGGCCGCTGGGACAACGCACGGCTGCAGCCGTACGGCCCGCTGAGCCTGGACCCGTCCACCGCCGTGCTGCACTACGGCCAGGAGATCTTCGAGGGACTCAAGGCCTACCGGCACGCGGACGGATCCGTGTGGAGCTTCCGCCCCGAGGCCAACGCCGCGCGGCTGAATCGCTCGGCGCAGCGGCTGGCCCTGCCCACGCTGCCCGAGGAGACGTTTGTAGATGCCATCCGCGAGCTCGTGGCCCAGGACGAGAAGTGGGTTCCTTCCGGGGAGGGCGAGTCCCTCTACATCCGTCCGTTCATGATCGGTACGGAGCCGTTCCTGGGGGTGCGTCCGTCCAGGCAGGCGCTGTTCTCCGTGATCGCGTCCCCGGCGGGCAATTACTTCGGCACGGTCGAACCCGTGGACATCTGGCTCTCGCGCACGTATGCCCGCGCGGGCAAGGGCGGCACGGGCTCCGCGAAGTGCGGTGGCAACTACGCGGCGTCGTTGATCGCCCAGATGGAGGGGGACGCGCACGGGTGCAGCCAGGTGCTCTTTCTGGACCACGAGCGCGGGGACGCGGTCGAGGAACTCGGTGGCATGAACGTGTTCTTCATCTTCGACGACGGCCGGCTCGTGACCCCCGAACTGACCGGGACCATTCTCGAGGGGATCACGCGCGACTCCGTGATCCAGCTGGCCAAGGAGCGCGGGCTGCAGGTCGAGGAACGCGCCTTCACCCTGGACGAGTGGCGCGAGGGCGTGAACTCGGGTCACCTCACGGAGGTCTTCGCGTGCGGCACGGCCGCGGTGATCGCACCCGTGCGGCGGCTCGTGAGCCACGACGAGACCATCGGCCCGGAGGACGCGGCTCCCGGCGAGGTGACCATGTCCATCCGCAAGCAGTTGCTGGACATCCAGACCGGTAAGGCGGAGGACACGCACGGTTGGTTGACCCGCTTGGCGTGATCCACGTGGCGTGAATCCCTCGGCACGCTTCGCGTGGCGGGGTCCGTGCCACCCGTTCGACCAGCCGCCCCCGGTCCGACCTCGGTTGCACCGGGGGCGGCTGTGTAGCCTGTGAGCATGCGCATCGCACGGTTCACACACGACAACGAAATCCACTTCGGCACGGTGCACGGGGAACCCGGCGCCGAGACGCTGCGGTACCTCACCGGCGACCCCCTGTACGTGGGGATCCAGGAGCTCGAACGCACCGTGGCCGTGTCCGAGGCCCGGTTGCTCGCCCCGGTGATCCCGCGCTCCAAGATCGTGTGCGTGGGGCGCAATTACGCAGCGCACGCGAAGGAGCTCGGCAACGAGCTGCCGCCCGCTCCCATGCTGTTCTTCAAACCGAACACCGCGGTGTCCGGTCCCGGCGATCCCGTGACCCTGCCCAGCTGGACCGAGGAGGTCTCGTACGAGGCCGAGCTCGCCGTGGTGATCGGGCGCATGTGCAAGGACGTTCCCGTGGAACGCGTTCCCGAGGTTGTGTTCGGCTACACCGCCGCGAACGACCTCACGGCCCGCGACGCCCAGCGCACCGACGGCCAGTGGGCCCGGGCCAAGGGGTTCGACGGCGCGTGCCCGATCGGCCCGTGGATCGAGACCGAGCTGGACACCTCCGCCCTGTCCGTGCGCTCCACCGTGAACGGGCAGCTCAAACAGGACGGCAACACGCGGGACATGATCTTCGACGTGGCCACACTCGTCTCCTACGCGTCCGAGGCCTTCACGCTGTTGCCCGGTGACGTCATCCTCACGGGGACCCCCGCGGGGGTCGGGATCGTGGACGAGGGCGATCAGCTCTCCGTGCAGGTCGAGGGGATCGGCGAGCTCACCACGGTGCTGCGGCGCTGACCCGGCGCGCCGCCGGCCCACCCCGGGGCGCGCCGTTACCGGGCCACCCCGGGGCGCGCCGTCGCCTGACGACCCCCGGGGCGCACGCGTTGCCGAGCCGTCCCTCGGCGCGCCGTCGTCGGAACCGGCCGGGGTGGTGCGGCAGCGCTCGCCGACACCCGCGCGGGCAGTCCCCGCGGGCAGTCCCCGTGCCCGCCGCGGGGATGACTCCTACCCGTAGAATAAACGCATCATGACTGACGACGCAGCGACTTTGCACCCCACCGTTCCCGCCGACGCACCCGTGCGCGTGCGCTTCTGCCCGTCCCCCACGGGCACCCCGCACGTGGGTCTGATTCGCACGGCCCTGTTCAACTGGGCGTGGGCCCGCCACACGGGCGGCACGCTGGTGTTCCGGATCGAGGACACGGACGCCGCCCGCGATTCCGAGGAGAGCTTCCAGCAGATCCTGGACGCCCTGGACTGGCTGGGCATCACGTGGGACGAGGGCGTCAACGTGGGCGGACCCCACGAGCCCTACCGGCAGTCCCAGCGCGGCGAGATCTACCAGGACGTCTTGACCCGGCTCGTGGCCGGCGGCTACGTCTACGAGGACTTCTCCACGCCCGAGGAGGTCGAGCAGCGTCACCGTGCCAAGGGTGAGGACCCCAAGCGCGGGTACGACAACTTCGATCGCGACCTCACAGAGGAGCAGAAGGATGCGTTCCGGGCCGAGGGCCGCAAGCCCGTGCTGCGCCTGCGCATGCCGGACGAGGACATCACGTTCACGGACCTCGTGCGCGGTGAGATCACCTTCAAGGCGGGCTCGGTCCCGGACTTCGTGGTGGCCCGCGCGAACGGCCAGCCGCTCTACACACTCGTGAACCCCGTGGACGACGCCCTCATGGGGATCACCCACGTACTGCGCGGCGAGGACCTGCTGTCCTCCACGCCCCGGCAGATCGCGCTGTACCGCGCCCTCATGGGCATCGGGGTCGCCGAGTTCATCCCCGAGTTCGGGCACCTGCCCTACGTCATGGGGGAGGGCAACAAGAAGCTCTCCAAGCGGGACCCGGAGTCCAACCTCTTCCACCACCGCGACAACGGGTTCATCCCCGAGGGTTTGCTGAACTACCTGGCCCTGCTCGGGTGGTCGCTGTCCGCGGACGAGGACATCTTCACCGTGGACCAACTCGTGGCGAACTTCGACATCCACGACGTCCTGGCCAACCCTGCGCGCTTCGACCTCAAGAAGGCCACGGCGATCAACGGCACGCACGTGCGCATGCTGGACCCCCGGGACTTCCGGGACCGGCTGATCCCGTACCTGCGCTCTGCCGGCCTCGTGGGGGAGACCCTGACCGAGAAGGAGAACGACGTCCTGGATCGGGCCGCCCCGCTCGTGCAGGAGCGCATGAACCTGCTCGGTGAGACCCCCGGCCTGCTGGGCTTCCTCTTCCTGCCGGACGAGCAGATCGAGATCGCCCCGGACGCTGCCAAGCAGCTCAAGGACAGCGCACCCCAGGTGCTCGACGCCGCTCTCACGGCTCTCGAGTCGCTGGAGGAGTTCTCGGCCGAGAAGATTGAGATCGCCCTGCGCGAGGCGATCGTGGATGGCCTGGGGATCAAGCCGCGCCTGGCGTTCGGCCCGGTCCGCACGGCAGTGTCCGGCCAGCGGATCTCCCCGCCCCTATTCGAATCCCTCGAAATCCTGGGGAAAGAATCGTCGCTCAAGCGCATCCGCGCGCTGCGCGAGCACCTCGCCGCGTCCTAACGCGATCCGTCCGCGACGGGTGGGTGTCACCCGGGAGGCGACCCCCACCCCGCGGACCGGTTTGGCAGCGGCGGCTTCCCCGGGTATAGTTATTGCTCGTTGCGCGGCCGATCCGGTGCGGACCGGGCGGGCAGCGAGACCATTGGGATATGGTGTAATTGGCAACACAACGGTTTCTGGTACCGTCATTCTAGGTTCGAGTCCTGGTATCCCAGCGCTTTCTGGCATCGGACGGACCACGGTTCGAACGAACCGAGCATCGCTGTTCCACGGTGGGTTTTCCCAAATTGGAGCATGACCGCGAAGATGTTACTGTTTGGTGCGTCAACGCGGGACCGCACAGGAACGAGTTTCCGACAGCGGTCCACGGAAAGTACACGGCCCCATCGTATAGCGGCCTAGTACGCCGCCCTCTCACGGCGGTAACGCGGGTTCGAATCCCGCTGGGGTCACTACAGAAGAGCCTCGGTTTCCACGGAAACCGGGGCTCTTCGCATGTCTGCCACCCACTGCTCCCGTCCGTTCCCGGCGCGCTGCCGCGACGCCCGCGTGACGGCTGGCACAATGATCGTGTGAACACCGAGAACGCACCGGCCGTGCCGCTCATCGAGTCCCTCGAGACCACGCGTGAGCTCTTGCGCTCCACGACCCTGCCGCTCGCCACGGCGAGCGCGGCGCAACAGCGCGAGAACGCGGCGCGTGCCGTGGCCCAGTTGGACGACTACGTCCTGCCGCGTGTCCGTTCGTTGGACGCCCCGCTGCTGGCCGTGGTGGGCGGTTCCACGGGCGCGGGGAAATCGACCCTGGTCAACGCCCTCGTGGGCCACCCGGTCACACGCTCCGGGGCCATTCGCCCCACCACGCGCAGACCCCTGCTGATCCATCACCCGAGCGACGCGGGGGCGTTCACCACTCAGCGTGTGCTGCCGCACCTGGCCCGGGTCCAGGGGACCCTCGTGGATCCCTCTCGCCCCGCGCCGGCGCCCGACGACGGTGGGACGGCCGTGGAGGACATTGGGTCCCTCGTGTTGCTCGCGGACCAGAACATCCCCAAGGGCCTCGCGATCCTGGACGCCCCGGACGTAGATTCCGTCTCGGACAATAACCGGGCCCTGGCCGCCCAGTTGCTCTCCGCCGCGGACCTGTGGCTGTTTGTCACGACCGCCAATCGCTACGCGGACGCCGTGCCGTGGCAGCTGCTGCGCAACGCTGCGGGGCGCGACATCACGGTGGCCGTGGTGCTGGACCGGGTGCAGGCGTCGTCGGCCGCGGAGATCGAGGAGGACCTGCGGCGGATGCTCAACGAGGAGGGACTGGGTGGCGCCCCCATCTTCGTGGTCGAGGAGTCCCCGCTCAACGAGCTGCGCATGCTGCCCCCGGCCGCCGTGGAACCGCTGCGTGAGTGGCTCGAGACGCTCGGCGCGGACGCGCAGGCCCGCTCGGAGATCGCCGCGCGCACCCTCGGGGGAGCGGTGCGGGAACTCGCGGACACGACCGACCGCACCGCGGAGGCCGTGGCGGGCCAGCAGCACACGGAGGAGCACCTGCGCCGCGAGGTGACCACGTCCTTCGACGAGGCGCTGCGCGCGATCATCGACTCCACTCGGGACGGGACCCTGTTGCGCGGTGAGGTGCTCGCGCGCTGGCAGGACTTCGTGGGAACCGGCGAGTTCTTCCGCAGCCTCGAGGCGGGAATCGGGCGGGTCCGGGACCGGATGACCGCGTTCTTCAAGGGCCAACCCGCACCCGAGGTGCGCGTGGAGGAAGCCATCGAATCGGGTCTGCAGGCCGTGATCGTGGAGAACACGGCCCGTGCCGCGGAATCCGCCGAGCGGCGCTGGCGTGACGAGCCCGCCGGACAGGTGTTGCTCGCGGGCCGGGATGCGGCCGCCCTGCCACCGGACTTCCCCGACCAGGTCGCGGAGAGCATCCGGTCGTGGCAGTCGGACGTCATGCTCATGATCCAGCAGGAAGGCGCGGGCAAGCGCACGCGGGCCCGCGCAATGTCGCTGGGCGTGAACGCGCTCGCCGTGATCCTCATGATCGCCGTGTTCTCGACCACGGGCGGGCTGACCGGCCTGGAGGTCGGGATCGCGGGTGGTTCGGGTGTCGTGGGGACCAAACTGCTCGAGGCGGTCTTCGGTGAGGACGCCGTGCGCCGGATGAGCGACCAGGCGCGCAAGAACTTGGAGACCCGGATTCGGACGATGCTGGCCGGTCGGGCCAAGCAGTTCCTGGACACGATCGACGAACTCGGGGAGCACCCCTCGGCCGAGCAACTGCACGCAGCGGCCGCCCGCGTGCGCGCAGAGAGTGAGGCCCTGTGAACCCGCGTTCCCGGGACCAGGACGTGTCCCTGTCCGATCGGATCTCCGGACTCGCGCAGGCCGTGGACATCGCGGAGGGTCGCCTGGACGCCGAGGTGATCCGGGGTGCGCGGGAGACCCTCGAGCGCGCCGCGCAGCGCCGGGCGCTGTCCGCGGACCACACCGTGGTGGGCTTCTTCGGCGCCACGGGCTCCGGCAAGTCCTCCCTGTTCAACGCCGTGGTCGGTCAGGACCTCGCCCGTAGTGCGGCGCGCCGACCCACGACCTCCGCACCGCTCGCCGCGATCTGGGGGGATGAGGGCAGCCAGCCGCTGCTCGACTGGCTCGACGTCGCTGACCGCAGGGTCGTGGGTCCCGCGCTGAGCACGTCCACCGGGCGCGGGCGCAAGGCGAGCACCACGAGCGGTGGGCTCGTGCTGCTGGACCTGCCGGACTTCGACTCCGTGACGCGGGAACACCGGCAGATCGTCCAGCGCATGGTCGGTCTCGTGGACGTGGTCGTGTGGGTCGTGGACCCCCAGAAGTACGCGGACGCGGTGTTGCACCAGGACTTCGTGCAGCCGCTCGCCCGCCACGGCGCCGTGACCATGGTCGTGCTCAACCAGGCGGACCGGCTCGATGAGCGGGACGTCCCCTCGGTGCTCGCATCGCTCACGGAACTCGTGGCGCAGGACGGCCTCCCCGCGACCGGGCCGAGCGCGCCCGTGGCCGTCTCCGCTCTCACGGGTCAGGGTGTCCCGCAACTGCGGGACCGGATCCACGCCGTGGCCGCCCAACGCGCCGCCGCCGGGCAGCGACTCGAGGCGGACGTCATCCACAGCGCCGGGGAACTCGCGCGCGCCGCAGGGGAGGGCGATCCGCGCGGGATCACCAAGGACGCGAGTGAGCGGCTCACCGCCGGGCTCGCGCGTGCCGTCGGCATCGACCTGGTCGCGGACGCCGCGGCCCGTTCGTACCGGTTGCGCGCGGGGCGGCACACCGGGTGGATCGCCACGCGCTGGCTCACCCGCCTGAGCAAGGACCCGCTCAAGCGCTTGCACATCGAGAGCCATGACAAGCACTCGGACCCCGGGGTGCACCGCACGTCCCTGCCGCCCATGAACGCGTCCCAGAAGGCCGCCGCGGACTCCGCCGTGCGCGGTTTCGCGGACGATGTCTCCCAGGGCGCCGGGGAGCCGTGGCGGCGCAGCATCCGTGGCGCCGCCCGCAGCAACGAACAGCGGTTGCCGGACGCGCTGGACCAAGCCGTCGCACGCACCAAGTTCTCCGCGCGCGGGGCGTCCTGGTGGTGGATCGTCTTCGACGTCCTGCAGTGGCTCGCCATGCTCGTCACGGTGCTCGGTCTGTTGTGGTTGCTGGGTCTGTTCCTGGCCGAGTACTTCCAGATCCCCCTGCCCCCGCCACCCACGGTCGAGGGCTTCCCACTACCCATGCCCACGCTCATGGTGCTCGCGGGGGTCGTGCTCGCGCTCTTCCTCGCGCTCACGGGCGCGGTGATCGCGTCGCTCGCGTCCCGTGTCCGGGCCTCGCGGGTACGACGTCGCTTGCAGCGTTCCGTCCGCACGACCGCCGAGGAGACGGTCCAGGCCCCGGTGGAACACGAACTCGAGGCGCACCGCGAGTTCACCGGGGCCGTGGCACGGGCGGCGCTCACGCGGCGCTGACCTGCACGGCGTGCTCGGGGCTCACCCTTGCCGATGCGCCCGGCCCGGGTTGCGCCCACGGGCTCACGCGGCGCTGACGCGCACGGCCTCCGTGAGGTGCCGGGCCGCCTGGACCACGATGTCCGCGTGCTTCCGACCGGGCTGCTTGGACAGGCGTTCGATGGGTCCCGAGATGGACACCGCGGCGATCACCCTGCCCGAGGGTCCACGCACGGGCGCGGAGACCGAGGCGATCCCCGGTTCGCGTTCGCCGATCGACTGGGCCCAGCCGCGGCGTCGTACCCCGGCGAGGGTCGTGGCGGAGAACCTCGCGTGATGCAGCCCCTCGATCAGGCGCGCGTGGTCCTCCCACGCCACGAGCACCTGCGCGGCGGAGCCCGCCTTCATGGACAACTGGGTGCCCACGGGGATCGTGTCGCGCAAGCCGATGGGCCGTTCGGCCGAGGCCACGCACACGCGCCACTCGCCCTGGCGGCGGAACACCTGGGAGGACTCACCGGTACTGTCCCGCAACTGCAGGAGCACGGGGGCCGCGGCAGAGATCAGTCGGTCCTCACCAGCGGCCGAGGCGAGCTCCACGAGGCGGGACCCGAGGACGAAGCGCCCGTGCACGTCCCGGCCCACGAACCGGTGATGGGCGAGCGCCACCGCGAGCCGGTGGGCGGTGGGTCGCGCGAGCCCCGTGGTCTCCACGAGATCCGCGAGGGAGGCCGCACCGGCCTCGAGGGCGTCCAGGATGAGGGAGGCCTTGTCGATGACCCCCACGCCGGAGGGGGAGAACGAGGACTCCTCGGGCATGCCCGAGCCCGTCCCTCGGCCGCCCAGGGGAGAGCCCAGGGGGGCTCCGGAAGGATCCATCGCGTGCGTCGTGTCCATGCCTTGATATTGCCGTCTCACAATGCGAGAAGCAAGTCCGAGGAGTGGAACTGCTCGCCGCGAGCGATGACCATGATGGCAACGGTCACGTGCGGGACGCGCGAACGCCGCCCACGCGGCGTCGTCCACCGCACGCCAGGACACGAGCAGGAGTGACGAGATGACGAGCACACAGACCACCGCGCCGCGGACGCTGGCGGAGAAGGTGTGGAACGACCACCTGGTGCGCCAGGGTGAGGCCGGACGCCCCGACCTGATCTACATCGACCTCCACCTGCTCCACGAGGTCACGAGCCCCCAGGCCTTCGAAGGCCTGCGGCTGGCCGGACGCGGACTGCGGCGCACCGATCTGACGATCGCGACCGAGGATCACAACACGCCCACCGAAAACATCTTCTCGACCATCGCGGACGAGACCTCCCGCAAGCAGATCGAGACGCTGCGCCGCAACTGCGAGGAATTCGGTGTGCGGCTGCACTCCCTGGGGGACGCCGAACAGGGGATCGTGCACGTGGTGGGTCCGCAGCTGGGGCTGACCCAGCCGGGGATGACCGTGGTGTGCGGTGACTCCCACACATCCACGCACGGAGCCTTCGGGGCGCTCGCGTTCGGGATCGGCACGTCCGAGGTGGAGCACGTCATGGCCACCCAGACCCTCTCGCTCGCACCGTTCAAGACCATGGCCATCAATGTGGAGGGCACGCTCAAGCCGGGGGTCAGTTCCAAGGACATCATCCTGGCCGTGATCGCCAAGATCGGCACGGGCGGCGGGCAGGGTCACGTGCTCGAGTACCGCGGGTCCGCGATCCGCTCCCTGTCCATGGAAGCGCGCATGACGATCTGCAACATGTCGATCGAGGCGGGTGCGCGGGCGGGGATGATCGCGCCGGACCGAACCACGTTCGACTACGTCGAGGGCCGCCCGCACGCGCCGCAGGGTGAGGACTGGGACGCCGCCGTGGAGTACTGGAAGACCCTGCACACGGACGAGGGCGCCACGTTCGACCGCGAAGTGTTCATCAACGCGGATGAACTGGAGCCGTTCGTCACGTGGGGCACCAACCCGGGTCAGGGCGTGCCGCTGTCCCAGGCGGTCCCGGATCCGGAGGACGCCGGGGATGACAACGCCAAGGACGCCGCGCGGCGCGCCCTCGAGTACATGGGCCTGGAAGCCGGAACACCCATGAAGCAGA
Organism: Kocuria sp. KD4; assembly: GCF_011769905.1. Taxonomy (NCBI): domain Bacteria; kingdom Bacillati; phylum Actinomycetota; class Actinomycetes; order Micrococcales; family Micrococcaceae; genus Kocuria; species Kocuria sp. KD4. The sequence continues at coordinate 1,159,769 of NZ_CP050449.1, forward strand.
TCCCCGTGGACACCGTGTTCCTGGGCTCGTGCACCAACTCCCGCATCGAGGACCTGCGGGCCGCCGCGGCGATCGTCAAGGGCCGCAGCAAGGCCGAAAACGTGCGGGTCATGGTTGTCCCCGGTTCCGCCAAGGTGCGCTTGCAGGCCGAGGCCGAGGGGCTGGACAAGGTGTTCACGGACTTCGGCGCGGACTGGCGCTTCGCGGGATGCTCCATGTGCCTCGGGATGAATCCGGACCAGTTGGCGCCGGGGGAGCGCTGCGCCTCCACGTCCAACCGCAACTTCGAGGGGCGCCAGGGCAAGGGCGGGCGCACCCACCTGGTGTCACCGGTGGTCGCGGCGGCCACGGCCGTGCGGGGGACCCTCAGCGCGCCGTCGGACCTCGAGCCGGTGGCCTGAGCCCCGCAACCCGCCGCGACGTACACCACCAGAAAAGGACACAGCCATGGAGAAGTTCACCACCCACCGGGGCGTGGGTGCCCCGCTCAAGCAGTCGAACGTGGACACCGACCAGATCATCCCCGCCGTCTACCTCAAGCGCATCACCAAGACCGGTTTCGACGACGCCCTGTTCGCCGGGTGGCGCAAGAACCCCGAGTTCGTGCTCAACCAGCCCGAGTACCGCAACGCTTCCGTGCTCGTGGCCGGCGCGGACTTCGGTACGGGGTCGTCGCGCGAGCACGCCGTGTGGGCGCTACGCGACTACGGGTTCAAGGCCGTGATCTCCTCCCGTTTCGCGGACATCTTCCGCGGCAACTCGGGCAAGCAGGGATTGCTTGCGGCGCAGGTGGACCAATCGGACGTGGAGTTGCTGTGGAAGCTCATGGAGGAGCAGCCCGGCGTGGAGATCCAGGTGGACCTGGAGTCGCGCACCGTCACGTGCGGGCCCGTGACGGTGCCCTTCCAGATCGACGACTACACCCGCTGGCGGCTCATGGAGGGTCTCGACGACATCGGGTTGACCCTGCAGCATGAGGCGGACATCGATGCGTACGAGCGCACCCGCCCCGCGTTCAAGCCCACCACGCTGCCCGCCCGAACCTGAGTGGCGGCTGGACCGATCAGCGGTTCGAGCCGGTAGAATGTCGAGGTCCCGTGCGTGTTCCGCGCCCGGGAGATCCCTTCCCGCAGATCGGTAGGTCATGACTTCTTTGCGCATCACCGGCGGCGTTCCGCTGTCGGGTCAGGTGACGGTACGCGGCGCCAAGAACCTGGTTCCCAAGGCCATGGTGGCCGCGCTGCTCGGCTCCACTCCTTCCACGCTGGGCAACGTGCCGGAGATCAAGGACGTCAAGGTCGTCACGGACCTGCTGAGCCTGCACGGTGTGGAGGTCACGCGCGACGACGCCCGGGGTGAGTTGACGCTCGACCCCACCAACGTGACTCGTGCCCGCCATGCGGACATCGACGCCCACGCCGGCGACTCGCGGATCCCGATTCTGCTGTGCGGCCCGCTGTTGCACGCCCTGGGAGAGGCGTTCATCCCGGACCTGGGCGGGTGCCGGATCGGTGACCGCCCCATCAACTACCACCTCGAGGTGCTGCGCAATTTCGGCGCCAAGGTGGAGAAGCTCGATTCGGGGATCCGGATGAGTGCACCGCACGGGTTGCAGGGCGCCAAGATCGACTTGCCGTACCCGTCCGTGGGGGCCACGGAACAGGTGCTGCTCTCCGCCACGCGTGCCGAGGGCCACACCGAGCTGCGCGGTGCCGCGACCGAGCCCGAGATCATGGACCTGATCGCGATCCTGCAGAAGATGGGCGCGCTCATCACCGTGCAGACGGACCGTGTGATCCGCATCGAGGGCGTTCCTGAACTCACGGGGTACGTGCACAGCGCGCTGCCCGACCGCATGGAAGCGGCGTCGTGGGGTTCCGCGGCACTGGCCACCGGTGGTGACATCTTCGTGGCCGGCGCCAAGCAGGCGGACATGATGACCTTCCTCAACACCTTCCGCAAGGTGGGCGGTGGGCTGGACATCCGCGAGGACGGCATCCGCTTCTATCACCCGGGCGGGGACCTCAACCCCCTGATCGTGGAGACGGACGTGCACCCCGGATTCATGACCGACTGGCAGCAACCGCTCGTGGTCGTGTTGACCCAGGCCAAGGGCGTGTCGATCGTGCACGAGACCGTGTACGAGAACCGTTTCGGCTTCACGCGCGCGCTCAACCGCATGGGCGCCGTGATCCAGTTGCACCGCGAGTGCCTGGGCTCGGTGCCGTGCCGCTTCGGGCAGCGCAACTTCCTGCATTCCGCCGTGATCTCCGGCCCCACGCCGTTGCATGCCACCGACATCCACATCCCGGACCTGCGCGGCGGGTTCTCCCACCTGATCGCGGCGCTGTCCGCGGAGGGCGTCTCGCACGTGACCGGTGTGGAACTGATCAAGCGCGGCTACGAGCACTTCACCGACAAACTGGGTGGGCTGGGCGCTAACTTCACCGTCGACGAGCGGTGAGCCCCCGCCCGCACCGCACGGCTCACCCGATCGAGGGAACTGCAATCCGCCCAGCAAGGAGTGACAGCCCGGATGAGTAGGACCTCGCAGCGTTCCACGTTCCGCGTCCTCGCGGGGATGGTGATCCCCGTCTACCGGCTGTTCGCCAGATCCCACTGGCGTGGCCGGGAGAACTTCCCGGGCTCCGGCGGTTTCGTGGTGGCGGCCAACCACCTCACGGAGCTCGATCCGATCACCGTGGCCTACCCGGTGTACGCGTCCGGGATCATGCCGCGGTTCCTGGCCAAGGAGTCGTTGTTCCGGGTCCCGGTGGTGGGCACCATCATCGCGAAGATCGGGCAGGTCCCCGTGTACCGCGGAACCTCGCGCGCCAAGGACTCCCTGGTGGCCGCCCTGGCCGAACTCGACAGCGGCGGCGCCGTAATCGTGTATCCGGAGGGCACCATCACGCTGGACACCGAGATGTGGCCCATGCGCGGGCGCACGGGAGCCGCTCGTCTCGCGCTCAAGGCCGGCGTCCCGGTGGTGCCCATGGCGCACTGGGGGGACCAGGAGATCCTGTACCGGGACCCCAGCGGTCACCGCACGGTGAGCCTGTGGCCCCGTAAGCGCGTGGACGTGCTCGTGGGAGAGCCGATGCACCCGGAGGACCTCGTCCCCGGCGGTCTCCAGCGTCCTGGTCATCCGTCCTCCGACGAGCTCACGAAGGCCACCGAATCCATCATGGGTGCGATCACCGACCTGCTGGGTGAGTTGCGGCAAGAAGAAGTACCGCGCGAGCTCTTCGACCCGCGAGCCGGGAAGGTGGCCCCGTGACGCCGGATCCGAACGGTCCCCGCAAGGTCACCGTGCTGGGAGCGGGTTCGTGGGGCACCACGTTCGCCAAGGTCCTCGCGGACGCCGCCGCGGATGCCGGCGCCCAGCGCACCGTGTGTCTGTGGGGCCGCGATCCCGAGTCGATGCAGCGGATCGCCCGCGAGCACCGCAACGACCGCTACGTCCCGGAGATCGAGCTACCGGAAATCCTCGAGTATTCGAGCGACCTGCGCTCGGCGCTCGCGGGAGCGGACCTCGTGGTCGCCGCGATCCCCGCCCAATCGCTGCGCGCGCAACTGGGCGCGGCGGCGTCGTACGTGGAACCGGAGGCCGTGATCCTGTCCCTGGCCAAGGGACTCGAATCCGGGACCGGGCTGCGGATGACCCAGGTGATCGCTCAGGTGCTCGCCGAACACACGCAGCGCACCGCGGAGGAGTGGGCCCGGCGCACGTGCGTGCTCTCGGGGCCCAACCTGGCCATGGAGATCGCGCGGGAGGAACCCACGGCCTCCGTGGTCGCGGCCACCGATCACGACACCGCCGCGTGGGTTGCGCGCTGCTGTGCCGCACCCTATTTCCGGCCCTACACGAACACGGACGTGATCGGCACCGAGATCGGCGGTCTCGTGAAGAACGTGATCGCCCTGTGCGTGGGGATCTGCGACGGCCGCGGCTACGGGGACAACTCCAAAGCCTCGGTCATGACGCGCGGCCTGGCCGAGACCACACGGCTGGCCCTGGCGCTGGGCGGCGACCTGACCACCTTGTCGGGGTTGTCCGGGATGGGCGACCTCGTGGCCACGTGCTCGTCCTCCCTGTCCCGCAACCACACGGCCGGTAGGCTCCTGGGGGCCGGACTGGGCCTCGAGCAGGTGCAGGACGCCATGACCCAGACCGCGGAGGGGATCAAGTCCGCCCCCGCGGTCCTCGCCCTCGCGCGCCACCACGGCGTGGACATGCCCATCACGGAGGCCGTGGTGAGCGTGCTGCGCAACGACGTTCCGGTCCACGAACTGGCGCCCAGGCTGTTGGGCCGCGATCTGAAATCCGAAGGGAACAGCGCATGAGCACCACCCACGAGAACCCCGAGTCCACCGCCGCGGGCAGTAAGCCGTGTGTCGCGGTCGTGTTCGGCGGGCGCTCGTCGGAACATTCCGTCTCCCTCATCACGGCGCGCTCGGTACTGCGGGCCATCGACCGTGACACGTGGGACGTGGTGAGTGTGGGGATCTCCACGGACGGCGCATGGTTCCTGTACTCCCAGGAGGAACTCGAGGCGCTGCTGGACGAGCAGCCCATGGCGCAGCTGCCCGTGGGGCGGCGACGAGTGAGCCTGCCCCTGCAGACGGGGGACAGCCGGCTGCTGATCCACGATTCGGACGAGCACGGTGCCGCACTGACCCGCGGCCGCCACGTGGACATCGTCTTCCCGTTGCTGCACGGCCCGTTCGGTGAGGACGGGACCCTGCAGGGGCTGCTCGAGCTCGCGGACCTGCCGTACGTGGGGTGCGGCGTGGCGGCCTCGGCGATCGGGATGGACAAGCACTTCATGAAGCTCGCGTTCCAGGCCGCCGGACTCGAGGTGGGTCCGTACACCGTGGTCCACGACCGCACGTGGCGCACCGACCCGCAGGGCGTGCACCGCGCCGTCGCCGAGCTGGGCTTCCCGGTCTTCGTCAAGCCCGCGCGCGCCGGGTCGTCCTTCGGGATCACCCGGGTGGACGACCCCTCCGGACTGGACGCGGCCATCGAGACCGCGCGCGAACACGACCGCAAGCTCGTGATCGAGGCGGGCATCGACGGCCGTGAGATCGAGTGCGCCGTCCTGGGTGGCCACGGCACCGACGATGCCCGCGCGTCCCTGCCCGGGGAGATCGAGGTGCAGGGTCACGCGTTCTACGACTTCGAGGCCAAGTACCTTGAAGACGACGGCGCTGCACTCTCGTGCCCCGCGAAGCTCCCGGAGGACGTGATCGACACGCTGCGCCGCGAGGCGGTGCGCGCGTTCCACGCCGTGGACGGTGAGGGGCTCGCACGCTGCGACTTCTTCGTGACGCCCGATCACCGCGTGATCATCAACGAGATCAACACCATGCCCGGATTCACCCCCATCTCCATGTACCCGCGCATGTGGGACGCGAGCGGGCTGCAGTACAGTGCACTGATCGACGAGTTGATCACCCTGGCGCTCGAACGGCCCGTGGGGCTGCGCTGAATCCGCCCACGCACGCCGCGTGAGGGTCGCGTGAACGCCGGGGTCGGAAGGGGCACCCGTGTGGCACAAACGCGATGACATGATCGTCCACGAGACCGACCCGTACAACGCGGAACCACCCCGGTCGGGACTCCACGATCCGATCACGACCCCCGATTCCTTCTACGTGCGCAATCACGGCCCGGTGCCCGAGAACGACCCCGGGGACTGGGCGGTCACGGTCGACGGGCTCGTCGACGAGTCCGCGAGCTTCACGCCGGAACGGTTGCGGGAGGAGTTCACGCACCACACGCTCACGGCCACGATGCAGTGCGCGGGCAATCGCCGTGCCGGTTTCCTGCCCGTGCGTGACATCCCGGGGGAGGACCCGTGGGGACCCGGGGCCACCTCCACCGCGCTGTGGACCGGGGCTCGATTGTGCGACGTCCTGCGGTCGGTCGGTGTCGCGGACGGCGCCCGGCACGTGGAGTTCACGGCCTCGGACGTCTCCGACCTCGCGGATCCCCCGCAGGCCTACGGCGGGTCGATCCCGCTCGCCAAGGCGTTGTCGTCCGAGGTGCTGCTCGCGTGGACGATGAACGGCGAACCCCTGCCCGCGGTGCACGGGGCGCCCGTGCGCGTCGTCGTCCCCGGGTACGTGGGGGCGCGCAGCGTCAAGTGGTTGCGCGGGATCACGGTGCGCGCGGACCCGTCCGAGAACTACTTCCAGGCCACGGCCTATCGCGTCCTGCCGCCCGAGGCGGACCCGGATCACGCCGGGCCGGGGGACGGCATCACTCTGGGATCCGTCGCGTTGAACTGCGACATCCTGAGCCCGGGGGAGCACGAGCACGTTCCGGGCGGTCCGGTGCGCGTCACCGGGTACGCGTACGCGGGGGACGATCGCACGGTGGCGCGCGTGGACGTCTCCGGGGACGACGGGCGCACGTGGCACCAGGCCGAGCTGGATGCGGCGGCCTCCCCGTGGGCGTGGCAGCACTGGGAGGCACTCGTCCCGGTGACCGGGGCCGGGTCCCACGTCCTGATGGCCCGCGCGTGGGACAGCACCGGCGCGTGCCAGCCGGAGTCACCGCGAGCGCTGTGGAACCCCAAGGGTTACGTGAACAACTCGTGGGCCCGGGTGGAGGTCGCGGTCGAGTGAGGCCGCCTTCTAGGGGCGGCCCTGCTGCTCCAGGGTGTCCTTGACGGACAGGCACTGCCGGGTCTGCTCGATGTTCTGCACGGCGGATCCCGTGTCCACGAGCGCGGTCGAGGATGGCACGCGGCTGCTGTCGAAGAGCACCTCCACCGCGGGGGAACGGCCGTAGGTCACCGCGCGCCACTGGTCCTTCTGATCCGGCACCTCGGAGATCAGCCAGTCCACGCCGTTGACGTTCGTGCACGGGTCCGTGGTGGGTCCCGGTTCCTCCGCGCCGCAGCGCACGATCATGGCCGACGGGTCCCCGTAGGCCGTGGTGCCCTGGCTCGAGGTCTCCCGCTGATCCATCCCGCTCACCGACTCGGGCATCGCGAGCATCACGGACGCGCAGTCGGGGTTGGCGTTGTCCGGGGCGCCGTCCACGGTCACGGTCGAACCGCACCCGGTGAGCACGAGCGCACCCACCACAGCCGCGCCGGCCACGCGGCGGCGGGACGACGACGGTCGCGCCCTCCCGCGCCCCGCGGCGGCGGCGTGCCCTGCACCCCGTATGACGCCGCGCAGCCGCGGTCGAGTCCCGGGGGCCTGCGCGGCGGATGTGGGCGTGGACGGGTGCTGCGAGGCCGGGGGAATCATGGCACCCAGGATAGGTGCTGCACCCGGGAGTTCGGTGACTGTGCCCGTCGGAGTGGCTCGCTAGTGTAAGGGACATGACGCACGAGCCCGCCGCCCCGCCCGGGACCACCGTGTCCCAGCTCAGCGAGACCGAGCTGCTGGACGCGTTCCTCCCGGGCGCCACCACGGACGGACCGCACGTCCTGGTGGGACCCGGGGACGACTGCGCCGTGATCGCGGCCCCCGGCGAGCGGGTCGTGGTCACCACGGACACGCTGACCGTGGACCAGGACTTCGCGACCGTGTGGCCGTGCGGTTACCGCACCACCGGCGCGGACGTGGGGCACAAGTGCGCCGCGCAGAACCTCGCGGACATCGCCGCCATGGGGGCCGTGCCGACGGCCATGGTCGTGTCCCTCACCATGCCGGGGGACACCCAGGTCGCATGGGTTTCCGAGTTCGCGGCGGGACTCTCGCGGGCCTTCGGTGAACTGGGCGCGGCGGAGTGCGCGCTCGTGGGCGGGGACCTCGGGCGGGGGCGGGAACTGTCCGTCACGGCCACGGTCCTGGGCAGGCTCGAGGGTGAGCCCGTACTGCGCAGTGGGGCCGGACGGGGCGGGACCCTCGTGCACGTGGGCGTGCTCGGCCGCGCGGCGGCCGGACTGGACGCCCTGCAGACCCCCGTGCCGGGGCGCTGGGACGGCGTCCCCGAGCCCGAACGGACCGCGCTGCACCGCGCCCAACTGCGACCGGCCCCGCCCGTTTCCGTGGGGGCGGAACTCGCTCGGGCGGGGGCGATCGCCATGCTCGACATCTCGGACGGTCTGTTGCGCGATGTCCGCCGGATCGCACGAGCGAGCGGCGTGAGCATCGACCTGGACCCGCAGGCCCTGGAACCCGCGGTGCACACGCTCGCCCACGCGGGGGAGGCCGTCGGGGTGGACCCGTGGCAGTGGGTGCTCACGGGGGGTGAGGACCACGGTCTGCTCGCCGTGCTCCCTGTGGATTCCCCGTTGCCGTCCGGGGTCCGTGCGATAGGCTCGTGTGCACCCTTGCCCCGCGAGGACGGCCCCCGGGGCGGTGGCTCGTCAGCAGGGAACGGAGCACGGCAGCGGCGCCACGAGCGCGGCACCGTGACCATTGCGGGCCGGAGCCCACGGCAGTGGTTCGGTCGCGATGTCGTCGAAGGATGGGATCACTTTGAGCCATAGAGCCGGCTCGTCCACCACCGAGATACGCACCTGGCTCGACGCCGCGCACCGTCGGCTGCGCGAGCACGCGGACGTCCTAGACGATCTCAACGTCTTCCCCGTCGCGGACGCGGACACCGGTGCGAACCTCAGCGCCACGGTGGGATTCGCGGCGGAGGCCGCGCACCTGATCGAGGGCAGGGACGTGGGCGAACTGCTTGTCTACGCGGGCCAGGCCGCCCTCGAGCAGGCCCGCGGGAACTCCGGCGTACTGGCCGCGGTGGCGTTGACCGCCATGGGCCAGGCGGTGGAGGGCTGCGTGCGGCTGACCGCCGCGCAGCTCAAGGCGGCGCTCATGGCAGCCCAGGTCCGGTGCTGGTCCGCACTCACCGAGCCCGTTCCGGGGACCATGATCTCCGTCCTGCAGGCCGCCGGGGAGGTCCCCGTCCCGGACACCGCCGCGGAAGGGTCCAATCAGCAGCTCGTCGAGTGGCTGGACCTCATGGTGCAGGCCGCCACGCAGGCCGTGATCGACACCGTAGACCAGATTCCGGTGCTCACTGAACGCGGCACGGTGGATTCCGGCGCGCTCGGCATGCTCGTCATCCTCGCGGCGCTGCGCACCGAACTCAGCGGGGAGGACTCGGCCGCGGACCCCGTGCAGGACATCGTCCGGGACCACGCGCTGCCGCTCACGAGTGGCGAACAGGAGCCATCGGATGGGTACGAGGTCATGGGCACCATGGACCTCTCCGCCCTGGACGCCGCCGAACTGCGCCACGAGCTCGACGACGCCGGGGACAGTGTGATCGTCAGCGCGGTCAGTGAGAACGAGAACGGGTACACGTGGCGCGTCCACGTGCACGTCGCGGACCCGGACACCGCGCTGGACCTCATGCGCCGGCGCGGCACCGCGCGCAATGTGACAGTGACGTCCCTCGCGGCGGAGCCACGGTGACCAGCCACCGGCCGGACGGGGATGCGCCTGCCGCGCCGCAGGGGTTGCCCGCCTTCGCGGACCTGCTGGACCAGCCCCTGACCCGTTACGTCCCCGGGAAGTCCCCGCGCTCCACGGTGTCCCTGCTGGCCCAGGACCTGGGGATCACCACGGTGGGCCAACTGCTGGACCACGCGCCCCGGCGTTACATCCGCCGGGGGAAGATCCAGGCGCTCACGGACCTGGTGGCGGGGGAGCGGACCTCGTTCGTCGCACGCGTCGAGAGCACAAGCACCCGGCGCATGCGCAGTGATCCTCGGCGCAGTCTCACGGACGTCACGGTCTCGGACGACTCCGGTGCCTACCTGAAGATCACGTTCTTCAACGCGTACTCCGCCCAGAAGGACCTCCCCGTGGGGGCGCTCGCCCTGTTCACGGGGAAGCCGGAGTTCTACCGGGGGAACCTGTCGATGGCGGGCGCGGACTACGCCCTCGTGGACACCCCCGAATCGGTGTCCCGTGCCGCCTCGGACTCCGGTGAGCTCATGCCCATCCCCGTGTACCCGGAGTCCGGCAAGCTCACCACGCCGCGGATCGGAAAGGTGGTCCAGCAAGTACTGCTCACCGCGGACCTGGACGCGATCCAGGACCCGCTGCCGCCCGACGTCGTCGCCGCGCAGGGACTGCCGGAACCGGGACAGGCCTACCGGGATCTGCACGTTCCCGAGACCGTGGCGGCCTACGAACGGGCGCGCAATCGGTTCCGGTTCCAGGAAGCGTTCGTCCTGCAGGCCGAGCTCGTGCGCCGTCGCGCGGAGCACGCCGCGCATCCCGTGGCCCCACGACCCCCGCGGGAGGACGGCCTGTTGGCCCGCTTCGACGCCTCCCTGCCCTTCGCCCTGACCCCTGGCCAGCGGGCGGTCGGGGAGGAGATCTCCCGGGAGATCGCGGGCACCGCACCCATGAACCGGTTGCTGCAGGGCGATGTGGGCTCCGGTAAGACCGTGGTCGCGCTGCGGGCCATGCTCCAGGTCGTGGACCACGGCGGTCAGGCGGCCATGCTCGCCCCCACCGAGGTGCTCGCCGCGCAGCACCACGAGAAGATCACGGCCGCGCTGGGCCCCCTCGCCATGGCCGGGCAGCTGGGTGGGGACCCGGAGGCCACACGGGTCACCCTGCTCACCGGCAGCATGTCCGCACCCGCCCGCCGCAAGGCCCTCCTGGACATCGCCAGCGGCGCCGCGGGCATCGTGGTGGGCACCCATGCCCTGATCCAGGACGCGGTGCAGTTCGCGGACCTCGGCTTGGCCGTCGTGGACGAGCAGCACCGCTTCGGCGTGGAACAACGCGACGCCCTCCGGGACAAGGCCGGCCAGGCCCCGCACACCCTCGTGATGACGGCCACACCCATCCCGCGCACCGTGGCCATGACGGTCTTCGGCGACCTGGACGTGAGCACACTGCGGGAGTTGCCGGGCGGGCGCCAACCCATCGGCACGTTCGTCGTGGGCCTCGCCGAGCACGGCCCGGCCTGGGAACGCCGCGTGTGGGCACTCGCCGCGGAGCACGTCGCGCGCGGCCGGCAGGTCTACGTCGTCGCGCCCAAGATCGGCGATGACGCCGCGGTGCCCCCCTTCGAGAGCCTGCGCGATTCCATCGAGACGCAAGAGGAAGATCTCGAGCCCGCGACCGTCACGTGGCTCACCGAGCTCGTGGCCGCACAGCCCGAACTCCGGGGCGCCCGCGTGGCCGTGCTGCACGGGCGCCAGGACACGCCACTCAAGGCTCGCACCATGGCGGACTTCGCGGCGGGGAACACCGACGTACTGGTTTCCACCACGGTGATCGAGGTCGGGGTGGACGTCCCCAACGCCACGCTCATGATCATCGCGGACCCGGAACGGTTCGGAATTTCCCAACTACACCAGCTGCGCGGGCGGATCGGGCGCGGTGAGCACCCGGGCACGTGCTTGCTCGTGACCCGCACACCCCCCGATCATCCCGGGCGCGCGCGTCTCGACGCCGTGGCCGCGACCACGGACGGCTTCGATCTCGCGGAAGTCGATCTGAGCCTGCGCAAGGAGGGGGACATCCTGGGCGCGTCCCAGTCCGGGGGCCGCTCCGGCCTACGGTGGATCAGTGCGCTGCGGGACGAGGCCCTCGTCGCGCGGGCCAGGGCCGCCGCGGAGATCGTGATCCACGACGACCCGCAGCTCACCGAACACCCCGCCCTGCGTGCGGCGATCACACGGGTCCTGGACGAGGACCGACAAGCATTCCTGGAGCGAGGATGACACGGATCATAGCCGGACGAGCCGGCGGCCAACGCCTGAAGTCGGTGCCCGGCTCGGCCACACGACCCACGACCGACCGGGTCAAGGAATCACTGTTCGCCCGGCTCGACGCCTGGGGCATGTGTGAGGGCGCACGCGTCCTCGACCTCTTCGCGGGCTCGGGCGCCCTGGGCCTCGAGGCGGCGAGCCGCGGAGCCGCGACCGTCACGCTCGTGGAACGAGCGGCCGCGGCGGCGGCGGTGTGCCGGGAGAACGCGACGCTCGTAGCGGCGTCGTGCCCGGACACCAAGATCACCACCGTGCAGTCCGCCGTGGCCGGGTACCTGGGCCGCGCCGCGCACCACCGCTGGGACCTCGTGCTCGCCGACCCGCCCTACCCTCTGGACAACGATGAGCTCGCCCGGACGCTCTCGCGGCTCGCGGGTCGGCTGGGGCCGGGCGGGGTGATCGCGGTCGAGCGTTCCACACGCACCGAGGAGCCCGCGTGGCCCCGCGGCCTGCGCCGTTTCGAGGACGGCGAGCATGGCGAGACCCGCTTGTGGTTCCTCGAAGCGGACGATCACGCGCCCGGTGCCTCGGACGCGGACTGACCTCGGTGGCACCCCGGTCCGGGCGTCGTCGACCCGGGCCCCTGCGCGGTCGACCTGGTCAGCTGCACCGGCTCAGGCACCTCGCGAGCCGGAGCTGTGCGAGGCCGAGCGCGCCGTCGTCGGCGCCCGGTAACGGCCTGTCAGACCGCGGCGGCGAGTCCCGCCATGGCCCCGCGCAGCACGTCCGTGCGCTTGCAGAACGCCAACCGCAGCCAGTCCGCGTACAGCCCCCGGTTCGCGGGACCCGCGAACGCCGAGACCGGGATGCCCACCAGACCCGCGTTCTCGGCCCAGTGCCGGCCGAGGTCCGTGGCGTTGTCCACCCCGGCGAGCGCGTAGTGATCGCTCACGTCCGCGACCGCGAAGAACGTGCCCTCGGGAACCGGCGGGGTCAGCCCGGCCTCCCGCAGCCCGGCCACGAGCACGTCTCGGCGCTCGCGGTAGTCCTCGAGCAGCGCATCGTAGAACGCGGGCGGGAAACTCAGTGCATGGGCCACGGCGTGCTGCAGCGGGGCGGCCGCGCTGTGCGAAAGATAGCTCTTCACGGCGATGACCCCGCGCATCAGCTCGGGCGGGCCGCTCACCCAGCCCACGCGCCAGCCCGTGGCGGAGAACGTCTTCCCCGCGGAGGACACGCTCAGGGTGCGCTCCGCAGCCCCGGGCAGGGAGGCGATGGGCTCATGGGGCCCGGCGAACCGGAGGTGCTCGTACACCTCGTCGGTCACGATCACGGCGTCGAACTCCGTGGCGAGCTCCACGAGCAGTTCCTTGAACTCGCGGGACGCCACCGTGCCCGTGGGGTTGTGCGGGTCGTTGAGTATCACGGCGCGGGTGCGGGGGGAGAACGCGGCGCGCACGTCGTCCGGGTCCGGCGTGAAGGTCGGGGGGAGCAGGGGGACGGGAACGGGCGTGGCGCCGGTGAATTCCACGGCCGCGCCGTAGAGGTCATAGCGCGGCTCGAACATGACCACTTCGTCCCCGGGATGCAGCACGGACAACAGCGCCGCGGTCATGCCCTCGGTCGCGCCCGCGCTCACGGCGATCTGCGAATCGGGGTCGAGGTGCAGACCGTAGTGGTCGCGCTGGTGCTTAGCCACCGCCTGGCGCAGTGCGGGGACGCCGATGATGGGCGCGTACTGGTGGTGCCCGGTGTGCAGGGCGGCCATCGCGGCGTCGACCATGGGCTGCGGCGGCGCGAAATCCGGGAACCCCTGACCGAGGTTCACCGAGCCGGTGCGCGTGGCGAGCGCCGTCATCTCTTCGAAGACCGTGGAACGGAGGGCCCCGGAGGGATCCAGCAGCCCGCCGCCTGCGGCCATGCGCTGCCACGGCTGGGCGCGGGGCCTCTCCCGGGCGGGATCGGCGCGGGGTGCGGCCGCGGGCGAGTGGTCGTGAGCGTCTGCGATCATGGGCCCATTCTAGGAATCCCTGCCGCTAGGGTGGTGCCATGCGACGCGCCATCTGCCCGGGGTCCTTCGACCCGCTGCACCTGGGACACTGCGCGGTGATCCACCGCGCTGCCCGCCTGTTCGACGAGGTGATCGTGGCCGTGTCCACGAACCCCAACAAGACCCACCGCTTCAGCGAGGACACCCGGATCAAACTGGTGCGCGAGGTGTTCGCGCACGAACCGGCCGTGATCGTGGAACCGCTCGCATCGGGGCTGATCGCGGACTACGCGGAGCGCCGGGAGGCGGTGGCCCTGATCAAGGGGCTACGCAACAGCGCGGACTACGACTACGAACTGCCCATGGCCACCATGAACCGTTCCCTCACGGGCGTGGAGACGGTGTTCCTGCCGGGGGAGCCGTCCCTGTTGCACGTGTCCTCGTCCCTCGTGATGGAGGTCGCGGCACTCGGGGGCGACGTCGCGTCGTTCGTTCCCGACCCCGTCCTGCGGGCCATCGAACGGCGCTGAGGGGCCCGGCGGAATTGCCAGGTCGGGCATGGCCGCGGGGTGGTAGAGCTCGACCCCGTTGATCGAGTCCCTGACCAGCACCGTGGAAGTGATCCTGTCCGTGTTGCTGTTCATGGACGCTTTGGAGATCCGCGACGCCCCGCGTCGCAGCCGCACGCCGGTGCTGCGCGTGCTGTTCCTGGCCCTGCCCCTCAGTCTCATCGCGGTGTTCTTCGCCGCCATGTACCTGCTGTCGGACGTCCGGTTGTCCCTGTGCCTCGTGCTGGCCTGCATCCTGGTCCCGAGCGACCTGGCCCGAACGCGCCACGATCGCGTGGCTGGATCCGCGCGGGATCGCCTCCGTGGTGCTGGCGCTCCTCGCCCTGCAGGCCGGGATCGATACGCAGATCGGGATCATCCTGGATTGTGTGGTCATGGTCGTGTTCTGCTCCGTGATGCTGCATGGTCTCACCGCGCCGCTGATCGGGCGGGCCGTCGCCCGGCGAGAGCCCGCGGATGCCACGGACGTGCGTCCGGAGGACATCCGGACGGGGCCCGTGGGATGAACCGACGAGGGTCGGCATGCTAAGGTGGTCTGTCGGCCAGTGTCGTTAGCCAGGAGTTTCGTGAATCACCGCAACAGTTCAGCCCTCACGTTCAACGTCAGGGATCTCGAACACCGACCGGGGACCATGGAAACCCTGGATGTCGAGGCACCCGCACCGAAGGACTTCGGTACGGCGCTCATCGGCTCGCCGGAGGGCGCGCCCATGGATCTGCAGCTGCGGCTGGAATCCGTCCACGACGGTATTCTGGTGTCCGGAACCGTGATCGTGAGCGTTCACGGGGAATGCAGTAGATGCCTCGACCCCATCGACTACGAACTACCGGTCGACGTGCAAGAACTTTTCGTCTTCGATCCGTCCCCCCAGGGTGACGAGAACGTCGAGGACGAGCAAGTGTATGAAGTGCGGGACGAGGAGATCGACCTCGAACCGATGCTTCGGGACGCAGTGATCACACAACTGCCGTTCCAACCGGTGTGCCGGGCTGACTGCCCGGGCCTGTGCGCCCAGTGCGGCGCACGGCTCGAGAACGACCCGGACCACCACCACGACGTCCTGGATCCCCGCTGGTCCGCCCTGCAGGGGCTGATGACCGAATCGGGGGATCCGCAGGCGTCGGAGCCGACAACCGACACGAGAGAAGAGAGATAGCCGTGGCTGTTCCCAAGCGGAAAATGTCCCGCGCGAATACCCGGATGCGCCGCTCCCAGTGGAAGGCGCAAGCCCCCAAACTGGTGAAGACCGTGGAGAACGGCAAGGTCAGCTACAGCCTGCCGCACCAGGCCAAGCTGGTCTCCGATTCCGCCGGCACCCCCTTGTTCTACGAGTACAAGGGTCGCAAGGTCGCTGACGCGTAAGGTGACCATTTTGCCGGATCCCGGCGAACTGCTTGAGCGTCTCGGTGTCGACCTCGACACCGAGACGCTTCGCATTGCGCTCACACATCGTTCGTACGCGTACGAGCATCCCGGGGAAGTCCACAACGAACGCCTCGAGTTCCTGGGGGACGCGGTTCTGCAGCTCGCGGTCACGGACGAGATCTTCCACCGTTATCCCGAGTGGGACGAGGGGAGCCTCGCGAAACTGCGGGCATCCGTGGTGTCCGCCCGCGCGCTCGCCGGGGTCGCCAAGACCCTCGGCCTCGGCCCCCACATCCGCCTGGGCAAGGGCGAGATCCGCACGCACGGGGCCGAGAAGGCCTCCATCCTCGCGGACACCACCGAGGCCCTGATCGGCGCCGTCTACGAGGCGTGTGGGCCGTTGCCCGCGCGCGATCTCGTGCTGCGACTGATCGTCCCCCTGCTCGAGGACACCCGCGTGCTGCACGAGGGCCGCGACTGGAAGACCCGCGTGGTGGAACTCGCCTCCCAGTACGAGCTGGGGACCGTGCGCTACGAGGTCGAGGGCACCGGCCCGGACCACGAGCGCCGCTTCGCCGCGGACGTCGTCGTACACGGTGATGTCCTGGGACACGGCGAGGGGACGTCCAAGAAGGCCGCCGAACGCGCGGCCGCCGCGGTCGCGTGCGAGGCAATCGTCGAACGTTTCGCCACCGAGAACTGAGCGCGCCGTGCCTGAGTTGCCCGAAGTGGAAGTGGTGCGCCGCGGCGTCGCACGCTGGGTCGTGGGGCGCACCGTGGAGGACGTGGAGGTCGTGGACCCCCGGTCCCTGCGGCGACACACCGACGGTCCGGAGGACTTCCGCCGCGAATTGACCGGGGTGACAGTTGTCGACGCGTGCCGGCGCGGCAAGTTCCTGTGGTTGCCCGTGCGCGCTGCGGATGGGTCAGAACCTTCCCGCGCACTGCTCGTGCACTTGGGGATGAGCGGGCAACTGCTCGTGTCCTCCCCGGAACACCCCAGGTCGCGCCACGAGCGCATCCGGCTGGAGCTGTCCCCGGCGCTCGACGAGTCCGGGCAGCCGTTGCCAGAGCAACTGCGGTTCGTGGACCAGCGGATCTTCGGTGGGATGCTGCTGGATCGTCTGGTGCCCGCGTCGGACGGCCACGGCACGGTCCCGGAACACGCCGTGCACATTGCGCGCGATCCGCTGGACCCGCTCTTCGACGTCGCGGCCTTCCACGCGGCGCTGCGGCGTCGTCGGACCGGGCTCAAGCGCGCGCTGCTGGACCAGGGGCTGATTTCCGGGATCGGCAACATCTACGCGGACGAAGCGCTGTGGGCGGCGCGCCTGCACTGGGCCGCGCCCACCGAGACCATGACCGCGCCGCGCACATACACACTCGTGGCGGCGTGTCAGGAGGTCATGCGTCGCGCGCTGGACGCGGGCGGCACGAGCTTCGACTCGCTGTACGTCAACGTCAACGGCGAGTCCGGGTACTTCTCCCGATCACTGAACGCCTACGGCCGCGCCGGCCAGCCGTGCCCTCGCTGCGAGGCCGGCGGGGACGACGGCGTCATCGTGCGTGAGCGCTTCGCCAACCGTTCCTCGTATCGCTGCTCGCGGTGCCAGCGGCGGCCGAGACGTTTCCGGCCCTAATGTGAGACCCCGCGGGCGGCACGCCCGTCGGGGTCGAGACCGGCATCGATGTCCCCACACCGCCCAGGCCATCCGGATCACCCGCTGGCCCCGGGGCGACTCCGAGAGCCAATGACGAGAATTGTGCCCATGAACGCTCCCAGTGCACCGGACGAAAACCCGGGGAAGGCGCCCGGCGCCTTCGATGCACCCCGGGTCCGTCGAGCGGTGCTCACGGTCGCCCTCCTGAACTTCGGGTACTTCTTCGTCGAGTTCTTCGTCGCGCTCGGTTCAGGGTCGGTGTCGCTGCTGGCCGACAGTGTCGACTTCCTCGAGGACACCTCGATCAACCTGTTGATCTTCGTGGCGCTTGGCTGGGCCCTGGCCAAGCGCGCCGTCATGGGCAAGGTCATGGCCGTCGTGATCCTCGCTCCGGCCGCGTTCGCGGCATGGGAAGCAGTTCAGCGGTTCGCCGAGCCTATGGCACCGGACGTGCTGCCCGTCGTCCTCGCCTCGCTCGGCGCCATTGTCATCAACGGGACGAGTGCTCTCGTCATCGCCCGCGTCCGCAACCACGGCGGCTCCCTCGGCCGCGCCGCGTTCCTCTCGGCCCGCAACGACGTGCTGGTGAACGTGGCGATCATCGTCATGGCCCTGATCACCGCATGGACGGGCTCGGGAGGGCCGGACCTGGTCCTCGGATGTCTGATCATCCTGCTGGCGTTGCACGCCGCCTACGAGGTGTGGGAGGTCAGTGAGGAGGAGCGCCTGGCCGCCAAGGCCCTCGCCGGCGAAGAGATCGATTGATCCGGGCATCGGTCCCGGCCCTGTCCGGACGTCGTACCCGGTCACTCACGCCAGGATGCACCGGAGGCAGAGGCGCGTGGTCGAGGAGAATCACTGCCGAACACCGGCTGGTCTACATGGTCGTGGGTGACGATCTCGTCATCCTGCAAGCGCGCTACCACTACTGAGCAACCGCACGCGGATGCCGGGTAGCGAGGACTGCCCCCTGGTACGCATCGTGCCCGCGGCTCCACGCCGCGGGCACGACAGCGCCTACTGTGCGCGCACGATCTGCAGGTCGTTGCTCGTCCCGCTCTCTTCTTCGGGGGCGATCGAGGCGTCCTCGGCGCGGGTGCGCTGGTCGTCGGCGACCTCCACCACGCGTGACACCGCGACCGATCCCGTGTTGCGCTGCGGGCGCGGCTTGTCGGAGTAGTACGCGGTGAGCCGCGCGAAGCCCTCGTCCAGGCTCACGGACGGCGTCCAGTCCAGCAGTTCGCGGGTCTCGCGCTGGTCGAACCAGTGGGCCGTGGACAGCTGCTCGGCCAGGAACTCGGTCATGGGCGGCTCGCCGTCCCCGCCGCGGAACTTCGCGGGCAGGTACGGCCAGACCTTCTCGATGACGCGGCCGGCGAAGCGTGCCACGCCACCGGGGATCGAGCGCGTGGGCGCGGGGGCGCCCGCGGCGCGGCACATCCGCGCGATGAGTTCGCCCACGGGGCGGGGCTCACCGTTGGTGATCACCAGCGCGCGTCCGCGCACGGTGTCAATGCGCTCGAGCGCCCGCACGATGCCCTCGGACGCGTTGTCGATGTAGGTGGTGTCGATCATGGCCGCACCGTTGTCCAGGTACGGCATCCGCCCGGCCGCCGCGCGATCCGCGACGCGCTCCACGAGCTGGGTGTCCCCGGGGCCCCACACGATGTGCGGACGTACCGCGGCCACCTTGAGGTCGCGCTGGCCGTCCATGCTCAGGCCGAGCAGTTCAGCGGCGGCCTTGGACCGCGCGTAGTTCCCGCGCGCCGTCTGGGGGTTTGCGGGTTCCGCGCCCGCGCCCTCGATCGACACGCCCGCGTGGGCCACGGACGGCGAGGACACGAAGACCACGTTCTGCACCCCGGCGTTCTGCGCCTGGCACAGCAGTACACGCGTCCCGGTCACGTTGACCCGCACGAAGTCCTCCCAGTCCCCGGTGAAGGAGACCTTGGCCGCGAGGTGGATGACGTCGTTCACGCCGTCGAGCGCGCGCGCCACGTCGTCGGGATCGGTCACCGAACCGAGCACCTCGTCGACGCCTTCGCGCTCGGCCACGGATGCGTGACCCCGCTGGAAGACGCGCACGCGCCAGCCGCGCGAGAGCAGGACGCGGGCGACGTCCCCTCCGAGCATCCCTGACGCGCCGGTCACCAGCACGGTGCGGCCGTCCCCGGTCAGCTCACCCTGGGTCGCGGTGGCGCCGCCACGCTCGGGATCCGCGATCTGCGCGACACCGGGAGCGGTGTCCTGTCGGTCTCCGTTCGATGCGTTTGCATCGGAATTGCTTGCGTTCCCGTCGTTCCGGGGAGCCGACGACGCCGCCCCGGCCGCGGTGGCCCCGGGAGCCGGCGCAGCGGCGTCGTGATCGTCGGCGCGGTGGCGGCCGGCGCCGGAGCGGTCGGGAGCGGGGGTCTGGTCGTGGCTCACAGGGCACTCATCTTTCCGGTGGCCAGGGCCTGCTCGGCCCAGTCACTCAATTCGGCGCGGTCGATCTTGGAGTTGTGGCGGATGTCCGTGGGCTGCTCGGGGATCACGAGCACGGCGCTCACAGCCAGCCCGGTCGCGAAATCGATCGTAGCGCGCACGCGCTCGGCCAGATCCGCGGGGGCCACGTGGGGCTTGGTGGCCGGGGGCACCGTTTCGATCACGGCCACGGGGGACTGGGAACCGCGGGGGCCCACACCCACGACGGCCACGCGGCCCACACCGGGAACCGTCTGGGCGGCGTGCTCCGCCGCGACGGAAGACACCGGCCCGTCGGACATCGTGATCACGTGGGCCAGGCGGCCCTCGTACCACAGCCGCTCACGGGCGTCGAAGTGCCCCACGTCCCCGGTGCGGTGCCAGCCGGGGGTCAGGTCGGAGGTGCGCTCCGTGATCCACAACCGGTCGTAGTGGTCCTTGGCGTGCGGGGCGCGCGCCACGATCTCGCCGGTGACACCCGGGGTGGTCACGATGTCGGGGGAGACGGAGCCGTCCGCGCGCAGCGGCAATACGCCGAGCTGCGCTCCCTCGACCGGGGTGCCCACACACACGCCGCGGCCCGCACCCTCGACGCCGCTCTGGGCGTCCTCCCGTGCCGCGCGGATCACGTCCAAGCTGACGTCGGTCAGGGGCAGCGCCTCGGTCATCCCGTAGGGGGTGTGCAGCTCGGCCGCGGGCATCAGCTCCTGCAACCGGGCGAGCAGCTCCTCGGGGATCGGCGCTCCGGCGGAGAGCATGAGGTCCACCCGGGCCAGCGCATCACGCTCGGCGGGGGACAGCTCGTCCGCGGTGGCCAGGACGTTGGCGATGGCCGCGGGGGACGCGAATACCGCGGTGGCGCCGATCGCCATCGTAGCTTCGGTGAGCGCCTGCGCGGTGAGAGTCTTGGGGCTCGTGACGTCCATGTCCGGTGTGACGGAGGCGGCACCAAGGGCGGGGCCGAGCAGCGCGAACGGCGCGAACCCGGCCACGAGTCCGGTTCCGGCCCGCAGCCCGTAGGTGTCCCGGATGGTGTCGCGCATCCCGGCCATCTGGCGGTGGGTGTAGACCACGCCCTTGGCGGGTCCGGTGGAGCCGGACGTGAACAGCACGGCGGCCGCGGCGTCCGGGTCCACGGCGGGGATGTCCTCCGGGCGCACGGTGGTCACCGAGTCCATGAGCTCGGCCACGGTGTGTTCTACGCCCAGCAGCTTCTTGGACACGGGGTCCAGCCGGTCCGCGGAGATCCGGCGTCCGGGCCAGCCCAGGGCGCGCGCACCCATGAGGGCCTTGCGGATGCCGATGAACCAGTCGGGGGACGAACCGCGCAGCGCCCGGGTTAGTCCCTTGCGGCCCAGCCCCTGGTCCGCGACCACGATCACCGCGCCCATGCGCAGGCACGAGTAGATCAGGGTGGTGAGCATGGAGCCCGGGGGGACCATGAGGTTCACACGGTCCCCGGGGCGCACGCCCGTGCGCAGCAGGGCCACCGCGAGCTGGTCCACGGACGTGCTCAGCTGGGCCCAGGTCACGGTGCGTTCCACGTTGAGCGCCGGTGCGGAACCGTCCACGGTTCCCATGACGGGTCCCATGTCCACGACGGCGGGGGAGGCGTCGCGGCGTCGTGCGTCGAGTTCGGCGAAGAACGGCACGAAGTCCCCGCGACCGCGCGCGCGGCGCTCACGGTGGGCCTGCACCACGGGCTCGTCCTGACCGAAACGCTCACCGAGCCACGTGAGGATCGCTGGGGCGATGTCCCGGGCCTCGGGCAGCAGGTGCTTGGCGCCTTCGAAGCGGTGGACGTCCGCGTGGGGTGCCCGCCGCATGAGGTCCTCGAGGTAACGCTGCTGGAACACGGGATCGTTGGTGCCCCACAGCAGCAGCGTGGGGACCTCGCGCGCGCTCATCCGCCCGGCGATGCGCTCGTACGCCGCGTTGGAGGGGTGGCCCGGTTCTGCGGGGATGTCAGCGACAAAGTGCGCGATGCCCTCGCGGCGCTCGCGGGAGGTGTACGGAGCCTTGTAGGCCTTCTTGAGGTCCTTGGCCGGGGCGGGATCGCACAGGGCCAGGGTGGTGTCCAGGAACGCGGTGGTCCCGGAGGTGAGGGGTTCGTGCACGGCGCGGTTGAGCGCGAGCCGCAGGGCCGAGGGGATGGGCTCGGCGTTGTCGTGGTGAACGGCGGTGTTGGTCATGATGGTCGCCGCGTGGAGCTGCGGGTGTTCCTGCGCCCAGCCCTGGGAGATGAGCCCGCCCCAGTCGTGGGCCAAGGTGACCACCGGCAGTCCGGCATCGTCGATGCCCAGCGCGTGCGTGAGGTCCCCGAGGTCCCGGACGCGGTCCTCGAGCCGGCGGAACAATCCCGTGCGCTCGGAGAAGCCCATGTCCAGCTGGTCCACGGCCACCACGCGCCACGGCTGCTCGGCCGTCTGGCCGGCGCGCACCACGTCCCGCCACAGGTAGGACCACGTGGGGTTGCCGTGCACGGCCAGGATGATCCCGCGGGGGCTGCGGCCCGCCTCGGTGATCGCGTCCCCGTTGTCCAGCACGTGCCAGCGGCGCTTCCTGCCGGGCACGGGTTCCACGACCGCCGTGGTCGGGACGCTCACCGTGGTGGACCACGCGGGGTCCACACCCGGCAGCGGGGTGTCGGTGAAGGGCAGACGCACCGTGGTGGTGCGTTCCGGGGAGGGTGTGGAGAGCACGTTGCTCCTCCGTTCTGTGAGGCGGTGACCGGGGGCTACGGGCGGGCTACCAGGCGATCTCCATGAGGGTCGTGTTCAGGCCCGAGCCCACGCCCAGGCACAGCACGCGCTGGCCGGGTTCGAGCCGCTCGGCCTCGAGCGCGAGTGTCATGGGCAGGGCCGCGGCGGCCACGTTGCCCCAGTACGGGAAGGTGAGGGGGACACGGTCCGCGTCCAGGCCCATGTCCTGGATGAGCTTGTTGGTGTGCGAGTTGGAGACCTGGTGGGTCACGTAGGAGTCCATGTCCCGCCACTGCCAGCCGTCCTTCTCGGCCTCGAGCCACGCCTCGACCACGAGGCCCACCCCGTGGTTGAGCAGCCCGGTGGCGTCCGTGAACATGCCGTCGTCCCCGCCGATGCACAGGTGGTTGAACTCCGTGCCCGCGCGCGTGACGGATCCCACGATGCGGTGCCCGTTCGGGTGGCGGTCCGCGGGGCCCACGACGGCCGCGGCGGCACCGCACCCCAGCGTGAGCGTGGCGAACTCCTGCACCACCTGTTCGCGGGTGATGTCGTCCCCGCGCAACCGTTCCACCGCTGCGTGGTGCCACGGGGAGGGGTCCTCACCGGCGACCACCAGGGCGTACTCGATCGCCCCGGCGTCGATCATGGACGCCGCCACGGTGAGGGCATTGACGAAGCCCAGGCACGCGTTGGTCATGTCGAAGTTCAGCGCGGAGCTCGGCAGGCCCAGCCGGTCGTGGATGCCCACGGCCACGGCGGGTTCGAAGTTGTCGCGGGTCACGGACGCGTTGATGAACAACCCGATCTGCTCCGGGGCCACCCCCGATTGCCGCAGGGCCTCCTGGCCGGCCTCCGTGGCGCCGTCCGTGAAGTGGCGTCCCGGTGCCCAACCGCGGCGTTCCTTGATCCCGGCCAGTCGCTCGAGCAGCCCCTTGGGCATGCGCAGCCGCCGGAAGGTCTCTGCCAACTCCTCATCGAACCGAGTAGACGGGATGACCACGTCCGCCTCCGTCTTGGTCACGGATAGGACTGCGGCATTTCGGTTTCTGATGGTGGAGTTACCGGTCAATGTGGCGCTTTCGATCAGACGCCACCCGTACCGTCAAGGAATCGATCGTGAGAGGAGAGCCTCGGCGCTCGGGTGAACTAGCGGGTTGGACCGGCTCAGTCTAACGGTCCCGACTGACAGCTCCCTTCGGATGTACGTGGCGTTTCTCTGCGGGCGCAGGCCGTTCCGGCCCCGGTGAGCCGCGGGTGTGAGCCCACGCACCGCCGCGGGGCCCGCCCCGGGTAGACTCGGGGGCTGCCCCCGCGCTCGTGATCGCCCAGGTCGGCGCGCCCGTCACCCACCGGTGCGCGCGCCGCGGGGCGGCGTAAGCGACAACGACATTGGAGACCCCCGCGTGCATCTGAAGACCCTCACCGTGCGTGGTTTCAAGTCCTTTGCGTCCGCCACCACGTTCCACATGGAGCCCGGGGTCACCGCGGTCGTGGGGCCGAACGGGTCGGGCAAGTCCAACGTGGTGGACGCCCTCGCGTGGGTCATGGGGGAGCAGGGCGCCAAGTCCCTGCGCGGTGGGAAGATGGAGGACGTCATCTTCGCAGGCACCTCCGGTCGCTCCGCCCTGGGCCGCGCACACGTGTCCCTGACCATCGACAACGCCGACGGCGCCCTGCCGATCGAATACTCCGAGGTCACCATTTCGCGCACGCTGTTCCGCTCCGGGGGCTCCGAATACGCGATCAACGGCCGTTCGTGCCGGTTGCTGGACATCCAGGAGCTGCTCTCCGACTCCGGGCTGGGTCGGGAGATGCACGTGATCGTGGGGCAGGGGCAGCTGGACCGGATCCTGCAGGCCACCCCCGAGGACCGCCGTGGGTTCATCGAGGAGGCCTCAGGGATCCTCAAGCACCGCCGCCGCAAGGAGAAGACCCTGCGCAAGCTCGAATCGGTGCAGGCGAACCTGGACCGGCTCGAGGACCTCACCGGTGAGATCCAGCGTCAGCTCACGCCCCTGGGTCGGCAGGCGCGCACGGCTCGTAAGGCGCAGCGGATCCAGTACGACGTCCGTGATGCGCGCGCCCGTCTGCTCGCGGACGATCTCGTGGCGGCGCGCGCCGGGATGGACACGGACCAGGACGCGAGCCGCGCGGCGCGTGAACGCAAGGCCGAGCTCGAGACCGCGGCCGCGGATCTCGCCCAGCGGCTGCAGGAGACCGAGACCCGTGCCGCGCGCACCACCCCGGAACTGAACGCGGCCCGCACGAGTTGGTACGAGCTGAGCACGGTGCGCGACCGCTACCGGGCGCTGGCGGCCCTGGCCGAGGAGCGCCGTCGGCTGCTGGGCAGTACCGAGGAACCCGCCGCCACGAACCGGGACACGCAGACCCTCGAGGAACAGGCCGCCCGGACACTCGCCGAGGCCGAACAGCTGGCCGAACGGGTCGCGGGGGCGCGCGAGGACCTCGACCGTGCGCATGCGGCGCGTGAGGCCGCCGAATCGACCGCGCGGGACGCGGAAAAGGAATCGGCCGCGCTCGTGCGCCGTGCCGCGGACCGGCGCGCGGGGCAGGTCCGGCTCGCCGCGGCGGTCACGGCCGCGCGGTCGGCGCTCACGGCCGCGGAAGCGGACGTGGAGCGGGTTCGCGGGGAGCTCTCCGACGTCGTGACCCGCGCCGAGAGTGCCCGCCTGGACACCGCGTCCCTGCGCGAGACAGCCGAGGCCACCGCGGTCGAGGCGCAGCGCCTCGGGGAACGGGCCCGCGAAGCCCAGGAAACGGCCGATGCCGCTCGCGCCCGCTCGCGGGAGGCGGACGACCACCGGCAGCAGACCGCGAGCGCGCTGCACGCCCACACCGTGCGCCTCGAGACCCTGCGCGAGTCCGTGCGGCAACCGGACGGCTCGTCCTCGGTGGCGGACGTCGTCCCCGTGCTGGGGGAGGTGCCGCGGGCCGTGCGCGTGAGCCCGGGGTGGGAACGTGCCGTGGCCGCTGCGCTGGGCCCGTGGTCCGACGCGCTCGCCGTGGCGTCCCACACCTCGGCCGCCCGGGTCTTCTCGCGGTTGCGCGATGCCGGGTCGGGTCGCGTGCACCTCGTGATCGCGCAGGAGGACGGCGCGGCCACCGAAGTCACCGGTCCAGCGCTGCCCGAGGGGTGCGTGCGCGCCACGGAGGTCCTCTCCTCGGCCCCGGAGGAATCCGACACCACGGGCCACGCGGCCGTCGTGGCCGCGGTGCGGGCCGCACTCGCCACCACAGTGCTCGCCCCGGACGCGACCGCCGCGCTCGCGGTCCTCGACGCCGCGGCGCAGGACGGGCGGGCCGACGCCGCGTGGCGCGTGGTCACCCGCGACGGTGACGTGTACGGCGTCCATCGGGTCCAGGGCGGAGCCACGGATGCGGCCGGCAACCTCGAGATCCTCGCGTTGATCGACCGCGAGGTGGAAAAGACCACGACCTTGCGGGACGCCGCAGAGACCGCGGCGGAACGGGCCCGGGAGGCCGAGGAACAGCGCGCGGGCGCGGAACGGGAAGTCCGCGAGACCGGCCGGGCCGCGCAGCGGGCCCAGCAGGAGGCCGCGGCGGCCGGGGCGGCGTCGAGCAGGGCGGAGGCCACGGCGTCGTCGGCGGATTCCGAACTGGAACGGCGCCGCGGTGTCCTGGCGACCGCACAGCAGCGTTTGACCCAGCGGGATGCGGAGCTGCGCGAGGCCGTGGAACGCGCCGAGGCCGCGGAGACCGGGGACGAGGAAGACCTCGACCGCGAGCAGCTCGCGGCCGCGTCCGCCAAGGACCGTGCCGAGGAGCAGGCCCGGACCGCCCGCGAGGTCGAGACCGAGGCGCGGCTCGCGCTGCGCGGGCTCGAGGAACAACATCGCCACGCCGAGTCTCGGGCGCAGGCCCAGGCGCGGGCGGCGCGTACCGAACGTGTCGCGCAGGCCGAGGCCGCGCGGCGTGCGGAGCGTCGCCGCGTGCAAGCGGTCGTGGCGCGGGCCGTGGGGGAGGCCGCGCGCTATCTCCGGGAACGCGCCGACGACGCCGCGGCGCGGGCGGCCGCCCAGCGCGACGCCATCGAGACCAGCAGGGCCGGGCTGGACGAGGTCGCGCAGCGATTGCGCTCCGAACGTGACGAGCTCGCCCGGCGGATCGGCGAACTTACCGAACAGCTGCATCGTGCGGAACTGGACCTCGCGCAGCGCCGGGCCCGGCTCGAGGGGCTCGAGACCACGGCCCTCGAGGAGTTGGGGATGACCCCCGACTTTCTCGTGGACTACTACGGCCCCCACCTGCCCGTCCTGGACGCGGACGTAGCGCTCGAGGCGGCCCAGCGCGCCGAGGAGGACGGCGCGCCCGTGCAGCTGGCTCTGCCCCGGATGACCGATGCCGGGACCCCGTTCCGACGCGAGGAGCAGGAGACCCGGTTGCAGCGCGCGCAGAAGCAGCTCAAGGCGCTCGGCAAGGTCAACCCGCTCGCGCTCGAGGAGTTCGCCGCGCTGGAGGAACGCCACAAGTTCTTGGTCACCCAACTCGAGGACGTCAAGAATTCCCGCACGGATCTGCGCAACATCATCCGGCAGGTGGACCAGCACGTCGAAGAGGTCTTCGCCCAGGCCTACCGGGACACCGCGGAACAGTTCGTCTCGGTGTTCGCGACCCTGTTCCCGGGCGGGGAGGGGCGGTTGCGCCTGACCGACCCGGACGACATGCTCAACTCGGGGGTCGAGGTCGAGGCCCGGCCCGCCGGGAAGAAGATCAAGAGGCTCTCCCTGCTCTCCGGCGGCGAGCGCTCCCTGACGGCACTCGCGTTGCTCGTGGCCATCTTCAAGGCCCGGCCGTCCCCGTTCTACGTCATGGACGAGGTTGAGGCCGCGCTGGACGACCGGAACCTGGGTCGGTTGCTCACCATCTTCGAGCAGCTCAAGGAGAGCTCGCAGCTGATCATCGTGACCCACCAGAAACGCACCATGGAGATCGCGGACGCGCTCTACGGGGTCTCGATGCGCGGCGACGGCGTGAGCCTCGTCGTGGGCCAGCAGCTCTCGCAGTTGCGCTGAGCTCTTCCGCCGACGACGCCGCTCGCCCGCCGAGGGTGGGGCGGCTCAGCTTGTCGCCGCGCGGGCGCGGCGCAACAGCGCGGCCCCGCGGCGGCGGAAGGTCAGGTCACTCCCGATCCTCGCGGTCAGCGTGGTGCCGTCGGAAGTCAACTCGGTATCGGGATGGGAGAGGGTTTCCCGGATCCGCTCCGGGGCCACTTCCGGTGTCAGGGACGGAACACCATGGCGAGCACGAGCACCGGCGTGGTGATGATCCCGCGGTCCCGTAGCTCCCTGAGGATCGCGTTCGCGACGAACATCGTCACGAAAACGACCATGAAGAGTACCGCCGTGGAACGGGGACGACGTCGCTCGGTTGCGGCCACGAAGGCTCACTTCCGTCGGGGGGCGGTTCCCTGGGTGCGTGACTCCGGGGGCAGGGTGTCCCTGACCGGAAGCCACGCGACGGCGGCGAGGAGCATGAGCGCTCCCGAGATCCCAAAGGCCCAGCCGAAACCGGCGGCGTCCGCGAGCGCGCCCGCGAGCACGGGGCCGGCGATCTGGCCCGCGTCCGCGCACATCTGGTACCGGGACAGTACCCTGCCGCCCGCTCGATCCGGGCCGATGACATCCGCCACCGCGGCTTGCTGCCCCGGGTTGAGGGTTCCGGAGCCCACCCCGGAGAGCAGGGACAGTACGGCGAACGCCACCACGGACGTGCTCAGCCCCACCCCAATGGTCGCGAGGCCGCACACGAGCAGGCCCGTGAGCACGAGCGGTTTGCGCCCCACGCGGTCGGTGAGCCGCCCCGTGACGGTCAAGGCCGCGGCGTTGCCCACGGCGAACAGTGCCAGCGCGAGCCCGGCGACGGCCGGACCCTCACCGACCACCTGGACGGCCAGGAGAGGGACCAGGGCCACGCGTACGCCCATGGCCGTCCAGCCCGTGGAGAAGCTGGACGCGAGCGCGGCACGGTACGCTCCGGCGTCGAGCGCTTCGCGGACGCGCATGGGCGGCTGGGCCCGGCCGGTGCGTCTGGCGCCGATCGTCTCGTCCTTCAGCCGCAGGTACACCACGAGCACGGCGACCAGCAGAGCGCCGGCGTAGATCAGGAACGGGGCGTGCATCCCGAGACCCGCGAGCAGTCCGCCGAGCACGGGCCCCAGGATGCCGCCCAGCAGGAACGCGGTCGCGTAGTACCCGGAGACCCGCCCGCGCATGGTGGGCGGCGCCAACCTCACGATCAGGCCCATCGCGGACACCGTGAACATCGTGGACCCGATGCCCCCGAGACCGCGGAAGATCAGCAATTGCCCATAGGTCTGCGCGAACGCGGTCGCGGCCGAGGACAGTGCCACCACGATCAACCCGATCAGGTACGTGGGCCGCTCACCCAACGTGTTGACCACCGCACCGCTCGCGGGAGCGAAGACGAGCCGGCACAGGGCGAACGCGCTGATCACGGCGGAGGCCGCGGCCACGCCCACGCCGAAACTGGCCGCGAACTGCGGCAGCACGGGCGCCACGATCCCGTAGCCCAGGGCGATCACGAAGGCCGCAGCGATCAGGACCTTGATGGGCTCGGGGACCCTGCCGCGCGGCACGGGTTTTCCGGCGGCGTCGTCCGATGCAGTGGACGCTGCTGCGGCGGCGTCCGACGCCGCCGCAGCAGCGCGCGCGTCGTCGGGGGAGGCGGGGACGGGATGCTCGGCGGGGTCGCGGGGATCGGGGCGGGACACGCCCTGCAGTTTATGGGACATTAGAAGGGTGATCACGACTGACCTGATGTGGATACTCATTGTCGCCGCGGTGGTGGTGGTGCTGCTCGTGGTGTTCGGCATCCTGCTGCTGCGCCGACCCAAGGCACCGCGGGGAGGTTACACGGACACCCGGGACCTGGACGACGTCCCGGAGACCGAGGGCGACACCCTCGTCGAGGACAGACCGGTCAGCACCCTCGAACGCCCGGAGTCCGCCCGCGGGCGCCTGACCCGGTTGCGCGGACGGCTGGCCAAGTCCAACACCATGCTCGGCAAGGGTCTGCTGGTCTTGCTGTCCCGCGAACGCATCGATCAGGACACGTGGGACGAGATCGAGGACACGCTGCTCATGGCGGACCTCGGCACGGACGCGTCCCTCGAGCTCGTGGAGAACCTCAAGAAGCGCGTGCGGGTCGAGGGCACCAAGGACCCCGCGCAGTTGAAGTCCCTGTTGCGTGAAGAAATGCTCGCGCTCGTGGACCCCACCCTGGACCGTTCCCTGCGCACCGAGTCCGCCCCGGGCAAGCCCGCGGTGGTCCTGGTGGTGGGTGTCAACGGCGTGGGCAAGACCACCACGGTCGGCAAGCTCGCGCGCGTGCTCGTGGCCGAGGACAAGGACGTCCTGCTCGGCGCGGCGGACACGTTCCGCGCGGCCGCCGCTGACCAGCTCGAGACCTGGGGAGCCCGCGTGGGCGTGCCCACGGTGCGCTCCGAGCAGGAGGGCGCGGACCCCGCCTCGGTCGCGTTCGATGCCGTCAAGGCCGGCATCGACCAAGAGGCGGATGTGGTCCTCGTGGACACCGCTGGCCGGTTGCAGAACAAGGCCGGTCTGATGGACCAGCTCGGCAAGGTCAAGCGCGTGATCGAGAAGGCCGCCGAGGTGGACGAGGTGCTGCTCGTGATCGACGCGACCACCGGGCAGAACGGCATGACCCAGGCCAAGGTCTTCGCGCAGGCCGTGGACATCACGGGCATCGTGCTCACCAAGCTTGACGGCACCGCCAAGGGAGGGATCGTGGTCGCCATCCAGCGCGGCCTGGGCGTGCCCGTCAAGCTGATCGGTCTCGGCGAGGGCCCGGACGACCTCGCACCCTTCAACGCCGAGCAGTTCGTGGACGCGATCATCGACTGAGCCTGCTCCCTCTCGCGACGACGACGGCGCCCGCCCCCTTCGTGGGAGTGGGCGCCGTCGTCGTCGGAGCACCGGCACTTGCACTGGCCCCTGGCACTGCACTGGAACCGGCATCGACACCGGTACCTGAGGAGTTAACACGATCGTCACACGCGGACGTGACGTGAAACACCGGCGTCACGAACCCGCGCTGTCGCGGTAACACCCGCCCCGTTGACTGTGTGCAAGAGGCGCAAAGGCTGTGCCGACACGAGACAGGGACGAGGTGATCCGGGTGGAGTTGACCGCCGGACACGTGTGGACCGTGGTGGCCGCGGGGTTGGTGTTCTTCATGACCCCCGGACTTGCACTGTTCTACGGAGGCATGACCCGCGCCAAGGGTGTGCTGAACATGATGATGATGAGCTTCGCGGCGCTCGGCGTGGTGGGCGTCGTGTGGGTGCTGTGGGGCGGTTCCATGCTCGCCGGGGACCCGGTGCTGGGCGGCCTCACCGCGGATCCGTTCGCGCACTTCGGTCTGCACGGCCTGATGGGCACCGAGGACCTGCTGTCCTCGGACTTCTCCGTGACGTTCGCGATCATCACCGTGGCCCTGATCTCCGGCGCGATCGCGGACCGCACCCGGTTCGGCACGTGGGTGGTCTTCACGCTCGTGTGGGTCACCCTGGTCTACTTCCCCCTCGCGTACATGGTGTGGGGTGACGGGCTGTTCTCCGAGGACGGCGCCCTGGGCCGGATCTTCGGCGAGCCGATCGACTTCGCCGGCGGGCTCGCCGTGCACATCAACGCGGGCATCGCGGCGCTGGTGCTCATCCTGCTCATCGGCGCCCGCCGCGGCTTCGGCCGCGACTCGGGCCAGCGCCCGCACAACCTGCCGCTCGTGATGCTCGGCTCGGCCATCCTGTGGTTCGGCTGGTTCGGCTTCAACGCCGGCGCCGCAACCACCGTGGAGCAGGCCGCCCTGATCTGGACCAACACGCTCGTGGCCCCGGCTGCGGCCATGCTGGCCTGGCTGCTCACCGAGCGTATCCGGGACGGGCACGCGACGTCGCTGGGTGCGGCGTCGGGCGTCGTCGCCGGGCTCGTGGCCATCACCCCGGCGTGCGCCGACGTGACCCCGCTCGGCGCGATCCTGCTCTCCGCCGTGGCCGGTGCGTGCTCCGCGATCGCCGTGGGCCTGAAGTACCGGATCCACCTGGACGACTCGCTGGACGTGTGCGGCGTGCACCTGGTCTCCGGCATCGTCGGCACCGTGGCGCTGGGCTTCCTGGCGATCCCCTCCGAGGGCCGGGCCGGACTGTTCTACGGTGGTGGCTGGGGCCTGCTGGGCACCCAGCTCGCCGCGACCCTCTTCGTGACGCTCTACACCAGCGTTCTCACGCTGGTCATAGGGCTCGTCCTGAAGGCCACCATGGGGCTGCGGATCACCCGCCGGGACGAGGTCATCGGCGTGGACCTCACCCAGCACGCGGAGTCCGCGTACTCGCTGAAGGACGAGGCCACCGGCTACTTCGCCGGGCAGGCCCCCGCGCGGCCCCTGCCCGGGACCGCCGAAGCCCCCGTGCCCGCCGCCAGCAAAGGAGACAACCAGTGAAGCTGATCACCGCAGTGGTGCGACCCGAGAAGTTCAGTGACGTCAAAGACGCCCTGGAGAGATACGGCGTGCAGGGCATGACCGTGCTGACCGTCCACGGCTACGGCCGCCAGCGCGGGCACCGCGAGGTCTACCGCGGTGCCGAGTACACGGTGGACCTCCTCGAGAAGGTGCGCATCGAGACGGTCGTGGAGGACGGCGAGGTCCAGGACCTCGTGGACGTCATCGTCACCTCCGCACGCACGGGCGAACCCGGGGACGGCAAGGTGTGGGTCACTCCCGTGGAGAACACCGTGCGCGTGAGCACCGGCGAATTGGGTGACGTCGCGCTCTGAGGTCGCACGCGACGTCGTCGGCACAGGCCCCGTCCGGGCGACCGGGCGGGGCTTCGCTTGCTAACCTGGGACACTGAATTCATCCGTTGTCAGACGAAAGCAGCGACCACCCCGTGTTCAATTCACTGTCCGACCGGCTCACAGCGACCTTCAAGAACCTGCGCGGCAAGGGCCGGCTCTCGGAGGCCGATGTCGATGCCACCGTCCGGGAGATCCGCCGGGCCCTGCTCGAGGCGGACGTGGCCGTGCCCGTGGTCCGGGAGTTCACGGCGATCGTGAAGGAGCGCGCGCTCGGTGCGGAGGTCTCCGAGGCGCTGAACCCCGGCCAGCAGGTCGTGAAGATCGTCAACGAGGAGCTGCAGAACGTCCTCGGCGGCGAGACCCGGCGGATCAACCTCGCCAAGACAGGGCCCACGGTGATCATGCTCGCGGGCCTGCAGGGTGCGGGCAAAACCACCCTGGCCGGCAAGCTTGGCAAGTGGCTCACGGACCAGGGCCACAAGCCCGTGCTCGTGGCCTCCGACCTCCAGCGCCCCAATGCCGTCACCCAGCTGCAGGTCGTGGGTCAGCGCGCCGGGGTACCGGTCTTCGCCCCGGAGCCCGGCGCCACCTCGGAGTTCGACGACCCCACGGGGGATCCCGTGAAGGTGGCCCGCGACGGCGTCGACTTCGCCCGCTCCAAGCTCTACGACGTCGTGATCGTCGACACCGCCGGACGCCTGGGCATCGACCAGGCGCTGATGAACCAGGCGCGCGACATCCGCGACGCCGTGGACCCGGACGAGGTCCTGTTCGTCATCGACGCAATGATCGGTCAGGACGCCGTGAACACCGCCAAGGCGTTCGACGAGGGCGTGGATTTCACCGGCGTGGTGCTCTCCAAGCTTGACGGCGACGCCCGCGGCGGCGCGGCCCTGTCCGTACGTGCGGTGACCGGCAAGCCCATCATGTTCGCGTCCACGGGCGAGGGCGTGCGGGACTTCGAGCAGTTCCACCCGGACCGGATGGCCTCGCGCATCCTGGACATGGGTGACGTCCTCACGCTCATCGAGCAGGCCGAGCGACAGTGGGACAAGACCGAGGCCGAGCGGATGGCCAAGAAGTTCACCGATCAGGAGGACTTCACCTTCGAGGACTTCCTCGCGCAGATGCAGCAGCTGCGCAAGATGGGGTCCATGAAGAAGATGCTCGCCATGATGCCCGGCGCCGCCGGGATGCGCGAGCAGCTCGAGAACTTCGACGAGCGGGAGATCGACCGCGTGGAGGCCATCGTGCGCTCCATGACCCCGCACGAGCGCGTGGCCCCCAAGATCATCAACGGCTCGCGCCGCGCGCGCATCGCGAAGGGTTCCGGCGTCTCGGTCTCCGAGGTCAACCAGCTCATGGAGCGCTTCGCCCAGGCGCAGAAGATGATGAAGCGCCTGGCCCAGGGCAAGGGCGTGCCCGGGATGCCCGGCGGCATCCCCGGGATGGGCGGCGCCGGCGGGGGTGCTGCCAAGAAGGGCAAGTCCAAGAAGAAGAGCTCGCGCTCCGGCAACCCCGCCAAGCGCGCGCAGGAGAACGCGGCACTCGCCTCCGGTCAGAAGCCGGCGGCGCCGGGCAGCGCGTTCGGTGCCCAGGGCAAGGACCTGGACGCCGAGTCGCTGAACCTGCCCAAGGGCTTCGAGAAATTCCTCGGAAAGTAGGCGGTCATGGGTTCATACCTCCCCGACGACGAACTGCGCAGCTTCATCGCGTCGCTGCCCACCCGGCGGCTTGCGTCCGCTGCGATCATCCGGGACGAGAGCGGTCGCGTGCTCACGGTCGAACCCAATTACAAGGACGACTGGACCCTGCCCGGCGGCACCGTGGAGGCGGGGGAGGATCCCCGCACCGGGTGCTTCCGCGAAGTGGTGGAGGAGGTCGGCCTGCACCTCGAGGGCGGGCGGCTGCTCGCGGTGAGCCACGGCGTGGGCATGGGCATGTGGGGGGACTCCGTGTCCTTCCTCTACGACGGCGGGCAAATCCCCTCCGACACCCCCATCACGGTGCAGGAGGAGGAACTGCTCTCGTACCGGTGGGTGGCCCCCGAGGAGCTTGAGACCGTGCTGAGCTCCGGCCTGGCGCAGCACATCCGCGCGGCTCTGGAGGCCTTGCGCTCCGGGACCGTGGTCGAACGCGTCATGGACGGCGGCCGGCACGCATGAGTGCCGCGCCGCGCACCGCGCTGATCGTGCACGCGGACGCCCCGCAGTTGCCGTTCATCGCCACCGCTCTGGGGACCAGGTTCACGGCGCTCGCGCGCAACGGCTGGTCAGTCGTGCTGGTCCCGGACGAGTTGGACCCCGGGGCCCTCGCTGCGGCCGCGGACCCTGACGCGATGGCGGTCCTGATCTCCTCGGACGGGGAGAGCCGCAGCCTGCGGATCTACCCACCCGTGAACTCGTTGAACGCTCGTGAGTCGTGGAGTGCCCAGTTCGCGCGGATCGCGGACGATTCCACGCTGTGCTGGGAACCCGCGGAGTTCGCGACCGACCTCGCCCTCGAAGCGCTCCGGGGGCAGGCGAGCCCGGTGCCCACGGCCCAGCCCGCGCGTGACGCGCAGGACACGAACGGCGCTCTGGATTTCAGCGGCGCCCCCGATACCGTCAGCGCCGCGGGCGCGGACGACGCCGCGTCGTCGCCCGCCGCGGGCACCGCCGAGGCCCGCATGCTGACCACGGTGGAGTTCATCGCGTCCCTGACCGAGCTGGACGCCGCCGCCACGGCCCGGCTCGAGAACTACGCGCGTACGCCCAGCTCGGGGCTGCTACTGGAATCCGTCCTGCAGCTGCTCGGCCTACCCACCGTGGCCGCGAAGCTCGTGGAGTCCCAGCGCGAGCTGCACGAGGTCGACGGTGTCTCGGACTTCGAGCCCCGGCCCCTGGGTCTGTCCATGCTGGCCGCCGCGAGCGTGGAGCCCAGCGGCGGGGACGTGCTGTCCCGGATCCAGCGGGCCTACGTGCGCAGGCCGGGACTGCTGCTCGCGATCGGGGGAGCGGAGATCGCCCTCGGCGCAGGGCTCGCGGGTCTCGCAGCCCGCGGGGGACGCCGTGCCGCCGTGCTCGGTTCGGCGTCGGCGGCGCTGTTCACGGACGCCGCCCTCCAAGCCGCCCTGTGGGCCTCGGTGCGCGCACGCAAGAACCGCTGACGCGTTCGCCCCGACCGCCCTCGGTTTGACACGTATGGCACAATGGTCGGGTACTCGACCCGTGCGGACCCTCTCACCGCGCGTGCTGTCGCGTCCACAGGAAATCCACTCACGGCCCGCCCCACGGGCAGGTGTGTGCGATGTCCGATTCCATTCGAAACAGGAGTAACCACACAAGTGGCAGTCAAGATTCGTCTCAAGCGTATGGGCAAGATGCGTGACCCTCGTTACCGCGTGGTCGTCGTGGATTCCCGCAAGAAGCGCGACGGTCGCGTGATCGAAGAGGTCGGTGTGTACCAGCCCACCGAGCACCCCTCGTACATCAACCTGGTGTCGGATCGCGTGCAGTACTGGCTCGGTGTGGGTGCGCAGCCCTCCGAGGCCGTGCTGTCCCTCATGAAGATCACCGGTGACTGGCAGAAGTTCAAGGGTGAGCCGGGCGCCGAGGGCACCCTCAAGCAGCCCGAGGCCAAGGCCGAGTTCGTGGCCCCGGACAACGGTTCCGTGATCATCCCCGAGGCCATCACCGCCAAGGCCGACAAGGCCGAGGAAGCTCCCGCCGAAGAGACCGCGGCCACGGAGGACGACGCCGAGAAGGCAGAGTGAGCATGCTCGCCGAAGCGCTCGAGCACCTGGTCCGTGGCATCGTGGACAGCCCCGACGACGTGTCGGTGCGCTCCCGCGACGGCCGGCGCGGTCAGACGCTCGAGGTGCGAGTGCACCCGGACGATCTGGGTCGCGTGATCGGGCGATCGGGACGCACGGCCAAGGCCCTGCGCACCGTGGTCTCGGCACTGGCTTCCGGCGAGAACGTTCGCGTGGACGTGGTCGACACCGACCGGCGTCGCTGACGCGAGCACACGAGACACACGTATCACGGCCCCCGTTCCTCGCACCGAGGAGCGGGGGCCGTGGTCGTTGCCCGCGCGGTAGCGTGTGGGCCCCACACAGCACGAGTCGCCACGAGGAGATGCCATGAGCGTTCGGGTAGCCCGGATCGGTAAACCGCACGGGGTGCGGGGAGAAGTCACGGTGGAGTTGTTCACGGACGACCCGCGGGCGCGGTTCGCCCCGGGCTCCGTGCTCGAGGTGCAGCCCGCCCGTGAACGGGGCAGGGGCGAGGGCAATGCACCGGCCGGGGCCGGCTCCCCGCAGCTCGACCACGTGACCGTGGGCGGTTCCCGGTGGAACAAGAACGTGCTGGTGGCGCGTTTCGAGGAGATCGAGGACCGCACCGCGGCGGAGGCCGCGCGGGGTCTCGAACTGTTCGCGGAGGCCGCGGACCTCGAGCTCGACGACGACGAGTGGCACCAGGACGACCTGCTGGGTCTCACGGCGGTGGACATCACACGGGACGACGCTCGGATCGGGACGGTCAAGGCGCTGATCCAGGGTGTCGCCCAGGACCTGTTGGAGATCACCCCGGACGGCGGCGGGCGGCCCGTGCTCATCCCGTTCGTGGAAGAAATCGTCCCCAAGGTGGACCTGGACGCGGGCGTCGTGCTGGTGAGCCCGCCCCCGGGCCTGCTCGAGCTCGCGGAAGCGGAGTGAACCGTGCGCATCGACGTGCTGAGCATCTTCCCCGAGTACCTGCAGCCCCTCAACCTGTCACTGATCGGTAAGGCCGTCACGGACGGGGTCCTCCACCTCGCGGTCACCGATCCCCGCGACTTCACCACCGACCGGCACCGCACCGTGGACGACACCCCCTACGGCGGGGGCGCGGGCATGGTCATGAAGCCCGAGCCATGGACGCTCGCCCTCGAGTCGGTGGTGCGCGCAGGGGGCGACGCCGCGGCGTCGTCGTCCGCTCGGACCGCACCGGAGGCCCCGGAGACCGCGGTACCGGCTGTCGTGACGAACCCTGCGCAGACCACAGAGCCGGGTGCCGCAACGTCGTCCTTGACCGTCGGGAAACACTCCGCGGCACCCGTGCTCGTGGTCCCGTCCCCGGCGGGGGAGGTGTTCACGCAGCGGATCGCGTACGAACTGGCAGCGGAGGAACACCTGATCTTCGCGTGCGGGCGCTACGAGGGGATCGACGAGCGCTTCATCGACAACGCTCGGACCGAGGTGCGGGTGCGCCCCCTGAGTCTGGGCGACTACGTGCTCAATGGGGGAGAGGTCGCCGTGCTCGCCATGGTCGAGGCCGTGACGCGGTTGATCCCCGGCGTGATCGGCAATCCGGAATCACTGGCCGAGGAGTCCCACACGGGCGGGCTGCTCGAGTACCCCGTGTACACGAAACCCGCGGTGTGGCGGCAGCGGGCCGTGCCCGAGATCCTGCTGTCCGGTCACCACGGGCGGATCGAACGGTGGCGGCGGGACCAGCAACTCTCGCGCACCGCGCAGCGCCGCCCGGACATGATCCTGGCCCTGGACCCCACACAGCTGGACAGGGCGGACCTCGCGGTGCTCGCCGAGACCGGCTTCCACGTGACGGGTGGATCGTGGCGCCGTGACGGCGGGCACGCGGCCACGGAAGGCACGCCGGATATGGCATAATAGAACGCTGTGTGTGCGTCGGGCACGCCCCTGCCGCAGGGGGGAGAGCGACCAACGACGCACCACCCGGCACGGCCATCCCAAGTTCCGTCCCGGATCCTGGAGCGATGCCACCCCGCGCGGGGTGACACGCGGACCACACGTGGGAGACCTGCGGCGATCACGAGGAGTTATGTCATGAACATTCTTGACCAGCTTGATGCCAAGTCGCTGCGCAACGACGTCCCGGACTTCCGTGCCGGTGACACCCTCAACGTGCACGTGAACATTGTGGAAGGCAACCGCTCCCGTGTTCAGGTGTTCAAGGGCTTCGTCGTGGGCCGTCAGGGCTCCGGCGTGCGCGAGACCTTCACCGTGCGCAAGGTCAGCTTCGGTGTGGGCGTGGAGCGTACCTTCCCGGTGCACTCCCCGATCATCGAGAAGATCGAGCTCGTGAGCCGCGGCGACGTGCGCCGTGCCAAGTTGTACTACATGCGCGATCGTCACGGTAAGGCTGCTCGCATCCGCGAGAAGCGCGACTCGAGCGCATCGAGCAAGTAAGACACACCGGGTGCCACAGCACACGGAACACGCGGAGGGCCCGGCATCTGCCGGGTCCTCCGCCGTGAAACGGCCCGTTTCCACGCGCCGGTGGTGGTTGTGGGTCGTGGCCATCGCCCTGCTCACGGCCTTCGTCCTGGCCTCGGTCGTGCGCGGTTTCGTGGCGGACGTCTACTGGGTCGGTTCCGATTCCATGGAGCCCACGCTCCAGGGCGGGGACCGGGTGCTGGTGGACAAACTCGTCTCGGGGAACGACGTCGCTCGGGGCGAGCTGGTGGTCTTCGATGGCCGCGGTTCCCTGGACCCGCTGCACTCGACGGACCCGTGGCACCAGCAGGTCGCCCACACCCTGGGCCGCTGGCTGGGCGTCACCGGTTCAGACACCGCTTACGTCAAGCGGGTCATCGGGGTCGCAGGGGACACAGTGTCCTGCTGCACCGCGGACGGACTGGTCACCGTCAACGGCCGGCCACAACACGAGGACTACGTCTTCCCCGGGGACGAGCCGTCCCGGATCCCGTTCACGGTGCACGTGCCCGAAGGACGGGTGTGGCTCATGGGTGACCACCGCAGCGTGTCCGTGGACTCCCGATCGCTGCTGGGCTCGCCGGGCGGCGGCCTGATCCGCACCGAACGCATCGTGGGCACCGCCGAGCGTGTCGTGTGGCCCCCGGAGCGTGCCCGTACACTGCGGGAGTGACGGTCTCGGTGCTCCGCCCCGCCCCGCGCACCCCCGCGCGGACGGCATCCCAGGCGCGAGCGACGTCGCCAGGCAAACTCCCGCGCGCGAACACGCAACCGTGTCCGTGGGACCCGAGAAGAGGAATGCGTAGTGGCTGAGCAGCATGGATCAGGTGTCGAGGGCGTTCCCGGACCGGGTGAGCCCGCACCGCAGCGCGACCCCGGCGGCGCGGCGGCACCCCGGGACGCGCGGGCGAGCGAATCCGGCGCACGGCGCCGCGGCCGCCGGGAGGCCAAGGAGCCCACGACCGGGTGGGGCGCGGTCAAGGAGATCCTGATCGTGGTGGCCCTCGCGCTCCTCATCGCGTTCCTGGTCAAGACCTTCCTGATCCGCGGCTTCTTCATCCCCTCCGGGTCCATGGAACAGACCCTGGAACTCAACGACCGGATCTTCGTCAACGTACTGGACGGCCGCACGGGCAACATCGACCGCGGCGACATCGTGGTCTTCGAGGACACCCAGGGTTGGCTGCCCGAGGCGCCCCGGACCGCGGCCAACCCCGTGCGCGGCGCGCTCGAGTTCGTGGGCCTGCTCCCCGACAACAGCCAGCAGGCCCTGGTCAAGCGCGTGATCGGCGTGGGCGGGGACCACGTGACGTGCTGCGACGCGTCCGGGCGGGTCACGGTCAACGGCGAGGCGCTCGATGAGCCCTACTTGTACCCCGGGGCAGCGCCGTCCGACATCCCGTTCGACGTCACCGTGCCCGACGGCAAGCTGTTCGTGCTGGGTGACCACCGCAACGCCTCCGCCGATTCCCGCTACCACATCGCCACCGGCACCGGGTTCGTGAGCGAGGACGACGTCGTGGGCACCGCGTTCGTGATCGCGTGGCCGCTCGATCGCTTCCAGTTCCAGCACAACCCCGTCGAGGTGTTCCAGGACGTCCCCGCGGCCGGCGGGCAGTGAGCTCCGCGACGCCGCGCACCGTGCCCACGCTCGAACTGGAAACGGAACTCGCGCGCGCCGGGCACCGCTTCGTGGCCGGAATGGACGAGGTGGGCCGGGGAGCCCTCGCGGGTCCCGCGAGCGTGGGCCTCGCGGTCCTGGACCTCGAACGGATGGCCGGGGGAGCGCCGTCTGACCCGCCGCCGTGGCACGGCGTGCGTGACTCCAAGGCCCTGAGTCCAGCGCGGCGTGCGGCCCTCGCGGGCACGATCGCGGCATGGGCCGTGGGCACCGCGGTGGGGCACGCGCAACCGCGCGAGATCGACCAGTTCGGTGTCACCGCCGCGCTGCGCTTGGCCGGGCTCCGGGCACTGGCTACCGTGGCCGCACACGGCACGCGCGTCGATGCCTTGATCCTGGACGGTTCCCACAACTGGCTGGACGCACCCCCGGTGCTGGGGCAGGACGCCGACGACACCGCGTTGCCGCCGGTCGTGCGCACATTCGTCCGGGCCGATGCGCACTGTGTCAGCGTGGCGGCCGCGTCGATCCTGGCGAAAGTGGAGCGCGACGAACTCATGGTCTCGCTCGGCCGCGAGTTCCCCGCGTACGCGTGGGAGTCCAACAAGGGCTACGGCAGTGCTGTGCATCGCGCGGCGCTGCTCGAACACGGCACCACGCCGCAGCACCGGCTCAGTTGGAACCTGGGCGCGCGGTAGTCCGCTGGTCACCCGCATTCCTTCGCAGGTGAGGTGGGGGCCTGGTACTCGAGGGCCCATAGCGCGTCCTGGACGGATCCGCCCTGCACAGGCGCGCCCCGGCCATGGCCAGGAGTGTCGTCGCGCATCACAGTGGGTCCATGACGACTTCCACTTCTGCCCATGTGCCACGCAATTCCGGTCGTCCGGGCACCGCTCCGCCCGACACCGCTCCGCCCGACACCGCCCCGCCCGACGCCCCGGTCGCGGCCCATGTGAGCGTGGGGAGGGCGGGGGAGGAACTGATCGCGGACCTGTTGCAGCGTTCGGGCTGGCGGATCCTGGACCGGAACTGGCGCCCCGCCGTTGGGCCCGGGGCGCCCCGCGGTGAGCTGGACGTCGTCGCCGAGCGACAGGGAACCGTGACCGTGTTCGAGGTCAAGACGCGCTCGGGCGGGGACTTCGGACATCCCGCGGAGGCCGTGGGGTGGGAGAAGCTGCGGCGACTGCACGTCCTCGCGCGCGCCTGGGCCAGGGAACACAGGGCTGTCGCGATCCCCGGCGTGGACGTCGTGGCGGTCCACTGGCCCCGCGGCGGTACCCCGCGCGTGGAACACATAGGCTCCCTCGGCTGGTTGTGAGGCATCCGCGCGATCCGTGCCACGGGGCCCGTTCGCCGCCGACCTCCACCGGGGAGTCACACTCCGGGTCGTCACCGAGAGCATTATGAATTTCCCCCTCCCCGTGCCACGGTATTTTGTGGCATGAGTACAAAGGCTCGGCGATCGGGGGACGCATGAAGAGTCCGGCGTGGCTTCCTCACGTGTTGTCGGCCACGGCATTGGCCGCGGCCGCCTCGCTGATGCTCGTCTCGTGCGCGGACGAGGAGCCGCCCGCCGGATCCGACGCCTCCGCGTGTGCCACCTCAGCCGCGGGTGACCGGGGTCTGCATGCCGGGATCTTCCGGGCGCACCTCCCCAACGGGGCGTCCGTGCGCATCACGCTCCCCGCGCGGGAGATCCCCGATCCTGAACTCGACGAACTGCGCAAGGATGCCCGCGTCAAGCGCGCGACGTACGCCACCGTGGAGATCGACAACGAACGGGGAGATTCCCCCGTGTCGGTGAGTCGTATGATCCTCAAGGCCTCCGACGGCGGGTCCTACCAACTG
Organism: Kocuria sp. KD4; assembly: GCF_011769905.1. Classification (NCBI taxonomy): domain Bacteria; kingdom Bacillati; phylum Actinomycetota; class Actinomycetes; order Micrococcales; family Micrococcaceae; genus Kocuria; species Kocuria sp. KD4. The sequence continues at coordinate 1,201,744 of NZ_CP050449.1, forward strand.
GAGAACGTCTCACGGGCCCTGGACCGGTGGCGGCCCCGGACGTCCGGGGACCAGTACCGCGCCCATGACGGGTCGCCACTGACCGAGCACGAGGCCCGGCACCTCAAGAATCGCATCGAGGAGGCGGACCGGACCGCCGCGGGGGACATCGCCGCGGGCGAGCGCGGTACGAACATCCTCGTGGGGGACATCTCCCGTGTTCCGGAGAGCTTCGAGAGCCTCGAGCTGATCCCCTCCATCGGTAACCGGGAAGTCACCCCCGTGCGTGCCCAGCCCGAGGACACCGATGACACCCCGAGCGGCGACGGGCCCGCGGGCGGCGGACGATCGGGCAGCGGGAACGGATCGGACGGCGCCGGGGAGAGTGCGAGCCCCGATGCCCCCGCGGAATCGGCTGTTCCCGGTCTCCCCGCTCCGGACGTCCCCGAACCCTCGGCATCGCCCACCGCGGACACCCCTCAGGTGCCCGGGGATCCGGGTGCACCCGCGGTTCCGGACCCCGGGGCGCCCGTTCTCCCGGATCCGGGAGGGATCCCGCCGGTGAATCCCGATCCGGGCGGTCCCGTGCCTCCGAGCCCGGCGCCCACGATCCCGATCCCGCCGGTACCCGCGCCCGACACCTCCGTCTCGCCCCACCCGGCGGTGACCGATCCCATCGTCTCGGTGCCCACGGTGTCAGCACCGGTGATCCCGGACCCCGTGGACCCGGATCCGGGGATTCCGGGCCCGGGATCCCTGGAGCCCGCAGCCCCGGCGGAGTCGCAGGACCTACAGCTCGGTCCCATGAACCTGGAACTGCGGGCCGGAGCCCCGGTCACGGAGCTACCCGACAGCGCCGTCTCCGTGGTGCCGGTGTCGGTTCCCACTGACGTGCTGCCCGTCGAGGACACGGACCCGGCAATTGCCGTCCCCGTGCCCCTGGAGGACCCCGCGCCCGCTGCTCTCTAGTGGGCCGTTCGTTGGGATTCGCCCCGGTACACGGTTCTGTTCAGGGGCGCCTCGCGAAGTAGTCTGCTGCGCCCGGCCGGGTCACGGGTCCGCCGTGCCGGCGCTGTTAGGGGCCTCCGCGGGTGATCGTGTTCCACCGGGTCTCTCGGGTCGTGCCTCGCCCGTCTGGCCAGTTCATTTCCGCATTCGGGCCGCGGCATCTGGGCTGCACACTGCTGGGCTGTGCTAGGGCCCGGCGGCCCGGGCGGGAACGCTGGACCCATGATTCGAGATTCGGTGACGTGCAGCGCCAACCCATGGTCCGGACGTGGCTCGTGAACGGGTTCGCGCGCAGCCGCAGTGTGGCGCTGGTCGGGTTGGCGGGGCACCTGGTGGAGGTTGAGGCGGACATCGGCCAATCACTGCCGGCGTTCACGATTATCGGCCTGCCCGATCAAGCGGTGAACGAGTCCAAGGAGCGGATCCGTTCGGCCGCGCGCCATGCCGGGGCCGCCCTCGCACCGCGCAAGATCACGGTGAACCTCTCCCCGGCCACGCTCCCCAAGCGGGGGTCGCACTTCGACGTCGCGGTCGTGATGGCGGTGCTCAGCGCCCAGGGTGTGGTGCGGGTGCCGCCGGACACGGTGTTCTACGCCGAGCTCGGTCTGGACGGTTCCCTGCGTCCGGTGCGCGGTGTCCTGCCCGCCGTGTTGGCAGCGGTGCGGGCGGGGTATCCCCGAGTGGTCGTCGCCGAAGCCAATCGGGCGGAGGCCGAGCTGGTGGCCGGCGCGGACGTGAGTTCCGCCGCCCACCTGTCGCAGCTGCTCGTCGCCCACGGAGCGGATCCTACGTTGCTGGCCCGTGCGACGTCGTCACGGGCCGAAAGCGCGCCGGAGGGCGGGAACCCGCAGGAGCCGGAGGGAACGGCCGTGCCAGACCTGCGGGACGTGGTGGGGCAGGTCGAAGGGCGTCAAGCGCTCGAGATCGCCGCCGCCGGTGGACATCATCTCCTGATGGTGGGTCCACCGGGAGCGGGCAAGACGATGCTCGCGGAACGGTTGCCGGGGATCCTGCCGGACCTCGCGGACGATGACTCCCTGGAGGTCACGTCCGTGCATTCGCTGCGAGGCGACGACGTGTGTTCGTCCCTCATACGGCGGCCCCCGTTCCAGGCCCCACACCACAGCATCACCATGCCCGCGCTGTGTGGCGGAGGCAGCGGGATGCCACGGCCCGGGGCCATTTCCCTGGCGCACCGGGGCGTATTGTTCCTGGACGAGGCCCCTGAGTTCGACCGCCGGGTGCTGGACGCCCTGCGGCAACCGCTCGAATCGGGAACGGTCACGATCGCCCGGGCACAATCCGTGGCCCACTATCCCGCACATTTCCAATTGGTCCTGGCGGCGAATCCGTGTGCGTGCGGCAACGCGGGCGGCACGGACCAGGCATGCACATGCACGGCGGTGCAGCGCCGCAGGTATTTCGGCAAACTGTCTGGGCCCCTGCTCGACCGTGTGGATCTGCAATTGCGGGTCCCCGCTGTGACCTATCACGAGCTCAGCGGGGGCCACGGCCGGACCCCCGAGGACAGCGCAGCCGTCGCGGAGCGGGTTGCGACCGCCCGGGCCGCCCAGGAGGAGCGGCTGCGCCGCTGGGGGTGCCGACTGAACAGCGCGGTTCCGGGTTCACTGTTGCATCGCACCCTGTCACCGGGCACTCGATCCGTGCTACCGCTCAAGGCCGCCATGGACAACAAGACCCTGACGGCCCGTGGATTCGTGAAGGTGTTGCGTGTTGCCTGGACCCTGGCGGATCTGGTCGGGGCCACGGTTCCCAGCCCCGAGCACGTGCAGTTGGCCCTCTACTTCAAGACGACGGTGACGACATGACGGAACACCACCCCGCCGGGTCTGAAAGCTACGACAGCTCGACAGAGCACCACCCAGCCGGGTCGGACCGCCGCGGCAATATGACGGATCTAGGGGCAACCGCGGGGGACACTGCCGGGGTCGGCACCCCTGGCGATCCATACCACGCCGTCCGGGCGTGCCGCATGCGCTTATCGCGCATCATCGAACCCGGCGACACCGCGGGCTTGATCCTGCTGGCAGCCCTAGGCCCTGAACTGTTGTGGCGCAGCATCGTGGAATTGCAGGCCCCCAGTCCCGCTCTGTGTTCCGTTTATCGCAAGGCCGCCGAGGAGCTGGCGCCGGACTCGTCGGTCCCGAATCTCCTCAAACGGTTCGCGGCCTGGCGCTCGCGGCTGCCCGTCCCGGAACCCCGCGTGGATGCCCGGCACGCCGAACAGATCGGTGCGTGGACACTCATCCCGGAGGATCCGGAGTGGCCCGCGCAGCTCGACGACCTGGGCCTGCAGCGCCCGCTGGTCCTGTGGGGCCGGGGTCATCGCGAGGCGCTGTCCCGGCTGGATCGCAGTGTGGCCGTGGTGGGCGCACGCAACGCGAGCGGTTACGGGGCCGCGGTGACCCGACAGATGGCCCATGAACTGGCCGCTGCCCACTGGTGTGTGGTCTCGGGCGGCGCGTACGGGATCGACGCCGTGGCGCACACGGCCGCCCTTGAAGCAGGCACCGGGGACGGGGCCACGATCGCCGTTCTGGCGTGCGGTGTGGATCGGTTCTACCCGGCGGGCAACGCGGACCTGCTGCATCACATCACGCAGCGTTCAGTGGTGCTGAGTGAGGTCCCCCTGGGCTGTGCTCCCGCGCGCTACCGGTTCCTGCAGCGCAACCGCATCATCGCGGCTCTCACGCGAGCCACGGTGGTCACGGAGGCGGCGTGGCGTTCCGGATCGCTCAACACCGCACGCCACGCAGCGGGGCTCTCGCGGGAGGTCGCCGCGGTCCCGGGGGACGTGCTCGTGGGAGGATCGGCGGGCTGCCATCGCCTCATCCGCGACGATCACGCGGTGCTCGTGAGCAATGCTGCCGAGCTCCTGGAACTCGTGGAGCCCCTGGGCAATGCCGTGGCCCAGGATGCACACCGGGCGGCGAGTACCCGTGACGAGCGCCCCGAGGACGGCCTGGATCCCACGTTGTTACGCTTGTTCGACGCGCTGCCCCTGCGCACCGACGCGGACCCGTCCCATTTGTGCGCGGTGTCCGGGTTGAGCCCGGGGGAGGTGCTCACGGGTCTCGTAAGGCTCCGTGACGCCGGACTGGCCGCGGACTCGCTGCTCGGATGGCGGCGGGTAGGCTCGCCGCATGGGCGCAGTAAAAGACCGGACGGTCGAACGGGAACCTGAGCACGCGGCGTCGTCGGGCGCGCAGGGGACACCGGCAGCAGGCGCGAAGGATACCCCGCCCGGGCCGCTCGAGGCCTACCTCCCGCAGTTCCGGGCGTATCTGAGCCTTGAGCGGTCCCGCAGCGACCACACCGTGCGCTCCTACGTCAACGACGTCTCGGACCTCTCGCACTGGATGCGGGACCACGGGATCGACGCCATGGACCTGCTGGACCGGGACACCCTGCGCGGCTGGCTCGCCCAGCGCCACCACCGAGGACTCGCCCGCAGTTCCCTGTCCCGGGGGATCGCGGCCGTGCACACGTTCTTCCGCTGGGCCGTGGACACCCAGGGGCTGCGTCACGACCCGGCCGCGGGGTTGCGCGGGCCGCGCCCCGCCAAGCACCTCCCGGACGTCGTGGGCGCCACGGCACTCAACGACATGCTCGACGACCTCGGGGACGTCGCCCTCGGTGGGCACGACGACGCTCACGCGGCAGCGCTCGCGGCGCGCGACTGGGCACTGCTCGAACTGCTCTACGCCACGGGCGCTCGGATCAGCGAGCTCGTGTCCCTCGACGGGTCCCACGTGGACGCCGTGAACCACGTCCTCACGGTCACGGGCAAGGGGAACAAACAACGCCGGGTCCCGTACGGGGAGAGCGCGGGGGAGGCGCTGGCCCTGTGGGGACATCGGCGCGCGGAGCTCGCGGCACCCGAAGCGGGTGACGCCGTCTTCGTCGGGGCCCGCGGTGCCCGGATCGACGCCCGGGTGGCCCGCAGGGTCGTGGCCCGTGCGTTGGAGACCATTCCGGAGACCACCGCCCGTGGGCCGCACAGCCTGCGGCACAGCGCTGCGACCCACTTGCTGGACGGGGGAGCGGACCTGCGCACCGTGCAGGAAGTGCTGGGGCACGCGAGCGTGGCCACCACCCAGATCTACACCCATGTGTCCGTGGAACGGCTCAAACGTGCCTACTCCCAAGCGCATCCGCGAGCTTGACATTTCAGCGCGAGCAGTGATTCGGGTTGACCGGTGAGTAGCCCTGCGGGACAATGAAACGGAATGAGCCACCCCCGCGGCCTCGAATCCGCGAGGGTGTGTACATCCGGCCGCCGAACACCGACCGGACAACTTCATACGGGCGCCGAAACACATAGGCCGGGGCCTCCGAGCAGGACGTTGGGGAAGACGTACCTACACAACGGAGGAACAGGCTATGTCTTCACCCACCACGCGGGGTGTGCTGTACGTGCACTCCGCGCCGCAGGCGCTGTGCCCCCACATCCAGTGGGCTCTGGAATCCGTCTCGCGACAGCGCACGGATCTACAGTGGACACCGCAGAACGCCGAGCCCGGTTGCGTGCGCACCGAACTCGAGTGGTCCGGCCGCGCAGGCACGGGGGCGCTGCTCGCCTCCGCGCTCCGGACCCTGGGGCGGGTGAGGTTCGAGGTGACCGAGAACGCGAGCCGCGGTAACGACGGCTCCCGGTGGTCCTTCACGCCGGATCTGGGGATCTTCCACGCGACCACGGACGTCGCCGGGAACATCTGCGTGAGCGAGGACCGGATCCGGTTCGCGTTCGAGGCCTCCGGTGGGGACCCCTCCGCCGTGGTCGCGGAGCTCTCCCTGGCACTGGGGGAGGCCTGGGACGAGGAGCTGGAACCGTTCCGTCACGCCGCCGAGGGCGCACCCGTGCGGTGGCTGCATCGCGTCGGATGACCCCCGCCAGATAGCCACCCGCCGGATGACACGGCTCGCCCCGGAGAGGCGTTACCGATGCGGCGTGACGTGGTGGGTGACCTACCCGGGGACCCCCGATGGGTGCCACCCGTACCTACAAGTTTCCGACCTCAGAACTCTCGCTCCGAATCCGTTGCGGAGCACGAACGAACCCCGGTGTCCCACCTCCACAGGGTGGGCCACCGGGGTTCGTCGCTGGGGTGGGCGCCCGCTACAGGGAGCGGAACGCCGCCACCGAGTTGTGCCCGCCGAAACCGAACGAGTTGGAGATCGCGACCATGTCCCCACCGGGGAGATTCCGGGCGGTGGTCACCACGTCCAGATCGATCCGGGGGTCCTGGTTCTCCAGGTTGATGGTGCACGGGGCCTTGCGCTCGGATAGGGCCAGGACGGTGAGTACACCCTCAACGGCTCCGGAACCACCGAGCAGGTGACCCATCATGGACTTGGTCGCGGACACGGCCATGTCGTCCACGGCGGACCCGAATGCGCAGCGCAGTGCGCCGGCCTCGGGGATGTCGCCCACGGGGGTGGAGGTCGCGTGCGCGTTGACGTGCTTGATGTCCGAGGGGGCGATGTCCCCGGACTCCATGGCCTCACGCAGCGCGCGGGCGGGTCCGCCCTCATCCCCGGTGGCGGGAGCGGTGATGTGGTGGGCGTCGGCACTGAGACCCGCACCCGCCAGTTCGGCGTAGATCCGCGCGCCGCGGGCCTTCGCGTGCTCCTCGGACTCGAGCACCACGGCACCGGCTCCCTCACCCATGACGAACCCGTCGCGGTCCACGTCGAACGGGCGGGAGGCGCGCTGCGGATCGTCGTTGCGCCGGGACAGGGCCTGCATGGAGTTGAACGCGGCAATGGTCATGGGGTGGATCGCACTCTCGGCGCCGCCCACGATCACCACGTCCGCCTTGCCCGAGCGGATCAGATTCAGACCCTGGAAGAACGCCTCGGTGCCGGATGCACACGCGGAGACCGGGGTGATCGCGCACGCGCGGGCCTTGAACTCCATGCTCACCGAGGACGCATTGCCGTTGGGCATGAGCATGGGCACGGTCATGGGCTTGACGCGGCGGGGCCCCTTGGCGAGCAGGGTGTCCCACGCATCCAGGAGGGTCCACACACCGCCGATACCGGTACCGAACGCCACGCCCACGCGGGTGGGGTCCAACTCGTCGCTCGAGTCGGCGTCGGCGCCGGAGAAACCGGCGTCCGTCCACGCCTCACGAGCCGCTGCCACGGACAGCTGACCGGAGGGGTCCAGACGCTTGGCCTGCACCCGGGACACGGCATCCTCAGACGGCTTGGGGGAGGTGGCGCCGATGCGCACAGGGAGGTCGTACTTCTCCACCCACTCCTGTTCCAGAGCGTGGACACCGGAGACACCCTTGAGGGCGTTCTGCCAGGTCTCCTGGACGTTCTCACCGATGGGAGTGATGGCACCCAGGCCGGTGACGACTACTTTGCGGGACATGTTGTGCACTTCCTCGTGTCCGGGGTCGCAGATGTTCCAGGGCTTGCTCGGTCGGCCGCCTGGTGTGACGTGAGGTGGCGTGCCCCGCTCACGCTGGAGGGCACGCCACCTGACACCCGGGGATCAGTCCTGGGCGTTGTCGATGAAGTTGACGGCGTCCTCGACGGTCTTCAGGTTCTTGACCTCTTCGTCCGGGATGGTGACGTCGAACTTCTCCTCGGCGTTGACCACGATGGTCATCATGGAGATGGAGTCGATGTCCAGATCCTCGGTGAAGGACTTGTCGAGCTGCACGGCGTCGGTCTCGAGGCCGGTCTCTTCGTTCACGATTTCTGCCAGGCCGGCCAGGATTTCGTCTTTGCTCGCCATATCGGCTTCCTTTCCTTACAGTCGCGGTGCGCGACCTTACTGGGTGAGCACGGGGTTCGGGAGAACTACCGTGCGGACCGCCCGAGTGCTCGAACGGTCCGTGGACAAGAGGTGTGCGGTCTAACCCTACGGCACGCCACGGGTGGGATCAGGGCAGCAGCACCACTTGGGCGCCGTACACGAGACCCGCCCCGAAACCGATCTGCAGGGAGGGCTTGCCGGACAGTTCCGGGTGCTCCGCGAGCAAGCGGTGGGTGGCCAGCGGGATGGACGCCGCGGAGGTGTTACCGGCCTCTGCGATGTCCCGGGCGATGATCACGGAGTCGGGCAGCTTGAGCACCTTGGCCATCTGATCGATGATGCGCATGTTCGCCTGATGGGGCACGAATGCTGCGAGGTCCTCGGGCTCGAGCCCGGAGGCCTCGAGGGCTTCCTTGGCCACGCGGGCTCCCTCCCACGAGGCCCACCGGAAGACCGTGGGTCCGTCCTGGCGCAGGGTGGGCCACATGGTGGCGTCCGGGCGCATCTCACCGGTCTCCGGGTCCGCGAGGTCCTTGGCGAAGGTCCGCTCGCCACCCTTCTCGACCGTGCGGATGTCGGTGAGCGGGTGGGTCATACGGATCGCATCCCACTTGGATCCGTCCGAACCCCACACGGACGGGCCGATCCCCGGGACGTCGGACGGGCCGATGACCACGGCGCCGGCGCCGTCGCCGAGCAGGAAGGAGATGGAACGCTCGGTGTTGTCGATGACGTCGGAGAGCTTTTCCACGCCGATCACCAGTACGTTGGTGGAATCCCCGGAGCGCACGAGCGCGTCCGCCTGGGCGATGCCGTAGCAGTAGCCCGCGCACGCCGCGGAGATGTCGTAGGCCGCCGCAGGTGTGGCCCCCAGGCGGTCCGCGAGCTGGGCGGCGAGGGACGGGGTGAGGTACGGGAAGGACACGGTGGACACGATGATGGTGTCCAGCTGCTCACCCGTGAGACCGGCGCTCTCGAGTGCCTCGCGGGCCGAGTGCTCGGCCATCTCCAGGACGGTGACGTCCGCCGGGGCACGGTGGCGGGTGTGGATGCCCGTGCGCTTGACGATCCACTCGTCGGAGGATTCGATCCACTGACAGACGTCGTCATTGGTCACGATCTCGGACGGGCGGTAGGCGCCGATACCCAGGATGCGTGTGTGGGCGTTGGGGGTGTTCTGTTTGATGGTCGCCACGGGAGGCCGACTCCTTACCTGGTGCAGTTCACGAGTTGTCCGGGTGCGTGCGCACACTTGTCAGCTCAGAATACTCCGCACCGTCTCCAGGCCCTCCGGTGTGTTGACGGCGGTTGCGGGCACGCCCTTGAGCCCGCGCTTGGCCAGACCCACGAGGGTCCCGGCCGGCGGCAGTTCCACGATGTGCTCGACCTGCAGCTCGGCCAGGGTCTCCATGCACGCGTCCCACCGCACCGGGCGGCAGACCTGCTCCACGAGCGAGTCCACGGCCGCTGCACCGCCGTCGACCCGGGCACCATCGAAATTGCTCAGCAGGGGGTGCTTCGGATCGTTCGGGGACAGCTGCGGCACGAGCTCACGCAGCGGCTCCAGCGCGGGCGCCATGTGCTCGGTATGGAACGCGCCAGCGACCTTGAGCTTGATGACCTTTGCCCGCGCCGGAGGGTTCTCCGCGAGGGCGTCGAGCTGCTCGATCGTCCCGGCGGCGACCACCTGGCCACCGCCGTTCGCGTTCGCGGCGGTGGCGCCGACGGCGGCGATGGCCTGAGCGACGTCGTCTGGCTTACCGCCCAGCACCGCGGCCATCCCCGTGGGGGAGACGGCGGCTGCGCGGGCCATTTCCGTGGCGCGCACGCGCACGAACTGCATGGCGTCCGCCTCGCTCAGCACGCCGGACAGCGCGGCGGCGGTGATCTCACCGACGGAGTGCCCCGCGAAGACGACGTCGGAGCGGTCCTCCAAGCTCGGCGCGAGCAGCCGCCCGGCCACGAGACCCGCGGCCACGATGAGGGGCTGGGCCACCGCGGTGTCCTTGATGGTCTCCTCGTCCGCCTGGGTGCCGTAGTGCGTGAGATCTAGCCCGGCGGCGTCGGACAGCTCGCTCAGGTGGTCGGACACTCCGGGAACGGACAACCACTCGGTGAGGAAACCTGGCTTCTGGGACCCCTGACCGGGGCAGACAACTGCAATCACCCGTTCATTCCACCAAGAGTGGACCGCGCCACGGACTGGTCGGTGTCACCAACCTGGGGGACGAGCTTTGTGGGAGGTCTACAAGACCATGTCATGGCTGACTGTTCAGCCGGCCCGCGAGCACGGCGCAGTGCAGCACGAACGCGTCCCGGGGCAGCAGGGGGTCCCACCCGGTGATGTCGCTGACGCGGCGCAACCGGTAGCGCACGGTGTTGGCGTGGACGAACAGCTCGCGCGCGGTGGCCTCGAGCGAGTGCCCCACGCACAGGTAGGTGGTGAGGGTGTCCACGAGTCCGGTGGAGGACGCCGAGAGCGGTTCCCACACGGCCTCCACCATGGAGCGCAGCGCGAGCGGGTCCCCGCTGATGGCGCGTTCGGGCCACAGGTCCTCGGAGTAGACGGGATGCGGTGCCTGGGGCCAGGCCGCGGCGGCGCGCAATCCTGCCTGGGCGCGATCCGCCGATTCCTTGACCTCGAACACGGAGGACACCGCGGGCCCGTGGACCACCGGCCCCTCACCGAACACCGCCGCGAGCTTGGTCAGGGAACGCATGCGGTCTCGGAGCCCGCCGAGCACGAGTACGAGCCGGTCGGTCTGGATGGCCACGAGGCATTCCGTGGCATGGCGGCCGGCCGCGCGCCGGATGCGTTCCACACCGGCGGGTCCGGTGGTGGCGGGCGCGGGGCCCACCATGACCGTGACGTCACCCTGGTCGGTCCAGCCGAGCGCGGAGACCCTGGAGCGCATGGAGTCGGAGTGGTCGCCGCGCAGGATCCCGTCCACCACGAGCGATTCCAGCCTCGCATCCCACGAGCCTCGGTTCTCGGCGGCCTTGGCATAGACGTCCGCGGCGGCGAAGGCGACCTCGCGCGAGAAGCGCAGCACGGCCTCGCGCAGCGCCACCTCGTCGTTGTGCTGGGCGAGCTCGGGGACCTTCTCCTCGACCACGTCCACGACGATGCGCAGCACCTGCAGTGCGTTCTGCAGCGTGATGGAGCGGGTCAGTTCCGTGGGGGCCTGCTTGAAGATCTCCGTCAGCACCCACACGGGTTCCTGCGGGTTCTCGTACCACCGCACGAAGGACGCGATACCGCGCTGGGCGAGCAGCCCGAGTTCCGAGCGTTCGTCCGCGCGCAGCTGGGAGAACCACGGCAGGGACGTGCTCAACCGCTGCACTGCCACGGTCGAGACCTGCCCTAGATTGGCCGTGAGGTTGTCCAGCGTCTTGGGGTGCGGTGTGCCCTGTTGCCGACTGCGGAGCGGCCAGGTCACCCGGCGCGTGGAGCGTGCTTTGCGGGCGGCGGAGCCGGAGGTGTCGGAGGGCATGAGTCGAGGGTAGTCCATGCCGTTCGCCCGTCCGGGGGGATGTCCCCGGACGACGACGCCGCACGCCGGGGCGGGTGCCCCGCGTCGAGTTGCAGGCGGGGTGCGCGCGTCCGCGAATACGGGTCAGGGCGAGCCCGCCGTGGGTTCGGTCTTCGAGGTTTAACGCGTGTGCATGGTACGACGGCGCCCCCGCACTGTCCCGTCCGTGTGTGGGTGGGTGGGTGGTGTGGGGGCGCCGTGGTGGTGGGTTGGTGGGTTAGGCGTCGCCTCCGGTGTTACCGCTGGTGCCGGCGGCGGGGTTGGTGAGGTCGTAGCGGGTGATGGCTTCTGCGGGGGCGGACCAGTCGATCTCTCCGCGTTTGGCCAGCATTTCCAGGGTGCGTACGACCATTGAGTGCGCATCGATGGTGAAGTACCGGCGTGCTCCGGCGCGGGTGTCAGCGAACCCGAATCCGTCAGCGCCCAACGAGGCCCAGTCGTTGGGCACGTACTGACGCACGGAGTCCGGTAGGGCCGAGGTGTAATCACTGGTAGCGATCACCGGTCCCGTTGCCCCTGCTAGTGCTTGGGTGATGTAGGGGGTGCGGGCTCCTTCACCGGGGTTGAGGAACGCCTCATGTTCGGCGGCGTGAGCATCCCGGCGTAGGTTCGTCCACGAGGTCACCGACCACACGTCGGCGGAGACCGACCATTCCTCGGCGAGGATCCGTTGGGCTTCCAACGCCCAGGGCACCCCGACCCCGGAGGCCAGCAACTGGGCGCGCGGGCCTTCGTTGGTGGCGGGTTTGAGCAGGTAGATGCCGTTGAGGATCCCGTCCACATCGACGTCTTCGGGTTCGGCGGGTTGGTGGATGGGTTCGTTGTAGACGGTGAGGTAGTACATCACGTTGTGATCCTCATCCGCCTGCCCGTACATGTGTTCGATCCCGCGTTTGACGATGTGGGCGATCTCGTACCCGTAGGCGGGGTCGTAGTGGATCACCGCGGGGTTGGTCGAAGCCAGGATCGGGGAGTGCCCGTCAGCGTGTTGCAGGCCCTCACCGGTCAGGGTGGTACGCCCGGCGGTGGCGCCGATCACGAACCCGCGGGCCATCTGATCGGCTGCTGCCCAGAACTCATCCCCGGTGCGTTGGAACCCGAACATGGAGTAGAAGATGTACACCGGGATCATGGTTTCACCGTGGGTGGCGTAGGAGGTGCCCGCGGCGGTGAACGCAGCGGTGGCCCCGGCCTCGTTGATCCCCGGGTGCAGGATCACACCCTGGGCGGATTCCTTGTACGCGAGCATCAGTTCGCGGTCCACGGAGAGGTAGTTCTGCCCGTTGGGGTTATAGATCTTCGCGGTCGGGAAGAAAGAGTCCATCCCAAACGTTCTGGCCTCGTCCGGGACGATGGGTACGATGCGGTGCCCGAAGTCCTTCTCCCGCATCAGGTCTTTGAGGATCCGCACGAACGCCATGGTCGTGGCCGCCAGTTGTTTGCCCGAGCCCTTCTTCCCCGAAGCGAAGGCTTTGTCCGAGGGCAAGGTGAGCGCCTGCTGGGTGTGGGGGCGATCCGGGAGGAACCCCCCCAACTCCTGACGGCGCTCCAACAAATACTTGATTTCCGGGGAGTCGGGTCCGGGGTGGTAGTAGGGGGCGTTGTAGAGATCCGAGTCCAGTTGCTCATCACTGATCGGGATCCGTAAGTGATCCCGGAAGGCCTTGAGGTCTTCGAGGGTGAGTTTTTTCATCTGGTGGGTGGCGTTACGGGCCTCGAAGTGCGGACCCAACCCGTAGCCCTTGACGCCTTGGGCCAGGATCACCGTGGGCTGGCCGGTGTGTTCCACCGCCGCCTTGTACGCCGCATACACCTTGCGGTAGTCATGGGCGCCGCGCTTGAGGTTCCAGATCTGCTCATCCGTGTAATCGGCCACCAGTTCTTTGGTGGCTGCGGAGCGGGCGAAGAAGTGGTCACGGACGAACCCACCGGATTCGGCTTTGAAGGTCTGGTAGTCCCCGTCCAGGGTCTCGTTCATGATCCGCACCAACTCCCCGGTGTGATCCGCCTCCAGTAGGGCGTCCCATTCCCGGCCCCACACGACCTTGATCACATTCCACCCCGCACCGCGGAAGAACGCTTCCAGCTCCTGGATGATCTTCCCGTTCCCGCGTACCGGACCATCCAAGCGTTGCAGGTTGCAGTTGATCACGAAGGTGAGGTTGTCCAACTTCTCATTCGCCGCTAACTGCAGCACACCACGGGATTCGGGTTCATCCATCTCCCCGTCGCCCAAAAACGCCCACACGTGCTGGTCCGAGGTGTCCTTGATACCGCGGTTGTGCAGGTACCGGTTGAACTGGGCCTGGTAGATCGCGTTCATCGGCCCGATCCCCATCGACACGGTGGGGAACTGCCAGAAATCCGGTAAACACCGCGGATGCGGGTACGAGGGCAACCCGTTGGGGGCGTGGGTCTTCTCCTGCCGGAACCCATCCAACTGCTCCTCCGTGAGCCGGCCCTCGAGGTAAGCGCGGGCGTAGTTACCGGGGGAGGAATGACCCTGGAAGAACACCTGATCCCCGCCCCCGGAATGGCCAGGTCCGCGGAAGAAGTGGTTCAACCCCACCTCATACAACGTCGCCACCCCCGCGTACGAGGAGATATGCCCGCCAACGGAGACTTCCGGGCGTTGAGCGCGGTGGACCATCACCGCCGCGTTCCAGCGCAGGAAAGCCCGGTAACGGCGCTCGATCTCCTCATCACCGGGGAACTCGGGTTCTTGATCCACCGGGATCGTGTTCACATAATCCGACGTCGTCACCATCGGCACACCCACCGAATGCGTGCCCGCGTGCTGCAACAACGCCCGCATCACGTACTGCGCCCGCGCGGTACCCTGCGCCTGGATCAACGCGTCAAACGACTCGATCCACTCCTGCGTCTCCTGAACATCAGCGTCCTGAAGATTATTCGTCAACCCACTCAAAATGTGGTGATTGCTGTCGGAAGACACGAGAACCTCTCTATCGTCAGCTCCGTGTCACGGGATCCCCGGTGTCGGAGCGGTGTGTCAGGCGGCGGGTGATCGGACAGGCCGATGCCGCCGTCCTTTCATCGTGTCACACGCGATGGCGTCACCGGCAGTGGCCACACCGTTTCACGCGTCACACCGCCTGCGCCGGGCCGCCACGGGTGTGGAACGTGTCACAAGTCATCCGATTCGCCCCGCGGTTCGTGGTGTGGCTTGAACGCGGGGACAATCCAGTGTTGTCTTTATTACGCACCGTTGACATCCCCGTCACGGTGAGGGTGAGGTCCGGCAGCGTCGTTGAGCCGACGGTCCGGCCCCGCGCGAGACAGCAGTGAAGGAGAGTTACGGTGAGCGAGGCGAAAGCCCCCGAGGAGAGCATTGCGGCGCAACTGAATCTGAAGGACGGCGACTACGTCCAGGAATTCGGTTACGACGACGATGTCGACGCGGATCTGCGCGGGCGGATCGAGGACGCGATCGGCTCGGAGCTCTTCGACGAGGACGCGCAAGAGGTCGTGGACGCCGTCGTGCTGTGGTGGCGTGACGGGGACGGCGATCTGGTGGACGAGCTCGTGGACGTCCAGACCACCCTCGACGACGGCGGTGTCGTGTGGTTGCTGACGCCCAAGGCCGGCCGCCAGGACCACGTCTCTCCCGCTGACATCCAGGAAGCGGCCTCGACCGCCGGTCTGCACGTCACGAGCGCGGCACGGGTCTCCCCGGACTGGTCCGTCTCCCGCCTGACCCCCAAACGAAACTTCTGAGCGCGCGCCGCGGCGCTCCCGCGCGGCAGGAAGGGCCCTCATGAGTGCCATCGGATCCACCGCGCCGGACTTCACCCTCCAGGACCGTTACGGCGAGTCCCGCTCCCTGGGCGACTACCGGGGTGCGCCGGTCGTGCTCGTGTTCTTCCCCTACGCGTTCTCGCCGATCTGCACGGACGAGCTGTGCCATCTGCAGGATCACGCGGACATGTTCGATGAGTTCGCCGCCGTCGTGGTGTGCATTTCCACGGACAGCCACTTCGCATTGGACGCGTTCGCGCGGCAGGAGTCCTACGACTTCCAGATGCTCTCCGATCACTGGCCCCACGGGGACGTGGCCCGCCGCTACGGTGTCCTGGACGAGGACGCAGGGTGCGCCCAGCGCCACACCATCACCATCGACGCCCGCGGGATCATCCGTGACGTCAGCTCCGCCGACATCACCCAGGCCCGGGAATGGGATCGACTGCGGGGCGTCCTCGAGAACCTGCCCCGGTCCTGATGCCCCTGCGAGTACTGCGCGCCGGTTACGGCGCACCGGTGGACGAGAGCCTCTTCCCCGATCCCCATGCACTGAACGCCCGGGACGGTCTGCCGCGCGTTCTCGAGGTGCTACGGGGCAAGCAGATCGCGGTGCTCACGGGCGCGGGGGGTGAGCACCCCGTCCGGGATCCCCGACTACCGCGGCCCGGGCGCCAAACCTCGTTCCCCCATGACGTATCAGGAGTTCATGGGCAGTGTGGCGAGTCGCCGGCACTACTGGGCCCGCAACCAGTACGGCTGGCACTTCGTGGCCCGGGCACAACCGTCCGCCGCCCACGAGGCGCTGGCCCGGCTCGAGGCCGCCGGTCTGGTGGACGGGATCATCACCCAGAACATCGACCGGCTGCACCAGAAAGCCGGCTCCGTGGCCGTGGTGGACCTGCACGGCACCTACGCGTGGGTGTTGTGCACCTCGTGCTCGTCCCGATTCCCCCGGGAACAGGTCTCGCGCTACCTGGACGAGTTGAACCCCGGGTTCTACGACGGCATGGCCTCGGCGGACGACATCGAATACGCCCCGGACGCGGACGCCACCGTGGAGCACACCGGCGGTTTCCGTGTGTGGGACTGCCCCGTGTGCCAGGGGGTGCTGAAACCGGATGTCGTGTTCTTCGGGGAGAACGCGCCGTCGCACCGCGTGGCCCTGGCGCGGCGCATGGTCGCGCGGTCCGAGGCGCTACTCGTGGCGGGATCGTCGCTGACCGTGAACTCCGGACGCCGGTTCGTGCGGCAAGCAGACCGAGAGGGGATCCCCGTGGTGATCGTCAACCACGGCGTCACCGGAGGGGACTCGATGGCCACCGTGAAGGTGGACGCTCCCGTGGGGGAATTCCTCGCCGACCTGGGCGAACACCTGACGGCTTGATCCGAATGCGTTGAGTACTTAGACTCTCAATACGAGACCCCGAGGGTCCGCGGAGGGGAAGCCGCGGTCACCTTCGGGGTCTCACCCATGTCCGGGGCGGGTCGGTACCGTCCCGAGCGCGGAGGATCTCCACGGCCCGGGACGGGCGTCCGTCACTTCACGGGGTCGATGACCGGCTTGGCGGCCTGGGCGTCCCGGCACTGCTGGGCCCACAGCGCAGCACCCACGATGCCGGCGTTGTTGCGCAGCGCGGCGATCTCTACCGGTGTCCGCAGTTCGAGGTAGGGCAGGAACTTCTCCGAGTTCTTGGACACACCGCCCCCGATCACGAACAGGGACGGGGAGAACAGGAACTCCACGTGGGAGAAGTACCGCTGCAGCCGCTTCTTGGCCCACTTCTTCCAGGGCAGCTGCTCGCGTTCCCGGGCGGCGGCCGAGGCCTTGGTCTCGGCATCGAAGCCGTCGATCTCCAGGTGACCGAGCTCGGCGTTGGGGACCAGTTGGCCGTTGAGGATCATCGCGGAACCGATCCCTGTGCCCAGGGTGATCACCATGACCAGGCCTTCCTTGCCCTTGCCCGCGCCGTAGTGCGCTTCGGCGAGCCCGGCGCCGTCGGCGTCGTTGAGGGCCTCGACCTCACGGCCCAGCGTCTCGGTCATGAGGGCATCCACGTTCGTGTTGATCCACGACTTGTCCACGTTCGCCGCGGACAGCGCCACCCCGTTCTTGATGATGGCGGGGAAAACGATGCCCACGTGGCTGTCCGGGGCCGGGGCCTCGGGGCGGGACTGCAGTTCGTCCACGATCTGCTTGACGACGCCGGCCACGGCTTCCGGCGTGGCGGGCTGCGGCGTGGGGATGCGGAACCGTTCACCCACGAGTTGGCCGGTGGCGAGATCCACGATCCCACCCTTGGTGCCGGTACCACCAATGTCGATTCCGATGCCACACTGCGATACGACACCCTGCGGAGTACCTGAGCTCATGAACGGTCCCTTCGGTTCACGGTGGAAACTATGCGGAGGTGGACGCGATGCAGCCCGCCCCGTCGCTCGATCTTACGGGAGGGTGAGGATCTCCACGCCGTCATCGGTCACGACCATGGTGTGTTCGAACTGTGCAGTGCGCATCTTGTCGTGGGTCGTGATGGTCCAGTCGTCGGACCACTGATCCCACGTGATGGAACCGAGGGTCAGCATGGGTTCGATCGTGAAGATCATTCCCGGGACCATCTCGGTGGCGTAGGACGGGGCGGCGTCGTAGTGCGGGACGATCAGACCCGTGTGGAACTCGCGCCCCACGCCGTGCCCGGTGAAGTCGCGCACGACCCCGTAGTCGAAACGCTTGGCGTACTTCTCGATGACGCGCCCGATCACGTTGATCTCACGCCCGGGACGCACGGCCTTGATCCCGCGGTTCATCGCCTCGTGCGTGCGTTCCACGAGCAGGCGGGAGTCCTCGTCCACGTCACCCACCAGGAACATGGCATTGGTGTCCCCGTGCATGCCGTTCTTGTACGCGGTGACGTCCAGGTTGATGATGTCCCCGTCCTCGAGCACGGTGGAATCGGGGATGCCGTGACAGATCACCTCGTTGAGTGACGTGCAGATGGACTTGGGGAACCCGCGATACTCGAGGCACGAGGGGTATGCCCCGTGATCACACATGTACTCGTGCGCGATCCGGTCCAGTTCATCCGTGGTCACGCCGGGCTTGGCCTCTGCGCCCGCGGCCTGCAGCGCACGGGCGGCGATCCGGCCGGCCTCGCGCACCAGCTCGATCTCTTCGGGGGTGTACACGTTGGAGGCGTGACCCTCGTTCGCGTCCCGGCGTCCCACGTACTCCGGCCGTTCGATCCCGCCCGGGACGTGGCGCCGCGGGGTAAGGTTCCCGGGGCGTAGCGCGCCGCGCGGTGCGGTGGATCCGGGTGCTGGTGCGAGATTGTGCGTAGTCACGATGGGTCATTGCCTCCTGCGGCGATCGCGGGCGTGTTCGTGCTGTGAGGCGTCAAGGCGCCCCGAACACCTGGTTCAGCAACTAGCCTAATCCTTGAGTCCCGGGCCCGTTCGGCCGGGAAGGTTCGCGACCCCGCCGCGGGGCGGGTGTACGGCGCACGGCGCCGCACAGGGAGGAAGATCATGGCCGAGTACTGGTACAACCTCTACACCAAGCAGGTCGAGGAAGGCCCCAAGGACGACTACCGCAAGCTCATGGGCCCCTACGCGACCCGCGAGGAGGCCTCGCGCGCCCTCGAGCGCGCCGCGGAGAACACCAAGCGCTGGGACGAGGAGGACGCCGCGTTCAAGGGTGACTGACCCTGTAGGGCCGGGCGGCGACGTCGCCCGGTCCCATTCTGGTTCGGGGCGACCCGGGCGTCACCCCCGGTAGGAGTGCTCCTCGGCCGGGAACGCACCGGAGCGGACGTCGGCCACGTAGCCGCGCACGGCGTCGTCGGCGACCTGAGCGAGCTGCGCGTACTGCTTGACGAAGCGCGGCATCTTCCCGGTGCGCAACCCCAGCATGTCCTGCCACACGAGCACCTGGCCGGTGGTCACATTCCCGGCGCCGATCCCCACCGTGGGGATCCGCAGCTCGTCCTCCACTCGTGCCGCGGCGTCCGCGGACACCATTTCCAGGACGACGGCGAAGCACCCGGCGTCCTGCACGGCACGGGCGTCGCGCAGTAGCTGCTCCCCGGCCTCGCCGCGGCCCTGGATCCGGAACCCGCCCAGCGCGTGCTCGGACTGCGGGGTGAATCCGACGTGACCCATGACAGGGATCCCAGCGCGCACCACGGCGGCCACGTGCTCCGCGAGCGCTTCCCCCGCCTCGATCTTCACGGCGTGCGCGCCGGACTCCTTCATGATCCGCACCGCGCTGCGCACGGCCTGATCCGGGGACTCCTCGTACGAGCCGAAGGGCAGGTCCACGACCACGAGGCTGCGCTGTACGCCGCGCACGACCGCGGCGGAGAACGTGATCATGTGCTCGAGCGTGACCGGCAGGGTGGACTCGTGTCCGAGCACCGTGTTGCCGAGTGAATCACCCACGAGCAGGACGTCCACGCCGGCTCGGTCGAAGATCCCCGCGGTGAGCGTGTCGTAGCTCGTGAGCATGGAGAACTTCTCCCCGGCGTCCTTGGCACGCTGCAGGTGCAGGGTCCGCACGCGGGCGATCTGGGCGAGGGATTTCTCGGCGGGGGAACCGGACGAAGGTTGCGTTTCGCTCATGGTGTCAGGGTACCGGCCGGTCGGGCCCAGGGGTTCCGGGCGGGGAGCGGCACTGACTCGGCGACCCGATCTCCGTGCGGACCGGGGCGGGAACACGCAAGCGGACAGATGGGGGAGACGGGCGCGAGGAACGCTGCTGCGACCGATACAGTTGTGACGTGGCTCGTCCCGGGCATGGCCCCGGCGCGTGAGCCCGCAGCCGCTGTGTCACACGCCCCAGGAATCCGAGGTGGACCCATGGACCGTCAGCAAGAATTCGTTCTGCGCACCATCGAGGACCGGGACGTCCGGTTCGTCCGGTTGTGGTTCACGGACGTCGTGGGGACCCTCAAGTCCATTGCGCTGGCACCCGCTGAGGTGGAGGCCGCGTTCGAGGAGGGCCTCGGGTTCGACGGCTCCTCGATCGAGGGGCTGTCGCGGATCTTCGAGTCCGACATGCTCCTGCAACCGGATCCCTCCACGTTTCAGTTGCTGCCGTGGCGCGGGGAGGACGAGCCGACCTCCCGGATGTTCTGCGACCTGAAGACCCCGGACGGTGAGCCCTCCGCGGCGGATCCCCGCGGGGTTCTGCGCCGCGTGCTCGCCAAGGCCTCGGACATGGGCTTCACGTGCTACACCGCTCCCGAGATCGAGTTCTACCTGTTGCGCTCGCCCGAGCTGGACCCGCGCACCGGCGAACCCGTACCGGTGGACTACGAGGGGTACTTCGATCACGTCCCGGGGGGAGTGGTCCAAGACTTCCGCCGCACCGCGGTGAACATGCTCGAATCGGTGGGCATCTCCGTGGAGTTCTCGCACCACGAGGCCGGACCGGGTCAGAACGAGATCGACCTGCGCTACGCGGACGCGCTGCAGACCGCGGACAACATCATGACGTTCCGCACCGTGGTGCGCGAGGTGGCCCTGTCCCAGGGGATCTACGCGACCTTCATGCCCAAGCCGTTCTCCCGCCACCCCGGCTCGGGGATGCACACGCACTTCTCCCTGTTCGAAGGGGACACCAACGCGTTTTACGAGGCCGGGGCCGAGTTCCGGCTCTCCGAGACCGGGCGGCACTTCATCGCCGGGCTGCTGCGCCACGCCCCCGAGTTCACGTCCGTGACCAATCAGTTCGTGAACTCCTACAAGCGACTGTGGGCCGGTGACGAAGCGCCGTCGTACATGTCATGGGGCCACAACAACCGCTCGGCGCTGGTGCGTGTGCCGCTCTACAAGCCGGACAAGGTGCAGTCCTCCCGGATCGAGTACCGGGGGATCGACTCCGCGACGAACCCGTACTTGTCCTACGCCGCGCTGCTGGGGGCGGGGCTCAAGGGGATCGAGAACGAGTACGAGCTGCCGCCCGTGGAGATGGACGACGTGTTCGCCATGAGCAGCGCCGAGCGCCGCGCCGTGGGCCACCAACCCCTGCCGGGCAGCCTCCACGACGCGATCCGGCTGACCGAGGAATCGGAGTTCATGGCGGAGCTGCTGGGCGAGCAGGTCTTCGAGTACTTCCTGCGCAACAAGCGCCGCGACTGGGACCAGTACCGCCAGGAGGTCTCGCCCTACGAACTGCGGACCAACCTGGGCATCCTGTAGGGGCAGACCATGACTGACACCCCGGGTACCGCCAAGGAGCGCGCGGAGAAGATCTCGGCCAAGCAACTGATCTCGATCGGTTTCGCGGACGTCACGAATGCCCGGCGCTGGCTGGGGTTCCGGGAACTGGACGGCGTGGACCTGTCCGCGCTGCTCGCGGGACTGGCCCACGCGGCGTCGCCGGACGTGGCGCTGCAGCTCATCGTGCGGCTCATCGAGAACCACCCGGAGGTCGCGCGGCGAGTCAACGGGGACCCCCGAGAGTCCGAGACCATGTTCCGCTTGCTGGGTGCGTCCGAGGCACTGGGGGAGTTCCTGCTGCGCGCCCCCGAGAACCTGGACCTGCTGGACATCCCGCCCGTGGACGAGCCGAGGGCAGACCGCGCGGAGGTCTTCCGTGCGGCGCTGCTCGAATCCGTGGGCGCCGATCCGCAGGCGGACACCCCGGTGGCATCGCTCACGGGACAAGACGCGCACAAGGCGTTGCGCGTGGCCTATCGCCGCGGGCTCACGCGCGTGGCCGTCCGGGACGTCGGGGCCGTGGACCCGGTGGCCTACATGCCCGCCGTCGGCCGGCAACTCGCGGACCTCGCCGGGGCCGCCCTCGAGGCCGGCCTGGCGGTGGCGCGCGCTCACGCGGCCGAGCGCTGGGAGCCCGCCCTCGTGGAGCAGGTACGGCTCGCGGTGATCGGCATGGGCAAGTGCGGCGCCCGAGAGCTGAACTACATCTCGGACGTGGACGTGGTCTACGTCGGGGAGACCCGGGCCTCCGGCGCCGGGGACACCCCGGACGAGAGCACGAGCACGGAGATCGCCACCGAGATGGCCCACACCCTCGCGCAGGCCATGATGGCAGCCGGTCCCGAGCCGGCGTTGTGGGAAGTGGACGCGAACCTACGGCCCGAGGGCAAGGACGGGCCGCTCGTGCGGACACTGGACTCCCACGTGCGCTATTACAAGCGCTGGGCCAAGTCCTGGGAGTTCCAGGCGCTGCTCAAGGCCCGGTGCGTCGCGGGCGATCAGGACCTCGGGCGGCGCTACGAGGCGGCCATCGCGCCGTTCATCTGGTCATCCGCCGGGCGCGAGGGCTTCGTGGAATCCGTCCAGGCCATGCGCCGCAGGGTCACGGAGAACATCCCTGAGGCGGACCGGGACCGGCAGATCAAGCTCGGACCCGGGGGACTGCGGGATGTCGAGTTCACGGTGCAGTTGCTACAACTCGTACACGGACGCTCGGATGAGACCGTCCGCACGCGTGCCACCACCGAATCCCTCGCGGCGCTGAGCGCGGGTGGCTACATTGGCCGCGCGGACGCCGAGGAGTTCGGACTCAACTACCGATGGCTGCGGTTGCTCGAGCACCGGATCCAGTTGTTCCGCATGCGGCGGACGCACCTAATGCCGCGCGACGAACGGGAACTGGCCGTCGTCGCCCGGTCCGTGGACGGCGCCGCCGAGCGCACGCACCCCACGGCCCAGAAACTCGTGAGCGACTGGAACGCGGCCAAGCGCTCCGTGCGCAGCATGCACGAGCGGATCTTCTACCGTCCCATGCTCGCGGCGCTCGCCAACGCGCCCGCGGACACCACCCTCACGACCGACGCCGCTCGGGACCGCCTCGCGGCACTCGGGTACCAGGACACCAAGGCCGCGATGCGACACATCGAGGCCCTCTCGCGCGGCGTGAGCCGGCGAGCCGAGATCCTGCGCACGCTGCTGCCGGTTCTGCTCGACTGGCTCGCTGAGGGCGTGGACCCGGACGCCGGTCTACTCAACCTGCGCAAGGTGTGCGAGGCCTTGGGCAACACACCCTGGTTCTTGCGATTACTGCGGGATTCCAACGCCGCGGCCGAGCGGTTGTGTCACATCCTCTCGAGTTCTCGGTACGTCTCGGACCTGCTCGAAACCTCTCCCGAGGCGACGGCGTGGTTGGGCGACGACTCGCAGCTGGCCACCCGGTCCCTGGACGAGCTCGTGTCACAGATGCGCGCGCAGGTCGCTCGGCACCACGACCCGGGCGAGGCCATCCGGGCCGTGCGCCAGATCCGGCGCCGCGAACAGTTGCGCATCGCGCTCGCGGACACGAGCGGCGTCGCCAGCGTGGAGACCACAGTGACGGGTCTTTCGGACGTGGACCAGGCCACCGTGATGGCCGCGCTGTACCTTGCCCGC
The DNA here is from genome assembly GCF_011769905.1 of Kocuria sp. KD4. Classification (NCBI taxonomy): domain Bacteria; kingdom Bacillati; phylum Actinomycetota; class Actinomycetes; order Micrococcales; family Micrococcaceae; genus Kocuria; species Kocuria sp. KD4. The sequence continues at coordinate 1,225,186 of NZ_CP050449.1, forward strand.
ACCGAGTACGCGGCCGCGCACGACGGCGCTGTCCCCGCCGAGGTGCTCGTGATCGCCATGGGGCGCCAGGGCGGGCGCGAGATCGGTTTCGGCTCGGACGCGGACGTGATGTACGCGTACGCACCCGCCCCGGACGCGGACCCCGGGGAAGCGCGCAGTGCCGCGGAAACCGTGCTCAACCGCATGGTCAAGCTCCTGAAGCAACCGTGCACGCCGCCCGTGGTCGCCGAACGGGTTCTGGAGATCGACAACGACCTGCGTCCGGAAGGGCGCTCGGGCACCATGGTGCGGTCGGTGGCCTCGTACGCCGAGTACTACGAGCGCTGGGGTCAGACCTGGGAGTTCCAGGCCCTGACCCGCGCCCGGTACATGGCCGGTTCCGAGGACGTGGCCCAGGCGTTCTTCCGTGTGGTGGACCGCTTCCGGTACCCGGCCGAATTCACGGACCGTCAGCTCGTGGACATCCGGCGCATGAAGGCGCGCGTGGAGAGCGAGCGGATGCCCCGCGGGGCGGATCCCACCCGGCAGGTGAAGCTGGGCAGGGGCGGGCTCTCGGACGTGGAATGGCTCGTGCAGTTGCTGCAACTGCAGCACGCGCACGAGGTCCCCGAGCTGCGCACCACCTCCACGCTGCCCGCGCTGAACGCCGCGGTGGCCGCCGACCTCGTGGGCCCGGAGGACGCCGCCGTACTGGAGCACGCGTGGAAACTTGCCACGGACATCCGCAACGGCAACGTCCTGCGCTCCGGGCGGGCCTCCGATTCCGTGCCGTCACGCCGGGTGGACCTCGAGGCCGTGGCCCGGTGGATCGGCTACGAACCCGGTTCCGCCGCGCAGCTCGAGGAGGACTACCTGCGGATCACCCGGCAGTCCCGCTCGGTGTTCGAGCGGTTGTTCTACGGCCGCTAGTTCTGCGCCCGACCGTTCGTGCCGTCCTCGTAGGCCGCGTCCCGCGAGCCCACCTGACGCGCGACCGACAGGTGCCCGCCCAGGTAACCGCCCAGGCCGGCGGCGGACATGCCGCCCAGGGCGAGGACGCGCCCCAGCCCGTGGCGTCCGGTGCAGCGGGCCACCCACGAGGCGAATTGCAGACCCGTGGCCAGGCCGTTGGACCCGGCGTGGATCACGGCCACACGTTTGTCCCGGTTCTGCAGCCCGTGGTACTCGGCCCATCCGGTCAGGGCAGATGGCACCGCCGAGAGGACACCCACGCCCGTGAGCACCCGCGCGGCGCGGGCGGAGTCACGGCCACCCATGAGGTCGAGCACGAGCGCGCTCATCCACGTGCCCATGGGCACCTCGATGAGCAGCGGGTGCAGCGCGTGGCCCACCTGCTTGCCCTGCAGGAGGTCGCGAACGGTCGGATTCCCGGCCACCGCGGTGGCCACGGAATCGGCCGAGCTCACCAAGGGGTCCAGGGCGCTGCTGCCCTCGACCGTTTTCATCAGGGGAGTCAGGGGGCTCTCGGCATTCGAGGCGGGGGATTGGGTGGACTTATTCATGGTCGGTCCTCTCAGATGTGGGATGTCCCGCCATCCTCGCACCCCGCGGCGGGGAATGCACCCGCCCCTCGGGGTGTCCCGGTCCTGCGTGGAGTGGGCCAGTCAGCCCGGCGCTGCTTGCTCCAGTAGACCCGCCCGCTTCAACTGAGCAAAAGTAACCCGGGGCGCCCCTGGGCTGCTTTTGCTCCACGGGATTCTCGGTGGAACGGGCCTGGTGAGTGGTGCCCCAGGAGGGAGTCGAAAACGCCTCCCGCGCGTGTCCCGTGACGGTACGCGCCGGAACGGCGCGGAACGCCACCAACCCGGCACAGGCCAGGATGCCGCACCCGTTGACTCGGTCAACACGTCCCCGGACCTACCCCGCCGCGCACCGCAGCTCTGCGATCTCCGTCGCGCTCGCGTGCTGCAGGCGGTCGGCGAGCACGCGTTCCGTCACGCCGAGTTTTTGAGCGAGGTGCCAGGCGTTCAGCTGTGAGCCGGCATGGGCGGTGATGGCCGCCCAAGGGACGAGCAGGCGCGCGGTGTCCGCGCGTACGCGGTTCTCGACGGCGGGCGGCTGGTGCCGGTCATGGCCGCGCGCGAGGTGGATGAGCTCGTGTGTGAGCGCGCACCGGGCCTCTGTGGCGGTGAGGCGGTGGTCCAGCCAGATGCGCCGGCTGTCGGTGTAGCCGCTGAGGGGCCGGAGGGGGATGCGGCTGACCTCAATGTGTCGTTCTTCGGCGAAGGCCCAGGGAACAAACATGCGTTCGAATGTAGTTGTGAGCGGGGACACGGATAAGGGGCCGGTCCGTAGTTCTCGAGCCGGCCCCTCAAGGTGGGGACCAGTAAGAGTGGTCCAGGTGTACATGGCATAGGTTGCCCCTCATCTTGTGTGGCCCCCACGTCTGCGTGTTCAGGGGATGGCGCTCAGGAGGGACTCGACGTGGTTGGTGTCGTAGGCGTCGACTTCGAGCTCGCGGAACGATTCGGAGGCAATGCTGAAGACCTCTCGCTGTGGAGGGGTGACGGGGTTCTTGTACAGGACAAGAACTGGGGTCTCCGGGGGAAGGTCTTTGGATGTGCCTCCATTGAGTGAGGCGCGTGCGCCGTTCTCACGCATCTTGCGAACGGTCCAAGACCAGGCCAGGACCTTGTCGCGAAGGGACTTCGGGTTGGCGTAGTCGAACGACCAGGCGTACGTCACTGCGCTGGGGCTGTTGATCTGGACGTTCGTGACGAGTTGGTCGAAGTCTTGCTCATATGAGGCTGAGACAATCCGGGGCTTCTTGTGCACCCCATAGCCGGGGTGCCGTTGTGCCCATTGCTCCAGGCGACGGGTCATTTGCTCACGAACGATGGTTCGCTTCTGCTTGCGGTGTTCAGGCTCCGGGTCGTCTACGAACACGTTGAACAGCAGGTCTGCCGCCCGTGCGGAGTCGGAGGTCGCTACGGGTCCGCCTGGGTGGATCTGGATGGTGTTGTTGAGGCGGGCTGCGAGATCGTCGAATCGGGTGCCGTGGAGACCTGGAAACTCGTCGAGCGCTTCAAGCGTCGAGGGAGAGCCCTGTTCAATGAGGGACTCAAAACGGTCCAGCCAAGGCTGAATCCGTTCTGCATCACCACCGAGACGATTCATGTGTCGGTGATTACTTGCAAGCCGGATGGACCAGTCCTCGTTAGCCCCGACTATCACCCCGACGTTCACAAACTCGCCCCGGACAGCATTGGGGACGTAGCGCAGCAGCCAGTAACGGTAGCGGCTCATGGTTGCCCCCTTCAGTGCGTCGCCGGGTGTCATAGTCTTGCTCTACTGGCAAGGTCGACTAGACGTTGCGCAACGCCTCTGGACCGACGGTAGAGCATCCATCCCAAGACCTCTAGATCGCGGTCCGACTTGCCCCATTCGGTAGGTACGGCGGCGAGTATCGCCAGCAGGTCAGCCGGGGTGATGTCTCGGAGCTTCTCCGCGTAGGAATGGAAAGTAGAGGCGCTGAGATTATCTACAGGGTAGTCCGCTTCGTTGACGCCCCAAGGCCTATCGACGAGGGTGCGGCACATGTGTTGGTCCCATTCCTCCCCCTGAACCGCGAACCACAGGCTGTGGTCGAAAGACCAGACAGAGTAGTCAGCTGCTGAGTCGTACAACCACTGCTCATCCTGGCCCAGGCACAGGTCCCACAGGGCATAGATACCGACTTCACGTTCCGTGTTGCTGTCTCGGTCGCGATACTCAAAGCCCTCTTCGACTTCCACCGCATTCTCCAGGTGGAGGCTGCCATGGGCAGGCCCTGAAACGGGGCGCAGCACAGAGGGTGGTTTGAACCTTTCCCGGCAGAGTTCATCGGGCAACATGACGATCTGACGAGGCCGAACGCAGGCACCCAGATGATCGGCGATCTTCCCCACAACGAACTCGTTGACTAGGGCCACATCACCCTGCCTGTTCCCCATGGCCTTGACCCAGTAAACCTCCCCGGAACTCAGGATCGCTTGAAAGGCATCGGCCCCAGAGCTGGTGGTGTGGGCCACCGTCAATACGATCGGGTAGCCGCGGCCGATTGACGAGCGTTGCAAGCGACCATGCCACCAAGACTCATCGCGGGCGGAAGACATCACGCCTCACCCCACTCAAAAGTCTCCTGTACCCCCTTCGCCGCGTCGTCCTGCGCCCGTCGGCGCTCGCGGCTGGTCAATGGAGCTCAGTGCTCACAGAGCAGACGGGGGACGGTTGCGGTGGGAGTTCGTCGGACCTGATTGGCTTGTTCTGAGCCTCAGTGGGGGTGTTCATCGTCTGCGCGGATCTCTCGTCTTCACTGCGGGGGGTGTCGCTCACAATGTGGTTTACGGTACACGGCAGAACGGCGCGAAACGGCGCGATACGTCGGCCGCTACACATGTCGTGTCCTCCCCGTAGTGGAGATTTAGCTACCCACGCGTCGCAGCTCGGCGACCTCCGCGGCGCTCGCGTGCTGCAGGCGGTCGGCGAGTACGCGTTCCGTCACACCGAGCTCTTGGGCGAGGTACCACGTGCTGAGCTGTGAGCCGGCGTGCGCGGTGATGGCCGCCCAGGGCACGAGCAGGCGCGCGGTGTCCGCGCGTACGCGATCCTCGACGGTGGGCGGCTGGTGCTGGTCGTGGCCACGGGCGAGGTGGATGAGCTCGTGGGTGAGGGTGCACCGGACCTCTCTGGCTGTGAGGTGCTGGTCCAGCCAGATGCGCCGACCATCCGTGTAGCCGCTGAGGTGGCACAGGGGGAGGCGGATGACCTCGATACCGCGCTCGGGTGTGATTATCCAAGGGTCGAACATGCGTCCGAATGTGGTTGTGAGCGGGGACACGGATCAGGGGCCAGCCCGGGAGTCCCGGACCGGCCCCTCATCGTGGGGATCAGTAGGAGTCGGTGCAGATGGCCACGGCGTAGGCCCCGGTGGCGCTCTGCTCCTCTGTCTTCTTGCCGTCGCGCGTCATGGTGCAGGTGACCTTGGCGTCAGGCGCCCCGGACTTGTCCTGCACGGTGACGGAGAAGAAGTCCATGCGCTTGGCAGTGACCGTCTTGGTCCAGTCAGTGGTGAACTCGCCCGTGCTCATGGAGCCGCCGGAACCGTAGGACACGGAACCGGCCTCGGTAGCGGTGGTGCTGATCTTGAGCTGATCCTCGCCCGGCGCGGCCTTCGCATCGGCGGGCGCGGACTCCCCGCCCGTGCTGGCTCCGTTGTCCTGAGCTTCCTCGGTCGGGGTACTGGACTGGATGGAGTCGTTCACGGACTTCGCGGCCCCACCGATGAGCGTAGCGCACCCGGCGAAGAGCAGGATGAGTAGCAGGGCGATGATGCCCAGGGTCCACGGCCACTTCTTGCGCTTCTTCTTCGGGGGCTCCTGTTAGTAACCCTGCTGAGGGTAGCCCTGCTGACCGTAGGGCTGACCGCCCTGCTGGGGGTAGCCCTCCTGCGGGCGGTGGTTCTCGGGCTGGCCCTCGGGGCCGGGCCCGTTGACGGGGGTGCTCATGCTGATCTCCCTGGTGTGAAGTGCGTAGTGGATCGCCCATGCGATAGCAAACGAGTGCGTGCGCATAAACCTACCGGGGCGCACTCCTGCCCGTGTCATCCGCCACAACGTGTCGCGCGCGAGTCAGGCCCCGTCCCTCCCCAAGTCCGCGTCACACCAAAGCACGGCCCATGCGGTGGTGCCGCCTTTACGCACGCGCTCTCGGATGCTTGCCATGACCCTGAGCGCAGGGACCGCGTCAACGAAAATCGGCCCATGTATAACGAGGCCGATTCAGCACCCGTCTGACTAGGTGTTTCGTGGTGCCCCAGGAGGGAGTCGAACCCCCGACCAAGAGATTAGAAGGCTCCTGCTCTATCCACTGAGCTACTGGGGCGTGCTGCGGGCAACGAGACCCCACTTTAGCAACGCCACAGCGCCCTCCACGGCAGGGTCCCTCGCATCCGCGCGGAGCGCCCTCCCCAGCCGCGAGCACGACGGCGCTCGGACGGTCGGTTTCCCCAGTTCTGTCCGACGCCGCGCACCTGGGAACGGGGTGCCGCACAGTGGGGGCACCCCGTACCGGGGCACAATCCTCACCCGCTGTGAACGGCCACGGGGCCGCAGACCGGAACTGGGCGAGCACGAACAAGGAGCACTCCATGAGCGAGCACATCACCCTTCGCGGATTCGTGGGCAAGGACCCGGAATCCCACCTCTTCGAGGACGGCACCATGGTGGCCCGGTTCCGTCTGGCCACCACCTCCCGGCGCTTCGACGCCGCCAGCAACACGTGGCAGGACGGGTCCACCAACTGGTACACGGTGCGCTGCTTCCGCACGCTGGCCATGCACGTGATGGCCAGTGTGCGCTGCGGGCACCCCGTGGTGGTCACCGGCAAGCTGGGCATCAACGAGTGGCAGTCGGAGACCGGGCCCCGCACGGTGGTCCAGGTGGACGCCGCCGCCGTGGGCCACGACCTCAGCTTCGGCACGGCCAACTTCTCCCGCTCGGGCGGGCGGGCCCAGCGCACCGGCAACGCCGGGGGCGCACAGTCCCGCCAGGACACCGGTGACGGCCCCGCAGACGGCGCGGGCGGCGTCGTCCGGGGCGAGGACGAGGCGGGAATTGGAGGCCGGTACCGGGACGCGCTGTCCCTGGGGCTGGGCGAGGGCGGGTACGTGGACGTGACGTCCGGCGCGGTGATCGCCGTGGACGCGGACGACCACACGTTCGACGGTCTGGGCGCCCACGGCGATCGCACCGACGACCCCGGCGGCATGCGGAACGCCGGTGGGAGCGACGAGGCCACCGCGGGGGAGAGCTCCGCGTCCGAGGACAGGGAGCCGGCAGTGGCCGCCTCGTGAGCGGCGCGCGGCCGAGGGCCGAGGCGCGCTCCGGATACGCGGGGGTGTCTGCGGGGGCGCCGTTCGCGGGGCGCGTCCGAGCCCGCGGGGCAGCCGCGTGCAGGAGAGTGTTCCGGGCCCGGCCGGGATGCTTCCCCGCCCGCGGTGGCACCGGCCACACCACCGCGGGGCCCGCTGGGATCGTGGCTCGCGCGGGTGCGGCGGCGCGGTAGCCTGGAGGGTATGGCGGAATTTATCTACACCATGAACAAAGCCCGCAAGAAAGTGGGCGACAAGGTCATCCTCGATGACGTCACCATGTCGTTCTTCCCCGGCGCCAAGATCGGCGTGGTGGGGCCGAACGGCGCAGGTAAGTCGACGATTCTGAAGATCATGGCGGGGCTGGACCAGCCCTCCAACGGCGAGGCGCGCCTGAGCCCCGGCTACTCCGTGGGCATCCTTTTGCAGGAACCCCCGTTGAACGAGGACAAGACCGTCCTGGGCAACGTGGAGGAGGGCGTCGGCGAGATCAAGGCCAAGCTCGACCGCTTCAACGAGATCTCCGCCGAGATGGCCGAGCCGGACGCCGACTTCGACGCCCTGATGGAAGAGATGGGCAAGCTGCAGGAAGAGATCGACGCCGCCAACGCGTGGGATCTCGACTCCCAGCTCGAGCAGGCCATGGACGCGCTGCGGTGCCCGCCGCCGGACGCGGATGTGAAGGTGCTCTCCGGTGGTGAGCGCCGTCGTGTGGCGCTGTGCAAGCTGCTGCTCGAGAAGCCGGACCTGTTGCTGCTGGACGAACCCACCAACCACCTGGACGCCGAGTCCGTGCTGTGGCTCGAGCAGCACCTGGCCTCCTACCCCGGTGCGGTACTGGCCGTCACCCACGACCGGTACTTCCTGGACCACGTGGCCGAATGGATTTGCGAGGTGGACCGCGGCCGCCTCTACCCCTACGAGGGCAACTACTCCACCTACCTGGACACCAAGGCCAAGCGCATGGAGATCCAGGGCAAGAAGGACGCCAAGCAGGCCAAGCGCCTTAAGGACGAACTCGAATGGGTCCGTTCCAACGCCAAGGGCCGCCAGACCAAGTCCAAGTCCCGTCTGGCGCGTTACGAGGAGATGGCGGCCGAGGCCGAAAAGACCCGGAAGCTGGACTTCGAGGAGATCCAGATCCCGCCGGGGCCCCGCCTGGGCAACCAGGTCATCGAGGCCAGCAACCTCAAGAAGGGCTTCGGTGACCGCTCCCTGATCGACGGGCTCTCGTTCTCGCTGCCGCGCAACGGCATCGTGGGCGTGATCGGGCCCAACGGTGTGGGTAAGTCCACGCTGTTCAAGACCATCGTGGGCCTCGAACCGCTCGACGGCGGCGAGCTGAAGATCGGCGATTCCGTGCAGATCTCCTACGTGGACCAGAACCGCGAGAACCTGGACCCGGAGAAGACCCTGTGGGAGGTCGTCTCGGACGGGCTGGACTACATCAACGTGGGCAAGGTCGAGATGCCCTCGCGCGCGTACGTGTCCGCGTTCGGCTTCAAGGGCCCGGATCAGCAGAAGAAGGCCGGCGTGCTCTCCGGTGGTGAGCGCAACCGCTTGAACCTCGCGCTGACCCTGAAGCAGGGCGGCAACCTGCTGCTGCTGGACGAGCCCACCAACGACCTCGACGTGGAGACCCTCGGTTCCCTGGAGAACGCACTTCTCGAGTTCCCGGGCTGCGCCGTGGTCGTCTCCCACGACCGGTGGTTCCTGGACCGCGTGGCCACCCACATCCTCGCGTGGGAGGGCACCGAGGAGAACCCCGACCGCTGGTACTGGTTCGAGGGCAACTTCGACGCGTACGAGGAGAACAAGGTGGAGCGCCTCGGCGCCGACGCCGCTCGGCCCAAGCGCCTCACGCACCGTCGTCTCACGCGCGACTGACATTCGCGCCACCGCGGGTCCTGTGCCCGCACCGGCCCGGCGCCCCCGGCCACCGCACACGCGGTGACCGGGGGCGGCGTCGGTTCGGGAGCGGGCCGGACCGCGGTGTCCGTGGACCGCTCTGCCCCGGGTGAAACCCATGAAGCCAGGCTCGTGCGAACGCCCGGTCAGCCCACAAGGATGCGGCGGCTCGCAACGTCAGCCCCCGAATCGACCACCGGTCGTGCTCAGCGGGACTCGGTGAGCCCGCCAACGCGAAGGAACGCCAACTGCCCGGTCTTCCCCGGTAACCGGATGGTCGGGCCGAGCTCGAAACCCGTGGCGATGAGTCGGGCCACGGCTCGGTCGTTGGACACGTCCGGTTCCGCCACGATTCGTCGGGTGCCGCAGCGTGCGAGCTGCGCGATGATGAGGCGCCCGAGTGCCGCGGTGAGTCCCGGGCGGCGGGTGCGCACGGGCGCCAGCAGGACATGCACCCCCAGGTCCCCGGGTTCCACCCGATACGTCGCGCCCACCGGATCAGCGTGGGGTTCGTAGCTCTGGAAGATACCCATGGGGGTACCGTCGAGTTCCAGGAGCCACGCATGATGCGTGGGCGAGGCATCCAGGTACTCGTACACCTCGCGCACCCGCTCGCGGGTCCACCCCGTCATGCCCCAGAAGCGGGCTCGCGGCGCACGGACCCATTCGTGGATCACGGCCGCGTCCCGCCCCGGATCCACGGGCCTCAGCGTCACGCGCGGGCCCGGCGCGGACTGATCGGGTAGCGGTGGCAGTGCGCCCAGGTCGATGGATCCACCGGACGAGCCGGATGAGCTGGCCGAGCCGGCCGGACCGGCCGGACCCATCGCGCCGGACCTCCTCACGGAACCAGCCGGAACCCACGGCAGAGCGTGATCCATCTCCCCGCGCGACCACCGGTGCAGCGGCGGTTCCGTGCACTCGCCCCGGGCCACGGGGTCGGGTGTGATCCACCATGACGCCGCGGGGTCGGCCAGATCCCACAGCACCCGCGCAGCGGGGACACGCACGCACGCGGGTCCCGTGCCCGGTAGTGTCCCCGCCGCGAGCAGGCAGTCCGCGTCCCCGCCCACGGGAACGGGGTCCGCCGCGGTCAGGGCCGGGTCACTACGCCACGGGGTGTACACATGCAGTGCGCCCCACGGCGGCAGCGCCGTACCCGGGTGCTCGTGGGCGACCCGTTCGAGGGCCGTCCTGGCGCACCAGCGGACGTCCACTCCCAGGTCAAGGCCGTGACGCACGATGTTCTCCACCGCGAGTCCCACTCGTCCGGGCCCGTGCAGGAACGGGTCCCACACGGTCGGCATGCCTGTGGGTCCCGAGAGCACCGATAGCGGGGTGGTCCGCATGAGCTCGTGAACGAATGCGTCCCGCCACACGGCGAACAACGACGCTGTCCAGGACCCCGCCGCCATCGACCCGTCCCAGTCGAGCAGTGCCGCACGGACGGAGTCAGCCGCCTCCGCCGATGCATTCGTCGTTCGGGACTCCCCCTCCCGTTGCGATGCCGCACCGGCCGCCGACGGCGCCCCCGCAGGTCCCGACGCCACGTCCGGCTCCGGCGCCGTCCGCACCGGCCCCGTGGAACCCACCCGCGCCACGGTGGCGACCGGGTCCGACACGGCGGTCGGAGACGCGTCCGCGAACAGCTCCCTCAACAGCGGGGGCCAGTGCGGAGCGGCGGTGTCCAGCTGGGCCGCCAACAGGTTCTCATGACACACTGCACCGTGTTCGGCCACGGCGGCGTCGAGCAGGTGCGTTGCCCGCCGGGCCCGGTGCGGGGGCGCGCACGCGAGCCGCGCGGCCGAAGCGCAGGGGTCCGAGGGGCGCTGATTGGCGCGCACGGTGATCCCGTGCAGCGGTCGGGGCGGTTCGGCGGCCCCCAGGAACGACCCCGTGACCGTGTGTCGACATGAGCCGTCGCGGTCCGCGGCCACCACGTCGTTGCACGGCACGGCCCACCCGGACACCGCCTCCATGACGTCGTCCGCTGTGCGCGCCGAGAGCAGCTCACGACATGCCGAGAACGCCCGTGCAGGGTCCGCCGTGAGCGCGGGGAACACCACGGTGACGGTGGTCGCGGTGCCGGGCACGGCGGCGTCGAGCACTGCTTCCGCCGCGGGAGTGCCCGGCAGCACGAACCCCGCCGCGCACGAGCGGAGCAAACAGGCCCGTTCGACGCTGCCGCGCGCCCGCAGCACCACCGAGCGGTGCTCGAGCCGTTCACCCGTGGTCGCGACGTACCACGCGCCGTCACGGTTCTCGACAGCTAGGTCCGCGATGTGTTCCGTCGTCGTCATGGCGGCCGTAATGGCCCACGCGGCGCTTTCGGTGCGCCCGAAGTGCGGGACCCCTGGCAACCCCACGAGCGCGAGACCCCGCACCCGGACGTCCGGCGTGGAGAGGCACACGGGCTGATAGGGCCCCGATTCCTCCACGACGCGGTGCGGGTCCGCCGCGAGCAGCGGTGCGCCGCTCGTGGACAGCTCGCCCGGAACGAGCCACGCATTGGATCCGGCCGCCGCGGGGGATTCGGCATCGAGCACGGGGACCCAGGCGTCGCCGAGTTCGCGCCGCACGCGGCGTCGCCACAGCTGCTCGGGGAGACTCCCCGTGAGCAGGTGCGCATCGAGGTGCACGGCCATCGGGGTCCAGGGGTCCCACGGCCGCACGGCCCGCTCGGTGAGACCGAGCTCGCGCACCTCGGGGGTCCCTGGCCAGGTCTCGGCCAGTGCCTCACTGATCCCGCGCGCGTATGCAGCGAAGAACTCCCGGTCCTGTGACGACGCCGCGTCCCACCACCGTCTGGCCGTACCGGGGACGTCCGCGGCCAGGGTGAGGTGATCGCCGTCGAAACCGTCCGGTCCCACGAGCTCCGCCGAGCGCCCCTCGGCGCGGTGACGCAGCACCTCCACGTGCCAGGCCCTGTCCACACCGGTCACGTAGCCGTGGCCGTGTGCCAGCGCGGTGAGATCGTCCGCCTGCACGTGGGGCACACCCAAGGGATCGCGCCACAACCGCCAGCCGGGGCCGGACCGTTCAGGGCCGGGCCGCCCGGCATCAGACTGCTCAGAACCGGTCCGCGCGGGGGCAGGGAGCATGACACTCCGTGACCCGCGAGAGACACGCCCCGGCTCAGCACCGTCGGTGCGCGCTCCCGCGGATTCGCCGCCGAAACACCGTGCGCTCACGACGCGGGGCCCGCATCAGGGGAGCGGAACGCGGACAGCGGATTGGTCAACCGACCGGCGTAGGTCAGGGACGCCGACTGGTCGGCCAGATCCACCATGCGCTGCGGGTTGCGCAGTTGCAGCCGGTTCAGGCACGAGTGGGCGAAGGTCTCCCGGAACAGGTCCAGCTCGCGCCAGTGTTCGGGGAAGCGCTCGCGGTGCTCGTCCAGGACCTTGGCCCCGAGCGCCCAGAACTCCTGTTCGGGGAGCACACCGGAGGTGTGCAGGAGCACCGCGAGGTGCCGCAGGACGCCGTCGACCACGTCCGTGTGGATGGACAGCTCCCGCTGCTCCGGCTCCACCACGGAACGGATGCGTTCGATCCCCTCGGGCAGGGGCCGGTCGCTGAGCACCGCGATTTCCTCCCCGATGTCCTTCCAGAACGCACCGACCGGGAACCCGTCGCGCAGGCGCAGGATCACGTTTTCGCTGTGGGGCATGAGCGCGATGTCCTGGGACAGCAAGAGGTGCGCGACCGGGACCAGGTACACGTCGAGCAGGGCGCGCACCCAGTCCCTCGCGGTGACTCCCGAGCGCTCGATCCACGCTTCCGTGAGGGGCCGCCCGGCGCAGTCCCGGTGCAACACCCCGGCCAGGCTGGCGGCGTGCTCCCCGGGCTCGAGCATCGGCACCGGGGACTCACGCCACAGCGCAGCCAACTGTTTGGTGTGGTCGGAGGCCACACCGCTGCGGTGGTGGGCATCCCCGGTGTAACCCACCGCGGCGTGCTCGCGCAGCACCCGGATCCCGCGTGAGCGCAGGAACGGATCCTCCCGGGTGATCCCGTGCAGCCAGTCACTCACGGCGGGCATCGTGCGCATGTAGGCGGGGGAGAGCCCGCGCAGGAACCCCATGCTGTGCACCCCGAGCGCGGTCTTGGCGTAATCCCGCGCCGGGTCGCTCACGTCCAGGAACGTGCGCACGGACTGTTGCGCGCGCCACTCGTGCTCACTACGGCCCACCAGGATCAGGTGGCGCCGCAGCACGTCCGGGAGCATCCCGGGCAGAATGCGATGCTCCCACTGCCACGGGTGCACCGGGAGGAACGTGTACTCGTCCGGGTCCTCGCCGGCCTCGGTCACCGCCGCGCGGAAACGGTCGCGCTCACCGGCGGTGAGGTGCCGGTCCTCATGGTCATGTTCGTTCACGTGCTGCCCCAGGGACACGGTGCACAGACTGCGGCGCGCGGCGAGCCACGTCAACCGGGCGGGGTATGCCGCCTCGGGAGCCCATGACGTCTGTTCGGACGCACCCATGCCCACCCGGCCCGAGCTCGCGACGAATCCGGGGTGTCCCCGGTCCAGGAAACGTTCCACTTCGGCGAGGTCCGCGGTCGCCAGTTCCGCGGCGGTCGGTGCGGGTACGACACGACGACGCGCCATCGAGTACATGGTTGCGGACAGGTCCTCGAGGTACAGCGGGAGCATCTCGTCGGTGAGTCCCAGGACGTCCTTGAGGTCCAGCACGGCCTGCTGGGCGTCCGGTTCCTCGCCGGCGTCCCCGGGGATGATGCGCCGCACCGAAGCGGGGTCCACCTCCCAGTGCTCGAGCGGGTGCCGGGTGGCCTCGAAGTACCAACTCGGGCGCCCGGCGGCGTCGGCCACGGTCCAACCGTCGCCGTGCGGGGCGGGATGCAGCAACCGTTCGTGACTGAACTCGGAGAACATCTTGGCGAGCACGTCCCGCTGCAGTCGCCGTGCGGCCCGGCGGTCCAGCCGGGGCTCGGGCGTCGGGGCGACGTCCCGCTGTTCATCGGGGATGCGGGTTTCGACGACGGCGCTCATCGGGTCACCCCCGCGCGCTCGGCCACGGAGGCTTCCGTGTCCGCGGTCCGTACGTGGTCCTGCGGTCCGTCCCCGCGGACGACGACGCTCACGGACGCGGTCTTCTCCGCCAGGTGGCACTCGCCCACCTCACGGAACCCGGCCCAGCGGTTGATTGCGCGGATCCGCTCGTTGCGGACGTCGGGTTCCACGATAACGCGCTGCACCGCGGGGTCCGACCACAGCAGGTTCAGCGCCGCCGCCATCACGGCTCGCGTGGTCCCCGGAACCGGACGGGACGTGGGTGCCACGAACAGGTGCAGACCGGCGTCGCCGTCGCGGACCGGCCACACCGCGGCCAGGGGGCTGCGGGCGGGGTCGTACGTCTCGAGCAGCGCGAGCGGGCGGTCGTGTTCGCTGACGATCCAGGCGTCCTCTGCGTCCGCCGCGGTCATCCTGTGGTACTCCCGGGAAATCGTCTGCTCGTCCGCGCCCACGAGTCCCCACGCGTGCGCACGCGGGGAACTCAACCACGCGTGCAACAGCGCCGCGTCCCCGTCCGGGTCCACCGGCCGCAGCGTGAACGCGCGCCCGAGAGCGCGGGTCTCGAACGCGCCGTCGGGCCCCACGGCGGGGGCGACATGACGCTGGGGGACGTGACCGAAACTCTGGAACGTCGTGTGGTCCTCGGTGATGTACGGTGTGCGGCCCGTGACGTGCGCGAGCACGTGCGCGTTGCGCAGCGGTCCCATCCCCAGGTCGGGTGCCGTGAGCGCATGCGTGTGCTCGCCGTGGTTGAGTACGTGCACGGTCCCGTCCGGGCTGGCCCGGTGGTACCGGTCGGGGCTGAGCCGCCCTGAGGCGTCGAGCGAGAGCTGGTCCCGGACCGGTGCGAGCCAGTCCGGGGCCGCGGACCGGTAGCCCGTGGCCGCGACGACGGCATCGGTCACGGTCTCGCGCACGTGGTGGTTCTCCGAATTGCGCCAGCGCAGGACGGTGCGCCCGGCCTCGTGCCACGCGTCCACGAGTTCGGTGGCCGCGACGAGGCGCACGGGCGGCGCGTCCGGGTCGTTGCGGCGCGCGTACAGGGCCTCGTGGATCGCGTCGATCGTCGCGTCCGAGATGCCGCGGTGCAACTGGGGTTGGGACGCGTTGAGCCGGTCCCGCTCTGCCTCCGGGAGGGACCGGAAGTGGTCGAGGTAGTCGGGCGACGTCAGTTCGAGGCTGAGCTTGGAGTACTCCATGGGGTAGAACCGTGGTGAACGGGTGAACCAGTCCACGGCCGGCCCGCCCGGGGTGTGCAGCAGGTCCAGGAACACCTCCGCGGCCGACTGCCCCGAGCCGATCACGGTCACGTGCTCCTCACTCACCAGGGTCTCCCGGCGGGACAGGTACTCACTTGCGTGCACCGTGGTGTCCGGGACGCCGGACAGTTCGCCCGGCGTGCGGGGGACCGTCCCCGTGCCCACGACCAGGTGGCGCGCCCACCACGAGTGCTCGACGCCGCGGGCCCGGGCCGTGACGCGCCACGGACCCTCACCCGTCGGGCGGGTGACCTGGGTGACCCGGTGTCCCCAGTACACCCCGCGGACTCGCTGCGCGGCCCACCGGCAGTAGGCGTTGTAGTCCCGCCGCAGCGGGAAGAAGGACTCACGGACGTAGAACGGGTACAGTTCGCCGGTCTCCTTGAGCCACTGCAGGAACGAGAACCGCGAGGTGGGATCCGCCATGGTCACGAGGTCCGCGAGGAACGGGACCTGCAGCGTGGCGTCGTCGAACAGCAACCCGGGATGCCAGTTGAAACCGGGGGCCGCGTCCAGGAAGGCGGCGCGGACGTCCGGCAGAGGGTCGGTGAGGCATGCGAGTCCGAGTCCGAACGGGCCCACCCCCACGCACAGCAGGTCCAGGGGGTCGTCCGGGGTGCCACGCTGAACGGTGCCCGGGGCGTCAGTGGGAGTCGACGCGGCGTCCGACGGCGTCGATCCCTGGTCCGCGGGCCTGGAGTCGTCGTGTGCCGGTTCGGTTCCGTGCCGACGGTCGGGGTGGGATGCGGTCGTGCGGGGGGTCATGCGCGGGCCTTTCCGGTGCGATCGTGGGCGGTGAGGGACAGGGCGGTCTCGTGGATGAGGTCCAGGACCTCCCGGACGTCGTCGAGGGTCGTCTGCGGGTTGAGCAGGGTGAATTTCAGGCAGGGACGCCCGGCCACCTCGGTCTCCGCCACGGTGGCGCGGCCGGTGTCCCACACCGCGCGGCGGATCGGGCGCACCCAGCGGTCCGCGGTCTCATCGACCGCGTCCGGGCCGTTCCCCGTGGTGGAGGAGGCGTGTGCGGCAAGCGGGGCCCCCGCGGCGTCGTCGTTCCCCGCATCCGGAGGCGTCCAGCGGAACAGCACGGTGCTCAGGGACGGGTCGCACACGAGCTCGAAGCGCGGGTCCGAGCGCAGCTCGTGGGCCACACGCGCCGCGAGGTCGATGACGGCGTCGAACATCGCGCCGATCGCGTCCGGGCCCATCGTGCGCAGCGTGACCCACAGCTTGAGCGCCTCGAAGCGGCGCGTGGTCTGCAGGGAGCGGTCCACCTGATTGGGTTCGGGGGTGTCCGCCGGGTTGAGGTACGCGGCGTGATGCGCGCAGTGGCGCAGCGTGTGGCCGTCCCGCACGATCACGGCGGAGCACCCGATGGGCTGGAACCACGCCTTGTGGAAGTCCACGGTTACGGAGTCAGCGCGGTCGATCCCGGCGAGCCGGTCGCGGCGCGTGGGAGAGACCAGCAGCGCGCCGCCGTAGGCCGCGTCCACGTGGAACCAGACCCCGTGCTGCGCACACACCTGCGCGACGTCCTCGAGCGGGTCGATCGCGCCGCGGTCCGTGGTGCCCGCGGTGGCCACCACGGCCATGGGGGTCAGCGACTGGGCCGCGAGGTCCGCCAGCACTCGACGCAGCGTCGGCACGGACAGTGCCCCCGCGGCGTCGACCGGGACCGGGACCACGCAGTCGTCGTCGAGTCCCAGGATCCGGGCGGCCGTGCTGACCGAGAAGTGGCTCTCCGCGCTCGCGAGGATGCGCAACGACGCCGCTCGTACCGGCCGCGGGGCCGCGTGCGGGGTGCGCGCGGAGCGTTCGAGGCATTCGTCGCGGGCGAGCATGAGCGCCTGCAGGTTGGAGGTCGTCCCGCCCGGGGTGAACATGCCGTCCGCGGCGGCGGGGAAGCCGATGCGCCGCGCCGTCCACGTCAGCAGCGAACGTTCCATCACGGTCGCCGCCTTGGACTGGTCCCACGTGTCCATCGAGACGTTGACGGTGGCGGCCAGGGTCTCCGCGGCGACCGCGGGCACCGCCACCGGGCAATTGAGGTGCGCGAGCGTCCGGGGGTGATGGAACCACACCGCGTGGCGCAACCACGTACGGTCGAGCTCGTCCACCGCGGCGCCGAAGTCGTGCAGCGGGGTGTCCAGGTCGATCCGCGACAGTGCCCGGTCGATCTCGTCGTGGCTCGCGGGTTCGTGGGGTTGTCGCGCGCCGGCCAGGCGCGCCGCACCGGCGGCCGCGGCTGCGGTGACATCGCGCATGAGGTCCGTGACGGTGTCCGCGTGGAGCAGGGATGAACTCATGGAACGGTTCGGCTTTCGTTCGGGGGCACTCGGATGCAATAAGCTACACGGTGGTAACTAATTACTGATAGGTTAGGCTAACCTAAGATTCAGCAATTGTGTACTGCCCGATCCACCCCGGAACACGCAGAACTGCCTCGCGACCTGCCGGTTCTTTCCGGGCTGGTGTTCCGTGACCCGCCCGCCGAACGAGGAGAACGCCCGTGCCCCACTGGGAACGTCTGGCCGTCCGAGCCCTCGGGGCTTCCGAGACCGTGCTCACGGTGGTGAGTCGCCGCGACGTCGGCCCCACCTACACGCGCATCACCGTGCGGCACGAGGGGTTCCTCGCGCGCCACACGCCGTTCCCGACCATGTGGTTGCGGTTGTGGTTCACGTCCCGCGGCAAGGACCACCAGCGGGCGTTCACGGTGGTCGACCCACGCCCGGACGAGGGCGTCTTCGACATGGAGTTCGCCCTGCACGACGGCGCCTCCTCCGACTGGGCTCGCACGTGCGCACCCGGCGACACCATCCGGGCGTCGCTGCTCGGCAGCACCCCGCCCTGGCCGCCGCGCAGGACACCGCGCCGCGGTCACGGGTCCGAACCCGCTCCGGGGCTCGATGCCGATTTCCCGGGACGCACGGTGCTCGTGGGCGACCCCGCGAGCTTGCCCGCCCTGAACTCCATGCTCCCGCTGTTGGGAACCCACGACGTCGAGGTGTGGTTCGAGTACCGCGACCCGCGCGACGCCGACCTGCCCCTGGCCGCAGCGAAGCGCCACCAGGTGCACACGGTGCACCACATCGGCGCGGGGGAGGACGTGGCCGCGGCCGTGCTCGCGCACTGGGAGACGCATCCGCCCGCACCGGGGGACCGGTACTGGATCGCTGTGGAGGCGCAGCAGAACCGCCTGCTGACCTCGGCCCTGCGCACCCGCTACGGCGTGCCCCGCACACACATCGACGCCACCGCCTACTGGAGGAACGTATGAGCACCATGACCCTGTCCGCGCCCGCGGGGATCGGCACGAACCGTGGGTTCTGGGGGCTGCTGTGGGCGCTATACACCACGCAGTTCATCGGGGCGGCGTTCCTGTCCACCGGCCTGGTGGGCATCCTGCGCGACGGCGGCACGGACCTGGGGACCCTGGGCGCCCTGCAGCTGCTCGCCCTCGTGTGGCCCGTGAAGTTCCTGTGGGCACCCCTGATCGATCGGTGGGCGCCGGGCCGGGCGCGCGGGCACTACAGGTCGTGGTTGCTCGTGCTGCAACCCCTCATGGTGCTCGCCCTGCTGGCCATGGCGGTGTTCGCCGACCCTCAGGACAGTCTGAGGGTCCTCGTGATCCTGGCCGCGGCGTTCGTGCTCTTCTCCGCGACGCAGGACATCGCGGCGGACGCGCTGTCCGTGAGGGGTCTCGATCGCTCCCAGCACGATCTCGGTGCGGGGGTCCAGGTGGGGGCGAGCTACATCGGGACCGTGATCGGCGGCGGATTGGCCTTGCTGATCTACGACGCATGGGGATGGCGGGCCGCGGTGATCGCGCTCGCACTGTGCACCGCGGCCGCGATGGTCCCCGTGCTGCGGCACCGGGAACCGGAGCGCGCGGCGTCGAATGCGCAACCCCGCGGGCTCTCCGGGATGTTCGGCATGCTGGCCGTACCGGGGGCCAAGGCCTGGGCGCTCGGTGGTGTCCCCCTGGTGACGTTCGGCTCCGCAGCCGTGTGGTCCCTCGTGACCCCGGCACTCGTGGACGCGGGGTGGTCGCTGGCCTTCATCGGCGCGGTCACCTCCATGATCGCGGCGGCGCCCGCCCTGGCCGCGGCACTCCTGGGCGGCCGGTTGTGCCGACGGCGCGGGCGCGGCGTCACGCTGTTGCTCGGCGCCGGGATCCAATTGCTCGGTGGGGTGTGTCTGGCACCCGTCGTGTGGCCCGGTGCGGGCGTGGACCAGTGGCTGCAGGTGCCGCTGGGCGTGGTGGGAGCGTGCGGCGTGCTCGCGGGCTACACCGTGATGAACACGGGCATCTACGCGGTGAACCTGGACCTTGCGCGTCCCGGGTGCGCCGGCGCCGACTTCACGCTCCTGAGCTCCATCGGCATGCTCGGCGGGAGCGTCGGTGCGTGGGCGGCCCTGTTCCTGGCCGGCATGGCCGGCTACGGCGCGTCACTCGTGTTCGGACTCGCGGTGTCCGTGGCGGGCGTGATCGTGTGCCGGTCGCACCCGCTACTGGCACGCCGCGTGTGAGGGCCCCGCTCAGTGGAACTCGGGCAGGCGCATCATGCCCTCCTGCACCGTGGTGGCGATCATCGTGCCGTCCCGCGTGAACATCTTGCCGATGGCCAGACCCCGGGACGAGGATGCGCTGGGGGAGGTCTGGGTGTAGAGGATCCACTCGTCCGCGCGGGCGTAGCGGTGCCACCACATCGCGTGGTCCAGGGACGCCACGTTCATCCCCGGTTCCACCCAGGACTTGCCGTGGCAGCGCAGGATGGGCTCCATCATCGTGTAGTCGGAGACGTAGGCCAGGGCCGCCCGGTGGATGTTCGGGTCGTCCGGCAAGGGGGCCAGCGCCTTGATCCACACCGCGTTGTACGCATCCTGCGCACCCTTCCACGGCAGGAACAACGGCTCGGTCACGTAGCGCATGTCGAAGGGCCGCTCGAACGCGGTCGCGCGGGCCTCGGGGATGTCCAGTGCCCCGAGCGTCTCGCGCAGTGCGGGCAGCGACTCCGGATCGGGCACGTTCTCGGGCATGGGCTCCTGGTGCTCCAACCCCTCGGCGGGATCCTGGAAGGAGGCGATCACGGACAGGATGGTCTTCCCGTGCTGGTAGGCGTGGATCCGCCGGGCGGAGAACGAGCGACCGTCGCGGACCCGTTCCACCCCGAACGTGATGGGGACCTCGATGTCACCGCCACGCAGGAAGTAGGCGTGCAGGGAGTGGATGTGCCGGTCCGGCTTGACGGTGCGCATGGCCGCCATGGCCGCTTGCGCCAGGACCTGCCCCCCGTACACCCGCGCTCGCGGCGAGGTGATGGTGTTGCCCACGAAAATGTCTTCCGTGGTGCGGGCCCCTCCTCCGTCCGCGAGTTGGAGCATCTGGATGAGGGCTTCCACGGGGTCCTGCAACGGGTCGACTGTCATGGCACCACTCTAAACCGGGCATCGGGTGTGATCTGATAGAGCCATGACTTCCCTCAACGTTCCCGTCCAGATGCGGTTCTTCGACCAGGACCAGTACGGCCACATCAACAACGTGACCATGCTGCGCTACTTCGAGGACGCCCGTGTGCGGCTCACGGCGTCCCCCATCAAGGCGGACGCCCAGCACGGCATCCCCGAGGACACGACCTTCCGCGAATCGGTGGGCAAGAACCGCACCGTGGTGGTGCACCAGAGCGTGGACTACAAGGAGCAGCTGTTCTTCCGCCAGGAGCCGGTGTACGTGCGCACGTGGATCTCGCGCGTGGGCGGTTCGTCGTTCACGATCTCCTACAGCCTGCAGGAGGAGGACGGTTCGCACGTCTACGCCGAGGGCGAGTCGGTCATCGTGGTCATGGACCCGGACACGGGGAAGAGCATGAAGCTCACGGATGACCAGAAAGCACTGCTGGCCACGCTCGAGGACGAGGTCAAGGAGCCGGACGAGCGATGAGCGACCCTGGTGATACCCGCACGGACGGCTTCCTGCTGCAGGACCGGCAGGACGCCGCCGATCTGGCCACGTACCTGAGCCGCGCCCGCTCGGTGGATCCGCAGGCGGCCGTCCGGTTGCAGGGCTTGGACCGGGTGCTCGCGGCGTGGGTGTCGGTCATCCACCCGGCCGGACTCCTGGACACCGCACCCGTGGTGCTGGGGCTGCGCACGATGTCACTGGCGCAGTCGTGCGAGCTGGACGTCACCGTGGCCGTGGCCGCCATCACGGACCGGCTCGCGCGCGAGACGGGCGCTCGCGGGTCCGACGACGACGCCCCGGTGTGGATCAGTGCCCCGCCGCAAGAGGTCTCGGCCTCCTGGGCGGGGATCGTGGCCCCCCGCACGGGGTGGCGCTCCCTGGGGTCCGTGCCCGCCCACCGCGTTCGCGACGTGGCGCACCGCGGTATCCGGACCGTGTCCGATTCCGTGCCCACCAACTCCGGCGCCGCCGTGGTCCAGAAGGTCCGCGCGCGGGTGTGGGGTGCCGGGTCCGGTTGGGGTCCCCTGGAGGGCCCGGAGATCCCCGACGGCGCCGCGTTCGCCCTGGACGTCCTGGGGTTCATCCCGGCGTCCGAATCGGACGTGCACGTCGCGGCCGAGGCCTCGGGCCAGTGGGTGCGCCTGAGCACGGGCGCGGGTCACGTGCTCGTCAAGGTCTCCCGCTGAGACCCGGCCCCGCCCGGTAAGGCAGTGCCGGGACCGGGCCCCCGCACGCGAGGAGAACGCCTCAGCCGGGGCGGTTGACCATCGCGTGGGCGGCGCGGTCGAAGTAGTCCCACATGATGCCGTCGTGTAGCGGGGACAGCTCCAGGGTGTCCATGGCCGCGCGCATGTGCGTCAACCACGTCTCGCGCGCCCACGTGTCCACGGGGAACGGGGCGTGGCGCATCCGCAGTCTGGGGTGCCCGCGCTGTTCGGAGTACGTGGTGGGTCCGCCCCAGTACTGCTCCAGGAACATCCGCAGCCGCTCCTCCGCGGGTCCCAGGTCCTCCTCGGGGTACAGCGCCTTGAAATCGGGGTCCTGCGCCACGCGCGCGTAGAACTCCCGGGTGAGCTTGGCGAACGTCTCGTGCCCGCCCACCTGGGCGTAGAACGAGTCCGACGACGCCGCTTCGGCCACGCCCCGCGCGTCCCCCACCTGTTGTGGGGGCTGGGTCACCGAGCCGGCGGCCGACCGGGAACCCACCGCACCCAGCGTGAAGGTGCGCCGCCCCGCCGGAGCAGCGGCCTGCGGGTCGAGTGGCTGGGAAGAGTCCTGCGTCCCACTCATCGGTCGGCCTCCGGGGCGTCACTCGCTGAGTCCTGCAGCGCCGCGGCGTCCACGGCCTGGGCGCGCACGGCGCGGCGCGCGGCGTCCTGGCGTTCCAACACGATCCGCCGCAGCCCGGACAGGGCCGGGTCCAACCGGTCGAGGAACGCCTGGGCGGCGTCCACCGTCTCCTGGCCGACGGCCCGGGGGAACAGTCCCACGGCGATCTGCTGCGCGAGTTCGTGCGTACGCTCGGTCCACACACCCGTGACGGCGTCGAAGTAGTGAGAGGCGTACGGGGTGACCAGGGCGTCGTCGTGCACGCGGAAGAAGCCGGCGATCGCCGCTTGTTGTTGGGAATTGGGCAGCGCGCCCTCGGTCACGACGAGCCGCCACGCCTCGGCCTTGGCCTCCGGGGTGGGGATCGCGGCGCGCGCGGTGGCCGCGGCGATCGCACCGGTTTCGGTGTTGTCCTCGGCCAGCGCACGGTCGACGTCCTCGGCGCCCTTGCGGCCGGCCGCGACGAGCGCGATCAGCACGGCCCAACGGGTGTCCGTGTCCAGTTCGATCCCCTCGGGGACGCCCCCGTCGAAGAAACCCTCGATGCGATCGAAATGCGCCTCGGTGCACGCCCGGCGCAGGAAGGCCCGGAAGAACTGCCACTGGTGGTCGGAGCCCGCCTCCGCGGCGGCCGTGAGATCCCACAGGGTGTCCGCGGCCCGGGCCCGGACCTGGTCCGCGTGCTCGGGGGCGAGGTAGCGGTCCAGGGCCACGTCCAGCTGGCGCAGCTGCACCTGCACGGCCGTGGAGTCGGTCTCGTGGCCCACGTTGGAGAGCACGAGGTCCACGTAGTCGCGCGCCGGGCTCACGCCGTCGTGCACGGAGTCCCACGCCGCGGCCCACACGAGCGAGCGGGGCAACGACTCCTCGAAGTCTCCGAGGTGGGTGGTGGCCGTGGCCAGGGAGCACTCGTCCAGGCGGATCTTGGCGTAGGCGAGGTCGTCGTCGTTGAGCAGCACCAGGTCCGGGAGTTCGCGACCCACGAGCTGCGGGACGTCGGTGAACTCGCCGTCCACGTCCAGCTCCACGCGGAACGTGCGGCTCAGCAGTCCGGTGTCCTCACGGTGGTCGTAGAAGCCCACGGCCACGCGGTGGGGCCGCAGGGTGGGATGGCCGTCCTGGCCCAGCTGCTCGATCCGGAAGGACGTGATGACGCCATCGTCATCGGCCTCGACCTGCGGCACCAGGGTGTTCACGCCCGCGGTCTCGAGCCAGCGCGCGGACCAGTCGGTCAGGTCGCGCCCGCTGGCCGCCTCGAGCTCGACCATGAGGTCCGAGAGCTCCGTGTTGGACCACGCGTGCTTGCCGAAGTAGCGGTTGAGCCCCGCCATGAACTCCTCCTGGCCCACCCAGGCCACGAGCTGCTTGAGCACCGAGGCACCCTTGGCGTAGGTGATGCCGTCGAAGTTCACGAGCACCGCCTCGAGGTCCGGGATCTCGGCCTTGATGGGGTGGGTGGTGGGCAGCTGGTCCTGTTCGTAGCCCCAGGACTTCTCCCCGGCCGCGAACGTGGTCCACGCGTTGGTGTACCGGGTGTTCTGCGCGCACGCGAGCGTGGACATGTACTCGGCGAAGGACTCGTTGAGCCACAGGTCGTTCCACCAGCGCATGGTCACGAGGTCCCCGAACCACATGTGCGCGAGCTCGTGCAGCACGGTGATCGCGCGGCGCTCCACGCGGGCCTGCGCCGGCTTGGAGCGGAAGACGTAGGACTCCACGAAGGTCACCGCGCCCGCGTTCTCCATGGCGCCGGCGTTGAACTGCGGCACGAAGAGCTGGTCGTACTTCTCGAAGGGGTAGGGCACCCCGAACTGGGACTCGAAGAACTCGAAGCCCTGCTTGGTGACCTCGAACATCTCCTCGGCGTCCACGTACTCGAACAGGGAGCGGCGCGCGAACAGGCCCAGCTCGATGGTGCGTCCGTCCGAGGAGACCAGGCTGTCCGTGGTCTTGACGTAGGGGCCCGCGATCAACGCGGTGATGTAGCACGAGATCACGGGGGTGGGGGAGAACTCCCACCGGGCCACGCCGTCTGCCACTGGGAAGGGTTCCGGGGTGGGCTGGTTGGACACCACGTCCCAGTCGGCGGGTGCGGTGACCGCAAACTGGAACGTGGCCTTGAGATCGGGCTGTTCGAACACTGGGAACATCCGGCGGGTGTCCGCGACCTCGAACTGGGTGTAGAGGTACACCTGCTCGTCCACGGGATCCACGAACCGGTGCAGGCCCTCACCCGTGTTCATGTAGTACATCCGGGAGTCCACCACGAGCTCGTTGTGCTCGGCGAGATCGGGCAGGTCGATGCGCTCGCCGTCGCTGACCTTCGCGGGGTCCAGGAAGGTGCCGTTGAGGGTCACGGAATCCACGGACGCGGTGATCGCGTCGATGAACGTGTGCGCTCCCGCTTCGGCATCGAACGTCACCGTGGTGCGCGCCCGGAAGGTCTCGGGGTCCCCCGTGAGGTCCAGATCCACGTGGTAGGACTCGACCGAGATGATCCGCGCGCGCTCGGCGGCCTCCGCTCGGGTCAGGTTCGTTCCGGGCACAGCGGCGTTCCTCTCCTCGACGACAATTCGATGCCCGCGCGGGGCATCTTGTCATTATGGCAGCCGTCGCAAGTCCCGCCGCGGGCCCCACGCCGCCGACTCGGGCCCGCGTTCTTCCTCGCACGCATACCGCGACGGCACGGCCCCTCCGCCGGTCCGATCGTTGCCCGGGCGCGAGCCGGGGGAGCGCCCGCGCCGGTGGGATCGGCGGCTAAGGTGGAGGAGACCCTTTCCCCGTCGCGGAGCAGACGTGCCGGTTGCCCCGCGACCACCCCGTCCAGGAGTTGCTGACGTCCCATGCGCGTGCACATTGCCACCGACCACGCAGGCCTCGAGCTGTCCCACTTCCTCATGCAGCGGCTCAGCGAGGACGGTTACGAGATGATCGACCACGGCCCCGCGGTCTACGACGCCGCGGACGACTACCCCGCGTTCTGCATCAGTGCTGCCCAGGGGGTCCGCGAGGACCGCGAGAACGGTCTGGACTCGCTCGGCATCGTGCTGGGTGGTTCCGGTAACGGCGAGCAGATGGCGGCCAACCTGGTCCGGGGGATCCGCGCGGCCCTCGTGTGGAACGAGGACACCGCCCGGTTGGCCCGGCAGCACAACGACGCCCAGGTGATCGCGATCGGCGGGCGCCAGCACGGCAACGACGAGGCCCTGGAGCTCGTGCGGATCTTCCTCGCCGAGCCATTCTCGGGGGAGTCCCGGCACGTGCGCCGAATCGAGCAGCTCGCCGAGTTCGAGCGCACCGGTGACATCGTGGGCCACCTCTCCGAGGTCCCGGTCCGCCCGTACACGCAGGACTGAGCGGGGGCGTCGGACGTGCCCGAGGGCCACTCAATCCACCGCCTCGGGCGTCAGCTCGGGGACCTGTTCGTGGGCCAGCGGTTGCGCGTCACGAGTCCCCAGGGCCGCTTCGCCGCGGGTGCCGCCGTGCTGGACGGGCGCGTCCTGACGTGCGCCCGCGCCCACGGCAAGCACCTCTACCTGGACTTCGCGGCGCCCTGTGACCCGGACGACGTCGTGGTCATGCGTTCGCACCTCGGCATCTACGGCGCGTGGAGTTTCGCGGGGGACGAGCAGTTCGCGGCGGCGTCCTCGATCGGCGCCCCGCGCCGCGTGGGGGAGCGCGAGTCCGGCTCCGCGGAGGAATCGGCAGTGGCGTACGACGACGCCGGACGGGTCGTTCCCGAGCCCCCGGTCGGTGCCGTGCGGGCCCGGTTGGCCGGCGAGCACGGGTGGGCGGATCTACGCGGGCCGGCCCTGTGCACGGTGGAGACACCGGAGGAAGCGCGGGCCGCGGAGGCCAAGCTGGGACCGGACCCCCTGGACCCGCAGGCCGATCCGGAACCGTTCCTGCGTGCCGCGGCCAAGAGCAAGCGGGCGATCGGCGTGCTGCTCATGGAGCAGAACGTGGTGTCGGGGATCGGCAACATCTTCCGGGCGGAGTCCCTGTTCCGCCGGGGTGTGAACCCCATGACGCCCGGAGCCTCGCTGACCCGCGAGGACCTGCTCGGGCTGTGGGAGGAGAACGTGACGCTCATGGCCGTGGGGGTGCGCGTGGGCCGGATCATCACCACGGATCCGGCGGACCGCCCCGACATCCCGGACACCGAGGCATGGCCCGAGCATGCGAACTACGTCTACCACCGCCACGGGCAGCCGTGCCTGCGGTGCGGGACCACCGTGCTCAAGCGCGACCTCAACGGGCGGGGGCTCTACTGGTGCCCGAGCTGCCAGGCGTGATGCGGCCTCGCACCCACCGTGTGCCCGCTCCGGTTCGACGCGGCGTCGTACTGCGAGAGTCTTCCGGGGGGGTGTCGGGAGAAGGGTCGCGGGAACGAGGAAACCCCGCGGCGCACACGGGTACGGCGGGGTTTCGGGGATCGCTGAGGGGATGACGGGAATCGAACCCGCGTAGCCAGTTTGGAAGACTGGGGCTCTACCATTGAGCTACATCCCCGGGGACGTTGAAAGAGTACACGAGCCCCAGAAACCGTGCCAATCACCGGGTTCTACCACCCGGTTGCCGGGTGCGGGGCCGCGACACGATAGACTGTCGTGATGTCGGCTCGCCCGCGGGCGAGCCGTCGACCTCGTTCCGTCCACGGGCGGAGACGAAACGGAGCGCGTGTCGGGCACGTGATCACGGGGTGTAGCGCAGTGGCTAGCGCGCCTGCTTTGGGAGCAGGAGATCGCAGGTTCGAGTCCTGTCACCCCGACGTCTGAGCGTTGCAGCGCGTCGCGTTGCGGCGCTCGTTGACCGACCGGACCGACCCCGGTCCGTTGTAGCAAGTACCCATCGACCCCAGGAGTGACAGCGGAAGTGAAGAGCGCCGTCGAGAAACTCAACCCCACCGAGGCGAAGATCACCATTGACATCGCTTACGCGGATCTGAAGCCGTTCGTCCAGAAGACCTACAAGGAACTGGCCGAGCAGATCCAGATCCCCGGCTTCCGCAAGGGCAAGGTGCCCTCCAAGCTCATCGACCAGCGCGTGGGCTTCGACTTCGTGGTGGAGAACGCCCTGAACGAGGGGCTCAACGACTTCTATCAGCAGGCCCTCGCCGAGCACGAGCTGACCCCGCTGTCGCAGCCCCAGGTCGAGGTGCTCTCCAAGCCGGAGGGTGACGACCGCGAGGCCGACAGCCAGGTGGAGATCTCCGTGGCCATCCGTCCCGAGATCGAGCTGCCCGACTACAAGGGTCTGAAGATCGAGGTGGACGCCCGTGAGGCCTCCGCCGAGGACGAGCAGAAGGCCCTGGACGAGCTGCGCGGTCGCTTCGGCACCCTCAAGACCGTGGATCGCCCCGCGGCCGAGGGTGACCACGTGACCCTCGACCTGCAGGCGCTCGTGGACGGCGAGGAAGTGGACGCCGCCAACGACCTGTCCTACGAGGTGGGCTCCGGCACCATGCTCGAGGGCATCGACGAGGCCGTGACCGGCCTGTCCGCCGGTGAGGACGCCACGTTCGAGACCACGCTGGCCGGTGGCGAGCACTCCGGTGCCGAGGCCACGGTCAAGGTCAAGGTCACGGCCGTGAAGGAACGCGAACTGCCCGAGGTGGACGACGAGTTCGCCCAGCTGGCCTCCGAGTTCGACACCGTCGATGAGCTCAAGGAGGACCTGAAGAAGCAGGCCGTCGAGTCCGTCGCCGTCGAGCAGGGCATCGAGGCCCGTGACAAGGTGCTCGAGAAGCTCGTGGAGCTCATCGAGGTCCCGGTCCCCGAGAACGTCATCGAGGAGCAGGTCACCCAGCACTTCGACTCGCCGCAGGCCCAGGCCTCCGCCGAACCCGGTCACGACACCGAGGAGCACCGTGCCGAGGTCCGTGAGAACGCCGCGACCGCGTTCCGCAACGAGATCATCCTGGACGCCGTGGCCGAGGCCGAAGAGGTCGGCGTGGAGCAGTCCGAGCTGATCGACTACATCGTTAACATGTCCCAGCAGTACGGCATGGACCCCAACCAGTTCGCACAGATGCTGGACGGCTCCGGCCAGGCCGGGATGATGGTCGGTGAGGTGCGCCGCCGCAAGGCCCTGGCCAAGGTCCTCGAGTACGCCACCGTCACCGACTCCAACGGCAAAGCCGTGGACCTGTCCAAGTTCGTGGGCTCCGCGGACGACGCCGCCGCCGACCAGGGTGCCGAGGCCGACTCCGCTCCGGCCGTCTCCGAGGAGACCGCCGCGGACGAAGCTGCCACCGACGAGGCCGCCGAGACCAAGTGAGTCACCCGTTGGCACCCGGGTGAACCGGGTGCCAACGGCCTCCGCGCAACGCCACGACGAGCCCCCCCCACCGAGGGGACGTCGTGGCGTTTCGCTGTCCGCGTGCCACCATGCGCCAGAAGCGAACACCGCGGAACACCGGGCGTGCACGGGGAGACGGCGCACTACGCTGCTGAGACAGAACGTGTTCATGGGTTCGGTTCGGCGGCGCTCGTTCGACCCGGACCCGTCCAGCAGAAAGAGGGCATTCATGACCTCCACTCCCATTCAGCCGTACGGTGCCGCACCGGCCACTCCGCGTATGGAGGACATGGCGCCGGGTGGTCAGGACGACTACGTCTACAACCGACTGCTCAAGGAACGCATCATTTGGTTGGGTTCCGAGGTGCGGGACACCAACGCCAACCTCATCTGCTCGCAGATGCTGTTGCTCTCCGCCGAGGACCCCGAGGCGGACATCTACCTCTACATCAACTCCCCGGGCGGTTCCGTCACGGCGGGCATGGCGATCTACGACACCATGCAGTTGATCCCCAACGACGTCGTCACGGTCGCCACGGGCCTCGCCGCGTCCATGGGCCAGTTCCTGCTGTCCTCCGGGACCAAGGGCAAGCGCTATGCGACCCCCAACGCGCGCATCCTCATGCACCAGCCCTCGGGCGGCATGGGCGGCACCGCGTCCGACATCCGCGTGCAGGCCGAGCTGATCCTGTCCATGAAGCAGCGGCTCGCGGAACTGACCGCGGAGCAGACCGGTCAGACGCTCGAGACCATCCTGCGCGACAACGACCGTGACAACTGGTTCGACGCTCAGCGCGCCCTGGAGTACGGATTCTTCGACCAGATCGCCCAGTCTGCCGGCAACGTGACCGGTGGCGGCGGAACCATGAAGGACTCCCAGTAAGCAGCGCGCGAGCTGCCAGAACCACCCATAGACTTTCAGGACGGACCAATGAACTTGCCTCACGCCACTGCACCGCAGTTGCCCACCAGCCGCTACGTGATCCCGGACTTCGAGGAACGCACCCCGTACGGCTACCGCCGCCAGAACCCGTACACCAAGCTGTTCGAGGACCGGATCATCTTCCTGGGCGTCCAGGTGGATGACACCTCCGCGGACGACATCATGGCGCAGCTGCTCGTGCTCGAGTCCCAGGACCCGGACCGGGACATCACCATGTACATCAACTCCCCGGGCGGTTCGTTCACGGCCATGACGGCCATCTACGACACCATGCAGTACATCCGCCCCGAGATCCAGACCGTGTGCCTGGGCCAGGCGGCCTCCGCGGCGTCCGTGCTGCTCGCGGGCGGTACTCCCGGTAAGCGCCTCGCGCTGCCCAACGCGCGCGTGCTGATCCACCAGCCCGCCATGGAGGGCCAGGGCGGCGGTCAGGCCTCGGACATCGAGATCCAGGCCAACGAAATCATGCGCATGCGCACGTGGTTGGAGGAGACCATGGCGCTGCACACCAACAGGGCTGCGGAGGAGATCAACCGCGACATCGAACGCGACAAGATCCTCACGGCCAAAGAGGCCCAGGAGTACGGCATCATCGACCAGGTGCTGGACTCCCGCAAGATCAACAAGCCCTCCACGGTCACGCAGGCCTGAGCGGCGACCCGGAGGCGCAGCTTCCGGGGGTGACGAGGGGACCGACGGCCACGGTGCACGGATATGCGGCGTGGCCGTCACGCGCCTCGGCATGATTGGGCGGGCCGTGAGAAGCTCGCTTAGAGTGGACCCAGCATCCGTCAAGACGAACTGTGAGGCTGATACATGGCGCGCATCGGGGAGAGCGTTGACCTGCTCAAATGCTCCTTCTGCGGCAAAAGCCAGAAGCAGGTGCGCAAGCTCATCGCGGGCCCGCGGGTCTACATTTGTGACGAGTGCATCGAGCTGTGCAACGAGATCATCGAGGAGGAGCTCACCGAGGTCACGGAGACGGACCAGACGGAGCTGCCCCGCCCGCAGCAGATCTACGATCACCTGCGGGAGTACGTGATCGGCCAGGAGCCCGCCAAGCGTGCGCTGGCCGTGGCCGTGTACAACCACTACAAGCGCATCCGCGCGGGCGTCTCCGGGCACACGCTCACCATTGCGGGCTCCGAGGGGGACGAGGAGGCCATCGAGGTGGCCAAGTCCAACATCCTGTTGGTGGGACCCACGGGGTCCGGGAAGACCTACCTCGCGCAGTCCCTCGCCAAGAAGCTGGACGTGCCGTTCGCGGTCGCGGACGCCACCTCCCTGACCGAAGCCGGATACGTGGGGGAAGACGTTGAGAACATTCTTCTCAAGCTCATCCAAGCCGCTGATTTCGATATCAAGAAAGCGGAGCAGGGGATTATTTACATTGACGAGATCGACAAGATTTCTCGTAAATCTGAGAACCCCTCGATCACGCGGGACGTATCGGGCGAAGGGGTCCAACAAGCGCTCCTGAAGATCCTCGAGGGCACGGTGGCCTCCGTGCCGCCCCAGGGTGGCCGCAAGCACCCGCAGCAGGAGTTCCTGCACCTGGACACCACCAACGTGTTGTTCATCGTGGCGGGAGCGTTCGCGGGTCTCGAGGAGATCGTGCAGCAGCGCACGGGCAAGAAGGGCATCGGTTTCGGTGCGCCCATCCGGGACACCGCGGACGTGGATCTCACGGGTCAGGTCCAGCCCGAGGACCTGCTCAAGTTCGGACTGATCCCCGAGTTCATCGGGCGGCTGCCCGTGGTGGCCACGCTGTCCAAACTGTCCGTCGCGGACATGGTACGCATCCTCACCGAACCCAAGAACGCGCTGGTCAAGCAGTACCGCAAACTCTTCCAGCTCGACGGTGTGGAACTCACCTTCGACCCGCAGGCACTCGAGGCCATCGCGGAACTGGCCATCGAACGCGGCACCGGCGCGCGCGGTCTGCGCGCGATCCTCGAGGACATCCTCATGCCGGTCATGTTCGAACTGCCGGGCCGCGACGACGTCGCCGCGGTGCTCGTCACCGAGGACGCCGTGGCCAAACTGGCCGACCCCGAGATCTTCACGCACGAGATGATCGACGCCGAGCGGCGTCGCCACAAGTCAGCGTGAGCGAAAGAACCGAACGCCCGAAAGGACATCTCATGGCCGAGAAGCAACACGTCGATTTCTGGTTCGATCCCCTGTGCCCGTGGGCCTGGATGACCTCCCGGTGGATGGAGGAGGTCACCCGCATCCGTGACGTGGAGGTGGACTGGCGGATCATCTCCCTGGGCATCCTCAACGAGGACAACCCGGACAACCACCACAACGAACACGTGGAGTCCATGTGGATGGTGCGCGTCATCGAGGCCGCCGCGCAGGCCCACGGCGCCGAGTACTACAAGAAGCTCTACGACGCCATGGGCACCCGCCGTCACCCCGGTGGCATGAAGGACGAGGCCCAGATCATCACCGAGTCGCTCGAGGAGGTCGGCCTGCCCGCCGAGCTCGCGGACGCCAAGGACTCCGAGGACTACGACGCCGCGCTGCGCGAGTCCACCGAGGCCGCCCGGAAGGTGGCCGGTGAGGACATCGGGACCCCGTGCATCGCCGTGAACGGCGTGGGCTTCTTCGGTCCCGTGTTCACCCCCGCGCCCAAGGGTGAGGAAGCCGGCCGGGTCTGGGACGGCGCACTGGCGCTGGCCTCGTACCCCGGTTTCTACGAGCTCAAGCGCGGCCGCGAGAAGGGCCCCGACTTCAGCTGACGTCCCGCGGCGGCGCGTGCGCCGGACCGTGCGCCCGACCGCTGCAGGCATGAACGAACCCCGTCACGCACGTGGCGGGGTTCGTTCATGCGCTGGGTGAAGCGCAGAGGGCCCGGTGTGCCGGTGCCGCCCGTCGGACCGGGCAAGGGCGGCTCCGCGGGGGCGACGGCGTTCGTGATGTGCCGAGGGGCCCGATCCCGCACGAGGCAGGACGGGGCCCCTCCATGTCGACTCAGGCCTGTGGTGCTTCCTCGAGCTGGACGTCACTCACGGCCAGCTCACCCTCGGCGTCGGTGAGCGTGAGGTCTGCGGCGTTACCGGCGGCCTGGAGGTCCTCCAGCCCGGCGCGCAACTGCTCGAGCTGAGCGGCCGGGCCCGAGATCACCGCGGAGGTGACCGCGGTACGCTGCTTGACCTTGGCCTCGGACTTGGCCTTGCGCAGCCCGGACAGCGCCTCGCCCACCACGGTGAGCACCTCGGGATCACCCGCGCGAGCGGGCTCGGCGAACCCGTCAGTCACGGGCCAGGCCGCGCGGTGCACCGAACCGGAGCGCCACCACGACCACACCTCTTCCGTGGCGAATGGGATGAACGGGGCGAACAAGCGCAGCAGGGTGTCGAGCGTGGTCGCGAGGGCCGCGTGCACCGAGGCCTGCGAGGCCTCCCCGCGGGAACCGTATGCGCGGTCCTTCACGAGCTCCACGTAGTCGTCCGTGAAGGTCCAGAAGAAGGACTCGATCAACTGCAGGGCGCGCGCGTACTCGTACTCCTGGAACGCGGTGCTCGCGCGCTCCACGACGTCCGCGAGCTGGGCCAACAGGGAGCGGTCCAGACCGTTGGTCACCACGGAACCGTCCGTCCCGGAGCCCAGCACGGAGGCCTCGGTCACGCCCTGGGCCAGCACGAACTTGGATGCGTTGAGCAGTTTGATCGCCAGGCGACGGCCGATCTTCATCTGGCCCTCGTCGTAGGCGGTGTCCGCGCCCAGGCGGGCCGACGCCGCCCAGTAGCGCACCGCGTCCGAGCCGTACTTCTCGAGCACCTCGGTGGGGATCACCACGTTGCCCTTGGACTTGGACATCTTCTTGCGGTCCGGGTCCAGGATCCACCCGGACAGTGCCGTGTGCTTCCACGGCACGGTCTGCGCCAGCGTCTCGGCGCGTACCACGGTCGAGAACAGCCACGTGCGGATGATGTCGTGACCCTGCGGGCGCAGGTCCATGGGGAACGTGTTGGCGTGCAAGGTCTCGTCCACGGCCCAGCCGGTTGCGATCTGCGGGGTCAGGGAAGAGGTTGCCCAGGTGTCCAGGACGTCCGGGTCCGCCATGAATCCACCGGGCTGATCGCGCTGGTCCTCGGTGTAGCCGGGGGCCACGTCCGTGGTGGGATCCACGGGCAACTGGTCTTGGGCGGGGAGCACGGGGTGGTCGTAATCCGGTTCACCGGACTCGTCCAGCGGGTACCACACCGGGAACGGCACGCCGAAGAAGCGCTGACGGGAGATCAGCCAATCCCCGTTGAGACCCTCGATCCAGTTCTCGTAGCGCGCGCGCATGAACGAGGGGTGCCACGAGATCTCACGGCCCCGTTCGATCAGGGCGTCGCGGCGCTCGGCGTCCCGACCGCCGTTGCGGATGTACCACTGGCGGGAGGTGACGACCTCGAGGGGCTTGTCGCCCTTCTCATAGAAGTTCACGGGGTGGGTGATCTTCTTGGGCTCGCCCTCCATGTCACCGGAGGCGGCGAGCAGTTCGACCACGGTCTTCTGCGCGGAGAACACGGTCTTGCCGGCGAGCTGCGCGTAGTTCTCGGCCGGGGCGCCGTCGGCGATCCATGCGGGCTGCTCCGAGGCGAAGCGGCCGTCGCGGCCGATCAGGGCGCGTGTGGGCAGATCGAGCTCGCGCCACCACGTGACGTCGGTGAGGTCACCGAACGTACAGATCATGGCGATACCCGAGCCCTTGTCCGGCTTGGCGAGCGGGTGGGCCTTGACCTCGACCTCGACGTCGAACAGCGGGGAACGCACGGTGGTGCCGAACAGCGCCTGGTAGCGCTCGTCGTCCGGGTGGGCCACCAGCGCCACGCACGCGGGCAGCAGCTCGGGGCGGGTGGTCTCGATGAAGACCTTCTCGCCGTCCGGTCGGTGGAACGCCACGCGGTGGTAGGCACCTTCGCGTTCGCGGTCCTCGAGCTCGGCCTGGGCCACGGCGGTGCGGAACGTGACGTCCCACATGGTGGGGGCCTCGGCCATGTACGCGTTACCGGCCTCGTAGTCCTTGAGGAATGCGAGCTGGGAGACCTTGCGCGAGTGCGCGTCGATCGTGCGGTACGTGCGGGTCCAGTCCACGGACAGCCCCAGGGTGGAGAACAGGTGCTCGAAGACCTTCTCGTCCTCGACCGCGAGTTCCTCGCACAGCTCGATGAAGTTCTGGCGGGACACCACGTCCCAGTCGCGCTGGTTCTTGGCCGGCTTCTCCGGGGGCTGGTAACCCTCGATGTACGGCTTGCCGGGCTCGCAGCGCACGCCGTAGTAGTTCTGCACGCGGCGCTCGGTGGGCAGGCCGTTGTCGTCCCAGCCCAGCGGGTAGAACACGTTCTTGCCGGACATCCGCTGATAGCGGGCGATCACATCCGTCTGCGTGTAGGAGAACATGTGTCCCACGTGCAGGGAGCCGGAGGCCGTGGGCGGGGGAGTGTCGATCGAGTAGACGTCCTCGCGCGTGGTGTCCTCGCGGAACGCGTACGTGCCGTTCTCGCGCCACTGCGCGGAGTACTTCTCCTCCAGGCCCTCCATAGCCGGCTTGTCGGGGACGTTCACCGCGGTGGTGGACGCAGCGCTGTCGATGATTTCGGGCGTGTCTGTACCCTCGAGGTTCTGTGCCATGTGCTCCAGTCTCTCATGCACGCGGGCACGGACCGTCGTAGCGTGGGGGCATGGCACGTTTGCACATCCACCGCATTCGCGAGGACGCCGCGCGAGACGACGGCGCTCGGATCCTGGTCGATCGCTTGTGGCCGCGCGGGGTCAGAAAGGACCTTGCAGCCCTGGACCACTGGTTCAAGGGGGTGGCCCCGAGCGACGAGTTGCGCAAGTGGTTCGGTCACGACCCCGAGAAGTTCGACCGCTTCGCGCAGCGCTACCGCGAGGAACTCGACGAGGACGCCTCCGGGGAGGTCGCGCAGCTCAGGAGCGTGCTGCGGGACGTGGACTCCGCGACCCTGCTTTATGACGCGAAGGACGAGGAGCACAACAACGCCGTTGTGCTCATGGGCTGGTTGCGCGATCACCGCAGTGGTTTCTGAAACGTCCTAATCGAGCCGATCCGGATTGTTCTAAGTCATAATTCCGCGCGCTACGGTGGAGCTATGACTCAGAACACACATCCCACCTACAAGGATCCCAAGCCGCTCGGCAACGGCAAGGTGGCCGTGGTCACCGGTGCCTCCACGGGCATCGGCGAGGCCACGGTGCGCCGCCTGCGCGAGAGCGGGTGGACGGTGTACGCCGTCGCCCGTCGCGCGGAGCGTCTCGAGGAATTGGCCCGGGAGACCGGCGCGAGTGCCGTGCCCACCGACATCACCGACCAGGCGCAGGTGGATGCGCTGCGCGATCGGGTGCTCGGCGAGCAGGGCACCGTGGACGCGATCCTCAACATCTCCGGCGGAGCACGCGGCACGGACACGGTGGCCGACGCCAAGGACGAGGACTGGCAGTGGATGTACGACGTCAACGTGATGGGCACCCTGCGGGTGGTCCGTGCGTTCCTGCCCGCGTTGCGGGCCAACGGTGAGGGCACGGTGCTGAACCTGACCTCGATCGCCGCTCAGCGCGCCTACGAGGGCGGAGCGGGGTACAACGCCGCCAAGTACGCCGAACGCGCCATGACCGAGGCGCTGCGCCTCGAGGAGGCTGAGCACAACGTGCGCGTGGTGGAGGTGGCGCCCGGTCTGGTGCACACTCCCGAGTTCTCGCTCATGCGCCTGGGTGGTGACCAGGCGGCCGCGGACAAGATCTACGCGGGCGTGGAGAAACCGCTCTCGGGCCAGGACGTGGCCGAGGTCTGCGCCTTCGCCGTGGAACTGCCGCATCACGTGGACCTGGACACGATCACGGTCAAGCCCGTGGCCCAGGCTGCGCCGCACAAGATGATCCGCACGAACAACTGACAGCGTGCGTTGCGGTGACCGGCCGCCGGTGCCTCGGAGCACCGGCGGCCGGTTGCCCTTGGTGGGCCGGTCCTGCCCATCCGCCCGGCGCCCCATGACCGGTCAGCGGAATGCCCTGGCTCTGCTCGGTCCGGCCGCACCCGCGAGAGCGCGCACGGAGCGGTTGCGGCCGAACGGGAGCATGAATTAGGTTAGGCTTGCCTTATCAAATTCAGTGACCCAGGAGTGTCCATGTCCCCTCACCGGTCCGGGAACGCGTCCCGGCAGTTCAATCGTCGCACCCTGCTGGGCTCCGGCCTGGCCGTGGCCTCCCTCGTGGGGCTCGCGGCGTGTTCCACGGGCGCGCGGGACGGGGACGGGCAGGCGCAGACCCCCGGTGCCACGGCGTCGTCGAGCCCCACGGACACGTTCCCCGTGGAGGTGACACACGCCCTGGGCACCACGAAGGTCGAGGCCGCGCCGCAGCGGGTCGTGTGCGTGGGCGCGAGCAACACGCAGGACTTCGTGGCCGCGCTCGGCGTGGTGCCGGTGGGCATGACCAAGGTGGCCTGGGGCGGCAACGCGAACGGGTCCACCGACTGGTTCGACGCCAAGGTCTCAGAACTGGGCGGGCAGACGCCCAAGGCCATGGACGAATCGGATGGTGTGAACTTCACGGACATCGCCGAGCTGAGCCCGGACCTGATCGTCGCGGTGAACTCCGGGGTCACCCGGGAGGAGTACGACCGCCTCACGAAGATCGCCCCGGTGGTCGCGTACCCCACGGGCCCGTGGGTCAACTCGTGGCAGGACATGCAGCGTGTCACGGCCAAGGCCCTGGGCCGTTCCGCGGCCGGTGACGAACTCGTGAGCCGCACCGAAGAACTCGTCTCCCGGCGCTCCGACGAACTCGGCGCGGCCAAGGGCAAGACCTTCATCTACGGTGACGTCTCCCAGAGCCTGGGGTTCTACGGCCCCGCGGACGGACGCCCCCGCTTCTTCACCGAGCTGGGGATGAATCTCGCGGACGCGGTCAAGGACAACATCACGGAGGATCAGTTCTGGCGCGAATGGCCCCGCGAACGCGCCGACGAGCTCACGAGCGACCTGTTCGTGGCGGCCGCGGAGGACGACGCCCAGGCCGAGAAGTTCCGCACGGACCCGATCCTCAAGACCATCCCCGCGATCGCCAACGGGCGGGGGATGTTCCTCACGGACAAGCAGGACGTGCTCTCCGGGTACTCGTCCTCTCCGCTGTCCATGCCCCACGCGCTCGACGCCCACATCCCGGCGATCAAGACCACGCTGGGGGCCTGACCCTTCGTGCCCGGCAGTTCCACATTCGCCCGCCCCGACGCCGCGCCGTCCGCCCCGCGCGGGCGCGCGCGGGGTCGGGGTATGTCCTGGCTCGCCATGGCGGCACTGCTGCTCGTGGCCGTGTTCCTCTCGATCTCGTACGGGTCCCGGCCCATCGGGCTGGGTGTCACGTGGCACGTGGTCCCGCACGTGTTCTCGGGTGACCCGGGGGCCGTCCCGGGGGTTCCCGCGCTCGACGGCGCCGTGGTCGAGTCCCGCGTGTGGCGCACCGGGGCGGGCCTGCTCACCGGGGCCGCGCTCGCCGTGGCCGGGGCGTTGCTACAGGGTGCCACGCGCAACCCCCTGGGCGATCCGGGCATCCTGGGGCTGACGGCCGGGGCCGCGTTCGCGGTCGTGGCCGGCGGCGCGTTCCTGGGTCTGACCGGCGTCACGCACCAGTTGTGGCTCGCGGCGCTGGGCTCCGCCGTGGCCGTGGCCGCCGTGTACGCGCTGGCCTCCGCGGCCCGGGGCGGGGCGCGTCCGGTGACCCTGGCCCTCACGGGGGCGGCGGTCTCCGCGGGTCTCACGGCGCTGACGAGCGCGGTGCTGTTGAGCAACCAGGCCACGTTCGACACGTTCCGGCGCTGGCAGGTCGGTGAACTGACCCGGCCGGACGGCACGTTCCTGCTGCTCGCGAGCCCCGTGATTCTCGTGGCCCTGCTGCTCGGGTGGACGCTGGCCCGTTCCCTGGACACCCTGACCCTGGGCGAAGCTCTGGGTCGCGGACTCGGGGTGAACCCGGCGCTCGTGCGCGGCCTCGCGGGCCTGGCCGTGGTGCTGCTCTCGGGCACCTCCACCGCACTCGTGGGCCCGCTAGTGTTCTGCGGACTGCTCGTACCCCACGCGGTGCGTTCGCTGGTGGGCATCTCCTACCGCAGGGTCGTTCCGGCGTGCCTGCTCGCGGGCCCGTTCATCGTCCTGCTCGCGGACGTCGTGGCGCGCGTGCTCGTCCCGGACCGGGAGATCCAGGTGGGGATCGCGCTCGTGGTGATCGGTGCCCCCGCGCTCGTGGTCGTGATCCGACGCAGGGGAGTGGTGGCCGCGTGAGTCCCGCCGTTTCCCCTTTTCCCAGGACGACGTCGCTGCCCGCCCCCGCGACCGTGGCCACCGTGCGCGCGGGACGCTCCCGCTCCCGACGCCGCACCCGCCGGGTCACGGCGCTGCTCGTGCTCGTCCTGGTCCTCGCCTCCTTCGCGCGGATCGCACTGGGCAAGTATGTCGTGGCCGTGCCCGACCTGGTCGCCGTGCTCACCCACGACTACTCCGGCCCCGCCGCGTACATCGTGTGGGACATCACTCTGCCGCGCACGGTGCTCGGGATCCTCACGGGGATCGCCTTCGGGATCGCCGGTCACCTGTTCCAGCGCGTGCTGCGCAACCCCCTGGCCTCCCCGGACATCATGGGTGTCTCCTCCGGGGCCGGGCTCGGCGCGGTCGCGGCCATCACGCTGGGCGGGCTCTCTGGCGTCGCGGTGACACTCAGTTCTCTCGCGGGTGGTTTCGGCCTCATGGTCGCGGTGGTCCTGGCCGCCGGGGGCACGAGGGCCAACATCGGCAAACTCGTGCTGACCGGCGTCGCGGCGGGAGCACTGACCGCCGCGGCGATCAACGCGGTGCTGACCCGCGCGGACATCTATGCCGCCCAGGACGCGATGCAGTGGCTCACGGGTTCACTCAACGCTGCCCGGTGGGTGGACATCGCACAGGTGGGGATCTGCCTCGCGATCCTGCTGCCCGTGTGCGCGGTTTTGGCGCCCGCGGTGGACACGCTCGGCGCGGGGGATCCCCTGGCCGCCGGGCTCGGGGTGCACGTGCGGGCCACGCGGCTCGCGGCCCTCGGGCTCGCCGTGGTGCTCGTGGCCGTGGCGGCCTCCGCCGTGGGGCCCGTGGCGTTCGTGTCGTTCATGGCCGCACCCATTGCGAGGGGGCTGGGTGGCGGTGCGGGTCACGCCCGGCACGCCGCGCTCGTGGGCGCGGTGCTCATGGTGGTCTCAGACTACGTGGCCGCGGAGACGATCCCCGGGCTGGCCCTGCCCGTGGGTGTGGTCACCGCGGCGGCCGGCGCGCCCGTGCTGCTGTGGTTGTTGATCGGGCGAGGAAAGGCGGAAGCATGACGTCCAGGACCGATCCGAACCGGGCCGGGGGGACCGAGCAAGGCGAGGACGCGGCGTCGTCGTCCGAGCTCGCGGTGCGTGGGCTGACCGCGGGCTACGGCGAGACGCCGGTGCTGCGGGACGTGAACGTGAGGTTCCCCGCGGGGGCCGTGACCGCGCTCGTGGGGGCCAACGGTTGCGGGAAGTCCACGCTGCTCAAGGCGTGCGCGCGCCAGCTCACCCCGTCCGCCGGAGAGATCCTCGTGGGCGGGGCGGACGTGAGTCGGTGGCACCGCACCCGGTTCGCGCGCACCGTGGGTTTCCTCCCACAGGACCCCGTGGCACCCGAGGGCGTGACCGTGCAGGAGCTCGTGGCGCGCGGACGGCACCCGTACCGTGGCGCCTTCGGACGGTGGCGTGCCCAGGACGACGACGCCGTGGCGGAAGCGGTCGAACTCACCGGGTTGGGGGAGCTGCTCGAACGCCGCGTGGGGGACTTGTCCGGTGGTCAACGCCAACGCGTGTGGATCGCCCTCGCGCTCGCGCAGCACACGGACGTACTGTTGCTCGACGAACCCACGACGTATCTGGACATCGCGCGCCAGGCCGAGATCCTGGACATCCTCACCGCACTGCAGCGCTCCCGAGGGATCACCCTGGTCATGGTGCTGCATGAACTCTCGCTCGCGGCGCGGTACGCGGACGTGCTCGTGGCACTCAAGGACGGGGCGGTCGCCGCGACCGGTTCGGCCGAGCAGGTCATGACCGATGAGGTGGTCAGCGACGTCTTCGACATGTCCGCGCGGGTGCTCCACGACGCACCCACGGACGCCCGGCTCGTGATCCCGTGGACGGGACCGGCGAACACCCCGCCGAGCACTCCAAGATCACCCGAGGAGGTACTGCCATGACGGAACTCGCATGTGTGACGGCCACCGTCACGGGACGCACGAAGCTCAGCGAACACCTCGTGCGCGTACGTGTGGCGGGGCAGGAATTGCGGATCATGCCGTGGGGTGACCAGGGACCGGGCCCCCGTACGGACGCCTACCTCAAGGTACTGATCCCACCCACCCCCGGGGCCACCGTGGCGGTGGACGTGAGCGACATGACCCGGTGGCGGCGCGAGTTCATGGCCGCCCCGCCCGAACGCCGGGGTTGGCTGCGCACGTACACGGTGCGCGATGCGGCCGAGGTGGAGCTGGCCGGGCACACGGTCCCGGAGCTGGCCATCGACGTGGTGCTCCACGACGACCCCGAGCATGGGATGGGCCCCGGGGCCGCGTGGGGTGACACCGTGCGCGAGGGTCAGGACGTGCAGCTGCTCGTGCCCTCGGGCGGGTCCCCCTGGTGGGCCGCGTGGGACGAACGGCGTGCGGCGGACCAGGACGTCGTGCTCGCTGGGGACGAGACTGCCCTGCCCGCGCTCGCCGCGATCATCGACGGCATCGAGCGGGGGGTGCACGTGGGTGCGCCTGCCCCTTCCGCCCCGCCCCGCAGCGTGACGATCGCGGTGGAGGTTCCTTCCGAGGACGACGCCGTGGCCGCGGCCGGCCCGCGCGCCCTCGCCCGGGCGACGTCGTCCGACGGGCACACCCTGACCGTGACGCTGCGCGGCGGCACCGAACTGCACTGGACGTGGCTGCCCCGGCGGGGACGCCCGCGCGGACTAGACCTGGAGCTATGGCTGTGGCACCGGTTGTCCGAGCGCGCCCGCCGCTACTGGGAGGTCGGTCATGGCGAGCCCGAGGCCGCCCCGTCGGAGGAGTCGGACTTCGTATGGGACGTCGCCCGCCCGGAGGGCCGCGGTACCTACTGGTTCTTCGCGGCGGAATCCGCCACGGTCAAGTCGCTGCGCCGGATGTGCGTGAGCGGGGGAGTGCCCAAGACGGACATCTCGTTCATGGGCTACTGGAAACAGGGAGCGGCCACGGAGTGACCCCGCGGATGTGACGTCCGAGGTCAGGAGAGGCGGCCCGCGGCGTAGCATGGCGATGATCCGCCCGCACCCGAGGAGAGCTCCCGACCATGACCTACCCCCTGGGGCTGAACCTCGCCGGACGCGCCGTGCTGGTGGTCGGTGGGGGACCGGACGCCGCGCGTCGGACGCGGTCCCTGCTCGCCGAGGGCGCCCTCGTGGACCTCGTGGCACCTGATCTGCATGACACGTTGCGGGACCTCACGAGCTCACCCGGTCTCACGTGGCACGAGCGCGCGTTCCGCCCCGACGACCTCGGCGGCGCGTGGCTCGTCTTCCTCCACGTCTCGGACTCCGGGGAACGGGAGCGGGTGGCGCTCGCGGCGGAAGAGCGTCGGGTCCTGTGCGTCGCGGACGACGCCGCGCCCGGGCCCGATCGCGCAGCCGACACTCGGGCACCGGTCACTCAGGTGCCGGTTACCGAAACACGGGTTGCTCAGGATCGGGTCTTTCAGGCCCCGGTCACTCAGGAACCCGGGACAGTGGCGCTGGTGGGCGGAGGACCCGGCGACCCCGGACTGCTCACGGTGCGCGGACGGCAACTGTTGGCGGACGCGGACGTGATCGTCGCGGACCGGCTCGGCCCCACGGACCTCCTACCAGAGCTCGCCCGGCACGCCCGCATCATCGACGTGGGCAAGCGCGCCGGGTACCACAAGTACACGCAGGACCGGATCAACGAGACCCTCGTGGAGCAGGCGAAACTCGGACTGCGGGTCGTGCGGCTCAAGGGTGGGGACCCGTACGTGTTCGGCCGCGGTGGCGAGGAAGTCGAGTTCTGCCGGGCCCATGGTGTGGCCACCCAAGTGGTGCCGGGTGTGACCTCGGCGATCTCCGTCCCCGCCGCGGCGGGGATCCCCGTGACCCACCGGGACATGACCCACGGGTTCACCGTGATCACTGCACACCAGCACTTGCGTCACGTGCCGTACCGGGACGGGCACACCCTGATCCTCATGATGGGCGTGCGGGGTCTCGAACGTAACGCCGAGCTGCTCATGGCCGCGGGCTACCCCGCAGACACCCCGGTCGCGGTCGTGGAGCGGGGCTGGACCCCAACCCAGCGCACGACCGTGGCGCAGCTGGACACAATCGCCCGCGTGGCCCGCGCGCGCGAGGTCACTGCTCCCGCGGTGATCGTGGTGGGTCGGGTCGCCGCGCTCGCGCACGAGTCATCCGCGATCCCCGGCCCCCAGGAGTCGGCTCAGGAGGGCTGACCCACCGGGATCCTCGCCCCGGACACCAACAGCTTGTGCCCCTCACCGGCCTCGGACCGGGCGATCTCCTCGGGGGTGGCCGGGCGGATCTGTTCGCGCTCAAGCACGTACATGCGCGCGTTCACGTCCTCCGGCGCACTCTCGGGGTGGTTCACGAACGCGCGGAAGCGGCGCAGGCGATCGGGGTCCGCGAGGGTCGCAGCCCACTCGTCCTCGTACGCGTCGATGTGGCGGGCCACCTCCGCCTCTAGGTCCGCGCAGATGCCCAGGGAGTCGTGCTGGATCACGTCCCGCACGTGCTGCATCCCGTCCCCGTACCGCTCGTCCAGGTCCTCCAACCAGCGGGCGGTGCGCTGGAGCTTGTCCGCCGTGCGGATGTAGTACATGAGGTAGCGGTCGATGTACCGGAACACCTGCTCGCGCGTGAGGTCCTTCGCGAACAGGCGGCCGTGGGCGGGGTTCGAGCCACCGTTGCCTCCCAGGAACAGGTTCCAGCCGTTGGTGGTGGCGATCACACCCACGTCCTTGCCCTGGGCCTCGGCGCACTCGCGGCTGCAGCCCGAGACCCCGAACTTGAACTTGTGGGGTGAGCGCAGCCCGCGGTAGCGGTTCTCCAGGTCCACGGCGAGCGCCACCGAGTCCTGCACACCGAAGCGGCACCACGAACTGCCGATGCACGACTTCACGTTGCGCAGCGCCTTGCCGTACGCGGAACCGGACTCGAAACCGGCGTCCACGAGTTCCTTCCAGATCGTCGGCAGCTGCTCCAGGCGGGCCCCGTAGAGCCCGATGCGCTGGGCACCCGTGATCTTGGTGTACAGCCCGTACTCCTGGCCCACCCGGGCCAGCACGCCCAGCTTCTCGGGAGTGATCTCGCCCCCGGGGATGCGCGGGATCACGGAGTAGGTGCCGTCCTTCTGCATGTTGGCCATGTTGCGGTCGTTGGTGTCCTGCAGGGTCCCTCGGCCGCCGTCGAGCGAGTACGCGTGGACCTGCGAGTGCAGGATGGACGCGACCGCCGGCTTGCACAGCGCGCAACCGTCCTCGCCCGTGCCGAAGCGGGCGAGCACGGACTCGAAGTCCTCGAGCGCCGTGGAGCGCACCGCTTCGTAGAGCTCGGGCCGGGACATGGGGAAGTGCTCGCACAGGGCCTTGGAAACCGTGAGCCCCATGGCCTTCATGCGCTGCTCCAGCGTCTTCTGCAGCATGGGTACGCACGAGCCGCACTGCGTCCCGGCCGTGGTGCAGGCCTTCAACGACGCGACGTCGTGGGCGCCGTCGTCCACCGCGGCACGCACCGTGGCGAAGTCCACGTTGTTGCATGAGCACAGGATCGCGTCCCCGGGCAGCTCGGTGTCCGGGACGCCGTCGCCGCCGGCCGCGCTGAGGTACGCGCCGGGCTCGGCGGGCAGTTCGCGCCCGAGCAGGGGCTTCAAGGAGTCGAACGGGGAGGCGTCCCCCACGAACACCCCACCGAGCAGGGTCTTGGCGTCCTGCGAGACCACGACCTTCTGGTACATCCCGCGCGCCGGGTCCGCATAGAGCACCTCG
Source organism: Kocuria sp. KD4 (assembly GCF_011769905.1). Lineage (NCBI taxonomy): Bacteria > Bacillati > Actinomycetota > Actinomycetes > Micrococcales > Micrococcaceae > Kocuria > Kocuria sp. KD4. Next base: position 1,269,866 of record NZ_CP050449.1, read on the forward strand.
AGGCTGCCGGGGGTGCGGCCGAGCCGGTCGCCGAATCCCGCGACCTCCACCCCGGAGAACTTCAGCTTGGTCGCGACGTCGAACTCCGCGACCTCCGCGTCCCCGCCCGTGAGATTGCGCGCGGTGGCCTCGGCCATCGCGTTCGCCGGCGCCACGAGGCCCCACGTACGGCCCAGGATGTTGGCGACCTCGCCGATGGCCCATACGTGCGGGTCCGCCGTGCGGCAGTGATCGTCCACGAGGATGCCGCCGCGCTCGCCCAGGCGCAGGCCCGCGGCCTTCGCGAGTTCGTCGTTCGGGCGGATGCCGGCGGCCATCACGACCATGTCCGCGGGAAGCGTGCGCGCCGCGGACTCGTCACCCAGGGACTGCGCGAGGGAGACGGAAACGACTTCCCCGGTGTTGTCCGAGTTCACGGAGGAGATGAACGCACCGCACTCCACCTCGATCCCCGTGGCGCGGATCGCCTCGTTGACCGCGTATCCGCCGGCCTGGTCCAGTTCCACGGACAGCAACCACGAGGCCACGTCCAGGATCACGGGGTCCGCTCCCACGCGCTGCAGGCCCTCGGCCGCCTCGAGCCCCAGCAGGCCGCCGCCCACGACGACGGCGCGCGGTCGCCTCCCGAGCCGCTCCTGCAAACGGGCGGCCTCCGAGACCATGGTGCGGACGTCGTCGACCGTGCGGAAGACGTGCGCGTGCTGTGAGCCCGGGATGGGGATGACCGCCGCGCGGGACCCCGTGGCGAACACGAGCTCGTCGTAGGGATGCTCGGTGCCCCCCTGATCGGTCACGACGCGACGGTCGCGGTCCACGCGCGCGGCGCGGGTGTTGGTGAGCAACTCGATGGCCGGTTCATTCCACAGGCTCCCGTCCCCGAGGGTCAGGTCCTTGTCCGGCTCGGCGAACAACTGCTCGAGCGCGACCCGGTCATACGGGTCGTACGGCTCGTCCATGAGCACTCGGATCCGGTCCGCGGGACCGCTGCGCTCGGCAAGCGCACGGACCAGGCGGAACGCCGCCGGGCCACCTCCCAGGACGAGGATCGTGCGGGGTGTGCCGGGGGCGGTGGGTGTCTCGTGCGCTGCCATGGGGACCTCCGTCGGGCGATCGGTTGCGCCGCGACCGTACGGGGCACGGCACTGCTAATATTAGCCGGGAAAATACGTAATTCCCGGCATGTCAGCCCCCCGGCAGGAGGCCCCCGATGAACGATTCGTCACATCCCACCGCCGAGTCCGTGAATGCCGAGTGGACGGACGTGTGCGGCGTCGAGGACCTCGAGGTCAACTGGGGTGAGGCAGCCCTCGTGGGTGGACGCGAGATCGCGGTGTTCCGCACCCATGACGACCTCGTGTTCGCGACCGACCACCGGGACCCCCGCTCCCGGGCGCTCGTGATGGCCCGGGGGATCGTGGGGCGCACGGGGCAGTACCACACGGTGGCCTCACCCCTGTACAAGGAGACCTACGACCTCGCGACCGGGCGGTGCGTGTCCGGCGCGGAGTACACGCTGCCCGTCCACCCGGTGCGCGTGCAGGACGGCCGGGTCCTGGTGGTGGTGTCCGGGGGAGACGAACAGGGCGGCGGCGAGCAGGGCGAGTAGTCCCTCCCGTCGGGGTATCATGGCGGGGTGCGCCCTGCGCGCACGGGTGTCGATCCGGCCATCACCGGGGAGCCCTTCCGGAAGAACAGGCACCGCGCCCCAGTAGAACCGGACGACTCGGGCCCGTGACAGCCCCCAACGAGCGACTCGCGGCGTCGTCGGCTGTGCCGATGCCACCGCGGGTAAGCGAGGTGGTACCGCGCCACCGGCGCCCCGCGCGCCCGAGCGTCCTCGCATCCTGAACCACACACCCCTCAGGATGGAGCACCGTGACCGAATCCTTCGTGTATCCCAAGGCGAGCACCGACCCCAGCGCACACGGAGTGCCCTCCGCGCCGCGTTTCCCCGCGGTCGAGGAGCGCGTCTTGGATTACTGGAAACAGGACCACACCTTCCAGGCGAGCATCGACCAGCGCGACCGCGGGGACCACGGGTCCAACGAGTTCGTGTTCTACGACGGCCCGCCCTTCGCCAACGGCCTGCCCCACTACGGCCACTTGCTGACCGGCTACGTCAAGGACCTCGTGGCCCGCTACCAGACGCAGCAGGGCCGGCGCGTGGAGCGCCGCTTCGGGTGGGACACCCACGGACTGCCGGCCGAACTCGAGGCCATGAAGCAGCTCGGGATGACCGACAAGCAGGACATCGAGGCCATGGGCATCGACAAGTTCAACGACGCCTGCCGCGCCTCCGTGTTGAAGTACGCGTCCGAGTGGCAGGACTACGTGACCCGCCAGGCCCGCTGGGTGGACTTCGACAACGACTACAAGACCCTGAACGTGGACTACATGGAGTCCGTGATCGGCGCGTTCAAGGCCCTGGACGACAAGGGCCTGGTCTACTCCGGCTACCGCGTGCTGCCGTACTGCTGGAAGGACGAGACGCCCCTGTCCAACCACGAGTTGCGCATGGACGACGACGTCTACAAGAACCGCCAGGACCCCTCCGTGACCGTGGCGTTCACGCTCTCCGAGGACACCTCGTGGGCCACCGATCCCGCCGTGGCCGCCGAACTCGCCGGCGCGGAGGCCATCGCCTGGACCACGACCCCCTGGACCCTGCCCACTAACGAGGCGCTCGCGGTCGGTCCGCACATCGACTACGTCCTGGTCCCCGGTGTCGGCGACCTGGCCGGGCGCCGCTTCCTCGTGGCCGCGGAGCTCGCGGGCGGGTACGCCAAGGAGTTCGGGTACGACGACGCCGCGGCCGTCGCGGATGCCGTCACCGCCCACTACAAGGGTGAGCAGCTGGGCGGGATCCGGTATCGGCCGCTGTGGGACTACTTCACGGACGCCGAGCGCTTCGGGACGCAGAACGCGTGGCAGATCCTCGTGGCCGAGTACGTGTCCACCACGGACGGCACGGGCATCGTGCACCAGGCCCCCGCGTACGGCGAGGACGATCAGATGGTGTGCGCCGCCCACGACATCCCCGTGGTGCTCTCCGTGGACGAGAGCGGACGGTTCTACGATTTCTTCACGGACGAGTCCCTCGCGCAGGGCGCGCCGCTCGGGGAACTCGCCGGGCACAACGTGTTCGACAAGGACGTGGCCCGCACCGTGGTCCGGGACCTCCGAGCCCGCGGCGCGCTGCTGCGGGAGGCCTCCTACGAGCACTCGTACCCGCACTGCTGGCGCTGCCGTAACCCCCTGATCTACCGCGCGGTGTCCTCGTGGTTCGTGAGCGTGACCGCGTTCAAGGACCGGATGGTCGAGCTGAACCAGCAGATCAACTGGATCCCCGATAACGTCAAGGACGGCCAGTTCGGCAAGTGGCTCGAGAACGCCCGTGACTGGTCCATCTCCCGCAATCGCTACTGGGGTTCACCCATCCCGGTGTGGGAATCGAGCGACCCCCATTACCCGCGCCAGGACGTCTACGGTTCCCTCGCGGAGCTGGAGCGGGACTTCGGCCGACTTCCGCGCAACGCCCAGGGCGAGGTGGACCTGCACCGGCCGTGGATCGACGACCTGACCCGGCCCAACCCGGACGACCCCACGGGCGAGTCCGTGATGCGCCGCGTGCCAGAGGTGCTGGACGTGTGGTTCGACTCCGGGTCCATGCCGTACGCCCAGGTGCACTACCCCATGGAGAACCGGGAGTGGTTCGAGACCCACAACCCGGGTGACTTCATCGTGGAGTACATCGGTCAGACCCGCGGCTGGTTCTACACGCTGCACATCCTGGCCACCGCGCTGTTCGACCGCCCCGCGTTCCGCAACGTGATCTCCCACGGGATCGTGCTGGGTTCGGACGGGCAGAAGATGTCCAAGTCGCTGCAGAACTACCCGGACGTCAACGAGGTCCTGGACCGGGACGGTTCGGACGCCATGCGCTGGTTCCTGATGTCCTCGCCCATCCTGCGCGGCGGCAACCTGATCGTCACCGAGCAGGGCATCCGCGACGGCGTGCGCCAGATGATGTTGCCGCTGTGGAACGTGTACCACTTCTTCGGTCTGTACACGAACGCCGCGAACGGGGGAGTGGGCTACAACGCCCAGTTGCGCCACGACGCCGATCACGTGATGGACCGCTACATCCTCGCGGAGACCGGCGCGCTCGTCACGGACGTCAAGCGGTTGTTCGACGACTACGACATCTGGGCCGGTGCCGAGCGGTTGCGCTCCTACATGGACACCCTCACCAACTGGTACGTGCGCCGTTCCCGCGAGCGGTTCTTCGAGGAGGACACCCAGGCCTTCGACGTGCTGTACACGTGCCTCGAGACGGTGTGCCGCGTGGCCGCCCCGCTGCTGCCGCTCGTCACGGAGGAGATCTGGCGCGGTCTTACGGGTGGGCGCTCCGTGCACCTGACCGACTGGCCGGATGCCTCCCTGTTCCCCCGGGACGAGGCCCTACTCACGGCCATGGAGCGCACGCGCGCCATCTGCTCGGCCGGGTCCGGTCTGCGCAAGACCCACAACCTGCGCGTGCGGCAACCGCTCGCGGGCATGACCGTGGCCGTGCCCGGGGCGCATGCCCTCGAGGGCACGTTCCAGGAGATCATCGCGGATGAGTTGAACCTCAGGTCCGTCACGCTCGAGGACTCGGAGCAGGTCAGCGCCGCGGACCACGGTATCTCCCAGGAGTTAAAGGTCAACGCCCGCGCGGCGGGCCCGCGCCTGGGCAAGCAGGTCCAGCAGGTCATCAAGGCCACCAAGAACGGTGACTGGTCGGTCTCCGCGGACGGCGTCGTCGTCGCCGGCTCCGTGCCCCTGCAGGAGGGCGAGTACGAACTCGTCACGGTCGTTGACGACGCCGCGGCGGACTCCGCGCGCGCCGTGACCGTTCTGCCCGGCGGCGGGTTCCTGGTCCTGGACACCGAACTAACGGATGAACTGCGCGCCGAGGGCGTGGCGCGGGACATGATCCGTGCGATTCAGCAGGCCCGGAAGGACGCGGACCTGCAGGTCTCGGACCGGATCCGCACCCGCGTCGCCGCGGACGCGCAGACCGTGGCCGCCGTGGCCGCGAACCGCGAGCTCGTGCAGTCCGAGACCCTGTCCCGCGAGCTCGAGCTCTTGGAAGCGGACGAGCCGTCCGTGACCGTGGCGGTGATCGACGCGTGAGCGGGGCCCAGGAGCACGAGGACTTCGCATCGGTCGAGAATATCTACCAGCACCTGCTGAGTCGGGCGCCGGAGGACAGGATGGCGCCGCGACTGGACGCCGTGGCCGCCGCGGTCGCCGCGCTCGGGGATCCGCACCGCAGCGCACCCGTGGTGCACGTGACCGGGACCAACGGCAAGACGTCCACGGCCCGGATGATCGAGTCGCTGTTGCTCGCCCACGACCTGCGCGTGGGCCGGTACACGAGCCCGCACCTCGAGCGCGTCACGGAACGGATCAGCATCGACGGCGAACCCGTCCCGGACGAGACGTTCGTGCGGATCTACTCTGAGATTGCCCCGTACCTCGAGCTCGTGGACCGACAGCTCGAGGCCGACGGCGCTCCCCGCCTCACGTACTTCGAGACCCTTACGGTCCTGGCGTTCGCGGTCTTCGCGGACGAACCCGTGGACGTCATGGTCCTTGAAGTCGGCATCGGTGGCACGTGGGACGCGACCAATGTGGCGGACGCCGCGGTGTCCGTGGTGACCCCGATCGGGCTGGACCACACAACCATGCTCGGGGACACCGTGGGGCAGATCGCCCGGGAGAAGGCCGGGATCATCAAGCCCCAGGGCTTCCTCGTGAGCGCGGCGCAGCAACCCGAGGCCGCGCAGGTCCTGCTGGACCGGGCCCGGGAACTCGGTGACCCGTTCCGGTTCGAGGGCGTGGAGTTCGCCGTGACCGGGCGTTCCACCGCGGTGGGCGGCCAGGTCATCACCGTGCAGGGGCTCGCGGGGGAGTACCCGGATCTCATGTTGCCGCTGTTCGGGGCCCATCAGGCCCAGAACGCCGCGGTGGCCGTGGCCGCCGTCGAGGCGTTCGTGGGGGGAGGGGACAAGCCCCTGAACCCCGAGCTCGTGGCCACGGGACTGGGTGCGGTCTCCTCGCCGGGCCGGCTCGAGCTCGCCCGCAAGGCACCGCCGGTGATCCTGGATGCGGCCCACAACCCGCACGGTCTGCTGGCCTCGGCGACCGCGGTGCGCGAGGCCTTCACGTTCACCAAGCTCAACCTGGTGGTGGGCGTGCTGCGAGACAAGGACGCTGCGGAGATGATGCGCGTGCTCGTGGACGAGTACCACGAGTTCGAGCTCGAACTGTGGTGCACCCGCTCCCAGTCCCCGCGCGCTGTGGCACCCGAGGAACTCGCGGAGATCGCCGAGGAGATGGGCTTCGACGAGGACGCCGTGCACGTGAGCGAGCGACTGGACGATGCGTGCGCCGCGGCCATCCAGGACGCCGCGGCCCGCGAGCAGTTCGACGGCGCGGTGCTCGTCACCGGGTCCATCACCGTGGTGGGTGAGGCCCGTGTGCTGCTCGGACTCTGAGCCCGCCGCCCCGACCACGGAAGGAGCCCGATGGCCCGCCTGACCAAGGCCCAGCGCGAATGGCGCCCTGGCCAACCCAAGAAGCCACGCTCGATCAAGACGATGTTCGCCTCGAGCGTGCTCTCCATCGAGGCGTTCATCGTGTTCTTCGCCGCCCTCGCGGCGTTCGGACTCACGGCGCGGGACTGGAGCACGGCCGGGAAACTGTGGCTCATGGGCGGATCGGTGGTTCTCGCCCTGGTGTTCCTGCTGGCGTGCGGCCTCCTGCGCAAGCCGTGGGGGTACACGCTCGGGTGGGTGCTGCAGGTCGTGCTCATCGCCACGGGAGTGCTCGTGCCCTCGATGTTCGTGATCGGCGTGTTGTGCGCCCTGGCCTGGTGGTACGCCGTGGTCAAGGGTGGCGCGATGGATCGTGAGAACGTGCGGCGCGCGGAGGAACAACGCCGTTGGGAGGCCGAGAACCCCCTGACGTGATCACCGTCTCCCGGCCGCGGTCCCCGGGCGTTGCCGCGCGGGGACCGCAGGCCGTTAGGCTCGGAGCGGAACCTGATCGACCGAGGACTCCGCGTGGGTCCACAGCAAGGAGAAGCACATGACGCAACGCACCCTCGTCCTCGTGAAGCCGGACGGCGTCCAGCGCGGCCTGACCGGGCAGATCCTGGCCCGCATCGAGGCCAAGGGCTACACGCTCGCGCAACTCGAGCTCGTGACGGCGACCCGCGAGATTCTCGAGCGGCACTACGAGGAGCACCAGGGCAAGCCGTTCTTCGAGCCGCTCGTGGAGTTCATGCTCTCCGGGCCCGTCGTGGCCGCCGTGGTCGAGGGGGACCGGGTCATCGAGGGCTTCCGCAGCCTCGCCGGTGCCACCGAGCCCACCACGGCCGCCCCCGGTACCATTCGCGGCGATTTGGGTCGGGACTGGGGCGAGAAGGTGCAGAAGAACCTCGTGCACGGCTCCGATTCGCCCGAGTCCGCCGAGCGGGAGATCGGCATCTGGTTCAGCTGAGCTGAACGCGGGATCCATGACCGACTACGACCCGCGGATCGTCGACCTGTACGACGGGGACAACCCCGACGGGCCGGACCAGGCCTTTCGTGGCCGCGGCATCCTGACCGATCAGTTACGGCGCGCCGGGTTCGAGGTCGACGCGGTTCGGGGCGACTGGCAGCGGACGCCATTCGACGGCACGCACCCCATCATGGTGTTCGAGGCGCACGCCGTCTGAGCGCGGCGTCGGTGAACGGCTCAGGCGAAGATCGCGGTCGAGAAGCGCACCGCGATGATCCCGAAGACGATCACGAGCACCCCGATGCCCAGGAGCCACGCCCACGCGGCGGAGCCGGCGGCGGTGCCACGCGAGGAACCGATCAGGCCGGCGCGGCGCATCCGCGCCGTCGTATGCGCGAGCAACAGGGTCTGGGCGCACCACACGATCATGCAGTACAGGCACAGGGCGTTGATGTGGAAAGTGGTCTGCCACCACAGCCACAGGGTGAACACCGAGCCGGCGGCGATCCCCAGCCACAGCAACCACCAGAACCAGCTGGCGTAGCGTGCGCCGGCGAGCACGCCCATGGCCACGGCGATCACCACGGCGTACGCCACGATCCCGATGAACGGGTTGGGGAAGCCGAAGAGCTCCGCCTGCGGGGTGCGCATGACCGTGCCGCACGAGAGCCACGCGTTGATGTCGCAGCTCGTGCGGTGTCCCGCGTCCTTGTAGATCGCGAGCCGTTCCGCCACGAGCACGGCCGATGCGGCGAAACCCACGATCGAGAAGATCACCGCGAGCACGGCCCACGAGCGGTCCGAACGGGTGACGTGCGCCGGAGTCGTCTCGGGTGTCCGGTCGGTCAGGGGGGTGGTCGCGGAAGTTGGGCTCACGCGCCCGATCGTAGACCATGCGCATGACGACCCACCGGGCGTGGGCCGCCCGTGGCGGCGGGTGACGCCGGCACACACCCCGTACACGCGCTGTGGTCCGGCCGGTGGAATGTGGTCCGGACCACCCGGAATGTGCCCCGGCCCGGGGTGACTGTGAGATACTGCCAATGGTCGGGCCTCAGCCGCACGTGAGGAACCGGCCCGGCAGGAACACCGATCTCCCTCGGTACGGACCCGCGCTCTCACAGGATCGAGCGCGTCCGGAGCGGGGCAAGTTCGCGGTCCCCACGGACCCAGCGACTCGGGCATCCGCCGGCTCGCGGACAGTGCGCGTGACACACGCCGCGCCCGCGAGTACGACTTTGACTTCCGGCGGCCGCGTGGCAAACACCGGCTCGACCGACCGAGCACACCTCGGGCCCGGGTGCGGGCGGTGTCCCGAGCAGGAGCACAACTTCACATGGAACCTGAGAAGGACAACGCGGAACAGTCACCCCTCGAGACTGCCGCCACCACCCCCGTCGAGGACAGCACCACCACCGATCCCGCCGTCACGCCTGATGCACCGGCCGACGACGCCGCCGTTCCCCATTCCGAGCCCGACGCCGCCGTGCCCGCCGACACCGCTACCGGGCAACCCGCGACGACCGACGCTCCCGCCGAGGATCCGGGGACGTCCGATTCCGCGGCCACCGCTTCCGACGATGCTGGCGTTGCGGACACGCCCGCGCGCGAGATCCCAGTGGCCGAGATCCCCGAGGCCGAGCAGCCCGCGGAGAGTATCGAGGACGAGATCGCGCTCGATGTCGAGGACGCAGCCGGTGACGCCGCTGAGAGCGCCCGCAATACGGATGAGCAGGCTGCTCTGCGCGCCGACGGGCCCGAGCAGACGACGCAGGCCGGCGAAGGAACCGGCTCGGCCGAGGCGAGCGACGAGCAGACCGACACCTCGGAACAGACGGACGCGCAGACTGTACAGGCCGAGGAGTCCGCGAACGACCAGCCCAGCACCCAGGAGAACTTCGGGGCCTTCGGTCCCGGCGCCTCCCTCATGTTCCATGCCCCGGACCCGGACGAGATCCGCCGTGCCGCCGAGGAGCAGGCTGCCCGACTGCGCGAGGCCGCCAAGGAACGCGACGCCCAGCGCGAGGCCGAGCGGGCCGCACGCAAGGACGTGAACAGCGAGGACGACGTGGACAGCGAGGACGACAAGTCCGGCGAGGTCACGAGCAAGCGGCGTCGCCGGCGGCGTCGCGGTGACGAGGACATGGAACTCGTGGACGAGTCCGACGGCTCGGTGACCCGGGTCCGCGCCCCGCGCGGTGCCGGTGAGGGCACGGGCAGCGACGAGGTGACCGGGGTCAAGGGCTCCACGCGGCTCGAGGCCAAGCGTCAGCGTCGTCGTGAGTCCCGGCAGTTCGGCCGCCGCCGCCACGTGATCACCGAGGCCGAGTTCCTGGCCCGGCGCGAATCCGTGGAGCGCAAGATGCTCGTGCGGCAGAAGGACGACCGGATCCAGATCGGTGTGCTCGAGGACGGGATCCTTGCCGAGCACTTCGTCTCGCACACCCAGCAGGACTCGCTGATCGGCAACGTGTACGTGGGCAAGGTGCAGAACGTGCTGCCGTCCATGGAGGCCGCCTTCGTGGACATCGGCCGCGGCCGCAACGCCGTGCTCTACGCCGGTGAGGTGGACTGGGACGCCGCCGAGCTGGGCAGCAAGCCCCGCAAGATCGAGAACGCCCTGAAGTCCGGGGACACCGTGCTCGTGCAGGTCACCAAGGACCCCGTGGGGCACAAAGGTGCTCGGCTCACGAGCCAGGTGTCCCTGCCCGGTCGCTACCTCGTCTACGTCCCGGGCGGTTCCATGACGGGGATCTCCCGCAAGCTCCCGGACGTGGAGCGCCAGCGGCTGAAGAAGATCCTCAAGGACCGGTTGCCGGAGGGTGCGGGCGTGATCGTGCGCACTGCGGCGGAGGGTGCCTCCGAGACCGAGCTGACCAACGACATCAACCGGCTGCGCTCGCAGTGGGAGCAGATCCAGGACAAGGCAAAGTCCACCAAGACGCTGGCCCCGGAAATGCTGTACGCGGAACCGGACCTGACCATCAAGACGGTGCGGGACGTCTTCAACGAGGATTTCACCGCCATGGTGGTCCAGGGCGAGCAGGCGTGGGACAACATCGAGGCTTACGTGACCTACGTGGCGCCCGACCTGCTGGACCGCCTCGAGCGCTGGACCGGCGATGACGACCTCTTCGAGCACATGCGCGTGGAGGAGCAGATCCAGAAGGCCCTCGAGCGCAAGGTCTTCCTGCCCTCCGGCGGATCGCTCGTGATCGACCGCACCGAGGCCATGACCGTGGTGGACGTCAACACCGGCAAGTTCACGGGCTCCGGGGGCAACCTCGAGGAGACCGTGACCAAGAACAACCTCGAAGCCGCCGAGGAGATCGTGCGGCAACTGCGGTTGCGGGATATCGGCGGGATCATCGTGGTGGACTTCATCGACATGGTTCTGGAGTCCAACCGCGATCTCGTACTGCGCCGGCTCGTGGAGTGCCTGGGCCGGGACCGCACGAAGCACCAGGTGGCCGAAGTGACCTCCCTGGGTCTCGTGCAGATGACGCGCAAGCGCATGGGTACGGGGTTGCTCGAGGTCTTCTCCGAGCCGTGCGAGGAATGCGCGGGCCGCGGCGTCGTGGTCCACGACCACCCCTTGAAGGGCCGCTCCGGCGCGGCTCCCTCCGACCACCGCGGCACTCGACACGAGCGTAAGCGTTCGCGCAACAAGCAGCACAACGGTGCGCAGGACAAGCCCAGGAACGGCAACCAGCACCACAGTTCGGACGAGCCGGACCAGGCGCGCGTGGAGGCCACCCGCACGGCGTTCGCAAACATCGCCGCGGCCTCCTCCCACGACGAGTCCGACGACGCCGCACGGAATGCTTCCCAGGGCACCGCACCGCAGTCCGGGGGCGGGCAGGCCGAGGACACCGGTTCCCAGGAGCAGCAGACCTCCCGCGGTCAGCAGGGCGGGGAGCACGCGTCCGAGAACTCCCACGGGGAGTCCGAGGGCGGGCGCCGTCGCCGCAAGCGCCGCGGCAAGCGCAGCCGCGGTCGCGGTCAGCAGGGCGAGGACAACGCCGTGCAGAACGACGGTTCCGGCCGGGACGGTTCCGGGAACGACTCGCGCGGGGATTCCCGGTCCGAGGACCGTTCCGGTGGGGACTCGTCCGCGAGCCTCACGATTCACGGCGAGGTCATCGAACTGCCCCACGGGCAGTCTGAGCAGCGGGGGAGCGAGGGCACCCAGGAGGCCCTGTCCCTGGATTCGCTGAGCGCCGCGTTCACGGATGCGGGCGAGCACGAAACCTCGACCGAGGGTGCCGTTCAGGATGCGGACGCCGCGCCCCAGCCGCGAGAGGCCGTGTCGAAGCGGTCGGCCGCCGGACACGCGCCGTCGAACTCCGGGACTGCGCAATCCAGTGCAGGGCAGACGAGTGCCGCGCAGCAGCAGACTTCCGGGGCAGCGTCGTCCGCTGGCGGGAACCGGCCGGCGGAGGCGCCGGCGGCTCCGGCCCGACGGCGTCGTGGGTCGCGGCGTGCCGTGGCGCCGGCGGCCGCGCCCGGAACCGCGAGCGTGGAGACCCACGAGTACACGCAGGAACGGCAGGTCAGCCGTTTCACCGCGGAGGCCGGGGCCGTGGCCCCCGCGGCGTCCGGTGACCAGCCCACCATCGTGGGTGTGGGCATCAAGGCTCAGGACATCACGATGACCGGCAAGCAGGACTGAGTGACCGGCGGCTGGATCCGTCGCCACGCGAGCACCGCAGGGGCACCCGGGATTCCGGGTGCCCCTGTGGCATGATCGGGGACACACACACGGGGTGCTGCGCACTGCGGCTGAGAACACACCCGTCGAACCTGATCTAGCTCGTACTAGCGAAGGGATTGTCGTGGACACCACGCCTTCTACCGCCATACCCCGCGTCCTCTCGATTGCCGGAACCGATCCCACGGGCGGGGCGGGTCACGCCGCGGACCTGAAATCCATCGCCGCACTGGGCGGGTACGGGCTGAGTGTGATCACCGCAGTGGTCGCCCAGAACACCCGGGGCGTCGTGAGCGTACACACCCCACCCGTCCAGGTCCTGCGGGACCAGCTGGATGCGGTCGCCGGGGACGTCACCCTGGATGCGATCAAGGTGGGGATGCTCGGCTCCGTGGAGGTCATCGACACGGTCCGGGACTGGCTCATGGTGGGGCGCGCACCCGTGGTCGTGATCGACCCCGTCATGGTCGCCACGGCCGGTGGGCGATTGCTGCGTCCGGACGCCGAACGGGCCCTGCGGGAGCTGCTGCCCCACGCGAATCTGATCACCCCCAACCTCCCGGAACTCGCGGTGCTGGCCGAGCGCCCCGTGGCCGCGACCTGGGACGAGGCGCTCGAGCAGGGACGCGCGGTCGCGGCGGCGTTCCATACCCGGGTCCTCGTGAAGGGTGGCCACTTGGCCGGGGACACGACCCCGGACGCCCTGTTGCTCCCCGGTCAGGACGAACCCGCCGCGTTGTTCGAGGGTCGCAGGGTGCACACGCGTAACACCCACGGCACCGGGTGCTCGCTGTCCTCCGCGGTGGCCACGGTCGTGGCGCGGACCGGGGACTGGCCCGAGGCGATCCGCACGGCCCGCACATGGTTGCGCGGTGCACTGCGCGGCGCGGACGAGTTGCACGTGGGTCACGGCAACGGTCCCGTGCACCACATGCACCACGTCCAGCACCTCGTCACGGATCCGGCGTTCGTGATGACGGCCGCCGCGGAATCCGAGGGCCCCCGGTTCACCGATGAACTGTGGGAGGAGAGCGCCCCGGTGCGTGAACGCATTGCCGCCCTGGCGTTCATCCGGGGCCTCGGGGACGGCACCCTGGACCCGGGCGAGTTCGAGCTGTACCTGGACCAGGACATGCAATATCTGCAGTACTACTCCCGGGCGCTGGCCCTGCTCGCGGCCTCCGCCCCGGACGAGCGTTCGCGCGAACACTTCGCCGCGGCGTCGGCCTCCGTGGTCTCGGTCGAGTCCGCGCTGCATCGCGCCCGGCTCGGGGATCGGGAGCCCATGCCGCCGAGTGACGTCACGAGCAGTTACGCGGACTTCCTGCTGGCGCGCACGGGTCAGGACGGCTTCGCGGTGGGCTCCGCCGCGATCCTGCCGTGCTACTGGCTCTACGCCCACGTGGGTGCGGAGCTCACCCGTCGTGCCCGCGTCGCGGGACCGCAGCACCCGTTCGCCGACTGGCTCAGCACGTACGACGATCCGGACTTCCAGACCGCGACCGAGTCGGTGCGCGAGATCGTGGACCGGGAGGCCGCCCACGCGGACCCGGCCACCCGGGAGCACATGCGCCGCGCGTTCCACCGGGCGTGCGCGCTCGAGCTGGCCTTCTTCGCGCAGACGACCCCGGCGACGTCGCCGGAGGGCGAGCGGCGCGCCGCGGCGCAACTGGCATGACTTCGGGTGATCGGGTAGGCTGGGGTGTCGGTGCCGAGCGCCGGTGTGTGTCATATCCAGTTCACGCACCAGGTTGCGGCACACTCGGGCGAACATCCTGAATCGATGCGATAGCCACGCGGAGAATGCGGTCGGTCATGGATCACCGCGGCGTGATGTCTCGACATTCGCAGTCCTCCAGGAGTACGCCCGACCCACACACGTAGTCCATAGATGTCGAGAGAAGTGAGTTCCCAAGTGGTGTACGCGATTGTCCGCGCAGGCGGCCGCCAGGAGAAGGTTTCCATCGGAGACCTCGTGACCCTTGACCGCGTCGCCGGCGAGGCAGGCAGCACCGTAGAGCTTCCTGCGCTGCTGCTGGTCGATGGGGACAAGGTCACCTCCGACTCCAAGACCCTGGCGAACGTCAAGGTCACCGCCGAGATCGTCGAGGACCTGCGCGGTCCCAAGATCTCGATCATGAAGTACAAGAACAAGACCGGTTACAAGAAGCGTCAGGGCTTCCGCGCCGAACTGACCACCGTCAAGGTCACCGGCATCGACGCCTGAGCATCCGGCTCCCCACATACGTTTCCAACGAAGGTAGGCACACACCATGGCACACAAGAAGGGTGCGAGCTCCACTCGCAACGGCCGTGACTCCAACGCTCAGTACTTGGGTGTGAAGCGCTTCGGCGGCCAGTCCGTTAACGCCGGCGAGATCATCGTCCGCCAGCGCGGCACGCACTTCCACCCGGGCGTGAACGTGGGCCGCGGCAAGGACGACACCTTGTTCGCCCTGGCCGCTGGCGCCGTCGAATTCGGCACCCGCCGCGGTCGCCGCGTGGTCAACATTCAGACCGCCGAGTAATTCTCATTCGGACCCCTGGGTCCACCCGCCGCCACGACCCCGTGGCGGCGACCACTAGAGGGTGGGCGCTTCACGCGCTCACCCTCTAGTCTTTTCAGAAGACCCCGGTCGACCCGCTCGCAGCAGGTGACCCCTACCACCGAGGAGCCGCGTGGCCAGTTTTGTAGATCGAGTGATCGTGCACGCCACGGGCGGTAACGGCGGCCACGGCTGCGTGTCCGTCAAGCGCGAGAAGTTCAAGCCCCTGGGCGGCCCGGACGGCGGCAACGGCGGCGACGGCGGTTCGGTGATCCTGCGTGTGGACGGTCAGTCCACCACGCTGTTGGGTTTCCACCACGCACCCCACCAGAAGGCCCCCAACGGTGAGCCCGGCAAGGGGGACATGCGCCACGGTTTCAAGGGCCAGGACCTCGTGCTGTCCGTCCCGGACGGCACCGTGGTCAAGGACCGGCAGGGCAACGTGCTCGCGGACCTGCTCGGTGAGGGCAGTGAGTTCGTGCTGGCCGGTGGCGGCCAGGGCGGACTGGGCAATGCCGCACTGTCCTCGCCTAAGCGCAAGGCCCCGGGCTTCGCTCTGCTCGGTGTGCCCGGTGAGGAACACCAGGTCGAGCTCGAACTGAAGTCCATCGCGGACATCGCCCTGGTGGGCTTCCCCTCCGCGGGCAAGTCGAGCCTGATCGCGGCCATGAGTGCCGCGCGCCCCAAGATCGCGGACTACCCGTTCACCACCCTGGTGCCCAACCTGGGTGTGGTCCAGGCGGGTGACACCCGCTTCACCGTGGCGGACGTGCCGGGGTTGATCCCGGGTGCCTCGGAGGGCAAGGGGCTGGGACTCGAGTTCCTGCGGCACGTGGAGCGCTGCGCCGCACTCGTGCACGTGATCGACTGCGCCACGCTCGAACCCGGACGGGATCCGCTGAGCGACCTGGACGCCCTCGAACAGGAACTGTCCCACTACGCCGAGGCCATCCGCGACGACGACCCCACCACGATCCCGCTGACCGAGCGCCCCCGACTCGTGGCCCTGAACAAGGTGGACGTGCCCGAGGCGCGGGAACTGGCCGAGTTCATCCGCCCCGAACTCGAGGAACGCGGTTACCCGGTCTTCGAGATCTCCACGGCCTCGCACGCCGGACTGCGGGAACTGGGCTTCGCGATGGCCGAGCTCGTCTCCCGTGCCCGCGAGCAGGAGGAACAGCGGGAGGAGCAGCGCCGCGCGGAGACCGTGCTGCGCCCGGAACCCGTGCGGCGTCGTCGAGGGAAGGACCGCAAGGAGTTTGAGATCACCCGCGAGGACCGGGCGGGGGAGCCGCTGTACCACGTGCGCGGCGTGAAGCCCGAACGGTGGGTGCAGCAGACCGATTTCAACAACGACGAGGCCGTGGGATACCTCGCGGACCGCTTCGCGAAACTCGGGATCGAGGACGAACTGTTCCGCATTGGCGCCCGCCCGGGCAACGCGGTGCTGATCGGCCCCGAGGACAACGGTGTGGTCTTCGACTGGGAGCCCACCATGGTGGGCGGCGCCGAACTGCTCGGCGGCCCGCGCGGTTCCGACCTGCGCCTCGAAGACACGTCCCGGCCCACGCGCCGCGAGAAGCGGGAACAGTTTTACGACCGCATGGACGCCAAGGCCGAGGCCCGCGCGGAGCTCGAGGAGCAGCGCCGCGCCGGGATCTGGACCGAGTCCGTGGACGACGCGCGAGATCGACGCCGTACTTCCGAGCCGAAGGAGACGCACGACAGTGAGTGACACGCCCCACGCGGAGAAGACCCCCACCGAGACGATCGACGTCCCGGCCATGGAGCAGCAAGCGGCCAAGTCCGCGATCCAGCTGAGCACCGAGAGCCGGGGGAAGAACCGCCGCTCTCCCATCACCCGCCGTGCGGACCTGCCCATGGCCCGGCGCGTGGTGGTCAAGGTGGGGTCCTCGTCCCTGACCTCGATCGAGAACTCGATCGACGAGAACGCGCTGCGCAGCATCGTGGACGCGCTCGGCCGGGTCAAGGCGCAGGGCGTGGAGGTCGTGTTCGTCTCCTCGGGTGCGATCACCGCGGGGCTGCAGCCGCTCGGACTGTCCCGCCGGCCCAAGGACCTCGCCACCAAACAGGCCGCGGCCTCCGTGGGACAGGGTCTGTTGATCTCGCGCTACACCGACTACTTCACGCGCTACGACGTCACGGTGGGTCAGGTGCTGCTCACGGCCGAGGACCTCATGCGCCACTCGCAGTACAAGAACGCGCATCGCCAGATCGAACGGTTGCTGGACCTGGGGATCCTGCCGATCGTCAACGAGAACGACGCCGTGGCCACCCACGAGATCAAGTTCGGCGACAACGACCGCATCGCTGCGCTCGTGGCGCACCTGATCAAGGCGGACGCGCTGTTGCTGCTCTCGGACGTGGACGCGCTCTACACCCGGCCCCCCCAGGACGGCGGGGAGCGCATCCCCACCGTCGAGGATCCCATCACGGATCTCGAAGGCGTGGAGATCGGCACGATCGGCCGCGCGGGCGTGGGCTCGGGCGGGATGGTGACCAAGGTGCAGGCGGCGCGCATCGCGGCGTCGTCTGGCATCCCCGCGCTCGTGACCTCCGCCGCGAACATCGAGAGTGCGCTGGCCGGCGACGACGTGGGCACGTGGTTCGCCACGACCGGCGGGCGGCGCAACGTGCGGTTGCTGTGGCTCGCGCACCTCGCGGACATCAAGGGCACCCTGACCCTGGACGACGGCGCGGTGGAGGCCATTCGCGGTCGTCGCTCGCTGCTCGCGGCCGGTGTCACCGAGGTGTCCGGGAAGTTCACTGCGGGCGATCCCGTGGCCATGGTGGATTCCCACGGAAAGGAAGTGGCCCACGGGCTGATCAACTACGCCTCGGACGAGGTCCCCGGGATGCTCGGCAAACGCACGCACGAACTGGGGGAGGAGTTCGGTGAGGACTACGCCCGCGAGCTCGTGCACGTGGACAACCTCGTGACCATGCGGCCCCGTTCGGCGAAGACCAAGCTGAAACGAACCGTCTGACCACACGTCCAACCCCTAACCTGAACCGTGGGCGCCGCGCGCCCGCACCACGATCCGCAGGAGGAACAGTGGCCGAGAACACGTCCGTACTGACCGCGCAGGAGACCTTCGGGGACGATCCCGTGGCCGGGGTCGGCCTGATGGCCGACGACGCCCGGGTGGCCGCCCGCACGCTCGCCCGCGCCCCGCGCGCGTGGAAGGACCGCGCGCTGAACATCATGGCCGATCGGATCGAGGCCCGCGCCGACACCGTTCTCGAGGCCAATTCGCGGGATCTGGAACGCGGGCGCGAGTCAGGGATCTCCACCGCGCTGCTGGACCGGCTCAAGCTGGACCGTACCCGCATCACGGGTCTTGCGGACGCGCTGCGGGAACTCGCGGCCCTGCCCGATCCCGTGGGCTCCGTGGTGCGCGGGCAGACGCTCGCGAACGGGCTGCGCATGCGCCAGGTGCGCGTGCCCATGGGAGTGGTGGGCGTGATCTACGAGGCCCGCCCGAACGTGACCGTGGACATCGCCGGGATCGCCGTGAAGTCCGGTAACGCGGTGCTGCTGCGCGGTGGTTCGGCGGCCTTCGACTCCAACCGGGCGCTCGTGGGCATCCTTCGGGACGCCCTCGCGGACGCCAAACTGCCCGTGGACTGCGTGCAGACCGTGGACGACTACGGCCGCGACGGCGCCAACGCCCTCATGGGTGCGCGCGGGAAGGTGGACGTGCTCATCCCGCGCGGCGGCCGTGGACTCATCCAGTCCGTGGTGACCAACGCGACCGTCCCGGTCATCGAGACGGGCGAGGGCAACGTGCACGTGTTCATCGACGAGTCCGCGCCCGCGCAGATGGCCGCCAAGCTCACCGTGAACTCCAAGACGCACCGCACCTCCACGTGCAACTCCGCCGAGACCCTGCTGCTGCACAGCGGGGCGCAGGAGACATCCCGCGAGGTGCTCGCCGCACTCGACAAGGCCGGTGTGACCCTGCACGTGGACGACCGCGCCGCAGCGCTGCTGCCCCCGGGATCGGACCACCTGCAGGCCACGGACGAGGACTGGGCCACCGAGTACCTGGACATGGACATGGCCGTGAAGGTCGTGGACGGCATCGACGAGGCGATCGAGCACATCCGCACGTACTCCACGGGCCACACCGAGGCGATCGTGACCAACGACCTGGCTAACGCGGAACGTTTCACCGCGGAGATCGACTCCGCGGCGGTCATGGTCAACGCGTCCACCCGCTTCACGGACGGCGGCCAGTTGGGGCTGGGTGCGGAGATCGGGATTTCCACGCAGAAGATGCACGCGCGCGGTCCCATGGGGCTGGAGGAGCTGACCACCACCAAGTGGGTCGTCCAGGGTGACGGCCACGTGCGTCCGTGAGACGTACCATGGAACGGACGTCACCCGGGACGTTCGTCGCATTCACCGACCGGCGCCGCCGGCCACAGAAGGGAACCGCATGAGCTCGCTGTACCTGTTGTCCAACGTCACCGTCCTGGCGGCCGAGGAGGGGCACTCCATCAACGAAGAGCTGCACGCCATGGCGCCGGTCTTCGGCATCGTCGCGTTCATCCTGTTCCTGATCATGCTCTTCATCTCCATGTCCTTCGTGTCCCGTGGCAAGGCCCCGGCCGTCGGTGAGTACGAGGACCCCGCGCAGCTGCCCGCGGAGGAGCAGGCCATGCTCGACCGGGTGCACGCCGCCCCGCGCCATTGACCGACAGATCGGCACGAGTGAATCCCCTCAGCGCGTCAGTGACCGCGGCCGAGACGGAACTGGACATCCCCCCGCGCAGGCCGGGTGTGACCCGGCTGGGAGTCATGGGCGGGACCTTCGATCCCATCCACCACGGGCACCTCGTGGCGGCGTCGGAGGTCGCCGCAGTCTTCGACCTGGACGAGGTCGTCTTCGTCCCCACGGGTGAACCGTGGCAGAAGGCCGGGCAGGACGTCTCCGACGCCGAGCACCGCTACCTCATGACCGTGGTGGCCACGGCGTCCAATCCGCGGTTCACGGTGTCCCGCGTGGACATCGACCGTTCCGGACCCACGTACACGATCGACACCCTGCGGGACCTGCGCACCCTGCGTCCCCACGCCGAGCTGTTCTTCATCACCGGCGCGGACGCCATGGCGGAGATCCTCACGTGGAAGGGCACCGATGAGCTGTGGTCCTTGGCCACGTTCGTGGGTGTGACCCGCCCGGGCCACGTGCTCTCCGCGCCCGTGGGCTCGGAGAGCGTGTCGCTGCTCAACGTCCCCGCGATGACCATCTCCTCCACGGACTGCCGCGCCCGCGTGGCGGCGGGCAAGCCCGTGTGGTACCTGGTCCCGGACGGGGTCGTGCAGTACATCAACAAGTACGGCCTCTACCGCGGTTCCACCGATCCCGATGTGGACCCGGAGACCGCATCCGGCACCCCAGCGGCACAGGATGCCAGCACCCCCTCATCCGCCCCCACGGATTCGCCCGGGGTCCCCGCCCCGGGTCACAGGAGCACCGCGTGAGCACACCCCCCGAAAAGAACCGAGCCGCGAACCCCCAGGAATGCCCGTGGGCCGCCCACCCGGCCACGGGACAGCAGGAGTGGGTGGCCCCGCCGGCTCCCGTGATCGAGTTGGACACCCCCCAGCACACGGGTACCGTCAAGCCCTTGGGGCCCCGGCGACTCGCGCGGCTGCAGCGTGAGATGGTCGAGCACGCCCGGCAGATCCAGGAATCGGAGCGCACGGGCGGGGGAGAGGTCGACGACGCCCTGCTCGCCACCCAGCGTCGTCTCGCGGATCTCGCGATGCGCGCCGCGGCGGCTAATGAACAGGACCGGCAGGCCGCCGAGCGGGCCACCGCTGAAGAGCCCACCGCTTTGGGGAACGGACCCGCAGCAAGTGGCCCCGCCGGGGAGGCACTGGCTCGTCCGGCATCCGAGGGCTCCGTGCCAGGGGACACCGTGTCGTCGGGTCACGCTCCCGCCGCACCCGGGATCGGCCAGGCGCCGGTCACCCCGCCGCAACCCGTGCACGACGAGCCGGAGCCGGAGTACTTCACCATCACCTTCCCGCCGGCCCTGATGACCCAGGCGACGGGGGTGAGCCTGGGGAAGAGTCTCGCGGACCCCGCGTCCCTCCCGGCCTCACCCGTGCGCTACGGACCGGTCACCGAGACCTCCCGGATCCCCGTGATCCAGGCCCCGCACCGGGACCACACACCCGAGGGGACGCACGAGGCCGCGGCGGGAGCGGCGTCGTCGACCCCCGAAACGCGGTCCGAGACCGTGGCTCCTCCCGCCGAGCCGGTGCGCGCGGTGGACGCCGAGGGACTGACCCTGCTGGAACCCGGGGCGTATTCCCGCGGGACGTCCACGACCCGAGTGGTGCTCGCGCTACTCGTGGCCGTGATCGTGGCGCTCGTGGTGGCCTTCGTGATCTTCGTTCTGTGAAACCGACCCATGTGAAAGGACAGCACACTTCAGTGACTGCAACCACCGAATCCATCGACCTCGTGCGCAGCGCCGCGCGCGCCGCGGACCAGAAGAAGGCCGAGAACGTCGTCGCGTTCGACGTCAGCGAGAGCCTCGCCATCACGGACGTCTTCATGGTGACCTCCGCGTCCAACGAACGTCTGGTCTCCGCCGTGGTGGACGCCGTGGAGGAAGCGCTCATCGAGCAGCACGACCGTCGGCCCCTGCGCCGCGAGGGCAAGGGGGAGGGCCGCTGGGTGCTCCTGGACTACGGGGACGCCGTGATCCACGTGCTCCACGACGAGGACCGTGCCTTCTACGCCCTCGAACGGCTGTGGGGCGACTGCCCGGCGATCGACGTCCAGTTGCCATCGGCCGGCTCCGCGAACATCGACGACGACGCCGCTCCCCGCGCGGTCTGACCTCGCGCCGCCGGGCAATTTGCGCGAGTTCGCGCGAGCTGTCTAGGATGGTCGAGTCGTTCCGGGGAACTGGAAACGTGGCGGTCCCACGAAGTTGTTAGGGAGTCAATCCCGGGTAAACGTGGCAGGCCGAAGCGTGGTAAGGTTTCGGAGTCGTACGGGGCTATGGCGCAGCTGGTAGCGCACCTGCATGGCATGCAGGGGGTCAGGGGTTCGAGTCCCCTTAGCTCCACGTAAGATGAAAAAATCGAAACTTGCCCCGCCTGATGGCGGGGCAGTTTTGTTTCTGCGGTGACTTCGGCCGGGGCATCGACGCTCGTGTGGGCAAGGACGCTGGTGGTGGTCTGCTCGGGGGTGTAGGTGGCGTTTTCTTCGTCATCGATGGTGATGCGGGTGAACAGGGCGCGGTTGAGGATGCGTCGTTCGGCTGGTTCGCACTTGTTGTAGAGGTCGTCGAGGTCGACCAGGAGTTCGGTGAGCTGGTCCAAGCCCGTTCGGGCCTCGGCGTAGGTGTCGGTGAGGTTGTCGAGCCGTGTGCTGATCTGGTCGAGGCTGGCGCGGATGCGGTCTTGCTCGCTCTTGAGGAGGTCGAGTGGGATCGCGTCGGCGTAGTGGGCCTGGACGAGTTTGAGGCGTTCGGCTTCGAGCTTGTCGCGCTGGGCAGTCAGGAGCTTGCGTTCGTCCTCGCTGGATCCTTCGAGCTGGTCGAACACGTCGTTGAGGACCTTCCGGACGTGCTCAGCCTGGGCGTAGCTGAGAGAGTTGCGCTGGTAGGTGCGTTCGATCTCGGATTCGGCGCGTTCGGCGAGGATCGCGGAGCGAGTGCAGTGGGTGGTCTTGCGGCGTCGTCCGGAGCAGGTGAAGTACTCGTAGCGGTCCCCGGTCTTGTCGCGGGGGCGTTCGATCATGAGCTTGGCTCCGCAGGCGCAGTACAGGGTGCCTTTGAGGTAGTGGTCGTACTTCTGGGGTCGTTCGCCACGGGCGTTGTTGGCGTCGAGGTTGGTTTGGACACGCAGCCAGGTCTCGGCGTCGACGAGGGACTCGTGGGTGCCCTCGTAGGTGACCCCGCGGAAGGTGACGGTGCCCTCGTAATAGGGGTTGGTCAGGATCTTGTGCAGCCCGGTCGTGGTGACTGGTTTGGCCGGCTGCGAGGGCGTGGGTCGGGTGGTCAGGCCGCGGGCTGTCAGTTCCTTGGCCAGGCGCGACAGGGACCAGTCGCCGGTGGCGTAGGAGGTGCGGACGTTGAGGTAGCCCAGAGGCGCTTTGGTGGGGGTCCTGCCGATAGCGGCTTTCTGGGTCATGCCTTGGAGGCCAGGATGCCATGCATGAGCATCCCGGAGGCGGTCTCGTCGATGTTCTCGGTGACCGAGACCAGGCTGATGTTCGCATCCCGCAGCGCGGCGTGGATCATGGCGTCATTGAGCCGGTTGCGTGTGAGGCGGTCGACCTTGTTGATGATGCAGTACCGCACCGGGTGTGTGGTCGCGTAGTCGAGCATCTCTTGGAGCGCGCGTCGTTGGGCGGTCTTGGCTGACTCGCCTGGCTCGATGAACTCCTTGATGATGACTGCGCCGAGCTGTTCGGCCTTGCGCTGCGCGGCTTCGCGCTGGGCCGGGATCGAGAGGCCCTCTTCCAGCCCGTTGCGGGTGGCCTGATCCTTGGTCGAGACCCGCAGGTAGCTGATCGCCGCCACCTGCCCCTCGCCCTCGGGTGCTGGGGCGTCTGGGCGTGGTGTGGTGCGGGCGAGGCGTCGAAGGCCCGGGATGTCGAGGCCGGAGAGCTTATCGAGTGTCATGGTGACCGCCTTTCACAAGCCCCCACATAACTGGGGGCGGGTGGGGCGCCAGAGGCGGTCACGTCAGAGTCGAAAAGAACACCCCGCGAACGGGGCTTAGCAAGGCAGGTGCCAACAACGCCGAAACTTGATGTGAGCCCAGTCTAGCGGCCGGCTACGAGCAGGCGACGAAGATGGGCACCGGACTGCCCGACGGGTTGGTCGCCAGCGGTGCGCAGCGCGATCCGGATCAACACCTCCGCAACCTTTGCGGCATCGATCTCCTCACGCGGCTCATATTGCACCCACAGGGGCCGATCCGCCTCGACTCGGGCCGTGGTGCGGCGGTACCGGCGGACCATCCTCATCCGCCTTCCGGGCCGGGAACGTCGTCACGAAGCTCACCAGTCGTCGGGTCGATCCGGTCGTCGAGGCTCGCATAGAAGGCGTCTTCGGCAGCTTGTCGTTCTTTGACTTGGTCGATGACGTAGTGGACGAAGTCGGCGTCTCGGTCGGTGATGACGGATTCGTCGTGGGTGGGTTGGGGTTCTTCGCCGGGCCAGTTGGTGTGTCGGTGGGACTCCCACTACGATATGCCCATCCGTAGGGGGTGTGCTTTCCATCTGGCGACGAGGTCGGGGAATGCATGCCACCCCCGGTGCTCTGATAGCTCTGTCGTGAACGTCGAGGCTGGACAGCACGGCTCGGGATTGCTTGCGGTCAGCGGCAGATGAGTGCGCCACTTGCGGCGGTGTAACGCGGGCTCGTCAGATGGCCAGGGCCGGGCCGCCCAACGCGGCGACTGCGCTTCTCAACCGCACTTACGCCGTCACTCTAGTTCTTCCCAGAGGCCAGTCGCAGACTGCCCCGTCGGCGGCTGGTGTTTGTCTCCGGCAGAAATATCCTTGAGTCATGACGACAGATCGTGCGGCGAGTTCCTACTCCACGGGTGGTGGAGGCGTCGTCCTGGAGCACCGCTACGCCGCGACCCTCCTCGCGCGATTGCTCGTCGGAGCACCTTGCGCAGAGATCGGCGACAACATCGAACTAATTAAGGTGCGCCTTCAGGCGAGTGACATCAGCGCCGTTGATGACATCGTACTCGAGGGTAAAGCGACCGACGGGGCCCTCCATCGAGCCTCTATCGGAGTTCGTCGCAATCCAGCCCTCAACTCCAGCGACACGGCCTCTGTTCCTCTCATTCGCGACTTCCTAACGGTTGTCACGGAGCACTGGGACGAAGTGTCAGCTGGGCGATGGTCGCTGGTGCTGGCGGTGGCCGGGTCGAGACAGGCGTTCGGGCAGGTAGCGACGCTCTCGGTGATTGCCCGGTCGGTTTCCAACGCCGACGCCTTCGATGCCGCCGTGAATCGCACCGGAGCCGCCAACGCTCCTACACGGCAACGCCTGGCGCACCTGAAGGCGCTGGTTGTCGCCGCCGCGGCCGAGGACATCGACCTAGCCGACCTCGGCGCGGACGAGCTCATTTGGAGACTGCTGTCGAGCCTGTCAGTTCGCACCTTAAGGCTTGAAGGAACCGACACGTCTGACCGATCGCCTGCCGTCGGAATCCTCCAGGGGGCCGTCCTTGATGGAACGTCGGCAACGGCAGAGGCCGTGCTGCACCGTCTTGCTGAACTCGTCGGAGAGTACGCCCCGTCTGGCGCGCAGGTGACAGGTACAATGTTGCGCCGCCGCCTTACTACCTATCCGCTGAAGCAGTTCGGGCCTCACCAACGCGCCTGGGCAATCGTCGAACGACTCGATGGTCTCCTACACCAACAGACCCGTTCGACCATTTCTGCTGGGACCGAGTCGGTTCATCTTCAGCGCGTCGAAGCTGTCGAAGCGCTCCGGCGGTCAATGGAGGCCTGCGCCGATGCAGGCGGGCCGCTCATAGTGACGGGCGAGCCAGACGTCGGCAAGTCTGCGCTCTCGGTCGCAGTCGGGGACTTGCTGCGCGCCGACGGAGCGTTCGTCGCGTGTCTGAGCCTCCGAGACGTTCCCGGCAGTGTCCTCGAGTTCGAGGACCAACTCGGCGGAGTGACCCTGACCAATCTCTTCGATGGCGCGCCGACCGCTACGGCGCGCCTGCTCGTGGTCGACGGGTGCGAAGCAGTCTTGGAGGGCCGCGAGTCGCTCTTCACGGAGCTGGCTGCGTCCGCAATGAAACAATCCATCGGCGTCGTGGCAGTTACGCGGTCCGACGGGGCGAAGTTCGTGGAGGCTGTATTGCAGCGGGTGGCCGATACGGTGGATCCCCTGCAGAAGGTGCAGACCCATGTGGTCCAGGAACTCACCCAGGTAGAACGCGCGCTGCTCGCCGAACGCATCCCCGGGCTAACCCGAGTGAACGAAAACGCCAAATCCAACTGGTTGCTTGGGCGCCCGGGGCTGGTCGACGCCTTACTGCGTTCCGGCCGGCCCATCGAGCCCGATCGTCTCCTCTGCGAGGCGGACGTCTACGTCGCCGTTTGGAACGGCCTCGTGCTCCGCGATGGGACGCATAGACCGGGTACCGCGCCGCCCGAGGAGCGCGAAGACGCAACCCTAACGGTCGCTCGGCGGCGTCTCGGAGCGCATGAGGTAAATCCTACTTCCGCCGTCGTCAGGGAGCTGCGTTCCGACGGGGTCTTCCGTGCCGACGTAAACCCTGCCCTCTCTCAAGGGCCTGACTTCTCGACAGACCTGTACCGCGACTTCGCGTTATGCAGACTCTTCCTGTCAGTCGGATGGACGCCACTCACCGAGAACGCGGCTCCCCGCTGGACGATTCGGGCAGTGAGGTTGGCGTGCGAAGCGCGCCTGGCGAACCTAGGTGGTCGAACACGCCGTCAAGTCTGGAATGAGCTGGCCGAGGAGTTCAACGCCATCGCCGCTGGCGAAGGGATCCGGTGGAGAGAGGTCCCCGTCGAAGCCCTCCTAACCGTCGGCGATGCACGCGAAGCGATCGGGGAGCTCTGGGACGTACTCCAACGGGGAGAGGGTCTCGACGCGCTGTTGCGCCTCGCGGCTTCGCGATACGGAGGCGTGTTCGGTGACCGGTTCGCGTTGGCTCCCATTGTTGAGGTTGCCTTCTGCGAAGGTAGAGACCTCGGGCGGCCGCAGGCTGGCACGCGCGACACTCAGCAAGAACGTGTCCAGGAACTGGTACTCGCGTGGTTGCGCGGCATGGCTCACGCCGGCGCAGGTCCTGACCCTCTCCGTCAGCGAGTGCGTGAATCAATCCTCGGACAGGACCGGCCCCTGTATAACGAGTTCGCAATCCAAGCTTTAGCCGCACTGGGTGAAGATCTCAACGATGCCGCTGCCTCGTGGCTGCGCACAGTCGCGCGCGAGCGGCCGAATTCACTTCACGAGATCCCCGAGTCACCGTCCTCGGTGCTCGCTTTGGCGTCAATCGACCCCGACCTCCTCCTCGAACTCACCGAGGCCTACTACATCGAGCAGCCCCAACCAGAAGACACTGAACTCGGGTGGGCCGGTCTGAGTGGCCGCAGCTATCTCGACGACGGGATCCGCGACTTCGGGCATGGCAACAAATTCGGGATCGGGCCGCCTAGTGCCGCCTGGTACTTCGGGCCCTTCTTCAGGCTACTGAACCTAACGCCGCTCAAGACCATCGCCTTCATAAACCGGATGCTCAACCAGGCGGCTTTCTATCGCGTCACAGACGAGACCCAGACTCTGACCGCCGGCGTTGACTGGAGCAGCTATCCGGGCGCGTCGCTGCATCTGACTGCCAAGAGCGGGCAGCGGCATTACGTCGGAGACTCCCACGTGTGGAGTTGGTACCGCGGCACCAGTGTCGGTCCCTACCCGTGCATGAGCGCTCTCCTTGCGCTCGAACGCTTCATCGACCACTTGCACAACGAAGCTGAGATCCCGTTGGCCACCATCGTCGATCTCCTTCTGGAGGACTGTCACAATCTCGCGATTCCCGGCCTGCTCCACGGGTTCTTGACCCGACACCTCGACGAGGTAGGAGACCTCCTCGACCCGTTTCTCGCCGACGTGACCGTCTGGCACTTGGAGATTGGGCGCGTGACGACTGAAGGGGCGTTCACCGTGCGAGACCGTGACGCCGACATGCTGGCAGGCCAGGACAAGCGCAGGTACTCGCCTCACGAAACTGTCGGCTGGATGGTCGTCAACGCACGCGCGGACGGCAACCAGGCACGTCTCGACCAACTTAGCGCAGTCGGCTCAAGACTACTGGAGTCGGCTCAACGGAATGTCGACGCCGAACAAACAGCGGCATCGGAACCAGACCCTGCCGAGGCAGCTCTGACGAGAGAAGGACCGGAGCAGTACCTGGCGATGATCGGCAGCTGGGCTGCGGAGTTCAGCGCCGAGAACTACGAGGCATCGGTCGTCGACGGCGGCGTCGTCGTTCAGTTCGGGCGTCCGGCAGAACTCGAAGCTGCACTAGCGCCAAGCAACGCCGAGATCAAGGCTACGCAGGCGTTCTTGCGGCTGCAGGACGCGTACGCGTTGAAGAACGAGACACCTGAGGCATGGCCGGTTGACTCGATCACTGCGGACATTGCCGAGGCGAGACGTCTCATGGATGAGAGCTCGTCCGCGATGCTTAACCGGCACGAAAACCCCGTCGTGGCGGTCGCGGCCGCAGGCCTGCGCGCGCACGCTCTGGGCCTCGTGACACTAGAACTGACCGAGTTGGACTGGGCGGTCGACATAGTTCTCACTGCAGCTGAAGAGCCATGGATAGATAGTTTCAGCTCCTCCTCTAGTCTCTTCTCCATGGGCGCCGACCGTGCCGCGGCCATCGCGGTGCCGCTTCTACTCCTGCCGGTCTTCGAGCACCTGGACGTGGACGTCGGTCGCCTTCAACGAGCCTTAATCTCGTTGGCGACAAGCGTCTACGACGAGGTTCGCACCACCTTCGCGAAAGGGACGGCGCCTGTCTGGGCAGCAGACTGCGCCACCAGCGAGGGGACGGTTTGCACGCGACACGAGCCGCTGTGGGAGGCCACCCAGGCCTGCATTTCGACCGTTCGCCTAGGGCCGTGGGAGTACGAAACGCAACGCCGGCACCCTATCTCGCTTGAGGGCCCCTTTGAGCAGACACTACTGACAGTCCCCGGCGACGAACTCTTGGTTAACCGTCTCCGCATGCCAGTGGTCTGCAACCACGCCGCGCTTTCGTCTCAATGCACGGCTGCACGCGCGAAACTCCTCACTAGTCCGCTTTGGGACGCTCACCTGCGAGCCCTCGATCACGCCTGGCGCGGGAACTACGACCACCTGGGCGAACGCCATCACGAGCTCATCGCACGCCTGTTCATCCAGCTCGCAACCGAAGGAGACAGGGAAGCGCTCAACGCGCACCTCCGCCTTTTCGCGTCGAACGCACACGCCCTTCATCTGATGCTTCACAGCTTCGCGACCGCGTTCAGCTACGACGACGAACTGCGCCCCCTGCTGGCCGAGTTCTGGCCGCCATTAATGGCGACGGTTCTCGACGAGATCGACACAGGCACGAGCCTGATCGACGACTCCACCTCGTGGCACGACTACGCGATCTCCGCACTGCTTCCTGTACCGCAGATCAAGCCGGAAGACCTTGACCCCGATGCAACGCTGAACAGCTGCAGAGCTTCTTGGGCACCGCCCGACGCCTTCGAAGGGGTGGTCGATCGATGGCTGGCCATTGGGAAGGGCGAGCCGAAGTGCGCCGAGGCCGTGGCGCAGTTCGCCAGGACGGCCCCAACCAGTTGGCAGGCAACAACCGGACTCGTCTGGTTGGAGAGCGTGCTTCACGGAAGGTTCGGCGCGTTCGCAAACCGCACTTGGTTCGTTACCGACTGGCTAGGGGAACTGCGCGCCTCCGCAGCTGTGGTGGGCCCGCCGCTCGCCCGCTACCGCCGTATCGTGGACGGACTCGCCGCGGCTGGCGATTCGGCGTCGGTAGTGCTCCAGCAGCTTGAAGAGAGTTAGTCATTTATCCGGTGGCGGCGCCTCATCCCGACTGAAAAAGCCGTGGGAGCTGATCCATCCCGCTGCGCGTCAATGATGGCCTTGCTGGGCCTTCGGGCCTGTTCCACGACCGTGCGTGTCGCGCATCGTGACGCCAGCAATAATCAAGTGTTTGCGGACTGTCCCCGCTGTGTAACCGAACTTGTCGCCCACGCGTTCCAGTGAAGCCCCTTGTTCATACATGGACCGCATCAGCCGAATCTCACTGCTGGACGGGGAGTGGTTGCGGAGGATGATACCGCGTTCTCGCAGGAGACGAGCGAGCCGCTCGTGTCCGAGGCCAACCTGTCGGGCCACAACTTTCAGGGACCCGCCGGCAGCGTAGGAGGCTTCCGCTCGCTGGAGGAGGTCTTCGGATGCTCGCGGCGCCTGCTGTGGATGGCGCCTCCGACTGTGCATCCTGCGCCGTCCAGCGCGGATCGACTGGTGTGCTCGCACTATCTGAATCACCGGCGGGGCAAGTTTCGACAAGCCTTCCGCTAGGTCCACAGAATGGCCCGTCGGACGGGCGGAGAAACCCGGATCATCGAAAGAGGGTCCGGGTTTTTCGCTGTCCAGGTATGTTTTCCGTGCCGGGTGTGTTGACCGTGTGGTCCGGGTGAGCCGCCGGGTTTATGGCCGGCCGCCCCGCACACCGGATACAAATATGTGCCAAAAAGACGCATTTCCGGGTCCTGGGCGTGCGTATCGCACCACAGATGCACTCCGTGGCCTTTCTCGCGCTCTGCACGGGGAATTGTGTCCGGGCGGTCGTCACATCATGGGCAAGCGGATACGCCCCTCTCTACGCTGGGGGTGGCCCATCGTCGGCCCCCCGGAATGCGACAGGAGAACGCCACCTCAACGGATTCCCCCGCCCTGCCCACCTTCCACGGTTCCCTCCCGATGATCGATCCCGAGGACGTCGCCCTACTGCTGGTGGACCACCAGAGCGGCCTGTTCCAGGTCGTCGGGGATCTGAGCGTCCCGGACCTGCGCCGCAACGCGACCGTCCTGGCCAAGGTGGCAGGTAAGACGGGGATGCTCGTGGTCGCCACTGCATCCGTCCCGCAGGGCCCCAACGGACCGTTCATCCCGGAGATCCGGGAACACGCCCCGCAGACCGTGTACGTGCCCCGCAAGGGTGAGGTCAACGCGTGGGAGTGCGCGGACTTCGTGAAGGCGGTCAAGGCCACGGGGAAGAAGCAGCTCATCATCGCGGGCGTGCTGACCACCGTGTGCATGGCGTTCCCCGCACTCTCGGCGGTGGCCGAGGGTTACCAGGTGTTCGTGGTGCCGGACGCCTCCGGTGCGCCCATCAAGATGGCGGAAGAACTCACCGTCGCGCGGCTCGTCCAGGCCGGTGTGGTCCCCATGGATCTCATCGCGTGCGTGGCCGAGATCCAGTGCACGTGGCGCCGTCCCGACGCCATGGACTGGATGGCGATCTGGTCGGAGATGCTCCCCGGGTGCCAGCTGCTCGTGGAGTCCCACCAGAAGGCCCAGGAGGTCGAGCGCACGGGTGAGCCATTGGATCCGAGCGCGACTGACCGAGTTCCGTAGCGTCTCATCCCCAGCACATAGAAGTCGTCGGTGACCGCCGACGCCCACACCACAGGAGGATCTCTTTGACCGAACAGAGCACCGTCACGACCGAATCCGTCGGCCACGAGGGTGCACCCGTCATCGGGGTCATCGTCTCGACCACGCGCAGGAACCGCGTGGGCCGTCAGATCGCGGACCAGGTCGCCGGGTTGGCAACCGGTGATGACGCCGACGTGCGCCTCATCGACCTGGCCGAGGTCGCCCTGCCGTTCCTCGACGAGCCGGACATGCCGGCCAGGGGCAACTACGTGGAGGACACCACCAAGAAGTGGGCCCGCGTGGTCGCCTCCCTCGACGCCGTGGTCATCGTGACGGCCGAGTACAACGGCGGCTATCCCGCGCCGCTGAAGAACGCCTTGGGCACCGTCTGGGCCGCGTGGAACGGTAAGCCCGTCCTGGTCGTGTCCTACGGCGGGCGCGGTGGGCAGCGGTGTACCGCCGCACTCGTCCCGGTGTTCCAGACGCTGCGCATGGACAAGATCGGACCGGACGTTTCGATCACCCAGTCCGGTGACGACTACGCACCGCACGGTCCACTGACCGACCCCGGCGGGGTCGTGGAGCCGCACCGCTCCGAGATCAAAGCGGGTTTCGCGGCCCTGCACGCCGCACTTCGCTCCGGGCGCGACTGAGCGAACGCGCCTCGTGGCGCATCGGCCTGTTTCACGGGCCGCGGCGTGATGGGAGCGAGGGTGGGTGGGGTCCACCGTGGACCCCACCCACCCTCCCCATCTATTTGTGGGTGTTCACCCGGAGCAGGTGGAACACCGTGTCCTGGGTGGCCAGGTTGAAATTGTCGTCCGCCGCGAGCACGAGGGATGTGTCACCGTCCGCGAAATCCGGACCGAAACTCACGGCCTCCACGTTTCCGGGGGACATCCCCGATACGGCCAGGTCGATGACCAGTTCCTTCTTCATCGGGATTTCCGTACCCGTGAGGGCCCCCGAACGGGACACATCGGTGGCGCCCTTGGTGCTGGCCCGGTAGACCTGGATCTGGTTCTCACCCTCGACGTACTGACGCTCGATCACCAGATAATCGGTCTTGCTCAATTGCAGCATCTCGGAAGCGCCGCGGTCGCCGCCACTCGAACCCCGCGGGACGGACACCGGCTCGGTCTTGTAGACGTACTGGGCCAGGTTGTGACCGGTCCGCCGGTCGAGCTGGGCCAGGCGCAGCGGGCTCCCGGTCTCGGGTGAGGCGACCGGGCCGTCCTGGACCAGGGTTGCCTCGTTCATCACGGAGAACGTGGTGCCGCACGGCCCCAGGGTCAGATTCTCCAGCGCGAGGTTGTTGCGAACGCTCCGGATCTGATTGCGGCTCTGGTCCAACGCTGGGAGATACTGCCGAGGCACGTCGAACGCGCGAACGAACGCCCCCGTGTCGGACATCTCCCGAATGGCCGGGGCGAGTCCCTTGGTCACGTCTTTCTCGTCCGTCCAGAGAGCCGTGTGCGAGGTGCGGTCCCATCGGATGGACTCCGGATCCACGGAGTTCTCCGGGTACGGGGAGCCATCTGCGCGCTGGAGCACCGTGGTGTCCGTGACGGAGTACCCCGGTGCGTCGAAGCCATCATCGTCGAAGGGTAGGTCCAGGGTGTAGAACCTGGCGGGTGCTTTCTGGGAACGGTCGTCGCTGAGGGCCAGATAGGAACCGTCCTCGGAGCGATAGTCCACCCCGGAGATCCCGCCGAAAGGCACGCCGTTCACGCTGCGCAACTCGTCCGGCAAGACCATGCTGTCCACGTAGCTCACCTCGAAGGCGTGCCCCTTGTGATGCCCTCGCCCCGGGCGGTGCTTTTTCCCGTGGTGACGGTGCCGATCGTGGTGGGCCCCCTGATCTCCCCGGTGCTCGCGTACACGGTGTCCCTGCGTGTTGGCCTTACCCTCGTGCGGGTGGGTGCCCGGTGCGGGAGAGCGGTCATGCCCTCCCATGGGGACCT
Organism: Kocuria sp. KD4; assembly: GCF_011769905.1. Taxonomy (NCBI): domain Bacteria; kingdom Bacillati; phylum Actinomycetota; class Actinomycetes; order Micrococcales; family Micrococcaceae; genus Kocuria; species Kocuria sp. KD4. Next base: position 1,302,859 of record NZ_CP050449.1, read on the forward strand.
GGACGGCGGAGCCGGTGTTCACCGCCGGCGCCGCGGCCGCGGCCGGTCCCACGGTAAATAAGCCGAACCCCACGGTGATCGCGGCCGCAGGGACGAGTGATCGGTGCATGGCGGTACTCCTCGGTCTGACCCGCGCGGGTGGGCGGTGGGTGTGCCGCAGACCCTACGAGCGTCCGGAGACCGCGAGGTGACCGATCGGTGAACGTCTCTGCGCGACGTCGAGTCCCGGTATGTCCGGGATGGCCGGGCGCCGCGTGGCACGGCCGTCGACAGCGAACGTCGATCGAACCCGTCCGGGCTGGCCAGAAACCGGGCAGGGGCAGGCCTGAGATGGACCCGGGCATGTCACGGGGCGTCGCCGGGGGTATGGGCGCGTAGCCGGAGCCGTTCGGTGACGAGGGGCAGGGACAGCCCAGAATCGTCAGGCATGTCCTTAAACTACTTAGTTCGCGTGCCGGATGAACAGTGTTCGTTTACGCTGACCCCGTGAGTTACTGGGACCATCGCAAACCGGTGCACCGCACCCGCGCCGTGGATACGGACGAGATCGGCCGAACCGCCGCCGCTCTGCTGGATGCGGGCGGGCTCCGGGCCCTGACGGTCCGCGCCGTGGCCGGTCGGTTGAACGTGGCGCCGGCGAGCCTGTACTCGCGCGTGTCGTCCGTGGACGACCTGTTCGATCTCGGGCTCGACCACGCGCTCGGCGCCGACCCCGCCATGCGACACGCGGTGGACACCTGCGAGCTCACGGACCTGATGCTCGCCTATCACGCGCACCTCACGCGCCACGGGTGGGCGTGCCTGGTGATCGGGATGCGTGCTCCCATGGGACCCCACTACCTCCGCTTGTCGGAGCGGATGATCGCTCTCCTGGACGAGCTCGGTGCGCCCGATCCCCTCAGTGCTGCGTACACACTCGCCACCTTCACGCTCGGCAGCGCTCTGACACAGCCGATGGCCCCTTCCGAGCGCGCCGCCCCGGTCGATGCGGAGATCGCGCCGCGCTATGCCCGTCTGCACACCGAGCACCCCGTGGACACCGACGCCGTCTTCCGGTCGGGACTCACGGCCCTGACCCGAACCGCGCTGACACGGGACGACACCGACGGCGCCGGACATGGTGGCGCGCGGCAGGGGCCCCGATGACCCGGTTCATGGAGCGGTTCCAGATACCCCTCTACCTCGCAGCGCTCGCGGTGGGCGCGCTCGCCGGCTGGTGGGCCCCGGGACTCGGCGGCCTCGCCGCCCCCGCGGTGACCCCGGTGCTCGCGGCCCTGCTGTACGTGACGTTCCTGGGTATCCCGCTGCGCCGCGTGGGCGAAGGTCTGCGCGACCTGCGCTTCATGGCGTGCCTGGTGATCGTCAACTTCGCGGTCGTCCCGGTCATCGTGTTCGCGCTCGTCCGCGCATTCTCCATCGAGGGCCCGATGCTGATGGGGGTGCTACTGGTCCTGCTCACCCCGTGCATCGACTACGTGATCGTGTTCTCGGGCCTCGCGGGCGCCGCGAACGACCGGTTGCTCGCGGCATCCCCCGTGCTGCTCGTCCTGCAGATGCTGACCCTGCCCCTGTATTTGTGGTCGTTCCTGGCGCCCGACGTCGCCATGGCCGTGCATTGGGGGACATTCGCCCAGGCCCTCGCGGTGGTGATCGTCATCCCTCTGGTGGCTGCGGCAGTGACCCAGTGGGCCGCAGCGCGGTCCCCGGTGGCCCGGCGGTGGGGCCGGCTCGCCGGTGGTGCCATGGTCCCGCTCATGATGCTCACCCTCGCGACCGTGGTCGCGTCCCAGATCGCCCTCGTGGGTTCACGCGCGCAAGCGCTGCTGCCGCTCGTACCCGTCTACGTGAGCTTCGCAGCGCTCATGACGGCGCTCGGCTGGGCGGCCGGTCGCCTTGCCGGCCTGCGCGTCCGCGAGCGCCGCGCGGTGCTCTTCAGCGGGGTCACGCGCAACTCCCTGGTGGTGCTGCCGCTCGCCCTCGCGGCGCCGGACGGCACGGTCCTCGCGCCGCTCGCCGTACTCACGCAGACCCTCGTGGAGCTGCTCGTCATGCTCGCACTCGTCGGCCTCGTGCCCCGTCTGGTGCGCTGAAGCGGACGACGACGCCGCGGCGCCGGGGCGTCGCGCGGACCCGGCCGAGCGACGTCGTCTCACGCCACAGGGGTGTCGCGGGGTGGAAGGTCGAGAACTCCCAGCCCGCGGGGGTACGATTCCGGCCATGCCTACCAGTCCCACGAGGACGGGCGCGAGACATGCCTCGTGGCGTGTCGTTCTGGTGCTGGTCCTGCTGCTGGTGCTGGTGGCGGCCGTGGTCCTCATCAGTGTGAACCCGTTCAAGTCCGCGGAGCCGCCCACGACCGACTGCACCCAGTACGGGCTGCGCGCGGACGACTCCCGAGCCTTCCCCCACACGGTGACCCTGGCCACGCAGCCGACCACCCAGGACCAGACCCAAGCCGGGGCGCTCGGCCACCTGGAGCAGACCTACACGTACCGCGGGACCACGAGTTCCTACCACGTGATCGACGGCGGGGTGGACGTCTCCAAGCCCGTGGGGCTCGTGATCGACCTGCACGGGGACGGCGGGGCGGAGTACTTCGAACCGGGTGGGCGCACCACGTGCCTGTCCGCGATCGCGGCCTCCCACAACGACCTGTTGGCCGTGCCCCTCACACCCGACTGCCAGGGCGAGTGCACGTGGTGGCAGGGGATGAGTGCCAACATGCGCTGGTTGCGCGCTTTGACCGAGAACCGGCTGCTCGCGGACCTCCCGGTGCAACGGGACCGGGTGTCGTGGTTCGGGTACTCGGGTGGCGCGGAGATGCTCAGCTACGGGGTGCTCAGCGGTGCCCGGGACCTCGTGACCGGCGGTGCGGCCATGGTGGGCGGTGGTGGCGCGCCGGACGGGCTGTCGAAGGTCCCGACCCGCCAGGAGAAGGCCGAGGTGCGCATGTGGTGGTTCACGGGTCTGCTGGACAACGGCTCAGATCCCGCGTCCGATTTCGACGCCGTCACGGCGGCCACGGAGGGTCAGCGCTTCTACGAGAAGCGCGGCTTCACACGCACCCGCCTGGAACTGATGCCGCACCGCGACCACTTCAACATGCCGGACGCCGAGATCCTGGACGAACTGCTCGCGGCGGACGAACCCACGCATTCCACGTGATCTACGGAACACGATTCACGGGCACACGGGGGGAAGTCCGTGGGGTGGGTCACGTTGAGTAATTCTTTAGCATGACATCCCCACCTGGGTGATGCCGGGACCGACACCGTACATTGCATCCAAGTTCATGCTTGTCGTATTCTGGCGACGTAATCTGGGCCAGCAGGGGGATATTTTCGCTGGACGCCATTGCGCATCTTCCGGATGTCACGCTGCCGTATCGGTCGGGGGACCCATCGGCATGATCCATACGTTTGCAGCACCGCGCCTCGACCGAGGACGACGTCCGCATCTCCCTGCACCACCGGTCCTTAGCAAGGGGGAGAGTACTAGCAGTGGACAGCCAAGATCTTAGGAGCGGAGTCCGAGCGCTCGCGCCGGACAGGGCCGTGTACCCGGTGGAGGAACCACCGGCACCGCGCACCCTCGTCGACATCGTCCTCGAGACGGTCGCGCAGTACCCGGACGCCATCGCCTTGGAAGATGAGAACGAGAGCGTTCCCTACGGGGAACTCGAGGACCGGATCGAGACCCACGTCCAGCGGTTGTGGGACATGGGCATCGGACGCGGGGACCGTGTGGGCGTGCGTGTGCCCTCCGGTGGCGTGGACCTGTACGTTGCCATCCTGGCCACCCTGTTCGCCGGCGCGGCTTACGTGCCCGTGGACTGGGACGACCCCGATGAACGCGCGCGCACCGTGTGGGAGGAAGCCGGCGTGGCCGCCGTGTTCGGTCAGGGGCTCGAACTGACCCGCAACCCGGCCGTGACCACGGGTGAGCAGACCGCCACCCCGCGTACCCGCGACGACGCCTGGATCATCTTCACCTCCGGGTCCACCGGTAAGCCCAAGGGCGTGGCGATCTCCCACCGCTCCGCCGCGGCACTCGTGGACGCCGAGGCCCTCATGTACCTGCAGCGCCGCCCGCTCGGCCCCGGTGACCGCGTGATGGCGGGACTGTCCGTGGCTTTCGACGCGTCCTGCGAGGAGATGTGGCTCGCGTGGCGCCACGGTGCCACCCTGGTGCCCGCACCGCGCAAGATCGTGCGCTCCGGCCCGGACCTGGGCCAGTGGATCGTGGACAAGGAGATCACCGCGGTCTCCACCGTGCCCACGCTCGCATCCCTGTGGCCCAATGCCGCACTGGACCGGGTGCGCCTGCTGATCTTCGGCGGCGAGGCCTGCCCCCTGGAACTGACCAAGCACCTGGTGCGCCCGGGCCGTGAGGTGTGGAACACCTACGGACCCACCGAGGCCACCGTCATCGCCACGGGCGCCCTGCTCAACGGGGAGGCCCCAGTGCGCATCGGTCTGGCCGTGCCCGGGTGGGAACTCGCCGTCGTGGACGCCGACGGCCAGCCCGTGGGCTGGGGTGAGACCGGCGAGCTGATCATCGGCGGCGTGGGTCTGGGCCGCTACCTGGACCCCGCAAAGGACGCCGAGAAGTACGCGCCGCTGGAATCCCTGGGCTGGGACCGCGCGTACCGCTCGGGTGACGTCGTGCGCGCGGACCCCGAGGGCATCGTCTTCGCTGGCCGTGCCGACGACCAGGTCAAGGTCTCGGGGCGGCGCATCGAACTCGGTGAGATCGACACGCAGATGAGCGCCGTGCCCGGCGTGAAGCTCGGCGCGTGCGCCGTGCACTCCACCCCGGGCGGTGGCAGCGTGATCGCGGGTTACCTGGTCCCCGAGTTCGAGGGCTCCGTGGATCTCTCCGAGGCGCGGCGTTGGCTCGTGGAACGACTCCCGGGGCAGATGGTCCCCGCGCTGTGCATCATGGACGAACTGCCCATGAAAACCTCCGGCAAGGTGGACCGCAAGGCCCTTCCCTGGCCGCTGCCCGCGTCCAATGACGACGGCTCCGAGTCCCTGACCGGGGACCTCGCGTGGCTCGCGGAACTGTGGGCGGACCAGCTCGGACCGCTGCCGTTCGGCCCGGACAGCGATTTCTTCGCAATGGGTGGCAGCTCAGTGGCGCTCGCCCGGTTGGTCTCCGCGCTGCGCAAGACCCACCCGGACACCGAGATCGCCAAGATTTACGCCCACCCCACCCTCGAGGGCATGGCCGGTTACCTGGCCACGCTGGGGGAGTCCCACGACGTCAAGCGGGACCCCGAGCCCACCCCCGCGAGCACCGGCTGGCTGCAGGGGCTGTTCATCCTGGCCCTGAACTTCCTGAACGGGTTCCGCTACGTGGTGGGCGCGCTCATCGTGGTGTGGCTGCTGGCCGTGGTCGCGGATGCCGGGTGGGTCCCCACGCCGCCGTTGTGGCCGCTCGTCCTGGGGTGGCTCGTGATGTTCTCCCTGCCGGGGCGCGTGTTCATCGGCGCTGCCGCGGTACGCGCGCTGACCGCGGGGTTGAAACCCGGGCACTATCCGCGGGGGAGCTGGAACCACCTGCGCGTGTGGGCCGCCGAGCGCATCGTGGTCTACAACAAGTACGACGTCCTCACCGGCACCCCCATGGCCCGCGGCCTGCACCGGTTGTTCGGCAACAAGATCGGTAAGGGCGCACACCTCTACAACACCCCGCCCGTCACGGGTCTCGTGAGTGTGGGGGAGCACTCCACCCTGGAGTTCGAATCGGATCTGTCCGGCTACTGGCTGGACGGGGACGTCTTCCACGTGGGCGCCATCGAGATCGGTGACAACGCCCGCGTGGGTACCCGCACCCTCGTGGATCCCGGGATGCGCGTGGGCCACGGCGCTGAGGTGCTGCCCGGCTCGCACGTCAGCCGCAACGTCCCGGACGGCGAGCTGTGGGGCGGTTCCCCTCTGCGCCACCATGGCTCGGCCGGCCTCACGTGGCCGGAGGATTCCCCGGAGGCCACGGGCGGCATGAAGACCTGGGGTTCGGCGACGTCGCACCTCGCGTTCTCCGCGGGCGCCGTGCTCGTGGGGTTGTTGCCCTTCCTCGCCCTGATCCCCGGGGCGCTGATCGTGCTGTCCCAGGTGATCACCATCCAGCAGTACGAGGTCGTCTTCCCGATCGTGGCCGTGTGGGTCCCCGTGTTCACCATCGTGACCGCGGTGGTGTGGTTGTTGCTCGTGGTCGCGCTCGTGCGCCTCGTGGCCGGGATGATCGTGCCGGGGTACTTCCCCCAGAACGGTCCCGTGGGGTGGGCCATGTGGCTCACCGAGACGCTCATGCAGCGCACCCTGATCTCCACCTACCCCGTGTACGCGTCCTGCATCACTCCGTGGTTCATGCGCCTGCTTGGGGCCAAGGTGGGGCGCAACGTGGAGATCTCCACCGCGGAGACCATCCCGCACCTGACCACGCTCAAGGACGGGTCCTTCCTGGCCGACCACGCCCTGGTCACGTCCCACCGCGCCGGGTTCGGATGGCTGCACGTGGGTACCTCCGTGATCGGTGAGCGCACCTTCGTGGGCAACTCCGGGATCGTAGGACCGGACCGGGACCTGCCCGCGGACGCCCTCGTGGCCGTGCTCAGCTCCGCCCCGCACCACGCACCCGCCGGTTCGTCCTGGCTGGGTCGCACGGCCGAGCCGATCGCCCGCGCCAAGACCGAGGCCGACGCCGAGTCCACGTTCCGCCCGCAACGGCGGCTCAAGGCGGCGCGTGCGTTCGTGGAGTTCTTCCGCTTCGTGCCCGCCATGGTCTCGGCCTGGTTGGACCTCATCATCGTGTACGTCCTCACCGAGATCTACATGTCCCACGGGATGGGTGCCACGGGTGTGGTGGCCGCGTTCGCGTGGTCCGGTGTGGTGCTCACGGTCGCCAGTACCGTGGCCTGCCTGGTGCCGGTGCTCGTCAAGTGGGCCCTCGTGGGCCGCTTCCGACCGAGCGAACGGCCGCTGTTCAGCTCATTCGTGTGGCGCAACGAACTCACGGACGTGTTCGCCGAGTCCCTCGCGGTCCCGTCCATGATCCGCCTGAGCGTGGGTTCGCCCATGTTCAACCTGTGGGCGCGCCTGATGGGTGCGCACATCGGTCGCGGCGTGTGGTGCGAGTCGTGGTGGCTGCCCGAGTTCGACCTCGTGCGCCTCGAGGACAACGTGTCCGTCAACCGCGGCACGGTCCTGCAGACCCACTTGTTCCACGACCGGGTCATGCGGATGGAGCCCGTGACCATGCGGCGGGGATCCACGCTGGGCCCCAACAGCTTCGTGCTGCCGGGTGCGACGATCGAGGAGCGCACCACCGTGGGCCCCGGGTCCCTGGTCATGCGGCAAGAGACGGTGCCCCCGGACGGCAACTGGGGCGGTAACCCCATCCGTCACCTCGCACCGGGGGACCAGGCGATCAGCGCCGAGGTCGTGCCCGCGATCGAGTCGGACCACGTGTCCACCGCACCGTTGCTCGGAGCTGCACCGGCGCCGCAGTTGAGCGCGGGATCGTCCGCGATGGCCACGGTCCGCACGGACGTCGTCCCCGCGGGGAAGACCTCCGGCAAGCACGAGGGAGTCACCGAATGACGCAGCAGAGCACGCAAGAAGTCGTCCTGGAGGGTGACCTGCCCGTGGGACAGCGCCCGCAACCGGGGCGCCGTCCACCGCGAGAGGTGTGGTTGGGCGACCGCGGGGACGAGGGTTGCACCGCGGCGGAGAGCGGTCTGTGGACCGCCGCGACCCCGGTGGTCACCGCACCGCCGCGTTCCACGTCCGCACCGCGTCAGGGTGCGGCCACCCGCAACGTGACGAGCGCGGACGGCCGCCGCACCAAGCGCCGCATCATGGGCGTGGACGTGGCGCGTGGATTCGCGCTCATCGGGATGATCGCGGTGCACGTGCTCTCCGCGACGAACGCCGCGGGGGAACCGTCCCTCGAATGGACCCTGTTCGCCGGGCACTCGGCCGCGCTGTTCGCCACGCTCGCCGGTGTGAGCCTCGCATTCATGACCGGCGGGCGCACCCCGCGCCACGGTCGTGACGGCTCCCGGGCACGGTTCTCCATCCTGGTGCGTGCCCTGTTGCTGTTCGCGATCGGGCTGACGGTGAACCTGCTCGAACTGCCCGTGTACAACATCCTGATCTACTACGGTCTGATGTTCCTGCTGGCCATTCCGTTCACGCTCATGAGTGTGCGGTGGCTGCTGGTCTCCGCCGCGTTCTTCGCGGTGGTCATGCCGTTCGTGATGCAGTGGTCGCTGTCGGTGCTGCCCGCCCACGTGTACGGCAACCCCAGCTTCCTGGAGATCTTCTCGGACCCGGGATCCGTGTTCGCGGAGCTGTTCCTCACGGGCACCTACCCGGCGCTGCCCTGGATGACGTTCATCTGCCTGGGCCTGGCGCTGGGCCGGTTGCCCCTGTCCCGCGACCGGGTGCAGGTGCTGCTCGTGATCGTGGGCGCCGTGGTCGCGGCCCTGTCCCGCGGTATCTCCATGCTCATGCTGCTGCGGTTCGACCTCGAGGACGCGTTGATCAATGCGACCCCGTGGATGACGTCCGAGGACGTGTGGAACATCCAGTACTACGGCCCGGACCCCCAGTTGCCGGACACCACGAACCTGTGGTTGCTGCTCACGGGCCCGCACACCAACACCCCGCTCGCCCTGTTCGAGAGTGCGGGCATGGCGATGATCGCCCTGGGTGCGTTCCTGCTGCTGTGCCGCGTGATTGGCAAGTGGCTCACGTGGCTGGGTGCCATGGGGTCCATGACGCTGACGCTCTACGTGTGGCACCTGATCTTCCTGGCGTTCGTGTGGACGGACGGCACCCCGTGGTTCTGGTACATCGTCCAGATCGTGGTGGCCGCCCTGTTCGCGGTGGCGTGGCAGCACGCCGTGGGGCCGGGTCCGCTCGAGCGGTTCGTGACCCGGGTGTCCAAGGGCGCCGCGGCCGCGGTGATCCAACCCAAGAAGGCGCCCCCGCGGCGTCGGGTGGAGACCCCGCGACGTCGCCACTGAGCGACGCCGCCCCGCGGGGCGGATGACGAGCGAACGGACCTCAGCCCTGCGGGGCGGGGTCCGTTCGCCATGCCACGGCCAGGCGCGCGTTCTCCCGCGCCGTGGTGCGCACGTCGCTCACGCTCCACCCGCGGCCGTAGTCCGCGCGCGCGGCCGATCCCACGTGGATGCTTGCGGGGTCGCGGGACAGGCCCGTCCGCCAGCCCTTCACGAGCGCTTCCACGCGCACCCACGTGCGGGTCACGGCCACGGCACGACGTCGCCCGCGCACGCGGGAGAGTCGGGCACGGTCCGCGGGGTGCAGGACGTCGAGCAGCACGTTCGCCTCCACCTCGGACTGCAGGCGTTCCACGTCCACACCCACGGCACGCTGGGCCGTGACGAGGGCGATGACCCCGGCCGTGCGCGAGACCGAGAACCGGACGGGGCGCACGTGACCCAGCGCGGAGGACGCCGCGAGCTCGGGACCGGCGTCACCGCGGGATCCGGACACGGCCGCCGCGCGACCGTGCACCTCGTGGGGCGCCCCGGTGCGAGGGTCGTGACTGATCGGGACCTCGTGGGCGGCGCACCCGAGTCGGTGGGCCAGAACGTGGCGCAGAGCGACGCGTGAGACCACGAACAGTTCACGGGTGTGGGAGTCCTGCAGCGCACACGCCCGGGACAGTTCGTCCTCCGTGAGGCAGTCCACGGCGGAGAACGCCCAGGACGAGACGTCCTCGAGGTGCAGGACGTGCAGCGTGAGATCCGCCGGCGCACCGGGCACGCGGCGTCGTTGTGCTGCCCACACGGGCTGGCGGTGCGCGACCGCGTGCGCGCTCATCGGGCGCCACCCGTCGTGCCGTCGACAGCGGACCGCAACGCGTCGTGCAGCTCGCGTGCGTGATCGAACAGCCCGTGATGGCCCCCGGGGATCGTGAGTGTGGCAGTGCCCCCGGTGCTCGTCCACCCCGCCATGGACTCCGCCGACGCCGTGCGGTCCTCCTGTGCGTGGACGAGCAGCAGGGGCGTGGCGAGGTCTGGCGGGGCGGCGTCGTAGCTCAACGACGCCCGAAGATCCGCGCGCAACGGGGCCAGGACGAGCTCACGCAGACCAGGGTCCGTGAGCAGCTCCTCGGGGGTGCCCCCGAGCTCGAGCAACCAAGCGGCCAGAGCGGCGTCGTCCTCGAGGATCGACGCGAGGTGCGGATCGCGATCCGGGGGCGCGGCCTTGGCGGAGAGTACCGTGCGCTCGAGCCGACCCGGGCGCTCGCGGTCCAGGGCCGCGGTGAACTCGGCGGCGAGCAGCGCACCGAAGGAGTGACCGAGCGCGACCGTGGGCCGCTCGTCCGCGTCGAGGATCGGCAGCAGCGCCGCAAGCGCTTCCGCGACGAGCTCCGGGACGTCCACGACAGCGGGTTCGGCCATACGTGATTCCCGGCCTGGACGGCGGTGGGTGAGCACCTCGGTGTCCGCGGCCTGCAGATCGCGGCCGGACAGTGCCCCAGCGCCGGCGTGGGGGAAGACGACGAGGCGCCGTTGCGGGGTGAACGGGCCGGAGAACCACTGGGCGAGGGCCGTGGCGGGGGGTGGGGTCGTAGCCAACTTCCCGGACCTCCTGAATCCTGGGTGTGCCGACTGCCGCCGGTGCCGCGCGTGGGCGACGCTCGCTCGGTACAGTGCCGGACTGTTCCACCGGGCGGCCCTGTGGGGCGTTGCGGCGGGTGCTCCGGTGCGGGTCCGGGGTGCTGCGAGTGGGCGTCTTACTGCGAGGCGTCCGGGGGAGAGGCTGCGGTGGGGGGGGGGACTTCTCGTCCGCGCTGCGGGAGGACCTAGACTCGAGGTAGGGGGCGCCGGCCCTTCCGTGGTGTGGACGTGGTCCCACAGTACCGAACCCGGCTGGGTGTGCTCCCCCGCAATCCGGGAAGTGACCCGGGTGCATGACGGACGCGGCATGGGAGGAACCCGTGGGGAAGAAGACACAACGAGCATCGGCCACGCCCGCCACACTCGCCCTCGAGCGCGCTGGCGTGCAATTCGAGGCCATGGGTTACGAGCACGATCCCCGCGTCACGGCCTACGGGCGCGAAGCGGCCGAGGCGCTGGGGCTGCCGCCGCAGTGCGTGTTCAAGACCCTGGTGGTGCAGACGGATCACGATGGCTTCGGGGTGTGCGTGGTGCCTGTGGCGCAGAGTGCGGACCTGAAAGCGGTGGCCGTCGCGCTGGGTGCCAAGAAGGCCCGGTTGGCGGATCCCGGGGAGGTCCAGCGACTGACTGGCTACGTGCTCGGCGGAGTGAGCCCTCTGGGTCAGCGCACCCGCTTGCCCACGGTGATCGACGACGGCGCTCGGCGGTTGGACCGGATGTACGTCTCCGGTGGCCGACGCGGGCAGGACGTGGGCCTGGCCCCGCGGGATCTGGCCGAGCTCACCGGGGCGGTGTTTGCGGCGATCGCCCGCTGAGGTGGTCGCCGCGATCGCTCGGTGACCGGGCACGGTTTCATCTTCCGACCCATGACGCGCCATGAAGTGGATCCAGATTTATTCGTGATGAATACTGATTCACTTACCGACACCTCGGCCCTCGCCCCGGAGGGCGCGGCCCGTCGTGCCCGCAAGGAGGCCCGCCGGAACCAGCTGCTGCGTGCGGCCGGTGCGGTGCTGGACGAACTCACCGAACGGGTCCCGGGAGGTGGAATCGCTCCGACCCCTGGTCGAGGCCATCCAGGAGGCCGTGCGCAGCGGTGCGTTCGTGGAGCTGGACGTCGAACTGCTTGCGTACGACCTGGTCCTGCTGGCTCACGGGTGGGACGCTGAAGTCGTGGTACTTCGAGCGGCGGCACACGTTCGATTCCTACGTCCGGGGCCAGCCCCGCCTGGTCCTGGCCGCCGCAGTGGCGCCCGAGCGCCGTCGCGCCCGAGGGCCGGCCTCAAGCCCGTGATCGCGGCGGTCAACGGACTCGCGATCGGTGGCGGGCACGTGCTGCACGTGCCGTGCGATCTCACGATCGCCTCGAGCACCGCGCGCTTCGGTCGGTCCGGGCCCAAGGTGGGTTCGTACTGATCGTGGAGGAGATCGCCCGCGGTGACTTCAACGCGGGCTCGGACGCCGGCAACCCGAGGATGACGGCCCGGCGCACTGACGACGGTTGGGTCATCAACGGCACCAAGGCGGTGAGCCGCGGCCTGATGCGCTGCAAGGACGTCCTGGTCCCGCGCGAGCACCTGATCGGCCCCGGGGGCGCGGGATTCACCCGGGTCATGAAGGGATTTGACTTCTCCCGGGCGCTGATCGGGATGCAGTGCGTGGGCACGGCGGAGCAGACCGTGGCCGAGACGTGGGAGTACGTCTCGCACCGGGATGCCGTCGACAAACCGCTGTCCTCGTTCCAGAGTGTGGCCTTCCCCTCGCGGAGGCGGAGAAGCAGCTCGCGGCCGCGCGGTTGCCGCTCGGACAAGCCCCTTGAGCAGAGGCTGCGGGACGTGTTGGGTCTGCAGATCGCCGACGGCACACCCCAGATCATGGAGCTCATTATTTCCCGCGAATCGGCCGGACGCGAGTACGCACCCTGACCGGGATCGACAGCACCACCAGGAGGATTTCCCATGAACGAGCACACCACCGACACCACCGCACGGGTGGCGATCGTGACCGGCATCGGAGCGGCCATCGCCGAGCCGCTGCACGAGGCCACTGAGGAGTGGACCCGCGAGATCGTGACCGTGGAGCTGCTCGGGGTGCTCACTGTGGCTCGCCATGTCCTGCCGCATCTGCGTGCGGCGGGAGCCGCGGGTCGGCGGGCGAGCTTGGTCGTGGTGTCGTCGGACAGTGCCAAGGCGGGCTCGTTCGGGGACGCGGTGTCGTCGGCCGCGCGGGCGGGTGTGCTGGGCATGGTGCGCTCCGTGGCGCGCGAGAGCGCCGTGGCAGCCATGACGGTCAACGCCGGGTGCCCGGGTCCCACGGACACCGCGATGTACCGCGAGCTCGCGGACGCCCAGGGCCTCACGGGGAAGGTCTTTTCCGGGATGACGCGGGGCATCCCCGCCCGCAGGCTCGGCACCCCCGAGGAGGTCGCGGCCACGATCCACTTCCTGCTCTCCCCGGGGACGGCCTACATCACGGGCCAGGCGATCTCGGTGAGTGGTGGGTTGACGATGTGATGGTGGCGCCGGGTCAGCGCGGGATGCCCGCCACGGCTTGCAGCCGGTGGCTGGTCATGCCTTCACGGTCGATGATCGGCAAGGCCCGTTGGATCCGCTCCTGGACGGCCGGGATCTGCAGGGACGCCTGATGGTCCTCCTCGGTGTCCCAGACCTCGGTGACCCACACGGCATCAGGATCCTCGGGATCGGTGGCAACGAGGTAGAGGCGGCAACCGGGCATGGGCTCGGCGGCGTCGTTCTCGGCCAAGATGCCCGCGAGCGCGTGTCCGTTCCCGGGGGTGGAGCGGAGGCATCCGTGGAGCATGAACAGGGCGGTGGTGTCGGCTGTGCCGACGGATGTCGTCATGGAGCCAATCTAACCGCTGTGTGTCGTGGAACACAGGGGTGCTGGCGGACAATGCCGGCGCTCCCGAAAGGGGCACGGACACCATGCCCCGGAACTGCTCCAGGGCATCATCTCCGGGCGCTTCGTCCGGGTGTGCAACGTCCGAACGGTGCCCGAGCGGCGTCGTAGTGTGAGCTCATGCGCCAGCGGACGACGACGGACACGGCAGCGCGCCCCGGCGCTGGCAGGGTGCTTTTCGCGGCGATCGCGGGAACGGTTATCGAATGGTACGACTACGCGTTGTACGGCACCGCGGCCGGGCTCAGCATCGGCCGCTGTTCTTCGCGGGGATGGACTCCGGGGCGTCGCCCAAACGCCGCGGGCTCTACACCTCGTTCGTGCTCTCCGCGCCGCCCGCCGGCATCGTGCTCGCGTGCGTCGCCTTCCTGTGGGCCGCATCCCTGGGCGACGACGCTCTGCTCACGTGGGCCTGGCGCATCCCCTTCCTGGTGTCGGTGGTGCTCTTCGCGCTCGCGGTGTTCATCCGGGCCAAGCTCGAGGAGAGCCCCGAGTACGAACAGGCCCTGGCGCGTGCACCTCCGGCTCCCAGGGCTCGCTCCTGGCCGGCCTGTTCCCCACGGCGGAGCGCTTCAGCGGTATCGCGTTGGCGCGCGAGACCAACGGTGCGATCGTGGCGGGTTTCAGCCCGCTGACCTCGGCGGTACTGATCTCCGCGGCCGGCGGCAGCACGTGGGGAGCGGCCTTGTTACTGGCGGCGCGCTGCCTCAGCCCCGTGCTCGCGGTGCTGCTGATGCACTCGCGGCAGTATGCATGAGACGCCGGTGACATGGTCGGCGGGTCCGGGGCGTCGCCCAGGGCGTCGGGCCCGCGGTATTTCCCCGGTCACGGCGCAGAGAATCACCGACCGGGAGGGCCGATAATCGCCTCACGCGTGTTCCGTCATCGCAGCGTGAGGGTTTCCACCGGCTGGCCTGTGACCGCGGCAATCAGGTCGAAGTCCGTGTCCATGGCCAGCACCGTCAGCCCAGCCTTCTCAAAGATCTCACCCACGCCCGTGTGCGGGCATCTCTCCGGTGACCGACACCGCTGTGGCGTCGGTCGCTTATGCGTGTCGGACGATCTTGGCACCGTCTCATTAGTCGAATAAAGTTTCGAATATCGGCGAGGGTGAGCCATCATGACGGTGCTGGAGATGACGAAGACCGGGCAATACGAGGACCCGTGGGACACGGTTCCGGTGATCGGCGCGGGCATGCCGGTAGAGTGTCCCACGGGGCTGGTGGGCGGCTCCACGGACCCCGCCCACGATGATCTCGCGGTGGTGTGTGACATCACTGGGACGCCGTGTGTGGTGACGTACCGCGGTGAGGAGCATCGCGTCCTGCAGCCCGCCGTTCGCTGGTACGAACGCCGGAATTGGTGGGATGTGGAGGTCCGCGTGCCGCGTGAGAGCCGCACGAGCGCGGTGGATCAGGAGCGGTGGCGGGTGCAGGTCGTCCGGCCCGGGGTGGTTATCGCACGCACCTTCGAGCTGGTCCGGAACCAGTTCACCGATCAGTGGCGGGTGCTCCGTGTCAGCGCCGCATGAGACCGCCCGTGGTCGCTGTGCGGAGTCCTTCCGTGTCACTTCATGTCGCCCGCGGAGCCGTCCGCGATTGACAGAAGTTCGAATAAAGTTTCGAATATGGGCATGTGGTTCCCCCATCTTCACGTGGCCTCGGCCTTCAGTGCGCACTACGGTGTGGCGCGTCCGGAAGAACTCGCCCGGGCGGCCGCGTCCCAGGGAGCACAGGTCCTCGCGTGCACGGACCGGGACGGCCTCTACGGGGCCGTCAAACACGTGCTGGCATGCCGCGCGCACGGTCTCGCTCCCGTCCTGGGTGTGGACATCGCCCTGCTGCGGACCCCGCGCGCCGGCGCGGGAGGCGCGCAGGGCCGGGTGGCCGGGCAGAATCGGGCGGCCGGACAGCGACGTCGTCCGGCGGCACCCGTGGTGATCGGCCGGGTGGTGGTCCTGGCCACGGGACGCAACGGGGGAGCCGGGTACGCGGCCCTGTGCCGGGTGGTCTCCGCCGCCCACCGGGCTCATGACCGGCACGCGGCCCATCCCATCGGACTCAGCGCGGAGCAGTTGGCGCGGCACGTGCATCGTGCGGCGCGCCACGGTGATCCCGGGCTCGTGGTGCTGCTCGGCCCGGACTCGGACGTGGGTCGGCTGCTCGTGGGACGGCACTACCACGCGGCGCGCACTGCGCTGAACCGATGGCGTCACGCGCTGCCCGCGGGGACCCTCGTGGTGGAGACGGTGACCCACCTGGCGCCCCAGGGTGTACCCCTGAGCATGGGGCACGCGGTGCGGATGTTCCAGATCGGGCGGCAGGCGCAGCTGCCCGTGGTGCTCAGCAACGCCGTGCGCTACGCCCACCCGGGGCAGGCCGTGACCGCGGACGTCCTGGACGCCGCCCGGACATTGATGTCCCTCGACGAACTGGCCGGGGCGGATCGCGGTGTGCTGCAACCCAACGGGCAGGGCTGGCTCAAGGACGGTGACGAGATGAGTCTGCTGGCCCGGGAGATCGCCCTCGCCGCGGACCACGGTCAGGCGGGACACGGCGCGCTGCTCGCGGACACCCACCACCTGGCCCAGCGCTGCCGTCTGGATCCGGAGGGGGATCTCGGGGTGGACCGTCCGGTGATTCCGGAGGCCTCGGTGATCGGGGTGAGCGGTGACCCGGACCGGGAACTGGCCCAGCGTTGCTACGCGGGACTCGCCCGGTTGCATGCCGGCGAGGACTGGGACCGCACCGTGCCCGGACTCAACCGGGAGTCCCTGCGCGGACGGTTGGAACGGGAACTCGCGGTGATCGCCCAGCTCGGCTTCGCCGGGTACTTCCTGACCGTGGGGGAGGTCTCGGAACTGATGAGCGGCATGGGTGTGCGTCACGCCGCCCGCGGTTCCGGGGTCTCGTCCCTGGTGGTCCACCTGTTGGGGATCTCACCGGCGGATCCGCTCGAGTACGACCTCGTCTTCGAGCGCTTCCTCTCCCCGCTGCGCCCCAGCCTGCCGGACATCGACATCGACATGGAGAGCGCGCAACGCCACGCCGTCTACCACCGGATCTTCGAACGCTTCGGCCCCCGCCGCGTCACGCTCATGAGCATGCAGAACGCCTACCGCTCCCGCGGGGCCGTGCGGGACGCCGGACTGGCACTGGGGCTCGAGGCCCAGGAGGTGGACCACGTGGCCACCCAGTTGTGGCGCGTGCCCGGGGGCACCCTGCGGGAGGAGATCGCACGCCGGCCCGAACTCGCCCCGCTCGCGCAGCGGCTGCGCAACAACCGGCAGTTGGACCTGCTCGTGGACCTCACCGAACGTCTCGACCGACTACCCCGGCACATCTCCATGCATCCGTGCGGGGTGATCCTCTCCGACACCACCCTGTTGCAGCGCACCCCCGTGCAGGCCAGCGGGATCGGGCTGCCCATGTCCCAGTACGACAAGCACGACATGGACCCCATGGGGCTGATCAAACTCGACATCCTGGGCGTGCGCATGCAGTCCACCCTGGCCCACGCCGTGGAGGAGATCACCCGGTTGCGACCCCACGAACCCCCGCCCAGCCTCGACACTATGCCCCGGGACGACCCCGACACCTTCCGGCTGATCAGCTCCACCCACACCCTGGGGTGCTTCCAGATCGAGTCCCCCGGGCAGCGGGAACTGATCGGGACCATGGGACCGGAGGAGTTCAACGACCTCGTCGTGGACATCTCCCTGTTCCGCCCCGGGCCCATGCAGGCCGCCATGGTCCGGCCCTACCTCAACGCCCGCCACGGCTGGTCCACGCCCACCTACCCCCACCCGGACCTCCAGGAGATCCTCGCCGAGACCCGCGGGGTGGCCGTCTACCACGAACAGATCATGCGCATCATGGACCGGATGACCGGGTGTGGTCTGGCCCGCGCGGACATCTGGCGGCGACTGCTCGGCTCTGCCTCGGAGGAGCCCGTGGAAACCGCTTTCCGCGACGGCGCCCGCGCTCGCGGCTACGCCCCGGACGTGATCGACACGGTGTGGGGGATCCTGCACGCGTTCGGCAGTTTCGGTTTCTGCAAGGCCCACGCGGTGGCCTTCGCGGTGCCCACCTATCAGTCGGCGTGGTTGAAGACCCATCACCCGGAGGCGTTCATGGCCGGGGTATGGGAACATGACCCCGGGATGTACCCCGCCCGCCTGCTCGTGGGGGAGGCCCGCCGCATGGGGATCCCCGTGCTGGGCCCGGACGTCAACCGCAGCACGGACCACCACCGGGTGGAGTCGGTCACGCCGCGGCCAGGGACCGTGGTCTCGGGGGACCTGGACCGGGGGATCCCCCACACCCAGGACGGTGCGTGGGGGATCCGCATGTCCCTGGGTTCCATCACGGGGATCAGCGCCGCGGAGATCGAACGTCTCGTGGCCGCCCAGCCCTACAGCACCCTCGCCGAACTGCGGGTGCGCGCCCGGCCCACCCGGCGCACGCTGCAACGGCTCGCGGAGGCGGGCGCCCTGGACTCCCTGTTGCACCGCGCCGAGACGCGGGCCTCCCACACGGACATGGTCCACTTCCTGCGGGAACAGGCGGATCGGCCCGCGACCGGGCGCGGGACCTCGGCCCGTGTGCAGCCCGGGGAGGGGCAGCTGGCCCTGCCCCTCGGGGACGTGGACCTGGCCGCCCTTCCGGCGCGGCTGCCTGAACCGAGCACGGGGGAGCGGGTCAAAGCGGAGATGGACACCATGCGCATCGAGGTCAGCGCCCACCTCATGGACTCGCACGGTGAGCTCATGCGTTCCTACGGGGCCACCCGCGCCGAGGACCTGTTGGGGTTGCGCAACGGCACCGAGGTGTTCGTAGCTGGCGTGCGGGTCTCCACCATGACCCCGCCCATGCGCAGCGGCAAACGCGTGGTCTTCATCTCCTTGGACGACGGCTCCGGGGCCGTGGATTGCACGTTCTTCGACGAGGCCCAGGCCGCCTCCGGTGAGGTACTGTTCGCCCCCACGCTGCTGTTGGTCCACGGCCACACGCGCCGCACGGGCCCGCGGGGGATCGGGATCCAGGCGGCCCAGGCGTGGGACCTCTCCCGCCCGGAGACCCTCCCGGATCCCCGGTCCCTGCTGGGTTCGCGGCCCACACCGTCCCGTCCGCCGCGACCGGAGTCCGCCGAGGGCCCCGGACGACGCCGCAGCCACGGCCCCGAACGGCCCGGTGCCTCCCGGGGCCGCGCTCCCCAGGGGGACAGCGCCGTCGCCGGTGCGCACCCCCGCACCAGAACGGAGGTGAAACCCCAGGTCAGAAGGTGAATAACCGGCGCGCGGCTCGTGCCCCACGGGACACCGGGGCGCCACGTGGCCGTAACGCGGTGACCCTAGCGTGTGACTCACCCACCGCCCGTCGCGGTCGGATGCTCACCGCCCGTAGTAGCCGGACCCCCTCCGCCCGCAGCGGTCGGAACCCTTCGCACCAGGAGCACCACATGACCGAGAACACCTCACGTCCCTCGCGCCGGAACCTGATCACCGGAGGCAGCGCCATCGCGGCCGCCGGTGTGCTCGCCGCCGCGCCGTCGACCGCCCACGCGGCACCGGCGCTTGTGACCCAGCACGGCCACGGTCACAGTCGGATGCCCCTCTCCTTCGGGCGCAACGGCAGGTTCAAGATCGTCCAGTTCAACGACACCCAGGACGGCCCGCGCACCGACCGGCGCACCATCGAGCTCATGAACAAGGTGCTGGACCGGGAGAAGCCCCAGTTCGTGCTGATCAACGGGGACGTGATCGACGGTTCCCCGCGCACCGACCGCGAGGTCAAGCAGGCCGTGAACAACGTGGTGCTGCCCATGGAGTCCCGGGGCATCAAGTGGGCGGTGACATTCGGCAACCACGACGAGGACTCCGCCGAGGAGCACGGCACCGGGATGCGTGAACCGCAGTTGGTCGAGTTCGTGCGCCAGTACAAGCACAACCTCAACCCCGGGGACGACCAGAAGGTCTTCGGCTCGTCCAATGCCCAGCTGTTGATCCGCGGGTCCCGCGGCCACGCCCCCGCGTTCGCCGTGTGGTTGCTGGACTCCGGCCGGTACGCGGAGGAACGCCCCGGCGGGCAGGACCGTGAGGGTCTCATGGGCTACGACTGGATCCGTCCCCAGCAGATCCGCTGGTACAACGACCTCTCGGTGGAGACCGAGCGCCGTTATGGGAAGAAGATCCCGGGGCTCATGTACTTCCACATCCCCACGTGGGAGCACCACCACATGTGGTTCGGTCAGCAGTTCACTTCGGACGAATCCGGGCACGCGGCCGCCGTGAAGCGTCACGGGATCGTGGGGGAGAAGCACGAGAACGTCTACACGGGCATGGTCAACTCGGGGATCTACGCCGCGGTCCTGGAACGCGGGGACGTCCTGGGCCTGTACTGCGGCCACGACCACATCAACACCTACATGGGCAACTACTTCGGGGTCGAACTGGGCTACGGCCCCGGCGCGGGTTTCGGGACCTACGGGCTCAACGACGGCACCCGTGACGAGCACACCCTGCGCGGTGCCCGCGTGTTCGAGCTCGACGAGCGCACCAAGCGCGTCTACACCCGCACGCGCCTGGTCTTCGCCAAGGACCTCGGGATCGCCATGAGCCCCGAGACCCAGCCCATCGACCACCCCGAGCGCTTCCCGCGCTACGTGCGCGGCTGAGCCGCGGGCACCGGGACTGGGCCCCGGGTCCGTCCTCGCGCCCGGGGCCCGACGCCCTGCCCGCAGCCCTGTCAGGGGTTCGACGGCGCGGCCCCGCTCCACGACGCCGCGCGCCGTCGTCCGCGGCACGGTACGCCGCGACGTCGTGGGCCGGGAGTGCTGTGCAAAACTGTGAGGCATGGCGAAAAACAGTGGCGGAGGAGATCTGCTGCAGACCGTGGACCAGGTCACGGAAGAGGCGATCAACATCGCGTACCGCTTCGACCAGAAGCTGCAGCGATGGCGTCAGGGACGGGCCGTGCAGCGCGGGGACATCCCCACCATGCTCGCCTTCGACGGCTACGGCAGCCCCCGCTACGTGCGGGCCCTGGGGCGCGTGCTCCTCAAGACGGGCTTGCTGATCGAGGACACCGACGACGCCGCGGAGTCGATCCGCGGGTGGCGTTCCTTCACGTCCGTGCCCTTCGCGTTCGCCCACGTCAACGTGTGGTTGGGCGAGCACGAGTTCCACCTCGTGGCGGACAAGGGCGGCGTGATCGACGTGGACCTCAAGGTCTCCATGACCCCCGGGGTGCACACCATTTACATGCAGGCCGAGGGCTCGGAGGTCACGGAGGCCAAGGTCACCGTGGTCTCGGACGAGCAGCACGTGGGGGTCGTGTGCGACGTGGACGACACCGTGATGGTCACCGCCCTGCCCCGCCCCATGCTCGCGGCCTGGAACTCGTTCGTGGCCAACGAGCACGCGCGCATCCCCACGCCGGGGATGTCCACCATGATGGACCGGCTGCGCCGCAGCCATCCGCACGCACCCTTCCTCTATCTCTCCACGGGGGCGTGGAACGTGGCGCCCACCCTGCGTCGGTTCCTCACGCGCAACGCGTACCCCGC
Source organism: Kocuria sp. KD4 (assembly GCF_011769905.1). Classification (NCBI taxonomy): domain Bacteria; kingdom Bacillati; phylum Actinomycetota; class Actinomycetes; order Micrococcales; family Micrococcaceae; genus Kocuria; species Kocuria sp. KD4. The sequence continues at coordinate 1,324,004 of NZ_CP050449.1, forward strand.
CGGAGCGCTGCTGCTCACCGACTGGGGGCCCACCACGGAGCGCTGGTTCCGGTCTGGTTCCCAGCACAAGGTGCAGAACCTGCAGCGTCTGGCGCGCAACTTCCCCCACGTGCGGTGGATCCTGATCGGCGACGACGGTCAGCACGATCCGCAGATCTACTCGGGCTTCGCGCAGCGTCACCCGGACTCGGTGGCCGCCATTGTGATCCGCAACCTCTCACCCACCGAGGCCGTCCTGGCCGCGGGCACTCGCGCCTCGGAGGGCCATCACGTGACCGTTCCGGAAGGCACGCTGTGGATCGAGGCCAACGACGGCGCCTCCATCTCGGATCAGCTGAAGGACGCCGGGTTGCTCTGAACCCGCGCGGGCCACGGGGGCGCCCCGATCCGGGCGCCCGTCGACCCGCCCCGAGCACATTGTCGGATGCACCCCCGAACGCAGGAACCATGGCACACACGACCCTCGGTATCACCGGCGCCACAGGACGCATCGGCGGGGCCGTCTCGCGCCGGCTCGAAGAACGCGGGGTCGCCCACCGGCTGCTCGTGCGTTCCCCGCACCGGGTCGCGTCCCACGTGGCCGTAGCGAACGGCCTGCTCGACGCCGCCACCATGGACTTCGCCGACCCGGACGGGGCCGCGGAGTCGATGGCGGGACTGGACACTGTGTTCCTGGTATCCGCGTCCGAATCGGCGGATCGCAAGCAACAGCAACTGGCCATGGTCGAGGCGCTGTCCCGCGCGGGCGTGCGCCGGGTGGTCTACACGTCCTTCGCGGCACCCGCACCGGACGCGACCTTCACGTTCGCCCGCACCCACTACGCCACGGAGCAGGCCATCGAGCGCGCCGGTCTCGAGTACACCTTCCTGCGGGACAATTTCTACCTGGACGTCTTCCCGGACTTCGCCAGCGCCGACCGCGTCCTGCGCGGGCCCGCCGGGGACGGGCGGGTCGCGGCGGTGGCCCGCGCCGACGTCGTCGACGCCGCGCTCGCGGTGCTGCTGGATCCGCGAGGGCACGAGCGCGCGGCCTACACCCTGACCGGTCCCAGTGCGCTCACCCTGGACGAGATGGCGCGGATCGTGACCCGTGTGACGGGGCAGGACCACCGCTACGAGCCCGAGACCCTGGAGCAGGCCCGGGCGTCCCGCGCTGGCTACAACCCCGAGCCGTGGCAGATGGAGGGCTGGCTCTCCACGTACACGGCGATCGCCTCGGGGGAGCTCTCGCGCGTCACGAACGACGTCCAGATGCTCACCGGGCACGCGCCCCGCTCCCTTGAGGACGTGCTGCGCGGCGCGTGAGACACGCTGTGCAAAAAAATTTTTCGTGACTTCCCCCGCCCGTCTTGTCCACATGGGCCCCGCGAGAACCGCGTGTTCTCAGGGCTCCCGGACGCGGTCCCTGTGGACAACCCGGGGAAAAGACGACATCCCCCTGTGGATCACACGACCACATCATGTTGGGTCCTGTTCCGGCACACGACACTAGATGTAGTATTGACGTAGATCTTCAACCACCTGGCGCACCACCCGGATCCAGAGCCGAACGGCCCCGGAAGCGCCCGAAAATTGGTACTTCCCGCAAGGAGAATGGGCTATGTCTGTCACCGTGTATTCCAAGCCGTCGTGCGTCCAGTGCAACGCCACCTACCGTGCTCTCACCAAGAAGGGCATCGACTACACCGTCGTGGACGTCACCGAGGACACCGCCGCCTACGAGCACGTGGTGGGCCTGGGATACCAGCAGGTCCCCGTCGTGGAGACCGCCACCGAGCACTGGTCCGGCTTCCGCCCGGACAAGATCAACTCGCTGGCCCTGCTGCGCTCCGCCTGAGCCGGAAACGGACGGGCCGCCGCGGGCGGCCCGGCACCACCCGGGCGAGTGGCCCCGAACCTCACCGCCAGCCCGCCCCCGGAATCACACGAATTGGTACGACCCCCCAGAATCGAAGTGACCCGGCATGAGTGCTCTCGCCACGGTTCTCGCCCAGGCGAAGGAGCGGGAACTCCATCGCACACCAGTCGTCGCGGGGGATGATGCACCCCTAGTGGTGTACTTCTCCTCCGTGACGCGCAACACGGACAGGTTCGTCACCAAACTCCCGGTGCGGTCCGTCCGGTTGCCCCTGAAGACCACCGAAACCGCTCCCCGCATTGACGAACCCTACGTGCTGGCAGTGCCCAGTTACGGGCGTCCCGGGGGAGCGGGATCGGTCCCACCGCAAGTCGTGAAGTTTCTCAACGATCCCGTCTCGCGCGCGCACCTATTGGGGGTGCTCGGCGCGGGCAACACCAACTTCGGCCCCCTGTTCTGCGTCGCCGCGGAGAAGGTCGCAGCTAAGTGTCAGGTTCCCCTGCTCTACAAGTTCGAGCTCATGGGAACCGACGAGGACGTCGAGAAGGTTACCCAAGGATTGGACAAGTTTTGGCAAGCATCCATGCAACCCCGGGCGTGAGCGTCGAACCCGGTCACGAGGATCCCACCTGCCCCGAGAAGTACCGCGGGCTGGGCTACCACGAGCTCAACGCGCTGTTGAACCTCTACGACGCGGACGGCAAGATCCAGTTCGAGGCCGACCGCCAGGCCGCGCGACAGTACTTCCTGCAGCACGTGAACAAGAACACCGTGTTCTTCCACGACCTCGAGGAGAAGCTCAAGTACCTCGTGGACCACCAGTACTACGAGGCCGAGGTGCTCGAGAAGTACAGCTTCGAGTTCGTGAAGGCGCTGTCCAAGCAGGCCTACGGCTACAAGTTCCGGTTCCAGACCTTCCTGGGCGCGTTCAAGTTCTACACGTCATACACGCTCAAGACCTTCGATGGTCAGCGTTACCTGGAACGGTTCGAGGACCGCGTGGTCATGGTGTCCCTGTACCTCGCGGACGGGAACGAGGCCCTCGCGCAGCGGCTCGTGGCGGAGATCATCTCCGGGCGGTTCCAGCCGGCCACGCCCACGTTCCTCAACGCGGGCAAGAAGCAGCGCGGCGAGCTCGTCTCGTGCTTCCTGGTGCGCTTCGAGGACAACATGGAGTCGATCGGGCGCAACATCAACTCCGCGCTGCAGCTGTCCAAGCGCGGCGGTGGCGTGGCGTTCGCGCTGACCAACCTGCGCGAGTCCGGTGCGCCCATCAAGATGATCGAGAATCAGTCCTCCGGTGTCATCCCCGTGATGAAGCTGCTCGAGGACTCCTTCTCCTACGCCAATCAGCTGGGTGCCCGCCAGGGCGCCGGCGCGGTGTACTTGAACGCCCACCACCCGGACATCCTCAACTTCCTGGACACCAAGCGCGAGAACGCGGACGAGAAGATTCGCATCAAGACCCTCTCGCTGGGTGTGGTCATCCCGGACATCACGTTCGAGCTGGCCAAGAAGGACCAGGACATGTACCTGTTCTCCCCGTACGACGTGGAGAGGATCTACGGCGTGCCGTTCGCGGACGTCAACGTGAGCGAGAAGTACCACGAGATGGTGAACGACTCCCGCATCGCCAAGAAGAAGATCAACGCCCGCGAGTTCTTCCAGACCGTGGCGGAGGTGCAGTTCGAGTCCGGGTACCCGTACATCATGTTCGAGGACACGGTGAACCGCGCCAACCCCATCGACGGCAAGATCATCATGTCCAACCTGTGCTCCGAGATCCTCCAGGTCTCCGAGCCCTCCGTGTACAACGAGGACCTCACGTACGCGCAGGTGGGCAAGGACATCTCGTGCAACCTGGGGTCCATGAACATCGCCATGGCCATGGAGTCCCAGGACTTCGGCGCGAGCATCGAAATCGCGATCCGCGGTCTCACGGCGGTCTCGGACATGTCCAACATCGACTCGGTGCCCTCCATCCGGCGCGGCAACGAGATGTCCCACGCGGTGGGCCTGGGGCAGATGAACCTGCACGGGTACCTCGCCAAGGAGCACATCCACTACGGTTCGACCGAGGGCGTGGACTTCACCAACATGTATTTCTACGCGGTGACCTACCACGCGATCCGCGCGTCCAACCTGATCGCCAAGGAGCGCGGCGAGTCCTTCGTGGGCTTCGAGAAGTCGGCCTACGCGAGCGGCACGTTCTTCGACAAGTACGTTGACGGCGTGTGGGAGCCCGCCACGCCGCGCGTCGCCGAGCTGTTCGAGCGGGCGGGCATCGCCCTGCCCACCGCGAACGACTGGCGTGAGCTGCGCGAGAAGGTCATGGCGGACGGGATGTACAACCAGAACCTGCAAGCGGTCCCGCCCACGGGGTCCATCTCGTACATCAACAACTCCACGTCCTCGATCCACCCGATCGCCTCGCGGATCGAGATCCGCAAGGAGGGCAAGCTCGGGCGTGTGTACTACCCGGCGCCGTTCATGGACAACGAGAACCTGGAGTACTTCCAGGACGCGTACGAGATCGGCTACGAGAAAATCATCGACACGTACGCCGCCGCGACCCAGCACGTGGACCAGGGCCTGTCCCTCACGCTGTTCTTCAAGGACACCGCCACCACGCGCGACATCAACCGCGCGCAGATCTACGCGTGGCGGAAGGGCATCAAGACCATGTACTACTCGCGCATCCGCCAGCTGGCGCTCGAGGGTACCGAGGTCGAGGGCTGCGTCTCCTGCATGTTGTGATCCCCGCCGTCTCCTGACGGCACCGCGTCGGCGACGACGCCGCTCCCGCCCCGCCCGGGTCTCTTACCCGGGTGGGGCGGGAGTTTTTCTCTGAAGTCCGGTCCTGGTCGGGGATATGCTGACGGAACAGTCGAGACAGTGAATCGGCCAATGCCGGAGCACCGCATCCCTGGGAGGAACCGCATCATGACCACCGAGGGATCGACCCCCCAGGAGCAGTGCTCGACAGGAATCCAGGGTGCACCCGCGTGGTACACCGAGGAACAGATCGTGCGGGCGGTTCCCGCCGAGCGTGCACGTCGGCTTCTCGAAGCCACGCTGCGTTCCGGATTCCGCCCGGAAGATGACCCCGCGCGCAGCAATGTCCCCGCCGGCGAGGGCCACCTGCTGTTGATGCCGTCGGTCATTGGTGACTGGGCAGGCATCAAGGTCGCATCGGTCTCGCCCGGGAATCCCGAACGCGATCTGCCCCGCATCCAGGCCACCTACATGCTCATGGACTCGGCCACCCTGAGTCTTCGAGCTCTGCTGGAAGGCAACGTCCTCACCACCTTACGGACCCCCGCGATCTCGGCCGTGGCCACCGATTACCTGGCCCCGAAGGAGGCGACCAAGCTCGTGGTGTTCGGCACGGGGCCGCAGGCGCTCGCCCACATCGCGGCATTCGCCGAGATCCGCTCGTTCACGGAGGTCGTGGTGTGCGGCCGGACTCCGCGCAAGGTGGACGCCGCCGTCGACTACGCCCGCACGCTGGGTCTTGCGGCCCGATCGGGGGACGCGAGCGAGGTACGCGACGCGGACGTAGTGGTGTGCACGACGTCGGCGGCGGAGCCCCTCTTCGACGGTGCCCTGGTGCCGGACACCGCGTGCGTCGTGGCCATGGGATCCCACGAGCCGCAGTTCCGCGAGCTCGATTCCGCGCTCATGGGTCGCGCCCAGGTGGTCGTGGAGGACCGGGCCACCGCCATGCGTGAAGCCGGGGACGTGATCCAGGCCGTGGCCGACAGTTCATTACACGAGGATTCACTCGTGGACCTCGCGGACGTCGTCACGGGCGCGGTGGCCCCTGATGAGACGCGGCCCCGCGTGTTCAAGTGTGTGGGCATGAGCTGGCAGGACCTGGTCGTGGCCGTGGGGGTGGTCGATCCGAACGCGTGAGGGGGGAGAGGGCGTCGTGGCCATGGGATCCCACGAGCATGTTCCGCCGGCGCATTCGGACGTCGCCGTGCAGGATCCCCCACATGGCCAACCCCACCGAGAAGAGGGTGAACGCGGCGAGTTCGTGCAGCCACGTCAGGCCGTGGGGGTGGATGAAGGTTGTGGTATTCAGCGCGCCGTCAGGACTGTTGACGCGTCGACGACTATCCGAGGGGGTTGCGTCATTCTGCTTAATGCCCTGGCCGAGGTCAGCAACACCACCACGGCCAGCATCAAGTTCTACCGTCGGGAGGGACTGTTGCCCGCCGGTACCAGGCTCACCGCCACGCGGCAGGACTACGATCAGGGTCACGTGGAACGCCTGCAGCTCATCCGGGTACTGCGGGAGGAGGCCGGTGCCACGATCCCCGAGATCCGTGCGTTGGTCACCGTGATCGACGATCCGCGGCGGCCCCTCGTGGGCGCCCTCGAAATCGCCCGGGCGCTCGGTGAGTTGTTGGAGGGCATGCGGGCCGCTGGTTCACCCGTGGACCGGGGGAGACGCCGTCCTGGGACGTCATCGTGGCCCGCGCGGTGCGGGGAATGGTCTCCTACGATCGGCTGACCCGGGTGCTGCGGGCCCTGGGCCATGTCTCCCACTTGGTGCGCGCCGCCGGGTCGTAGGTCAGCGGTGGCACGCGAAAGGCCCCGGAACGTTGTGTTCCGGGGCCTTTGTCTGGTGCGCGATACTGGGATCGAACCAGTGACCTCTTCCGTGTCAGGGAAGCGCGCTACCGCTGCGCCAATCGCGCTCAATCTCTTGAACGAGGTGGTTGCACCGAGGTGGAGACGGGATTCGAACCCGCGTAGACGGCTTTGCAGGCCGCTGCCTAACCACTCGGCCACCCCACCGGGGACCAGATCCTTGGAGGACAAGGTCTCAGGTCTCGACCAGGGTCGAAAACTGCGAGCGGACGACGGGAGTCGAACCCGCGACCCTCACCATGGCAAGGTGATGCTCTACCAGCTGAGCTACGTCCGCATTGTCGGTCGATCGAGGCCCTGGAACTCAGTACTCCGTTCTTCCGAGCGGAAACTTTATCACAAGACTTCACACCCTTCCGTGCTTGTCCATCCGAGGTGTTGCCATCGGAGGACTTCGCTTTCGGGGCGTTGCCAACGAGCAAGAACATTACCCACCGGAACGGGTCCGGGCAAATCGATCGCGGACGCCGGGGAATTTGCCGTTCCCGGACGAAGTGTTCTAGAGTCTTCAACGTTGCAAGCGCGATTGGCGCAGCGGTAGCGCGCTTCGTTCACACCGAAGAGGTCACTGGTTCGATCCCAGTATCGCGCACGGTAACAAGGAACCCGGTCCCGGGAGGGGCCGGGTTCTTTCGCATCCAAGGCCGATCGGACCGATCGGTCCGGCCCCGACCGCGTGAAGTCCGGCTCCTGGACGGACGTCCGAGCCCGCTCCGCCCGGGTGAGTCGGTGATCGTTGTCCGTGTCTGGACCCCTTCCTACGCTGAGCCCATGACTCAACCCCGCTTGGCCCAGCAGACCGCCACCGGCCGGATGTACGCCCGGAGTGAGGGCGGGGACCTCGAGGTCCCCTCCATCACCACGGTCATCGGGTGCGAGGCCAACGACCTCGGGGGCTGGTACGCCTACACCGCAGCGCAGGCCCTGGCCACGGATCCCCAGTTGCCGGACGCGCTCCGGGACACGCGGCGTCGTCGTTCGCTCGTGAACCACGCGGCCAAGGCGGCGGAGCGGCACCGGGACCACGCGGCGCAGCGCGGTGACCGCGTACACGACTACTGCGAGCAGCTCGCGCTGCGGGCCATGGGCCGCGACCACGAGGTGGACCGGGCCCGGGACACGCTCGCAGAACACCACGAGACCCGATTCGCGGACAGTGCGGACCAATGGTGGCAGTTGTTCCGCCCCGAACCGCTGGCCGCGGAGATCACGGTATGGAACTCCACGGTGGGCTACGCCGGCACTCTGGATCTCGTGGCACGCATCGGCGGCAAGGTGTGTCTGATCGACTACAAGACCCGCGGGACCGACCGCGCCGGGCGGGTCAAGGCCCCGGACCCCAAGGTCGTGACCCAGTTGGTGGCCGGGCTCAAGGCCGAGGAATCCCTCGTGGACGCCACGGCGGGGGAGTGGGAACCGTGGCGCTACCGGGACGCGGAGGTCTTGATGGCCGTGGCGATCGGTGAGACCGAGGCGCTCACCGTGCAGGCCGCGCCCGAGCACCTCCCCGTGCACTGGTACAAGTTCTGCGCCCTGGCCAAGGTGTGGGCGCGCAATTCCCAATTGGCCACCGCCGGGGCGCAACTGCGCAGCATCGCGCCCCCGCCCCTGGATTCCTCCCCCACGGGTCGCGTGGCGGGCGGCATGCAGGTCGTGACGGCCGAGACGGTCGCGGGCCCCGCCGTAGACTGACAGGCACATCCCGTCCCACGACCCCCATGAGGAGTGCACTCCGCGGTGAGTATTTTGCGCATTCGTACCATCGGTGACCCCGTCCTGCGCACCCCGGCCCAGGAGGTCACGCAGTTCGACGACGCCCTGGCTGCCCTCGTCCGGGACATGCTCGAGACCATGTACGCCGTGGGCGGTGTGGGTCTGGCCGCACCGCAGGTGGGCGTGGGATTGCGCGTCTTCACGTGGGGCATCGACGGGGACGAAGGGCACGTGATCAACCCCCAGCTGAGCATGGGGGAGGAGCCGCAGGAAGGCGGCGAGGGCTGCCTGTCGGTCCCGGGCCTGTCCTACGAGACCCCCCGCGCCGAGCACGCCGTCCTCACCGGGGTGGATTGCCACGGCGAGCCCGTGCACCGTGAGGCCACCGGCCTGTTGGCCCGCTGCTTCCAGCACGAGAACGATCACCTGGGCGGCATGCTCTACGTCGACCGTCTCGTGGGTGACGAGCGTAAGGACGCCATGCGGCAGTTGCGCGCGCAATCGTTCACGGACACGACCGCCCGTGTCACGCGCGAACGCGAGGCGCAGCGCGCGGGTCACTCAACACCGGACGCACACGACGCCGCTGGGTCGGCTTTCGGTGCGGCCCGCACCTCGGGAGCCTCATCCGACGCCGCACACACGGCCGGTTCCGCGTTCGGCGCGGCGGGTGATGCCCGATGAGCCCCGACACGAACCAGCAGCCCCTCAAGATCCTGTACGCGGGAACTCCGGAGACCGCCGTCCCCCCGCTCGAGGCACTGCACCAGGATCCCCGGATCGAGATCACCGCGGTGCTGACCCGTGAGGACGCCCCTGTGGGCCGCAAGAAGGTCATGGCCCCGTCCGCGGTGGGTCGTCGGGCCGATGAGCTCGGACTGCCCGTGATCAAGGCCAATCGGGTCCGGGGTGAACTCCTGGACACCCTGCGTGACACCGGCGCGAGCATCGCGGCGGTCGTGGCCTACGGCGCCCTGCTGCCGCGACCGGCCCTGGAGGTCTTCCAGGACGGGTGGATCAACCTGCATTTCTCCCTCCTGCCCCAGTGGCGCGGCGCCGCCCCGGTGCAGCGGGCCCTCATGGCCGGGGACTCCGTGGTCGGGGCCACCACCTTCGTCCTGGACGACGGCATGGACACCGGCCCCGTGGTGGGCACCCTCACGGACGAGGTGCGTCCGGAGGACACATCCGGTTCGGTCCTGGATCGGCTCGCACATGAAGGTTCGCCCCTGCTCGCGGAATCCTTGCTCGGTGTGGCCTCGGGCCGCGTGCACCCCACGCCGCAACGCGGTGAATCCACCGCTGCCCCTAAACTCACGGCCCAGGACGGGCGCGTCGATTGGTCACATCCCGCCGTGGCCGTGGCTCACCGGGTGCGCGGTGTGACCCCCGAACCCGGTGCGTGGACCGAACTCGACGGCCAGCGCTTCAAGCTCGACCGCGTGATCCCCGCCCCGGAGATCACCGGGATCGCCTCGGGCCACGTGGAGCTGCGGGAGAAGCGGGTCTTCGTGGGCACCGGGTCCTACGCCGTGGAGCTGACCCGCGTGCAACCCAATGGCAAGAAACCCATGGCGGCCCTCGACTGGGCGCGCGGCAAGCAGAACACGGAACAGGTGGCCTTCGGATGAGTCGGGACCAGCAGCACCGCGGCCACGCCGGTAGCGGCAACGACCGGTCTGGGGGGAACAACCGCCGTCGTGACGATCGTCCGTTCCGTGATGCCGGCGGCCGGGGCCGCGACGACCGCTCGGCCCGCGACTCCGGTGGGCGCCGCGGTGACGACCGCTCGCCCCGGGAGGCCGGCGGGAGGGATCGACGAGCGGGGGACGGCTCGCGTCGCGACGCCCAGGGCCACGAGCGCAACCGCCGGGCCCAGCACGAGCGCTCCTACTCCGCGCAGGCGCCCTCGCAGCGCCGCAAGCGCTCCGATCCCGCACGGCTGACCGCATATCAGGCCCTGCGCGCGGTCAACTCGGAGGACGCCTACGGGAACCTCGTGCTGCCACGCCTGGTCCGTGAAAACCGCCTCGACAAGCGGGACGCGGCGTTCGCGACCGAGCTCGCCTACGGGGCCATGCGGTGGAGTGGCACGTGGGACGCCGTGCTCGAGAAGTGCGTGGACCGCCCGCTGGACCAGTTGGACCCCGCGGTGCTGGACGCGCTGCGCCTGGGTGTCCACCAGTTGCTCGCGATGCGCGTCCCCGATCACGCCGCGCTGGACGCGACCGTGGGTCTGGTGCGCGGGGAGATCGGGCAGGGACCCTCGGGACTCGTCAACGCCGTCCTGCGCAAGGTGACCCGGCGCAGCCACGACGAATGGCTGGACGCGCTCGCCGCCGAGCACACCGACGAGCTGCGGCAGCTCGGTGTCCGCCACGCCCACCCGGTGTGGGAGGTCCGCGCGTTGCGCCGGTCCCTGCGCGCCAACGGCCGAGACACCGCGGAGATCGAGGCCCTGTTGGAAGCGGACAACGAGGCGCCCCGTGTGCACCTCGTGGCCCTGCCCGGTATCGGCTCGCTCGAGCCCGCACTCGCAGCAGGCGCCGAACCCGGTGACCTGGTCCCGAACAGCGCGGTCAGCGCCGGGGGAGACGTCCACCGCGTCCCGGGCACGCGGGAGGGAACGGTGCGTGTCCAGGACGCCGGTTCCCAGCTCGTGGCCCGCGTGCTCGCGCAGGTGCCCGTGGCCGATGACAGCGGGGCGTGGGCAGACTTCTGCGCCGGACCCGGCGGCAAGGCGGCGCTGCTCGCGGCATTGGCCCACGAGCGCGGTGCCACGTTGCTGGCCAACGAGGTCAGCGGGCACCGTAGTGACCTCGTGAGCCAGGCGCTGTCGGCCGTGGACCACGAGGCGTGGCACGTCCGCACCGGCGATGCCCGGCAGATCCCGTCCGGCCAGGACACGCGTTTCGATCGGGTGCTCGTGGACGTGCCGTGCACCGGACTGGGCGCGCTGCGGCGTCGTCCCGAAGCGCGATGGCGGCGCACGCCGTCGGACGTCGCGAACCTGGCCCCGCTGCAGCGCGAGCTGCTCGACGCCGCGCTGGACGCCACCCGCCCCGGCGGCGTGGTGCTCTACGCCACGTGTTCGCCGCACACCGCCGAGACGCACGACGTGCTCCAGGACGTCCTGGAACGGCGCGGTGACGTGTCGGTCCTGGACACCGCGCAGCTCGCCGTGGATGCCGCCCTGCCCGGCGCGCTCGACGACGCTCGGGCGGCGGGGCACGACGTCCCCGGCGGGGGTACGAGTGTGCAGTTGTGGCCGCACGTCCACGGAACCGACGCCATGTTCATGGTCGCGCTGCGCAAGAGCGCGTGAGCCGCGGCTCGGTCATTGATCCGGAACTATTCCCAGGAGGAACCATGTCCCGCTGTGACATCCACCCGTCAATCCTCTCCGCGGACTTCTCCCGGCTCGCGGAGGAACTCCAGCGCATCTCGAACGCGGATGCGGCGCACGTGGACGTGATGGACAACCACTTCGTCCCCAATCTGACCCTGGGGTTGCCGGTCGTGGAACGATTGCAGGCCGTCTCCCCGATCCCCCTGGACCTGCACCTGATGATCGAGGACCCGGACCGGTGGGCCCCGGCGTACGCGGAGGCAGGGTGCGCGTCGGTGACGTTCCACGCGGAAGCCGCCACGGCGCCGATCAAGCTCGCGCGTGAACTGCGCGCGGCGGGTGCCCGAGCGGGACTCGCGGTGCGTCCGGCCACGCCGATCGAGCCGTACCTGGACCTACTGCCGGAGCTGGACATGTTGCTCATCATGACCGTGGAACCCGGCTTCGGCGGCCAGAAGTTCCTGGACGTGACCCTGCCCAAGCTGCGCCGCGCCGCGGCGGCGGTCAAGGCCCACGGGGGCACGATCGCGCTGCAGGTGGACGGCGGGATCACGGAGGAGACCATCGTGCGCGCCGCGGAGGCTGGGGCGGACACGTTCGTCGCCGGTTCCGCGGTCTACGGCCAGGACGACCCCGCCGCCGCGATCGAGGCACTCCGCAGGACCGCGCGGGAGCACCGGGCCTGAATTTATGCGGGCCCCGATGACGGGTCCGCGGAGAACGCCCTGCCTGTCAGCGCAGGTCCAGGAGTTCACGCAGTTCCGTGAAGGCGCCGCGCACCACGGTGTAGTGCGCCCACTTGCCGCGCTGCTCGCGTGTGAGCAGTCCGGCGTCCACCAGCTTCTTGAGGTGATGACTCACGGTGGGCTGGCTGATGTCGAGGACGTCCAGCAGGTCGCAGGCGCACACTGTGTCGCAGCCCTGCGCGGCGATGTGGGAGAGCAACCGCAGGCGCGTCGGGTCGGAGAGCGCCTTGAGCTTCGCGGTCATGCGCTCGGCCTCGCCGGCCCCGAGCGGCGAGGAGGCGAGCGAGCAGCACTCGGTTGCTTTCTCATCGATCAGCTCGGGTCGTTGCGCGGGTGCTTTCATACCGAGATTTTACATTGACGGACATCTATATGACCTCGTAGCGTGTGTCTCATAGATGACCGTCGATACGAGGAGCTCGCCGCCCGTGAGTACCACCATCGCCTCCGCACCGGTGAGGCAGAGCATGTCGTTCCTGGACCGGTGGCTGCCGGCCTGGATCCTGCTGGCCATGGGCGTGGGCCTGCTGCTGGGCCGGCTGGTGCCGGGGCTGAACACGGCCTTGGAAGCCATGACGATCGGACAGGTGTCGCTGCCGATCGCAGTCGGTCTGCTGGTGATGATGTATCCCGTCCTGGCGAAGGTGCGCTACGACGAGACCCGCCGCGTGACCGGCGACAAGCGATTGCTGGGCCTGTCGCTCGTGCTCAACTGGGTCGTGGGACCGGCGTTGATGTTCGTGCTCGCCTGGGTGTTCCTGCCCGATCTGCCCGAGTACCGCACCGGGTTGATCATCGTGGGCCTGGCCCGGTGCATCGCCATGGTCCTGATCTGGAACGACCTCGCATGCGGCGACCGGGAGAGTGCGGCCGTGCTCGTGGCCATCAACTCCGTCTTCCAGGTCGTAGCCTTCGGCGCTCTTGGGTGGTTCTACCTCCAGGTCCTGCCGTCGTGGCTGGGGCTGCCCACCACCACGGCCGAATTCTCCGTGGGGGCGATCGTAGGATCCGTCCTGGTGTTCCTCGGCATCCCGCTGCTCGCAGGCTTCCTCACCCGCGTCCTGGGTGAACGGGCGAAGGGCCGGGACTGGTACGAGGAGAAGTTCCTCCCCGCGATCGGCCCGTGGGCCCTGTACGGCCTCCTGTTCACCATCGTGATGCTCTTCGCGCTCCAGGGGGACGCCATCACCTCACAGCCCCTCGACGTGGTCAGGATCGCGCTGCCGTTGCTCGTGTACTTCGCTCTGATGTTCGTCATCGGCCTCTTCGCCTCGAAAGCGGTGGGGCTCGACTACGGCAAGTCGGCCACGGTGGCTTTCACCGCGTCGGGCAACAACTTCGAACTGGCGATCGCCGTGGCCATCAGCACCTTCGGCGTCACCTCCGGGCAGGCACTGGCCGGCGTCGTGGGGCCGTTGATCGAAGTGCCCGTCCTGATCGGCCTGGTCTACGTGGCCCTGTGGGCCGGCCCGCGCGTGTTCCCGAACGATCCCTCCGTCCCCACCCACCGAACCCGGGAGACCGCATCATGAGCGCACCATCACCCACGAAACCGACCGTGCTCTTCATCTGCGTCCACAACGCGGGCCGCTCCCAGATGGCGGCGGGCTACCTGGCCGCGATGTCAGGCGGGAGCATCGATGTCCGTTCGGCCGGGTCCGAACCGGCAGAGAGCCTGAACCCGGTGGCCGTGGAGGCAATGGCTGAGGAGGGCATCGATATCACCGCAGCCGTGCCCACGATCCTGCGGACGGAGCAGGTCAGGGCCTCCGACGTCGTCATCACCATGGGCTGTGGGGACGCCTGCCCCGTGTTTCCGGGCAAGCGCTACGAGGACTGGGACCTCGACGACCCGGCCGGTCAGCCCCTCGCGGACGTGCGCAGGATCCGCGACGACATCAAGGCCCGCGTCACCGGACTGCTCTCGGATCTGCAGGGCCGTGAGAACGGCCAGAAAACCAGGACGTGACCGCCCGGTGCCCCCGATCACGGGCATGGTGAGGCCGCGTGGCATAATGAGCGCAGCAACGTGTTCCGGGGTCGGTGCAATTCCGAACCGGCGGTGACAGTCCGCGAACCGTGAACACCGTGCACAGCACCGAGCAGGTTCCCGTGGGAACCACCGGGGATGCGCACGGAGGGATCGGCCGAACCGGTGGAAATCCGGTACCGACAGTACAGTCTGGATGGTAGGCACACGTGAGCGTCACGGCGTCCTGACCGTGCGCGGTCGCACGCGATCGCGGTCCGTCGGGTGGTGCTGTGACGTGCTCCGCCGCGCGATCGTGTTCGACGCGTGTGCGCATTCCTCCCCGGGACCACCGACAGTGGCGGGTGAGAGGAGACACCGTGGACGTCCTGCGTTGGTTGTTCGACGCGCAGTTGCGGGTGGGCGACGGTTTCATCCTGTGGCGCGAGGTGCTCGGCAACGTGTTCGGGCTGCTGTCCGCGCTGGGCGGAATGCGCCGCAAAGTGTGGGCGTGGCCCGTGGGGATCGTGGGCAACGCGATCCTGCTGACCGTCTTCCTGGGCGCGGTGTTCGACACCCCCAACCCCGTGAACCTGTTGGGCCAGGCCGGCCGTCAGGTCATGTTCATCGCGGTGTCCGTGTACGGCTGGGTGCAGTGGCGCCGGTCCCGCGGGGCGTCCGAGGAGGCCGTGTCCCCGCGTTGGGCCACCGCCCGCGAACGCGTGTTCCTCGTGGTCGCCCTCGTGTTCGGGACGGCACTTCTCACGCCCATCTTCCGCGCCCTGGGCTCGTACGAACCCGTGTGGGCGGACGCCTGGATCTTCATGGGCTCGCTGCTCGCAACGCTCGGGATGGCCAAGGGCTGGGTCGAGTTCTGGCTGTTGTGGGTCGCCGTGGACATCGTGGGCGTGCCCCTCCTGTTCTCCGCCGGTTACTACGCCTCGGGCTTGATGTACGTGTTCTACGGCGCCTTCACGCTCGCCGGGTTCTTCGTGTGGTGGCGCGTGAACACGCGCCAGCGCCGTCGCGCGACGATCGAGACGGGCTTCCCGGACCTGCGCCTGTCCGTGGGTGAGGACGAGAAGTGACGGCGTACGACGACGCCGCTGCGCCGGGGCCCGCGCCCCGCTCCCGTCCGGGGGCGGAGCCGTCCCACGACTTCTCGGCCGCGGAACACGAGGCGATGCGCGCGGCTCTGGAAGCGGCTCGGCGGGGGATCCGCGGGGCCAATCCCGTGGTGGGCGCCGTGATCCTCTCCGCCGCGGGGGAGATCCTGCACGTGGGTCATCACCGCGGGGCGGGCACCCCGCATGCGGAGGCGGACGCCCTGCATCTGGCCCGTGAGGCGGGGACACCTCTCGAGGACACCACCATGGTCGTGTCCCTCGAACCCTGCAACCACACCGGACGCACCGGCCCGTGCTCGCGCGCGATCCTCGACGCGGGGATCCCCCGGGTCATTTACGCGGTGGCCGACGGCACGGACACCGCCCGCGGGGGCGGCGCGTTCCTCGCCGCACACGGGGTGGACGTGCGTCAGGGGCTGCTCGCGAGGGAAGCCCACGATCTCAATGACCGCTGGTTCATTGCCCAGCATGATGCGCGACCGTTCGTGACGCTAAAACTCGCTCAGACGATCGACGGCCGCGTGGCCGCCGCGGACGGGACGAGCCAGTGGATCACGGGTGCACCCGCTCGGGATCAGGGCCACGCCCTGCGCACCCGGGTGGACGCGATCCTGGTGGGCGGCGGGACCCTGCGCGCGGACGACCCGACCCTGACCGCGCGGGATGCCGCGGGTGAACCCCTCGCGCGGCAACCCCTGCGGGCAGTCATGAGCACCCGCCCCGTGCCCGCGGATGCCAAGGTCCGGCGCGGCGTCGTCGACCGCGCGCCCCGGGAAGACACCGAACGTGGAGCCCCGGGAGACACCGGAACGGATCACGGAGAGGTCGCATGCGCCGACCGCGGGCACGACGGGCGGTTCATCCACCTCACCACGCACGATCCCGCCGAGGCGTTACAACACCTCCGTGAACGCGGGGTTTCCCACGTGCTCGTGGAAGGCGGGCCCACGGTGTCCGCCGCGTTCCTCGCCGCCGATCTCGTGGACGAGCTGTGGTTGTACCAGGCCCCGCTGATCCTCGGGGACGGCGCTGCGTCGGTCGCGTCGCTCGGGATCGGGACGCTTGCCGCGGCGTCGTCATGGCGCGGTGACCCCGTGCGGCACCCGGCGGACCTCGCGCGCCCCGGCCACGAAGAGGCTACGGACCAGATGGAGGCGATCAGCCGCGTGGGCGTCGATGGACGGTGGCACTTGCGGCCCGCGGGTCCCGTACCCGACGCCCCATGACACGCCCCTGAACTGACGCAGCACACCAAGACCTCGCGCCGGGAAGTTCCCGAGAACCCCGCGCACCCCGGATCCCCAAGGAGAATCAGTGTTCACCGGAATTGTCGAAGCCCAGGCCACCGTGGAACGTGTGGAACGGTTGGCGCAGGACGCCGCCCGGCTGCACGTGTCCGCGGGGCCACTCGTCGCGGACCTGCCCCACGGCGGCTCACTCGCGGTCAACGGGGTGTGCCTGACCGCGGTCCCCTCGGGCGCGGCGGGGGACTTCACCGCGGACGTCATGGGCGAGACACTGCGCCTGACCACCCTGGGGGCGCTCGGACACGGTGACCTGGTGAACGTGGAACGCTGCACCGCAGCCGGGCAGCGCCTGGACGGGCACGTGGTCCAGGGGCACGTGGACGGCGTGGGCACCGTGGTGCAGCGCACGTCCCACACCGGATGGGAGACCGTGCGGATCAGAGTCCCCGTGGCACTTGCGCGCTACATCGCGGTCAAGGGTTCGATCGCCGTGGACGGCGTGTCCCTCACGGTCACTGCGGTGAACTCCACGGACGAGCCCGAGGCGTGGTTCGAGGTGGGGCTGATCCCGGAGACCCTGCGCGCGACCACGCTCGGCGCTCGCACGCCGGGTTCCACCGTCAACCTCGAGGTGGACGTGCTCGCCAAGTACGCCGAGCGCCTGGCCTCGTACGCGGCACCCGCGACACCGCGCGGCGTCGCCCTCGATCCGGTCGCGGACGCCGTGGCCGCGATGGCCTCGGGCGCCGCGGTCGTTGTCGTGGACGACGAGGACCGGGAGAACGAGGGCGACCTGGTGTTCGCGGCCCAGCACGCGACCCAGCCCCTCATGGGCTTCACGATCCGGCACAGCTCCGGGGTGGTGTGCGTGCCCATGACCGACGAGCGCGCGGACCGGCTTGCCCTGCCGCCCATGACCGAGCACAACGAGGACGCCAAGGCCACGGCGTACACCGTGACGTGCGACGCCCGCACCGGGATCACCACCGGGATCAGCGCGCGGGACCGGGCGCTGACCACGCGACTGCTCGCGCTGCCCGGCACCACCGCGGCCGAGCTCACGCGGCCCGGCCACATCCTGCCGCTGCGCGCGGTCCCTGGCGGGGTGCGCGAACGCGCGGGGCACACCGAGGCCGCCGTGGAGCTCGCGCGGCTCGCGGGGTGCGAGCCCGTGGGTGCGATCGCGGAGATCGTCGACGACGCCGGGCAGCCCCTGCGCGCCCCCGCCCTGCGGCGGTTCGCGGACGAGCACGGGCTCGTAATGATCAGCATCGCCGATCTGATCGCCCACCTGGACGCGACGGATGCCGCTGAGGACGCCGTCCCGCGGGCGGCCGCGAACGACGCCGGCGCCGCGGCTCAGGACGCGAAGGGCACAACTCGACCGAGCGCCGTCGACGTCGCCGGGGGCGCCACCGCGCCGTCGGTGGACACCACGGGGGAGGGAGACCGCATCGCATGAGCGTTTTCGACCACGGTGAGATCCCCGAACACGCGTCACCGGCCGACAATCACGCGGCTCCGGGAGCGGAGCCCCTGCACCACAGCGACCCCGTGACCGTGCCCTCCGAGTACGGCACGTTCTCGGTGACCGGTTGGCGCGTTCCGGAGCCGTCGGGGATCCCCGCCGCCGAGCACGTCTCCCTCACGGCACCCCCGCCCGCCGACGAAGCCGCTCTGCCACCGTTGCTGCGGCTGCATTCCGAGTGCCTCACCGGGGACGTCTTCGGCTCGTGGCGCTGTGACTGCGGACCGCAACTGCACCTTGCGCTGGAACGGATCTCCCGCCACGGGGGCACGGTGCTGTACCTGCGCAACCACGAGGGCCGCGGGATCGGGCTGATCAACAAGCTGCGCGCCTACAAGCTCCAGGACGGCGGAGCGGACACCGTGGACGCCAACACCATGCTCGGGCTGCCCGCGGAGGCCCGGGACTACACCGCCGCCGCCCGGATCCTCGCGGCCATGGGCCTGACCACGGTGCGGCTGCTGACCAACAACCCGGACAAGGTCGCCAAGCTCGAGGCGCTCGGGATCACCGTGGCGAACGTGATCCCCCACGAGGTCCACGCGCGCACCGAGAACCTGGACTACCTGCGCACCAAGCGCGACCGCATGCACCACCACCTGACCCACCTCAACCCAGGAGAAACATCATGAGCGGACACGGCGCCCCGACCACCCTCGCCTCGGACCTCGACGCCTCGGACCTGACCGTGGCCGTGGTCGCCGCGAGCTGGCACACGACGATCATGGACGGGCTGCTCGACGGCGCCCTGCGCGCCCTCACGGAAGCGAACACCGGCACGGTCGTGCGGGTGCGCGTGGCCGGGAGCTTCGAGCTGCCCGTGGCCGCCCGCCGCCTGGCGGAGGCGGCGGACGCGGTGGTCGCGCTCGGCGTCGTGATCCGCGGCGGCACCCCGCACTTCGACTACGTGTGCCACGCCGCGACCTCCGGACTCACGGACGTGTCCGTGGCCACCGGGACCCCGGTGGGTTTCGGCGTACTCACGTGTGACACGGAGGAACAGGGTCTGGACCGCGCCGGCCTCGAGGGCTCGCACGAGGACAAGGGCTACGAGGCCGCCCACGCCGCCCTGAGCACCGCCCTGACCTTGCGCGAGCACGGGGTCTGAACGGAGCAGACGCTCGCGGCCGGTCCGCCACGCTCGATCCGCGGAGGCCGGCCGCGAGCGGCGTGCATGTGCCACGCGTTCGGGACGGGCACGCGCACCCATTACCCTGAAGGGGTGAAAACCTTCGAAGACCTCTTCACCGAACTGCGCACCAAGGCCGAGCAACGCCCCGAGGGATCCAGGACCGTCACGGAACTGGACTCCGGGATCCACGGCATCGGGAAGAAGGTCGTCGAGGAGGCCGCCGAGGTCTGGATGGCGTGCGAGTACGAGTCCGACGCCGAGGCCGCTGAGGAGATCTCCCAGTTGCTCTACCACGTGCAGGTCATGATGATCGCCAAGGGTATGAGCCTCGAGGACGTCTACAAGTACCTCTGAGCCCCGCGCGTCACCCGCTCCGGGCACCGCCCCGATCCCCGTCATCTGCGCCCCGCGGAAAGGAATCTCATGCTGCGAGTAGCCGTGCCCAACAAGGGCGCGCTGTCCGAAGCCGCCATCACCATGCTCACCGAGGCCGGTTACCGGCAGCGGCGCAGCACCCGGGAACTCGTGCTCGTGGACAACGACAACCACGTGGAGTTCTTCTACCTGCGCCCGCGGGACATCGCGATCTACGTGGGTGGCGGCACCCTGGACCTGGGGATCACCGGACGGGACCTGCTGCTCGATTCCGGCGCGGAGGCCGAGGAGGAGCTGGGCCTGGACTTCGCCCGTTCCACCTTCCGGTTGGCCGGCCCGCGCGGCCAGTTCGAGTCCGTGCAGGAACTCGAGGGCAAGCGAATCGCCACGAGCTACCAGTTGCTGCTGGAGCGTTACCTCGCGGACCGCGGCGTGGATGCCGAGGTCGTGCGCCTGGACGGCGCCGTAGAATCCTCCATCCGGTTGGGTGTCGCGGACGCGATCGCGGACGTCGTGGAGACCGGCAACACCCTGCGCGCGGCGGGTCTCGAGATCTTCGACGAACCGATCATGACCTCCGAGGCGCTGCTCATCCGCCGCGGCGACGAACCGGAACCCGAGGGACTGCGCGTGCTGCGACGTCGTCTGCAGGGTGTGCTGGTCGCGCGGCAGTACGTGATGATGGACTACGACATCACCGAGGACCTACTGGCCGCCGCCACCGAGATCACCCCGGGTATGCAGGGCCCCACGATCTCCCCGCTCGGTCACGACGGCGCGGTGGCCGTTCGCGCGATGGTGCGCAAGAGCGACACCAACAAGGTCATGGACGCGCTCTACGAGGTGGGGGCCCGGGCCATCCTGGTCTCACCCATCCAGGCCGCGCGGATCTGACGCGGGCGCGGGCGAAGAGAAGTCGAGAGCAGTGAGGACGGTGGCGTAATGGGTGTGGCCGTACGAGTCATTCCGTGTCTGGATGTCGACGCCGGGCGCGTGGTCAAGGGCGTGAACTTCGAGAACCTGCGGGACGCGGGGGATCCTGTGGAACTCGCGGCGCGCTACAACCTGGCCGGCGCGGACGAGCTCACGTTCCTGGACGTGACCGCGTCCTCGAGCGAGCGGGACACCATGTTCGACGTCGTGGCCCGCACCGCAGAGAAGGTGTTCATCCCCCTGACCGTGGGCGGCGGCGTGCGCACGGCGCAGGACGTGGACCGGTTGCTGCGCTGCGGCGCGGACAAGGCCTCGATCAACACCGCGGCGGTCACGCGCCCGGAGGTCATCGACGAGATCACGAACCGCTTCGGCAACCAGGTGCTCGTGCTGTCCCTGGACGCGAAACGCACGGGCAACACCCCGTCCGGTTTCGAGGTCACCACGCGCGGTGGGCGCACGCTCACGGGCCTGGACGCGCTCGAGTGGGCCCGGGAGGCCGAGGAACGCGGGGTCGGGGAGATCCTGCTCAACTCGATGGACGCGGACGGGACCCGCGAGGGCTTCGACCTGGAGATGATCTCCGCCGTGCGGGATCGGGTAAACGTTCCGCTCATCGCGTCGGGCGGGGCCGGGGCACCCGAGCACTTCCCGCCCGCGGTCGCCGCCGGCGCGGACGCGGTGCTGGCGGCCTCGGTGTTCCACTTCGGCCCGGACGACGCGATCGCGGACGTCAAGAACGCCCTGCGTGCCGCAGGTTACGAGGTGCGCTGATGTCCCAGAACCAGGAGACCCGGATGAGTACAGCTACGGACGAGTTCACGACCCACAACCTGGACCCCCGCATCGCCGAGCAGCTCTCGCACAACGAGGCGGGACTCGTGGCGGCGATCATCCAGCAGTACGACACCAAGGAGGTGCTCATGCTGGGCTGGATGAACGACGAGGCCCTGCACCGCACCCTGACCGAGGGTCGCGTGACCTTCTGGTCGCGGTCCCGTCAGGAGTACTGGCGCAAGGGGGACACCTCCGGGCACTACCAGAGCGTGCACTCCGTGAGCCTGGACTGTGACGGGGACGCCCTGCTCGTGCAGGTGGACCAGCACGGCGCGGCATGCCACACGGGCTCGCGCACGTGTTTCGACGATCGAGACCTCCACGCGGAACAGGCGGTTTAAATGCACGAACTCGGCAGCATCACCCCCACCCTTGAGGAGTTCCGGCAGTATGCCGCGACCCGCCGCGTGATCCCGGTGCGCACCACGGTGCTCGCGGACTCACTGACCCCCGTGGGTCTGTACCGCGCGCTCGTGACCCGCGAGGGCGAACCCCGCCCGGGCACGTTCCTGCTCGAGTCCGCCGCGGAGGGCGGGGTGTGGTCCCGCTACTCGTTCGTGGGGGCCGGTTCCGTGGCCACGCTGACCTCCCGGGACGGGCAGGCGCACTGGATCGGTGACGCACCGGCCGGGGCACCGGTGGACGGCGATCCCCTCGACGCCCTGCGCGCGACCATGCAGTTGCTGCACACCGCACCCTTCGACGGCGTCCCGCCGCTCACGAGCGGGATGGTGGGTTTCGTGGGCTGGGAGGCCGTGCGCCGCTGGGAGACCCTGCCCAACCCGCCCGAGGATGACCTGCACATGCCCGAGCTGGCCATGAACCTGGTCGCGGACATGGCCGTGCACGACAGCAAGGACGGCTCCGTGCTGCTCGTGGCCAATGCCGTGAACGTCAACGGCACGGACGAGAACGTGGATGCCGCCTACCACGACGCCGTGTCCCGGTTGCGTTCCATGGTGACCCGCCTGGCCACCCCGCTCGAGCGCACTACGGTGTCCATCGCGGAGCAGGGAGCACCGGAGCTCACGGACGTGGAGTCCGTCGCGCGCCAGTCGTGGGACCGGGAGCTGTTCATGTCCGCGATCGACCGCGGCAAGCAGGCGATCGTGGACGGCGACATCTTCCAGGTGGTGGTCTCGCGCCGCTTCGAGGCTGAGTGCCACGCGAGCTCGCTGGACGTCTACCGCACGCTGCGCCGGATCAACCCGAGCCCGTACATGTACCTGTACTCGTTCGAGGACGCCCAAGGTCGGCCGTACTCGATCGTGGGTTCCTCACCCGAGGCGCTCGTGACGGTCACGGGCCGCCAGGCCATGACCCACCCGATCGCGGGCTCCCGCCCGCGCGGTGCCACGGTGGACGAGGACGTGGCCCTGGGCCAGGACCTGCTCGCGGACGAGAAGGAACGCGCGGAGCACCTCATGCTCGTGGACCTGGCCCGCAACGATCTTTCCAAGGTCGCCGAGCCCGGCAGCGTGGACGTGAGCGAGTTCATGGAGATCGAGCGTTTCAGCCACATCATGCACCTGTGCTCCACGGTGGTCGCGCGCATGCGCGAGGACGTCACCGCCTACGACGTCCTCGCCGCCACGTTCCCCGCGGGCACGCT
Source organism: Kocuria sp. KD4 (assembly GCF_011769905.1). Classification (NCBI taxonomy): domain Bacteria; kingdom Bacillati; phylum Actinomycetota; class Actinomycetes; order Micrococcales; family Micrococcaceae; genus Kocuria; species Kocuria sp. KD4. The sequence goes on from NZ_CP050449.1 coordinate 1,347,089, forward strand.
CTCGGGCGCGCCCAAGCCTCGCGCGTTGCGCCTGCTCGACGAGTACGAGCCGCTGCGCCGGGCCGTCTACGGCGGCGTCGTGGGCTACATGGACTTCGCGGGGAACATGGACATGGCGATCGCGATCCGCACGGCGCTGCTGCTCGAGGGTACGGCGTACGTCCAGGCGGGCGGCGGTATCGTGGCTGATTCGGATCCCGAGTCCGAGGCCCAGGAATCCCTCAACAAGGCCACCGCGCCGTTGCGCGCCGCGCTGATCGCCCAGACCCTGCGCGAGCCGGGCACGGACACCCGGGCCTCCCGTCCCCCGAGGAGCTGACGTTGCTGCGCCGCACCGCACCCGCCGTCCTGGTCACGCTGTTGTGTGCCCTGGCGTTGTTCGCCACGACCACCGCCACCTGGGTCCACGCGGACGTCCCCACGTCCCTGCAGTCGGTCACGGTGGACGTCCCCGGGGCCGACGCCGCTCCGGCCGTCACCGCCCTGGGTCTTGTCGCCGCCGTGGCCGCGGTGGCCTCCGCGCTGGGAGGCCGGGTGCTGCGCATGATCGTGGGCGCCGTCGTCGCGCTGGCGGGCGTGGGCGCGGTGCTCGCGGTGCTGGCCGTCACGGGGGACTCGCGTGCGGCCGCGCAACCCACGGTCGGCGCGCAGACGGGTGTGATCAACGACGGCGGGGACTACGCCCTTACCGGGTGGCCGTGGGCCGCCGTGACCGCCGCGGTGCTGCTCGCACTGTGCGGCGTGTGGCTCGCGGTGGTCGCCCGGCACGCGCGACGGCGCAATGCGCAACGCTACGATCGCGCTGCGGTCGCCGGCAGCGTGGGAACCGCCGCGACGACGGCCGCGATGCACCCGCGGGGTGGCGAGGCCTCGGCAGGGGAGACCCAGGCCGCGGAGCACGTGGACGACATCGACACGTGGGACGCGCTGACCCGCGGCGAGGACCCTACACAAACCGACTGAACCGCGTGGGCTGCGGCGCGCACGCGCCGGGAAGTGGCACAATGGGGTCAGAGAATCCTCGGTCCCACGGCTCACGCGGGACCGGCAATCCAAGAGCCGAGCGGCTCAACCGGCACGGGAGAGTGGACACGCATGTCGAACACCGATCAGATCATCCTGGACCACACCGCCGCGGTGGGCCACGGCAACACCGTGGCCGCGTGGGCCTGTGTGGGCGTGATGACCGTGGGTGTCATCGTGGGCTGCGTGGGTTTCGTGATGGCTTCGGTCCCTGTGACGGTCGTGGGCATCGGTCTGATCATCGTGGGCGTGATCGTGGGCGGCGTGCTCAAGTCCATGGGGTACGGCAAGGGCGGGTCCAAGACCAAGTCCCACTGATCGCCGCAGGGGATCGGTACCGCATTCATCCGTCGATGACCAGTTCCGCACTGTCGGGAACTGGTCATCGTCGTCCGTGCGCCGGGTGCACCGCACGCCGGCGTGCACCGAGAACTAAGTGAGGAATCGCATGACGCAGCAGCACACCGGTACGGTGCTGGACCGGATCATCGAGGGGGTGCGCGAGGACCTCGAGACCCGGAAGGCATCGGTGTCCCTGCAGGACGTGCGCCGTGCCGCCGCGGAACAGACTCCCGCGCTGGACGCCGAGTCCGCGCTGCGCGGTTCGGATCCCGCGTCCGTGCAGGTGATCGCCGAGGTCAAGCGCTCGAGCCCGTCCAAGGGTGCGCTCGCAGCGATCGAGGACCCGGCGCAGCTGGCCGCCGCGTACGAGCGCGGTGGGGCCTCCGTGATCTCGGTGCTCACCGAGCAGCGCCGCTTCGGGGGCTCGCTCGCGGACCTCGACGCCGTGCGCCGCGCCGTGGGCATCCCCGTGTTGCGCAAGGACTTCGTGGTCGAGGAGTACCAGGTGTGGGAGGCCCGCGCGCACGGTGCGGACATCGTGCTGCTCATCGTGGCAGCCCTCGACGACGCCACCCTGCGGGAGCTGCTCGAACTGACCCACCACCTCGGCATGCATGCGCTCGTGGAGACGCACACCGAGGAGGAGATCGATCGCGCCGTCGCCGTGGGTGCGCGGATCATCGGGGTGAACACCCGCAACCTCAAGACCCTGGACGTGGACGTGGACACGTTCGGTCGGCTCGCCGAGCGGTTGCCACGCGAGGCCGTGATCGTGGCGGAGTCCGGTGTCCTGGGGGAGGAGCAGATCCGGTTGTACGCGGGCCACGGCGCCAACGCGGTGCTGACCGGTGAGGTGCTCGTGCGCGCCGAGGACCCCGCGCAGACCATCGGTCGCTTCCGGGAGGTCGGCGCAATGTCCCGGGCCGAGTACTTGGCTGGGGCCACCCCGACCGCCGCGCAGGAGGAACTCGCCGCGGTCCAGGTCTCGGGGGAGGCTTCCGCACGGGACGCCGAGTCCCTCCGGCACGCCCCGGGCCCTTACTTCGGGGACTTCGGTGGCCGGTGGATGCCCGAGTCCCTCGTGGCGGCCCTGGACGAACTGACCGAGACGTTCGACAAGGCTCGTACGGATGAGACCTTCCAGGACGAGTTCCAGCGGCTCTCCCGCGAGTACTCCGGCCGACCCTCCCTGCTCACCGAGGCCGAGCGCTTCGGCGCGGAACTCGGGGTGCGCGTGTTCCTCAAGCGTGAGGACCTCAACCACACCGGTTCCCACAAAATCAACAACGTGCTGGGGCAGGCCCTGTTGGCCCGGCGCATGGGCAAGACACGGCTGATCGCCGAGACAGGCGCGGGCCAGCACGGTGTGGCCACGGCCACCGCAGCGGCTCTGTTCGGCATGGAGTGCTGCGTGTACATGGGCGAGGAGGACACGCGCCGCCAAGCGCTCAACGTCGCGCGCATGCGGCTGCTGGGCGCGGAGGTCGTGGCCGTGAAGAACGGTTCCCGCACCCTCAAGGACGCGATCAACGAGGCCCTGCGGGACTGGGTCGCGTCCGTGGAGACCACTCACTACCTGCTCGGCACCGCCGCCGGACCGCACCCGTTCCCGGCTATGGTCCGCTACTTCCACGAACAGATCGGTGAGGAGGCCCGCGCGCAGATCCTCGAGCAGACAGGCCGCCTCCCGGACGCCGTGACCGCGTGCGTGGGCGGCGGGTCCAACGCGATCGGGATCTTCCACGGCTTCCTGGACGATGAGTCCGTGCAGCTCTACGGCAACGAGGCCGGGGGTGACGGCGTGCAGACCGGCCGCCACGCCGCGACCATCACACTGGGCCGACCGGGCGTGCTGCACGGCGCCAAGACGTTCCTCATGCAGGACCCGGACGGGCAGACCGTGGAGTCCCACTCGATCTCCGCCGGCCTGGACTACCCCGCCGTGGGGCCGGAACACTCCTACTTGCACTCGATCGGGCGCGTGAACTACGAAGCGGTCACGGACGTCCAGGCCATGGACGCCTTCCGGCTGCTGTGCCGCACCGAGGGCATCCTCCCGGCCATCGAGTCCTCCCACGCGCTCGCCGGCGCCCGCGAGGTCGCTGCCCGCTGGGTCGCGGAACTCGGGCCCGAGGAAGCGGCGCAGAAGATCATCGTGGTCTCGCTCTCCGGGCGCGGCGACAAGGACGTGGCCACCGCGGGGGAATGGTTCGACCTCCTCCCGCAGGACAGCCACGAGGAACGCGTGGCGCAGAAAGGCGAACAACTGTGAGCACCACCGAGCACACCCCTGCGGGCTTGACCGAACGCATCGTCCCGCGTGACCTCACGCGCAGCGCGGACTCCGCGCTGTCGCGGCGGATCGAACAGTGCAAGGCCGAGGGCCGCCCGGCCCTCGTGGGCTATCTGCCCGCCGGGTACCCCACCGTCGAGGAGTCCGCCGCCGCCGCCGTGGCCCTGGGTCGCAACGGCGCGGACATCATCGAGATCGGCATCCCCTACTCGGACCCCGTGATGGACGGACCGGTCATCCAGGCGGCGACCACCCAGGCGCTCGCCAACGGTTTCCGGGTTGAGGACGCGTTCACCGTGGTGCGCGCCGTCGCCGAGCAGACGGACGCGGTCCCCGTGGTGATGACGTACTGGAACCCCGTGCTGCAGGCGGGCGTGGACGAGTTCGCGCGCCGGCTCAAGGACGCCGGGGGAGCCGGGATCATCACCCCGGACCTGATCCCGGACGAGGCCTCGGAATGGTTCGCGGCCTCCGAAGAGCACGGTCTGGACCGGATCTTCCTGGTGGCCCCGTCCACCACCCGTGAGCGCATGGACATGACTGTGAGCGCGGCCTCCGGCTTCGTGTACGCGGTGTCCGTGATGGGCGTGACCGGGACCCGGGACCAGGTGTCCTCGGCCGCCGAGGACGTCGTCGCCCGCGCACGCGGGGCCGGTGCGGAGCGGGTGTGCGTGGGCCTGGGGGTGTCCAGCCGCGAGCACGTGCTGGAGATCGGGGCGTACGCGGACGGCGTGATCGTGGGTACGGCTCTCGTGCGCGCGCTCGGTGAGGGCGGGCCGCAGGCCGTGGGTGAGCTCGCCGCGCACCTCGCGGGACGCGACTGATGCCGCCGGTGCTGCCCGCCTCCATCCCGTCCCCGAGCATCAGCAGCATCCACCTAGGGCCGCTCACGGTGCACTTCTACGCGCTGTGCATCCTGCTCGGGATGGCCCTGGCCATCTGGCTCACCATGCGGCGCTGGAAGCAGTGCGGTCAGGACCCGGACGTACTGTGGGACATCGTGTTCTGGGCGGTGCTCGCCGGGATCGTGGGGGCGCGCGCCTACCACGTGCTGATCACGGACCCCGCCGGGTACTTCGGTCCCGGCGCGGACCCCCTGGCCGTCTTCCGGATCTGGGAGGGCGGACTCGGCATCATGGGTGCCGTGCTGTTCGGCGCCGTGGCCGCGTGGTTCGTCTCGCGCAAGAACGGGTTGTCGCTCGCCGTGTTCGCGGACTGCGTGGCCCCCGGACTCCTGCTTGCCCAGGCCGTGGGACGGTGGGGCAACTGGTTCAACCAGGAACTGTTCGGCAGACCCACCACACTGCCGTGGGGGCTCGAGATCTCCCCGGCGTCCCCGAACTTCCCCGCGGGGCTGCCCGCGGACACGCTGTTCCACCCCACATTCCTGTATGAGAGCCTGTGGAACCTGCTGGGTGTGGTGCTGCTGCTCGCCATCGACCGCCGCATGCGGGACCCGCACGGGCGGATCTTCGCGCTGTACATGATCTACTACGGGATCGGGCGACTGCTCATCGAGCTGTTCCTGCGCGTGGACCCGGCCCTGATGATCGCCGGTGTGCGCGTGCACGTGTGGACCTCGCTGCTGATCGTCATCGCGGGCATCATCCTCTTCGCGGTCCTGGGTAGGCGTGCCCGCTCTCGTGCCGGGGCAGCGGCCGAGCCTGCCCGGGCCGTGCGTTCCTGACGCGTCCTCCGGGTCTCCGACCACGACGCCGCACGCGGACCCCGCAGAGCTCTTCACGACTCCGCGGGGCCCGCGTCGTCGTCCGTGCGATCCGTCACGCATGTTCATGTGACATGGCCTACGTGGTAAATTACCCGAGCACCGTGCCTGTCCCGCTCATCCGTGGGACCCGCCGGTTCGATCCACGGCCCACGGGCCGCTTCCTTCCGCAACGGGGCGGACACGCGCGTCACCTGGATCCCGCGTCGCCCGCTGCGCACCCACCGAGTGCTCCCCGGGCCTCGTCCGACGCATTCGACCTGCCGGCCCTTGGTGAGGAGTACCGCCATGAGCAGTGACCAGATAGCAGCCCCGAACTCCCGCGAGCAGCATCGCGTGAGCACCACGGATCCCGTCCACCGGGACGCACCCGAACCACGCGACGCCGCCGAACCGGTGTCCCCGTTCGAGCGTTTCTCGGCAGTGCCCGAGGATCAGGGCCTGTACCGCTCGGAGGACGAGAAGGACGCGTGCGGTCTGGCCGTCGTGGCCACCCTGGACGGCGTGGCCTCCCACGACATCGTGGACGCCGCGCTCACGGCCCTGCGCAACCTCGAGCACCGCGGTGCGGTAGGTGGGGACGAGGGCACCGGGGACGGCGCCGGTCTGCTGACCCAGATCCCGGACGAGTTCCTGCGCGAGGTGGTGGACTTCCCGCTGCCGCCCCAGGGGGCCTACGTGGTGGGCACGGCGTTCATGCCCACCGGCGGTAAGCACCTCGAGGAGCTCAAGCGCTCGCTCGAGGAACTCGCCCGCATGGAACGCCTCACGGTCCTGGGCTGGCGGGACGTCCCCGTAGTTGACGACGCCGTGGGCGCGTCCGCGCGCGCCGTGATGCCAACGTTCGTGCAGTTCTTCGTCTCCGACAGCAGTCACAACGAGCGGGCGGCGTCCCTGTTTGCGCAGGACGCAACGTCCTACGATCCCGTGGCCGCCCAGCTCGAACTGGACCAGAAGGCGTTCCGCGTGCGCAAGCGCGCGCAGAACAAGTTCGGGGTGTACTTCCCGTCCTTCTCGTCCCGCACGCTCGTGTACAAGGGCATGCTCACCACGGCTCAGCTCGAACCGTTCTACCCGGACCTGTCCGATCCGCGGTTCACGACCAAGCTCGCGGTGGTGCACTCGCGCTTCTCCACCAATACGTTCCCATCCTGGCCGCTCGCCCAGCCCATGCGAACGCTCGCGCACAACGGTGAAATCAACACCGTGGTGGGCAACCGCAACTGGATGCGTGCACGCCAGTCCTCGCTGTCCGGGGCCGTGCTGGGCCGCCAGCCCGAGGACCTTTTCCCCATTTGCTCGGAGGGCGCGTCCGACTCGCAGTCGCTCGACGAGGTCGCCGAGCTGCTCCAGCTCGCGGGCCGGCCCGTGACCGAGACCATGCTCATGCTGATCCCGGAGGCGTGGCAGAACCATGAGACCATGGATCCGCAGCTCAAGGCTTTCTACCAGTACCACGCCACGCTCATGGAGCCGTGGGACGGTCCCGCGTGCGTGTCCTTCACGGACGGCGTGCGCGTGGGCTCGGTCCTGGACCGTAACGGGTTGCGCCCGGGGCGGTTCTGGCAGACCGACGACGGTCTGGTGATCTTCGCGTCCGAGGTGGGCGTCGTGGACGTGGGGGAGCGCGTCGTCGTCCGCAAGGGCCGGGTGTCCCCGGGGACCATGTTCCTCGTGGACACGGACGAGGGCCGGATCGTGGAGGACCGCGAGATCAAGGCCGAACTCGCCGCCACCAAGCCGTGGCAGGACTGGGTGCGGGACTCGGTGCTGCCCATCACGGAGCTGCCCGAACGCGAGCACATGACCCACCCGCCGCACTCCATCCGGTTGCGGCAGAAGACCTTCGGCTACACCGAGGAAGAGCTCAAGCTGATCATCGGTCCCATGGCCGTGGCCGGCGCCGAGCCCATCTACGCGATGGGCACGGACACGCCCGTGGCAGTGCTGTCCAACCGCTCGCGGCTGTTGTTCGACTACTTCGTGCAGTCCTTCGCGCAAGTGACCAACCCGCCGCTCGACGCGATCCGCGAGGAACTCGTCACGTCCATGGCCGGTGCCGTGGGGCCCATGGCCAACATGCTCTCCACGCAGCAGACCCGGACGCGCCAGATCCAGCTGAACTTCCCGGTGATCGACAACGACCAGCTGGACCAGTTCGTGCACCTGGACGACGACGGCGTGCCCCTGAGCCTGCGCGTGCGCGGGCTGTACCGTCCCGTGGACGGTGCGGACTCGCTGCGGGCCCGGATCGCGGAGATCTGCGAGAAGGTCTCCGCGGCCGTGAACCGCGGGGTGCAGTTCGTCATCATCTCCGACCGGGATTCCAACGGCGTGTGGGCTCCCATCCCGTCCCTGCTGCTGACCTCCGCCGTGCACCACCACCTGTTGCGCTCGGCGACCCGCACCAAGGTGGCCCTGATCGTGGAATCGGGGGACGTGCGGGAGGTCCACCACGTGGCCCTGCTGCTGGGCTACGGGGCGTCGGCCGTGAACCCCTACCTGGCCATGGAATCCGCCGAGGAACTCGTGCGCCGCGGGGAGATCCGGGGGGTCACGGAGGAACAGGCCGTGGCGAACCTCATCAAGGCGCTGGGCAAGGGCGTGCAGAAGATCATGTCCAAGATGGGCATCTCCACCGTGCAGTCGTACTGCGGTGCGCAGACGTTCGAGGCGCTGGGCCTGTCGAGCGAGCTCGTGGACGACTACTTCGCGGGCACACGGACCCAGATCGAGGGCGTGGGTCTGGACGTGATCGCCGCGGAGATCCAGTCCCGACACCGCCTGGCCTATCCGGAGGACGGCGTCACCGAACCGCACCGGGACCTCGCCACGGGCGGCGAGTACGACTGGCGCCGCGAGGGACCGCGGCACCTGTTCGACCCGCACACGGTCTTCCGGTTGCAGCACGCGACCCGCACGGGCCGCTACGACATCTTCAAGTCCTACACGTCCCGCGTGGACGACCAGGCCAAGGAGCTCGCGACCCTGCGCGGACTCATGAGTTTCGCGTCCACGCGCGAGCCCGTGAACATCGACGAGGTGGAGCCCGTGAGCGAGATCGTCAAGCGGTTCTCCACGGGTGCCATGAGCTACGGCTCGATCTCCGCGGAGGCCCACGAGACGCTCGCGATCGCCATGAACCGTCTGGGCGCCAAGTCCAACACGGGCGAGGGCGGTGAGGACGTCGAGCGGCTGATCGACCCCGAGCGGCGTTCGGCGATCAAACAGGTGGCCTCTGGCCGGTTCGGGGTCACGAGCCTGTACCTCGCGACCGCGGACGACCTGCAGATCAAGATGGCCCAGGGCGCCAAGCCCGGCGAGGGCGGGCAGCTCATGGCGCAGAAGGTCTACCCATGGATCGCGCGCACGCGCCACGCGACTCCGGGGGTTTCGCTGATCTCCCCGCCGCCGCACCACGACATCTACTCGATCGAGGACCTCGCGCAGCTGATCTACGACCTCAAGCACGCCAACCCTCGCGCTCGCGTGCACGTCAAGCTCGTGTCGGAACGCGGGATTGGCACGGTCGCGGCGGGCGTGACCAAGGCCAAGGCCGACGTCGTACTGGTCTCCGGCCACGACGGCGGCACGGGCGCGGCGCCCCTGAACTCGCTCAAGCACGCGGGCATGCCGTGGGAGCTGGGACTCGCGGAGACCCAGCAGACCCTGCGGCTGAACGGGCTGCGCGAGCGCGTGGTCGTGCAGGCGGACGGCCAGCTCAAGACGGGGCGCGACGTCGTCGTCGCCGCGTTGCTGGGCGCCGAGGAATTCGGCTTCGCCACGGCGCCGCTCGTGGTGGAGGGCTGCATCATGATGCGCAAGTGCCATCTGGACACGTGCCCCGTGGGAGTTGCCACGCAGAACCCCGAACTGCGCAAGCGCTTCACGGGCAAGGCCGAGCACGTGGTGAACTTCTTCGAGTTCATTGCCCAAGAGGTGCGCGAGATCCTCGCCGAACTCGGGTTCCGCAGCATCGCGGAGGCCGTGGGGCACGCCGAGGTACTGCGCACGCGGGAGGCCGTGGCGCACTGGAAGGCCAAGGGGCTGGACCTGAGCCCCGTGCTCGATTCGTTCCGCGCGGAAGGGGTCACGGACGGACTGCGCAACACCGGCGTCCAGGACCACGAACTCGAGAAGCACTTCGACACGAAGCTCATCCCGCTCGCGCAACCGGCGATCGAACGCGGTGAACCCGTGCGCGTACAGGAACGCGTGATCAACACGGACCGCGCCGTGGGCACGATGCTCGGATACACCGTGACCAGCGCGCTCGGGACCCGGGAGCTGCCGGATGACACGATCGACGTGACCCTGACCGGTCAGGCCGGCCAGTCACTGGGCGCCTTCGTGCCCCGCGGTATCACGCTGCGGCTCGAGGGGGACGCGAACGACTACACGGGCAAGGGCCTTTCCGGCGGACGGATCGTCGTGCGGCCCCCGCGCGACGCCGGATTCGTGGCCCACGAGAACGTGATCGCGGGCAACGTGATCGGTTACGGCGCCACGAGCGGCGAGATGTTCTTCAACGGCACCGTGGGGGAGCGCTTCCTGGTGCGCAATTCCGGGGCAACCGCGGTGGTCGAGGGCATCGGTGACCACGGCTGCGAGTACATGACCGGGGGTGTGGCCGTGGTGCTGGGTGAGACGGGCCGCAACTTCGGGGCCGGGATGTCCGGCGGTGTGGCATACGTGCTGGACCTGGACGAGCGGGACGTGAATAAGCAGGCCCGCGAGAGCGGTGAACTGCACCTCGAGCACCCGGACGCCAACGACCGTGAGTTGCTCGCCGACCTCATCAAGCGCCACGGTGAGGAGACCGGGTCCGAGTTCGCGCGCCAACTGCTCGCGGACCCGGACCGCACGATGTCGCGCTTCACCAAACTGCTGCCGCGGGACTACTCCGCGGTGCTTGCACTGCGCAACGAGGCCGAAGCCGCCGGGGACGACCCGGACGGCGACGGCACCTGGCACAAGATTCTGGAGGTGACCGGCCGTGGCTGATCCCCGTGGTTTTCTCAAGGTCCGCACACGCGAGGACCGTCCCAAGCGCCCCGTCCCGGTGCGCCTTATGGACTGGGCGGAGGTGCAGCAACGCCAGGAGGCGGGGACGCTGCACGAGCAGGCCGGGCGCTGCATGGACTGCGGTGTGCCGTTCTGTCACCAGGGGTGTCCCCTGGGCAACCTCATCCCCGAGTGGAACGACCTCGTGTGGCGTGACCGGTGGGACGAGGCCTCCGAGCGGATGCACGCGACCAACAACTTCCCGGAGTTCACCGGGCGCGTGTGCCCCGCGCCGTGCGAGTCCTCGTGCGTGCTCGGGATCAACCAGGAGCCCGTGACCATCAAGCAGGTCGAGTACGCGATCGGCGAGAAGGCGTTCGACGACGACCTCATCAAGCCCTACGTCCCGCAGCGGCTCGTGGGCAAGACGATCGCGGTGGTGGGTTCCGGTCCCGCCGGACTCGCGGCGGCCCAGCAGCTCACGCAGGCGGGGTTCACGGTGGCCGTGTACGAACGGGACGACCGGATCGGCGGTCTGCTGCGCTACGGCATCCCCGACTTCAAGCTCGAGAAGTCCGTGCTCGAACGCCGGCTCGAGATCATGCGCCAGGAGGGCACCAAGTTCCGCCCGGGCGTGGAGATCGGCACGGACATCACGTGGGACGCGCTGCGCAGGCGTTACGACGCCGTGATCGTGGCCACGGGTGCCACGCGGCCCCGTGAGCTCGCGATCCCCGGCCGCGAGCTCGCGGGGATCCACTACGCCATGGACTTCCTCGTGCGAGCCAACCACCTGGTGGCCGAGGACCACGTCCCCGACCCCATCGACGCGCGCGGCAAGCACGTGATCGTGTTGGGCGGCGGTGACACCGGTTCCGACTGCATCGGCACCGCGCTGCGCCAGGGTGCGGCGTCCGTGACGTCGCTCGCGATCGGTCGCAAGCCTCCCGTGGACCGCGCGGACGAGGAACCGTGGCCCATGATGCCCCGGGTCTTCGAGGTCTCCACGTCCCACGAGGAGGGCGGCGAACGCACGTACCTGGCCTCCACGGTGGAGTTCGTGGGGCAGGACGGCCGGGTCACGGGACTGCGCGTCGCGGAGACCGAGTACCGCGAGGACGGCTCCCGCGGTCCCGTGGCCGGCACCGAGAAGGTGTTGCCTGCGGACCTGATCCTGCTCGCCCTGGGATTCACGGGCAATGAGTCCCGCGAGCTCACCGAGCAGCTACCCGTGGCGCTGGACTCCCGGGACAACGTGGCGCGGGACGAGACCTACATGACCGCCGTGGACGGGGTGTTCTCGTGCGGTGACGCAGGTCGTGGGCAGTCCCTCGTGGTGTGGGCCATCGCGGAGGGCCGGGCGTGCGCCGCTCACGTGGAACGCCACCTGACAGGCCAGACCCGGTTGCCAGAACCCGTGACCCCGTCCGAGCGGGCGATCGACCTGAGCCTGTGACCCGCCCGCGTCCGTGATCCTCCCGGCACCCGCCATGAGTCCTGCCATATCAATTCCCGGGGCTCGTTGCTAAGGTAGGAACGAACATCGGCGAAGCGGCCGCGGTCGGGCAGCACCAGGCTGCTCGACCCGGCCGCTTCGTCATATGCGCCAACCATCCGCCATTCGAAAGGGAGTCACCCATGCGTCGAGCGAAGATCGTGGCCACCATCGGCCCCGCCATCTCCTCGTACGAGAACGTCACCCAGGCGATCCAGGCCGGAATGAACGTGGCTCGCCTCAACATGAGTCACGGTGACCACACCGTGCACAATACGTCCTACGAGAACCTGCGCCGGGCCAGCGAAGAGCTGGGCACCACGGTCGCGATCCTCGCGGACCTGCAGGGGCCCAAGATCCGGCTGGGCAACTTCGCGGACGGCCCCCATGCGCTGGACGTGGGTGACACCTTCACGATCACGATCGAGGACGTCCCCGGCTCCAAGGAGCTGTGCTCCACGACCCACAAGGGCCTGCCCGGCGACGTCAACGTGGGGGACCCGTTGCTGATCGACGACGGCAAGGTCGCCCTGCGCGCCACGGCCGTGTCGGACACCGCCGTCACCACCGAGGTCGTGGTTGCCGGAACCGTGTCCGACCACAAGGGCATCAACCTCCCCGGCGTGGCCGTCAACGTCCCCGCACTGAGCGAGAAGGACGAGGCGGACCTGCGCTGGGCCCTGCAGCGCGGCGTCGACATCATCGCGCTGTCCTTCGTGCGGGACGCCCAGGACATCACCCGGGTGCACGAGATCATGGCGGAGGAGGATCGCAAGATCCCCGTGATCGCCAAGATCGAGAAGCCTCAGGCCGTGGATGCGCTGCACGAGATCATCGACGCGTTCGACGGCATCATGGTTGCCCGCGGCGACCTCGGTGTGGAGCTGCCGCTGGAGGCCGTGCCGATCGTGCAGAAGCGCGCGATCGAGCTCGCCCGCCGCTGGGCGAAGCCCGTGATCGTGGCCACCCAGGTGCTCGAGTCCATGATCGACAACCCGCGCCCCACGCGCGCCGAGGCCTCGGACTGCGCGAACGCCGTGCTCGACGGCGCGGACGCCGTGATGCTCTCGGGCGAGACCTCGGTGGGCAAGTACCCCATCAAGACGCTCGAGACCATGTCGAACATCATCCTGGCCACCGAGACGCAGGGTATGGACCGCATGCCCCCGCTGGGCACCGAGCCCCGCACGCGCGGCGGCGCCATCACCCGTGCGGCGGTGACCATCGCCCGGCAGCTGGACGTGAACTACATCTGCACGTTCACCCAGACGGGTGACTCGGCCCGCCGGTTGTCCCGGTTGCGCCCGGAACACCCGATCCTCGCGTTCACCCCCGAGAAGAGCGTGCAGGCGTGGCTGCAGTTGCTGTGGGGCGTCCAGCCCATCCGGGTGGATCGCGTGGAGCACACCGACGACATGACTCGTCAGGTGGACCACTACCTGCTCCAGCATGATCTCGCCAACACCGAGGACATGGTCATCATCTGCGCCGGTTCGCCCCCGGGCCACGCCGGGTCCACCAACCTCGTGAAGGTGCACCGCGTGGGTGACCTCCAGGACGCCGGCGAGGCACCCCAGCGCGAACCCCGCGAGCGCGTGGGACCGTGGGGCGGCATGGCCGGGCCCGCCACGTGGCGGGAGCCGTGATCGGTCGCTGACCCACGCGGGTCGGCCGTATGGCGGACCGCTACGAGCGGTTCTCGTCGCGGCATCTGCGTGTGGGTGTCGATCCGATGTTCTAGTGGAGTAAAGGCAGTCCGGACGCCGTCCGAGCTGCCTTTACTCCACTCTGGGTGCTGACCGTGGACGCTGATCGATCGCGCGAACAGCGGCTGGGGCCCCACGGTCTCCGAAAGGTTTTGCTACGCGCCTTGATCACGGAGCCGGTCCCGCATGAGGGATTCGAGCAGCGTGATGGGCAGGGGCCGGTCATAGGGAAGCGTGATGAACCCGGCGCCGTATCCCCCCCCCCCCGCAGCCGCTACCCGTGACTGGTGGGGTGCGAAGAACTCGGGGGTGAACCGCAGGGAGCAGTGGTGCTTGAAGTTCTACAGCATCCACAGAGTGGTGTTGTCATCGAGCACGGGCGGGCCTCCCCATTGCTGACAGGTTCCCGACCGGTCCACCCACCCGCCCGACCACGGATGCGGGGAGACCCACGACCCCCCGTGCATTCGCCCTGTCTTCGGCCACGAAAAACGGCCCCGCGGGTGCGAGGCCGTTCCAAAGGTGCTCCGACGGAGCGAGTAGTCGTGCCCAAGGTGGGACTCGAACCCACACATGTCTCCATACTGCATTTTGAGTGCAGCGCGTCTGCCAATTCCGCCACTTGGGCATGTCCGGGAAGGGGACCGTAGTGCGGGCCACCGCCGCCGGTGCGGATAACAGCATACATGATGGGTCTAGGCTGGAGACCGGTCCGCCCCTTCCGCGCCCGGGGGTGTGATGTGTCCCATGAGGCGCGTTCGCGGCACTCGTGGTTGGATGCCGTGTCGACACGACCAAGTTGTCCCCAAACCTAGGAGTCCCCGTGACGGATTCGTCGAACACCCCGGAGCCCACTGCGCCCGGGGCACAACGGTCGGGCGCCGCAGACCCTGACGCCGCGCAGCCCGACACCGCCCGCGCCGAGACGACCCACGTCGACGCCGCGCCCGCCCAGGACCACGCCGCCCGTTCCGAGGCGCAGGGTTCCGAAGCCAAGACGGTCGTCGTCGCGGAGGACGAGGCGCTGATCCGCATGGACATCGTCGAGATGCTCGAGGACGCCGGGTACCGCGTGGTGGCGCAGGCGGAGAACGGGGAGCGCGCCGTCGCCCTGGCCTCCGAACACCGCCCGGACCTCGTGCTCATGGACGTGAAGATGCCCGTGATGGACGGGATCACCGCCGCCGAGCAGATCGCGCAGGACCGGATCGCGCCCGTGGTACTGCTCACCGCGTTCAGCCAGCGCGAGCTCGTGGAGCGTGCGCGGGAGGCCGGCGCCATGGCGTACGTGGTCAAGCCGTTCACCGTGGACGACGTGGTGCCCGCGATCGAGATCGCGATGTCTCGTTTCGAGGAGATCACGGCCCTCGAGAGCGAGGTCGCGGACATGAAGGAACAGTTCGCTACGCGCAAGCTCGTGGAACGCGCCAAGTCGCTGCTGCAGACCAAGATGGGTCTGTCCGAGCCCGAGGCGTTCCGCTGGATCCAGAAGACGTCCATGGATCGCAGGCTGTCGATGCGCGAGGTGGCCGAGGCGATCATCAGCCAGGTGGCCTGACGCCCCCGGGGCCCAGCTCGTCCCGGGCCGCACGCGGAACGCGCCCGAAGCTGTCCCTGGCCGTGCGGCGTCCCGCGTCCGAGCCCGTGTTCCGCCGGGGCCTGTGCCTGTCCGGGGGTGGCCCTAGGATGGAGCCGTGACTGAGACGAGCAAGCAGGCCAGCCAGGACGTCCCTGAGACCCGCACCGTGGTGATCGGCGAGAAGACCGAGCACCCGCAGGAGGTCTCGCTGCCCGTTCCGGTGTCCCGGCCCGAGAAGCGCTTGCTACTGATCGACGGCCACTCCCTGGCGTTCCGCGCATTCTTCGCGCTATCCCGCGCTGCCGAGTACGGTGGGGGCCCCGGTTTCGTGACGTCCGACGGCGTCCACACCGAGGGCGTCTACGGATTTGTGAACACCATGGTCAAGCTCGTGCGCGAGGAGAAGCCCACCCACCTGGTCGTCTCCTTCGACCTCGAGGGCCCTACCCTGCGCTCCCAGGAGTACGGGGAGTACAAGGGCGGCCGGGACGAGACCCCGGAGGAGTTCCACGGGCAGGTCCCCAACATCCGACGCATCCTCGAGGCTGTTGGCATTCCGATCGTCACGAGCGAGGGCCACGAGGCGGACGATGTCCTGGCCACGCTCGCCACCACGGCCGCCGCCGAGGACTTCGAGGTGCTCGTGTTCTCGGGTGACCGGGACGCGTTCCAGATGATCACGGACCACGTGACGGTGGTCTACCCGGGCCGCACGCCGTCGGACCTGCGCCGCATGGACGCGCAGGCGGTCTTCGAGAAGTACAAGGTGGCCCCGCAGAACTACCCGGACCTCGCCGCGCTGACGGGGGAGACCGCGGACAACCTACCGGGTGTGCCGGGCGTGGGTCCCGGCTTCGCGGCCAAGTGGATCACGTCCTACGGTCCCGTGGAATCGCTGCTCGAGCACGCGGACCGGATCACCGGCAAGAAGGGCGAGGCCCTGCGCGAGCACGAGGACCTCGTGCGGCGCAACCGCAAACTCAACCGCCTGGTCACGGACCTGCCCCTCGGCGTGGACCTGGATCACGCGGTACTGCCCGAGGCCGATCCCGAGCGGGTCGGCGTAGTCTTCGACGAGCTCGAGTTCGGTGCCCAGTTGCGCGGGCGTCTGCTCGAGGCCTTCGGTTCCCACGCTTCCGACGACGCCGCCGCCGCCACGGTTCCCGAGGTCACCGACGTCACCCGGGTGCGCACCGCCCAGGAGTTCAGCGATTGGCTGGACGCGGGGGAGAAGGACGTGCCCATCGTCGTCCGCCGCTTGGCGCACGACCCCAAGGCGCCCTCCGGCGCGGAGGTGACCACCCTCATGCTCATGAACCAGGGCGGTGCCGCCGTGGACCTCGTGACCGCGGACCAGGAGCTGACCATCGCCGTCGAGGCATGGCTCGCAGACCCGGCGGCGCCCAAGATCGTGGACGGCCTCAAGGACCTGTACCACGGTCTGATCCAGCGCGGGATCAAGCTCGCCGGTGTCGTGGACGACGTCCAGCTCTCCGGCTACCTCGTGCGGCCCGCGCTGCGTTCCTACGAGCTGGACGCCCAACTGAGCCACCACCTGGAGGTGGAGGTGCCCCGCGCGGACGAGTCCGCGGCGTCGGAGAAAAACGGACAGACCGAACTCGCGCTGGACGCGTCGGACGAACAGGACGAGCTGGCCGGTGTGAGCGACGCCGAACTGCGTCGCCAGGCCACGCTCGGTTCCGCGTGCCGGCAGTTGAGCGAACACCTGCGCGGGCTGCTCGAGGCCGACGGCCAACTGGGGCTGCTCACGGATCTGGAGATGCCCCTCGCCGTGATCCTCGCCCGGATGGAGGCCACGGGGATCGCGATGGACCGCCCAGGTATCGACCGGTTGTTCGACGACCTCCAGCAACCGATCGACCAGGCCTTCGAGCAGGCGCAGGCGCAGATCGACCACGAGATCAACCTGGGTTCCACCAAGCAACTGCAGGCCGTGATGTTCGAGGAACTCGGCCTGCCCAAGACCAAGAAGACCAAGACCGGGTACACCACGGACGCCGCGGCGGTCGCGGACCTGCTCGGACGCGTGGACCCCGAGACCCAGGGTTCGCGGTTCCTCGTGGCGCTCATGAACTGGCGCGAGTACTCCAAGCTCAAGCAGATCGTGGCCGGATTGCGGGACGCGATCGCCGAGGACGGGCGCATCCACACCACGTACCAGCAGACCGTGGCGGCCACCGGACGGCTGTCCTCCACGGGTCCCAACCTGCAGAACATCCCCGTGCGCACCGAACAGGGCCAGCGCATCCGCGACGTGTTCGTGGTGGGGGAGGACTCCCAGGGCCCGTTCGAATGCCTCATGACCGCGGACTACTCCCAGATCGAGATGCGGATCATGGCCCACCTGTCCGGGGACGAGGGCCTGATCGAGGCGTTCCGCGGCGGGGAGGACCTGCACCGGTTCGTGGGCTCGCGCGTGTTCGACGTGGCCCCGGAGGACGTCACCCCTCAGATGCGTTCCAAGGTCAAGGCCATGAGCTACGGCCTCGTCTACGGGCTGAGCTCCTACGGCCTGTCCCAGCAGCTGAACATCGGCGTGGACGAGGCCCGCACCATGATGAGCGGCTACTTCGAACGCTTCGGCGGCGTGCGGGACTTCCTGCGCGGCGTCGTCGAGGAAGCCCGTTCCAAGGGCTACACCGAAACGATCGACGGGCGACGCCGCTACCTCCCGGACCTCACGAGCGACAACCGCCAGGCCCGCCAGGCCGCCGAGCGCATGGCCCTGAACGCACCCATCCAGGGCTCCGCCGCGGACATCATCAAGAAGGCCATGATCGGCGTGGACCGGGCCCTGCGCGAGGACGACCTGCGCTCGCGGGTGCTGCTGCAGGTCCACGACGAACTCATCGTGGAGGTCGCCCCGGGGGAGACGGAGCGGGTCGAGGAGATCCTGCGCACCGAGATGGCCGGGGCCGCGGAACTGACCGTGCCCCTGGACGTCAACGTTGGCACGGGGCGGACATGGCACCAGGCCGCCCACTGACCGCCTGAGCGCACGGGATCACTCAGCCCGCCGCTCGGTGCCGCAGCAGGCCGCGCACCCAGCACGACACCCGCCACCGCGCGGCGGGCCACGGCACACCCGAACCGCCCGAGTCACGACGAGGAGCATCATGAACGCGACACCCCGGCACGAGCAGACCCGCGAGAGCGAGTACAGCGCCCGCGGGAACGACTACGTCCTGCGCCGCTTTCTCGCGAACGAGGGTGGCACGGACGCGAACCCCGAGTTCGTGGAGTGGAACCGGGCGGTCGCCCAGGGGTTCCACGGCCGTGAACCGGGGCAGGAGGCCACCGAGCGCAACCTGCGATCGATGCGCGCCGCTGGCACCCGGTTCCGCGCCGCATACACCGCGGACCCCGTGCCCACAGCCGCGCTGGGGGCCGAGCGACCTGTGGCCACGTTCTGCTCGTGGGACTCGGAGCTGACGCTCGGGGAAGGGAGCAGCGTGCCCGCGTGGTTGGTCTCTGAGGTCACGGTGCGCCCAACCCATGCCCGGCGAGGACTGTTGCGCCGGCTCATGACCACCGACCTGACCGAGGCCCACGAGGCGGGGTTCCCGATCGCGGCGCTCACCGCCTCCGAGGCCACGATCTACGGTCGCTTCGGTTTCGGTGCGGGCACGTTCAACTCCGAGATCACGGTGGACGCGCACACGCGGTTGCAGTTGAAGGCCCCGACCGTGGGCACGGTGGAAATGGCCGACAACCACGCCGTGGCCGAGCTGGCGCCGAGCATCTTCGATCGCTTCCACCGCGTGACGGCAGGCTCCCTCACGCGCACTCAGAAGTGGTGGGACATTATCTCCGGTCGGTGGAACTGGGACCAGGAGGGCGCGGATCCTGAGATCCGCACCGCGGTGCACTACGACGCCCGGGGTGAGGCGGACGGCTACGTGAGCTACAAGTTCGTCTCCACCCAGGGGTTCCAGGGGTACCTGAAGGTCGTGGACCTCGTGTCCCCGAGCTCGCAGGTGCGCATCGCCCTGTGGGAGTACCTGTGCAACCTGGACCTCGTCACGGAGGTGCGCTACAACAGCGCCCAGATGGAGGACCCGCTCATGTGGGGCATGGTGGACATGTCCGCCTACACCGTGCGCAAGCGCTTCGAGCGACTGTGGTTGCGCGTCCTGGACCCGGTGGCAGCCCTGTCCGCCCGGCACTACACGTCCCACCGCAAGGTCAGGATGTCGGTCGTGGACTCCATGGGCTTCGCGGACGGGATCTACGAGATCGACACCACCGGTGATGCCCCCCGCGTGGAACGCGTAGCGGACCGCCCGCGCACACAGGACGATCTCGCGGGGAAGTCCATGCCCGCCGTGGAACTGCCCGACGGCGCGGACGTCGCCCTGAACGTCGATTCGCTCGGCTCGCTGTACCTTGGGGCGGTCAAGGCGTCCACGCTGCATTACGCGGGCCTGCTGCGCGTGCGCGACGACGCCGCCCTGCGGGACATCCAGGCGCTCATGTCCACGCCCACCCACCCGTACTGCATCTCCCCGTTCTGAGCGCGGCTCGCGCAGCGCGCGGACGCACCCTTCAGGCTTGAACCGACACGGTTTCGGGCCTAGACTGGAGCGGTGCGTGTATTCGCACGCCCACATCAAGCGTGACGTCGCCAATCCGGTGCGCCCTACAGGGCGGGGTCGGTGACACCAAACCATCACATCAATTTCATCGGAGTCCCTACTACATGACCACCACCACCCAGCAGGTCGCCGTCAACGACATCGGAACTGAAGAGGATTTCCTCGCCGCTGTCGACGCGACCATCAAGTACTTCAACGACGGCGACCTCGTGGAAGGCACCGTCGTCAAGGTCGACCGCGACGAGGTCCTCCTGGACATCGGGTACAAGACCGAAGGTGTCATCCCCTCTCGTGAGTTGTCCATCAAGCACGACATCAACCCCGATGACGTCGTGGCTGTGGGTGACGAGGTGGAGGCTCTGGTCCTCACCAAGGAGGACAAGGAAGGTCGCCTGATCCTCTCCAAGAAGCGCGCTCAGTACGAGCGCGCCTGGGGCGATATCGAGAAGGTCAAGGACGAGGACGGCGTCGTCACCGGCACCGTCATCGAGGTCGTCAAGGGCGGCCTCATCCTGGACATCGGCCTGCGTGGCTTCCTGCCCGCCTCCCTCGTGGAGATGCGCCGCGTCCGCGACCTCGCTCCGTACATCGGTCAGCAGCTCGAGGCCAAGATCATCGAGCTGGACAAGAACCGCAACAACGTGGTGCTCTCCCGCCGTGCATGGCTCGAGCAGACCCAGTCCGAGGTGCGCGCCAACTTCCTGCAGCAGCTGCAGAAGGGCCAGGTCCGCACGGGCACCGTGTCCTCGATCGTCAACTTCGGTGCGTTCGTGGACCTCGGCGGTGTTGACGGTCTGGTGCACGTCTCCGAGCTGTCCTGGAAGCACATCGACCACCCCTCCGAGGTCGTCGAGGTCGGTCAGGAAGTCACCGTCGAGGTGCTGGACGTGGACATGGATCGCGAGCGTGTGTCGCTCTCGCTCAAGGCCACCCAGGAAGATCCGTGGCAGCTGTTCGCCCGCACCCACGCTCTGGGTCAGGTCGTCCCCGGCAAGGTCACCAAGCTGGTTCCCTTCGGTGCGTTCGTTCGCGTCGAGGACGGCATCGAGGGCCTCGTGCACATCTCCGAGCTGGCGCAGCGTCACGTGGACATGGCCGAGCAGGTCGTCTCCGTGAACGAGGAGCTGTTCGTCAAGGTCATCGACATCGACTTGGACCGCCGCCGGATCTCGTTGTCCCTCAAGCAGGCCAACGAGGGTGTGGACCCGGACTCCACCGAGTTCGATCCCGCCCAGTACGGCATGGCCGCCGAGTACGACGAGCAGGGCAACTACAAGTACCCCGAGGGCTTCGATCCCGAGACCAACGAGTGGATCGAGGGTTACGAGGAACAGCGCGCCGCGTGGGAGGAGCAGTACGCTCAGGCCCAGGCCCGCTGGGAGGCTCACAAGGAGCAGGTGCGCAAGCACCTGCAGGAAGACCAGGATGCGGCGACCACCTCGTCCTCCTCGTCCTCCCCGAGCCACTCCTCCGGCCCCACGAGCTACTCCTCCGAGGCTCCGGCCGAGGACGCCGGGACGCTCGCGTCCGACGAGGCCCTCGCCGCTCTGCGCGAGAAGCTCACCGGTCACTGAGTCGCACGCGGCGGCACGTCGGCCCGTGAGCTCGCCGTGAGGTGAATCCGAGAGGTCCCGCTCCCCGTGACGAGGAGCGGGACCTTTCACATGTCCGGGACGTCCTCCCACCGGGCGGGTCCCTCGTGGACGCTCGCGTGGCCCGCGGTGATGCTCGCAAGGGCTGCCCGGGCGTCGTCGATGGCGCCGGGGAGGTCCGCCACGAGCAGGCGCAGGGTCGCGTCCGCGGAGCCGTAACCGGTGGGCAGGACCGTGAACCCGCGGGCGCGCAACTGGGACTCCACGCGGCCGGCCTCGGCGTAGGGGAGCGGCAGGGTCAGTTCGCGGCAGCGCATCCTGCGCACGAGCGGGGCGGTGTCCAGCGCGGCGGTCACGGCACCGGAGTAGGCGCGCACGAGCCCGCCGGCCCCGAGCTTGACCCCGCCGAACCACCGCACGACCACGCCACACACGTCCGAGAGGTCACCGGCCTCGTCCGCGGTGCGTTGCCGGGTCGTGGCGTGCGCGGTCAGCGCCTGCAGCATGGGCGTGCCCGCGGTACCCGCCGGTTCGCCGTCGTCGGACGAGCGCGTCGTGGCGCGCGTGGGTCCGAGCACGAACGCCGAGCAGTGGTGACGGGCGTCCCGGTGCTCGGCGGCCACACGGGAGATGAACTCGCGGGCTTCCGCTTCCGTGTCCACGCGGGTGAGTAGTGCTAGGAACCGCGACTTCTTGATCTCGAGCTCCGCGCTGTGCACGATGCCCCGGCGCGGGACGGTGTAGGACACGCGCGAGTCCGCGGCGTCGTGGGAGAGGGATTCGGCGGGCACACCACCAGTGTAGGGACGCCCCGATCCGGGGGCTCGTGGCCGCGCGGGGGGCCCGGGACGGTCCCGGGGCGCCCGCTCTGAGCACGGGAGGGCCACTACAGTGAGACCTGCCGCGCCGACGCGGCCACGTGCCACCGCCTCCCATCGGAAAGCTGACCTGTGCTCAATCGTCTTCACGACCGACTGGGGTTGCGCACGACCCCGTCCATCTTCTTCGTCTCGGCCGCGCTGGTCGTCGTCTTCACGCTCGGCATGAGTCTGTTCCCGGGGCCCGTGCAGTCGGTCTTCGGCGTGGTCTCCCATGCGTTGCGCTACCAGACGGGATGGTTTTACACCTTCAGCGTGACCGCTCTCGTGATCTTCGCGATCGGTCTGGCACTGAGCCGCTACGGTCGCGTGAAGATCGGCGACGACGATTCCGTCCCGGAGTACTCCGGGATCGCGTGGTTTGGGATGCTCTTCGCGGCGGGCGTGGGCGCCGTGCTGATGTTCTGGGGTGTGGCCGAACCCATCAACCACTACGCGAACCCACCCATGTACGGCACCGAACCCGCCTCGGACCGCGCCGCGGTGGAGGCCCTGAACATCGCCAACTTCCACTTCGGCGTGCACATGTGGGCGATCCTCGCCGTCCCCGGTCTGACGTTCGGGTACTTCACGTACAAGCGCAAACTGCCCCCGCGCGTCTCGTCCGCGTTCCACCCGGTGCTCGGGGACGGGATCCACGGCCCGTGGGGAAAAGCGATCGACGTGCTCTCGATCGTCGCGACCGTGTTCGGGCTCGCGGTGTCCGTGGGGCTCGGGGCGCTGCAGATCAACAGCGGCCTCACGTACGTCTACGGCATCCCGATGGAGGGGTGGATCCAGGCGGCGATCATCGCGCTGATCACGGCGGTGGGCCTGGCGTCCGTGCTCGCGGGCATGGAGAAGGGCGTCAAGCGACTGTCGTACGCGAACATCGTCCTGGCCGTGGCCCTGTTGCTGTTCGTGCTCATGGCCGGGGCCACAATGGACACGATGCGCAGCATCGTGGAATCCGTGGGTGGCTACGTGAACCAGTTGCCCACGCTCGCGTTCTTCAACGACACGTTCGGCGGCGGCACGTGGTCCGGTGACTGGACGGTGTTCTACTGGGCCTGGACCGTCACATGGGCGCCGTTCGTGGGGATGTTCGTGGCCAAGATCTCGCGCGGGCGCACGATCCGCCAGTTCGTGGTGGGGGTGCTCGGCGTCCCGTCGTCGTTCGTGGCGGTGTGGATGGCCATCTACGGCTACAGCGCGATCCGCATCGACCGCGCTCCCGAGACGCAGGGCAGTCTCACGGACACCATCGTCACGCAGGGCAACGTGGAGGCCGCGCTGTTCCAGTTGCTCGGATCCATGCCGTGGTTCGCGGTCACCGCGCTCGTGGCGCTCGTGGTCATCACGATCTTCTTCATCACCTCGATCGACTCCGGCGCGCTCGTGATGGACGCAATGGCCAATGGCCACGAGGACGAAGGCCCGCGCCGGCAGCGGATCTTCTGGACGCTCGCCGTGGGCGCGGTGTGTGCGGCGATCATCACGACCTCCGGCGAGAACGGGCTCAACGCCCTGCAGGAGGTCATCATCGTGATCGGTGCTCCCGTGATGGTCCTGGAGGTCCTGCAGGCCGGGATGCTGTTGCGGGCGTTACGCCAGGACGCCGGTACCGCGCGTCCCATGCGCACGCGGCAGTGGAAGAAGGTGCTGCCCGCGGAGGAGTACCACCGCAGGGCGCAGCAGGACACCGCCGCGATCGAGGACTACGTCATCCGTCCCGAGTACGAGGTGGGCACCGAACCCGATCACGACACCCATCAGCCCCGCACGTGGCACTGGCAGCGGGAGCAGGAGGGCCGGCCGGTGTTCCAGCTCGCGCTCACCGGTGGGCCGTCGGCGGGCAAGCACACCGTGGCCCGCGAGTTCGAGGCGCTGGGCGCCGTCGTCGTGGACAGCTCAGCGCTGTGGGGCGAGCTCCTGAGCCCGGGCACGGACACGCGCGCGGACGTCGAGCGCGTCTTCGGGGAGCAGTTGCGCGCCCGGGGGGTCTCTTCGCAGGACAACGCCGCTGCGGCCGAGGCGCTCGACGACCTGATGACTCACAACGACGCCGCCAGGGCCCGCGCCCACGAACTGTTGCTCCCCGCGCTGCGGGAGGCGGCGCGGCGTCGAGCCCGGGACGCGGGACCCGACAGCGTGGTCGTGCAGGTGATCCGGGACCCGCTCGAGGCGGACCAGGGGGACCGGTTCGACCTCGTCGTGGCCGTCGACGCACCCGTGGAGGACCGGGTGCGGAGGTTGCGCGCGGGTAAGGGCCTGCCCGCCGAGGACGCGTGGGACCGGGTGGACGTGGCCGCCGGGCCGGAGGAGATCCGGGCGGTCGCGGACGAGGTGATCGTCAACGACGGTGACCTCCACGGTCTGCGGGAGCGCTCCCGCGAGATCTGGCGCGACCACGTGCTCCCGGCACTGGGCCGGGACCAGGACACGGAAGGACACCGTCATGACTGAGCTGTTGCGCAGACCTGGCCACACCGAGACCCTGCGGGTCGGGCTGACGGGCGGGATCGCCTCGGGCAAGTCCACCGTCTCGCGGCGGCTGAGCGAGCTCGGGGCGCTCGTCGTGGACGCGGACGCGATCGCCCGGGCCCTGCAGGAACCGGGGGAACCAGGCTACGAGGCCATGGTGGCCCACTTCGGTGAGCGGATCGTGCAGCCGGACTCGGGCGCACTGGACCGCGCGGCGGTCGCGGCCATCGTGTTCGACGACCCCGAGCAGCTCGCGGCCCTGAACGGGATCATCCACCCGCTTGTGCGGCGCGAGACCGCGCGGCTCGTGAGTGAGGTACCGCCGGGGGGAGTGGTGGTCCACGACATCCCGCTGCTCGTGGAGACCGGTCAGTACGGGACGATGGACGAGGTGCTCGTGGTGCAGGCGCCCGAGGACGAGCGGGTGCGGCGGATGGTCGAGGACCGCGGGATGAGCCCGGAGGACGCCCGCCGCCGGATCGCGGCCCAGGCCACCGACGAGCAGCGCCGGGCGGTGGCCACGGCAGTCCTCGACAATTCCACGACCATCGAGGACCTGCTCGCGCAGGTGGACGAGTGGTGGCGCACGCGGGTCCTGTGAGCAGTTCCGGAGCGATGCGAGCCGCCCGGATCCGTGTCTGAGTCGGCGCGTACGCTGGGTCCATGTCGCTCGCGCAGAAGATCAATCGTGTGGTCGCCCCGTTCGAGGTCGTGTCTGAGTACCAGCCCGCCGGTGACCAGCCCAAGGCCATCGCGGACCTGTCCCGCCGGATCGAGGGCGGGGAGAAGGACGTGGTACTCATGGGCGCCACGGGCACGGGTAAGTCCGCGACCGCCGCGTGGCTCATCGAGGCCGTCCAGCGGCCCACGCTGTTGCTCGTGCAGAACAAGACCCTGGCCGCCCAGCTGGCCAACGAGCTGCGCGAACTGCTGCCCCACAACGCCGTCGAGTACTTCGTCTCCTACTACGACTACTACCAGCCGGAGGCCTACGTCCCCCAGACGGACACCTTCATCGAGAAGGACTCCTCGATCAACGAGGAGGTCGAGCGGTTGCGACACTCCGCCACCAATGCCCTGCTGACCCGCCGCGACACCGTGGTGGTCTCCACCGTGTCCTGCATCTACGGTCTGGGCACCCCGGAGGAGTACGTCAAGCAAATGGTCACCCTGGCCGTGGGCCAGGAGATGGACAGGGACACCCTGCTGCGTCAGTTCGTGAACATGCAATATGTGCGCAACGACGTGGACTTCCACCGCGGGACGTTCCGCGTGCGCGGGGACACCGTGGAGATCATCCCCATGTACGAGGAACTCGCGGTGCGCATCGAGTTCTTCGGGGACGAGATCGAGGCGATCTACACGCTGCACCCGCTCACGGGGGAGATCGTAAACGAGGAGCAGGAGATGTACGTCTTCCCCGCCTCGCACTACGTGGCCGGTGCGGAACGCATGGCCTCGGCGATCGAGTCCATCCAGAAGGAGCTGCAGGAGCGGCTGCAGGAGCTCGAGTCGCAGAACAAGCTCGTGGAGGCCCAGCGGTTGCGCATGCGCACCACCTACGACCTCGAGATGATGGAACAAATGGGCTACTGCAACGGGATCGAGAACTACTCGCTGCACATCGACGGCCGCCCGCGCGGTTCCGCTCCCCACTGTCTGCTGGACTACTTCCCGGACGACTTCCTGCTCATCATCGACGAGTCCCACGTGACCGTGCCGCAGATCGGTGGCATGTACGAGGGGGACATGTCCCGCAAGCGCACGCTGGTGGAACACGGCTTCCGGTTGCCGTCCGCCATGGACAACCGCCCCCTGAAATGGGACGAGTTCCTGGAACGAATCGGGCAGACCATGTACATGTCCGCGACCCCGGGGCCGTACGAGATGTCCAAGGTGGACTCCGTGGTGGAGCAGATCATCCGCCCCACGGGACTCGTGGACCCCCAGGTGATCGTCAAACCCACCAAGGGTCAGATCGACGACCTGCTGGAACAGATCGAGTTGCGCGTGGAACGCGACGAACGCGTCCTGGTGACCACGCTGACCAAGCGCATGGCGGAGGACCTCACCGAGTACCTCATGGAACACGGTGTGCGGGTCCAGTACCTGCACTCGGACGTGGACACCCTCAAGCGCGTGGAACTGCTGCGGGACCTGCGCATGGGCACGTTCGACGTCCTCGTGGGCATCAACCTGTTGCGCGAGGGCCTGGACCTGCCCGAGGTCTCCCTCGTGGCCATCCTGGACGCGGACAAGGAAGGCTTCCTGCGTTCCACCACGTCCCTGATCCAGACGATCGGTCGCGCCGCCCGTAACGTCTCGGGTGAGGTCCACATGTACGCGGACAAGATCACCAATTCCATGAACGTTGCGATCGAGGAGACCAACCGCCGCCGGGAGATCCAGGTCGCGTACAACGAGGAACACGGGATCGATCCGCAACCGCTGCGCAAGCGGATCGCGGACATCACCGATCAGTTGGCACGCGAGGACGAGGACACCCGCACCCTGCTGGCCCAGCGCGCCGCCGCCAACAATCACACCGCTCCTGTCAAGGGCGGTAAGGGCAAGGCCACAGGCAAGGCCACGGGCAAGGATCAGGCCGCGGCCGCCGCGGAGTCCAAACTGCTGCGCGACGGTGTCGCGGCCGCACCCGCCGAGGACCTCGTGGATCTGATCGAGGACCTCAGTGAGCAGATGCGCAACGCCGCCGCCGAGCTGAAGTTCGAGCTGGCCGGGCGGCTGCGGGACGAGATCGCGGACCTCAAGAAGGAACTGCGGCGCATGAAGGACGCCGGCCACGCGTGAGCCGATCGCACCCCTCACGGCGAGTTGTTAGTCAGGTAAACTTCCCGAGTTACCCAGCCCGTTCCCGGGCTGCTGCATACGTCGTTCTCGCCTAAGGGGTGCTCGTGGAGGTTTCCGGTCTGCAATGGGGGGTCACCATCGCGGTGATCGTGGGGTTGCTCGCGTACGACTTCATCTTCCACGCGCGCAAACCGCACGAACCCAGCATCAAGGAAGCGGCGCTGTGGACCAGCCTGTACGTGTCCCTGGCCCTGATCTTCGGCCTGCTGATCCTGTTCTGGGACGGCCCGGGCTTCGCGGCGCAGTACTACGCGGGCTTCGTGACCGAGCAGGCCCTGTCCGTGGACAATCTGTTCGTGTTCCTGATCATCATGGCGTCCTTCAAGGTGCCCCGGGCGGACCAGCAAAAGGTGCTCCTGTTCGGCATCGTGGTGGCTCTGATCGCCCGCACGGTGTTCATCTTCATCGGCGCGGCCGCGATCAACCGGTGGTCCGCGCTGTTCTACGTGTTCGGTCTGTTCCTGCTCTACACCGCGGGCAACCTGGTCAAGGGTGAGGTCACGGACAAGGACGAGGGAGACGAGGCCAACAACGTGATGGTTCGTCTGGCCAAGCGCTTCCTCAAGACCACGGACGAGTACGACGGCGACAAGCTGTTCACCGAGGTCGACGGCAAGCGCGTGATGACCCCCATGCTGCTGGTCATGGTGGCCATCGGGCTCACGGACATCATGTTCGCCCTGGACTCCATTCCCGCGATCTTCGGTCTCACCCAGGAGACCTACATCGTGTTTACGGCCACCGCGTTCTCCCTCATGGGCCTGCGCCAGTTGTACTTCCTGATCGACGGTCTGCTGGACCGGTTGATCTACCTCTCGTGGGGTCTCGCGATCATCCTGGGCTTCATCGGCGTGAAGCTCATCCTGCACGCCCTGCACGAGAACACCCTGCCGTTCATCAACGACGGCGAGCCCGTGCACGTGGTCGAGGTGACCACCGGGTTCTCACTGGCTGTGATCCTGGGGGTGTTGATCGTGACCGTGCTCGCATCGCTGTTCAGCCCCAAGGGCCGCGCGGTGCGCATCGTCAACGGCGCGCGCGACTGGGCCGAACGCTACCTGGACCTGCCCGAGGACGCGCCCCGGGACGAGCGGGTCAAGGCCGCGGAGAAGATGACCAAGTACCGGGAACTGCTGCCCACCGTGAAGGAGAAGTACCGGGACGAGCTCATCGAGTCCGAGGCCCGCTACCACGACCTGCTCGAACGGGCCCACGGATTGCGTCAGCACCGGCTCGCCCGGACCGAGAACCGCTGAGCTCGCGTCTCGCCCGAGGGCCCGTCCAGGGCCCGCCACCGTGGCCCGCTCACGGATCCGCCACGAGGCCCCGCCGGTGCACCGGCGGGGCCTCGCCCGTCACCGCGTGCCTCCACGCCGGGAAACCGGTACACTCTTACCTGATCAAGGGAGTATCCCACCACTTCCGTGCACGTCAGTACGTCGGGCGCCGTCGCCGGGCCGGGCACGGACCACGCCGCACCCCGTCCTCCGCGCGAGGGCCGGCGCGTGGGGGAGAGACTTGTGCGGTACACCTCACCCACAAGGAGACCCTCCGTGGAGATCACATCCTTCCAATGGGGCATCACGATCGCCCTGATCGTGGGCCTGCTGGCCTACGACTTCATCTTCCACGTGCGTAAGGCGCACGAACCGTCGATCAAGGAAGCGGCCATCTGGTCCGCGGCGTACGTGGGCATCGCGTTGCTGTTCGGCTTCGTGATCCTGTGGCTGGACGGCCCCACGCTCATGGCCGAGTACTACGGCGGCTACGTCACGGAGAAGGCGTTGTCGGTGGACAACCTCTTCGTGTTCCTGATCATCATCGGCTCGTTCGCGGTGCCCCGGGCGGACCAGCAGAAGGTGCTGCTGTTCGGCATCATCTTCGCGTTGATCGCCCGCACGGTGTTCATCTTCATCGGCGCGGCCGCGATCAACACCTTCGCGTGGGTTTTCTACCTCTTCGGCCTGATCCTGATCTTCACCGCGGGCAACCTGATCAAGGGCGAGGTCACGGACGACAAGTCGGACGAGGCCAACAACATCGTGGTGCGCCTGGCCAAGAAGGTCTTCCACACCACGGACTACTACGACGGCGACAAGCTGTTCACGAGGCACAACGGCAAGCGCGCGCTGACCCCCATGCTGCTCGTGATGGTCGCGATCGGTGGCACGGACATCCTCTTTGCCCTGGACTCGATCCCCGCGATCTTCGGCCTCACGCAGGAGCCGTACATCGTGTTCACGGCCACCGCGTTCTCGCTCATGGGTCTGCGCCAGTTGTACTTCCTGATCGACGGTCTGCTGGACCGGTTGATCTACCTCTCGTGGGGCCTGTCCATCATCCTCGCGTTCATCGGTGTGAAGCTCATCCTGCACGCGCTGCACGAGAACACCCTGCCGTTCATCAACGACGGCGAGCACGTGGCCGTCGCCGAGATTGGGATCGGCACGTCTCTCACGGTGATCATCTCCGTGCTCGTGCTCACCGTTCTCATCTCGCTGTACAGCCCCAAGGGCCGCGCGTTGCGCACCATCCAGAAGACGCAGGACCTCACCGAGAAGTACCTGGCTCTCCCGCAGGACGCGGACGCCGAGGAGCGTCACAAGATCGCCGGGGAGCTCGCGCGGCTGCAGAAGCGTTTCCCGCGGATCTCGGAGAAGCACAAGAACGAGCTGATCGATTCCCGCGCTCGGTTCCGTAAGATGCTCGAGACCGCCCGGGGTCAGCACCGCGAGTTCGAGGAGACCGGCCGGGTGCAGACCCCCTCCCCGGACTTCGCCGAGGAGAGCCACCACGACGACACCGCCTCCCCGGCCGCCCCGGGGGCCAACACGGGCAAGGCCGCTCCTGCGGGTGAAGCGGCCGCGGACGCCACGCCGGGTGCGGGGACCGCCCGCGGCGACTCCTCGGGCGGGGGCTCGACCGCGGCGCGGTAGGCCACCCGGCTGCCCGAGGCGTACGACGACGCCGCTCGAACCGGTCCGCGGGGCCCGTTCCCTATCCTGGGAACGGGCCCCGCGGCGTCGTGCACCACAGCGCAGCACCGGCGAACAACGCGGCCCATAGCAGGGACACGAGGGTGCCGATGATGAACTGTTCGCGCTGCTGGGCGTTGGTGAACTCGCCGTAGCGGGCCAGGCCCTTGATCGCCACGACCACGCCGATCCCGGCGACCATGCCCGTGAGCAGCGAGACGATGGCGCCGGCGCGTTCCAGCGCACCGATGACCAGACCTCCGCGCAGCGGCGGGTCCACGGGTTCCGCCGTGGCCTCGGAGTCGTCCCACGGGCTCTTCGCCGGACGCAGGCGTTCGTGGGAGACGTCCGCGAAGCGGAAGACCCCGCGCACCACAGGGTCGCCGGACAGGGCCCCGGCGATCAGCAGCGCGGGATAGGCCCATTCCCGGGGCACGGTCCCCGCGAACACGGTCCAGATCGCAGTGGTCAGCACCAGGGCTGCGGGGAGGACCGCGGTGGTGAGCGGGCGCAGGAAGCTCACGCGTCACCGCCCGAGGTGGTGTCGCCACTCGAGGCGACATCCTCCGGCGAGGAGACGTCCTTCAATGGGTGGGCGTCCTTCGAGGAGGTGGCGTCCTGCGCTGAGGGGGCCGCGGCGTCCGGAGCGTGGCCAGAGGGGGAGTGCTCGTCCGCGAGTCGGAACAACGCCTCGAGGGTCTCGTGGACCGTGTGTTCCTCGTGCCACAGCGCTGCGCTGAGCCGCCGGGACACCGAGGACTGGGTGATCCCGAGCCCCTCGGCGATCTCCTGTTGCGTGAGCCCCCGGTCGGCGAGTTCCGTGGCCTGCGCCCCGGCCTCGGAACGCCGGGCCCGCACGGCACACACCAGATCCACCACGCTGCCCGCCCGCCGCGCCCACTCGTTGCCGGCCACGACCGGACGGCCGCGCTCCTTCGCGGCGTTCACGGCATCCCGCGCGGCCACGAAGGCCTCGCCCGTAGCTTCGCGCACGGACGACGGCAGGGGGTCGTCCACCGCGCCGATGCCCACGCCCACGTGCCAGTGCCCGGCGTCGGCGAGCGCGAGGACCGCGCGGACGATCGCGGCGGCGTCGTCGTAGAGCGCCTGCAGCTCATCGCCCGCGCTGATCTCCCAATCGAGGACCGGGCGGGGGAGTTCCTCCTGCAGAGCCGTGCGCTGCCGTCCCATGTGCAGCTCGGCGGCGCGGCCGCGGGAATCGCGGCGGTCGATCGTCAGGGCGAACACGAACTCCTCCTCACCCTATGCATCCTAAAGTGCATATTATCCGATGATGCGTCTCCACATGCATGGCTTCTGGGATAACCGGTGCTCAGCGTCTCGTGTCGGTGATGGGACCCACGTTGTCCACGAGGACCACGGGGAAGCCGTCCTCGTCCGACGCCGCGAGGTCGACGCGCGCGTTGATACCCCAGTCGTGGTGCCCGTCCGGATCGTCGAAGACCTGCGTGACGGTCCAGAACCCGGTCATTCCCTCGGGGTCCTCGGTGATGCGGATCAGAGACGGCCCGCGGGACTGGGCGTCCGTGTAGATGTCCTCGTACTCGTCGAAGTACGTGTCCATCGCGTCCGCCCAGCGGTCGCGGTCCCACCCGGTTCTCTCGTCCAGGGCCCCGAGCACCTTGTCCTTCTCCTGCGCGAACAGTTCCACGCGCTGGAACAGGGCATTACGCACCATCACGCGGAACGCACGGGGGTTCGCGGTGACGCCTTCCGGCTGTTCGGCCACGAGTTCCTTGAGGGAGTCCGCGCCCGTGCCCATGGGGGATTCCTCCCCGGAGGCCAGCTTCTCCCATTCGTCCAGCAGGGAGTTGTCGGTCTGGCGGATGCTCTCCCCGAGCCATTCCACCAGGTCGGTGAGCGACTCGGTCGTGGCGTCCACCGGGACCGTCTGGCGCAGGGCCTTGTACGCGTCCGAGAGGTAGCGCAGCAGGATGCCCTCGGAGCGGGCGAGACCGTAGAACTGCACGTAGTCTCCGAACGTCATGGCGCGCTCGTACATGTCCCGCACCACGGACTTGGGAGAAAGCTCGAACTGTGCGACCCACGGGGCGGAGGTTCGGTAGGTCTCGAACGACTGCTCGAGCAGTTCCCGCAACGGCTGGGGGTACGTGATCTCGTCCAACTCGCGCATGCGTTCCATGTACTCGAGGCCGTCGGCCTTCATGGTCGCGAGCGCCTCGCCCTTGACCTTCTTCTCCTGCAGGTTCAGCACCTGGCGCGGTTTCTCCAGCGTGGCCTCGATGACAGAGACGACATCGAGCGCGTACGTCTCCGACTCCGGGTCCAGCAGGGTGAGCGCGGCCAGCGCGAACGGGGACAGCGGCTGGTTCAGCGCGAAGTTCTCCTGCAGCTCGACTGTGAGCCGGTAGCGGCGCCCGGTCTCGTCCGGCTCATGCAGGCGTACGACGACGCCCGCGCGCAGCAGTTCCTTGAGGATCGCGAGCGCCTGGCGCAGCAGCAGGCGTTGGCGCGGCCGTGGTTCGTCCACGCTCGTGAGCAAGCGGTACCCGGCGCCGATGTTGTCCCCGGGCCGCTGCAGCATGTTCAGGACCATGGAGTGGGTGATCGCGAAGGAGGACGTGAGCTGTTCGGGCTGGGCGGCCACGAGCGACTCGAACGTCTTGCGGCTCCAGGACACGAAGCCCTCCGGCGGCTTCTTCTTGGGCACCTGACGCAGTTTCTTCTGATCGTCCCCGTGCTTGGCCCGGGCCTTGGCCATGGCGCGTTCGTTCTCGATGACGTGCTCGGGGGCCTGGACCACCACGGTCCCCGCGGTGTCGTAGCCGGCGCGGCCCGCGCGGCCCGCGATCTGGTGGAACTCGCGGGCGCTGAGCCGGCGGGTGCGGCGACCGTCGAACTTGGACAGCGCCGTGATCAGCACGGTGCGAATGGGCACGTTGATCCCCACGCCTAGGGTGTCCGTCCCACAGATCACCTTGAGCAGCCCGGTCTGGGCGAGCTGCTCCACGAGGCGGCGGTACTTGGGCAGCATGCCCGCGTGGTGCACCCCGATCCCGTGCCGCACGAGCCGGTTGAGCGTCTTGCCGAAGCCCGCGGAGAAGCGGAAGTCCTTGATCAGCTCCGCCACGCGCTGCTTCTCGTCCTTGCTGAGGACGTCCACGGACATCAGGTTCTGGGCCTGTTCCGCGGCCTGCAGCTGCGAGAAGTGCACCACGTACACCGGGGCCTGGTGGGTGCTGAGCAGTTCCTCGAGCTCCTCGTGGACGGGGCGCTCGGAGTAGTAGTGGTGCAGGGGGATGGGGCGTTCCGCGGAGGAGACGAGCGCGGTGGAACGGCCCGTGGTCTCGTTCAGGCGGTTCTCGATGCGGGTGACGTCCCCGAGGGTCGCGCTCATGAGCAGGAACTGCGCCTGGGGCAGTTCGATGAGTGGCACCTGCCACGCCCAGCCGCGCTGGGGATCGGAGTAGAAGTGGAACTCGTCCATGATCACCACGCCGAGGTCCGCGTCCGCACCCTCACGCAGGGCCACGTTCGCGAGGATCTCCGCGGTGCAGCACACGATCGGGGCGTTCTGGTTGACCGCGGAATCACCCGTGACCATGCCTACGTTCTCGGCGCCGAAGATCTCGCACAGGTCGAAGAACTTCTCGGACACCAGGGCCTTGATGGGCGCGGTGTAGTACGAGCGAGCCCCGCGAGCGAGCCCCGCGAAGTGCGCGGCCACGGCCACGGTGGACTTACCCGACCCCGTGGGGGTCGCGAGGATCACGTTGGACCCGTTGGCGACCTCCAGCACGGCTTCGTCCTGGGCGGGGTACAGCTCCATGTCCCGTGAGGCGATCCAGCCGAGGAACCCCTCGTAGATCTCGTCCTCGCTCAGGGGGTTGGACGCGAAATCACCGCGCAGGTACCGGTGCCCGGGGGCGGAGAGATTGGGGGCCAGGGAATCGAGGAGTTTCATCCCCGTCAGCCTATCGGCCCCCGCGGACACGCATACGGGCGTGTCCTGCGGGGGTGCGCGGGCGACGTCGTCCCCTCACCGCGGTACCGCGGGGCCGGGTCCAACACGACGCCCCGTGGTGCGCGGCGGGTCCGGTCGACCAAGGGCGGCCCCGGAGGGAACGAGGCCCGGCGGCATGGGAACGACGTCGCGACGTCGTCAGATGTTCGCGCGCCGCGCCGCGGCCGAATCCGCCCGGCGGCACAGCAGCGCGAAGACCGCGCCGGAGAGGTTGTGCCACACCGAGAACACCGCGCCGGGCAGGGCCGCGAGCGGGGACATGTACTGCGCCGCGAGACCCGCGGCGAGTCCGGAGTTCTGCATGCCGACCTCCACCGCGGTGGTCCGGCGCACGGGAGCCGGCTGTCCGGTTACCCGGCCGACCGCGTAGCCCAGCAAATACCCGAGCACGTTGTGGATCGCGACGGCGGCGAGCACGAGCAGTCCCGCCTGGATGATCTTGTCCGCCGAGCCAGAGACCACGACCGCCACGATCACGGCGATGCCGAGTACCGAGACCCACGGCAGCACGGGTAGCAAACGCTCGACCACGCGGGGTAGCGTGAGGCGCACCACGAGTCCCGCGAGCACGGGCAGGAGGACGATCAGGGCGATCGACGTGGCCATGGCGGCGCCGTCGAGCGGCATATACGCGCCCGCGAGCCACAGTGTGAGGAACGGGGTGAGCAGCGGGGCGAGCAGCGTGGAGATGGACGTCATGGTCACGGACACGGCCACGTCACCGCGGGCCAGGTAGGACACCACGTTGGAGGACGTGCCGCCCGGGGCGCAGCCCACGAGGATCACGCCGGCCGCGATCTCCGGGGGCAGTTGCAGCAGCCAGGTCACGAGCAGCGCGATGGTCGGCATGAGGACGTACTGGGCCAACACACCCACGACGATCGGGACCGGGCGCTTGGCCACGAGCGCGAAGTCCACGGGACGCAGAGTGAGTCCCATCCCGAACATCACGAGACCCAGCAGGGGATTCGTCCAGCCCGCGGCCTGGTGCACTGTGGGGGCGAACGCGTATCCGACCACCCCGCCCGCGAGCACCAACAGGGGGAAGGCCAAGACGGCGACGTACGCGGCCCGGTCCGCCGTGTTACGCGCCGGGGCCGCGGCCCCGGACGAGGCGGCGCTCACCAGCCGCGTTCTTTCCACTCCTGCAGGTGCGGGCGTTCGGCGCCCAGGGTCGTGGGGTCGCCGTGGCCCGGGTGGATCACGGTGTCGTCCGGGAACTCGTCGAAGATCCGCTCGGTGACGTCCTGGTAGAGCTGCTGGAAGTCATCGGGGGAGTTCGTCTTGCCGAGACCGCCGGGGAAGAGGGAGTCACCCGAGAAGATGTGGGCGGGCCCGGACGGGTCCCGGTACACCACCGCGATGGAGCCTGGGGTGTGCCCGCGCAGCTCGATGATGTCCAGCTCGAAACCGTCGAGTTCGGCGGTGTCCCCGTTCTCGAACGTGAGGTCCATGGGCACCGAGATGTCGTTCTCGTCCGCGGCACCGCACGCCGTCATGGCCTCCGAATGCGAGGCCACGGACTCCAGCGCGCGCACGTGGTCCCAGTGCGAGTGGGTCGTGATGATCAACTGCAGGTTCCCCCAGTCGGAGCAGTCCCCGGACCCGGCGGCCACGAGACCGGCGATGGCGCGGGCGTCGTCCGCGGCGTCGATGAGCACCTGCGTGCCGTGCTCCTTGGAGGTGAGGAGGTACACGTTGTTGTCCATCTCGCTCACCGAAATGCGGCGGATGGTGATGTCGGCGAGTTCCGTGATCTCGGTCTGGGTAGCGATCATGCCCACGATTCTAGGCCGCCGAGTCACGCCGGGCTAATACGCGGCCGCGCGTGGGGAGGTGCATGTAGTGCAGACGACACGCCCGGTGATGGACTACCGGAGCGTAAAGATATATAGTTGCGCGAAGCAAATAAATAAGCTGGCGGCGTCCGAGCGCCGCGTACTCGCCCGACCGAGCGGCGTCGACCGCCGAGTCCTGCGAACCCAGCG
This sequence comes from Kocuria sp. KD4, assembly GCF_011769905.1. Classification (NCBI taxonomy): domain Bacteria; kingdom Bacillati; phylum Actinomycetota; class Actinomycetes; order Micrococcales; family Micrococcaceae; genus Kocuria; species Kocuria sp. KD4. The sequence continues at coordinate 1,383,646 of NZ_CP050449.1, forward strand.
GATCGCCCGGGTGGGCAGCAACGAACTCATGACCGCCCGCACCGGGTGCGGACCGCGCGCTACGGACCCGGCACCCGAGGAACGGGGGAGTGGATGGGCGTGTCACACGCGACCGCCGAGGAGCTCGTGCGCGACTTGTTCGAGCTGCAACGCGTGACCCGCAAGGTGCTCAAGGCAGCGGCGCTGCACCGGGAACTGTCCATGGTGCACACCAACATCCTGAGCTATCTCGCGTGCGTGCCCGGACGCCGGGCAAAGGACATCGTGGCCGAGTCCGGCCTCGGGGCCTCAGGGATGAGCCGACACCTGAGCGCCCTCGAACACCTCGGGTACGTGACCCGCACACGGGATCTCGAGGACGGACGCGCGCAGATCGTGGAGATCACCGCCGAGGGTCGCAAGGCCCTCGAGGCGAACCTGCGCGCGGACGCCGAGACCCTCGTCGCCCGTCTGGGCGACCTGGGCGAGGAGGAGGCAGAACGCACACGCGTGGACCTCAACCGGCTCACCGAACTCTTCCTGACATCACTGGGCATGTCCCGGGTCACGGCGGCCACGACCGCGCCGGAGCCCGGGGCGCAGCCCGGATCCCCGCACCCCACGGCGTCCGGTGACCCCGGTCGCGGAAAGGAGAACAGCCCGTGACGGCAGCCCAGGACACGCGCGGTAAGGCGCGTACTACGCGAACGAGCGACCAGGAGCATCGGGACGTCCTGCGGGCGTTGACCGGCATCCTGGCCGCGTTCTTCATGGCCATGGTCACCCTGACCATCATCGGCACGGCACTGCCCGTCATCATGGCGGACCTGGGCGGAGACCAGACGGCACTGTCCTGGACGGTCACGGGCACCCTGTTGGCCAACGCCGTCACGACCCCCGTGTGGGGCAAACTCGCGGACCTTTTCGACAAGAAAAAGCTGCTGCTCATGGCCATCGCGATCTTCGTGATCGGTTCCGCCGCCGCGGGTCTCGCGGGATCCATCACCGTGCTCGTGGTGGCACGCGTGATCCAGGGCGTGGGCATGGGCGGCCTGATGGCGCTGGCCCAGACGATCCTGGGCACGATCATCCCGCCGCGCGAGCGCGGCCGGTACGCCGGGTACATGGGCGCGGTCATGGCCGTGGCCACGTCGGTGGGCCCGCTCCTGGGCGGGCTCATCGTGGACGCGTTCGGGTGGCGCTGGTGCTTCCTGATCCCCGTGCCGCTGTCGATCCTCGCGGCCGTGCTGATCGTGCGCACGCTGCACCTGCCCGAGACCACGCGTGAGACGGCGCCCACAGTGGACTTCCTGGGTATGGCCCTGCTCGCGGTGGCCACGTCCTCCCTGCTGTTGTGGGTGTCCTTCGCGGGCAAGCTCTTCGACTGGGGTTCGTGGGAGTCCATCCTGCTGATCGTGGTGGGCGTGCTCAGCACCTTGGCGTTCATCCTGGTGGAGCGGCGCGCGAGCGAACCGACCATGCCCCTGCACGTGGTCACCGAGCGCACCACCGTGCTCGCGATCATCGCGGCGATCGCCACGGGTGGCGCCATGTTCGCGTCCACGACGTACCTGGGTCAGTACTTCCAGCTGGGCCAGGGCTACACGCCCACCGAATCCGGGCTGCTCATGCTCCCGCAGGTCGTGGGATCGTTCCTGGGCTCCATGATCGCAGGCCAGCTCATCACGCGCTTCGGCCGGTGGAAGCGGGTGTTGATCGCGGGCGCGGTAATCCTCGCGATCGGTCTGTTCCTGGCGTCCCAGCTGACCCACGCGACGCCCGCGTGGCTCGTGGGCATCTTCATCTGCCTCGTGGGTCTGGGCGTGGGCACGCTGAACCAGAACCTCGTGCTCGCCGTGCAGAACACCGTGGGCCTGAAGGACATGGGTTCCGCGTCCTCCGCGGTCGCATTCTTCCGCACCGTGGGTGGCGCCGTGGCGGTGTCTCTGTTCGGGGCGCTGCTCACGCGTCACCTCTCGAGCGAGATGTCCCAGTTTGCCGCGGACCACGGTCTGGATGCCCACCAAACGCCCGACGCCGCGTCGATCGACCTCGCGGGGCTGCCCCCGGCAGTGTTGGAGGCCATTCGTGAGGCGTACGGCACCGGGACCGGGTTGCTCTTCCTCGTGGCCGGGATCGCATCGCTGGTGACCCTGGTGTGCGTGCTGCTCATGAAGGAGGTGCCGCTGCGCACCACGGTGGACGTCGCGGAGGTGGACCCGGAGACGGGTGAGATCACCATGGTGACCAAGCGCGTCAACCCCGTGGAAGCGGCCGGGCTGCGCATGCAGCACGCGGAGACCGGTGAGCTGCCCGTGGTCGATCCCAAGGCCTCCGGGCTGCGGCGCTCCCACGGCGAACGCGCCGAGGAGACGGCGCGTTCGGCCCGCGGGGCCCACGCCGCGCCGGTCGAGCCCGACGCCGCGGGGACCGCGCACCCGCATCCCCACCCTAGGCACCGGGCCGAGTAGGGTGCCCCGCTGCCGAGTGGGTCGCCCACTCGTAGGGGACACGACGGACGACGGCGCAGCGCGCGATCCGGCCGGGAGGTCGCATTGCGCGCTGCGCGGATTCGCCCCTGGACCCGCTCGTCGTGTCGGTGGCTAGTAATAGAGTGACTGCCGTGTCTGAGCAAACCCGCCGAACTCCCAGTGACCGTTCGTCGAGCTCCGTGCTCGCGGAACGAGTGGCCCACGACCGTGCCCCGCGCACCCGCGCCTCCGGTGTCTCGGACCTGACCGAGATCGTGGTGCAGGGTGCCCGCGAGCACAACCTCAAGAACGTGGATCTGACCATCCCCCGCGATTCCATGGTCGTGTTCACGGGGCTGTCCGGGTCCGGGAAGTCCTCCCTGGCCTTCGACACCATCTTCGCCGAGGGTCAGCGCCGCTACGTGGAGTCGCTGTCCTCCTACGCCCGGATGTTCCTGGGCCGCGTGGACAAGCCGGACGTGGACTTCATCGAGGGGCTGTCCCCGGCGGTGTCCATCGACCAGAAGTCCACCTCGCGCAACCCGCGCTCCACGGTGGGCACGATCACCGAGATCTACGACTACATGCGTCTGCTGTGGGCGCGGATCGGCCACCCGCACTGCCCGGTGTGCGGTGAGCCCATCACCAAGCAGACGCCCCAGCAGATCGTGGACCAGCTGCTCGAGCTGCCCGAGCGCACCCGGTTCATGGTCCTCGCCCCCGTGGTCAAGGGCCGCAAGGGCGAGTTCCAGGACCTGTTCCAGCAGCTGAGCACCCAGGGATACGCGCGCGCCGTCGTGGACGGCGAGACCGTTCAGCTCGAGAACGCGCCCAAGCTCAAGAAGCAGTACAAGCACACGATCGACGTGGTCGTGGACCGCCTCACGGCCAAGCCGGACGCCCGGCAGCGACTCACCGACTCGGTCGAGACCGCCCTGAACCTCGCGGACGGACGCGTGGTCATCGAGCTCGTGACCCGTGAGGGCGAGCAGTCCCCGTGGCACGAGACCCGCCGCACGTTTTCCGAGAACCTCGCGTGCCCCAACGAGCACGAGCTGCAGACGGACGAGATCGAGCCGCGCTCGTTCTCGTTCAACGCCCCGTTCGGCGCGTGCCCCGAGTGCGACGGCATCGGTTCGCGCCTCGAGGTGGACGAGGACCTCGTGGTTCCCAACCCGGACCTGTCCCTCGTGGAGGGCGCCATCGCGCCGTGGTCCCTGGGCAAAGCCACGAGTGACTACTGGAACCGCTTGCTCGCCGGACTCGGGGAGGAGGCCGGATTCGACCTCGTGACCCCGTGGAAGGACCTGCCGGCCAAGGCACGCAAGGCCATCCTGCACGGCAAGGACTACAAGGTCACCGTGGCCTACCGCAACCGGTGGGGCCGCGAGCGCCGGTATACGCAGGGCTTCGAGGGCGTGTTCGGCTATATCAAGCGCAAGCACGAGGAGACCGAGTCCGATCACGCCAAGGACCGCTACGAGCAGTACATGCGCCAGGTGGCGTGCCCCGAGTGCGGGGGAGCGCGGCTGAACCCCACGATCCTGGGGGTCACCGTGGGCGGGAAGAACATCGCCGAGGCCACCCGCCTGCCCATGCGCGATTCCCTCGCGTTCTTCCAGCAGCTGGACCTTGACACCCGCGAGGCCAGGATCGGTGACCAGGTGCTCAAGGAGATCATCGCGCGCCTGACGTTCCTGATCGACGTCGGGCTGGACTACCTCAACCTGGAGCGGGCCGCGGCCACGCTGTCCGGCGGGGAGGCACAACGCATCCGGCTCGCCACCCAGATCGGTGCGGGGCTCGTGGGCGTGCTCTACGTCCTGGACGAGCCGTCCATCGGGCTGCACCAGCGCGACAACCGCCGACTCATCGACACCCTGCTGCGCTTGCGGGACATGGGCAACACCCTCATCGTGGTCGAGCACGACGAGGACACCATGCGCGAGGCCGACTGGATCGTGGACGTGGGCCCGGGCGCGGGCGTGCACGGTGGGGACGTGGTCCACTCCGGGACCTACGACCAGCTGCTCGAGAACCGCCGGTCCATCACGGCCGACTACCTCACCGGCCGCACGCTGATCGAAGTCCCCACGACGCGGCGTCCCGTGGACAAGAAGCGGCAGCTCACGGTCGTGGGTGCGCGGGAGAACAACCTGCAGAACCTCACGGTGGACTTCCCGCTCGGGGTCTTCGTGGCCGTCACGGGCGTCTCCGGTTCGGGGAAGTCCACGCTCGTCAACGACATCCTCTACACGAGCCTGGCCAATCAGCTCAACGGCGCCAAGCAGGTGCCCGGTCGGCACAGGCGCATCGACGGTCTGGAGCACCTGGACAAGGTCGTGCACGTGGACCAGAGCCCCATCGGGCGCACCCCGCGCTCCAACCCGGCCACGTACACGGGCGTGTTCGACCGGATCCGCAAGCTGTTTGCGGAGACCCAAGAGGCCAAGGTCCGCGGCTACCAGCAAGGCCGGTTCTCGTTCAACGTCAAGGGCGGGCGCTGCGAGGCATGCTCGGGTGACGGGACGCTGAAGATCGAGATGAACTTCCTGCCGGACGTCTACGTCCCGTGCGAGGTGTGCAAGGGCGCGCGCTACAACCGCGAGACCCTCGAGGTGCACTACAAGGGCAAGAACATCGCGGAGGTCCTGGACATGCCCATCGAGGAGGCGGCGGAGTTCTTCGCGCCGTTCACCGCGATCGCGCGCTACCTCACCACGCTCGTGGAGGTGGGCCTCGGGTACGTGCGGCTGGGTCAGCCCGCCACCACGCTCTCCGGCGGTGAGGCTCAGCGCGTCAAGCTCGCCGCGGAACTGCAGAAGCGTTCCAACGGGCGCACGATCTACGTCCTGGACGAGCCCACCACGGGTCTGCACTTCGAGGACATCCGCAAGCTGCTCATGGTGCTGCAGAGCCTGGTCGACAAGGGCAACAGCGTCATGACCATCGAGCACAACCTGGACGTCGTGAAGTCGGCGGACTGGATCGTGGACCTGGGCCCCAACGGGGGATCCGGCGGTGGCACGGTCGTGGCACAGGGCACCCCGGAGCAGGTCGCTCGCAACAAGGACAGCTTCACGGGGCAGTTCGTACGCGAGGTGCTCGAGCACTCCGCCACCCGGGAGGCCGCCCACCGCAGCGACGCGGACGGCACTGCGAGTTCCGGCGAGGCCGCGCGCCCGGGGAACGCTGCCGACCCGGGCAACACCGCGGACGGCGCGGAGGCCCCGGGAGACGCGGAACCGGCCGACGGGACGCAGGAGAACCGGCAGCGCGCCGAGGCCGCGGTGGGGGACCGGGCATGAGCGTCCAGAGCCCCATCGTCCTGTGGGACCTGGACGGCACGGTCCTGGATCCCGCCGGGGCCATCACGGACGGGATCGCCGGCGCCTTGCGCTCGTGCGGTTTCGCCGTGCCCGAGAACCTCGGGCGCTTCGTGGGACCGCCGATCGGGGAGTCCCTGCGCCGGTTCACGGACGTCCCCGAGGACCGGATCGCGGAGGTCGCCGCGGTGTACCGCGCCGGGTACCTCGCGGAGGGCCTGGACCGCTCGCGCGTCTATCCGGGTGTCCGCGAGGTGCTGGGGTCGCTGCGCGAGCGCGGCGTGCGTCAGGCCGTGGCCACCCAGAAGCCCGAACACATCGCCGTGGAGGTCGTGTCGCGTTTCGGGCTGGACGAGTACTTCGAGACCGTGAGCGGCGCCGCGGACGATCTCGCGCAACCGAGCGGGTCTGGGCGGCTGCACGACAAGCCCGCGATCATCGGAGAGGCTCTGCGGCGCATGGGTGCGCTGCCCCCGGACCCCGCACGCACCGTGATGATCGGGGACCGCAGCTACGACGCCGACGGTGCCCGCAGCCACGGCATCGACTGCCTGGGCGCAGGATGGGGCTTCGCGCAACCCGGGGAACTGCGGGACGTGTGTGCCGCTGTCGCTCGTGAGCCCGGGGATTTGGCACACTTGCTCCAGCAATATACGGACCGGTAGGGGAGCGAGCAGTGATCACGAAATACGACCTGACCAAGGCCTCGGTGGCGCGCGCCCTGAGGCTGCTGTGTCGTCCCGTGATCACGGGTCTGGAGAACCTCCCGCAGGACGGCCCCGTGATCATCGCGTCCAACCACCTGTCCTTCCTGGACTCGGTCATCATCTCCGCGTTCATGCCCCGACGGGTCAAGTTCATCGCCAAGGCGGAGTACGTCAACAGCCCCGGGATCAAGGGCAAGCTCATGCGCGAGGCCTTCGAGTTCATCGACATCATCCCCGTGACCCGCGGTCAGCAGAGCGAGTCCGTGGCGGCCCTGGATCCCGCCGTGGAACACCTCAAGCAGGGCAACGTGTTCGGGATCTACCCGGAGGGCACGCGCTCCCGGGACGGTTACCTGTACCGCGGGCACTCCGGCGTGGCCTACCTGGCCTACGTCACGGGCGCCCCGGTGGTGCCCGTGGGGCTGATCGGCACCCAGCGGTTACAACCGCCCGGGGCTACCACGATCCGCCCCGCCAAGTTCGAGATGCACGTGGGGGAGCCCATCCCCACACCGGAGTCCCATGGGCACCAGACGGGCAAGCTGCGCAAAACCCACGTGGAGCAGATCATGACCACGATCGCGGCACTGTCCGGGCAACCGCGCAAGGACGTGTACAACGTGTCCCCGTCCGTGCAGAGGGACGCCGGGCGTGGCTGACCCGGCGAGCTACAGACCGGCCCGACAGGACATCCCCACCAATCCGGGGGTCTACCGGTTCCGGGACGAACACGGCCGTGTGATCTACGTGGGCAAGGCCAAGAACCTGCGCAACCGGCTCTCGTCCTACTTCGCGCCCCTGCACCAGCTCGCGCCCAAGACCCGCACCATGGTCACCACGGCCGCGGCGGTGCAGTGGACCGTGGTGGGCTCGGAGTTCGAGTCCCTGCAGCTCGAGTACACGTGGATCAAAGAGTTCGCGCCCCGGTTCAACATCGCCTACCGGGACGACAAGTCCTATCCGTACCTGGCGGTCACGATGTCCGAGGACGTCCCGCGGGCCATGGTCACACGCGGGGAGAAAAAACCGGGCAACCGCTACTTTGGCCCCTATTCCCAGGCGTGGGCCATCCGGGACACCCTGGACGCCCTGTTGCGGGTCTTCCCCGTGCGCACGTGCACCAAGGGTGTGTTCCAGCGCGCCGAGCGCAGTGGCCGGCCGTGCCTGCTGGGTTACATCGACAAGTGCTCGGCGCCGTGCGTGGGGGAGATCTCCCGCGAGGACCACCGCCGGCTCGCCGACGACCTGTGCCGCTTCATGGCCGGACACGCCAAGCCGTACATCCGGGAGCTCACGCGGCAAATGAACGAGGCCGCCGAGCGTATGGACTTCGAGACCGCTGCGGCACGCCGCGACGACGTCGGCGCGCTCGAGCGGGCTTTCGAGCGCAACACGGTGGTGCTCGCGGACACCACGGACGCGGACTTCTTCGCGATCGCCGAGGACGAGCTCGAGGCCGCGGTCCAGGTGTTCTACGTGCGTGGTGGCCGGATCCGGGGTCAGCGCGGGTGGATCACCGAGAAGGTCGAGGACGTCACGACCGCCCAGCTCATGACCCACCTGTTGCAACAGGTCTACGGCGAGGCGCAATCGGAACTGGCCCCCGCGCCGTCGGCCCGCAGGAAACAGACCGCAGGCGGGAGCACGGACGTGGTCGCCAAGCACCGCCGCACGTCCGAGCTCGCGTACCGCCAGGACACGATCCCGCGCACGGTGTACGTGTCCGCGGAACCGGACGAGGCGGACGAGCTGCGCAACTGGCTCAGTGAGCTGCGCGGTTCCCAGGTGGCCATCCAACGGCCCCAGCGCGGTGACAAGGCGCAGCTGCTCGAGACCGTCGCGGAGAACGCGCGCCAGGCTCTGGCCCTGCACAAGTCCCGCCGCGCGGGGGACCTGACCACGCGCTCGGCGTCCCTGCAGCAGTTGCAGGAGGCCCTGGACCTCCCGGACGCCCTCATGCGCATCGAGTGCTACGACATCTCCCACGTCCAGGGCACCAATGTGGTCGCGTCCATGGTCGTGTTCGAGGACGGTCTGCCGCGCAAGTCGGAGTACCGCAAGTTCTCGATCACTGGCGACGCCGCACGGGACGACACCGCGTCCATGTACGACGTCATCCACCGCCGGTTCTCCCGCCACCTCGAACAGCAGCGCCGCGCCGCGGAGAAGGGCGTGCACAGCGGGGAGGTGGCCCCGGACGCCGACGACGCGCCCGCGCGCGCCTTCGCGTATCCCCCCAATCTCGTGATCGTGGACGGCGGCCCGCCCCAGGTCGCGGCGGCCCAGCGCGCCCTGGACGACCTCGGCGTGGACGATGTCCACGTGGTGGGTCTGGCCAAGCGGCTCGAGGAGGTGTGGGTGCCCGACGACGAGTTCCCGGTCATCCTGCCCCGCGCCTCGGAAGGGTTGTTCCTCATGCAGCGCGTGCGCGACGAGGCCCACCGTTTCGCGATCACGTTCCACCGGCAGAAGCGCTCCAAAGCCATGACGGTCTCCGCGCTCGACGACGTGCCTGGGCTGGGCCCGGCCAAGCAGAAGGCCCTGCTCAAGCACTTCGGCTCGGTCAAGAAATTGCGCGCCGCCACCGCGGAGGAGATCCTTGAGGTCAAGGGCTTCGGGCCCGCGTTGGCCACCAAGGTCGCGCAGGCCCTCGGGGGCGGCACCGAGGCCCGGGAGCCCGCTGTGGATACCGAGACGGGCGAACTGCTCGACTGAAACTGGTCTACCCTGGAAACGAACCCTGCAGTCGGAAGATCAGGCGGTCCGCGACCACATGAGCAGCCCACCCCCGGAAGCCACGCCCTCCACCCTGGAACCGGTGAAGCCCCCCACGGCGGAGTTGCTGATCGTGACCGGGATGTCCGGGGCGGGTCGCTCCACGGCGGCCAACGCGCTCGAGGACCTCGGGTGGTACGTCGTGGACAACCTGCCCCCGCAGATGCTCGGGACGCTGGCGGACCTCGTGTCGCGGACCCCGCAGACCCTGCCCAAGCTCGCCGTGGTGATCGACGTGCGTGGCAAGGCACTGTTCAACGACATGCGTGAGACCCTCGCCGCGCTCGAACGCTCGGGCGTGGAGTTCTCGGTGCTGTTCCTCGAGGCCTCGGACGAGGTGCTCGTCTCGCGCTACGAGCTCCAGCGCCGCCCCCACCCCCTGCAGGCGGGCGGCCGGATCCTGGACGGGATCCGCGCCGAGCGCGAGCTGTTGCGCGATCTGCGCGAGACCGCCGACTCCGTGCTGGACACCTCGTCCTTCAACGTGCACGCGCTGACCAAGGCCGTCGCGGACATGTTCTCCACGAGCGGTCCGGTGGTGTTGCGGCTCACGGTCATGAGCTTCGGGTTCAAGTACGGCGTGCCCGCGGACGCGAACTTCCTCGCGGACGTGCGTTTCATCCCCAATCCCCACTGGGTCCCCGCGTTGCGCCCGCGCACGGGCAAGGACCCCGAGGTGCGGGACTACGTCTTCGGCCACCACGGCACGCCGACCTTCGTGGACCGCTTCGTGGCCATGCTCGAACCGGTGTTCGCCGGCTACCGCACCGAGAACAAGCACTACGCGAGCATCGCCATCGGGTGCACGGGAGGCAAGCACCGTTCCGTGGCGATCACCGAGGAGGTCGCGCGGCGGCTCAGCAAGTCCCCCCGCGTGACCGTCAACATCCAGCACCGGGACCTGGGCCGCGAGTAGTCCCGCCCCCCAGAAATTACGGATTCCATGACTAACTTTCCTACGACGGGTGCGTTGCCCCGGTTGCCGCTGAGCAGCCGACGCGACGTGGACCCCTACCACTCGTTGGACGCCTCCGCGCGTGCGTCCCTGACGGATGCCGATTCCGTGGTCGCCCTGGGTGGCGGTCACGGGTTGTCCGCGAGCCTGTCCGCCTTGCGTCTGTTAGCACCGGCCCTCACGGCCGTGGTCACGGTCGCGGACGACGGCGGATCGTCCGGTCGACTGCGCAACGACCTGGGCGTCCTGCCGCCCGGCGATCTGCGGATGGCGCTGGCGGCGCTGTGCGACGACTCCCAATGGGGTCGCACGTGGAGCGACGTGATGCAGCACCGGTTCAGCATCAAGACCCACCCGGACGAGGGTCTGGACAACCATGCCCTGGGGAACCTGCTGATCGTGACGTTGTGGGAGCTGCTCGGCGACCCCGTGGAGGGACTGCGCTGGGCCGGTGCGCTGCTGGGTGCGCGCGGCCAGGTGCTACCCATGAGTTGCCTCCCGCTCGTGATCGAGGGGGATGTCTCGCCCGGGAGCAATCCCACGCAGGAGTGCCCCCCGGAGAAGATTACGCGCACCGTCACGGGCCAGTCACGGCTCGCCAAGGAGGCGGACGTGTGCAACGTGCGCCTGTCCCCGGCGGACGCCCCCGCGTGCCCGGAGGCCGTCACCGCGATCGAGGAGGCCGCGTGGGTCGTGCTCGGTCCCGGGTCGTGGCACACCTCCGTACTGCCGCACCTGTTGCTGTCCGAACTGCGGGACGCGATTTGTCGGTCCCCGGCCAAGCGTCTCGTCACGCTGAACCTCTCCCGGGATTCCGAGACCCTCAGCATGGGATCGGGGGACCAGTTGCGCGTGCTCAAGCGCTACGCCCCAGACCTGCGCCTGGACGTGGTGCTCGCGGACCCGTCCGCCGCGGAGTCCCCCAAGGACGTCGAGGCGGCGGCCGCCCAGCTCGGCGCCGTCGTGCACTGGGACTCGCTGCGGGACACGAGCGGCAGTTCGGTGCACAACCCCTTCAAACTGGCCGCGGCCTATCAACAGATCATGAACGCGCAGCGCTGAGCGGGAGCCCCCGCCGCGCAGCACACGTACTCGGCAAGGAGATCGACAACCATGGCATTGACCGCTTCGGTCAAGGAAGAACTCTCGCACCTGCAGGTGCGCAAGTCCGCGGTGCGCGCGGCGGAGCTCTCGGCGCTGTTGCGCTTCGCGGGCGGGCTGCACATCGTGGGCGGGCGGATCGTGGTGCAGGCGGAGCTGGACACCGAATCTGTCGCGCGCCGCGCGGCACGCGCCGTGGGGGAGGTCTTCGGCCACGAGTGCGAGCTCGGGGTGATCAGCGGCGGTGGTCTGCGCCGGGACCGTACGTGGGTCGTGCGGGTTGCCCGCGACGGTGAGGCGCTGGCCCGGCGCACCGGGTTGCTGGACGCCCACGGTCGTCCCGTGCGCGGTCTGCCGCCCACCGTAGTCAACGGCAGCGTCGAGGAGTCCGCCGCCGTGATCCGAGGTGCCTTCCTGGCCCACGGTTCGCTCACCGAACCGGGGCGGGCCGCGGCGATGGAATTCACGTGCCCCGGTCCCGAGGCGGCGCTCGCGCTCGTGGGTTCCGCGCGTCGGCTGGACGTGCTCGCCAAGGCGCGGCAGGTGCGCGGGGCGGACCGCGTCGTCGTGCGCGACGGGGACACGATCGCCACGCTGCTCACGCGCCTGGGCGCGCACCGCGCGCTGCTGCAGTGGGAGGACCGCCGGATGCGCAAGGAGGTGCGCGCCACGGCCAACCGGCTCGCGAACTTCGACGACGCCAACCTGCGCCGCTCCGCGCAGGCCGCGGTCACGGCGGGGGCCAAGGTCGAGCGTGCCCTGGACCTGCTCGGGGACGACGCCCCGGAGCATCTGCGGGCCGCCGGCCGGCTCCGGGTCGCCAACAAGCAGGCAAGCCTGGACGAGCTGGGTCGGTTGTCGGACCCGCCCCTGACCAAGGACGCGATCGCCGGGCGGATCCGCCGACTGCTCGCCATGGCGGACCGCCGTGCCGAGGAACTGGGTGTGGCCACGACCGCCGAGTTCGCCGCGCACGCTGGGTCGGAACAGCGCCGCGCATGGTAGCACCCGCGGACAACACGCCGGTGCTGTGGGTTTGTGTGGGGTTTACGGGGGAGTCGCCTGAATGTGCGTCGAGCCCCTGTTGAACCGCGTCAATTCTCGGTAGAATATAACCGGAAGACCCGGCGGGCCTCGGACGACGTCGAGAACAGAGTGTGGGATTTCTACCGTTTGGTTTGGATCCCACATCTCGACGGACCGGTACCCGCCAACCCCCGACAGACAGAGGAGATCGCAGTGACAGTCAAGGTTGGCATCAACGGTTTCGGACGGATCGGACGCTGCTTCGCGCGGGCCCTGTACACCGAGCACGGCCACGACATCGAGTTGGTCGCGGTGAACGACCTCACGGATCCGGAGACCTTGAAGCACCTGTTCGAGTTCGACTCCGTCATGGGCCGGCTCGGCGCGGACGTCACCCTGGACGGTGACATGATGACCGTGAACGGCCACCAGGTGAAGTTCCTGGCCGAGGCCGATCCCTCCAAGCTGCCCTGGGGCGAGCTCGGCGTGGACATTGTGATCGAGTGCACGGGCAGGTTCACGACCGGCCCCAAGATGCAGGCGCACCTGGACGCCGGTGCCAAGAAGGTCGTGCTCTCCGCACCGGGCAAGGAAGTGGACGGCACGTTCGTCTACGGCGTGAACCACAAATCTTACGACTCGGCCAACATGAACCTGGTCTCCGCCGCGTCCTGCACCACCAACTGCCTCGCGCCGCTGGCCAAGGTCATCAACGACGAGTTCGGCATCGAGCGCGGTCTCATGACCACGATCCACGCCTACACGGGTGACCAGCGCCTGCACGACGCCCCGCACAAGGACCTGCGCCGCGCCCGCGCCGCCGCGCTGAGCATGATCCCCACGACCACCGGTGCCGCCGCCGCCGTGGGCCTTGTGCTGCCCGAGCTCAAGGGCAAGCTGGACGGCTTCGCCGTGCGCGTCCCGGTTCCCACCGGCTCGCTCGTGGACCTCACCGTGGACGTGGAGAAGGACGTCACGGCCGAGTCCGTGAACGCCGCGATCAAGCAGGCCGCCGAGGGCCCCTTCAAGGGCATCATCGAGTACTCCGAGGAAGCGCTCGTCTCCAAGGACATCGAGGGCTACGACGTCTCCACCGTGTTCGACGCGCCCCTGACCAAGGTCATCGGCAACCAGGTCAAGGTCATCGCGTGGTACGACAACGAGTGGGGCTACACCCTGCGTCTCGTGGACTTCGTCTCCTACGTAGCGGATAAGCTCTGAGTCAGACCGCTCAGTGGCGCCGGTGCCCGCGGGTACCGGCGCCATTGTCATCAGTACGGCATCACCACAGGAAGGGATGACGGATATGGCCAAGTCACTGGACGATCTCATGGCGGAGGGGGTCGCGGGTCGCCGCGTGCTCGTGCGCTCGGACCTCAACGTTCCGCTTGACGGTTCCACCGTGACCGACGACGGTCGCGTGCGCGCGTCCTTACCGGTGCTCACCAAGCTCGCCGACGCCGGCGCACGCCTGATCGTCATGGCGCACCTCGGGCGCCCCAAGGGCACCGTGGACCCCAAGTACTCGATCGAGCCGGCCGCCGCGCGCCTGGCCGAGCTCGCGGACGCGGACGTCGTCGTCGCCTCGGACGTGGTGGGTCAGGACGCCCGCGAGAAGGCCGAGGCCTTGCAGGACGGACAGATCCTCGTGCTCGAGAACGTGCGCTTCGACCCGCGCGAGACGTCCAAGGACGACGCCGAGCGGGAGGAGTTCGCGGCCGAGCTCGCGTCCCTGACGGGGGAGAACGGCGCGTACGTGGATGACGCCTTCGGGGCCGTGCACCGCAAGCACGCCTCCGTGTACGACATCGCGCGCGCGCTGCCCGGTTACCTGGGTGACCTGGTCAAGACCGAGGTGGACGTCCTGCGCAAGGTCATCTCCGATCCCGAGCGCCCGTTCGTGGTGGTCATGGGTGGGTCCAAGGTCTCCGACAAGCTGGCCGTGATCGACAACCTGATCGGTAAGGCGGACTCGCTGCTCATCGGCGGCGGCATGGTCTTCACGTTCCTCGCGGCCCAGGGCCACGCGGTGGGTTCGTCCCTGCTCGAGAAGGACCAGATCGACACCGTCAAGGGTTACCTGGACCGCGCCGCCGAGGCGGGCACCGAGATCGTGCTGCCGGTGGACGTTGTGTACGCCTCCGAGTTCTCCAAGGACGCCGAGCACGAGGTCCGCCCGGTCTCGGACATCGAGGGTGGGAAGATCGGTGACTCCGGCCTGGGCCTGGACATCGGCCCCGAGTCCGCCGAACTGTTCGCGCGCACGATCGCCGAGGCGAAGACCGTGTTCTGGAACGGCCCCGTGGGCGTGTTCGAGATGCCGGCGTTCGCCAACGGCACCAAGACCGTGGCGCAGGCCCTCGTGGACTCCGACGCCATGAGCGTGATCGGCGGCGGCGACTCTGCCTCCGCCGTGCGCAACCTGGGATACCGGGACGACCAGTTCGGCCACATCTCCACGGGGGGTGGCGCGTCGCTCGAGTACATCGAGGGTAAAGAACTGCCGGGCCTCGTGGCGCTGGGCGCCTGAGCCGCCACACACCGTGATGCGTGGGGCCCGCCGCCGCGGGCCCCACGCGCCCGCCCCCGTCTACAGCCACGCCGCACGACCGAAGGAGATTCAGCCATGACCACCCAGACCAATGGTGTCTTCGACCGCACGCCCCTGATCGCGGGCAACTGGAAGATGAACATGGACCACACGCAGGGCATCGCCCTGCTGCAGAAGCTCGCGTGGACGCTCAAGGACGCCAGGCACGACTTCTCCCGCGTGGAGGTCGCGGTGTTCCCCCCGTTCACCGGCCTGCGCTCCGTGCAGTCCCTCGTGGAGGGCGACGGACTGCAGATCGCCTACGGCGCCCAGGACCTCTCCGACCAGGACTCCGGGGCGTACACGGGAGACATCTCGGGCCAGTTCCTGGCCAAGCTTGGGTGCCGTTACGCGCTCGTGGGGCACTCCGAACGGCGGAGCATTCACGCCGAATCCGATGAGCAGTGCCGCGACAAGGTCCGCGCCGCGATCCGTCACGGCCTGACCCCCATGCTGTGCATCGGCGAGGGTCTCGAGCAGCGCCAGGCCGGTGAGCACGTGCAGTACACGCTCGAGCAGTTGCGCGGGAGCCTCGCCGAGCTCAACGCCGGCGAGCTCGAGGGCCTCGTGGTGGCCTACGAACCGGTGTGGGCCATCGGCACGGGGGAGGTGGCCGGACCCGAGGACGCCCAGGAGATGGCGCACGCGATCCGCGCGGAACTCGAATCGCTGTACGGCGAGGACTTCGCGAAGGCCACGCGGGTGCTCTACGGCGGTTCGGTGAAGTCCTCGAACGTCGCGAACATCCTCGGGGGAGCGGACGTGGACGGCGCCTTGGTGGGCGGTGCCAGTCTGGACGCGGAGGAATTTGCTAAGATTACCCGGTTCGAGCAGCACCTGGTCACCGACCAGTGATCCCCTCCGATCGCTGACGGTTGACCCGCCCCCGAGATTCGTGAATCGAGGCTATTCGTGGAGATCCTCCAGATCGCCCTCCAGGTGATCATCGTGGTCACCGGCATCCTGTGCATCATGTTCGTCCTGCTCAACAAGGGCAAGGGCGGCGGTCTGTCGGACATGTTCGGTGGCGGGATGACCCAGTCGCTGAACACCTCCGGCGCCGCGCAGAAGAACGTGGTGCGGATCACCACCGTTCTGGCGATCGTGTGGGTCCTGGCCATCGTGAGCTATGGCCTGCTGATGCGCTTCAGCGGCCCGGGGGTCTGAGACCCGCCGCACGCGCACCGGCGGATCCGGTCGCCACGACTCGGCACAGCACAAGAACTCGGCACAGCAGAAGAACTCAGTAGAGCAGACGACGTCGGCCCGGACCTTCACGGTCCGGGCCGACGTCGTCGTATCCGGGGTGCGGTGTCGTCCCGTACGTGCCGGGTGATGGGCCGGGCCCGGGATCATGGGCTCAGCCCGCGGTCCCGCCCGGGGCCGGGTCGGGGTCCTCGGGCATGCCCGGGAGGGCGTCCTCCGTGACGAGCCACAGGGTCTCCCGGGTCCCGCGTACCGCGCTGGCCGGGGCCTCGGTCGCGGTGATCTCCGGCCGTCGGATCGTGGCGAGGGCCCCGGCCTTCGCGGCACCGGCGACCAGCAACCAGACCCGCTGCGCGGAATTGATCGCTGGTAGGGACATGGTGACGCGGGTGGGCGGCGGTTTGGGGGAATCCTCGACCGCGAACACCGGGGCGTCCGTGCGCAAGACGTCCTCGCGGCCCGGGAACAGGGATGCCACGTGGGTGTCCGGGCCTAGGCTCAGCAGGGCCAGATCGAAGACCGGCAGGCCCGTGTCGGATCCCTCGTTCTCGGCCGCCGCGGCGAGTTCCTCGGCGTAGTCCTCGGCCGCGGCATCGGCCGACGCGATCTCGTCCGAGCCCGCCACGGGGTGCACGCGGTCCCACGTCAGCTCGTGGGTCTCGCCCCACGCGTCCGCGGCCTGGACACCGTTGCGTTCGCCGTCCGCACCGGGAAGGAACCGCTCGTCCGACCACCACACGTTCACGCGCGACCAGTCGATCACGGCGGCGTCCGGGTGGCCGGCCAGCTCACCGATCACGCGGGTCCCCATGCTCCCGCCGGTCAGTACGAGGGTGGCCTCCCCGCGTTCGTCCTGGGCGTGCTCGAGCACCTCGAGGACGCGCCGGGCGGTGTCCCAGGCAAGGCGTTCGTCACCCTCGTGCGGGACGAGTCGCGGTTCCGGGCGGGACGGCTCACTCATCGCCGGCTCCCTCGGCCGATGCGGAAGCCGAGGCATCGTGGCCCTGCACCGCGGTGTTCTCGGAAGGCTCCGCGGCCTCCTCACCGACGGTGCGGGTCGTGATCCGGGCACTCGCGAGCCCCGAGGTGATGACCTCGCCGTAGACCTCGTCCGCGTCCAACCGTCGCAGTTCCTCCGCGAGGCACGCGTTGAGATCCCGCACGGGCATGGCGATCTGCTGATCCGGCTGACCCGGCTGGGAGAGCACGGCCACGGTGCGGCCGGGGCGGTGCAGCTGCACCGATCCGTCGTCGGTGACCAGGCACACGCGGTCGAGACCCCGCCGGGTGTCGTCGGTGATGATGGTCGCCGGGGCATCGAGCTTGCTGGACAGCCACACCCCCAACAGCACCATGGACGGGGCCACCGTGGAGCCCTCGAGCACGATCTCGCGCACCTTCACGGGCCCCACCTGGTCCAGGACCGCAGCGAGCTGGATGCGCCAGTTGGTGATCCGCGTCCAGGACAGGTCCGTGTCCCCGGGGCGGTACTGCTGGGACAGTTGTGCCAGGGACTCGAAGGGTGCGGGCGCACGCGAGGAGTCGGTGATCCTGCGGTGGGCGATGCACCCGATCGAGCTCGTGCTGGGATTCTCGGGGAAGTCGTGCGGCCACCACGCCACGATGGGTGCGTCCGGCAGCAACAGCGCGGAGACCAGAGTCTCAGTGGGTTCGGCGAGCTCGCCGTAGCCGTGCAGCAGGATCACCTCGGACGCGCCGGCGTCCCCGCCCACGCGCAATTGCGCGTCCAAGCGGGTCTCGTCGGTGCGGGAGTGCGCTACGTGCACGATGATCCGGCACGGGTGCTCGTGACTCGCGTAGTTCGCGGCCTCGACCGCGACCTCCGAGTGACCGGCCTGCGCCAGGACCACGAGCGTCAGCACGCGGCCCAGCGTCACCACGCCGTTCTCGTCCCGCAACTGATTGAGTTTCTTCTCAATCTTCGCCGCGGTGGTGTTCTCCATCTGAACGATCACGGTCGCCTCCAAACTCGCCCGTCACGGGCCATCAACTCGTGCGCCGAGTCCGGTCCCCACGAACCCGGTGCGTACGGCTCGGGCATGACGCGCTGCTCGGCCCAGTGCTCTTCGAACGGGTCCAGGATCTTCCAGGACAGCTCCACCTCGGAGTGGTCCGGGAACAGCGGGGGCTCACCCAGCAGGACGTCGAAGATCAACCGCTCGTAGGCCTCGGGGCTCGACTCCGTGAACGCGTGGCCGTAACCGAAGTCCATGGTCACGTCCCGGATCTCGGACTGGGTGCCCGGGACCTTGGAGCCGAAGCGGATGGTCACGCCCTCGTCCGGTTGGATCCGGATCACGATCGCGTTCTGACCGAACTCGTCGTTGTCCATGTCCCGGAACAGCAGGTTGGGCGACTTCTTGAACGCCACCGCGATCTCGGTGACCCGCCGGCCCAGTCGCTTCCCCGCGCGCAGGTAGAACGGCACGCCCGCCCAGCGGCGGTTGTTGATGTCCACGCGCAGTGCGGCGAAGGTCTCCGTGCGGGAATCCGCGGGGATGTCCTTCTCCTCGTGGAAGCCCTTGACGTAGTCCCCGCCCTGCAGCCCGGACGTGTACTGGCCCAGCGCGGAATGCTTCCCGAGGTCCTCGGGCAGCACCACGGATTCGAGTACCTTGGCCTTCTCGCGGCGCAGGTTGTGCGCCGTGAAGGACGCGGGTTCCTCCATGGCGGTGAACGCGAGCAACTGCAGCAAGTGGTTCTGGATCACGTCCCGGGCCGCGCCCACGCCGTCGTAGTAGCCGGCGCGCGAACCGATCCCGATCTCCTCGGCCATGGTGATCTGCACGTGGTCCACGTAGCGGGCGTCCCACAAGGGCTCGAACATCTGGTTCGCGAAGCGCAGCGCCAGGATGTTCTGCACCGTCTCCTTGCCCAGGTAGTGGTCGATGCGGAACACGCTGTCCGCGCGGAACACGCGTTCCACGATCGCGTTGAGCTCCCGCGCGGATTCAAGGTCGTGCCCGAAGGGCTTCTCGATGACCACGCGTCGCCAGCCCGTGCTGTCCTCGCTGTCGGCGAGGTCGTGGTCCGCGAGCTGTTGGCACACCACCTCGAACGTCTTGGGCGGAATCGAGAGGTAGAACGCGTGGTTGCCGCGGGTGCCCCGGTCCCGGTCGAGCTCGTCGAGGGTCTGCGCGAGCCGGTGGTACGCGTCGTCGTCGTCGAACTCGCCGTGGACGAAACGCAGACCCGAGGCGAACTGGTTCCAGAGGTCCTCGTTGTAGGGCGTGCGCGCGTGCTCGGCGACGTGTTCCTTGACGTACTCGGCGAACTGGGCGTCGTCCCAGTCCCGCCGGCCGAACCCCACGAGGGAGAAGGCCGGCGGGAGCAGGCTACGGTTGGCCAGGTCGTACATGGCCGGCAGCAGCTTCTTCTTGGCGAGGTCACCCGTGACGCCGAACAACACGAGGGCCGACGGCGCGGCGACCCGGGTCAGGCGCCGGTCGCGGGGATCGCGTAGCGGGTTGCAGTTCTTGTTGTCAGGCACGCGTGTTCCTGTTCGTTAGCGGTTGGTGGCGGGTCACAGCTCCGATGCCACCCTGAGCAGCTGTGCGACACCCTCGGCCCGGTCCGTGAGCCGCAGCCGCACGACGGGACGGTGGTGATCGCTCAGCACACCAGCGTCGCCGTCGGCCTGCGCGCCGATGAGCTCACCGAACGTGAACGGGATCCCGGGGATGTCCACGTCAGTGCCCGTGGCCGCAGTGATCTGCAGGTAGACACCCTGCTCGGGGCCGCCCTTGTGGTACTGACCCGTGGAGTGCAGGAACCGGGGTCCCCAGCCGAAGGTCACGGGACGGCCCGTGTGCCGTGCGAGCAGATCGCGGATCGACTCGAGCTGCGCCCACTCGAGACGGTCGAAGTACGCCTGCACGCTCACGTAGCCGTTCTCGGGCAGCTGGGCGAGCAGTGCGGCGAGCGCCTCGGGCACGGTCGTGGCGCCGTCGAGCAGCTGTTCATTGCCACGGATCTCGATCGCGCCGTCCGTGGCGGCGGCGGGGGAGGGCTCGGGCTTGGTGGCCAGCAGCTCGCGAGTGGCCGCCTTGGCGGATTCCACGTCCGGCTGGTTGAACGGGTCGATGCGCAGCAACTGTCCCACCACAGCGATCGCGACCTCGAACGCCATCATGAGCCCGGCCAGCGAACCGGCCACGCGCACGCCCTCGCCCTGCTCCTCCGTGACGGCCTCGTCGTCCACGAGCGAGACCACCAGGACGTCGGGGGCGCCCGACGTCACTTCGGGAGCGGCGTCGTTCACGACTACGGGCAGCACACCGGTTCCGGACTTGCCCGTGGACTCGGCGATCAGCTGCTCGGCCCAGTCCGCGAAGCCCACGAACGGTGCGCCCTGGTTCACGAGCACGATCTTGTCGCGCAGCGGGGACGTCCCGCCCAGGGCGGCGCCGAGCTGCAGACCGATGTTGTTCTCGTCATCCTCGCGCAGCATCTCGGTGGCCTCTTCGGCGTCGTCGAGCAGCGCCGCGACGTCCACGCCGGCGAGCCCGGACGGCACGAGGCCGAACGCGGTGAGCGCCGAGAAGCGACCGCCCACGTTCGGGTCCGCGGTGAAGACCTTGCGGTAGCCGGCCTCACGGGACGCGGACTCCATGGGGGAGCCCGGATCCGTCACGACCACCACGCGCGACGGTGCATCGATGCCCGCGCGCTCGAACGCGTTCACGAACACGCGCCGGGCGGAGTCCGTCTCGACGGTGGACCCGGACTTGGAGGAGACCACGAGCGCGGTGTGCTCGAGGTCCTCGAGTGCCTTGGTGACCATCTCCGGGTCGGTGGAGTCCAGCACGAACAGGTCCACCCCCGCGCTGCGCGTGATCACCTCGGGGGCCAGCGACGAGCCGCCCATTCCCGCGAGCACGAAACGGGTCACGCCCTCCCGGGCGAAGTCGTGGCGCAATTGTTCGATCTCGGGCACCAGGGGGCGCGAGACGCGCACGGCGTCGGTCCACCCGAGCCGTATCGCGGCTTCCTCCTGCGCGGCGGAGCCCCACAGCGCGGGGTCCTGGTCGAAGAGTTTGGACGCGAAGTTCTCGGCGACCAGACGCGGGACGTGCGTGTCGATCGCCTCACGCGCGGCGCCGGCCGCCTGCAATGACAATGAGCTCACGGGGAGCCTCCTCGGAACGTGGTTTTCGGACAACGACGCCGCGGCGCGGCTCCGACCCTATGCTCACCGGGCGGGTGCCCGGCGCGGGATCGCAGCCGCGACGCAGTGGCTGGGTTCGGCTCAGCGGGCCTCGTCGAGGGCAGTGCGCACCGTGGCGAGCAGCTCGTCCCAGGACTTGTCGAACTTCTTCAGCCCCTCGGTCTCGAGCTGGTCCACGACCTCCTCGTAGGAAATCCCCTGCTCGGCCACGGCGTTGAGCACGTCCGTGGCCTGTTGGTAGGTCCCCGTCACGGTGTCACCGGTGATCTCGGCGTGGTCGTAGGTCGCGTCCAGGGTCTTCTCCGGCATGGTGTTCACGGTATTAGGGGCCACGAGTTCGCTCACGTACAGCGTGTCCGGCAGCGACGGGTCCTTGACACCCGTGGACGCCCACAGGGGACGCTGCGGGTTGGCCCCGGCCGCGGCCAGGCGCTTCCAACGCTCGGTCTCGAGCTGCTCCTCGTAGACCTGGTACGCCAGGCGCGCGTTGGCGAGACCCGCCTTACCCTTCAGGGCCTTGGCCTCGTCCGTGCCCACGGCGTCCAGACGCTTGTCGATCTCGGTGTCCACGCGGGAGACGAAGAAGGACGCGACGGAGTGGATCGTGGAGAGGTCCTTGCCGTTCTCGAGCGCTTCCTCGAGGCCCTGCATGTACGCGTTGATGACCCCGCGGTAGCGGTCCAGCGAAAAGATCAGGGTCACGTTCACTGAGATGCCCTCCGCGATCGTGGCCGCGATCGAGGGCAGGCCCTTCTCGGTGGCGGGGATCTTGATCAGCGCGTTGGGCCGGTCGATGGTCTGCGAGAGCTTCTGGGCCATTGTGGACGTGGCGTCGGCGTCCTGGGCCAGTCGAGGGTCCACCTCGATGGACACGCGGCCGTCCACGCCCTGGGTGGCCTGGGCGATGGGGGTGAACAGGTCACACGCATCGCGCACGTCGTCGGTGGTGATCCGGAACACGGCGTCGTCCACGGAGGCGCCGGCCTTGGCGAGCTCCGCGACCTGTTCGCGGTAGGACTCACCGTCCGCGAGTGCCGCGGCGAAGATCGTGGGGTTGGTGGTCACGCCCACCACGTTCTTGGTGTCGATCAGTTCCTGGAGGTTCCCGCTGGTCAGGCGCTGGCGGGAGAGGTCGTCGAGCCAGATGGAGACGCCGGCGTCGGAGAGTTTCTGGGTGGGAGTCGTCATGATGTCCTCACTTCACGTCGAAGGGTTCTGGGGCGTCGCAGGCGGCCCGAGCGGACCGCCTGCGACGTGGGACGGGGTTCACCGAGCGGCGGCGATGGACTCCTCGGCGGCCTGGGCCACGGCCTCGGCGGTGATGCCGAACTCGCGGTACAGGGTCTGGTAGTCGGCGGACTCGCCGAAGTGCTCGAGGGACACGGCGCGTCCGGCATCGCCCAGCAGGTCGTTCCAGGACATCCGGATCCCGGCCTCCACGCTCACGCGGGCCTTGACGTCGGACGGGATCACGGAGTTGCGGTAGTCCTCGTCCTGGGCGTCGAACCACTCGCGGCACGGCATGGACACCACGCGGGCGGCCACGCCCTTGGCCTTGAGCTGTTCACGGGCCTCGACGGCGAGCTGGACCTCGGAACCGGTGCCGATGAGCACTACGTCCGGGGCGCCCTCGGTGTCCGCGAGGACGTATCCACCGCGGGCCACGCCTTCGGCGGAGGCGAACTTCTCGCCGTCGTGATCCGGGTGAAGGTCCTCCCGCGCGAACGTGGGCAGGTCCTGGCGTGTGAGGGCGATCCCGGCCGGGTGCTCGTGGTGCTCGAGGATGGTTCGCCACGCCACGGAGGTCTCGTTGGCGTCCGCGGGGCGCACGACGTCGAGCCCCGGGATCGCGCGCAGCGCGGAGAGCTGCTCCACGGGCTGGTGCGTGGGACCGTCCTCACCCAGGCCGATCGAGTCGTGCGTCCACACGTAGATCGAGGGCACGCGCATGAGCGCACCCAGGCGCACGGCGGGACGCTGGTAGTCCGAGAAGATCAGGAACGTGCCGGAGTAGGCGCGCGTCTGGCTGCTCATCACGATGCCATTGACGATCGCTGCGGCAGCGTGCTCACGGATGCCGAAGTGCAGCACCCGGCCGTACGGGGAACCGGACCACTGGGCCGTGGAGCGGGCCTCGGGGATGAAGGACTTGGCGTCGTCGATCGTGGTGTTGTTCGACCCCGCGAGGTCCGCCGAACCGCCCCACAGCTCGGGGAAGGTGTCCGCGATGGCGTTGATGACCTGACCGGAGGCCTTGCGGGAGGCCACGGCCTTGCCCGCCGGGAACGTGGGGAACGCGTCCTCGTAGTTCTCGGGCAGTTCCTCGTTCTTGATCCGGTCGTACAGCGCGGCCTTGTCCGGGTGGGCCTCACGCCATTCGGCGAAGGACTTCTCCCATTGCGCGCGCTCCTGCTTGCCGCGTTCGCCGACCTCGCGCACGTGCTCGAAGATCTCGGGCTCGATCTGGAAGGACTTCTCCGGGTCGAAGCCCAGGATCTTCTTGGTCGCGGCGACCTCGTCCTCGCCCAGCGCGGAACCGTGCACGCCACCGGTGTTCTGCTTGGTGGGGGCGGGCCAGCCGATGATGGTGTTCAGGGCGATGATCGAGGGCTTGTCCGTGACCTTGGTGGCCGCGACGATCGCGTCGTACAGCCCCTGCACGTCCTCCTGGTACTCGCCGCCGTTGCGCCAGTCCACGCGCGTGGTGTCCCAGCCGTAGGCCTCGTAGCGCTTGAGGACGTCCTCGTTGAACGCCACGTTGGTGTCGTCCTCGATGGAGATCTTGTTGTCGTCGTAGATCACCACGAGGTTGCCGAGCTCCTGGGTGCCCGCCAGCGACGACGCCTCGGAGGTGATGCCCTCCTGCAGGTCACCGTCGGAGGCGATCACGAACACGGTGTGGTCGAACGGGGAGGTGCCCTGAGCGGCGTCGGCGTCGAACAGACCGCGCGTGTAGCGCTGCGCGTACGCGAAACCCACGGAGGACGCGAGCCCCTGGCCCAGCGGACCCGTGGTGATCTCGACACCCGTGGTGTGGCGGTACTCGGGGTGACCCGGGACCTTGGAACCCCACGTGCGCAGGGACTCGAGATCCTCCATCTCCAGGCCGTAGCCGGAGAAGTACAGCTGCAGGTACAGGGTCAGGGACGTGTGACCGGGGGAGAGGATGAACCGGTCACGCCCGGTCCAGCGGTCGTCGGAGGGGTCGTGCCGCATGATCTTCTGGAACAACAGGTACGCGACCGGGGCCAGGGACATGGCGGTGCCGGGGTGGCCGTTGCCCACCTTCTGCACGGCGTCCGCGGCGAGCACACGCGCGGTGTCCACCGCACGGGCGTCCTTCTCGGTCCAGTTCAACGGTTGATCGAGGTTCGGCACGGTGACGCGCCCCTTTCCTAGACGGGTTGTGCGGTCACGATCCGGAACACTCCGCCGCGGACTCGGCCGCGACGATCGGCCCGGAACGCATGTTCCGGGATCAACCTTAGTCCGGTGGGACGCCGCGTGGCAGGGACGACCGCGGCCCGCGCCACGGGCACAAGCGCGTGCCGAACATCACCCCGGCGTGGGCCGGGACCGGCGGCTATACTGATGACCGGGTATCGGTGCGCATGCGGCGCGCCCGCCCCAAGCACTCCCGGCGCACGGCCGGGCCACCCACGTTCTTTGGAGCATTGATTCCGTGAATCACCTTGACACCGCGACGCACCCGGAATCCCACGGATCCCACGCGCCGCACGGACACGGAGTGACCGGGACCCGCATCGGGACCGTGGAGCCCGTGGGGTATCAGGGCCGGATGACCTTGGGTCGTAAGCTCAAAGCGTACGTGGCGCTCACGAAGCCCCGGATCATCGAACTGCTCCTCGTGGCCACCGTGCCCACCATGTTCTTCGCCCAGCAGGGTGTCCCCGATTTCTTGCTCGTGCTCAACACCCTGATCGGCGGCGCGCTCGCGGCCGGTGCGGCGGGTGCGTTCAACTGTTACATCGACCGCAACGAGGACCGGCTCATGCGGCGCACCGCCAAGCGCCCACTCGTGACCGGTGAGGTGGGGGAGCGTGAGGCCCTGATCTTCGCGTGGGTGCTTTCGGTCGTGTCCGTCGCGTGGCTGACCCTGGGGGTCAGCGTCTTGTGCGGTGTGCTCGGCGTGGTGGCCATCGCCCTGTACGCGGTGTTCTACTCGATCGTGCTCAAGCGCCGCACCGCGCAGAACATCGTGTGGGGCGGGATCGCCGGGTGCATGCCCGTACTGATCGGCTGGGCCGCGGTGCGCGGGACCCTTGAGTGGCCCGCATTCGTGCTCTTCGCGTTCATCTTCCTGTGGACCCCGCCGCACTACTGGCCGCTGTCCATGAAGTACGCGGAGGACTATTCCCGCGCCGGCGTGCCCATGCTCGGTGCGGTGGACACCGCGCGCACCGTGGGCGCCCAGGTGGTGCTCTACGCGTGGGCCACCGTGATCTGCTCGCTGCTGTTGATCCCCGTGGGTGACGCCGGGTGGGTCTACGGTGTGATCGCCCTGATCTCCGGCGGCTGGTTCACGTACCACTGCCACAAGCTCTACGGCCTGGCCCGCGTCGGCAAGCCCACGCTCAAGCAGGCCATGTACGTGTTCCACGGCTCGATCGCCTACATCACCTTCGTGTTCGTGGGCGTGGCCCTGGACCCGTTCGTGGGTGGGCCCATTTTCTGACCCGGGCCGTTACCGTCGGAGCCTTTCGGGCTTGCGTCTCGCCCGGCCCGCTCCAGCGCGCGGGATCCCGTCCGGGCGTTACCACGGACGACGACGCCGTCCGCCCTTCGTTCTCGACGTCACGCACGGGCTGGGTGTCCTGGAAAGCTGGTTAGGGTCACCTAAAATGGGTCCATGTTCTCGATGACCTTCTCCGGTGTGATCGCCTACCCCGTGACCCCCTTGCTCCCCGGTGGCGGGCTGGACCTGGATTCCCTCGAACGTAGTGTCGCGCGGCTCGCGCGCAGCGGAGTGTCCGGGATCGTGGTACTCGGGACCTCCGGTCTGTTCGCCTACCTGGGCCCCCAGGAACGGGCGCAGGTGGTCCGCACGGCCGTGGACGCGGCGTCGGGCTCGGGGACGCCCGTGGGCGTGGGGATCTCCGCTATCACCACGCGGGAGGTCATGCAGTTCGCGTACTCCGCCGAGAACAACGGTGCCGACGGCCTGGTGTTGAGCCCCGTGAGTTACATCCCGTTGGTATCCCAGGAGATCGCGGACCAGGTGGAGACGGTCGCCTCCGCTATGTCCCTGCCGTTGTGCCTGTACAACAACCCGACCACCACCGGGTTCACCTACCCCGTGGAACTGGCCTCGGAGCTGTCGTGGCTGGACAACGTGGTCGCGTTCAAGGACACCGCGGCGTCCGGTCGGCTCTTCCACTCCCGCCAGCTGCTCTTCGCGCAGCAGGCCGAACCGGGCACCGTACACGGTGTGAGCCGCGATCAACTCATCGTGGACGAGTACCCGAGCGCGGCGTGGCACAGCGGCATGGCGGCGTTGCTCGCGCCCGAGTTCGTGGCCTTCCACCGCGCCGTCGCGGAGGGCCGCGCGGACGACGCCGCAGCCTGGAGCGCCGCGCTGCATCCCCTCATGCACCTCATGAGTCAGGAACGGCCCCTGTCGGTGCTCTACGCGTTGGCGGAGGTGTGCGGCGTTCGAACGAGCGCTCCCCGCCGTCCCCTGCTGCCCATCCCGTCCCACAGCAAGCGGCTGCTCTCGGACGCCGTGGAGCGGCTGCGCTCGTCCGCACCCTCGGCGACCTTCGTCGCAGAATAAGCTTGGTGCCTCGCGATCAGCGCACGGTGTGCGCGGGTGTGGCGCGAGCGGCGTCGTCGGCGGGCCCGTCGATGGGTGCCGCGTACTCGTGGGTGTCCTGTGCGAGGTAGACGCTGAACGAGACCACCCGCGTGGCCGCCCAGATCAGCACGGCCGAGAGCACCATGTGCAGGGCCACGGCGGGAACCGGGACTCCGTTGAAGTACTGGTAGTACCCCAGCAGCGCCTGGGCCACGATGACGACCGCCATGATGAGGTACGCGTTGCGCAGGATCCGCGGCAGGGACTTCACGACGGTGAGGGCGATGCCCGCGATCACCGTGAACGTCAGGAGGTAGACGGGGATGGCGTGCGCCCGGGCGATCATCACGGAGTCGAACGCGAGCCGCGCACTGTCCTCGTCCCCGGCGTGGGGGCCCGTGCCCGTGACGAGCGTCCCGAGGTAGAGGATCACGGCGGTGAGCACACCGGTCAGCGCCCCCAGCACGCGTGCGGCGGAGCGGGAGCCGTGCAACTGCCCCGGTCGCTGCTCGTATGCGACCACCGACAGCCCGTCCCGGCGGGTGTTGAGCACGAGCAGAGTGGCCAGGCTGATCATGATGGCCGAGATCAGGTAGTGCACCCCCACCACGAGCGGGTGAAGGTCCGCGTGGACGGTGATGCCGCCGATCGCGGCCTGCAGGGGAATGCCGATCAGCAGGAACAGCGCCAGGCGGAAGAGCTTGGGGTGCTCGTGACGCAGTTTGAGCACCGAGAGGAACGTGAGCACCGCGACCACGGTGAGCACGAACGTCAGCAGGCGGTTGCCGAACTCGATCAGCCCGTGCACGCCCATCTCCTGGGTGCTGGTCCACGAGTCGGCGGTGCAGCGCGGCCACGTGGGGCAGCCCAACCCGGAACCCGTCAGGCGCACGAGCCCGCCCGTGAGGATTAACAGCGAGTTGGTCAGCAGGGATGCGACCGCGAGTCCCCGCACCCACGGGGTCACGGTGGCGGGCCACCAGAACGAATCGGTGGCGGTGGGGCGGGCGACATCAGACATGACGGAGCATCCAAGGGCAGAGGGGATGGGACCCCTCCAGTGTAGCGAGAACAGCGTGGGAAACCCCTGGGCGCAGCGGGCTCACGCGGGTGAGCTCACACCCACTTGAACCAGGCGACCGTGGCCGCCCAGCTGAGCACGGCCCACGCGGCGAGCACGAGCAGCGGCACGGGGGAGACACTACCCATCAGGAAGCATTCCCGCAGCGCCTCACCGGCCGCGGAGGACGGCAGCCACGCCACGAGCCACGAGAGCCACCCGGGCAGCACGCTCACCGGGAAGAGGACGCCGCCGGCGGCCGCGAGCGCGACCCATACGACGTTGAGCACGGCCAGGGTCGCCTCGGCGCGCAGGGTCCCCGCAATCAGCATGCCGAGCCCGGTGAACGCGAGTGCCACGAGGATCAGCAGGGGAACGGACCCCAGCACGGCCTCCCAGGACGGCCGCCAGCCCAGGGGCACGGCCACGGCCGCAATCACCGCGTACTGCACCGCGAGCACGGCCAGGATGGCCAGTAGCTTGCCCGCGATCAGCCCGGCGCGACCCAGGGGAGTGGTCGAGAGGTAGCGCAGCACCCCGTAGCGACGGTCGAAACCGGTCTGGATCCCCTGTCCGGAGAACGCGCTCGAGATCACGCACAGCACCAGGATCCCGGGCACGGCCACGTCCACGCGGGATGCGTCCCCCACGCGGTAGCCGTCCAACAGGTCGGTCACGGTCAGGGCCACGAGTGCCATGACGGGCAGGATCAGCAGAAGCAGCAACTGTTCGCCGTTGCGGATCATGGTCATGGTCTCGAAGCGCGCCTGAGCGAGCACGCGCCGGGGCAGGGACGCGGCCCCGGCGGGGGACGACGGCGCTGCGGTCACCGAGGACTCGTGGGTCGAGGTGCTCACGAGGCATTCCCCCCGGAGACTTCCAGGAAGACGTCTTCGAGGGATCGGGGTTGCACGCTCAGCGCCTCCGGCAAGGTGTCGTTCTGTGTGGCCCACGCAGTCAGTTCGCGGATCCGTGGCGCGTCCAGCGGGCCCGTCAGCGTCACGGTGCGGTCCTGGACGCTCCATTCGACGTCGTCGAACCGCGGGGTGCGCCACGGCGGGTCCGCGCGCAGCAGACCGGCGTGCTCCTTGGCGAGCGTGATGCTCATCACGAGCGGTGCGTGGCGTTCGGCGCTGACCAGTTCCGCAACGGTTCCCTGCGCGGCGATCGTGCCCCGGTCCACGATGTAGACGTAGTCGGCCAGGCGGGCGGCGTCGTCCATGAGGTGCGTGGTCAGGATGATGCACACCCCGCTGTCCCGCAGGCGCCGGATCAGGTCGAAGACGATGTGGCGCGAGCGGGGGTCCAACCCCGCCGAAGGTTCGTCCAGGAACAGCACGTCCGGGCGGCCCACGAGGGCCGCGGCCAGGGCCACGCGTTGCTTCTGCCCGCCGGACAGGCGCCGGATCCCCGTGGTCAGGAACGATTCGATGCCCAGCAGCTCCACGAGTTCGGCCACGGGCACGGGGTCCGCGTAGAGCCGGCTGACGTGGCGCAACAGTTCCCCGGGGCGCACTGACGGCGGTAGACCCCCGTCCTGGAGCATCACGCCCACGCGCGCCCGCAATGCGGGGGAGGCGTGCCACGGGTCCTCCCCGAGCAACCGGACGCTGCCCGAGGTGGGGCGCTGCAGCCCCTGGGCGCACTGCAGTGTGGTGGTCTTGCCGGCCCCGTTGGCCCCGAGCAGGGCGGTGATCTTCCCGTGCTCCGCGGCCAGGCTCAGCCCGCGCACGGCCCGGACGGGCTCACCCCGGCCCTCGAAGGTCTTCACGAGGTTCTCGATGTGCAGGGCGGGACCGGTGTCGGTCGCGGTCGCCGGGGACGTGGGAGCGGGGTCGGGGTGGATCTGCACCCGGACAGTCTAGAACGTCCGTCCCGGTACTGGCTGGAGGGTTCGCCGAAGGGTCTTGGACCCCGGTTCCCCTATCGGAGCCGTTTGGCCGGGAATGGATTAGGACATACCCTCGTTATGTATTGCGTGTCCCACCACGAGGGTTTTTACGCTGCACGGCGCTCACCCGGTGGGATCGACGCGGACGCCGCGCCCCGAGCCAACCGTCATCACTCGAAGGATGTTGCACCGAGCATGAGTTCACCTGCCACGGGCCGCGGTGCGGTCCGCACGGACCAGGATGACACCACCCGTTCCCGGGTGCTCTCGTTGGTGCTCGCCCACGGTCCCATCTCCGCCGCCCAGATCGCCAAGGACCTGGGGTTGACCCCCGCCGCCGTCCGGCGCCATCTGGACGCACTCGAGGCCGAACAGTTCATCGAGGTCTCCGCCCTACGCAGCGCGCAATCGGGCGCGGGGCGCCCGGCCCGGCGCTACGTCGTCGCCCCCGGAGGCCACGAACAGCTCGGCCACGACTACCTCGGACTCGCACACCGTGCGCTGGAGACCATGCAGCGCGTGGGCGGTGAGAAGCTCGTGCAAGCGTTCGTCGCCGAGCAGATCGAGCGCATGCGCGAACGCTACCGCCCGCAGGTCGAGGCGGCCGGGCCCGACGTCGACGACCGCCTCAACGCCCTGACCGCGGCCATGAGCCGCGACGGCTTCGTGGCCTCGCACACCACCGTGACCCCGCGGGGACCCAAGGGCGTTACGCTGCGCTCGGCGCAACTGTGCCAGGGCCACTGCCCCATCCAGGACATCGCGAGCGAGTACCCCGAGTTCTGCGAACAGGAAACCGCACTGATCTCCGAACTGTTGGACGTGGACGTCCGCAGGCTGTCCACCATGGCGGCCGGCGCCCACGTCTGCACCACACACGTCCCGCTGCAACTGCGCACTGCGGGTCACTCGAATTCCACCAACCACACAACCGCACGACAGGGAGGGTTGTCATGACCGAGCGCATTGTGCCCGCGGAGACCGCGGGCAACACGTCAGGTGACACCACGATTTCCGAGATCCTGGAGATGAACCCGGAGCTCGAGGGGATCGGTCAGTACCAGTACGGCTGGGCCGACAAGAACGACGCCGGTGCCTCCGCGCGCCGCGGCGTCAACGAAGAAGTGGTCCGGGACATCTCGGCCAAGAAGAGCGAACCGGACTGGATGACCCAGCTGCGGCTCAAGGGTCTGAAGTTCTTCGACCGCAAGCCCATGCCCACGTGGGGTGCGGACCTGTCCGGGATCGACTTCGACAACATCAAGTACTTCGTGCGCTCCACCGAGCAGCAGGCCGGCTCCTGGGAGGAGCTGCCCGATGACATCCGCAACACGTACGAAAGGCTCGGCATCCCCGAGGCGGAGCGCAACCGTCTGGTGGCCGGTGTGGCCGCGCAGTACGAGTCCGAGGTCGTGTACCACCAGATCCGCGAGGACCTGGAGCGCCAGGGCGTGATCTTCATGGACACGGACACCGCGCTGAAGGAGCACCCCGAGTTCTTCGAGGAGTACTTCGGCACCGTGATCCCGGTGGGCGACAACAAGTTCGCCGCACTGAACACGGCCGTGTGGTCCGGCGGGTCGTTCGTGTACGTGCCCAAGGGCGTGCACGTGGACATCCCGCTGCAGGCCTACTTCCGCATCAACACGGAGAACATGGGCCAGTTCGAGCGCACGCTGATCATCGCGGACGAGGACTCCTACGTCCACTACATCGAGGGTTGCACCGCGCCGATCTACAAGACGGACTCGTTGCACTCCGCCGTGGTGGAGATCATCTGCAAGAAGAACGCCCGGGTGCGCTACACGACCATCCAGAACTGGTCGAACAACGTGTACAACCTGGTGACCAAGCGCGCGATCGCCCACGAGGGCGCCACCATGGAATGGGTGGACGGCAACATCGGCTCCAAGGTCACCCAGAAGTACCCCGCGGTCTACATGACCGGTGAGCACGCCCGCGGTGAGACGCTGTCGATCGCGTTCGCGGGTGAGGGCCAGCATCAGGACACCGGCTCCAAGATGGTGCACATCGCCCCGAACACGTCCTCGTCGATCGTGTCCAAGTCCGTGGCCCGTAACGGCGGTCGTTCCGCGTACCGCGGTCTGGTGCAGGTGCGCGAGGGCGCCAAGCACTCCAAGTCCAACGTGGTGTGCGACGCCCTGCTCGTGGACACGATCTCCCGCTCGGACACCTACCCGTACGTGGACATCCGCGAGGACGACGTCACCATGGGTCACGAGGCCACGGTCTCCCGGGTCTCCGAGGAGCAGCTGTTCTACCTCATGCAGCGCGGTCTGCCCGAGGACGAGGCCATGGCCATGATCGTGCGCGGCTTCGTGGAGCCGATCGCCCGCGAGCTGCCCATGGAGTACGCGCTCGAGCTGAACCGTCTCATCGAACTGCAAATGGAAGGATCCGTTGGCTGATATGTCCACCACTGATCAGACCGCCCAGGACACCACCGAACAGGTGAACGGGGTCCCCACCGGTGAGGACCGCGTGGCGATTCCCGGGATGAGCCAGGAGGGCGAGACCCTCCAGGAGGGTCGTAACCAGGCCGGTGAGCCCGAGATCAGGCACACGGAGCACGGTGACATCTCCGGTGTCCCGGATTCCTCGCGCGCGGGCCGTTTCACCTCCTACGACGTCGCGGACTTCCCGCCGCTGAGCACCAAGCTCGAGGACTGGCGATTCACCCCGATCAAGCGCCTGCGCGGACTCGACGACTCCGCCCTGGACGGGCCCGCCCCGGCCGTGTCGGTCTCCGGCGGCGATGGCGTGGAACTCACCACGGTCTCCCGCGAGGACTCCCGCATCGGCTCGGTGGGCATCCCCGAGGACCGGGTCTCCGCCAACGCGTGGTCCAACTTCCGCGAGGCCACCGTGCTCAGCGTCCCGCGCGACGCGCAGGTCACCGAGCCGGTCATCGTCACGATCACGGGTGAGTCGGCCGAGCCCGCAGCCCAGCACATCGTGATCGAGGCCGGGACGAACTCCCGCGCGCTCGTGGTGCTGCGCCACGTGGGCTCCGCCGTGCTGTCCCAGAACGTGGAGTTCTCGGTCGCGGACGGTGCCAACCTCACGGTCGTCTCGCTCCAGGAATGGGACGACGACTCCGTGCACGCCTCTTCGCAGCAAGCGAGCCTGGGCCGCGACGCGACCTTCAAGCACGTGCTCGTGAGCCTCGGTGGGGACCTCGTGCGGGTCACCCCGTCCACCCGCTTCACCGCTCCCGGTGGTGACGTGGAAATGTACGGTCTCACGTTCGTGGACGACGGCCAGCACCTGGAATCCCGGTTGTTCGTGGACCACTCCGTGCCCCGGTGCCGTTCCCGCGTGACCTACAAGTCCGCGCTGCAGGGCGAGAACGCCCACGGCGTGTGGATCGGCGACGTGCTGATCCGCGCGGAAGCGGAGGGCACGGACACCTACGAGCTCAACCGCAACCTGATCCTCAACGACGGCCCCCGCATGGACTCCGTGCCGAACCTCGAGATCGAGACCGGCTTGATCGCTGGCGCCGGTCACGCCTCGACCACGGGTCAGCTGGACGACGAGCACCTGTACTACCTGATGTCCCGCGGGATCCCCGAGCAGGACGCGCGGCGCCTCGTGGTGCGCGGGTTCCTGTTCGAGATCATCCAGCAGGTGGGCGTCGAGTCCCTCGAGGAACAGCTGCGCGCGTCCCTCGAGGACGAGCTGGCCCGCACCGAGAACTGAGCGCCCGGCCCACGCGCCGCGGCAGTTCCCATCCACGACCTTCCCGCATCCGGCTCGCGAACCGATCGGGTGCGCACGAACACTAGGAGAATCGCTTCATGTCAACTCTGGAGATCAAGGACCTCCACGCGTCCGTCATCCTGGACGACGAGACCACCAAGCCCATCCTCAAGGGCGTGAACCTGACCATCAATTCCGGTGAGGTGCACGCGATCATGGGCCCCAACGGTTCCGGGAAGTCCACGCTCGCCTCCACGATCGCCGGTCACCCCAAGTACCAGGTGGACTCCGGTTCCGTGACCCTGGACGGTCAGGACGTGCTGGAGATGTCCGTGGACGAGCGCGCCCGCGCCGGGCTCTTCCTGGCCATGCAGTACCCCGTGGAGATCCCGGGTGTGACCACCTCCAACTTCCTGCGTTCGGCCAAGACGGCGATCGAGGGCGAGGCCCCGTCCCTGCGCACGTGGACCAAGGACGTGCGCACCGCCATGGACAAGCTGAAGATCGACAACGACATGTTGCAGCGCAACGTGAACGAGGGCTTCTCCGGTGGCGAGAAGAAGCGTCACGAGATCCTGCAACTCGAGATCCTCAAGCCCAAGATCGCGCTGCTGGACGAGACCGACTCCGGTCTGGACGTGGACGCCCTGAAGATCGTCTCCGAGGGTGTCAACCGCGCCCTGCAGGAGGACAACACGGGCATCATGCTCATCACCCACTACACGCGGATCCTGCGCTACATCAAGCCGCAGTTCGTGCACGTGTTCTCGGACGGGCGCGTGGTGGACCAGGGTGGTCCCGAGCTCGCCGACCAGCTCGAGAACGAGGGCTACGACCGCTACGTGCGGGCCCCCGCCAAGTAAGTCCCCGCACACCACTTCAGAGGAGGTCGCGATGAGCGATTCCACCGAGACCGTCACGGCGGAGACCCCCGGTCCCAATGGCCAGGCGTCGCTTGCCGAGATCACGGATCTGTTGAAGAACGTGATCGACCCCGAGCTGGGTGTCAACATCGTGGACCTGGGGCTGCTCTACGGGCTGGCCTACCAGGACGACGACTCCCTGCGTCTGGACATGACGCTCACCACGGCCGCGTGCCCGCTGCAGGACGTGATCGAGGAACAGGTCGCCCAGAACCTGGCCCCCACCGTGGACGAGTGGCACGTGAACTGGATCTGGATGCCCCCGTGGGGTCCCGAGCGGATCACGGAGGACGGACGCGATCAGATGCGGGCTTTGGGCTTCAACATCTGAGTCGATGCGTGTCGTGAGGGCGCGGGGTGAACCACCCCGCGCCCTCACGCGTACCCGGACCCCTCCCGCATGACTCGGATGCGCAGAGCCCCGGGCAGCCATGTGCTCGGCCCCCATCCGAGGGTTCCATGGCGCGGGCGGTGCTACGTTCGGATCCGACGCCCATGTCGGGCCCGCGGCCCACGTCCGGATCGGGAGATGCTCCCTGCAACGCCAACTACCCCAGGTGACCGAATTGAAACCCCTCATGCGCCTCGGCTCCTTCCACCCGGACCGCCCCCACGGGGTTCACGCGGTTCATGCATGCGGAGGGTGAGACCGGGGGCGTGCTCACCGCCGACGACGCCCGCCGGGCCCTGAGCGTGGGCGCCGACGGGCTGGTGGTCTCGAACCACGGCGGCCGGTAACTGGGCCGGGCCCCGGTGTCCCTGACCGCGCTGGCCGAGGTACGCGACGAAGTGGGCCCGGACGTGCCGCCCGGACCCGACGCCGGGGCGCCGGTCACCTGTGTTGCCCCGGTGCGGCTCGTCCCGGGCGTGCCGCACCGGATGACGATGTGTGAACGGTTACGTCAGGGCCGCAGGACGGTTCAGGTCCGAGGCGGTGAACGTGTTGCACGCGCGGATGTCCCCGGTCTGGTAGCCGGTGAGGAACCACGCCTGGCGCTGCGCCGAGGTGCCGTGGGTGA
Organism: Kocuria sp. KD4; assembly: GCF_011769905.1. NCBI lineage: Bacteria > Bacillati > Actinomycetota > Actinomycetes > Micrococcales > Micrococcaceae > Kocuria > Kocuria sp. KD4. The sequence goes on from NZ_CP050449.1 coordinate 1,419,401, forward strand.
AGGACTCCGGGTTCGCGCGACCCTGGGTGGTCTCCTGGATCCGGTCGTCACCGATCGCCCCGGCCGCCTCGATCGCGTCGGCGAGCTGCGTGCGCGTGATCGGTTCCAACTGGACGGCCCCGCCGGGCTCGGTCGCGTGATGCGCCCACATTCCCGCATAGCAGTCGGCCTGCAGCTCGGTGCGCACGGCGGCCGACGTCGCGCCGTGCGGGTCCTGCTGCGCCCGGCCCAGGGTGCCCTGCAGGTTCTGCACGTGGTGCCCCACCTCGTGCGCCATGACGTACTCCTGGGCCAGGGCGTCGGCGTCCGCGCCGAACTGGCTGCGCATCTGGTCGAAGAAGCCGGTGTCCAGGTAGACCGTGGAATCCGGCGGGCAGTAGAACGGGCCGGTCGCGGAGGACGCCTGGCCGCAGGACGTGGAATCGGTCCCGCGGAACAGTTCCACCTGCGGCAACGAGTACTTCTTGCCCGTGGCCTCGGGGAAGTACCCTCCCCAGAACTGGTCCAGGGACTGGACCGTGGCCACCATGCGGCACTCGGTGTCCCGGTTGGCGTCCTCGCCCGTTCGGCAGCGGTCCGCGAGCCCGGAGTCCACCTGTTGCGTGCTCTGGGTGTCGTCCTGATTGCCGCCAGTGAGCGCATCGATGCCGTCCTGGCCGAAGAACAGTCCCGCGAGCAGCAGCAGGACGGCGCCGCCCAGCCCGCCTCCCACGGCGATCCCGCGGCCACCGCCGCCCGAACCCACGCGGCCGCCGTTGAGCTGGGAGTTGTCATTGAAACTCATGGGGGAAGCATAGGGCCCCACCGGGGCAACCGCATGGTACGGGGCCGTGGTGCCGCGTCGTGGCGCGTCGGACGGCCTCCGCGTCGCGTGCGCGGGGGCTCACTCGAGTCCGCGCGCGGCGAGCGCCTCCCCGGTGCGGTGCGCGTAGTCCACGGTCGCGATCACGGCCGGTGTCACGAGCTGCACGGGGGACGGGCGCACGGTGCGTGCCGCGGCGGCGTCGCGCAGCCCGGAGAGCACGCCGAACAACCAGGGCACCGAACGGATCATGAGTGAGACCGCGAGCCCCACCCGCTCGGGGTCCACACCCAGCCGGCGCAGCGGTGCGCACAGGGTGACCAGGCCGTCGATGAGTCGGGGCAGCGGTGTGGTGGTGATGAGCAACCGGGTGATCCCCACGACGGCCAGCAGGGAGAGCACGACGTCCGCCGCGCGGGCCGGACCGTTGGCCACGAGGTGGTAGAGACTCAGCACGCCCACGAGCAGCAGGAGTGGGCGCAGGGAGCGGGCCCACCGCCGTAACCCCAAACCACAGGCCGCGGACACCACCGCGCTGAGCGCGAATGCCGCGAGGGACACCGGCCACGCGCGCACGGCCATGATCGCCACGCACGCGCCGAGCAGCACCACGGTCTTGAGCCACAGGGGACTGCGATGCAGGATCGAGGTCCCGGGGACGTACGTGCCCAGCAGGTCGTCGGCGCGCGACCTCCTCACGCAGTCTCCCCGGGGAAACCGTGCGCGCACCACGCGCGGTACCGGGGGAGCACGAGCTCGGGCGGACCCTGATCGAGGATCCGCGCCTCGTGGACCACGACCACGTGCTCGGCGCTCTCGGCGAGGTCGAGGTCGTGAGTGCTCACAAGTTGCTGCTGGGGTAATCCGTCCAGCAGCTCTCGCAGCTTGAGGCGATTGCGCAGGTCCAGCAGCGTGGTGGGTTCGTCCAGGATGAGCACCCGGGGTTCCACGGCGAGCACGGCGGCCAGCGCCACGAGCTGGCGTTCCCCGCCGGAGAGGTCGAACACGCTGTGGTGCGCGCGGTGCTCAAGCCCCATGCGGCGCAGCCAAGACAGGGCCTGCTCAGCGCGTTGCACCCGGTCCGGGACGCGACGCCGCAGGGACAGTTCAATGTCCTCGAGCGGTGTGGGCATCAGGATCTGGGAGGCCGGATCGGTGAACACGAACCCCACGAGCGAGCGAGCCTCCCGGGGGAAGGCCACGGGGTCCACGCTGCCCGTGAGCACCACGCCCGAGGTCGGGGTCACGAGCCCGTTGAACAGCCGCAGCAGCGTGGACTTGCCGGAGCCGTTGAGCCCGACCACCGCGGTGCGCGGCGCGGTGAACTCACACGTGACCCGGTCCAGGACGGTCACGGGACCCGCGGGTCCCTCCGCCGTGACGGTGACGTCCGCGCAGTACAGGGGGTCGGAGGAGCCCGGTCGTCGTGCGGGCTGCACTCAGAGGACCGCCCCGGCCATCCGGGGGAAGGCACGGTGCACGGCCACCGCGATCAGGGCCGCCACGAGTGCCTTAACCAGGTCACCGGGGACGAACGCGAGATCGGTGAGCAGCGCCGCCCGAAGGGACAATCCCGCGGTGAGCATCATGCCCACGATGCCCATGACGTGGGAGAGCACGAGGCCAGCGAGCGCCGCACCGAAGAGTGTGATCACCAGCCCGCCACGGCGTTCGGGGGCGGCGGAGGTGGAGCCCGCGCGGCGTCGTACGCGTTCGGCGCGCACGCTGCGGTGGGCGAGTGCACCCACGAGGGCGGCGGCGAACGGGAAGGAGAGCAAATAGCCCACGCTGGGCCCGCCCAGGACGGCCGGTCCGCCCACGAAGCCAGCGAACACCGGGACGCCGAGCAGACCCACGATCACGTATAGCGCCAGGGCGGCGAAGCCGCGGCGGCTCCCGAGGATCATGCCGGTCAGGTACACCCCGAGGGTCTGCAGTGTGATGGGCACCCCGAGCGCACCCACGGGGATGGCGGGAGCGAGCGCGAGCACGCACGTCAGCGCGGCGAACACGGCGATGTTGGCCAGGTCGAATGAGGTCACGGTGCGGGTGTCGCGCGCGGGTGCTGTCATGGTCCGCAGTCTAGTGGAGCCCGGTGGTATGGGCCGACGGCGCCCGCCCACCCTCGCTCGCCCGACCGCTCCTGCTCATCCGGCGGATCACACGGCCCGTGCACCGCGCCGGCACCTCACGGGACGACGCTGCATGGGTCGCGGGTGCCCCGCGCGCCGGCAGCGCCCGCTCATCGAGTGGATTTGCGACCGTGAGTAGACTGGTGCGGGATCCCGCAGCGACGGGGTTTCTGTCTGTCCCGGGTGCGTTCATCCGGAGCGATCCACGAAGCGCCGCACGCCGAGCACGGTGTGCGGCGTCGTCCCGGGACCACTCGCTCGACCGCCCCACGAAAGGCCCTGCACCGTTGATCACCGTCACGAACCTCGAACTGCGCGCCGGCGCGCGATTGCTCATGGACGAGGTGAACTTCCGGGTGGACAAGGGCGACAAGGTGGGCCTGGTCGGGCGCAACGGGGCTGGCAAGACCACCATGACCAAGGTGCTCGCGGGGCTCACGCTGCCCGCCGCGGGTGAGGTCACGCGGTCGGGATCGATCGGGTACCTGCCGCAGGACCCCAAGGTCGATGACATGGACCAGCTGGCCCGGGACCGCATCCTGTCCGCGCGTAACCTCGCCGGTGTGATCACCAAGCTGCGCCGCGCGGAGGAGGAGATGGCCTCCGAGGACGACGCCGTGCGGGCCAAGGCCATGCGCCGCTACGACCGCCTCGAGTCCGAGTTCCTGGCCGGCGGCGGCTACGCCGCGGAGTCCGAGGCCGCGACCATCACGAGCAACCTCAACCTGCCCCAGCGCGTGCTTGACCAGCCCCTGCACACGCTCTCCGGTGGGCAGCGTCGCCGTGTGGAGCTCGCCCGGATCCTGTTCTCGGACGCGGACACCATGCTCCTGGACGAGCCCACCAACCACCTGGACCACGACTCGATCGTGTGGCTGCGCGAGTTCCTGCGTTCCTACCAGGGCGGGGTCCTCATGATCTCCCACGACGTGGACCTCATGGAAATGGTCGTGAACAAGGTGTTGTACCTGGACGCCAACCGCTGCGTGGTGGATGTGTACAACATGACATGGAAGAACTACCTCCAGCAGCGCGACCAGGACCAGGCCCGCCGCAAGCGTGAACGCGCCAACGCGGAGAAGAAGGCCGGGGTGCTCATGGACCAGGCCAACAAGATGCGCGCCAAGGCCACCAAGGCCGTGGCCGCCCAGCAGATGATCCGCCGAGCCGAACGGCTCATGGCCGGGATCGAGGGTGAACGCGTGCAGGACAAGGTCGCGGCCATCCGCTTCCCCAAGCCCGCCGATTGCGGCAAGACCCCGCTCATGGCCAAGGGCCTGTCCAAGTCCTACGGCTCACTCGAGATTTTCACCGATGTGGACCTCGCGATCGACCGCGGTTCCCGCGTGGTCGTGCTCGGGCTCAACGGCGCGGGCAAGACCACGCTGCTTCGCATGCTCGCGGGCCAGGCGGACCCGGACACCGGCGAGGTGGTCGCGGGTCACGGCCTGAAACTCGGCTACTTCGCGCAGGAACACGACACCCTGGACACCGAGCGCACCGTCCTCGAGAACATGAAGAGCGCCGCACCGGACCTGCAGGACACCCAGGTGCGCACGATCCTCGGCTCCTTCCTGTTCCAGGGCGACGACGTGGACAAGCCCGCCGGGGTGCTCTCCGGCGGCGAGAAGACGCGACTCGCACTCGCGACGCTCGTAGCGTCGTCGGCGAACGTGCTGCTGCTGGACGAGCCCACCAACAACCTGGACCCCGCGTCCCGGCGGGAGATCCTCAACGCGCTGCACAGTTACGAAGGCGCCGTGGTCCTGGTCTCCCACGACGAGGGCGCCGTGGAGGCGCTCGAACCCGAGCGCGTGGTCATGCTCCCGGACGGCGTGGAGGACCTCTGGAGCCAGGACTACCAGGACCTTATCACCCTCGCGTAGCACGGGCGTCCAGCTGCGGCCGCTGGAGGACCAACGGGCCTGGCGCGCCGCGGGACTTTCCGCGGCGCGTACGGTGCGGGGACGTACGCCGCTCCCGCACCCGGCGCGGCGGGGCTCAGTTCTCGAACAGTACGACCTGGCGCACTGCCCGGCCCTCGGCGAGGGCGTCGAGACCCTCGTTGATCTGCTCGAAACCGATCCGCTGGGAGATCAGCTCCTCGATGGGTAGCTTCCCCTCCCGCCACAGTCCCAGGTACACGGGGATATCCCGCGCGGGGACCGCCGAACCCAGGTAGGAACCCACGATCGTGCGCGCCTGCGCGGTGAGCCCCAGCGGGGAGATCGTGGACCGGGCGTCCGGCGAGGGCAACCCCACCGTCACCGTGATGCCCCCGGGCGAGGTCGCCGCGACCGCCGTCTCGAACGCGCGGGGGTGGCCCGCGGCCTCGATCACCACGGCCGCCGTCACCCCCTGCTCGGCGAGCTCCTCGGGGGAGTACACCGCGCTTGCTCCGAGTTCGACGGCGCGCGCGAGCTTCTCCGGGTTCGCGTCCACCCCGATCACCGGGCCCTTCTCGAGCGAGACTGCGGTCAGCAGCGCAGCCATGCCCACGCCGCCCAGACCCACGATGAGCACCGTGTCACCGTCGTTGGGACGGCCCGCATTGATCACGGCGCCGCCGCCCGTGAGCACCGCGCAGCCCACCACGGCGGCGATCTCCGGGGGCACGTCCTTGTCCACGGGCACCACCGATTGGCGGTTGACCACCGCGTGGGTCGCGAAACTCGAAACCCCCAGGTGGTGGAACAGCTCCTCCTCACCGCGGTGCAATCGGCGCTCACCACCGGGCAACAGCCCGGCGTCGTTACTGCGGGAACCGGGACCGCACGGCAGCTTCCCGTCCGTGGCGCATTGGTCGCACTCCTCGCAGCGGGGCAGGAACACGGTCGTGACCTGGTCACCCACGGCGATGTCCGTGACACCCTCACCCACCGCCTCCACGATCCCGGAGGCCTCGTGTCCCAGCACCATGGGCGTGGGACGCACCCGGTTGCCGTCCACCACGGACAGGTCCGAGTGACACAGTCCCGCCGCCCGGACCTGGATCAGCAGCTCGCCCGGACCGGGGTCCGCGAGCTCCACCTCCTGGAGGCGCAGCGGATGGGACTCGGCGTACGGGCGCGGCAGCCCGATCTCCTCGAGCACGGCGGCGGTGATCTTCACGGCGACTCCTTCATCACGGGTGACCCGTCCGACAAGGCAACGTCCGCTCGGGCGGACCGCCCGCCTGGACGGCTCCCTCGGGTGCCGTAAGCGGGCGCGGGTCTGCGTCTCAGTGTCGCCTGTCGGCCTCGAGGGCGTCCAGTAGGGCGTCCTCCTCGTCTTCGTTGCTCACGCCGGTGGAGGCCCGACGGCGCTTGGGTCGGTACAGCGACTTCAGATGCGCGGGCATGTCGTCGGCCATCTGCAACTGACGGATGATCAGCGACTCGTCCATCTGCCCGATGTAGTTGCCCTCGGCGTCGTAGTACTGCGCCAACCGGCGTTCCACCTCCGCGGCGTACGCGCGATCCCACTCGAGGTTCTTCACGTGCTGGCGCGCCGAGTACCCGTAGGCCACGAACACCAGCACCGCGAACGCGTACCACTGCAGCGAGTAGGACAGGTGCGGACCGTACTCGATGGCCGGTCGTTCACCGGCCTGCGGGGTCACGCTCGAGGGCGGGTCCTCGGAGACCAGTTCTCCGTACCCGCCCGTGGCCAGCGCGCCACCCCAGCGTTCGGCGAACGCGGGCAGGTCGATCGAGGCGGACTGACCCTCGGGTGCCCCGCGGTCCACGGTGCCCTCGGTGGGGCGCAGCCGGGCGGTCACGGTCACGGTCCCGGACCGGGGAGGGGGCACCGCGGACGGCATCCCGTTCGCGGAGTCGTCCGTGGGGATCCAGCCGCGGTCGATCGCGATCACGGGTCCCTCCACGGTGCGGAACGGGACCAGGACGTCGTACCCCACGCGCCCGTCGTGCGGACGGTTGCGGATCAGCACGGTCTCCTCGGGCACATACGTGCCGCGCAGTTCCACGGGGTGCCAGGTCTGCGAGTCGTCGTAGTCCTGGAACAGGGGGATGCCGCGGGCGGAGTCATAGGCCGGGGCGTCGTAGTTCTTGCTGATCTTGGCGTTCTCCGCGACCAGGTAGTCGTTGCGGGACATCTGCCAGTGGGCCAGGTAGAGGCACAGCACCGCAGCTACGCAGCACAGCGCGAACCAGCCGAGCCACGTGGGGGTGCCCAGGAACTTGTACTTGCGCATCAGGGTGTGCGCCCCGATTCCTCGGGTCGGACGACGCCGCCGTCCCCGACCTCGGCGCGGCCGTCACCCGCGCCGGGCTCGTGCGGGATGTCCTGGCTCGCAGCGGCGTCGGGCGTCGCGTCCTCGGGGGCCTCGAACGGTGTGATGGTCTTGAGGAAGCCACGCTGGCCCAGGAAGTCGGCCAGGTGCTCCCGGTGCTCGTCGCACGCGAGCCACGCCTTGCGGCGCTCGGGGGTGTGCACGCGGGGGTTGTTCCACAGCAGGGTCCACTGCGCGGGACGCGAACAGCCCCGGCGAGAGCACACGGCCTCGGGTGCCGCCGCGCGGGGTCGGGGTGCGGCGTCGTCGGGCGCGGGGCGTTGCGGGTCCAGAGAGCCGAGCAGATCGAATCCCACGGTGAAAAATCCTCCCAGAAATCGTGCGGTGCGGTGGGTGCGGGGGCGGACCCGCTTCAGTTGCGGCGCGTGACCGCGCGGGGCGGGGGCAGTTCGCGCTGCGGGGGCGGGGCGGTGTACTCCCCGTCCACGACCACGGTCTCCGGATCCGGTGCCCGCTCCTGCGACTCGGCGCTCGTGGGCAACTCGGTGCGGGTAGGCGGGCGGTACGCGGAACCCGAGCGTTCGGAGCGGTCCGCGCCGCGGTTGGCCATCATGACCGCGAGCCACGGCAGGATCGCAGCGCCCAGCACGAGCAGGATCCGCGCGATCAGGTTGTCGATCAGCACCACTCCGATGATGCACACCACGCGCAGCGCCATCTGGAAGGAATAGACTTTCATGCGGTGTGCCATGTCGGTGGTGTGCGGATCCGCCGCCGAGGTGATCGAATGAACCTCGGTGGAACCATGCGACTGCGGCTGGGAACGTGAGATGGGAACCGGTCCTTCGGCGAACGATCTGGGGGTGTACCCGCGGGGCAACACTGCCACGGCTGACTGTGAGCGTTCTGAGCATTGTCTCACCGTTGTGTGTGGCGCCCAAGCGGGGGATGTCCGCCGGTCAGAGGCCGGTTAGGATGCTGTGAGGTCTTGATACGAGGGTGGGCTTCCCCGCCGCGCCCGCCCCTCCACGGAAGGTTCCATCATGTCTGACCAGTCCTCCGCCGCTCGCACCGTGCTCGTCACCGGAGGCAATCGAGGTATCGGCCGCGCGATCGCGGAACGGTTCATCGCCGCCGGGGACAACGTGGTGGTCACCTCGCGCTCCGGTGGGGACGGGCCCGACGGCGCGTACACCGTGCAGGCGGACGTCACCGACACCGCCTCCGTGAACGCGGCCTTCCGGGAGATCGAGGGGAAGTTCGGTCCCGTGGAGGTACTCGTGGCGAACGCCGGGGTCACCAAGGACACCCTGTTGGTGCGCATGAAGGACGCCGATTTCCAGGACGTGATCGACACCAACCTCACCGGCGCGTTCCGGGTGGTGCAGCGCGCGACCAAGGGGTTCATGCGACTGAAGCACGGCCGGATCATCTTCATCTCGTCCGTGGTGGGGTACACGGGCGCGCCGGGTCAGGTGAACTACGCGTCCTCCAAGGCCGGCCTGGTCGGCATGGCCCGCGCCATCACCCGCGAACTCGGTTCCCGCGGGATCACCGCCAACGTGGTGGCCCCCGGCTACATCGACACCGCCATGACCCATGAGCTCTCCGACGAGGTCAAGGACAACTACCTCTCCATGATCCCGGCCCAGCGTTTCGGGCACGTGGAAGAGGTCGCCGGAGCGGTGGAATACCTTGCCTCCGACGCCGCGGCCTACGTCTCCGGCGCTATCATCCCCGTAGACGGCGGGTTGGGCCTGGGGCACTGATACCGCCGATTCCCGCACCCGCACCCGCACCCCTCGAAGGAGAAACCGCATGAGTTCAGTGGCAGGCAAGACCGTGGTCATCACCGGATCCTCGCGAGGCGTGGGCGCGGACACCGCCAAGATCCTCGCCGGTGAGGGCGCCAACGTGGTGGTCAACTACCGTCAGAAGGCCCCCCGGGCCAACAAGGTGGTCAAGGAGATCACGGAGGCCGGCGGCCACGCGATCGCTGTGCAGGCGGACATCACGGACGCCGAGTCTCGCGCGGGTCTGTTCCGTGCCGCCGTGGACGAGTTCGGTGGCGTGGACGTGCTGATCCTCAACGCCTCCGGGGGCATGGAGACCGAGATGGGTGAGGACTACGCCCTGCGGTTGAACCGTGACGCCCAGAACGACACCCTGACCGAGGCCCTGCGGACGCTTCCCCAGGGTGGCCGCGTGGTGTTCGTCACGAGCCACCAGGCACACTTCATCAACGACGTGGAGACGATGCCCGAGTACGAGGCCGTGGCCAAGTCCAAGCGCGCCGGGGAAGACACCCTGACGGCTCGCGTGTCCGAGCTGCAGGACAAGGGCATCGGCTTCGTGGTGGTCTCCGCGGACATGATCGAGGGCACCGTCACGGCCACGCTGCTCAACCGGGCCCGCCCGGGAGCACTCGATGAGCGCCGCGAGGCCGCCGGGAAGCTCTACACCGTCCATGAGTTCGCCCGGGAGATCGCCGCGATGGTCTCTGCGGACGTCCCCACCGGTCACGTGGAACTCGTGGGTGGCGCGGAGGACTTCCTGGCGCAGGCAGGTCGGTAGCACCCGCACCGGGCCGTGCTCCCGAGGAGTGCGCGGTCCGGCCCCGGTCGAGTTCGAACGGACCGCGCAACTGTGGTAGGTTTCTTGTCGTTGCCACGGGCCGAGAAGGTTTCCGGGAGATCGGAAACGCCGCGGTTCGGACACCTGCGCGGGTGGCGGAATAGGCAGACGCGCTAGCTTGAGGTGCTAGTCCTCGTATTAGAGGGTGGGGGTTCAAGTCCCCCCTCGCGCACACGATTCGGGAAGCCCCCAATCCGGAGACATGAGTTCCGGGTCGGGGGTTTTTCGCATGCCCGCCCGAACGCCCGGGGCGGGATGCGTCTCGGGGGCGGGGTGCGCTAAGTACATCTGAGACCCGAAACCGCACCAGATCAGCCGTGGAGCCTGCCGTATCGGGGCGCAGATGTATGTGGGCCGGGGCGGACCCGGTCAGGCGTCGGCGGTGCCCTCCGCTGGCTAGTGCCCTCTGCGGTTCTGCGCGGCCACCGAGCGCCAGCGGCGAAACGCGATGATCGTTGCCACGACACTCACCAGGCACGCCACACCGAACACGATCAGGTGTGCCCACGTGGGATCCGTGGCCAGCGCCCCCAGCCCCACGAGGGCCACCTGTCCGGGGATCACGGTCAGGGCACTCGCGGAGAGGAACACGCTCTGGGGGATTCCCAACGCACCGCATCCGTAATTGACCGGCCAATAGGGGATCCCGGGGGCCAATCGCAGCGTGGCCACAGCCTCGAAGCCCGCCCCGGTGAGGTAGTTCTCCACGGTGTCCGCGTGCTTGCCCATGATCTTGCGGGTCGTCTGCTTCCCGAGTCCCCGCGCGAGCCAATAGCCACCCCAGCCGCCGATCAGCGCGGCCACGACGGAGAACACGCTGCCCAGGGTCGCACCGAAGAGCACGCCGGCCGTGACCGCCATGATCGTCACGGGGATCGGGGTCATTGCCACGATCGCGTAGATGAGGATGAACACGAGCCAGCCGGCCCAGCCGTAGCCGTTAATCGTGGCCTCGAGTTCGGCCTGGCTCGGCAGGTGCACGGTGAACGCGAGCCACACCATGAGCACGAGCACCAGCATCAGTGCGGCGTTACGGGCCCACGCGACCCAGCTGCTCATCGAGTCGCCGTCGTCCGGGCCGGAGGATGCGCTCGACGCCTCCCCGGCCGAGGAGTCGTCCGGGGAGGGCTCGGGCTGGAAACGGGTGGCCACGGGCACCCACTGTACGACCAGCATCCACGGGCGGGCGTTTGTGGCCCCCGATGACCGCGAAGGTGACGGGTGTAACCCCTACGATGGGGGTAGCTGCCCGCAGCGCAGCGTCATCGGAGTCGGCCCCGCGGGGGCACGACCGGTGACCACCCCCGCGCCGAGACCCCACAGGTGAGACATGCCCAGTAGCCCCACCCGCCCCGTCCCCGAGCACGCGGAGGACACCAAGAACGCCGAACCGGACGCGGGCGGAAAGCGGCCGGGGTGGGTGCGCCGGCTGATCCCCGTGGTGCTCGTGCTTGCGTGGCTGGGGGTCATGGGCGTGGGCGGACCCACGTTCGGCAAGCTCTCGGACGTGGTGTCCAACTCGCAGACGGACTTTCTGCCCGTGGACTCGCAGGCCACACAGGTCCAGGACCGGCTCGGGGAGTTCCAGGATTCGGACGGTGTGCCGGCCATCGTGGTCATGGAGTCCGAGAACGAGATCACGCCGCGGCAACTACGCGCGATCGGGACGAACGCGCAGGCCCTGGGTGAGATCCAGGACGTCCTGGAGGTCTCCCCGCCCATCCCGAGCGAGGACGGCAAGGCCGTGGAGATCATCGCCCTGGTGAGCTCGGAGGCGGACACCGGCACCGTGGTCGAACACCTGCGCGAGCGACTGGCCGAGGACACCCCCGAGGGACTGTCGGTGGCCGTGACCGGTCCGGCGGGACTCGTGGCGGACCTCTCGGCGGCGTTCGCGGGTATCGACGGGCTGCTGCTGATCGTGGCCCTCGTGGCGGTGCTCGTGATCCTGGTGATCGTCTACCGCTCGCCGCTGTTGCCGTTCCTAGTGTTGCTCACGAGCGTGGGCGCGCTGTGCGGGGCGATCATCACCGTCTACTTCCTGGCCCAGCAGGGCTGGATCGATCTCAGCGGGCAGACGCAGGGGATCATGTCGATCGTGGTGATCGGTGCGGCCACCGACTACGGGCTGCTCTACACCGCGCGGTTCCGCGAGGCCCTGCACCACACGCCGTCGCGCTGGACCGCGACCCGTATGGCCTGGAAGGGCACCGTGCCCGCCGTGCTGGCGTCCGGGACCACGGTCATCGCGGGTCTGTTGTGCCTGCTGTTCTCCGCCCTGACCTCCAACCGCGGTGTGGGCCCGGCCACCGCCATGGGCGTGGTCTTCGCGATCCTCGCCGGTCTCACGCTGCTGCCGGCGCTGCTCGCCCTGTTCGGTCGGGTGGCCCTGTGGCCCAAGATGCCGCGCGTGGACGAGAACCCCGAGACCCACGAGCAGGCCATGAACCCCTACGACCACAAGGGGCTGTGGCCCTCCGTGGCGCGCCTCGTGGACCGGAGGTCGCGCGCGGTATGGCTCGCGTGCGCCGTCGTGCTGGGCGCCGCCGCCGTGGGCGCGAGCCAGCTCAACGCGGACGGCGTCCCGCAGTCCGAATTCGTGCTGGGGGAGTCCGAGGCCCGCGACGGTCTGGCGGTCATCGAGCGTCACTTCCCGGGCGGCGCGGGGGATCCCGTGTACGTCCTGGCCCCGCAGGAGGACGCCCAGGCGGTTGCCGAGCGGTTGTCCCAGGACGACGACGTCGCGTCCGTCGCGTTCACCGCCCAGGACTCCCCGAACGGGACCCTGCCATATCCCACGCCGCAGGGCGGACCCCTGGCGAACGCGGAACCCACCGTGAGCAACGGGGACGTACTGATCCAGGCGACCCTCACCTACGCGTCCGACTCCGAGGAGGCCCAGGCCACGGTCACCCGCTTACGCGACGATCTCGCCGGGATCACCCCCGACGCGAAGATCGGCGGGACCACCGCCGTGCAGGTGGACACGATCGCCGCGTCCGAACGTGACCGCGCGCTGATCATCCCCATCATCCTGGCGGTGATCCTGCTCATCCTCATGGTGTTGCTGCGCAGCATCCTGATGCCCGTGCTCTTGATCGCCACCACCGTGCTGTCCTTCTTCTCCGCGCTCGGCGTGGCCACCCTGGTGTTCCACCTCATGGACATCAACCAGGCAGACCCCACCGTGCCACTGTGCAGCTTCGTGTTCCTCGTGGCGCTGGGGATCGACTACAACATCTTCCTCATGAGCCGCGTGCGCGAGGAAGTCGTCACCGCGGGCCACCGCAAGGGCGTGCTGGCCGGACTCATCACCACCGGCGGGGTCATCACCTCCGCGGGCATCGTGCTGGCCGCGACGTTCGCCGCGCTGGCCGTGCTGCCCATCCTGTTCCTGGTGCAGCTGGCCATCATCGTCACGATCGGCGTGCTCATGGACACGATCATCGTGCGCTCGCTGCTGGTGCCCGCCCTGGCCCTGGACATCGGCCCCCGCTCGTGGTGGCCCTCGCGCGTGGGCAGCCCCGGGAAGCACCGCGCCCTGCCGACGACGCCGCGCTGAGCCTTCCTAACGCCGCACGGCTCACGTGCCCGAGGCCCGGGAACGGGCCGAGGGGCGTCGTGCCGGTGCCTTCTTTGTGCGCGCTTCCGCGGGGCCGATAAACTGCGACCATGTCCCTGAACTGTGCTGTCGTCGCCCTGGCCGTGTCCCCGGAGGACGGTGCCACCGAAGCCGTCCTCGACGCCGTGGAACGTGCCGGTGCCGTGGTCGAGACGCACAACTGGGTGCGGGTCACGGGGACCGCGTCGGACGGGCAGGCTGCGGACGTGGAGGGCTACAACGCCCTGACCGTGCGCGTGCAGACCGAGGACTCGCAACAGTTGCGCCGCGCCTTGCAACCGGACCCGCAGCGGCAGTTACTGCCGGGGATCGACCTCAACGTGGTGCCGCACACCTGGTTCGACCAGTCCCGCAAGAAGCTCGTGGTGCTGGACGTGGATTCCACGCTCATCCGCCAGGAGGTCATCGAACTGCTCGCCGCCCACGTGGGCCGCGAGGCGGAGGTCGCCGCGGTCACGGAACGCGCGATGCGCGGTGAGATCGACTTCGCGGCGTCCCTGCGCGAGCGCGTGGCCGTCCTGGAGGGACTGCCCGCCTCGGCGATCGACGACGTCGCTGCCGCCGTACGGCTCTCGCCCGGCGCCAAGGTGCTCGTGCAGACCCTGCTGCGCGAGGGACACGCGGTGGCCGCGGTCTCGGGCGGCTTCAGCCAGGTGCTGGACCCGCTCGCGGCGCACCTGGAACTCACCCGCGCGGCCGCCAACGAGCTCGAGATCCAGGACGGCGTGCTCACGGGACGCGTGGCCGGGCGCATCGTGGACCGCGCCATGAAGGCGGAGGTCATGGGGCAATGGGCCCAGGAATTGGGCGTGGCACCGGAGGACGTCATGGCCGTGGGGGACGGCGCCAACGACATCGACATGGCCCGCGCAGCCGGGCTGTCCGTGGCGTACCGGGCCAAGCCCGCGCTGCGGGAGGTCGCGGACACCCAGGTGAGCATCCCCAACCTGGACGCCCTGCGCTTCTTCCTGGATCTGTGACCGAGCCGGGCTGCCACGGAGCGCCGGACCGCGAACCGGCGCGCGCGGGGCACTAGAGTTGCCGTCATGAGTTCAGTGCTTGATCTGGTGGACGTCACGGTGGTCCGCGGCGAGAAGACCCTGTTGGACGGCGTGAACTGGACCGTGCGGGACGGGGAACGGTGGGTCATCCTGGGCCCCAACGGCGCGGGTAAGTCCACGCTGTTGTCGATCGCCGCCGCCCGGTTGCACCCCACGCGCGGCATGGTGGACATCCTCGACGAGATCCTCGGTGCGGTGGACGTCTTCGAGCTGCGCCCGCGGATCGGTGTGAGCTCCGCACCCCTGGCCGGTCAGATCCCGCATGCGGAGACCGTGGCCAACGTGGTGCTCACCGCGGCCTACGGCGTCACGGGGCGCTGGCGCGAGGAGTACGACGACGCCGACGTCCAGCGCAGTGAGGAACTGCTCGAGGCCTGGGGCTTGGGGGCCCTGCGCGAGCGCACGTACGGCACCTTGTCCGAGGGCGAGCGCAAGCGTGTTCTGATCGCCCGCGCCCTGATGACCGACCCCGAACTGTTGTTGCTCGACGAACCCGCCGCCGGTCTGGATGTGGGCGGGCGCGAGAAGCTCGTGCAGCGCCTCGATGAACTCGCCCGGGACGAGGCCGCCCCGGCCACGGTCATGGTGACCCACCACCTCGAGGAGGTCCCGGACGGGTTCACCCACGCGCTGTTGCTGCGTGAGGGTGCCATCGTGGCAGCCGGTCCGGTGGCGCAGGTGATGACGCAGAAGAATCTCTCCCACACCTTCGACATGCCCCTCAAGCTGGTGCGCGTGGCCGATCGTTACGCGGCGTTCGCCCGCTGATCCGCCTCCATGCTGACACTGTCCTCCGCCATGGTCCCCACGGAGTTCTTCGGTTCCGGCGGGACCGTGGGCTTCGAGTGGTGGCAGGTGCTGCTGATCCTCGTGGCCGGGTTATGGGCCGGGACGATCAACACCATCGTGGGGTCCGGCACGCTCGTGACGTTCCCGGTGCTCGTGACCATGGGGGTTCCCCCGGTCACGGCGTCCATGTCCAACGCCATGGGGCTGATCGCCGGTAACCTCACCGGCGCGTGGAGCTACCGCAGTGAACTGCGTGGGCTGACCCGCACGCTGGTGAAACTGCTGCCGTGCTCGATCCTGGGCGGGGTGATCGGCGCTTCCCTGCTGCTGCACCTGCCCGAGGAAGTCTTCGGTGTGGCCGCGCCCGTGCTGATCGTGGTCGCGCTGCTGTTCGTGGCATTCCAACCCACGCTCCAGGCCAAGGTCCGCGAGCGCAAGGAACGTCAGGCCCGGGACGCCGCGGCCGGCGGCCTGGATGCCCCGCAGGCGGGGGAGGCGGCCACGGACACCGAGGCCGTGGACCGGTCCAAGCAACCCTTGATGCTGTACGTGCTCGTGTTTTTCGCAGGCATCTACGGCGGGTACTTCGTGGCCGCGCAGGGCGTGTTGCTCGTGGGCATCCTGGGTGTGTTCCTGCTGGCCCCGCTGCAATCGGCGAACGCGGTCAAGAACGCCCTGGTCGCGGCGGTGAACATCGTGGCGGCGGTTTCCTACGTGCTGCTCGCATTCGACCGGATCAACTGGTGGGTCGTGGTGTTCATCGCCCTGAGCTCCACTCTGGGGTCGTGGCTGGGCGCCAAGATCGGTAAGCGGCTGTCCCCGGTGGCGCTGCGCGCCGTGATCGTGGTCCTCGGTCTCGTGGCGCTGATCAACATGGTTTCCCAGGTGTTCTGACCCTTCCTCGTCCCCCCCCTCCTGTCGTCCGACGGGTCCCGTTCTTCCGAAACCCAGTCCGTTCAAAGCCTTGTTCCTCCGATTCCCAGGATGTCCGTGAGCACTCCCGCGCCCCTGTCCGAACGTATCGTCTCGCTGACCGACCCCGCGGACCCGCGCGTGGCCGACTACACGAGCCTCACGGACGTGGCCCTGCGGCGTCGGCTGGAACCCGAGCGCGGGCTCTACCTCGCGGAATCGTCCAAGGTGCTGCGGAGAGCGCTCGACGCCGGCCACCGGCCGCGCTCGTTTTTCATGGCCGAGAAGTGGGTTGAGGGGCTGCGCGACGTGCTCGAACGCTACGACGTGCCCGTGTACGTGGGCTCCGACGAGGTGCTCGAGCGGATCACGGGGTTCCACCTGCATCGCGGCGCGATCGCGGCCATGCAGCGCCCCGAGCCCCTCGAGCTCACCGAGGTCCTCGCACGGTCACGGCGCGTGGCGATCCTCGAGGACATCGTGGACCACACCAACGTGGGCGCGATCTTCCGTTCCGCCGCGGCCCTGGACGTCGACGCCGTTCTGGTCACCCCGCGCTGCGCCGACCCGCTCTACCGCCGTGCCGTGCGGGTGTCCATGGGAACCGTGTTCCAGGTCCCGTGGGTGCGCCTGGAGCACTGGACCGCGGATCTGCAGCAGGTCAAGGATGCAGGGTTCCTCACGGCGGCCCTCGCCCTGTCCGACGACGCCGTCACGGTGGACGAGCTCGCGGCCGAGCACCCGGAGAAGTTGGCGTTGATCCTCGGGACCGAGGGCCAGGGGCTGAGCGCGGCCACGCTGCATCACGCCGAGCGGCACGTGATCATCCCCATGAGCCACGGCGTGGACTCGCTCAACGTGGCCGCGGCGAGCGCGGTGGCGTTCTGGGAGACCCGCCCGCGAGGGTGACCGCCGCGATTTCGTCCGGGTGCCATCCTGGCCCATCTTGCTGCCCCGCACCGCATGTCCACCCATGAACGTCCAGGCACCCTAAGGCCAGCCACGAGTTTCTGGGCACCCCGAGGCTATTCGCGGGGGTCTTTCGTGACCTCGGAGTGCCGAGGAGTTGCCCAGGTGTCCCCGGAGTGCCTCGGAGTTGCTGGACGGCGCGGCGGTAGCTGGGAGCTGCGCGAGGCGCAGAGGTGGCAGTGCGCCGTCGGCGGATACGGGCCGGGAATGACCGCAGGGCGGTTCCCCGGGAAGGGAACCGCCCTGCGGTGTTGTCGATGTCCCTCACGAGGGAGGGGCGACCGGGGGAGGGGTCAGCGCGTGGTCCACACCGCGCGCTGGGGGGTCCAGTGGGCGGTCACGCCGTTGGAGAAGCGCTGGTGGACCACACCGTTGGAGGTGTACTCGTCCGTGGCGGGCCAGCCCCAGCCGCGTTCGAGTCCGGCGCGCTTCCAGGCCTTGCCGATGGCTCCGGTCTCCTTCACGGCGTGGGCGCCCGTGGAGGGGCTCCACAGCACCTTGGTCTGCGCGGAGCCCTTGCGGTGCACCTGGTAGGCGCCGCCGGAGATGCGGATCTCGTCGGTGCTGGGGTAGCCGTAGCCGCGCTCACGGCCGGCGGAGATGAACTTCTTGCCCACCAGGGTGGAGTTCTCCAGGATGTGGGCGCCGGTGGCCGAGCTCCAGTAGATGGTGGTCTTGCGACCGTTCCTGGAGAACTCCTGGTAGCGACCACCGTTGGCGGCGTTGGCCTCGTTCATCACGGGGTTGCCCCACTTGGCGGCGCCACCGGTGGCACGCCACTTGGAACCGATCCCACCCGCGGCGGTGTAGGACGCCTGGACGGTGGTGCGAGGCGTGACGGCGCGCACGGCGGCGGCGGGGTCCAGGTTGAGCGAACCCAGCGGGCCGCTCGCGGTGGAGGTCAGCAGCTGCTCGATCCGCGCAGGGGTGAGCCCGGGGTCCCGCTGCTTCATGAGCGCCACGGTGCCGGAGACCAGTGGGGTGGCCATCGAGGTCCCGTAGAGGTTGCCGTACGTAGGAGCACCCGGGACCGTGGTGCCGGAGTTGAAGGTGGAGAGCATGGGGTTGGCGGCGGTCCCGCCCGGGGCCAGGATGTCCACGACCGCGCCGGTGTTGGAGTAGCCGGCGGTGTAGCCCGTGGTGTCCGAGGCGCCTACCACGATGGTGTTCGCGCAGTTGGCGGGAGCCGTGCCACCGGCGTTGACCGAGCTGTTGCCTGCGGCCACGACCACGGGGACCTTACGGCTGACCGCGGTGTTGATTGCGTTTTGCATCGTGGTGCCGCACTGGCCCGGGTAGTTCAGGGACAGGTTGATCACGGACGCGGGATTGCGGTTGGCCGACTGTCCGGCCACGGGAGCACCCGCGGACCACGAGATGCCGTCCGCGATGTCCGAGACCCACCCGTTGGTGCACTTGCCGAGCACGCGCACGGGGAGGATCTTGGCGCCGGGTGCCGCGCCGCTGATCCCCGCACCGTTGTGGGTCACACCGGCGGCGAGACCGGCCACGTGGGTCCCGTGCCACGAGGAGTTGCGGGCTCCGGCGGAGCACTCGCCGGGAGCACTCCAGTCGCCCTCGTCGCGGGGGTTGGCGTCACGCAGGTCGTAGTCGCGGGAGAGGTTCGTGTCGTTGATGAAGTCCCGTCCGGGCACCACCTTGGAGCCCAAGTCCCCGTGCGGGGTGATCCCGGTGTCCAGCACGGCGATGGTCTGTCCGTTGCCGCGGGACATGTCCCACGCGGCGGGGAAGTTCACGCCGCCCTGCTGGGGGAGCAGGCTCCACTGGAACTGGGTATAGGTGTCGTTGGGCACCCAGGACGCGGAGGCGAGCCGGTCCGCTTCCGCGTATTCGACGGCGGGGTTGGCCTCGATCTGGCGCACGAGGTCCTTCTGCTCGGACTCGTCCAACTCGCGGTCCAGTTTGATGACGTCCGCTCGCGTGGTGGTCTGCTTGACGTGTTCCTCGACCTCGGGGGTCTTGGTGTCACCCAGCGCCTGTTGGGCGGCGGTGTCCACGACCTTCTCCTTGGCGGCTTCCGGGGCCGCGGTGTCCCGGAACTTCACGATCACGCGATCGGATTCGGTGGGCGGATCGGAGGGCACCGTGGCGGCGGGGGCGTCCGGGCCGGCGGCAGGGTTGGTGGGTGCGGCCACGGCGGGTTGTGCGGTCAGTGCCAATGCGGCGGTGACCGCGAGAGGCAGGACCGCGCGGCGAACCAAGGCGCCCATGGAACCAGTCGACGGGGGAGTTGTGGCAGGGGGCAGGGGGGAGTGCAGGTGTGCAGAACTCATAGGTGGGGGAGACCTTTCGGTGGTCCCGGCACGAAGGAGGGGGAGCACCGGAACCTGGGGGGATAGAGCCTCGACCATCCTAGGGGAGAGATCACATTTTGATGACGATTGCGTATTTCATGTCGTCACGTGCCCGCACACGACGACGCCCGGCCCACCGAAGGGTGGACCGGGCGTCGGAGGAGAAGTTCGGACTTACTTGCCGGACTTCCCGAAGTTCGCGAACCGCTGGTTGAAGCGCTCCACACGGCCGGCGGAGTCCATGATGCGCTGCTTGCCGGTGTAGAACGGGTGTGACTCGGAAGAGATCTCCACCTCGATGATGGGGTACTCGTTGCCGTCCTCCCACGTCTCCGTCTTGGAGGAGGTGGCGGTGGAACGGGTCAGCACGACCTTGCCAGACGCGAGATCGCGGAACAGGACCGGGTGGTAATCCGGGTGAATGTCAGCCTTCATGGTGTCAACCTTCTGTAGGTGTCTGGATTTTGCCAGGCACGGCGTTGCTCGGATGCGGCGCACCCGAACGTGGGCACACCAACGCACTATGATACGCCCGTGGCGACGCACAGTCGATCCGGGCCGCGCGCATCCCGGTACGCTGGGCCCGTGAGGACCTCCCCCCGCCCTCCCGTCACCCCGGGGCGCACCGCACCGTCACCCAATCCGTCCCGTTCGTCGCAGGCCCCCGCGCGCTCCGGGTCGAGCGCATCGTCCCTCCCACACCGCAGGCTCCCGGTACGACGCCGCGCGCTCGCCATTCTGAGCACCGTCCTGTTGTGCGCGACCGCCTGCGCGGGACCGCGGCCCGACCCGTCCGCGTCGTCGGCGCCCGAGCCCACCGGACCCGTTCCCGGGGTGGCCCGTAATGCGCCGTTGCATGCCGTGGACCCGGGTCTCGTGGCGGCCGCCCGGGACATCCCCGAGACCTATCCGGGGAGTGCACCCCGCAAGAACGATCCCACCGTGCGGGTGACCCTGGGCCGGACGAGTCCCGGGGACGAGGACTACCGGCACGGCTCCGTGGGGCTGTCCTTGGAGTCCACGGATCTGGCGGACCCTCGGCTGGAGGAGGACAATCACGACCTCGTCTCGATCCTGCAGTCCCTCCATGAACCGACCCTGCGCTTCGGTGGCAACTCCACGGACCGGCGCTTCTTCTTCACCTCGACCGACGAACCGATCCCCACCGACTGGCCCCTGGCCAAGGGGGAGAAGATCACGAAGGTCACCCCGACGGACCTGGAACGCGTCGCGGTCCTCGCCCGCCGTACGGGGACGTCCGTGATCCTGAGTGCCAACCTGGCCCGCTACGACCCGGACCGGGCGGCAGATCTGGCGGCGCACGCGCGTGCGGCGTTCGGGGACCGGCTCGTGGGGCTGATGATCGGTAACGAGCCCAACGGGTTTCACCGGGGCTCGGACGACCCCCTCAACGTCAAGGGACCGGAGTGGAACCGGACGGTCTACGCTCGTCAACTCACCGCCTACGCCCGCGCGGTGCACCGGAAGGTTCCGCACCTGCGCATCGTGGCACCGGGGGCCTATTCCGATCCGTGGTGGGAAATCGCCGCCGGGGCCCCGGGCACGGCTCCCTTCGCGCTCGCACTGCACCAATACCCACTCTCCGAGTGCGGGACGCGGTGGACCCGGCAGAAGCCCACGGTGACCAACGCGGTGGCCCCGCAGACCCGCGAGCGCGTGGACGCCCTGGTCTCCCGCGCCCGCTCCGTGGCGGACGAGCACCGCGTACCGCTGTGGATCACCGAGACATCGCTGTCCTCGTGCCCCGGCGGGAACCAGATCACGGAGACCCTGGCCGCCGCCGTCTACCAGGCCGACTACTCCGTCCGGGTCCAGGCGCTCGCCGCGGAACGGGTCACCGCGCACTCGTCCCTGGGCCCGTGCCACGGTGGCCCGCCCATGTCCCCGCTGTGCTCGGACGGCACCGTGGGCTCGCCCGGCGAACGCTTCGGGCTGCGCGCCAACGGCCTCGCGCTCGCGTTGATCGCGAGCATTCCGCAGGGCACCATGACTCCGGCGCGCACCGGGTCCGAGGACCTCACGGCGTTCGCGGTGACCCACGCGGACGGGAGCACCTCGCTCGTGCTCTCCGACTTCCGGGACCCGGCCACCGCGGGCCCCCGCACCACCACGGTCACCACGCCCGGGCCGGTGCAGCGCGTCACGCAGTCCCAGTTGCGCGGCGGCTCGTGGCGCGCCACCGCTCCGGTGAGCGACGCCGCGGACGCCCCGGGCTCACCCGACGGCGCTACAGCCGGGGAGCAGGCGACGGACGACGCCGCACCGGGGGCGACGCCGTCGTACCCCGCGGACCCGCGCGTGCACCTGAGCGTGGAGAACGCACTACGCCCCTCGGCCGACGGCGCGGTGAGCGTGGACGGCTACGGCCTGCCCATCACCCCGCCCGCCGACCGACCCGAGGTCGCTGGGGTGCGGTCGGGAGCGACGTCGTTCGCGGTCTCGCTGCCCGCCGGCACCACCACAGTGCTTACCATCGAGACGAAACACGCCACGGCCCGGCCGAGCGCCACCGCGTCACCCTCCAGGGACGGGACCCCCACCCCGAAGGCCACACCGGGGGTGCCCCGGGCCACCACACGCAGCGGAGGTCAGTGAATGAACACGACGAGCGCACACGGGGAGTACAAGGTCCCCGGCGGGAAACTGGTGGTCGCGGACTTCGACGTCACGGACGGACACCTGGAGAACGTGTCCATCAACGGGGACTTCTTCCTGGAACCGGACGAGGCGCTCGCGGACATCAATGCGGCTCTGACCGGTCTGGCCGAGGACACGTCCCCGCAGGACATGGTCAAGCGGATTGAGGCGGCCGTGCCGCGCGACGCTGTGCTGTTCGGCTTCGACGCGCGCGCCGTGGTGATCGCGGTGCGCCGCGCGCTGGACCGGGCCACGAGCTGGTCCGATCACGCGTGGGAGGTGATCCCCGCGCAGGTGCGCCCCACCCTCGAGAACCTCGCGCTGGACGAGGTGCTCGCCAAGGAGGTGGGCGCGGGACACCGCCATCCCACGCTGCGGATCTGGGACTGGGACGAGCCCGCCGTGGTGATCGGATCGTTCCAGTCCGTGCGCAACGAGGTGGACCCGGAGGGGGCCGCGCGTCACGGGATACAGGTGGTACGCCGGGTCTCCGGGGGTGGGGCCATGTTCATGGAGGCCGGTAACTGCATCACGTACTCGCTGTACGTGCCGCAGACCCTGGTGGACGGGATGAGTTTCGCGGATTCCTACCCGTTCCTGGACGCGTGGGTCATGCAGGCCTTCGCGGACCTGGGGGTCGAGGCGTTCTATGTACCACTCAATGACATCGCCACGCCCCAGGGCAAGATCGGGGGAGCGGCGCAGAAGCGCTTCGCCAACGGCGGGATGGTGCATCACGTGACCATGAGTTACGACATCGACGCCGAGAAGATGACGGACGTGTTGCGCATCGGCAAGGAGAAGCTCTCGGACAAGGGCACCCGCTCCGCGAAGAAGCGCGTGGACCCGTTGCGACGCCAAACGGGGCTGGCCCGCCGGGACGTGATCTCGGCGCTGACCCGCACGTTCACGCATCGCTACTCGGCCGGTGTTGGTAAGGTCTCAGACAGCGAACTCGCCGCCGCCCGGGAGCTGGTGGAGCACAAATTCGGGACCGAGGGATGGATTCACCGCGTGCCGTAGGTACTATGTGCGATAGCAATCAACGGCTCCGCTGACCGACGGCCCGCCCCCGGGACGTGATCCCCAGCGTCGCCGTGGCGGCAGCGTTGTCCGGTGAGTGTCGCTCGATTCCGACCCCCCACCCACGGAGTGCCACGTGTCCATGAACCAGTTCGAGTTCGACGAAGAACAGTCCCGCCCGCGCGGAAAACACACCGGACGCAACATCCTGCTCACGGTGCTGGCCCTCCTGCTGGTGCTGGGCGTGGTCGCCGGTCTGTTCGTGTGGAACCTGGGTCGCAACTTCGATCGTGGGGCCTCGACCCTGGAATCGGCGTTCCCCGAGGAGTCGGCCCGCCCGGCCAAGGGCTCCGCCCAGGACGCCGGCACCACCGTGTTGCTCCTGGGTTCGGACAAGCGCCCCGACGGTGTGGACCCCAACGTCACCGGCTCCCGCGCGGACTCCATCATGCTGCTGCACATCCCCGAGGACGGGGGGCAGATGTACGTCATGTCCATCATGCGCGACACGTGGGTGGACATCCCCGGGGTGGGGGAGTCCAAGATCAACGCCGCCCTGGACCACGGCGGGATGCCGCTCATGGTCGAGACCATCGAGCAGAACTTCGGGACCCGCGTGGACGAGGTCGCGCTCGTGGACTTCGCGGGCTTCGAAGGCCTCACCAATGCCCTGGGCGGGGTGACGGTCAACGTCCCCGAGGCCTTCACTTCTCAGGACGGACACCGCTTCGAGGCCGGGCCCCAGGAGCTGAGCGGGGAACAGGCGCTCGCGTTCGTGCGGGAGCGCTATGCGTTCTCGGACGGTGACTACCAGCGGGTGCGCAATCAGCGCGCGTACCTGCAGGCCATGATCAACAAGCTCGTCAGCGCCGGCACCCTGACCAATCCGCTGAAACTCAACGAGGTGGTCAAGGAGATCTCCCCGTACCTGACCGTGAGTGACGGCCTCACCTCCGGGTGGATCGCCCAACAGGCCCCCAAGCTCGTGGGCCTGAGCAGCAGTGACATCCACATGTTCACGGTGCCCAACAACGGCGTGGGCACCTCCGCGGACGGCCAGTCGATCATCGTCGCGGACACCGACGCCATGCAACGGATCGGCAAGGCCATCTCCGACGGCACCCTGGACCAGTACGCCACGTCCCTGGACCAGCAAGGCCAGTAACCGCTCGACCACCCCCACCCATCCCGACTCGTGACCCCCCCGCGAGAGGCCCATGAACCGCACACAACCCCCCGCAACCGGTACCTCACCGGGTGAGCAGCCTCCGTTGAGGGTGCTGCTCATGGCCAGTTCTTACTGGCCCGAGCACTCGCCGCCCCAGCGGCGGTGGTACTCGCTCGTGAGCCACCTGCGGGAGCGGGGGTGGACCGTGTCCGTGGTGTGTCCCGTGGCGCACTACGGGGCGGGCCCGGACTACTCGACGCAGACGCGCGGTCGGGCGTGGCGGCGGCAGGCGGGGTTCCTGGGTGAACACATCTACCGGGTGCCCTACGTGTTCCTCGGGGACAATCGTGCCGGGAAGTTGCTGGACCAGCTCGTGAGCGCGGCCGCGTCCGTGGCGCGCGGGCTGTTCACGGGCCGCCAAAACATCGTGGTGGTCACGGCGCCGTCGTTACCGTTGCTGGCGTCCGCGTTGCTCGTGGCGCGCGTCAAGGGGATCCCCCTGGTCGTGGAGATGCGGGACGCGTGGCCCAACCTGGCCGAGGACGCCTCCCTGGTGCGCGGCGGGTCCAAGTCCGTGGTCAACCGCGCCGTGGTGTACGTGCAGAACCGCGCGGACCTCGTGGTCACGGTGACCCAGGGTTTCGCGAGCACCCTGCGCGAACGAGGGGTGCACAACGTGGTCACGGTGCGCAACGGCATCCTCCTGGAGCGCACACCGCAGCTGCCCCCGCCTCCGGCACGACGGCGCGGGCTGCGGGTGCTGTACCTGGGCAACCACGGCGAGTCCCAGTCCCTGGACCGGCTCATCCGCGCCGCCCACCTGGCCGGGGACTCGGTCCGTCTCACACTCGTGGGTCACGGCAGCCGCAAGCCCGCACTGCAGCAGCTGGCGCACCGGCTCGGCGCCAACGTGGAGTTCCTGCCCCCGGAGTACCGCGAGCGCGTGTTCGAGCGTTATCGCGACGCGGATTCGGTCGTGATCTCCCTGCGTGACGACTGGAAGTCGTTCGAGGACACCATCCCCTCCAAGACCTACGAGGTGCTCGCCGTGGGCCGGCACATCACCGCGGTCGTTCGCGGCGAGGCCGCCCACGTGCTCACCGACGCGGGCGAGGGGGACATCGTGGCCTCCGATCCCGAGCGGATCGCCGCGCTGTGGCGCGCGCTCGAGGCCGATCGTTCGCGGCTGGTCCCCAGTGGGTCCGGCCGGGAATGGGTGCGGCACAACGCGGACTACGCGGACCTGTCCGTGCAGTACGACCAGCACCTGCGCGCCACCGTCCGCGAGTATTCCCGCGTGTGCGGTCAGGGCGTGCTGCCCCGCCTGGGCAGGGTGCTGCGTGCCGTCACGCGCGGCGTCGCGGGGGCGGGTTCGCGCGAGTCGCCGTTCACCGCCCGTACGGCCGACGGCGGCGCTGCGCAGGGTCGTCCCGCCGCCGAGGCGGATTCCGGCACCCCTGATACCGACCACGCCTCTCGACGCCAGGGCGTCGAGGGCGGGAGCCTCGGTGGCGTCGAGCGGATGGCCTCATGAGCTCACGGCGCCGCGAACGGTCCCGTGAACTCGCGGTCAACTCGTGGCTCACGGCTCGCACGATCGGCCAGCACGTCACCGACGACCCCGTGGTCTTCTGGTTGCAGGTCTCCCGCCGGTTGCCGCGGCGCTGGGTCACCCCCGCGGCCCGGATCCTCTCACGGGTTCCCGGCCCGCGTTGTCTCGCCGCCCGGGCCACCGCCCTGCATGTCCTGGGGGACGACGACGCCGCTCGCGCCGCCCTCTCCCGCGCCCTCGCCTCCGCGGGGGACCCGGGTCACGAGCACCGGGAACATGCAGGGCCGGACCAGACGCGTCCGGGCCCGCCGCGGCCGAGAACGGCGCTGGGCGCCCTGGCGCGGGGGGGCAGGAACGGGGACACAGCGGCGTCGTTACGCGGCGGCGCGGAAGTGGCCCTGAGCATGGGGGACACCGGCCTCACCGCGAGCTTGCTCGCCGTACTCCCCGCCGACCATCCGGGAGCGGCTGCGACCCGCGCGCGCCTCGAGTGGTACCACGGCAATGTGGACCGCGCCGTGGAGGTGCTGGGCGACGCCGAGGCCCTCCGGCGGGCTACCCGCGGTGAACGAGCCCTCGCGCGCCGCCTGGCCGCCGAGCGGGACCTGCTGGGCGACTTCTTCCCGCGGCTGGAACCTGTCCGCGATTACCGGCCCAGGGACCGCACCGTGCTCTACGCCGTGACCAACTCCCTACCGCACACCGCGAGCGGCTACGCGCAGCGCTCGCACTCGTACCTCACCGCACTGCGGGACGAGGGGTGGGACGTCCACGCCATGACCCGCCCGGGGTACCCCGTGCAGGTGGGCAAGGTGCTCGCCCGCCACACAGACGTCGTGGACGGGATCCCGTACCACCGCGTGCTCCCGCGGCGGCTGTCCGCGACCGCCACGGGACGTGTGCAGCAACACGCGCACGCGCTGCTGGAGCTCGCGCTGCGCACGCGGCCCGCTGTCCTGCACACCACGAGCCACTATGTCAACGCGTTGGCCGTACACGCGGTGGCCCAGGCTTTGGGTATCCCGTGGGTCTACGAGGTTCGCGGACTCCTCGCGGACACGTGGGCCGCGACCCGTCCGCCGGAGGCCCTCACGTCCGAGCGCTACGAGCGCTTCCAGGCTCGCGAGGCGTGGGCCGTGACCACCGCGGACCGCACCGTGACGCTGGGCACGGAAATGGCCCGGCGACTCGAGGAGCTGCCTACACCGGCATCCGCCTCCGAAAACCCCCTGCGCGTGGACCTGGCCCCCAACGCCGTGGGCGGGGCCCTCGTGGAGAACGCACCGTCCCGACACGACGCCCGCGCCGCCCTGGGCCTCGCCCAGGAGACGTTTCTGATCGGCACCGTGACCTCCGTGGTGGACTACGAGGGCATTGATGACCTGTTGCGCGCCGCGGCCCAACTGCGCCCGCACGTACCGTCCCTGGCGGTGCTCGTGGTGGGGGACGGCGTGGCCCGCCCCACCCTGCAGCGGTTGGCCCGCGAGCTCGGTCTCGAGGACGTCGTGACCTTCACCGGCCGCGTGGACCGAGCCCTCGCACCGCAGTACACCGCGGCCCTGGACGTCTTTGTGATCCCGCGCAAGGACCGCTCCGTGACCCGCGCGGTGACCCCGCTGAAGCCGGTCGAGGCCATGGCTGCGCGCACCGCCGTGGTCGCAAGTGATCTGCCCGCCCTGCGCGAGAGCGTGCGCCACGACGAGACCGGGCTGCTCACACCGCCCGAGGACCCGGACACCCTTGCCGAGACACTGTTCGGCCTGGCCCGGGACCCCGAGCGCCGCGAACGCCTCGCGAACGCCGGACGGGACTGGGTGGTCGCACACAGGACGTGGCGGGTGATCGCCCAGCAGGCCTCCACGCGATATGGTGAATTGAATAAAGACGTCCCCCGGACGGCTACCCACCCCCCGAGGAGACCGACGCATGACTAGCAGCACCGCCCAGGTCAGCGGGGGACACGGGCAACCGGAGGACCGCACCGTCGAGACCTTCGACCCCACCGCGATGCACGCCGTGGGCGCCCGCCCGCCCCTGCGTAAGTACCTCCAGGACCTGTGGGGCTCCCGTCACTTCATCCTCTACGACGCCCGTGTCCGCCTGGCCGTGAGCCAGGACCACACCCTGCTGGGCAAGGTGTGGATCGTGCTCAACCCACTGCTACTGGGCTTTACGTTCTATGTGATCTTCGGACTGCTGCTGCGTACCGGACGCGGGATCGACAACTTCGTGGCGTTCATCGTGCTCGGTCTGACGATGTTCATGTACAGCTCTCGCTCCGTGGTCTCGGTCTCCCGCTCCATGACCTCCGCCAAGGCGCTCGTGCGTGGCTTCATGTTCCCGCGTGCCGCGCTCACGCTGTCCATCGTGGTGCGGGATGCCATGACCCAGCTCTACGCTCTCGCGGCGATCCTGGTGTTCCTGCTGATCGTCCCGCCCCTGGAGCCCATCTCGTGGACGTGGCTGCTGCTGATCCCCGTCTTCGTACTGCAGAGCATCTTCAACTGGGGACTGGGCATGCTCCTGGCCCCGGCGGTGCACCGGATCCCGGACGTCTCCAACATCCTGTCCTTCGTCATGCGGCTGTGGATGTACTCGTCCGGCATCTTCTACGACCCTTCCCGCTTCGTGGACGACGAGCGCATTCTGGCCCTGTTCCACTTCAACCCCCTGTACCAGGTGCTCTACATCAGCCGCGATCTGGTGCTGCGCGCGCAGGTTCCCAGCTGGTCCTCGTGGGCCGTGTTGGTCACGGCATCCCTCGGGATCCTGATCATCGGTTTCCTCGTGTTCTGGCGCAACGAGGAGAGCTACGCGGATGAACGCTAGGCACGACGACGTCGCGTCGCACACCCCGGGTAAGTCGGGCGTTTCCGCGCAGCGCCTCAGCGGTGTGCCCGCCCCCGGCGAGGGCGCTCCCGCCCCCGGCGACGGCGCTCCCGCACCTGCGCGGGAACCCGGCGCCGGGCCCGCCGTGGTGATCGACCACGTGAGCATGATCTACAACGTCACGTCCACGGGCGGTGGGGACGAGGTCCCGGTCTCCGCGCCGGTGCGATGGGCCCGGCGAGCGCTCGGGCGGCCCCCGATCGTGCGTAACCTGGCCGTCCACGACGTCACGCTCGCGGTACACCAGGGCGAGTTCGTGGGGTTCATCGGGCGCAACGGGTCCGGGAAGTCCACGCTCATGAACATCGTGGCCGGGCAGATGAATCCTACGTCGGGGCGGGTCTATTCGGTGGACACCCCCGTGAAACTGGGGGTCAACGTCTCCCTGGTCCCGGCGCTGTCCGGGGAGAAGAACATCCGCCTGGGCTGCCTGGCGCAGGGTATGCACCCGCGCCGGGTGGACGAATTGTTGCCCGAGCTCGTGGAGGTAGCTGCGCTGGGCAAAGCCATCCACTGGCCCATGAAGGCGTACTCCTCCGGGATGGCCGCGCGCTTGCGGTTCGCCGTGGCCACCGCCACAGACCCGCACATCCTCATCCTGGACGAGGCTCTGTCCACCGGGGACGCCCAGTTCCGCGAACGCGGGCAGGCCCGCATGGCCCAGATCCGCGAACAAGCCGGGTGTGTGCTGTTCGTGTCCCACTCGATGAACGAGGTACGGGAGATGTGCACCCGGGTGGTGTGGCTGGACCAGGGGGACACACTCATGGACGGGGACCCCGAGACCGTCACGGAGGAGTACGAGCAGTTCATGAAGCAGCTCGCCGCCGGCAACAACCTGGCCGCCCACAAACGTAAGTTCGAGCTGATGGATCGGCTCGTGCGCACCGAACTGCGGGAGGTGCACGCGTGAGTCCCCGCTCGCTGACCGGTGATCTGCGCACCCAGTTGTGGCACCTGCGCCACGGCGGGGTGTCCCAGTGGCGGACCTACCGGCGCCGGGCGGGACTGCCCGCGGGACCGTCCGCGAGCGCCGTCGTCACCGGAGCCGGCCGCGACGCCGCCTCCGCCGGGAACGACGGCGCGCAGCGCACGGTCTCGTTCACGGCGCAGGAGTGGCCCGAGCGCGAACCGGTGCGCGGGGACCTCACCGCCGCGGTGATCCTGGACGACTTCTCCTTGCGTGCCTTCCACTACGAGTGGCACCAGGTGGTGCTCACACGGCGGAACTGGCGCGCCGAACTGGCTGCGCAGCCCGTGGACCTGCTGTTCGTGGAGTCCGCGTGGCACGGCAACGCGGACGAGTGGCAGTACCAGCTCACCGGGACCTCGGGCGTGAAGGAGTCGATGCGCGAGCTCGTGGCCCACTGCCGCGAGCAGGGGATCCCTACGGTGTTCTGGAACAAGGAGGACCCGCCGCACTACGAGGACTTCCTGGAGTGCGCGCGACTGTTCGACACCGTGTTCACCACGGACGTCAACAAGATTCCCGACTACCACCGGGACCTGGGGCATGAGCGCGTGGGGGTGCTGCCCTTCGCTGCGCAACCCGCCGTGCACAACCCCGCGCGGCCCCGCAACGGGTTCCACGAACGGGACGTGGCCTTCGGGGGGATGTACTTCGCCCACAAGTTCCCCGAGCGGCGCGAGCAGATGGACGTGCTGCTCGGCGGCGCACATGATGCCTCGGCGAAACTTGACAGGGGGCTCGAGATCTTCTCCCGCTACCTGGGCCAGGACGAGCGCTACCAGTTCCCCGAGCCCCTGGACCAGCATGTGGTGGGCTCGCTGGGTTACGACCAGATGCTCACCGCCTACAAGGCGTACCGGGTCTTCCTCAACGTGAACTCGGTCGTGGATTCCCCGTCCATGTGCGCGCGGAGGATCTTCGAGATCACCGCGTGCGGCACCCCCGTGGTCTCCACACCGTCCGAGGCCGTGCGACGGTATTTCTCCCACGACCAACTGTCCGTTGTTGCGGACCGCGAGCACGCCGCGGACGTCATCCGTGCCCTCGTGCGCAGCCCGGAACTGGCAGATCGCATGGTCCACCGCGCGCAGCGCGAGATCTGGGCGCAGCACACTTACACGCACCGCGTGGAGACGATTGTGGAACGCGCCGTCCCGCAGCTCGCCGTCGCCCGCACCCGGCCCAACGTCACCGTGTTGCTGTGCACCAACCGCCCGCATCGACTCCCGGACGCCCTGCGCGGGATCGCGGCCCAGGTGGACGTGGAGCTGGACGTGGTGCTCGTGGCCCACGGCTTCGACCCGCGGGCGCGGGACGTCCAGCGCGTCGTCGAGGACTGCGGGATCCAGCGCGTGACCACCGTGGCCGCGGACGCGTCCCTCACGCTGGGGGAGTGCCTCAACCTCGCGGTCGAGCACGCCACCGGGGACGTGCTGTCCAAGATGGACGACGACGACTACTACGCCCCGCGCTACCTCGCCGACCTCCTGGACGCCCTGCGTTACGCAAACGCGGACGTGGTGGGCAAGCAGGGGCACTACATGTACGTGGAGTCTCAGGACGCCACCCTGGTGCGCTTCCCACACCGCGAGCACCGATACACGGACTTCGTCATGGGGCCCACGATCACGGGCTACCGCGAGGTCTTCCGGCAGATCCCGTTCCAGCGGCGCAGCACGGGGGAGGACACGTCCTTCCTGGCCGCGGTGCGCGAAGCCGGCTACGTCATCTACTCGGCGGACCGCTTCAATTTCGTCCAGTTCCGCGGCTCGGACAGCCACACGTGGCAGGTGTCCGACGCCGCTGCGCTGGCCTCGGGACGTGTCGTCATGTTCGGGGACAGCACCCGTCATGTGACGATATGATCCTAAGGATTCTGCATGTTTACGTTGAAAATGAATGGAAGTTCCGGTCAATCGGAACGAACCAGCAAACGCGTGGTGAGGTGCGTCAATGAGTGAGCCGTTGGAAGTCGTGTTCGTGGGGCTGGGGTACATCGGTCTACCCACCGCGGTGGTCATGGCGAATCACGGGGTGCGGGTCCACGGCGTGGACGTGAACGCCTCCGCGGTGGAGCGGATCCAGCGCGGCGAGGTCACGATCGTGGAGTCGGGGCTCGAGGAGCAGCTCAAGAAGGCGATCGACAGCGGCCAACTCACCGCGACGACCGAGATGCAGCACGGTGACGCGTTCGTGATCGCGGTGCCCACCCCGTTCAAGGAGAACTACGAGGGCGACCTGTCCTACATCCTCTCCGCCGCGGAATCCATCGCCCCGCAGCTGCGCGGGGACGAGACCGTGATCCTCGAATCCACCTCCCCGCCGCGCACCACCCAGACGCTCGCCCGTAAGATCATGGAGCTGCGGCCGGACCTGTCCCTGGACGGCGAGGACGGCAAGCCCGTGGTGTACTTCGCGTACTGCCCCGAGCGCATCCTGCCGGGCAAGGCGCTCGAGGAACTGATCAGCAACGACCGCATCATCGGCGGCAGCACCCCCGAGGCCGCGCGCCGCGCCAAGGAGGTCTACGCGTCCTTCTGTCAGGGTGAACTGCTCGCCACGGACGACGTCACGGCGGAGTTGTCCAAGCTCACGGAGAACTCGTTCCGTGACGTGAACATCGCGTTCGCGAACGAGCTGTCCCTGATCGCGGACACGTTGGGCATCGACGTGTGGGAGCTCATCGAGCTGGCCAACCACCACCCGCGCGTGAACATCCTGCAGCCCGGCCCCGGTGTGGGCGGGCACTGCATCGCGGTGGACCCCTGGTTCATCGTGGCCGCGGACCGGGAGAACTCCAACCTGATCCGCACCGCCCGCGAGGTCAACGATGGTAAGCCGAAGTGGGTCATCTCCAAGGTGGAGGAAGCCTGCTCCCACGTGGAGTCCCCGGTGATCGCAGCCCTGGGCCTCGCGTTCAAGGCCAACATCGACGACCTCCGTGAATCCCCGGCCATGAACATCACCAAGGACCTGGCCGAGCACGTGAGCCACGCGACGGTCCTGGCCGTGGAGCCGAATGTCTCCGAGCTGCCGAAGGGTCTGCAAGGCCTGGCGAATGTGGAGTTCGCGGACTACCAGGACGCCATCGAGCGCGCGGACGTGGTCCTGCTGCTCGTGGACCACGACGAGTTCAAGACCCTGCCGGCCACCGCTCTGAAGGGCAAGGCCGTGGTGGACACCAAGGGTCTGTGGCGCTGAGTCACTGAGGCGGGGGCGGTGGGAGCACCGTCCCCGCCGCCCCCGCATCGTCTTCTCGCGCGCACCCCCGGCGCGCCGTATCCCCCAGGAGCACCCCCATGCATCCAGACGAACGCCGCGATCCGGCCCGGTTGCGGGAACTGGTGTACCGCCAGGTCGCCCGGGATCCGCGTGGCACGTTCGATCAGCTGGAAGCAGCACAACGCAGGATCCGGTCCTTGGAGGCCGCGGCCGCCACGGCCCGGTCTCGGATCGAGAAGCTCACCGCGCAGAACCGCACATTGGCCGCCTCGTCGACGACTACGGAGGAACGGGCATCGGAGTCTGCCGCGGAACCCGCCGGCGACGGAACCGGGGCCCCGGTCGAGGACGGTACGTCGGCGGCCGCCACGAGCCCAGCAACCCGGGTTCACGACGACGCCGCGGCCACCGGCCCGTCGTACCAGACGCCCCACGCGTCGTCGGCCGGTACCGAACCGACCGCAGAGGTCGAGCCCTCCCTCGAGGACGTCCTGGCCACCCTGGAGGCCGAGCCCACCGCGGCGCACTTGTCCGCTGCCCTCAACCGGCTGTGGTACCGCGAAGGGGACATCGCACGTGCGGCGGAACTGGTCGACCGCCACCGCGGCCTGCTGCCGGATCTCACCGAGAAACAGCGCTACTTGACCGACCGCATCCTGGGCACCGTGGCACTGGACCGCACGGCGGCGCGACTCGTGCCCCCGCGCTCCCGCGGTGCGGCGTACCTGCCCGAGCGGCAACGCATCCTGTACTGCGCGTACTCCACGCCGATCTTCCATTCGAACGGGTACAGCGTTCGCACTGAGGGAGTGGTGGCCGGGCTGAAGGCCGCCGGCGCTGACGTGACCGTGATGGGGCGCTCGGGCTATCCGTGGGACATCTCGACCTCGCGCGCCAAGCCTCGCAAGCGGCGCCACGTGGAAACGCGCAACGGCGTGGACTGGGTGCACGTGCCGGAAGGCAACATCAACCACCTCGCGCCGGACGTCTACGTCAATGTCGCGGCCGATGCCGTGGTGCGGCAGGCCCGGTTGCTGCGCCCGTCCGTGATCCATGCGGCGTCGAACTACCTCAACGCGCTTCCGGCGCTGGTCGCCGCCCGGCGGCTCGGTGTGCCGTTCGTGTACGAGGTGAGGGGTCTGTGGGAGGTCACGGAGGCCTCTCTGAAACCGGGATGGGACGAGACGCAGCGGTATGTGAACCAGGCAGCCATGGAGACCCTGGTCGCTCGTGAGGCGGATGCCGTGCTGGCCATTACGCAAGAGGTCGCGGACGAACTCGTGCGCCGTGGGGTGTCCGAGAACAAGATCACGCTGCTGCCCAATGGTGTGAACACGGATGAATTCCTGCCGCTGCCCCGGGATACCGGCTACGCCGCGAAACGCGGGATCCGCACGGATGTGCCCGTGATCGGGTTTGCGGGCTCGCTCGTGGCCTACGAGGGTCTGGACACGCTGCTGCAAGCGGCCAACATCCTGCGCGGGCGCAAGGTGGACTTCCAGGTGGTGATCGCCGGCTCCGGAGGGGTGTACCCCGACCTGAAGAGTTATCAGGTCCGCAACAAGCTGCAGTCGCGAGTGAAATTCGTGGGCCGGCGGCCCGCGAGTGAGATCGCCCGGTTCATGAGCTGCGTGGACATCGTGGCGTGCCCCCGCACCAGCTTGCCCGTGACGGAGATGGTTTCGCCGCTCAAGCCACTCGAGGCGTTCAGCGCAGCCAAACCGGTGGTGCTCTCGGACGTCTCACCGCACCGTGCACTCGTGGGTGCCGTGGAGGGAGAGAGCGCCGGGCCGCGCGGTCTGCTGAGCCGAGCCGGGAACCCCAAGTCCCTCGCGAACGCGCTGCAGAAGCTCATCGAGGATCCTGAACTGCGCGTGTCGCAGGGGCAAGCCGGCCGTCTGTGGGCCGTGGACGAGCGGCAGTGGAGGAACCTCGGCCCGGTGGTCCGCCGGGTCTATGCCCAGGCCACGGCGGACCACGACGCCCTGGCACACGGTGGCCGGTCCCTCAAGGATCTGCGGATCGGTCTGATCGCGGACGAATTCACCACGGAGACCCTGCGCCGCTCGGCCACGATCATCCCGCTCGGCCCGGCCGATTACGCCGAGCAGCTGGCCGGCGAGAACCTGGACCTGGTGTTCGTCGAATCGGCGTGGTCGGGCAACGGCGGTGCGTGGCATCACAGGGTGGGGTACTACTCGGACGAGGAGCACACGCAGCTGCGGGACCTCCTGGCGCGGTGCCGCCACGCCGGGATTCCCACCGTGTTCTGGAACAAAGAGGATCCGGTGCACATCAACCGGTTCCGCAGGACCGGGGCGCTGTGCGATCACGTGTTCACCACGGACGCGGACATGATCCCGGAGTATCTTCACACAGCGCGTTTCCTGAGCGGCGGTCGCGCCGTTACGTCCTCTTCCCTACCCTTCTATGCCCAACCCGCGATCCACAACCCCCTCCCGGGTGCACGGGCGCCGGAGGACACCATTGCCTATGCCGGGACCTACTACGGGCAGCGATACCCCGAGCGCTCCCAGCAGCTCGAGCAATTGCTCGGCACGGCCAAGCCGTACGGGCTGGCCGTTTACGACCGGCAATTGGCCATCCCGGACTCACCGTACCGATTCCCACCCGAGTTCAGGCAATGGGTGCGGGGGGCATTGCCCTACGACGAGGTGATCGACAGCTACCGCGCGCACGTGGCCAGCCTCAACGTCAATTCCGCCCCGTACTCACCCACCATGTTCTCCCGCCGGGTCGTGGAGATCGCGGCGTGTGGGGGAGCGGTCCTCTCGAGCTGGGCGCGGGGCATCACCGAGACGTTCGACGGTGGCATTCCCTGCACCAACAACGCGGCATACGCCAAGGCTCTTCTGGGGGCATGGAGCGCCGATCCGGAAGAGCGGTTGCGCGAGGTGTGGCTGCAGCTGCGCACGGTCTTGCGCGCGCACACGGTGGACACAGCCCTGGTGATCCTCGCACGTACCGCGGGTCTACCGGTCGAGGCGTTCTCGCTGCCACGGTGGGGTCTCACCGCGCGCCCCGAACAGGTCCCGGGGATCCTGCGTCAATCCGTCCTGCCCAGCACGGTGCGGTTGACGGACGACGACGCCGCTGCCCGCGCCGCGCTCGAGGCGCACGGCGTACGCGTGCTCGGCTATCGCGAACCCTATCCCCACGACGTCGAGTTCTGGGCGTACCCGCCCGAGGACCCTGCACGGACATGGGCGGAGGACCTGCTGCAGACCACGCGCTGGGGATACTGGGACAAGATCGCAGGGCGCTCGCGCGGGGCGGACGAGGATGCTCGAGTGTTCGCGGTTCCCGGTACGAACACGCACGATGCCTGGGGAATGCTTCGGGCGACCCTCGTGAAAGACCCGGACACGTCGTTCCGTGCCGTGGACTCGGCCGCCACCCTCACGGTGACGCTTCCGCCATCGGACGAGCCCACGCGTCAGCTCGTGGCCACCCCGTCCGGTGAGAGTGCGGTGGAGCGTGCCGGCACGATCCTCGTGGCGGGACACGACCTGAAGTTCATCTCCTCGTGGCTGCATCACCTTCGTGCCGCAGGGGCACGAGTGCTGGTGGATCAGTGGGACAACCACGCGCATCACGATGAACAGCGCTCCGCGGAGCTGCTCGCGGAAGCGGACGTGGTGTTCTGCGAATGGGGTCTGGGCAATGCGATCTGGTACTCGGAACACGTGAACGACCACCAGCGGCTGATCGTGCGGGTTCACGCGCAGGAATTGCGCGGGCCCTACCTGCGCCGGATCCGACACGAGCAGGTGTCCCAGTACGTGTTCGTGAGTGATCTCATGCGCGAGGCCGCGATCACGAGTCACGGGCTTCCTCGCGCCACGTGCACGGTGATCCCCAACGTGGTCCGCACGGCGGACCTGGCCCGTGACAAGCACGAGAGCGCGCTGAAGACCGTGGGGTTCGTGGGGATCGTCCCTCAGTTGAAACGGCTCGACCGCGCCGTGGATCTCATGGAGCAGCTCGTGGCCGTGGATCCCGAGTTCTCGTTGCGGGTCAAGGGTAAGCGTCCCGAGGACTACGAGTGGATGCACAAGCGACCCGAGGAACTCGAGTGGTACCGGGCGTGCTACCGCCGCGTCCACGAGCTCAATCAACGCGCCGACCGGGAGGCCATCCGCTTCGACCCGCACGGCAACGACATGGCCGAGTGGTACCGGGGTGTGGGATACGGCATCTCGGTAAGCGACCACGAGTCATTCCACCTGACCCTCCCGGATGTCGCAGCATCCGGCGGTGTTCCCGTGTCCCTGGACTGGCCCGGTGCGGATCTCATCTATCCCAGGGAATGGCTGGTCCCGTCCGTCCACGAGATGGCGCAACGCATCCTGGATCTCTCGCGAGACCCGGAGACGCGCCGTTCGTTCAGCCACAACGCACACGACTTCACGACATCCACGTTCGACGCCGCCGCCGTCCATGAGCAGTTGGACCGCGCCCTAGCCCCCATCGGAGGCCCACGATCATGAATGCGCACCCGACCCCAGTGGGCGCCGCCGCCGACCACGCCGACGCGGTCGATGTCCTCAGTGACCTTCTGGCCCAACAAGCGCAGGAAATTCGCCGACTGAGCGAGGAACTGGTGGCCAGTTACGAGAAGGAGATCCGGTTCTTCCAGAACCTCGAGTCCCGGGACGAGCAACTGAAGACGCAGGAACGGACCTACCTGAAGAAGGTGTGGTGGTTGGAGTCCGAACTCCGTAAAACGCGTGAGGAGCGGGACACTGCCCGCGAACAGTGGGAGCGCACCAGGGCCTCGCGCACCTTCAGGCTGCAACGACGCGTGTGGAAGCTGCGGAAGGCGGTGCGGTCATGGCGATGAACATAGACCAGGTGAAGCGACGGCGTGCCAAGGTTCGCACGCGGATCGAGGAACTCCAGTTGAGGGAAGCCACGGCTGCAACGGACCGGCACTGGTTCCGCTCCCGGGCGTTCAAGGACTACGCGCGCCGTAACCGCGCGGACCGGTTGAACCCGGTGATCACGCAGGAGCAGTATCCCGAGTGGTTGTCACACAACGGGCGAGCAGAGCAGGTCCGCGACCTCGTGGAATCCGTGGCGGGGCTGCCCGATCACGCCGGTACCCGTGTCTTGACCCCGCACCCGGCCCGGGTGGCCATGATCGCGGACACGTTCCTGTACGAGACGTACGAGGGCACGGCGAACATGACGTACGTGACACCGGAGAACTTCCGGGACGTGGCTCGCACCAGCGATGTGCTCATCCTGACATCCACGTGGCGGGGCCGGTTCGAGGACTGGCACGGCACCACGGCGTCCGCGGGGCTCGTGCGCTCCGAGGTCATCCCGGCCTTCCGCGCACGCGATGTGCCCGTGATCTTCTACTCCAAGGAAGACCCGCCCAATTACGCCCGGTTCCGTCCCCTCGCCCAGGAAGCGGACGTGATCTTCACCTCCGCACAGGAAATGATCCCGAGCTACGCCGCGGATTGCCCCGAGGTGGGGGACATCCGCCCCCTGACCTTCGGTGTCAACCCCCTACTGCACACGCCCGTAGGATCCCGGCGGGTACGCCACTCCGAAGTCTTGTTCGCCGGGTCCTGGCTCTCTCACAAGTACCCCGCAAGACAATCGGCGGCGCGGTTCCTGTTCTCGGGCGTCCTGGATGCCGGACGGGATCTGTTGATCGTGGATCGGAACTCGTCCCTGGGCGATCCCAAGTACTTCTACCCCCGGGAGTTCGTGGACCACGTGGGCCCAGGGCTGGGCCACCGTGAACTCATGAAGGTCCAACGCAGCGTGGACGTCCATCTCAACCTCAACTCGGTCACCAATTCCGGGACCATGTACGCCAACCGAGTGGTGGAGCTGCAGGCGATGGGCGCGTTCGTTCTCTCCAACTACTCGCTCGCCGTCAACGATCGTTACCCCGAGGTCCAGCTGATCGACCGACCGCGGGAGGTACCCCTCATCCTGGACGGCATGACGGGGGAGCGGCTCTACCGCGCACAGTCCGACGGTTTGCGGCGCGTGTGGGAACACGACACGGCGTGGCAGCGCATGTCGGACATGCTCTCCGCCGTGGGTGCCCCCGTCGCGTCCTTGCACGAACGAGTGGCGGTCGTTCCGGACGGTGACACCACGATCGACCACGCGCGTGAGATCGCCGACACGCAGACAGCACTCGTGAGCGTCCTCACTCGGGGCGAGTTGGCGCAGCGCCGGGACGACTTCGACGTCGTCGTGCCCGTGTCCGCCGATCATGACTACGCGAGCGGCCACGTGCGCGACCTGCTCAACGTGTTCCGGTACGCGGACGTGGACGTGGCCACGAAGAACGGCTTCGAGACGAACGGCGGGATCACGAGCCTCGACGATCACGAGCTCACGGGCCGGGTTCGCAGCAGTGCTCGCAGCGGCCTCCGCGTCCAGGCGGACACCCCGGTGCTGCAGACCTGGCTCGACTCCGGGCGGATCGAGGGGCGGGCCTACAGCACCGCGCCGTTCGGCGCGGGGCCCCGGGTTGGCGAGCGCATCGAGGTCACGCTCACCGACGCCCCACAGTTGACCGTGGTGGTCCCGGTGTTCAACAACGGCAAACACCTGGTCTCCAAGTGCTTCCGCTCCCTGGAACGCTCCACGATCTTCAGGGACATGGAGATCCTGCTCATCGACGACGGCTCCACCGATCACGACACGGTGCTCGCGGTGCGCGAACTCGCGGCGCGGTACGACAACGTGCGCGCCCACTTCTTCGAGACAGGCGGATCGGGCAGCGCGTCCCGGCCGCGAAACGAGGGACTGAAACTCGCGACGGCGCCCTACATCACGTACTTGGACCCGGACAACGAAGCGCTCAACGATGGGTTCCGCGTGTTGCTGGAGACCGCCCGCGAGCTCGGGGTGCAATTCGCGATCGGGGACATGATCAAGCTCTCCTCGTACCGCCGGCACGTCTCGAACGTCAAAATCCTGACGAAGAACCTACCGGAGGATCCCACGGGCGGTCTGATGGTCCCGGAGGACGCCCTGCAGCGGATCAACTTCCAGCCCATGAGCATCCAGGCACTCGTGGCGAACACGCAATGGTTGCGCGCCATCGGTCTGCATCAACCGGTGGGTGCCCTGGGCCAGGATTCCCTGGCGTTCCAGCAGATGCTCCACGGGGCCAGGCGGATCGCTACGGTCCGCCTGCCCATCCACGTCTATTACGGGGCCGTGTCCAACTCGATGATCAACACGGTGGGGCCGAGCCTGTTCCGCAAGTACCTCCCCCTGGAGCACTACCGGGTGGAGTGGCTCCGACGGGAGGGGCTGTACGACGCCTATTGCCATACCCGGGTGGACGCGTTCTTCGACGGGTGGCTCGTCAACAAGTTCAACCGGTTCGTGCCCGCGGAGCAGAAGGCCGAGTGCCGCGCCTTGCTGGACGAATTGTGCGCGCTCTACGAGGTTGAACTCACACACGACGACCCGCAGGATCCGGCGTCGCCACTGCGCGTTGTGCCCCGGCCCGCGGAAGAACAACTCGCGCCCGCGGATGCCCTCGTCGGCGCGGAGAACTGATCCGCATGGTGAACCTGGACGCGGCTCGGCGACAAGCGCTGGGCACCCACTTCCGTTCATCAGCCGATGAGAACGCCAAGGTCAACGATCTCAAGGCGGGCCGTCTCACCATGGCGCCGCACAAAGCGTGGTCGCTCCCGGAAGAACCCACCTGGCGGGAAAACCCTTTTCAGGACAACAACTGGCAGTTCCAGTACCACATGCTGCGGTGGCTGGATCCGCTGCGGCGCGCCGCCAACCGCGGAGATGTCGAAGCTGCGCAACGGTGGGAGTTCCTGGCGCATTCGTGGATCACCGCCAACCCACCGGGCGCGGGACAGACGCGGTGGTCGTGGATCGACATGAGCGACGGCATTCGAGCCATGGAACTATGTCACGGTCTCACGGTGGTGGGGGAGCAGGAGTGGCTCCTGAGCTCTCTCCACGACCATGTGGCCTGGCTGTCCGAACCCTCCCATCTCAAACGGGGCAACCACGGATTCCACCAGCATGTGGGGTTGTTCGTACTGGGCGTGGTACTGGAAGATCCTGAGGTGACCGAACTTGCGCTCGAGCGGCTCACCGCCCAGCTCGCGGCGGCCTACGACGAACAGGGCGCCAACGAAGAAGGCTCCCTCGGCTACCACCTACAGAACTACGAGTGGTGGAAAGATGCTCTGACACGACTGGATCTGGAGGGGATTCCCCGCCCGGAACTCTCGCGTCGACTCGACCTGGCACCGCAGCTGTTGGCTCACGCAACGAGTCCGCTGGGACGGTTCGCCCGGATCGGGGACACCGACGGCGGCAATCCCCGCAGGATCAACCACCCGCTCACTCGTTTCGTGGTCACTCAAGGGCGAGAGGGAACCAAACCCGATACGACCACGGCCGTC
This sequence comes from Kocuria sp. KD4, assembly GCF_011769905.1. Lineage (NCBI taxonomy): Bacteria > Bacillati > Actinomycetota > Actinomycetes > Micrococcales > Micrococcaceae > Kocuria > Kocuria sp. KD4. Next base: position 1,460,797 of record NZ_CP050449.1, read on the forward strand.
TACGACGCCGGCTATGCATTCCTGCGTAGTGGTTGGGGAGAAGATCGCCCCTACCAGGATGAAACATTCGTCACGGCGGTATGGGGCCGGCAGGACAAGGTCCACGGTCACCGCGACGGTGGTTCGGTGACCTTTGCTGCCGACGGGGTGCAATGGATCGATGACTCCGGCAAGTACTACTACGGAAAGAGTCCCATGCGGGACTACGTCGTGGGCCGGGAGAGCCACAATGTCGCCGTGGTGCCCGGAAGGACGTACCGGAGGGACACCGAGGTCTCCTTACTCGGCCGCACGGAAACCGGTGACTACGTGGACCTCATCTTCGGCGACCCCGGGTACGACGACGTCGGAATCCTTCGGCGACTCATCTACCTCAAGGCCCGGCGTCAACTCCTCGTCCTCGACTCCGTGGAAACCCCGGAATCCACCGTCGTGGAACAGCGCTGGAATTGTGGTCGCGGCGTAGAGGCTCAGCGTCTCCGCACGGGTTTCATCCTTCGCCGCGAGAAGAAGAGCATCCACGTGAGCACCTTGAACGGCGGTCCGACGGAGGTCCGTCGCGGGGAAAAGAACCCCCTGGCGGGCTGGACGTCCACGGGATGGCGGAGGGCTTCACCCGTGGATCAGCTGGCCGTCACCGGGCAGGGACCCTCGTGTTTCTTCCCGACTCTGATCGGCCCGTGGGACGAGGCAGCGGTTGACGTGCTCGGCTCCCGCATGACGCCTGATGCATTGCAAGGACGGGTCGAAGACGTGCTCCCGTCCGCGCTACTGGCACGGGATCATACGGTTTCAGTCGTTGAACACGCCCAGGACAACACCGGGATGGCGGTCACGGTCTCCCGCACGGACCGCGGCCTGGTACGCGTGGTTGTCCGCGGTGGCGGGCCTCTCTACGCGTTCTACCTCATTCGGTCCGATGGCGCCATCGAACGGACGCCATACAACCGGCGCGCGTCTCACACGTTCTGCGCCGACGATTCGGCGTCCTGCCGTATCCGCGTGTTCTCCCGGGACGACGCGCAGACGATCAAGGTAAGGGCGGTGACAGCGGCATGACCCCACAGAGAATGCTATACCCATGATCGGTATGACATCGGTTTTGAGACTTACTACGCACGTAAAGAACCCCCGATAAGCCTTTCACACCCACGCCAGCTGTACGATGACCGGTAGAACCTTGCGTAAGCTATCCCCTCTTTCGGTATACGGAAACCGCCCCCGGGTGGTTCGCAAGTTCGCCTCCTCGGGCTATTCGGCGGCAATCGACTATCCACGCAATTTTAATTCCTTTTCGCCCCCCCCACAGAAAGTCTCGGACATGATCTCGCACAGATCTGCTCGTTCCCTGGCCCCGCGCCTTTTCTTGACCTCGACTGCGGCTGTCATCCTCCCGCTGACGTTGATCGGCTGCGGCTCGTCTCAGCCCGGAGAAACCGCAGCGGGTCAGACGAGCGTCTCACCGGCTGAACAGACGTCGGCCTCGAACACCCTGCCGGACTTCAAGGACAAACCCCTGTACGACGCCATCATCTTCGCGCGGGATAACGACGTCTCCTACACGGTGAAAGACCGCAAGGGACACACCCCAGAAACCAAGAACACGCGAGAATGGAAAGTCGTCTCGCAAACTCCTTCTGCTGGCACGCCTTTCGAACCGCGACAAAAGATCGAATTAACCGTAGAAAATTCCAAGTAAGCTATCGAGCAGTTTTCCGGCGGGTTCACGGAGTCGTCGGTCATTTTTCGGAAAGGCCCATGGAGTCAGCAACCTACGAAGCCATCAGGCGCATCACGGACTCATTCGTGCCTGAGATCGCCAACGATGCGGCCCGCCAGCGCGCCCGCTGCTTTCTGAATGAGCGGGTCATCATGCATCCCACGCTGGGTGGGATCGACGCCTCTCAGGAGACGGTGTGGCAGACCCCGCTGCCTCGGACCCACGGACGTTATCTCCATGGCTTCTTGTTCTTCGCGGATTGGCACGCCACCGTTCTCGCCACTCCCGGGGGAACAGAGACGGCCCATCAGGATGCGCTGAAATTGGTCCTCTCTTGGGCCACTTGCAACACCGGCGTTCCAGGTTCCTCGGACATGGCCTTTCACGATGAAACCACCGCGCAACGAAGCCTACAGATGGCGCGCTTGCTGGATGAGTTCCCGGGCGGTGTGCCCGAGGAGTACGTATCGGCCGTGCAAGCGCTGGTGACGCTGCATGTCGATCTGTTGTCGGCTGCCTCGTTCTATGCCGGTAACAACAATCACGGGATGTTCCAGGACATTGCACTACTACGCCTAGTGACGTCGGACGTGGGGATGGCAGTCACGGACCCCCCGCGCAGGGACGACCTACTGCACTTGGCCGCAGACAGGCTGCACCGTTACTTCACCTCGAGCTTCACCCGCGATGGCGTCCACGTGGAGAACAGCCCGGGATATCACTTGATGGTCAGCCGCTATCTTCGCGATCTGATTCCGGTACTGGACCTGCTGGAACCCGGTACCTCGGCATCGCTGCACCGGATCTACGAGGGTGCTGAACGTTTCGCGACCCACGTGATCATGCCGAACGGGTTCCTCCCGCCCCTCGGGGACACCAAAGTGGCCCGTGTGAGGGACATGTCCCACAGAAGTACGTTCTCCTCACCGGCCTACGACTATGCCGTCCACCAGGGGACCAGAGGAGCTGCGCCGTCGGAAACCACCGCCGTTTTCCCGGACGGGGGCTATGCGGTGCACCGTTCATCATGGGAAGTCCAAGACGCTGACTGGCTGGTCTTCAAGTCCGGGTACCGGTCGAACTACCACCATCACGCGGATGACCTCTCGTTGCTGGTGTACACCCACGGTCACCTGGTGTTGGGGGAGGCGGGACCATTCGGCTATGACTACTCTGACCCGCTTACCAAGTACGCGTTCTCCCAGTTCGCCCATAATGTCATCACCGTCGATGGCGTCAGCCAACCCCGTGCGGACCGGGAGCCCGGGGGCATCGAGTTCACTGATCACGGAAGCGAACCCACCGGGGAGCTGCTGGTCCAAGGTGTGAACAGACGTTCCGATCATTTCTGCCACATCCGTGACGTTTCGACAGCACAGGTAGAAGATGCGCAGACACCGTGGACCGCTGTCCATGTGGATGATCAGGTCACGACCGACGACGGGCACGAACACGACTACGTTCTTCGTTGGCATCTCGGCGCGGGTACGCGTCCCGTGCTTCGCGGTAACGGCCTGGAACTCTTCGTGGGCTCTCGAAAGGTTCTGGAGATGACCTGGTCTGGGCCTCGGCCGTCCACCACCCGAATTCGCCGGGCTGGGGAAGGCCCGGGTGTTCATAGCCATCGTTTCCCCACATTCGGCAAATCCGAACCCGGTGCCGTCCTCGAGATTGCAGCACGAGGTACCTCATTCCGACTCACCACGCTCATCCGTACAGGTGACTTCACCCTGCGTGACTGGGGTGTGGGTGCGCCAGGAAGCGGATGGCGACAGTTCCAAGCTGAGATGCCTGTGAATTACCTACTCGAAACTCGTCCCGGCGCACGCAAGCTCGTGGTGGTCTTCTCGGCCATGGCCCGAGTGGGGAGCTTCACGTACAACTATCGGGATGCCGTGTCGGTCCTCGATGCGCACACGCTGTTCGTCATGGACGACTGCGGTGATCAGGGAGCGTATTTCTTCTCTGACCACCGCGACGAGAGCATACGCCGGTCGGTTCTTTCGGCAGTGACGGACGTCAAGGATCGACTGGGAGTGGACTGGTCGGACGTGGCCTTCGTGGGCAGTTCGAAGGGGGGGACGGCGGCTTTGATCTTCGGCGGTACCGTCCCCGTGGGGCGGATCGTGGTGGGAGCGCCGCAGACACGGGTGGGCTCCTTCCTGAAAAAACCTCACCCCAACGTCCTCGAGTACATGACAGGGGGTACGGACGAGGCGGACATTGCGTGGGCGGATGAGATCGTGCCCCGGCAGTTGCGCGGTCTCTCACCAAGCACCTCGGTTGAGGTGATCATCGGCACCCGAGACCACCATTATCGAGATCATTTACCGCTATTGCGCCGGGAGCTATCGGCCATGGGGCATTCGAACCTCCTCGTGCGTGAGGTGCCGGGGCTGACCCACGCCGAGATTGGTCCTCCGTTCCGCCAGTTCATCAGGGAGCGGTTGGGCCCGTGGACCGGTGAGCGCAACCCTGAGGCGCAGACTGCACCCGCGGCGCCCGTTGTCGATGCCATGGCCCGGGGCGCGTGTGTCTCGGCCACGGTGACGGGCGCGGATCTCCCCGTGAGCGCGGCCTACTACCTGTATCGGGGCAAAGAGGCGATTCGCAAAATCGCTTATACGAAATACGCGTACGACATCCAGTTCGACGATGTCCCACCAGGCGTATACCGCGTCCGCTGTTTCCTGCGCACCCAGGTCACCGACACACCTACCGCCGTTTCATCTCCCTCCGTCAGGGTGATATGAGACCGCGCTCGCAAGCTGCTGTGAATCTCAATGATGGAGAACGATGAATAACGGGACCGACGAAGAACTCCATCCTTTGGTGGACCTGAACGAAGCAATCACGTTTCCGGACGCGCTGTCACCTGATTCCTGGGTACGAGTGGACCCTGCGGGTTACCAGCGGTACGTTGAGCTGGACCGCGCCGCCCGTCGCTCCGCAACGGAGGGGTTGGCTGTATGCGCGGGCGTCGTAACGGATGACGTGGACAAGATGCGGTTCATGGCGGGCTTCGCGAGCCAGCGCGCCGTACGCTTCCACTACGTACCCTCGGTGGCCACGGCGGATTTGAAGTTGCTGCTTGCTCCGTTCCTCGATCGGGACAATCGGGCACCTTCGATCGTGTACCTGCGTCACGAATTGGAGGAGCTCCCGGGGTTGGGACACGACGTCCACCAATTCTTTGATCGGCTGCCTGAAGGGTCTGCAGCCATGAACCACCATGCACTGCTGATCCCATCGGCCCAGCGTGATGAACAGGGTCGACCAATGCCGCGGAGTATCGCGTCTCATCTGGTTAACGCCGCCAACGACACCGGCGCAGTCCAGATCCTTACGGATGACGTGCATGTGACCTGGTCCCTGTTGGGGCACAAGAATTTGTCACCTCGCGTAATTTTCGTTGTGCCCGGGTCGACGGGCGACGAATCGGCCACCACCGGGGCGGAGGACCTGATTCGACTCGCGGAAGTTCTGCGGTCACGCGAAGGGCACATCCTGTTTGCAGACGCTGCAACTCGAGATGCCATGGCATTGCGACTCGGCATCGATGATGCTCGTGTCTCGCTGTACGTTCCCGACTGGGGAATTCCTGCCATCCAGGATCTCGCGGAAAAGGCCCGTCCCATGGCAACCTTGGGGCGGGACGTCAACTTGCTGATCGCCGGCCATGACTTCAAGTTCTTGGGTGAGCTGGTTAACGCCTTGCAACGCGTGCACGGTCTCACCCTTTCCTACGACCGGTGGCGGACCCAACGGCACCAGGATGTGCAGGCATCTGACACCGCCCTGTCAGAAGCGGACGTCATCCTGTGCGAATTCTCGTCGAACAACGCCGTGTGGTACTCCTGGCACAAGCGTCCCGGACAGACATTGATCGTCCACTTCCACGGCTACGAACTCTTCCAGGACATTGTTCACGACATCAACGTGGCCAACGTGGACAAATTCGTGTTCGTCTCCGAGTTCTACCGGCAACGGGTGATCCAGGAGCTCGGGTGGCCTGCCGAGCGGACCACTGTCATTCCCAACATGATCGAGGTGGCTGAGTATCTCGGCACCAAGATCGATGATGCACGGTTCCACCTTGGTTTGGCGGGCTACGTCCCCATCCTGAAAAGACCTGACCGGGCCCTGGATCTGCTCGAAACCCTCCTGGAACACGACGACCGCTACGTGCTGCATCTGCGGGGCCGCAACCCTTGGGACTACGCCTGGATGTGGCGCCAGCCGGTGGTCCAAGACGCCTATCGGGCGTTCTACGAGCGGCTCATCGACAACCCCGAGTTGCTGGCCCATGTCTCCTTCGACGCGTTCGATCCCGACATGGGGCGGTGGTTCCGCAGGATCGGGTGGATGCTCTCCCCGAGTTCTCGCGAGACCTTCCACCTCGCCCCGGTGGAGGGGCAGGCCAGCGGCGCTGTCCCCGTGGTGTGGGATCGTGAGGGCGCCCGCGAGATCTTTCCCGAAGAATTCGTGCATGCGGACACGGCCAGTGCGGCGGATGGCATTCTGCGTGCCAACGCCATCGAGTCGGGTTTCGACCGGGTATCGGCACGCGCCCGACAGGCCGTCCAGCGTTGGGACCTCAGTCGTATAGCCCCACTCTGGGCCGACGTCCTGTTCGGCGGCTCAACGCAACGCCCAGCTGTCGCTGACGAATTCGATCTCACGCGGATGCAGCAGAACTTCGACGAGACCAGTGACGTCGCAATGCTGGACCGGATGCTGTTGCTATTGCTCATCCGCGAGCGCGACCTGGTCGCCGCGGAGGCGCTACTGAACCGGTACCCCGGTCGGGAGGAAGAACTCAGCGCGCGGACCCGTGAACTCTTGTCCGAACATCGGGAGGAACACTTGTTCCGCTCGGGCAGTTTCGTGCGTCCGCCACGGAGCCCAGGCGCGGCTTACCTGCCCGTCCGGGATACTGCGCTCGCCATTTCCCTTGAGATGGCAGGGGCCTGCGGGGAATTGATTCCCGCCCGGGAGGTCAACGAGGCAGCCGCCCAGCTACGGATCACCACCCTGGGTTCAGCGGCTCCGGCGTCGGACATCGAATCCCTTTTCGCGGACCCAGAACTCCATCCGGTGCAGCAGGTGCAGTGGATCGCCGATGCCGTGACCCGTGCGGCCCGCGTGCACCGGCCGGCCGCGCTCGTCACGTCAGCACACCTCACCACGGCATGGGGGACGGTGCTCGCAGCCCGCAGGCTCGGCGTCCCCGCGATCCTGGAAACAGCCGGCGGCGACCCCGATGCCGCATGGATGCCGGGGTCGGACGAGTTCGACGCCGCGGTCGGCACTGCGGCCGAGGTGACCACGGATGTCGTGACAGCTGCAGTATCGGCGCACGCCTATCGCACGGCCGCCACACCGTCTGTGACTCTGGGGGACCTCACTGTGGGTGTGATCGCCGACGAGTTCACGCAGCGGACCATCGCCGGCCGGTGTCACGTGGTGAGCATCCCCCGCCGTGATGCCTACCTGCACGTGGCGTCCCAGAACCTCGATGTCCTGTTCGTGGAATCCGCGTGGACCGGTCACAACCGAGAATGGTTCCACGGCGTCGCTTATTACCCGAACGAACGGGACGACATCGAACGCGCCATCGCCACGGCACGGGCGCTCGGAGTCCCGGTGATCTTCTGGAACAAGGAGGACCCGGTCCATTTCCGGTCGTTCGCGCCCACCGCGGCCTTGTGTGATGCCATCTACACCACTGACGCGGATCGAATTCCCGCCTATCTGCAATTACCGGATGGGCATCGACCGGCCACTGTGGCTTCCATGCCGTTCTACGCCGAGCCCGTGCTGCACAATCCGCTGCCTGGTTTGTGGGCTGAGAAGCATACGGTCAGTTATGCCGGTACCTACTACGGAGCCCGCTACGCGCACCGCTCCGCCGAGTTGGACGCGTTGCTCGCCGCAGCCGCCACGCAGGGGTTGACCATTTACGATCGCCAGGTCAACGTGCCCAACTCGCCGTACCACTTCCCCTCGCACTATGACGATTTCATCGAGGGCGGACTGAGCTACGACCAAGTTCTCGAGGCCTACAAAGCCCACCCGGTCCACATCAACGTGAACTCGGTGGACGATTCACCCACCATGTTCTCACGCCGCGTGGTGGAGATCGCGGCATCCGGAGCAGTCGTGGTCAGCGGAACGGGCCTCGGATTGAGCCGCTGCCTCCCCGCGGTCCCCACGGAGAACGACCCCACACGGCTCGAGGAGATCTTGGCCCCGTGCATGAAGGACCGCGCACATTGGCGCCAGCTCTCCTGGGAGCAGCTGCGGCAAGTACGGCGTTCCTATCTCGCGGAGCACGCGCTCGCCATCATGTTCCGTGGCGTGGGAGTCCCCGTTGCGATACCGGATGACACGGCGTGGAGTGCCGTGGTGGAGGGTCTGACGCCCGATGTGGCCGCTGAACTGTTGGCCCAGACCCTGCGACCCCGGGATGTGACCGTGGCGGCCGCCCATGAAGACGCGCTAGTCACTCTCGCTTCAGCCGGCATCCCGGTGGTCTCAGAACCCACAGCGCCTTGGATCTGCACATGGCGCGGGCCCGCGGGGGAGACGTGGGCGGAGGACATCATGCACGCCGCGCGGTTCGCTCCACGAGACGTTCATCGTCTGGGCGCGCGGGTGGGTGAATTCACGGAGCACGGCTTGATGTCGTGGTCGGGCGCCACGAGTGGGCCGGTATTCGTTCGGCGCGGAGCGTCCACGGGGCGCACCCTGGTCTGGCTGTTGCCAGTACCCGAGGAAACGACCCAGGAGGAGAAGAACAATGACTGATCGCACTCGACCGCTGGTGGGTCGCGCCGCGACGCCTGAGCCTCCCGGCATGGGTTCCACGACTCTGGGGGACATTCTGAGTCTCGACGAATGGAAACAGTACAGCGGGCGCCGCGCAGTCATCGCCGCATCGACGTCGCATGGCCGCCAACTGCTTGATGACGCGGGATTCGTGGTGTTCCCTGCTGTTCCGGGCCTGGTGGAAGAGGCGGTGCGCCGACTTCGGCCCGGAGCCCTGATTCTGGACGCAACGGCTTTGGAGGCAGGCCCATGGAGCGGCGCGCTCACCGACGCGGCCCCGGAGCTCGGGGCGGAGCTGATCCGGACGGTATCAGCCGCGATCGACGCCGACGTTACGGTGTACTGGGTGGGAGAGGTCGCCGAGGGGGGTGCCCTGTTCCACGATGTGGTGACGGATGCGGTATTGGTTGTGGCACCCGGTAGCGAACTCTACGCGGGCACCGAGGAGGGCGCCCCTGCGAGCCGCCTCGTGAGGGCCCTGCGCTCCATGGCCGGTCGCGGGTTGTAGGTCGGTCACCCGCTGCGACATGGGCGGACGGTAGATGAGACACCCGGCTCCGGGGTCCCGCATCACCGACGCCAGGGTTGGGGCTACAGGTCGGACACCAACCGTACGAGTTGGTCACGGAAATGCTGGTAGACGCCGGATACGTAGTGGAACGGGGTCAGGTTCCATCGATGCTCCCGATCAGCCACCAGGATCTCGTCCGGATATGAGATCACATGGCAGGGGATCCGTGCTTCGAACGCGGCGTACATTGCTCGGAGGGCCTCGTTGTGAGCGCGCACGGGGTATTGGGGTTCGAGTCCTTCACCGTGATTGTCCGTCTCTGCCCAATAGATCTTGTTCAGGATCACTCGTTCCGGTTGCACCAGTTCGGCGAACTTCGCAACCGCGTCGTCCCAGAGAGGCATGAACCCGGGGGACAAGGGGGTGAACTCCGTCCCCGAGTCCTTATGCAACCCCGCCTCCTTGGCCTCATTCGATCTGGTGTAGGCGCCGGTGTCATCCACGTGTACCGCCAGCCGTTCGTCGATGAGATCGACGATCATCAGGTGGTGGGGTGTCTCTTCGAGCAATGTGGGCAAACTTTTGTCCAGATCCCGCTCGACCATACGGCGTTGGAATGCACTCGACAGCTGCTGCGGACTCCCGTCGACATCGCCCAGGTCCGGCTTCTCGCCCATCGCAGACAGCAAGGGCGACCTGGCCACATAATCGGCCACCTCGGGCATACCACTCAGGTTGAAAGCGTCACGCGTGACGCAACTCCCGTAGATGAATGCCTTGAGCTCAGGCAGGCTGGGGCCCTTTCGCTCAACGGGGAGCACGGCGAGCGTATTGTTCATGCCGTCACGCACGATCAATTTCAACTCACCGTCATGACGCACCCTGCGGGGCTCCACGGGAATGAATGTGGCGTCGGAATACCACGCGAGCTGTTCGGACTTCCCGGCTGCGAGTTGCTGCACCCCGAACCTCAGACCGCCGTATCCCGCCTTGACGTCCCCGCCCATCGACACTTCCACGATGCCCGACAGGTTGGCGTGCTCGGCATGCACCCAGGGCGCAATCGAATCCCGAAGGTTGCGAAGATCCCGGGGTGCCTTCGCGAGGTTTTCCCTCGATCGACACGTGTTCAGAGCCAGACGACGTCCGATCTCCAGCGGTGTTTCCTCGTTCGCGAGGAATGACCTCAATGATTCCGCCAGGGCATCCGGTTCCAGGGGCGCGTGGCCGGCTCCCCAGTCGCACACCTGCACGCAGTGCTGGGGATCGATCATGTAACTGCCCGTCCCGAGGTGCAGAATCCCGTGCGCGGCCACATAGGGCGCACAGTGGGCCACCGTTCGCCAGTCCGATTGGTTCTGCAGGTACAACAGTCGGTCGGTACGACCAGGTCTGTGCAGTCGGGGATCATTCAGGTTCTCCATGATGCCCGCTCGGCGGAATTGGACGCGACGCCGGTCTTGCCATTGAGCCGGGGGTACCTCCTCCTCGAACGTCGTCGGGTGGGCGAGGCGAAGGTAGGCGTCCACGAGCTGGCGATTGTAGGACCCCAGATCAGTGGGGGGATTCCAGACGAAAGCGGAACCTGCGGTCCGCATCCGCGATGCATACGAGAGCGCGGCGAACGCGCCGTCGGCCCCGCCGACGAGAACGAGTTCGCGGCCCCAAACCCGCGCCATGGTGTCCAACACGGTGAGGATGACGTCCCCGGCCCGCGTGCCCTCCATGCCGGCGTACCAGCCCATCTTGAGGGAGTCCGCGAATTCCAGGGATGGGTCTGCGAGCTCCACGAATCCATGGGCGACTCGTCGGCCGATGGCTGAGCCCCAGAATTGCGTCGCCCCGGAGGAGGATTCCCGACCGGCCGCGAAGAACACGGGCACGGCGCCCTCATGGTGACTGACGGCCCCGCTCACTCGGAGTTTGAGGTGGCGACCATCACCGATCGGCACGTGATGTTCCCCGGCGTAGTCACGGCTGAGGGCTTCTCCGAAGCCGGCGACGTCATGGTGCACGTGGAGTGTCCGGGTGCGGTCGGGCCCGGTGGCTGAATTGTTCATGTGCGGTGAGCTTCCTCGGGGGATCGTGTTCATCGGGTGTGCTGGGACAGGTAGCGGCCGAACTTGTCCAGCTTGGCGTCGAACTCGTTGAATCGGCTGACGAGTGCGGAGAGCGCATTGGCGAGGGTGTCCAACGCTTGCGTGGCTTCGTTCCCGGATGCCGGCATCGCCACGAGAGTAGGTGTCGCGTTGAACACCCCGAGAACCACGTAGTCGTGATCGGCGAGCCAGTTTCGGAGTCGGCGATCCATTTCCTGGTCCCGGGCCTCAATGACGAGAATCGGTCGATCGCGTCCGATGGTGGCCCGCGCACCGGCCAGAACATCGAGCTCCATCCCCTCGACGTCGATCTTGATCAGGCGTACCGGCACGGTTCGCGACTTCGCATCCAGAGTCGTCATCGCGATGGGGCCGTCGTCCCGAATCTCGAGGCTCGTGCTGCCGACATTCTGTGGATCCCACGATCTGATACCCAGCCGGCCGCTTGAAGCGCCCACCGCGGACGGTATGATTTCCACCCTCTCATCCAAGAAGTTGTCCATGACATTCGCCGTGAGAGAGGGAAGCAGGACGGGCAGTGCCTCATACGATTCCACCGTGCATCCCATGGGCCCCGCGAAGAAAACAGTATGGTTTCCGATATTGGCACCGACGTCCAGGACCAGGTCACCGGGTTCGACCAGAGTGGAGATGAACGAAAGTAGCTGTTCCTCGTAGAACTGGCCCGTGGTGTGGAGCATCCGGAAAATATGATCATCCTCGGTGGCGCCATACATCTTCCACTCCCGGCCTTGAAAAGCCACCATCGTGCTGGGCATTTCCAATCGCTGGGTGCCCGGCATCCAGGGTGAGCGGGCTTCATCACGGTCGATCGAGTCGTTGATGATTCTCACCGTCGTGGCCTTGTCGATGGCGTCATGACCGGCTGCTGCGTCTTGGTACGTGTGGACGGTCCAATGCGATGCGAAATCGGGATGCTGGTAGAGAAAATCCTGGACCTGGCCCAGATCCACCTCGGCATCGTGGTCGGACCCGAGATTCACCCAATAATCCACGTGTGAGGCCGGTGGGGTGCGCAGCATGAGGTCCAGCACGCTGGCGCGTTCCGGATGGCTGTGCCTGAACGCCTCGGCATCCACGCCTCCCAGACGTTGTTCCGTAAGGGTCGTAACCGTTCGGGGGATCCAGGTGGTCCAGTCGAACTGCGAATTGTTGATCACGGCTCGCGACCCGGGATCATGAGCGCTCAAGGCTACCGACAGAAAACCTCCGCCGGAGGACCCGTAGTACACGCGGTCGGATGAGGCATCAACCCCCAAGAGGGAAGAAATGCGTTGAACCGCCACGGCCGCGTCCGGGACCATCCAGTAGTCCGGGGAAATCTGCCCCCAGGCGAGGCTTACGGCCCCTGGATCGACGGTGGCTGGATCACACACATAGATCTGGTGGTGGAATATGTCCTTCCACCAAGAGGAGCGTTGGAAAATTGCACGTCCCCCCGACTTCTCGAGTCCCACCGCGGCATTCGACAAAGTGCACAGCCCCGTCGCTCCATCCCGCCGGACCACGAGTAATGGGATCGTGACGTGGTCGGTCTCGATATCGATCCTGGTGGGTGACTCCGCCGGGAAAACGGATCCATCCAATGAGGCGAGGGAATCGACGGAGATGCGCATGGGGGGATGTCCTTCTTCGCTCTTAACGGATCCACGTGGCGACCCACCTCCGACTCGAAGGCGCGCGTTTGAAACGTGTTCAACGGTAGTGGATTGGGGGAGGGGGGCAGTGGAGCTCTGGGGGCAATTCAGAATCTCCAGAGTCCGTTCTTTGGACATCGGATTGTGCCCTGCCACCGGGTCCTCGTATGGACGGATTTCGACGTTCCGGGTCAGCCGTGGGTAGGAACGGACGAAAGCCTCGAACATGGGGCGGTCTACCTCACGGTCGTGTTTGGACGCGAGGTTCACGTAGTAGACGATCCGGACAGGCTTGCGGCGCTTGGCGAGCATTTTCAGCACGTTGGTGCGCACCGGGTGCACCTTCCGCAGGTGGCTGGGGAGCATGTTGTCGAACCGAGCTTCGCGGAGTGGGTTCAGACCCGTGGCCATCCAGCGCGTCCAATCGAACTGCGCATTGTTGACGACCGCGGTGGCCCCGGCGTCCCCGGCCATCAGCGCCAATGCCATGAAGCCACCAGCCGAGGAGCCGTAGTAGACTCGTCGATCCGGTTCTTGCACACCGAGCTGGGCGGACAGCGCCTTCACGGCCCGTGCAGCGTCGTAAACCACCCAGTGCTCCCTGCTGAGCTGCCCCCAAGCGAGTGATAGTTGGTCCGTGCCCAGCGTGCCGGGATCGCAGAAATAGATTTGGTGGTGACGGATTTCCCGCCACCAGCTGGATCGTTGGAACACCGGGCGACCCTGCGCGATCTGGTGGTCCACTGCTCCATTATTCAGCACGAGCAGCTTGTCGGCCCCAGTCCGAGGCACGACGAGGAAGGGCAATACGGAGTGCTCAGCAACGACATCGATTCGATGCGGGGCGTCTGGCGCCAGGAATTGGAGGTCGTTGTTCTCGAGCGCCTCTAGAGTGACGATGGTTGTGTTCAGGTCGTTCATGGAATAGGTCAAACGGTGGCGTAGCCGGTCATAACACGTGTCGCCGTCACCCAGTCCCCGGCCAGGAACCGCGCGGGCCAGCCCATTCCGCGCAGCGCCGTAGGTCCATGTGGGAGGATCAACATCGACGAGGGCACGGCCACCACCTTGGGGGAGAGGATCAGTTCGGCACGCCCGCATCGGGCGACTTCGTCCCAGTTTAGGGGACACCTCAAGTAGACGGACTACGAGAGCGGGGCACCAAGGGCTCTAGGCACGCCGGGGGATCCATGCGGTCTCGTACTCTGAGCAAGTGTCGGCCTATCGATTCGGGACGCGTCCCAAGTACATGGGGCTGGAATGCGCGGGACATGAAGAATTGGACCGTCAATTCCCGGACTGCCATCTCGATTCATTTGCATCATCACCGTACAATTCCGGTTGTCATGGAGTGGTGTTCTCTCCCGTGCGCCCACCCCCGATCATCGGGTGCAGACGAATCGGACGGTTCGTGGGATGTGGGACCCGACGCGAACCGGGAGAATCGCATGCACCAGAACCACGGGATGTCGGCGCCCGCCGGGGTTTCCCGGCGCGGCCTTTTTTCGGCGGTGGCAGTCCTCGGATCGGCAGCAACCATCGCGTCCCATGTGCGTACCCCCGCCGTAGCTGCAGCCGCTGTCCAGGGGACGCAGGCACCGACAGGCAAGCTCGGGGTGTCCGGGGCAGTTGTCGTCCGCCATCGCAACATCTTCCGCAGCTTCACTCTCACGTCATCAAGTGGCATCGGCGTGATCGCGGTGGGGCAGAACCGGTACGTCATCACGTTCAATGCCGGGGACGGGTTGGACACGGTCCAGATCTTCAACGCGGACACGGGTGCGCTCCACTTCAAGGCATCGACATCCGCGAAAGTCGGTGGCAACTTCGTCCACGACGGCAAGGGGAACCTCTACTTCTCCGTTGGCAACCTGGTGATGCACGTATCCGTACCCGGCAAGACGATCCGACGTCTCGCGAACGTACAGGGCGGGATCACGGATCTGTACGATTTCCAGCTGGACTACAAGGGGCGACTGTGGGCCGGGACATACCCGACCGGCGTCGTCGTATGCCTCGAGCCGGCGACCGGAAAGGAAATCACTCGCACACCACGGCTGGGAACCGGCAACCACTACGCACGCGGCCTGTCCATTTCTCCCGACCGCAAAACCGTCTGGACCGGTACCGGCACCGCGGATCCGGACCTGTTCCGCATCGACGTCGATGCCCCCTCATTACCTAAACGTGTTGGCATTCCCGGCGTCGGGAAGAATTTCACCGTCTCACGCACGGCAGCCAGGGGACGCAAGGTGTTCGTCTGGCACAACGGCAGCACCGGGAAAGAGGTCCTATCGGTCTACGACACGGTGGCCCGCACCTGGGCGCCGTCCCCGACCTCCTTCGTCGGACGATCCGTCTCCGAGACGGACGCGGCCGGGTACGTCTACGTCAATGCCTGGGGCGTACTACGGCGGATGCGCCCGGGGGACGCGGCCATGAAGGCCGAGAACGTGGCCACCGTTTCGGAGAAATCTCTTGTGCACCTCGGAATAGCCGGCTCACACCTGTACCTGTTCACCGAGGCCCCGTCCGTACTGAGGGCGACCAGGATCACCACGGCCGGGGCGCGCACTGGGAGCGTGGACTACCGAGTGGTTCCCGTCCCGCTCATGACGCAATCGATGGTCATCGATCCGCGTACAAACACGCTCTTTTCGGGCGGCTACCGCGGCGACGGACTGTGTTCCACGAACCTGGCCACGGGGGCGTTTGCACACTCGGCGCCTGCTTCCGGCATCGAACAGATCGAGGGGATGGTCGTCGACGGCGAAAAGCTGTACGTCGGTTCTTACATCTCCAGCGTGATCGTGGAACACCGGACGAACCGCGGTGTCACCGACTCCGCTTCCTACCGCGCTCTTGCAAGGCTGGGACCGTCGCACCGTCAATCGCGACCCTTCGGATGGGCGGTCACCACATCACACGTGGTGTTCGGAACCGTGCCGGAGCCCGGCTACCGTGGCGGGGCGTTGGGAACCATCGAGCGCTCCACCGGAAAGGTGACGGTCTACAACAAGATCATGCCGGAGCTGTCGATCGTTGGCCTCGCCGCTGCGGGCGACATCGTCTATGCCTGTACGTCTGCACGGGCCGGGTACGGTGCGAACGACTACGAGGGCGCCTCCGTGGTCTTCGCAGCGGACGCCCGTACCGGGGCGGTTCGCTGGCGCCGGACGCTGCCCGGTACATCCGAGAATTACGGCCCGGTGCTGATGGGCAACTTCCTCTACATCGGCACTCTCGACACCGTGGTCGAACTGCGGGCGTCGGATGGCCGCGTCATGCGCACATTCGTCCTCGATGAGGGGCGGTCGGAACGGCCCGCGTGGCAGAACGCGGAACTCGTTCGGGTTCCGGGGACCACCAGATTGGCGCATCTCGCCTGGGGAACGGTGACGCTCCTCGACATCGCAACCGGGCAGCACGGTCGTGTATTGACCAACGCGCACAAACACATGTCCTTCGACTCGACCGGCGCCCTATGGGTGACAACGGGCAACGACGTGGTCAAGTTGCGTCTGGATGCCGAAAAAACCTCGGGTGCCATCGGCGTCAAGTATGCCGCGATGGGTGGCGCTCCCGTACTGGGTCACCCCGAGGGTCCGCAGCTAGCGGTGGCCACGAATTCTGGGATCATGCAGAGGTTCTACCGGAATGGCAAGGCCACCTCGATCTACTCCTCGTCCAGCACGGGTACGCATGCGGTTGAGACCTCGAGCGCCATAGGTAGGAAATTCGCCGGCCTCGGTAAGGCGGATCGGGGCTATGGACTCCCGAGCACCGACGCTGTGCGATTCTCCGGCGGGGCGTACCAGATCTTCAACAACGCAGGCCGCACGACTCGGGTGGTCACGACAACCCAGTACGGTACGTTCTCCATGGAAGAATATTGGGGCATCGGCAAGGCATGGGCCACAGCCGGGCGCGACACAGCCTGGGGCTGGCCCATAGAGGACGAGCATGCCGTGGGTTCCGAGTACGTGCAGAGGTTCTCCAAGAACGTCGCCGCGCATCGCGTGCCGGGCAAATCGGTTTGGGTGACAAAGTAAAACCACGCCGTGCTGAAGCGGCAGAATTTCCCACCCGAGCCCGCTCCAACGGCACGATAAGGCCATTCTCGGCCATGGAGCATGGAAACGCGGAACTGGTTTACGATGTGGGCCCCATGTGTGGCGCGTCACGAGCAGGTGTGAGCTGCATGATGAGTGCTTCAAGTCAACGCCCACGGCCCCGCAATGTGGCCGTAACCGACCCCGCATGTAAGGGTCTCGAGAGGCATTTCTAATAATTGACGTGCGCTTATAGAACCTCTTCGGAGAAAGAATGAAAATTCTCCAGAAATTGGTATCCCCCGGTGACGCGTGCGACTAGTATCACAAATTGCCATCGTTAATCTCACTTCCCATGTCTCCAGTTTGTTTACCCCCGATGCGCAGGGAAGCGTGAATAACGGCGGATCGCGAATCCTGACAGTCACGGACGGCCACGAGTGGACCCGTGCAGTGAGGAATTACCAACCAGCCACGCGTGGCAAGTATCCAGGGGAGAATTCCATGTCCAGAATCAATGACACACGGCGGGTCACCAAGATCGCTACCGGCGCCACAGTCATTTCCATGCTTACCGGCGTCGTCCCAGCTCAGGCGGCAGTGCACCCTCACGCTGCTCCGTAGCTATCCCAGGCACCCTCCATGTTGCCCCAAGCCGTGCGCTTCACCGACACTGCTCGCAACCCGTTCCGCACGGAGATCCAATGGCTTGCGGACAAGGGCATCACGACCGGCTATCCGGACGGTACTTTCCGCCCGGCGCAACCGATCAACAGAGATGCAATGGCGGCGTTCCTGTACCGCATGGCGGGCAAGCCGGCATATACGGCGCCGAAGACCTCGCGTTTCAAGGATGTGCGGCCGGGACAAGCGTTCTACAAGGAGATCCACTGGCTGGCTTCCAAGGGCATCACCACTGGCTACTCGGACGGCACGTTCCGACCGGGACAGCCCATCAACCGCGGTTCCATGGCAGCGTTCCTGTACCGCTATGCCGGGCAGCCGGCCTTTTCAGCGCCGAAGACCTCGCGTTTCAAGGATGTGCGGCCGGGACAAGCGTTCTACAAGGAGATCCAATGGCTGGCAGCCAGGAACATCACCACCGGGTACCAGGACCGAACCTTCCGCACAACCCGTCGCCCGAGATGCCATGGCCGCTTTCTTGTACCGGTACACGCATCCGCGGTGGAACGCGCCGAAGCCCAACGCGGGTAAGGCGACGTACCTCGCCAATCTGGAAGCCACGGACAGTGACGGGTTCTATCCCGAGGCAGGGCAGATCCGCGGCAGTACGTACGCCCGGTCAATTACCGGCGAATATTACGGTAACTACCAGGGCAGCGTATCCTACGGTTTGGCCGGGAAATTTGATCGTTTTCAGGCCACTCTGGGTATCGACGACCGCAGTCCCGATGCCACAGCCGTGTACCGGGTAGTGGTCTACGGAGATGACCGCATCATTGCCACCAAGGACGTCAGGATCAATCAAGCTGTCGGCCTCGATGTTTCCGTGGTGGGTAACGGTAATCTGCAGATCGAGGCGACGTCAATCGGGGGTGATGACGGCGCCACGCTGGTTCTCGGTAATGCGCGCATTTTATCCGGAGTGACCCCCAAACCCGCACCCCCTGCGCCCAATGCACCTCGCGTCGACTACCTCAGCCAGATGAGTTCAGTGTCCTTCGATTCATACTCGAATGGAACCTCCACGATCAGTGGCAAGATCTACCAGAGCTCGCTATCACGATTTTTCAACTATGACTCGCCCGAAGCTGTGGAATACAACCTGAGCCGCAAGTACAAAATGTTCCGGGCGTCATTGGGTGTCGATGACTCACGCGCCGACACCACGGCCCAGTACGATGTCCGGATCTACGTCGACGGCGTCGAACGGTACCGTGACGAAGTGGGCTTCGGGGAAGTGAAAGACATCGCCGTGCCCGTGTCGGGCAAGCTCCGTTTGCGCATCGTCGCCACCCTCGTGCACAGCTCCGGCGACTCCACTCTCGCCCTGGGTAATGCCCGGCTCGAATACTGATGCCGTAGATCACGGGTGTGGTTCACGGGCCATGGACGTAAGCGCAGGGTGTCAGTAGGCCCGTGGACCACACCCTCGGGTGATTCTCGTTCTTGAACGACAGTCGGATGGTCTCGATCCGCAATGACGGCAAAGTCGTTGCCGGTGTCACCCGGGGGCCGCACCGTCCCCGCTGAATGCGGTGAGGCCGGCGCAAATCAGCGCGAAGCACGTCCCAACGCCCGATACCGCCACCCCGCATCCTGCCACGCCGCGGGGTCCAAGACGTTGCGGCCGTCGATGATCGTGGGCGTGGACACAAGCTCCGAGACTCGACGGGGATCCATGTCCCGGAACTCCCGCCACTCGGTGAGCAGGAGGGTCACCTGTGCACCGGTCACGGCGGCGTCGAGCGAGTCCACGTAGTCCAGGCGGGGGAAGCGCTGGGCGGCGTTGGCGTTGGCCTGGGGGTCGTAGAGGCGCACGTCCGCGCCCATCGAGTGCAGCCGGGCGGCGATGTCCAGGGCGGGGGAGTCCCGGACGTCGTCGGACTCGGGCTTGAACGCCGCACCGAGCACGGCAATCTGGGTGCCTTGCAGGGAACCACCGCATTCCTGGACGGCCAGCTGCACGGTGTATTCGCGCCGTCGCAGGTTGATGTCGTCCACCTCGGCCAGGAACCGCAGGGACTGGTCCAGACCCAGCTCGGAGGCGCGGGCGCGCAGCGCGCGGATGTCCTTGGGGAGGCACCCGCCACCGAATCCCACGCCAGCGTTGAGGAACTTGCGACCAATGCGCTCGTCCAACCCGATCGCGTCCGCGAGCGTACGGATGTCCCCGCCCACGGTCTCGGTGATCTCGGACAGCGCGTTGATAAAGCTGATCTTGGTGGCCAGGAAGCTGTTGGCCGCGACCTTCACGAGCTCCGCGGTCGCGTAGTCGGTCACGATGAACGGGATCCCCGCCTCGAGCTGGTGCGCATACACCTCACGCAGCACGGCCTCGGCGGCCTGCGCCGCGGAGGTGGGGCGACCGGCGTCGTCGTACTCGAGGCCCAATACCATACGGTCCGGGCGCAGGGTGTCTTCCACCGCGTGACCTTCGCGCAGGAACTCGGGGTTCCACACGAGGCTCACGCGCGTGCCCGAGAGCGCCGAGGTCAGGGCCAGTTCCTGTAACCGGGCCGCCGAGCCCACGGGAACCGTGGACTTACCGGCGATCACGCAGTCGTGGGTCGCCGCGCGGGAGATCTGCTCCACGGCCGAGTCCACGTAGGTCATGTCCGCGGCGTGGCCGTTGCGCTTCTGGGGCGTTCCCACCCCGATGAAGTGCACGTCCCCGAAGGCGCCGGCCTCCTCGTAGGACGTGGTGAAGCGCACCGCGCCCGTGGCCACGTGCTTGCGCAGCAGCTCGGGCAGCCCCGGCTCGTGGAAGGGCACCTGCCCGGTGGAGAGTAGATCGATCTTGGCCTGGTCCACGTCCACGCCGAGCACCTCGTGACCGAGCTCGGCCATGGCCACCGCGTGCGTGGCACCGAGGTATCCGGTGCCGATGACTGTCATGCGCATGAAGAGACCGTGATCCTTCCGTTCGAGGCGAGGGGGCTGGGCTTACGCCTGGGAATCGAAGTCCGCCACGCGCCGGCCCACATCGAACATCTGCTCGATCGCGGCCAGTGAGCGCTCGGCGGCCTTGCCATCACCATACGGGTTCACGGCGTTGGCCATGGCCTGGTAGGCGTCCGCGTCGTTGAGCAGGCGGTCCACCTCGGTCACGATCCGCTCCTCGTCCGTACCGATGAGCTTCACGGTCCCGGCCGTGACGGCCTCCGGACGCTCGGTGTTCTCACGCATCACGAGCACGGGCTTGCCGAGCGACGGCGCTTCCTCCTGCACCCCGCCGGAGTCGGTCAGCACCACGTGCGCCACGGACAGCATGCGGGTGAACTCGCCGTAGGCGAGCGGCTCGGTCACGACCACATTGGGCTTGCCCTCGATGGCCGGCAGCACCGCCTCGCGCACCACTGGGTTGCGGTGGGCGGGCAGCACGATGGTCAGCTCGGGTTCCGCGTCCGCGATCCGAGCCAGGGCGCGTCCGACGCCGCGCATCGCCTCGCCCTGGTTCTCACGACGGTGCGTGGTCACCAACAGCACACGCTTGCCGGAGGACGCGATCTTCTCGAGCTGGGGGTCCGTGAAGGGCAGCTGCTGCTCCACGGTGTGCAGCAGAGCGTCGATCACGGTGTTGCCCGTGACCACGATGTCCTCCTCCGTGATGGCCTCGCGCAGGAGATTCTCCTTGGACGTGGTCGTGGGGGCCAGGTGCAGGGACGTGATCTGCGAGGTGATCTTGCGGTTGGCCTCCTCCGGGAACGGGGAGAACAGGTTGAAGGAGCGCAGCCCGGCCTCGGCGTGGATCACGGGGATGCCGCGGTAGAACGCGGCGATCGCCGCAGCGGTGGAGGTGGTGGTGTCACCCTGGACCACCACGGCGTCCGGGGGAGTGTCCTCGAAGATCCGGTCCAGACCCTCGACCGTGCGGGTCAGCACACCGTTGAGGGTTTGGCGGGGCTGGATGATGTTCAGATCGTGGTCCGGCGTGATCCCGAAGATCTCGTTGACCTGGTCCAGCATCTCGCGGTGCTGGCCGGTCACAGTGACCACGCACTCGAACTGATCGCTGTTCTGCAGGGCGGTGACGATGGGAGCCATCTTGATGGCCTCCGGACGGGTGCCGTAAATCGGCATGATCGTGAACACGCAATTCATCCTTACCTCGGCCAATGACGCGTTACGTGAGCCGCGGATCACCCAGCCCGGCCCCACACGCCCTGTACGGCCACAGTCTAAGGGAATACCAGGATTCACGCGGACAAGCTCGGATGATTGTGTCCACCATAGTGGCTACAAAAGTACCGGGGAGTAGGGACGATGGTGCTCCCCAGGGTGTCCTACACTGTGTGCATATGAATGCAGGTGTGACGTCGGCGAATACCCCCTAGGAAAACGGCGTTATTGCCGGGAAGTGTTCCCCCGAACACCCGGACCTCGGTGACCTGCGTTTCGGAAAAATGTCTCTGCGAGCTCGATGAAAGGCACCGTGGCACGCAACTATCTGGGCACCGTCCCCCCCAAGGCCCGTGTGATCGTCGCCGTCACCTACCGGGATGGCGACGGGCGACAGCTGGCCTTGCCGCAGTCACCGTTGCGCGAGAGCTTCACGGGTTTGCAATTGCTGACCCAGCAGTTGCTCGGGGACGCCAGGGGGATTATCTCCGGGTGGAACCAGGACTTCTCTATCGGCCAGCTGGGCCCATCAGCGTTCGAGATTGAGGTCCGGGCCGAGGCCCCGAAGCGCGTCAGTCTGCGCAGGCCGGCAACCATGACGAAGCACGTAATGGTCCTGGGTCTGCTGGAGCACCTCACGGATGTCTTGATCAACCTCGGGGATGTTGCGTGTTTCATGGCTGGTCATCCGACGGCCCATCTGCGGTACATAGACGGGTACCACGGGCCCTATTACGAGTTCATCCAGGACGGCCAGGCGGTCAAGACGATCGATGCACGCTTGCTGGAGCTGTTGGTGGCCCCGGGGTCCGTGGACGGAATCCGCGCGGTGGTCGCGAACCTCAAGCAACCTGGGGTTGCTTATGCGACA
Source organism: Kocuria sp. KD4 (assembly GCF_011769905.1). Taxonomy (NCBI): domain Bacteria; kingdom Bacillati; phylum Actinomycetota; class Actinomycetes; order Micrococcales; family Micrococcaceae; genus Kocuria; species Kocuria sp. KD4. The sequence continues at coordinate 1,483,342 of NZ_CP050449.1, forward strand.
GTAGCCAAGCGCGTTCCTGGCCTGTACTACGTGAGCCGCGTCCAAGTCCCTGCCAACGAGCACTTACGGGACTTCGCGAACGGAGGGTCGCTTCCGTTCAGTCAAGCCTGCCTGGATGCGGCGCGAGCCCAGGCCCTGTCGGAGCAAACGGCTGACTCATCCTCGTCGAGGGCATATGACGGGCGGGAGCAGGACTGACCGCCCGGTAGAGCCTCGTGGACCACGTCCGGGCTCAACGCACGGTGCGCTTGGACTTGTTCCCGCGCAGCACCCGCACCACGTGGCGGACGCGTTCCACGTTGGAGGACACGGCCAGGTAGCCGCCGAGCGCCGCCACCGTGGACATCCCACCCACGATCAACGGCGTGTGGTACTTCTTCCACCGCTCGGGGTCCGAGGCGATGATGTGCGCAGTGCCGTTGATGGTCGCGGCGATCACGCCGCCGGCCACGACCTGGTGGCCGATCTTGGCGCCGCTCTTGACCAGGGGATCCAGCTCGTCCGTGCGCAGGTGGACGTCGAAGCCGCCGCGTTCGAGCACCACCAGGAAGCGGCGCACGTACTCGGGAACGTCCACGCCCATCTGTACGGCTTCTTCGATCGTGGAGCGCAACCGGTTGAACAGCATGTCCGGGGAGAGCCGGTTGATGATGAACCGCTCCGCGTAGGGCTGCACGGCCGAGACCAGGTCGAAGCCGGGGTCCAGGCCGGTACCCATGGACTCGGCGGTGACGAGCATGCGCAGCAGCAAGGCGGACTCGCGCGGGAGCTGCAGCTTGTGGTGGCGCAGCACGGAGATCAGATCCGCCATGAGCTCGCCCACCCGCACCTCTTCGAGCGGTTTGTTGGCGTAGCGGCGCATCATCACGGAGACGTCGCGTTCCAGGTCCCTCTTGGAGACGTCGTGCTGGCCGCTGTCGGTCAAGCCCAGCAGTCCGGTCGCGGCGCGGCGCGGGTTGTTCTGCACGACGCCGAGCAGCAGGGTGATCAGGTGGTCCCGGAACTCCTCACTGAGGTTGCCGACCATCCCGAAGTCGATGATCGCGATCCGCCCGTCCGGCTCCACGAACAAGTTGCCGGGGTGAGGATCCGCGTGGAAGAACCCGTCCTCGAACACCATCTTGCAGATCGCATCCGTGGCCTCCTTGGCCAGCAGATGACGGTTGACGCCCTCGGCCTCGAGAGCGTCGTAATCGTTGATCTTGACCCCGAACATCCGCTCCATGGTCAGCACACGGGAGGTCGTGGCCTCCCAATAGATCTCGGGGATGTGGATCTGCGGGTGGCCGATGAAGTTCTCGGCCATGCGCTGGGAGTTGCGGGCCTCCTGGATGAAGTCCAGTTCGTCCCGCAGGGAGGCGCTGAACTCCTCCACGAGCCCCTCGAGGTCGTAGTCCTGGGCTGCGGTCCAGTAGCGGGCCACCCACGAGGACATGTCCTGCAGGATCTCCAGGTCGCGATTGACCTCGTCGGTCACGCCGGGGCGGCGGACCTTGACGATGACTTCGTGTCCCTGGAACACGGCGGCGTGGGCCTGACCGATCGAGCCGGTGGCCACGGGCTCGGGGTCCATGTGCGTGAGGATCTCCTCCGCCTGGGAATCCGGTTCGGCCTCGATCATGGCCCGGATCTGCTCCACGGGGATCGGTGGGGTGTCGTCCTGGAGCTTGAGCAGTTCGTCCGCGTAGCCGGGGGGCAGCACGTCCGGGCGGGTCGAGACGAGCTGGCCCAGCTTGATGAACGTGGGTCCCAGTTCCTCCAGGGCCATGCGCAGGTGGTCGGGCTGGGAGTGGATGGTCTGCGGATCGATGAGTTTCACGCGCGCCAGGGGGGCCCGCCACTGCGGTTTCAACCCACCGAGAGCGAAACCGAAACCGTGCTTGGTGAGCACTTCGATGATCTGGAGGAACCGTTCGCGGCGAGAAATCATACGGGTGAAAGAACCCCTTACAGCGTTCTGTGCAGGTAGAAAGCCATGAATCCGGTGGCCACGGCCACGATCAACACGAGCGTCGTGGCCAATGGTTCCACACCCAGCAGGATGATGCTCACGAGTACCAGGATCATGGTGAGCGCGGCGAGCGCGGTGACCAGGGGCTTCAGCCCGCTCGTAAGTCCGCCCACCAGCCGGGCCGCACTGGACCCGCCGGTTGCGCGGCGGGGTTCACGCGCGGGGGCGGGTGCCGCAGGCCGGGTCTGGGCGCCGGGGCGGTTGCGAGCGGCGTCGTCGTCGGTGTGGGCGGCGCTGAAACCGCGGCGCCATTTCTTGGCGTTGCGCCCGCGGTCCGATTCCACGGGCACGTAGGCCGGGGGCACCTCGAAATCCTCGGCGTCCGGCAGCAGCTCGGGGACGTCGTTGGGCAGGTCCGTGAACCACTGCTGGGGGACCTCGGAGGCGCGGGCGGCCTGCAAGGTCATGGACACCTCGAACGAGGAACCACGAATCGTCCCCCACACGGCGGTGAGCAGATCCTGTTCGAACGCGTAGTGGATGATCGGGATGAACTGCTGGGACATCTGGGTAGAGAGCCGACCCACCTGTTTGCGTTCGTAGAGCACGTCCACGGTGTCGACGGTGAGCCCGTGGGAGTTCTTGACCTTGTTGACCTCGAGGGTGAGGATCACGCGGCCCTCACCGGAGGCTGGCACGATCGAGTGCAGATACTCGGCGAACTCCTGTTCGTCCAAAACCTTGATCGAGGAGCCCTGGGGCAGCACGGCCGATTGCGCGGGCGCGGTGTTGAGGGGGAACAGCAGGTCCGGGGGAGCGATGCCGATCGTCGCGCGCGCGGCGACCTCCGCCTGCCCGTCCTGGCGCTGCAACTCGGCCTCCAGGTGCAGCGGGACCACGGGGGTGTAGCCGGAGGCGATCACGCGTGAGAGGGGGTGCCAGTAACGGTGTGCGTCCCCGGAACTGAGGTGGGCCACCTTGTTCCCGCCCACGCGCACGGACACGGTGTGCGGGTCGAAGGGGTTGTCCGGTTCCAGGACCAGCGCGGCCGTCCCGGTCCACGTCTGCGCCCGGCCCACGGAGAGGCCTCCGAACACCCGCATGATCTCGGTGTCGTAGAAGTTCTCGGTGACGACGTCCAAGGACCCTCGGTCGTTGAGCGCGTAATCCCTCATGGTCTCCCTCGCAATAGCGCCGACGCGTGCTCCGCCGCGGCATCACACCACATGCTAACCGTTGATCCCAACGCATCGATATTCATCCGCTCGGTGGAAAGCGGACCCCCAGGGTTCACCGGGACAGGCACGCCACCTGCAGTTCCACGGCCCTTTCGGCGTCCGCCGCGAGTTCCATGATGATGCGTCGCAGGGCCCCCGGGGCGTCCCGGTGGGCGTCCAACCACGCGTGGGTCTCCCGCACCACGGGGTGTTCCTTCGGGTCAGACGACGCCGCCCGCACCTCGATCGCGCGCGGGTACAGTCCGCGCACCATACGGGTCGCGATCTCCATGGAGTGGGTGTCCCACCATTCGGCGAAGTGGGCGAAGTACTCGGACTCGTAGCGATGCAGCACGGCAGGGGCCGCCAACTGGAAGCCGGAGATCGTGGCGCTCAGCTCGTCGTTGGACAGCTCCCCGGCCACGATCCGCTGCCACGCCTCGTCCTTGGCCCGGTCCGAGCGGATGGCGGCCATGGCCCGGGTGTAGCCCAACCGGCCGTCGCGGGTGGGATCCTGCGCGTGTTCGGTCTCCAGCTCGGAGACCGTGGCGTGACCCGTGGCGGTGAGCGCGGTGAGAAGGGACCAGCGCAGCTCGGAGGACAGGGGCAGACCGGCCACCGTGCCCTCGTCCCCGAGCCACTCCTGCACCTGACGGGCGTAGCTGCCGTCCCGCGCCGCTTCGCGGGCGAAAGCGCGCGCGAGTACCAGCTGCTCACCGGAACCCGCCTCCGCGGCCAGCAGGGCATTGCGCAGGGCCTCGAAGAATTCACGCCGCGAGGCGGTGCGGTACTGGTAGGGCACGTACTCGCCCAGGGCCTGACCCGCGTGGTCCAGCACGGTCGTGAGGATCGCCGCGTGACGCTCCGCACCGCACTCACGCGCCGCCATGGACACGTACTCCCGCGGGGACAGCCGGGCATCGCGCACCGCGGCCCACACCTGCGAGTGCGCCACCGCTCGCGCGAGCGGGTCCTCGATCGCCCCCACCAGGCGGGTGATGGCCGCAAGCGATTCCGGGTCCGGATGGGCCAGGCAGTACGTGAGGTCAGTGTCGTTGACCAGCAGGAACGACTCGCCGTCCTGGGCCTCGCTGCTCGGGGCGTCGCCTAGACCCGTGACGGGAACGGGTGTGTCCGAGGCCGGCACCCGTACCTCGGTGCGAGCCGTGTTCACCACGGCATCGCCATCCCGCGTGTACCGGCCCACGGTCAGCCCGTGCGGACGCAACGACGCCGCTCGCTGGGTCAGCGTGGCGCTCGCCACCGCGGTGCCGTCCACTGCGGCGGGGTCACCGGACCCCGCGCCGTCGTGCGTGGCATGTGCACCCGGCGCCGCGGCGTCGTCCACCGAGCCCGGGAGGCGGACCTCCAGGACGGGGACACCCGTGGTGTGCAACCACTGCTGGGCCCACGCGCGGACGTCGTGATCGCTGGCCTCGTCCAGGACCTCCAGGAAGTCGTCCAGGCTCGTGTTCTCGAACGCGAACCGGCGGAAGTACGCACGGCACGCGTCCATGAACGCTTCCTCACCCACGAACGCTACGAGCTGCTTCAGCACGGAGGCGCCCTTGGCGTAGGTGATGCCGTCGAAGTTCTGCCGCGCGGCCTCCAGGTCCGGGATGTCCGCGACGATCGGGTGCGTGGTGGGCAACTGGTCCTGGCGGTATGCCCACTCCTTACGGGCGAGCGCAAACGTGACCCATGCGTCCGTGTACTCGGTCGCGTGCACGGACGCGTACGCGCCCATGAACTCCGCGAAGGACTCCTTCAACCACAGGTCGTCCCACCACCGCATGGTCACCAGGTCCCCGAACCACATGTGGGACATCTCGTGCAGCAGCGTGTTCGCCCGCCCCGCCAACTGCGCCCGCGTGGCACCCGACGGGAACAGGTACGCCTCCGTGAACGTCACGAGCCCCGGGTTCTCCATGGCCCCCAGGTTGTACTCCGGCACGAACGCCTGCTCGTACTTCCCGAACGGGTACGCGAACGCGAACAACCGCGGGAAAAAATCCAGACCCTGCTTGGTGAGCATGAACAGCTCCTGGGTGTCCATGTACTCAGCGAGCGCCCGCCGGCAGTACAGCGTGAGTGGGATCGTCACGGCCTCGCCCTGGGGGTCAGTGCCGGACCACTCGTCGGTGAACCGGGCGTAGGGCCCCGCCAGGATGGCAGTGATGTAGCTCGAGATCCGCTGGGTGGGGGCGAAGTCGTGGGCCACCGCACCGGGGACGTCGCAGTCGTCGGTGGTGTTCTGCCCCGTGGGGTCCCCGTTGGACGCCGCGAGCCACTCCGGGGGCGTGATCACGGTGAAGTAGTAGACGGCCTTGAGGTCCGGTTGCTCGAACACGGGGAACACCCGGCGGCAATCGGCGGGCTCGTACTGGGTGTAAAGGTAAACGGAGTCGTCCTGGGGGTCCACATAACGGTGCATGCCCTCCCCGGAACGTGAGTACAGCGCGCGACCCACCACGTGCAGCTCATTGGCCGTGCCCAGCTCCGGCAACCTGATCCGCGAGCCCTCCACGACGTCGTCCACGTCCAACGACTCGCCATTGAGTTCCACGGCGCTCACGGTGTCGTGAATGAAGTCGATGAACGTCTCCGCACCCGCCTCCGCGGTGAAGCGCACCGTGACCTCGGTACCGAATGTCGTGGCGCCCGGCTCCCGTGCTCCCGAGAGATCCACCGTGACCCGGTAGTCCTCTACCCGGATCTGCTCCGCGCGCGTCATGGCATCTTCTCTGGTCAGTGAGCTGGCTCCCATGACCCCAGTGTAGGCATCCGCCCGCCCGCGCCCGCTTGCGGCCAGCTGGGCGTGCCGGGCAGACGGCGACGCTGCCGTCGGCAACCGCGCGATGCGGCGTCGTCGTCCCCGCCCGGGCTCCCGACCGCGCCTTCTTCGGCGCCTACGACGGCGGCCCCGCTCGCGTGAGCGGGGCCGCCGAGTGGGTGTCACGGAACGAGAACCGGACTCAGTTCTGGAAGCGGTAGTTCTTGGGCGCGATCGTCAACCCCGAATCCGTGACCGTGAGCCCGCGGGCGAGGTCGCGCTCGCGGTCCAAGCCCACCGTGAACCCGGGCGGGACGATCACGTTCTTGTCCAGGATGGTGCGGTGCACGGTGGCCCCGGCGCCGATCTGCACGTTCTGCATGAGCACCGATTCGGTCACGCGAGCGTCGTGCTCCACCTTGACCTTGGGGGAGAGCACCGAGGAGCCCACGTGCCCGCCGGTGATCAGCACACCGGGGGAGACGATCGAGTCGAAGGCCACGCCGGCCTGACCGTTGGGCCCGCGCACCGTCCTGGCCGGCGGGGCCATGATCTGGTGGGTGTAGATGGGCCAGTCGTAGTTGTAGAGGTTGAACACCGGCAGCGGACGGATCAGGTCCATGTGAGAGTCGTAGTAGGAATCCAGGGTGCCCACGTCCCGCCAGTACTGGCGGTCGCGGTCGGTGGAACCCGGGACGTCGTTGTGGGTGAAGTCGTAGACCATGGCCTCACCGCGGTCCGCGAAGTGGGGCATGATGTCCCCGCCCATGTCGTGGTTGGTGTCCCCGCGCTCGTTGTCCGCGCGCAGCGCCTCCACGAGGGCGTCCCGGTCGAAGACGTAGTTGCCCATAGACGCGAGGAACGCGTTCGGGTCGTCCGGCAGGGGAGCGGTGGAGTCCGGCTTCTCCACGAACCGGGAGATCCGGGTGGGGTCCTGCGGGTCGGTCTCGATCACACCGAAGGACTTGACCATGTCCATGGGCTGACGCACCCCGGCCACGGTCGCCTTGGCCCCGGACTCGATGTGCTTGCGCACCATGTCCGAGAAGTCCATCCGGTACACGTGGTCTGCGCCCACGACCACCACGATGTCCGGATCGGCGTCGTCGATCAGGTTCATGGACTGGAAGATCGCGTTGGCCGAGCCCAGGAACCATTCCTTGCCGCGGCGCTGCTGCGCGGGCACCGAGGTCACGTAGTTGCCCAGCTGCGTGGACAACCGCCACGTCTCGGACAGGTGCCGGTCCAGGGAGTGGGACTTGTACTGGGTGAGCACCACGATCTGCAGGTACCCCGAGTTCACCAGGTTGGACAGCGCGAAGTCGATCAACCGGTACCCGCCCGCGAACGGCACGGCGGGCTTGGCCCGGTCCTCCGTCAACGGCATCAGGCGCTTGCCCTCCCCACCGGCCAGAACGATGGCAAGGACTTTCTTGTGTCGTGACATTCGTACCCCTCACTTCCCGAGCCAGTCAGAGCCCTCGCGGACCACAACACGGCGTCGTCTTTGACTGGTCTTCCCCGTCATTGTGTCCCACTCGGCAAGGCGGAACACCGTGTCGCCGGAAGTTTCGCGAACTTTTGCGCACCTGTGTGCGAGCACCCCCGTGCAGTACGCTCGCAGTGTGCGAGTAGACATCCTGAGCAAAGAGTTCCCGCCGACCATCTACGGGGGAGCGGGGGTGCACGTGGCCGAGTTGTCCCGCGTGCTCGCACCGCTCGTGGACCTCAACATCCGCTGCTTCGGCGAACCCCGGGACCCGGACTTCCACGGCGCCCAGGTGCAAGCGTATCCCGTGCCGGGTGAACTGGCCGACGCCAACGCCGCCGTGCAGACCCTCGGGGTGGACCTCACCATGATCGGGGACATCCAGGGCGCGGATCTGGTGCACTCCCACACGTGGTACGCCAACATGGGTGGGCACCTGTCCTCCCTCATGTACGACATCCCCCACGTGCTCTCCGCCCACTCCCTGGAACCCCTGCGCCCGTGGAAGGCCGAACAGCTCGGCGGCGGGTACCGGGTGTCCAGCTTCGCGGAGAAGACCGCCTACGAGGCCGCTGCCGCGATCATCGCCGTGTCCGACGGCATGCGCCGCGACATCCTCGCCTCCTACCCGGACGTGGACCCCCAGCGTGTACGCACCGTGCACAACGGGATCGACGTCAGCCAGTGGGACCGAGACGAGAACACCGACGTCCTGGACGAGTACGGCATCGACCCCACCAAGCCCTCCGTGGTCTTCGTGGGCCGCGTGACCCGCCAGAAGGGCGTGCCCTACCTCCTGCGCGCCGCTCTGCAGCTGCCGCCCGAGGTGCAACTGGTCCTGTGCGCCGGCGCCGCCGACACCCCCGAGCTCGGCGCCGAGGTCAACGCCCTCATCGACCAGCTCAAGACCGAGCGCGAGGGCGTGGTGCTCATCGAGAAGATGCTGCCCCGCCGCGCCGTGATCCAGATCCTCTCCCACGCCACCGCCTTCGCGTGCCCCTCCGTCTACGAACCCCTGGGCATCGTTAACCTCGAAGCCATGGCCTGCGGCGCCGCCGTGGTCGCCACTGCCACCGGGGGCATCCCCGAAGTCGTCGTCGACGGCGAGACCGGCCGCCTGGTCCCGATCGAACAGGTCACCGACGGCACCGGCACACCCTTGGACCCCCAGAAGTTCGTGGACGACTTCGCCGCAGCCCTCACCGACGTGGTCTCCGACCCCGACCGCGCTCACCGCATGGGGCAGGCGGGACGCACGCGCGCGGAGGAACACTTCTCGTGGGAGTCCATCGCGCAGCAGACCCTGGAGGTCTACCGCTCGGTGCTGTGAGCTCTCGATGCCGTGAGCCCGGTTGATATGGTGGAAGCGGGGCGTTTGCATCATACATACCAATTGTGAGGGGAATCATGGCCTACGAGATCCAGACCGCTGCCGCTAAATACGAGACGATCGCCCGCTTCCCCGATTACGCCGAGGCCCAGGCCGTCGTGGACACGCTCTCCGACCGCGAGTTCGATGTCTCCACCGTCAAGATCGTGGGCGAGGGCCTGCGCTCCGAGGAATACGTCACCGGTCGCCTGACCAAGGGCCGCGCCGCGCTCGCCGGCCTGGGTTCCGGCGCGTGGCTGGGCCTGTTCATCGGCATCCTGTTCGGCCTGTTCGCCCCGGCGTTCGGCTGGCTGTCCATCATCCTGTGGTCCGTGGTGATCGGTGCCGTGTGGGGCGTGATCTTCGGTTTCGTGGCGCACCTGGCCACCGGCGGGAAGCGAGACTTCAAGTCCGTGCGCACCACGGCCGCGGACACCTACCTGGTGCAGGTCCGAGCCGAGCGCGCCCACGAGGCCATCACGGTCCTCAACCGCTGACTCCCTGCCGGTCCGCGCCCTCCGGCGCCCTCTCGACCGGTTTGAATAATTGACGACGACGGGCGGTCACCCTTCCGGGGTGGCCGCCCGTGGTCGTGCGCGTTCCGGCACGTCGACTCCGTCGCCGCGCGGGCGGGGCCGCTTCGGCTGCAGAGTATGCGGGTTCGGATCGTCGTTCGCGCAGCAGGGCCCCGGTACAACGGTCAGGCCCGGCCGTCGGAGACGAACCATGGTCCCCAGCCCGTGGTCAGCCGTCGGCCGGGGCCGCAAGCACCCCGGAGAGTAGCGACTCGACGGCGACTGCGAACGCGTCGTGTGTCTCCTGCAGGGAGCGCGAGCGCACGCGGGGGATGGGGGAGCGGGCGACGTGTGTGTCGTTCTTCTCGCTTTCGCATGGCCCACGGCCACGTCCCGGGTGGAGAACCTGCCCGGGGCGGTAGTCGGTTCGCAGGAGCAGGTCGATGCTGTTACCCAGAAGATGCCCGAGCACCTGCTCGAGCTGCACCCGATGGCCAACAGTGAGGACGCGGTCAACGGGATCACGTCGCGGGAGGTGTGCGGCGGGATCGTGCTGGGGGAGCAGCCCGAGATCCTCACGGCGAGTGCGGCCAGCCCGGTGGCGTCCCAGATGCTCACGGGCGTGGAGACGAACATGCAGCGCTGGATCGACCAGCAAGTGATCGCGGGGATGCAACAGGCGCCGCAGAAGATGGCGTCGGGCGGCGGCGCGGCCCCGGTGGCCCTGGGGCTCCGGGACAAAGTGGGGGCGCTGCCTCCGGGGGTTTCGTGCAGGCCCAGCGTGGCTCGGGTGCGGGGCAGACGCCGGGAGCCACGGGGGCGACTCCGCCCACCGTGAGGGTCACGGACGTGGTGCCCCTGTCCGACGACGACCCGCGGGGGAGATCTGGGCACCGATCGGATGGTCGGCGCTGGGAATCATCCTGACGGTGCTGGGGCACCACAAGAAGGAGTGGGCGCTGCGGTCGGCCGAGGGCTGAGGGTGCCGGCGGGAGAGGCCCAGGGACCGTTCCGGCCACTCCACTTTCGGACTACTTTACATAATGTACATTATCGGTCATAGGGGTACGCCGGCAGCGACGCTATATGGGGCGAACCTCATTCGGCCTCTGCGATGCCTCAGGTGGCCACGCGTGGACACCCAGCCTCGAATCTCTCCGGCACGAGTCACCCCGGGACGTAATGCGGCACGTTGCCTGCTGCACGACGCACCGCACGACGACATGGATCAACGAATCGGGACATGTGCGGCATGAAATTCCTGCCGGTGTACATCCCGGTCAACATCCTGCGCCATGATGAGTTCCATGGTGGCCCATGGGCATCAGCCGACCGATTCCGTCCGTGGATTGCACCTGGTGCCTCATCCCGCCGATGGCTCCGGACAGCGCCACCATCGATGCGTCAAGGTACTCAATTGACAAGGTAGTAGATATTCCACAATGCGAAAGGCTCTACCATGACCCAGTTCATGATCTCCGTCTTCCACGATCCGGGCGTCCAGGCCTCCGGCGAGGCATATCAGTCCAAGGACGACATGCAACGCGCTTTCGACGCAGTCGCCGCCTTCAACCAGGATCTGCAGGATTCCGGTCAGTGGGTGCTCGCCGGTGGACTCACACCGCCGGAAACCGCTCACACCGTGGACGCCACGGGTGCGTCCGGTGATGCGCCTGTGGTCTCCCTTGGTCCCCCGGTGGGCTCGGGTGCGGCGTTGGGTGGGTTCTGGATCGTCGAGGTCTCGAGCGAGGCGGGCGCCATGGAGCTAGCAGCCAAGGCGTCGGCGGCATGCGGCCAACCGGTGGAGGTCCGAGCTCTCGAGGTGTGAATGGCCCCGTGCGCCGACAACGACCCAAAAGGACCACGCGTCGCAGGGCGAAGCGCAGGTCGTTTGCTTCCGGTCTCAGGTGGGACTCGAACTCAAACCTAGAACCTTCACGATAAACTTCGTCCAGAATCACGTGCCGACAAGAGCCACTCCAAACACCGCCATAAAATAGAGACATGAGCTCGCAACCCAGTCCCGGATCGGACTCCAGCACATCAGTGGCCTCTCCCCCGCAGTCGCCTCGGCCAGCTCCTCCCGCCGAGCGAACCGCGAGGGCCTGGCCCCTTTTCCTGGCCGTGGACCTCGTTCTGGTGATCGTTTTCGCCGCCATTGGGCGATCCGCCCACGGCGAGGACGTCCTGGGCATGCTCACGACCGCGTGGCCCTTCCTCGTGGGCACCCTCATCGGATGGTTCGCGGCCCGAGGTGCGCACCGCCCGGCCGCCGTGGTGCCCACGGGCCTAGTCGTGTGGCTCAGCACCGAGATCGTGGGCATGTTCCTGCGGACGCTCACCGGCCAGGGCACCGCATGGTCGTTCGTCCTGGTCAGCCTGGTGGTGCTGGGAGTGTTCCTGGTGGGCTACCGCCTCGTCCTGGCGGGCGTGGCCCGAGTTCGTCGTCGCTGATACGGCCACGACTCCCCTGCCACCGGCCGCTTCGAGACGCCCGCCGCGCCATCGACCCACCGATACAGTGGAGTGACACCGTGGAAAGGAACCCCATGTTCACCGCCATCGTTTTGATCAAGACCTCGTCGGACCGGATCCCGGAGGTCGCCCAGGAGGTCTCGGACATCCGCGGCGTGACCGAGGTCTATTCGGTGACCGGTGAGTGGGACCTGATCGCCGTGGTCCGGGTCCACCAGCACGAACGGCTCGCGGACGTGATCGCCGATCAGCTGTCCAAGGTCGAGGGTGTCGAGTCCACGAGCACCAACATCGCCTTCCGCACCTACAGCACGCACGATCTCGACGCCGCGTTCTCATTAGGCATCGACGACTGATTCCCGGACCGTAGAACGAACGACGCCGGCCCCCCGGAACCCGGGCGAGCGGCGTCGTCGTCAGCTCATCGGAAGGCGAATAGGCCGCCGACGCGCGGCCGCCAAGTAGCGGTCAGCGGGCCGCGAACTCGACCCAGCGCGTGAGGACGTCGCGCGCGGCACCCGAGTCGATGGACTCCGCCGCACGCCCAACGGCGGCCTCGAAACGCTCGGCGAAGGGAGCATCGGTGCTCTCATCGATGGCCACGAGGCCGGCCGCGGCATTCAACAAGACCGCGTTGCGCACGTGTCCGGGCGAGCCGTCGAGGACGTCGCGCACCACACCCGCGTTGTAAGTGGCGTCCTGGCCGCGCAGATCCTCGATCGTGGCGCGCGGCATGTCCAGGTCGAGGGGTTCGAGCGAGTGCTCAGTGGTCCGGCCGTCCCGCACCTCCCAGATCCGCGACGGCGCAGTGACGGTGAGCTCGTCGAGCCCGTCACCGCCGCGGAAGACGAGCGCGCGATCGCCGCGGTTCTGGAACACACCGGCCATCAGCGGGGCGAGGGCCTCGTCCGCGACGCCGATCGCCGAGGCCTTGACCTTGGCCGGGTTGGTGATCGGGCCCAGGAAGTTGAAGGCCGTGGCGACCCCGAGGGCCTTGCGTGCGGCGGCCGCAAAGCGCATGGACGGGTGGAAGGTCTGCGCGAATAGGAAGGTGATCCCCACCTCGCGCGCGGCGCGCTGGACGCGCTCGACGGGCATGTCCAGCTGCACGCCCAGGGCCTCCAGGACGTCCGCCGATCCCGATTTGGACGACGACGCCCGGTTGCCGTGCTTCACGACCCGCACCCCCGCGCCCGCGCACACCAGGGCGGACATCGTGGAGATGTTGACGCTCGAGAGGCGGTCCCCGCCGGTGCCCACGATGTCCAGCGCCGGGGCGGGAACGGAGATGGGGCGGGCGTGAGCGACCATGGCGTCCGCGAGACCGTTGAGCTCGGCCACGCTCTCCCCCTTGGTGCGCAGCGCCATGAGGAAGCCCGCGACCACGGTGTCGGGGACCTCGCCCGCCATGATGTTGTCCATGGCCCAGTAGGACTGGTCCCATGACAGGTCCTCGCCGCGCGACAAGCTCGTCAACACGTCTGGCCAGTGGTTGTTCGTGCGGGAGGCGTTCGAGGTAGTCACGGCTTCGACTCTATCGCGCCGTCACTCCGCGTGACGCAGTGCGGCGGTAGGCCGCGGCCCACCGCGGCCCGGCGGACGGGAGGGTCGTCCAGATCACACCTCGGGGACGCGACACGATGCGCTGCGGAGGCCGTGGTGGTTGGTTCGCCGGGAGTTTTGGCGACATAATGTCTCTGTGACAACTGCGACTCATACCCCAGCCAAACCGGTGGGCGCGACCATCACTCGCCCCAACCTCACATCCGTGGGCACCATCGTGTGGTTGTCCTCCGAAGTGATGTTCTTCGCCGGACTCTTCGCCATGTACTTCACTCTGCGCGCCACCTCCCCGGAGGTCTGGCACGAGAACACACAGCTGCTCAACGTGCCTATGGCGTTGGCCAACACCATCGTCCTGGTGCTGAGCTCCGTCACGTGCCAGTTCGGCGTCTTCGCCGCCGAGCGGCTCCAGCCCCGGCGCACCGGCGGCATCCTCCAGTTCACCAAGTGGGGCATGACCGAGTGGTTCGCCCTGACCTTCCTCATGGGCGCCGTGTTCGTGTCCGTGCAGGTTTACGAGTACGTCGCTCTCGTTTCCGAAGGCGTCACGATCGCCGCGAACGCCTACGGCTCCGCCTTCTACATCACCACCGGTTTCCACGCCCTGCACGTGACCGGTGGCCTGATCGCATTCCTCTTCATCATGGGCCGCGCCTTCGTTGCCAAGCGCTTCGGTCACTACGAGGCCACCTCGGCCATCGTGGTGTCCTACTACTGGCACTTCGTCGACGTGGTCTGGATCGTCCTGTTCGTGCTGGTCTACTTCATCAAGTAGGCCCCCAGGACCGTTCGCCCATTCAAGTTCTAGAACCGAGTAAAAGGAACGTTTGACGTGAAGGCACTCTCACAAAAGCGCCGCCATCCCATGGCAGCCCTCGCGCTGTTGGTCATGGCTTTGCTTCTGACCGGTGGACTCTACGCAGTTGCCACAACCACCAATGAAGCCAAGGCCGACACCACCACGTACTCGGCTCAGGACGTCGAGGAGGGGCAGAAGCTCTTCCTGTCCAACTGCTCCACGTGCCACGGCATGCAGGCCCAGGGCACCAACACCGGTCCCTCCCTGATCGGCGTGGGCGCTTCCTCCGTCGACTTCCAGGTGGGGACCGGCCGTATGCCCATGCAGATGCAGGGCCCCCAGGCGCAGGTCAAGCCGCAGCAGTTCAACGACGAACAGACCAAGCAGCTCTCCGCGTACGTGGCTTCCCTGGGCGCCGGCCCCGCCGTCCCCGAGGAGGAGTACCTCGACATCAGCGAGGGCAACTCCGCCAACGGCGCCAAGGTGTTCCTGGCCAACTGCGCCATGTGCCACAACGCCGCTGGCCAGGGCGGTGCCCTGACCCGCGGCAAGTTCGCCCCCTCCCTCATGGGCGTGAGCGAAAAGCACATCTACGAGGCCATGCAGACCGGCCCGCAGAACATGCCGGTGTTCAACGACGCTAACATCACCCCCGAGGAGAAGCGGGACGTCATCACGTACCTGAAGACCCTCGACAACAACACCAACGTGGGTGGCTTCAGCCTCGGCTCCCTGGGCCCCGTGTCCGAGGGCCTGTTCATCTGGACCATCGGCCTGGTGATCGTCATCGGCTTCACCGTGTGGCTGACCTCGCGCTCCGCCTGAGAGCGCCCCGCCGGTACCCACCGGCACCCGAAACAGTATTCACAGCACCAAGAGAAGAATGAGGGACCACATGGGCGACCATCGTGACGGCACTCCCCACAAGAGCGGGGCGGTTGTCACCTCGGACGGAACGGGCACGGAAAACTTCCCCAACCCGGGGCTTCCACCGCACCGCCCCCGCGTGACGGACGTAGATCCCAAGGCCGCGAAGCGAGCTGAACACCAGGTGGTCCTGCTGTTCCTGCTCTCCATCATTGGATCCATCCTGTTCTTCGTGGCGTACTTCGGTATCCGCGTGGACGGTCCTCTGTACGACGCCGTCAACACCGAGCCCACCGCGCAGCTGCGGTTGCAGAACCTGCTGCTGGGCCTCGGCATCGCCCTCGGCATGTTCGGCATCGGTATCGGGGTGGTCCACTGGGCCCGTACCCTCATGCCGGACCACGAGATCGTGGAGATGCGCCACGACCTGCGCCCGGAAGAGGACCGTGCCGAGGCGCAGGGCATCCTGAACACCATCTACGACGAGTCCGGTGTGCGGCGCCGCCCGCTGCTGCGCAACACGCTGATCGGCGCCGCAGTGCTCATGCCCCTCCCCTTCGTGGGTCTGCTCAAGGACCTCGGTCCCACCGACCTCAAGGTCCTGCGCCACACCATGTGGGACGAGGGCGTGCGCCTGGTACGCGACCCCTCCGGTACCCCCATCAAGGCGTCCGACGTGACTCTCGGTTCCGCGTTCCACGTGGTCCCGGAGAACCTCAGCAGCCTGAGCCACGAAGAGGGCTACCTGGACGAGAAGGCCAAGGCCGTGGTCCTGCTCATGCGACTGGCCCCGGAGGACGTCAACGTCTCCCCCGAGCGCAGTGACTGGAACGTGGACGGCATCTTCGCCTACTCCAAGGTCTGCACGCACGTGGGTTGCCCGATCGCCCTGTACGAGCAGCACACGCACCACCTGCTGTGCCCGTGCCACCAGTCCACGTTCGACCTTACGAACGAGTGCGAGGTCATCTTCGGCCCGGCATCCCGCCCCCTGCCGCAGCTGCCCATTACCGTTGATTCCGACGGCTACCTCGTTGCCCGTAGCGACTTCCACGAGCCCGTGGGACCGACCTACTCGCAGCGCGATCTCGCCGTCCAAGACATGCAGGATGAGGCGAACTAATGTCCACATCAACAGACTTCGAATACCGCCCCACGACCACCACGGGCCGGATCGCCAACTTCGTGGACACGCGCGTGGGCGCCTCCGCGATGGTCAAGGAGTTCGGCCGTAAGGTCTTCCCCGACCACTGGTCCTTCATGTTCGGTGAGGTCGCCCTCTACAGCTTCATCATCCTGTTGCTGTCCGGCACCTTCCTGGCGTTCTGGTTCGACCCCACCATGACGTCCCTGCCCTACAACGGCAGCTACGTCCCCATGCAGGGTGTCGAGATGTCCGGGGCGTACGCCTCCACCCTGCACATCTCGTTCGACATCCGCGGCGGCCTCTTCCTGCGGCAGCTGCACCACTGGTCCGCGCTGCTGTTCGTCATGGCGCTGTCCGTGCACATGCTGCGCGTGTTCTTCACCGGCGCGTTCCGCCGCCCGCGTGAGCTGAACTGGGTCGTGGGTTGCGTGCTCTTCATCTTGGCGATCGTGGCCGGCTTCTCCGGCTACTCGCTCCCCGACGACGTGCTCTCCGGTAACGGTCTGCGCATCGCGGACGCGATCGCCAAGGCCGTCCCGATCGTGGGTACCTACATCTCCATGTTCATGTTCGGTGGCGAGTTCCCCGGCCACGCGATCATCGGTCGCCTCTACATCGTGCACGTGCTGATCATCCCCGCGTTGATCCTCATGATGATCGTGATCCACCTGTTCATGGTCGTGGTCCACAAGCACACCCAGTTCCCCGGTCCGGGGCGCACCGAGGACAACGTGGTGGGTTTCCCCGTGGGTCCCATTTACGCCGCGAAAGCGGGTGGATTCTTCTTCATCGTGTTCGGCATCCTGGCCGCCATCGCCGCGACCACCACGATCAACGCGATCTGGAACTACGGTCCCTACGATCCCTCCCCCGTGCAGGCTGGCTCCCAGCCCGACTGGTACATGGGCTTCTCCGACGGCGGTCTGCGCCTGATGCCCGGTCACTGGCCCTTCTCGTGGGAGGTCAACATCTTCGGTCTGGCGGTTCCGCTGGCCATTCTGTTGCCGCTGATCCCCATGGCCCTGATGTTCGGTGTCATGTTCGCGTGGCCGTGGATCGAGCGTTGGGTGACCCGCGACAACCGCGTGCACAACATCCTGGACCGTCCGCGTAACGCGCCGTTCCGCACCGCCGTGGGCGCCGCCGGCGTCACCTTCTACGCCATCCAGATGATCGCGGCCAGCGGCGACCTCATCGCCACCCACTTCCACGTGGCCGTGAACGACGTCATCTACTGGCTGCGAGCCCTGTACTTCCTGGGCCCCATCCTGGCGTTCATCATCACCCGCCGCTTCTGCCTGTCCCTGCAGCGCAAGGACCGGGAGATCGTGCTCCACGGCCGCGAGTCGGGCCGCATCCAGGCCCTGCCCCACGGTGAGTTCGTGGAGGTCCACGAGCCCCTGGATGAATACCGTCGCTACAAGC
Source organism: Kocuria sp. KD4 (assembly GCF_011769905.1). Taxonomy (NCBI): domain Bacteria; kingdom Bacillati; phylum Actinomycetota; class Actinomycetes; order Micrococcales; family Micrococcaceae; genus Kocuria; species Kocuria sp. KD4. The sequence continues at coordinate 1,500,932 of NZ_CP050449.1, forward strand.
TCGTGAACTTCGAGGACCGCGAGGTCCAACCCGCTCGTGCCAATGCCAAGGGCAAGGTCACGGCGAGTGAGAAGATGCGCGGCAGTCTGAGCCGGATCTTCTTCGAGGACCGTGTGGCCCCCGTGACGCCCGCCGAGCTGGAAGCGGCTCACGGTCATCACCACGCCGAGCCCGCCAGCGTCGGCGCCGGCTCGCACAGCGCACAGATCGAGAAGTAGGCCCCGGGCCCAGCTGACTCGATCGCTGATCGGGAGGGCCCGTTCGGATCACATAATCCGAACGGGCCCTTTCTTATGCCTCCAGCCCGGAGCCGGCTGGTCACTGTTCTATGCGCTGGCCTCGGCCTCTGTACGCGGCGTCCCGGAGCTGACGGGCACGGCAAGGGTGACGCTCCCGTCCCCATGGATGGTCTGACGATACGGTCCCACGGCGGTGAGCCCCTTGCCTCGAAGTTCCGTGTCCAGCATGAGCCATGCGTCCCCGGTATTGACCGGCCGCTCCCCGAACCGAATGACAGCTGCCGTTCCGGCCCCCGGTAAGGTCACGGGGCGAGTACCCATCATCGGCTCTCCGACGGCCACTGTGACCCGAATTAGCGTCCTGTCGCTCGTTCCGTCATAGCAGAGATGCACCTCCCGCGATTCGATGGCGCCCTGGCCGTTCAACCGCTCGAGAAGGCGAGCCACGGCCCTCGGGATCTCGGTTTCGTCCCGTACCGCTTCCGACATGCCGTGCAACTCGAGCTCCGGCAGGCCTACCAACGCGAGCCCGTGGGCCATCGCTCCCCCTTGCCCTGCAATTTTCCCCATGGGCTCCATGGAACCATTTAACCCATGACACGGTGTCAGCGGAAGCGTCAGCCTCATCCCCGCTCGATGGTGGCCGCCGCCACTGTGGGCAAGAGAACCCCCGTGACCTTCTTCGTGGCCCTTTCGTCCAGCAGGATGGAGGGGTGCTGACCGGTCGGTCCTCGGCATGATCGTTGGCCCCAGTCGTCGATGATCTGGGGGGTGTTGTCACCGAGGGCCGGTCCGGTGGTCGTGGATCGCTGATAGAGGCGGGATCGCCCCTGGAGGGCCTTCGTAACGTGGATGCTGAGCGTGACCATCTCCCGGTCGGCCAGCATGCTCGTGCAGCAGCGGAGGAGAAGGGACTCGGCCCTGTCAGAGCAACCACAACCAGCGGTGTTCCTCGGCCTCGACGTCGGCGAGTCCGACCACCACGCCGTGACCACGGCCGGGAAGACGGTCTACGACAAGGCACCGCCCAACGACGAGGCCCGGCTGCGCGCGGTCCTGGATGACCTGGCCGCCCAGATCACCGCCACCTCCAACCGGCTGCGCGGGATGCTCCCCCAGATCCACCCGGCCCTGGAACGGGTCTTGGGGCCGCGGGTCACCCACCCGGCGGTAGCCGACCTGCTCAGCCGCTACCCGACCCCGGCCACACTGGCCGCGGCCGGTGGCGGGCACGTGCGGGCCAGGCTCAAGAAGCACGCACCCAGGCTGGCCGAGCCCCTCACGGAGGAGATCTTCGATGCACTGAGCCGGCAGACCGCGGTGGTGGCCGGGACCGAGGCAGCTGCCCGCTCGGCCCGGCGCATCCACCGTCACCTGCTGGATCTCGGGCACCAGATGCACCTGCGCACCGTGGGTCGGTGTCTGGCCCGCCTGGGGATTTCCCGCCTGCGCGACCTCACCCCGCACGGGGACGACCTGCGGCGGCCGCCGCGACGGATCCGTGCAGCATAGCCCGGGCACATGGTCCATCTCGATGTCGTCATGAATTCGCCTCTGCTTCCGCGCGGTATCCAGCACATCGGCGTCACCGCGCCCGATCTCGACGCCACCACCCGGTTCATCGTCGACAGACTCGGTGCCGGGGTCGTGTACGACGGCCTGACCGCGAACGACGAACCACGCCGAGGGCAAAGGGCCGGTCCACGTCAAGGCACCGTGGGGAATGCTCGTCGAGCTCCAGAGCATCCCCGCCGGCCATTACTACCTTGAGGGCTCCACGACGCGCGTATCGATGCCGGACCCCCGCCCACAAAGCTCGGGGCTGATCACGAACCTTGCCCCGGTTGGGAGATATGACGAGGCCCGCACCATCCCATGATGGTGCGGGCCTCGTCCTATGGTCAGCGGATGCTGATCAGTGAGCGTGCTCCCCGCGGGAGTGCTCGAAGACCAGGCCCAGCAGACCGAGAGCGGCCACCGGGACCGCCAGGCCGATGATCCACCAGCCGACCGCCAGCGCGGTCACGAACAGCGCCGAGCCGATGCCGAGCAGCAGGGGCCACCAGCTCCACGGGGAGAAGGCCCCGTAGTCACCGGACATCTCCACGATCTCACCGTCCTCGCGGTCCTCCGGGAGCGTGCCCCCGGTGGACCGCTGCACGAGCCAGAGGTAGACCACGAGCATGAAGCTCATCGCGGCCACGGCCAACAGTGCGGGGAACCCGGCGAGTTCCTGGAACTCGGTGACGAATCCGTAAACCAGACCCACCACGGTGCAGAACACACCAAGCAGCAGGAACGTCTTGATAGTTGCGCTCATCGTCCGTTCCTTCCGGTGCCGCCCACCAGGGGGGTCTCGGCCTCATATTGCTGGCTGGAGAACGCCGAGAGCTCCGGATGGTGGAGATCCAGCGCGGGGCGCTCGGAACGGATCCGAGGCAACGAGGTGAAGTTGTGACGCGGGGGCGGGCAGGAGGTGGCCCACTCGAGGGAACCACCAAAGCCCCACGGGTCGTCCACTTCCACCTTCTTGGCGTTGCGGTGGGTGGTGTACACGTTCCAGAAGAACGGGATCATGGACACGCCCAGCAGCATGGAGCCGATGGTCGAGAACTGGTTCATCCAGGTGAACCCATCCTCGGGCAGGTAGTCGGCGTAACGACGCGGCATGCCGTCCACACCCAGCCAGTGCTGGATCAGGAACGTCATGTGGAAGCCCACGAACAGCAGCCAGAAGTGGATCTTGCCGATCCGCTCGTTGAGCATCTTGCCGGTGAACTTGGGCCACCAGAAGTAGAAGCCCGCGAACATGCCGAACACGATGGTTCCGAAGATCACGTAGTGGAAGTGCGCCACCACGAAGTAGGTGTCGGAGACGTGGAAGTCGAGCGGCGGCGTCGCCAGGATAATGCCCGTGAGACCACCGAACAGGAAGGTGAAGAGGAAGCCGAGCACCCACAGGATGGGCGTCTCGAACGTCAGCGACCCCTGCCACATGGTGCCAATCCAGTTGAAGAACTTCACGCCGGTGGGCACCGCGATCATCATGGTCATGAAGGAGAAAAAGCCCAGGGCCACCGCGCCGGTCACGTACATGTGGTGCGCCCACACGGTCACGGACAGCGCCGCGATTGCGATGGTCGCGAAGACGAGACCCTTGTACCCGAAGATCGGCTTGCGGGAGAACACCGGGACGATCTCCGAGACGATGCCGAAGAACGGCAGGGCCAACACGTAGACCTCGGGGTGACCGAAGAACCAGAACAGGTGCTGCCACAGGATGGCGCCACCGTTCTCGGCGTCGAACACGTGGCCGCCGAGTCGCCGGTCCATACCCAGCGCGAACAGGGCGGAGGCCAGCGGCGGGAAGATCATGATGATCAGCATGGAGGTGATCAGCGTGGTCCAGGTGAAGATGGACATGCGCCACATGGTCATACCCGGCGCACGCATGCACACGATGGTCGTGATGAAGTTCACGCCACCCATGATGGTGCCGAAACCCTGCAGGCCCAGGCCGAAAACCCATAGGTCACCACCAACGCCCGGACTGAATGTCGTGCTGTTCAGTGGCGCGTAGGCGAACCATCCGAAGGAGGCCGCGCCCTGCGGGGAGATGAACCCGGATACCGCGATGAGCGAGCCGAAGAGGAAGAACCAGAACGCGAGGGCGTTCAGACGGGGGAAGGCCACGTCCGGCGCACCTAGCTGCAGGGGCACGATCACGTTGGCGAAACCGATGAACAGCGGGGTGCCGAACATCAGCAGCATGATGGTGCCGTGCATGGTGAACAGCTGGTTGTACTGTTCCTTGGTCTCGAGGATCTGCATGCCCGGCTGGAAGAGCTCGGCGCGGATCAGCAGAGCCATCACGCCACCGGCGCAGAAGAAGATGAAGGACGAGATCAGGTACATGTACCCGATGGTCTTGTGGTCGGTCGAGGTGAGCCAGTTGACGATCACCCGGCCCTTGGACCGTGGGACAACGCGGGGTGCGGTCGTGGCCGCGTCGTCCCGCGAATATTCGAGCGTAGACATTGCCTATCCCCTAGTTGTTGGACGTTTCGTTGAGGTTCGGGTTGCGGTTGTACTCGTCCCCGAGGATGCCCGTGTTGCCTTCGTCGCGCAGGCGCTGCATCTGGGCGTCGTACTCCTGCTGGCTCACGACGGCCACGTTGAAGAGCATCTCGGAGTGGTACTCACCGCACAGCTCGGCGCACTTGCCGGCGAAGGTACCCTCGCGGCCGGTGGTGAAGCTCATGTAGTTGGTGCGATCCGGGATCATGTCGATCTTCTCAAGGAAGGCGGGCACCCAGAACGAGTGGATGACGTCGCGGGACGTGATCTCCAGCTCGACCTTGCTGTCGGCCGGCAGGTACAGGGTGGGCAGGGTCTCCTCGACGCCGGGCTCGCCCGTGAGGTGCGCCTGGATGCCCTGGTAGTGGACGTTGTCGTCCAGGTAGTTGAAGTCCCACGCCCACTGCTTGCCGTACACCTGGATCTTGACGTCCGGGTTCTCGAAGCGGTCCGTGATGGCCGTTTGTGCGCGGAACGAGAAGAAGAAGAGGGTCACGATCAGGGCGATCGGGACGATCGTGTAGAAGATCTCCAGCGGGGCATTGTACGCGAGCTGGCGGGGGTAGCCGGTCTCGTTCTTACGCCGCCGGTAGGCGACCATGCACCAGAGCATCAGACCCCACACCACGAGACCCACGCCGAGCGCCGCGATCCACGACCCGATCCACAAGTCGATGACCTGATCGGCGTTATCGGTGGTGCCCCGTTCGGTGGGCAAGAAGCCCAGCTTCGATTGCTCCGAGCAAGCGGTGAGCGAGATCGTCGCCAGGACTGCCACTGCCGAGGCCTTGAGCGCTCGGCCGCGGCGGCTGCCGGTTCGAGTTTGCGAACTCACAGACGGCCCTTCCTCTTTGTGTGTGTGGGTTCCGCATCGGTCCTGCGCGTGGGCACAATGGACGCGTTGCCCGTGGATGGTTCTCCCTAGGAAGCTTACCCCTCCGCCCCCGGATCCGCTGACACTGTGTCAGCACGCCGTGTCGCGAGCGGGGCCGTCCGCAGACCCCGCCGATCCCCTCCCCTACGTGCACCGATGAGCCCCTTGAGCGGGCACGGAAAAGGGGTGCGCACGGACCCCCGTGAGGATCCGAACGCACCCCTGTTCGGTGCGATCGATCAGTGGAACGAGTCACCGCACGCGCAGGAGCCCTGCGCATTGGGGTTGTCGATCGAGAAGCCCTGCTTAGAGATGGAGTCCTCGAAGTCCACGGTGGACCCGCTCAGGTACGGGACGCTCATTTTGTCCACGATGACCTCCACGCCGTCGAAGCCGCGGACGTGGTCGCCGTCGAGGACGCGCTCGTCGAAATACAGCTGGTAGATCAGCCCGGAGCAGCCGCCCGGCTGCACGGCGACGCGCAGCCGCAGGTCGGTGCGCCCCTCCTGCTCGAGCAGGTCGCGGACCTTCTGGGCCGCGGTGTCCGTGAGCAGGACCTCGTGGGTGGGCGTGTCCTGGGTGGTCTCGTTGTCGGTGGTGACGCTCATGGTGCTCACTTTCTGTGCGACGCGGGGTTGCGACCCCGGGTTCGGTGGATCCCTTCTGCCTGGTGGAACGCGCCGGCGCGGAGAATCATTCCGCGCTGCGCTCTTCCTGTTGGGCCAGCGCCGCGAGCACGAGGGCCTCGGCGGTGACGGCGTGCAGGAAGTCCCCGATGTGCAGGGATTCGTTGGCGCTGTGGGCCCGGGTGTCCGGGTCCTCGATACCGGTGATCAGGATCTGTGCCTTAGAATACGCCCGGGTGAGGGTCGCGGTGAAGGGGATGGATCCGCCCATCCCCGCCGTGATGGCCGGACGTCCCCACGCTTGTTCGAAAGCCCACAGGGCGATCTGCGAGCTCACGGCACCGGTGTCCGCACGGAAGGCGGGGCCGGTCTCCTCCAGCGCGAAGCTCACGTGCGCGCCGAACGGGGCGTTGTCCTCCACGTGCTTGCGCAGTGCCTCCCCCGCTTCCCGTTCGTCCTGGCCAGGAGCGATCCGCAGGCTCAGCTTGGCGCGCGCGGTGGCCGCGATGGTATTGGAGGCGGTCGCGACATCGGTGACGTCGATCCCCGTAACGGACAGCGCCGGCTGGGTCCACAGCCGCGACGAGATCGAGCCGCGCCCGGCAAGTTGCACACTGTCCAACACGCCGGCGTCCTCGCGGAAGCGGTCCTCGTCGTAGTCCACGTCCGTGTCGTCCTCGCTCAGCAGCCCAGCGACGGCCACGGCGCCGTCGTCGTCGTGCAGGGTCGCGATCAGTCGCGACAGCAGCGTGGGTGCGTCCAGAACGGGCCCGCCGAACATGCCGGAGTGCACCGAGTGGTCCAGCACGCTGACCTCCACGATCCCTCCGACGACGCCGCGCAGGCTCGTCGTGAGTGCCGGGACGCCCACTTCCCAGTTCGCGGAGTCCGCGATCACGATGACGTCCGCGGCGAGCTTGTCCCGGTGCGCGGCCAGAAAGTCCTCGAAGCCGGGCGAACCGGCCTCCTCCTCGCCCTCGATAAACACGGTCACACCCAGGCCCGGGTGCTCGCCGATGCGCTCGAAGAATGCGCGTAGCGCGCCCACGTGCACCATAACGCCGGCCTTGTCGTCGGCCGCGCCGCGACCCCAGAGCCGACCGTCCTTCTCCACGGCCTCGAACGGCTCGGTGTTCCACAGTTCGCGCTTGCCCGGGGGTTGGACGTCGTGATGGGCGTACAACAGGATCGTGGGGTACCCGGGTGCCGCGGCCTTGCGAGCGACGACGGCGGGGTGCCCCGGAGCGTCCCCGCGGGGCTCGCGCAGGATCTCCACGCTGTCGAAAGGCAGGCCCCGGAGCAGACCGGCCACGGCCTCGGCACTGCGCTCGAGGTCGGCGGCGTCGAACGAGTCCCACGCGATGCCGGGGATCGCCACGAGGGAGCCGAGTTCTTCCAGCAGGATGTCCCGGGAACCGTCCACGCTCGCCCGGAGGGCGTCGACGGTGTCGGAGCTGGGACGTGTGAAGTCAGTAGCCATGGGCCCAGCCTACCGGCGGGAGCTCGGCGCGCACCGTGGCAAGCCCGTTCGGTTGCCTCCTGTCACGCGCGCGGTGACGTCGTGGCACTCCGGTAGGCTTGTCGGGTGTTTCGACGCAAGAAGTCAGCTGAATCCTCGGGATCCACCGCCGTGGGCGCGCGCGCCACGGCCGATCCCGCCGTCCCCACCGACCGCGGTGGGCAGCCCGGTGGCGGGAGGACGCCCGAGGGCAAGAAGGGCCGCCCCACCCCCACCCGCAAGGAACAGGAGGCCGCGCGTCGCCGACCCCTGATCCCGGAGGACCGCAAGGCCGCCAAAGCCGAGTCCAGGATCGCGGAACGGGAACGGCGCGCCCAGGCACAGGCCGGCATGGCCGCCGGAGACGAACGCTACCTGGGCCCGCGGGACGCCGGGCCCCAGCGCCGTTTCGCCCGGGACTGGGTGGACTCCCGGTTCAACATCGGCGAGTACGTGCTGATCTTCCTGCTGCTGATCCTGGTCCTGATGTTCCTGCCGGTGCAGTCCGTGGCCATCACACTGATCTGGATCGTGTACGGCTACATCATCCTGTGCGTGATCGACGCGATCATCATGTCCAACCGACTGCACGCGGCACTGCGCCGCACGTTCGGCACCGTCCAGCCCGGCACCCGCTGGTACGCCGCGATGCGTACCTTTACGATGCGCCGCATGCGTCTGCCCAAGCCGCAGGTGCGCCGGGGCGAGCGTCCCGAGTAACACCCGCAGAACCCGCGAGGGGTCGGCCCACCATAGTGGGCCGGCCCCTCGTTCCATCGGTTCCGTGGGTACTCAGTGCGAGGTGCGCCGTGCGGCCCGGCGCAGGCCGCGGTTGATCCGCGCCGCCCAGAACGGCCCCTCGTACAGGAACGCGGTGTAGCCCTGCACCAGGGAAGCACCGGCGTCCAGTCGCTCGATCACGTCCCGGGCACTCGTGGCCCCTCCCACGGAGATGAGCACGAGGTCCTCCCCCACGTGACCTCGCAGCAGCTTGAGCACCTCGATGGAACGACGCCGCAGGGGCGCCCCCGAGAGTCCGCCGGCTCCACACGCGACCACGTCCTGTGCGTCGCTGCGCAGGCCGAGCCCCTCGCGGGCGATCGTGGTGTTTGACGCGACGATGCCGTCCAGCCCCAGGTCCCGGGCCAGGTCCGCGACCGCGAGGACGTCCTGGTCCGCGAGGTCCGGAGCGATCTTGACGAGCAGCGGCACGTGCCACGACGTGACCCGGTCCGCTTCCTCCCGCACGGCTCGCAACAGCGGTCGCAGCGCATCGAGCTCCTGGAGTTGGCGTAGTCCGGGGGTGTTCGGGGAGGAAACGTTGACCACGAGGTAGTCCGCATACGGGGCGAGCACGCGGGTGCTGCGCACGTAGTCGTCCGTGGCGTCCTCGAGACCCACGGCCTTGGTCTTGCCGATGTTGACGCCCACCACGGGGCGCGCACGATGCGTACGGGCGGCGTCCTGGGCGAGGCTCTGCAGTGCCGAGGCCACTCGCGGGGCCACGGCCTCCGCTCCGTCGTTGTTGAAGCCCATACGATTGATCACGGCGCGGTCCTCGACCAGGCGGAACAGCCGCGGACGGGGATTGCCCGGCTGACCCTGGCCCGTGACCGTGCCGATCTCCACGTGGCCGAAGCCGAGGTTCGTCAACGCGTGGGTACCGGTAGCGCCCTTGTCGAAACCCGCGGCCAGACCGAATGGGGACGGGAAGGTGAGCCCCATGACATGGACCTCGTTGCCCGGATCCGGGCGGGTGAGGCGGTGCAGCACCCGCCCCAGGCCCACACGGCGGGCCAGCTTGATCCCCGCGAACCCCACGGTGTGGGCGAGTTCCGGGTCCATCCGGGAGAAAACGAGATTGAAGAAAGCGGGGTACACGCGCATGGGGCCAGTTTTTCACACGGGGTGCCCGCTCCCGGACCACCTCGGGCGCATCACCGGCGGGTATGCCAAGTGGGCGCTGATACGACGGGAAGACGAGTTCAGGTTAGATACAGTCTCAATCTAAACTCGAATTATAAGTATCAATATTCAGTTGAAACTCTAAATACTGAGGACCCAATTCAGCGGTTACTCCCCCGTGGCCGGGGCCGTCTGATCCATCGCTCCCCCGTATCGTCGGTTGCGGTGAGCGTAATCCTCTACCGCACGCCACAGCACACGGCGGTCCATGTCCGGCCACAGGATATCCAGGAACATCATTTCCGCGTATGCGGACTGCCACAGCATGAAATTGGACAGCCGCTGTTCTCCCGAGGACCGCAGGAACAGGTCCACGTCCGGTAACTGGGGCTCATCCAGGTACCGCTGGACCATGTCCTCGGTAATCGACCCGGGCGTGAGCCGCCCCTCCTGGACGTCCCGAGCCATCGCGACCGCGGCGTCGGCGATCTCCGCGCGACCGCCGTAGTTCACGCACATGGTCAGCGTGATGACATCGTTGTCCTGGGTCTCGCGCTCCGCGGTCTCCAGTCGGTTGATCACGGACTTCCACAGGCGGGGGCGCCGCCCTGCCCACCGCACCTTGATCCCCCATTCCTTGAACGTGGGCAGCTGGCGGGACATCACGTCCCCCGTGAAGTTCATGAGGAACGCGACCTCGGCCGGGGACCGTTTCCAGTTCTCCGTGGAGAACGCGTACGCGGACACGTACGGGATCCCCAGGTCGATGGCTCCCGCGACGACCTCCATGAGGGCTCGCTCACCCTCCCGATGCCCCTCGGTACGCGGCAGTCCGCGGTCGTTGGCCCAGCGGCCGTTGCCGTCCATCACGAGGGCCAGATGTCGGGGAATGGCATCGCGATCCAGGGCGGGCACCGTGGCACCGCTGGGATGGGGCGGCGGCGGGGCGAAGCGGCTCATGCGGGGATCCTTTCGAGAAGCGACGGGGTGGTCCTCCCCCACCCTAGAACTTCCCACCGAGTAGCGGGCACTCCCCGCCTCAGCCGTCCCCTCGATCCACGAGGGCCAGGGAACGCACCGTGCGCTCCATGTGCCATTGGATGTACGCCGCCACGAACCCGGCAGCTGCGCGCGCGGTCTTGGTGTCGGCGGCGTCGATCGTGGACCAGTCCCCGCGCAGCAGCCCGTCCAGCAGCACGAACGTGGCCGCACTGGGCGCGGCGGATCCCGGCGGACGGCACTGAGGACACACCGCACCGCCGAGGGCCGCGGAGAACGAGCGATGGGGCCCGGGAGCCCCGCACCGTGCGCAGTCCACGAAACTGGGCGTCCAACCGGCCAGGGCCACGGCGCGTAGCAGGTAAGAGTCCAGGATGCGCCCCGGTTCGTGCAGACCACGCGCGAGGGCGGACAGCGCTCCCACGAGCAACTGGTAGTGCTGGACTGCGGTGTCGTAGTCGTCCGCGGTGAGTTTCTCCGCGGTCTCGACCATGGCCGCCGCGGCGGTGTATTTTTCGTAGTCGGCCACGATGCTCTGCCCGTATGCCCGTTTGCCGATGGCCTGCGACACGATGTCCAGGTTCCGTCCGTGCACGAGCTGCACCTGGGCCACGTGGAAGGGTTCCAGGCGCGCACCGAACCGCGACTTGGTGCGCCGCACCCCCTTGGCCACCGCCCGGACCTGGCCGTTCTCGGCCGTCAGCAGGATCACGATCCGGTCCGCTTCACCGAGGTCGTAGGTGCGCAGCACCACGGCGTCGTCCCGATAGCTACGCGATGCGAAGGTTGAACGGGCCATCGGGTCATTGTGCCACCTACCCCGGACACGACTCCGCTGCGGCGCACCCGGGTGCCCGCAGCGGAGTCGTCGGAGAAGGGAAGGAGCGCGCTCAGTCCTGCTGGGCCAACTGCGCGTCACGCACGGCGCGGTTGACCGCGGAGATCACGGCCTTCAGGGACGCTCGCGTGGTGTTGTTGTCCATCCCCGCACCCCACAGCACGCGGTCACCCACGGCGAGCTCCACGTAGCTCGCGGCCTGCGCGTTCGCGGACGCGGACAGCGTGTGCTCGGTGTAGTCCAGCAGGCGCACGTCCACGCCCTCCGCGTTGAACAGCTGAATCAGCGCGTCGATGGGCCCGGTGCCGTGCGCGGTGCGCTCGTGGTGCTCGCCGCCCACGTCCAGGCCGATCTCCAGGACCGTGTTGCCCTCGTCCTCGGCATGGGTGGAGATGGACGTGATGCGGTAGTGACCCCACAGCTCGCCGCCGCCGTCCTTGGCGGGCAGGTACTCGTCGGTGAAGATCTTCCACAATTGCTGCGCGGTGACCTCCGACCCCGAGGTTTCGGTGTACTTCTGCACGACCCCGGAGAACTCGATCTGGGCCCGGCGGGGCAGGTCGATGCCGTACTCGCTCTTGAGCAGATAGGCCACGCCACCCTTGCCGGACTGGGAGTTCACGCGGATCACGGCCTCGTAGCTGCGGCCCACGTCCTTGGGGTCGACCGGCAGGTACGGGACGGCCCATTCCATGTCATCGATGTCCACGCCCCGCTCCTGCGAGTCCCGCTGCATGGCCTCGAAGCCCTTCTTGATCGCGTCCTGGTGCGAACCGGAGAACGCGGTGAAGACCAGGTCACCGCCGTACGGGCTGCGCTCGGGCACGGGCAACTGGTTGCAGTACTCCACCGTGCGGCGGATCTCCTCGATGTCCGAGAAGTCGATCTGCGGGTCCACGCCCTGGGTCAACAGGTTCAACCCCAGGGTCACCAGGTCCACGTTGCCGGTGCGCTCGCCATTGCCGAACAGGCACCCCTCGATCCGGTCCGCCCCGGCCAGGTAGCCCAGCTCGGCGGCGGCCACACCGGTCCCGCGGTCGTTGTGGGGGTGCAGCGACAGGATGATGTCGTCGCGGTGGTACAGGTGCCGGCCCATCCACTCGATCGAGTCCGCGTAGATGTTGGGAGTGGCCATCTCCACGGTCGCGGGCAGGTTGATGATCATCTTGCGACCGTCACCCACCTCGAAGGTCTCGGCGACCTCGTTGCAGATCCGCGCGGCGAACTCGAGCTCGGTGCCCGTGTAGGACTCCGGGGAGTACTCGTACGTGACGTCGGTGTGCTTGAGCTGTTCCTCGTACTTGCGGCACAACCTGGCACCGGTCAGGGCGATGTCCACGATGCCGTCCATGTCGCGGTCGAAGACCACGCGTCGCTGCAGGGTGGACGTGGAGTTGTACAGGTGTACGATCGCGTGCGGTGCGCCCTCGATCGCCTCGTACGTGCGCTCGATCAGGTGCTCGCGGGACTGCGTGAGCACCTGGATGGAGACGTCCTCCGGGATCAGGTCGTCCTCGACCAGGGTGCGCACGAAGTCGAAATCAGTCTGCGAGGCGGACGGGAAGCCCACCTCGATCTCTTTGTAGCCCATCTTCACCAGCAACTGGAACATCTTCAGTTTGCGCTCGGAGTCCATGGGGTCGATCAACGCCTGGTTGCCGTCCCGCAGGTCCACGGCGCACCAGCGCGGGGCCGTGGTGGCCACCTTGTCCGGCCACGTGCGGTCGGACATGTCGAACGGGAAGTTGTGGTGGTACGGGGTGTACTTGTGGACGGGCATTCCGGAGGGACGCTGCAAATTCTTCATGGGAAGGGGGCCTTTCGATCAGAAGCTTGTGGGCCGGCACCACGGAACTCCGCAGCGGGTGGTCGGCCGTAAGGATCGGTTCAGGCCCCGCTGCGGCACGTAAGCAGGAGTAGCGTCTTCCCTTGCCGCATGTGATCCAACGTACCACCAGGTCGCCGGCACACCGGATCGTTACCCCGCCGCGGTCTCCTGGCACGTGAACTGCTCCGCAGTCTGGCCCTGCAGGTCGTCCGGCAGGGCGGCGTTGCGGTCCATCGTGTCACCGCTACGGAAGTCCTGGCCCACCGCGACCTCGATCCCGGGCACATCGTAGCTCGCCACGAGTTGGCTCGGTGAGACGTTCAGGACAGCGGCGACGTCGTCCGCGGCCAGCGCCCAGTTGGGGTTGTAGAACATCTGCGTGGCCGCGAGCTGCGTGCCGGAGGACGCGGTGCGCGCCTGGTCGTAGCCGGCGCGTTCGAGCACGCTCACGAGCTGGTGGTCCCGGCCCCCGGCGTCCGTGCGGTTGCTCACCGTGATCGGCACGAGCGACGGGTCCACGGCGGGGCCGGTCGCGGTGGGCGATGCCGCCGGCTCGGTGGGGTGCGCGGCACTCGGCGCGGGGGTGGCGGTCTCCCCCATCGCGTGGGAGGGCCCGGGGGACGCCGACGGCGCGTCGCGGGCCTCCGTGACGGAGACGTCCCGACGCAGGGTCTCGAAGAGCCGCTCGGCGGGCTTCTCGTCCAGCTGCAACCGGTTGGGGTCCTGCGGGTAGGGCTCGGACGGCGCGGTCACGAACGCGATCCGGCCGGGATCGATGCCGTTGAGCGCACCGGCCATGCCCACGAGGGTGGGGATGGAGGTCAACCCCTGGTCCACGTGCAGGTTTTGGGTCATCACCTCGGCGATGTGGTAGAGCTGCGGGAGGTTGGTGAGCGTCCCGTCCGCCTGGATCTTGCGCGTGAGGGACGCCAGGAACGACTGCTGCGAGCGGATGCGGGCCTCGTCCCCACCGTTGCCGAACGCCGCGCGGGAACGCAGGAACGCGAGTGCCTGTTCGCCCTCCACGGAGGAGATCCCGGCGGGCAGGCGCAGCCCGGACTTGGGGTCATCCACGGGTTCGTTGACGCACACCTGCACGCCGCCCACGGCGCTGGAGAGTTCCTTGACGGCGTTGAAGTCGGCGAGCATGAAGTGGTCGATGTTCACGCCGGTGAGTCGGTTGATCGCGGCCACGGTGCACCCAGGGCCGCCGTGTTCCACCGCACTGTTGAGCATCCCGGTCGTGGCCGGGTACACGGTGCCGCTCGTGGGGTCCGTGCACTGCGGGATCCTGACCATGAGGTCCCGGGGAAAGGAGACCACGGTGACGGCGTCGCGGTTCTCGGTCACGTGCATGAGCATCATGACGTCGGTGCGGCCCTCGGCGTCGTCCTCGCTGCCGTATTCGCTGTTGCCCTGACCGTGGCGGGTGTCCGAGCCCATGACGAGGATGTCCAGGGGGCCGTCGTCCACGTTCTCGGCACCGTCGGAGAGGTTCAGGGGGCTCGAGGTGAGGTTGCCGGTCAGGCGCAGCGCGGCGATCCCGCCGATGCCGAGTACGGCCAGCAGCCCGAACACGGCCAGGATCACGGCGATCCTGCGTACAGAGGAGCGGTGGACATGGGCGCGGTGATGACGTCCGGTCTGGCGCAGGTCGTACGCCTCGCCGTCGCGATCCGTGCGGCGGGCCGGGTGCGTACTCCACGGCGCGCTCGTACGCGAACTCCGGCGGCTCCGGCGTGGTGCTGAGCTGGGATCCACCGGTGACGTCTCCTGGGGTCTCGGATGGGGGGCGTGCGGCCCTGACTGGTGGGTCAGGCTACGGCACCGGGTTGACGTGTGGTGTGTGTGTCCGGTCAGAATCCGAGCTTGGACAGCTGTCGGGGGTCCCGTTGCCATTCCTTGGCGACCTTGACGTGCAGGTCCAGGTAGATCCGGGTGCCCAGTAGAGACTCGATCTGGGCTCGCGCGCGCGTCCCGATCTCGCGCAGTCGCGCACCGCGCTTGCCGATCACGATGGCCTTCTGGGAGTCCCGTTCCACGTACAGGCTCGCGTGGACGTCCAGCATGGGGTTGTCCGGTGAGCGGCCTTCACGTTCGGAGACCTCGTCCACGACCACGGCGAGCGAGTGGGGCAGTTCGTCCCGCACGCCCTCGAGCGCAGCCTCGCGGATGAGTTCGCCCATCATGGTGACCTCCGGCTCGTCGGTGAGGTCCCCTTCCGGGTACAGGGGCGGGGAGACGGGCATCAGTGACACGAGCAGCTCGGCGATCTCGTCCATCTGGAAGCCGTCCGCCGCGCTCACGGGGATCACGTGGGCCCATCCGGCCGGCGTGTCCTCGGTGCGCTGCGCGGCCGGGCGACCGCCGGTGCCCTTGGCGGACGACGCCGCGTCGCGACGTCGTCGTCGTGCCTCACGCTGGGCGCGCTCCTCGGTGACGACCTCGCGCCCGAGCTCGCTCACGGCCACGAGCTGTTCGGCGAGGCGCTGCTGGGGGACGAGGTCCGCCTTGGTCACGATCGCGACCACGGGGGTGCGTCCGACGGCGGCGACGACCTGCTGGGCGATGTACCGGTCCCCCGGGCCCACCTTCTGGTCCGCGGGCACGCAGAACCCGATCACGTCCACCTCACCCAGGGTCTGGGCCACGACGTCGTTGAGCCGCTGACCGAGCAGCGTGCGCGGACGGTGCAGGCCGGGGGTGTCCACGAGGATCAACTGACCGTCGGTGCGGTGCACGATCCCGCGGATGGTGTGCCGCGTGGTCTGCGGACGGTTGGACGTGATCGCGACCTTGCGCCCCACGAGCGCATTGGTCAGCGTGGACTTGCCCACGTTGGGCCGGCCCACGAACACGGCGAAACCGGCGCGGAAGTCAGCGGGCTGTTCAGTGGGCTGGGTCATCGCGGGTCCTCGGTCGTTCAGTCGGTGCGGGGGTCGGAGGCGGTGCGGCGCCTCACGTCATGGTCTCCACGGGCGCGTCCCGGCCCAGGAACTCCTCGAGCAGCGAGCGCTGGGCGGTGAACATGCGGGCGCGTTCGTCCTCGTGGGCGTGGTCGTGGCCCAGCAGGTGCAGCAGGGAGTGGGTGGTGAGCAGGCACAGTTCGTCCTGGGTGCTGTGGCCGGCGGCCGCGGCCTGGCGTTCGGCCACGGGTGGGCACAGTACGACGTCCCCGAGGACGCCCAGGCTAGGGTCGTCGGGGGTGCCCTCGCGCAGTTCGTCCATGGGGAAGGACATGACGTCGGTGGCTCCGGGCAGGTCCAGCCACTGTTCGTGCAGTTCGGCCATGCGGGTCTCGTCCACCACGGCGATGCTGACCTCGGTGTCGGGGTGCAGGTGCCAGCGGGTGAAGGCGAGGTCCACGAGGGCTTCGAGCTGGTCGGTGTCCACGGCGCGGTAGGCGGTGGGCAGCTCGGCCTGTTCGGCGGGGGTGTCCCAGGGCAGGTCGAAGGCCACGCTCACGGGGTGTCTCCCCCGGTGCGCTCGGACGACGCCGCTCGGCGTTCGTCCTTGCGGCGGGCTCGTTCCACGCGGTGGCGGTTGGTGGTGTCGAACTGGTCGTAGGCGGCCACGATCTCGCCCACGAGTTCGTGGCGCACCACGTCCGCGGAGGTCAGTTCGCAGAACGCGATGTCGTCGATGTTCCCGAGCACGTGTTGGACTTGGCGCAGGCCGGACTTGGTGGTCCCGGGCAGGTCCACCTGGGTCACGTCACCGGTGACCACGATCCGTGAGCCGAAGCCTAGACGGGTGAGGAACATCTTCATTTGTTCCGGGGTGGTGTTCTGGGCTTCGTCGAGGATCACGAAGGCGTCGTTGAGGGTGCGCCCGCGCATGTAGGCCAGCGGGGCGACCTCGATGGTCCCGGCCTCCATGAGCCGCGGAATGGACTCGGGGTCCATCATGTCGTGCAGGGCGTCGTAGAGGGGACGCAGGTAGGGGTCGATCTTGTCGTTGAGCGAACCCGGGAGGAAGCCCAGTCGCTCGCCGGCCTCCACCGCGGGACGCGTGAGAATGATCCGGTTGACCTCCTTGGCCTGCAGGGCGCGCACGGCCTTGGCCATGGCCAGGTACGTCTTGCCGGTACCGGCGGGCCCGATCCCGAAGACCACGGTGTGCTCGTCGATCGCGTCCACGTAGGTCTTCTGGTTCACGGTCTTGGGCCGGATGGTCTTGCCCCGGGTGGAGAGGATGCTCGTGGACAGCGCGCTCGACGGGCGCAGGTCCTGGGCGTCACGCATCATGCGGGCCACGCGCAGCACCGTGCGTTCGGTGATCTCGGTGCCGCGCAGCGCCATCGCGAGAAGTTCCTCGAGTAAGGAGGCGGCCAGGCGGGTGTCGATCACGGGCCCCTCGAGGGCCACGTCCAGGTCCCGCACGGTCATCCGCACGGCCGGGAACTGCTGCTCGAGCAGACGTAAGGTCGCGTCCCCGTGACCCAAGGTCCGGACGGCGGTCTCCCGATCCGGTACGTGCACGGTGACGCGGGTTCGTTCGGTGGGCGGAGTGCTCAGTGCCTCGGTCCCTTCGGTTGGTTCGCTCATCGGGTCCAGCCTACCGGTGCGCGCGGACCCGGACCCGCCGGAACCGACGGGCTCGCACGCCGCAGGTTGCAATCCAATAACGGTCCGCCCGGATCCACGTGCGACGTTAGCGCCCGTGGCTCCCGGTGGGTAAGTTGTGTAGCCGTGAAAAATCCCGCAGGAACGACCGAGCCGCAGCGTCGTCGCGCCCTCGCGCCCGGCGGACTTCGGCGCGCCGCGACGGGGGCGCTCGCCGTGTCGCTCGCCGCGGTCGTGGCCTCGTGCGGGACCGCCGCCGACCGACCGGACCACAACTCCGAAGCCGCCCCCGGGATCGCCTCCGCACCCATGAACACGGACACGGCGATGGAAGGCGTGGCCACCGAACAGGCCCCCGTGTACTGGGTGGGCACCGGGGACCAATCGCGCTACCTGTTCCGCGAGTTCCGCACCCCGACCTCCCAGGACACGACCGACCCCGTGGCCCAGGCGGCACTCATGGTCACCTCGGCCACCCCCGCGGACCCGGACTACCGGTCCCTGTGGTCCGCCGTGGATACCGTGGGCACCTCCGTGTCGCCGGACGGAACCATCACCGTGGACCTGCCCGCCGCCGCGTTCGCCTCCCAACTCTCCTCGCAGGACGCGCGGGTCGCACTGCAGCAAATGGTGTACACGGTCTCCGCGGCGGCTGTGACCGCCGGGCTGTTGGACTCGTCCACGGCCAAGGAGGTGCGGGTCCTCGTGAACGGGCAGAGCGGGTACAAGGCCTTCGGAGCCGTGGAACTTAATGCCCCGCTCACGCGTGACTCTGCACTGGCCGCGCCCGTGTGGCTCGTCGACCCCCAGACCGGGGCGGAACCCAAGAGCCCCGTGACGGTCTTCGCCCGCGTGCTGCCCTCGGTGCGTGACGCCCGCTGGGAGGTGCTCGAGGACGACCGCGTCGTGCACAGTGGGAACATCGCACCCGCTTCCCCCGGCTCGGATCCGACCACGGGCACGGAACTACGCACGAGCGTCACGCTCGACCCCGGGACGTACACCGTGCGCGTGAGCGGCACGGACGATTCCGACACCACCGTGTCCGACGATCACACGATCACGGTGCGCGCCGGGGACTGAGCCCTCCCCGTTGGGTCCCGGGTCAGTCCCAGAGCCCGAGCACCGCGTGCAGCGCGGCCAGTGCCGCGGGTCCCGCGGTGGACGATCGCATGACAGTGGTCCCCAGGCGCATCGGCTGAGCACCGGCGGCGCACAACGCCTCGAGTTCTCCGTCACCGATCCCTCCCTCCGGGCCCACGATCACCGCGATCCGGGACCGATCACCCCACCGGGTCACGTCCGGGGTGGACCAACGTGTGCTCACCGATTCATGCAGCACGAGCCACAGCGTCTCGGGTTCTGCAGCGATCAGCCGGGCCAGACCCGCGGTATCCACCCAGTCACCGCGTTCGGGCCAGCGGGCGCGCCGGGACTGCTTGGCCGCCGCGGCCAGGGTGGAGTCCCACTTGGCCATGAGTTTGGCCGCGCGGTCCGCGTGGACGCGCACGATGCTGCGCTCCGCCTGCCACGGGATCACCCGGGAGACCCCGAGTTCCGTGGCGGCCTCCGCGGCCTGCAGGTCCCGGTCCCCCTTGGCGAGTGCCTGCACCAGCGTGAACTCCGGCTGCTGCGCGGCGTCGTGGTGGATCTCGTGGACGGTCACGCTCATCCGGTCCTTGGCCCCGGAGTCGAACGTGCACACCGCACGGGTGCCGTGCCCGTCCACGAGGTCCAGGGCCTCCCCCGCGCGCAGGCGCCGCACGGTCACCGCGTGCTTGGCCTCGGGACCTGCGACGTCCAGGACCTCCCCCGGGCGCGCCCGGGAGAGGTCCCCGGCGGGGACGTGGAAGACGGGGTTGGTCACAGGTCGTTGAACCGGTCCCGCAACCGGGAGAAGAACCCACCGGAGTGGTTGGTGTTCACGGTCGTGCCGTCCGCCGCTTCCTCACCGCGCAGCTCGGCGAGTCGCTCGAGCAGTTCGCGCTGTTCGGAGGAGAGGTCCTTGGGGGTCTCCACCTCGAAGTGCACTTTGAGGTCCCCGCGGCCCTTGCCCCGCAGGTGGGTGACACCCAGGTCGTCGAGCGTGACGGTCGCACCGGACTGGGTGCCGGGATCGACGTCCACCGTGCGAGCGCCGTCGAACGTCTCGAGGCTCACGGTGGTGCCGAGCGCGGCGGCGGTCATGGGGATACGCAGGCGGGCGTGGAGATCGTCGCCCTCGCGGAGGAAGGTGGGGTCCGGATCCACCTTGAGTTCCACGAAGAGGTCGCCGTTGGGTCCGCCGGCGGTGCCGGCCTCACCCTGGCCGCCCAGGCGGATGCGGTTGCCGGACTGGATGCCGGCGGGGATCTTCACGGTCAGGGGGCGGCGGTCGCGCACGCGGCCCTCGCCGTAGCACTCGTGGCACGGGCTCTCGATCACGGTGCCGAAGCCGTTGCACTGGGAGCACGGGGCCTGGGTGGTGACCATGCCCAGGATGGACTGGCGCTGGTACTGCATGTGCCCGGAGCCGCGGCACATGGTGCACGTCACGGGGCTCGTGCCGGGCTGGCAGCACGTGCCCTGGCACGTGGGGCACACGACGGCGGTGTCCACCGTGATGTCCTTCTCCATGCCGAACACGGCGTCCTTGAGGGAGATCCGCACGTTGATCAGGGCGTCCTGGCCCTGGCGGGTGCGGGACTGGGGGCCGCGCTGGCCACCGGCTCCCGCGCCCTGGAAGAATGTCTCGAAGATGTCGGAGAAGCCGAAGCCCGTACCGGGGAAGCCCCCGCCGAAGCCGGTGTCCGTGCCGTTCTCGTTGCCCGTGGCGTCGTAGACGCGGCGCTTGTCCGGGTCGGAGAGGACGTCATTGGCGTGGGAGACGCGCTTGAACTCCTCGGCGGCCTCGGGTGAGGGGTTCACGTCCGGGTGAAGTTTGCGGGCCTTCTTGCGGTAGGCGCGCTTGATCTCTTCGGCGCTGGCGTCCCGGCTCACGCCGAGGGTTTCGTAGTGATCGCTCACGATGTCGTCGTTTCTTCTTTCGTCGGTTCTACGGTCGAGCGGGGCGGGCGGCGCTCACGTGCGCTCAGCCCCCAGGTTCTTGGACAGGTAGCGGGCCACCGCGCGCACGGAGGCCATGGTCGTGGGATAGTCCATGCGTGTGGGCCCCACGACTCCCACCTTGGACGCGGCGTGCGGACCGTAACCCGTGGCCACCACGGACGCCTCCGCCAGGGGGTCGTCGCTGTGGTCGGAGCCGATGCGCACCGCGACCCCGCGTTCGTCCTGCTGCATCTCGGACAACAATCGCAGCATGGCCACTTGTTCCTCAAGCGCCTCGAGCACCGGGGAGATGCTCTGCGGGAAGTCCCCGCTGAAGCGCGCGAGGTTCGCGGTCCCGGCCATCACCAGGCGGTGTTCGTCCGACACCGCTGCGAGCACCGCGAGCGCCCCGGTCACCGCGGTCCCGGCGTCGCGCAGTTCCTCGGGCAGGGCCGGGGGCAGGGTCACGGCGGCGTCGGGGACGTCTTCCACGGGCGTGCCGAGCAGGCGTGCGAGCACGTGGGCGCGCAGCTCCAGCAGCTGGGCCTCGGTCAGGGTGACGGGCAGTTCCACGGTGCGTTGGGCCACGCGTCCGGTGGTGGGGATCAGGATCACGAGTACGCGGGCGTCCCCCACGTCCACGAGTTCCACGTGGCGCACGGTGATCCCGGTGCGCACGGGATACTGGATCACGGCCACCTGGTGGGTGAGCTGGGCGAGCAGGCGCACGGTGCGCTCCATGATGTCGTCCAGGTCCTGGGCGCCGTCCATGAACACCTGGATCGCGCGGCGCTGGGCGGAGGTGAGGGGCTCCAGGGCTGCGATCTGGTTGACGAACTCGCGGTAACCTCGGTCCGTGGGGATCCGCCCCGAGCTCGTGTGCGGGGCCACGATCAGCCCGTCCTCCTCGAGGGCGGCCATGTCGTTGCGCACCGTGGCGGAGGAGACGGGTAAGCGGTGGCGTTCCACGAGCGCCTTGGACCCCACGGGTTCACGCGAATGGACGTAGTCCTCCACGATGGCGCGCAGGATCTGCGCTCGGCGCGGATGCTCCATGTGTCTCACCTCCCGTTGCTGGCAATTCTGGCACTCAAGAGTTCACAGTGCTAATCCTGGCAGTCCAGGGCCCGTGGGTCAGGGGCCGATTTTGATACGCTCGCGGCTGATTCGCCTGCCCGGCGGCGCGCTCGCGCCGGGGCACGACGTGGAGGAGTCGCCCGTGAACGCATCCGGCTGGTCCTGGGGTCCCCAGGACCTAGGCAGTCCCGACGTCGCCCGCACCGGTCCCGTCTCCCGGGACGTCCCCGTGGCCCGGGACATGGTGCTCGAGGACGTGGAGACCGGGTGGGTGGGGGCCGTCGTGGGCGTGGAGATCATCGGCGGGATGCGCGTGGTGGGTCTGGAGGACCGGCACGGGCGCGTGAAGTCCTTCCCCCTGGGCCCGGGCTTCCTCCTGGACGGCGAACCCGTGCGGCTGGGTCCGCCCGAGACCCGCAGCGCCCCGACCAAGCCCCGGATCACGCGGTCGGGGTCGGTCGAGGTCGAGAACCTGCGCGCGTCCGTGGCCAAGGAGTCGCGTGTGTGGGTCGAGGGGTACCACGACGCCGAGCTCGTGGCCAAGGTGTGGGGCCACGACCTCGCAGTCGAGGGCACCGTGGTGGAACCCCTGCACGGGATCGACGACCTCCCCTCAGCCATCGCCGAGTTCCACCCCGGCCCGCAGCGCCGGCTCGGGATCCTCGTGGACCACCTGGTCGCGGGCTCCAAGGAGTCCAGGATCGCCCAGGAGGCGCTCGCCGTCCCGGGTGCCCGGGACAACGTGCTCATCCTCGGACACCCCTACGTGGACATCTGGCAGGCCGTGAAGCCCAGCGCCCTGGGGATCCGGGAGTGGCCCGTGATCCCGCGCGGGGTGGATTGGAAGACCGGGATGGCACGCGCGCTGGGCCTACCGCACCGCACACCCCAGGACGTGGGGCGGGCGTGGCAGGCGATCCTTGCACGAGTGAACACGTACGCAGACCTCGAACCGGCCCTGCTGGGCCGCGTGGAGGAGCTCATCGACTTCCTCACCGCCCCGGACGCCGCCGACTCCTGACCCGGGCTGCGCCTGACCTGCGGTGACCCACGACGTCGACGGCGCTCGCAGCCGGTGTTCTACGGCTTCGGTGACCCGCGTTAGCGGTAACCCCCAGCGTCGGTGACGCCTGGCGTCGTCGTCCGGCGCGAGCCACGCGGGAACGACCGTAGGATAGGAGCACCGGCGTCCTCCGACCCGGATGGCTACCGCCCGTGAAAGGCACACCCGCTCGTGACTGACGCTGCTCCCTCCCCCTCCACTCGCTCCGCCGAGACTCCGTTCGAGTCCGTGGCCCCCGTGGCGCAACCCCTGGACGTGTCCCAGGACCGGCAGTGGGCCACCCTCGCCCACCTGGGTGGCGTGGTGGGCGTACTGCCCAGCTACATGATCCACCGGGTGTTCAAGGACCGCGGTCCCTTCACCGCTCAGGAATCCCGGGAAGCCGCCAACTACACCATGCTGCCCACCCTGGTGATCCTCGCGGGCATCGTGCTCTCACTCATCCCGTTCATCGGATGGCTCTTCTCGGTCATCGCCGCCGTGACCTGGCTGTTCCTGGCCATCACCTCCGTGCGCGCGGGCGTGAAGGTCAACCGCGGCGAACCGCACCAGTACCGGTTCAACACCCACCTCTACGACAAGTTCGCGGCCCGCAACTCCTGACACGGTCACCAGTCGAGCAAGCGGCGCGTCACGGCGTCGGCCATCAGACGCCCCGCGTCCGTGAGGACCGCGGACCCGCGGAGGGCGGCGGCGCCGTCCAGCCAGCCGTCGGCGATCAATCCGGCCACCGCGTGCCGCCCCTCCGGGCGCAGCCCCTCAAGCGGGAGTCCCTCACGGATCCTGATCCCGAGCATCACGTGCTCCACGTACTGCGTCTCGCCATTCAAGGTCTCGCGGCCCACGGCCGGTGAGTCACCCCGGCGCACAGCGGCCGTGTAGGGCAACGGGTGCTTGAGATTCCACCAGCGCACGCCGTCACTGTGTGAGTGCGCCCCCGGGCCGATCCCCCACCAGTCCTGATTGCGCCAGTATGCGAGGTTGTGCACGCTGCGGTTCTGCACCGCGCTGCGCCCGTGGGCCGCGCGGGACCAGTTGGACACCTCGTACCACTCGAACCCGGCCTCGCGCAGCAGCGCGTCCGCGAGCGTGTACTTCTCCGCCTGGTCGTCCGGATCCACGCCCGGCACCTCACCGCGGCGGATCTGGGCGGCCAGCTTGGTGCCGTCCTCGATGATCAGGGAGTACGCGGAGACGTGGTCGGGGTCCATGGCCAGCGCGGCCTCCAACGAGGTGCGCCAGTCGGCCACACTCTCCCCCGGTGTACCGTAGATCAGGTCCACGCTCGCGCCCAGTCCGCGGTCCTTGGCCCAGCCGACGGCGCGCGGGACGTTCGCCGGCGTGTGCGTGCGTTCCAGCACGCGCAACACGTGGGGCACCGCGGACTGCATCCCGAAGGACACCCGGGTAACCCCGGCTGCGGCGAGCACGTCGAACGTCTCCTCGCTCACCGAGTCGGGGTTGGCTTCCACGGTGACCTCGGCGTCCGGGGCCAGCCCGAAGCTCTCCCTGGCCTGCTCGAGCATGAGCGCGAGCTCCCAGGCGGGCAGAAGGGTGGGCGTACCCCCGCCGAAGAACACGCTGTGCAGCGCGCGCGGCGGTGCCCCGGCGGCGTCGAGCACGGACCGGGCGAAGCGGACCTCCGCGGCGGCGTCGGCGTGGTAGTCGCGCTGGGAGACGCCGTCCCCGAGCTGGTCCATGGTGTAGGTGTTGAAGTCGCAGTACCCGCAGCGCACCGCGCAGAACGGGACGTGGACGTACAGGCTCAGGGTGCGATCGGTGGCACGGGCGACCGATGCCGCGGGGAGCGCGCCGTCCCGGGGTGCGGGATCACCCTCCGGTTGGGCGGGCATTACTTCTTCTTGTCCTTCCCGCTGTCCTCGTCCGAGGACAGCGCGGCCACGAAGGCCTCCTGGGGGACCTCCACGCGGCCCACCATCTTCATGCGCTTCTTGCCCTCCTTCTGCTTCTCAAGCAGCTTGCGCTTACGGGAGATGTCACCGCCGTAGCACTTGGAGAGCACGTCCTTACGGATCGCGCGGATGTTCTCGCGCGCGATGATCCGGGAACCGATCGCGGCCTGGATGGGGACCTCGTACTGCTGGCGCGGGATGAGCTTCTGCAGCTTGCCCGTCATGAGCACGCCGTACGAGTACGCCTTGTCCTTGTGGGTGATCGCGCTGAACGCGTCCACCTGCTCGCCCTGCAGGAGGATGTCCACCTTCACGAGATCCGCGGCCTGCTCGCCGTCCGCCTTCCAGTCCAGGGACGCGTAGCCCCGGGTCTTGGACTTGAGCTGGTCGAAGAAGTCGAAGACGATCTCCGCGAGCGGCAACCGGTAGCGCAGCTCCACGCGGTCCTCGGAGAGGTAGTCCATCCCCTTCATCTCACCGCGCTTGGACTGGCACAGTTCCATGACCGCGCCGATGAACTCGGACGGCACCAGGATGGTGGCCGAGACCATGGGTTCGCGGATCTCCAGGATCCGCCCCTCCGGGAACTCGGACGGGTTAGTAACCTGCTCCTCCGAGTTGTCCTCGAGCGTCACGTTGTAGGACACGGACGGCGCGGTGGAGATCAGGTCCAGGTTGAATTCGCGTTCGAGCCGGTCGCGGGTGATCTCCAGGTGCAGCAGCCCCAGGAAACCGCAACGGAAGCCGAAGCCCAACGCGGCGGAGGTCTCGGGTTCGTACACCAGGGCGGCGTCGTTGAGCTGGAGCTTCTCGAGGGCGTCCCGCAGCACGGGGTAGTCCGAACCCTCCACGGGGAACAGTCCCGAGAACACCATGGGCTTGGGGTCCTCGTACCCACCCAGGGACTGCTGCGCGGGCTTGGTCTGGCTCGTGACCGTGTCACCCACGCGGGACTGGCGGACGTCCTTCACGCCCGTGATCAGATAGCCCACCTCCCCCACGCTCAGCCCCTGCGAGGGCACTGGCTCCGGGGAGATCACACCGAGTTCGAGCAGCTCGTGGGTGGCCCCGGTGGACATCATCTGGATCCGCTCTCGCGGGGACAGCGTCCCGTCCACCACGCGCACATAGGTCACCACGCCGCGGTAGGTGTCGTACACCGAGTCGAAGATCATGGCACGCGACGGCGCGTCCTTGACCCCCTGGGGCGCCGGGACCTGGCGCACGATCGTGTCCAGCAGCTCCTCGACGCCCTCACCGGTCTTGCCCGAGACCTTGAGCACGTCCTCGGGTTCCACGCCGATCAGATTGGCGAGTTCAGTAGCGTACTTTTCCGGCTGCGCGGCCGGCAGGTCGATCTTGTTGAGCACAGGGATGATCGTGAGGTCGTTCTCGATCGCGAGGTACAGGTTGGCCAGCGTCTGCGCCTCGATCCCCTGGGCGGCGTCCACGAGCAGGATCGTGGCCTCGCACGCGGCCAGGGACCGGGAGACCTCGTACGTGAAGTCCACGTGCCCGGGCGTGTCGATCATGTTCAGCGCGTAGTCCGTGCCGTCCACGTTCCACGGCATGCGCACCGCCTGGGACTTGATGGTGATCCCGCGTTCGCGTTCGATGTCCATGCGGTCCAGGTACTGGGCCTTCATCTGCCGGGGTGTCACTACGCCCGTGGCCTGCAGCATCCGGTCCGCGAGGGTGGACTTGCCGTGGTCGATGTGGGCGATGATGCAGAAGTTCCTGATCACCGAGGGGTCGGTCGAGGCGGGAGCCGGTGGATTGACGGCCAACGGTGACACGGGCGGTCCTTTCGATCGGATGACTCCCCAGTTTCCCACGTTCCGCGGCAACGGACGAACCGCTGCCCCTACGATGAGCACATGGCTGACTTCATGCGCCTCGCGCGCCAGGGCCTGCGGGCCTACCGGATGTATCAGCGGGTCTCGCGGACCTTGCGCGGGCGGCGGGACGCCGGCCGCGCGCCGTTGCCCCGGGACGCTTCCGGGCACGCGCGCCGCGATCGGGCCGCCGCGCCCACCGCGCCGGGGACGACGACGTCGCCCGCCGGCACCTCCCGGCCCTACCCCGGTGACTGGACGGGGCCGGTGACCCCGCACTACGACCCCCACCCGGATGGTCGCCCCGATCCGGGCGAGGTCGTGTGGACCTGGGTCCCCTACGAGGAGGACCCCTCACGCGGCAAGGACCGTCCCGTGCTGATCGTGGACCGCGCCGGGGAGTACGTGCTGTGCGTGATGCTCACCTCCAAGGACCACGACACCGCGGCCCACGACGATCCCGACTTCGTGGACGTGGGAACCGGAGACTGGGACCGCTCGGGCCGCCCGTCCGAGGCCCGGATCGACCGGATCATCCCCGTGCGCCCCGAGGACGTGCGCCGGGAGGGCGCGGTGCTCGCCCGCTCACGCTTCGACGCGGTGGCCGCGGAGCTCGCCGCCCGCGCCCGCCACTGACCGGCGCCGCGGCCGGCGATCTGCTAAAGTGGATCGCTGTGTGTCCGCGCTGGTCGTCGGGCACAGCGGATGGTTGCCACCGAGCATCCCCACTCTCACAACTCAGTCGATGATCATCCGTGAGCCCTCACTGACCTACTTCCGCAAACGTTCTAGGAGTTTTACGTGGCCAACATCAAGTCGCAGAAGAAGCGCATCCTCACCAACGAGAAGGCTCGCCTGCGCAACAACTCTTACAAGTCCGAGCTCAAAACCCTGATCCGCAAGGTGGACGCCGCGGTCGAGTCCGGCAACAAGGAAGCTGCGACCGAGACGCTGCGCAACGCGTCCCGCAAGCTCGACAAGGCCGTGTCCAAGGGTGTGCTGCACAAGAACACCGCGGCCAACAAGAAGTCCGGTCTGGCCAAGAAGGTCGCCAAGATCTGAATCGACTGACCCCGTCCGCACAGGACGCCTGCGGGCCCGGCACCGTTTCTCGGTGCCGGGCCCGCAGTCTTTCCCCGGGTCTTCCGGGCTCGCAATGGTGGCCCTCAGAGATGGCCCCTCAGTGGTGGCCGGACGTCGCGATCACGGTGATCGCCCGCTCCACCGCGAAGTACGGGGACCGGGACGCACCCTTGACCTGGGCGTCGGCCTCGGCCACGGCCTGCAGGGCGGCGGCCACGTCCCCGGCGGTGAACCGGCGGGCCTCGTTCTGCGCGCGCTCCACTTGCCACGGTGCCGCGCCCACGTCCCGCGCAAGTGCTCCCGCTCCCCCGCGGGATCCCGCGGTCAGCGCGATCAACCGCATCTTGGAGCCCAGCGCGGCGACCATGGGGACCGGGTCCACTCCCACGTCCACGGCTTGCCGCCACAGCTTCAGTGCCTGATCCGCGTTACCGGCCACCGCGGCGTCCGCGACGCGGAACGCGGTGACCTCCACGCGCCCGCCGTAGTACTTCTCCACGAGGTCGTGATCCACCGTGAGCGGGCCGTCCGCGATCAACTGCGCGCACGCGGCGGCGAGCTCCGCGGTGCTCGTGCCCACGGCCGCGGCAAGGGCGCGGGCGGCGTCCGGCTCGATGCGTTTGCCGTGCGCGCGGAACTCGGCCAGGACGAAGGCCGTCTTGTCGCGGTCCGATTTGGGCGGCGTGCAATCGAGGACGAGCGCCGACTCCTTGAGAGCGTCCAGTAGTTTCTTGCCGCGGTTACCCCCCGAGTGCTGCCACAGCACGGTCACGTCCGGGTCCGGGTTGGCCACGTACGACAGGCCGTCCGCGAGGAGGTTCTCGTGCATGCTCGCGAGGTCGTGGACGCACACGAGTTTGGGATCGTCGAACAGGGAGGGGCTCGTGACCACGGCCAAGCTCCCGCTCTCGTAGTCGGCGGCGGAGACGTCCGTGACCTCGCACGACCCGCGCTGCTCCCGGGTCTGGTCCCGCAGGGAGTCCTTGATGCGCTGCAGGATGTACTCGTCGGAACCGGAGGCCAGCACGAGCGGCTGCGGGGTGACGTCCCGCCACGAGGTCTGCGGCGGCGCGGCGGCCTTGCGACGGGCTGGGGGCATCGGAACTCCTCAGGTGCGCGCGGCATGGGAGGGCGCCGCTGTGGTCCTCATGCTAGCGCCGGGCGGGGACATGCCGTGGCCCGGTGTGGACGGGTGAGGCATCGGAACAAGAAACGTGAGCCACACGCGACGAACCCGGTGCACCCAGTGGCTTGATGCGCGGTCACCGTGTCGAGACCACGAGCTGATTGCCTTCCTTACGGATCCACAACGAACCGCTGAGGTCCGTGCGCGCCACCGCCGCCCCGGTCTCCTGTAGGGCCGCCACTGTTGCGGGGTGGGGATGGCCGTAGCTGTTGCCCTCCCCCACCGAGATCACCGCCAGGGCGGGATCTGAGTCCCTGATGATGTCGGTCCCACCGTTGCGCGCGCCGTGGTGGGAGACCTTCAACACATCTACGTGTGGGGCGGCTGCTGTTGGCAGGAGCCTGGTGGCCGCTCGGTACCCATCGGTTTCGAGGTCCCCCGCGGTCAACCAGGTGGTGGTCCCCTGGTCAGCGGTGCGGGTGATGAGCAGGACGAGGGACGCATTGTTCTCGTCCTCCGAACTCACCCGGCTGTGCACGGGAGCGCGCGTGGTTCCGCCCGTTGCAGTAGGCGTGGCCCGCGGGGCGAGTACCTCGACCGTGAGCGGTCCGGCGGTTAGTCGTGCCCCGGGCGCAGGCTGCTCGGCCTTCTCCGTGAGCGGTGCCAGTTCGCGTGGTAGCTCCGTCCCGGCCGTGGAGTACCACACCCGCTCCACATCCACCGCATCGGAGAGCCCCTCCAGGCCGGCCACGTGGTCGTCGTGGTTGTGCGTGGCGATCACCGCGTCCAGGTGCGTGATGCCCGCCTGGTCGAGACAGCGACGCAGAGCCCTGGGGTCGGGCCCGCCATCCACGAGCACCGCGCTGTGCTCCCCGGTGCGGTGCAACACGGCATCTCCCTGCCCGACGTCGCACACCACGGACTCCCACGCGGGCGCCGGTCGGAACCACCACACCGCACCCAGGACGACCAACACGATCACCGCGAGGGACGCGATCACCGCGAGCGCGCGACGTCGTACCCGTAGCCTGCGCGCGCGAACGCGCCATACGGCATCGGGCTCGGGTGACGGGGCCGATGAGGCGTCGACCGTGCCCGCGATGGGTGATGCCTGACGCAGGCGGTGGTCCACCCCGTTCAGGACGCCGAGGAACAGCAGTGTGACCGCGGTGAGGATGACAATCCCCGGGACACCGCCCGGCCAGGGCAGCTGCGCGCCGGGCAGGGCGGCGAAACCGTCCGCGAGCCACGCAATGACCCGCGCGGGAACCGAGGCGGCGCCCACGGGCAGGGAGGCGGCGCGCTCCCAGCCGGCGAGCGCCGCGGCGTCGTGGGCGCCGGGGAGCAGCCAGCTCAGAGCGGGTGAGGCCAGGTGCCCCGCGAGCAGGACGCATACTGCAAGTAGACCGGCGACGGTGACCACGGGAACGAGAGGGGCGGCGGCCATGTTGGCGGGCAGCGAGTACAGGGGCAGGGCGGGGTTGAGCACGAGCAGGGCGGGTCCGCACCACAGTTGGGCGACGAGGGGCACGGCTATGCACGCGGCGAGCGCTGTGGGGATCCGGGAGGCGAGGACGCGGGTCACGGGGCGGGCGCTCACGAGGATGCCGGCGGTGGCGAGGACGGAGAGGATGAAGCCGAAATCGATGGCGAGGGGCGGTTGCACGAGCACTAGGCCGGTGACGGCGGCGCACAGGGCGTTGAGGCTGACGCCGGCGCGGCCGCTGAGCATGGCGGCCCCGCCGAGTGCACCCATGACGCCGGCGCGCAGGACGGAGGGGTCGGGGCCCACGAGCAGCACGAACCCGGCGAGCGCGGCGAGTCCGATACCCACGCACAGTCGCCGCCCCGCGCCCAGGGTCAGGGCGGCGTACCCGGTCAGGGTCATCACCACGGTGCAATTGGACCCGGAGACGGCCGTGAGGTGTGTCAGTCCGGTGTCCTTCATGCTCTGCGCCAGCGCCTCGGGTAGCTGGGAGGTGTCTCCCACGGTCATGCCGGGAATCAACCCGGCGCTCACGGCACCGAACCGTCCGGACACCCGGGTCAGGTTCGCGCGCACGGTGTCCAGCAGTCCGGGCCGGGCTCCCCGGCAGCCGTGATCGCATCCGGTGGGTGGGGAGGTGGCCCGGGCAGTGAGCCGCGCCGGGTTCGCGGTGCGCGTCACGTTCACCACAGCGTTGACGGTGTCCCCGTCGCGCAGGCCGTCCCACCCGGGGTGGGCGGCGAACACCGTGAGTTCGGCGGTTGCGGCCTTCCCGTCCGCGGCGTGGACGGCCAGGGGTACGACGACGCCGCGCGATGCCTCCTGCTCCCCTGGCGCCGGTGAGCCCGTGTATTCGTGGGGCATCCCGGTGACCGTGGCGTTGACGCGGACCGCGGAACCGGGAGGATGCTCGGTCAGGAAGTCGCGGGACGGTGCGGTGGCGGCGAGCGCCGTCGTGATGGCCGCGGCGGCACTCAGCGCCACGACCCCCGCCAGAACGGCCAGGCTGGGCAGGAGGGACCTCATCCGGGCGCGGGACTCGCTGGATGATGGCCGCGGGCATCCATGGGAGGAGGAACCCCCGTGCGCGTCCGATGCATGCGTCCAGGATCGCGCGCGGCTCGGCTGCCCGGCCGGCGGACGGCTGCGTTGTGCCGAGGCGGGCGCCTTCCCTCGTGGCCCGCGGTTCGCCCGCCGGATGCGAGACCGGTCGAGAAGAGCGGGTGCGCACCACGCGAGGCCGAAGACCAGCACGCAGCCGAGAGCCCCCACGGCCCCCACGGTCCACCCGGCAAGTAGTGTCAGCGATCCGCACACCCACGCGGTGATGGCAACCGGGACCAGGCGCAGGTCCCATCGCACGCTCACACCGTGACCAGTGGTAGCAGTGCCTCCAGCATGGCGGGACCCACCCCGCTGACGTCGTCGAGCTGTTCCGCGGAGGTGAACGGGCCGTGCTGGGTGCGGAACTCCACGATCCGCTGTGCGAGGACCGGTCCCACGCGAGGTAGGGTCTCGAGCTCCGCTTGCGAGGCCGTGTTGAGGTTGACCGGGGCGCCGCCGGGCAGGGCGGCCGCACCACCCGCCTTAGCCGCAGCGCCTGATCCGGACGATGAACCTCCCGTGGCCGCGCCACCCTCGGAAGCACTACCGCTCACTCCAGTCTTAATGCTGGCGCTGTTCGCTGCTCCCTCGGCCGGGGCACCGGTCCCGGCGCCATTCACGGAACCGCCCTGCGCGACAGCCTCGGCCACCCGATCGACGTTCTCCGCATTGGGAATCGTGACCTGGGCGCCGTCGCTCACGGGCTGCGCCAGATTAATCCGGTCCTTCACCGCACCCTTCGTGAATCCACCGGCTGCCGCCACCGCATCCATGACGCGCGCACCCGGGGACAGCGTCACCACGGACGGGTCCTTGACCTCCCCGATCACGTGGACCGTGAGCACCCCGGCTTCTTCGGCGGAGGCGGTACCGCCGCCCGCTGAACCGGCTCCGGCTCCCCCGACGAGCCCTGAGGACGTCGCGGATCCGGACACCCCGTGAGGTGCTGTGTCGTCCCGGCCGGTGGCTTCAGTGCCCTCACGGGCGGCGTCAGCGCGGTCGGAACCCTCATCTGCCCCCGCGCCATCCGTACCGGCGACGGCGCCCTCCGATTTCACGGAAGTGGACGTGACGACGTCGTCCCCCTGTCCATCGGGGAGCAGGTTCCAGCCCCCGATCCCGAGGGCCACCAACAGCACGGCGCACAGTGCTACCAGCGCGGGGCGAGCAATGTGCCGACGGACCACGACGTCCTCGCGATGCCGGGAGTGCTCGGACACCGGGTCTACACTGAGCGACGGACCGGTGGCACCATCGGCGGCGTCATCGGCCGGTTCCGCACCACCGTCCGGAGCCAGGTCGGCGCCCTCTTCATCATGGCCAGCAGCACGGCGACCCGTCGCACCACGGCCGGCCACATCACCATTCCAATCGGGCCCTGGCTCCGCCCATGGCAGCCCCGCACCCGACTGCCGGTCTTCCCGCAAGAGCGCCGTCAACCGCTCCGTGGCCTCACTGTCCCGGAACCGGCGCCGTCCCCTGAAATCGATTCCACTCATGCGCCCACCCCACCGCACTGGCGACAGGGCTCGTGGGTGCGCGACGCCACCGGTGGATTACTCGGGCAACACGCGGATCAGGGGTGCGCTTGTGCAGCCCGCCCGCCGTGCCACACGGGCCGGGACGTGGCGCCCTCGATCACCGCGGCCTTCGTCCCGAGCCCCACGTGCGCGCTGAGCACCGGGGGCAGGTCACTGATCACGAGCTCCGCGTCCGGGCGGTAGCGATCCATGAGCACCTCACCGATCTCGCGCGCCCCGTGCGGGTCCGCGACGTGGTGGACACACAACACCGGCCGGTCGGTCTCTGCGTGGGCCAGAGCCTCCCCCGCCAGCACCATGAACCGCGCCTTAGCCCGCGACAAGGACACCGGCCGCTCCACGGTCACGATCTTGCCTTCGGCCATGCTCAGCAGCGGTTTGAGCTGGAACATGGAACCGACCATCGCCGTGGTCGGATTCACCCGTCCACCCCGGCGCAGGGTTTCCAGCGAGCGCACCTGAATCAGTATCTGTGCCTGGGCGGCGGTCTTACAGGCGGCCGCAGCGACGTCGTCGATCCCCGCCCCCGACGCCACTGCTCGTAGTGCCGCGCGCACCCCCAGACCCTGCCCCAGACCGGCGCTCGCGGTGTCGACGATCCGCACGGGGATCCCGATGTCCTGGCGAGCAATCCGGGCGGCGCCCACCGTCCCGGACAGCTCCCCCGACAGGTGCACCGAGACGATGGCGTCGTACCCCTCCTCCTCGAACCGCCGGTACGCGGCACGCAGCTGCCCCGGGGCCGGCCGGGACGTGGTCACGGGTGTGCCCTCCGCGAGCGCAACGACGAGCGAGGACAGGGTGTCGGATTCACAGGCCGTGTAGAGCTGACCGGAGATCAGCACGGGCATGTCCACGAGCGCGAAGCCCGGTGCGTCCTCGAACGCGCGGAGCCACGCATCGGGCAGGGCGGCGGCACTGTCGGTGACGACGGCGACGCGGGGCGGCGCGGCGGCGTCGACCGAGGACGCGGAGGCGGACTCAGACGGGGACGCTGACGGCGCGCCGACAGGAATAGAGGCCGCATCTCCGAACGGGCGGAGCCCGCCCTCCCGCTCGGTGGAACGGGGGGACGGGCTCCGGGGCTCGCGGGGGAACATCAGACCACGATGTTCACGAGCTTGGGGGCGCGCACGATGACCTTGCGCACCGTGGCCTCGGACAGCAGGCGCTGGACGGCCTCCGATCCCATGGCCGCGGCCTCGAGGTCCTCGTCGGTGATGTCCGCGGGGACCTGCAACCGGTCACGGACCTTGCCCTTGATCTGCACGATCGCGGTGACGGTGTCCTCCACGAGCAGCGCGGGGTCCACGATGGGCCACGGGGCGCGCACCACGGAGTCCTCGTGCCCGAGCAGGTGCCACATGTCCTCGGAGGTGTACGGCGCCACGAGGCTCAGCAGGATCGCCACGGCCTCGGTGGCCTCGCGCACGGCGGGATCGGCCGGACCGCAGCCCGCGTCGATGGCCTTGCGCACGGTGTTCACGAGCTCCATGGTCCGGGCGATCACCACGTTGAACTTGTGCGCGTCGAGCAGCTGTTCGGCGTCCGCGACCGTCTTGTGGGTCGCACGGCGCAGCGCCTGGTCCCCGGTGGTCACGTCCGCGTCCCGGGCGGCCGTGCAGTCCTTCGCGAGGCGCCACGCGCGGGCCAGGAACTTCTGGGCGCCCTGCGGGGACACGTCCGCCCAGTCCACGTCGTCCTCGGGCGGTGACGCGAAGACCATGGTCAGGCGCACGGCGTCCACGCCGAACTCGTTCAGCTGCTCACCCAGGTCCACGCCGTTGCCCAAGGACTTGGACATGGCCTTGCCCCCGTTGAGGACCTGACCCTGGTTCAGCAGCGCCTTGAACGGCTCCTGGAATCCGATCAACCCGAAGTCGTAGAGCGCCTTGGTGAAGAACCGCGAGTACAGCAGGTGCAGGATCGCGTGCTCCACACCGCCCACGTACTGGTCCACGGGCAGCCACCGGTCCACCTCGGCGCGGTCGAACGGCGCAGCGTCGTCGTGCGGGGACGCGTAGCGCAGATAGTACCACGAGGAGTCCACGAACGTGTCCATGGTGTCGGTGTCGCGCGTGGCCTGCCCGCCGCACGCGGGGCACGCCACGGTGACCCAGTCCGACGCCGCTGCGAGCGGGCTCCTGCCCTTGGGCGCGAGTTGCTCACCGCGCAGGTCCTCGGGCAGCCGCACGGGCAGCTGGTCCTCGGGTACGGGCACCTCGCCGCACGAGGGGCAGTGCACGATGGGAATCGGTGCACCCCAGAACCGCTGCCGGGACAGCAACCAGTCCCGCAGTCGGAAGTTCACGTGATGCTCGCCGGTCCCGGCCTCAGTGACGATCTCGATGGCCTTGGCCACCGCCTCCGCCTTGGACAGCCCATTCAGCGGTCCGGAGTTGATCAGGGTGCCGTCACCGGTGGTGGCGACCCCCGTGCTCGCGGGGTCCTCCTCGCCGGTGTCCAGGACCGCGCGCACGGGCAGGTCGAAGGCCCGGGCGAAGTCCAGGTCCCGTTGGTCGTGGGCGGGCACCGCCATGATCACGCCGGTGCCGTAATCAGCCAGGACGTAGTCCGAGGCCCACACCGGCAGCTTCTCGCCCGTGAGGGGGTTGACCGCGTAGCGGCCCAGGAACACACCGGTCTTCTCCCGGTCGGAGGCCTGGCGTTCGATGTCCGACAGTGCCTTGACGTCCTCCCGGTACGCGGCGAGCGCGTCGGCGTGTTCGGGGGCCACGATCTCCTGGGCGATCGCGGCGTCCGCGGCGACCACGCAGAACGTGGCGCCGTGGAGGGTGTCCGGGCGGGTCGTGAACACGGTGACGGTACGCCCGGAGGTGTCCTCGGGGTCCGCGCCCTCGGCGGGGGCGCCCTCGATCACGAACTTCACGTGCGCGCCCTCGGAACGCCCGATCCAGTTGCGCTGCATGGCCAGCACACGCTCGGGCCAGTGGCCCTCCAGCTCACCCATGTCGTCCAGCAAGCGCTGGGCGTAGTCGGTGATCTTGAAATACCACTGGTTCAGGGACTTCTTGGTCACAGGGGTGTGGCAGCGCTCGCACGCACCGTTGACTACTTGCTCGTTGGCGAGCACCGTCTGGTCCTTGGGGCACCAGTTGACCGGGGAGTCCTTCCGGTACGCCAACCCGTGCTTGTAGAACTGCAGGAACAGCCACTGCGTCCAGCGGTAGTACTCGGGGTCGGACGTGTGGATCTCCCGGTCCCAGTCCACGCTGATCGCGTAGCGCTTGAACGAGGCGCGCTGGGTGTCGATGTTGCGGTAGGTCCACTCCGCGGGATGGGCGTCACGCTTGATGGCGGCGTTCTCCGCCGGCAGGCCGAAGGAGTCCCAGCCGATCGGGTGCATCACATCGTACCCGCGGTGCAGCCAGTAGCGGGAGACGACGTCCCCCATGGCGAACGCCTCCGCGTGGCCCATATGCAGGTCACCCGAGGGGTAGGGGAACATGTCCAGGACGTAACGCCGCGGAGCGGAACCGTCGTCCCGGGGCGCGAAGACCCGGTTGTCCTCCCAGTAGCCGGACCAGGTGGCCTCGATGCGCTGGACGTCGTAGTCCGTGCCCGCATCCGGGGTGCTGTGCTCGCTCACGTGCCTCGCCTTCAAAGTTCACGGGGATGGGCCGGGGATGCTCGCTCGCCCAGGTACCGGCGCGGTGACAGCCTGGTCCCCCGTTCTCGTGTGGGGATTTCTCCCAGTTTAGACCAGCCCGCCACCGCGCCTCTCCCGGCTAGCATGGATGCGCCGACGCCGCACGACTGGAGGACCCGTGGAGAACACCTACGCCGAACGCCGCAGCGTGCAATTGGACGGGTACCGCGTGCGCTACTGGTTCTACGACGCTGACAAGAAGCACAAACCGTTGCTCGTGATGCTCCACGGGTTCCGTGGGGACCACCACGGTCTGCAGCTGATCGCGACCGCCCTACGCGAGAAATACCACGTGGTGCTACCGGACCTGCCCGGTTTCGGACGCTCGGAGCCCTTCCCGGACCGGGAACACTCGGTATCCAGCTACGTGGAGTTCGTGCGCGAGTTCCTCGAGGCACTGACCGATAACGCCGTCCATCCGGGCTGCGAGACGGGCATCGTGCTCGCGGGGCACTCCTTCGGGTCCACCCTGGCGGCGCACTTCGCCGTGGAGTACCCCGCCATGGTGGAACGGTTGATCCTGCTCAACCCCATCTCAGAACCCGCCCTGGCCGGACAGCAGAAGCGGCTGACCAAGCTCACGGAGCTCTACTACTCCGCGGGCGCGTCCCTCCCCCGGCGGCTGGGCACCAAATTGCTGGCCTCGAACGCCGTCGTGAAACTCATGACGGACGTGATGGTCAAGTCCGAGGACCCGGGGATCCGCAACTACGCGCTGCGCCAGCACCAGGCCTACTTCAACACCTTCGCCAACCGGGACGTGCTCACCGAGGCCTATCAGGCGTCGATCTCCCACACCGTCGCGGAGGTCGCGATGAACCTGACCATGCCCACCCTGCTCATCGTGGGCGACCAGGACGAATTGGGCTCCGTGCGCTCGCAGCGCACCATGGCCTCGTGGATCCGCAGCCACAGCCTCAAGATCATCCCCGGGGTGGGTCACCTGATCCACTACGAGACCCCACAGCTCGCGGCGGATTACATCGAAGACTTCCTGGCGTCCCCCGCGCCGGAACCCCTCGAGGGCTACGACCAGTTACCCCACGCGGACACGACCGCCTCCACCCCGGACCAACTCACCGGGATGATCCCCGCGGTGGACCCGGGCTCCGGTGAGCACCAGCTCACCAAGGAGGCCACCGCGCGCGGACTCTACGGGACCGACGAGCGGTGAAGCTGCTCTTCGACGCCCGCTACATCCGCACCGATCACCACGATGGGATCAGCCGCTACAGTGCCGAATTGCTCGCCGCCACGGCCCGGGCAGTTGCCTCCGATCCGCGCGTCCGCCTCGCCGCACTGATCAGCGATCCCGCCCAGGCTGCCCTGATCTCCGACGGTCTGCCCACGCTGCTGGGCCCGTCCGTTACGTCCCCGGCCGAGGTGCTCACGGGCGCCCTGCTGAGCCGGTACGCACCCGACGTCGTGTTCTCCCCCATGCAGACCATGGGCTCGCTGGGGCGCCGCCACAAGCTGATCCTCACGCTGCACGACCTGATCTACTACGAGCACCCGCAGCCCCCGGGCGATCTCCCCTTGCCGGTGCAGTGGGGTTGGCGCGCGTACCACAAGGCCTGGTGGCCCCAGAGGCTCACGCTCAACCGCGCCGACGCCGTGGCCACGGTCTCCGAGACCTCCCGGCAGCAGATCCTTGCGCACCGCCTCACGAAACGGGACGTGCGCGTGATTGCCAACGCGGCGCCGTCGGCGGGGGTCCCCGAGGACGAGGCGCTCGCGCGGCTTTCACGCCGCGGCACGGACCTGGTGTACATGGGCTCGTTCCTGCCGTACAAGAACGTGGAGACCCTGCTGCGGGCGATGGCCCACCTCCCGGGGCGCACCCTGCACCTGCTCTCGCGCATCTCCCCCGCGCGCCGCGCCGAGCTTCAGGCCCAGGTGCCGGCCGGGGCCCGCGTGATCTTCCACGGCGGAGTGGGCGAGGAGCAGTACCGCGAGCTGCTGTCCTCGTGCGCCGCGCTGATCACGGCCTCCCGCGCGGAGGGCTACGGCCTGCCGCTCGTGGAGGCCTTCGCCGAGGGTGCGCCTGTCGTCTGCTCCGACCTGCCGATCTTCCGCGAGGTCGCCGGCGATGCCGCCGGCTATGCCCCCGCGGACGACGACGCCGCGTTCGCCGCCCGGGTGCGCGAACTCACGAACCCCACCATGGCCCACGAACGCGTGCTCGCGGGGTTGGAGCGGATCTGCGAGCACACCTGGGAGGACTCCGCGCGGGACCTGCTGGACCTGGCGTGGGAGCTGCACCAGCGCGGTTGAACCGCTGCGCACAGTTCCCCCGTACTCGCCCCCCGGTTCTCGGCCCTGGGGGACTCAGCCCTGCACGGGTCAGCCGACAGTGCTTCGAGTGGTGACCGGGGGCGACGTCGCCGACCCCCTCAGGTGCGCACCACCCGTTCCCGCAGCAGCCACTGGGCGAGGGCGTCCAGCGCGATGCCGAGCAGCCCGATGACGAGGATCACCACGAGCATCTCGTCGTAGGCCAGACGGTCCCGCGCGTTGAGGATCTCGTAGCCCAGCCCGGTGCTGACCCCAAGCATTTCCGCGGGCACCAGCACGACCCACGAGATGCCCAGCGCTAGGCGCACCCCGGTCATGACGTAAGGACGGATGCTCGGAAACACCACCGTGAGCAGCCGCTCGAACGGTGTTGCACCCAGGGTACGTGCCACCCGGAGGTGGGCCGGGTCCAGCGCGGCGACCCCCGCCGCGGTGTTCAGGGTGATCGGCCACACGGCGGCGGCCGCCACGAGGAAGACCACCGGCGCACTGCCCACTCCGAACAGGGCCACGGCCACCGGTGCCCACGACAGCGGCGAGACCATCCGCAGGAACTGCACCACGGGCGCGCTCGCCCACCGCACCCGTTGCCAGGAACCGATCACCAGTCCCAGCGGCACGCCGATCGCCGTCGCCAGTAACAGACCGCCGAGCAGGCGCCACAGACTCGTGACTGCGTCCTGGACCACAACTCCCCGTTCCAGGAGCGAACCGACGGCACCTGGCAGCTGCTCGGGGCGGAAAGCCGCGATCATCGTGGACCCGCCGGCGGCCGCGTGGGTGAACGCCCACCACGCCGCCACGGTCACGAGGACGCCGAACGTGCCCCAAGCCACGGCCGCACCTCGTCCGGCGCCCCCGCCCGCCCGTCTCCGGGACGTGGACGGCGATGTCGCTCGGTCACTGTGCGCACCCGCTCTGGAGTCTCGGACAGGGGCTGGGCCGGTGCCACCCGCTGACGGTGCGGCGGCGAGATCCGTGCCCGTGCTCTCGGGCGTGCTGCGGGATGTGGGACTCATGCCTGGATCTCCTCGGTGCGTGTGGTGCCGCGCATCCCGAACGCACCCCAGCCGCCTGCCCTTGCGATGCTCCGGGTCACCAATGCGTCGTCCACCAGCTCGCGGTGCGCGGTGGCAGGATCGAGCCCGGTGAGGAACCCGGCGGGGGCATCCACCACCGTGTCCTGCATCGCGCGCACCAGCTCCTGCGTGAAACTCGGGTACGGGTAGGGCCGGAAGTCCAGGGACTCACCGTGCCAGTCAGGGTGGTGCAGCGCGTCGGCGTGCGCGGCCGCGGTGTAGGTCAGGGCCCGCTGGATCACGGGCTTTGGCTGCGGGAGGTAGCCGGAGGCCAGCACCGCCGCGGTCTCGGGGCGGTTTGTCCGCGCCCACGCCTGCGCGCGGACCAGCGCGTCCATGAAACCCGCTGCCTGCTCGGGACGATCCCTCAGCAGCTCCCCGCGCAGCATGGTCACGCAGCAGGCGTGGTCCCGCCACACGTCCCCCAGGAACCGGTGGATCGTGCCCACGTGCTTCGCCTCCGCGGCCGCGTTGAACGGGTCCGCGACCACGTACCCGCCGATTACCCCGTTGTTCAGTGCGGGCAGCATGTCCGAGGGGGCCATCGGGACCAGCGCCACGGTCCGGGCGCTCGTGGACGGGCTCTCACGCATCACGGGTGTCAGCCCCTCGGCGCGGAGCATCTTCTGCACCACCACGTTGTGGATGGACCACCAGGCGGGAATCGCCACGGTGCGGCCGGCAAGCCCCGCAAGGTCCGTGATCTCCGGGTGCACAGTGAGCGAAGAGCCGTTCGTGTGGTTCCACGCCGTGATCCGCACGTCCGCCTGCAGCTCGTAGCGCATGTACAGGGCCATGGGCATGAGCATGTGGATGGCCTCCACCTTGCCCGCCACGAAGGCCTCGGACAGCGAGGACCAGCTGCGGAACAGGACGGGCCGCGCGACGGCCACCCCGGCGTCGTCGTAGTAGCCGTTGGCGTGGGCCACCAGCAGGGGCGCGGCATCAGTGATCGGCAGGTACCCGATGCGCACGGGCCGTGAGCCGCCGTCACCACCGCTGCCGATGCGGGTTCCCGTGTAGAGGGAACCGGCGCCCCACGCCGCACCCGTCAGTGCCACCGCCGCGGTCCCGGCGCGCAGGACGGTCCGCCGTGTGGTGAGAGACCCGCTCATATCTCCCAGGTTCCCGCCTCGTCGTCCGTGCCGCGGTACGTCGCGAGAATCTGTCCGGCCGTGGTGCCGTCCTGGGACGGAACCCACTGCCGCCGAAAACCGCGCGGTCCGGCGAAGAAGCCGATGCGGTCCCCCAGCGCCATGGCCTCGGCGACGTCGTGCGTGACCAGGAAGACCGTCAGCCCGAGGTCAGTGGTCAGCTGCCGCAGCCACTGCTGCAGGTCCTCGCGGGTGGCGGGGTCCAGCGCGCTGAAGGGTTCGTCGAGCAGCAGCACGTCCGGGCGCACGGCGAGCGCCCTGCCCACGGAGACCCGCTGGGCCTGGCCGCCGGAGAGCTCCTGCACGGGGGTGTGGGCGAGGTGGGAGAGGCCGAGGATCTCGAGCAGCTCGCCCACGTGCTCGTCGTCGAAGCGGTCGCGGTTGCGCCGGTACCTGCCGCCGAGGGCGATGTTGCGCCGCACGGACAGCCAGGGGAACAGTGCCGGGGTCTGGAAGACCACGGCAAGGCGGGCGTCAGGGTCCGAGAACTCGATGCTGCCCCCGTCGAGGGTCTCGAGCCCGGCGATGGCACGCAGCAAGGTGGACTTCCCGGAACCGCTGGGGCCCAGCACGGCGAGGGTCTCGCCCCGGTGCAGGGTGAGGTCCACGCCGTCGAGGGCGGGGTCGGAGGCCCCCGGGTAGGTTTTGCTGACACCGTGCACCCGCAGCGCGGTGCCCGGGTCCGTGGTCACCGCGGTGCCGTCGTGCCCGTGCCTCACCCGAGCCTGCGCAGTTCCCACCGCAGGTGGCCTTCCGTGGGCGACTGGACGGGCAGGAACGCTGCTTCCCGTGCGCGTCGCGCCGTGGGCGAGGACAGCGCGTAGCCACGGCCGCCCACGATCTTCGCCTCCAGGCGGGTGGCTTCGCCGGTGAGCAGGGCTGCGTCGAGGCGCAACTGCAGGAGCTCGCGGGGTGCGGCGGCACGCGGTTCCCGTGCCAGGCGCACGAGGTCCGCGCGCAGG
This sequence comes from Kocuria sp. KD4, assembly GCF_011769905.1. Lineage (NCBI taxonomy): Bacteria > Bacillati > Actinomycetota > Actinomycetes > Micrococcales > Micrococcaceae > Kocuria > Kocuria sp. KD4. Next base: position 1,542,796 of record NZ_CP050449.1, read on the forward strand.
CGCTGCTGCTCCGCCACGGCGTCGTCCAGGTCCTCGCGGAACATCTCGCCGACGCCGCCCAGGTTCTCCCGCGCGCTCGTCAGCGCCGCCGCGGAGAGACCGAGGCAGAACGAGGTCTGCAGCAGCAGGAACGGTCCGCGGACCGTGGCCAGGAACCCGGGGACGTCCTCGGTGAGGACGTCCTGCTCCGCGTCGATCTCCACGCCCTCCAGGCGCAGGATGCCGGACGCCGTGGCGTTGAGCGCCATGAGGTTCTCCAGCGGCCGCACGCTGACCCCGGGCAATGCCACCCGGGTGCGGACGATCGCGGGGCGTCCGTCCTCCCGGACGACCGGCAGGATCACGACGGCATCCGGGTACAGGTTCGAGGCCCACGGCACGGTGCCGTCGAGCACCAGGTGGTCCCCCCGGCGGGTGAGCGTCACGGGAATCTCACCGATGCCCGCCGCGGCCTTGAACGCCGGTGCCATGGCGGAGCACAGCGGCACGTCACCGGTGCGCAGCTCAGACGCGACGGGCGCCCCCACCGCGTCGAGGTACTCGAGGCCGGAGCGGTGGCCCCACAGTGAGAACGCCGTGGCCGTGCACTCGGCCGCGAGGTCGAAGACGACGGCTGCTTGTCCACGCAGGTCCCCGCCCCCGAGACCCAGGTCCAGCAGGCCCCGCTGCCCGAGCTCGCGCAGGGTCTCGAACGGGGTGGTGTCCGCCTCGTCGGTGGCCCTGGCACGCTCGGCCGCGCGGGCCCGGACCAGGCCGTGTTCCGGGTAGTCGGTCAGTGGGGCCAGGAGCTCCTGGTCGGAGGCAGTCTCGAAGGTTGCCGAAGCACTGGGCTGGGACATGGGTTCCGTTCTGACGGGGCGTGCGCCGGGTGCCGCGGCCCGTGGTGGGCTGCGGCACCCGGTGGTGGTGATGGGTGGACGCGGGACTCAGACCTCGAGCTTGAACATCCGGTCGAAGGGGGTGTCCACAGCCGCGCGGGCGCGCGCCACGGCGTCCTCGTCCGGTGCGTTGTAGAAGCACAGGCACTTGGCGGTGTCCTCGCGCACGTAGGTGCGCAGGAACGACACCTCGGGAACCTCGGCGTACTTGGGCGCGTTCGCCTTCTTGCGGGTGAGGTACTGCTCCATGGTGATCTCGGCGGGGATGTCCCACTCCACGAGGTAGTCGGTCTGGCCACGGAGCTTCTTGATGTCCTCGAGCTCCGCGCCCACCAGGCGCACCTCGTCCGGGCCGGTGACCTCGGTGACGGAATCCCCCAGCGCCGTGCGCACGGTCTGCGCAAGACCCTCGGGCGTGTCCTGCTGCGTCTCCACGACGACGAACACGCGAGCGTGGTCCGCCGTCACCTGGGACTCGATGAGTTCGGCAGAGGCCTGCGTGACAGCGCTCGACGTCGCGTCGATGATCGAGCGCACGGCCTCCTTCTCGGCCACGGCGGGAACAATTTCAATGAGCTGCAGCGACATGCGGATCCTTTCGGGAACGGGTCTGCGGTGATGACTCGCGCGCACGCCGGGACTCTTTGCCCCGGTGCGCGGTGCCACCCCGCGTGAACGTGCCCTCCACCGTAGGACTGCCACGTCCACCCCGTGCAAGAGGATTAACAATTCGACACATTTGACTGAGCAGCTCAGCCAGTCCTGGTGCACGCATGCGGTCCGGGTCCCGCCTCGCGATCCGCGGCACGTCAGGGTCCGTCGACGACGGCTGTGACGCACCCTACAGCAGGTCGGCGACGTCGCAGCGCACCGTGACCGGCGCGTGTTCGCGCAGCGCGGAGGCGCGTGCCTTCTCCGCCCGCAGGGCACCGGTGACCCGCGGTGCGATCCCGAAGCCGAAGAACAGCAGCGCACGGTAGGGCCGGTTCCCGCCGCGCTCCGAGGAGCGGGCGGCGTCGGCACCGTCCAGAGTGGCGGCGTCGTTGGTGACGGTCTCAGCAAGGTCGGCGCCATTGCCGGGAGTCTGCTCCACCGGTGCGGGGCCAACCACACGAACGCGCTCGGGCAGCGCGAGGTCCCGCAGGGTGGCGTCCACGGCATCCCGCGGGCCGGTCAGCGCCGCTGTCCGCACAGCCGGTGGCAGACCCAGCTCGTGGCGCTCCCGCAGCTCTCGCTCTGCGTGCCCAGCCGGGTCCCAGCGCACGAGCGCCGAGACGGCACGGTCCAGGTCCGCGGTGACCACCACGGTGCCGCCGTCGGAGGACGCCCGCACCAGGGCGGCGGCGTTGAACCACCGGCGCAGGGTCTGCTCCTCCGCACGCAGCCACGGCCGGGCAAGCATCCGGTTGCCGTCCAGCAGCAGCGCGGCGGCGTAGCCGCCGTCCGCGACGGGCTCCGCTCCCGGCGTCGCCACCACGAGCGCCGGGGCGGACCCCACCCGGGGCCGCACGGTGCGGTCGCTCGACGAGATCACGGGCACCTGCGGGAACGAACGGCCCAGCTCCTCCGCGGTCCGGGACGCCCCCACGGTACTCAATCGCACCCGGGTGAACCCACACTCCACGCACCGCCAGTCATGGGCGTGACGCCCGCACCACGTGCACACCGGCACGGCGTGGGCGGAATCCAGCGCGAGGGACCCGTCGCATGCCTGGCAGCGCGCGGGCGTACGGCACCGCTGGCAGGCGAGCACGGGAGCATAGCCCTTGCGCGCCACCTGCACGAGCACGGGCCCGGACTTCAGGGCCTCGCGTGCCACCCGGAACGCCTCGTGCGGCAACCGGGCGCGCGCCGCGAGCGGGTCGAGGGCGGTGTTGTAGGAATCGGAGGTCGCTTCGATGCGCGGGGAGAACCGGCGCAGGTCCGCGCGATCTGGTGCCACGCGCGCCGCCCACCCTGTGGCCACGAGCCGCAGCGCCTCGGGACTCACCGCGTACCCCGTGAACAGCGCGGCCAGACCCTGCTGCTGGGTGCGCAGCAACAACACGTCCCGCGTGTGCTGGTAGGGGGCGCGCTGCTCCACGAAGTTCACGTCCCCGTCGTCATGACAACACACGAGCGCGAGGTCCTGCACCGGCGCGTACGCGGCAGAGCGCGTGCCCACGGCCAGGCGCTTCTTCCCGAGCGCGAGCTCGAGGAATCCCCGGTAACGGGGCGTGGGTCCGTCGTCGGCGTGCAGGCGGACGACGGCGTCCTCCCCCACCAGCTCGCACAGCGCCCGTTCGAGCCGCTCCAGGGCCTTATGGTCCGCGACCACGCCCACAGCCCCACGACCAGCGGCGTACGCGGTGGCCATGGCGCTCGCGGTCAGCCCCGCCCAGTCGTGGTCCTCGGCCGAGGGCAGTACCTCCACGACCGCGCGCGCCGGCTCACCACGCCCCACGGACGCCACGAACTCCAGGCCGCCCGTGTAGTGCTGCCAGCCGGGCGTCGCGGGCTCCACGGGAGACGAGGGCGCTCGGCCGGGCTCGGGGGCCGCGGTCGGGTCCGCATCGGCGGCGCCGTCGGAAGCGGGGCCCGCTGATAGGTCGGCCGGCACCGCGGCGTCGTCGTCCGCATTCACGACGCCCGTCTCGGAGGTCTCGGCGGCTTCGGGAGCCGCGAACTCCTTGTCCACCCGCGCGACCCGCGGGGCGATCGCGACCCGCAGGACGTCCGCGACCGTGCCCGCGCAGCGTTCGGCCACGGCCTGCGCGAGCTCGACGATCTCGGGGCGGGCCACCGGCAGAGGCGTGAGCACACGGCGGATGGGCAACAATCGGTCCTCGGGGACGTCCGTGTGGGCCACACGATCCACGACCCACCCGGACATCTTCCGGCCCGCGAAAACCACCGAGACCTTGGACCCCACGACCGCCTGGTCGTCGAGGGCAGCGGTCACGCGGTAGTCGAAGACCCGGTCCAGGTGCGGGACGTAGGCCTCGAGTAGGACCTTGGCCACGGGGTCGCGCGCCGCGCGACCCTCGGAGCCCAGGGCCTTTCGGGGCAAAGTACGCGGCTGGGCCGGGGGTGCGGCCTCCGGCAGACCCGCGAGCGCGAGCTGCTCACCGGACGTGTCCCGCTCGGGGGTGTCCCGGTCCGCGGGGACGGACCCCGCAGTCGCGGAGTCCGGGCGCGCGGTGCCCGCCGACTCCAGCCTGGGAGACTCCGGCATAGCGGGCTCCGTCCCGGCGGGGCCGGGGCTCACAGCCCCGCGGCGGAACGCAACTCCTGGACCCGGTCCGTGCGCTCCCACGTGAAGTCGGGGTCATGACGGCCGAAGTGACCGTGGGCGGCGGTCTTGGCGTAGATGGGGCGCTTGAGGTCCAGGTCCTCGATGATCGCCAACGGCCGCAGGTCGAACACCTCGGAGATCGCCTTCTCGATCCGCGCGGGGTCCACGGTCTCGGTGCCGAAGGTCTCCACATACAGGCCCACGGGACGGGCCTGACCGATCGCGTAGGCCACCTGGACCTCCGCACGGCGGGCCAGTCCGGCGGCCACGACGTTCTTGGCGACCCAGCGCATCGCGTACGCGGCGGAGCGGTCCACCTTGGAGGGGTCCTTGCCGGAGAACGCGCCGCCGCCGTGGCGGGCCATACCACCGTAGGTGTCCACGATGATCTTGCGTCCGGTCAACCCGGCGTCCCCCACGGGACCGCCGCGCACGAAGTTGCCCGCGGGGTTGACGATGATCTTGGTCGCGGACAGGTCCAGTCCGGAGTCCTCCAGGACGGGGCTGATCACGCTGGTCGTGAGATCGCGGGTGAGCTGGTCCAGGTCGTAGTTCTCCGCGTGCTGGGAGGAGACGACCACGGTGTCCACGGAGACGGGGGTGTGCCCGTCGTAACCCAGGGTCACCTGAGTCTTGCCGTCCGGGCGCAGACCGGGCAGCACCGCAGTCTTGCGCACCCGTGTGAGCTGCTCGGACAGCCGGTGCGCCAGCAGAATGGGGGCGGGCATGAGCGTGTCCGTCTCGTCCGAGGCGTACCCGAACATGATGCCCTGGTCCCCCGCGCCCTGGGCGTCCCGGGGGTCACGCGCGGCACCGGTGCGCTCCTCGAGGGACGTGAACACACCCTCGTAGATCTCGTTGGACTGCTCGCCCACGCTGATGGACACACCGCAGAACTCGCCGTCGAAACCGTGCACGGAGGAGTTGTACCCGATGTCCAGCAGGGTCTTGCGCACGATGTGGGGGATCTCCACATAAGCGTCCGTCTTGACCTCGCCCGCCACGTGCACGAGGCCCGTGGTGACCATGGTCTCCACGGCCACCGAGGAATTGGGATCCTCGGTTAGCAGAGCGTCCAGGATCGAGTCGGAGATCTGGTCACAGATCTTGTCCGGGTGCCCCTCGGTCACCGACTCGGACGTGAAGATTCTCAGGTGCTTGCTCGCTTCGTTCACGGGAGACCACATTACCCGTCGGTGCGGACGTCCTCGGCGATGCGCTGCACCACGAACCGCGCGACCTCGTCCTTGGTCCCGCGCGCCCCGCGGTCCTCGCTCGAGCGGGCCGAGAGCACGGTGACCTCGGTGTCGTCGCGACCGAAGACCTTGTCCGTGCCCACCTCGTTGAGCACGAGCAGGTCGCAGCCCTTGCGTTCGAGCTTGGCGCGGGCGAAGTCGAGCACCGAGTGCTCGGCGTCCCCGGTCTCGGCGGCGAAGCCCACGATCAGCTGCTCGAGAGAGCGCTCGGCACGCTGGGCCACGACGGCGCGCAGGATGTCCGGGTTGCGCACCAGCCGGATCACGGGGTCCGTGCCGTCCTCGGACTTCTTCATCTTGTGCTCGCCCACGGTGTCCGGGCGGTAGTCCGCCACGGCGGCGGCCATGATCACGACGTCGGCCTCGCGCGCGGCAGCCAGGGTCGCGTCCTGCAGCTCACGCGCCGAGGACACGCGCGTGATGTCGACGCCGCTCGGCAGCTCGGTCTCCACGTGCGCGGCGATCAGGTGCACGTGTGCGCCCGCGTCGCGCGCGGCACGGGCCAGGGCCACGCCCTGCTTGCCCGAGGACCGGTTGCCCAGGAAGCGCACGGGATCCAGGGCTTCGCGCGTCCCGCCCGCGGTGACCAGGACGCGGCGTCCGCGCAGAGCGTCGTCGCCGTCGGACGATGAGTGGGCGGAGCTGGAGGCGGGGTCCACGAGGGCGAGCGCGGCGTCGAAGATCTCCTGCGGCTCGGGTAACCGGCCCGGGCCGCTGTCCTTGCCCGTGAGCCGACCGCTGGCCGGGTCGAGGACCGTGTGGCCGTGCTCGCGCAACAGGGCCACGTTGCGCTGCGTGGCCGGGTTCTGCCACATCTCGGTGTGCATGGCCGGGGCCAGCAGCACGGGCGCGGCGGTCGCGAGCACCGTGGTGGTCAGCAGGTCGTCCGCGTGCCCGTGGGCCACCCGGGCCATGAGGTCCGCCGTGGCCGGGGCGATCACCACGAGGTCCGCGGCCTGGCCCTGGGCCACGTGGTTGACCGTGTCGATCCGGTCGAAGACCGACCCCGAGACGTGCTCGCCCGTGAGGGCCTCCCACGTGGGCGCACCCACGAACTGCAGGGCGGCCTCGGTGGGCATGGGCACCACGTGGTGGCCGGCCTCGGAGAACAACCGGGACAGCAGGGCGGCCTTGTATGCGGCGATGCCCCCGCCCACACCCAACACCACGCGCAACGGGGCGCGGGGCGGGGAGGGGACGGGGGCGTCGCGGCTGTGCGGGTCGGTCACTGCTCGGAGGACTCTGCGGAACCCTCGGCGGGGTCCTCGGTGTCCGCGGCCGGGATCTCCTCGGAGGTCTCCCCCAGCTGGACGCCGTCGGAGAAGACCGCGGTGCCGTCCTGCTCACCCTGGGCGAAGAAGTCGCCGGTGAACATGTCCGTGGCGGTGGACTCGTTGTTGACCATCTGGCCGTTGGGGGTGAACCCGGCGTGGTCCACGTGCACGGCCTCGATCAGGCCCTCGTCGACCTCGCGGAACGCGATGGACAAGGGCTTCTCGTTGAGCTGGGTGTCCACGAGCGGACCCACGTACTCGAACAGACCCTCGTGCAACTGCGAGTAGTAGGCGTTGATCTGGCGGGCTCGGCGGGCCCCGAAGATCACGAGTCCGTACTTGGAATCCGTCTTGTCGAGCAACCGATCGACGGGCGGGTTGACGATGCCTTCGTTGTTCGTGCTCACGTGTTTTATGACTCCTGTGGTGGACGGAAAAGGTGGTGCTACTGGCCGTGGGGGCTGCGCGGATCCGGGGCGGGTGACCGCCTCAACGGTGCGATGTGCTCGGCAACCCCATGAGGGCCACGAGTTCGGCGGCGGCGCGTTCCACCGTGTCGTTGACGACGGTGTGATCAAACTCTGATTGCGCCGCGAGTTCCAGTTTAGCCGTTTCCAGCCGACGCTGCTGTTGCTCGGGGGTCTCGGTGCCCCGGCCCACGAGCCGGTGCACCATTTCCTCCCAGCTCGGCGGGGCCAGGAACACGAACTGGGCGTCCGGCATGGCCTGGCGCACGCTGCGCGCTCCCTGCAGGTCGATCTCAAGCAGGACGCTGCGCCCGGCCGCGAGCGCTTCCTCCACTTTGTGGCGCGGTGTGCCGTACCGGTTGAGGTTGTGCACGACCGCCCATTCGAGCAGGTCGTGGCGATCGATCATGTCGTCGAACTCGGCGTCGCTGACGAAGAAGTAGTGCACGCCCTCCACCTCGCCGGGCCGCGGCGCACGCGTGGTGGCCGAGACGGACAACCACACCTGCGGGTAGTGGTCCCGGATATAGGTGGACACCGTTCCTTTGCCCACGGCCGTGGGGCCGGCCAGAACGGTCACGGTGGGTGTGGGACGCACGGATACCTCCGGGAGAAGACGGTGACGGGCGAGCGGTCAGCTCGCCCGTCACTGTATCAACCGCGGGTCCTAGTGGTTGCGCCCGGGATCGTGCGGATCGAGGACCAGGGTTCAGCGGTCCAGGTAGTCCACGAGCGCCTTGCGCTGGTGCTGACCCAGGCCACGCACCCGGCGGGTGGGTGCGATCCCGATCTGCTCCATGATCGCCGCCGAGCGCACCTTCCCGATCCCGGGGGTGGCCTCGAGCAGTTCGGTGACCTTGAGGCGGCTGACGGCTTCGTCCTCCTCGCCCCTGCGCAGCACTTGTGCCACGGTGATCGACCCGTCCCGCAGTCCCTTCTTAATCTCCGCCCGCGCGGTCCGCGCCGCCGTGGCTTTCTCGCGCGCGCGTGCGCGCTCTTCGTCCGTCAGTGGCCGCAATGCCATACCCAGCTCTCCTCCTCGTGTGACAGCGGCTCGGCCGAGCGCCTGATGGGGGGACGCACGCAAGCCGCCCCCCTGAAAGTACCGGACGCGTTTGCCCCCGTAAACACGATGAACGCCCCCTGACGTGGCCTTTCGAGCCGTCGCCGGGGGCGTTCTCGGAGGTCTCAGGAGAGGTGGAGGTGCGTGCGCAGCTCCTCGGTGCTGCGGTCGATGGCGTCCCGCAGCGCGGGGACGTCGGGACCGTGACGCAGCACACCTCGCGAGGAGTTCGCGAGCACTGTGGGCCTGACGTGCTCAAAGACCGTGGCCACGGCCGCGGCGTCCGCGCCCTGGGCACCGTAACCGGGGGCCAGGATCGGCCCGTTCAGAGTGCTCAGATCGATGTCCAGGGATGCCAGGGCCTCCCCCACGGTCGCCCCGATCACCGCTCCGCACGAGCCCAGGGTGGCCTCGGACGGTGACGTCACGATTTCATCACGATTGTTCCCGGCCCCCGTATTCGCTCCGGTGACACCGCGAACGGCCGCCGCGGTGGCGCCGTCCGACGGCGCCGTCGAACCTTTCGGGGACGACGACGCCGTGCCCGGCCGGGGCTGCGCCGTCGCGTTTTCCCGGGCGATCGCGGCCAGGACGGACCCGGCCACGGACCCGGTGCCGCCCACGTGCTGGACGGACGCGCCCTCCGGGTTGGAGGTCAGCGCGAGCACGAACGCCCCGCGCCCGGTCTCACGCGCGAGGTCCAGTGCCGGACGCAGGGACTCGAAGCCGAGGTAGGGACTCAGCGTCACGGCGTCGGCCGCGAGGGGCGAGTCGTCGGAGAGCCACGCGCTCGCGTAGGCCGCCATGGTGGAACCGATGTCCCCGCGCTTGGCGTCCGCGATGCTCAGCAGCCCGGCCTCGCGGGACTCCCGCAGGACGCGCTCAAGCACCGCGAAGCCCGCGGAACCGTACGCCTCGAACAGGGCAACCTGCGGTTTCACGGCCGCGCACCGCTCCGCTGCGGCTTCGAGGACGCCCAGCGCGAAGCGCTCGAGGCCCTGCGCCGTGGCGGGCAGATGCCACGCGTCCAGCAAGGAGGGGTGGGGGTCGATCCCCACGCACAGCGGACCCGCAACGGTCATCGCCCGTTCGAGGCGGGCCCCGAAGGGAACACGCTCGGACTCAGCCACGGGTGTTCCCCGCGGCGACCTGCTCCCGCAGCTTCTGCTCGTGCTCCTGCAGGGACGTCACGGACCACGAGTACTGCCGCTGCGCGGTGATCGCCTGCAGCGCGGCACCGAGCTCCGAGACCGTGGTCATGGTGGGCACACCCACGGACGTGGCCGCCGCACGGATCTGGTACCCGTCGCCGCGGGCCTGCTGACCGCCGGAGGGCGTGTTGAAGATCAGGTCGATCTTCCCGTCCGTGATCAGGTCCGCGACCGAGGGGGACCCGTCGTCGGCGTCGGCGATCTTGGCCACGACCGTGGACTCGATGCCGTTGCGCCGCAGCACCTGGGCCGTGCCGCCCGTGGAGACGATCTCGAAGCCCAGGTCCGCGAACATCTTCACGGGGATCACCGCGGAGCGCTTGTCCTTGTTGGCGACCGAGACGAACAACCGTCCGGACGTGGGCAGCGGCCCGCCCGCGGCGGCCTGCGCCTTGGCGAACGCAGTGTCGAAGTAACGGTCGATGCCCATGACCTCACCCGTGGAGCGCATCTCGGGGCCCAGCAGGGAGTCCACCACGGTGCCCTCCGGGGTGCGGAAGCGCGCGAACGGCAGCACGACCTCCTTGACCGCGGTGGGGGTCTGCTCGGGCAGGGTCGTGCCGTCGTAGTCCGCGGGGAGCATCCCCTGCTCGCGCAGCTCGGCCACGGTGCGCCCGGTGCCGATCAGCGCGGCGGCCTTGGCCATCTGCACGCCCGTGGCCTTGGACACGAACGGCACCGTGCGCGAGGCCCGCGGGTTGGCCTCGATCACGTAGAGCACATCCGAGGCGAGAGCGAACTGCAGGTTGATCAGACCCCTCACGCCCACGCCGCGCGCAATGGCTTCGGTGGCCTCGCGCACGCGGGAGATCACGTCCGGGCCCAGGGTGATGGGGGGCAGTACGCACGCGGAGTCACCGGAGTGGATCCCGGCCTCCTCGATGTGCTCCATGATCCCGCCCACGTAGCAGTCCTTGCCGTCGTAGAGCGCGTCCACGTCGATCTCGATCGCGTCCTCGAGGAACTTGTCGATCAGGGCCGGGCGGCTCGGGCTGACCTCGGTCGCGTTCTCGAGGTAGGACTTCAGGGACGCCTCGTCGTAGACGATCTCCATCCCGCGCCCACCGAGCACGTAGGACGGGCGCACCAGCACGGGGTAGCCGATCTCGTGGGCGATCCGGCTGGCCTGCTCGAAGGTGTGGGCCGTGCCGTTCTTGGGCTGGCGCAACCCCGCCTCAGTGAGCACGCGCGCGAACTCCCCGCGGTCCTCGGCCAGGTCGATCGCCTCGGGGGTCGTCCCGAGGATCGGCACGCCCGCGGCCTTGAGGTCCGCCGCGAGCTTGAGCGGGGTCTGACCGCCGAGCTGCACGAAGACACCGAGCAGCCCACCCGAGCGGCGCTCGGCCTCCACGACCTCCATGACGTCCTCGAACGTGAGCGGTTCGAAGTACAGCCTCGTGGAGATGTCGTAGTCGGTCGAAACGGTCTCCGGGTTGCAGTTGAGCATCACGGTCTCGTACCCGGCCTCGCGCAACACCATGGACGCGTGCACGCACGAGTAGTCGAATTCGATCCCCTGCCCGATCCGGTTGGGCCCGGAACCCAGGATCATGACCGAAGGCTTCTCGTGCGGGGCCACCTCCGTTTCGCGGTCGTAGCTCGAGTAGTGGTACGGGGTGAACGCCTCGAACTCGGCGGCGCACGTGTCCACGGTCTTGTAGACGGGGCGGATGTCCAGCGCGTGGCGCACCCCGCGCACCACCGATTCCTCGAGGTGGACCAGCTCACCGATCTGGGCGTCGGAGAAGCCGTGGCGCTTGGCCTCCCGCAGCGTGACCGGGCGCAGGTCCGGGTCCGCGCGCACCAGGTCCGCGGTCTCGTTGAGCAACTGGATCTGGTCCAGGAACCACGGGTCGATCGCCGTGGCCTCGAAGACCTGTTCCACGCTCGCACCCGCGAGAAGGGCCTGCTGCACGTTGCGCAACCGGTGGGTGGTGGTCTCGCGGCACGTCTCCACGAGCCGGGCCACCGTGTTGGGCCCGGGCTCCACGGCCGGGCGGGCGAAGCTGAAGGACGAACCCTTCTGCTCGAGCGAGCGCATGGCCTTCTGCAGCGCCTCGGTGAAGTTGCGCCCGATCGCCATGGCCTCGCCCACCGACTTCATGGTCGTAGTCAGCGTGGGGTCCGCGGCCGGGAACTTCTCGAACGCGAAGCGCGGGACCTTCACGACCACGTAGTCCAGGGTGGGCTCGAAGCTCGCGGGGGTCTTCTGCGTGATGTCGTTGGGGATCTCGTCGAGCGTGTACCCCAGGGACAGCTTGGTCGCGATCTTGGCGATCGGGAAGCCCGTGGCCTTGGACGCGAGCGCCGAGGAACGCGAGACGCGCGGGTTCATCTCGATGACCACGATCCGCCCGGTCGCGGGTTCCACCGCGAACTGGATGTTGCACCCGCCTGTGTCCACGCCCACTTCACGGATCACGGCGATCGCGATGTCACGCATGCGCTGGTACTCGCGGTCGGTCAGGGTCAGGGCCGGGGCCACGGTGATCGAATCGCCCGTGTGCACGCCTACCGGGTCCACGTTCTCGATCGAGCACACGACCACCACGTTGTCGTTGGCGTCGCGCATCATCTCGAGCTCGTACTCCTTCCACCCCAGGATGGACTCCTCGAGGAGCACCTCCGAGGTGGGTGAGTACTGGATCCCGGCGCCGGCGATGCGGTGCAGATCGGTCTCGTCGTACGCGAGACCCGAGCCCAGTCCGCCCATCGTGAAGGACGGGCGCACGACCATGGGGTAACCGAGCTTCTCGGCGGCGACGAGCGCCTCGTCCATGGAGTGCACGATGATGGAGCGCGCGGATTCCGCGCCGCAGCGTTCGACGACGCCCTTGAAGGCCTCGCGGTCCTCGCCCAGGTTGATCGCGTCCACGTCCGCGCCGATCAGCTCGACGTCGTACTTCTCGAGCACATCGTTGGCGTCCAGGGCCAGGGCCGTGTTCAGCGCGGTCTGCCCGCCCAGGGTGGGCAGCACGGCGTCGGGACGTTCCTTCGCGATGATCTTCTCGACCGTCTCCGGGGTGATGGGTTCCACGTAGGTGGCGTCCGCGAACTCGGGATCGGTCATGATCGTGGCCGGGTTGGAGTTGACCAGGATCACGCGCAGCCCCTCATCCTTGAGCACGCGCAGGGCCTGGGTCCCGGAGTAGTCGAACTCGGCGGCCTGCCCGATCACGATGGGACCGGAGCCGATCACCAGGACGCTGTTGAGGTCTTGCCTGCGGGGCATTACTTGTCTCCTGCTTCCGAATCGGGGCTCTGACCGGCCCGGTCCATCATGTCGATAAAGCGGTCGAAGAGGTAGGCGGAGTCGTGCGGACCCGCGGCGGCCTCGGGGTGGTACTGCACCGAGAACGCGGGGATGTCCTCGCAGCGCAGTCCTTCCACGACGTCGTCGTTGAGCCCCACGTGGGACACGCTGACCCGCCCGTAGCGTGACTCGGGCGCGGTCACGGGCTCCCCCACGGGCGCGTCCACCGCAAAGCCGTGGTTCTGGGAGGTGATCTCCACCGTGCCCGTGGCGAGGTCCATGACCGGCTGGTTGATCCCGCGGTGGCCGAACGTGAGCTTGTACGTCCCGAAGCCCAGCGCGCGGCCGAGCAGCTGGTTACCGAAGCAGATCCCGAAGAACGGGATGCCCTCGTCCAGCACGCGGCGCAGCAGGGCCACCTGCTCGTCCGCGGTGGCCGGGTCCCCCGGGCCGTTCGAGAAGAACACGCCGTCCGGGTGCAGCGCCTGCACCTGCTCAAAGCTCACGTCCGCGGGCACCACGTGCACACGTACCCCGCGTTCGGCCAGGCGCTGCGGGGTCATGGACTTGATCCCCAGGTCCACCGCGACCACCTCGTGGCGCACCGGGGCGTCCCAGCCGTGCTCGCGCGGCTCCACCACGTAGGTCTCGTCCGTGCTCACGTGCTCGGCGAGCGCGCGGCCCGCCATCCCCGGCTGCTCGGTGACCCGCTGCACGAGCTGGGCCACGGGCTCACCGGCCTGATCGCCGGAGAAGATCCCGGCGCGCATCGCACCCTTGTCGCGCAGGTGGCGGGTCAGCGCGCGGGTGTCCACGCCCTGGATCCCGGTGATGCCCTGTTCGGCGAGCTCGTCGTCCAGGCTGCGCTCGCTGCGCCAGTTGGAGGGCCGGCGGGCGGGGTCACGCACCACGAAGCCGTTGACCCAGATCTTGCGGGATTCCATGTCGTCCAGGTTCACGCCCGTGTTGCCGATGTGCGGGGCGGTCTGGATCACGATCTGCCCCGCGTACGAGGGGTCGGTCAGGGTCTCCTGGTAGCCGGTCATCCCGGTCGCGAAGACCGCTTCGCCGAAGGCCGTCCCGGGGGCACCCCAGGCGCGGCCCTCGAACACCGTGCCGTCCTCGAGGACCATGACGGCCGGTTCGATGCGTGGTGAGTTCATGGCGAACTCCTTTCGTTGAGCGTGCCGGGAGCGTGAGGGCTCCCGGGAATTCGGTTCTCAGGCGTCCAGCAGGGCCGACGCCGCGTCCTCCAGTTGCCGGGATCCCTCACCGGTGCGCGCGCGGAAGCCGGTGTCCACGCGGGTGTCCCCGAGGTCCCAGGTCAGCACCACGAGTCCGTCGCGTTCCACGAACTTGCCGACCATCCCGGACGCGGTGGACACCGCGCGCAGATCCGCCCGTGGAATGAACACGTCCGGGGCGCCCTGGCGGTTGAGGAACACACCGTCCGGGGCCACGATCGCCTCCGCGTTCGTGCGCACCCCCAGGTCATGCCCCGCGATACGTTCGAGCGGTTGGGCGGTGTAGGTGGTGACCACGTACATCCCGTCCACGCGCGCGGTGGCCCGCTGCAGCAGGTCCCGGGGCGCCTGGGCCGGCGCGGCCAAGCCCGCCTGGCGTCGCACCCGACCCCGCCAACCCCACCGGATCAGGGCGAAGAGCACCACGACGATCAGGATGGTCAACAGGGTGGGTACGAGCTTGTCCGACATGGGCGGCCTTTCGTGGGGGTGGTCAGCGGGTCAGCGGCGTGGCGGGTTCGCCGTTACGCACCACGGGGTGACCGCGGTAGAACGTGGCGCGCACACCGCCGGGCAGGGTCATCCCCCGGTACGGACTATTGCGGCCCTTGGACGCGTGGATCGTGGGATCCACGGGGGTCTGCCCGCTGGGGTCCCACAGCACGATGTTCGCGGTGGCCCCGGGGGCCAGTTCCTGGCCCTGGTCGGTCAGGCCCAGGATCCGGGCGGGGGTGCGGGACATGATCTGCGCCACGCGCTCCCACCCGATCAACCCGGTGTCCACGAGGGTCGACTGGACCACCGCGAGGGCGGTCTCCAGACCCGTCATACCGTGGGCCGCGCAGCTCCACTCGCATTCCTTGTCCTCCGCGGTGTGCGGGGCGTGGTCCGTGCCGATCACGTCGATCGTGCCCTCGGCCACGGCACGGCGCAGGGCCTGGACGTCGTCGTCCGTGCGCAGCGGCGGGTTGACCTTGTAGACGGGGTCGAAGGTGCGCACGAGTTCGTCGGTGAGCAACAGGTGGTGCGGGGTGACCTCCGCGGTCACGGCCACGCCGCGCTCCTTGGCCCAGCGCACGATGTCCACGGACCCCTTGGTGGAGAGGTGGCAGATGTGCAGGCGGGAGTCCACGTGCTGGGTCAGCAGCACGTCCCGGGCGATGATCGCCTCCTCGGCCACCGCGGGCCAGCCCGTGAGACCGAGGTCAGCGGAGACCGCGCCCTCGTTCATCTGGGCGCCCTCGGTCAGGCGCGGTTCCTGGGCGTGCTGGGCGATGATCCCCCCGAAGGACTTGACGTACTCGAGGGCCCGGCGCATCAGAACGGGGTCGTGGACGCACTTGCCGTCGTCGGAGAACATCCGTACACCCGCGCGGGACTCCGCCATCGCGCGGATCTCGGACAGCTGCGTGCCCCCGAGCCCCACCGTGACCGCGCCCACGGGGTGGACGTCGCACCACCCAGCGTCGCGGCCCAGCTGCCACACCTGCTCAACCACGCCGGCGGTGTCCGCCACGGGGTGGGAGTTGGCCATCGCGAACACCGCGGTGAACCCGCCGCGGGCCGCCGCACGCGTTCCGGTCTCCACGGTCTCCGCGTCCTCGTGACCCGGTTCGCGCAGGTGGGTGTGCATGTCCACGAGACCCGGAAGGGCCACGGCGCCGGCGGCGTCGATCACGTCCGTGCCCTCGGGCACGTCCAGGGTGCCCACGGGCCCCACGGCGGCGATCACCCCGTCCGTGAGCAACAGGTCCGCGGGCTCACCGCCCTCGGGGCGGGCGTTGCTGATCAGGTAGGAGCTCATGCGGGCCACCTCAGTTCTCGCTCGGGTACGGGGAGCTCTCGTCGCCGGAGAGCAATAGGAACAACACGGCCATCCGCACGGCCACACCGTTGGCCACCTGCTCCAACACGGTGGAGCGCGGGGAGTCGGCGGCCTCTGAGGAAATTTCCAGGCCGCGGTTCATGGGCCCGGGGTGCATGAACACCGTGGGCGCACCCATGTGCTCGAGGCGCTGCACGCGCTGGGATGTGAGCCCCCAGCCTCGCGTGTACTCGGCCTCGCTCGGGAAGAACGCGGCGTTCATGCGCTCACGCTGCAACCGCAGCATCATCACGGCGTCCGGCGCCTCGGCCAGCACGGCGTCCAGGTCGTAGCCGACCTCGCACGGCCAGTCGTCCATGGCCACGGGAACCAGGGTGGGCGGGGCCACGAGCGTGACGCGTGCGCCCAGGGTCGTGAGCAACCACACGTTGGAGCGGGCCACGCGGGAGTGCAGCACGTCCCCCACGATCACCACGTGCATTCCTTCGAGGTCCATCCCGGTGCTCGCCATGCCCGTGGCCCGCGAGCGCACGCGGCGCAGGGTCATGGCGTCGAGCAGGGCCTGGGTGGGGTGCGCGTGCTTGCCGTCCCCGGCGTTGATCACCGCGGCGTCGATCCACCCGGAGTCCGCGAGCTGCTGCGGGGCGCCGGAGGACGCGTGGCGGATCACCACGGCGTCCGCGCTCATGGCCATGAGCGTCTGTGCGGTGTCCTTGAGCGACTCGCCCTTGGACACCGAGGAGCCCTTGGCGGAGAAGTTGATCACGTCCGCGCTGAGCCGTTTGGCCGCGGTCTCGAAGGAGATCCGCGTGCGCGTGGAGTCCTCGAAGAACAGGTTGACCACGGTGCGCCCACGCAGGGCGGGCAGTTTCTTGACCGAGCGCGAGGACACGGCGGCCATCTGGTCCGCGGTGTCCAGGATCCGCACTGCCTCGGGGTAGCTCAGCTCGTTGGTCGTCAGCAGGTGCTTCATACGCGCGGCCCCTTCCCGGCGGTACCGGGGGCGCGGGCGACGTCATCGTCGGAGACCACCGGCGAGTCGATGATCACGCAGTCCTCGTGACCCCTCACGCGCGGCTGGGGATCGGACTCGCGCAGCAGCACGCGGACCTTCTCGTGGGAGGACGTGGGCAGGTTCTTGCCCACGTGATCCGCGCGGATGGGCAGCTCGCGGTGGCCACGGTCCACGAGCACGGCCAGGCGCACCGCGTTGGGGCGTCCCACGTCCACGAGGGCGTCCAGGGCCGCGCGGATCGTGCGCCCCGAGAACAGGACGTCGTCCACGAGCACCAGGGTGCGCCCGTCGATCCCGGAGTCCGGGATCACCGTGGGTTGCGGGGTGCGCGCGGGATGACGCCGCAGGTCGTCGCGGTACATCGTGATGTCGAGCTGACCCGTTCTCTGTTGCGCGTGGAAGTCGGGGTCGATCTGCTCGAGCTTGGCGGCCAACCGCTGGGCCAAGGGGTAGCCGCGACGGGCGATCCCCAGCAGCACGAGGCCCCGGGAGCCCTTGTTGGACTCGAGGATCTCGTGGGCGATCCGGGACAGGGCCCGGTCGATGTCGGGTGTCGAGAGAATTACGCGGGACGTCATGCTCCGCGGTGACTGCTCGGCGTGTTCGGGCACGCTCACGTGCCGCCTCCTTCCCCGCCTCACCGGACGGACTTAAAGGGTGCGATCCGTAGTCGAAGCTACCACACGAAAAACCCCGGCCCGTGGCGAGCACGGACCGGGGTGGGTTCAGTCGTCGAGCAGGGAGGGCTTGACCTTCTGCAGCCGCCCCAGCAGCCCGTTGACGAAGCGAGGCGAATCGTCCGTGGACAGCTGCCGGGCCACGGCCACCGCCTCCGCGACGGCCACGCCGTCCGGGATCTCCGAGTTGTACAGCAGCTCCCATGCCCCCACGCGCAGCACGTTGCGGTCCACCGCCGGCATCCGGTCCAGCTCCCAGCCCTGGGAGTAGGTCTCCAGGAACTCGTCGATGTCCTCGCGCCGGTCGTGGACGCCCTCGAGGATGTCCACCGTGTACGGGTTGATGGGCGAGGAGGAGTTCTCCCGCCGCCGCACCAAGGCGTCCCGGACGGATTCGTTACGTTGTTCGGCCTCGAACAGGATCTCGACGGCGCGGATCCGGGCCTTGCTCCGGGCGCCGCTCACTCGTTGACGCGTCCCAGGTAGTCACCGGTGCGAGTGTCGACCTTGACCTTGGTGCCCTGCTCGAGGAACAGCGGGACCTGGATCTGGTAGCCGGTCTCGACCGTGGCGGGCTTGGTGCCGCCCGTGGAGCGGTCACCCTGCAGACCCGGCTCGGTGTAGGTGATCTCGAGCACGACCGACGGCGGCATCTCGATGTACAGGGGCGCGCCCTCGTGCATGGCCACGGTCACGTTCTGGTTCTCGAGCATGAAGTTCGCGGCGTCCCCCACGACGGCGGCCGGCACCGTGATCTGGTCGTACGTGGAGTTGTCCATGAAGACGTAGTCCTCGCCGTCCTGGTACAGGTACTGGTACTCGCTGCGATCCACCGTGGCGGTCTCGATCTTGGCACCGGCATTGAACGTCTTGTCCACCACCTTGCCGCTGGTCACGTTGCGCAGCTTGGTGCGCACGAACGCGCCACCCTTCCCGGGCTTGACGTGCTGGAACTCGATGGTCTGCCAGAGGTTGCCGTCGAGCTTGAGGATGGTGCCGTTCTTGATGTCGTTGCTGGTTGCCACGGTGTCACTTTCTCGTCGGGAACGTCGCCGCACGGCGGCGGGGCGCGTGGAGCCGGACCAGTCTACCGCGTGCGCCCGCTCGCCGTGCCAGCCGAGCAGTGCTCAGGGGCGCGGACGACGGCGCTCGCCGTGCCGTCCGCGCGGGCTCACTCCGCGATCTCCTGGTAGCACGCGAAGAGGATCGCGGGGTCCGGGACCTCCATGATCCGCGGGGCGGCGATCCGGTCCAGCACCACGAAGCGCAACAGGTTGCCGCGGGTCTTCTTGTCCCGCTTCATGACCTCGAGCAACCGGGGCCACTGGTCCGCGCGATACGTCACGGGCAGCCCCAGGGACGTGAGGATCTCGCGGTGCTCGTTCACGACGTCGTCGGACAACGACCCGGCCGCGCGCCCGAGTTCCGCCGCGAAGACCATGCCCACCGACACCGCCGCGCCGTGGCGCCACTGGTAACGCTCGTTGTGCTCGATCGCGTGCCCCAGTGTGTGGCCGTAGTTAAGGTATTCGCGCCGCCCGGATTCCTTCAGGTCCGAGGAGACGACCTCGGCCTTGACCCGGATCCCGCGCTCGATCAGCTCGCGCACCACGGGCGACGCCGCGTCCCGCACCTCCTGCGGGTTCTCCCGGATCAGCTCGAGGATGCGCGGGTCCGCGATGAACCCGCACTTGACGACCTCAGCCATGCCCGTGAGCAGCTCGTTCTGCGGCAGGGTCTGCAGCGAGTCCAGATCGCACACGACCGCGGCCGGTGGGTGGAATGCTCCCACGAGGTTCTTGCCCTCCGCGGTGTTGATCCCGGTCTTCCCGCCCACGGCGGCGTCCACCATGCCCAGCAGCGTGGTGGGCAGGTGGATCACGCGCACCCCGCGCAACCACGTGGCGGCCACGAAACCGGCGAGGTCCGTCACGGCGCCGCCGCCCACGGAGACCACGGCGTCCGTGCGCGTGAAGTCCGACTGGCCCATGATCTGCCAGCAGAACGCCGCGACCTCCACGCGCTTGCCCTCCTCAGCGTCCGGGATCTCGGCCACGAAGCTCTGGATCCCGACGGCGGAGAGGTTCTGCTGCACCACGTCACCCGTGGCGCGCAGCGCGCGGGGGTGGATGATGAGCACCTTCTTGACGCGCTCGCCCAGCAGTTCGGGCACGCGGTCCAACAGGCCGTTGCCCACGAGGACGTCGTAGCGGTTGTCGGGACCGCCGTGGACGGGGATGCTGACGGGATCACTCATGCGGTGTGTTCCTTTCCGCGCGGCTGCGCGATCGGTTCGCCCAGCGCGAGGTAGAGCTCACGGGCGATCTGCGCCACGGTGCGCGGCGCGGCGCCGTCGAGCCGGATGGTCGCGAGGCGTTCGAAGGTCTCGCGGCGCTCGGCCATGATCTGGCTCCAGCGGGCCTCGGGATCCGGTTGGAGCATGGGGCGGGTCGTGTTGCCCTTGATCCGCGAACGGACGGTGTCCAGGTCCACCTCCAGGTATGCGACCGTGTGCCCGGCCAGCAGCGGCTGCACGAGCGGGGACATGGGTGCGCCCCCGCCCAGGGAAATCACGCACCCGGCAGTGTCGGGGTCGTCGAGCAACTCGGCGACGACCTGCGCCTCGATCCGGCGGAACTCGGCCTCCCCGCGGGCGCGGAACAACCGAGGGATGGGTCCGTAGCGGGACTCGATCACGCGATCGGTGTCCACGTGGGGCAACCCGTAGTGCTCCGCGAGGTGCTGTGCCACGTGGGACTTGCCCGCCGCCATGGGACCGATCAGCACCACGGGCAGGGCGGGGCGCGTCACGCCAGGTCCCCGCGCACCTCGTCCAGGGCGGCCAGCGCGGCGGGGTCCGCGAGCTCGGGGGACGTGCGCAGGTTGGCGGGGATCCTCGCGAGGTAGGCGTCCTTGTTGCGTACCGTCTCGGTGATCGAGTCGCCGCCGAACTTCTCGAGGGCGGCCTGGGCGAGCACGAGCGCGACCATGGCCTCGGCCACCACGCCGGCCGCGGGTACCGCACACACGTCCGAGCGTTGGTGGTGGGCGCGGGCGGGTTCACCCGTGGCTACGTCCACGGTGTGCAGCGAGCGCGGGACCGTGGCAATGGGCTTCATCGCGGCACGCACGCGCAACAGGTCACCGATCGACATGCCGCCCTCGATGCCGCCGGCGCGATTGGAGACCCGGTGCACGGTCCCGTCGGCAGCCAGCGTCTCGTCGTGGGCCGCGGAGCCCGGGCGCGCGGCGGTACGGAACCCGTCCCCGACCTCCACGCCCTTGATGGCCTGGATGCCCATCAGGGCCCCAGCCAGGCGCGCGTCCAGGCGTCGGTCCCAGTGCACGTACGAGCCGAGTCCCGGGGGCAGGCCCTCGGCGAGCACCTCGACGACGCCGCCCAGGGTTTCCCCCGCCTTGTGCGCCTCGTCCACCGCGGCCACCATGGCCTCGGAGGTCCCGGCGTCGAAGCAGCGCAGCGGGTCGGCATCCAGCGCGGCGACGTCGTCCGGGCCGGGCAGCGCGGCGCCCTCGGGCACCGACACTTCCGCGATCGCGGTCGTGTGGGACACGAGCCGCACCCCGAGGGCCGCGAGGACCTGGGAGGCCACGACACCGAGCGCCACGCGCGTGGCCGTCTCTCGGGCCGACGCCCGTTCGAGCACGGGGCGGGCCTCGGCGAAGTCGTACTTCTGCATGCCGGTGAGGTCCGCGTGACCGGGGCGCGGGCGGGTCAGGGGCGCGTTGCGGGCCCGGCCCTCGAGCACCGCGGGATCTACCGGGTCGGAGCTCATGACGTCCTGCCACTTGGGCCACTCCGTGTTGGCGATCTCGATCGCGACCGGCCCGCCCTGCGTGAGCCCGTGGCGGACCCCGCCCAGGATGCGCACACGGTCCTGTTCGAATTTCATGCGGGCGCCGCGGCCGTACCCGAGCCGGCGCCGGGCCAGCGCGTCCTGGATCATCCCGGTGGTCAGTTCCACACCGGCGGGGACACCTTCGATGATCCCCACGAGCGCCTCACCGTGTGATTCCCCGGCCGTGAGCCAACGCAACATCAAAACACTCCAGTTCTCGCCCGGGGTCCACGCCCCGCGGTCAATTCGTTTCGCTCGGTCGTGCGCCCCGGCCCGGGCGGCACGCGCGCCGGGTCACGGCGCGAGTCGTGTGGCCTGCGCGATGCGCACGCGCTGCGGGATGCCACGTTCGGGCCGTCCCACCGCGCGACACATGGCCGCGGTCACCCTGTCCTCGTGCGGTATCGCCGCGAGGGGATCGCCCTGCGTGAACCAGCGGACCTGATCCACGGCCTGGAAGATCAGCATATCGACACCGGGGGCGATCGCGCCCCCCGCGTCCTGCCATGCAGACGCCAGCCGTGAGGGCCACGGGTCGTACGCGGCGTCGAGCAGCACGCCGGACACCGACGGCGCCTGGGCGCGCCACTGCAACGCGAGCTCGTCCGCACCGCGCGGGGGCAGGGTCGCCACGACCACGTCCGCGGTGTGCAGTGCCTCGGCGGCGTACTCCCACGCCACGGTGCGCACCTCGGTGCCCACCGCCCGCGCCACGGCATCGAGGGTCCGAGCGCGCGAGGGTGTCCGCACGAAGACGTCCACCGTCTCGGCCCCGAGCCCGTGCAGGGCCGCGACGGCCGCGCTGGCGGTGGCCCCTCCGCCGAGCACGACGGCGCGCGGGGTCTCCGGGATCGCGCCGGCCGCGCTCACGGCGGACATGATGCCCATGACATCTGTGTTGTCCGCGACCACGCGTCCGTCGTCCTCGAACGTGAGTGTGTTGGCCACGCCGAGCGCCCGCACGAGCGGGGTGACCCGGTCGGCGTCTCGGGCGGCGAGGGGTTTCAGGGGCATGGTGACCGAGAACCCGCCCCAGTCCCCCGCAGCCCGGGCGTCCGCCCAGAAGGTGTCCCATTCGCCCACGGGCACGTCCCGGCGCGTGTAGTGCGCCGTGAGCCCCAGGGCCTCGTAGGCGGCCGCGTGCAGCACCGGGGACAGAGAGTGGCCCACGGGGTGCCCCAGCACTGCGGCCCGCACGGAGGATCGCGTCATCGCGCGCCCCTCAGGAGCACTTACCGGGGTTGTCCGAGCACCACTGCTGGTACTCCTGCACATAGCGCTGGTGCTCCTCGTACGTCTTGGAGAACTTGGTCTCACCGGTGTCGAGGTTCACCGTTACCCAGTAGTAGTAGTCGTTCTTCTCGGGGTTCGCCGCTGCGGCGATCGCGTCGTCGCTCGGGGACCCGATGGGACCCACGGGCAGGCCCGGGTTCGCGTACGTGTTGTACGGATTGGACTTGTCCCGCTTCTCCTCGTCAGTAAGGTGCACGGTGGTCTTGCCGAGCCCGTAGGTCACGGAGGCATCCGACTGGATGAAGCCGCTGGTCTCGCCGTTCGGGTTGTTGATCCGGTTCTCGATCGCCCCGGCGACGGAACGGTAGACCTGGGGCGTGCCCTCGAACTCCACGATGGAGCCGATCGTGAGCACCTCGAACCAGCGGTCCTCGGGGACGTTGTTCTTGGACAGCGTGTCCTTGGTGCGGTCCACCATTTCCTGCAGGATCTGCTCCGCGGTGGCGTCGAGCGGGAAGTGGTACTCCCCCGGGTGCAGCCAGCCCTCCAGGTCGGGGAAGCGGTCCGGGATGCCGAACTTGGCCTTGTCCGTGGCGAGCTTCTCGAACTCGGACTTGTCGATCCCGGTGGCCTGGCTCAGGGCCGCGAACGTGTCCCCCTTGCGCTGGGTCTTGGGGATGGCCGCATAGTGGGTGGCCTCCCCCCGTTCCATGAGAGCGTCGATGGCGGCGTCAGAGCTCATGCGGGTCTTGAGCTGGTACTCCCCGGGCTGGATGAACTGCTCTGGGTAGCGCTGCTGGAAGGTGGAGACGAAGTGGGAGGCGTTGGCCACGATGTCCTGCGTCTGCAGGTCCTGGGCGATCTGTCCCGTGGAACTGCCGTCCGCCACGGAGAACGTGACGTCCTGGTCCCCGGAACCGCGGTAGTCCTTGCGTTCGAACAGACCGAACGCGGACCCCAGGACGGCCACGACCACGACCAGAGCCGCGATGAACAGCGCGATCGCCGTGGCCAGGGACGCGCGCGAACGGACCTTGCGGCGCTGCCGCTGTTCCGGGGTCACGTCGTGGTGTTCGAAGGCCCCCGCCAGGCGGGATTCCCCCGCGTCGTTCGAAGAGGTCAGCACGTCACCGTCGGACCGGTGGCCCTGTCCGTCACCGGTGCCGGTCTCCCGCGGCTCTCTGCTCACGAATTCTCTCCGCTCACGAATTCTCTCCGTCCGCCGTTCATGGTGCACATGTGGGGTGCTGCGGGCCAGGATCACCGCCCGCACGGTCAACTCTAATCAGCAGCCCGGTCCGGGACGGGTTCGCCCGGTTCCGTACCGGTCCGCCGCCCCTGGTCCACCGCCGTCTGCAGGAACGTCACCGCGGCGGCCTGATCGACCCTGTCAATGTGATGACGTCGTGACACACCCGAGTCCGATAGCGACCGGTGCGCGCTCACCGTGGACAACCGCTCGTCCACCAGGCGCACCGCTGTGGTGCACCCCCGTGAGCCTAACCGACGAACCAGTGAGGCCGCGTAATCACGAGCCATCCGCGTCGAGGCATTCTCACCGCCGTCGAGGCTGCGCGGCAACCCCACGTAGACGGTCACCACGTCCCGTTCCTCGCACAACCGGGTGATGATCTTCACATCGAAGGCCTTACGGGGGTTGCTGTCCCGCCCGAGGGTGTCGTGCGGGGTCGCGAGCACGGCGTCGGGGTCGGTCAGGGCGATACCGACCCTGACCGTCCCCACGTCCACGCCCATGCGCACACCGCGTGCGAAGGGTTGCGGCATCAGCCCGCCGTGGCCAGGATCTGCTCGCGGATCCCGGCCAGCGCATCGGGGATGCGGGCCGGGTCGGAACCGCCGCCCTGGGCCACGTCCGGCTTTCCGCCCCCGCCACCACCGAGCGCGGTCGCTGCGGTGCGCACGAGCTGGCCCGCGGCCAGGCCGGCGTCGCGAGCGGCGTCGTTGACGGCGACGACGACGAGCGGGCGCCCGTTGGCGACACCGGTCACCGCGGCCACGGCGGCGTCGGATCCCAGACGGGCGCGCAGGTCGAGCGCGAGGGTGCGCAGGGCGTCCGCCGAGGCGATCTCACCGGCGTCGTGCAGGACGGCGCGCACGGAGCCCACGGTCTGCGCGTCGTGCGCGAGCTGGCCGGCCTGCGCCTGCAGCTGCTGCTGGCGCAGCCCCGCGAGCTGGCGCTCGGTCTCCTTGAGCTTCTCGAGCGTCGCGGCGAGGCGCTCGGGCAGTTCGGCGCTGGACTGGACCTTGAGCATGCCCGTGAGCTGGTTGACCAGGGTGCGCTCGGCGGCCAGGTGGTTGAACGAATTCAACCCCACGAGCGCCTCCACACGGCGGTTGCCCGAGCCCACGGACTGCTCCGAGACCAGGGACAGCGAGCCGAGCTGGGACGTGGAGCCCACGTGCGTGCCACCGCACAGTTCACGTGACCACGGGCCGTTCATCTCGACCACGCGCACCTCGTCCC
The DNA here is from genome assembly GCF_011769905.1 of Kocuria sp. KD4. Lineage (NCBI taxonomy): Bacteria > Bacillati > Actinomycetota > Actinomycetes > Micrococcales > Micrococcaceae > Kocuria > Kocuria sp. KD4. The sequence continues at coordinate 1,567,808 of NZ_CP050449.1, forward strand.
CGTACTTCTCACCGAACAGGGACATCGCCCCGAGCTTTTTGGCCTCGGCGAGCGGCATCTCGCGGGTCACGACCTCGAAGTCGTCCCGGATCGCGGTGTTGGCGATCTGTTCGATCTCCTGCACCTGGGTCGGCGTGAGGGCCTCCCCGTGGGAGAAGTCGAAGCGCAGGTAACCCTCCTTGTTGAACGACCCGCGCTGGACGGCGTCGGGACCCAACACGTCGTGCAGCGCCGCGTGGATCACGTGCGTGCCCGAGTGGGCGGCCTCGCCGTCGTGACGGCGCCGCGAGTCCACGCGCGCGGTGACCTCGTCACCCGTGACGACCTGGCCCGCGGCCACGGTGACCCGGTGCACGGACAGTCCCTTGACGGGTTGCTGGACGTCCTCCACGATCAGGCGCAGCCCGTCCGCGGAGTCGATCACGCCGGTGTCGGCGGCCTGGCCACCGGACTCGGCGTAGAACGGCGTGGCCTCGAGTACGACCTCCACGCGCGCGCCCTCGCTCGCCGCGGGCACCGGGACGCCGTCGGCGAGGATCGCGCGCACGGTCGTGGGGGTCACGAGCTCGGTGTAGCCCGTGAACCGGCTGCCGTGGTCGTCCAACAGGCGGCGCAGTTCGGACAGGTCCGCCATGGCGCCCTTCTTGGCGCGCGCGTCCTGCTGGGCCCGCTCACGCTGCTCGGCCATGAGCTCACGGAAGGCCCGCTCGTCCACGGCCACGCCCGCCTCACCGGCCATCTCCAGGGTCAGGTCGATGGGGAAACCGAACGTGTCGTGCAGCGCGAACGCGTCCGCGCCGCTCAGGGCGCGCTTCTCGCCCTTGGCGAGCTCCACGGCGTGCTCGAGGCGGGTGGTGCCCGACTCGATGGTCTTGAGGAACGCGCGTTCCTCGGCATACGCGATCTTGGAGATCCGTTCGAAGTCATCCGCGACCACGGGGTAGACGCCCTTCATCGCGTCGCGAGAGCGCGGCAGCAGCACGGGCAGGCAAGGGTCCGTCACCCCGAGCAGGCGCATCGCGCGCACCGCGCGGCGCAACAAGCGGCGCAGGATGTACCCGCGGGCCTCGTTGCCCGGCGTGACACCGTCCGCGATCAGCATGAGCGAGGAGCGCACGTGGTCGGCGACGACGCGCATGCGGACGTCGTCCTCGTAGCCCTGCTCCCCCGGCTTCTCCGCGCCGCGATAGGCGCGACCGGACAGTTCGGCGGCGGCGTCGAGCACGGGGCGGACCTGGTCCGTCTCGTAGAAGTTCTCCACGCCCTGCAGCAGCATGGCCAGACGCTCCACGCCGAGACCGGTGTCGATGTTCTTCTGGGGCAGGTCCCCCAGGATCTCGTAGTCCTTGCCGTTGCCCTCGCCACGCTGGTACTGCATGAACACGAGGTTCCAGATCTCGATGAACCGCTCGTCGTCCACGGCCGGACCGCCGTCCTGGCCGTAGCGCGGGCCGCGGTCGTAGAAGATCTCGGAGTCGGGACCCGCGGGGCCCGGCTGGCCGGTGTCCCAGTAGTTCTCGTCCCGGCCCATGCGCTGGATCCGCTCGGCGGGCAACCCCACGGTGTCGTGCCACAGGTCGTAAGACTCCTGGTCCCCCTCGTACACGGTGACCCACAACCGCTCCGGGTCCAGCCCGAAGCCGCCGTCCTCGAGCGAGGAGGTCAGCAGCTCCCACGCCATGGGGATCGCGCCGGACTTGAAGTAGTCACCGAAGGAGAAGTTCCCGGCCATCTGGAAGAACGTGCCGTGCCGGGCGGTCTTGCCGACCTCGTCGATGTCGAGGGTGCGGATACACTTCTGCACCGAGGTGGCCCGCGAGTACGGGGGCGTCTCTTGGCCCAGGAAGTACGGGATGAACGGGACCATACCGGCAATGGTGAACATGGCTCCGGGCTGCTGCGACACCAGCGAGGCCGAGGGCACCACCTGGTGGCCCTTGCCCTCGAAGTAGCTTAGCCAGCGCTGTGTGATCTCATGGGAGAGCATTACCGGTCATTCCCTTCCGATGGGACGTGTGTGATGATCCGACCCCGGGGGTCGCCCGGTGCGGGGCCCGGTTCGTGGGCGGTGTCCGCCCGCCACGGGGCATCCGGCGGTGGTGCGGCGTGGTGCGGGGCGTCCGGGTGGTTCGCGGTGTGGTCCACGGGCGTGCGCACGCCGAACTTCTCGTGCAGCTCGGCCTCGCGTTCGTTCATCCCCGCGCGCACCCGGGCGGCGAAGTCCTGGAACCGCCGCGCGGCGGTGCGGAAGAGCTCCACGGCGCTCCCGCTCGCGCGGCGTTCGACGGCGCCCGCGGAGCCGTGGCGGGCCACCGCACCCTGGGTGCCGCTCTGCACCTGCCGCCCGATCGCCTCGCGTGCGGCGGGGTCGGAGGCCACGCGCGTGGCCGCTCCGCCCACCACGGCGCCCGCGGCGAGCAGTGCGAGTTTGGACCACAAACCCATGCTCAGCTCCTGGTGTCCGTGGGCCCGGTCGCACGGCCTGCGGCGTGCGGGTCCGTGGACCCGGTGGTCGTGCCGGTCGCCGCGCCACCGGGCGCGGCACCGGGCTCGGTATGGGGGCCGGGCCGGGTCTGGGCACCGGCCTGGGGGCTGAACGCGCGGCGCAGCCCGTGGGAGAAGGACGCGACCTTGATCAGCGGCTGCCCCACCGTGGAGGCCACGAGGGAGGACAGTGCGGAGACATTGGCGGAGGCGTCCGAGACGTTGGACGTGATCCCGTCCACCTTCTCGAGCTGGGTGTTGGTGGTGGCCACGGTACGCGTGACCTCGTCGATCAGCGGGGCGGTGCCGTCGTTGATGGAGCGGATGCTCAGGCGCAGCTCATCGAAGACACGACCTAGCTTGATGATGGGCACCGCGAGCAACCCCACGAGCACCGCGAAGACCAATGCCGCGAGCAATCCGGCGATATCCCCACCGTCCATGGGCGACCACAACTCCGTTCCTACTTCGAGATCAGGGTCGGACCCGCGCGCAAGACCGACCGAAGCGCAACTCTACCCAAGAACCCGGGTGCAACGGGGAATCCGGCGCCACCGGGCCCGGTGTGCCCGTGCGCCGTCGTCCCCGGGACGCGAACAGCCCGCAGCCGAGGGCCGCGGGCTGTTCGCCCGTCACCCGTGACACGGGCGACGGAGGGCACGGAGGATCAGACCATCCGTGCGTAGTACTCCACCACGAGCTGTTCCTCGCAGGTCACGGGGACCTCGGAACGCTGCGGCTTGCGCGTGAGCTTGGCCTGCAGACGGTCGATCGTGACGTCCAGGTAGGCCGGGGTGTCCGGGAGGACATCCTGGTTGGCGCCGGTCGCGGCGATCTGGAACGGGACCATCTTCTCGGAACGCGGGTGCACGTGGACCGTCTGGCCCGGGCGCACGCGGTACGAGGGGCGGTCCACGCGCTGACCGTCCACCATGATGTGGCGGTGCACCACGGCCTGGCGGGCGGCGGCCATCGTGCGGACGAAGCCGGCACGCAGGACAAGGGCGTCGAGACGGGTCTCGAGCAAGGCGATGAGGTTCTCACCGGTCTGACCCTCGACACGCTTGGCCTCGACGTACGCGCGGTGCATCTGCTTCTCGCGGATGTTGTACTGCGCGCGCAGCCGCTGCTTCTCCATCAGCCGGACCTTGTAGTCGGAATCCTGCTTGCGGCGGGCACGGCCGTGCTCACCGGGAGCGTACGGGCGGCGCTCGAAGTACTTCTCGGCCTTCGGCGTCAGCGGGATGCCGAGGGCACGGGACTTGCGCACCTGACGGCGCACACGAACACTGTTGGAGCTGTTGGACACAACTTGCCTTTCATGCGGTTCGACGGCGTACGGGATGGACCCGCGTTCCGTTCTGGGTGGTACTGGCCTCCGGCGCGGGAATCGGTTCCCACGGGAGAGGTGCGGATCAGCCGCAATCCGACGGACCTAGCGTCCGCCGGGCACGCGCGGGATCGTGAGGGTGCCACGGGTCCCGGGAGTGCGCCGACGAGACGTGCCAGCCAACCGTCCACTATAGCCGATTCAGTCCACGTCCTCGTTCACCCAGTCGAGCGACTTGGTCACGGCCTTGCCCCAGTTGCGGAACAGCTTCTCCTGCTGCTCACGGTCCCCCTGGGGGTCCCAGCGCTTCTCCTCGGCCCAGTTGCGGGAGATCTCCTCGAGGTCCGCCCAGAAGCCCACGGCGAGACCGGCCACGTACGCCGCACCCAGGGCCGTGGTCTCAGTGATCTTCGGCCGGATCACGGGCACACCCAGCTGATCCGCCTGGAACTGCATGAGCAGCTCGTTGGCCGTCATGCCACCGTCCACGCGCAGCTCCGTGAGGTCCTGCTTGGAGTCCTTGTTCATGGCCTCGACCACCTCACGGGACTGGTACGCGGTGGCCTCGAGCACGGCACGGGCGATGTGCTCCTTGCGCACGTAACGCGTGAGCCCCACCAGGGCGCCGCGGGCGTCCGGACGCCAGTGCGGTGCGAACAGACCCGAGAACGCGGGGACGAAGTACGCCCCGCCGTTGTCCTCGACCGCGCGCGCGAGCGGCTCGATCTCCTTGGCGTCCTGGATCAGCCCCAGGTTGTCCCGCACCCACTGCACGAGCGAACCCGTGACCGCGATGGAACCCTCCAGCGCGTAGACCGGCTTCTCGCCCTCGATCTGGTAGCACACGGTGGTGATCAATCCGTGCTCGGAACGCACCGGGGTCTCCCCCACGTTCATGAGCAGGAAACTGCCGGTGCCGTAGGTGTTCTTGCCCATGCCGGGTTCGAAACACGTCTGGCCGAACATGGCCGCCTGCTGGTCACCCAGGATGCCAGCGATCGGGACCTGCTTGAGGAACCCGCGGGCGCGGCCCTTGCCGTAGACCTCGCTGCTGCACCGGATCTCCGGGAGCATGGACATGGGCACGCCCACGGTCTCGCACAACTCCTCGTTCCATTCGAGGGTGTCGATGTTCATGAGCAGGGTCCGGGACGCGTTCGTTACGTCCGTGACGTGCACCCCGTCCTCGGAGCCGCCGGTCAAGTTCCACACGAGCCAGCTGTCGGTCGTACCGAAGAGCAGGTCCCCGGCCTCGGCGCGCTCACGGGCGCCCTCCACGTTGTCCAAGATCCACTTGACCTTGGGACCGGCGAAGTAGCTGGCCAGGGGCAGACCCGTGAGCTCGCGGAAGCGTTCCTCCCCGCCGTCCTTGGCGAGTTCGTCTACGATCTCCTGCGTGCGAGTGTCCTGCCACACGATCGCGTTATACACGGGTTTGCCTGTGTTTTTGTCCCACACCACAGTGGTCTCGCGCTGGTTGGTGATACCCACCGCGGCGAGATCGTCCTTGGTCAGCTCGGTCTCTGCGAGCGCATCCGCGACGCAACGGCGGGTGTTGCGCCAGATCTCCTGTGCGTCGTGTTCGACCCACCCGGCGCGAGGGAAGATCTGCTGGTGCTCGTACTGGCCCACACCCATGATGGTGCCGGAATGGTCGAAGACAATGGCGCGGGTGCTCGTGGTGCCCTGATCGATGGCCATCACGTACTGGGGATCACCAGAACCTGTGGTCCTGGTACCTCGGGCGGTCTTGGTGGTGTTTGATGTGCTCATGGTGCTCATTCCTTGGGTCGAGGGGCGGGAATCGATGGGGATGCGTTCAGAGGATCAGAAAGCCGCACCCGGGAACAACTGGAAGACACCGCCGGCGAGCAACGCGCCGAGGATGGGACCCACGATCGGGACCCACGCGTAGCCCCAGTCGCTACCACCCTTACCTCGGATCGGGAGGATCGCGTGGGCGACGCGAGGGCCCAGGTCACGCGCGGGGTTGATCGCGTAGCCGGTGGGGCCGCCGAGGCTCGCACCGATCCCGACCACGAGCAGCGCCACGGCCAGGGGGCCCAGGCCGGAGGGTGTCCCGCCGAACATGAGGATGACGAAGACCAGGACGAACGTGGCGATCACCTCGGTCAGCACGTTCCACCCCGCGGAGCGGATCTCCGGTCCGGTGGAAAACGTGCCCAGCTTGGCGGCCGGGTCCAGCGGCTCGTCGTAGTGCTGCTTGTACGCGATCCAGCAAACCACGGCACCCAGGAAGGCACCCAGGAACTCGGCGGCCAGGTAGACCACGGTCGACGCGGCGGTGATGGCCACCCCCGGCGCGTAGACATCGGCTCCGGAGGCCCAGATGCCGACCGTCACGGCGGGGTTCAGGTGGGCGCCCGATTGCCAGGCGACGTACACGCCGGCGAACACGGCGAGACCCCACCCGAAGCTGATGAGCAACCAGCCGCCGGCATTGCCCTTGGTCTTGCCCAGGAGGTGGTTGGCCACAACACCGACACCCAGAAGGGTCAGCAGTGCGGTGCCCAGGACTTCGGACCAGAACACCGTGCCCAGGGGCACCACTTCCGCCGCCTCCATGGGCAGCATCGCGTTCAAAGTGGTCATGGATTGACTCCTTGCAGTTCGTGTCGTTGGTGGCTGATTTGGATACACCGCCTCCCCATGGCGTGAGCCACCGGGAAGCGGTGTCGGCGGGAATGGGACGCCCGCCTACGTCACAGGGTGTTGAGCGAGGGGGCTGCGCTGCGCGCGGCCGCCGCGGAGGCGTCGTCCGTGGTCTGCGCGGCGGCGTCCTCGGCGGCGCACACGGCGCGGTAGGCCTGGATCTCCTGCTCCTTACGGGCGTCGTCCCAGCCCAGTTCGGCGGCGAGCAGATCGGCGACCTCCTCGACCGCGGCCAGACCGTGATCGGGCTGGTCGTAGGACATCCGGGTCCGGGTCTCGAAGACGTCCGAGACGTGCAGGACACCCTCGTGCCGCGCCGCCTGGACCACCTCGGCCCGCAGGTAGGCGGGCGCCGCCGCGAGCGGCCGGGCCAGATCCTCCTGCTCCGCCACGAGGTCCTCGATCTCCGTGATGGCCGATCCGTAGCGGTTCAACAGGTGGTCGACCATGTCGTCGCTCCAGCCGTGGCGTGCGCCGATCCGGTCCGCCTGCCGAGTCATGGGAACGTACCCGTTGGCACCGTGGAGCAGTGTCCGGTCGGTGACCGAGGGCAGGCTCTTGGCGCGCTCCTTGCCGAGCGCGAAGTCCACGGCGTCCTGGGCCATGACGCGGTAGGTGGTCAACTTGCCGCCGGCGATCGAGATCAGCCCCGGCGTCGCCTCCGCGACCGTGTGCTCGCGGGAGATCTTGGTGGACGCGGTTTCCGTGCCCTCCTTGACGCCCGGCTGCAGCAACGGCCGCAGACCCGCGTAGGTGCCCATGACGTCGTCCCGGGTCAGGGGCTCGTCCAGGACCACGTTCGCGTGTTCGAGTACGTAGTCGATGTCCGCGGCCGTGGCCACGGGGGCCGAGATGTCCTGCTCGTAGGGGGTGTCTGTGGTGCCGATGATCCAGTAGTGCTCCCACGGGATCACGAACAGCACCGATTTCTCGGTCTGCAGGATCAGGCCCACCTCACCGCGGATCCTGTCCCGGGGCACCACGATGTGGATGCCCTTGGATGCGAGCACCTTGAGGCCCCCGTCCGTGTGGGCCATGTCCTGGGTCTCCTCGGTCCACACGCCGGTGGCCGCGATGACCTTGCGGGCGCGGATCTCGTGCTGCGTGCCGGCCTCCAGGTCCGTGACGCGCGCGCCCACGACGGCGCCGTCGTCGTTCTTGAGGAGTTCCGTGACTCGCGTGCGGGTCGCGGCCAGGGCGCCGTAGCCCACGGCCGTGCGGATGAGCGTCAGCACCAGACGGGCATCGTCCACGCGACCGTCCCAGTACTTGACGGCGCCCACCATGACGCCCGGCTTGATGCTGGGGAACGCCTCCTTCACGCCGCGCTGCGAGAGCTGACGGTGGAAGGGCATGGACGCGACCTTGGAGCCCACGTGGGCCAGGGTGTCGTAGAGACCGACGCCCGCCGTCACGTACGGGCGCTCCCAGAACCGGTGCAGGATCGGGTAGAGGAAGGGGACGGGCTTCACCAGGTGGGGAGCCAGCGTGTAGAGCAGGCGCTCCCGTTCGTGCAGCGCCTCCGTGACGAGCTTGAAGTCGAACTGTTGCAGGTAGCGCAGGCCACCGTGGACCAGCTTGGACGACCAGCGGGACGTCCCTCCCGCCCAGTCCTGGGCCTCCACGATGCCGGTGCGCAGCCCTCGCGTGGCCGCGTCCAGCGCGATGCCGGCACCCGTGATGCCACCGCCGATCACCAGGACGTCCAACTCGGCCCCTTCGCTCATTTCACGGAGCGCGGCCTGACGGGTCTCGGAATTCAATTGGGTGGCAGTCACAGTATCTTCCTCACTCAATGTCGGTGTGGATGCGGTGTGGCCCGCAGTTCTTGCGGACCACGCTACGCACTGGGATGTGACGTACATCCCATTTCGTAGCCGTGCGCACTACCATGTCGCGCCGATGCACGTATGCTCAACCTATTTGCACATGTGTGCACGGGAGGTGAGGGGCGATGCACGACGATTCACTGCTCTACCAAGCCGCGGAACTGTACTTCGTGCAGGACATGACCATGGGTGCCGTGGCCGAGCGGCTGGGGGTCTCACGGTCCACGGTCTCGCGCATGCTGGCGGATGCGAAAGCCAGGGGCATCGTGACGATCACCCTGCGCCCACCCGACACACCCACGGACCGGCTGTCCCGTCGCATCCACGACACGTTCCGGGTCACGGCGCACATCGCGGGGACCCAGCGGGCGTCGCATAGCGGCCAACGACTCGACGCGGTCTCTCGCTACACCGCACAACTACTCGCGTCGTGGGTCCAGGACGGGACGTCCCTGGGGGTCGCGTGGGGCACCACGACCTCCGCGATCGCCTCTCACGTGCGCCACACCAACACCCAGGACGTCTCGGTGGTGCAGCTCAACGGGGCCGCCGGGCCGCGGACGGCCGGCACGGATACGTCCGCCCCACTGCTCTCGACGTTGGCGCAGGCCTTCAACGCCGAGCTGTACCCGTTCCCGACCCCCGCTTTCTTCGACTGGGAACAGACCCGGACGCTGCTCTGGCAGGAATCCTCGGTCCGCCGCATCCTCGCGGCCCGGGCCAGTGTTGACCTGGCGGTGTTCAGCGTGGGGGCCTTCCACGGCCCGGTGCTGTCCCAGGTCTACACGGAGGGTCACCTCAGCTCGTCCGAGCTGCGCAGTCTGAGCGCGCACCGCGTCGTCGGGGACATCTGCACCGTCTTCATCCGCGAGGACGGCAGTTACTCGGACATCGAGCTGAACCGGCGGGCCTCCGGACCCACCCCCGCGGATCTCGCCAGGATCCCCCGCCGTGTGTGCGTGGTGTCCGGGCGGCACAAGGTGCGCGGCATCGTGGGCGCGCTGCGGTCGGGGGCGGTGACGGACCTGGTGATCGACGACCTGACCGCCAAGGATGTGCTGGACCACGTGGACGGCGCGGGAGCACGGCCCTGACCACGCATCGTCGTAACCGCGCCCTACGGCCGGGTGTCGCCGCGCACGATGTCGCGCAACCGGATCACGCGCTGCGCCAGGTCCCGTTCGTGGCCGTACCCTGTGGGCCGGTAGTAGTCCTTCCCCACGAGCTCGTCCGGCGGGTACTGCTGGGTGGCCACCGCGTTGGGCGTGTCGTGGGCGTAGACATAACCCGCGCCGTGGCCGAGCTCGTTCGCGCCCGGGTAGTGCGAGTCCCGCAGGTGCGGGGGCACGGGCCCAGCACGTCCGGCGCGGACGTCCGCGATGGCCTCGTTGATGGCCAGGTACGCGGCGTTCGACTTGGGCGCGGTGGCCAGATGTGCGACGGCCTCGGCGAGCGGGATCCGCCCCTCGGGCATCCCGATTAACTGCACGGCCTGGGCGGCCGCGACCGCGGTCTGCAGCGCCGCGGGATCAGCGAGACCGATGTCCTCCGACGCGCTGATGATCAACCGGCGCGCGATGAACCGCGGGTCCTCCCCGGCCTCGATCATCCGGGCCAGGTAATGCATCGCGGCGTCCACGTCCGAGCCGCGGATCGATTTGATAAACGCGCTCACGACGTCGTAGTGCTGATCGCCCTGCTTGTCGTAGCGCACCGCCGCGCGGTTGACCGCCTCCTGCGCGTGCTCCAGCGTCACGGTCACGACCGATGCATCGGGGGTTTCGCCCGCTGCCCCGGGCTCGGCCGCGCCGTCGTCCGATACCTCGGCTCCCGAACCCTCCGTGCCCGGGCCCTCGGCCCCGGAACGCGCGGCGCCATCGGCGTCGTCGTCCAACGCCGCCGCGTGGGAGAGCGCGACCGCCGCAGCCGCCTCGAGAGACGTGAGCGCCTTGCGCGCGTCTCCCCCGGAGACGTCCAGCAGGTGCTCGCGCGCCTCCGGACTCAGGACGACGGCACCGTCCAGCCCGCGCGGGTCGGTCACCGCGCGGTCGAGCAACTCCCCGATGTCCGGGCGCTCGAGCGGTTGCAGGGTCAGCAGCAGGGAGCGCGAGAGCAGCGGTGCGATCACGGAGAACGAGGGGTTCTCGGTCGTGGCGGCCACGAGGACCACCCACCCGTTCTCGACCCCGGGCAACAGCGCGTCCTGCTGCGCCTTGGTGAACCGGTGGATCTCGTCGAGGAACAGCACCGTGGTGCGCCCGTGCAGGTCGCGCGCGGTCAGCGCCTCGTCCATGACGCGCCGCACGTCCTTGACCCCGGCTGTGACGGCGGACAGCTCCACGAAGGTGGTGTCGTGGCCGCGCGCGATCACGTGCGCGATCGTCGTCTTGCCCGTGCCCGGCGGGCCCCACAGGATGACCGACGACGCCGCGGTCGGTCCCGAGCGACCCGCGGTCAGTCCGCGCAGGGGCGAGCCGGTGCGCAACAGGTGCTTCTGGCCCACGACCTCGTCCAGGGTGCGGGGGCGCATGCGCACGGCGAGCGGTGCGCGGGAGCGCGCGCGGGACGGGGTCCGATCCCTCGCGTGGGCGGATGGGCCGGACCCGTCCTCGCTCAGGGGATCCGGGACGTCGAACAATGCATCGCTCACGTCCCGACCCTACTGCCAGCCTCGGACACGCACGGGCCGCCGCGGGTTCAGCCGCGACGCGGGCGCTGCAGCTCGTCGCTGTCCACCACGAGGGTCACGGGCCCGTCGTTGACGAGCGAGACCTCCATGTGCGCACCGAACTCCCCGGTTTCCACCGGCAGACCGCGCTCACGTAGCGCCGCCACGAAGGCGTCGAAGAGGGGTTCGCTCACGTCCCCGGGGGCGGCGCGGGACCACGACGGTCGGCGCCCCCTCCGCACGTCCCCGTACAGCGTGAACTGGCTGACCACGAGCACCGGGGCCGAGCGGTCCTCGCACGAGGTCTCTCCCGGCAGGATGCGCAGCCCGGCGATCTTGGCCGCGAGCTGCGCGGCGATCTCCGGGGTGTCCGAGTGGGTGACCCCCACGAGTGCGACGAGCCCGGGGCCGGTGATCTCGCCCGTGCCCCGTTCCCCCACGGTGACACTGGCCCGCGACGCCACCTGTAGCACGATTCTCATGACGCCAGTCCATCACACTCGCACCCCGGCACCGTCCCACGGATGACACGGCCCGTCCCATGGGGAAACGGGTTGCCCCGGGAGTGGAACCGGTCGTCCCGCGAGCGCGGCGGGTCACGCAACCGGACCGCGCACGAAGGCTGCGGGGCCACCGATTTCGGGGTGACATCCCGGGTCGGCGGCCCCGCAGCGCGTAGCGACGGTGTCACGTGTCGATGGCGTTACTTCGCGTCGCCGCCCTTGTCGGCGGAGGCTGCCTCGCGCGGCGCCTCGGCCTTCTTGGGCTCGGGCTTGGCGTCCACGCCGGCTTCCTTGCGCTGCTGCGCCGTGATGGGCGCAGGCGCGGCGGTCAGGGGGTCGTAGCCGTTGCCGGTCTTGGGGAACGCGATGACGTCCCGGATGGACTCGGTGCCCGCGAGCAGCGCGACCACGCGGTCCCAGCCGAAGGCGATGCCGCCGTGCGGGGGCGCGCCGAACTGGAAGGCGTCCAGCAGGAAGCCGAACTTCTCCCGGGCGTCTTCCTCGCTGAGCCCCATCACGCGGAACACGCGGTCCTGCACGTCCCGGCGGTGGATGCGGATGGAACCGCCGCCGATCTCGTTGCCGTTGCACACGATGTCGTACGCGTAGGCCAGCGCGGAGCCGGGGTCCGTGTCGAAGGTGTCCATGAACTCGGGCTTGGGGGACGTGAACGCGTGGTGCACGGCCGTCCACGCACCGGAGCCCACGGCAACGTCGCCGGACTCGACCGCCTCGGACGCGGGCTCGAACAGCGGCGCGTCCACGATCCACACGAAGGCCCAGTCATTCTCGTCGATCAGGCCCACGCGGTGGCCGATCTCCACGCGCGCGGCACCGAGCAGCGCGCGGGAGGTCTTGGCCCCGCCCGCGGCGAAGAACACGCAGTCGCCGGGCTTCGCGCCCACGGCCTCCGCGAGTCCGGCCTTCTCCTCCTCCGAGATGTTCTTGGCCACCGGCCCGGCGATCTCGCCGTCCTCCTTGAACAGCACGTAGGCGAGGCCCTTGGCGCCGCGCTGCTTGGCCCACTCCTGCCACGCGTCGAGCTGGCGGCGGGGCTGGGATGCACCGCCTGGCATGACCACGGCACCCACGTACGGGGCCTGGAACACGCGGAACGGGGTGTCCTTGAAGTACTCGGTGAGCTCCGTGAGCTTCAGGTCGAAGCGCAGGTCCGGCTTGTCGGAGCCGTAGTCGGCCATGGCCTGGGCGTAGGTCATGCGCGGGATGGGGGTCGAGACGTCCACGCCGATCAGAGCCCACAGGGACTTCACGATCTGCTCGCCCAGGGCGATGACATCGTCCTCCTCCACGAAGGAGGCCTCAACGTCCAGCTGGGTGAACTCGGGCTGGCGGTCCGCGCGGAAGTCCTCGTCCCGGTAGCAGCGGGCGATCTGGAAGTACTTCTCGATCCCGCCCACCTGCAGCAGCTGTTTGAACAGCTGCGGGGACTGCGGCAGCGCATACCAGGAGCCCGGGGACAGCCGTGCCGGCACCACGAAGTCACGCGCGCCCTCGGGAGTGGAACGGGTGAGGGTGGGGGTCTCCACCTCGGTGAAGCCCTGCTCGTGCAGCAGGGTGCGGGCCACCCGGTTGACCTCGGAACGCAGCCGCATGATGCGGGCGGGCTCCGGGCGGCGCAGGTCCAGGTAGCGGTACTTCAGGCGGGCTTCCTCGCCCACCTCCACGTGCTCGTCGATCTGGAACGGCAGGGGGGCCGCGGTGTTGAGCACGGTGAGCTCATCCACCATGACCTCGACCTCACCGGAGGGCAGGTTGGGGTTCTCGTTGCCCTCGGGGCGGCGCTCCACGGTGCCCGTGACCTGCAGGACGTACTCGTTGCGCAGCTGGTGGAACTGCTCCTCGTCACGCACCACGACCTGCGCCACGCCGGAGGCGTCACGCAGGTCCACGAACGCCACGCCGCCGTGGTCGCGGCGCCGGCCGACCCAGCCCGCCAGCGTGACGGTCTGTCCAATGTTCTCGACGGTCAACGTGCCGAGTTCATGCGTTCGCAACAAGTGCATTCACCTTTTCAATCAATGGGATGGTCGGGATCGCGGGCCGGCGGAGCGCGTCGCACCGAGTGCCCGCGGAGCCGCACCGGATCGGGCGCCCCGGAGCAGGGCGTGCTCCCGTCCCCGCGAGTCTACAAGCCGACGCCGCGAGCGCACGGCCGTCGCTCGCGGGCACGCCTCTCGGAGGACAGAGCCGGCGTCAGTCGTCCGTGGTGGCCGCGCGCAGCACCGTGGCGTGCAGGTCCTCGGCGGGCGGCTGCCACGATGCGGGGTCCGCGGCCACCTGCTCGCCCGAGCGGATGTCCTTGACCTCGTGGGTCGGGCTCCCGTCCTCGGCCACCGAGGAGAACCACACGAACGGGATGCCGCGGCGCTCGGCGTAGCGGATCTGCTTGCCGAACTTCTGAGCCGTGGCGGCCACCTCGGTCGCGATCCCGCGAGCGCGCAACTGCCCGGCGACGTCCTGCGCGGCGGACCACGATGCGTCGTCGTTCAGGGCCACGAGGACCGCGGAGGGCACCGAACGGGAGGCTTGGGCCATGGAGCGGGACAGAATCCGGGTGACCAACCGGGTCACACCGATCGACAGGCCCACACCGGGGTAAGTCTTCTTCCCGGAGGACGCGAGGGACTCGTAGCGACCACCCGAGCACACGGAACCGAGCTGTTCGTGACCCACGAGGACCGTTTCGTACACGGTGCCTGTGTAGTAGTCCAGACCGCGGGCGATGGACAGGTCCGCCACGACCTTGCCGGGGGCGCGGCGGGAGGCCTCCCCCACGACCTCGGCGAGTTCGTTCAGGCCTTCGTCCAGCAGGTTGTTGCTCACACCGAGTTCCCGCACGCGCTCCACGAAGGACGTGTCCTCGGTGCGGATCGCCGCGAGGGACAGCGCGGCCTCCGCCTGCTCGGGCGTGGCACCCACCGTGTCCTGGAGATTCCGGGAGACCTGCTCGGCGCCGATCTTTTCGAGTTTGTCGATCTCACGCAGCACCGCGGGGGCGTCAGTGAGACCCACACCGCGGTAGAAACCCTCGGCGAGCTTGCGGTTGTTGACCCGCAGCACGAACGGCGGGATGGGCAGCTCGGACAGCGCCTCGATCATCACGAGCGCGAGCTCCACGTCGTAGCGGAACGCGAGCGTGCCGTCCCCCACCACATCGATGTCCGCCTGGGTGAACTCGCGCGCCCGGCCCTCCTGGGGGCGCTCGCCGCGCCACACCTTCTGGATCTGGTAGCGGCGGAATGGGAACGTGAGGTAGCCACTGTTCTCCACGACGTAGCGGGCGAACGGCACGGTCAGGTCGAAGTGCAGCGCCAGCGCGTCCTCGCGCGAGGAGTCCTCGTCCTGTTGCAGCCGGGAGACCCCGTAGACCTCCTTGTCGATCTCACCCTTGCGCAGCAACTGCTCCACGGTCTCCACCGCGCGCGTCTCGATCGAGGAAAAGCCGTGGAGTTCGAAGGTCCTGCGCAGGGAGTCCAGCACGTGTTGCTCCACGATCCGTTCCTCCGGGAGCCATTCGGGGAAACCGGACAGAGACGTGGTGCGGGCCATGGGTGGGAACTCCTCGGTAGTGGGTCTCGGGCGGTCCGGGGCTCGGCCTGTGCGCCGTGGAAGCCCCGGGCGGCGAGGCGTCGTCGTACGAGCAACCCCCGGAACCGGGGCATGCGCGAACGCGGACGGTGTCAGCTGCCAGTCTAAGCCGCGCGGCTCGATAGGATGGCCGGTGTCCACCATGGGAAACCCCACCGCGACGCCCGCAGCTGCGGGCAGCGCCGGCGGGGTCGTGCAGAAAGAGTTGTAGCGGTGACAGAACGTCCTGAATCCGACGACCGCCGTCCCGTCCCGGGACCGGCCACCCACGCGGCGTCCGCGCCCAGGCCCGCGGCGCCGTCGACCCCCAAACCCACCCCGAACGCGGCGCCCGCGCCCGCACCGGCGGCGGCTCAGCCACGTCCCGCGGAGGGCACCCACGCCGCGCTCGCCCCGGCCGATTCCGTGGAACGCGCTCGGGCCTTCGGCCGCGCGGACGAGAACGGCACCGTGTATGTGAGCGTGCAGGGCACCGAGTACGCGTGCGGGCAGTTCCCGGACGCCACACCGGACGAGGCGCTCGCGTACTTCGCGCGCAAGTTCGACGACGCCGAGGCGCAGGTCGCACTGCTTGAACAGCGCATCGCCGCCAAGGCACCCGCCGGTGACATGCGCAAGACCGTGGACCACGTGCGCGAGCAGGTGGACGCGCACACCATGGTGGGCGATCTCACGGATCTCTCCACGCGCCTGGATACCCTCGAGGACGCGATCAAGGTGGCCCTGAACCGCGAACGCGAGGAGACCAAGGCCGCCAAGGCGCAGCAGCTCGCGCACCGCACCGCGATCGTGGAGGCCGCCGAGGAGGTCGCCGCGCAGGATCCCGCCAAGACGCAGTGGAAGCACTCGTCCGCGCGCATGGCGGAGCTGTTCTCGCAGTGGCAGGACCACCAGCGCTCTGGCGGACGCCTGTCCAAATCGGACGAGGACGCCCTGTGGAAGCGCTTCCGCAAGGCCCGCACCACGTTCGACCGGCACCGTAAGGCCTTCTTCTCGTCCCTGGACGAGACCAACGCCAAGGCCAAGCGCGTCAAGGAGGGTCTGATCAAGGAGGCCGAGGCGTTGTCCTCGTCCACCGAGTGGGGTGAGACCGCCGGGAAGTACCGAGAGCTCATGGACCGGTGGAAGGAGGCCCCGCGCGCGTCCCGCAAGGAGGACGACGCCTTGTGGGCCCGGTTCCGCGCCGCCCAGGACGCGTTCTTCTCCGCGCGCACCGCCGCGAACGAGCGGATCGACCAGGAATACGCGGGCAACCTCACGGTCAAGGAGCAGCTGCTCGCCGAGGCCAAGCAGATCCTGCCCGTCAAGGACCTCGACGCCGCCAAGAAGCAGCTCGCGTCCGTTCAGCAGCGCTGGGAGGAGGCCGGTAAGGTCCCACGCGCCCACATGCGCCGCGTGGAGAACGAACTGCGCGCCGTGGAGGACGCCGTGAAGAAGGCCGAGGACGACCGCTGGCGGCGCACCGACCCCGAGACCAAGGCGCGCTCCAACTCCATGCTGTCCCAGCTGGAGAACAAGATCGCCGATCAGCGCGCTGCCCTCGAGGCCGCCCGTGCGGGTGGCAACACCAAGAAGGCCGCGTCCCTCGAGAAGGACCTGGCCACGAGCGAGCAGTGGCTCGCCACGCTGCAGGCCTCGGCGTCCGAACTGCGCTGATTTTCTGCCGCTGACTGCAGGAACGCCCCCGTCCCCGGTGTGCCGGGACGGGGGCGTTCCACTGGTTCCTAAGGGTGGGGGCGTTCCTCGCCTCGGCGCGCGATGCGTACGGCACCGGCCCGCGCACCGTGGCGTGGGAGCGCGCCGCAGGTCTCGGTCCACGGGCGTTCTCCACAATCGGTGCGCTGCCCTGCCCTTCCGGTTCGCCGTGGGGTGGGATGGGTCCATGACCTCCGTGCTCACCGCTCGCGGCACCACCGCGCCCCTCGTCCTGCTCCCGGGCCACCCGTTCAGCCGCGCCGAACTGAGCGCGATGACCGAGGACGGTTTGTTGCGCCGCGAACTGCTCGACGCCTACGTACCTGCGACCACCGCCCCCACGCTCCAGTTAAGAGCCACGGTGGTGAGCAGGGTCGTGCCCGGGCACCTGCAACGGCGGGGTGTGCTGGGGCGGCTCGGAGCCGCGTGGTTCTACCGCTGCGCACCCGAGCCCTCGCCCGTGACGATCCTCGTGGACAAGTCCGCGCGCACAACCACCACGGTGCCGCCGGGCCTCGTGATCCACCAGACGGGGTTCGCGCCGCGGGACCTCGTGGTCCACCACGGCATCACACTGACCACTCCCCTGCGCACCGCCGTGGACCTCGCGATACACGTCACCGGCCCGGCCGGCGACGCCGCTCTGCTCGCCCTACTGAGCGCACCGCGCCTGCACTGCTCACCGCAGCATCTGCTCGCCGAACTCGAGGCCCTGGCAAAGCTGCCGGGGCGCCGGGTCGCGATCGCCCGCGTCCGCAAGCTCGCACGGGCGCTCGAGGCCGGACGCGCGGGCGGACCCGTCAAGAGTTGACCGGGCGGTGTCCCGAGGTGCGGTAGACGTCGTAGACGCCGTCGATCCGGCGCACCTGGTTGAGCACGTGGTCCAGGTAGCGGGTGTCCCCCATCTCGAACGAGAACCGGGAGATCGCCAACCGGGACCGCGAGGTGTGCACCTGGGCCGAGAGGATGTTCACGTGGTTCTCCGACAGCGCCTTGGTCACGTCGTAGAGCAGGGACTTGCGGTCGAGGGCCTCCACCTGGATCTCCACGAGGAACAGGGAGGACTGGGTGGGCGCCCACGAGACGTCCTTGATCCGGTCGTCGTCCTCCGGGATGACACGCATGTTGGCGCAGTCCTTGCGGTGCACTGAGATCCCGGACCCGCGCGTGACGAAACCCACGATCTCGTCCGGGGGCACCGGGGTGCAGCACCGGGCGATCTTGACGTAGACGTCCGAGGCCCCCTGCACGAGCACACCCGCGTCCAAGACGCCGGGGCGCACGGGGTGGGTCACCCGCGTGGTCTCGGCGAGGTCCTCCTCGGTGCCCTCGGCCCCGCCCAGGTGTTGCAACAACTTGTCGACGACCTGGTGGGCGCCCACGGCGTCCGAACCGATGGCTTCGTAGAGCGCCGCCACGTCGCCGCGGTTGAAGTCCTGGGCCACCGCGAGCAGCGCTTCGCTCGTGACCGTGCGCTGCAGCGGGAGGTGGTGTTTGCGCAGCGCCCGGGTGAGCTGGTCCTTGCCCCGCTCGATCGCTTCCTCGCGGCGTTCCTTGGAGAACCACTGCCGGATCTTGGTGCGCGCCCGCGGGGAGCCCACGAACTTGAGCCAGTCCTGGGACGGAGCGGCCTGTTCCGACTTGGACGTGAGGATCTCCACGCGGTCCCCGTGTTGCAGCCGGGAGGACAGCGGGGCGAGCTTGCCGTTGACGCGCGCGCCGATCGTGCGGTTGCCCACCTCGGTGTGCACCGCGTACGCGAAGTCCACCGGCGTGGACCCCGTGGGCAGGGCCATGACCTCGCCCTTGGGCGTGAACACGTACACCTCGGCGGTGTTGATCTGATAGCGCAGCGAGTCCAGGAAGTCCGAGGAGTCCTTGGCCTCCTCCTGCCACGACACCAGGGAGCTGAGCCAGTTCAGCTCACCCTCCTTGGCCTTGGGGGTCGCGGAATTCGCCTGGTTGACCTTGTCCTTGTACTTCCAGTGCGCGGCCACGCCGTACTCGGCGCGGCGGTGCATCTCGTGGGTGCGGATCTGGATCTCCACGGGACGCCCCGCGGGCCCGATCACCGTGGTGTGCAAGGACTGGTACATATTGAACTTCGGCATGGCGATGTAGTCCTTGAACCGCCCGGGCAGCGGCCGCCACTTGGCATGCAGCACGCCCAACGCCGCGTAGCATTCGCGCACGGAGTTCACGAGCACGCGCGCGGCCTGCAGATCGTGGATCTCGTCGAAGTCCTTACCCCGCACGATCATCTTCTGGTAGATCGAGTAGTAGTGCTTCGGCCGGCCCGTGATGGTGGCCTCGATGCCGGAGGCGTCCAGCGCCTCGGCGATCTGACCGCGGATCTCCGCGAGGTGACGCTCGCGCTCGGGGGTGCGTTCCCCCACCATGCGCACGATCTCCTCGTAGACCTTGGGGTGCAGGGCCGCGAAGGACAGGTCCTCGAGCTCCCACTTGATCGTGTTCATGCCCAGTCGGTGGGCCAGCGGCGCGAAGATCTCAAGGGTCTCGCGCGCCTTGCGCCCGGAGGACTCGGAGGACACGAAGCGCCACGTCCGGGCGTTGTGCAAACGGTCCGCGAGTTTGATGACCAACACGCGGATGTCCTTGGCCATGGCCACGATCATCTTGCGCACGGTCTCCGCCTGCGCGTTCTCCCCGTACTGGATCTTGTCCAGCTTGGTCACGCCGTCCACGAGCGCGGCGACCTCCTCGCCGAATTCCTCGCGCACCTGCTGGAGAGTGTAGGATGTGTCCTCCACGGTGTCGTGCAGTAGACCGGCCACGAGCGTGGCACCGGTCATCCCGAGTTCCGCGAGGATCGTGGTCACGGCCACCGGGTGGGTGATGTACGGGTCCCCGGACTTGCGCTTTTGTCCCTCGTGGTGGGTGTCCGCGACCGTGAAGGCCCGCTCCAGGACCGAGAGGTCCTCCTCGGGATGCGTGTTCTGCACCGTGCGCAGCAGGGGCACCAGGATGGGCGAGCTCGGGACCGATTCACCGCTGAGCACCGAGAGGGTCGAGCGGGTGCGTTCACTGCGCCCCGGGAAGACCGCCCGCCCGAACACGGGCCGAGAGGCGGGTAGGACGAAATGGGTGCCCCCGAAGTCACCGCGCGCGACACTCGGGCGAGCGGGCGGGGCGGCATTGGGACGGGACGCCTCTTGAGCGGAGGGCGCGTCGGAGGACGTGACCGCGGAGCCCACGGGTGCCTGGGCACCACCGTTCTCGGACTGGCTGGACATCATCCGGGGCCTCCTCATCGTCGCCGCGACCGCGGGAGGCCGGACATGAGCCCCCGCGGGCTGATGTCCCAGTCTAAGCCCGCGCCGACACGCCGCGGACAACGGTGCGGATGTGCCGCGGACACGGTACGGACGCGCCGCGGACGCAGTGCTCACGTGCTGCGGACGCGGTCCTGAGCGACGTCGCCGCCCGCACCGTTCGGTCACAGCGCTCGTGGCCGGTCACGCCATGCGCGACCGGCCACGAGTGCGAGGTGTCGCGTCAGACCTCGACGGGATCCGCGCTCACCGGAGGGGCCTCGCCCGTGCGGTGCTCGAGCACCCGGCGGGTCTGCTCCCGCACGCCGGCTTCGCGGTCGCGCAACCACGAGTACAGGGGCGCGGCCACGAACAGCGTGGCGAGAGTGCCCACGATGATGCCCACGAACAGCGACAGCGAGAGGTCCTTCAACGTTCCGGCCCCGAGCAGGTACGCACCGATGAACAGGATGGACCCCACGGGGAGGATGCCCACCACGGACGTGTTGATCGAGCGCACGAGGGTCTGGTTCACGGCCAGGTTGACCTGTTCCCCGAACGTGCGTTTCCTGCGTTCCTCCGGGGCGCTGCCGCCCACGAGCCCCGCGGTGTTCTCACGCACCTTGTCGAAGACCACCACGGAGTCGTAGAGCGAGTAGGACAGCACCGTGAGGAAGCCGATCACCGCGGAGGGGGTGATCTCGAAGCCCACCAGGGAGTACACACCCGCGGTGATGACGATCGTGAAGAGCATGGCCGCGATCGCGGCCACGGACATCTTCCACGTGCGGAAGTACAGCGCCATGAGTGCGAGCGCGAGCACCACGAAGATCACGAGCCCCCACAGGGCCTGTCGGGTGACACCCTGGCCCCACGTGGGTCCCACGAAGTTGGAGGTCACCTGGTCCTCGCCCACGCCGTAGGCGTCCTGCAACTTGTTCTTCAGGGTCAGGGTCTGGTCGTCGTCGAGCTGCTGGGTCTGCACCCGGACGGTGCCCGGGGCGATGTTCGTCACGGTCGCCTCGTGGGCACCGGGGGTCTCGGCGACCGCCCGCTCGCCCAGGGAGACGTCCGTGGTGGACACGTCCGAGACCGTGAACTCGGAGCCGCCCGTGAAGTCGATCCCCAGGTTGAACCCGCCCTTGATCACGGGGATCAGCACGGAGATCACTACGAGGGCCAGGCTCACGGCGAGCCACGGTCCCCGCTTCTGGACGAAGGGGTAGGACTTGCGCCCGCTGTGCAGGTCATTGCCGAAACGCGCGAGTCGGTTGCTCATCGCTGGGTCTCCTCGGAATCGGGACGGGCGGTGGCCGCGGTGGAGCCGACGGACGCGTTCCCGTGGGTTCCGGCGGTGGACGACGGCGCTGCGCTCGCCTGCTGTGCCGCGCGGCGTCGTCGTTCGGCGATCGTGAGACCGTCACCGTCCTCGGGGCTGCGCAGCCGGCCGGCGCCGCGGTAGAGCGGGACGGCGTCGAGCGCTTCGGGGTCCAGACCGGAGTGCCGCGCGCCGTTGCCGAAGTAGCGCGTGCGTGCGAGCAACACCATGATCGGGTGAGTGAACAGGAACACGACCAGCAGGTCCGCGATCGCGGTGAGACCGAGCGTGAACGCGAAGCCGCGCACATTGCCCACGGCCACGAAGTAGAGCACCACGGCGGCCAACAGGTTCACGGCCTTGGACGCGAGCACCGTCTGGCGCGCGCGTTGCCAGCCGTGGTCCACGGCGGCCGGGATCGTACGCCCGGCGCGGATCTCGTCACGGATGCGTTCGAAGTACACGATGAACGAGTCCGCGGTCTGACCGATCGCCACCACGAGACCCGCGACGCCGGCCAGGGACAGCCGGTAGTTCGCGCCCCACCCCAGTAGGGTGATGGCCAGGTAGGTCACGACACCGGCCACGACGAGTGAGGCGATGGTCACGAGACCCAACCAGCGGTACTGGAACAGCGAGTAGATGCACACGAGCGCCAGACCGATCAGCCCCGCGATGATGCCCATCCGCAACTGGTTACTGCCCAGGGTTGCGGAGATCTGCTGCTCGGAGTCGATCGAGAAGGACACCGGCAACGCACCGTATTTCAACTGCTCGGACAGGAACTTGGCCTCGTCCTCGGTGAAGTTGCCGGTGATCTGCGCACGACCGTCCGTGATCACGGCGTTCATGGTCGGCGCGGAGACCACGGAACCGTCCAGCACGATCGCGAACCGGTTGCGTGCACCGTTCTGTCCACCCTGGCCGAGTCCGTAGAGCCGTTCGGAAAGTTCCTTGAAGGTCTGCGTGCCCTCGTCATTGAACTGCAGGTTCACGGCGAACCCGCCCGTCGCGTGGCCCTGGGAGTTGGTCGCTTGTGCGTAGGACGCCGTGGCGATGTCCGTGCCGGGGATCTCGACGGGGCCCAGGATGAACTTGGCGTTGCTCAGCGGATCGCACGCCACGATCGCCTTGTCCTGCGGCTGGGAGGCGCGCTCCTCCTGGGGCCGCGGCGCGCTGCAGTCGAGCGCCTCGTACCTGGCGAAGAGATCCCGCGTGACCCACTTGGGGTCGGACGAGTTCTCGGGCTCACCCTCCGGTTGGGGGATCGACTTGGGGTCGGTGCGCTGGTTCTCCGGGGTGGCCGCGCCGGCGCCTGAGACGATCACGGGACGGAACGCCATCTGCGCGGAGGTCTGGATCAGCTCACGCGTTTCGGACGAGGGCACACCGGGCATCGACACCACGATGTTGCGCCCGGACTGCGTGGTGATCTCCGCCTCGGAGACACCCGCACCGTCCACGCGCTGGCGGATGATCTCGACCGCCTGGTCGAGCTGCTCCTGGGAGATGTCCTGACCGGAGTTTTCCCCCTGCAGCGTGGGCGAGAGCACCATCTGCGTGCCACCCTCGAGATCCAGCGCCAGTTTGGGCGCCCACCCGGTGCGGTCGGTCGTCACACCGTAGACGAGCACCCCGGCGAGGATCGCGATCACCGCTGCAAGGGCCACCAGCGCCTTGCGCGCCGCCGACGCCCCCGCCCCGGAGCGGGGGCGCCGCTTCGCGGTACCCGTCCCGTTCCGACCGGACGTGCCGTTCGCCGCTGCGGTCCCGTTCCCGGGGGTCCCCTCCGACGTGCTGGAGGCCTTGGTGCGCCGCCAACGGGACCCGCCACGCGATCCCGGGGTCTGCGCCTTCTTCTCTGCTGCCATTGGTGTCCTTCAACGTGTCCTCGACCGGGGCCGCGGCCCGGTCGACACATGAGAAACGGGCCGAGGTCCTCGGCCCGTGTCCCGGTGGGGGGGGGAATCAGGTAGTGGGGTTATCGCGATCGTCGCGGTCGCGGGCGTCGCGCCAGGTCCGGTGTGAGGCATCCGGGGCCGCCGCGCCCGGTGTGGTGCCGGGCTGGGTGGTGCCGCGCTGGGTAGTGCCCTGCTCGCCGGCGGCCGTGGAACCGTCCACGGGGTCGACCGGGTCCACGCTCTGCGCCGAACCGGCCGCCTCGGGGGTACCGGCCTGCACGGAGTCCGCCTCGACCACGCCGGGGGCGGCGGTGGCCGCGGACTCGGCGGGCAGCTCGTCCACCACGGTGGTCACGGTCTGGGAGTGCACCGTGACGAGCTGGCCCGGGGAGACCTCCAGGACTGCCTCGTTGTTCTCCCGGTCCATGTCCCGCAGGGTGCCGTAGAGACCGAAGCTCGTCATCACGCGCGTACCCGGCTCCATGGTGGCCTGCTTGGCCTTCATCTGGGCCTGGGCCTTCTTCTGTCGGCGCATGGGCAGCCACAGCAGCAGGACCATGACCACGAGCATCACGGGCAGGAACCATGCGGTTCCGGCGCCGCCACCGGCAGCGTCCTGGGTCTGAGCGAGGATGGTCACGAAGGATCCGTTCTGTCGAGGTGCACGTACAGCGCGACCGGGCACGACTGCGCAGGGGTGCGAAGGTCCCGGCCGATCCTCCCCAGCTTAGGGGATGGATCTGGTCACGTGCTGGACGGATCCTCCGAGTCCGGTTCGGTGGCGAGCGCGGTTTTCAGCGCCGGGTCCTTGAACGCAGCGTGCTCCGGGACGTCGAGTCCCAGGTGCTCCCACGCCGCGGCCATGGCGATCCGCCCGCGCGGGGTGCGACCGAGCAGGCCCTCGCGGACCAGGAATGGTTCCGCGACGGTCTCGACCGTCTCGGTCTCCTCCCCCACGGCGATCGCCAGGGTGGACAACCCCACAGGGCCGCCGTTGAACTTGTTCACCAGGGCCGAGAGCACGTTGCGGTCCAAGCGGTCCAGACCCCGGGCGTCCACCTCGTACATGTCGAGTGCGGATCCGGCGGCCCGCGCGTCGATGCGCTCCACGCCGTGCACGAGCGCCCAGTCCCGCACGCGCCGCAGCAGTCGGTTGGCGATACGAGGGGTGCCGCGTGAGCGCGATGCGACCTCCGTGAACGCCTCGCTCGTCATGGTGAGGTCGAGCAGCCCTGCCGAACGGCGCAGCACGAGCTCGAGTTCCTCGACGGAGTAGAACTCCAGGTGACCCGTGAAGCCGAACCGGTCGCGCAGTGGCCCGGGCAGCAGCCCCGCGCGGGTGGTGGCACCCACGAGCGTGAACGGGGGCAGGTCCAGTGGGATGGACGTGGCACCGGCGCCCTTGCCCACCACGATGTCCACGCGGAAGTCCTCCATGGCCATGTACAGCATTTCCTCCGCGGGCCGGGACATCCGGTGGATCTCGTCCAGGAACAGCACCTCCCCGTGGGTCAGGGAGGACAGGATGGCCGCGAGGTCACCGGCGTGCTGGATCGCGGGACCGGACGAGATCCGCAGGGGGACATCCAGCTCCTGCGCGATGATCATGGCCAGGGTCGTCTTGCCGAGGCCCGGGGGCCCGGACAGCAGCACGTGGTCCGCGGTGCGCCCGCGCAGCTTGGATGCCTCGAGCACGAGGGACAGCTGTGCCCGCACCCGTTTCTGCCCCACGAAGTCGTGCAGGGTCCCCGGACGCAGGGACGCCTCGAGCTGCTGGTCGTCGTAGTCGCCCTCGGCGCCCACGAGACGTTGTGGGCCCACCGATCCACGTTCCTCCACGGCCATGCTCACCGCCCCCTGGTCCGCGTGTGGGACGTAGCCTTGGCGGTGCCGAGCCAGGACAGCACGGCGCGCAGGATCTCGGCCACGTTGGCGGATTCCGCCAGTTCCGGCTGGGTCTCGAGGGCGTCGTCGATCCCGCGGGCCGCGTCCTTCTCGCTCCAGCCCAGACCCGTGAGAGCGTCCACGACCTGCTCACGCCACACCTGCATGCCGGGCTGTGCGCTCTGCTGCGGCGCGGGGTCCGGCAGGACGAGCTTGTCCGCAAGTTCCAGGACGATGCGCCGCGCGGACTTCGGTCCGATCCCGGGGACGGCCGTGAAGGCCTTGTCGTCGCCGGCGGCGATCGCGCGCCGGGCGTCGTCGGGCCCGAGGACAGAGACCGCGGCGAGCGCGGTGCGCGGGCCCACCCCGGAGACCCCGAGCATGACGGAGAAGATCTCCTTCTCGTCCGCCTGGGCGAAACCGAACAGCACCGGCGCCTCGTCCTTGCGGGCGATGTACGCGGTGTGCAGGTGCGCGGTGGCACCGACCCGCAGCCCGGCGAGCGTGCGGGGGCTCGCGTTGACCTCGATGCCGAAGCCCGAGACCTCCACCACGGCGAGCGTGGCCCCCACGAAGCGCACCTCACCGGTTATCGAGGCGATCACGGTGCCCCTCCCCTCCCACGGCCGCCGGCCGAGAACATCGGTGTGTCCGAACGCGCCGCGACCTAGGGGCAGGACGTGGTGCGCCGTTCGAACACGTGTACGACTTCCTGCTCGTCACTGTACCAAGCGCCGGGGACACCCAGAACGTGTGCTCCCGCTCGTGAGGCGGGCCCGCAGCGGGAGGCTCAGGACACCCGGCCGCGCCGCCCGCGGGTACCGGTCGCTGCGCCCGGCGCGCGGGACGCGGCCGTACCGGATGCGCGGGGCGCAGTGGCACCGGGGGCTCGCGACGCGGTCTCGGCGCGTCGCCACGCCTGCTGCGCCGGAGTCAGTGCGGCACCCCGGCGGGTCTGCATCGGGCGCGAACCCGAGTGGGTGGACGTGCGCTCGGCCGCGTTGACACCGGCCATCCCACCGCGCCACCCGTGGCACACGGCCAGGGCCAGGGCGTCGGCGGCGTCCGCGGGCCGCGGCGGGGCGTCCAGGCGCAGGATGCGCACGACCATGCGGTTCACCGATTCCTTGTCCGCGGAGCCGTCCCCGGTGACCGCGGCCTTGACCTCGGACGGGGTGTGCCACGCGACCGGGATGCCCCGCGCCGCGGCCGCGGCAATCACGACGCCCGTGGCCTGGGCCGTGCCCACGACCGTGGGAGCGTTGTTCTGCGCGAACACGCGTTCCACGGCCACGACGTCCGGGCGGAAGCGGTCCATGAGTTCCTCGGCGGCCCGCATGATCGACAGCACGCGGTGTTCGAGGGCCTCGTGCGCGCGCGTCCCGCTCACCTGGACGTGCACGAACGTCCCGGTGCGCTGCGCGGACATGTCCACCACGGCGAAACCGCACCTGGTGAGACCGGGGTCCACCGCGAGCACGCGCTGTTGGGACTGCCGGGCCACCACGGGACTCACGGAATTACTCGTCGTCCTCGAGCACGGCCATGACCTCGGCCGGGATGTTGGCGTTCGAGTAGACGTTCTGCACGTCGTCGAGCTCCTCGACCGCGTCCGCGAGCTTGAGGAACTTGCGGGCGCCCTCGGCGTCCAGGTCCACCTTCATGGTGGGGCGGAACTGGGGGTCGTCGTTGTTGTAATCGAGACCGGCCTCGTCCAGGGCGGTGCGGATCGCGGGCAGGTCGGTCGCCTCGCTGACCACCTCGAAGTCGTCGGACTCGTCGAGCACTTCCTCGGCGCCGGCGTCGAGCACGGCCATCAGGACGTCGTCCTCGGTGAGACCGTCCGTCTTGGCGACCTCCACCACGCCCTTGCGCTCGAACAGGTACGCCACGGAACCGGAGTCCGCCATGGTGCCGCCGTGGCGGGTCACGGCCACGCGCACCTCGGAGGCCGCGCGGTTCTTGTTGTCCGTGAGGCACTCGATGTACAGCGCGGTGCCTTGCGGGCCGCGGGCCTCATAGAGGATCTCGGTGTAGTCGATCGTCTCGCCCGTGAGCCCGGCGCCGCGCTTGATCGCGCGGTCGATGTTGTCGTTGGGCACCGAGTTCTTCTTGGCCTTGGAGACCGCGAGTTCGAGCGCGGGGTTACCCGAGGTGTCCGCGCCGCCCATGCGGGCCGCGACCTCGATCCCCTTGATGTACTTGGCGAACGCCTT
The DNA here is from genome assembly GCF_011769905.1 of Kocuria sp. KD4. Classification (NCBI taxonomy): domain Bacteria; kingdom Bacillati; phylum Actinomycetota; class Actinomycetes; order Micrococcales; family Micrococcaceae; genus Kocuria; species Kocuria sp. KD4. The sequence continues at coordinate 1,595,190 of NZ_CP050449.1, forward strand.
GGCGCGCTTGGCGTCAATCGCCGCCTTCTTGTGCTTGGTCGTGGCCCACTTGGAGTGACCTGACATGAATGACCTCCTCGAAAGAATGCGTCCGGCCCCTGCGGACCGGACACGGATCGACCTCCATGATAACGAGCGCGGGGCGGGGCCCGTCAGCGCGGGCGCGACGCTGCGACGTCGCGGGCGCGCTGGGCGAGCGTGTCGTCGAGTTCCCCCTCCGGCAGGGTCTCGCCGCGCAGCTCGAGTGCCGCCGCGAGCAGGAAGTCCGCGACACGCGGGTTCTTGGGCAGCAGCGACCCATGCAGGTAGCTGCCCAGCACGTTCGCGGTGCGCGCACCCTCCGTGGCGTCCTGCCCGTTGTTGCCGGCCCCCGAGACGACACTCGCGAGAGGTTGTTGCCCGGCGCCCAGGTGGGTGAGCCCCGAGTGGTTCTCGTAGCCGACGATCGTGCCCAGGTCCGCGGACTCGGTCACGATGTTGCCGATCAGCCGTTCCGGACCGGCCACCGTCTCGAGGTCGAAGATCCCGATCCCGGACAGTGTCTCCCCGGCCCCCGTGCGGAAACTGTGCCCGAAGAGCTGGTAGAGCCCGCAGATCGCGAGCATGGGCACGCCTCGGGCCGCGGCCTCGTGCAGTCGCGGTGCCACCACGGCGAGGTCGTCGGCCACGCGGAACTGTCCCGAGTCCTGTCCTCCGCCGCCCACGAAGAGGTCGGCGTTCTCGGGCCACGGGTCGCCGGGGTTGTAGTCCACGATCTCGGTCTCGAGGCCGTGGCGTTCGGCGCGGCGCTTGAGCGTGAGTGTGTTGCCCCAGTCGCCGTAGATGTTCATGTCCCGGGGGTAGAGCTGCACGATGCGCAGCGCCCCGGCGGTGTCGTGTGCCACGGTGTCCTCCTAGATGGCCGCCACGTGCGTCATGTCGCCCAGGATCCTGCGCAGGGAGAGCATGGCCGTGTACGTGCAGAAGATTCTCATGGGGCGTTCCCCCGAGTCCGCAATGAACCGGCGTAACGCGTCCTCGAGGTCCGGTTCCACCGCGGCCACGCGCACGAGGTCGTAGTCCAGGCGCAGCGCCATGTCCCACGCGCGCACGCCCGAGACCATGTCCACGCCGCCGTCGCGCAGCGCGTCGAAGTCCACGTCCCACAGCCACGAGACGTCCCGGCCGTCCGCGTACTGGTCGTTGATCGCGATCATCGTGGCGTAGTCCTGCGCGGAGGCCGAGGCCAGGGAGAGCCGGAAGCCCGCGGGGTTCTTCACGAGCAGCAACTGCAGGGGCTTGTCCTGGACCGTGATGGTCTCCCCGCGACCGAACGCCGGGGTGACCTTCCCCAGTTCGGCCACGAGGGAGGGGACGTCCGCCGCGTCGCCAAGCACCTGCAGGCTCGTGGCGAGGGCGGCCGCGGCGTTGTACTGGTTGTAGACGCCGTACAGGTCCACCGTGGCGTCGTGCTTGCGCCCGCGCACGTCGAGTTCCACGCTGCGCGCGTTCACGGCCTCGAGCACGACGTGGGCGTCGGGCCGACGCGCGGACGGCACGTCCGAGTCCTGGGCGCCGGGGTCCACCTGTCGTAGCCCGTCACGCATGTCGTCGTCGGACGGGAACATGGGGCGCAGTGCGTCCGAGAGCCCGAACCAGCTCACGGCGGTGCCCTCGGTCACGTCCTGGGCGAGGCTCGCGATCCGAGGGTCCTCGCGGTTGAGCACGACCGTGCCCGTGGTGGCGCGCGCGACCTGGCTCAGCATCCGGCGCGTGGTGTCGATCTCCCCGAACCGGTCGAGCTGGTCCCGCATCACATTGAGCAACAGCGAGATCCGGGGCCGGACCTGCTTCACGAAGTGCACCGCGTGAGCCTCGTCCAGCTCGAGCACCGCGACGTCCGCCACGAGCCGACCGAACGCGTCCATCTCCGCGAGCAGGGACGCCGCGACACCGCGCACGAAGTTGGAGCCCGTGCGATTGGTGAACACGCGCAGTCCTTGTGAACGCAACAACTGGACGGTCATCTTGGTCGTGGTGGTCTTGCCGTTGGTGCCGCTGATCACCACCACGCCGAGTGGCAGCTTGGCGAGCTCCTCCGCGACGAACCCGGGGTGCAGTTTCTCCATGACCAGGCCGGGGAAGGCGGAGCCACCGCCGCGCAGGCTCGACGCCCAGCGCACCCCCTGGCCGAGGACACGTACGAGTGGTCTGGACATGGTCTCCATCCTAGTGAGCGAGCGGATTCGCCCGGCGGGGCGGTCCGGGGCCCGCGGGGGGTCAGTCCCGGGGCCACGCGCGGGCGATGTCCTCGCGCGTGGCCGCCAGGGTCTGGATGAGGGGTTTGGTGTGGGCGACGACGGGCATGAAGTTCGCGTCTCCCGTCCAGCGCGGGACCACGTGTTGGTGCAGGTGCTCGGACAGCGAACCGCCGGCAGCCTGGCCCAGGTTGAGTCCCACATTGAACGCCGCGGGGCTGGCGACGTCCCGGATCACGAGGACCACGGTGCGGGTCAGCGTGTTGAGCTCCCACAGTTCGTCGTCCGTGAGCTCCGTGAGCTCCGCCACGTGGCGGTACGGGCACACGAGCACGTGGCCCGGGTTGTACGGGAAGAGGTTGAGCACCGCGAAGCAGTGCTTCCCGCGGTGGACGATCAGCGCGTCCTCGTCCGAGCGGCCCGGCGCGGTGCAGAACGGGCAGCCCGGAGGCTGCTCCACGGACGTCTCCTCCCCGCGCACGTACGCCAACCGGTGCGGGGTCCACAGCCGTTGGAAACCGTCCGGGTCGCCGGGCAGTTCGAACTCGTCCCGGCTCACGCCCTCCCCGTCCGACGCCGCGGCGTCCGGGGCGCTCACGACTGTCCCGACGTCGCGTCACCCGCCGCGGTGTCGGCCGCGACGGCGCCGTTCCCGGCCGCCGGGGTGTCCTGCGCGGGCGCCGTGGGGTCCGCGTTCTGACGCCGATCGATGTGGCCCGTGATCAGTTCCACCGCGTCCTGCTGGGACACTCCGTTGTACTGCGAGCCATCGCGGAAGCGGAACGAGACGGTGCCGGCCTCGGCGTCGTCGCCCCCGGCGATCACGACGAACGGGATCTTGTCCTTGGAGGCCGTGCGGATCTTCTTGGGGAACCGGTCCGAGGACGTGTCCACCTCCACACGTACGCCGCGTTCGCGCAAGGCCTGAGCGAACTCGTCGAGGTAGTCGTCGAAGGCGTCCGCCACGGGGATCGCCCGGACCTGGGTGGGCGATAGCCACACCGGGAACGCCCCCGCGTAGTGCTCGGTGAGCACGCCCATGAACCGCTCCACGGACCCGAACAGGGCCCGGTGGATCATCACGGGCCGGCGCCGGGTGCCGTCCGACGCCTGGTACTCGAGGTCGAAGCGCTCGGGGAGGTTGAAGTCGAGCTGGATCGTGGACATCTGCCACGTGCGCCCGATCGCGTCCCGCGCCTGCACGGAGATCTTCGGACCGTAGAACGCCGCTCCCCCGGGATCCGGTACGAGCTGGAGCCCCGAGTCCTGGGCGACCTCCTGCAGGGTGCGGGTGGCCTCGTCCCAGATCTCGTCCGAACCCACGAATTTCTCCGGGTCCTTGGTGGACAGTTCCAGGTAGAAGTCGTCCAGACCGTAGTCCTTGAGCAGGGACAGCACGAAGTTCAGGGTGCTCGTGAGCTCGCCCTTCATCTGCTCACGCGTGCAGTAGATGTGGGCGTCGTCCTGCGTCATCCCACGCACACGCGTCAGACCGTGGATCACACCGGACTTCTCGTAGCGGTAGACCGCACCGAACTCGAACAACCGCAGCGGCAGTTCCCGGTAGGAACGGCCCCGGGAGCGGTAGATCAGGTTGTGCATGGGGCAGTTCATGGGCTTGAGGTAGTAGTCCTGGCCCGGTTTGGTCAGCTCACCCGTGGCCGGATCGCGCTCCTCGTCCACGTGCATGGGAGGGAACATCCCGTCCCGGTACCAGTCCAGGTGACCCGAGACCTCGTAGAGATGACCCTTGGTGATGTGGGGCGTGTAGACGAACTCGTACCCGGCCTGGGCATGGCGCTCGCGGGAGTAGTCCTCCATCTCCTTGCGGATGATCCCGCCCTTGGGGTGGAACACCGGCAGCCCGGAGCCCAGTTCGTCCGGGAAGGAGAACAGGTCCAGCTCCACACCCAGCTTGCGGTGGTCGCGGCGCTCGGCCTCTGCCAATCGTTCCTTGTACTCGCGCAGTTCGTCCTTGGTGGGCCATGCCGTGCCGTAGATCCGCTGCAGCTGCTTGTTCTTCTCGCTCCCGCGCCAGTACGCGGCGGCCGAACGCATCAGCGCGTAGCCGTTGCCGATGTGCTTGGTGTCCGGCAGGTGCGGGCCGCGGCACAGGTCCCGCCACACCACGTCCCCGCTCTTACGGTCCAGGTTGTCGTAGATCGTGAGGTCACCGGCGGCCACCTCCACCGAGGCACCCTCCGCGGACTCGTCCATGGCACCGGAGCCGGGACCGCCGGCCAGGTCGATGAGTTCGAGCTTGTACGGCTCGTCCGCCATCTCCGCCCGGGCATCGTCCTCGCTCACGCTGCGCCGGCGGAAGATCTGGTTCTTGTTCACGATCTTGAGCATCGACTTCTCGAGCTTCTTCAGATCGTCCGGGGTGAACGGCTCCTCGACGTCGAAGTCGAAGTAGAACCCGTCCGTGATGTAGGGCCCGATCCCCAGTTTCGCGTCCGGGCGCAGCTCCTGCACGGCCTGGGCCATCACGTGGGCCGTGGAGTGGCGCAGCACCTCGAGGCCCTCGGGGTCACCGATCAGCACGCGCTCCACGGTGTCCCCGTCCCGCAGCTCGATCGCGAGGTCCTTGAGCTCACCGTTGACGTGCGCCACCACGACGTCGCGCTGCTCGCTGTACAGCTCCGCGGCCGTGGTGCCCTGGTCCACGGTGCGTGACTCGCCGTCCACCGTCAACCGCAGGGAAGGGGCATCCGTCATGGTGTTTCTCCTCGTCAGATCTTGTGTGCGCCCGCCCGTACCGGGGGCGGGCCGTCGTGCAGGACTCGCGCGCTGGACGCGCCGACGACCTCATTGATGCTACCGCCCCGGCCCCGCCGCCACGAAGACGGGCACGACCCCGCTGCGGGGCCGCGTCCGTGCGGACCGCACCTCTCCTACCGAGCCGGCCGCCTCCACGACAGCGCGGTGCGCGGACGCGGGCGTGCCCCGGCGCGGTTGTACCCGGACATGGCTGTACCCCGGGCCGGAACCCGGGGTACAACCGTCAGTGCTCACACGGCGTCAGCCGCGCGCCGCGGATCAGCGGTGGGGAGCCTCGCCGTCACGGCCGAGGTCACCACGATCGACGTCGGTCTCGACATCGACCTGTTCCTTGCGGACGTCGGCCTCGACGCGCTGGGTCTCCTGGACGGTCTGCTTGTTCAGCCCGACCTCTTCCACGGCCACGGCTTCCTTCTGGACGACGGGACGCTCCTCGTGCAGGGTCACGTCCACCTCTTCCTCACCAATGGTGCCGTTGTCCACGCGAGCGTTCGTGTCGTTGATCGGCGTGCGCTCGACGGTGACCTCTTCGCGCTCGACGGGGACGTCCACGGTCTCGTGGTCGGTCACGACGTACTTGCGCAGGCGGGCGTGGCCGGCCTCGCGCTCCTGCGTGCCCACGTTGAGGCGCTCCTCGTGGCGGACCACGGAGGCCTCGTCACCGGCGGTCGCGGCGACATCGCGGCGGTCCTGGGCCACGGCGTCGCGGTCACGATCGGCAACATCGCGGTCGGTGACGCCGCGGTCGGCGGCGGCGGTGCCGGCGACACCCGCGGTACCAGCGGCAGCGGTGGTGCGATCACGATCGGTGCCCGCGGTACGGCCGTCATCGTAGTTCAGCTCGTAGTAGCGGTACAGCTCCTCTTCCTCGGCCGGGGAGAGGTGCTGGTCGGCGTCGACCTTCGGAGCGTCCTTGATGACGTCCTTGGTGTAGGGCAGGACCACACGGTCGCCGTCCTGACGAGCGCCCTTCACAGGAACGAAGTTCTCTTTGGCGCCGAACAGACCGGTGTTGACGGTCAGGAACGTCGGCTCGCCCGAGTTGTCGTCCAGGAAGACCTGCTCGACCTTGCCGATCTTGTCACCGTCGGAACCGTAGGCCGTGCTGGACAGAATTGCATTCACGTCGAACGTGGTCATCGCATAAACTCCTCAGTAAGTCTCTGCTGCCGGCGCACGGTTTGTGCGCCGTAGGCCGCCGCACCCGCAATGGGTGTGTGGTCTGGCTTCGTAACCCATATTACGACCCACATAGTGACGCGCCACTGATTTCCTGCACGTTTCTCTCACGGGGAAACCGGCGCGCCGTTGCCGCGGGAGCGTCGCGGCATGTGATTACCAGCGGCACTAGCGTGGGGCCTGCGGGATCACGTCGGTGTCGTAGGGCACAATGGGCTGGACCACGTGAGATGGATCCCCGGGCTCGCACCGGGGCATCCGAGAACCGATGACACCGGACGAGGACGGAGCCGTACCGTGTGGGACGCACTGGTCAACAATCCCTGGATCCTGTGGCTGATCGTGATGCTGGTGCTCGCAGCCATCGAGATGCTCACCCTGGACTTCCTCTTTCTCATGATGTCGCTCGCCGCCCTGGTCACCGCCGGCGTGAGCCTGGTCGTGGACAGTTTCACCGCGCAGGTGGTGATGTTCGCGCTGGTGTCGGTGCTGCTGATCTTCTTGATCCGCCCGATCGCCCTGCGACGTCTCAACAGGTCCACGCCCACGACCCGCTCCAACACCGATCGCCTCATCGGGCTGCGGTGCATGGCGCTGGAGCCCGTGAGCCAGCACAGCGGCCTGGTGCGCCTGGAGGGTGACATCTGGACCGCCCGCACCGCCACGGCCGCCGCCCTGCCCGAGGGTAGCACCGCCTACGTCCACCGCATCGAGGGGGCCACCGCGGTCGTCGCGGACGTGGCCCCGGTGCCCACGCACACCGACCCCGGGCGCGGCGTCCGACCCTGACCCCGGACGAGCGCCCCGGCGCACCGCCGAACCCCCACCGAAAGGACCCCATGTCCATCGTCATCGTCGTCCTGTTGGCCGTGGTGGTGCTCGCCGCGGTCATCACCCTTATCAAAGCGGTGCGGATCGTCCCGCAGTCGCGCGCGGGCATCGTGGAGCGACTGGGCAAGTACCAGTCCACCCTCAATCCCGGGCTGCACTTCCTCATCCCCTTCATCGACCGGTTGCTGCCCCTGATCGACCTGCGCGAACAGGTCGTGCCGTTCCCCGCCCAGTCCGTGATCACCGAGGACAACCTGGTCGTGGGCATCGACACCGTGGTCTACTTCCAGGTCACTGATCCCCGCGCCGCCACGTACGAGATCACCAATTACATCCAGGCCGTGGACGAGCTCACGAGCGCCACGCTGCGTAACGTGGTGGGTGGTTTGAACCTCGAGGAGACCTTGACCTCCCGCGACAAGATCAACGCGGAGCTGCGCGGCGTACTGGATTCCACGACCGGGCGCTGGGGCATCCGGATCTCCCGCGTGGACATCAAGGAGATCACTCCCCCGCCGTCCATCCAGGACTCCATGGAGAAGCAGATGCGCGCCGAGCGTGACCGCCGCGCCGCGATCCTCACCGCCGAGGGCGAGAAGCAGTCCCAGATCCTCACCGCCGAGGGTGAACGTCAGGCCGCCGTGCTCTCCGCGGAGGGTGACGCGAAGGCCGCGATCCTGCGCGCGGACGGTGAGGCGCAGGCCATCGCCAAGGTATTCGACTCGATCCACCGCGCCCGCCCCACCCAGAAGCTGTTGGCGTACCAGTACATCCAGACTCTGCCCAAGGTCGCCGAGGGCACGGCCAACAAGGTGTGGATGATCCCCGCCGAGCTGAGCACCGCGCTGCGCGGTGTGGGTTCCTACCTCAACCCCGGCGCGTCGGACGACCCCGAGGACGACGAGTACGAGGACGAGGCCCCCGCTGCACCGGACCTGCCGGAGAGCGCCCCCATCGTGGAGCACGAGACCGTCAAGGTCACCGAGAAGGACCTGGAACCGGACCTCACCTTGACGGACCCGAGCGAGTTCGAGATGCCGGATTCGCCCTACACGTCCCCGATCGCCCAGGAGGCCGCCGATCCCCACGTGGACGAGGTCAACCTGCCGGTCACGGACTCGGAACCCACGACCGCCGGCACCACCGGGACGGATGCCGAGTCCGGCTCGTTGCCCCGGCACGCCCGCCCGGAGGCCCCCGAGACCGATCCGGGGAATGAATCCCGCTGACTCCCCGTTACGCTGGGGAACGAAGAGTGGGCCCGCGAGGACGGGACGCCGGGTGTGAACGCACCGCAGCGTCGTCGTCGCGCGGCCCACGAGAACGTACGTCGGGAAGGATCGTCGCGTGAGTGATCGCAGCCTACGAGGGATGCGCCTGGGCTCCCAGTCCATGGAAACCGAGGCCGGGGTGGAGCCCGCGCCGCGTCAGCGCGTGGAATACCGCACCGCGGAGGGCGAGTCCGTGTCCGTGATGTTCGCGGCGGAGGCGGAGATCCCCCCGGTGTGGACCACCAAGACCGGCCAGGAAGCCATCCTGGTCAACGGTGAGAAGCCCGAGAACCCCAACGAGAAGCACCAGCGCTCCCACTGGGACATGCTCCTGGAGCGGCGCAGCATAGAGGAACTCGAGCAGACCCTCGAGCAGCGGCTGGCGTTCTACAAGGAGCAGCACGCTCTCTGATCCCTTCGCGCGGTCGATGATCGACCGCCGACACACCAACGGAACGACCCCCGCCCGATGGGCGGGGGTCGTTCCGTTGGACGAATAGTAGGTACGCGCGAGGCGATGCCGGCGCGGTGGCTCGAACCGACCCGCGAGCCGGCCGGGCACGGAGCAGCGGCCGGTCAGCGGCCCAGGCCCAGCTTCCCGGCGAGCGTGCGCGCACGGGCCGTGAGGCCCCACTTGGCCACGCTCGTGGCGGCCTCCACGGTGACGTCGTTGCTCATCTTGGACGCACCCTCCTCGCGTTCGACGAACGTGATGGGCACCTCCACGATCTTCAGCCCCAGGCGCTCGGCGCGCCACGCGAGGTCGATCTGGAAGCAGTAGCCGCGCGAGCGGACCGAGTCCAGGTCCAGGGCCCGTAGCGTGGTGTCCCGGTAGGCGCGGAAGCCACCCGTGATGTCGTGGATGGACGTGCCCAGCAGGACACGCGAGTAGATGTTGCCACCGCGCGAGATCAGCTGTCGCTGCAGCGGCCAGTTCTCGGTGCGCCCACCCGGGACGTAGCGCGAACCGATGGCCATGTCCGCGCCCTGCTCCACGGCGTCGAGCAGCAACGGCAACTGCTCGGGCTGGTGGGAGCAGTCCGCGTCCATCTCCACGAGGACGTCGTAGTCGCGCTCGAGACCCCACGCGAAACCGGCCAGGTACGCGGGCCCCAGGCCCTCCTTGGCGGGTCGGTGCAGGACGTGGATGTTGCCGTCCTGCTCGGCCATGGCATCGGCCATGTCACCGGTACCGTCCGGGCTGTTGTCGTCGGCGACCAGCACGTGGGCGTCCGGCACGGCGGCGCGCAGCCGCTTGATGACCGTGGGCAACGATTCACGTTCGTTGTACGTGGGGATGATGGTGAGAACTCGCACCGGGCGTCCTTTCATGCCGCTGGTAGCCGGGCACCCGAGCCCGGACAGACCACTGGGCGGGCCCATCCGCCTTCGGACCAGAGCGGCCCGAAGGGCGCGCGCTGTTTTCTAAGGACGGATGAACCCACCCGGCAGTAAGAACTCAGTCTAACGTCAGGGGCGATCAGGACCAAGATGAAAACGCGACGTCATGGGCGCGGTTCCGCGCCGCTCACGAGCGTCCCGGCCACCACGGTGGCCTCGCACCGCGGCAAGCGGGAATCGTCGAGCGCGGGCAGGACGGGCGTGCGCGCCCGCGGGTCCGTGCTCCACGACGCGCCCGTGCCCTGGGCCTGTTGCACCATGACGGATTCGGCGTCCCACACCGCGAGCGTGGCCTCCGCGCCCGGTGCGAGCTGCCCCGCGAGGGGTGTGCCCCCGCGGTGAGCGCGCCACACCCCGCGGGTCAGAGCCAGGAACGCAGCGCGCGCGGAGGTGCGCAGGTGCTCGTCGGGTGCCTCGAGGGCCGCCTTGACGGCGGTCCACGGATTGGGGTCGTCGGTCATGAGCGTCACGGGCACACCGGCACGGGACAGGTCCCGCAGCGGCGCCCGTCCGGGCACGCACGAGACGGTGATCGCCAGATCGGCCAGGCGTTCGCACTGGGCTTCGGACAACTGTTCGACGCCCACGATCCGGTGCCCCCGCGCATGGAACGCCCGGCCGCCGAGTTCCTCCGCGGCGGCGTCCGCGGCGTCCAGCAACGCGTCAACGCGGGGATCCCCCGACGACGACGATGCATCTTCCGTCGACGCCTCGTCCTCCCCCGCGGTCTTGTCCGGATCGTCCTCGGGGCGGTCGTTGCCGGAGGCGTCGCTCCCGGACAACTCGTTCCCGGACAGTCGGCTTCCGGACGGGTCGTCCCCGAACGAGCCACTCTTCGACGCGCCGTCCCCGGACGGGGGCAGAACGAGCACCGCTTGCAGCCCCACTCGCGTGCATACCACGAGGTGTTCCCGCGCGGCATCGGCCAGAGCAGCGGGATCACCGAACGCAGCGGCGTCGAGCCCCAGGGCGGGCGACGGCAGTGCCGAGGGGTCGAGCTCGTCGGTGTCCCGCGCGCGGCGCACCAGGATCGGCAGGGCATGCAGCCCGTCCGCGCGGACCTCCCGCGTCGCGGCGTCGAGCGCGTCGGGGTCCGAGCTCACCAGTTCCACGGCTCCGTAGCCGTGCTCGACGCGCGGAAGCTGCCCGGACCCGACCACTCGGTGGTGGGCGACGAACGCGGGGGTGACCACCGCGGCCCGCAGGTCTCCCGGGGTGACGTCCGCGCCGGCCATGGCCCGGGCGGCGTCGTCGGAACCGACCCACGCCACGGTCGCGCCGTCCAGGAGGATGGCGGTGGCGAACGGGTCAGCGGGCGAGTACACCGATCCGTTGATCCACACCCGCACGGCTTTTTGTTCTGACTTCACGTGATTCCCTCCGACCGGGCGTGCGGAACCCCCGCGCCCGGCATTGTCTTACTGGTCGAAGACGCTGTACTCGACGACGCCGCGGCGCACGGCTTCGATGGCCCGGTGCGCGGTCTCGCGCAGCTCGGGATCGAGCCCTTCCACGCCGCGCAACTGGTCCAGGACGTCCACGGTCTGTTTGGCCCAGCGCACGAAATCCCCCGCGGCCAGGTCGGTGCCGGTGAGCGTCCGGGTCAGAGTGGCGCCCCGGGCCCAGCGGTACATGGCGTCCGCGAGCCCCAGCTCGGGGGCGGCCGTGAGCGGCAATCGGTGCTCGGCCTCGCGCGCGGAGAGCACCGACCAGTTGTGGAGCAGGATCTGGACGGATTCCTCCATGTGGGCCGTGGGCATCTTGGGACGCGCGCCCTGGTCCTCGCGCCGGGGCTGGTAGACGAGTGCGGTCATGACACCGGCAAGTCCGGGGGCGTCCAGTCCGTCCAGGAAGCCGTCCCGCAAGCACAGTGCGAGGAGCAGGTCCCGCTCACCGTAGAGCCGGCGCAACTGTTCGCCCGCCGCGGTGGGCTGCAGGTGGCCGGATTCGTCCGGGCTGAGATACTCGAAGTGCGTGAGCACCGCGCACACGCGGTCGAAGGTCGCGGCGATGCTCCCGGTGCGCCCGGCGATCTGCTTACGCAGTGCCTGGGTGTCCTTCTCGAGCTTCCACGCGCGCTCCGCCCAGCGGGCGTGTTGTTCGCGGTCCGAACAACCATGACACGGGTGCGAACGCAACCGTCGGCGCAGGTCCTCGATCCGGTGATCGCGCGCGGAGGTCCCCCGGTCGAAGCGGATCGCGTGACCGCCCGAGCGGGTGCGCGCGGGACGGTGCTCGCGCAACGCGGCCCGCACGGTCGCGGCGAGGTCCTTGCGTTCCTGGGGGGACTTCCCCGAGAAGTGCTTGGGGATCCGGATCCGGGATTCGGGTTCCAGGGAACCGTCCAGGTCGTTGACACCCACCCGGCGCAGTTTGCCGTCCACCGTGAGAATGTGGGGGCGCGGGTCGAAGGGGTGCGCGTCCTCGCGCAGCACCACGGCCCACCCGGCGTTGCGGCCCTGAGGGATCTCGATCACGTCCCCGGGCAGCAGGTCCTGCAGGGCCACCGCGGCGTCGTTACGTTGACGCGCCGAGCGGGACTTGCTCGCGGACTTCTCCTCGGCCGTGAGCTCACGGCGGAGCGCAGCGTACTCGGTGAAGTCGCCCAGGTGGCACGTCATGGCGTCCCGGTAGCCCTCGAGGGTCTTCTCCTGGGAGCGCACCCGTTTGGCCAGGCCCACGACCGAGCGGTCCGCCTGGAACTGCGCGAACGAGGTCTCCAGGATGGACCGGGAGCGTTTGGCCCCGTAGCGCGCGATGAGGTTGGTGGACATGTTGTATGTGGGCCGGAAGCTCGAGTTCAGCGGGTACGTGCGCGTGGACGCGAGTCCCGCGACGGCCTGGGGGTTCATCCCGTCCCGCCACAGCACCACGGCGTGGCCCTCGACGTCGATCCCGCGCCGGCCCGCGCGCCCCGTGAGCTGGGTGTACTCCCCCGGGGTGATGTCCACGCGAGCCTCACCGTTGAACTTGTCGAGGCGTTCGAGCACCACGGAACGGGCCGGCATGTTGATCCCGAGCGCCAGGGTCTCCGTGGCGAACACGGCCTTGATGAGCCCCTCCGAGAACAGCTGCTCGACCACTTCCTTGAACACGGGCAGCATGCCCGCGTGGTGGGCGGAGATCCCCCGGATGAGGCCCTGGTACCAGTCCTCGTAGTTCAGCGCCGCGAGGTCCGCGGTGGACATGTGCGCGGTGGCCTCCGCCGCGAACGCGCGCAGGGTGCGCTGCTCCTGCGGCGTGGTGAGCCACAGGTCCGCGGCCACGCACTGTGCCACGGCGGCGTCGCACCCGGCGCGGGAGAAGATGAAGGTGATGGCGGGCAGCAGGGCCTCGGCGTCGAGCCGGCGCAACAGCTGGGGGCGGGAGATCCGCTCCTGCCGCCCGGTGCGGGGCTCCTGGTGGCGGCCGCCGTGACGACGGCGATTGCGGTGACCGGGTCCGCGCCCACCCGACCGACCCCCGCGGGGATGCTGGGCGCGGAACAACCGAAGCAGCTCGGGGTTGACCTCGGGTTCGTCCCGGTGTTTGTCCGAGTGGCGCTGCGCGGCCTCCTCGACCGTGGTGTCGTCCACGAACAGGTCCAGCAGCTGCGGCCCCACCTGGACGTGCTGCCACAGCGGGACCGGACGGTGTTCGGAGACCACCACGTCCGTGCTGCCGCGGACGTCATCGAGCCACGCACCGAATTCCTCGGCGTTGGAGACGGTCGCGGACAGGGACGCGAGCTGGACGTGCTCGGGCAGGTGGATGATGACCTCTTCCCACACCGCACCGCGGAAGCGGTCCGCGAGGTAGTGCACCTCGTCCATGATCACGAACCCCAGGTTCGCCAGGGTGGACGAGCCCGCGTAGAGCATGTTGCGCAGCACCTCGGTGGTCATCACGACCACGTCCGCTTCCGAGTTCACGGACGTATCACCCGTGAGCAGACCCACACGGTCCGAGCCCCAGCGGCGCGAGAACTCGTGGAACTTCTGATTGCTCAACGCCTTGATGGGCGTGGTGTAGAAGGCCTTCTTACCCCGGGTCAGTGCGAGGTGGATCGCGAACTCCCCCACCACGGTCTTTCCCGCGCCCGTGGGGGCGGCCACGAGCACTCCCCGGCCCTCCTCGAGAGCGCGGCACCCCTGCGTCTGGAACGGGTCCAGTTCGAAGTCCACGGTGTTCTCGAAGGCCGACAGCTCCGTGCTCACGTGGGCCGCGCGAGCCTTCGCGGCAATGTACCGTTCGGCGGGGGAAGACATGCTTCCACCCTACGCGGTGCCTCTGACACCCCGGGAATCGGGGCGGATCAGTCTTCGTGGGCGGTGCTGCCCATCGAGCGCAGCGCTTCCGCCGAGGTTCCCCGGTCCGCGTTCGCACCGGTCGCGGCGGCCTGCCGGGCCTGCTTCTTGGCACGACGCCGGTCCAGGTACAGACACAGCCCCACGGCCACGAAGAACAGCACCAGCAGCGGGATGGCCAGGTAGAGCATGGTCACGGGATCCGGACCCGGCGCGGCCATCGCGGCGATCACGAGCACGACCACCACCACAATCCGCCACGCCTTGAGCACGGTGCGCCCGGACAGCAGGCCCAGCACGTTGAGACCCACGAGCAGCACGGGGACCACGCACGAGATCCCGAAGGTCAGGATGAGCTGGAGGAAGAAGCGCAGGTAGATCCCGGCCTCCACGAAGTTCGCCCCGCCCTCGGGCGTGAACGCGGTGAGCGCGTAGACGGCCGCGGGCAGCGCGGTCACGGCCAGGGCGCACCCACCCAGGAACAAGGGGATCGCCGCCGCGAGGAAGGCCATGGCGTAGCGGCGTTCGTTCTTGTGCAGCGCCGGCGTGATGAACGCCCACAACTGGTACAGCCACACCGGCGACGCGAAGATCAGCCCGAGCACCACGGCGACCTCCACCATGATGTTGAAGGACCCGCCCACCGAGGAGTAGTTGATGGTCGCGGTGCGCCCGGACTCGGCCAGGCGCTGCAGCGGCTCGGTGATGTACTGCATGAACGGCTCGTACGCCATGAAGCCGAGCACCGCGCCCAGCACGGTGGCCACGGCGGACTTGATGAGGCGGTTACGCAGTTCCCGCAGGTGCTCCTTGAGCGCCATCTGGGCCTGCGGGTTGTGCCGCCGCGACGTGCTCTTGCGGCGTTCCCGGCGCTGTTGCCGAGTGGAACCGGGGGCCTTCCCGGAATCCGTGGTGGACATGGGTCCCTGTCCTCTCTGACGGGCCGTTCACCCGCATGCGACGGGGCCGAGCCGTGCGGCTCGGCCCCGCGCGGGTCCCGACGGACGATGCCGGGATCAGGCGGTGGGGCGCTGGTTCTGGTCCACGGTGGGCGCGGGCTGGCCCGGCTGCGGGGTGATCACGGTGGGCTGCTCGGCGGCCGGCTGTTGCACCGAGGGCTGCACCGTGGGCTGGGTGCTCGACTGCGCGGCGGTGGTGCCCGCGACGGGCTGGCCATCGGCGACCGGCTGGCCGTTGACGGTCACGTTCGGATCGTCGTCGCGCTTCATCTCCTTGACCTCGGACTTGAAGATGCGCAGGGACTGGCCCAGGCTACGAGCCATCCCGGGCAGCTTGGGGGCACCGAAGAGGAGCAGGATGACCACGAGGATCAAAACGAGGGTCAGGGGGCTGTCAAACAAGCGGCCCATGGCGGAGTCCTTTCTGTTCAGCCCGGCGCACGTCCGAATACCTCTGGGGCTGCCCCAGGGTGTCCCTGCGCTGCATCCTGCGGATGAGCCGAGCTGTTTGTCGTTGGTCCCGGCCGCTATGGTAGGCGGCGCGGGTCTCGTCCACCGGGGTGAACATGGCTGGCGAGGCGGGTGTGCGCAACGGCGTGGAGTGTCCCTGGGCAGCGGCGTTCCAGCGGGTGGCGAAATCGGTACCGCTTCGCTCGATCTCGTCCAGCGCGGGCAGCACCTGCGTGCGCACGACCCGGTAGAGCACCCACCCGATGAACGCGGCAGCACCCAGGACCAGAACGGTCCACAGCACGACCCACATCCACCACAGCATGGCCCCAGTATAGGCAGTCGACGGCTACGGACGCCCGGGGGTGGGTTCGGGACAGCTGCTGTTCAACCACTGTTCAACGGCGGCCACGGCCTCGGGCGGTGAGACCACGCCCACGTGTCCCGCATGCCGTGTGACCAGGGACGACAGTGCATCCAGTGTGGGGAAGTCCACCTCCGCGGCCACGTACTCGGGCAGTGGACGCGGCCCCCGCGCCGAGCGTGCGCGGGACCCGGGAATCGGCTGGGAGTTCGCCTCCCGGGGCGCGGCGTCGGATTCCTCCGTCTCCCCCGGTGCCGAAGGCACGGAGACCTCCACGAAGCGCTTGGCGTGGTAGTGCTCCACGATCCACCGCCCGCGCCGGTCGGTGACGACCACGGCCTGGACCGGACGACGCTTGGCCGGTTGGATGCTCGAACGCACCTCCGATTCCATGCGCGGGTGCACCTCGGCCTCACCCGCGTCCTCGCAGCCCACGATCCGGTCGGTGCGGAACGTGCGCGGCGCGTTGGCCTGCAGGCACCAGCCCCGCACGTACTGCTGCCCGTCCGAGAAGATCATCCGCACGGGGTCCACATGCCGCTCCGTGACCTCGTCCCGGGAGGCCACGAGGTACTGCAACCGCACGCGCCGGCCGTTCTTGATCGCGTCCCGCAGGCGGGTGACGAGCGCGCTGTCACGGGGCTCCGCGGCGGCGTCGGCGTCCGGTGCCGCAAGCGCGTCCGCGAGCGGCAGCGCGTCCGCGGCGGTCGCGACCTTCTGCATGGCCGAGCGCACGACCCTGCTGTCACCGCCCGGAACGGCCTGCAGGGTCTGCAACCCCATGAGCAGCGCGCTGGCCTCGGGGACGGTCAACCGCACGGGTTCGGACAGTTCCTGCGCGTTGCCCAGGTAGATGTGGCCGTCGTCCCAGGACGCGTCGATGAGCTGGTCTGGCATGTGCCCCGGGCGCCCGCACACGAACAGGGTCTGCAGGTCGTTGACGAGTTCCGCGTCCGTGATCCCGAAATGCCGGGCCGTCTCCTCGAGTTCCGCGCCCTGATGGGCGTAGACGTGGCGCACGATGTGTAGCAGCCGCGCGAGGTGCTGTTCGGTGCTGGCCTTGGCCGCGCCGTGACGGCGCTGCTTGCCCCAACGCACGTCCACGCCGGGCATCCGCGCCTGGAAGGCCCGCGCGTCACGGAGTCTGCGGGCCACGGCGTCGGCGACCGCGTTCTGGGTCGCGATGTCCTCGGCGGTCGGGGCGTCGTCGCTCGTCGAATCGGGTTCGGCCGACGGCCCGCCCTCGGCCGTCGGGGTGCTCCCGCCCAGTGCGGCGTCGCCCCGAATACCGGGCACGGGTTCGCGGGGCACCCGGGCGTCCGGGCCCGCCGCGCACACGTGTTCCGCCGCGGACTCGGTATCGTGCACCGCGAGCTGCACGGCGTCGTAGCCCTCGGGGGCCCGCCACGCGGGCGAGTCGGACGGCGCGGCAATGCGGCGCAGCAGCTGGCCCGCGCCCTGGCGGACATGGACCACCACGCACAGCTGCGGCGGCTGGCTGACCATGCGCGCGAGCTGACCGCCCATGGAAAAGTCCCGGGGCGGCTCGAACGTCTCGCGCGTGGTCTCCACCTCGGAGATGATGCGGGAGAGCCGGAACGTGCGCTGTGCACGCCGGTCCGTGTCCCAGCCCGCGAGGTACCAGGCCCCGTAGCGGGAGCCCACGCCCCACGGCTGCACCGTGCGCTGGGAGAATGCCCCGGTGCGGTCCACGTAGTCGAAGCGCACTGTGCGGTGCGCAAGCACTGCCGAGAGCAGCGGCTCGAAGGCGGGGTCCGCCACGGCCACGGTGGGCTGCAGGTCCCGGCCCGGCGCGGCCTCGCCGCTGAGCGCCGGTTCGAGCTTGTCGAGGGCGCGGCGTGCGAGCCGGTCCTGGGCAGCGTCGTTCCATGCGTCCGCCGCGACGGCGAGCACCGCGGACTCCTCCGCACTGAACCGCACCCGGGGCAGCCGGTACGAGCCCCGGGGCACGCGGTAGCGCGGGGTGAGCTGCGCGTCCGAGGCCCAGGGGTCGTCGTCAGGGATCTCCTCCACCGGGTACCCGAGTGAGCGCAGGTGCGCCTTGTCGCGCTCGAACATGCGCTCGAACGCGTCCTGGTTCCCGGCGCGGTCGTAACCGGGCACGATCCCGCGCAGCTGCTCACGGGTGTACCCGGACTCGCGGTCGAGCAGGGCGATCAGCAGGTTGAGGAGCCGCTCGGCGGACGCCGTGGTGGAACGGCGCGCCGAGGGCCCCGCGGAGGGCGCCATTCAGCGGACGTCGAGCAGGTCCACCACGAAGATCAGGGACTCGTCCGGGCCGATCACGGCGCCGGCGCCGCGCGAGCCGTACGCCAGCTCGGAGGGGATCTCCAGCCGACGCCGACCACCCACCTTCATGCCCAGCAGACCCTGGTCCCAGCCCTGGATGACCTGTCCCACGCCCACCGTGAAGCCCAGCGGCTCACCGCGGTTCCAGGAGGCGTCGAACTCCTCGCCCCCCGAGTACGTGACACCCACGTAGTGGCACGAGACCGTGTCCCCGACCTTCGCCTCCCGGCCGGTGCCCTGGATCTCGTCCACGATCCGCAGCTCGGTGGGAACCGGGTCCTGGGGGAAGTCGATCTCCGGCTTGGAACGATCAAGCTTGCGCTCTCCGAATGACACGGGCTCTACCTTTCGTCGTGGGCCCCCGGGCGGGGCCGTGCCGAGCACACAGTGTAGCCGTGTCTCACTTGCCGGACGCAGAGGACTCCGGGCTCGCGCTCGGTGCCGTGGACGCACCGGGAGTGGCGCTCGCCGAGGCCTGCGGGCTCGCGGTCTCCGTCTTCGGGGTAGGTGTGGTGCCGAGGATGTCCACCACGAACACGAGCGCGCCCGCGGGGTACTGGGAGTCCTTGCCGAGCTCCTTCTCCGTGCCGTAGGCCTTGTCGGTGGGGATCACCAGCTCCACGCGCGAGCCCACCTTCTGGCCCTTCAGACCCTCCTTCCAGCCGGCGATCACACCGTTGAGGGGGAAGGAGGCCGGGGTGCCCTTCTCGTAGGAGGAGTCGAAGGACTTCCCGTCCGCCCAGCGCACGCCCACATAGTTCGCGATCACGGTGTCCGACTCCTTGACGGTGTCACCGTCCCCCTCGATCAGCACGTCCGTCTTCAGCTCCTTGGGCTCGCTACCGGAGGGCTTGGCGATCGTGGGGGTGCCCTTGTCGTCCTGCGTAACGTTGGGCATGCCCTTGGAGGGGGTCTTCATCTTCTCGTTGAGCGAGGGCATGATCTTCTTGGTCACCTGGTAGACCTCCACCGAGGTGGAGTCGTCCCCCTCGGAGGCCGCGCCGCTGGTCTTGGGAGAGCTGTACGCGATGATCTCCCCCTCCTTGGCCTTCGTCAGGGCGTCGTACATCTGCGGCAGGGAGTCCTTGAGCTCGTCGTTGACGGTCAGCACCTGTCCGGCACCCTGACTGTAGGTGTCCCCCAGCGAGGAACCATCCGAGCCCTTGTACAGGGCCGCCTGCAGCATGATGCTGTCGCCGGCGTGGATCTCCTCACCGTCCCCTTCCTTCAGGACCTTCGTCTGCGCGTCGTCCACCTTCATTGGGGTCTTGAAGGACACCGACGGCGCGGTGCCCTGCGAGGGGTCTGCGGACAGTTCCACGGAGTCCCAGCCCGAGCCCCCGCCGCAGCCGGTCAGCAGCAGGGACAGGGCGAGCGCGGCGGTGCCGGCAGGGATGATCTTTCGCACGAGGGGGTGACCTTTCGTCATCGGGGTGCTGGCTCGGAGCCAATGTAGAGGACCCGCGTGGGCCGCGGCTGGGAGAGTCCCCGGAACACTGCGGGCGGGTGGGGTCAGGCGCGTCCGGAGGTGATCTCTGCGATCAGCTCCTCGACGTCCGGCTGGGTGGTGGCGAAGGGGTCCTTGCACATGACCGTGCTCTGCTGGTGCTCCCCGTTGAGCTTCAGGTGCACCCAGTCCACGGTGGTGCTGACCCCGGCGTCGTGGGCCGCGGCCACGAACCGCCCGCGCATCCGCGCCCGGGTGGGAGGGCCTTCGACGACGGCGCGCTCGACGTCCTGCGGGGCCACGAACGTCTCCACGGCACCGCGGCGCTCCAGCATATGGAAAAGTCCGTGGCGCACGGAGGTGTCGTGGTAAGCGAGGTCCAACTGCGCCATGCGGGGGTGGGACCAGTCCATCCCGTGGGCGCTCGCGTAGGAGTCCAGCAGCTTCTTCTTGATGGCCCAGTCCAGCTCGCGGTCCACCAGCGAGCTGTCCTGCTCCTCGACGGCGCGCAGCCCACGGTCCCACAGCCCGACGACCCAGTCGAGGCGGTCGTGGTGCGCGCCGTGGCGCTGCACGAACCGGGTGACTTCCTCAAGGTACTCGCGCTGCAGTTCGATCGCCGAGCGGTAGCCCCCCGCGGCCAGCTCCAGCGGTGCCAAACCGGTGAGGTCGTGGGAGACCTGCCGCAGGGCGGCAGCCGGGTCCGCGAGCGTGCGGTCCGGCAGGATCTGGCCCGCCTCGATCATGCGCAGCACCGCGTCCGTGATGCCGATCTTCAGCGCCGTGGTGGTCTGGGACATGGACGAGTCGCCCGTGATGACGTGCAGCCGGCGGTAGCGCTCGGCGTCCGCGTGCGGTTCGTCCCGGGTGTTGATCATGGGGCGGGAGCGGGTGGTGGCCGAGGACGACCCCTCCCACACGTGGTCCGCCCGCTGGGAGAACGAGTAGCCGGGGCGCCCGTCCCCCAGGGCCAGGGAGCCGAAGGGCGGCGGCCCGTCCGGGTGCACCCGACCCGCGCCCACGAGGATCTGCCGCGTCACCAGTAGCGGCAGCAGGTGCTGGACCAGCCGGGAGAACTCCGTGCGGCGGGCAATCATGTAGTTCTCGTGCGAGCCGAACGAGTTGCCGGCGGAGTCCGCGTTGTTCTTGAACAGGTGCACCGTGCCGCCCACGCCCTCGGCGTCCAGGCTCTCCTGCAGCTGAGCGCGCAGGTCGTCCACGATCCGTTCGCCGGCGGCGTCCTGGGCGACGACGTCGTGCAGGGTTGCGGCCTCGGCCGTCGCGTACTCGGGGTGGGAGCCCACGTCCAGGTACAGGCGCCCGCCGTTAGGCAGGAACACGTTGGAGGCCCGCCCCCACGCGAGCACCGGTGCGAACAGCCGCCGCGCCGTCTCGTCCGCACCCAGGGGACGGCCCTGCGGTGCGCTGTGGATCAGGCCGAACTCGGTCTCGATCCCGTAGATCCGCCGTTCCACGGTATTACTGGCCGCCCTTCTGCACGAAGCCCTTCACGAAGGCCTCCGCGTTGGTCTCGAGCACGCCGTCGATCTCCGCGAGCAGGTCGTCGGTGCCCTGGGTGTCCCGCTGGGCCTGTGCGGCGCCCGAGGCGGGCGGGGTCGCGGGGGCCGGGGCGTCCGGTTCCTCCTCGCGGCGGGATCCGGTGCGGAAGATGCGTTCCTGTGCCATGGTGTCCTCCTGTGGCTTCTCGAATGGGGTGTGCTGCGCCCGACCGGGTGGTTCAGCCGATGTCGCTGCCCGTGACGAGGGCGGGCCGGTTCGCGGCCACGCGCTCGATCCAGGTCTCGACGTCCGGGGCGTCGAACCAGTCCTCGCACGTGTCCCGGGTGAGGTCATGAGGTTCGGGCATCCTGACCCGAGCTCCCCGGCGGATCCCGGGGAACGTCACGGTCAGTGTGTCCCAGCCCACCGCGGCCATGTCCCGCGGGTACCGGGACACCGCGGTGCCCCGGAAGTACGCGCGGGTGTCGGTCGGCGGATG
The DNA here is from genome assembly GCF_011769905.1 of Kocuria sp. KD4. Classification (NCBI taxonomy): domain Bacteria; kingdom Bacillati; phylum Actinomycetota; class Actinomycetes; order Micrococcales; family Micrococcaceae; genus Kocuria; species Kocuria sp. KD4. The sequence goes on from NZ_CP050449.1 coordinate 1,616,705, forward strand.
GTCCGCGGCCGCGGTGATCCGGTCGTGGTCCACGAGGGTGCGGATCCGTCCGGCGGCGGCGAGCTTGTGGTAGAGCCCCTTGTCGGGGCGCACGTCCGCGTACTGCAGGTCGATCGCCACGAGCCGGGGATCGTCCCACGCGAGACCGTCGCGTGTGCGGTACGCGGTGAGCAGCGCGTACTTGGCCGCCCAGTCCAACCGGTCGGACAAGCGTGCGGGGTCCTCGGCGAGGTCCGTGAGCACCTCGTCCCAGGTCTGCAGCACGTGGGCGGTGTCCTCGTCCAACCCGTTCGGGGCCAGCTCGGTCTCCAGCGCCAACGCTGCGCGGTAGTACTCGCGCTGCAGCTCCACCGCGGTCAACTCCCGACCGTTCGCGAGCGCCACCGTGGTGCGCAGGGACGGGTCGTGGCTGATGGCCTGCAGCGCGGCCACGGGATCCTCGAGCTCGAGGCGCGGCGCCCGGTCGTGTTCCACGAGGTTCAGCACCAGGGACGTGGTCCCGAACTTGAGCAGCGTGGCCACGTGGGAGAGGTTGGCGTCCCCGATGATCACGTGCAGGCGCCGGTAGCGGGTGTCGTCCGCGTGGGGTTCGTCCCGCGTGTTCACGATCGGGCGGTGGATCGTGGTCTCGAGCCCCACGGTGCGTTCGAAGAAGTCGGCGCGCTGACTCAGTTGGAACCCAGGACGTGAACCGTCCACCCCGAGGCCCACACGGCCTGCACCGCACATAATTTGCCGGGATGCGAAGAACGGCAGCAGGGCCGCGGTGATCCGCTCGAAGGGCACGGCGCGTTCCACGGTGTAGTTCTCGTGCGCGCCGTAGGACACCGACTTGTTGTCCGTGTTGTTCTTGTAGAGGTTCACCGGCGCGGCATCCGTCCCTGTGGAAACCTCCGCGAGGTACTCCACGGCGCGGGCAGCCACCACGTCCCCCGCGGCGTCCCACGTGAGCGCGTCCAGGGGCGTGGTGACCTCCGGGGACGAGTACTCCGGGTGGGAGTGGTCCACGTAGACCCGCGCGCCGTTGGGGATCACGGTGTTCATGATCACGCGGCGCCAGTCGAGGTCCTCCGTGTACATCGCGGATTCGCTGATCGCCTCCGCGGCGATCTCCTCCGCGGTGAGCACCGGCGCCTCATCGGTGAGCTGGCTCGGGTGGGCGTCCTCGCGGGCCACGGTGAACCCCCGGGCATCCGCGAGCGGGGTCTCGGAACCGTAGTCCCACCCTGTGCCGAGCGGGGCGTCCGGGGAACCGGGCTGCGCGGCGTCGTCGTCCGATGGCGTGGGCCCGGCCGAGCCCACGGACCGTTCCCCGCGTGCCGCCTCCTGTTCCCGAAGCCGTCGGGCGACCCACGCGGCGTACCCCGTGACCACGCGGGTCGAGAGCACCGTGGGGTTCGCACCCGGCTCACCCTGGGCCAGCACGCCGAACTCGGTCTCGCTGCCCATGATCCGCCGTACCGTCATGCCGCGCCCCCGTCCGGACGCTGCGTGCCGGAGACCCCGGGGCGGTCCACCGCGATCCGGACGTCCTGGATGGTGTCCGCGCGCCGACCGGTCAATCGGGCCCAGTCCTCCGGGTCCGCGGTGTTGGGCAGGTCCTGTTGTTCGTGGAACTCCTGGTTCACCGCGTCCACGAGGTGCTGCGAGGTGATCCCCCGCCGGCCCGTGGTCAACAGCGTCTTGATGGCCTGCTTCTTGGCGCGGTCCACCACGTTGCGGATCACCGCGCCGGACGCGTAGTCCGCGAAGTACAGGGTCTCCTGGCCGCCGTCGCGGTACGTGATCGTGAGGAACTCGGTGTCCGGGGTGCGCGCGTACATGCGCCCGATCGCGGCGTCCACGAGCTCCCGGGCGGCCTGCGCGCGGGAGCCGGCGCGAGCGACATCGTCCTCACGCAGGGGCAGGTCCTCGGTGACGTACAGCGAGAAGATCTCCCGCGCGCCCTGCTCGTCCGGGCGGTCGATGCGGATCTTCACGTCCAGGCGACCGGGGCGCAGCACCGCGGGATCGATCATGTCCTCGCGGTTGGTCGCGCCCACCACGATCACGTTGTCGAGCTGCTCCACGCCGTCGATCTCCGTGAGCAACTGCGGCACGATTGTGGTCTCCACGTCCGAGGACAGCCCCGAACCGCGCACGCGGAACAGCGAGTCCATCTCATCGAAGAACACCACAACGGGGATCCCGCGCGCCGCCTGCTCGCGCGCGTTCGCGAAGATCGAGCGAATCTGGCGCTCGGTCTCCCCCACGTACTTGTCGAGCAGCTCGGGGCCCTTGATATTGAGGAAGTAGCCCTCGGGCCGCGCGCGCCCGGCCTTGGCCGCGCTGCGCTCGGCGAGCGAGCGCGCAACAGCCTTGGCGATCAGCGTCTTGCCGTTGCCCGGGGGACCGTAGAGCAGGATGCCCTTGGGCGGGCGCAGACCGTGTTCGCGGTAGATGTCCGGGTGGACGTAGGGCAGTTCCACGGCGTCGCGGATCGCCTCGATCTGAGGCCCCAGCCCTCCGATGTCTGTATAGCGGACCTCCGGGACTTCCTCGAGCACGAGCTGTTCCACGTCCGTGCGTTCCACGGGTTCCAGGGCGAAGCCCGTGCGGTGGTCCACGGTCAGGGCGTCCCCGGGCTTGGGGCGCTCACGCCGCAACCGACCCGAGAGTAACAGCACGCGTTCCTCGTCCGAGCGGCCCACGGTGAGCACGCGGTCGTGGTCGATGACCTCCTTGACGGTGGCCACCTCCCCGGTGCGCTCGTAATCGAGCACCGCGATCACCACGTAGTGCTCGTTGAGCAGCACCCCCAGTCCGGGCTCGCACGCACTCAGCGACACGAGAGGGCTCAGGGCCACGCGCATCTTCCGTCCCGCGGAGAGCACGTCCACCGACGGGCCCGTGACCACGGGACCGTCCCCGGTGGCCTCCCCCAAGGGCTGGCGACCGTGGTTGACCTGCAGCACCACGGCGAACGTCGCGGGCGCCTCGGCCTCCGCCGCGAGGGTCTTCTTGAGCGTCACGATCTCCTGGCGGGACGCGTTGAGCAACCGCACCAGCTTCTCGTTCTGCGATCCCACCGCCGCGAGCTGCTTGTCCAGGTTGCGCTTCTGGTCCCGCAGCATGTTGATCTGGCGCTGGGTGATGTCCGCGGCCGAACGGCCCGCGGTGCCGCCCGATTCAGTCATCGCGCACCTGACCCTCGTCCGCGCGGGCCTGCTCGTCGATCTCCCGCTGGGCGCGCGCGGCGTGCTCGGCCAACGACGCCGCATCGCGGCCCGCGCGGCGCAGCTTGCGGTCCGAGACCACGCGCTCGCCCAGGGCCACGGGAGTCCACGCCTGCAGATCCTCTTCCGTGTACTCGCTCTTGGAAGCGCGCCGTTTCGGAGCCAACCTGGGTGCGCCGTCCACGAGTCGGCGGGACTGGATCAGGAACCCGGTGTGCGCGACCATGCGGTGGTCCGGGCGCACCGCGAGCCCCTCCACATGCCACCCGCGCACCATGGTCTCCGAGGCCTCGGGCTCGGTGAAGCGGCCGTCCGCGCGCATGGCCTCCGCCACGCGGGACAACTGCGGCACGGTGGCCACGTAGCAGATCACCACGCCGCCGGGCGCGAGGGTTGTGGCCACGGCGTCGAGGCACTCCCACGGGGCGAGCATGTCCAGGATCACGCGGTCCACGGACCCGGGCTCCTCCCGCGCGCCCAGTTCCTCCGCGAGGTCCCCGAGGCTCAGTTCCCACGCGGGGTGCGGGCCGCCGAACATGGTCTCGATGTTGCCCCGGGCGATCTCCGCGAACTCCTCCCGGCGCTCGAACGAGTGGACGTGGCCTTCGTCCCCCACCGCGCGCAGCAGGGAGATGGTCAGCGCGCCGGAACCGACCCCGGCCTCCACGACCCGGGCGCCCGGGAAGACGTCCGCCATGGTCACGATCTGCCCGGAGTCCTTGGGGTAGACCACCGCGGCTCCGCGGGGCATGGACAGCACGAAGTCCTTGAGCAGTGGCCGCAGCGCCTGGTACTGGATCCCCGAGGTGTTGGACACGACCGTGCCCTCGGGTTGGCCGATCAAGAGCTCATGTGCCAGCACCCCGCGATGGGTGTGGTGTTCCCCTCCGTCCACCAGGGTGATGGTGGTCATCTTCCCGGTCTCGTCCATGAGTTGGACGCGCTCGCCGGAGCGGAACGGGCCGCGCCGGTTGGCTGCTCCCCGCACGGTGGCGCCGGTGGGGTTCGGGTGGGATTCCTGCTGCTCGCTCATCTGCTCGCTCTCACGCGTGGTCGTCGTCGGGGCCGTCCGGCTCCGTAGGTACGCCCGCACCGCGGGCCGCCCCGAGCCATTCTCCCACCGTAGCCCCGATCGGATCACCACGCCCCGCGGCGATGGCCCCCACCGCGCTCATGGAGCGATCAGGCGCGCAGGGCCAAGCGTGCGAGGTCCTCGTGGTGCACCACGCCCGTGACGTGACCGGCGCCGTCCACGACGCACACCCAGGCGCGGCGCCCGGACTCCAGCACGCGGGCCAGTTCGCCGCCGGGGGTGCCCGGGTCCACGGTGGTATCCGCGGGGTGCCATTCGGCTACGTCCCCCACGGCGACGACGCCGCGGTGTGCCAGTGCCACCCGTTCGGCGAGCTCGGGGTCCAGCAGGCCCACGGCACCGCGGTCACGGACGACAACGTCCGGGGTCCATCCCCGGTAATCGTCCCCCGTGGCGGCCATGACGGTGGCGTCCACGAGGGCCAGGGGCGTAGTCGGGGAGAACTCCATCGCGGGACGCGCGACACCCCCGGCCCGCACGGCGTCGAGCACGCCCAGAACGCGTGCCTGGCGCAGCGCCTGCCCCGCGCCCATGAAGATGAACCCGGCCACGAGCAGCGTGATCACGAGCACCACCGGTTGGCGCCATACCTGCGCCCACAGCAACCACGCGACCGTGAGGATCGCGATCCCGCGCCCGCACCACGCGGCCACGGTCGTGCCCTTGGCCTCCGAGCGGGTCAGTGCCCACACGATCGCCTCCACCACGCGCCCGCCGTCGAGCGGCAGTCCGGGCAGCAGGTTGAACAACCCCAGGATCCAGTTGGCCAGGATCAGCAACTGGACGAGCGCCCACCCCGGGCCCGCGAGGCTGTCCGCGGTCACGAAGAGAACACCGGTGCCCAGCGCGGCGAGCACCACGTTGCTCAGCGGTCCGGCCAGGGACACGAGCGCGGTGGGCAGCGGCGTGGTGCGCACGCTGCCGAACGCCGTGTGCCCACCCATGAGGGTCAGCACGATCCGGGTCACTGGCCACCCGGCCGCGCGACCCGCGAGCGCGTGGGCGAGTTCGTGCACCAGCACGCTCAGGGCCAGGCCCACCGCGAAGCCCAGGGCCAGGAGTAGGTTGAGCCAGCCGAGCTCGGGGTACAACCGCCACAGCACGGGCCCGTACATCACCAGGGTCAGCCCCGCGATGAGGAACCACGAACGGTCCAGCAACAGCTCCACGCCCAGCAGCAGACCCAGCCGCACGCCGCGGGGTCGGGGGCCGGCGGGGGCCGGTGCGGCGCGGTCGTCGGACGGCTGGCGGAACCGGGGAAGGGGCATGCTGAACATGGTAGGTGCGCCCGCCGGTACCGCGCTGGGGATCGGCTCGTGGAACACCCGCATGGGCCGTACAGTGGGACGGTGACCACGTTGGACAATAATTCGGAGCAGCCCGGTATCGGACCTTTCGGGGTCGTGCGTGACGGTGCGGACCAGGAGACCGTCACGGTGCTCATCGCCGCGTTCGAGGGCTGGAACGACGCCGGCGACGCCGCCACGGACACCCTCAAGCTCATCCGCGAGCAGCTCAACGCGAAGGACGTGTTCGAGGTCGCCTCGGACGACTACTACGACTACCAGTACTCCCGTCCCGTGATCCGCCGGCCCCTGACCGGGGAGCAGAAACTGCACTGGCCCACCACGCGGTTGTCCAAGGCGTCGGTGCCCGGGACCAACCTGGACGTCGTGCTGCTGCACGGCTGGGAGCCGTCCTACCGGTGGCGCGCGTTCACCGCCGAACTGCTCGAGCAGGCCGCGGCCCTGGACGTGGACTTCGTGATCATGCTCGGCTCGCTGCTCGCGGACGTCCCCCACACCCGCCCGATCCCCGTGACCCTGACCTCGGACACCGAGGAGCTGCGCGAGGAACTGGACATCGATGCCCCCCAGTACGAGGGACCCACCGGGATCGTGGGGGTGCTCTCCCACATGGCCGCGCTCGCGGGCTTCCCCACGCTGAGCATGTGGGCCGCCGTCCCGCACTACGTGGCGCAGTCGCCCTCCCCCAAGGCGCAGCTCGCGCTCGCGCGCCGCCTCGAGGACCTGCTGGGCATGGCCCTGCCGCTCGAACCCGTGGTCGAGGACGCCGAGGCGTGGGAACGCGGCGTGGACGAGCTCGCCTCCGAGGATCCGGAGGTCGCGGACTACGTGCGCCAGCTCGAGGAGGCCAAGGACACCGTGGACCTCCCGGAGGCCACCGGGGACGCGATCGCCCGCGAGTTCGAGCGTTACCTGCGCCGCCGCGACGACCGCGGCTGACCGCGCGGGTCCGTCGGAGGCGGGGCGCTCAGAGTTCGATGCCGAGCAACGCCTCGACCGTGGCGCGCGCCAGCGCGGCGTCCTCGGCCGACGCCCCCGCACCACGCGCGGCGGCACCGCCCAGGTTGCGCGCGGCCCACGCGTCCACCGCGATCAGTGCCGCGGGAGCGTTGAGGTCCTGACCGAGGGCCGCGCGAACGGCCTCGAGCAGGGAGTCCGCCCCGGCCGTTTCAGGTTTGACGGCGGCCTCACGCCACGTGGCGAGGCGATGCTTCGCCTGCTCGAGCAGGTCGTCCGTCCAGAACCATTCCGTACGGTAGTGGTTGGCGAGGATCGCCAGGCGGATCGCGGCGGGATCCACTCCCTCCCGGCGCAAGGTCGAGACGAGCACCAGGTTGCCCTTGGACTTGGACATCTTCTCGCCGTCCAGCCCCACCATCGCGGTGTGGACGAAGTGCTCGGCCATGGGCTCACCGGACAGCGCGTACGAGTGGCCTGCGCCCATATCGTGGTGCGGGAACGCGAGGTCCGAGCCTCCGCCCTGCACGGTGAACGGCGCGGGCAGGTACTGCAGCGCGATGACGCTGCACTCGATGTGCCATCCGGGACGGCCCTCACCCAGTGACGCACCGTCCCAGAACGGTTCGCCCTCGCGCTTGACGCGCCACAACAGCGGGTCCAGCGGATCACGCTTGCCCGTGCGCTCGGGGTCGCCGCCGTGATCCGCGAAGAGGGGCAGCATGCGCTTCCGGTCCAGGCGACACGTGGAGCCGATCACCCATGCGTCGGGGTCGTCGGCGCGCAACCGCCCGGCGGCATCGAGGTCGAAGTAGACGTCCCCCGCGGGCTCCGAGCGCCCGTCCTGGCCGGTGCCCTCCGGGACGCGGTACGCGAGCCCGCGTTCCACGAGGCGTTCGACGGCGGGCACGATCCACTCGACGGCCTCGGTGGCCCCCACGTAGTGATCGGGGGCCAGCACGTTCAGGGCCGCCATGTCGGTACGGAACAACTCCGTCTGTTCCTCGGCGAGCTCGCGCCAGTCCACGCCGGTGTCGTTCGCCCGCTCGAGCAGGGGGTCGTCCACGTCGGTGACGTTCTGGACGTAGTCCACGGGGAAGCCGGCGTCCCGCCACACCCGGTTGAGCAGGTCGAAGTTCACGTACGTCGCGGCGTGGCCCATGTGCGTTGCGTCGTACGGGGTGATCCCGCACACGTACAGTCCCGCCTGGCCCTCACGCGGTTCCAGCCGTTCGAGCTCCCCCGTGCTTGTGTCGTGCACGAGGGGTGCGGGCGAGGTCCCGGGCAGTTGCGGAACCGGACGGCTGGACCAACGCTTCATGTTCACCTTCGCTTGGACGATTCTTGGACTCCCCCGAACGCAACGGGCGCACCGGGGCCGCTATTCCCTGGTGACCGCGAACGCGCACGTCACGGGTCGAGGGCGGTGCTGATCAGGCGCTGATGAGCCCCGTTCCGAGCATCACGAACAGCGCGGCACCCAGCAGGATGCGGTACCACACGAACAGGTTGTAACTGCGTTCCGAGATGTAGTGCATGAACCACCCGATGATCAGATAACCCACGCCGAACGCGATCAAGGTTGCCACCGCGGTCTGGCCCAGGGAGTAGACCCCGCCGGGTTCGGCGCCGCTGACCGCCTTGTACAGCTGGTACAGGCCGGAGGCGAACACCGCGGGAATGGCCAGCAGGAACGCGTAGCGTGCCGCGGCCGCGCGGGTGTAGCCCATGAGCAGACCCGCGGTGATCGTGCCACCCGAGCGGGAGACACCGGGCACCAGTGCCAGCGCCTGGGCGAAACCGAAGCCCACGGCGTGCTTGACGGTCAGGTCCTCCAGGTGACGTTCCTGCTTGCCCATGTAGTCCGCGATCGCCAGGAACAGACCGAAGACGATCAGCATGGTCGCGGTGATCCACAGCGAGCGGAACTGGGTCTCGATGTAGTCCTGCAGCAACAGACCGAGCACGGCGATGGGCAGTGAACCCAGGATGATGAACCACCCCATGCGGGCGTCCGGGTCCTTGCGGTCCACGCGGCCGCTCAACGACAGCGCCCACTTCTTGATGATGCGCACGATGTCCCGCCAGAAGAAGATGATCACGGCGGTCTCGGTGCCCAGCTGGGTGATCGCGGTGAAGGTGGCCCCGGGGTCCGCCCCGTTGGGCAGGAACTCGCCCACGATCCGCAAATGGGCGGAGGAGGATACCGGCAGGAATTCGGTCAGCCCCTGTACGAGGCCCAGGATTATCGCTTCGATCCAGTTCACGCGACAACTGTACGGCACCCCCTCTGAGGTGCTTCCCGGCCCGTCCTGGGAAGCCGCTGGACACGCACGAAGGCCCCCGCCCGCGGCGGAGGCCTTCGCAGCTCACGTGATCCGATCCCCCGGGTCAGCGCCCGGAACGGCGTCCGTTCGAGGAATCACGGTCCTCGTTCTCGTCGTCGTCATCGTCGTAGTCGTCCTCGTCGATGAGATCCTCGTCCATCATCTCGTTGTCCTCGAGAAGATCGTCGTCATCATCGTCGTCGTAGTCGAGGTCGTCGTCGGAGTCGTCCTCCTCGGCGAAGACGGTGAGCGGGGTGACCTCGTCGTAGGCATCGTAGAGGGCTTCCTCGTAGGCTTCGAAGGTGTTGGCGATGGCCAGGTAGGCTCCGTCCACCGTGGGATCGTCGTCCGAACGGCGGTTCGCCGCGGCGGCGAGGTGTTCTTCGAGGGCGTTGACGAGCGCTTGCAGCGCGGCGCGGGGATCGGTGCTCATGGTGTAGACGTTAGCCGTTATCGGAGCAGAATGGGAGCAATGAAAGAACAACGTCTGAAGCACAGTTCGGTATCCGGTCACCCCACCATGACCGGGCGCGACGACCGGTACGAGTACCTCTCGCTCACGGTGGCGCCGCGGGAGAAACCCGCCGAGGCACGCAGCCGGGTGCGGGAACACACCGAGTACGGCAAGTGGGAACTCATGCGCTCGGCGGTGCTCTACGGGGGCCAACGCCGCTATGTACTGCGTCGGCGGATCATGCGGGTGGACCGCACGTTCTGAGCCCGGGATCCGCTCAGGAGGAGACGGGTCCCAGCAGGGATTTCGCCGTGGCCGCGTGGACGGATTCCTCGTCCGAGGGGTGGTACATCCCCGCCAGCACGTCCCGGTAGAGCCGCTCGAGCTCGGAACCGCGCCGGTACTGCGCTCCCCCGGACGCCCGCAGCGCCAGGTCCACCACGGCGCGCGCGGCTTCCGTGGCCCGGTACTTGACCCCGGAGAACAGGATGAACCACCGCGGCCCGTGCGCCGGCTCCCGGTCCGAGCCCAGGGCGTCCACGTCCGCGCACAACTGCCGCAGTTGCAGTTCCACCCCGTCCCGTAGCACACCGGCCCCGGCCAAGTGCCGGCGGATGTCCGGGTCGTCCGAGTACGGGGCGTCCTTGGCCAGGGATCGCCTCGTGGTCGTGATCTCCACGGCCACGTCGATCGCGCGGTCGGCGATCCCCGTGTACACCGCCGCGAGCAACAGTTCGAAGCACCCGAAGATCCCCCACACCACGGGGTCCGGGTTGGGTGCGGCAGGGGTCCTGGTGAGCACGTCCTCGGTGCGCAGCAGCGCACCGTCCAGCACCGTGGTGCACGACTGCGAGGCCCGCATCCCGAGCGCGTCCCAGTCCTCGCGCACCGTGACCCCTCCCGCCGGGGACCCGTGGTCCTCCCGAGCGAGGAACCCGAAGACGAGGGGTGCGGCGTCGTCGTCCCCGGAGACCCGGGCGTGGACGAGCAGGCGCGTCCATCGCGGGGACAGGGACGTGAAGATCTTGGTGCCGTGCAGGCGCCAGCCCTCGGCCACGGGCTCGGCGCTCGTGGTCGCGTCGAAGAGGACGGAATCGTTGCCCGCCTCGGAGATCCCGAACGCGAAGACCTCCCCGGCCACGGCGTCGAGGAAGATCCGCTGCGCGCGATCGTCCCCGCGCAGATGGAGGGTGTGGCCGATCCCCACGATCACGTGGTGCATGTTGATCCCCAGCGCGGTGGCCGGTGCGGCCGTGGCGAGGCGGCGCTGCGCCTGCGCGGCCTGCTCGAGCGTGAAGCCCAGCCCGCCGAACTCGCGCGGGACGAGCATCCGCAGGTAGCCGATCTCGCGCAGCGCATCGAAGTCCTCGGCGAAGAACGCATTGTCGCGGTCGGTCGCGGCGGCGCGGTCCCTGATCTCGGCGAGCAGCTCGTCGGATAGCAGTTCGGTCACGGCGGTCATGGGGGCTCCTTCGGTGGTCGGGCCGGTGGAATGAGGCGGAACGCGGGGCGGGCCGGCGTCGCGCGGGTCCGGTCGCGTGGGGCGTGCACGAGGTCGCGAGGACTTGGCAGTACGACGCGGGGCCGACGTCGTTCGGGCCGGCGAGCGCGGGGGGGGGGGCTCAGTACGTGCGCAGCAAGCGGTCCAGCACACGCGAACCGAACTCGAGCGAGGCCACGGGCACGCGCTCGTCCACGCCGTGGAACATGCCCGTGAAGTCCAGTTCCGGAGGCAGCTGCAGCGGGACGAATCCGTAGCCGGTGATCCCGAGCGTGGCCAGGGACTTGTTGTCGGTGCCCGCGCCGAGCATGTAGGGCAGCACCACGGCGTCGGGGTCCTCGGCCTGCAGCGCGTCCACCATGGCGTCCACCACGTTGCCCGAGAACGGTACCTCCAGCCCGATGTCCTCGAACTCGGCCTCGAAGCGCACCTTGTCACCCGCGAGCTCCTGGAGCTTCTCCATCACCAGATCACGCTGATCCGGCAGGAACCGCACGTCCACGGTGCCTTGCGCGGTCCCGGGGATCACGTTCGTCTTGTATCCGCCGTCGAGCATCGTGGGGTTCGAGGTGTTCTGCAGGGTCGCCCCCACGAACCGGGCCACATCCCCCAGTTCGCGCAACAGCCGCTGCGGGTTCTCCGGATCGAACTCCACGCCGGTCAGCTCGGTGACCTCGTCCAGGAACGCGCGGGTGGTCTTGGTCAGTTCCACGGGCCACGTGTACTGCCCGATGTTCGCCATGGCGCGGGACAGGTGCGTCACGGCGTTGTCCTCGTGCAGCCCGGAGCCGTGCCCGGCCTGGCCTTGTGCGATGAGCTTCAACCACAGCAGGCCCTTCTCCGCGGTCTGCAGCAGGTAGGCCCGTTTGCCGCCGATGTTCGCGGAGAACCCGCCCACCTCGCTCAGTGCGTCCGTGACACCGTCGAAGACCTCGGGATGTTCGCTCACCATCCACTTGGAGCCGTAGCGCATCCCGGCTTCCTCGTCCGCGAAGAACCCGAAGACGATGTCCCGCTCGGGCACGGTTCCCGTGCGGCGCATGTGGCGCAGCACCGAGAGCATCATGGCGTCCATGTCCTTCATGTCCACCGCGCCGCGGCCCCAGATCATCCCGTCCCGCACCTCCCCCGCGAACGGGTCCAAGGACCAGTCCTGCGCCGCGGCGGGGACCACGTCCAGGTGGCCGTGCACGAGCAGCGCGTCCGCGCTCGGGTCCTTGCCCTCGATACGGGTGAACACGTTCGCGCGGCCCGGGGCGGACTCGAAGTACTGGGCCTCGAGGCCCACCTCGTGGATCAGCTCGGCCACGTACTCAGCCGCCGCACGCTCGCCCTTGGCCTCGCCACTCGCGTAGTTGCTCGTGTCGAAGCGGATCAACTCGCGGCAGATCCGGGCGGTCTCGCCCTCCGGTGTGGAATCGGTCTGGGGGTTCTCGGTCATGGTTCTCGCTCTCCTCACTAACGCCGGACGGTGGCCTCCGGGCTGCGGTCCCCGCGTGGGACGACGACGCCGCTCGCGCCCACCGCGGTGCCGTGGTCCGGGGCTCGGACGGGCCTGCCCCTCCACCGTAGTACGCCCGTGGAAACCGGGGTCTTCTCGGTTACCCTGAGGGGCAAGAACTACCGTGTGCACCGATGACCCATGGGAGGCCATGATGACTGGAACCATCACGCTGATCGCGCGGACCGAGCTGACCCCCCGGGAGCTCACGGCCACGAGCCGTTCCGTGACGGACGAGGACACCGCCGCGCTCGCCCGGTTGCTCCGGGAGGCCTACGGCTCCGGGACCGTGGGCACGCAGGAGGACGCGGAGACCACGGTCCGGGACGCGTTCCGGGGTGAGTTCGGCCCGTTCCTGCAGGAACAGTCGCAGGTGATCGAGGACGAGGACGGCAACCCCGTGGCCGCGGCCATCGTGCTCGAGCGCCGCGATGACCCGCACCTGCCGGACGTGCCGTACCTGTTCGAACTTTTCACGGCGTCCTCGCACCGCCGGCGCGGCTTGGCGGAGCAGCTCGTGCGCCAGGTCATGACGTCCCTGCACGAGAACGGCTACCACGAGGTGTGCGTGCGGATCCCGGAGGACAACTCCGCGGCGCTCGCGCTCTACCTCACGCTCGACTTCAACCGCTGGATCCCGGAGCAGGACGAACTCTGACGGTGCTGCGGCTGTTCGGGACGCAGCTGCCCGGAACCGAGCCGTCCAAGACCGACCCGCCTAGAACCGAACCGTTCTGAACCGGATGCAAGAGACCCGGACCGCCTGAGGCGACCCGGGTCTCTTGCTGCGGATGGATGCACTGCATGTCGTGGAACGGATCGGCGTCCGCCGAGCGCACCGGCGCCCCTCCGTGACGCGCCCGCGCCATCGTTCGACAGCGAGGGGCGAACCCGTCAGCGCAGCGTGAGCTCGTCGCTGCGCGGCGGGACCTGGGATGCGTCCGTGCGCGTGGCCCAACGCACCGTGATGTCCAGGACCCGCAGGTTCTCGGGATCGTTCGTGTCGGTCGCACCCGGGTGCTGTGCCGCGAGCGTCTGACCGGCCGGAGCGGCGTCGGCCCCTTCAAGGACCCTGGCCTCTCCCTCGAGCTGCACCTCGTGCGTGCCGTCGCGCATCACGACCATGGACACGCGCGGGTCGGACGTGATGTTGGAGAACTTCCGGGACTTGGTGTTGGTCCCGAAGACGATGTGTCCGTCGTCCGTGGCAGCCACGTGGACGTACGCGGATTCGGGATATCCCGTGCCGCTGTTGCTCGCGAGCACGCCGGCTCCGGCGGAGCGGACGAAGTCGATCAGCCAGCGCGTGTCATCGGTCAGGGTGTTGCCCAGTTCAACCATGTCTACCCCCGGTTATCGTCGGTGTGTGGTGCGTCGGTGCACCGTCTCCACCATAGGCAGAGGGCCGAGGTCTTGCAGTGCGGCGGGCCGCACCGAGGACATTCACCGGGGTTGTGACACGCCCCCGGCTGCGGTTACAGCAGGGTCTGCAGGGGTTCCACGAGGTACTCCCCCTGGGACTTCACCGACCCCACGTCCGTGCTCACGGCATGCATGCGCCACTGCGCGGCGACCTCCAACGCGCCGGCCATCGCGCGGTCCACCAGTTCCGGGGCGTGGTCCTTGTCCGGGGTGATCCATTCGCGCGCGAACGCTTCGGTCATGCCCATGGGCAACCGGTTGTGCAGGGCTCCCAGCGCGGCGAGGTGCGAGTTCTCGTCGTGCGCGTCCGGGGCCTCGCGCGTGAGGATCGAACACGAGAGCAACCACCGGCCCGCGTCGTCCTGCGCGTTCTTGCCCGGCCGGGTCTGCTCGGCGCGCGCGAGGTCCGCGGCGTCGTCGGGAACGTGCCACCACTCGTAGATCCCGGCGAACCAGATCGGGGAACCGTCCTCGGGGTGCACGAAGTACGGTTGCTTCTTCCCGCGCCCGGACTCCGGGGCCTTCCACTCGTAATAGCCGTCCGCGGGGATCGCGCAGCGCCGGGCTTTGACCGCGGCCCGGAAGGACGGTTTCTCGGTCACGGTCTCCGAGCGGGCGTTGAACATCTTGGACCCGATCGACAGCTCCTTGGCCCACGAGGGCACGAGGCCCCAGCGCGCGGCGTGGATCTCCGGGAGCAGCTGACCGTCCGGTGAGAGCCGCTCGAGCATGATCGGGACCGTGTGCGTGGGAGCCACGTTCCAGTTGGGTTCCACGCCCCCGGCAATCGAGTCGTCGACCTGCGCGTCGAAGGGCAGTGCGAGCTGGCCCGGGGTCCGGGCGATCACATAACGACCGCACATGGTGTTCTCCTCCCGTGACGGGTTGTCGGTCCTACCGCGATCCGCTCACGGGGCCGTACCCCATGTAGGACGAGTACCGGTCGTACACACTCATGAGCGCGGCCTCGACCTCGGTGACCGTGGTGCCCGGTCGGACGTCCGCGACGCACCCGGCGGTGGCCGGTTCCCACGACACACCCAGGCACGAATACACGTCCTCCAGGACGCTGCGCAACGGCTCGGCTACCTCGATCACGAGCACCGTGGAGAAGTACCACGCCCCGGCCACGACACGCTGCGCGGTACCGGCGAGTTTGACCGGTTGGTTCGGATCCGCCGCTGTACCCGGTGCGTGCACGCTGTACTCCCCCGCGCAGTACTCCCCCGGGATCTCTCCCACCTGGGCCGGGATCTCGAGTTCCTCGAGCGCTGCGACCACCATGTCCCCGAACAGGCGGTACCGGTCCTGGATACCCGTCTTAGGATCCGGATCCGGTTCCACGTGATCGATGACCAAGCAACCCCCGTGGTACGCGGCCGCACGGCCACCCACGCGGCGCACGAGCGGGGTGAACGCGGCGTCGAGCGCGGCCTGACGGGCCCGGGGGAACCCGGGGTTGAGTTCGTCGCGGCGACCGAAGGCCACCGTGGGCCGCGGTTGGTACACGCGCAGCACGGGTTCGGTGGCACCACCGCGCGCGGCATCGAGGATGGACAGGGCGCGGCGGTAGTCCTGTTCGGCGCCCAGGGACTCGCGCTGACGTATGAGTTTCATGCTGGCGCCAACTCTAGTGCAGCGGGGCCCGCTCGGACCCCGGACGCGGCGGCACGGGCGGGTCCGTTCCCCACAACTCCTCGCTCACCCGGCCGGACGTGGCACGCGTTAAGTCGACGACGTGTGGAGCATCACGCCGCGGAGGTGGTCAACCGCGCGGCCGGACGGGGCGGGGTGATGAGCGCAGTGGCCATGCGGCTCTCCTCGGCCGCGGTGACCGGACCGTGAGCGGCGGCAGCTACCATCGCGGTCTTGAGCACGTGGTGGTTCGCGAGCAGATCCGTGGAGTTGCCCAAGGAACGCAGCACCCGCCACGACATGGCCACACCGCCGCGTGAGACGTAGCGATTGACGTAGCGCACGGCGGCGTTCCAACGTTTGCGCTGGTCACGGGTGAGTTCCGCGCCCTCTTCCTGTTCCTGCAGCCACGCACGAGCACCCACGAACACGCGGGACACCAGTTCACGTTCGAACGGTTCCACCGTGCCGGCTCCGCGCATGAGCTGGTTGAGCGTGCCCAGCTCGGCGACCGAGAGCACTGATTTGACGGACGATTTTGCGCGCATCACGTTCAAGCCCCCTACGAAGATCTCCCGTGGCGAGTGCATGACTGTGCAGTTCTTCACGGTTGTCGATCGTGCCCCCACCAACCCGGCGTTCCCCCCGGAACGCCTGAGGGTTGGCGGGAAACCTCTCCCCTTGCGGCTCCAGCCTAGGAACAGCGGCCACGTGATGACAGCCGCACATTGGGGGACGCACCCCGCGCGCCACCCGCTCTTCATTCCACGGCCTTGTTTCCCGCACACTCCCACCCAACCCGCCCCCGCACCCCCCTTTGCCCCGCGGCGAGCGCACTGCACAACATCTGTGCTCCGATACGCACCGAAATCGGGGGTAAAAGGGGTCGTTTCGCGGCACAGATGTTCACCCACCACACTCCACGCCAGCCCCGCCCGCGTGTCACACGCCGCCCACCACGCCCGCGGATCGCCCACCCACCACGGCATGCGACGAGGCCCGGGCCCGCATACACCGCGCGGATCCGGGCCTCGGAACGCCCTCCGGGAGGGCGGGCGCTCAGTGACTCAGAAGTCCCAGTCCTCATCAAGTTCCCCGGAATCTTGCGGTTTTTCCGCGGCCAGGCCGGACTCGTGCCCTCTACGTGCCACTCCCCCGCGTCGAACGACCGCAGCAAAGCCGCACATTTCGGAATCCAAGTAGAACCGAGTATATAAGTTTAGGCGGGACGCGGTTATTTCGGAAGCGATTGAACCTACTTCACCTTGAAAGATCCGGTTGATTTCCGGTGTCTGTCGAACGCTGTGGCGAAGGGCAGTGAGCGCCCGCCTTGTGGAACCATCGCCACTAGCCGAGCTTATTCATCCATTTGCTGGAGCCTGACGGCGCCGTGATCCCCTGCGGCGGCGAGTCCGTCAATGATTCGGTGGTAGTGGCTCTGGACCTTACCGTCGATCGCGCCGACGCTACGAAGGTTAGTCAGCCATTCTTCAAGAAGCCAAAGGCGGTTCGCGATGAGGTCGAAGCGGCCGTCGATGATCGTCTCAATCCAGGTCAGCGCGACGGTCGTCTGCCATTCAGGGGTAGTGCCTTTGGCAAACTTAACAACTGCGTCGACAGCTTTAGCCTGCCCGCGCGCAATACGCAGCCAGCGGTCAGGAAGCTCGCCGAGGGCAGCCGGTTGAATCCAAGCCGCGCGGCATCTGGCCAACGTGCCGTCGATGTCTGGGTCTGCCGATCTTGGGCTGGGGGTAGGGAGCAAGGCCGCTACCATGTAGTCGTACCAGTGCCGTTGCGATGGAAGCTCGGTCCCATCCCCAATCGTGTCCAGAGCGATCCTGAGTGCCCAGGACCAGAAGTCCGCCAAATGTGCCCGAAGGCCCTCGTCGTAAGTGAATACCGTCGCGAACCCGTCGAAGAGGAGATGCAGGGCGTTCGAATCTGCTGCGAAGGTCTTGATGTACGACCCGACAATATCGCGGTCGCCATCCAGAGCGACCTTGATCATCCGACGAGCGATGGGCTCGTGCGTGATGTGTGCGTGCTGGTCATACCCTTCTTTCCACCAGTGCGCGAGGCCTCTACGGTGGGCGTCCCATAAGGGGGACCAGAGTGCGGCTATCTCTTTTTGAAGGCAAGGGACGTTGCGGGCGTCGATCATGCAGGCGAGCGGCATGCGTAGCCGATTGACCATTAGGTCGTTGTCGGAAACGAAGAGTAGCGACTCGTGGAATGGTGGCGACAACGGCTCATGCTCCCGCCGTTGTCGATCTCGATTCCATGATCCGAGCCGGCAGTCGATCAAGCCTGCCGTGCCTGCGGCCCACGCCGGGGCGTGCCGACGACAGGAGCTGGTATCTATGTCAAAATCGCACGGTGCACCCCAAACCGGAAGGGCGCCTTTGACGTAGTTTGCTCTTACCTCGTCGAAGACACTGGTCCCAAGGGATCGCAAGCAACTCTCGATCTGCTGCCGGTCCAGCTCCAGGTCGTCGAACGGCGCGAGAAGGAGTAGCGGCACAGACGCGGCCGCTGCTCTGTCTGCACCCATCGAGAACATCGAGCCGCTGTAGTCCATCCCGTCGACCTTGGGGTTCTCGCCAGCCCAGATGATGGCGCCCGCCGCCCACACGAGGTTAGACCGATCTAGGTTGACCAGACCCATGGCTTGACCGTGTACTGCGGCCGCCGCGACTGCAACCAAGGCGTTCTCAGGACTGTAGACATTCTTCGGGACTGTCTCCTCGTCGTTCATCCGCCGGGCGACGGCAAGGTCCTCCTCGAGGTACTCAACTGGCCAATTCCCAGGATCGTCGTTGTAACGCCCATAGCGATTCTGGAGCGCATACATCAAGTTGGTCGTCTGAAGCTCCTGGTTGCCGGGAGCGAGGATCTCTTCGATATCGGCAGGGCGTTCGAACTCGATCAGAACTCCGTCCTGAGTCGAGCTGGCGCGGTAATTGTTGAATCGGAATCCAGCGGCCCAGCCTTCGATCATGGCGATGTACTCCGCATCGCTTGCCGCGCCGGTAAGAGTTGCCCTGGCGTTGTCTACGAGGTGAGTCCCGACCTCGACGAGCCGGGCGAGACGCTTCTCATCACGGCTGACTCGCGCGTTGACCACCATTCCAGCCACGGTATGGTGCGGGGTATTCGATCGGCGGTCGAGGCCCGTGAGCTTATCTGCGTCCGGGTCACGCACATGAAAGTATTCGCCCACGACGCGGGATGTCTCGAGATGCCAAATCTCGGGGCGCTCAAGGAAGGCGTCAAGGAGATCACCAACTTGGTCGGGGTGTCTCGTGAGGAAACCGACGAGAAGCCCCGGCACGGCGAGGTTGTGGCAATCGTGCAGAAGCAGTTCGAGGATGGTTCGTGCCGGGATGTCTAAGCTCTCCAGCATGTGGTCGATGAATCGTTCAAGAGCAAGCAGTGCGCTCATGCACGGGTACGGCCCAACGCTCGATCCGCGATACCAGGCCCATACATGGCTGTCGCCGATGTAGCGACGCGTCCCGGTGCCAGGTACATCCAGCTCGATTCCGTCGGGCTCGGCGGCCTCCTTCGGCTCGTCGACGAAATCGTAGGTCTTCTCGACGCGCACTCTCGCCGCGTGGTCCAGCATTCGGTTGATGAAGCCAATTGCCTCACAGGGAATCGTGTTCAGCAACCTGAAGAAGGGGCCGTAGTACCAGGCAGCTCCCGGGATGCCGAAGCTGACGCCGAGTCCGTGCTTGAAGTCTCTAATGCCATCGTCAAGGCTGCCCCCGCGCCAGTGGTCGTCTGGGTCGGGCAGCTCGATGTAGTAAGCCTCCGCGAGATCCAGCAATAGCTTGGGCCGCTCTTGCGACATGCTCGCGACGACAGCGAACGACTCCACAGCCGCGTTGAGGTCTACCGGCCGGTGGCTACCAACCTGCCGCAGCCACGCCTCTACCTTGTCGTCGATATCTGTACCCAGACAGGCGAGGGCCTCTATGGCGAAGTCGTCGTAGGGCGGTGGGTCACTAGCGAGGATAGTGTCGCGGACTTTTTGGCGGAGAGGGTCGGGCTGCGGCATGACGGTCGCCATTCCGCGCAGCCAAGCCAAGACGAGATCGCGGACTACCTCGTGGACGGTCCGATGACCGAACTGCAGATCGCGCTCGATCTCTGGCTGTTCACAAAATGCAACCGCCACCAGGGGCGCGAGAGCGAACGCGTCGCCAATCGTCCCGTGGACATACCGCACCTCGGCGAGGCGAAGCAGAATGCCGAGGCCAGCTGAGCCATTATCGGTCAGGGTCCCCCACAGCTCGCGGAGCGCCGGTTCCGCATCCCCCAGAGTGAGCAAGGCCTCGTAGGGAACCTCCAGCCATCGATCACCCTCGGCTCTGGCAATCTCGCCCATCCGCGCTGAGAGATTGGCCCATGCATCGAGGCGGCTGGGGCCGAGCAGCGCGGCCTGGCACCCGAGGCGAGCGGCGCGGATGGACCAGCGCGGGGCCCCAGCAGACCTGAGAGCCTCCCACCCTTGGGTGATAAAAAGTCGGCACAGAGCGAAATCGCGAAACAGGTCAGTCGCGAACTCGTCCCCGCGGGCAATCGCGGGATTAATGGGTACCCGGAGGACTCCGTCGGAGCGCAACTCGGCGGTCCCGGTGCCGTGAAGAGGGCCAGCAGCGATGCCGAGGGTCTGCCCGGCGACACTCAGCGCGGCCTGATCGCGATCGTCCGGGGACGCCGCTCCTGGAGGGTGGATCTCATCGCGGCGAATGAGACTCCGCCATACGGTCGAATACACATCTGCCTCGCACAGCAGATCGTCAGGATCGAGAGCGGTGCCGGTCCGCAGAAGCGCATCGACCAGTCCTGGGCGTCCAAGGACCCAGCTGGCGCGCGCATCAAGGCTCAAGCGAGTTAGGACTGTGAACGCCTTTGGAAGAGCCTGACGCTCGTCGTTGGTCAGTGGCCCGACCGTGTGCTCGCCCGGTAAAAGGCTAGACCCCACGAGTTCGAGGGCTCGACTCATCTCCTCACCGACCTGGCGTGAACCGTCGGTACGTGCGACGCTGACCACTCCGAAGCCGGCCCGCAGGCCGGCTTCGGTGAGTGCACGGAATACGTGCGCCTTGCCTTCGAGAACGGACTCGGCGCCGTCCACGAGGAGAAGCCGTACCGATCCCACTGCCCCGCTTCCCATGATGTCATTGAGTGAGTGGCCACTCAGCTGAGCCTCGAGTTCCATCACGGTGACTGGGAGGTCACGCAGGCTGAGGCTGACGATGGCCGCGCCGTCTCTCTCCAGGGCCTCCGCGACGCGCAGGGACAAGGCCGACTTCCCCACGTCCGGATCGCCGGTGACCACTAGGGCGCCAGCGGACTCGCCCACGGACCGCATGGCGTCGACGAGCAGCGACCTTTCACCGGGGCGCTCAAGCTCGAGCGTCCGCTGGCCTGACCGAAGAGCCGGGCGAACAGATTCACGTAGTCGGGTTCCCAGCCGATCGAACAATCCCCAGGCGGATGCGAACGACGCAGACCTCGTCAGCGGGTAGTTGCTCAGCCTTTGTCGAACCAGCGCTTGGGTGAGCACGGCCCCCTGAGGCGCCCATTCACCGACAAGCTCCTCGAGACGAGAGAACAACGCATCCGCCACGCTTGGGGTGCCGTCGATGAGCACTCGCTGCAGCGCGCTGACCGCGGCCGTTCGGTCGGCACGATCCGTTCGCTCGAGACGAAGGTTGCGTGCACTGAAATGCGAGAGAAGCCGCCACGTTAGCTCCTCCGCGGTCAGCCTCTCGGCTGAGAGCAGGCCCTCCGATGCCCGCTCGACCAGTCCTTTCAAATGGTCATACCGACCACGAACGGCAGCATTGGTTCTTCCCGCTTGCGCCAAGCGAGCAACCAGGTCAGCCGAGGTCGGGAGCGCGCGGGCGAGCTCCGCCAATTCTGCGAGCTGGGTCACCGCGTTGGCATTGGTCGAGACCGCAAGCACGAGTTGCCACCTCCCCGAGCACACTTCGGTCCACTGATCCGTCACGATCGCCAAGAAATCTCGGACTAGGGGGACGGACGCATCGTCGCTCGCGGTCAGGAGCGGGCTTCTCCGCACGGCGATAGACGCTCGATGCCGCTGACCATGAGCGTCGCGGCCTTCGATAACGATGTCGTCAGCATTACTCAGGTCACTGGCCTGGAGCCGAATCGAGTCCACCCGTATGGCATCGCCGAGCTCCGGAACTGCGTCACCCGCGAGGAAACTAGCAATGAGGCAGGCAGCATACGAGTGCTCCAGACGGACGCCGCCCCCGCCCGTCGAGTACGGGCTTGACCCAGTCGAGGTTTCCCTGCCACCGGGTAAGGCTTCCTCCAACCATGCACTGATAGAAGGGTGCGAGACAGCGAGCTGCCACAGGGTTGCCCGTCCTGACTTCCGCGAGGTGGCGAACCCCGCTTCCGACAACGTGGCCAACGCGTCATTGGAAGTCGTTGGCGACACACCCAAGGCGGTCGCAACTTTACGGCCAGAAAGCGGGACGGTGCTCTCGGCGAGCACCGTCAAAGCGCCAAACTCAGTGTCACTAAGTGTCGCCTGTAGCGTCTCCTCCGCTGTTGCCATGGTCACATTTTACCGCCTATGTCCAACAACTCTGGAGATAACCGGCAAAGCGGACCCGAACACCGATGACAGGGGCTGATGCAAGTTCAGGTGACAGTTTCGGTTTCCTGGTTCAGGCCGCCAGATCCACGGTCTGGATCTGCAACGCTTCTTCGAACACGACCGGTGTCAGCCGGCCGAGCCCCCTTCTGCCTCCTCTGGTGATACGTGCCCTCGATCCATGACACGATCCGCAACCGCAGCTCCTGCCGAGTCCGCCATGGCCCGGCGTCGAGAACATCGTTCTGTAACAGCGAGAAGAAGCTTTCCATCGCCGCGTTGTCTCCGGCAGCCCCGACTCGGCCCATCGACCCCCGCAACCCGTGATGCTCCAAAGAGCGAAGGAATCCGCCCTGCGACCCGCGGTCACTGTTAACCCGAATTCAGGTTAACAGTGACCGCGGAAGCCACGTATACCTCCCAGGGATATGCGGACGTTGCGCGTTTGATGCGGGTTCGCTTGTCGGTGGGGCGGACCGGGGTGTGCTGGGAAAATGCCGTGGCGGAAGCGTTTTTCGTGTCGTTGAAGAACGAGATGTTCTATCATGGTCGGTTCGCCACCAGGGCTGGGGCCAGGCTGGCGGTGGCGGAGTATATCGAGGTGTTCTACAACCGGAAAGAGGCGTCACTCGGCATTGGGATACGATATCCCGGGTCAGGCGATGCACGCGTTCTTCTTCGACCGGACCGGAACCGACTCGTCAGTAGCCGACCGGGCTGCTTGAAGAAATAGTGTTCTCCTGTCGAAAAAACTTGACACAGTCCAGGTGTAGATGGGGTCTAAATCCGCCGGCTTCGAGCAGGCTGCGTGCGACGTAGTTCGTGAGGTTAAAGAAGCCGAGGGCCGTTCCTCGGAGGTGTTCGAGTCTCCCGTTGATCGCTTCGGTCGGTCCATTGCTGGTGCCGGGGCGGTCGAAGAACGCCAGGACGTCCGCCGCTCGCTGTTTGAGGGTGCGGCCGAGCTTGCGGATCTCGGTGAGCGCCGCGGGGACACCGCTAGTGATGCTGCCGATCACGGCGCGCATCATGGTCTTGCCTTTGGTCTTGTCGGGCTCTCGTGTCAGCTCGTGCGACCAGGCCCCCGGGAGAAAAACCGTTGCCCAACACGTGCTATCCAAAGCTTGCACTGAAGAACCTGGACGCGACTCGTTCCACTTCGGATTAAGACAGTTGAAACAGTCCTGGAGCAGAGTGGGGATCGATATCCCACTCCAATGCCATAAGGCGCGCCGCGCCCAGAGCGATGGTGAGTTCTGTCTGCTCACCCGCTGTAACCATCCGCAGCATCTGACTGGCGATGCCACCGCCAGTGGCGTCGCCGGACTCCTCATTCGTCAACTCCTCTTCGAGGGCGTCCAGAAACAAGACGATCTGCTCAATTACCGCGTCCGTTGGCGCTTGCTTGATGGCCCTCTTCGATCGAGCAAATCCCTGCTTCGCGTCTTTCAGAACCTGAACGACAGTGTCATGCGCTCGCTGTTGCTCACTGAGCGCCAAGACTCCTGACGCAACTTGAACCGAAGCGACCGTCGCGTCGAGCGCCTCAGTCAGGGGGATGTCGTGCGGGTCGGGAAGCTCGGTTGCCCAGGGTCCGAGCGCGCCTGTTGGTAGTAGAGAAGTGATCAGGGACATCGTGAGCGATTCGACGGGCTTCCCGTCACGTATCGGAAGGAGCACAAACTTCTCTCCGGGCAGTCCTGCCGTCTGGAGGGCAGCAACAATCTCTTCAAGCGCGTTTCCCCAGGTGACCAGCGACGGCACATCGAGCGCTATGAGCCGTTCGGGGACCAGTTGATATCGGTCACTCGTAGGCATGTGCACACGGAATTGCCAACCAATGCTCCTACCGACTTGTTCCAGCTCGGATTTCCGAGCTTGCAGCCTCCGTCTTGTAAGGGTTCGGGCAGCGTCGGCTGCTCTGCCGAGTGCGCCCTCACGCTTTCCGGCGCGGGCCGCACGCACGAGAGCCACATTTACAGATGAGTCTGCGGCAAGCGCGGCGACCGCAGCGAGGAGGCGATGCAGATCGGCTTCGAGCGATCTCAGGCTATCCGGGAATGTGTCGTAGCCCAGTAGGTGCCACGGCTCCTCCTGCGCAAGGTGGAGCGACTTTGCGATCACATGGTCGCTGAGGTGCGCCGCAAGCGCCGCAGGGTTGTCCAGTTTCATGAGTCGTGGGAATACATTGCCAGTGAGGTCTGTCACGAGGCCCGAGAGTGGGTCTACGGTCAAGGATGACACCCCTTGATCTCCGGTGACGTCAAGCGCTCGTGGACGTCCGTTGAGGCGCGGACCGATCTGGTTGGCGTCTTCGCCGAGAGTGTTTATCTGCTCCGCAAGCTGATTGGTGTCAATACCTCGTACATCTGCAGCAGTGAATGCGTTTCCGACTACGCGTGTGAGTCGAGAGGCAGCCTCGATGAGGGGAAGCGCGGCCGAGAGACGTTCTGTATCGGTGGCCCCGAGCACTGCGTTGGTGACTCGCATGCGTTCTTGGTTCCAGGCCACCGATAGTTCAGAGTGATCGTACTCTCGGCGGAGTGCAGTGGAACCGAATTGGTAATCGCTGATCTGGTAGTCGTGGCCCCCTGGGAGCAGCAACTTGACGTCGACGTGCGTGGTTCTGGGAAAGCATCGCAGAAGGAGTCGTCCAAGCTTGATCACTCGGTCGTGAGGGTCGCCATGAGTGGCATCGGAGACATGAAGAACGCGAGCGTAGGCGACCGCTTCGCCGCTAGATTCATCGATCCGGAGGTCGAGTATCCACGGATCGGCATTCCTGATCTTGGCCTCGATCTCGGGCTCTCCACCGCATGACTGAATGAGTGTCTGAGCAAGGTCGGGATTGAGAGAGTTCGCTGTCGCTAGGAAGTTTGCAAGCTGTGTGACCGATGCGCGTTGCATCGCATCGCCCAGAGGGCTGGAGTTCAGAAGCGCGGATTGAGATTCAACGGTGATGTCGACCGGGCTTTCCTGGTGCTCGAACAGAAGCTCATTCGCGAGGTCGAGGTCGTCTATTGCGACAAAGTCCTCGGCGAGTTGCCGAGCACCGATCGCTGCGATCAGCGCTGACCCGCGTGAAGATTCGGGCGATGCAGCCATGTCCGCGACGGCGCGGTTGAACTCCTCTGGAAAAAAGTCAGGAAGAACAGTGCCCGCAATGGCACAGAGTTGTGCGACAGGCTGATTTGCTGGAGGGATTCCATATCTTTCGGCTATCTCAGTCCATTTAACCGCCCGTTCGTAGAAGTCATAGAGGCGCAAGCCTCGCAGATAGGCGGCTAGCTTCTTGACATCGCCGGATTCGCGCAGCGCGGACTCGTGAATCAGCCGGTCCAGTTCTGGTTCGTCCCTGAGTGCATTGGGGACGAATCGCCTGACTTGTTCGGGAACGAGAAGGGCGAGGAGACGACTGAACGTGTGGTCAAGAGTTGGAGGCGGTTGGTCGTGGATGGCTTTGGAAATGGCGGTCGATCGCAATTGATGCACGCCGGAGATCGTTCCGTTGCGCTCGACCAACAGATGCTCTTCCGCCAAACGCGCGAGAGGCCCCCGAAGTTCGAGCTGAGTCACTCCGCAGGCTTCCGCAGCCTTGTCTACGGGTAGCGTGGCCGACCAGCGATCTGCGGTGGTAGAAAGGCTTAACAAGTCGAGTTCGATATTTCTTTGTTCAGCGATGCGACGGCGCACCTGGTCGCCGATCACAGCATCTATGCGTTCTCCACGCGTGAGCAAGTGGGTGAACTCAAGGGTGAGTCCCCCGGATTGTTCGAACGCCTCTCTCCAGTGAGGCGACTCTGTTGCCTTTCGTTCATGCAGACCGTCGAAGATCACCTCAGCGGCGTCTTCGTCCAGATCCACGGTGATGATGGCGCAGCCTGATAGGTCTCCAAGTGAGATGAGGTCTTCGTGCCGCGCAGTCGAGATCATGAACAGGCCCGGTGTCGCAGCCGCTTCCTCGCGTAGCTGAGACCATCCGCTGAACTGGCCTGCACCGGCTGCATCGATGAGGAGACCGATGGGGTTCGTGTCAGAAACCTGGTACGAACGACACAGCCTCAGCACCTCGGGAACGTCAAGGGAAGACAACCGGTTTACACGGAACCACAGGACGCCCGGGAGAGCATGCGGGATCGACCAAAGCAGAGCGCTCTTCCCGACGCCAGATGGTCCGGTCAAGATAACGGATGAGGTTTCTTGCACTCCGGTTACCGTTTCGCCGATGAGCTCGCTCCGCGGCACCACCAGACCCGCCGCAACATGGCCTGGTTGTGTCGCGACGCCCTCGTAAAAGCGGGCGTCGTGGAGTTCTTCGGTGAGCGACAAAGGCGAACAGAGGCCAAGAGTAATAGCTGCTTCGAGCGCATCGAGGTCAACCTGTTCAATGAAGTCCTGGCTCCGACGTATCAGCTCGTTCCGATCGAGAGAGTGCCTACCGGCGTAGCCGACTGGTGCGTTCAACCTGGCAGTCTCGGCTGTGATGGTGCGGAGCTCACGTGCCAGGTAGTCAAGGACCGACGGCCGCAACATTTCGAAAGCCGTTCCCAGCAACGTTCTGCTGTTCTCATCCAGATAAGACCAGGAGACTCCAAATACGACTGTGCGATCAAACAGCTCGTGAACATCACTCTCGCCAAGCCCGTGCTTCTTCGCCGCAGTAGCGATGCTGGCCCGCAGTCGCGAATCTTGTCCGAGCGATTTGCCAAGCGGTCTATCGAACTCTCCGAGTTCAGTTTCGCCTTCAATGCCTCGCTCAAACACAACGATGAGAGTGTACGAATCGTCGCCACGATTACGGTGTCGGAGCCAGGCGTCAACGACGTCGCCACTTGCCTTCCCCACGGGGAATGCTCCCAAGTGCTCGCCTCGCGACTTCACCTGAACATGCCGCGAGGCCTCGGACTCAATTGTGATGTCTTCGAGCCCCTCGGGAACGAGCGCTTCGGCTTGGAGATCACTAGCAATCAGCCGAGCAGCAAGCCAACCCGCGACCGTGTGCTGAAAATCGAAACCTCTGCTTGCCCAAGCGCCGCTTCTTGTTCCGCTCCACTCATCAATGAGGCGAGCCGAATCATCCTGCTCGGCGAGCACCGCCGGGACCGCTAAGGGAGCGACAGCGGGTGAGCGACGCAACTGCTGTCCTCGCTTGCCACGCTTCGACTTTTTCTTGGCCACCACACAATTCTCCCAGACGCCGCCGACATATACAGTGCGCTGCCACTCGTGTTCAGCGTCGGATGGATGCGCTCTCTTCGTGGGAAGACAACGTGCATCACACCACGCTCGCTGTCTCCTCCTGAGAGGTCAAGACCGAACGTGGGACTGCTGTACATCTGTGGGCGTTGATGAGTTGCTTCGGAAGACAGCCTCGAAGGATGGCGCTGTTCCTGAGCTTCTCAGCGGGTCCGCGGCACCGCCAAGCGGCGGTTCTTCATCACCCATTCAGCGCTGCGGGCTCCGCCATCAGCCCTTTGCCCAGGTCCCAGGAACCCCGCCGTACGTCCTATTCCTCGATGAGTCGAACAATGGGAGGTATGGCACCGCGAACATCCGCGTGATTCCGCGGTTTTCGACCGGCGTCTTCCCGCCACGCTATGACAGGTTGACGGGGCAAGGAGCCTCGTCGTGTCGAGAGGAACCTGTCATGGGATCACTGACGTACCTGTCCGTTATGGACAAGAACAAGCCCTCAGCAATAACACCCGTCAGAGCGTTGATATATGCGCGAGCGTCGCAGGACCGGCTCAAACTGATGCGGTCAATCGGTGATCAGGTCAGTGATTGCCGATCGTGGTGCCAACCACTGGGGTGGACGGTCGTCCGCGTCCTGAGAGACGCCGACCGCTCCGCTTCCGAGTGGCGGACTAAGGACCGAGGAGGTTTCCAGGAAGCCCTGCAACTCATCGAGTCAGGGAAGGTCGATGGTTTCGTCACCTGGGAGCCATCCAGAGCCGGCCGGGATCTCGAGATCTACCTCCAACTACGTGCCGCCTGCCAAGCAGCAGGAGTTCTCTACATGACGCAAGGCCGAGTCTCCGACTTCACTCGCTCCGACGACAGCTTCATGCTCGGATTCGAGTTCCTGCGAGCCGAAGCCGACGCACATACGATGCGCGAACGGCAGATCCGCACTGTACGCCTCCTGGCAGAGAAGGGACGCCCGCACGGGCGAATACCTTATGGTTATCGACGCGTTTACGACACGAACACAGGCCAACTCATCGGCCAAGAGCCGGATCCGCACACCGGCGAACTCGTAAGGCTGATGGCACGGCGGATTATCTCCGGTACACCAGTCAGAACGATCGCGAACGATCTTCAAGACCGGGGAGAGCCAACACCTCAAAAATCCCACGATGGGAAAATCACCTCAGCGTGGACATCGATGACGGTGAAGCAGATCATGCAGAACCCCACCATCGCGGGGAAACGCGTCTACCGCGGGGAGATCATCGGTGACGCCGCGTGGGAGCCGTTGATCTCCATCGAGGATTTCGCACGGGTCCAACGGCTCCTGTCCGATCCATCACGGCGAGTGCACGAGTCCGGGACGGTAACCCCGAAATCGTTGCTGTCACACATCGCGATATGTGATTGTTGCAGGCATCCGCTTCGTCGCGTCCTCGACAGACCCCACGGCGATGCCCCTCGAAAGGTGCGATACCAGTGCCGTTTCCGCGGCTGCTACAAGATATCCATCAGCGCAGCACCCGTCGAGGAGTACGTCGTCGACTACGTCCTCGCCTGGCTTTCGCGTCCTGCAAACGCCGCATTGCTGATCGGCGAAGACGACGAATGGGTCTCGCAGTCCGTCGGAGCACGCGAGCATCTCGCAAAACTGGAGGCGAGACTCCAGGAGGCAATAGACGGTTGCGCGAATGGCGATGTCAGTCTCGGACTGCTCAGCGGTATCGAGAAAAAGCTCGTCCCGATGATTGAGCGCGCGCGACACCAGTTGGCGTTGCCCATCGTTGACCGCGCGATCAGAGATCTCGTCAACGCCGAAGACATCTCCATCGCTTGGAATGGACTCGCATTCGCAGAACAGCGAAGGATCACCAAGGCTCTCTTCGGGGTGCGCATCACTCCGGCTCCCCGAAGGTCGGCAGGAGGGGCGTTTCAACACGAGCGCGTCGTGATCACCGCGCGAGCCGTAGGCGCTGGAACGGTGCAGGGATGACGCGGCTGTCTTCGAGCTGACACCGGCGTCAGTCACGGTGGGCGGGTCCTCCAGGACCCGCCCACCGCACGTCTCTCACCTCGTGGTCGGCATCTCGACGATGAGTCTCTGATCGAGCTCGTCGAGGTCGACCCGGACAAGACGTCCGGCCTTGTAGCCGTGGATCGTTCCGTCCGAGATCCTGCGGCGAAGTGTCTTGGTGGACACTCCGAATCTCGACGCAGCCTCCGCCAGTGATACAAGGTTTCGTGCCGTGGTATCGGCGCGACTCTGGTTTGTCATCGTGGTTCCTCTCCGTCAGCCAACGATTACTGATTCTCAGGTGCGTGCCACAGCCCCGTGCTGACTTGATGGCATGGCTCTAGGCGGCCCCGAGTGCGGTTTCCACGCGAGCGCTAAGACGATCGGCGAGTTCGCGATCACGGGTCATCGTGGAGTGCTGGTATCGCAGCACGACGCGCATGTCGGAGTGCCCGCCGCGTCGCATCAGCTCGGCCAATGTTGCGCCTTCCTGGGCGAAGATCGTCAAGCCGGTATGCCGCAGGTCGTGGAATCTGAATCTGTTCGGCACGCTATCCACTGCTTCGCGAGCCGCGCCCCAGATGTATCCCCACCGCGTGTGCGACAGCGGCACGCTCCCCCGCGTGCTGACCGGCACGACCGGCGCCTTAGCTTCTGACGCCACGTAGTCCTCCAGATGCTTCCTCAAGGGCTCCAGCATGATCCGTGGCACGCTCAGCGCCCTCTTCCCTGCCTCGCTCTTCGGTTCGGAAAAATCGCCTGTGTTCACGTTGAGTTGCCTGCGCACGTGCAGGGTCGCTCCCCCGTCCGGGTGCCATTCGATATCCCTGCGCTGTAGGCCCAGGCACTCACCGCGGCGCAGCTGGCACCAGGCGGCGAGCAGGATCGTGATCGCATACCGGTCCGGCGTCGCTTTGTACAGGGAATCGACCTGGGAAGGAGTGGCGACGTCTTCACTTTCGTCATGCTCGGCATCGTGACGCACCGATTCCTGCTTGGGGATCGAGACACTCGGCGCGGCCGGGATGATCCCGTCCCGGGCAGCCTGCCTGAGAATCATCATGAGCACGGTCAGGACCGGTCGTGTGATGCCGTTGAACTTCGACTTCGGGTTCAGTGGAGACGGTATCTGGTCCAGACGTGTGGTCATGACCTTGATCCGGTCGATGTCGATCTCGCGCACCGGGGTGTCGCCGAACTCCGGAATCAGGTAGCCGTCGACTTTGCTCGCATACGAGCGTACCGTTCCGGCCGCGCGTCGTTTGCCGGAACGGTTGGGTTCTGTGCGGATCATCTCGATCCAGCGCTTGGCGTAGGTCGTGAACCCGACCGAGCGTGTTTCGTCGGCGGCGGCAGCAGCGCGCCGCCGCCGCTTGGCGACGACCGCGGGTGGCTCCCACTCCCCTCTTGAGATCCTGGTGTGCATGCCGGCCAGCCAGGTGCGGGCGTCCGTCTTCGTGAGAAACGTCAAAGACTTGTCGTCCTCGGTTCGTGCCGTGTACATCCGGCCATCAGGGGCCGAGTAGCGGGCCTGCCATCGGCCCGAGGGCAGCTTACGGATCCGACCCCATCCCTCTCGCCTCGATGCAACCCTACCTGTCTTCTGAGTGGTGCTCATCGTGTCCTCCCCTGACCTCGAACGGATGTCAGGGAGCTCTCGTGCCCCTCATCGGAAGCACGTCGCAAAACCCCTGGTCAACAGGCTTTTTCTCGACATTCAGAGCGTGCTGAAAGGCACGAAGGGGCAAGACCCAAGGGGTGTGCCAGACCCAAATTTCTCCTGGCGATCCACCTTGCTCCCACCATGCAGGTGTGTGCGTGCCCCCGGTGTGCCCTACTGAATGGGTGTTGATGTTCATCGTCGTCCTCTCCTGTCGTGTTGGAGAGGGCACAAAAAAGCCCCGAACCTGCGAAAACTCGCAGATCCGGAGCCCTTGACTACCCCTGAGTGGTCAGGAGCGGACCAGGACTTCTAGAAGTCCCAGTCCTCATCCTCCGTGTTCACGGCCTTGCCGATCACGTAAGAGGAGCCGGAACCGGAGAAGAAGTCGTGGTTCTCATCCGCGTTCGGGGACAGCGAGGAGAGGATGGCCGGGGACACGTCCGTCATTTCCCGCGGGAACAGGGCCTCGTAGCCCAGATTGTTCAGTGCCTTGTTGGCGTTGTAGTGCAGGAACTTCTTGACGTCCTCGGTCCAGCCGACCGAGTCGTAGAGCGCCTCGGCGTAGGCCACCTCGTTGTCGTAGAGCTCGTCCAGCAGCTCGTACGTGTACGCCTTGAGCTCCTCCTGCCGCTCCGGGGTCTCCTGCAGCAGACCACGCTGGTACTTGTAGCCGATGTAATACCCGTGCACGGCCTCGTCGCGAATGATCAACCGGATCAGGTCCGCGGTGTTGGTCAGCTTGGCGTGCGAAGAGAAGTACATGGGCAGGTAGAACCCGGAGTAGAACAGGAAGGACTCCAGCAAGGTGGAGGCCACCTTCTTTTTCAGCGGGTCGTCACCCTTGTAGTACGTCAGCACGATGTCGGCCTTGCGCTGCAGGTGCTCGTTCTCGCGCGACCAGCGGAACGCCTCGTCGATCTGCTTCATGGACGACAGCGTGGAGAAGATGGACGAGTAGGACTTCGCATGCACGGATTCCATGAACGCGATGTTCGTGTACACGGCTTCCTCGTGCAGGGTCTTGGCGTCCGGGATCAAGGAGACCGCACCCACGGTGCCCTGGATGGTGTCCAGCAGGGTCAGGCCCGTGAACACCTTCATGGTGAGGTCCTGCTCCTCGGCCGTGAGCGTCTTCCACGACTGGACGTCGTTGGACAGCGGGACCTTCTCGGGGAGCCAGAAATTGGACGTCAGACGGTCCCAGACTTCGGTGTCCTTCTCGTCCTGGACGCGATTCCAGTTGATGGCCTCCGCCGGGTGGCGGAGCAGTTCGACCTTCTCGGTGGTCATGGCGCGCACTGGCTCCTTCGTGGATGGGGGTTCCCGCCCCGCTGGATGACGCCGACGGCGCTCGGCGGGCGAGCGCTGCACACCGGTTCTCGCGGGGTCGGCTGGCGCGCGGGACGACTTCCCAGGGTACTCCACTTCAGGCGGGAACGGACCGGGCTCGGCACTTCGGTCGGGAACGGACCGGACGCGATGCCGCCCGCCCGATTTCGGACGGGAACGAACGGGGCCCGATTCCTTCCACCCCGGACCCATCGCGTCATGTTCCCTCAGGGTGAACCCCGTGTCGGGGTCCTTCCGTATGTGACGGAAGCCGTGCAGGATGAACGTACCGACCCGACACTGGGCTGGTTCACCTACCGGAAGGACACAGATCATGCCGGATCTCGGAGGACTCGCGGACAAGGCCAAGGACGCCGCCGGAAACCACCAGGACAAGGTCGACCAGGGCATCGACAAGGCGGGCGACGCCGTGGACGAGAAGACCGGTCACAAGTTCGAGGGCCAGGTCGATCAAGGCCAGGACGCCGCGCGCGATCGGCTCAGCGGCAACGATTGATCTGCACCGCCGCGTGAGAACGGGGTCCCTTCCGATCGGAAGGGACCCCGTTCTCACGTCGGCTCGAGGGTGCGCCCCACGGGCTCGAGGGCTCCTCTCACGGACCGGTCACCCGCGCGGGGACGACGCCGCGGCGTCGCCACCGCTCTCGCGGGTCTCAGGCCTCGTCCGCCTCCCGGGCGAGTGCCGTGAGTCGGGAGACCGCTCGGTAGTACTTCTTCTGGTAGCCGCCGGCCATCATCTCCTCCGTGAAGACGCGGTCGAACGGCACGCCCGTGGAGAGGATGGGCAGGTCCCGGTCGTACAACCGGTCCGCGAGCACCACGAACCGCAGCGCTACCGCTTGCTGGTCGATCGTGCGCACCCCGCGCCACGCGATCGCGTCCAGGCCCTCGATCAGCGCACGGTAGCGCGAGGGGTGCACGCGGGAAAGGTGTTCCACGAGCGCGTCGAAGTCGTCGATCGCCACACGCCGACCCGCGAAGTGCTGTTCGACGGCGGCGTCGAGCGCGGCGTCGTCGGGCAGGGGCGACGGCGCGTTCGGCAGTCCGCGGTGACGGTAGTCCTCGCCGTCGATGCGCACGACCTCGAACTGGGAGGACAGCACCTGGATCTCACGCTGGAAGTCCTGCGCCGCGAACCGGCCTTCGCCCAGGGAACCGGGCAAGGTATTGGACGTGGCCGCGAGCTTGACGCCCGCGTCCGCGAGTTCGCGCATGAGCCGGGACATCAGCACGGTGTCCCCGGGGTCGTCGAGCTCGAACTCGTCGATGCACACGAGGGTGTATTCCTTCAGGGCGTCCACGGTGCGGCGGAACGTGAGCGCACCCACCAGGTTGGTGTACTCCACGAACGTGCCGAACGCCTTGGGCCCGGGCACGGCGTGCCACAGGGACGCGAGCAGGTGGGTCTTGCCCACGCCGAACCCGCCGTCCAGGTAGATCCCCTGCGCCGCGCCGGAACTCTTCCGCCCGCCGAAGAGTTTGGAGAAGAACCCGCCACCGGAGGCGCCGCCCCCGGACGCGCCCGCCGCGAAGGTCTTGAGCTTCTCGACCGCCTGTGCCTGCGAGGGCTGGGACGGATCCGGGCGGTACGTGTCGAACGACACCTCCCCGAAGCGTTCGGACGGGGTGAAACCGGCCAGCAGTTCATCGGCCGAGACGCGTGGATCGCGCTCCACGAGGTGTTCGATCTGAGTGCTCACGTGACAGGGCCTCCCGACCGGTTCCGGATCGCGCGCCGCGGCGGGCGCGCACCGGGACCGGTCCTGCGGTAAACGGACAGTACGTGGGACGCGCCGGGCGTCCCGTTCTCCCCCGATGCTACCGGTCAGCCCGTGGTGAACACGGCGACCGCGTATGACGGCGCACGCGGGCCGGCATGCGCCGGGTGCGCGCGCACCACTACGCTGGAGAACGAGACGCGCACGGCACGTGCGTGCGCAGCGCCCACGACAGCACAAGGACAAGGACAAGGAGAAGTCTCATGGCTGTAGAAGCAGAGCAGAACGACGCGTTCGCGCAGTACGCGCACCCGGAACGTCTGGTGTCCACGCAGTGGGTGGCCGATCACGTCGGCACGCCCGGCGTCGTCGTCGTCGAATCGGACGAGGACGTCCTGCTGTACGAGACCGGGCACATCCCCGGGGCCGTCAAGGTGGACTGGCACACGGACCTCAACGAACCGGACACCCGCGACTACGTGAACGGGGAGCAGTTCGCCGAGGTGATGTCCCGCAAGGGGATCTCCCGCGACGACACTGTGGTGATCTACGGCGACAAGTCCAACTGGTGGGCCGCCTACGCCCTGTGGGTCTTCACGCTGTTCGGTCACCGGGACGTGCGCCTGATGAACGGCGGGCGCGACAAGTGGATCGCCGAGGGCCGCGAACTGACCACGGACGCGACCCCCGTGACCCCCACCGAGTACCCCGCGGTGGAGCGGGACGACTCCGTGATCCGCGCGTACCGCGAGGACGTGCTGGCCGCGCTGGGCACCACTCCCCTGATCGACGTGCGCTCCCCCCAGGAGTACACGGGCGAGCGCACCCACATGCCCGACTACCCGCAGGAGGGCACGCTGCGCGGCGGACACATCCCCACCGCGGCGTCCGTGCCGTGGGCCCGGGCCGCCGCCGAGGACGGGACGTTCAAGTCCCGCGAGGACCTCGACGCCATCTACCGCGACGAGGTCGGGCTCGGGCAGGACGACGACGTGATCGCGTACTGCCGCATCGGCGAGCGTTCCTCGCACACGTGGTTCGTGCTGACCCACCTGCTGGGCTTCGACAACGTGCGCAACTACGACGGGTCCTGGACCGAGTGGGGCAACGCCGTACGCGTGCCCGTGGCGCAGGGTGAGGAACGCGGCGAGGCCCCCGGGGCCGCGCGGTGAGCACCCAGGACCTGCCCGAACAGTTGCGGGAGCTGGTGACCGAGTTCCACGAGGTCCCGGAACCCGACAAGCTGCAGTTGCTGCTCGAGTTCTCCCGTTCGCTGCCCGCGCTGCCCGCGCGGCTCGGCGAGCACCCGGAGGAACTCGAGCAGGTCACCGAGTGTCAGTCACCGTTGTTCCTGACCGTGGAACTGGACGGGTCCGGTGCGGACGCACCGGTCGCCCTGTTCTTCTCCGCGCCGGCGGAAGCGCCCACCACGCGCGGTTTCGCGTCCATCCTGCACGAGGGGCTCAACGGCCTGCCGGCGTCCCAGGTGTTGGACGTGCCCGACGACCTGCCGGAACGCTTCGGGCTGACCAAGCTGGTGTCCCCGCTGCGCATGCGCGGGATGTCCGCGATGCTCGGTCGGATCAAACGCCAGATCCACGCCCGGCTCGGCGAGTGAGCGCCGCGGGCAACCAGTCACGGATGGCCCGCTCGTAGCGTTTGCGGTCGATGTTCCATTCCTTGGTGTGCCGGGCCCCGGAGAACCCCACGAAGTCCACGTAGGGACTGCGATTGGCGAGTTCCACGGACCCGGCCACCGGGACCACCTCGTCGTCCGTGGAGTGAAGGATCAGGGTGGGCGTAGTGATGTCCTCCCAGCGGGAGAGCCAGTCCAGGGCATGCAGGTCCAGGGGCGCGGCCAGCCCGGTGATCCGCGGGCCCATCCGGTGGGAGATCAGGTCCGCCGCCATGCGACCCACGCGCCGCGGGATGCGGTGGATCCGGGTCTGGTGAGCCAATAGCTCATACCAGTCCACGACCGGCCCCGTGAGCACCAGCGCTCGGATCCGGTCGCGGTACTCGGTCAGTTCGGTCGTGCGCAACACGATGGCCCCGCCCATGGACCACCCGAACAGCACGATGTCCGACGCTCCGTGGTCCAGCGCATAGCCGATCCCCGCCTGGATGTCCTCCCATTCGGTGAACCCCAGCCCGTAGCGCTGATCCGGGGTGGAGGGTGCCTCCTGGTCGTTGCGGTAGGACAAGATGAGGGAGTGCAACCCCAGTTCGTGGGCCACCCTGGCCCCGCGGATGCATTCCGGGCGCTGGGCGCCGCGGCCGTGCACCATGACCGCCCACGTGCCGGTGTGGTGTGCGGTGGCCGTGTCCCCGTCCGCGGGGATGACCCACGCGGGCGCGGGCCCCAGCGGTGTCTCCACGTGGATCTTGCCGTAGGCCAACCCGGCGTCCGACGGTCGCGCGTACACGGTCCCGGTCTACCACCCGCGCTTGCCCACCGCGAGTTCCCCGCGGTACACGCGCTCCACGAGCCGCGTGACGGTGCCCCCGGTCTGGCGCACGATGAAGCCGATCCGCGCGAGGCCGCGACCGTCGTCGAACCGTAGGGCGTACGTCCCGGCGACCCGGGTGTCCGGGTTCGCGGGCAACGTGATCAGTTCCTGTCCCGAGTTGGGGTCCTTCTCGAGCTTGAGCACTTGGACGTTGCCGGGCCGGGTGGACGGGGTGACCACGTGGCGCGCGACGAGCGCCGCCAGACCTCCCGACAACGCGAACGTCGCCGACGCCGCTCCGATACTCGCGGCGGCGCCCACCACTGCGCCGCGGCGCCACGAGCGCGCGTTCGAATCCTGCCCGGGGGTGATCAGGGTAGTCATGTCGTCATTCTGACACGCGCCGATCACGGGGACCTGGATGGCGGGCCGGTCACCGCAGGCACCCCGAATACACGGCGCGCGCGAGCGTCGAACGGCGGCTACGCGACGTCGTACGGGCATAACCGGCGCGAACGCGTGGTTGGACAGGGAGGAAGTCACATGACGACGAGAAGGAGGCGCCCCGTGACCACGGAGCCGAACCACGAGACGAGCGCCCGCACCGGCGGAGCCCTGAGCCCGGAGGCCGCCGCGGCGCGCACGGACGCGCAGTGGCGTGAACGACTGAACCCGCTCGAGTACCAGGTGCTGCGCCAGGCCGGGACCGAACGCCCCTTCACGGGCGAGTACGTGGACACCACCACGCAGGGCGTGTACGAGTGTCGCGCGTGCGGGGCCGAGCTGTTCCGCTCGGACACGAAGTTTTCGTCCCACTGCGGGTGGCCGTCCTTCTTCGCGCCGCTCGCGGAGGACCGGGTGCGCTACATCGAGGACACAACCATGGGGATGAAGCGCGTGGAGGTGCGCTGCGCGAACTGCGACTCGCACATGGGCCACGTGTTCGAGGGCGAGGGGTACGACACTCCCACGGATCTGCGCTATTGCATGAACTCGGTGTCCCTGCGTCTGGTTCCCGCGACGCAGGACTGAAGCGTCGATCCGACCCACCCCAGAGCGACGCACGGCGATACGCACGAGCGACACGATGTCAAACGCGCGGTGAAGGATAACGGTGTGGTTACTGTGACCTTGTGGGAGCGGTAACCGAGCTGAACAGCACTCCGGACGTGTTTCGCGCAGTCGTGCAAGCCCTGGAGACTGCCCGCTTCCGCCCGGAGATCGCACTGCGCCGTATCGTCCCCCCGCACGGACTTGCTCCGCACGCGATCTCCTTCGCCGCGGAAGTCGTCCGGGGTCCCCATCGGCGCAACACCGCACCCGACCGGCCCCGCACCGCGGACGACGCACCGGCGGCCGGGCGTTTCGTGGTGTTGTACGACGAGTCCTGCCCGCAGCCCTGGGAAGGTCCCTTCCGGATCGTGAGCTGGTTCCGGTCCCGCACGGACACCGCCATGGGCCGGGACGACCTGCTAACCGACGTCGGTTGGTCCTGGCTCACGGACACGCTCACCCAGCACGGTGCGCAGTTCACCGCCGAGGGCGGTACAGCCTCCCGCACGGTGGAGCGCCACTTCGGCAGCCTGACCGAACATGCAGACTCCGCCCAGGTGGAGGTGCGGGCGTCCTGGACCCCGGTGCCCCACATCGGCCCGCCGCACTGGGCCCTGACCCACCTGGGTGCGTGGGCCCAGGTGTTGTGCACCGCCGCCGGTCTGCCACCCCATCACGAGGGCGTCACCTACCTGTAACCAGCCCCGTCATCCGTCCCGTCCGGCGGTGCGGATCACCCGCACCGCCGCCGATCCACCCTCCGAGGAACATCCCATCAACAGCAACGCCAAGGACCCCAGGCCCCCTCGAGCTCCGGAGCCACCCGAGATCGTGGTCCCCGGCTTCGAGCATCTGCACATTCCCGCGACCGTGCATCTCAACGGCCCCGCAGAGGGGCTCCCCCGCGTGGTGGACACCGCCCGCGGCCTCACGCGCGCCGCGGAGCAACTGGCCGCGGCCACGGGTCCCGTGGCGATCGACACCGAACGCGCCTCGGGGTTCCGCTACGGGCAGCGCGCGTTCCTCGTACAGTTGCGCCGCGAGGGCGCGGGCACGATCCTGATCGATCCCGAGGCCGTGGGGTCCCTGGCGGTCGTGAACGAGGCCCTGCGCGACGTCGAGTGGGTGCTGCATGCGGCCACGCAGGACATGCCCTGCCTCGCCGAACTGGACATGCACCCGGACCGGCTCTTCGACACCGAACTGGGCGGTCGGTTGCTCGGGCTGCGCAAGGTGGGCCTCGCCTCCATGACGGAGGAGCTGCTGGGATTCACGCTGTCCAAGGAGCACTCGGCGGTGGACTGGTCCCAGCGCCCGCTGCCCGTGGACTGGCTCAACTACGCCGCACTGGACGTCGAAGTGCTCGTGCAGCTGCGCTGGGCCACGGAGGATCGCCTGGTCCAGGCGGGCAAGCTCGACTGGGCGCTCGAAGAATTCGACCACATCCGCACCCTGCCCCCGCCCGCACCGCGCCAGGATCCGTGGCGGCGCACCCACGGCGTGGGCAACGTCCGTGGCCGGCGCAAGCTGACCGCGGTGCGCAATCTGTGGCAGGCGCGGGAGTCGCTCGCGCGGCACAAGGACCTCGCGCCCACACGGTTGCTCCCGGACTCGGCGATCGTGGCGGCCGCCAACGCGATGCCCCGCACCGTGCCGCAGCTCATGGCCACCCCGGGCTTCCACGGTCGCCTGGCCTCGCGCGAGGCCACCCGGTGGCTCACCGCGGTCCAGGACGCCCGCAACACCGAGGAGCCCGTCCCCGCCACGATCCCCTCCAACGCCCTCCCGCCGGTCAAGGGCTGGGATGCCAAGCGCCCGGAGGCAGCGGCGCGGCTCAAGGTCCTCAAACCCGCCGTGGCGGAACTCGCCGAGCACCTGGAGTTACCCACCGAGAACCTCCTGACGCCCGAACTATTGCGCCGGTTCTGCTGGCAGCCCCCGCGTTCCACCGCCGACGACGCCGTGGCCGCCCGGCTGCGCGAGCTCGGCGCCCGCTCGTGGCAGGTCGAGCACGTGACGCCCGTGATCGGGGCCGCGTGGCGTGAACTGCGCTCGCGGCGTCGGGCGGAGAAGACCACTGAGGGGCACGAGTAGATCGAGGGCGCGGAACCGGCCGTGCACCGGACCGCTCCGGCCACGACACGACAGTGGCCGTGCACCCACGAAGGTGCACGGCCGTTGTCACGCGGCGGCGCGGTCACATGACCCGTGCCGCCCGTCGCATCAGTTCTTCATGTCCTTGGCGTCCGGACCCGGGTGCGCGGGCTTCATGTCCACCTCGTCCTCGGTCACGGCGGGCTCGGGCAGCTCGGCGCCCGAATGGTTCGCGGGCGTACCGGAATCCTGACCGCCCTGAGAGGCCTTCTGCTTCACGGCCTCGGCACCGCCCTGCGCCTTGTCCTTAACGGACGCGGCACCCTGGGCGGCCTTGTCCTTGACGGCGGCCGCGCCCTCGGAGGCCTTGGCGCCCACGGTGCCGGCGGCCTTCTGCGCGCCCTCGGCGAGCTTCTCGCCCACCACGGGGACCTCGGACTTGACCCAGTCCGTACCCTCGGAGACCTTGGCCTGGACCTTGGGGTCGTTCCAGGTGTTCAGCGCGCTCTCGCGCAGGGACTCGTAGCTCTTGCGACCGGACGCGGAGCCGACCACGAAGCCAATTCCGAAACCGGCGACGAATGCAAGACGTTTGATCATGGTGCCTTCCTTCCTGTACCGCGGACCGGGATCCACCCGTCCGCTCCTGGTCCCATCGTACTGAGGAAACACCCCGCCCCCGCGCCCCACGCCGCGCCGTGACCGGTCCTAGGATTGAAGCCACCGCGTCGAAAGGATCGCACCGCCATGACCGTCCCACCCCTGCCCGAGGACCCCGCCGCCCGGACCAAGACCCCCTCCCCCGCGTTGTTCACGCGCCGACGCGCCGTGGGTGCCGCCGGGATCGCCACTGTGGGCGCGGTCGGGTTGAGCGCGTGCGGTTCGGGCGGCGGATCGGACGACGACGCCGCGGCCACCCCCACCGCGCCGGCCACCCCCGTGGACGTGGCCGCCGCCGCGGACATCCCCGTGGGGTCGGGGGTCAAGGTGGACTCCGGTGGTGTGCAGGCCGTGGTGGGACAGCCCACCGAGGGCACGTTCACCGCGTTCTCTCCCGTGTGCCCGCACGAGGGGTGCATCGTCAATCCCGCCAACCGGCAGTACGTGTGCCCGTGCCACAGCTCGGCGTTCGACATGGCCACGGGCGAGGTCAAGGGCGGGCCCGCACCCAGGGGACTCACTGAGTACCCGGTCACGGTGCGCAACGGGCGCGTCATCGTGGGCTGAACCGCGCGGGTCCGTTCGCCACGCACCGCAGCCGTCCGGCGGCAAACGGTCCGTGGAGCAGCGTCCCCGGATCCGCATTCGTGGATCAGCGCTGGTGGTTCAGCGTTCGTCGCGCGGTTGCTCCCCGGAGCGCGGCACGGTGAGCTGCGCGGCGTCTTCGGCCACGGGGCGCGCGTACGGGACCTTGGTGCCCAGGACGGACGCGAGCGTGTCCTGGGCGATGCGCTGGGCGGTCAACCCCGTGTGCTGCAGGATCTGCTCGCGGCTCGCGTGCTCGAGGAACTCGGTGGGTAACCCCACCTCGTTGAGCGCGGTGTCCACGCCCTGGGCGCGCATCTCCTGGCGGATGAGCGAACCGATGCCCCCGGCGCGCACACCGTCCTCGATCACCACCACGATCCGGTGCGTCGCTGCCTGCTCCACGACCGCCTGCGGCACGGGCAGCACCCAGCG
Source organism: Kocuria sp. KD4 (assembly GCF_011769905.1). NCBI lineage: Bacteria > Bacillati > Actinomycetota > Actinomycetes > Micrococcales > Micrococcaceae > Kocuria > Kocuria sp. KD4. Next base: position 1,657,966 of record NZ_CP050449.1, read on the forward strand.
GGGGTCCACCACGGTGGAGGAGACACCGTGGGCGGCGAGACGTTCGGAGACGTCCAGCGCGGTGACGCACATGGCGCCCACGCCCACGATCAGCACGTCGCGGTGATCCACGCCCTTGCCGGAGGCCTCGCCGTTGCGGGCGAGGACGTCCACCCCGCCGCTCAGTCGCTCGAGGGCGGGCAGCGGCGCACCCACCGCGCCCTTGGGGTAGCGCACCACGGTGGGTGCGTCGGAGACGGCAACCGCCTCGCGCAGCTCCTCGACCATGGTGGCCTCGTCCCGCGGGGCCGCGAGGTGCAGCCCCGGCACGATCTGCAACAGTGCGAGGTCCCACATCCCGTGGTGGCTCGGCCCGTCCGGGCCGGTGACGCCCGCGCGGTCCAGCACGACCGTGACGCCCGCGTGATGCAGGGCCACGTCCATGAGCAGCTGGTCGAAGCCGCGGTTGAGGAACGTCGCGTACAGGCCCACGACCGGGTGCAGCCCGCTGAACGCCATGCCCGCGGCCATGGTCAGCGCGTGCTGTTCGGCGATCCCCACGTCCACGACGCGCTGCGGGTGTGCCATCTGCATCTTCTGCAGTCCCATGGGGATCAACATGGCGCCGGTGATGCCCACGATGTCCTCGCGCTCATCCGCGATCGCGGCGATCTCGTCGCGGAAGACGTGCGTCCACGAGCGGGCCGAGGCGGTGCTCGTGGGTTTGCCCGTGGTGGGGTCGATCACGGGCACGGAGTGGAACTGGTCGTTCGCGTCCAGGCGGGCGGGCAAGTAGCCGTGGCCCTTCTCGGTGATGGCGTGGACGATGACCGGGCCACCGAAGTTGCGGGCATTCGTGAGCGCTTGTTCCATCGCGGCGAGGTCATGGCCGTCCACCGGACCCACGTACTTCATGCCGAGGTCCTCGAAGATCCCCTGCTGGACCACCACGTCCTTGATACCCTGCTTCATCCCGTGCAGACCGCGGTACACGGCCTGGCCCAGGTGGCCCGAGGACGTCAGCAGGCGCTTAGCCTTCGCGAGGGTCTGCTCGTAGCGGCGGTCCGTGCGCACGGCGTCCACGCCCTGCTGCACGCTGGCCTGCAGCTCGCGCAGGTGGTTCGCGAACCCGCCCACGGTGGGCGCATAGGAGCGGCCGTTGTCGTTGACCACGATCACGACTTTGCGGTCCCGGTCCGAGGCGATGTTGTTCACGGCCTCCCACGCCATGCCACCGGTCAGGGCCCCGTCCCCGATCACCGCGACGGTGTGCCGGTCGTCCTGGCCCGTGAGCGCGTAACCGCGCGAGATCCCGTCCGCCCAAGACAGGGACGACGACGCGTGGGAGGACTCCACGATGTCGTGTTCGGACTCCGCGCGGGACGGGTAGCCCGCGAGGCCACCCTCCTGGCGCAGGGTGTCGAAGTCCTGGCGACCCGTGACGAGCTTGTGCACGTAGGACTGGTGCCCGGTGTCGAAGACGATCGAGTCCTGGGGCGAGTCGAACACGCGGTGCACCGCGAGGGTAAGCTCCACGACACCCAGGTTCGGCCCCAGGTGACCCCCGGTCGCGGAGACGTGGGTGATCAGGAAGGAACGAATCTCGGCGGCCAACTGCTCCATGGCCGCGGCGTCCAGCCCCCGTAGGTCTTCGGGTCCCTCGATGGTCTCCAGAAGCGTCATAGCCTGCTCTCCGTGGATGTCTCGTCCTCTTCGGGCCCGCACCGGACGGGTGCTCGTCCGGCGGGGGGATCATGATGCGCCCGAATGCTCCGTCCGATCTTACTCGCCCTGGCCGGGGCCCCGTCCCGTCGCATGGCCTGGGCCACGGCGATCGGCGCCCGCAACGCCGTCGGCCGGTGCCCCCCCGAGAGGGGATCACCGGCCGACGGTACGATCCGAGGACCTATTACTTGGCGATCTGACGCAGCACGTACTGCAGGATGCCGCCGTTGCGGTAGTAATCGGCCTCACCCGGGGTGTCGATGCGCAGCACGGCGTCGAACTCCACGGTGGAACCGTCTTCCTTGGTGGCCGTGACCTTCAGGGTCTTGGGGGTCTGGCCGTCGTTGAGCGCGGTGACCCCTTCGATCGAGAACGTCTCGGTGCCGTCCAACCCCAGGGAGTCCGCGGACTCGCCCTCGGGGAACTGCAGGGGCAGCACGCCCATGCCGATCAGGTTGGAACGGTGGATGCGCTCGTAGGACTGCGCGATGACCGCGCGCACACCCAGCAGGGACGTGCCCTTGGCCGCCCAGTCACGCGAGGAACCGGAGCCGTACTCCTTGCCGCCCAGCACCACCAGGGGAACACCGGCCTCCTGGTAGTTCATCGCGGCGTCGTACACGGCGGCCTGCGGGCCACCCTCCTGAGTGAAGTCGCGGGTGAAACCGCCCTCCACGCCGTCAAGCAACTGGTTCTTGATGCGGATGTTCGCGAACGTACCGCGGATCATGACCTCGTGGTTACCACGGCGGGAACCGTAGGAGTTGAAGTCCTTGCGCTGCACGCCGTGCTCCGTGAGGTACTTGCCCGCGGGCGTGTCGCTCTTGAACGAACCGGCCGGGGAGATGTGGTCCGTGGTTACGGAATCGCCCAGCTTGAGCAGCACGCGCGCACCCTCGATGTCCTCCACCGGAGTGGTCTCCATGGTCATGCCCTCGAAGTACGGTGGCTTGCGCACGTAGGTGGACTCGGGGTCCCACTCGAACACGTCACCCGTGGGGGTGTCCAGGTTCTGCCAACGCTCGTCACCGTCGAAGATGGTGCCGTACTCGCGGTCGAACATATCGGTGTCGATCGAGGCATCGATGATCTTCTGGACCTCGGTGGGGTCCGGCCAGATGTCCTTGAGGAACACGTCCTGACCGTTCGAGTCCTGGCCCAAAGGCTCGTTCTCGAAGTCAAAGTCCATGGTCCCGGCCAGCGCGTACGCGATGACCAGCGGCGGGGACGCGAGGTAGTTCATCTTCACGTCCGGGTTGATTCGGCCCTCGAAGTTGCGGTTACCGGAGAGCACCGAGGTCACGGCGAGGTCGTTTTCCTGCACGGCCTGGGAGATCTCGGGCTCCAGAGGACCGGAGTTGCCGATGCACGTGGTGCAGCCGTAACCCACGATGTAGAAGCCGAGCTCCTCGAGCGCCGGGACCAGACCGGACTTCTCGTAGTACTCGGTGACCACGCGCGAACCCGGGGCGATCGAGGTCTTGACCCACGGCTTGGCCTTGAGGCCCTTCTCCGTGGCGTTGCGCGCGAGCACGGCCGCGGCCATCATCACCGAGGGGTTGGACGTGTTGGTGCAGGACGTGATCGAGGCGATCGACACGGCACCGTGGTCCAGCTCGAAGTGACGGCCGTCCTCCATGGAGACCTCCACTCGGTGCTCGGGGCGCTCCTTCATGTCGTCCGCGGAGCTCTCGCGCGGCGCGTCCTGGGGGTCCTGCTCGTCGGTCGCGTCGTGGGAGGGGGCGTCGGAGGCCGGGAAGGACTCGACGACGTCCGGGTCCACCTCCACGGACTTGTCCTCGGCCACGTAGTTCACGAGGTCGTCGCGGAACTGTCCCTTGGATCGGGTCAGCTCGATGCGGTCCTGGGGACGCTTGGGCCCGGAGATCGAGGGGACCACGGTGGACAGGTCCAACTCGAGGTACTCGGAGTAGGCGACCTCGTGCTCGGGGTCGTGCCACATGCCCTGTTCCTTGGTGTACGCCTCGATCAGGGCGATCTGCTCCTCGGAGCGGCCCGTGAGCGCCAGGTAGTCCAGGGTCACCTGGTCGATCGGGAAGATCGCCGCGGTGGAACCGAACTCCGGGGACATGTTGCCGATCGTGGCGCGGTTGGCCAGCGGCACCGCTGCCACGCCCTCACCGTAGAACTCCACGAACTTGCCCACGACACCGTGCTCACGCAGCATCTCCGTGATGGTCAGCACCACGTCCGTGGCGGTCGCACCGGAGGGGATCTCGCCAGTGAGCTTGAAGCCCACCACGCGCGGGATCAGCATGGAGATGGGCTGACCGAGCATCGCGGCCTCGGCCTCGATGCCACCCACACCCCAACCGAGCACGCCGATGCCGTTCTCCATGGTGGTGTGGGAGTCGGTGCCCACACAGGTGTCCGGGTAGGCGCGCAGCGTGCCGTCAACCTCGCGGGTCATGACCACGCGGGCCAGGTTCTCGATGTTGACCTGGTGGACGATGCCCATCCCGGGCGGGACCACCTTGAAGTCATCGAACGCGGTCTGACCCCAGCGCAGGAACTGGTAGCGCTCGCCGTTGCGCTGGTACTCGATGTCCATGTTGCGCTCGATCGCGTCCGCGGAACCGAACGCGTCGATCTGCACGGAGTGGTCGATGACCAGCTCGGCCGGGGCGAGCGGGTTCACGCGGGAGGGGTCGCCGCCGAGATCTGCCACGGCCTCACGCATGGTGGCCAGGTCCACGATGCAGGGAACGCCGGTGAAGTCCTGCATGATCACGCGACCAGGGGTGAACTGGATCTCCGTGTCGGGCTGGGCCTCGGGGTCCCAGTTGCCCAGGGCTTCAATGTGCTTGCTCGTCACGTTGGCACCGTCCTCGGTGCGCAGCAGGTTCTCGAGCAGGACCTTCAAGCTGTAGGGGAGCTTCTGGGCTCCCTCCACGGCGTCCAGTCGGAAAATTTCGTAGTCGGTGCCCTTGACGTTGAGAACGTCCTTGGCTCCAAAGCTGTCCACAGTCATGGTGTGGAACTCCTCTCGCCACCGTCGGTTGCGTTCGGCGCGCGCGGCACACTACAGGTGTCCCCCGCGCGTGGAACAGTCCCTGTCAGTGTAGCCCGTGCGCTCCGTCACTCCAGGGATTCCCGGGCGTCCGCGTCACGATGACGTGGGCCGTCGTTCGGCCGCCCGGTTCAGCCCTCGCAGTTGAGCACCGCGACGGCTTCCACGTGGTGCGTGTTCGGGTACAGATCGAATGCCTCGACGCCCTCGATCCGCCAGCCCCGGCGCCGCAAACGCCCCAGGTCCCGGCCGAGCGCGGCGGGATCGCACGCGACGTACACGATCGAGCGCGGTGCGGCACGGTCCACCGCGGCCAGGACCTCCTTGGCCGCACCGGCGCGCGGCGGGTCCAGGACGACGACGTCCGGGCGCGGTGGCCGCGGTGTGGAACCACGACCCCGCCGGGACGACGCCGCTGCGGCACCCCGGCCCCGGTGTCCACCCCGCCCGCCCGGTCCAGTGAGCACGCGCGCCACGTCCCCGCGCACGCTCGTGACGTGTGGGGCGCGGGCGAGGTTGTGGGCGGCGTCGGCGGAGGTCACGGGCGAGCCCTCGACCGCGAAGACGCACCCCGTGGGGCCCACGGCGCGCGCGGCCACCGCGGTGAACAGACCGGCGCCGCTGTACAGGTCCCACACGCTGTCCCCGGGGCGCAGACCGGCGCCGTCCAGTACCGCGCGGGCGAGGGTCCCGGGAGCGCCGCGATGGATCTGCCAGAAGCCCGTGGGACTTACGCGCCAGCGCAGCGGCTCGGGATCGGTAGCGCCGGGCAACTCGAGGGTCTCCTGGACGTGGTCGGTGCCCGCCCACAACTGGGTGTCCCGCTCGTGCGGCGAGCGCGCGGTGACGCTCACCCCGCGGTCCCCCGCCCATGCGCTCAACCGATCCCGCAGGGCGGTGACCTGCTCCGGCGCGGCATCCGGGCGCAGCCCCACGTGCAGCAGCGGTGCCGCTCCCCCTGCCGGCGCGGCGACGTCCACGCGGGCCGCACCGGGGTACTCCAGCGACCACGGGGCCAGGGCGCGGATCGCGTCCGTGGCCAGGGGCATGTCTGTGACGGGACCGAGCTCGGTGCTGCGGTGGGGGTACATCCCGGGTGTGCCGTCGGGGGCCACGTCCAGGTGCAACCGGGTGCGCCACCCGGTGCCGTCGGGGCTCTCCCCCGCGACGGGTTGCACCTCGCCGTCCCAGTCGTGGCCGGCCAGGTGGCCCAGTTGCTCGGCGATCACGTGGCGTTTGAGTTCGCGCTGGGTCGTCAGATCCGCGTGCCCGAACTCGGCCCCGCCCAGCGGTGACCGGTCCGCGCGCGCCGCGACGAGCGCGTCCGCCTGCTCCCACGGGTGTACCTCCCGGCGCCCGGGGACGGGTTCGAGCACGTCCGTGACGTCAGCGCGCCAGAACGACGCCGCGGGGTCCCGGTCGGTGAGCCGCACCCGAACCAGCTCCCCCGGCAGCCCGTGGCGCACGAAGACCACGCGCCCCTCGTCCGTGCGGGCCACCACGTGGCCGCCGTGGGCCACGGCGCCCAGGCGCAGCTCGAGGTGATCGGGGGACTCGGTCATTCGTTGTTCTCCGTGAGTCGTAGTTCGCGCACCGATTCGAGGTGCCAGGGTACGGAGGCGATCATGACTCCGCGTTCGTAGTGCAGCCGCGTCCGCAACGGGCGGATGGCCTGGTTGTGCAGGAAGCGTTCCCATCCGCGGCCCACCACGTACTCGGGCAGGTACACGATCACGAGGTCCCGCGGGGACTTGCGGCGGATGCCGCGGATGTGGGCGACGACGGGTCCCACGGTATCGCGGTAGGGCGAGGCGAGGACCGTGATGGGTACGGGGATCTCCAGGGCCTCCCACTGCTTCACGATCTGTTCGGTGCGCGCGCGGTCCGTGTCCACCACCACGGCCTCGAGGCTGGACGGACGGGAGGCCCGCGCATAGGTCAGGGCGTGCACCACGGGCTTGCGCACCGAGGTGACCACGATGATCGAGTGCACGCGGGACGGCAGGGCCCGCACCGCCGAGTTTTGGTGCACCTCGAGTTCGGTGTCCACCGAGCGGTAGTGGTGCCCGATGGCGCGCATCAACACGGTGATCAGGGCGATCGCGACGATCGTGAGCCACGCGCCCTGGGCGAACTTGGTCACGAGTACCACCACGAACACCGCCGCGCACGCGATCAGGGCGATCACCGCCACGGCCCAGCGCCCGGCGATCTGGCGGTGCGGACTCTGCGACGTGCTCGTGCGGCGCACCCTGGCCCAGTGCCGCACCATGCCCGCCTGGGTCAGCGTGAACGCGAAGAACGCCCCCACCACGTAGAGCTGGATGAGCCCGTTGACGTTCGCGCCGAACACGATCGTGAAGACCGCCGCGACCACGGACAACAGGATGATGCCGTTAGTGAACGCGAAGCGGTCCCCCCGGCTCTGCAACTGCCGGGGCAGCAATGCGGCGGACGCGAGGCGTGAGGCCAGCACGGGGAAGCCCGAGTACGCCGTGTTCGCGGCCATGAACAGCACGCCCACGGTCACGAGAACGAGGATCACGAACCACACGGAATCCGCCCCCGCCACGGCCTGCGCGATCTGGCCCAGGATGGGCACCTGGTAGAAGTCGGGCTCCGGTGCGCGGCCGTCGATCAACAGTTGCCGCGCGGGGTCCATCACGACCACCGCGCCCGTGCGCCGGGTCAGGTAGAGCACCCCGAGCAGCAACACCGCCGACAGCGCTCCGAGCACCGCGAGCGTGCGCGCCGCGTTGAGGGCCTTGGGCTTGCGGAAGAACGGCACGGAGTGCGTGATGGTCTCCACGCCCGTCAGGGCCACGGCACCCGAGGAGAACGCGCGCAGCACGAGCATGGCCCCGGCCAGGCCCATGAGCCCGCCGTCCATGCCCGCGGCCGGGACGACGTCGTAGTCCGCCGACGGCGCGCGCTGCAGTGTTCCCGTGAGGTCCTGGACGAAGCCCACGAGCACGAGGATCAGCACGACCCCCACGAACGCGTACGTGGGCACCGACGACGCGCGACCCATGAACTTGAGTCCGCGCAGGTTGAGCAAGCCCACGAGCGCGATCCCCGCGACGGCCACGACCGTCTGGTGGCCCACGAGCCACGGGACGGCGGCGGCGAGGTACTGCGCGGCGGCGGCCATGGACACGGCCACGACGAGCGTGTAGTCCACCATCAGAGCAGCACCCACCGCGGCACCGGCGGGCCGACCGAGGTTCTTGGACGCGATCTCGAAGTCCGCCCCGCCCGAGGGGTACGCGCGCACGTTCTGCCGGTACGCGGTGATGATCACCGCGAGCACGGCGAGGACCGCGAGGCCCACCCACGGGGACAGCAGGATCGCCGCGGAACCCGCGAGGGCGAGCGTCAGGACGATCTCATCCGGGGCGTACGCGACCGAGGACAGGGCATCGGACGCGAACACCGGCAGGGCGGTGCCCTTGGAGAGCACCGTGCCCGCGGCGCGCTCGTTGTGGATCGGTTTGCCCACGAGCGCGCGGCGCAGCATTTGGGACACATACACGTGGGAACACGCTAGTCCCTCGGCCGGGCCTTGTCCCGTGCCGCGGGCCCTATGCTGTGGCTCATGGCGCATTTCGTGATCATGGGCGTGGGCCGGGTGGGGATCACCCTCGCGCACGCCCTCGAGGACTCAGGGCACACGGTTGCCGTGATCGACCAGGACGACCGGGCGTTCCGCAAACTGCGGCCCTCGTTCAGCGGCAAAAAGGTCACGGGCCACGGTTTCGACCGCGAGGTGCTGCAACGCGCGGGGATCGCGGACGCCTACGCGTTCGCCGCGGTCTCCTCCGGGGACAATTCCAACATCATCGCCGCGCGCGTGGCGCGGGAGACCTTCAAGGTCAAGCACGTGGTCGCCCGGATCTACGACCCCACCCGCGCGGAGTTCTACCAGCGCATGGGCATTCCCACGGTCGCGTCCGTGCGCTGGAGCGCGGACCAGGTGCTGCGCCGCATCCTGCCCGAACACGCCATCACGGGTGACTTCCGGGAGGCCTCCGGCCGCCTGCAGCTCGGGGAACTGCCCCTGGACGACGCGTGGTCCGGACTGCACCTGGACCGGATCGAGGAGGCCGCCGGTGTGCGGGTCGCGTTCGTGACCCGGTTCGGGGAGGGCATCCTGCCCGCGAGCGACACGAGCTACCAGCAGGGGGACATCGTGCACGCCATGATGCGCGTGGAGGACGTGGAACGCGTGGCCCGGGTACTGTCCCGACCGCCGTCGGACGAGGTCATGGAGGCCGTGGCGCTCGCCGCGACCCCCGGAACGCGGGGGCGTGACTGATGCACGTGGTGATCGTGGGCGGAGGGTCCGTGGGATCCTCGATCGCTCGGGAACTGTTGTCGCACGGCCACGACGTGGTCGTGGTGGATGCCACCGCGGAGGTGATCGGACGCTCCAACCTGCGCGGTGCGCAGTGGGTCGTGGGGGACGCGTGCGATCTCCAGGTCCTGCAGCGGGCGCGTGCGGAGGAGGCGGACGTGGTCGTGGCCGCGACCGGTGACGACAAGGCCAACCTGGTCGTCTCGTTGCTCGCGCGCAGCGAGTTCGGGGTGCCCCGCACCGTGGGGCGTGTCAACCACCCCAAGAACGAGTGGCTCTTCGACGACGCGTGGGGCGTGGACGTGGCCGTATCCACCCCGCGGTTGATGACGGCGCTCGTGGAGGAGGCCGTGGAGGTGGGCGACGTCGTGCGCCTGCTGAGCTTCCAGACCGGCTCGGCCACGCTCTCCGCCTACACGGTGCCCCGGGAACACCCCGTGGTCGCGAGCACCGTGACCCAGGTGCCGTGGCCCCAGGACGTGGCGCTCGTGGCGATCCTGCGCGACGGCGTGCCGATCGCACCGTCCGGCGACGATGTCCTGGAGAGCGGGGACGAGTTGTTCTTCATCACCACGGCGGAGGGTGAGGACCAGTTGCGGGCCATGTTCACCACGGCCCGGGACGTCAACCTGCAGGCTGCTCGCGGCGAGGGCGGCTCCACAGCCATGCCACCCACAGCACAGCGGCGTACAGCGGGGCCCCCATGACCAAGCGCGTGATCCCGAGCGCCGTGACGTTCTCCGCGACGTACAGCGGGACCTGCACGAGCAACCGGGTCGCGAACATCGCGATGAGCAGACCGTTGACCCGCTGATAGGCCACGCGCCGCAGCGGGTCGCGGCGCCATTGCACGGATTCACCGCGCACGTAGCCGAAGACGACGCCCAGCAGCGGCCACCCAACGGCCGCCGAGATGCTCAACAGGACCAGCGCCACGACGTTCGTGATGAACCCGGGCACGTAGTAGTCCAGCGCCTGCCCGCCCGCGCGGGCGAACAGCGTGCACACTCCCACGCCCATGAGCCCGGCGATCGCCTGGGTCACGGCCTGGCGCTGCGCCAGCCGGAGCACGGTGAACACGGCGGCCGTGCCCAGTGACGCCAACAACGCCGGGACCAACTCCCCCGTGAGCACCACGCACGCGAGGTACACGAGTCCCGGGAGGATGGATTCGATCACGCCGCGCCAGCCGCCCACGGCGCTGAGCACGTCCAGTTGGCCGTTGGCGTCCCGGCGCAGACCCGAGCGCCGGGCGAGATCCTCGGCGGCGCGGCCCATGCGGTCGCCCGCGCTCTGCGGTGCGGGTTCCGTCGGCTCCGGCGGGGACGTCATCGCACGGCCTTCTTGGGGGTGATGATCTCGTAGCGCGGATTGTACATGGTGGCCACCCCGTCCGGGAAGCACACCACGGCGAGGCAGCGCAGCTTGGTACCGGCGGTGACGCCCGGGACCACGTGCTGACCGTGCCACAACAGTTCGAGCGTGCACGGCTGCGCCCCTGGGTTCGTCACGCGCAGCAGCGCCCGGTAGTACGGCGGCGCGGTCACGGGCGCGATCGTGACCTCCACGACCACGCCCTCCACGACCGCACGGCGCCGCTGCCGCGCCCGATGCTCCGGGGTCAGGTCCTCCGCGTGGGCCTCGGGTTCGGCGACGACGTCGATCGCGCCCGTGAGCGGGTTGTTGACCACCCGGGTCAGCCGATCTCGGTAATCTCGGGGCCGCGCCGCGGCTCCTGCACCGCGGCGGCTGGCTCCGCCGGGGTCCGACCCGCGTCCTCGTCCGCATCGGTCGGCGCGCCCGCGGGGTGCACCTCGGCCTCCTCGGGGACCGTGAGCGCGAGCAGGTCGCGCGGCGGGTGCGGGTCCTGGCCGCGGACGACGACGAGCCCGCGCACGGCGTCATCGAGCACCTCCGCGGTGGGCCCGGGCAGCGCGGCGTCGCCTGTGTAGACGCAGCGCAGGAACCAGCGCGGACCGTCGATGCCCACGAAGCGTGCGAGCCGGAACCCGTTCTCGCCGGAGGGCGTGACGCCCGCGAACTGCGCGTTGACCTGCATGCCCAGGGGACCGTCGGAGACCGTGGGGTTGCCCCCGTCCCGCCGCAACCCGGCCACGAGCTCGGCGCGCACCTCGTCCCACAGCCCGGAGGACTTGGGGGCCGTGAAGACCTGCACCTGGACGGAACCGCCCCCGAAGTCCATGTTCACGGCCCGCGGCACCCGGTCCCGCGGATCCAGCTCGACGCGCACGTCCACGCGCGCGACCGGCTTCAGCAGCAGGGCCCCGAGATCCAGGTACTCGGCGCGCTCACCCGGCATCTCGCTCTCGTCCCACGGGCCGTTGGCGCGAGGATCCGGCGCGTCCTGGTCCGGGGCGGCCTCGGTGGCAGCCGACGCGGTCGTGGACTCGGTCGGTGTCTGCTCCGAGGCCTCGCGGTTGCGCTTCTTACGTCCGAACATCAGTTGCTCCAAGAGTGGGTGGGGAATCTGCGGGGGCGAGGGCCGGCGATCAGTGGGCCCCCGTGGACCCGAATCCGCTCGCACCGCGCTCGCTGTCGGGGAGTTCGGTGGTGAGCTCGAAGCGGGCGGTGACCACTTCCTGGATCACGAGCTGGGCGATCCGCTCACCGCGGCGCACCGTGTAGCTCTCATGCGGATCCGTGTTGAGCAGGCACACCTTGAGTTCGCCACGGTAGCCGCTGTCCACGGTGCCCGGTGCATTGACCACGGTCAGCCCATGCTTGGCCGCGAGCCCGGAGCGCGGGTGCACGAGACCTACGTACCCCGCGGGGATCGCGAGCGCCACCCCTGTGTCCACGAGCGCGCGCCGGCCCGGGCCGAGTTCGACGTCGTGGCGGGCGCGCAGGTCCGCTCCGGCGTCACCGGGACGTGCATAGGCGGGGGCGGGCAGGTCCGGGTCCAACAGGTGCAGGGCCACGGTCACCGCGGCCGACTCGCTCATTTCGGTCACAATGCCCCACTGTAACGCGCGGGCCTGACGGCGCGGACGCGGGCGGCGTCCAGGGGGAATGTGTCAAGGTGGGGGCATGAGTTCCCACCCAGATTTCGGGGCGGCCGCGGCGTCCTCACCCGCAGAGCACCCGTCCCAGGCCCAGGAGAACGTCCGAGCGGACGTGCAGTACGAGGAGAAGCTGATCGTCGCGTGGTGGGTATGGCTCATCGTGGTCTTCGTGGGCGCGGCCGGATTCGTGGCCGTGGCACCCATCAGCATCGCCGTGGGCGTGATCGTGGCCGTGGTGCTGATGGTCGTGATCGGGCTCGTGCTGCACCTGGGGGCGCCGAGCATCGTGGTCACCGACCAGGACCTGCGCGTGGGCCGGGCGTACATCGAACGGCAGTACGTGGGCGATGCTCGTCCGCTGGTCGGCGCCGAGGCGCGTGCTGCGCGCGGACCCGACCTGGACGGGCGCGCCTTCATGAACTTCCGTGTGTCGATGCCGGACCTGTGCCGGATCGAGATCGTGGACCCGGTGGACCCCACCCCGTACTGGCTCACCGCGACTCGCCACCCCGAGCGGTTGGCCGACGCGATCAATGCGGGCTCCCGTTCGGCGGGTAACCGCGGCGACCGGGTCTGACGAGCACGATCACGGACGAGCAGAAAGACGACGGGCGCTCACCCGAGGGTGAGCGCCCGTCGTCATGCGGTCGTGGACCCGGGGCTCAGCCCAGGCACTCGTGGCAGTACTTCACGCCATCGCGCTCCTCGGCGAGCTGCGAACGGTGGCGCACCAGGAAGCACGAGCCACACGTGAACTCGTCGTCCTGGGCCGGGAGCACCACGACGGACAGTTCCTCGTTGGAGAGGTCCGCGCCGGGGAGTTCGAAGCTCTCCGCCGCGGTGGCCTCGTCCTCGTCAACGCTTCCGGACTGTTGGTCCGACCGCCGGGACTGGAGCTCCTCGATGGAGTCTTCCTTGAGGTCTTCGTCCTGCTTACGCGGTGCGTCGTAGTCTGTAGCCATGTGTCTATCCGCTCCAACCGGTCTTCACGAAAATCCCTGCGAAAAACAACTCCCGAGGGCTCTACCCCCGGGCCGTGTCGCGTAGATTGTTCACCATGGACGCGGAAAAAGCCAGTGGCGACGCCGAGGTTTTCTCGCAGAGCAAGATTTCCACCTCGGGCGGTGGATCCGCTCGTCCGGATGACACACGCGGTGCCTGTGCGGGTGGCCGTCCCGCCGGTCCCGGACGGCGCCCGGGCGTGCCACTACACTGACGCTACGAGCGCGCCGAGCGCACCCCGGATCGCGTGGTGCCCCCGACGGCGAGGGAAGGACAGCATGGAGCAGTTGCGCCTGGTAGGAGTGCACGACGACGGTGAGCACCTCATCGTGGAGACCCCCGATTCAACCCGGTACCGGCTGAAGATCGACCAGCAATTGCGTCAGACGATCCAGCACGCGCGCCGCAAGCCCCCCTCTCATGGGCGCGGCGGAGGGTCTTTCGGTCCGCGTGACATCCAGGCCCGCTTCCGCGCCGGCGCGAGCGTCGAGGACGTCGTGGCCGAGTCCGGGTGGGAGGCCGAACGCGTCAAGCGGTACGAATGGCCCATCCTGGCCGAACGCTCCCACATGGTCGCCGAGGCGTGCCGGGTCACGGTCTCCGGAACCAACCCCTCCCACGAGGGCTACCGCTCCGTGTTCGAGGGCGAGCCCCGCACCCTGCGCGAGACCGTGGACGAGCGTGCCGCCGAGCTCGGGGTGGACCGCTCGTCCTTCGACTGGGACGCGTGGTTGCGCGAGGACCAGTTGTGGACCGTGCAGCTGAGCTTCTCCGCGGTGGACGCCTCGCAGGACGCCCCGGACATCCCGGGTCCCGCGCAGTGGAGTTACAACCCCGCGAACCGGACCGTGCGTCCGGAGAACGACTGGGCGCGCGCGCTGGGTCAGGAGCACCAGGAAAGCGGCCCGCTCGGCGCGGCCGCCCACGCGCTACCCACCGCACCCACCGCGACATTGCGGCAGTTGCAGCACGAGGCGAGCCAGGCGGACGATCTGCTCGACGTCCTGCAGTCGCGCCGCGGACGGCGGATCGGCTCGGACGAGGCGGGTGACGACCGGCTCGCGGAGATCCTCGGCCGCGGCATGGGCCAGGTGGACCAGCGCCCGCGCCCCATCGACGCCCCGGAGGATTCCACGGTGTTCGACCGGCCCATCCAGCCGGCCGCCTCGCAGGTCGCCGAGGCCCAAGCCCTCGCCCAGGACGACGGGATCGAGATCGTCGACGATTCGACCCCCCTCGAACACGACGACGCCACCCCCTCCCGGAACGCAGCTGCCCCCGCCGTGCCGTTCGGGAAGGGCTCGTACGATGACTCCCCCGCAGCCTCCCGGAACGAGAACGTCCCCTCCGCCGTCACGGACCACCAGCCTGCGGATTGCACGTCCGAGGATCCCGCGCCTGAGGACTCCGGGTCGGAGAACTCCGGTGAGGACGAACACGCGGCCACGGAGACCGAAGCGCGCGACACGACGTCGGATAGCGCGTTCGCCGTCGACGCCTCCGGCACGGCCACGGACGTGGCGGACGAGGACGAGCCCGCCGCGCAGGGCACCGACGAACCGGCCCGTTCCGGCGATGCGGACACCACGGACGAATCGGGATCGAGCGACCGTCCCGCCCCGGGCCCACGGGGTCGCACCCCCAAGGCCAAGCGGTCCTCCGTGCCGAGCTGGGACGACATCGTCTTCGGGGCCAACCGGTCCTGACGTCGGCGCTGCGCTCTCACGAGCGGTTGTGCGCGGGGAAGCCGGCACGCGGTAAAGTCACGTGAACGCACCGGGCCCGGGGAGAACACGGTCCGGTCGTGGACACGCACGGGCGATCTCGAGGGAATTTTTGCATGGGCAACTCCATCCAGGACGATTTATTCGGTGAGGACACTCAATCCCCCGAAGGCGCTGCGACTCCGGCCCGCTCGGGTGCCCGGCGGTACATGGCCCCCGTCACGCTCGGTGGTGCGGCCCTGCTCGTCCTGGTGGGTGTGGGGGCCGTGGCTTTCACCGGTTTGTCGGGTTCGTCCGACGACGACCCCGCGAACTTCGCGACCGAGTCCCCCACCGTGACCCCCTCCCCCACGCCGAGCGCCACCCCGAGCGTATCTCCGACGCCGTCGCCGCAGATCACGCCGTTGGTGCCGCCCTCGAGGCCCGCGGAGCAGTACTACGTGCCCGCTCCGCCCCCCGTGGTTCCCGCACCCCCGGTCGCTCCCGCACCGCCCGTCGCGCCGGTACCCCCGGCTCCCACGAGCACCCCTCGGCCCGTTCCGTCCACAGCTACGCCCGAGCCCACGAAGAGCCAGGCACCGGAACCGACCCGCGCACCTCGGCCGCCCCAACCACCGGCGCCCACGCGGCCGGCGGCGCCGACCGCCGATCCGGACCCCGCGCAGAAGGGGACTAAGCCCGCGCCGATCACCACACCAGGGAAGGGACAAACCTCTCCTGGTCGGTGAGCGACCCGTGCTGGCCCACCATGGCCAGGGGCCGGGTTCCCTGCCGGGAGACGTCGTACAGGGCGATGTCCTCGCGGGCCAGCACCCACACGTCGCCTGCTCGTTCGAGCAATCCTTGATCCGGCTCGGGGCCGAAGTACCCGTGCGCCGCAAGGTGCTGCTTGGTGGCCACCCACACCACGTCCCCGTAGTGCGCGCTCCAACGGCTTGCCAGTTCTTCCGGATCGGTGTCCGCGTCCGTGTGCAGCTGTACCGCCCGGGGCTCACCCGCGGTGAGCCGCACCCCGGCCATGAGCTCGGGGACCGCACTGTAGTCCACGCGGTGCTCGGGGGCCACGTCCACCATGCCATGGTCCGCGGTGAGGATCACCCGGGTGTTGGCGGGCAATTTGGTCACGAGCCGCTTGAGCGCGGAATCAAGTTCCTCGAGGGAGCGTAACCAGTCGTCCGAACGCCACCCCGCTTTGTGACCGGTCTTGTCCAGCTCGTCCCAGTAGAAGTACACGAGCCCGTGCCTGCCCTCCCGCAGTTGCTCGAGGGTGCGCGCGGTGCGGGCGTACACACCGTGGGCGCCCACGAAACGGCCACCACGCAGCACGGCCCTCGTAAGGGCGGAGGACTCGAAGCGTGGTGAGCTCACCGTCACGGCGTCCGCGTGCTGCGCGGCGCGCTCCAGGACCGTGGGCTCGGGTTGCCAGGCAAGCGGGTCCACGTCCGAGGGCCAGTTGCCGAGCATGTTGACCACGCGGTCGGAGGCGGGGTCCACGACGTCGTAGCCGAGCATGCCGTGACGCCCCGGTGTGGCTCCGGTGCCCAGGCACGAGAGCGAGACGGACGTGGTCGTGGGGAACGCGGCATCGAGCTCACCGAGTGACTGGGCCGCGCGCAGGGTGGGCGCGTAGCTCGCCGTCTCCCTCAGCAAGCGCGAGCCGAGACCGTCCACGAGCACCACCACATAGCGTTGGGCGGACGGCAAGCTGAGGGCGTTGCGGAAACCGGGGACGCCCAGGGCCGCGGCCGCGGAACCCATGACCTCCGCGACGCTGTGCGAACCGTAACGCGGCGCACGCGGCAGCTCCGGGGCAGCGGGATCCTCCACATTCACGCGTTGCGCCCCGAATCGCGGCCGTTGAACCGGTGACCGAACCGCGGTCGCGGTGCCGGTGGTTCGGGACGGGCCGCGGTGGGGTGCTGCGGCGGGGACTGCGCGATCTGCGCACCGGAATCCGTCAGCGGTGCCACATTGGCCCGGCGCAGCGTGCGCGCGAACTCGCGAGCGCCCTCCACGGCCTCCTGCCCGTCCGCCTCGGAGCTGATGCGCATGACCACGTCCTCGCTCGCGGCAGTGCCCGTGTAACCGTGGTCCGCCTGGCACTCGGGGTCCTCGCACATCGCGGGATACAGCTCGAGCTGTTGGGTCCCGGTCCAGCTCACGGCCAGGTTCAGCTCCATGATCGCGGTGCCCGGGACGTAGTTCTGCGGCTGGTGGTACGCGTAACTCAGCGTGACCGAGCGGATCTGGGAGATCGGCACGGTCTCGGACGAGACCCGAGCCACGGTGTCCGAACCGTTCTCGTCATACTGTTGGTCGTCCACGTGCGTGATGTGCAGGACGTCCTCCGCGAGCACGAGGGCCGTGATGTGCCGGTGCAACTCCGTGTTGGTGAAATGGGTTTCCAACTGCACCAGGTGGGACACCGGGCGCCGCCCGTCCAGGGAGTCCATGACCACGTCCGTGACCAGTTGCGGATAGAAACCCGCCTTCTCGATGTCCTGGACCAGGCGCGATCCATCGGGTGCTGAGTATGTCATGGCGCCATTGTCCTCCACCGCGCCGCCCGGGGCACATTGCGACCCTTCGCGGTCCGGCACACGGCGCAACCCTCCGCCGCCCGGCGCCTCACGGGGCCACCACGCACGAAACCGTGCCGTCCTCGAGCTTCGAACAGATCGGGGTCACGTCCGTGGTGGGCGCCGGTTCCGGGTCCCTCGTGGGAGAGATGGTGGGGGCCGGTGTCTGCGCCGGTGACGGATCACCGCCCCACTGCACCAGCACGGGGCCGAGCCACAGGTACCCCGCGGCGAGGGCCAGGAGCGCGAGCGTGAGCGCTAGGACCCACCACGGCCAGCGGACCGCTCGCCGAGCGTGCGGCTCCCGTTCGTCCGCCGTGCCACCCGGGTCCACGACGCCGCCGGCTCCCGTGTCCGCTTCCCGCCCTCTGGCAGCCAGGCCGGTTGCGGTACCCACGGCAGTGATACCGGTGGGGTGCACGCCCGTGAAGCCCGCAGGATCCACGATCGTGATCTCCTCGGACCGGTCCGGGGCGCTCGCCCCTTCCGAGGTGCCCACGGGGTGCCTTTCGAGCATCGTGGGCGCGCCCTCCACGGGGTTCAGCCACTCGGTCGTGTCCTGCCCGGCACCGGTTCCGATCGCGTGCGCAGCGGTCACCTCGTTCACGGGGGCGAAGGGGCGCAACCGGTCACCGCCGCGCTCGGCCATGGGCCGGTGCTCACCCCCGGCGATCACCTTCCGGTGCACCGCGTGCCACGCGATGGGCGCCTCCGTGGTCCCGCCCGCCCCGGGAGGTAACCGCGCGGCGTCGAGCACCGGGGACAGCTCACGCTCCGTGGTGGGTTCGAGGACGTCGAAGACCTCGAACGGCTCGCCATCCACCGTCTCGCTGGGCCGGTCCCGGCGGGCGGCCGCCGTGGCCGTGAGACTCGCGAGCAGCTGGTCGGCGGCGCGCGTGCGCTCCGCGGGCACGATGCTGAGCAGTCCGGCCACGCCCGCGCGTAACAGCGGGGAAGCCCCGAACAAGCCGAGGCGGGCCACGTCCTCCGGGCGCAAGGGGTCGCCACTGAGATCCACCTCGGGCAGGACCATGCGCACCGCCGTGACCCCGGCGGCATAGAGGTCCATGGTGCGAGACGGATTCCCCGGGGCGTACGCCTCGGTCGGCAGGTACCCGGGGGTACCCACCACGGTGCCGGCGTGCGTGAGGCGCGCATCGGTCACGCGCACGGCGATCCCGAAGTCCGCGAGCCGGGCCACGGGGGTCCCCGAACCCGTGGGTTCGAGCAGCACGTTGGCGGGCTTGACGTCCCGGTGCACCCAGCCGTGCTCGTGGACGAAGCGCAGTGCCTCGAGCAGCTGACACATCAGCTCCTCCGCGAGCCAGTCCGCCACGGGACCGTTGTCCTGCAGCGCGGCCTCGAGGGTGCCCCCGGACACGAGCTCCATGGCGATGGCCACGTGTTCGTCCTCCGCGGCCCAGCCGTACGGAGCCACGACGTGCGGGTGCTCGAGGTCCACGGACTGTTCCCGCACGAAGCGCAACAGCTCCGCCGAATCACGCTGCCGCAACACCTTGGCCGCGCATTCCCTGCCCCGGCGCAGGTCGTGGGCTCGCCACACGGCCCCGCTGCCACCCTCGGCGATGGGTGTCAGCAGTTCGAAGCGTCCGGCTATCGTGTCCCGCACTCGGTTCGCGGTCCCGTGCTAGCCCAGCATGGTGCGCCGGGCACTGTCCGTGCGTTGTCCCGGGTCCCCGATCTTGACCGCGGCAGAGAGCACCGTGACGACGGATCCGGAGAGCACGACCGGGTTCAGTTCCAGGAACGCGATCTCGGGGAAGCGGTCCTTGAGAAAGGCCACATGGTTGATCAGCTGCTCCAATCCGGTGGTGTCCACGGGCGGGACGCCCTGGTAGCCGAACAGTTTCCGCGCGGCCTTGGGCGCGCGCACCATGCGAGTGATGTCCCGGTCGGTCAGCGGGGGCACGCGGTGGGCCCAGTCGTCCAGCAGGTGCACGGCGTCCCCGGCCATCCCGAAGGACAGGACGGGACCGATGAGTGGGTCCTCCGCGGCGCGCACCACCACGGTCTGACCCGTGGGCGCCATGGACTGCACCTCGAAATCGCTCGCGTTCCAGCCCGCAAGCGTGCGCTTCATGGTCTCGATCGCGGCACCCAGTTGGTCCGCGTTCGCGATGTTGAGCACCACGCCACCCAGGTCCAGGCGGTGGCGCAGGAACGGGTCCGTGGACTTCAGGGCCACGGGGTAGCCGAGCCGTTCGGCGGCGGCGTACGCCGCCTCCGGGTCCGTGAACCGCACGGACTCGAGCACGCGGATCCCCGCGAGACCCAGCAGCTCGTTGCGCTCGGCGATCTCCAGTTCGTAGAGCGCGTCCCCGCTGATCTTCTCGCGCAGCCGTTCCAAGAACTTCTCGACGCCGTCGGAATCGAACTCCTCGGGCGACACCATCACGCCCTGGTCCTGCGAGCGCCATGTCATGTAGTCCACGACGCTCGCAAGCGCGCGCAGGGCGGCGCCGGGCGAATCGAAGCACGGCAGGGCGGCGTCGTCCGCGGTGTGCACGGACGTGGTCATGGCCTCGGGGCCGTGCTGACCCGTGAACACGACCACGGTCGTTCGGTCGGCGTCGCGCGCGGCCCGGGCGACGTCGCTCGCGAGCGTCGCGGTGTCCAGGCCGCGCACGGGCATGAGCACGAGCACGACGCTATCGACCGCATCCGACGAGAGCTGAGCGCGCACGGCGTCCAGGACGGCCTCGTGCGCCCGCTCGGGCCCGTTGGAGGTGTCCACGGTGCCGTCCACGACGGCGGGGTCGAGCCGTAGGCGCAGGGCCGTGTCCTCGGCGAGCTGCGCGAGCGCGAGCGCGTTCGAGACCACGGCCACGCGCGGGGAGGCGGGCAGCGGCTGGCTCTCCGCGATCGCGGCGATGTCGAGCAACTGCTCGGCCGTGGTCGCACGGATCACCCCGGCCTGGCGAAACATCGCGTCGAGCGCGCCGGTTGGGGCCTGGGTGACCCGACCCGTGTGGCCCGGCGGGAGCCGCAGGCCGGTGACCTCGGACTTCGCGACGATCACGGGCTTGCTCAGCGAGAGCCTGCGCGCAATGCGCGAGAACTTGCGCGGGTTGCCCACCGACTGCAGGTAGAGACCGCACACCGTGGTGGCGGGGTCGTCCTCCCAATACTGCATGAGGTCGTTGCCGGAGACGTCCGCGCGGTTCCCCGCCGAGAGGTAGCTGGACATCCCCACGCCGTGGCGCTGCGCGGCACCGTAGAGCATGGTGCCGATCGCCCCGGACTGGGAGAACAGTCCCAGTCCTCCGCGGCGCGGCAACTCGGGCAGAACGGACGCGTTGAGCGAGACCTCCGGATCGGTCGTGAACAGACCCAGGCTCGCTGGGCCCACCACGCGCATCCCCGCGGCGCGGGCGATCCGCACCAGGCGGCGCTGGGCGGCCGCGCCCTCCGCACCGTCCTCGGCGTAACCGCCCGTCATCACGACGACGGCGCGCACTCCCGCCCTACCGCACTGCGTCACGGTCTCCTCCACCGATTCGCGCGGCACCGCGATCACCGCGAGGTCCACGGTGCCCTCGATCTCGTCGAGGGACGAGACGAAGTGCAGCCCTTCGCGCTCGTACGGGGAATGACCTACGCCGTAGAGCGTGCCCGTGTACCCGCCCGTGAGGATACCCTCGACCGCGTGGAACCCCGCGTGGTCCCGGTTCGCGGACGCCCCCACGACCGCCACGGTGGCCGGTGTCAGCAGGTCCGTGATGGACCGGGCCTCCGCGCGGTGCTCGCGCGCGGCCATCACCGCGAGCGACTTCTCGGTGGGGTCGATGTCGAAGTCCACGACCACCACGCCGTCCTCGAACTGACGGGAGACGTCGTAGCCGGCCTCCACGAAGACGTGGAGCATCTTGCGGTTCTCGGGCAGCACCTCCGCGGTGAAGCGGTCGATCCCGTTCTCGCGGGCGGCGGCGGCCAGGTGCTCCAACAGGATGGACCCGATTCCCCGCCCCTGGTGGTGATCGGAGATCATGAATGCGACCTCCGCCGAGCGCTGCGTGGTGCGGTCGTAGCGGCCCACACCAATCATCCGCTCCCCCAGGATCAGCACGAAGCACACGCGGTCCCGGTGGTCCACCGTGGAGAAGCGGTCAAGTTCCCGCTGGGACAGGGTCGGTTTGTAGGAGAAGAACCGCAGGTAGATGCTGTCCTCGGACTGCCCGGAGTGGAACTCCTGGAGCAGGTCCTGGTCCTCGGGGCTGATGGGGCGCAGGTGCGCGGTGGCGCCGTCGCGCAGGATGACGTCCGCCTCCCAGTACTCGGGGTAGGTCTGCTGCGGCGCGGCGTCGTCGGTGGTACCCATAGACTTCAGAGTAGCCAACCGCATGCTCCGGTCACAGGAGCACGCCCTGATTTCAAGGAGTTGCCCTTCGATGGCTCGTCGCCGCTCAGCCATGCGTTCTCCCCAGGACGAATTGCCCAAGGACTTCACCGAGCACATCGTGGACGTGGACGTCACGCAGGAGATGGAGACGAGCTTTCTGGAGTACTCCTACTCCGTGATCTACTCCCGCGCGCTGCCGGACGCCCGGGACGGTCTCAAGCCCGTGCAGCGGCGGATCCTGTTCATGATGGACCAGATGGGCCTGCGCCCGGACCGCGGCCACGTCAAGAGTGCGCGCGTGGTGGGCGAGGTCATGGGCAAGCTGCACCCCCACGGTGACGCCGCGATCTACGACGCCATGGTCCGCATGGCGCAGTCCTTCGCGATGCGCGTGCCACTCGTGGACGGGCACGGCAACTTCGGGTCGCTCGACGACGGTCCGGCGGCCCCGCGCTACACGGAGGCCCGGATGGCCCCGGCCGCGCGCACGCTCACGGGTGACCTCGACGAGGACGTCGTGGACTTCGTGCCCAACTACGACAACCAGTTCCAGCAGCCCGCGGTGCTGCCGGCCGCGTACCCCAACCTGCTCGTCAACGGGGCCACCGGGATTGCGGTGGGCATGGCCACGAACATGGCACCGCACAACATGCGCGAGGTCGCGGCCGGGGCCCGGCACCTCATCCTGAACCCCGAGGCCACGCTCGAGGAACTCATGCGGTTCATCCCCGGTCCGGACCTGCCCTCCGGCGGTCGGATCGTGGGCCTCGAGGGCGTGCGGGACGCCTACCGCACCGGGCGGGGTTCGTTCCGCACGCGCGCCACGGTCTCCGTGGAACAGGTCTCGCCCCGCAAGCAGGGCATCGTGGTGACCGAGCTGCCGTACATGGTGGGCCCCGAGAAGGTCACCGAGAAGATCAAGGACGCGGTCCAGGCCAAGAAGCTCGCCGGGATCTCGGACGTCGTGGACCTCACCGACCGCACCAACGGGCTGCGCCTGGTCATCGAGCTCAAGAACGGTTTCAACCCGCAGGCCGTGCTCGCGCAGCTGTACAAGCACACACCGCTCGAGGAGTCCTTCGGGATCAACAACGTGGCTCTCGTGGAGGGTCAGCCCCGCACCATGGGGCTGCTCGAGCTGTTGCGGGTCTACAGCGACCACCGGATCAGTGTGGTGCGCCGGCGCACCGCGTTCCGCCTGGCCAAGCGGCAGAACCGGTTGCACCTCGTGGAGGGGTTGCTGATCGCGATCCTCGACATCGACGAGGTCATCCAGATCATCCGTTCCTCCGAGGAGACGGCCGAGGCCCGGGACCGGTTGATCGCGGTCTTCGACCTCTCCCGCGCGCAGTCCGAGCACATCCTGGAACTGCGGTTGCGTCAGCTGACCAAGTTCTCCCGGATCGAGCTCGAGGCCGAGCGGGACACCCTGCAGCGGGAGATCGCCGAACTCGAGGCAATCCTGGGCTCGGAGACCGCGCTGCGCGGCGTGGTCGCGGACGAGCTCACCGAGACCGCGGAGAAGTTCGGTGACGAGCGGCGCACCGTGCTGCTCGAGGCCGAGGACCTGCCCGCGGTCACCGCGGAGAACGCGCGCGGGAAGAAGAACGCGGCACCGTCCGTGGCGCTCGAGATCAGCGACGACCCGTGCTGGGTGTTCCTGTCCACGACCGGGCGGATCGCCCGCAGTGCCGTGCGCACCCCGCTCGCTGACGGCTCGCGGCGCTTCAAGCACGACGCCCTGACGAGCGTGGTGCCCTCGACGGCGCGCGGGGAGATCGCCGCGATCACGTCCACGGGCCGGATGCTGCGCGTCTCGTGCGTGGACGTGCCCGTGCTGCAGGAGTTCGACGGCGTTCCCCGCCTCGCGGACGGCGTGCCCGCCGCGGACTTCCTGGGTCTGGACAAGAACGAGACGCTCGTGGGACTCGTGCCCAGCAATGCCGTGTTCGCGATTGGGACCGCGGACGGCGTGGTCAAACGCGTGAACCCCGACTACCCGCTGAACCTGGACCAGTGGCCCGCGATCAAGCTCAAGGACGGGGACTCGGTGGTGGGTGTGGGTGCCGCGCCGGTCGACGCGGAACTCGTGTTGGTCTCCTCGGACGCCAAGCTGCTGCACTTCCCCGCATCCGCGGTGCGCCCCCAGGGCCGAACGGCCGGTGGCGTGGCCGGGATGAAACTCGCGGCGGACGAGCACGTGATCTTCTTCGGGGCGGTGGCACCGAGCGAGTCCACCGTGGTGGTCACCCAGGCCCGCAGTGACGGTCAGCTGCCCGAGATGGGCGAGGCGTCCGTGAAGGTCACCCCGCTCTCGGAATTCCCCGCCAAGGGCCGCGCGACCGCCGGTGTGCGGGCCCAGCGACTACTCGCGGGTGAGACCGGGTTGACCCTGGCGTGGGTCGGCCACGGGCCGGGCAAGGCCGTGTCCGCGGCGGGCGTCGCGCGATCGCTCCCCGTGGAGTATGGGCGCCGGGACGGTTCCGGTGTGGGCATCGACCGTGCGGTCGCAGCCGTGGGACCCGCGCTCAGAGGTCTCCCCGTGCCGGGGACCACGACGAATGGGGAGTCAGCCGCGGAGGACGAATGACCCGCGGACCGGGCGCCGCGGAGGAGGATGGATCGGCGACGGTCGGCGACCGACCCGCGCACGGGGCGACGGCGGCGTCACCCGCGGACGACCGACCGTCCGGGGCGTCGCGCCGCCCGGCGCGTGAGACGGCGCCGCTGCCCGAGCACACCACCTGAGGCGCTCAGGCGTCGATCTGCTCCTGGTTGAGCTGGGCGGCACCGGCTACGATGAAGTCCTTGCGCGGGGCCACCTGCGAGCCCATGAGCAGGGAGAACGCGCGCTCGGCGGCCTCGGCGTCGGACACGCGCACGCGCCGCAGGACACGGTGGCGGATGTCCATCGTGGTCTCCGCGAGCTGATCGGCGTCCATCTCCCCCAGGCCCTTGTAGCGCTGGATGGGCTCCTTGTACCGACGATCCTGCTCTTCGAGGCTGCCCAGCAGCGTGTCGAGTTCGCGCTCCGAATACGTGTAGACCATCTCGTTGGGCTTGGAGCCCGGGTTGACGATCTGCACCCGGTGCAGCGGGGGCACCGCGGCGTAGACCCGTCCGGCCTCCACGAGCGGGCGCATGTAACGGTAGAAGAGCGTGAGCAACAGGGTGCGGATGTGGGCGCCGTCCACGTCCGCGTCCGTCATCATGATGACCTTGCCGTAGCGGGCGGCGTCCAGGTCGAAGCTGCGACCCGACCCGGCCCCGATTACCTGGATCAGGGCCGCGCACTCGGCGTTCGCGAGCATGTCCGTGATCGAGGCCTTCTGCACGTTCAGGATCTTGCCGCGGATCGGCAACAGCGCCTGGTAGTTGGAGTTGCGGGCGAGCCGGGCGGTGCCGAGCGCAGAGTCGCCCTCCACGATGAACAGCTCCGAGCGGTCCACGTCCGCGGAACGGCACTCCACGAGTTTCGTGGGCATCGACGACGTCTCGAGCGCGTTCTTGCGCCGCTGGGTCTCCTTGTGCACTCGGGCCGAGATCCGGGACTTCATCTCCGCGACGACCTTCTCGAGCAGCTGACCGGCCTGGGCCCTGTCGTCCCGCTTCTTGGAAGTCAGCTGCTTGGTGAGCTCCGCCTCCACGACCTTAGCGACGATCTGGCGCACCGCAGGGGTGCCCAGCACCTCCTTGGTCTGCCCCTCGAACTGGGGTTCGGCCAACCGGACCGTGAGTACCGCGGTGAGCCCGGCCAGGACGTCGTCCTTCTCGAGCTTGTCGTTACCCGCCTTGAGCTTGCGGGAGTTGGTCTCCACCTGCTTGCGCAGGGTCTTGAGCAGCGCATTTTCGAAACCGCTCAAGTGGGTGCCACCCTTGGGCGTGGCGATGATGTTGACGAACGAGCGCACCGTGCTGTCGTACCCCACGCCCCAGCGCAGGGCCACGTCCACCTCGCACGTGCGATCGACGTCGGTGAGCCGGGCGTGTCCGGACTCGTCGAGCACAGGGACCCGCTCGGTGAAACTGCCCTGCCCCTGCAGCCGCCACACGTCGGTGACGGGCGCGTCCGCGGCGAGGAACTCCGCGAACTCCGAGATCCCGCCGTCGTACTGGAAGACCTCCTCCACGGGACCGTCCGCGCCCGGTGTACCCGGCAGGCGGCGTTCGTCCTGCACGGTGATCTTCAGCCCGGGGATCAGGAACGCGGTCTGGCGGGCGCGGCGCACGAGCTCCTCGGTGGAGAAGCGCGCGTCCGGGGTGAAGATCTGATCGTCGGCCCAGTAGCGGATCCGTGTGCCGGTGACGCCGCGCTTGGCTCTGCCCACGACCTGCAGGTGCGAGTCGGTCGTGAACGCCTCGAACGGTGCACTCGGGGACGGCGCCCCCTTGTCCGTGAACGTCCCGGGCTCACCGCGTTTGAACGACATCTGGTAGGTCTTGCCGCCACGGTCCACCTGCACGTCCAGGCGCGCGGACAGCGCATTGACCACCGAGGCACCCACGCCGTGCAGCCCGCCCGACGCCGTGTACGAACCGCCGCCGAACTTGCCGCCGGCGTGCAGTTTGGTGAACACGACCTCCACGCCCGTGAGGCCCGTGCGGGGTTCGGTGTCGATGGGGATGCCGCGACCGTCGTCGTGGACCTCCACGCACCCGTCCCGGTGCAGGATCACCGTGATGTCCTGGCCGTACCCCGCGAGCGCCTCGTCGACGGAGTTGTCGATGATCTCCCACAGGCAGTGCATCAGACCGCGCGAGTCCGTGGAGCCGATGTACATGCCCGGGCGTTTGCGTACCGCCTCGAGGCCCTCCAGGACGGAGAGGTGGCGGGCGTTGTATTCGGAACGGGACGGTGTCACGGTCGTGCTACTCCGGGGTTCGGGGGCGGCCCGCGGGCGGTGCGGGACCATCCCACTGTAGTCGGCACCCGGGGTTTGTGCGCGGTGGGCGAAACAGGGCCTTCGTGGGAAGCATTGACTGCACGCGTGGGTTGTACTGGTACGTGTGATCGGGGCGTGACACCCCTGATGGCCGTGCGGCGGCTCAGATGAGCGCCGTCGCATTCCGTACCCCGTGAGGAGGATCCCATGAACGCGACACTCGAAGCGCGTGAACTTAACGCGACCCACCGTTGCGACGCCTGCGGTGCCCAGGCATACGTCCGCGTGGTCCTCGAATCCACCGGTGGCGAGCTGCTGTTTTGCGCCCACCACGCTCGTGCGAACGAGGAGAAGCTGCGCCCGTTGGCCGCCACGTGGCAGGACGAGACGCAGCACATCGGCGCCTGAGCGACAGGCCCATCCCGCGGCGTTCCGGTCCCCTGCCGGAAGGCCCGGACACGAAGGAAGGCGCGCATCCTCGGATGCGCGCCTTCCTTGTCATGTGTCCTTCACATCATGTGTCCCTCACGGGCCGGGCTTGCGGCCCCACAGGATCACGTTGGTGCCCAGGTACTTGGTCTCGAAGTCCACGTCCGTGAAGCCGACCTCGCGCATGAGCTGCGCGACCTGCGCGGGCTGCATGAATCCGAGGGTGGAGCTCTCCAGGTAGGAGTAAGCGTCCTTGTCCTTGGCGACCACCCGTCCTAGCAGGGGCAACACAATCCGCATCCCCGCGGTGACCGCGAGCTTGAGCAGCCCCCGGGGCGGTGCCGTCTCCAGGACGACCACCCGCCCCCCGGGCGAGAGCACACGGAACTGTTCGCTGAGTACGCGCGGGACGTCGCTCACGTTGCGCAGCAGGTAACCGTGGGTCACCGCGTCGAAGGATTCGTCCGCGTACTCCAGCGAGTGGGCGTCCGCGAACTCCCACGCGATGCCGTCCGCGCCGGGCTTCGTGCGGGCGCGCTCGAGCATGTTCTCGGAGAAGTCCACCGCCGTGATCTCGGCGCGGGGTTCACGACGCCGCGCGGCCAGCGCGATCTCCCCCGTGCCCGTGGCGATGTCCAGCAGCCGGCCGCCCGGCGTCACGGCCGCCCGCCGGGCCACCTCGCGGCACCACTGGGCGTGCCGACCCAGGGTCATCAGCGTGTTGATCCGGTCGTAGGAGTCCGTGATCCGGTCGAAGATGCCCTGGACCTTCGTATCCCGTTCGGTCATGGAGTGCTTACCGTTCTTGTTCACCGAGGACATCAGTCCAGGTAGTCCCGCAGCACCTGCGAGCGGGACGGGTGACGCAGCTTGGACATGGTCTTGGACTCTATCTGGCGAATCCGCTCACGGGTGACCCCGTAGACCTTCCCGATTTCGTCAAGGGTCTTGGGCTGACCGTCCGTGAGCCCGAAGCGCATGGCCACCACACCGGCCTCGCGTTCGGAGAGCGTGTCCAGCACCGAGTGCAACTGCTCCTGCAGCAGCGTGAAGGACACGGCGTCCGCGGGGACCACGGCCTCGGAGTCCTCGATCAGGTCGCCGAACTCGGAGTCACCGTCCTCACCGAGCGGCGTGTGCAACGAAATGGGTTCGCGACCGTACTTCTGGACCTCCACGACCTTCTCGGGGGTCATGTCGAGCTCGTTGGCGAGCTCCTCCGGGGTGGGTTCGCGCCCCAGGTCCTGCAGCATCTGGCGCTGCACGCGGGCCAGCTTGTTGATGACCTCGACCATGTGCACCGGGATGCGGATGGTGCGGGCCTGGTCCGCCATGGCGCGGGTGATGGCTTGGCGGATCCACCACGTGGCGTACGTGGAGAACTTGAAGCCCTTGGTGTAGTCGAACTTCTCGACCGCGCGGATCAGGCCCAGGTTGCCCTCCTGAATCAGGTCCAGGAACAGCATGCCGCGGCCCGTGTAGCGCTTGGCCAGAGACACCACGAGGCGCAGGTTGGCCTCGAGCAGGTGGTTCTTGGCGCGGCGGCCGTCGTGGATCACCCAGCGGTAGGCGCGGCGGGTGTCCGCGTCCATGGAGTCCTGTTCGTCCGCGAACTTGTGCTCGGCGTACAGCCCGGCCTCGATGCGCAGGGCCAGGTCCACCTCCTGTTCCGCGTTGAGCAGCGCGACCTTTCCGATCTGCTTGAGGTAGTCCTTGACGGGGTCCGCGGTGGCACCGGCGACGACCACCTGCTGGGCGGGAGCGTCGTCGTCGTCGTTGTTGGTCAGCACGAAGCCGCGCGCACTCTTGTCCTGGCGGCCCTTCATGAGCGGGGCCGATTCCTCCACTGAGGCCTGCTGGGACTCCTGGGTGTCCTCGTCCTCGAGGTCCTCCGGGGTGTCCTCGGGCACCAATTCGTCCTCGGCGAGCGCCTCCTCGACGGGATCCGCCTTCTTCCGACCGCGTCCGCCCGCGGGGGCCTTGGCGGCGGGCTTCGCGGCGGTTTTGGTGGTCTTGCGGGTGCCCGTGGACTTGGCGGTGCCCTCCGCGGAGTCCGCGGTGGTCTTGGTGCGGGTCGTGGACTTGGTCGCCGCGTTCTTGGTCGCGGCCGTCTTCTTGGCGGCGGTCTTCCGGGTGGCGGTCTTCTTCGCCGCGGGCGCGGCGGTGTCTGTCTCGTTCGACGCCGCCGCGTCCGATGTGGCAGCGGTGGTCTGCGACGACGCCGCGGCGGTCCCCCGCGTGGCGGAAGCGCTCTTCTTAGCGGCGGTGCTCTTGCGCGCCACAGTCTTCTTGGCCGCGGCGGCCCGCTTCACGGCGGGCTTCTTAGCAGCGCCACTCGTGCTAGCGCCGCCCGTGCCTGCCTGAGAAGTGGTCTCAGCGGGGTCCGTCTGCGCCGTGGAGGCCTGAGAAGCGGACGCGGTCTTGCTGGCAGCTGGTGACACGGAGAACCTTTCGTTGGACAGATCTACGGGTGCGCACCGCATCAGCGGCCAACACACCTATGACCCTGTCAAGTCCGGCGTGGTGACACGGGGTCCCGCCGAGACTCTGAGGGCCTTATTCGCCCTAACACCGACCCTTCGCAGTTTGTTCCCGCACACCATGAAAAAATTTCGCCCGCCCCCGTTACCTCTAGCGATGTGCCCCCATCACCCCTGGTCCGAGGCACCGCGTTCCCACACGCCCCGGCCTGGCCACGCGGTACGCCGGTCCACGCACCACCACGGCGTGGGCTGGTGCCGCAACCGGTGCGCCACGTCGGCCGCCGCGGAACGGCCGGGCATCGCGGATCGTTCGGACCCCGCGGCACCCTCCCGGTTCGCGCAGCGTGCGAGCAACCGCGACGCCGTGTGGGCGCGACCCCGGTACACCTCGAGCTGCGCCAAGGTGGCCACGACGCTCGCGGCAGCCGCGGTCAAGGGTTGCCGGTCACTCGAGGGGTTTGGGTCACTTGACGGCTCTCGGTCACCCGACGTCTCCCGGGAATCCGACAAATCTCGAGGACCCAACGACTCCCGCGAGCCCGCCACGATCTCGGTGGGGTCGGCGAGCGGGTCGCGCCCCGCACCCAGGATCCCGTCCAGCACCTGCAACACCCGGTACGCACCGTCCAGGGTGTCCCAGTCCGGCGGGCCGTCCCATTCCCCGGCCACCGCGACCACGCAGCGCAGGGCCTCGTCGATCTCGTCCTGCGAGGGCTCGGACCCCGCGATGCCACCGCCCAGTCGCACCATGGCGGCCCGCAACCCTGCGAGCGCCGCCGCGGCCCGAGCGGTGCTCCCGCTCAACCACGCGTACAGCAGCGCGTCCCTGACGAGGTCGTCGTGCACCCCCTCGATCAGCAGCGCGAGATGTCCGTCCGACAGACCCAGGACGGCATCCACCCAGTGCTGCCTGTCCGCCTGGACGCAACGCACCGCGCGGTGCCACGCCGTCAACGGATGCCGCGGATCGGGGTCGATGGTGGGCGGCGTCGGACCCGGCACCGTGGTCCGCGCAGGTGCGGAATCGCCGTCGTCCGTGCGCAGTCGCTCCCACGCACGCGTGACATGCTGTGCCCTCCGGGCGAACCGGTGCCGCCACCGCGGATGGTGCTCGGGCGCATCCGGTTCGGCAGCGCTACCCAGTGCGATCATCTGGGCGTTGACCGCGCTGTCCCGGATCAGCTCGACGGGCAACGCCCGGTCCGGTTCCGCGAGGTCCCACCAGTGCTGCGGACCCACCACGAGGGCGCGTAACACGGTGAGTCCCGCCCGTTCCACGGCGCACTCCCACCGGGCCGCGGCCACGGCCTCGCGATCCATCCCGCCCTCGAGGGCCTGGTCCGAGTACACCGTCACGACCACCTCCCCGCAGTGACGCACACGCGCGAGGACCTCGGCGAGCTCCGCACCGAGCTCGTACGGATCGGTCTCCACGGTGGGTGAGTTCATGCTCAGGCACAGGGCGCTGCTGTCGGCCACGGGGAAGAACAGCACCGAGGTGTTACGGGGCTGGCGACCCACCTGATGAGGGATCAGCGCGAGGAGGTCCTCGGTGCTGCGGATGCGAACGGTGTCGGCGGCTTCATGGGAAATGGTCATGACGCCACCCTGGCGACCGGACGCCCCTCGGTGGGGTCGGTCCGCGCGCATGTGCACGAGCTCGCTCCCGACACACCCCGGGGCGGTGCTGTGGAGGGCGCTTGCCGCGGTGGACGAAGTGGGGCGCCGTCGGCGGTGGGCGAAGTGGGGTGCCGTCGGCGGTGGAGCGGTAGGGCGTGGCGAGCCGGAGCCGAAATGGGACGCGCGGCGCGGGTTCCCACTCACCCAGGGGTCAGACGGAATCGGGGCCGTGCACCCGGCGCACCTTGCGTGTGCAGCGAAGGATCGCGACCGTGCCCACGAGGGCCACGAGGGCCTGGGCGGCGATCGCGGGACGGAACGCATCGGCGTCGTACAGCGTGGGTGTGATCCCGGCGCCGAACAGCAGGTCGAGCACGAGCCCCGTGACGTAGATCGCGAGCAGGGACGCCGCGAACCCGCCCACGTTGGCGAGTCCCGTGGCGGTGCCGTTGCGCTGCGGCGGGTTGAAGGAGCGCACGATGTCGAACGCCAGCATGGACGCGGGCAGGGACAGAGCGATCATGCACACGGCCACGTAGACGACCACGGCGGGGGCGTGGCCCGGCCAGACGAGCAGTGCCGTCCACCCGGCCCAGCTCACGAGCACGCATGCCAGGGACAGTGTGGAGCGCCGGCGCGCGAAGCGCGCACTGAGTTTGCCGATCACCGGCGCCACCGCCACGTTGAACACCACGTACACGGTCATCACGGCGGAGGCCTGCGTGGGGTCCAGCCCCTGTGCGTTCTGCAGGTACGGGTACGCCCACATGAGGGCGAACGTGTTGCCCACGAACTGCACGGTGAAGTGGACCCAGAAGCCCAGCTGGGTCCCCGGTTCCTTGATGGCCTGCCCCATGGAGGTGCGCACGGTCGCCAAGGAGATCGCGTCGTTGAGCTCACGCGCGCCCGGCGGGTTGCTGCGCAGGAACAGGCCGGAGAGCACCGCGGCGAGCAGGGCGATCGCCGCCATGACCGCGAAGGACGGCACCCAGCCGACCACGTGGAGCAACGCCGCGAACGGGATCACGGAGAAGAGCTGGCCCAGGTTGCCCGTCATGCCCACGACCTGGGTGAGCATGGGTACCTTCAGCGCGGAGAACCACACGGGGAGCAAGCGCATAACGCACACGAACGTGGCGGCGTCGCCGGCGCCCACGAGGATGCGACCCACCACGCCCTCGGCCACGGACTGCGCCGCGGCCAATTGCAGTTGTCCCGCCGCCATGGCCACGGCCCCCACGGTGATGAGGATGCGCGGGCCGAACCGGTCCACGAGCACCCCCACGGGCACCTGTAGTGCCGCATAGACGAGCACCTGCATCATGGAGAACAGGGACAACCCCGAGGCCGCGGTCTGGAACCGGTCGGCGGCCTCCACCGTGGCCACGCCGAAACTCGTGCGCTGCGCGACCGCGGAGAAGTACGCGAAAACACCCACCGCGAAAATCAACCATGCGGTGGGTGAGTCCTTGTACCGGGACGGACGGGGTGCAACCGGTTCGGGCATGCGGATGGGCCTCCCACGGGCTCGGCGACGGAGGCCCGTGCATACCGGGTGCGGGGCCCTACTCTCGGTGGTCCTCCGGGTCGCTCTGCGCGGCCAAGAACGCCTCCGCGGCGGCACCGAGGTCGTCGGCGTCGGGCAGGTCGGCGTCGTCGGGCCCGGCGAGAATCGAACGACGGGCGGACGCGTCCACCACGTCATCGTATCGCCGTTCCATGTTCTGGATGACACCCTGGACCTCGGGCGAGGAGTTCGCCTGCGCGTCGATCTGACGGATCACGTCCCGGGAGGCCTCCCGCAGCTCGTCCGTGGGCAGAGTGCGCCCGGTCACGGCACTGAGATACTCGAGGGCCGCGACGGCCGCCTGCGGAAGGTAGGACTCCGCGAGGTACTGCGGCACGTGCACGGACAACCCCACGTGATCGATCCCACCCTCCTGCAATCGCAGTTCGAGCAGGTGCGAGGCGGATGCGCTGACCTCGAACGTGGGCTTGTTGCCGTCGATCCGGGGCAGCAGATCCGCACGCGGACCATGGGCGGTCACCAGGATGGGCCGCGTGTGCGGCACGGGCATGGGGATCCCTCCCACGAGCGCCACGAGACTCACCCGCAGTCGTTGCGCGAGCCCCACCACGGCGGAGCTGAACCGCTCCCACTGGGTGTCAGGCTCGGGTCCGGTGAGCAACAAGAAGTGCCGGTCCAGCCCGTCGGTGACCACATGCAGGTTCAGCTCGGGCGCCTCGAAGTCCTCGAAGTGGTCCTCCGAGAACTTCACGTGGGGGCGCCGGGAGCGGTAGTCGTAGAGCTGGTCCAGGTCGAAACGGACCACGGTCTCGCTCGGCATGGAGTCGAGGATGACGGCCTCGATCTGACCGGCCAGGTGGCCGGCTTCCACGTATCCGGACAGCGCCACGATCATGGGCAGCCCACGCAATCGCTCGTCTCCCAGCAACGCGGGATTCCCCAGATACAGGGCCGTGGGATCCAGCACACTTCCTCCTCGTCGAATCATGGGCGCGGCACAGGGGCGCCGACGCTCGTGAGAAGGGAACGCCCGGAGCGACCCCGCCTATTCCCCGCTTCCCCGGGGCTGTGCTGGCTAGGATCGGAGTCGTGCGCGCCACACGAACGCCGCGCACGTCGCGGCCATCCGTACCGCGCCGCATCGTCGTCAGCCACCCGTGAAAGGACACGACAGTGACCACACCGCAGGACATCCTGGCCACCCACGAGGTACGCCTCGAGACCAGCACCAAGCCCCTGGGCACCTCCGCAGACGCCCTCGTGCTGGGGGTACGCCACGACGGCGAGCTCGCGGTACCGAGCGACGTCAAGGCGGGCGTGCGGCGTCGTCTGACGGAGCTCGCCGAACGGGCCCGGGTCTCCGGCGGGCTCGACCGCGTGCTCGTGGTGCCCGCCCCGGACGAGGTGGACGCGCGGTCCGTCGTGTTCACGGGACTGGGCCGTGGTGAGGACGACGAGCGTGGCGAGAACCTGCGCCAAGCGGCCGGTGCTGCGGCGCGGACCCTGCGCGGAGCGGCCGAAACCGCCGTGTTCGCGCTGCCCGTGGCCTCCGAGACCGAGGTCCAGGCCGTGGCCGAGGGGATCGGGCTGGGCGCGTTCAACTACGTCACGCAGAAGTCCCGCACGGCCTCCGAGGCCGACGTCCCGCTGAGCGCGGCGACCGTGGTCGTACCCAAGAACCTCGGCAAGACCGCGAAGGACGCCGTCATCCGGGCCGCCCACGTGGCGCGCGCCGTGCGCCTGACGCGCACCCTCGTGGACCTCTCCCCCGACACCGCGACCCCCGAGTTCGTCGCGGCCGTGGCGACCACTGCGGCGAAGGGCACAAAGGTCTCGGTCGAGGTGCTCGCCGAGAAGGAACTGACCCGCGGCGGTTACGGCGGCCTGCTGGGCGTGGGGCGGGGCTCCGTGAACGGGCCGCGCCTGGTCAAGCTGCAGTGGTCCCCGGCCCGCGCCAAGAAGCACGTGGCGCTCGTGGGCAAGGGCATTACGTTCGACTCCGGCGGCCTGTCGTTGAAGCCGCCGGCCTCGATGATGACCATGAAGTCGGACATGGCCGGTGCCGCCGCGGTGCTCAGCACCGTCCTCGCGGCCGCTGCGCTCCAGTTGCCCGTGACCGTGACGGGCTGGCTGTGCCTCGCCGAAAACCTGCCCTCCGGCTCCGCGACCCGTCCGGGTGACGTGTTGAGCATGTTCAGCGGTCACACCGTGGAGGTGTTGAACACGGACGCCGAGGGCCGCCTGGTGCTCGCGGACGGGCTGTGGGCCGCGGGCCAGGAGAACCCGGACCTGTTGCTCGACATCGCGACCCTGACGGGCGCGCAGATGGCCGCGCTCGGCGTGCGTACCGCGGGCATCATGGGCGACGACGACGCTCGCGAACGTGTCGTGCGCGCCGCCTCCCGCGCCGGCGAACCCGCGTGGCCCATGCCGCTGCCCGAGCACCTGCGTCCGTCCCTCGACTCGTTCGTGGCGGACCTGAAGAACATGGGCGACAAGTACGGCGGGATGCTCGTGGCCGGGCTGTTCCTGCGGGAGTTCGTCCCCGAGCAGCGTGGCCGGCGGATCCCGTGGGCGCACATCGACATCGCGGGCCCCTCCTTCAACGAGTCGCAGCCCTGGGGGTACACACCCAAGGAGGGGACCGGCTTCGGGGTGCGCACCATGCTCGCGGTGGCCCAGGACCTCGCCGAGTAGGCTTCCCTCGATCGTGCGCCACGCTGCGGGGGTCCACCGGGATGCAATGTCTGGTGAGCCCCCCCGGGGTGGCGTTAGGCTGGACCCCAACCGTGACCGCCCCACACACACCCAGGATCGGGACCCGGGCGGGCATCAGAAACCAAGAACTCGAACCCCGAGGGAGCCAACGTGGCCGACAACCAATACGACATTCTGGTCCTGGGCGGAGGATCCGCCGGGTACTCTGCCGCACTGCGCGCGGTGCAGCTGGGTTACAGCGTGGCGCTGATCGAGAAGGAGAAGCTGGGCGGTACGTGCCTGCACTGGGGTTGCATCCCCACCAAGGCGTACCTGCACTCGGCCGAACTCGCCGAAGGCGCCCGGGAGTCGGAGAAGTACGGCATCAAGGCCTCCCTCGAGTCCATCGACATGGCGGCCGTGCGCGAGTACAAGAACAAGGTCGTGCAGGGCAAGTACAAGGGTCTCACCGGGCTCATGAAGATGCGCAAGGTGGACGTGATCCAGGGCAACGGCAAGCTCACCGGCCCCAACACCATCGACGTGGACGGCACCACCTACACGGGTGAGCACATCATCCTGGCCACTGGTTCCTTCTCCAAGACCCTGGGCATCGAGATCGGCGGTCGCGTGATGACCTCCACCGAGGCCCTCGAGATCGACTTCGTGCCCAAGTCCGCGATCGTGCTGGGCGGCGGCGTGATCGGCTGCGAGTTCGCCTCCATGTGGCGCTCCTTCGGCGTGGACGTGACCGTGATCGAGGGTCTGCCCCACCTCGTGGCCAACGAGGACCCGGCCATCGTGAAGATCGCTGAGCGCGAGTTCAAGAAGCGCGGCATCAAGTACAACCTGGGCACGTTCTTCGAGAAGGTCGAGCAGAACGACGACGGCGCCAAGGTCACCCTCGCGGACGGCAAGGAATTCGAGGCTGAGATCGTGCTGGTGGCCGTGGGCCGCGGCCCCAACACCGAGGGCATGGGCTTCGAGGACCAGGGCATCCCCATGGACCGCGGTTTCGTGACCCCCGACGAGCGCCTGCACACGGGCGTGGCCAACATCTACGCGATCGGTGACATCGTCCCCGGCGTGCAGCTCGCCCATCGCGGCTACCAGCAGGGCCGCTTCGTGGCCGAGGAGATCGCCGGGCTCAACCCCGTGGTGGTCCCGGACATCAACGTCCCCAAGGTCACGTTCACCGAGCCCGAGATCGCCTCCGTGGGCTACTCCCAGCCCAAGGCGGAGGAGAAGTTCGGCAAGGACAACGTGGAGACCTTCGAGTACAACCTCGCTGGCAACGGCAAGAGCTCCATCCTAGGCACCGGCGGCATCATCAAGCTGGTGCGCGAGAAGGACGGACCCATCGTGGGGTTCCACGCGATCGGGACCCGCATCAGTGAGCAGATCGGTGAAGGCCAGCTCATGGTGAACTGGGAGGCCTACCCCGAGGACGTGGCGGCATTCATCCACGCCCACCCCACCCAGAACGAGGCCATCGGTGAGGCAGCGATGGCATTGGCCGGCACTCCGCTGCACGGCTGATCCACTGCACCGGGTGCCCGCCCCACGGGGTGGGCACCCGGCCCCTCACCACCCCGGGACCGCACGGACCCGGGACACGTTGCACATTTTCCGATCTTTAGAGAGGGACGGACGACACAATGTCTGAAACCGTTAACCTGCCCGCGCTGGGCGAGTCTGTCACCGAAGGAACCGTGACCCGCTGGTTGAAGCAGGTGGGCGACGAGGTGGCCGTGGACGAGCCCTTACTCGAGGTCTCCACCGACAAGGTCGACACCGAGGTCCCCTCCCCCGTGGCCGGCGTCGTCGAGAAGATCCTGGTCGAGGAGGACGAGGACGTGGAGGTCGGTGCCCCGCTGGTCGTCATCGGTGACGGCTCCGGTTCGGGTTCCGATGACTCCTCGGACGCTTCCGCTGACTCCTCGGACGCTTCCGCCGAGGAGGTCGAGGACGCCGCGACCGAAGCCGATTCCGGTGAGAACACCGAACAGGCCGCGGAGACCGAGACCGAGCAGGCCCCCAAGGCCGACACCAAGCAGTCCTCGGGCAACTCCGTGGAGGTCACCCTGCCCGCGCTGGGTGAGTCCGTGACCGAGGGCACCGTGACCCGCTGGCTCAAGGAGGTCGGCGAGCAGATTGAGGTCGACGAGCCCCTGCTGGAGGTTTCCACCGACAAGGTCGACACCGAGGTCCCCTCCCCCGTGGCCGGGACCCTGCTGGAGATCAAGGTCCAGGAGGACGAGGACGCCGAGGTCGGCCAGGTCCTGGCGATCGTGGGCGACGAGTCCGCCGCCGGCTCCGGTGACTCCGACTCCGACTCCGACTCCGACTCCGACAACGGTTCCTCCGACGAGTCGGGTGAGACCAAGGCCGAGCAGATCGAGGACGCCGCGACCGAAGCCGATTCCGGTGAGAACACCGAACAGGCCGCCGAGGCCAAGGCTCCCCAGAAGAGCTCCGGCTCCGAGGAGAAGCCCACTCCCGCCAAGCAGTCCGAGTCCGGTGCGTCCTCCGATTCCGGTGCCAAGTCCTCGGACTCCGGCACCAAGGACGTCCCCGGCTACGTGACCCCGCTAGTGCGCAAGCTGGCCCGTGAGAAGGACGTGGACCTGTCCACGATCACCGGCACGGGTGTGGGTGGGCGCGTCCGCAAGCAGGACGTGCTCGCCGCCGCGGAGGAGGCCGCCAAGCAGTCCGAGGCTCCCCAGGTCCAGGACACCGGCGCCAACATGGCACCGGCCGTGTCCCGCCAGGGCTCCGAGGCCCAGCCGGCCTCCGCCCCCGCCCCGGACGCCAAGCGCGGCACCACGGAGAAGGCCCCCCGCATCCGGATGACCATCGCCAAGCGCATGCGCGAGTCCCTGGACGTCTCCGCCCAGCTCACTCAGGTGACCGAAGTGGACATGACTCGCGTGGCCCAGCTGCGTCAGAAGGCCAAGGACCAGTTCCAGAAGCGCGAGGGCGCCAAGCTCACGTTCATGCCGTTCTTCGCCAAGGCCGTGGCCGAAGCATTGCAGGCGCACCCCGTGCTCAACGCTACGTTCAAGGAAGAGTCCAAGGAGATCGTCTACAACGCCTCCGAGGACATCGCGATCGCGGTGGACACCCCCCGCGGGTTGCTTGTGCCGGTCGTCAAGAACGCCGGTGACCTGAACCTGGGTGGTCTGGCCAAGCAGATCGCGGAAGTGGGTGCCGCCGCCAAGGACGGTTCCATCTCCCCGGATCAGCTGACCGGTGGGACCTTCACCATCACGAACATCGGTTCCTTCGGTGCCCTGTTCGACACACCCATCATCAACCAGCCGCAGGTCGCCATCTTGGGCACGGGCACGATCGTCAAGCGCCCCATGGTGCTCACGGACGCGGACGGCAACGACACCATCGCCATCCGCCACATGTGCTACTTGTCCCTGACCTACGACCACCGTCTCGTGGACGGCGCGGACGCCGGCCGGTTCCTGGGCACGCTCAAGAAGCGCCTGGAAGCGGGTCAGTTCGAATCGGAGGTCGGCCTGTAAGGGTTGCCCCGTGACCCACCGCGGTCAACCGTTCGGTTGATTTCCCGGCCGCCGGGATGTGTTCTGGATCACTCAGAACGCATCCCGGCGGTTTCGTGTGACGGGGCTCCGATAGGCTCGAATCATGTCTTTCCTCTTCAGCCTGATGTTGTTCCTCCACTTCCTCGGTCTAGCCGTCATCATCGGCACGTGGCTCTTCACCATGAAGCGCCCCACCGTCACGTCCGGTCAGTTCTGGGCCGCGATCGTGATGCTGCTGACCGGTTTGGTCATGGTGGTCTTCCGCGAAATGCAGGACGGTTTCGCGGTCAACCACATGAAGATCGGCGTCAAGCTGATCATCCTGCTCGTCGTGGCCGTCGCGGCGTTCATCGGGATGCGCAAGACCAAGCGCGGTGAGCCCGTGTCCACCGGGCTGGCCCACGCGGTCGGCGGTCTGGCCGTGATCAATGCCGCCGTCGCCGTGTTCTGGTGAGCCACCCGCTTCCCTGAACGTCCCCCGTTCCCACCGCACGCCCCGGTGCCGCGCGTTCCCTTCAGATTGCGACGGCACAGGGGCTTCGCGTTGCTCACGACCCGCGGGTCAGCGCCTCCGCCCATGGGCGGCGGCTGCCTCGCAGCCACCCGTTGCGGGCCTGTCGATGCCGTCGGCGCGCGGCAGCCTCCCTCGGCGATCCGACCCCCATGACGAGACCGTCACGAGCCGACCCTCATGTCGCGGCCGCCGCGCGGGGGCCGTCATGGGCTGACTCTCACGGAGCGGCCTCGACCGGTGTGACGTCGGCGAGCCGCCACCCCCGCGGGGTGTGGGTCACCGAGATCCGCAGGGTCTGCAGGGCCTCGCCCCCCTGTCGGGTCACGTGGGAGCCCGTGGGTAATTCGCCGTGCCAGCCCCGCGTCCGGACCTCGGCGTCGTAGGTGCGAGTGCGGGCCGCCTCGGCGGGCGTGAGACCCGACCCGGCGCGGGGCCGCTGTTCGGTCAACCGGACGACGTCCATGCTCACACCGGACAAGGCCGTTAATCCCGATCCCGAGGTGTCCTGGGCCTTCGCGCGCCGGATCAGGTCCCGATCCCGCGCGGCGAGTCCCGAATCCGCGACGTACACTTCCGCGACGGCCGTCTCGTCCCCGGCCGCGAGCGCCGCCGCGCGGGCGGACACGAGGCCTTCGACGGCCCTTCGCGCCTCACCGTCCTTGTCCTGCATGGTCTCTCCTGGCGCGGTGGCCGATCGCGCGGTGGCTTCCCTGGACGCCCCCGCAGCGTCCGGCACGGGGGTCGCCCCAGGGGACCGCGAGCTCGTTCCGGAGGGTGTCCCGGCGGCCGCATCCGGGGGCGACGACGCCGTCCCCGCCTCGGCTGCCGACGTCGCACCGGATTCGGCGGGCCTGGCGACGGGCCCGCCACCGTCCCACGCGAGGAATCCCCACGCCAGGGCCGCTGCACCCAGGACTCCGGCGGCCGTGAGCCACGCCCTGCGCCGCACGGACGTGTCCACCCCGGCCACGGCGACGCCGCCCGGACTCATCCGAATCCGACGCGGGGGAACGAGCCGACGGGGAACGGGGCGCAGGGGCATGAGGCGGCGGGGCCGCGCCACGGTGCCGTCCGCGCGGATGACCTCCGGGGTCATGCGTTCGGGTGGCCGGCCGACCGGTTTGCTCCGCGGTGCGGAGGCCGAGAAACCCGCGGCGAGTTCCTGCGCGGAGGGGCGCGCGGCGGGATCGTCAGCCAGGGCGGCTTCGAGCATCAGCACGAGGTGACGCGGCGCGGCGGGACACATGAGCGTCAACGGCACCCGGTGCGACTCGGGGCCGGGGTGCCGGCCCGTGAGCGCGAGCCACCCCAGCACGCCCAAGGCATGCACGTCCTGCACCGCGGTGTATGCATCCTCCGCGGGGCCGAGCGCCACCCCGGGGTGCGCGGACCGATCCGCGACACCCCATGGCACGGGCCCCACAGAGCTGCCCGCGGGAACGCCGTAGCCGTCCACGAGCGCGCGCCCGTCCGGTGTGAGGAGGACGTGATGCGCCGCGAGGTCCCCGTGCACCCAGCCGCGCTCGTGCAGGTGCGAAAGCACACGAGCGACCGCCGCGAGAACCGGCGCGGTGTCCTCAGGCCGCAGCCGTCCCCGGTCGCGCATGGTGTCCTCAAGGGTCTTGCCGCGGACGTGGTCCGCCACGAGCGCCCGGGATACGCCGTCCCCGCCGAGGGTCGCGCGCACGCTCACGAGCTCGGGATGCGGTGACTCCGCCCATGCCTCGACGAGGGCGGCGATCTGCTCCTCGCCGGCCCGCCGGTGTTCGCGGTCCTCGGTCACGACGAACGTGACGGTGTACTTCTCATGGGTCGTGCGTTCCCGGGCCAGCCACGTGCGGGACCCACCGCCCTCCCCGAGCTTCTCCACGAGTTCGAGACCGTCGCGCTCGACCGTCTCGGCGGCCGGATCGCTCATCGACTCAAGCGACTCCGCACGGTCGGCGGGCTGCACACGGTGGGCGGGTCCCGAATGGCCGGCGGATACCGCACTGGCGGTGGGGGCCGCACTCGGGGCGGCCGCGGCGTCGTCGTGTCCCTCGAGACCGTGACGACGCCGCTCACCCGCGCGCACGGCCCGCACGCGGTCCCGGGCGCTGTGACCACGCGACGGCGCGGACGCGTCACGGGTCCTGGACGGCGCCTCGAGCTGCTCCGGTTCCTGCTCTGCGTTCATGACCTCACTGTGCCGTGAAACACGGCGGCCCGCTCACGTTATCCACAGACGGGCGGAAGGGATAGGCTGGCGGAATGGCTCTGCACTTCGAACGCATCGGTCTGGCACCGGACTTCGTGAACTACCGCGAGTGCTTGGACCTGCAGCGGGAGGTCCACGGCGAGGTCGTGGCCGGAACCCGCGGCAACACGGTGCTGATGGTGGAACACGAACCCGTCTACACCGCCGGGCGCCGCGCCGAGAAGCACGAGTACCCGTGGGACGGCACGGACGTGGTCCCGATCGGGCGGGGCGGGAAACTGACCTACCACGGCCCCGGGATGCTCGTGGGGTATCCCATCGTGCGCTTGCCGATCCCCTTGGACGTGGTGCGCTTCGTGCGTGTCCTGGAAGAGGTCATCATCGCCGTGGTCCGCGACTTCGGCGTGCCCGCGACCACCGTGGAGGGCCGGTCCGGCGCGTGGGTGCTCGCGGACGAGCGGGGCCCCGATCGCAAGATCTCGGCGATCGGTGTGCAGGTCTCCAAGCGTGCGACGATGCATGGTTTCGCCTTGAACTGCTCGAACGACCTGCGCCCGTTCGGCAAGATCATCCCGTGCGGGATCACGGACGCCGGCGTGACCTCGATCAGCCAGGAGACCGGGAATCGGATCGACCCGGCGGACGTTGTGCAGCGTATGGAGCAGGAACTCGCGGCCCGTGAGGCGGACCTGTGCGTCGCCTTCGAACCCGATGTCCCGGCACCGCCCGTGCGACTGCCGCACACGGGTGACTCCCGAGCGAGGGACGCGTCACCCACCGCGGTGTCCTGACCGGGCCACAGCCACCGCACGAATCGCGGATCGTCGAGAACAGACCCCTGAGAACGGCCCGTACCGCTCATCCGCGTGGACCGGGCCCCGCCAGCGCCACCAGCGAGGAGTACTCATGACCATCGCCCCCGAAGGCCGCAAACTGCTGCGCGTCGAGGCACGCAACGCCGAGGTGCCCATCGAGAAGAAGCCCTCGTGGTTGAAGAACACCGCCAAGATGGGACCCCAGTTCACGGAACTGAAGTCCATGGCCCGGGGTCGCGGGCTGCACACGGTGTGCGAGGAAGCCGGGTGTCCCAACATCTACGAGTGCTGGGAGGACCGTGAGGCCACGTTCCTGATCGGCGGGGACACGTGCACGCGCCGCTGCGACTTCTGCGACATCGCCACGGGCAAGCCGGGCATGGTGGACGTCGCCGAGCCTCGCAAGGTGGCCGAGTCCGTGCGTGACCTGGGACTGCGCTACGCGACCGTGACCTCGGTGGCCCGTGACGACCTCGCGGACGGCGGCGCATGGCTCAACGCCGAGACCATTCGCGCGATCCACGCCCTGAACCCGAGCACGGGTGTGGAGATCCTGATCCCCGACTTCAAGGGTCAGCCGGACGCCCTGCAGCAGGTCATCGACGCCCAGCCCGAGGTCTTCGCGCACAACCTGGAGACCGTCCCCCGTATCTTCCGCCAGATCCGTCCCGCGTTCGCGTACGAACGCTCCC
Source organism: Kocuria sp. KD4 (assembly GCF_011769905.1). Taxonomy (NCBI): domain Bacteria; kingdom Bacillati; phylum Actinomycetota; class Actinomycetes; order Micrococcales; family Micrococcaceae; genus Kocuria; species Kocuria sp. KD4. Next base: position 1,701,158 of record NZ_CP050449.1, read on the forward strand.
TGGACGTGCTGACGCAGGGCAAGGAGAACGGGATGATCGTGAAGTCCAACCTGATCCTGGGAATGGGCGAAACCGACGACGAGGTCTACGACGCCCTGTGCGACCTGCACGACGCCGGGTGCGACATCATCACGCTCACCCAGTACCTGCGCCCCGGGCCTACGTTCCACCCCATCGACCGGTGGGTCAAGCCCGAGACCTTCGTGGAGCTGTCCAAGCAGGCCGAGGAGATCGGCTTCCTGGGTGTGATGGCAGGGCCCATGGTGCGTTCCAGCTACCGCGCGGGCAAGCTGTGGGCACGCGCCATGAAAAAGATGGGCCGCGAGATCCCCGAGCACCTGTCCCACATCGACGACTCGGGTTCCGCGAGCCAGGAAGCCTCCTCCCTGTTGGCCCGCCTGGGCTGACGCCCGCACCAACACCGCTCCGCGAACGACGCCGCCCACTTCCGGGCGGCGTCGTCCGTTGCGGGCGCCGCGCGGCACCCGGGAGGGCTTCCCTACGGACGAGACGCCGCGTCGTCGGGCCTCAGCGGATAGAATGGCGGGGATCCCCTGTGTCAGCGAGTGCGAGGAAGAACTGTGTCACCAGCCACGTCCATCAAGGCCAAGGCCGCCGAACGCGACCGTAAGCGCGAGGAGAAGCGCCAGCGCAAGGCCGCCAAGGGCCCGGGCATCTTCGCGCAGATGAAGCAGGTCTTCCAGATGACTCGCGAGCGCGAGCCGAACATCCTGTGGTGGATGATCCTGCTCGGCCTAGGCGTGCTGCTCGTGTTCCTGCTCATCGGTGTGCTACTCGGCAACTGGATCACGTGGTTGCTCATCGGCATCCCGTTCGCGGTGCTCGCCGCCGTGATCCTGCTGTCACGGCGGGCCGAGAAAGCCGCATTCTCGCGCATTGAAGGACAACCCGGTGCCGCGGGGGCCGCGCTGTCCACCCTCAAACGCGGGTGGATCGTGGAGGAGGAACCCGCCGCGATGGATCCCAAGTCCAAGGACCTGTTGTTCCGCGCCGTGGGCCGCCCCGGTGTCGTGTTCATCACCGAGGGCCCGGTCAACCGCGTAGACAAGCTCGTGAAGAAGGAACGCCGCCGCATCGGCCCGGTGATCCAGAACGTCCCCATCCACGTGCTCAAGTCCGGCAACGGCGAGAACCAGATCCCCCTGAGCAAGCTCACCAAGGAGATGAAGCGCCTGGAGAATAAGCTCACCAAGCAAGAAGTTCAGGTGGTCCACCGCCGGATGAACACCCTGCAGAACAAGCTGCCGATCCCCAAGGGCGTGGATCCCATGCGTGCGCGCCCAGATCGTAAGTCCATGCGCGGTCGCTGAACCAGCGCCCACGCGCCGTGGGGCGATCCTGCTGATCAGCGCACGCGCACCAGGACGGTGTCGACCGCGCGATCGTGCAGACCCCGTTGGTCCTCGTCCGCGATCAGCGCGGGGATCACCAGACACAACAGCAGCGTGCGAAGGGCCGCTCTGCCGAAACCGGCGGGGCGGCCCTTCATCGTCTGGACCTGCAACCCCATGATCCAGTGCCCCGGGGTGCGCCCGAAGAACCCAACCATGAGCACGCTGATCACGAAGAACACCGCGAGGTTCATCAGCCCCGACCCGTTCCACTGCGCCAAGAACAGCCCCGCGAGAACCACCGCGAGCACCCAGTCGATCACCAGGGCCACCAGGCGCGCAGGGAAGCGAGCGATCGAGCCCGGCCCCTCAGCGGGGCGACCCAGACGACGACCGGGGTATGGCTGGCTTCCCTGGGGGGCGCCGTCGAGCCACGAGCCCATGTCCTGGCGAGAAATCATGACTTCACCCTAACGGGCCGACGTGGGAGCTCGCGCACCCGCCGGTAGACTGGGGCTCGTACTGACCGGTCGGCGAGCCCTCCGTGCATCACGCTCCGGGCGTTACACGGACGAAACATTCGTGTCATGGACGGGCAACGCCAGGTTCCTACGCTGGACATCAGAACCGAACGACCGCGGTGGTCCCCGCCACCGCGGCGTTGATCGGACGCCCACACAGAAGGAGAACAGGTCCATGTTCCAATCAGCCGAAGAAGTGCTCGCGTTCCTCAAGGACGAAGAGGTCATGTTCGTCGATCTGCGTTTCACGGACATGCCCGGTGTGCAGCAGCACTTTAACCTCCCGGCCAAGGCGGTGGACGAGGACTTCTTCACGGACGGGCAGTTGTTCGACGGTTCCTCCATCCGTGGTTTCCAGGGCATCGCCGAGTCCGATATGCAGCTGATCCCGGACCCCCAGTCCGCGTTCGTGGACCCCTTCCGGCTCGAGAAGACGCTCGTGGTCACGTGCTCGATCGTGAACCCGCGTACCGGCGAGCCCTACCACCGCGACCCGCGCGGTGTAGCCGAGCGCGCCGAGGCGTACCTGGCCTCCACCGGTATCGCGGACACCGCGAACTTCGCGTCCGAAGCCGAGTTCTTCGTCTTCGAGGACGCCCGCTTCCAGGTCTCCCCCGAGCACACCTTCTACCGGATCGACTCGGACGAAGCCTCCTGGAACAGCGGCCGTGAGGAAGAGGGCGGCAACCTCGCGAACAAGACCCCCGTGAAGGGCGGCTACTTCCCCGTGTCCCCCGTGGACAAGCAGGCGGACCTGCGCGACGCCATGTGCGTGGCCCTGGACGAGGTGGGCCTTGAGGTCGAACGCTCCCACCACGAGGTCGGTGCCGCGGGTCAGGCGGAGATCAACTACAAGTTCTCCACGCTGACCGCCGCCGCGGACGACCTGCTCAAGTTCAAGTACGTGATCAAAAACACCGCGGACTCGTTCGGCAAGACCGTCACGTTCATGCCCAAGCCCGTCTTCAACGACAACGGCTCGGGGATGCACTGCCACCAGTCGCTGTGGAAGGGCGGGGAGCCGCTGTTCTACGACGAGAAGGGTTATGCGGGCCTGTCGGACGTGGCGCGCTGGTACATCGGCGGCCTGCTGGAGCACTCCTCCGCGGTGCTCGCGTTCACCAACCCCACCGTGAACTCCTACCGCCGCCTGGTCAAGGGCTTCGAGGCCCCCGTGAACATGGTCTACTCGCAGGGCAACCGCTCCGCGGGCATCCGGATCCCCATCACGGGCACCAACCCCAAGGCCAAGCGCCTGGAGTTCCGCGCGCCGGACCCCTCGTGCAACCCGTACCTCGCGTTCGCCGCGCAGCTGATGGCCGGGTTGGACGGGATCCGCAACCGCATCGAGCCGGCGGACCCCATCGACAAGGACCTCTACGAGCTGCCCCCGGAAGAGGCCAAGGACATCAAGAAGGCCCCGGGCACCCTGTCCGAGGCGCTCGAGGCCCTCGAGGCGGACCACGAGTTCCTTCTCGCCGGTGACGTGTTCACCGAGGACCTGATCGAGACCTGGATCGAGTACAAGCGTGAGGTCGAGCTCAAGCCGCTCTCTGTGGTCCCCCACCCGCTGGAGTTCCAGATGTACTTCGGCGTCTGATTCCCCGCTCCACACCAACGCGGCCCCGCTCCTCGTGAGCGGGGCCGCGTTCGCGTCACAGCACGGGCGACGTCGCCCGCTCGCCACGTGGGGGCCGCGCCACACGTCGGGTGGCCGGGTCCAGTAGCCACAGGTAGATGCCGTACGTCAGGGCCACGAGCGCGGCGATGACCCGCGCCGCGAAGAGGTTCAGGTCCAGATAAGGGAACACGTCCAGCTGGTCCGCCACGGCGTAGACCATGAAGAACGCGGTCACGAAGAACAGCACGTCCACCTGCCAGTCGTCGCGGATCCCGGAGATCGCGAACAACGGGATGAGCCACACCACATACCATGCCTGGATGATGGGGGCCAGCAGCACGAACGCGGCGAGCGCCCACGCGAGCCGGCGGAATAGTTTGGCGTCCCGCCCCACGAACATCAGCACGACCACCACCGCGGCGGAGAGCACCGTCCCGGCCGTGTGCACGGCGTCCATCCACGCGGAGCCGTTGAACCCCCACGAGCTGCCCACGAGCTGCGCGAACAACCCCAGCAGTCCGATCGGCGCGTACCAGATGTACACGGTGCCCGGTGTGGAGACCGCGGAGACCCACCCGAAACCGAAGCCGTTGACGAATCCCATGAGCGCCAACAGGGCCACGGAGTAGGCCAGCGTGAGGGCCCAGATCGCGAACCGGCGCGGCCACGACGCACCGCGCCCGGCCCAGAGCAGGCCCACGAACGGCAGGAAGATCAGTGTGATGGGCTTGATCGCCACAGACAGGGTCACGAGGGTCGTGCCCGCGATCCCACCCTTCCAGTTGCGGTGCATTGCCGCCACGTAGGTCCCGATCAGGGCCAGGGCCAGCATGATCGCGTCGTTGTGGGCGGCCACCACGAAGTTCGTGAGGAACAGCGGATTGGCCACCGATAGCCACATGGCCCGCCGCGGATTGACGCCGTGCAGCCGGGCCAGGCGCGGGATGACCCACATGCACGCGATCACGGACACTACGCACAAGGCCCGAAACAGCAGCACGGAGGCGTCCGGGTCCGCACCGGTCACGAGGACCACGAGCTGTTCGAGCCACAGGAACACCGGGCCGTACGGGGGCGGGGATTCCGCCCATAACTGGTCCGCGCCCAGTTGGAAGAAGTTGTCGATCGTGGAGACCCCGGACTCGTACGGGTTCAACCCGTTCGCCATCACGCGGCCCTGCCCGATGTACGAGTACACATCCCGACTGAACAACGGGATGCTCACGAGCATGGGCGCCGCCCACGCCGCGATCGAGATCAGCACCCAGCGGGCGCTCTCCGGTCCCCACGGTCTGAGTTTCTGGCCCAGGCGCAGCCACTGCCGCACCAGGAGCATGGCTCCGAGGGCGAGCATCACGACCGAGACCACCACGCCCACGGTCTCGAAGCGCATCCACATGATCAGCGGGATGCGCCGCAGCGAGGACACGCTCGCGAGCCATCCCACGCCCAGGGATCCGAACAGCAACATGAGCGAGCCCAGCGAGCCCATCACCACGGTGCGGGTCAATGACACCGAGGACGTCGCGTCCCGTCCCGGGGCTGCGTCCCGTCCGGTTCCGGGGAGCGTCGGGTGACGTTCCGTCCTGGACGTGATGCGCACTACGGGCCTCCCGGTGCTTCCGCGGTGGCCGCAGATGAGGGGTCTGGGAATCGTCCGCCGCGGCGCGCGGTGCGCGGGGGCGGCGTCGGGGTGATCCTACCGTGCGACGTCGTACGCCAACCGGATGCCCGGGGCGAGGCGGCGTCGCGGGGGTGCCCGCACGACGCGATACATTGGAGGGCGTGACGACTGCAAACCGGAGAATAGTGTGGATCGACTGCGAGATGACGGGGCTGTCCCTGTCCGATGACGCGTTGATCGAGGTGGCCGCGCTCGTGACCGACGACGAGCTCAACGTGCTGGGCAGTGGCGTGGACGTGGTCATCAAACCCCCGCAGGCCGCGCTGGATCAGATGTCTTCTTTCGTGCGGAACATGCACGAGACATCCGGGCTGCTGCCGGAGCTCGAGAACGGCATGGACATGGCGCAGGCGCAGGACGCGGTGCTGGACTACATCCGCAAATGGGTCCCCGAACCGGGCAAGGCGCCGCTGGGTGGTAACTCCGTGGGGACGGACAAGACGTTCCTCACGCGGGACATGCCGCAACTCGTGGATCACCTGCACTACCGGGTCATCGACGTCTCCACGATCAAGGAGCTCGCGCGGCGCTGGTACCCGCGCGCGTACTTCCAGGCGCCCGAGAAGACGGGCAATCACCGTGCGCTCGGCGACATCGAGGACTCGATCGACGAGCTGCGATACTACCGCCACATCCTCTTCCCCGGCGATCCCGGCCCCACCTCCGACGACGCCCGCAAGATCGCCGCGCTCATCAAGGCCTCCCCGACCCGCTCGGGTTCCTGACCGGGACCTGACGCGTTCAGGCGCTCGATGCGGGAATCCGCCCGGGCGTGCGCTATAGTGGTCGTCGTTGCCCGGAGGGATCGAACGGTTCTTCCACGGGTTCAATGGTGGGCGTAGCTCAGTCGGCAGAGCGCCTGGTTGTGGTCCAGGAGGTCGCGGGTTCAACCCCCGTCGCTCACCCCATGCACGAGGTGCGAACATCGATCGGTGTACCGGTCGGGGTTCGCACCTCGTTCTCGTTGGCGGGCCAGTCCTGCATGACCTCGACCGCCCGCTTTCCAGCGGCCCGTCCGGCCTGACCACTCCCACCGCTGCGGCCATCCCCGCCACCCCGACCGCCCGCGCCCGCCGTCCACATGCACAGTGGAGGAAAAACAGCCTGGCGCGCGAATATCTGTTCTAACTCAGTAAAAGCACAGCCGGGGGTGCTCCTATGTTCTGAGTCAAACCGCGAGGGTGGTTGGTTCGGGGCTAAGGGTAGTGGTCGGGGGCTGGTAGTAGGTGCCATTGCGGAGCATCGCGTCGATGACGTTGCAGCGGCGGCGGGCGAGGCAGATGACGGCGGCGTGGTGTCGGTTTCTCTCGGCGCGCTTCCGGCCGTAGTAGGCCTTGGAGATCGGGTCTGAGTGCGAGGCGACCCACGCGGAGTAGAACAGCGCGTTCTTCAGACGTTTGTTGCCGGATCAGGCGGGGAACTCGCTCCTGATCGAGGTCCCCGACCTTCGCGTGACCGGCGCGACGCCGGCGTAGGCCGCGAGATGGCCTGCGGTCTCGAATGCGGGGCCATCGTCGAAGGCCAGGAGGATCTGGGCGGTCTTGATGCCGATCCCCGGCATGCTCATCAAGACCCCGGCGAGAGAGAAGTCCTCCAGCATAGCCTCGACCTCCCGGGCCACGGTCGCCCGCTGTTCCTTGAGTTCTTTGACCTGGCCAGCGACTCGGGGGATCACCAGTTCCACCCCTGCCGTTGCGGGGACCACCACGGTCTGCTCGCTGAGCGCCGTGAAGAGCCGATCGACCAACACCTCCGGGTCAGCGGGATGGATCTGTGTGAGCAGAGACCGGATCCGGTTCAGTGCCCGGGTGGTCTCGTGGGCGAGGTCCTCGGCCTTTCGCATCGCCAACCCGGGTAGGTAGGCCACCGCGCAGCCGACGTTGCGAGCGACTGCGATGGGCAGGGCTCCGATGGTGATGGGCTCCATCAGCACGTCGCCGTGCTCCTGCAGGTGTGTGAAGAGGTCGCGCAGCTGGGCCTCGTCCTGCGGGAGGGGCTTGTCGAAGAGCCTGTTCCCGTCGGGGTCCAGCGCGCAGGCACGATGCCCGGTCTTCCCCACGCCCAGGCCGATCACGGCCGCGAATCTGGCGTTCATGAGGTCGTCCTCGTTGAACGCATCACTGCTGGTCGCAGTCTTGAGACCCGATGCCGGCACCCACGTTGCGAAGAGACCTCAGAGAAGCTGGGCCGTGTCCCTATGAGCGGTCAACGCGTGTCTCTCGACCGGGCGGCAACACCCCCGGACCATGGATGGCTGGGCAGACAAGCCATACCCGGTCGAGCACCAAACGCCCGGCGATCGGGGGTACTCACAACGTAACTGGCGGGCACCACGAAGCCCCTCCTACCTCCGAGCGCGCCGCGAGGTGGGAGGGGCTTCCTCCATCTTTCTTAGAACCGGAACGGAATGGGGATGGGCCCGCAGCAGCAGACTCCGCTCACGTCGCCGCGGCCCGCGGGGCCGAGCATGAGTGCCGCCCGGTAGCAGGCCGCGAAACGGAGCATCGTGGGGATGATCCCTCGGATCACGCCGTACTGCGCAATGATGCCGCGCACCGCCGCGGAGCAGGACTGCCCGCCCCGTGCCACGAGATGCGCGCACGTGAATCCTTTACGCGGTGAGAGGTGGCGCTGGTATCCGCGGATGAGACGATCGACCCCACGGCGGGGTGCAGTGGCTACTCGAAGCAGTACGTCAGTCAAGGGCGACCGGCTCCTCTTCCCATGAGCATGATCGTGGTGTGCACAGGGTCATGGCTTGAGGACCACCTTGATGCAGCCGTCCTTCTTCTCCTGGAAGATCTTGTACATCTCCGGTGCGTCCTCCAAGGACACGTGGTGGGTGGCCAGTGACTCGAGGCCGAGGACGTCGTCCGGGCGGCTCGCGATCTCCAGCAGCTCATCGGTCCAGTGGCGCACGTGGCACTGGCCCATGCGCATGCTGATGCCCTTGTCGAACATCTCCATCATGGGCATGGGATCCGCCATTCCGCCGTACACGCCCGACACCGAGACCGTGCCCGCGCGGCGCACGCTGTGGATCGCGGTGTGCAACGCGTCCAACCGGTCGATACCGGCCGTCTCGATGGCCTTGCGCCCGAGCGGCTTGGGCAGTCGCGCCGCGCCGGCGACGATCTTCTCCGCGATGGGGTTGCCGTGCGCTTCCATGCCCACGGCATCCAGGACGCCGTCGGGGCCGCGCCCGTCCGTCATGTCGACGAGCGTGTCGGAGACCTCGTCCACCTCACGCATGTCCACGGTCTCGATCCCCCAGCTCTTGGCCAGGGCGAGGCGCTCGTCCACACGGTCTACGGCGATGATCCGCTTGACGCCCTGCAGCTTGGCCGAACGCACCGCGAGCTGGCCCACGGGTCCGAGGCCCAGCACCGCGAGGGTGTCCTCTTCCCCCACGTTCGCGTACTTCACGCCCTGCCACGCGGTGGGCAGGATGTCGCTGAGGTAGAGGAAACGCTCGTCGTCGAAGTCCTTGGGCAGTTTCACGGGGCCGAAGTCCGCGTGCGGGACGCGCACCATTTCCGCCTGGCCCCCGGGGACCGACCCGTAGAGGGAGGAGAAACCGAACAGCGCGGCGCCCGTTCCCATCTCGCGGACCTGGGTGGTCTCGCACGCGGCGTACAGCCCGCGGTCGCACATCCAGCAGTGACCGCACGCGATCACGAACGGGACGACCACGCGGTCACCGGGTGCGAGGTTGCTGACCTCCGGTCCCACTTCTTCCACGATGCCCATGAACTCGTGACCCATCACGTAGTCCTTCTGCAGGTACGGGCCCAGCACGCCGTAGAGGTGCAGGTCCGAACCGCAGATCGCGGTGGACGTGACCCGCACGATGGCGTCGGTGGGATCCTGCAGAACGGGATCGGGGACGTTTTCGACCCGGACGTCGCCAAGTCCTTGCCATGTGAGTGCTCGCATTCACCCAGTAAAGCACGATCACCCCGCCCGGGCACCACCCCTTCAGGGGGGTCGAACCTGGGCGCCGCACCGCGTAGCGTGTCCCGTATGACCGCATCGCATCAGGTTGCCCTCGTGGCCGGAGCCTCCCGTGGACTGGGGCTGCTCGTGGCCAAGGAACTTCTCTCGCGTGATTTCGACGTCGCCGTGTGCGCTCGCGACGCCGCCGAGCTGGCCCGCGGGCGCGAGATGCTGTCCCCGTTCGGCACGGTGCGCGACTACGTGTGCGACGTCGCCGAGGCGGACCAGGTCGAGGCCTTGGTACGGGACGTGGAGCGCGATCTGGGACCGGTGGACGTGCTCATCACGGTCGCCGGGATCATCCAGGTGGGCTCGGTGGAGGGTGTCACGGTGGAGCAGTTTCGGGACGCCGTGACCACCATGACCATGGGTCCCGTGCACACCGCGCTCGCGGTGTTGCCCGGGATGCGCGAGCGTGGCCGCGGCCGGATCGGCACGATCGCGTCCGTGGGCGGACTGGTCTCCGTGCCGCACCTGTTGCCGTACTGCACGGCCAAGTTCGGCGCGGTGGGGTTCAGCGAGGGTCTCGCGGCGTCCCTGTCGGGGACCGGCGTCACCGCCACGAGCATCGACCCCGGCCTCATGCGCACGGGATCGCACGAGCGCGCCTACTTCACGGGCGAGTCGCAGAACGAGTACGCGTGGTTTGCGCCGTCCGCGTCCCTGCCGGTGTTGTCCATGAACGCCGACCGCGCGGCCCGCTTGATCGTGGACGGCGTTCTCGCGGGACGCCCGATCGTGCTGCTGGGGTGGTTGCCCAAGGTCGCCCAGCGGGTCCGGGGTATCGCCCCCGGGCTCACGATTCGCGCGTTGGGCGTGGTGAACCGGGTGCTCCCGTCCGCGTCCCCCCAACAGACGGATCTCGTGGTGGGGGCCACCGCCAAGCAGCGCCTGGGATCCCGCGTGGTCAACGCCCTGAGCACCCTCGGCAGTAAGGCCGCACAGCGCAACAACGAGCGCTGAACGAACCGCGGTCGTCCGGCTCGCCGGTGCGCCCCGTGCCGGACGACGGCGCGCGCGGTGGCGGCAGCGCCCGGCGGCGTGGTTGGCGACGGCTGTGCAGCGTGACGTGACGCGCCCTCGCCAGCCGGGTCAGCGCCGTCGCACCCTAATCCCTCGGTACACGATGCCCAGCGCCAGTACGAGGACGCCGCCCGCCACGGACGCGATCGGGAGCGTGATCGCGAGGACCACGCACAGCACCGTGCCCAGGACGGACACCGCGCGCGGGTAGCGGCGATGCGGCCCGGTCTGCGTGAGCGCACTGAGGTTGGCCACGAGGTAGTACAGCAGCACCCCGAACGACGAGAAGCCCACCACCCCGCGCACGTCCATGGTGAACACCGCGATCACGACCACCGCTGCCACCACGATTTCGATGTGGCGCGGGACGCCGTGGCGCTCGTCGAGCACGGCGAGGGGCGCGGGCAGATCCGCCGTGCGGGCCATGGCCAGGCCGGTCCGACCGATCCCCGCCGTGAGCCCCAGCAGCGACCCGAGCGTGGCGGCCGCGGCCGCAATCGTGACCACAACCGTGGTCCACGGCCAGTCGGCGGCCGCGGCGAGGTCCGCGAGCGGCGTCGTCGTACGGGACAGGGCCTCGGGACCGAGGACGTGCAGCGAGAGCACCGCGAGTACGCCGTAGATCACGAGGACCGCGCTCAGGGAGATGATGATGGCCCGGGGGATGATCCGGGCGGGATCGCGCACTTCCTCCCCCATGGTGGCGATGCGTGCGTACCCGGCGAAAGCGAAGAACAGGAGTCCCCCGGCCTGCAGGACGCCGTACGCCCCGCCCGGCGGTGCCGCACCGAAGGTTGATGCGGCGGGGCCGGACCCGGCGAAGAGCCCGGCCACGAGGACCACGGCCAGGCCCGCGAGCACGATACCCACGAGCACCTTGGTGGCCGAAGCAGTGCGCGTCACGCCGAAGCAGTTGACCGCGACCACACCGAGCACCGCGAGAGCAGCGACGGGCCGTTGCCAGGGCTCGGGGACCACATAGGCGGCGAACGTCATGGCCATGGCCGCGCAGCTCGCGGTCTTACCGGTGAGGAAACACCACCCGGCGAAGAACCCCGGCCAGGGGCCGAGGCGCTCGCGACCGTAGACGTAACTACCGCCGGCCACGGGGTACTGGGCGGCCAGCTGGGCCGAGGACAGTGCGTTGCACAGTGCGACGACCGCGGCCAGCACGAGGGCCAGCGGTAACCAGGCGCCCGCGGAGGCCGCAGCGGGGGCGAACACCACGAAAATGCCGGCGCCGATCATGGAACCGAGCCCGATGGTCACGGCGTCCGTCAGGCCAAGTCTGCGGTGCATGGCGGAAGGATTCGTCACGAGGCTCCCGGGTTTCACATCACGTACCCGTGACACACCAATGGGCGGGCCGCGTATCGCGTCCCGCCCACGGTGGTGTCATGTGCACTTATCTGTCTGGCTCTCGAAGGTGGCCTAGAAGACGGGCTTGCCGCCGGTCACACCGATCACTGTGCCGGAGACGTAGGACGCCTCCGCCGGGCTGGCCAGGAACACGAACGCCCCGGCCATCTCGGAGGGCTGTCCCGCGCGGCCGAGCGGGGTGTCCGACCCGAACTGAGGCATGCTCTCGCCGGCCTTGGTCGCGGGCTGCAACGGGGTCCAGATGGGTCCGGGGGCCACGGCGTTGACGCGGATCCCCTTCTCCCCCAGCTCGCTGGCCAGGTTGACCGTGAAGTTGTTGATCGCAGCCTTGGTGGAGGCGTAGTCGATCAAGTTCTCGGACGGGTCGTAGGCCTGGATGGAACTCACGTTGATGATCGAGGAACCACTCTTCAGGTACTGCAGCGCCTGCTGGGAGACCCAGAACAGGGCGTACAGGTTGGTCTTGAAGACGCGGTCCATCTCCTCGGTCTTCAGACCCTGCAGACCGCCGTCACGGCGGGCCCACTGGAAGCCCGCGTTATTGACGAGGATGTCCAGGCCGCCGAGCTGCTCGGCGGCGTCGTCCACGACCTGACGGGCGGTGGCTTCCTCGCGCAGGTCCGCGGGCAGCAGGACGGCCTTGCGACCGGCCTTCTCGATCCACTGCTTGGTGTCCTGCGCGTCCGATTCCTCGTCCGAGAGGTAGTTGATGGCCACGTCCGCGCCCTCACGGGCGAACGCGATGGCCACCGCGCGGCCGATGCCGGAGTCGCCACCGGTCACGAGGGCCTTGAGACCCTCGAGGCGACCGCGGCCCACCCAGTTCTCCTCACCGTGGTCCGGGAAGGGCTGCATGTCCGTGGACAGGCCGGGCGGGGTCTGTTCCTGCTCGGGGAAACCGCCCTCTTCACCGGCGAGTTCCCGTGCTTTCCTGGCTGCTGCGTACTTGTCTTCGGTCATGTGTCCATTGTGCCCCGCCGTACCCCGGGCTGTCGCCCACCCGGAAGGATGAAACCGCTGGTCGGTCCCGGATGACGCTGCGGGTCAGACCGCGGTTGTGCGCTGCTGCTGACCCGTGGGATCCATCCCGTGCTGGACGCCCCACAACACGGCCTGACTGCGTCGCTCCACGCCCATCTTGCGGTAGGCGGAACGGATGTAGGACTTCACCGAGTTGATGCTGAGGTAGCAGTGCCGGGCGATTTCGTCATTGGTGAACCCCTGCGTGATCAGCGCGATCACCTCCGCCTCACGCGTGGAGAGCCCCTCGGGCCGGCCGGGCCAGTCCGGCAAGGTGATGTCCTCCCGCACTGGTTCGGGGGCCACCACGCGCTCCCCCTCGTGCACGCGCACGAGGGCGTCCGCGAGTTCGTCCCCGGTGAGCTCCTTGGAGAGATAACCGTGTATGCCCAGATCGAGTGCTTCGTCAACGTGCTCGGCGCGCACGTGCCACGTGTACATCACGACCTTGAGGCAGTGGGGGTCATCCAGTAGGCGCATCACGTCATGGGTGCCACGGTCCTTCGCGGCGAACGCGTCATAGAGCACCACGTCCGCGTCCGTGTGCGGCAGACACCCGGAATCGAGTTCCACGACCCGCAGGCGCGGATGACCCTGCAGCATACTCGCCACACCCTGGAGGACCACGGGATAGTCGTTGATCAGGGCCAGGGTGATGACAGGGCGTTCGGAACTCACACCCCGAGCATAATCGTATGCTCACGCATCATCGGTCGAACCCTGTTCGAAAACGTGCCAGTCCTCCCCCGCGCGTGTCAAGACCCCCAAGTTGCGGAGTTCCCGCAGCCACCCCTCCATGGGGTCGAACCCCCACGTACGGCGGAAGAGGTTGGCGTTGCGGGCGATCGCCGCGGCGTGCTGGACGGGCGGTGACTGGGTCGGGTGGTACTGGTGGTACGCGGCGGCTCCGCCGAGCCACCACAGGCTCCCCCCGCTCGCGGCCAGGCGCTGACCGAAATCCGTGTCCTCGCCCCCGTAGCCCACGTAGCGCTCGTCGAATCCGGCCGCCGCGTGCCACGTCCGTACCGTGGTCGCCATCGTCAGCGACCACAGCATCCGGGGGTCGCCCTCGACCAGTTCCCCGGGCTCCGGCAGCACGCGGGCGGCATGATCCCGTCCCGCGCGGGCGACGCCCTCGGGCGTGTAATCGGCCTCGGTCATTCCCTCCGGGAGGTACTGCACGCGCCCGCTCACCACGGCGCGCTGGTCTGCGAGCCGCTCGAGGGCGCGCGTGTAATCGGCCATCAGGTCACGGTGGGGAAGGCAGTCCACGTCCAGTAGCACCACGGTGTCCGCGCCCAGCTGCTCCGCGCGTGCCACGCCGGCATTGCGCGCGGCGGCCAATGGCAGTTCGACGGCTGGCGGCAGTTCCACGAGGTCGGTGGGCAGTTCCGGCCGTTGCTCGAGCACTCCGCGGATCCCGGGATCGCCCATGCTCACGACCACATGGGTGACCGGGGGTTCGTTCTGCGCGGCCACCCAGTCCCGTTGCCGCCGCAGGTGGGTGTGCCGTCCGCTCACGATCGTGATCAGGGCAGCGGCCGTCACGACGTGACCCCGTGCCGCAGGTCCTCGAGCGCGCGCGCCGCACGGTATGCGCCGTCGCCATGGCGCCACGCGTCCCAGCGGGAGCCGCCGAGTTGCCGGGCACGTGCGAGCAACCGGGGCCATGCGGCGGCGTCGGGCCAGTGCTGCAGGCCCACGCAGATTCCCCCGCGCTCGAGCGCGGCGGCCGTGGCGGCTTGCTCGTCGTGCGGTCGCGGCTGGGCGACGACGACGGCGCGCGAGTGCGCCGCGGACAGCTCCGCCACGGCGTTGTTGCCCCCGTGGGAGACGACGACGTCCGCCTCGTGCAGTTCGCGCCACAGGTCCGGGGAGGGGTTCTCCGGCGAGCGCACGGTCCACGACCACCCGGGGGTCGCCGCGCGAGCCGCCTCGATCTCGGTGTCCCCCACGTCGGTCCCGCCGCGGCCCCAGACCACCAGGACGCGTTGGCCGCCGACGTCGCTCGCGCCGCTCCCGCTCGCACCTCGCGTCGCGGTGCGCTCACCGGGAGCTGGTTCGCCGGAAGAGTACGCGCCGGGAACGTGCTCGGCGGAGGATCCCGGCACCCGCACGGGGACGTCGAAGCGGGAGATGGCCCCCGTGAACGTGGTCTTACGGGTCCATTCCTCGGGCCAATAGGTCTCCGCGGTCTCCCGGGACCACGGCGCGATCAGAGCGGTCGCGGCGTCGTACGCCGCACGGTGGGTGCGGTCGGTGCGATCCCCCCGCATGGCCATGACCACGGTGGGCACACCCATCAGACGCGCGAGCAGGGTGACCTCCGCGGAGGTGTCCGTGACCATGAGTTCCACATCCGAGCGCAAGCGCTGCGCCATGAGACCCATGCGTTCCCGGTACCCGGGATGCTCGAGAGGCGCCCAGTGCAGCACGTCGTTGGCGGTGGGGTCCACGGGGTCCTGGGCGACATCCGGGGGCAGCTGGACCCACTCGCCGGGCCACGCCTCCGGGCGCTCCAGGGAACTGAACCCCGTCACGGGCACCGTGAGTTCCCGGGCGATCTGGGTGGCCCGGTTGCGGTGGCCCAGGCCCTGGTGGTGGATGTAGTACCCAATCACGCGCTCACCAGTTCCCGGTAGAGCGCGGCGTAGGCGTCCACGGTGACGTTGAGGGAACAGTGCTCGAGCGCGTAGTGGCGCACCCTGGTGCGGTCCAGGGCCACCACGCGGGGCAGCTCCGCGACCGCGGACGCCACCGTCTCCACCTCGCTCGCCCCGGGCTGGGACGTGTGCCCACCGGGATCGCGCACGATCTCGCTCAGGCCGCCGCGGGCCACCGCGAGCACGGGCGTGCCACACGCCATGGCCTCCGCGGCCACGAGGCCGTAGGGCTCCTCCCATGCGGGCGTCACGAGGCTCGCGGCGCTATTGCCCACCAGGGTGCGCAGCTGCTGCGTGTCCAGGTGACCCACGTAGGTGATGTCCTCGTTGAGCAACGGCTTCAGCCGCGCCTCGAAGTAGTGCCGATCCGCGATGGGCCCGGCGATCCGCAGTTTCCACCCGGCCTTGCTCGCGATCAGCGCCGCGATGTGCGGGGCCTTCTCCGGGACCACGCGCCCGGACCACACGAGGGCATCCCCGCCGGGTCCCGGTCGCCACTCGTGCGGGTCCACGCCGTTGCGGATCACGCGGGCGGGCGTGACCTTGCTCCACATCTGGGCCACCGAATCGCTCACGGCCACCGTGGGTGCCGTGGGCGTGAGACGCAGCGCGGGTTCGAGCCACGGGGTGGCCGGGGTGTGAAGGGTGGTCAACAGGGGTTGCGGGATGGCCGGGGACATCACGATGGGCAGGAAGTGCAGCGAATTGTTGTGCACCACGTCGATGTCCGGGCGGCGCGCGAAGGCCCGCATGACCTGCAGGTACGAGAAGGTCTCCCGCACCTGCGCCTCCGGTGGCATGGCGACGTCGTTGCGCGCCTCGTCGCTGAGCACGAGCGGTTCCACGTCCAGTTCCTCGATCCCGAGCTCGGGGTCGGAACCCGGCGCAGCGAAGACCACCACCTCCATCCCGCGGCACTTGAGCCCGCGGGCCAGGTGCCATGTGAAGGACTCGAGACCCCCGGAGAACGGCGGGGCGATCGGGAACCGGTCATGCGCGAGCAGTGCCACCTTCATGCGGCGTCCCCTTTCCCGGCCTCCCGGACCACGACGGCGCGGCGGTAGACCTCGGCGTGGGCTGCGGCGATGCGACGTCGTTGTTGGGTGCGTTCCAAGGCGCTCGCCTGCCAGGGCGCGTTCCCGCGCAGACCCGCGAGCGCTTCCCAGATCTGATCGGCGTCCGGCTGACCGTCCCGGTCCCAGTCGAAACGCAGCACACCCGGATGCTGCTCGTGGTAGAACCCCACGGACGGCGCCAGGACATGGGTGCCCAGGTCGTAGCACAGTTCGAGCCACCCGGAATGGGTGCCGAAGCGGTACGCGAGCACCGAGAGATCGAGCCCGCGCAGGTACTCCCACAACTGCTCGTCGGTGTAGAACTCGTGGACGTTGACCTGGACGTTGAGTGTCCGACGCGCGGTCTCCAGTAGCTGACTCACCACGGGGTCGTGGTGCGGGGTGCCCCGGGTGACCACGTCTGTGTGGACGTCGAGCTGCAACCGGATCTCCCCGCGGGACGCGCATTCGAGCAGCACGCGGGCCACCGGCAGTGGGTTCATGTTCGCCCGCATGCTCTTGAGGTTGAGTCCCACCACGGGTACGGATCCCACGGGCGCGTGATCGCGCCACCGGTCTAGCGGGAGCAGGTGCGGGTGCGGGATGACCGTGGCCCGGCGGCCCCAGCACCGCTCGATCACGCGTGCGGCGCCGTCGGTCAGGGTAATCAGTTCGTCGGCGGCCGGGATCAGCACGTCCAGGGCGGCGTCCTGGGCAGCGGGGTCCGTCTGGTGGGGGTTGCGCAAATCGTGCACCGTGTAGACGAACGGTTTGCCCAGCTCGTGCAGGGTGTCCACGATCCGTCGCAGCTCCGCGGGTGAGGTCTGGTCGAACCCGAAGTGCAGGTGGTAGATGTCGAACTCGTGTGCGTGCCGCCGGATCCAGGCCTCGCTCAGCATCACGAGGGGCCACCACGGAGCTCCGGGGACCGGGTGTGCGGGCGCGGGGTCCGGCAACCGGTGGACGGGCTGCACGGCGCCGGGGTCACTGAGGTGCTCGACGTACACGTGACCGTGGGGTAGGGACGCGACCCTCACTCGATGTGACCTCCTGCGCAGAACTGACGTGAACGGATGGGACGCCCGCTGGCTGTGCGGACCGGGAACGGCGCGGGATCCGGCGCCTGAACCGGTTGTGTGCACGGCCCCCGGCGACGATACACACATTACTGATGGTCAGGGACACGATATATTGTCCTCCGTCCGCCCGCCCTCCGCGCGGCCGCGCGGCGTGGGTCCAGGGACCACGCCCACATATGACGTCCACCCGTGAATCCCGAGGTGCTCTCCGCATGACCGTCCGTCCCATTGTGATCTCCGGTAACCCCGTGCTGCATCGCCCCGCGGCCCGGGTGACCACCTTCGACGACGCCCTGCGCGAGCTCGTGGCGGACATGCATGAGACCATGGACGCGTCCCACGGCGTGGGTCTGGCGGCGCCGCAGATCGGGGTGGGGCTGCGGATCTTCACCTACATCTTCGAGAACGAGGACGGTGTGCCCCCGCGCGGCACGCTCGTGAACCCCGTCCTGAGCACCGGGCGGATCTCCGAGACCGCCCCGGACCCGGACGACGAGGCCGAGGGATGCCTCTCGGTGCCCGGCCAGTCCTGGCCCCTCAAGCGGGCGGACTGGGTGCGGATCGCCGGGCAGGACGAGAACGGGGACCTCGTAGCGTTCGAGGCCAACGGCTGGTTCGCCCGGGTCATGCAGCACGAGTACGACCACCTGGACGGGAAGCTGTACGTGGACCGGCTCAACCGCAAGTGGTCCAAGAAGGCCCGCAAGGCCATCTCCGCGGAACAGTGGGGCACGGATTCGACGTGGCTGCCCGGTGTGGACGAGGACCCGTTCGGGCACTGACCCGCTGAGGGGATCCCGCATCACGGACGCGCCGTAGCGGCAGGCCCCGTCTCAGCGCCCTCGTCAGGCGAGCCGGTTGCTGCCCGTGGCTCAGCGCGGCTTGGTTACTGCGGATCCACCACGATCGTGAGCGTGCCCGCCTTGCGGATCGTGGGTTCGGTCAGTTCCACCGTGAACCTCTCGGCCAGCGCCGCGCTCACCTGCTCCACGGTGTCCAGCGGACGCCCCGCTCCCCCGATCTCGCACAGCGCACGGGCCACGAGTCCCCGCGTGTGTTTGGCGTGATGTGACACCACGGACCGGCTCCCGTCCGGCTTGAGCTGCTCGACCCGTACCGTAACGGTCCGCGCGGCGGGAGGTTTCCACGCCGCGGCGTAGGCCGCCGAGCGACAGTCCACGATCACGCCGTCGGCGGCGAGCGCGTTCAGCACCGGGGTCAATCGCGGTTTCCACCACGCACCGAGCTTGCCGGTGTCCGGCAGCGCGGTCCCCATACTCAGGCGGTAGGCGGGAAGGCGGTCGGTGGGTCGCACCGCGCCCCACAGTGCGGAGATCACGAGCAGCGACGCATCGGCGACCTCGCGGGCCTCGGGGGCGAGGGAGCTGACATCCAGCGCGTCGTAGAGCACCCCCGCATAGACGTCGGGGGCGGGCGCGGCAGGTGCGGTCGCGAGTTCACGGTTGCGGGCGACGTCGTCCGCGAGCGACGGCCCCACACCCAGGATCTCTAGGGCGTCCGGGCGTTCGCTGACCTCGGCGAGGTGCTCTGCCAACACTGCGCGATCACGTGAGAGCTCGGGGAAGCTGAGTTCGGCGGGCATGACGGGATTCCCGGTCGCGGGCGCGGTCTTGGACTCGGAGGGAGGCAGCAGAATCAGCACCCCACGAGTGTAGAGGGACAGGTGGGCCTGTGAGCCGGGTTCTGTGCCGCGGGCGGTTACCCGCACCGCGGTGACGACCATCCATCTAGACCGTGCGTTGCCACACGGCTCGAGCAGCCTACCCGGACGCTCGGGCGAGCAGCCCTCGAACGCGCCCTGCATGGCCTTGCTCCGGACGGGGTTTACCGAGCCGCGCCGGTCACCCGGCGCGCTGGTGGTCTCTTACACCACCTTTTCACCCTGACCCGCTCGCGGCGGGCGGTCTGTTTTCTGTGGCACTGTCCTGCGGGTTACCCCGAGTGGGTGTTACCCACCGTCCTGCTCTGCGGAGCCCGGACTTTCCTCGAGACGCCGTCGTTCACGACGACGCCGCGCGGTCGCCCGGCCCACCTGTCCGCCGTCGATCCTACCGCGCCGCCGGGCCACCCGACGCTCAGCGCCTGGCACCCTTGGCGCGGGGCACCCGAGTCAATGCGAGCGGCCGATGAGGAGCGGGCCGCGCAGTTCAGGACCGGACGCGTGCAAGCCCGGGCTCACACCAGGAGCAGCGCGGAACACTCGGGGCACTGGGGCACGGTCTGCGCCGGGGCATTCGTCAGCGCCGCGGCGTCGGCGGGGCTCAACCGGGTGCCGCACGCCCCGCACGTTCCGTTCTCGAAGCGTGCGACGGCGATCCGGCCTCCCCCGCGGGCGGTGCGCAGGCCGTCGTAGCGGTTCAGCAGGGCGGGATCAGTGAACTCCGATACACGCGTGGAGCGCTCCGCGGTCAGCCGCGCGTGCTCCTCTTTGAGCCGGGACAGCTCCGCGTCCCGCTCGGCCACCGCCGCGCGGGCCTCGGCGTCCGCGGCGCGCAGCAGGGGCAGCTTCCGGTCCCGGTCCGCGGTGACCTCCTCGGCGTGGTCCATGGCCTGCAACTGCGCGTCCTCGGCCCGTCCGCGCTGCGCGGTGAGGGTGTCGATCTCGTGCTGGATGCCCATGAGGTCCTTGGCGGAGCCGCCGTGGTTGAGCCGCTCGGTGTCCTTGTCGATCCGGTCCTGGATCCGGGTGACCTCCCGCTCCGCCTCGGCCACCGCCCGCTCGGCCTCCTGCTGGGCGGTCTCGAGGGCGCGGGCCGCCGCGATCGCTTGCGTCCGCCGGGCCATGAGGGAAGCCACCCGCTCGGAGGTCTGCAACTCCTTGGCCCGGGCCATCACGGTGAGCAACCGGGAGTCCACGGACTGGAGTTCCAACAGGGCGGGAAGGGCCGAGCGGGGCGAGGTCATGGCGTTCTCCTGGGGTGCGGCTGGTTGAGTGCGGTGGTAGGTCCGCGTGTGCTTCAGGTCCCGGGCGTGTCGATCCGGAAGTCCCACGGATCGGTGCGCAGCGAGCTGACGGAGGTCTCCACGGCGAATCCCCGCCGCTCGAGTTCGTGCCGCAGGTCCTCGGCGGCCCACGGCAACCACAGGGCCTCGCTCGCGGAGTGGGCGGCGTCGATCAGCGCAGGGGTGCCCGATCCCCCGGGGCCCAGGGCGGCTTCCCGCGCTTCGGAGGCCGGGTGGTGGCGCAGGTCCGCGGTCACGAACACATCCGCCCCGTGGGCCCGGACCTCGTCGAAGAGGGAGTCCCCGGAGCCCCCGCACACCGCCACGGTGCTCACGGGTCGCTCGGGATCGCCGGCCACGCGCAGGCCCTGCGCCGTGGGCGGGATCCGCTGCGCGAGTCGGTCCGCGAGTTCGCGCAGCGTCACCGGCGTGGTCAGGGTCCCCACCCGACCCAGCCCCACGCGGGGGTCCGTGTCGTGCGGGACGAGCGGAGCGGCGTCGTCGGGAGAGACACCGCACGCCGCGATCAGCGCGTCCGACACGCCCCGGCGCGCGGAGTCCGCGTTCGTGTGGCAACACAGCAGGGCGCAGCGGTTCTCGATGAGGTCGTGGATCGCGCGGCCCTTGAACATGTGCGCGGCCACCGACGTGACCCCGCGCAGCAACAGCGGGTGGTGGGTCAGCAACAGGTCCGCGCCCCTGGAGACGGCCTCGTCCACCACGGCGGCCACGGGATCCACCGCGAAGAGGATCCGCCGGATCGGCTGCTCCGCCCGCCCCGTGACGAGCCCGGACGCGTCCCAGTCCTCCTGCAACGGGAAGGGCCACAGAGTGTCCGCGGCGGCGAGCACGTCCTCAAGCGTGGGCGGGGCGTCGGACGGGCGTTCGGTGCTCATGGCCTCATCCTAGGAGTTCGCGCTGGGCGAGCGGCGGGAATCTTCTGGCGCGTCACGCGTTGTACTGGGCATGACTTCATCGACACCGCAGACGTTCGTGCTGGCCGGTGGCTGCTTCTGGTGCCTGGACGCCGTCTACCGCAGGGTGCGCGGCGTGCAGGGGGTGCGCAGTGTGTACACGGGAGGGCACACGGACCACCCCGACTACGAGTCCGTGTGCTCGGGCACCACGGGCCACGCCGAGGCCGTGGAGGTCACGTTCGATCCCTCCGTGGTTCCCGCCGACGTGATTCTGGACCTGTTCTTCACGGGCCACGACCCCACCACGCTCAACCGCCAGGGCTACGACGTGGGCACGCAGTACCGCTCCGCCATGTTCCCCGCCGACGACGAGCAACGGCACCTCTTCGAGGCCGCGATCTCCCGGGCGCAGACACTGTTCGACGATCCCGTGGTGACCACCATCGAGCCGCTCGGGCCCGTGTACGAGGCAGAGGACTTCCACCAGGACTTCTACGGGAACCAACCATTCAACGGCTACTGCCAGGTGATCATCAACCCCAAGCTCGCGAAGGTGCGCCAACATTACGCCGTGTGGCTGAACGACTGAGCCGCCACCCGGGCCACAGATACGCTGGGAAAGATTCTGTGCGGGGACCGGCACGTGTGCCATGCCCCGCGGACCGACTGAACAGGAGACATGTCATGGGCAAGATCTACAACGACGTCACCGAGGTCGTGGGAGGCACTCCCCTCGTCCGCCTGAACCACCTGGACAAGGACCTCCCCGGCAACGTGGCCGTGAAGCTCGAGTTCTACAACCCCGCTAACTCCGTGAAGGACCGGATCGGCAAGGCCATTGTGGATGCCGCCGAGGCCTCCGGCCAGCTCAAGCCCGGTGGGACGATTGTGGAGGGCACCTCCGGTAACACGGGCATCGCCCTGGCCATGGTGGGTGCGGCCCGCGGATACAAGGTCATCCTGACCATGCCCGAGACCATGTCCACCGAACGCCGGGTCATGCTGCGCGCCTACGGTGCGGAGATCGTGCTGACCCCGGGTGCCGACGGCATGCGCGGCGCCGTGGACAAGGCCCAGGAGATCGTGGACTCCTCGGACAACGCGATCCTCGCGAGCCAGTTCGCCAACCCGGCCAACCCCCAGGTGCATTACGAGACCACGGGCCCCGAGATCTGGAACGACTCCGACGGCGCCGTGGACGTCTTCGTGGCCGGTATCGGCACGGGCGGGACCATCTCCGGCGCCGGCAAGTACCTGCGCGAGCAGAAGCCGGACATCCGGCTCGTGGCCGTGGAGCCCTCCGACTCCCCGCTGCTGACCGAGGGCAAGGCCGGCCCCCACAAGATCCAGGGTCTCGGCGCGAACTTCGTCCCGGACGTGCTCGACCGTGAGATCTACGACGACGTCTACGACGTCACCGTGGAGAACTCCGTGAAGTACGCTCGCGAGCTCGGCACCCAGGAAGGCATCCTGGGCGGCATCTCCTCGGGCGCCATCGTGTGGGCCGCCCTGCAAGAGGCCGCCAAAGAGGAGAACCGGGACAAGCTCATCGTCGCCGTGGTGTGCGATTTCGGTGAGCGCTACATCTCCACGATCCTGTACGAAGACATCCGGGGCTGATCCACTCGGCCCGACCGTGCGGGTGTCCGGGATGCGCACCACAAGTGAGGCGCACCCCGGGCACCCGTTCTTCACGGCGGGCGGCCCACCCCGGCACACCACGGAAGAGGAAACACACGTGAGCTTCTGGCGCAGACTCAACGAGGACCTCGACACGGCTCGGACGCACGACCCCGCGGCGCGGTCCAACCTGGAGATCGCTCTGAACTACTCGGGGCTGCACGCCATCTGGGCCCACAGGTTGTCCCACCGGTTGTGGCGTAACCCGGACCGCCGGTTGCTGGCGCGCACCGTGTCCCAGCTCGCCCGCTGGGCCACGGGCGTGGAGATCCACCCGGGCGCCACGATCGGCCGGCGCTTCTTCATCGACCATGGCATGGGTGTGGTGATCGGCGAGACCGCGGAGATCGGTGACGACGTGATGATCTACCACGGCGTGACCCTCGGTGGTCGCTCCTTGGAACCCGTCAAGCGTCACCCCACGATCCAGGACCGCGTGACCATCGGTGCCGGTGCCAAGATCCTGGGTCCCCTGACCGTGGGCCATGATTCCTCTGTGGGCGCCAACGCCGTGGTGGTCAAGGACGTCCCCGAGGACTCGATCGTGACCGGCATCCCCGGCAAGGTGCGCCGGCGCACCCCGGAGAAGCAGGAACCGCTCGTGGACCCCGCAACCTACATCGATCCCGCGATGTGGATCTGAAGCTGACTACCTGACGGGTTCGACGAGAACGGGCCGGGTCCCCACGTGGGGGCCCGGCCCGTTCTCGCTACCACCCCCTGTCTCGGGAGCGGTCGACGGTTCACGTGCTCAGGACACGACCTCGGAGCGGTCCCCGCTCCACAGCACGTGGAAGCTGGAGTCCGGGTCGTCGATGCGCTTGTACGTGTGGGCACCGAAGTAGTCCCGCAGGCCCTGGGTCAGGGCGGCGTTCAGCCGCGGGCGGCGCAGAGCGTCGTAGTACGCGAGCGCGGAGGAGAACACCGGGGCGGGGATGCCACGTTCGACGGCGCGTGCCACCACGCGGCGCCACGACGGCAGTGCGTCCTCGATGGACGTGATGAATTCGGGCGCGAACAGCAGGTTCAACGGGGCCTTGTCCCCCTGGTAGGCGGCCATGATCACGTTGAGCAGTTCGGCGCGGATGATGCAGCCGTTGCGCCACAGGCTCGCGATGGTCGCGAGGTCCAGCTGCCAACCGTACTCCCGCCCGGCCATGGTGAGCATGTCCAGGCCCTGCGCGTAGGACACGAGCTTGGACGCGTACAGCGCCTTGCGCACGTCCTCCACGAACCCGGGGTCCTTCACGACGTCCTCGGTGGTGTCCCCGATGCCGGCTGGCAGCACCTCTTGGGCCTCCTTGCGCATCACGGGCTCGGAAGATGACAGGGCGCGGGCGAACACCGACTCGGCGATCGCGGTGACCGGTGAGCCCAGTTCCAGGGCTTCCTGCACGGTCCAGCGGCCGGTGCCCTTCTGACCCGCGGCGTCCGCGACGACGTCGATGAAGGGCTTGCCCGTCCGGGAGTCCACCTGACGCAGCACCTGCGCGGTGATCTCGATGAGGTAGGAGGACAGCTCGGTGGCGTTCCATTCCTCGAACACGTCCGCCTGCTCGGCGGGCTCCAGTCCGGCCACGGAACGCAGCAGCTCGTGCGCCTCACCGATGACCTGCATGTCCGCGTACTCGATGCCGTTGTGCACCATCTTCACGAAGTGACCCGCGCCGTCAGTGCCGATCCACGCGCAGCACGGAGCGCCGTCGTCCGCCTTGGCGGAGATGTCTTCGAGCATGGGGCCCAGGCTCTTGTAGGACTCCTCGGAACCACCCGGCATGATGGACGGGCCGTTGAGGGCGCCCTCCTCACCGCCGGAGACACCCACGCCCACGAAGTGCAGGCCCTTCTCTGCGCACTCGCGCTCACGACGCCGCGTGTCCTGGAAGTAGGAGTTGCCGCCGTCGATGATGATGTCGCCCTCGTCCAGCAGCGGGGTCAGCTGCTCGATCACGGAATCCACGGGCGCGCCCGCCTTGACCATGATCAGCACGCGGCGCGGCTTCTCGAGGGAATCGACGAGCTCCTCCATGGTCTCGGTGGGGATGAAGTCCCCCTCGGAACCGTGCTCCTCCATGAGGGCCGTGGTCTTGCCCTCGGAACGGTTGTGCAGGGCCACGGTGTACCCGTGGTGCGCGAAGTTGCGGGCCAGGTTGGCGCCCATCACGGCCAGGCCGGTGACGCCGATGTGAGCTTTCTTTTCTGCTGCCATGGTCCCTAGCCTACGCATCTGCCCTGTGGGGTTGCAGCGATTGCCGCCTGTTCCCCCGGACACGCTCGGACATGCAGAAATCCCCGGGACTTGAGTCCCGGGGATTTCTCGAAGTGGTGGAGACCGACGGAATCGAACCGCCGTATCTGTCACGCCCGAAAGCGATCTAGCGCACCAGCGTCCCCTCGAGCAAGACACGTCACCGAGTGCGTTTGCATCATCAGCTTAACGCATCGTGACCGCGCGGTGTCAAACGCGACGCCGAACGGGGAACCTCTGGTGGTCAACATCACACACGGACTCGTGCATCGTGTTGGGTCCCGCCGTGACCTGCGGGTAGGCTGATCCGCAATCGGGTGCTGGCAGCTGGTCCAGTCGTGCCCACCCGATCCCGGGCCTTTAGCTCAGCTGGTAGAGCGCCACGTTTACACCGTGGATGTCATCGGTTCGATCCCGGTAGGGCCCACCGTAGATTGGATGTTCAAACCCGCGACGTCAACGGGCTTTACGTCCTCTCCCGCACGCAGCCTGGCCTCGCCTGGCCTCGTAGGTCAGCGCTGCCGCGTGGAGCGGGGGGGTCGAGCAGCGTGTTGAAAGGCTCGCCTGGGTCCGCATCTACGACGTCGCCGCCGTCGTCCAGCTCGTAGACGTTGATGCGGTCGAAGAACGCCTGGTTGCAGATGCGTCGGAGCGAGTCGTCGATGCTCATGTAGATCGCGTGCATGTCCCTGGCGAGAGCCAGGCAGTCTTCCAGGTGTGCCTTGGCCTGGTCGTACTCGACCTGACCGGCGTCGATGCGCGAGTCGAGGAATGCGAGCCGGCGGGCGATTCGGTCCTGTTCCTCTTTGAGCAAATCGAGTGGCACGGCCCCGGCATGGTGAGCGTGCAGCAGGCTCCGCCGTTCGTCGCGGAGCTTGTCGCGTTCGACCGCTAGGGTGTGCCGTTCGGCCTCGCTCGCAGCGTGGAGGGGAGCCTGACCCGGTTTCTCGGACGGTTGGTGTTGGTTGAATCATGCCGCCGTGGTAGCGGTGGCGTGAAGAGTTTCGAACTCGTGGGGTGAGAGCATCCCGATCCCGCAGTGTCGCCGGCGGGGGTTGTACCAGCCCTCGATCCACTCGAACATCGCCGTCGCGAGGACCTGTTTCGACGGCCACGACCGCCGGTCCAACAGCTCGCACTGCATGGACGACCAGAACGACTCCATCGCCGCGTTGTCCTGGCTCGAGGCGACCCGGCCCATCGACCCGAGCAGCCCGGCCTCGCGGAGTCGGTGTCCGAACAGCCAGCTCGTGTACTGACTGCCCCAGTCCGCGTGAACGATCGTCCCGGGCGGTGGACGGCGCTGCCAACGGGCCATCTGCAACGCGTCGACGACGAGTTCGGTCCGGATGTGGTCCGCGATCGCCCATCCGACGATCCGCCTGCTCCAGGCATCCATCACCGAGCAGCAGTAGACCCAGCCGTCCGCGGCGCGGTGTTGCGTGATGTCTGTGAACCACAGCCGGTCCGGACCCTCGGCATGGAACTGGCGCTGCACCAGATCGTCATGCGTGGCCGGCAAGGGGATGTGACCGCCTTTGCGGCGATGGCACACGCCCTGCAGCCCGTCAGCACGCATCAACCGGGCCACGCGTTTGCGACCACACCGAACACCCAGTTCGACCCGCAGCTCGGGATGGACCCGCGGGGCTCGGTAGGTTCCACGCGAGTGGCGGTGGACCTGGGACTGCCGCATGGATAGGTGACATCTGATCTGGCTTGCCCACCGGGCGGCCTGGAAGGATGTGCACCATGCCCGCTCCCTATCCCCAGGAGTTCCGCGACGATGTCGTGCGGGTGGCCCGGACTCGTGAGAACGGCGTCACCATCGCGCAGATCGCGAAGGACTTCGGCGTCCACGAGATGACGCTCCACAAGTGGATCCGCCAAGCTGACATCGACGACGGCAGCCGCCCCGGCCGGAGCCGTGAGGAGTCGACGGAACTGCGCGATGCGAGGAAGCGGATCCGCCTGCTCGAGCAGGAGAACGAGGTCCTCCGCCGCGCAGCCGCCTATCTCTCCCAGGCGAATCTGCCGGGAAAAGGCTCTACCCGCTCGTGAGCGAGCTCGCCGACGATGGAATCCCCGTCGCGGTGTCCTTGCGGGTCCTGAAGCTCTCGCGCCAGCCCTACTACCGCTGGCGCAAACAGCAGGTCACCGAGGCCGAGCTCACCGAGGCCTACCGCGCCAACGCCCTGCTCGACGCCCACCGCGACGACCCTGCGTTCGGCTACCGATTCCTCGCAGATGAAGCCGCCATCGCTGGCGAGGTGATGAGCCAACGAACAGCGTGGAAGATCTGTCGTGACAACCAGTGGTGGTCAGCCTTCGGCAAGAAGCGCGGCAAGAACGGTAAGCGCCCCGGACCGCCGGTCCACGACGACCTGGTCCGGCGCGACTTTACTGCGGATGACGTCAACGAGCTCTGGCTCACCGACATCACTGAGCACTGGACCGACGAGGGCAAGCTCTACCTCTGCGCCATCAAGGACGCGTTCTCCGGTCGCATCGTCGGCTACTCCATAGACTCCCGGATGAAGGCTCGTCTCGCGGTGAACGCCCTGGACAGCGCAGTATCTCGGCGTGGAGACGCGGCCGGCTGCATAGTGCATTCGGACCGCGGATCCCAGTTCAGATCACGAAAATACGTCCACGCATTGAACGGTCACCACCTCATCGGATCGATGGGCCAGGTCGGTGCCGCCGGCGACAACGCCGCTATGGAATCCTTCTTCGCCCTGCTCCAGAAGAACGTCCTGGACCGAGGCCGCTGGAGGACCCGAGAAGAACTCCGAATCGCGATCGTCACCTGGATCGAACGGACCTATCATCGACGCCGCCGACAGGCTCGCCTGGGCCGATTGACCCCCATCGAATACGAGACCATCATGAACCCAGCCGTGAGCCTTGCGGCCTAACACCCCGACTGTCACCTAAACGTGCATCAGTCCCGGGCGCTCGCGGGCGGGCTCGGGAAGCAGGAACCCCGACATGACGGACTCCAGGGAGATGGACGTGTCCGTGATGGTCGGTCCGACCTGCGTCGCCCAGCGAACCCAGTCGTGGATGTCGCGAGCTTGTTCGTGGCTCCATACGCGCCCCTTGCGAGATGCTCCAAAGCTCACGGCGCGGCTTTCAGCAAAGCCGTGGGCGAAAATGTTGGTCTTCATCTTCGTGCCTCCCTCTCCGCGCCATGCATGAAGTACATCTTGGCCCACATGCATGGAAAAGCGCCGGTTGCGGCTCACTGAGTCGAGGAGGCCGACATTCGTAGGCACTCGGCGTTTGACCTTGGAGAGAATTCGGTACACCGTTTCACCTTTGACTAAGGTGACGTCGTCGCCGCCGACGGCTTTGGCGATGTCTTCATGCATCGAGTCGTTGTTCGTGCTGTTGATGTACAGGAACCCTGCGGCGTCGTCGACATGCACGACGTGAAGGTGGTGGACGAGCTCATTGAAGCTGGAGAAGTCACCCCATCTGACGGGTGTCGCCTCTCGCGAGACCCACCACGCGACCTTGTCCTTGTTGTTGATGCCGATGCGCGTTGTCAGCAATCGGTCCTCGAACAGGTCGTAGATGCTCTCAGGGTCCCAGCTCAGTGGCTTGGTGGACTGGTAGGTCACCGTGCTCATCTTCGGATGAATGCTGCGCATGGCGACTTCGCGGGGGACCGATCCGAACGAAAGCTCGAAGTCGGTTCTGTCCTTCTCCTGTCCGGCGCCGTGCTCGGTCAGATCGCGGATGACTTCGTTCCAATCGGCGTCCTCGCCGTAGAGCTTGCGGAGCCTCTCGTCGACGCCAGCAACTTGCAGGGGGACGAATGCCGAGGCCTCTCCAAGAGACTCGTTGCCCACACGGGTGAAGCGACCGACGAACTGCAGCGTGACGGCAAGGCTCTTCTGCGGGTCATGGATCGCAGCGATCTTCAGCGCCGAGAGATCGAAGCCTTCTCCAAGCATGTTGACGCACACCACGATCCGGCTCTCGCGGTTGAAGAGCCTGTTGCGGTGCTTGCTGCGGGTTGACTCGGCCATGCCGGTGTCGATGCGGATTGGAGCGAACTCTGAGCCGAGTTCCTCGTAGAGCTTGATGATCTCCTTGGCCCGTTCCACGGAGCGGACACGCGCCATCAGAAGGTGATCCAGGCCCGCTTCTACATCGGCCCGCAGTTGCTTGACAGCGGCGCTAGCTACGGCACGGTCGGGATCGGCGAGGTCGATCACTGAGTGGTAGTTGATCCTGGCAAAGTAGCCGTGTTCCTGGGCTAGACGGAGCGGGTAGGCGTAGGCGATGCGGCCGCCGAGGTGACGTCCGTCCTCGCGATACGGAGTCGCCGTGAACTGGACAACTTCCCTCCCATCGAACAGCTCGACGACTTGCCTCCACGTGCGCGCGCCCAAGTGATGCGCTTCGTCGACGAACAGACGTTGGCACGACTTCGCCAGGTACGAACGCGCCTCCTCCGAACACGCATCCAACACCTGTGCGGTCGCCACAACCACGTTGGATCGGGCCAGGACTTGCCGAACCTGGTCGATAGTTTGGAGTCCGCTCGTGAGCACGAGAACGGCGGGACACAAGAAATCTCCGACGACGGCCCGGACGCGAGGCAGCACCCCGAGGGTCACGAACTTCTCCGCGATCTGGGTGCGCAGTGCGTCCGACGGTACGACCACGAGAGTCTGGGCCGGCGAGTGACAGTACGCCGCAAGCATCGTTTCGGTCTTGCCAGTCCCTGTCGGCATCACCACTGTGATCGGTTCATGCTCTTCGGTGGAGCGGTAGGCCAAGATCGCGTGCAGGGCACCGAGTTGCGGCCGGCGGAGCCCGTCTTCTGTTTCGGTCTCTGCTGCGAACCGAAACCGCCCCCGGAGAGCGGTCTCCACGACTTTGCTGTCCTGCGGTTCGTCGGCGTGCGCGCCCGGACCTTCGCTGAGCCACCACAGCTCGTTACCGTCGATGTCGTAGTGCTCGATCGTCGCCACGCGGGTACTCCTTCGTCCCATTTTGCGAAGTACTCCGGTCCCGTGCCGACCTCGACTCCCTGGATCTCAGTATGGCCGCAAGAACAGGAACCGGCCCGCTATTCACTCAGCGCGTGGTCGCTCGCGGGCGACGCCCCCTAGGTCGAAGCTGACCGCCCTCACCCAGCACCGCCTGACGCACAGCATCGTCACCGATGCCCATCCGCCGGGCGACCTGCAAGAGCGTCATCCCGCTCTCGTAGAAGGCTGACACTTGTGCCCGTTCTTCGGCATCCAAGCCCGCGACCCGGACCTCGGCCCCTGCGCGCCGAATGAGTGCCGGGATCGTGCCGCGGTGGACGCCATACTTCGCGCTGATCGCCTTGACGGGCATCCCGGCCTCGTAGTCCGCGATCACCTCGGCTCGCCTTGCGGAGCGCAGGCGTGTTTGAGACTGCGCCCGGTTTTTCGTCACCGGACCGTGTACATCGTGCCTCTCAGACCCCCTCGCACGCGGGTGCCGCCCCTCGGATCCTCTGAGAACACGGCAAATCAACGTCTTGAGCGCCGGACTGGTATTTGAGAACTGTCCGGGAAGGCCCACCACACGTACGACGAACGGACGTCAAGTCCGCCGCGCTGGGGTCGCGGAATGGCCCCGACACCTGTGATCGGTTATCGACAGGTACTCATGCGGCCGTTCTACGGGGTCGTGCGCCCGCTTGGCCTCGGACGCATGACCCAGGTGTCCGATCCCCATAGCTAAAAGGGCGGCCCGGGTGGCGATCGCCCTTTCCTGCTCCCTCTGTGCAGCGCATCATGGCGTGGGTGGTGTGGGCGTGTGCCCTCGGAGTCCCCGTTCTCGGTCACTTATGGCCCAATGTCACGGGCGTGTACGGTTGGACTTCGATTCTCGTCCTCTTGGCCCTGCCCCTACTGTGCGCCTTCGGTGCGACAGTGACCCTACTGGTGACCATTCGTGCGGTTCTGCTCGTCCCCTTCGCGGCGGGTCCGTGGATCACTCACGTACGCTCTGTTGGTCCATTGGCTCATGCTGACCGTGACAATGGTGTGCTTCGGGGACTCCGGCCTATCTCCTAGGTCGAGCGATGCAGGTCTACTGAGACGGTGGGGACTCTCCGAGCACATCGTGGACGGCGTCGTCGACACGAGTATCAACGGCACGTTCCTGAGCCCCGTGGCCGCAGTGATCGCTGGCAGCATCGAACTCGCACAGGTGCGCAAGGCGCATCTCAGGGCGATCTTCGCGGGACCCGGAGGGAACCTTCCGGTCCCTCACGCCACGGGCGGGCGCCACATCCCGATCGCGGGGACCGTCCCGCGGGACGGCACCGGTCCCCGGGAGATGAACCCGAAACGCGAGTAGAAGGGCACGAGGTCCAGCGAGGAGGCCTCCAGGTACGCCCCAGTGTGCTCGCGGTCGATGTGGGCGAGCCGTTCGTTGAGCAGCATGCTCCCCACTCCCGTCCGCTGCAGATCGGGCAGGGTCCCCACGGCCTTGAGGTACCAGTGCGGGGTGGCTGGATGCTGGCGGTGGGCCAGGAACTCGGTCGCAAGGGCATCCGGGAGGCGATCACGGAACACCCGCGCGTAGGCCAGCAGACCCGGAAGCATCCGAGGGATCGAGACCTTGCTTCCGGGGGCCTCCCACAGGGCCACGCCCAACGGACACTCCTCACCCCGCCGCTCGGCGAGATACGCGTGGCCGCCCGCCTGCAGGGTCTCCCGCACGATGCGCTCCCACAGGACGGTCAGGGACCCGATCACGTCACCGGGCGGGAGCAGACCCCCCACGTGGGGGTCCACCGAGAACGCCCGGGCCAGGGTCGCGGCGGCGCGCTGCGTGTCCGCGGCGGCCGCGGGGAGGATGTCGATCTGCTGCGCGGCGTCGTGGTCGGCGCCCTGAGTCGTATGCACAACCAGAGAGTAACAGCACGCCCCTAAGAGCGGGCCGGGTGCCGAACCCGTCCATGACGAGCTCGTTCACCCGGCAGGCAAAGGACGTGCGACGCTCAGAGAAGTCGCGGCTGCGTGGGCGTCTCCGCCGGTTTCTTGGCCCGACGACGCCGCGTCGGAGCGGCCTTTTTCGGTGCCGTGTCGTCCTCGGGGGCCTCCGCGGCAGTGTCCTCCGACGCCGCGTCCGTGCCCTGCGCGGGGCGCCGGCCCGAGCGACGTCGTACGCCACCGTTGGTTCCCGGACCCGCAGCGGGAGGAACGAGGGTCTGCTGACCCGCGAGCTCCGCCTGCTGATCGCGCAGCACGTTGATCGCGCGCTCAAAGTCCTCGAGGTCGTCGAACGCCTGGTACACGGACGCGAACCGCAGGTAGGCCACGACGTCCAGGCGGCGCAGGGGCGGGAGGATGGACAGGCCCACGTCGTGCGCCTCGACCTCCGCACTGCCCGAGGCCCGGATGGATTCCTCGACCTCCTGGGCGAGCATCGCGAGGTCGTCCTCGCTGACGGGGCGACCCTGACATGCCTTGCGCACGCCGTTGACGATCTTCTGGCGGTCGAACGGTTCGGTCACCCCCGAGCGCTTGATCACCGAGATGGTCGTGGTCTCGAGCGTGGAGAAGCGTCGGCCGCACTCGGTGCACCGGCGGCGTCGGCGGATGGATGTGCCGTCGTCCGAGGTGCGCGAATCCACCACCTTGGAGTCGTTGTGCCGGCAGAACGGGCAGTGCACGACTCAGCCTTCCCGGCCCGGTGCGGCGGCCTCGGAGCGGATCGTGACGGCGCGACCGTGCGCGGGCAGATCCTCGGTGTCCGCGAGCGCCACGATGTCGTCCTCGAGCTGCGCGAGCGCCTTCTCGCTGTACTCGATGACCTGCACGGCCTTCATGAACGACGCCGCCTGCAGTCCCGAGTTGAACACCGCGGTCCCGCCCGTGGGCAGCACGTGGTTGGAACCGGCGGCGTAGTCCCCGAGGGGCACGGGACTGTACGGGCCCACGAAGATCGCGCCGGCGTTGCGCACCCGCGCGGCCACCGCGGCGGCGTCCCGCGTGTGGATTTCGAGGTGCTCGGCGGCGTACGCGTCCGCAACCGCCACGGACTGGTCGAGGTTGTTCGTGAGCACGACCCCGGACTGGGGTCCACCCAGTGCCGTGGCGATCCGCTCACGGTGTTTGGCGGCGGGCACCTGGACCGCGAGCTGCTCCTCGACCGCCCGGGCCAGGTCCTCGGAATCGGTGATCAGCACGGACCCCGCAGCGGGATCGTGTTCGGCCTGCGAGATGAGGTCCGCGGCCACGAACCTCGGATCCGCAGAGTCGTCGGCGAGCACCGCGATCTCGGTGGTGCCGGCCTCGGCGTCCACGCCCACCACGGAGCGCAACTGCCGCTTGGCCATGGCCACGAAGATGTTGCCCGGGCCGGTCACGGTGTTGACGGGTTCCAGGACGTCCTCACCATCGGTGATTCCGTAGGCCAAGGCGGCGAGCGACTGCGCGCCGCCTACGGCCCACACCTCGTCCACACCGAGCAGACCGGCCGCGGCCAGGATCACGGGGTGGGGCAGTCCGTCGAAGTCCTTCTGGGGCGGCGAACACAGCACCACGGATTCCACGCCCGCGGCCTGGGCCGGCACGACGTTCATGACGACCGAGGACGGGTACACGGCCAACCCACCGGGGATATAGAGCCCTGCGCGACGCACCGGGGTCCACCGGTGGCGCAGGACCGCACCGGGGGCGACCTCCACGCTCACGTCCTGCGGCCGCTGCGCCCGGGCGAAGGCGCGCGTGCGCTCGATCGCGGACTCCAGTCCGTGGCGCACCGCGGGGTCGAGTTCGGCCACCGCGCGCTCGATCTGCTCGGGCGCCACCCTGATCCGCTGCTGGTCCACGCCGTCGAACGTGAAGGCGAGATCCCGCAGCGCCTGCGCGCCACGGGAGCGGACGTCCTCAATGATCGAGCGGACGCTGTCCTCCGCCTCAGCGACCGACGACGCCGCTTGGCGCGGCACCGCCGCACGCAGCTCGTTCCAGTCCAGGTGCCGTCCCCGCAGGTCGATGACCCGCAGGTGGGAACCGATGGTCGCCGGGGATGCGGATTCAAGGCTGTACTCACTCACCCGCCCAGTCTACAATCGCGCCCCGCGCGGACCGCTCGGGCAACACCCGCACACGGCTAGAACCCACGCACCGTGCATTCCGAGGTCACGCAGCGTCAAGTCCGACGCCGCGCGGCGGCCCGGGCAGCGTCGCGCAACTACCCGTGCGGCGTCGAACCGCGGCCCGTTCGACGCCGCCCGTTCACGAGCGCCCGGTGACGCGCCCGGCGCCGCGTCGTCACGCCTCGAGGCAGGCCGGGCCCAGGAGGACCTTGAGGTCACCGAACAGGGCCGGCGACGGGTTGACCCGGTACTCGGGGCCCAGGCGCATGACCTGGACGCTGCGATGCGTGTCCAAGTGGATCCGCACTTCCGAGTCCCCCTTGTGATTGCGCAGCACCTCCCCGATCCGGCGGATCACGGCCTCCGTGGCCCGGTGCTCGGGCAGGGCCACGCACACGGGTCCCGAGGAACCATCCACGCTCAACTCGGGCACCGTGAGTTCCTGGGCGGAGATGGAGATGGAACCGTCGTCGCGGCGCTGCATACGGCCCTTGATCACGCAGATCAGGTCCTCGGCAAGGACCCCGGCGATGGGCGCATATGCCTTGCCGAAGAACATGATCTCGATGGATCCCGAGCGGTCCTCGAGCTCCACGCGCGCGTACGCGTTGCCGGACGACTTCGCGATCCTGCGGGACAGGGACGTGATCATCCCACCCACGGTAATCACCGCACCGTCGGGACGGGTGTTCTCCTCGGTGAGCAGCGAGGCGATCGCGGTGTCCGTGTACTGGCCCAGGGCGTCGTCGAGCCCGCGCAGGGGATGGTCGGAGACGTAGAGACCGAGCATCTCGCGCTCGAACGCCAGCAGGTCCTTGCGCTCCCACTCGGGGACCTCCGGGACCTCCACGGAGAACGTCTCCTGCTCGGCGTCGTCGGCGCCGCCCATCGCGAAGATGTCGAACGTGAACTCGCCGTTGTCCTCCTTCTTCTTCTGCGCGACGACGTCCTCCACGGCTTGCTCGTGGCACATCACCAGGCTGCGGCGCGTGTGACCCAGCTGGTCGAACGCACCGGCCTTGATCATGGACTCGATGGTGCGCTTGTTGCACACCACGGCCGGGACCTTGGCCAAGAAATCGGTGAAGGACGTGAACTTGCCCTGCTCGGTGCGCGCGTCCACCATGGCCTGCACCACGTTGGACCCCACGTTGCGCACCGCGCCCATGCCGAAGCGGATGTCGGTGCCCACCGGGGTGAAGTTCAGTTCGGACTCGTTGACGTCCGGGGGCAGCACCGTGATCCCCATGTGGCGGCACTCGGTCAGGTACATGGCGAGCTTGTCTTTGTCGTCACCGACCGAGGTGAGCAGCGCGGCCATGTACTCGGCCGGGTAGTGCGCCTTGAGGTACGCCGTCCAGTAGGACACGAGCCCGTAGGCCGCGGAGTGCGCCTTGTTGAACGCGTAGTCCGAGAACGGCAGCAGGATGTCCCACAGCGCCTTGATCGCGTCTTCGGAGTACCCGCGGTCGATCATCCCCTGGTGGAAGCCCTGGTACTGCTTGTCCAGCTCCGCCTTCTTCTTCTTGCCCATGGCGCGGCGTAGGATGTCCGCCTGACCCAGGGAGTAGCCGGCCACCTTCTGGGCGATCGCCATGACTTGCTCCTGGTACACGATCAACCCGTACGTGGTGCCCAGGATCTCCGACAGCGGTTCCGCGAGCTCCGGGTGGATCGGCGTGATCTCCTGCGCGCCGTTCTTGCGCAGCGCGTAGTTGGTGTGCGAGTTCGCACCCATGGGCCCGGGGCGGTACAGCGCGATGGTCGCGGAGATGTCTTCGAAGTTGTCAGGGCGCATCAGTTTGAGCAGCTGACGCATGGGCCCGCCGTCCAACTGGAACACCCCGAGGGTGTCACCGCGCGCGAGCAAGTCGTAGGAACCGGCGTCGTCGATCGGCAGGTGCTCGAGGTCCAGGACGAACCCGTCCCGGTTGAGCGTGATGTTCTCGAGGGCATCCGAGATGATCGTGAGGTTGCGCAACCCCAGGAAGTCCATCTTGATCAGCCCCAGCCCCTCGCACGTGGGGTAGTCGAACTGGGTGATGACCTGCCCGTCCTGCTCGCGGCGCATCAACGGGATGATGTCGATCAGCGGGTCCGAGGACATGATCACACCGGCCGCGTGCACACCCCACTGGCGCTTGAGCCCCTCGAGGCCCTGGGCGGTCTCGAAGACCTTCATGGACTCGGGGTCGTCCGCTAGGATCTCGCGCAGCTCCCCCGCCTCGTCGTAGCGCTTGGCGTCCTGGTCGTAGACGTCCTGCAGGGAAATGCCCTTGCCCATGACGTCCGGCGGCATGGCCTTGGTCAACCGCTCCCCCATGGAGAACGGGTAGCCCAGCACGCGGGAGGAGTCCTTGAGCGCCTGCTTGGCCTTGATGGTGCCGTACGTGACGATCATGGCCACGCGCTCGTCGCCGTACTTCTCGGTCACGTAGTGGATGACCTCGGAGCGGCGGCGATCATCGAAGTCGACGTCGAAGTCGGGCATGGACACGCGGTCCGGGTTGAGGAAGCGCTCGAAGATCAGCCCGTGCTGCAACGGGTTGAGCTCGGTGATGCGCATGGCGTACGCGACCATGGACCCCGCACCGGAACCACGGCCCGGACCCACGCGGATCCCGTTGTCCTTGGACCAGTTGATGAAGTCCGCGACCACCAGGAAGTAACCGGGAAAGCCCATCTGGATGATGATCTTCTTCTCGTACTCGGCCTGCTCGCGGACGTCGTCCGGGATGCCCCCGGGGAAGCGGTAATGCAGCCCTTTCTCGACCTCCTTGATGAACCACGAGGTCTCGTCCTCGCCCTCCGGGGTGGGGAAACGCGGCATGTAGTTCGCGGAGGTGTCGAAGTCCACCTCGCAGCGCTCGGCGATCTCCAGGGTGTTGTCGCACGCCTCCGGGAAGTCCCGGAAGAGCTCGCGCATCTGTTCCGGGGACTTGAGGTAGAACTCGTCAGCGTCGAACTTGAACCGCTTGGGGTCCTGCAACGTGGAACCGGACTGCACGCACAGCAACGCGGCATGGGATTTGGCGTCCTCCGCGTGCGTGTAGTGCAGGTCGTTGGTGGCCACGAGCGGCAGGTTGAGCTCTTTGGCGAGCTTGAGCAGGTCCTGCGTGACCCGCTTCTCGATCCCGAGCCCGTGGTCCATGAGTTCGCAGTAGAAGTTCTCTGCGCCGAAGATGTCCCGGAACTCGGCGGCCGCCTGCACGGCCTGGTCGTACTGACCCAACCGCAAGCGGGTCTGCACCTCACCGGACGGGCAGCCCGTGGTGGCGATCAGACCCTTGCCGTACTGGTTGAGCAGTTCACGGTCCATACGCGGCTTGTACAGCTGACCCTCGAGCGACGCCTTGGTGGACGCGCGGAACAGGTTCTGCATGCCCTCGCTCGTCTGCGCGAGCAGGGTCATGTGGGTGTAGGCACCGGCGCCCGAGACGTCGTCGCGCCCGCCGTCCGCGAACTTCACGCGGGAACGGTCCTGCCGCGCGGTGCCCGGGGTCAGATAGGCCTCCACACCGATGATCGGCTTAATCCCCGCGGCGCGCGCCTTGTTCCAGAAGTCGAACGCCCCGAAGACGAAGCCGTGGTCCGTGGTGGCCAGGGAGTCCATGCCCAACCGGTGGCATTCCTCGAAGAGGTCGGTCAGGCGCGCGGCACCGTCCAACATGGAGTACTCGGTGTGCACGTGGAGATGGGTGAAGCCTTTTTTGCCGGTCGCCGAAGTCACCGCCCCAGTCTAGGACCCCGCACCGACCCGCTGAGGGTGGACGCGGTGGAGATCCGTCACAGCTGCGGGCCGCCCTCCCGCAGCGTCTCCACGGCATAGGCGAGATCCGCGGGATAGGGGCTCGTGTACTCCACGTCCTCCCCCGTGTCGGGGCTCGTGAACCCGAGCCGCGTGGCGTGCAACCACTGCCGCGTGAGCCCCAGCCCCGCGGACAGCGCGGGATCCGCCCCGTACGTGAGATCCCCGCAGCACGGGTGCTGCAGGGCGTTGAAGTGCACGCGGATCTGGTGGGTGCGCCCGGTCTCCAGGTGCACCTCCACGAGGGACGCCCGCCCGAAGGCCTCGAGCACCTCGTAATGGGTCACGGAACGGCGACCGTCCTGCAGCACCGCGAAGCGCCACTCGTGTCCCGGGTGCCGCCCGATCGGGGCGTCGATGGTTCCCTTGAGCGGATCCGGGATGCCCTGGACCACCGTGTGGTAGACCTTGGTGACCGTGCGCTCCTTGAAGGCGCGCTTGAGCACCGTGTAGGCGTTCTCGTCGCGGGCGACGACCATGAGCCCGGAGGTCCCCACGTCCAGGCGGTGCACGATCCCCTGCCGCTCGGGAGCCCCCGAGGTCGCAATCGTGATCCCGGCTCCGGCCAGCGCCCCGGCCACGGTGGGTCCCTTCCACCCGGGCGAGGGGTGCGCGGCAACCCCTGCGGGTTTGTCGATCACCACGTAGCCCGGGTTCACGTGCACGAGGCGCAGATCCGGTACGTGCTGCGCGGCGATGCGGTGGGGGTCCTCGGGCACCGGGACCTGGACCGTGTAGGTCTCGGCCGCACCCACCCTGTGGGACTTGGGCGCGGGCCGCCCCCGGAAGCTCACCCGCTCCTCGGCGCACAACTGTGCCGCCGCCGAACGGGACAAACCCGTCCAGGCGGCCACGGCGGCGTCGAGCCGGGAACCTTCCTGCTCGGCCGTGGCCGTGAACCGCTCGCTTACGTACTCGGGTTCGGAACCGGTGGGGCGGGTGTGCTCAACGGCCACGGGGCACCTCCATCTGGCGATTGGTCATGATCAGCACGAGGATCAGCACCACGCCCACGACCACCCCGCAATCGGCCACGTTGAAGATCGCGAAGCGGGGCACCGCGATGAAGTCCACCACGTGTCCGTGCGCGAAGAAGGGCTCCCGGAACAACCGGTCGGTGAGATTGCCCGCGGCACCGCCCAGGACCAGTCCCAGGGCGAGCGCCCACAGCGGGTCCCGCACCCGGCGCAGGTTCCACAGGATCGCAACGATCACCACGGCCATCACGATCGTGAAGACCCACGTGACGTTGGAACCGAGGGAGAACGCCGCGCCGCTGTTGCGGATGTGTTCCCACCACAGCAGGCCGGGGATCACGGGGTACTGTCGGCCGATCGGGAGGTTCTCCACGACCCACAGCTTGCTGAGCTGGTCCGCCGCGTACCAGGCCGCGGCCACGAGCAGGGAGATGACGAGGCAGCGGCGGCCCACCCGGGAGGTCCCGGGGGCCGCCGCCGCGTCAGGGGTGTGTTCCGTCACCGGCGCTTACTTGGTGCCCGTGCGCTTGGTGGTCGCGGAGACGGGAGCGTCAGCAGGCTCGAGCGATCCGGTGTTGGCGAGATCGTTCAGCTGGGCGTTGAGGAAGCTCTTGAGGTTGCCGCGGTAGTCCTCCTCGAAGCTGCGCAGCTGCGCCACGGAGGCCTCGAGGTCCACCTTCTCGCGCTCGAGCGAGGACAGGGTCTCCTCCTTGGTGCGCTTGCCGTCCGCCACGAGCTGGTCCGCTTGGGTGCGGCCCTCGGTGATCAGGCGCTCACGCTCGGCCTGGCCCTGCGAGACGTAGTCGTCGTGCAGCTTCTGCGCCATGGCGAGCACCGCGGCCGCGGACTCGGCGGACTCGGTGGTCGGGACGTTCTGCGTCGCAGCAGGCTGGGCGGCGGCCGACGACGTCGTGCCCGCGCTCGGAGCGACCGTCGCGGCGGTGCTTGAGGACTGCTCGTCCGTCACGCGCACGGGCTCGGACACCGTGGTCGTCTCGGAGGTCTCGGTCACCGAGGCGGCCGGAGTCGCCGTGGTCTCCTGGACGTCCTCGGTGGACTGCGAGACCGCGGAGGTCTCCACGGCGGACTCCTCGGGGCGCCCACCCAGGGTCTCGACCTGCTTGCGCAGGGCGTCGTTCTCCTGGTTGAGGCGACGCAGCTCCACGACGATCTCGTCGAGGAAGTCGTCCACCTCGTCCTGGTCGTAGCCCTCACGGAACTTGGTGGGTTGGAAGCGCTTGTTGATGACGTCTTCGGGTGTCAAAGCCATGAGATGTCCTCACTCCTCTAGATGAATTGAACCGCTCGGATGGTGACCGTGCGCGGTGGTGACTGCCGCCGTTGCGCGGTGAATTCTGGCCCAGGATACAGCCGCGTGGCCGCGCCCGGGGCACGGACCGCTCAGCCGCGCAGCAGGAAACCGGCCAGGACGGTCCGCAGGATGCTGACGGCGAAGACCAGGATCAGGAACCCCAGGTCCAGCGCCACCCCGCCGAAGCGCAGCGGCGGCACGAGCCGGCGCAGCGCCTTCATGGGGGGATCGGTCAACGAGTAGATCGTGGACGCCGCCACGAGCGCCATGCCCTTGGGACGCCAGCCGCGCGCGAACATCTGTACCCAGTCCAGCACGAGACGGCCCAATAGGGCGATGTAGAGCACGTGGACCACGAGGTAGACGATCGACAGCACCAGGCCCATGCTCAGCCCTCGACCCGCTGGACCGAACCGGTATCCTCGTCGATCTCGTCCGAGTGGCCCTGGTCCAGGACCTCCACGAAGGACGGGGTCAGCAGGAACACCTTGGCGGTGACCCGTTCGATGGACCCGTGCAGGGCGAAGACCAGCCCCGCGGCGAAGTCCACGAGACGCTTGGCCTCGGCCTCACCCATGTCGGAGACGTTCATGATCACCGGTGTGCCGTCCCGGAACGCCTCACCGATGGATTTGGCGTCGTTGTACGACCGGGGGTGCACAGTGGTGATGGTGCGCAATTCGTTGTCGTCCTCTCGGGAACTGGGAGCCCGCTTGATGGGGGTCACGGGGGCTCGGTACTCGGGGGACCGGCGGGCCATGGAGGTGCTGCCGGTCTCGCTCACCGCAGTCGTGGAACCGCTCGAGGCGTGCTGGGGGGTGTCCCGAGGGCGGGGGGTTTCTTCGGAGTGGTACTCGTCGTCGCTCTCGGCCAGCCCGAGATAGACCATGGTGCGACGCAGCGCTCCGGCCATATTCTCTCCTCAATCACAGAACGGACCGACTCAGGTCGGCCCGCATGTCGTCCGTCCTTACGCTACCGCACGGCGGGCCGCGGCCCGAGAACATCCGAACCGATCCGCACGTGCGTGGCCCCCGCGGCCACGGCTGCTTCGAGGTCCGCGCTCATGCCCGCGGAGATCGCCCGCGCGTCCGGGAATTCCCGCTGCACATCCTGGGAAAGCTTCCATAGTGTCTCGAAGGCCTCACGGGGTTCGGCGCCCAACGGGGCCACCGCCATTACACCGCCCACGCGCAACCCCTCGGTCCCCTCGAGCGTCCGCGCGAGCTCCAGGACGGTGTCCGGGTGCGCTCCCCCGCGGTGGCCGTCCGGCTCGGCAACCGGGTCCAGGTTGACCTGCACGAGACACGGCAGATCGACGTCGTCGCACGGGGCGGGCCGCGCGTCCCCCGCGAGGGCCGCGTTGCGGTGCGAACGCACCGCCTTGCCGAGCGCGGTGACGAGCGAGGGTCGGTCCACGGAATGCACCCAGGACGCGTACTTGACCACGTGCTTGGCCTTGTTGGACTGCAACTGACCCACGAAGTGCCACGCGGGAGGACTCACGGGAGGCTCCTGCCGGGCGAGGGTCTCGGCGACCTCCGCGGCCTTGGGCCCGGCCTCCTGGTCCTTGTTCTCCCCCACCGCGCGCACGCCGAGTTCCCGCAGGCGCAGGACGTCCTGCGCGGGGAAGAACTTGGTCACGACCACGAGCGAGGGCAGCTCGCCCCCGTGGGCGCGCTCGGGTGCGCGGCCCTCGGCCGCGTGCAGGATCCGTTGGCGCACCGCGGACAACCGTTGTGCGAGTTCCGCGGTACGGCCCGCGTCCTGCGGATCCGTGGTGGTCGTCATTCGGTGTCCCTCCCGTTGCGGGCCCACACGAGCCCCGCCAATCGCTGCGGTGTGGTGTCCCGGCGGTACGAGTACAGCGCGCGGTGCTCGAGCGTGCACCAGGCCTTGCGATCCGTGCCTGCGGTCGCGACGCTCACGCCCCGCTCACGCAGCAGCGCGTCCGCGGCACTCGGCAGGTCCAGGCCGGGGGTGCCCCACGCCGTGGTGGTCGCGATTCCGGGCAGCGCGGCCTCGGCCGCCTCGGCCATCTCCGCGGGTACCTCGTAGCAGTCCCCGCACACCGCGGGGCCAATCCACGCGGTGATCCCGGTGGCACCGCGGTCCTCGAGCGCGCCGACGGTATGCTGCAGGACCCCGTCCAACAGACCCTTGCGGCCCGCGTGGGCCACCGCGAGGACCGGCGCCGCGGCGTCGCCGTCCGTGCGGCCCACGAAGACCACGGGAAGGCAGTCCGCCGTGAGGATCCCCAGGGGCGTGCCGTCCGTACTCACGGCCGCGTCCGCCTCGGGGGCCTGTTCGGGGGCGTCGGTGCCCGTGGCGTCGTGCACGGTGGTGCCGTGCACCTGGTGTACGAACCGCACGCCGCGCGCCCCGGTGCCCAGCTCGCACTCCACCGTACGACGCCGCTGCCGCACCACCGCGGGATCGTCGCCCGTGTGCGTGGCCAGGTTGCCCTCGGTCGCGTCCGTGAACGCGATGCCCACGCCGTGGTGTTCACTGCGGAACCACATGCCGTTCTCCTTCCACTGCCGTGCCCCGCGCGGGCGCGGGACGTCGACGGGGTGGTCACCTCAGTGGTGACCACCCCGTACTGCGCCCCGATCGGTGTTTGCGCTGCAGGGCGTTCACACTGCAGGGTGCTCGCGCGAACCCGTGCCGCCCGTGGGGGCACCGGCCCCGATATCAGTCCCCCGGAACGATGCACACCAGTGAACTCACCTGGTGCGCATCGCTGGACTCACTTCAGGAAGTCCGGGAAGTCCAGGGAGTCCTTGCGGCCCGAGGAGTTCGTGGAGGACGGCGCGTCCGACTCGGCGGGCAGGTCCACGTCGAAGCCCGCGTCATCGGGGATGTCGTCGTCCTGGTTCTGCCGGGACGCGAACCCCGCGGCGGGTGCGCCGTAGGAGGAACCGCCGCGCTGAGGAGAGCGGCCCAGACCCGAGGGCCGGGACGCGTCCCCGCCGAAGGTCGCGCGGGTGTTCTCCGCCTGGCGCTGCGCGGGCGAGGAGTTGTT
Organism: Kocuria sp. KD4; assembly: GCF_011769905.1. Classification (NCBI taxonomy): domain Bacteria; kingdom Bacillati; phylum Actinomycetota; class Actinomycetes; order Micrococcales; family Micrococcaceae; genus Kocuria; species Kocuria sp. KD4. The sequence goes on from NZ_CP050449.1 coordinate 1,744,589, forward strand.
GGCGTTGGTCTCCTGCGAGACCGAGTCGAACCCGGCGGCGATGACCGTCACGCGGGCCTGGTCCCCCAGGGCGTCGTCGATCACGGCACCGAAGATGATGTTGGCCTCCGGGTGGGCGACCTCCTGCACGAGGCGCGCGGCCTCGTTGATCTCGAACAGACCGAGGTCTGAACCACCCTGGATGGACAGCAGTACACCGTGGGCACCGTCAATCGAGGCCTCGAGCAGCGGGGACGCGATCGCGAGCTCCGCGGCCTTCACGGCACGGTCCTCGCCCTGGGCGGAGCCGATGCCCATGAGCGCCGAACCGGCACCCTGCATCACGGACTTGACGTCCGCGAAGTCCAGGTTGATCAGGCCCGGGGTGGTGATCAGGTCAGTGATGCCGGAGACACCGGACAGCAGTACCTGGTCCGCGGACTTGAAGGCGTCCAGCATGGACACGTTGCGGTCCGAGATGGACAGCAGGCGGTCGTTGGGGATCACGATGAGCGTGTCCACCTCGTCCCGCAGGGTCTCGATGCCGTTCTCGGCCTGGTTGGACCGGCGCCGACCCTCGAAGGTGAACGGGCGGGTGACCACACCGATGGTCAGCGCGCCGAGCGAACGGGCGATGCGGGCCACGACGGGCGCGCCACCGGTACCGGTTCCGCCACCCTCGCCGGCGGTCACGAAGACCATGTCCGCGCCCTTGAGGACCTCCTGGATCTCTTCCTCGTGGTCCTCGGCGGCCTGGCGTCCCACGTCCGGGTTGGCGCCGGCGCCGAGACCGCGGGTCAGTTCGCGGCCGACGTCCAGCTTGACGTCCGCGTCCGACATCAACAGCGCCTGGGCGTCCGTGTTGATGGCAATGAACTCGACGCCGCGCAGACCTTCTTCGATCATGCGGTTGACGGCGTTGACACCGCCGCCGCCGATGCCGACCACCTTGATGACGGCCAAGTAGTTCTGGGGGGTTGAGGAGTCCATATGCACCTAACTCGCGTGGGCTTGCGGAACAAGGGATGTTCGATTGGGGGTAAAGCTTCAACCTTGAGGTGAAACTCGTGAGGTATTGACACCCGCGGGTGCAATATTCCGATCAGGGCAAGGATAACAACCCCGCCCGGTTCTCCGTATCATGCTCCCACGTGTTACCGGAGTTTGCCATAAATCCCCTGGTCACGCCCAACTTTGAAGTTTCAGGAACTGGTTGAACGATTCCGACCCCTTCTCACCGGACCACGGGGTGCAGTGGTGCGGACACGTCGATGAGCGTGGCGTCCTTGGTGGCGTCCGAGTTCACGAGGGCGGCCACGACCTGGGATTTCAGTTCGCTCTCCCCCGCGTCCCCCCACAGGACCTTCTTGCCGCCCTTGAGGGTCAGCTCCACAGTTGAGCCGGACGGGGCGTCGGCCGCGTCCAAACGGGACAGCACATCCGCCGGCAGAGCGGCCAGGACCTCGGACACGTCGGTGAACTTCTGGGTGCTCAAGACACCCCGGCCACCCGCCACGAGGGGCACGTCCGGGCGCTGGGCGCGGGGCACCGTGCTGAGGGGTTTGCCCTCCGAATCAACGAGCACCAGGTTGGCTGCGTCCTCGACCACGGCCACCCCCACGCGTTCGTGCAGGTGCACCGTGATGGTGTGCGGGGGTCGCAACACCACGTCCACCGATTTCACTTGGGGGACGTCGCCGACCGAGTCCATGATCTCCTGCTTGGAGATCCGGGTCATGGGGACTCCCTCGTACCCGGCCAGGGCCTGCTCCACCGTGCGGGGGTCCGTGAGGGTCGCACCCTGCACGTCGATCGTGCGGGTCGCGAACAACGGCGAGAAGAAGACCACGAGCGCCAGCGCCGCGAGCACCACGAGGCTCAGCAGCAGTGCGAGCAGGCGGCGGCGCCGGGCGCGCCGATGCGGGCTCGGCGGGAACGGGACCACGGTCGTGGAGTCCTCGTCGGGCTCGACCGCGGTCTCCTCGGGTGCCTCCTCGGTGGCGCGAGCGGCCCGGCGCTGGGCCCGCCACGTCGAGAACCGTCCACCGGCACTCGGCACGGCCTCGAGTTCGTCCGTGGCCACACGCGTGACCTTGGCACCGCCGTGCACGCGGACGAGGGTCTGTTCGTCCGGGGCAACGCCCATCGCGTCCTCGGGCGCGCTGCCGCGGCCGCGCGCGGACCTCGACCCACCCGAGGACGCACCGGGCGTGCGTCCCCGCGATCCCCGGCCCACGGCCGACGACCCCATTCCGGTGGGGCTCGACGTCGGGAACGGGAGGTCCGCGTCCCACGGGGTCGAGGCGTCCGTCCCGGTCCCGGAGATGTCAGAGATGCCGGACGGGTCGGCGGTTCCGGACGGGTCGGCGGCGTCGCGCGCGGCGGCGTCGTCCGCGTCGAACGGAGCGCCGCCCACACGGGGCTGGTGCGGAGGGACGGAGCGTGCCATCAGCGCTGCGCCAACGCGGAGAGGATCCGCGGCCCGAGAGCGGTCACGTCACCGGCGCCGATCGTCATGATCACGTCCCCGGGACGCGCACGGGCCACCACGGTCTCGATCGCCTCCTCGGCGCTCGGGGTGGAGACCACCCGGTCGTCGGAGGCGTGTCCGGTGATCGCGGCGCCGGTGATCCCCGGCTGGGGTTCCTCGCGCGCGCCGAAGACGTCCGTGACGCACGCGAGGTCTGCGATCTCGAGGGCGCGGCAGAACGCCTCCGCGAACTCCCGGGTGCGCGAGTACAGGTGGGGTTGGAACACAGCGAGCACGCGGTGACCCTGGGCGACGTCGCGCGCGGCCGTGAGCGCGGCGGCGACCTCCGTGGGGTGGTGAGCGTAGTCGTCGAAGACCCGCACCCCGCCGTCCTCGCCCTTGGGGTCGAAGCGCCGTGACGAACCGTGGAACGAGCCCAGGCCCTCGGCGAGCAGGTCCGGGTCCGCGCCCGCGGCGAGGCCCGCGGTGAACGCCGCCGCGGCGTCGGCCACGTTGTGCGCTCCAGGAACGGCGAGCGTGAGCGCCACGGTGCGCCGGGCGCCGTCGCGGTCGAACGTGAGCGTGCAGGACGAGCCCGTGCCGTGCGGCGTGGCGTCCGAGACGACGACGTCCGCGGCCGGGTCCTGCCCGTACGTGAGCACGGCCTCCCCGCGGTCCCGACGACGCCGCGCGAGCCGGTCCGCGCCCGGATCGTCCGCGCACGCCACGAGGGCCCCACCGGGGCGGATGGTGTCGCAGAACGCCTCGAACGCGGCGTAGAACGCTTCCGCGCTGCCGTAGTGGTCCAGGTGGTCCGGTTCCACGTTGGTGATGATTGCGATCCGCGGGTGGTAGGTCAGGAAGGAGCCGTCCGACTCGTCGGCCTCAGCCACGAACCAGTCGCCGGAACCGAAGCCCGCATTGGCGCCGAGATCCGGGACGTGGGCGCCCACGGCCCAGGACGGGTCCATGCCCGCCGCCTGCAGGGCCACGGCGGCCATCGAACTCGTGGTCGTCTTCCCGTGCGTCCCCGCGACCGCGATCACGTTCCTGCCGTGCATCGCCGCAGCGAGTGCCTGCGAGCGGTGCAGGATCCGCGCACCCGCGGCACGTGCTGCGGCCAGTTCCAGGTTCGTCTCCTTGATTGCCGTGGAGACGACCACCGTCGCGGCGTCGGCCACGTGGGCCGCGGACTGCCCCACGAACACCGTGGCTCCCAGCGCCTCGAGCTGCCGCAACCCGGCCGAGTCCTTCGCGTCCGAACCGCTCACCGCCACACCGCGCGCGAGCAGCAACCGCGCGACCGCGGACATGCCCGCCCCGCCCATGCCGATGAAGTGCACGCGGCCCAGGCCGTGGGGATCGAGGGGTTGCTGGGTGTTCACTGGTTCTCCTGGGGACGTGGGGGGGGGAAGGTTTTCAGCGGCGGGCGTGGTCGAGGGTGAGCCGGGCCATCACCTGCGCGGCGTCGCGGACACCGTGGGCGGCAGAGGCCTGGGCCATGCGATCGAGCCGGGGAGCGTCGGTCACGAGCGGGACCACGGTCTCGCGGTAGAACGCGGCGGTGAACTCGGCGTCCCGCACGATCTCGGCACCACCCGCGGCTACGATGGAGCGGGCATTGAGTGCCTGCTCACCGTTACCGATGGGCAGGGGCACGAAAACGGCGGGCAGACCCACGGCGGCGACCTCGCACACCGTGGCCGCGCCTGCGCGGGCCACGAGCAGGTCCGCGGCCGCGTAGACCTTCTCCATCCCGTCCACGTACTCGGTCTGGACGTAGTTCGGCGCGCGCAGCAGCTCGCCGTCCGGGGTGCGCACTTCCTTGGCGCGCCCCGTCACGTGCAGCAGCTGGTACCCGTGCCGCGCGACCTCCCCCGCAATCGCGGCCACGGTCCGGTTCAGGGACTGGGCACCGGAGGAACCACCCGTGACCACCACGGTGGGCAGGTCCGGGTCCAGCCCAAGCGCCGCGCGGGCCTGCGCGCGTTCCGCGGTCCGGTCCAGCGTGGCGATCTCACGCCGCATGGGCATGCCCACGGTGCGCGCACCACGCAGCGGGGTGTCCGGGAAGGCGGTCGCCACGACGGACGCGAACCGGGCACCCACCCGGTTCGCCATCCCGGGCTTGGCGTTGGCCTCGTGGATCACCACGGGGATCCGACGCCTCGCGGCCGCGAGGTACACGGGCGTGCACACGTACCCGCCCACGCCCACGACCACCGTGGCCTGTTGCGCGTCCAAGATCCGGCCGGCCTGGCGCACCGCGGCGGACAGCCGACGCGGCAGGCGCGCGAGGTCCAGGGACGGCTTGCGGGGCAGGGGCACGCGGTCGATCAGTTCGAGGGGTACACCGGCCTGCGGGACGAGCCGCGTCTCCATGCCGGAGGCAGTGCCCACGGCGCACACCGTGGCGTCCGCGCGCAACTGCTGCACGGCGTCGGCGATGGCCAGCAGGGGGCTGATGTGCCCCGCGGTGCCGCCACCGGCGAGCACCACGCGGGCGGATCCGGCCCGCTTTTGCTGGTGGTCGATGTCGTGCGTGGTTGTCATTCTCGTCCCTTTCCGAACCGCTGGGTCACGCGCTGCGCCCACGGCGTCCGGGGGCGTTCCGGTTGCGTGGCCAGCCCGCGTTCGTAGGCCTCCTGGTCGTCCAGGATCTGGGTGCCCGATGCCGCCCCGGACCGTCCGGGACCCACACGCACCGAGCGCGGGACCCGGGCGAAGGACATGACCACGCCCACGGCCGCCATGGTCATCAGCAGCGCGGATCCACCGTAGCTGATGAAGGGCAGCGGGATACCGATCACCGGGAGCAGGCCAGTGACCATGCCCAGGTTCACGAAGGCCTGGCCCACGAGCCACGTGGCCACGCACGCGGTGGTGATCCGCACGAACGTGCTGCGGGTGCGCAACAGGATCCGGGCCATGGCCACGACCATCACGATGAACAGCGCCAGGATGATCACGGTACCCACGAGGCCGAGTTCCTCGCCGATGATCGAGAAGATGTAATCGTTGTGGGCCTCGGGCACGTAGTTGTATTTGAGCCGGGACTGGCCGAGCCCCACGCCCCACCAGCCGCCGGTGGCCAGGGCGTTGAGTCCTTGCTGTGCCTGCCAGCACGCGTCCGTGGCGCCGCACTCCCCGAACAGCCACCCGGTGATCCGGTCCAGACGGTGCGGCGCAGTGATCACGAGGAACAACCCGCCCAGGACGAGGCCGGCCGCGCCCACGAGGAAGATCTTCAGGGGTGCGCGCGCGAACCACAGTGCCGCGGCGTAGATGAGGCAGAACACGATGGCCGTACCGGCGTCCCCGCCGGCCAGCGTGAGGAGGGTGGGGACCAGGAATCCCACGACGGAGGGCCACAGGGCCGGCTTCCAGTGCTGCGCGACCGCATCTCCCTGGCGCGCGAACATCGCCGCGAGCCAGATACACAGCGCGAGCTTGGCGAACTCCGAGGGCTGGAACGACTGACCGCCCAGCACGAGCCAGTTGCGGTTGCCGTTGACCTCCCGACCCAGGGGTGTGAACACGAGCAGGGACACGAGCACGCTGAGACCCCACAGCACCCACGCGATCCGCGTGTAGAAGTGGGGTGGCACCATCGACAGCGCGAACATCGCGATCAACCCCACGACCCCGAACAGCGCCTGGCGCGCGAACAGGGCGTACGCCGAGCGACTGTCGGAGATCGATTCCACCGCGGACGCGGAGAGCACCATCATCACGCCGATGCCGGTGAGCAACACCACGCACCCGGCTAGGGCGTAGTAGGAGTGGAAGAGCGGGCCGTCGGTGAGCTGGTGCCACCAGCCGCGCATCCTGGTGCTCAGGGCGATCGATCGGGTGCCCAGCTGCGCGGGCTCGGCTGCCCGGGGACGTTCGGGGGTGCGGGTGGCCATCAGAACCCCAATTCTTCGTGCACGACGTGCATGAACGCGTTGCCGCGGTCCGCGTAGTCGGCGAACTGGTCCATGGACGCGGCCGCCGGTGCCATCAGCACGGTGTCCTTGGGCTCGGCGTGTTCACGGGCCAACCGCACGGCCCGGCGCATCACGGCGTGCCCGTCGGTCGGGTCGATGCCGGAGTCGTCCGGTGCGGTGCCGCCCTGGCCCGGGGTCGCCGCGAGGACGGGCACGTCCGGGGCCAGGCGGGAGAGCGCGTCCAACAGGGCGGCGTCGTCCGTGCCGATCACGACGACCGCGCGCAGCCGGCCCGCGTTGCGCTCCACGAGGGTGTCGTACGTGACGCCCTTGGAGAGCCCGCCGGCGATCCAGACCACGGAGTCGAACGCGGACAGGGACGCCTGCGCGGCGTGCGGGTTGGTGGCCTTGGAGTCATTAATCCAGCGCACCCCGTCCGATTCGGCCACGAGCTGGATCCTGTGTTCACCGGGGCGGTGGGCGCGCAGTCCGTCCCGCACGGCCTCGGGGCTCACCCCGGCGGCGCGCGCGAGCGCCGCGGCGGCGAGCGCGTTGGCCACGATGTGGCGCGTGGGGATGGAGCCGGTGTCCTCGATCGATCCGATCTCGGCGGCGGTCGTGGCGCGCTCTGCGACGAACGCGCGGTCCACGAGCAGGTCGTCCACCACGCCCACCATGGACAGCCCCGGGGTCTGCGTGGTGAAGCCCACCGCGCGGCAGCCCTCGAGCACGTCCGCTTCCTCCACGAGTTCCTCCGCGCCGTCCTGTTCGGCGTTGTACACGCACGCGACCCGCGTGTTCTCGTACACACGGGACTTGTCCGCGCGGTAGTTCTCGAAATTGCCGTGCCAGTCCACGTGGTCCTGGGCCACGTTGAGCACCACGGAGGCCAGGGGCGAGACGGAGTGCGTCCAGTGCAGTTGGAAGCTGGACAATTCCACAGCCAGGACGTCGTACTCCACGGGATCGCGCAGTGCGTCCAGGATGGGCGTGCCCACGTTGCCCACGGCCACGGCCTTGAGCCCGGCGGCCTGCAGGATGGAGGCGGTCATGCCCACGGTCGTCGTCTTGCCGTTCGTGCCCGTGATGCACACCCATTCGGGGGTCTTGCGCCCCGCGCGGCGGTTCACGCGCCACGCGAGCTCCACGTCACCCCAGATCTGGATGCCCTCCTCGCGCGCCGCGGCGAGCAGCGGGTGGGTGGGTGGGAAGCCCGGGGACGTGATCACGACGTCCGGGCGGGCCCCGGCCACGTCCGGGACGCTCGTCATGGCGTCCGGCCCCAGGACGACGTCGCTCGCGCCCACGATCTTCAGGGTGTCCGCGCTCTGCCGGTTGCGTTCGGTGTCCCGGGAGTCCAGGACGGTGACGAGCGCACCGAGTTCGATCAGGGTGTCCGCCGCGGCGAAACCCGAGACCCCGATCCCGGCGACCACGGCGCGCAGACCGGACCAGGGCGCGTCCCAGCTGGTCAGCTCCGCGAGGCGGGGGTTGTCCAGGACGGGGTTGTCGTTGCTCGCGTGCATCATGTCTGGTCTGTGCCTCATCCTCGTGTCGGTCGTGGGTGGTCTCGCGGGTGACCGGCGCGCTCCGCCGCCCGAGAGCGGGGTGCGCGCCGCGCGGTCAGTGCAGCGCTTCCGCGCCGGGGAACGCGCCGCCGTTGTGCAGCAACCAGTCACCGTAGAACACACCGAGCGCGGCGGCCACGAACAGACCGGCGATGATCCAGAATCGGACCACGATCGTGACCTCCTGCCAGCCCTTGAGCTCGAAGTGGTGTTGCAACGGGGCCATCTTGAAGATGCGTTTGCCGTGGGAGAGCTTGAAGTAGCCCACCTGCAGGATCACGGACAGGGTGATGATCACGAACAGGCCGGCGATCAGGATCAGCAGCAGTTCGGTGCGGGAGAGCACCGCGAACGCCGCGAGCGCGCCGCCCAGGCCGAGCGAGCCCGTGTCCCCCATGAAGATCTTCGCCGGGGACGTGTTCCACCACAGGAACCCGATGAGTGCACCCACCAGGGCCGCGGCCACGATCGAGAGGTCCATGGGATCCCGAACCTCGTAGCACGCCGCCTGTGCCACGTTCTCGCACAGGTGCCCGGCCTGCCACAGTGTGATGAGCATGTACCCGCTGAACACCAGGATGGACGCGCCCGTGGCGAGCCCGTCCAGACCGTCCGTGAGGTTCACGGCGTTGGTGGTTCCGGTGGCGATCAGATTCACCCAGATCACGAACAGGATGGCCCCCACGATCGGCCCGGCGAATGCGAGGTCCACGCCGGTGTCCCGGGTCCAGGAGATCGCCGTGGAGGCCGGGGTGTTGCCCGCCTCGTCCGGGAAGAACAACACGAGCAGGGCGAACGCGATGCCGATGGCCCCCTGCAGGGCCATCTTCCCGGCCGCGGTCAGCCCCAGGTTCTGTTTCTTGGAGATCTTCTTGAAGTCGTCCAGGAACCCCACCAGCCCCATGCCGAGCATCAGGCCGAGCGCCAGGACGCCCGAGAGGGTGATCCCACCGTTCTCAGGCCACGCGATCACGCTGATCAGGTGGGTCACCAGATAGGCGGCCACGACCGAGAGCAGGATGGCCACGCCACCCATGGTGGGGGTGCCGCGCTTGGTCTGGTGAGACGTGGGTCCGTCGTCCCGGATGTACTGGCCGTACCCGCGCCGGGCGAGCACCCGGATCAGGGCGGGCGTACCGAAGATCGAGAACACGAGGCCGAGCCCCGCTGCCACGAGCAATTGGATCACGGGCTCAACCCTCCTGGTGGTTCGTGTCGGTGGTGGCCTGGGCCACCCGGTCCCCCAGGTGCTGCAACCCCGCGGCGTTGGACGCCTTGAACAACACGATGTCCCCCGGGCGCAGCGTGTCACTCAGGTACTGCTCGGCGTGCTCGGTGTCCGGGACCCAGGCCGCTTCCTCACCCCACGAGCCCTCCAGGGTCGCAGCGGTGTAGACCGGCCGGGCGACCTCCCCCACGGCCACGACATGCGAGACGTTCAACCGCACGAGCAATTGCCCGAGGTCCGCGTGGGCGGTGATGGACTCGTCACCGAGTTCGAACATGCCACCCAGCACGGCGATCGTGCGCCGCGCGGGGTGCTCCTCGTCCCCGCGGCCCAATTGGGCGAGGGTCTGCAGGGCGGCCCGCATGGACTGCGGGTTAGCGTTGTAGGCGTCGTTGATCACGGTCACGCCGTCCGGGCGCTCCGTGCGTTCCATCCGCCACCGCGAGCGAGGGCCGCGGCCCGTCAGACCCGCTGCGATCTCGGCCGCGGGGACCCCGGCGCCGAAGGCCACGGCGGCCGCGGCCAGCAGGTTGGTCACATGGTGCGCACCGATCAGCTGCGAGTGCACCGGGTGGGCGGAGCCGTCCGGGAAGTGCAGCGTGAAGGCGGGGCACCCGTCGGTACCGACGGTCACGTCCTCGGCCCACACTCGTGGGTCCTCGTTGGCCGGGTCGTGGGCGTCGGGTCCCTGCCCGAAGGAGATGATGCGCGCGTCGGTGCGCTCGCGCATGGCACGCACGCGGGCGTCGTCGTCGTTGAGCACCGCGGTGCCGTGCGCGGAGAGGCCCTCGACCATCTCGCCCTTGGCGCGCGCGATGTTCTCCACGCCACCGAACTCGCCCGCGTGGGCCGAACCCACGCACAGTACGGCGCCCACGTCCGGGCGGACGGTGTCGCACAGGTAGCGGATGTTGCCGATGTGCGTGGCGCCCATCTCGATCATGAAGTACTCGGTGTCCTCGGTGGCCGTGAATACCGTGAGCGGGACACCCACCTCGCCGTTGTACGAGTTGCGCGGCGCGACCGTGGGGCCCTGCGCGGCGAAGATCCCGTGCAGCAGGTCCTTGGTGGTCGTCTTGCCCACCGAACCCGTCACGGCCACCACGGTGACCGGGTGCGCCGCACGCAATTGCTCGAGCACGTGGCTCGCGAGCGCGCCCATCGCGAGCACCACGTCCGCCACGACGACGCACGGGTACGGAGCCCCCGCGTCGTCGGTCACCGCGCGTTCGGTCAGGTGCAGCACCGCGCCGGAGTCCGCGGCGGCCGGCACGAAGCGGTGCCCGTCCGTGGTCTCGCCCGGCTTGGCGACGAACAACGCGCCGTCCGTGACTTCCCGGGAATCGGTCGTGACGGAGGTGACGGTCACGGACTCGGGGTCCGGGACCCCCGCGAGCTCACCGTTCACGGCCCGCGCGAGCTGCGCGGCGGACATGGCAATCATTGCTGCTCCTTCGTGTCCGCGTGCAACGCCGCCAGGGCGTCCCGCAGCTCTTCGCGGTCGTCCAGGTGCACGACCACGCCGTTGAAATCCATGGCGGTCTCGTGACCGCGGCCCGCCACGATGATGGCGTCGTCCGGGTGGGCCATGCGCACTGCGGTGCGGATCGCGGTCGCGCGCGGTTCGATGACCAGCACGTCCGTGGCGCGAGCATGGTTCGCGACGGCCTCACGAGCGCCCTGAGCGACCTGCTCCCGGATGGGCGCGGGTTCCTCGGCGTGGGGATCGTCGTCCGTGATGATCACGACGTCCGCCTCCTCCGCCGCGACCCGGCCCATGATGGGGCGCTTGGTGGTGTCGCGCTCGCCGGTGGCGCCGAAGACCACGATCACGCGACCGCGCCCGTCCTCGGGGGTCACGGCGCGCAGCGAGCGCGCGAGCGCGTCCGGGTTGTGCGCGAAGTCCACGAGGGACGTGGGCCGCGTGCCCACAAGTTCCATGCGTCCGGGCACGCCCGCGCTCAGGGGGTCGTGCTCGTCCAGGACGCGTTGCAGGGTGTCCAGTGCCACGCCGGAGTCCAGGACCATGAGCACGGCCAGCGCCGCGTTGGCCACGTTGAACTCACCGGGCAGTCCTGTGTGCATGTCCAGCGCGCGCCCGTCCGTGTGCTGCAGCGTGAACGCGTGACCGATGCCCCGGCGGGTCAGCGAGCGCAGGGTCCAGTCCGCGGCGTCCGCCCCGCCGGTCCCGACGGGGGCGGTGCCTTCCGCATCGCTCGCGTCCTGACGCGTTCCGTCCGAGCCGCGCAGGGCAACGGTCGTGACGTTCTCCACACCCAGGTTCTCGCGGGCCCGCTGCGCCATCGCGGCGCTCCACGGGTCCCCGTCCCCCAGCACGACGACGCCGCGGCTCGTGCGCTCGCGCGTGAACAACTGCGCCTTGGCCTCGAAATACTCGGCCATGGACCCGTGCAGGTCCAGGTGGTCCTGGGTGAGATTGGTGAACCCAGCGACGTCGTAGTGCACCCCGTCCACCCGGTGGAACTCGAGGGCGTGGGACGAGACCTCCATGACGGTGGCGGTGATCCCGCGTTCACGGGTCAGGGCCAGCAGGGAATGCACGTGCGGAGCCTCTGGCGTGGTCATGTGTGACGGGATGGGTGTGTCCCCCGCGAGGATCTCGATGGTGCCGATCAACCCGGTCATGTGGCCCAGGGCGCGCAGGATCGAGGTGATGAAGTAGGTCGTGGTGGTCTTGCCGTTGGTGCCGGTCACCGCGAAGAGCTCCTGGCCGGTGCCGTCCGCCGGTTGGGAATCGTAGACCGCGCGGGCCACCGGACCCACCCATGAACGGGGTTCGGGGCTCACGAGCACCGGCAGGCCCACGCCCGCCTCGACCACGGACCGCGCGCCGTCCGGATCGGTGAGGATCGCCACGGCACCGGACGCGGCGGCGTCGGCGGCGAATCGCGCCCCGTGGTCCTTGGCGCCGGGCAGCGCGGCGTAGAGATCACCCGGCTGCACCTCCCGCGAGTTCAGGACCACTCCCGTGACGGGAGCGGTGGTCCCCGTGGGGGCGGGGACCACCCGCGCGCCCGTGAGCCGCGCGAGCTCCTCGAGCGAGTGGGCCACGGGCCGGGACGGACGCAGACTCTGCGCGTCGGTCCCTTCTTGGGCAGATGCCACCATAGAAATCCTCTTCGAACCTGTCTGTGGACGTACCCCGTCCACCCGGGCCGGTGTCTCACCGGTCGTTGCTGCCGCCATGTGCTTCTGTGTGGGAAGTTTAGTCCTGGGACTCGTCCCTCCCCGGCTGCGGCCACGTTTGCTCGAGCGCGTTCGTGGGTGTCACGTCCCGGTCCACGTTCTGCGGCACCTGCATGTCGAACGTGGGCCCCGTGGTGGTGGAGGGCGCCACGTTGAAGTGGTGCAGCACCTGGGACATGATCGTGGAGAACGTGCTCGTCACGCCCAGGGTGCGCACGTCCCCCTGGGGGCGCTGCATGGTGATCGCCACGAGGTACTGAGGATCCTCCATGGGGGCCACACCCACGAAGGACGTGGTGTAGCCCTCGTACCCGCCGCTCTCGCTCGGCGCCTCGGCCGTACCCGTCTTACCACCCACGCGGTATCCCGGCACGGCCGCTTCCTTGGCGCCGCCCTGCGTGACCACGTTCTCCATGATGTCCAGCGTCTGCTGCGCGGCGGACTCGGAGAGCACCTGTTTGGGTTCAGGACGTTCGGGGTGCGTGACCGTCCCGTCCGGCGCGGTCACGGAGTCCACGAGGCGCGGTTCGATCTGACGGCCCTTGTTCGCGACCGCCTGGAAGATCGACGCCGTGCGCAACGGGGTCTGGGACACGCCCTGACCGAACAACACGGTGTACTCCTGACGCGGGTCCCACTGATCCGCGGGCGCCAGGATGCCCGTGGACTCCCCCGGCAGTTCGATGCCCGTGGCGGAACCCACCCCGAAGTTCGCGAGGTTGTCGTGGCGGGCCTGCTTGTCCATCTTGGAACCCATGATCACGGTGCCCGTGTTCATGGAGTCCGCGATGATCCCCGCGACCGTGCGGTTCTGGGTGCCGTGGTCGAACGCGTCGGTGATCTTCTCGGAACCGATCTGCAGGTACGGCGGGACCGTGATCTCCGTGGTGGGGGACACGATCCCCCGGTCCAGGGCACCGGCCACCGTGGCGATCTTCTCCGTGGAACCGGGCTCCACGGCCTGGGACACGGCGCGCGAACCGAGGTCGGCGGCGTCGGCCTTGCCCGGGACGTTGGGGTCCACCGAGGAGGTGTCCGCGAGCGCCAGGACCTTGCCGGTCTTGACGTCCATGACCACGGCCGTGCCCCATTCGGCCTTGAGCTGCTTGGCCCGTTCGCGCACGGCCTGCTCCGCGAAGAACTGGACGTCGCTGTCGAGTGAGAGCTTGACGTTCGAGCCGTTCTCGGCGGCCTTCTGTTCCTGCGGGGCCACGGGGATGCGCACGCCGTCGCCGGAGATCTCGAAGCGGCGCTCGCCGTCGGTGCCGCGTAACAGGGAGTCCTGGGTCTGTTCGATCCCGCCGAGGGCCTGGTTGTCCCCGCCCAGGAACCCGACCACGGAACCGCCCAGGGAACCGTCCGGATAGCTGCGCTGGAACGTGGGCTGGCCGTAGATGTACGGCAGGTTCAACTCCCGCAGGGCGTTGTACTGCTCGGGGGTTACGCCCCGCGCTACGTAGTTGAAGCTCTTGTCCCCGTCCAGCGCGGCCTTCACGTCCGTGTCCTTCATGCCCAGGGCGTCCGCGATCTTGTACACGGCCTGCGTGGGGGTCACGGTCTCGGTGGAACCGTCCTTGTGGGGCACGGTCACGGCGGCGACGGCGCTCTGGTCCACGGTGATGTCGTAGCGCTGCAGTGTGCGGGCCAGCACCGTGCCACGGCTGTCGGTGATCTCCCCGCGCACCGCGGGGATGGACTCCACGAGCGTGCGCTGGGCGGCCGCGGCCTCGGCCCGGCCCCCGGGGTCCAGCCCCTGGACCCAGAACAGGCGGCCCACCACGAGAAGCAACAGGACCAGCAGGAAGGCGATGCCCACGTGCATGCGCGAATAGGGCCGGAACACTCGGTTCTTGCGCGCTGACGATGCTGACACGGTCTTCCTCGATTCCTGGACTTCAGCGTGGTGGGGCCACCTCCGACGGGTTCTGCTCCCGGTCCGCGGCGCGGACCGGCGCGTTCACTGGCCAGGCGCGCGCTGCGACGGCGCGGGGATGGAGCCCCCGTTGAGATCCCGGGACTCGTCGGCCTTCTGGGCCGCTTTACGCTGGGCGGTCTTCTTGTCCGCTTCTTCCTTGGCGCGCTTCTCCGCGCGTTCCTCGGCGGCGATCCGGTTCGCCTCCGCGGCGTCGGAACCCTTCATCTGCGCGGGCGGCACGAGGATGTTCTGCGCGTCCGTCTTCTCCGCGGGGGCGCTCGGGGCCGTGACGGCACCCGTGCCGAGCTGGATGCTCCCCACGTCCTTGGCCGGGACCATGCCCAGGTCGTTGGCGCGGGCGGCCAGGTTCTGCGGCGCGGAATTGGCCTCGATGTCCTGCGTGAGCGCCTCGTTCTCCTGGGAGAGAGCGCGCTGCTGACCCGTGAGCTCGGTCAACTGGTACTGCCCCTGGGTGATCTGGATGTTGAGCAACAGGATGCCCACGAGAGCTGCGGCCAGGGCGAGGGTGCACATGACCACGGTGGAGACCCGGCTGCGGCGGGCCGTGCGGCGCGGCACCACGGAGAGCGGCCTACGCCCGTCCGCCCCCCGGCCCGAGGGGTCACCCGACGACGGGTGCGAGGCCGACGTCGCACTGCTCATCGCTCACTCCCTGGTCTCGTGGTCTCCCGGAGCCGCTCGACGGCACGCAACCTGGCCGAGGCGGCCCGGGGGTTGTCCCGGACCTCCTGCTCGCCGGCGCGTTCCGCACCGCGGGTGAGAACCTTCAGCGTGGGCTGGTGTTCCGGCAGTTCCACGGGAAAACCTCTGGGGGCCGTGGAACGTGCACCGCGAGTGAACTCCTGCTTGACAATTCTGTCCTCCAGGGAGTGGTAACTCATGGCGAGGACACGCCCTCCCACCCTGACAGTTTCCACGGCGGCGGGCACGGCACGCTCCAGGACGTCGAGTTCCTCGTTGACCTCGATCCGCAACGCCTGGAAGGTCTGCTTGGCCGGGTGGCCCTTCTTGTGCTGGGCCGCGGCGGGGACCGCGGAGCGGACCACGTCCACGAGCTGGGCGGTCGTGCGCAGCGGGGCCTCGGTACGGGCGGCGACGATGGCGCGCGCGATCCGCGGCGCGAAGCGGTCTTCACCCCAGCGGTAGATGATGTCCTTGAGCTGGGCCTCCGAGTACTCGTTGACCACGGTGTACGCGGACAGTTCCGCCCGGGAGTTCATGCGCATGTCCAGGGGGGCGTCGAACGAGTACGCGAAGCCGCGCTCGCGTTCGTCCAGCTGCAGTGAGGACACCCCGAGGTCGAACAGGATGCCGTCCACCCGGTCCACGCCGGCGGTTGCGGCGGCCTGATCGATGTGGTCGTACGTGGTGTGGATGCCCGTGAACCGCTCCCCGAAGTGCGCAAGGCGTTCCCCGGCGAGGTCGAGGGCCTGGGGGTCCCGGTCGATCCCGACCACGCGCAACCCCGGGAAGCGTTCGAGCATGGCGTGGGTGTGCCCGCCCATGCCCAGGGTCGCGTCCACGACCACGGGGTGTTCGGTGTCCAACGCCGGCGCGAGCAGGTCCAGACAGCGCTCCAGCATCACGGGGATGTGTCGTTGCTCGGCGGGGGCGTGGTCCATGCCGGGCTCCTGGTCTGTCGCGGATCGTGCGGGTACTACGGGTCGCAGGTCTCGGTGCGCACGGCACCGATGTCCTCCGGGGGCATCCTACGGTGCGCCCGGACACCAGATCCCCATCCGCCGCTCGCCCCTCGAATCCGGCCTGACTCGGGGGAAGTCGAGTCAGGACGGTGACGTGGGCGGCTGGAGATCTCATGTCCGGGGACGGCACCGGCGGGGGTCCCGCGCGGTGGTCCTCGGGTGATCAGAACAGCCCGGGTATGACCTCGTCCTCCGTGGCGGAGAAAGCCGCTTCCTTCTCCGCCAGGTACTGCTGCCACGAGGCCGCATCCCAGATCTCGGCGCGGCTGCCCGCCCCGATCACCGCCAGTTCCCGGTCCAGGCCCGCGTACGAGCGCAGGGACGCCGGAATGGTGATGCGACCTTGCTTGTCCGGGACCTCGTCCGATGCCCCGGAGAGAAAAACGCGGATGTAATCCCTGGCCTGCTTGGACGACAACGGGGCCGCCCGCATCTGTTCGTGGACCCTGGCGAACTCCTGCGCGCTGAACACGTACAGGCAGCGTTCCTGCCCTCGGGTCAGCACGAGTCCGTCCGCCAGTTCGGCCCGGAACTTGGCCGGGAGAATCAGCCTGGCCTTGTCGTCCAAACGCGGTTCGTATGTTCCGAGAAACACAGCCACCGCCTTCGAATCAGGGTCAGCCCAACCCTCGCTTCTCTACCACCCTCCACTTTACTCCACTGCCCTCCCCCGTCAACGCGCATCCCCTCCACGGCACGCCACGACGGCGCTGCCCCGGGGCGTCGTCGACACACCTTTCCCGGCGTGGTCTGCGGGCACGCCGGAGACGATGGGTCCGCACATGAAAGAACTCCCCGGCGCGGTGCCGGGGAGTTCTCAGAAGTTTTACGGGCTGGACAGCCTGCGGGGAGGCTCAGCGCTAACCCTGATTGCGTTTGTCCCACTTCTCCTCGAGGTTCTGGAGGAAAGTGGAGGACTTGCGTGGACCGGAGGGACCGCGGCCGGACGGCCCGTTCCCGGGGTTTCCGGGATTGGCGGCACCCTTGCCCGGGGTGGCCCGGCCCCGCACGGTGGCCACGTACGCGCCGGCGGCCATCACGATGAAGCCCAACACGCCCACGATGATCAGTTGCAGGGCGACCCCGGCGAGCAGGACGCCCAGGCCAACCACTGCGATCACGACCCCCAGTACGACGTTGCGCATGGACCCGCGCCCCCGAACCGCTTCGGTGTGCATGGTCGACGCGAAGCGGGGGTCGTCGTCGTGCAACTGCTTCTCGAGCTGGGCGAGAAGCTGTTGTTCGTGCTCGGAGAGAGGCACGATTCCTCCTGTGGTGTTGAGGGAGCGAGGCGGGGGCGGTACGGCTGCCTTCCTCACGTACCGTCCAGAATATCCCGTGCGGGACGGATTGGCATCGTCGTTTCCATGAGTTTGGCTGGGCGCACAATTCCGGGGCCGAATCGGTGGTGCACGCGGTCCATGGCTTCCTCCGCGGCACCCCATTCCTCCTCCCGTCCGTCCAGGCTCAACTGGAACGCGTGATCGGCCCCGGTGAGCTTCTCCGCCCTGATGCCCACGAGCCGCACGGCCTGCGCTCGCGGGCCCAGACCGTCCAGTAGCGCGCACGCTTCGGTGTAGAGATCGTGGGCCGCGGTGACGGGGTGACTCAGCGTCCTGGAGCGGGTGATGGTCGAAAAATCGGCGTAGCGCAGCTTGAGTCCCACGCGCCCGGCGCGCAGTCCGTGCCTGCGCAACCGGACCGCGGTGTCGTGGGCCAGGCCCAGCAGCACACGTTTCAGAGCCGCACTGTCGGCGACGTCGCGCTGGAACGTCCGTTCGGCCCCGATGCTCTTCTCCTCGCGCGCGGGCGTCACGGGACGGGGGTCGTGGCCGGTGGCCAATTGTTTCAAATGTGTCCCGGAAGCGGTGCCCACGAGCGCGTGCAACCGGGGCAACGGCGTGGCGGCGATGTCCCCGACCGTGGACAGCCCGGCGGACTGCAGGATCTCGGAGGTGCGCTTGCCCACCCCCCACAACTTGCCCACCGGCAGCTGTGCCAGGAACGCGAGGGTGTGCTCGGGCGTCACCACGAGCAGCCCGTCCGGCTTGCAGTACGCGGAGGCGATCTTGGCGACCGTCTTGTTCTCCGCGACCCCCACGGAGGCGGTGAGTCCCGTGCGTTCGTGGATCACGCGCCGCAGGGTCCGGGCGATCTCGACGGGCGGTCCGCTGCGCCGGATCGCCCCGGACACGTCCACGAACGCCTCGTCCACGCTCAGCTGCTCCACGCGGTCCGTGACCGAGCGGAAGATGTCCATCACGATCCGTGAGTAATGGGTGTACGCCTCGCGATGCGGTTCGAGCACCACCGCGGAGGGGCAGCGAGCGCGGGCCTGGGACACGGGCATCGCGGAGTTCACGCCGTACCGGCGGGCCTCGTAGGACGCGGAGAGCACCACCGAGCGCGGACCGGAACCGGCCACGATCACGGGGCGGCCGCGGTACTGGGGGGCGTTGAGCAGTTCCACGCCCACGTAGAACATGTCCATGTCCACGTGCAGGATGGCGCAGCGCCGGTACTCGGCCAGTTGCTGCGGACTCGGCCCGCCCATGGCGCCTCCTTCCACGACCCTCCGGCATCGGGAACCCATCGCCACGCGGGACCCGTCCGGATCGAGACCCGTTGATGACGGACATGCCACCCGCGCGGGATCTGGTTCGTCTTTCATAAGCCTAGGAAGGGGCTCCGACACGAACACGGGCCACGGCACCACGAACTTGTCCGACCCCGGGCCGCTCGACGGGGCGGCACCGCTACGCATCCGCGGCGCCGCGTCCGGTTAGGCTGGTCGGGCGCCCGCGGGGCGGCCCGGCGTCGTGGAGCCCGTGCCCGTGACGCCCGCCGCGACCCGCGGTACCGCGCAGCGCGGCCGACAGCATCCCCTCGATCAAAGGTGCCCTGGCATGACCCCTCCCGACGCGTCCGTCACCGCGACGCAACAGGACCGTGACTTCTCCGCGCTCCTGGACGAGCGGATCACCGAGTTCTTCGCGCGGGAACGCGAACGGGTCACCGGGATCTCCCCGCACGCGACCGTGCTCGTGGACGCGATCGAGGACCTCACGCGCGGCGGCAAGCGCCTGCGCGCACGGCTGTGCTACTGGGGCTGGCGCGCGGCTGGCGGGGCCGTGGCGGACGACGTCGCCGTGGCCGCCGCGGCGTCCCTCGAACTTTTCCAGACCGCGGCGCTGATCCACGACGACATCCTGGACCGCTCGGACACGCGCCGCGGCAAGCCCAGTGTGCACCGCGTTTTCGAGGCCCTGCACCGCGACGCCGGGTGGTCCGCGGACGCCGCCCACTTCGGGGTCAGCGCGGCCGTCCTCACCGGGGACATGAGCCTGTCCTTCGCGGAACAACTCTTCGCCGACGCCACCGCGCGGGTCGCCGCGGACGCGGCCGCGACCGCACGGGAGATCTTCTCCACGATGCGCACCGAGGTCATGGCCGGGCAGTACCTGGACATCCATGCGGAGGTCGCTCCCGCCGTGGGCGACCCCGAGGAACAACTCGAGCGTGCCATGACCGTGCTGCGCTACAAGTCCGCCAAGTACTCGGTAGAGCACCCCGTGGAGATCGGCGCGGCACTCGCCGGCGCGGACCGCGCGTTCCTCGCGGACTGCTCCGCGTTCGCGCTGCCGGTCGGCGAGGCTTTCCAATTGCGCGATGACGTCCTGGGGGTCTTCGGCGACCCGGAGACCACGGGCAAGCCCGCCGGGGACGACATCCGCGAGGGCAAGCGCACCGCGCTGATCGCACTGTGCGCGGCATCGAGTTCGGCCGAGGACATCGCGTGGCTCGAATCGGTGCTCGGCCGCGCGGAACTCACCGAGCAGGAGGTGCACCGCGCGCGGGACCTCATGCGGGACAGCGGCGCCCACGCGCGCTCGGAGGACCTCATCGCGTCCCTCGTGCGCACCGCGGACACGCAGCTGGCGCGCTTGCGCACCGACGACATCGCCCGGGCCGGACTGCAGGCGCTCGCCGACGCCGCCGTGCGCCGCGCCAAGTAGGCCGCCTCAGCGGGCGGGTGTCACCAGCCCAGGGCCTGGGCCCTGCGGCGCACCTCGGTCTTCTGGCCACGGCGCAGCGCGTCGATGGGCCGCCCGGGCAGGGACTCGTCCTCGGTGAACAGCCAGCGGATCGCCTGGGCGTCCGTGTAGGCGGCATCCCGCAGGACGGCCACGGTCCCCTTGAGGGAGTCCACGGGGCGGTCGCCGTCCATGAATTCGGCGGGGACCACACGCACGCGGTCTTCGGGTCGGCGCACCTCGAGCAGGGCGCCGTCGTCCACGAGCCGGTGCACCCGGGTGATCTGGATGTCCATGGCCTCGGCGATGTCGGGAAGGTAGGTCCACTCGCCCACCAACGAGTCGAGTTCGGCGAATTCCTGGGCGGAGAGATCGGTTGAGTAGTTCACGAACCCTACTGTGCCACGGCGCACCGACCGGCTCACACACCGGTCGCGACCAGGGGTCGGGTAATCTGGGGGCACCGTGCTGTACCGGAGGGTGCCGCCGGATCTTCCCCCGTTCCCCCGTCCAGAGGTAGGAATCGCGAACATGCCGGTTGACCCGCCCCACGACCGCCGGTCCCCCCGTTCCACATGGTCCCGCCGCGCCGCGCAGGGCTCCGCCGCCGCGCTGGCCGCCCTCACCGCCCTGGGCACCGTGGGTTCCGCGCACGCCGCGCCGGCGCCCGCCCCGAACGTCCACGTGGCGCAGCATGCCCAGTCCACGCACGCGACCGTGGCCCCCGGGGACTCCCTGTGGTCCCTGGCGACCGCCCACGGGGTGCGAGTCCAGGACCTGATGAGCGTCAACAAGCTCCCGGCCCACGGCATGATCCGCCCCGGCCAGCGGCTCGTGATCCCGGGATCGGACCGCGCTCCCGCCTCCTCCTCCGCGGCCGCATCGCGCGCCGACGACGCAGACCCGGCCGGCTCCGACCGCGGCGGCTCCCGGCGCCACACCGTGGCCGCCGGTGACACCCTGTGGGACCTCGCGCAGCGCTACGGCGTGAGCGTGGCCGAGCTCATGCGGGCCAACGGGGTCTCCGCTGCCTCCGTGTTGCGCCCGGGCCAGGGACTCACGATCCCGGGCGGGGCGGCGGGACCCGCCCGAGCGGCGTCGTCGTCCGAACCCGCCGCGACGGTGCGTGACGCTGGCACGGCCGCGGCCCCGAAGCACAAGGCCGCCGTGGGTGACACGTTCGCGGGCCGCACGTACCCCCGCGAGGTCGTGGAGTCCGCGAACCGACACCACGCCCAGTTGCAGCAGCGCCAACTGCCGGCCCCGGAGCAGATCCGCGAGATGGTGCGAGCGACCGCCCAGGAGTTGGGGGTGGACCCGGCGCTCGCGCTCGCCCACGCCTCGCAGGAATCCGGGTTCCGCCACGGGGTGGTCTCCCCCGCGGACGCCGTGGGCACCATGCAGGTGATCCCGTCCGCCGGTGAGTGGGCGTCCGCGATGGTGGGTCGGGACCTGGACCTGCTGGACCCCCAGGACAACATCACCGCGGGGGTCGCGCTGATCCGGGAGCTGCAGGCCAAGGCCCCCAACAGGGCCGCGGGGATCGGCGCCTACTATCAGGGACTGCACGGCGTGAAGACGCACGGTATGTACCCCGACACCAAGGCGTACGTGAAAGCCGTGAGCGCACAGGAACGAGAATTTGCCCAGTAGCAGCATGAACGACCACCGCGTGGGATCCCTGCTGGAGGGCCGGTACCAGGTCCGCCGCCTGATCGCCCGCGGTGGTACGGCCACGGTCTACGAGGGGCTCGACGAACGGCTCGAACGTCCCGTGGCCCTGAAGATCATGCACCCCCACGTCGCGGACGACCCGTCCTTCGTGGCCAGGGCACGGCGTGAGGCCAAGTCCGCCGCGCGCCTGCACCACCCCAACGTGGTGGCCGTCCTGGACCAGGGTCACACCGCGGATGGCGTGCTCTACCTGGTCCTGGAATACGTGGACGGGCCCACTCTGCGCGACGTCGTGGCCCATGAGGCGCCCATGACACCGCGCCGCACGCTCGACCTGCTGATCCCCGTGCTGCGCGGCCTCACCCAGGCGCACCGGATCGGCCTGGTCCACCGGGACGTGAAGCCCGAGAACGTCCTGCTGACCCGGGGCGGGCAGGTCAAGGTGGCCGACTTCGGACTGACCCGCGCCGTGGACGAGCACACCACGAGCACCACGGTCATGGGCACGGTGGGCTACGCCGCCCCCGAACTCGTGGGGGACGGCCCCGTGGACCAGCGCAGCGACGTCTACGCCGTGGGGATCATGGCGTACGAGATGCTCACGGGCTCACGCCCGTACACCGGTACCGCCCTGCAGGTCGCGACCGCCCACGTGAGCCGGGACGTCCCCGCCCCCGGTGGGCTCGCGCAGGGCGTCCCCGCTGCGCTCGACGAGTTCGTGCTGCGCGCGACGTCCCGCGACGCTGCCCAGCGCCCCGCCGACGCCGCGGCGCTGCTGGACCTCGCGCTGGCCATCCGACGCTCGCTGCCCGGGCAGATCGACCCGCCCTCACTGCGGGACACGGACACGGTCGTCCTGGGAGGCGGGTCCCACGCCTCGACGGCTGCGGCGGCGGTCGCCGGAGGGGCACTGGCCAGCGCTGCGGGAGGCGACGCCGCCGAGGCGCCGACGCAGGCACTCGGCGGAGTACCCACGGAGGCCCTCGGCGATACGGGAGCGGATCCCACCGGGGAGAACGCCACCACCCCGCTCGGTACTCAGCACACGCATGGAATGGGCCGTCCCGGCGAGCGCGGGGCCGGTGCGCCGATCCTGCCCGCCTTCGAGACCGACGCGACCGGGACCATCGCCATGACCCAGGTGGGCTCCACCGCCCACCGCTCCCGCGACACACCCCGGGTCCGGCTGAACCCCCAGCCCCCTGCCCTGCATCTGGCCGTGGGCGCCGTGGTCTTCGCGCTGCTGCTCTCGGTGGCCGGATTCCTGGGCTGGTGGCTCGGCTCGGCCCCCGGGACGGCGTCCGCGACCGTCCCTGCCGTCGCGGGTCAGGACACCGCAACCGCGGAACGCGCCCTCAACAGCGCGGGCATCTCCAACGTGGGCGTGCGCTCGACCACGAGCCCCGAGGTCCCGCAGGGCATCGTGATCGCCACGGATCCCGGGGCCTCCACCACCGTGCGCGGTATCGAGCAGGTCAACCTGGTGGTCTCCGAGGGTCCCGCCCGCGTGAGCGTTCCCACCGTGGTCGGTTCAGCGGGCGACGACGCCCGGGCCGCGATCACCGGCGCCGGGCTGCGCGTGGGCGAGATCTCGCGGGAGTACTCCGCGCAGGCCGTGGACACCGTGCTCGGGCAGTCCCCCGCTGCGGGGACGAGCGTGGACGAGGGCACGACCGTGGCCCTGACCCTCGCCGCGGACACCCCGCAGGGTGCACCGCCCAACGTGGTGGGCCAGGACGCGGACTCCGCCCGGCAGAGCCTCGAGGAGCAGGGGTACACGGTGGAGATCAACTCACCCGTTGGTTCCCACCTCAACCGGGTCGTGCGCCAGCGTGAGGACGGGAACACGGTGATCCTCACCGTGTTGTGACGGTCGTGCGGACACGACCGCATGAGTGGCGACCGTGCTGTCACGACCACGCCGTGACACCCGCGCCCCGAAGGCGATGACGACACGGACGCCTTACACACGAAAGATGACCCCGGCACCAACGGTGCCGGGGTCATCGCATGTCAATGGATCAGTTCTGCTGGGAGAGGTACTCCGCGACCAGGAACGCGATCTCCAGGGACTGCATGTGGTTCAACCGGGGGTCGCACAGCGTCTCGTAACGTTCGGCGAACGAGGACTCGTTGACCGGGTCGGACCCGCCCAGGCACTCCGCGACGTCGTCACCGGTCATCTCCACGTGGATGCCGCCCGGGAACGTACCCAGCGCGCGGTGCACCTCGAAGAACCCGCGAACCTCATCCACGACGTCGTCGAAGTTGCGGGTCTTGTACCCCGAGGGCAGCGAGACCGTGTTGCCGTGCATGGGGTCCGTGACCCACACGGGCTTGGCACCCGACGCCTCCACGGCCTGGATCACCGGGGGCAGCTTCTCGCGGATGTTCTTGGCACCCATGCGGGTGATGAACGTCAGGCGACCCGGCTCGCGCTCGGGGTCCAGGGCATCGATGAGCCGCAGGGCGTCGTCGCCCGTGGTGGACGGGCCGAGCTTGACGCCGATGGGATTGCGCAACCGGGAGAGTAGGTCCACGTGCGCGCCGTCGAGTTCGCGCGTGCGCTCCCCGATCCACAGGAAGTGCGCGGATGTGCCGTACGGCAGGTTCGTGCGGGAGTCGATGCGGGTCAGTGCACGCTCGTAGTCAAGCAGCAGCGCCTCGTGACCCGCGAAGAACTCGGTGGTCTTGAGAGCGTCGAAGTCGGAGCCGCACGCGGCCATGAACTTCACCGCGTGGTCGATCTCGCGCGCCATGGACTCGTAGCGGGCGTATGCCGGGTTGGCCGCGAAGCCCATGTTCCACGCGTGCACGCGGCGCAGGTCCGCGAACCCGCCCTGGGTGAAGGCGCGAATCAGGTTCAGCGTGGACGCGGACGTGTGGTAGCCGCGCACCATCCGCTTGGGATCGTGGACGCGGGACTCCTCGGTGAAGTCGAAACCGTTGACCATCTCCCCACGGAACGAGGGCAGGGTCACGCCGTCGCGGGTCTCGTCGTTGGACGAACGCGGCTTGGAGAACTGCCCCGCCATGCGCCCCATCTTGACCACGGGCAGCGACGCGCCGTACGTGAGCACCACGGCCATCTGCAGCAGCGTGCGTACCCGGGCCGAGATCTTGTCCGCGGTGGCACCGGCGAACGTCTCGGCGCAGTCGCCGCCCTGCAGGAAGAACGCCTCACCGTTGGCCACCTGGGCCAGGCGCGCGCGCAGCCGGTCGACCTCCCCCGCGAACACGAGGGGCGGGACGGCGTTGAGCTCCTGCATGCTGCTCGCGAAGTCGGGGTGCTGCGCCCACTGGGGGTGCTGACCGATTGTCTTGTCCCGCCACTCGTCCAGGCCGGGATAGTTCGCCGCGCTCGGGGAGGGGGACGACACGGTTCGGATCTGTTCAGGCAGGGTTATGGAACTCATTCGGACAGTCTAGGCGGATTCCTTGGGACCGCGCTCGTCCGTTCCGTCATGTGAACGTCCCTGCAGTTTGGCGCCCAGGTTGCTCGCCTGCTGGGACACGGCGTCCGTGACCGCGCGTCCCTTGTCCCGGGTGGCCTCGACGACGTCGCGGGCCTGGTTCTTGAGCGCTGCGGTCTTCTCCTCGGCGAGCGCGCGCTTGTGATCGGCAGCGTAGACGTCTGCCATTTCCTGGCCAGAGATCTTCTGGATCGCGGCCATGATCTCGTCCGTCACGCGGCGCATGGTCGCGTGGTCCCCGCGCCGGGACATCAGGTCCGAGAAGTCCATGGGCTCACCGAAGACCGTGGTGACCTTGGCACGGCGCGGATCCGGGAACCGTGAGCCCAGGGGCTGCATCTTGTCCGTGCCGAACATCGCCACGGGGATCACGGGGGCCCCGGTCTCCAGCGCGAGGCGGGCCACACCGATCTTCCCCTTGTAGAGCCGACCGTCCGGGGAGCGCGTGCCCTCCGGGTAGATCCCGATCAGCTTGCCCTCGGCGAGTGCCTGGCCACCGGCACTGAGCGATTTGGCGCTGGCCTTGCCACCCCTGCGGTCCATGGGGATCTGGTTGATGGCTTTGAAGAACGCGCCGATCACGCGGCCCTTGAGCCCGGGGGTCGTGAAGTACTCGGACTTAGCCAGGAAATACACCTGGCGCGGCACGGCCACGGGCATAAAGACGGCGTCCGGGACGGACAGGTGGTTGCTCGCGAGGATCGCGGGGCCGTGCTCGGGGACGTTCTCCAGACCCGCCACGGTGGGTCGGCACACCAGATTGACCACGGGGCCCACCACGTAGGTCTTCAAGAACATGTACACCATGAGCGGGAGCCCTTTCGTCATCGCGGGAGTCACCGGATGCCCGCGGTGACCCGGCCGTGCACCGGTGCGCACACGCGGCACCGTGCCTTTGTTCCGCCACATTCTCTCACGAGTTCTCGCGGCGGCTGGCACAATGGCGCCATGTTCTCCGATCAGCAACTCCACGGCCCCCTGCACCTTCCCGGCTCCTCCTCCGTGGGGGTCCTCCTACTGCACGGCTTCACGGCCACCACGGCCTCCGTGCGGGATTGGGCGCACGCCGTCCACGAGGCCACCGACGACGCCGGAGCCCACCCGGGCGTGCGCGTCCCCCTGCTGCCCGGGCACGGGACGCAGTGGGAGGAACTGGCCGAACAACCATGGCAGGCCTGGCGGGACGCCGTGGACGAACAGTACTGGGCGTTGCGCCGCGAGCACGACCGCGTGGTCGTGGGCGGGCTGTCCATGGGCGGCGCGCTGGCCCTGCACACCGCGGTCCGGCGGGAGGTCACCGGGGTGCTGCTCGTGAACCCCGCGCTGTCCCTCGTGAACCGGATGGCGCGGTTCAGTCACCTGCTGAGTCCCGTGGTCGCGTCCCTGCCCGGGATCGGTGGCGACGTCAAGAAGGAGGACGTCCTGGAGTCCACCTACGACCGCACGCCCCTCGCCGCCGTCGCGCAGCTGAACGTGCTGATGCACCGGACCGTGCGCATGCTCCCGGCGATCACCGCGCCCACCGTGGTGTTCCGTTCCGAGGTGGACCACATCGTCTCCGGGGACTCCGCGGACCTGGTGGCCGAGCACAGTTCCGGGGACGTCCGCGTGGTCGATCTGCAGAACAGCTACCACGTGGCCACCCTGGATCACGATGCCCCACTGCTCGAACGGATCTCCCGGGACGCGGTCCAGCGGTTGTCCCGGGGCGAGCAGTTCCTCCCCGAGGACCCCTCGTGAGTTCACGCCAACCACCGGAGGACCCGTTCGAGCGGATCATCCGCGGCAACTCGTGGGACGACGTCCCCCGCGACGACGAGGACCTCGAACCGTGGGCCGAGGACTTCCCGTGGGAGCCCCGCGAGCAACCGGCCGAGGAGATCCCCGTCGAACTGCGGGACACCCGGGAGGACGAACGCTACGAGCCCGATCCCGGGCCCGTTACGAGCGGGATCTCCCCCGCCATGCTGCGCGCCCTGAGCACCGTGCTCGCAGTCATCGTGATCATGGTCGGACTCGCCCTGTTGCCCGGTCCCCTGCCCCCGGTTATGTGGCTGCTGGGCCTCGTGGGTCTGGTCACGGGTCTGTACCTGGTCTTCCGCGCGCTGCCGCAGGACTCCCCCGAGGACGACGACGGCGCCGTCGTCTGACGCGTCCGCGCGGCGCGTTCCAGCGGGTCCGGCTCCCCGGACGCGGGTGTCTCCGCCACAATCCTGCCGGGGTCGCCGTCATGTGGTGGACACGTCCAGTATATGCCGGGAGTGAGGCGCGACACACAGTAGGCTGAGAGCCGTTCCCATCAGGAAGGTGCCCCTCCATGCGACGCGTCAGCGCCCCGGCCATCGTCGATCCCCTGCCGTACCCCGGCATCGCCCACATCCTTGCCGAACGCGCCGAGCAGAAGCCCGACACGGTGCTGTACACCGTGCTCGCAGAAGGGCGCGAGCGGGACGTCACGGCGCGACAGTTCCGTGACGAGGTCGTGGCCCTGGCCCGCGGGATCGCCGCGAAGGGCATCCGCCCCGGCGAGCGCGTGGGCCTGCTGAGCCGCACGCGCTATGAGTGGACGCTCGTGGACTTCGCCCTGTGGTGGGTCGGCGCAGTGCCGGTGCCCGTCTACGACACGTCCTCCCCCGATCAGATCGCCCACATCATGTCTGATTCGCAGGCCGTGGCGATCTTCGTGGAGACCGACGAACTGGCCGAACGCGTGCAGCGGGCCACCGGGATCACGGAGTTCGCGGCCGCACGGCGGATCTGCGTCTTCGACACCGCCTCCAGCGAAAACTCCCTGGAGGCCATGATCGCGGGCGGCGCGGACCGCACGGATCTGCAGACGCCCTACGACGGCGTGACCCTGGACGACGTCGCGACCCTCATCTACACCTCGGGGACCACGGGTGCGCCCAAGGGCTGCGAACTGACCCACCGCAATTTCGTGTCGTGCTCGCAGAACACCATCCCGGTGGCCGGTGCCGTCATGGCCGGGGGGTCCCGCACCCTCATGTTCCTGCCGCTCGCGCACGTGTTCGCCCGGTTCGTGGAGGTCACGTCCCTGGACGCCGGGATCACCCTGGCCCACACGCCGGATGTCTCCCACCTCATGGAGGACCTCGCCCGGTTCAAGCCCACGTTCATCCTGGCCGTGCCCCGCGTGTTCGAGAAGATTCTGGTGGGCGCGCGGTTCAAGGCCCAGGCCGGTTCGCCCGTGAAGAAGCTGATCTTCGAACGGGCCGTCGCGACCGCCGTCGCGTGGTCACGCGCCACCGTGAAGGGCCCCGTGCCGCCGCTGCTCGAAGCCCGCCACCGCCTCTACGACAAGCTCGTGTACTCCACGCTGCGCCAGGCCATGGGCGGGGACGTGCGCTATGCCGTCTCCGGGGGTGCAAGTCTGGGCGACTACCTCGCGCACTTCTTCAACGGGATCGGTGTGTACGTGGTCGAGGGCTACGGGCTCACCGAGACGACCGCCCCCATCGCGGCGAACTTCCCGAGCCTCAACCGGCTCGGCACGGTGGGCCACCCGATCCCCGGCAACGACGTCGCGATCGCCGCGGACGGGGAAATCCTCGTGCGCGGCGCCAACGTGTTCAAGGGCTACCACGGGCTGCCCGATAAGACCGCCGAGGCGTTCTTCGACGGTTGGTTCGCCACCGGGGACCTGGGCCACCTGGACGACGAGGGGCTGCTCACGGTCACGGGGCGCAAGAAGGAGATCATCGTCACCGCGGGCGGCAAGAACGTGATCCCCAACCAACTCGAGGACCCCATCCGCGCCTCCGCGACCGTGGGGCAGATCATGGTCGTCGGGGACGACCGCCCCTTCGTGGCCGCCCTGATCACCCTGGACCCCGAGACGCTGCCCAAGGTGCTGCCCGGACTCGGGCTGGATCCGCACATGAGCGTCGACCGGGCCGCACGCGAGGAGGCCGTCATCGACCACGTCCAGAAGATCGTGGACCACGCCAACGCCAAGGTCTCCCGCGCGGAGGGCATCAAGGCCTTCCGCATCCTGGACCGTGACCTCACGATCGAGGACGGCCACCTCACTCCGTCCATGAAGCTCAAGCGGGCCAAGGTCGCCCAGGACTTCGCGCGCGAGATCGAGGACATCTACGCGCGCTGACAGCCCGCCGACGCCGTGGGGTGCCCGGGCCAGGAACTGCGCTTCGCATACCGGGCTCCGGGGGCCCGGTTTAGTCCTCCGTGCGCTGCCCGGGGACGTCCAGACCCAGTAGCGCGTTCTCCACCACCTCCGCGAGCGCGGGGTGGATCCAGTACTGGCCGCGTGCCATTTCGTGGGCCCGCAGCCCGAAGGACATGCCCTGGACGAGCGGCTGGATCAGGTTGGAGGAATCGCGGCCGATGAGGTGTGCCCCCAGCAGCTCGCCGGTGCGGGCGTTCGCGATGAGTTTGCAGATCCCGTCGTGGTCCTCCATGGCCCAGCCGTAGGCCACGTCCCCGAAGTCCTGTTCCTTGATCGTGATCCGCTCGTCGTTCCGGGCGGCCCACTCGCGGGCCTGGACCTCGGTCATGCCCACGGACGCGATCTGCGGTTCAGTGAACACCGCGGACGGCACGTAGCGGTGATCGGTCGCGCGCAGATCCTGCGGGTGCACCACGTTGTGGGAGACCGTGCGGGCCTCGGCGTTGGCCACGTGCTTGAGCTGGTACGGGGAGCACACGTCCCCGAGGGCCCACACGCCGGTCACGGGTTCCCCGTCCGAGAGCACACGCTGGTACTCGTCCACGGCGAGCAGACCGCCGCCGGTGACGTCCAGGTGGGCGGCTTCCGGGCGCAGCGTGTCCGCATTGGGGACGCGCCCCGTGGCCAGCAGGACGACGTCGGCGGTGCCGTCCCAGTGCTGCCCGGAACCGTCGGAGGCCTGCGCCGACACCGTCAGGCGGCCGTCCTCGGCACGCTCGATCCCGGACAGCGTCCACCCGAGTTGCAGGTCCCACTGTTCGGCGGCCTCGCGCGTGAAGCGTTCGGCGATCGTGTCGTCGTGTTCGCGCAACAAGCGCTGCGAACGGTTGAGCTGGGTCACGGAGGCGCCCAGTCCGCGGAAAACGTGGCAGAACTCGGCGGCCACGTACCCGCCGCCCACCACGATGACGTCTCGGGGGAACTCGTCCAGGCGCATCACGGTGTCCGAGGTGTGCACCCCGGGCAGGTCGGTACCCAGCACGTCCGGGATGCTGACCCGCGAACCGTTGGCCAGCACGATCTCATCGGCGGTGATCCGCTGCCCGGACTCGGTCTCGAGGACCTTGGGTTCCACGAAGTGCACGTACTCCTGGATCACGGTGACGTTGTCGAGCGACTCGCGGTACTGCAGCCCGTTCTTGGAGATCGCGTCGATCCGGGCGAAGATGCGATCCCGCATGCCGGGCCAGTCCACACCCTCGATCACGGCATCCAGGCCCAGCCGTATGGCGTCCCGCGCTTGGTCCCCCACGGTGGCCGGGTACGCGTACATCTTGGTGGGGATGCACCCCACGTTGAGGCACGTGCCGCCGAACCGGCCGGGTTCCACTATGGCGACGTCGAGGTCCGCGTACTCGTCTGTGAGGATGGAGTTGCCGGAGCCGGAGCCCACGATGATCAGGTCGAAAGAACGCATGTGCCCCATCCTAGGCCGCCGCCCCGCGCGTCCGAGGACAGGCGGGGCGGCGGGATCCGTCACTCGGGGTCGATCACCAGCACCAGGTCCCCGCCGCTGACGTGCGCGGTGTCCGCAAGTGTCACGCGGGAGACCGTGCCCGAGACCGGCGCAGTGATGGACGCCTCCATCTTCATGGCCTCGATCGTGGCCACTGAGTCCCCCGCGGCGACCTTTGCCCCCTCGGAGACCGTGACCGTGACCGCACCTGCGAAGGGTGCCGCCACGTGCCCGGGCTTGGAGGTGTCCGCCTTCTCGGTCTCCACGGCCTGGGACTTCACCGACTCGTCGCGGATCTCGAGCAGGCGCAGCTGACCATTGAGGGTCACCATGACCGTGCGCATCCCCTTCTCGTCCGGTTCGGAGATCGCCTGCAGGGTGACCAGCAGCCGCACCCCCTTGCCGAGCGAGATGACGTGCTCGTGGTCCTGTTTCAGCCCGTACAGGAAGTCGCGGGTGTGCAGGAGGGAGATGTCCCCGTACTTGGTGCGCGAGTTCTGGTAGTCGCGCGTGGGGCCGGGGAAAAGCAGCCGGTTCAGGGCCGCGCGGCGCACCTCGCCCGGCTGGGCGAGCTCCTCGACATCCTGCTCCGAGAGCTCCTCGTCCGCCAGGTGCATGGTGCGTCCCTCCAGCGCTTTGCTGCGGAACGGTTCCGGCCAACCCGCGGGCGGGGTGCCGAGCTCGCCGGCGAGGAAGTTGATCACGGAGTCCGGGATGTCGAACTTGCGGGGATCGGCCTCGAACTCGGCGGGGTCCACGTCCATGCCCACGAGCTGCAGGGCGAGGTCGCCCACCACCTTGGACGACGGCGTGACCTTGACCAGGTGCCCCAGCATCCGGTCCGCGGCGTGGTACATGTCCTCGATCGCCTCGAACTTCTCCCCGAGCCCCAGCGCGATGGCCTGCTGGCGCAGGTTTGAGAGCTGCCCGCCCGGGATCTCGTGGCGGTACACGCGGCCGGTGGGCCCGGTCAGCCCGGACTCGAAGGGCTTGTAGATGGAGCGCACCACTTCCCAGTAGGGCTCCATGTCGCTCACGGTGTCCAGATCAAGTCCGGTGTCCCGGTCCGTGTTCTCGAGCGCGGCCACGAGCGCGGAGCCCGAGACCTGGGACGTGGTGCCGGCCATGGACGCGGATGCGGCGTCGACGGCGTCGACCCCGGCCTCCGCAGCGGCGAGCAGCGTGGCGAGCTGCCCGCCCGCGGTGTCGTGGGTGTGCAGGTGCACCGGCAGGTCGAAGCGCTCGCGCAGGGCCGCCACGAGACGCCGCGCGGCCTCCGGGCGCAGCAACCCCGCCATGTCCTTGATCGCCAGGATGTGCGCGCCGGCGTCCACGCACTGCTGAGCGAGGTCCAGGTAGTAGTCGAGCGTGTAGACGTTCTCCTGCGGGTCGAGCAGGTTGCCCGTGTAACACAGGGTCACCTCGGCCACCGCGGTGCCCGTGGCCCGCACCGCCTCGATGGCCGGGCGCATCTGCTCGACGTCGTTGAGCGCGTCGAAGATCCGGAAGATGTCGACGCCGGTCTCGGCCGCCTCCGCGACGAACGCGTTGGTCACCTCCACCGGGTACGGCGTGTACCCCACGGTGTTGCGCCCGCGCAGCAGCATCTGGATGGGGATGTTCGGCATCGCCTCGCGCAGCAGCCGCAGCCGCTCCCACGGGTCCTCCCCCAGGAAGCGCAGCGCAACGTCGTACGTGGCACCGCCCCAGGCCTCGACCGAGAGCAGCCCCGGCAGCAGGTGCGCGTACGCGGGTGCCGCCGCGAGCAGGTCGCGGGTGCGCACACGGGTGGCCAGCAGGGACTGGTGGGCGTCACGGAACGTGGTGGACGTCACTGCGAGCGGTTCGTAGTTCCGCAGGGTGCGCGCGAAGCCCTCGGGCCCCTGCTCCTGGAGCACCTGGCGCCAGCCGGAGGGCACCTCGTGGGAGGACGGACCGTCGAACGGGCTGCGGAAGGGTTCGTCCCGCTTGTCCCCCGGGTAGTGCGGGAGCTTGTTGCGCGGGTCCATGCCGTCGATGCGCTCGCCGTGGGGCTTGTTGACCGTCACCTCCGCGAGGTAGTTCAGCGCGCGGGTGCCGCGGTCCGCCGAGCCCTTGCCCTTGAGCAGGTCCGGGTGGTTCTCGATGAAGTCCGTGGCCACGTCCCCGGCCAGGAAGTCCGGATTGTGCAGCACGGCCCGCAGGAACTGGATGTTGGTGGCGATCCCGCGGATGCGAAACTCGGCGAGCGCGCGGCGGGCGCGGTGCACCGCGGTGGTGTAGTCGCGTCCGCGGCACGTGAGCTTCACGAGCATCGAGTCGAAGTGCGGGGAGATCTCCGCGCCCGCGTAGAGCGTGCCGCCGTCCAGGCGCACACCGGCGCCACCGGCGGAACGGTAGGCCGAGACCTTCCCCACGTCCGGGCGGAAGTCGTTGGCGGGATCCTCCGTGGTGATCCGGCACTGCAGGGCGGCCCCGCGCACGCGCAGCGCGTCCTGCGAGATGCCCAGGTCGTCCAGGCTCTCACCGGCGGCGATGCGCAACTGGGACTGGACCAGGTCCACGTCCGTGATCTCCTCGGTCACGGTGTGCTCCACCTGGATCCGGGGGTTCATCTCGATGAACACGTGCTGCCCCGCGCGTTCCCCCGCGGTGTCCACGAGGAACTCCACGGTGCCCGCGTTGACGTAGCCGAGCTCCCGGGCGAACTTCACCGCGTCCCGGTGCAGGGCGTCACGGATCTCCTCGTCCAGGTGCGGTGCCGGGGCGATCTCGATGACCTTCTGGTGCCGGCGCTGCAATGAGCAGTCCCGTTCGAACAGGTGCACGATGTTGCCCTCATTGTCCGCGAGGATCTGCACCTCGATGTGCCGCGGACGTAACACGGCCTGCTCGATGAACACGGTGGGGTCACCGAACGCGGTGTCCGCCTCGCGCATCGCGGCGTCGAGCGCTTCCGCCAACTGTTCGGGCTTCTCCACGCGCCGCATCCCGCGGCCACCGCCACCGGCGACCGCCTTGACGAACACCGGGAAGCCGATCTTCTCCGCGGCCTCGATCAACGTCTCCTTGTCCGAGGAGGGGTCCGAGGACTCGAGCGTGGGGATGCCCGCGCGCCGCGCGGCCCGCAACGCCTCGACCTTGTTCCCGGCGAGTTCCAGGATCTCGGCGCGCGGACCCACGAACGTGATGCCCTCCGCCTCGGCCGCGCGCGCCAGGTCCGGGTTCTCGGACAGGAAACCGTAGCCCGGGTAGATGGCGTCCGCCCCGGACTCCTTGGCCACGCGCACGATCTCGGCCACGTCCAGGTACGCGCGGACCGGGTGGCCCTCCTCCCCGATGTGGTAGGCCTCGTCCGACTTCTGGCGGTGGATCGAATTGCGGTCCTCGTACGGGAAGACGGCAACGGTCTTGGCGCCGAGTTCGTACGCCGCTCGGAACGCGCGAATGGCAATCTCGCCGCGGTTGGCCACCAGGATCTTGGAGAACATGACTACCGTTTCCGCACGCGGCGCCCTGTGGGGCCCGCGCACTGGGTGAGGAGACGACTACCGGGACAGCTTACGTGAGCCGCGCCTCGGCAGGGTAGCCCGGATGTCGTGTCCCCTGTGCCGGTCCAGACAACATCCGCCGCTCGTGGTGACATCTACAGCTCATGACGACGACGCCGCGCGGCACCGCCCTACCCGGCTCGCGACGTGCGGTGATCCACCCACTAGCATGGAACAGGCTGGTGGGCAGCCCCCATTTCAGGTGACAGAAGGGTGATCCGTGCAGATCGTCAGCATCAGCAGCCTCAAGGGCGGGGTGGGCAAGTCCTCCGTGGTCCTGGGGTTGGCCTCCGCCGCTCTCGAAGCACACGTCCCCACGCTCGTGGTGGACCTGGACCCCCACGGCGACGCCTCCACGGCGCTCGGCGTCCACGCCCGCCCGGGGCACGAGGTGGGCACCGTGCTGCGCCGCCCCCGCAAGGGTGCACTGGCCTCCGTGGCCACGGCATCTTCGTGGACCAAACATCCCATCACCCCGCACACCGTGCCCGCGGGCCCGGGCGCCCCTGCCGACGGGTCATCGACCGGGGGCGGCGCACGAGCCGTGCTGGACGTGGCACCGGGCTCCGCGGCGTCGTCGCACCTTGACCACGCCGCGTTCCGGACCAAGGACCTCAAGCGTCTCGAGACCGCGCTGCGGGGACTGGCCCGCTACGAGCTCGTGCTGATCGACTGCCCGCCCACCCTGAGCGCGCTGACCCGCATGGCGTGGGCCGCGTCCCACAAGGTGCTCTCCGTGGCCGAGCCGTCCCTGTTCTCCGTGGCGGGCACCAAGCGCACCATGACGGCGCTCGCGCAGTTCGAAACTTCCCGGATCTGGGCCGTCCCGGAGGCCGGGGTGGTGATCAACCGCGTGCGCGACGACTCGGTCGAACAGCGTCACCGCATGCGGGAACTGCAGGAGTTGTTCGGACCGCTCGTGGTGGATCCCGTGCTGCCGGACCTGTCCGTGATGCAGCAGATCCAGGGGGCCGCGTGGCCCGTCCACCGCTGGCCGGGTGCCCCGGCTCAGGATCTCGCGCAGCGCTTCGGCACCATTCTGGCGGGCCTCACGCGCTGATCCCGCAACCCGCGGCGGCGGGGTGCGGTGGCGGGTCAGCCCGCGTTCTTCTTGCGACGGCGCGCGCGCCGGGCGGACAGCTCGTCCTCCGGGAACGGATCCGCGGCGGGGGCCCCGTCCAGGCTCGTGTGTTCGCCCGGCATGGAGGCCAGCGTGCCCTCGACCTCGCGCCACACCCGGCCCACCGCGATCCCGAACACGCCCTGACCGCCCTGGACCAGGTCGATGACCTCGTGGGGGGACGTGCATTCGTAGACGCTCGCGCCATCGGACATGAGCGTCAACCGCGTGAGGTCCTCGATGTTGCGCAGCCGCAGCGCGCCCACCGCCGAGCGGATCTGCTGCAGGGAAACACCGGTGTCGAGCAGGCGCTTGACGACCTTGAGCACCAGGATGTCCCGGAAGCTGTAGAGCCGCTGCGACCCGGAGCCCTTGGCGCCGCGCACGGTGGGTTCCACGAGATCGGTCCGCGCCCAGTAGTCGAGCTGGCGGTACGTGATCCCCGCGGCCTTGCATGCGGTGGGACCGCGGAAGCCCACGGTCTCGTCGTAGCCGCCCAGGTTGTCAGTGAACAACATCTCCTGGGTGCCGCCGGCGAGGGAAGATGCGCGCAGCCGTGCCGCGTCCAGCGGCAGCTCCGGATTGCTCAAGCGTCCTCCTCGTGCGTGGGTGGGGGTGTCCGATCCCCCGGACACGGGCACCAGCGCGCTGATGCCTCCTCGACGGTAAACCCACGGGTGGAGCGGGTCAAAGACATTGCCCACGGGCGGGCCCGTGTCGTCAGCCTACCCGCACGGGGCCCTGACGGGGTGGAATCAGGACTGGAAATCGTCCGGATCCACGTGGTCCAGGAAATCCCGGAATTCCCGGACCTGGGCCTCGGCCTCCTGCGGCTGGTCCCCCGTCTGTTCCCGCAGCTCCCCGTCCGGGCTGAGCACCAGACCGGCCTCGTCCAGCACGGCCGCGGCGCACAAGATGGGGCATGACGTGCGCGCGGCGATCGCGAGGGCGTCCGAAGCGCGGGCGTCCACCACGGTGCCGTCGTCGAAGGAGATGGCCGCGTGGAACACCGTGTTTTCCACCGTGTGCACCACGACGTCCCGCACGCTGCGCCCGAGCTGGTCCACCACGGACAACAGGAGGTCGTGTGTAAGGGGGCGCGGGGGCTCGATGCCCTGCAGCGCGAACACGATGGACGTGGCCTCGTTGGTCCCCATCCAGATGGGTAGACGCCGGGCGCCCTGGAGTTCGCGCAGCACGACCACGGGCTGGCCCGTGGGCACGTCCATGCGCACCCCGGCGATCTCCATGCGCACGTTCGGGCTCATTGCGCGCTCCCGTCCGTGTCCGGCGAGGCGAACGGTTGCACCGTCTCCTCCACCTGCGAGGTCACAAGCGCGGTCATCACGGTGAGGCACAGCGAGGCGATCTCTCGAGCCCGCTGCACGGCCCTCCGCCGCGTCTCGGGGTCCCTGCGGTTGCGCAACGGTGAGATGCTGCCCTCGACCAGGGCGATCACGCGCTCCGAGGCGCCCCGCAACACCCGCAGGTGCCGCGGTTCGATCCCGTACCCGTTGAGCTTGCCCGCAGCCACGGCCACGGTAAGTGCGTGGCCGTCGAACGCGCCGACCCGTTCCACGAGCAGGCCGTGGTTGAGCAGTTCCCGCAGCAGCGGCACGTCCGTGCCCGACCGCGCCGCGAGCTCGCGCAGGGTGTACCGCCGACCGCCGTCCGGAACCGGTGAAGTGGGTTCGGGGTCGACGCCGTCCCTGGAGCGTCCGGTCCCCGGTTCCTGCCGCTCGGTGTCCTGCGCGGGATCCTCGCCCCGGTCCAAGCGGTCACGGATGACCCGCAACGGGAGGTAGCGCTCACGCTGCAGCGTCAACACGGTCTCCAACCGGGCGACGTCCTCGTGCGAGTACTTGCGGTACCCCGAGGCGCTCCGCAACGGGTGCACGAGTCCCTGGTCCTCGAGGAAGCGCACCTTGGACGCGGTCAGTTCAGGGAACTGCGGCTGCAATCGGCGCAGTAACGCCCCGATACCCACCCGCGGGATCTGCGGTCGTTCGGAATCAGGCATGGAGCGCGTCAGGAACCGTTCTGCACGGAGTGGTAGTACGTAAACCGGAATTTGCCGATCTGGACCTGGTCGCCGTTCTCCAACACCTTGGTGGCGACCCGGTCACCGTTGACGTAGGTGCCGTTGAGGGAGGACTGGTCCACTGCCTCGAACGTACCGCTGCGTCGGATGAACTCCACATGACGGCGGGACACCGTGACGTCGTCCAGGAACACCGAGCACGCCGGGTGACGACCCGCGACGATCTCGTCCCGGTCCAGCAGGAACCGGGCACCGGTCAGCCCGCCGTTCGTCTCCAGCAGCAGCGCGGAGCCCGGGGGCAGGGAGGCCACCGCGTTCTGCTCGCTCTCGGAGAGTTTGTGGTGAGCGGCATGGGCCAGCACATCCCCCACGATCTGGATGGATGTGGTCTCCGGACCCGCCTGGGTACCGGATTTCTCATGGTTCGACATCAGGGTTCCCTCACCTCACGTGAAGTTGGCGTATTCAGTCCAGCAACTGCTGGTAAGCATCGGCGTCCAATAGCTGCCCGGTGGCATCCGAGGAGTCCACGCGCACGGTGAACAGCCAGCCGGATCCGTACGGGGACTCGTTGAGCGCGCCGGGGTTGTCCACGAGGTCGTCGTTGACGCTCACGATCTCGCCGCTGACGGGCGCGAAGAGATCGCTCACGGACTTGGTGGACTCGACCTCCCCCACCACGTCCCCGGCGGAGACGGTGTCCCCGACCTCCGGTAGTTGGACGAACACGACCTCGCCCAGTTCGTTCTGTGCGTGGTCCGTGATGCCCACACGGAAAGTGTTGTCCTCGTGGAGGTCCTCGACCCACTCGTGTTCTTCGGTGTACGCGAGTTCCGCGGGAATGTTGGTCATGTCGGTCAGTTTAGGGCACGACTCACGCAGTCGGGTTCATCACACGTGCGCGTGTGCAGCGCGCCGGTGTTAGCTGAACGGCCTACGAGGTTCAGGCGCGCTCACGCGGCGCTCAGCCGATACCGCCCCGGCGGGTGTATTTTGACCCCGTGCCCATCACCGAGGCCCTCCGCCAGGCCGCGATCCGCGCGCGCACGCACGGGTCCAGGATCCCCCGCGCCGTCCCCCTGAGCCGACGACGCCGCGATCCGCTGCACCTGCACGAGCTCACCCCCGCCCGGTCCGCACGGATCATCGTCACGGCCTTCCTGATGGCGGTGCTCACGGGCACCGCGCTACTCATGCTGCCCCCAGCCACCACGGCTCCCGGGGGCACGGACGTGCTCACGGCGGCGTTCACCGCGACTTCCGCG
Source organism: Kocuria sp. KD4 (assembly GCF_011769905.1). Classification (NCBI taxonomy): domain Bacteria; kingdom Bacillati; phylum Actinomycetota; class Actinomycetes; order Micrococcales; family Micrococcaceae; genus Kocuria; species Kocuria sp. KD4. The sequence continues at coordinate 1,783,409 of NZ_CP050449.1, forward strand.
TTGTGCGTGACCGGCCTGGTCACGGTGGACACCGCGACCTACTGGACGCCATTCGGTCAGGTGGTCATCATCTGTCTGATCCAGGTGGGTGGCCTGGGTGTCATGACGTTCACGACCATGCTGGGGATCCTGCTGGCCCGTAAATTCGGCCTGTCCTCCCGGTTGCTCGCCAACGCGGAGACGAAATCCCGCGGCGGAGCGCGCAAGGTGGTCGCACGCATCGTGGCGACCACCGCCGTGATCGAGAGCATCGCGGCGCTCATCCTGTTCCTGCGGTTCTGGGGCCACTACCACTACCCGCCGGGCACCGCCCTAGCCCACGCGGGGTTCCACGCCGTGTCCGCGTTCAACAACGCGGGATTCGCGCTGTACACGCTCAACGTCATGGACTTCGCGGGCGACGCCTGGATCCTGCTCACGCTCGCGGCGTGCGTGATCCTGGGCGGGCTAGGCTTCCCGGTGCTCTACGAACTGCGCCGCCACATCCGGGTGCCCCGGCGCTGGAGCATGAACACCCGGCTCGTGCTGCTCGCGACCCCCGTGCTGCTCGCGGGAGGCACGCTGTTCCTGCTGATGCTCGAGTGGAACAACCCGGGCACCCTGGGCGGCCAACCGCCCGCGGTCAAGCTGCTCAACGCGTTCTTCCAGTCCACGATCTCCCGCACCGCGGGCTTCAACAGCATCGACATCGGTCACATGCACCCGGTGTCGTGGCTCGGGATGGACATCCTGATGTTCATCGGCGGCGGCCCCGCGGGCACGGCCGGCGGTCTCAAGGTCACGACGTTCGGGGTGCTGTTCTTCGTGGCCCTCACCGAAATCCGGGGTGGCGCCGCGGTACCCGTGCTCGGCAAGCAGCTCTCCCGCTCCGTCCAGCGCGAGGCCATCACGGTCGTGGTGCTCGCGACCGTGGCGGTGATCGGTGGCACGATGCTCATCATGCTCACGGACACCGGCCTGGGCCTGGACCGTGTCCTGTTCGAGTCCGTCTCCGCGTTCGCGACCGTGGGACTGAGCACGGGGATCACCCCCACGCTCGCCCCGTTCGCGCAGTGGGTGTTGATCGCCCTGATGTTCACGGGCAGACTCGGCCCGGTCACCGTGGCCGCGGCCATCGCATTCGGCCGCCGCCCACCCCGTTACGAACTACCCAAGGAACGACCGCTCATCGGATGAGCCCGGGCCCCGCCCGCGCCACCCGTGGACCCGGTGCTCGACGACCACGACCCACGAAGGAAGCCCCATGTTCGGACCCCACCCCGCCGCGTCTTCTCGCAACGCCATGGCCAACGCCGTGGTCGTGATCGGGCTGGGCCGCTTCGGCGGTGCCCTGGCCACGGAACTGATGCGCAACGGCACGGACGTGCTGGGCGTGGACATGGACGAGACGGTGGTCCAGCGCTTCAACGGCAAGCTCACGTCCGTGGTGCGCGCGGACGCCACGGACGAGGACGTGCTGCGGGAGCTGTCCGTGGACGAGTTCGACCGCGCGGTCGTGGGCATCGGTTCGGACATCCAGGCGAGCATTCTCGCGGCGTCCCGGCTCGTGAAGTTCGGGTGCCCCGCGATCTGGGCCAAGGCCATCACGGAGCCCCACGCGGAGATCCTGACCCAGATCGGCGTGCAGCACGTGGTCAATCCCGAGAGCGACATGGGCACGCGTGCCGCGCACCTGATCCAGCACCGGATCCTGGACTTCGTGCCCATCGACGCAAACTACGCCCTGGTGCGGTGCACCCCGCCGGAACCCATCCAGCAACGACCCATGGACCTGCTCAACGTGCGGCGTCGGTTGGGGGTCTCGGTGGTGGCCGTGTGCCGCCCGGGCGGTCAGTGGGAGCCCATCGAACCCGGCACCATGCTCTACGACGACGACCAGATCCTCGTGACCGGGCCCACCGCCAAGGTAGAGCACTTCTCGAACCTGACCTGAGGGTGTTCCTATAGGAACCGAGTCAGTCGGCGCAACTCACGGGCCGTGGCCGCGGGAGCGCCGTCGGGGCGCACGAGGGCGTCGAGGCGGCAGCGCAGTGCGGCGTCGTCGCACTCCAGGCCGATGGCCACGACCCGGGACCGCGCGGGCTCGTCGGAGGGCCGTGACACCCGGTCCACCGAGACGTATCCCGCCACGGAGTGCGCCACGAACCGGCGGATCCCCCGGCCCGCGGCGACGTCCACGATCGCCTTGATCCGGTGGACGGACGCGGGCGGGTCCTCGAGCAGCTCGGCGAGCGCCGCGGGGTCCACGACCGAGGGCGCGTCCAGGGCCGTGGCGCGGTGGTGGACGTGGTGGTCGTGATCATGGTGGTCGTGGTCGGGGGCCCGGCCGAACTCCCACAGCGCGAGCTGGCCGCCCTCGGGTACGGGGTGCTCGGCGGCGTCGAAAAACAACCGGGGATCGGCCGCCCCGTGGGGCGCGTCGATGACGAGCGCGTGCGGATTGGCGTGCGCGATCCGTTCGCGCACCGCGGCGGTCTCCCGGGGATCGGCGAGGTCGGTCGTGGTCAGCAGCACGACCGCCGCGGCCTTGACGTGCTGCGCGAGGTCCCAGCCGCTGGCCTCCGCGAGCGCCACGCGGGCCACGGCGATCACCTCGACGAGCCCGCCGAAGCGTACGTCGCGCACCTCGCTGCCCAGGACCATGTGGATGAGCCCGGGGGGCTCGGCGATCCCGGAGCCCTCGATCACGACCGCGTCGAGCTCAAGGGAGGGCCGGGACAGCGCACGCAGGGCGTCGTCAAGCTGGCGGGGGTCTTCGATGCAGCACAGGCACCCGCCCGGGATCGACACGGGTTCGGCAACGTGCCCCGCCACGAGCGCGGCATCGACATTCACGTCCCCGAAGTCGTTGATGATCACACCGATTCGCGCGCCGCCGGTCGCGAGGAAGTGGTTGAGCACCGTGGTCTTGCCGGAACCCAGGTAGCCGGTGAGGATCAGGACGGGAAGCGAGCTCGGCATGGGTCCATGCTTATCAGTCCGCGAGCATGTCCCGCACGAGGGGCGCAACACGCGTGCCGTAGAGCTCGATGCTACGCATGAGCTTTCCGTGGGACAGCGGGCCCGTGGAGATCTTCAGGTCGAAGCGCGAGGCACCCAGGGCCCGCACGCCCGCGGCGATCTTACGGGCCACGGTCTCGGGAGATCCCACGGCCATGGACCCGCGCTCCATCTCCTCCAGGAAGGACTCCTCGGTGGGTGCGGGCCACCCGCGCTCGGCTCCGATGCGCTCGGTGGAGATCGTGTAGGGGCGGAAGATCTCCTCGCGGGCCTGCTCGTCGGTGTCGGCGACGTACCCGTAGGAGTGGTAGGCCACGGGGTTGTCGGAATGGCCGAACTCGGCGAGCGCGCGGCGGTAGAGGTCGCTGAACGGCGAGAACCGCTCCACGGGCCCGCCGATGATCGCGAGCATGAGCGGGAGGTCGTAGTGCGCGGCCCGCACAACCGATTGCGGGGAACCACCCACCGCGATCCACGTGGGCAGCGGTCCGTTCTCGAGCGGCGGGTAGAGGCTCACGTCCCGCAGGTCCTGGGTCAGCGTGCCCTTCCAGGTCACCGGCTGACTCGTGCGCAGCGCCGCGAACAGCGCGAGCTTCTCCTCGAACAGTGCCTCGTAGTCCTGCAGGTCGTATCCGAACAGCGGAAAGGACTCGGTGAACGAGCCGCGGCCCAGCACGACCTCAGCCCGCCCGTGGGACAGCGCGTCCAGCGTGGCGAAGCGTTCGTACACACGCACCGGGTCGTCCGAGCTGAGCACCGTCACGGCCGTGCCCAGGCGCAACCGCTCGGTGCGCGTGGCGATCCCGGCGAGCACGACGTCCGGGGCGGAGATCGCGAAGTCGTCCCGGTGGTGCTCCCCGATCCCGATCGAGTGCAGCCCCACCTGATCCGCGAGCACCGCTTGCTCCACCACGTTGCGGACGGTCTGCGCGTGCGAGACGGGGCGGTCGTCGTCGTCCCACGTGACGTCCCCGAAGGTGTCGATTCCCAGTTCAACGGCCATGCCACGCACAACATTGTGGACACGTCAGCTATTCCGGTGGCGGCCCTATGCGGGTGGCCGGTCGCTTCCCCACCCCGCGGGCTCTTGCTAGGCTCGATCGCGATGCCCACGTTCCCGATCGCCACTGCCGCGCGCCCGCACGCCGTCCCTCGCGGCAGCGTGTCTCCGGGTCTGCTCGTCCGATCCGTGGGTACGAACGGCCAGGTGTCCTCGTGGGGCGCCAACCAGGCCGGCGCGCCGCCGTCGGCCTCCGTCCACTGACCCCGGAGCCGTTGCCGGCGCTCGTGAGCGCCCACGCCGTCCTCCGGCCCGCTCTGACCTCATGTCACCCCGGACCTAGGTGGACCATTGCTACTTGCCTGCCTCGCGGGCGCACTCCTCACGTGCGCGCTCGCCCCCCTGTTGACCCGCGCGATCGGCCGCAACGTCGGATGGCTGCTCGCGGTGCCCCTGCTCGGCGCCGCGGCGTTGGTCGCCCTCGGGTACGACGACGCCGCGCACTCCCCCGCCGAGCCCACCCCCGCGGTGGTCGAGTCGCTGCCGTGGATCCCGTCCCTGGACGTGGGGCTCGACCTGCGCCTGGACGGGCTCTCGCTGGTCTTCTCCCTCCTGGTCCTGGTGATCGGGGCCGCGGTGCTGTGTTACGCCACGCGCTACCTCGAGCGCACGGACCGGGCCGATCGCGGGAAGCACGCGGGGTTCTATGCGCTCATGACGGGCTTCGCGGCGGCCATGCTGGCCCTCGTGCTCGCGGACGACCTCGTGGCGTTCTACGTCGCGTGGGAGGCCACCACGCTGTGTTCGTTCCTGCTCATCGCACGCTCGGGGGACGGCGCACGGGAACCCGCGATCCGCACATTGCTCGTGACCGTGGCCGGCGGGCTCGTGCTGCTCGCGGCCGTCACCGTCATGATCGTGGCCACCGGCACGACCCGGATCAGCGCCGTCCTGACGCACGACGTGTGGGGTGCGCAGTCCGGGCTGACCACGCTCGTGGCCGTCCTCGTGGCGGTCGCCGCGTTCACCAAGTCCGCCCAGTTCCCGTTCCAGGCGTGGCTGCCGGACTCTATGGTCGCGATCACCCCGGTCTCCGCGTACCTGCACGCCGCGGCCATGGTCAAAGCCGGCATCTACCTTCTCTTGCGCTTCTCCCCCGTCTTCTCCGGAGTTCCCGCGTGGACCGTCCTGCTCGTCACGGCAGGACTCGTCACCGCGATGTTCGGTGCCGTGGCCGCGCTGCGCCGCTACGACCTCAAGGAACTGCTGGCCTACTCGACCATGAGCCAGCTGGGTCTGTTAACCGCGATGATCGGGGTGGGCACCACGGCCGCACTGTCCGCCGCGGTGGTGCACACGATCGCGCACGCACTGTTCAAGTCCGCCCTGTTCATGGGCGTGGGCGTGATCGATCACAGCGCCCACACCCGGGATCTGCGCGAGCTGGCCCGGATGAACCCGCGGATGCCCGTGACCGCCACCCTCATGGTGCTGGCCGCCGCCTCCATGGCGGGGATCCCGCTGTTGCTCGGTTTCGTGAGCAAAGAGTCCATGCTCGCGGCCTTCCTTGAGGCTCCCGGTCCCGCGTGGGCCCCGTGGTTGCTCACCGCCACGGCCGCCCTCGCCTCGGTCTTCACGGTCGCCTACGCTGCGCGCCTCGTGCTGAGCGCGCTCGGTGGCCGCAACGGCACCGTGGTGCGCGAGGCCCCGGTGTCCTTCTGGGCCGCGCCCGCCTCGAGTGCCCTCGCGGGGCTCGTCCTGGGTCTCGTGCCGTTCCTGCTGGACGGGCTCGTCTCCGCGGGTGCGAGTGCGGCCGCCGGGTCCACCGTGGAGAAGAACCTCGCGGTGTGGCACGGCCCGGTCCCCGAACTGTTCGTCTCCCTCGCCGTGCTCGCCTCGGGTGCCGCACTCGTCCTCGCCCGACGCCGCGTGCACGCCGTCCTGGCCCCGCGCGCCTTCCCATTCTCCGCCCTGGACGGCGTGGACCGGGCGCGCGAGGGGACCATCCGGCTCGGCGGCGTCGTGGGCTCGTGGACGAACAGCCCCGCCCCCGCGCGGCACCTGTCGATCCCCGCGGTGTGCCTAAGCGTCGTCGCGCTGCTCGCCGTGTGGAGCACGACCGAGTTGCCGCCGGTGCGGATCGCGGCGAGCGAGCCCTTCGACTGGCTGCTCGCGCTGCTGATCGCGTGCGGTGTGATGGCCATGATGAACGCGCGCAGCCTGATCTCCGCGATCGTGGTGACCGGGGTGGTGGGCTTCTCGATCACCGTGTGGTTCTTCGACCTGGGCGCCACGGACGTGGCCATGACCCAACTGCTCGTGGAGATTCTCACGGTGTGCGTCATGGTCCTGTTGCTGCGCCGCCTGCCCGCGCGCTTCTCCTCCCCCGGCGCACGACGCCGCGTGGTCGCGCTGCTCGTGGCGGGCGCCGCGGGGCTGGCGACCACCGCGGGCGTGTGGATGCTGACCGGACGGCGCGAGGCCTCACCCGCGTCCGAGTACTACCTGACCCACGGCTACAACGAGACCGGCGGGTCCAACCTGGTCAACACGATCCTCGTGGACTTCCGCGCCCTGGACACCCTGGGCGAACTGACGGTGCTGGGTGTCGCCGGGCTCACGATCGCCGCCCTGTTGCACGGGCGCCGCCCCGCCGCGGACGACCCCGCCCCGATCGACGAGCAATCGCCCGTGAGCGACCCGGAGGCCAACACCGTGTTCGTGCGCACCGCCGCGCGCCTGCTCGGGCCCGTGATCGTGGCGATGTCCGTGATCCTGCTGCTGCGCGGACACCACGAACCCGGCGGCGGCTTCATCTCCGCGCTCGTGGGCGGGGCCGGCTTCACCCTGAGCTACCTGGCCGCCCCGTCCGACGAACGCGCCCGCGTGCGCCTGCCGTACCTGTGGTTGATCGGGGCCGGCGTGGCCGTAGGAACGGTCACGGGCCTGCTGGGGTACCTGGACGGGTCCTTCCTGCGGCCCCTGCACCCGCGCATCCTCGGATTCGAGATCACCACCGCGCTCGTGTTCGACGTGGGCGTATATCTCGCGGTGATCGGCGTGATCCTGGCCGCGTTCAACCTGCTGGGGCGGCCGCCGTCGGACACCACCAAGGTGCTGCCCCACGAACCCGAACCCGGTGCCGCGGGACCGGACGACCAGCCCGGTTCCGGCGCGTCCCCGGGCGCGCGCGCCGGGGCCGGCGAGCGCCGTCGTGCCGCCCGGAGCGGTACCGCCGCGAGTCCCGCGACGACCCGTTCGTCACACACGACCCACGAGACCGGAGAGGTGACCCCCCGATGAGCGCAGCCGTGATCGCCGGACTCCTCGTGTTCGGTGCCGTGTACCTGCTCATGCAGCGCGAGATGCTGCGCGTGATCCTGGGCTTCGTGCTCCTGGGCCACGCGGGCAACGTGGTGCTCATGGCCGCGGGCGGCAGCGCGCGGCGCCACGAGCCCTTCGGTGCCCCCGAGGACCTGTCCACCGTGGCGGATCCCCTGCCCCAGGCGTTCGTGCTCACCGCGATCGTGATTGCGTTCTCGATCACGATCGTGATGCTCGTGCTGGCCGTGACCGGCCGGGACGATGACGACGACACCGAGGCGAAACCCGAGGAGGTGCGCTCATGAGCGGCGCCCTCCTCCCACTGTTCGTCGCACTTCCCCTGCTCGTGTCCGCGGTGTTGTTGATCGTGGGCGACCGCCGCGTGCTGCACGCCGTGGGTCTCCTCGGGACCCTGCTGCTCGCGATCGCCGGAGGCGTGTGGCTCGTGACCGATTTCGCCGGCAGCGGCGGGGCCGTGGCCCACGGTGTGGCGCAGTGGCCCGTGGGGATCTCCATCCCGTTCGTTGCGGACATGTTCGCCGCGCTCATGCTCACGGTCACCGGGGTGCTGACTCTGGTGTGCTCGTGGTTCGCTTACGCCTCCGGCCGGGCGGCCACCGTGTACTTCGCCCCGCTCGTGCTCGTGCTCACGGCGGGGGTGAACGGCGCGCTGCTGACCGTGGACCTGTTCAACCTGTTCGTGTTCGTCGAGGTCATGCTGCTGCCGTCCTACGGGCTGTTCGTCCTCGCGGCGCGGCACCGGGGCACCGAGCGGCAGGTCATGGGTGCGCGGTTGTACGTGACCCTGAACCTGCTCACCTCCACGATCTTCCTCATGGGCGTGGGCTTCATCTATGGCACCGCGGGCACCGTGAACATGGCCGAACTGGCCGGCCGCGCCGCGACCGACGGCACCGTGGCGATCTCGACCGCCGTGTGCTTGTTCGCCCTGGCGATCAAGGCCGCGGTGGTCCCCATCCACGGGTGGCTCGCGGTCGCCTATCCAGCCACCTCCCCCGCGATCACCGCACTGTTCTCCGGGCTGCACACCAAGGTGGCCAGCTACGCGATCTACCGGATCTACGCCGTGGTCTTCGACGGCGACGCCCATTGGCTGTGGATCGGCGTGGCACTGTGCTGCCTCACGATGGTCGCAGGCGTGCTGGGCGCCGTGGGTGAGAAGACCACACGCTCGATCCTGGCGTTCCACATGATCAGCCAGATCGGGTACATCCTGCTGGGGGTCGCACTGTTCACCCTGGCCGGGCTCGCGGCGGGCATCTTCTACCTGCTTCACCATATGATCGTGAAGGCCTCCCTGTTCCTGTCCACCGGCGCGATCGAGGTGCGCTACATGACCGGGAGGATCGGCGCGCTGTCCGGGATGGCGACGCGCGAACCGGTCATCGCGGTCGCGTTCTTCGTGGCCGCGCTGTCCCTGGCCGGGCTACCGCCGTTCTCCGGGTTCGTGGCCAAGTTCTCGCTCATCCTCGCGGCGGTCGACACCGGTCACGTGATCGCGGTGATCGTGATGCTCGCGGTCAGTCTCATCACGCTGCTGTCGATGCTCAAGATCTTGAACGGCGTGTTCTGGGGCTCCGCGCGCGAGTCGTCGCTCGAGAACGGGGGCGGTTCCGGGGCCGGTGGTGGTCCCGCCGCCCGCACTGCCGGTTCCGGTGCGGGGACCGTGCCGGAACCTGCCCCGGCCGCCCGTGACGACGGCGCCGTGGCCACCGCAAGCGGGCGACGCATCTCCGCGGTCCTGGCGGGGCCCGCCGTCGTCACCGCGTGTCTGACGCTCGCGCTGGGCCTCGGCGCGGAAGTGCTCATGGGCGTATCCACGACCGCCGCGGAGGGCCTGCTGGACACCTCGACCTACGTGAAAGCTGTGATGGACTCATGAGTTGGCTCACCTGGCCCTTTCGGGTCCTCGGATTTCTGATCTGGTACGCCGGGCAGATCATCTCCTCGAGCACCGCAGTGCTGCGGGACAACCTGACCCCGGGGCAGAACTCGACCCCCGGTGTGGCCCGCGTGCGGACGCGCTGCCGCTCGGACCTGGAGGTGACCCTGCTGGCCGCCCTCATCACGCTCACCCCCGGCACGCTCACGCTGGGGATGCACGACGCGCCCGTGGCGGCGCAGCGCCGTCGTGATGCGGAGGACATCCGCACGCTGTACGTCCACTCGCTGTACTCGGGTAACGCCGACAGCGTGCGGGTTGAGGTCCGGGAACTTGAGACACGACTGCTGCGCGCGGTGCGCCGCACGGGAGGGACGTCATGATCGGTGTGACCGTGGGGATCGTGATCCTCGCCGTGGCCTGCCTCGCGGCGGCCTTCCGGATCCTGCGCGGACCCACGGAAGCGGACCGCGCGGTCGCGGGTGACCTGTTGCTGTTCGGGTTCGTCGGTCTGATCGCGTTGTTCGGTGCGCGCGTGGCCAACGAGTACACCTTCGACATCGTGCTCGTGGCCGCGCTCGTGGGATTCCTCAGCGCGCTGTCCCTGGCACGGGCTCTGACCAGGGGGAAGCGATGACCGAAATCCTGACCGTCCTGGGCAACGTCCTGATCGTGGCCGGGGCCCTCGTGTTCGCGACCGCCGCCCTGGGGGTGGCCCGTTTCCGGGACGCGTACATGCGGGTCTCGGCCGTGGGGACCGCGGGCGGGCTCGGCATCGTGTTCGTGGTGACGGGGGCATTGCTGCTGCAGCCGTCCGTGTCCAACGTGGTCAAGGTCGTGCTCATCATCACGATCCACCTGATCACGTCTGCGGTGGGGACCATGGCGATCGCGCGATCGGCATATCTCACGGGGACTCCCCTGGAGCGGTACGCGTTCGACGAGCTGGCCGCGGATTCGCCCGGCACGGAGCGGGACCCGGAACCCGCACGGTAGCCTGCCGTGGACTGAGGACCGCCCGCCCCGCCCCCGGCACCGGGTGTGGATCGCGGTCCCTTCGTGGCGTACGGCTGGCGCTTCAGCGCCCGGAACGGCCACCCGGGGTCAGTGTGCGGCCCGGCTGAGCCGGTCCACGGCCTCCACGATGGTCTCGGGTGCGCACGCGAGGTTGATCCGGGCGAAGCCCTTGCCCGCGTCGCCGAACCTGGGCCCGTTGGACAGTGCCACCTTGGCATGCTCGAGCGCGTACGCCGCGGGATCGTCGCCCCAGCCCAGGGCGCGCATGTCGAGCCACGCGAGGTAGGTCGCGTGTCCCCGGCGGACGACGACGCTCGGTAGCTTCTCCGCCATCTCCCGCTCGAGCAGCTCGGTATTGTCCTGGATCGCGGTGATGGTCTCGTCCAGCCAGTCGGTGCTGTTGCGGAAACCCTCCCGCGTGGCGAGCAGACCGAAGCTTCCGGTGCGGTTCGCCACCTCTTCCGGCAGGTGCTCGAGCCACCGCGCCATGGGCTCGGAATCCACCACGAACAGCGCGGTTTTCAGACCGGCCAGGTTGAACGCCTTGCTCCCCGACTCCGCGGCCACACCGTGTTGGCGCGCGGCGTCGGACACCGAGAGGTACGGGGTGAACTCGGTCCCGTGATGTGTGAGCGGGGCGTGGATCTCGTCGCTGACCACGAATCCGTCGTGCTCGGCCACGATCTCGGAGAGCCTTTCGAGCTCCTCGCGGGAATGCACGAGCCCCACGGGGTTGTGGGGATTGCACAGCAGTACGCCGCGGGCGCCCGCGCGCAGGGCGGCGTCGATGCCGGGCAGATCAAGACGGTAGCTCGCGGCGTCGTCGAGCAGCGGGACCTCCACGACCCGCCCGCCGGTCTCGACCACGAGGTCGAAGAACGGCGGGTAGACGGGCGGGGTGATGATCACGCCGTCGCCTGGCGCCATGAGACGGCGCAGCGACTCCACGATCACCACGCTCACGTCCGTGGTGTACGAGATCCGCGCCGGGTCCGGGCGCCACCCCCACCGCTGCGCGGCGAAGTCCGCGAACGCCTCCGCAGCGCCTCGATCGGTCGAGGTGGCGTACCCGGTGTCGCTGTTCTCGATCGCATTCTGAAGCGCCGCCTTGATGGCCGGCGGCGTGGGGAAGTCCATTTCCGCGACGAACACGGGCAACACGTCCCGCGGGTACGTGCGCCACTTGGCGCTCGTACGACGCCGCAGGGCGGGCATGTCATCGGCGGTCGTCACGGTCTAGCTCCCGGTAGCGAACGGCACTCAGGACTCTGTGAGCTTCTTGGCCTGGCCCAGGCGCAGCGACTCCAGGGTCTTCTCCTGATCCTGGGCGCGCTCGTAGAGGTTCTGCAACAGATCCTTGTCCAGCCGCTCGTCCGGGACTTCCAGGAGCAACCGCCACCCGAGGCCTTTGGCGTGCACGGCGGCCACGAGGCCCTCGAGTTCCTCGATGTCCGACAGCGGCGAACGTTCCTTGATCCGCTCGTTCGGCTTGAGGCGTGCGAGCTTCTCGCCCGCCTTCGCGGGAAGATCCTTGTACAGGGCCGGCTTGGCCCCGACCATGGCCATGATGTCCTCCAGGGACGTCTGATCGCGGGCGATCTCCGGGACCAGCCGCTCAACCTGTTCCCGCACCTCCGGGTCCCCGTGACCCTCGGCCACACGGCGGAACACATCCACCCCCGCGGCCGATCCGGCGTGATGGTCCTGCAGGTAAGTAGTGATGACGTTGGTCATGGGATACCCCTTTCGTCGTGTCCTCCCACCTAAGCATGCTGAGCTCCGCACGGTCACACCCGAGTGGGTACATGACGTGCATATTTACCCGATGACCTGCGCCGCCCCGCCTGCCACCCCCATGTTCTAGTGCAGCAAAAGCAGCTTTGGTGCACCGAATCACGCTTTAGCTCAGTAAAAACAGAGGGGTGCGGCGTCGTCGTCCGCCGTGCGTGCGCGGCATACTGGACGGGTACGCGCCGTGCCGGGGGGAATCGGGGCGGATCATCTCAGGGGGGACAGTGGCACCGGAAACTTTCGTGGACTTCACCGCGCCAAACGGACTGAGCTCGTGGTACCACGTGTGGGACTCGGGCACCGCGGGGATCATGTACTACTTCGACGGGGACTACTGGGACCTGGACGACACGTCCATCAACTGGCCGGACGAGGGCGATCTGGCCCGGCTCGCGGTGGCAGCACGGGCCCGGGACCTCATGTTCGTAGCGGTGAACACGCCGGACGAGGACGGCTCCGGCGACGGCTACACGTGGTGGGAGGACTGCAAGGCGAACGGCAAGTACTTCCGGGCGCTGCACGAGCACATCGTCGAGCGGAACCCGCAGGTGGACGCGAGCAACATCTGGCTCGTGGGGTACAGCGGCGGCGCCGAGTTCATCACCTACGAACTGCTGGACCGGGGTATTCCCGGGATGACGCACGGCGGCGCGGTGATCATCGGCGGCGGCGGAGCGAATGCGCCGGTGGCCACCAAGAAGAAGGCCCGGCCGTGCATCGGCAACACGGCCATGCACTGGTGGGTGGGCGATCAGGACGTGGACGGTGCCACGAACCCGCCCGAGTGGAGCGCGCTGGGCGCCGCCGAGGAGGGCGTCGCCGCGTTCCAGGCCGCGGGTTTCGACACGAACCTGCACGTCCTGCCGGGCGTGGACCATTCCGGGTACGACGCCGTGGCATGCCTTTCGCACGCACTGCCCGCGGTTTCGCGCAAGGCGGGCCTGCGCGCTGCGCTGTCCGACGGGTGGGTGCGGCTCACGCGGGACACCTGAGGAGTGACGAGGAACGGCCGAGCGGCGGGTCATGATTTCTAGTGGAGTTAGAGCAGCTTCCGGGCACGGAAACGTGCGTCAACTCCGTTAGGAATTCGGGTGGTAGCCATGAGCGGGAGTGTGCACCAAAAAACCGGCTCCGGCCAAGCATTTCTGCCTGGCCGGAGCCGGTTCACTCGGTCGGGATGACAGGATTTGAACCTGCGACCCCTTGACCCCCAGACGTCCAGACTGCTCCGGCCAGACCGGATTCTGCGTGATTCCGGGCGTCAGATCATGCAGAACACGTCACGAGATGCATGGAGCGCATGATTCTGGTCCCCTTCTGGTCCCCCTCGTGGGCAAGCTCAGTTCGCGGCCAGAGCCGTGAGAGGCGCTACGGCGGCGTGGAACCTGTTGCCCACGAGCAGCACGACGATCTTGTGGCTGGCGCTGCCTTGCTGCGGTTCTCCGGGTGGTGATGTCGGGGGCGGACGGGCCAGCTCAGGCCGGTTGCGGGATGGCGGCGATGTTCGCGAAGACCGCGACGATCGCGGCTGCCCAGGGCCACGACTCCGGGATCTTAAGGCGAGTTGATATGTCCGCGACGCTATAGGGCAGGAGAGTCGCCTTCCTCGCCGCCGACGGGGTCGAGCGAGTCGAGCTCGAACAGCCCCGCGAGGCACTGGAGCGGGCTGGCGCGCAGACCGAGGTGCTGTCGATCCATGACGGTGAGATTCAGGCGCGTGAGAACGATCTGGAGGCAGCAGGCACGTTCACCGTTGACAGGTTGGTCGCGGACGCCTCTGTCACCCACTATGACGCCCTGCTTCTCCCGGGCGGCACAGTGAATCCCGACCAACTCCGGGTTGACCCCGACGCGATCTCCTTCGTCCGCGAGTTCGTCGAAAGCGGCAAGCCCTTTGCGGCGATCTGTCACGGGCCGTGGACGCTGATCGAGGCCGGTGTGGTCGAAGGCCGCACCTTGACGTTCTTCCCGAGCATCCGCACGGACCTGCGCAACGCCGGTGCTGACGTCGTCGACCAAGACGTCGTGGTGGACGGGAACCTGATCACCACCCGCTCGCCCGATGACATGCCTGCGTTCTGCGATACGATGGGGGCGAAATTTGCGAGCAATTCGACCCGGGAAGAGGTGATGTCATGAGCGTGACTAAGGGACTGCTTGTCAGGCTGGAGGCCCTGCCCGGCAAGGAAGACGAGGTCCAGGAATTCCTCGGCATTGGGCGAGGGCTCGTCGAGGAGGAACCGGCCACCGTCGCATGGTTCGCGATCCGTCTCGGCCCGTCCTCCTTCGGGATCTTCGACGTGTTCCCCGATGACGCTGGCCGCGACGCGCACCTGTCCGGCGCAGTTGCCACCGCTCTCGGCGAGCAGACCGGCAAACTGTTCAGCGAGCCCACGATCGAGAAGTTGGACGTCCTGGGCTCCAAACTCCCCGCCTGACACCACAGACCGGGAGTACTGGCCCAGAGAGGAGGGGTCGTTGCGCGCGGTGACTTCGGGCTTACACAGCCCGCTGACGTCGTGGCAGCGGCCCCTTCTCTTGCGGCCTATCGCTCATCACCAACGGATCGAGGAACCGCGATGACAGGAACTGACGACGGCGTTGCCACGACGCGTTCACCCGAGGTAGCAGTGATCGGGGGCGGGATCGTCGGTCTGTCCACGGCGTACGCGCTGCGGGAGCAGGGCGTGCCGGTGCGCTTGTACGAGGCTGGTCTGCCCGGGACGGGTCAGTCCGCAGGCGAGTCGCGGATCTTCCGGCATGCCCATGACGACCCGCGACTCGTCGCTTTCGCGCGCGAAAGCCGCGGCGTATGGGATGAGTGGGCCGAACACTTCGACGTCGAGCTGGTCTCATCAGACGGTGTCCTGGCGATCGGAGACAGCGCCCTGGCGCGGCTGCGGGTGCTCGACCAGGTCGGCGGCGTGGAAGCGCACGAGATCGACGCGGCCGAGGTCGCCCAGCGGATGCCGCTGCTCGCTGGGTACTCGGGGCCAGCGGTGCTCGACGAGTCGGGCGGCGCGATCCGCACCCGCGCCGCGATCACGGCACTCACGGGTGCCCTCGCAGATGCGATCACCACCGGTGAGGTCATCTCCATCGATCCCCGCGCCGACGGGACGGTCGAGGTGCGCAGCGTCACCGACCGGGCTGTCTACTCCAAGGTGGTCGTGTGCGCCGGCCGCGAAACCGCCCGCCTGGCACGCAGCGTCGGCCTGTCGCTGCCGGTTCGCCTCGCCGCACACGTACGGCTGACCTTCGACGTGAAAGCCGCCGCCCCGGCACGAGTCGCGTGCCTGCAGGACAGCAGCGGCGTCTTCGGCGAAGTCGGCGTCTACGCGACGCCGCTACCGGGCAACAGCAGCTATTCGGTCGGACTCAGCGACACCGTCGGCGTCCGCGACGACGGTACTTTCATCGACCCGGCGGCGATTCGATCGCTGGACGAACGCGCACGCGAATACGTGACACGGGCGCTGCCCGGTCTCCACCCAGAGCCGCGCGACTTCCTCCACTGCTGGGTGACCGACCTCCCGTGGAGTGAGGACGGCGTGGCCGTGTGGGAGGCAGGCTCTGTCTTCTTCGTGGCCGGTCACAATTTGTTCAAGCAGGCACCTGCGCTGGGTCGCGCTCTTGCCCGGGCTGCGACCGGCGGCGGTCTCCGCGCCGAGCTCACGCCCGAAGCGCGCCTCGGCGAGGCCCAGGGCTAGCCCCGGTCTTTCATGACGGCGGTCGGGATCGTGTCGGAGCCGTGTGGTCGAGTACGCCCGTGCGCGGAGTGACTGCGGGTACGACGACGGGCTCGCTGGCGCTGCCTTGCTGCGGTTCTCCGGGTGGTGATGTCGGGGGCGCACGGGCCAGCTCAGGCCGGTTGCGGGATAGCGGCGATGTGCGCGAAGACCGCGACGATCGCGGCTGCCCAGGGCCACGACTCCGGGATCTTGAGGCGACGTCGGCGTGCGCTGTGAGCGAGTCGGGCGGGCACGTGGAGGAATCGGTAGCGCAGCGCCTTCGGCTCGCAGGTTGCCAACATGGCGGCGGAGCCCATGCAGCCGAGCAGGCGGGTCCACGCGGTTAGGTCGGCCGCGATCTCGGTGATCATCAGCCAGGTCTGGTTGATGTTAAACTCCCGCGACGGAAACCGTCCCAGGCCGCTGTCCTTGGCGTGGCGGATGCGGTCCTCGACCCGTGCATGGGCCCGGTGCCGGGCCTCGAGAAAGGCGAGCCGGCCGGCCGTGGTGTTGGTGACGAAGGCTTCGTAGCGCCAGCCGTCGCGTTCCTCGAACAGAGTTAGTTGCGCGCGGGGGTGGGGGCGTTCGCGACGCACGATCACCCGCATCCCGGCTGGCCACTTGGCGAGAACCTTCGGGTCGATGAGGCCGGTCAGCTCGGCGACGCCGCCGCCCTCACGAACGCCGCCGTCGGCATCGAGTGCTGGGGTCCAGACCTTCCTCGGGACCAGATCGATGGCATCGCGGAGCTTTCCGGTGATCGCGAATCCCACGCTGTACTCGACGCTGCGGCCGCGGACCGTGCCCCGTCCGGTGAAGGAAGGGGTTCAAGGCGCTCCGTTCGGCCACAGGTGACCGCCGGCGAGAGCGCCGGGGGGACCAGAAGGGGACCACGAAAAACGACCGCCGGACATGATGAAGCCCAGGTGAGAAACCTGCTCTCACCTGGGCTTTTCTGTCGGGATGACAGGATTTGAACCTGCGACCCCTTGACCCCCAGTCAAGTGCGCTACCAAGCTGCGCCACATCCCGCGACCGTGTTCGACACCGTTTCCGGCCCCGAACACCCGAGTTACATTACCCCAACCCTGCCCGAATTTCACATCGGCGCGAGCGACTCGCGAGCCGCCCGCGCCGAATGGAAACCGAGCCAGTAGGGGCAACCACTCAGCGCTTGCGCTGGCGCTTCTCCCGCACCCGCATGGTGACCTCCAGCGGGGTGCCCTCGAACCCGAAGGTCTCACGGATCCGACGCTGGATGAACCGGCGGTAACCGGGGTCCAGGAACCCGGTGGTGAACAGCACGAACTTGGGCGGCCGGGAGGCCACCTGCGTCCCGAAGAGGATCCGGGGCTGCTTGCCACCGCGCACGGGGTGCGGGTGGGCCGCCACGATCTCGCCCAGGAACGCGTTGAGCCGCCCGGTGGGGATGCGGCGGTCCCAGGAGTCCAGGGAGGTGTGCAGTGCCGGGACCAGCTTGTCCTTGTGCCACCCGGTCTTGGCCGAGAGGTTCACCCGGGGAGCCCAGGACACGTGGGCCAGATCCCGTTCGATCTCGCGTTCCAGGTAGAACCGGCGCTCGTCGTCCAGGGTGTCCCACTTGTTGAACGCGAGCACCAGCGCGCGGCCCGAGTCCACGGCCATTTGCAGAATGCGCACGTCCTGTTCGGAGAGCACCTCGTCCACGGCGAGCAGCACCACGGCCACCTCGGCGCGTTCTAGAGCGGTTTGGGTGCGCAGCGACGCGTAGAAGTCCGCCCCCTGCTGCAGGTGCACGCGGCGGCGGATGCCGGCGGTGTCGATGAAACGCCACGGTTCCCCGCCGAGCATCACGATCTCGTCCACGGGGTCACGCGTGGTGCCGGCGGTCTCGTCCACGACCACGCGCTCGGAACCGGCGAGCTTGTTCAGCAGGGAGGACTTGCCCACGTTGGGCCGCCCGATCAGGGCCACGCGGCGCGGTCCACCCTCGAGCTCGGCCTCGGCCACCTCCGAGTACTCGGGCAGCGCCGCCACGAGGGCGTCCAGCGCGTCGCCAGAGCCCTTGCCGTGCAGCGCGGAGACCGGGAACGGCTCCCCCATGCCCAGGGACCACAGCGCGGTGGCCTCGATCTCGAGCTGCGGGGAATCCGCCTTGTTGGCCACCACGATGATCGGCTTGGTCACGCGCCGCAGCATGGACACCACGGCCTCGTCGGTCGCGGTGACCCCCACGGTCACGTCCAGCACGAGCAGCACGGCGTCCGCGTTCTCCACGGCCAGCTCCGCCTGATCGGCCACGCGCTTGTGGATGCCCTTGGCGTCCTGCTCCCACCCGCCGGTGTCCACCAGGGTGAAGTTCTTCCCGTTCCACTCCGCCTTGTAGGACACACGGTCGCGCGTGACGCCCGGGGTGTCCTCGACCACGGCCTCGCGGCGCCCGATCACGCGGTTGACCAGTGTGGACTTGCCCACGTTGGGCCGGCCGACCACGGCCACCACGGGGTCGGGGCGGCGGGCGTCCCGCTCGTCGTCTCCGTCGACCCAGTCCGCGAGCAGCGCGGCGTCCTCGTCGTCCAGCTCGTAGTCGGCCAGCCCTTCGCGCAGGGCCTGCGCACGGGCCTCGGCCTCGGCGTCGTCGATCGCGGCCAGGCGCTGGGAGATGTCCTCGTTGCCCCCGCCCAGGACGGACTGTTCGTAGGAGTCCACCGTGGGCTCGTCCGATGCGCTCATGGTTACCTCGCTTCCTCGGGGGCGTTGGCGCCCGTGTCGTGAGGCGCGGCGAGCGCCCCGTCGTGTGTGGTGGCGCGGATGATCAGGTCGATCACGCCCTGCACCGTTTGTTCCATGGTCAGTTCGGAGGAGTCGAGCAGGTGCACACCGTCCTGCGCCGTAGTGAAGTTCACCACGGTGGAGTCCTTGGCGTCCCTGCCCACCACACGGGCCTCCAGGTCCGACGACGCCGCTGCGCCCACCTGTTTGCCCCGCCGCGCCATCCGCGCGGCCTCCGAGGCGGTCAGCAGGATCCGCACCTGGGCGTCCGGGGCCACGACCGTGGTGATGTCCCGGCCCTCGGCCACGATCCGGTACCCGCTGTCCCGGATGATGTCTTGCTGCATGCGCACCAGGACCTCGCGGGCGGGGATGGTCGTAGAGACCGCAGAGACGTGGTCCGTGACCCGGTTACCGCGGATCGCCGTGCGCACGTTCTGCCCGGCCACCGTGATCCGCTCCTCGTGGGGATCGGTGCCCATCTCCAGGGGGACGGTCTCGGTTGCGGCCATGACGGCCTGCGGATCGGTGAGATCCACCCCGGATTCGAGGCACCACCAGGTCACCGCGCGGTACATGGCTCCCGTGTCCAGGTAGGCCAGGTCGAAGCGGCGGGCCACCTCCTTGGACACCGAGGACTTCCCGGAGCCCGAGGGCCCATCGATCGCGACCACGAGTCGCGCGTTCGTGTCCCATGCGTTCATCACTGCACCACCTTCCAGCCGCGTTCCTGCAGCTCGTCCACGAGGCCTTCCCGGCGGTTGGGGTCCACCGAGGCCACGACCAGGCCCACCGGTTGCCCGGGTGAGTGTTCCAGGCGCAGGTCCTCCAGATTGACCCCGATCTCCCCGATCTCCGTGAGCAACTTGGCAATGGTCCCGGGGGTGTCGTCCACGGCCACGGTGAAGGTCGCGAAGGCCCGCGGTGCCCCGCCGTGCTTGCCGGGGATCCGCGCCTGGCCCGCATTGCCCTCGGCCATGAGTTGGGCGATGTCCAATCGCGCACCGTCCGCCGCCGGGTCCTCCAGCGTGGCGATGAGCCGTTCGATGTCCTCGCGCACCTCGTACAGCGAGCGCACCACGGGCCGGGCGTTCGCGGAGAGGATCTGCACCCACAGACCGGGGTCCGAGCCCGCGATCCGGGTGGTGTCCCGCAACCCCTGCCCCGCGAGGGACAGGTGGTGCAGCGGGGTGTCCTGCAACCGGGAGGCCAGCAGGGAGGACATCACCTGCGGTACGTGGGAGATCAGCGCGACGGTCTCGTCGTGTTCGGTGGGGTCCAACACCGTGATCGTGGCGCCGAGGTCCACCGCGAGGTTCTTCGCCGCCGTGATGGCGCCCGCACCGGTCTCAGGACCGGGGCAGATCACCCACGGCATGGACGTGAACAACTCCCCGCGCGCGGCCACGGGCCCGGACTTCTCCCGCCCGGTCATGGGGTGGGTCCCCACGTACCGTGTGAGGTCCGCACCGGAGGCCGTGACGGCGGCCAGGATGGGGGCCTTGACGGAGGCGATGTCCAGCACCGTGGCACCCGGGTGATCGGTCAGTGCCTGCACCACGAGCTCGGCCACGACGTCCGGAGGGGCCGCGACCACCACGAGCACGGGCTCGGGCACGTCCCCGTCCGCGGCGCGCACGCTGCGCCCCGCGCCGATGTCCTGGGCCACGGCCTCCGTGGTGGGCGAGGAGTCCCGCAAGTACACGCTCACACCCAGGTGTCGCAGGCCCAGGCCGATGCTCGCCCCGAGCAGACCGGAACCGATGACCAGCACCGGTCCGGTCGTGGATGCTGTCACGGGAACCACGATCACATCCCCACGGACGCGAGGAGGTTGCCCACCTCGGTGTGCGAGAGCTTGCGCACGGTGCCCTGGCGCTGGTCCCCGATCGCAATGGGGCCCACGTGGGTGCGCGCGAGCTTCTCCACGGGGTGGTTCACGGCGTCGAACATGCGGCGCACGATCCGGTTGCGCCCGGAGTGCAGCACCACCTCGATGAGCACGTGCCCGGGGGTGGAGTCCACAAGGCGGAAGTCGTCCACCTTCGCATCGCCGTCCTCGAGCCGGATGCCCTGCTTCATCTGATTGCCCACGCCCTTCTCCACGGGCCCGTGCACCTGGACCAGGTACGTCTTGGGGACCTCGTAGGAGGGGTGGGTCAGGCGGTTGGTGAGCTCGCCGTCGTTGGTGAGCAGCAGCAGACCCTCGGTCTCCACGTCCAAGCGGCCCACGTGGAACACGCGTTCGTGCTTGCGAGGGTCCAGGAAGTCGCTCACGCAGCGCCGGCCGTCCGGGTCCTCCATGGTGGAGACCACACCGGTGGGCTTGTTGAACGCGTAGTAGACGAGCTTCTCGTCGGTCTGGATGCGCATCCCGTCCACGTGCACGGCCTGCAGCACAGGATCCACGCGCACGCCCAGCTCGGTGACGATCTCACCGTCCACGGACACGCGCCCGTCCTGGATCATCTCCTCGCACACGCGCCGGCTCGCCACGCCCGCCTGGGCCATGAGCTTCTGCAGCCGCACGCCGTTCTCGTCATGCACCTCCAGCCGGTCCACGGGCGGGTTCTTGGGACGACGACGCCGGTGCGGGCCGTGCTCCTTGATTGCCGCCGCGCGGCGCTCGTACTTGTCCACGCCCGCGAACGCGCGGGGCTTCTGGGGTCCCTTGCGGGACGCCGCGGCCTTGGGCTTGCCCGCCGCCTTGCCGCGCCCGGCACCCGGGCCCTTGGAGTAGCCGCGCCCGGCTGCGTCGCCCGAACGGGATCCGGAGGCCTTACCGGGACCCGAGCGGAAGCCGGCCTTGGACCCGGATTTGGAGCCCTTGCCGCGACCCTGGGGGCCGCGGGCTCCCCCGCCGCGGGATGGGTTGTTGCGTGATTGTGCCATGCGTCGATCAGTCCTCTATGTCGTCAAGTTGGTCGGTTCCCGGCAGCAGGGGTGCGATGTCCGGGAGCTCGTCCAGCGAGCCGAGACCGAGTTTTTCCAGGAAGAGCGGGGTGGTGGAGTACAGGACGGAGCCCGTGGCCTCCTCGCGCTCGTGGGCCGTAAGCAGCCCGCGCTGCACCAGGGTGCGTACCACGCCGTCCACGTTCACGCCGCGGATCGCCGAGACGCGGGAACGGGAGACCGGTTGCAGGTAGGCCACCACGGCCAGGGTCTCCAGGGCGGCCTGCGACAACCGCGAGCTGCTGCCCTCCACCACGAAGTCCGTGACGAGCTGCGCATGCTCGCTGCGGGAGTAGATTCGCCACCCGCCGGCCACTTCGCGCAGTTCGAAACCACGCACGCGGGCGGCGGGCACCGCGTCGTCACGGGAGGCCGACCGTCCATCATATCCGGCGGCGCCGTCCCGTGGTGAGTGCGCCGGGGTGTTTCCGATCACGCCGTCGTAGTCGGCCTTGAGGTGTTCCAAGGCGCTGCGTACCCGGTGCACGGGCTCGCCCGTGACGCGCGCGAACTCCTCGAGCTGCACGGGGGCCGCGGCCACCATGAGCACGGCCTCCAGGGCCGAATACAACTGCGCGTCGTCGAGCCCTGTGGGCTGTTCCGAGTCGTGGGTGTCGACGATGTCGACATTGGGGGGTCGTGCGGGGCTGGGTTCCGCCACGCGCTCATCATCTCCTTCGGTACGGTTCACACCGATCCTGTGCGGGAATCATTCTCCCAGGTTTTGCTCCCCGGCGCTCGCCGCCGGATCCGCCTCCGCGCCCGTGTACTCGCTGCTCAGGGACTCGGCGGTCCAGTCGTCGGAGCCGTCCCAGCGCACGAGCAGGGGTCCGAGCACCTCGTCCTGGCGCACGCGCACCACCCGGTCTCGGTACATCTCGAGCAGGGCCAGGAACCTCACGACGATGACGAGCGTGGACGTCGCGTCCGCGATCAGCGACCGGAACGTATGTTCCTCGCCGTCCCGCAGCGCCTCGGCGATCGTCTCGGCTTCGTCTGCGACCCGCACCCGCGCGCCGTGGAGGTGAGCGACGTCGACCTCTTCCGGGACGTGCCGCTCGGGGTCCAGCGCCACGACGGCCAGGTGCGCGAGCTGATCGGGTGTGAGCGTCCACATGAGCGGCGGCAGGGCCGTGGCGACCGCGGGGTCCAGGTCCACGTGGCGCGGGATCCGCACGGACTCCGCGGCGAAGCGCGCGTTGAGCTGCCCCGCGACCTCCTTGAACGCCTTGTACTGCAGCAGGCGTGCGAACAGCAGGTCGCGCGCTTCGAGCACTTCGACGTCGTACTCGTCCTCGACCTCGCCGCGCGGCAACAAGCGCGCCGCCTTGAGATCCAACAGGGTGGCCGCGACCACGAGGAACTCGCTCGCCTCGTCGAGCGCCTTGGGCGAGGCGATCTCCTGCAACTCTCGCACGTACTGGATGAACTCGTCCGTGACCGCGGACAGGGACACCTGGGTGATGTCCATCTCGTGCTTGGCGATCAGGGACAGCAGGACGTCGAACGGACCCTGGAAGTTCTCGAGCGCCACGGTGAAGCCCGCGGCCGCCCCGGACGGCGCGTCCGACGGCTCGCCGGAGGACCCACCCGACGCCGCGTTCGCCTCGAGCTCGACGGTGCTCACGAGTGCGTGGGGATCACGGCGCCCCGCCGCGCGAGATCAGCTCGCGCGCGAGCTGACGGTAGGACTCGGCACCGGGGTGGTTGCTCGCGAAGTTGAGGATCGGCTCCGCGGCCACGGTGGCGTCCGGGAACTTCACGGTGCGCTTGATGACGGTGTCGAAGACCTTGTCCCCGAACGCGTCCACGATGCGCGCGATGACCTCGCGCGAGTGCAGGGTGCGGGAGTCGAACATGGTGGCCAGCACGCCGTCGATCTGCAGCTTGGGGTTGATCCGCTCCTGGACCTTGGAGATCGAATCCACGAGCAGTGCGACCGCGCGCAGCGCGAAGAACTCGCAGATCAGCGGGATGATCACGCCGTGGGAGGCCGTGAGCGCGTTGACCGTGAGCAGCCCCAGGGACGGCTGGCAGTCGATCAGGATGACGTCGTAGTAGTCCTCGACCTTGCGCAGCGCGGACGCGAGCACCTGCTCGCGGGCCACCTCGGTCACGAGCTGGACCTCCGCGGCGGAGAGGTCGATGTTGGCGGGCAACAGGTCCACGTTCTCCACATGGGTCTGCTGCACCACGTCCCACACGTCCACGGAACGGTCCATCATGACGTTGTAGATGGTCAGGTCCAGCTCGTGGGGGTTGGACCCGAAGCCCGCGGACAGCGCGCCCTGCGGGTCGAAGTCCACGAGCAGCACCTTGCGCCCCAGCTCGGCGAGCGCGGCCCCCAGGTTGATCGTGGACGTGGTCTTACCCACCCCGCCCTTCTGGTTGACCATCGCGATGATGCGGGCGGGGCCGTGTTCCGTGAGCTCAGGCGGGTCCGGGAAGGTCCGCACGGGGCGGCCGGTGGGGCCTACGGCGTCCGACGCCGGGTTCTGCTGGGGCGTCTCATCACTGGCGTTGCTCACGGGCGACAGCCTTCCTTCCTGGGCGTCCGTTCAAGTCTCAACGCCCTACCCTACCGCCCGGGGGTGCACCCGACCGGTACCAGCTGCGCTCCCCCGCACGAACGTGGACATGCACCGGGCCCCACCGCGGTGACGGCGGGGCCCGGTACGGGGTCTCGGCGGCGTGACCTGGGGAGTCAGTGCTCCCGCGGGGTCACGGGCCGGGATTCCGGATGTCCCTCGAGGGCCTGCTCCGGGGCGGTCGGGGAGCCGTGCGGGTCCACCGTGAGGGATTCCTCGTCGAAGGGCTCGGCACCCGAGAGCACCCGGCGCACCCGGTCCTTGTCCACCTGCTTGACCCACGTGCCCAGCACCAGGGTGGCCACCGCGTTACCGGAGAAGTTGGTCAGGGCGCGGGCCTCGGACATGAAGCGGTCGATCCCCACGATCAACCCCACGCCGTCCACGAGGTCCGGGCGGTGGGACTGCAGGCCGGCGGCCAGTGTGGCGATGCCCGCGCCGGAGACACCGGCCGCACCCTTGGACGCGATGATCATGAACAGCAGCAGCGTGATCTGCTCCCCCAGCGCCAGCGGCTTGCCCATGGCGTCCGCGACGAACAGCGCACCCATGGTCAGGTAGATCGCGGTGCCGTCCAGGTTGAACGAGTAACCCGTGGGCACCACCACACCCACGACCGGCTTGGACACACCCAGGTGCTCCATCTTGGCGATCAACCGCGGCAGGGCCGCCTCGGAGGAGGACGTGGAGAAGATCAGCAGGTACTCGCGGGCCAGGTACCTCATGAGCGAGAAGATGTTGACCCCGGAGACGAGCTTGAGGATCAACCCCAGGACCACCACGATGAACAGGATGCACGTGACGTAGAACGCGAGCATGAGCCCAATCATGGACACGATGGCTTTCATGCCGGTGGCACCGACCACCGCGGCGATCGCCCCGAGCGCACCGATGGGTGCGAGCCACATGACCATCATGAGCAGCCGGAACACGACCGCCTGGATGTAGGTTACGGCCTTGAGCACGGGCTTGCCGGACTCCCCCATGGCCTGCAGTGCGAAGCCCACGAGCAGCGCGACCAGCAGGGTCTGCAGGATGTTCCCGGAGGTCAGGGCGGAGAACAGCGTGGTGGGGACGATGCCCAGCACGAAGCCCACGGCACCGCCCTCGGCCGAGTGGTCTCCCCCGGAGGCCAGCCCCGAGGAGTCGTAGTGCGCGTTGGCCAGGTCCAGTCCGGATCCGGGCTGGACGATGTTGCCGACCACCAGACCGATCGCGAGCGCGAACGTGGACATCACGATGAAGTAGGTCAGCGCGAGCCCACCCACCTTGCCCACCGTGGCGGCATGGGCGATGGACCCCACCCCGAGCACGATCGTGCAGAAGATCACCGGCGCGATCATCATCTTAATCAGGGCGATGAACCCCGTGCCGAGCGGCTTCAGCGCCACACCGACGTCCGGGAACAACAACCCAATCAGCGCGCCGAGCACCACGCCGGCGATCACGAAGATGTAGAGGTAGTGGGTACGGTCCTTCTTCCGCGGACCGCCGCCCGCGGCGCGGGCTCCCCCGGGGACGCTGCCCCGGACGCGCGTGTCTGACATGGTGTCTCCTGACGGGTCGGAGGTGGTTCGGTGGTGGAATGGTGACCAGCCTCACGCACCATCCGCGCCCGCGTCGCGTTGTGGTCATATCGTTCATGACCGGGATCACAGTGCCCGCCGCGGACCTCCCGCTGCCCGCCCGTACGACCCGCACCATTCGCTCGGAGCCGCCATGTCCCTCGCCCGCCGTTTCCTCGCCCTGCAGTTGGGGCTCGTGGTGGTCATCTCGCTCGTGGTAGCCGGTGTGATGGTGTGGCAGACCCACACCCGGGTCACGGAGCAGGCCCAGGCGGTCACGCGGGTGGCCACGGGAACACTCGTGGACGATCCGTTCGTGCGGGACACACTGCTCTCCTCCGACCCCCACCCGAGGTTGCAGGAGCTGACGAGCACTCTCGAACGGGACACCGCGGTGGACTTCATCACGATCATGACCCCGGACGGCACCCGGATCACCCACCACGACGAGGGCCTCGTGGGTCAGCAGTACCTGGGCGACCGTTCGCAGGCGCTGCACAGCGAGGTGCACACCGCGACCGAGGTGGGTCGGCTGGGTCCCTCCGTGCGCACGATCGCGCCCGTGCGAGACCGGGATGGAACCATCATCGGACTCGTGTCCTCGGGGGTGCTCGTGAACCGGATCGCCGCGGAGAGCCGCCACGAGCTGCCAGGACTCGCCCTGATCGTGGGTGCGCTGCTCGCGGCGGCCTCGGTGGTCTGCGTCCTGGTGGCGCGCTACCTCAACCGCGTCACGGACGGGCGCTCCCCCGAATCTCTCGTGCGCGGTCTCGCGCTCAATCGCGCGGTGCTGTCCCGCGCACGGGAAGGGCTCGTGCTGCTGGACCCCGCCGACCGCCCGGTGCTGAGCAACACGCGCGCCGGTGAGCTGCTCGGCGTCACCCCCGGCGAGCAGCGCGGCTCCTCGCCGGAGGACACCCGCTTCGAGCCGTACGACAACGCCCGCTCCGGCCCCGGGAGCCCACGACGCGGTCGCGGTCTCTCGGGTCCACGCGGGATCGCCCGACGACGACGCCGCCCCGCCGCCGAGCCCGTGCCCCCGGCCGTAGCCGAGCTGCTCGCCCGGGCGGACACGTTCACGGACGAACGCTGCACCGTGGCGGGACGCACCCTGGTGGCCTCGTGCACCCGGGTCTCGGAGGACTCCGGGCTGCGTGTGCTGATGGTCCAGGACCAGACGGAGCTGAGCAGGATGTCCGGCGAGCTGGACACCGTGCGCACGATGGCCGCCGGGCTGCGCGCCCAGACCCACGAGCACGCCAACCGGATGCACACCGTGGTCTCGCTGCTCGAACTCGAGCGCTACCCCCAGGCCCGGGACTTCGCGGCTTCGACCCTCGAGGGGTCAGTGCGATTGGGTGTGACCGCCCGAGAGATCGAGGACCCGTACGTCGCGGCATTGCTCGCGGGTAAGACCGCCACGGCCCACGAACGCGGCGTGGAACTCGTGGTCGTGACCCACGAGCGGGTGCCACCGCTCGCCGTGGACCCGTCCGAGCTCGTGAGCGTCCTCGGCAACCTCGTCGACAATGCCGTGGATGCGGTCAGCGATGTCGAACGGGATGAACGTCCGGACGACGAACCGCCCACCGTGGAGGTGGAACTCGTCCCGTCCCGAGACGGGCGGTTCGTGCACCTCACGGTCGCTGACAACGGGCCCGGCATCCGACCGGACGTGCGGGAGCGGCTCTTCGACCCCGGGGTCACCACCAAGCCCGCCACGGACGCACCCCGCGGGGTGGGCCTGGACGTCGTGCGCCGGGCGGTGGAGGGCTGGGGTACCGAACTCACGGTGTCCCACGAGGCGGGCGCCGTGTTCTCGGTGGACATCCCCGCGCAGCACCCCGCCCTCGATCGAAAGGAGAACCGATGATCCGCGTGCTCGTGGTGGACGACGAAGCCCTGACGGCGTCCGCGCATGCCGAGTACGTGGCCCGCTGCGCGGGATTCGAGGTGGCAGGGGTCGCGCGCAACGGCACGGCGGCCGTGCGCGCGGTGCGGGAGCGGGCGGCGTCGTCGACCCCGGTGGACCTCGTACTGCTGGACCTCACGCTCCCGGACATCT
Source organism: Kocuria sp. KD4 (assembly GCF_011769905.1). Classification (NCBI taxonomy): domain Bacteria; kingdom Bacillati; phylum Actinomycetota; class Actinomycetes; order Micrococcales; family Micrococcaceae; genus Kocuria; species Kocuria sp. KD4. The sequence continues at coordinate 1,811,096 of NZ_CP050449.1, forward strand.
CCGGGCTCGAGGTGGCCCGGGCCCTGCGAGCACAGCGCGCGGCCGTGGACCTGCTGATCGTCACCGCACACCGGGACGTGGCCACGGTGCGGGACGCCACCGCGGTGGGGGTGGTGGGCTACCTCGTGAAACCGTTCACGTTCGACGAGCTGCGGCGCAAGCTCGAGGCCTACGCCGCCTACCACCGGGTGCTCGCGGCGGCCACGCCGGACGACGCCGCGATCGAGCAAGCGGAGCTCGACCGGATCTTCGCTGCCCTGGTTGCTCGCCCCGCTCCCGCGCCGCCCAAGGGTCTCGCTCCCGACACCCTTGAAGCGGTCGCCGGCTTCCTGCGGGAGGCCCCCGACTACCACTCCGCGGGTGAGCTTGCCCGTGAACTGGGGCTGGCCCGCGTGACCGCGCGGCGTTACCTCGAGCACCTGTGCGCGGCGGGTTCCGTGGACCGGCGGGCGCGCCACGGCACACCCGGGCGCCCCGAACTGGAATACGGGTGGCGCCGCTGAACTCAGCGGCGCCACCCGTACGGTGATCGATCGATCGTGGGGGGGACTACTCGGAGGTCACGGCGCTGCTTTCCGCGCGGGCACGACGGCGCTCGCGGCGTCGTCGTGCGAGCGGGACGTGGACCCTGGCCACGAGCCCGCGGTGCGCGCGGTGCATCAGCATCTTCAGGGGCCCCGCGAGAAACGGCGCAGCCTCAGGCCGGAGCCGAACACCAGGAACAAGGCGACACCCACGTACACCGCGAGCGTGCCCCACGCGTTCCATTCCGCGGGCAGCTTGCCGACCAGTCCCAGACCGAAGTCGTAGAAGATCACCGAGAAGATCAGGTTCTGCAGCACGTAACACGTCATGGCCATCCGACCCACCCAGCTCAGCCCGGTGCGCACGGCCACGAAGGTCTCCAGGCCTTCCGCGACCATCCCCCGTACGACTCGGTGTTGCGCAGCCCACCGCCGCCGTTGCCGACGGCGCCCAGGATCGCCGGCGCCGATGGACGAACGGCTCGAGGACTGGCCCGGCAGCAGGGTGAGCACCGTGATCATCACGGCGTGCAGCGCCAGGCCGATCCAGAGCCAGATCTTCTAGGCCTGGGGAGTCGTGGCCAGCACCGCCGCGACCACCAGGGCCGCGAGACTGCTTACGGACGAGCTCGAGAAGAGCCAGATGTTGGTCAACAGGGTGCCCAGGAGCGCCAGGCCGCGCAGGACTTCCAGAGCCACGAGCCGTCTGCTCGTACTCAGGGCGAGGGCCTGGGCCCCGTCCACCGCACCTGCCGAGTCACCGGACGGCGGGTGGCAACACCCCGCGAGTGATCCTTGACCGCACGGACGGGGAGTGTTTGTGAGGAGTCAGAGTGTCTACGCGACTGCGGAGTGCCCGCGCGGATCCTGTCGGTCCGCGCGAGCCGCTACCCCTGCTCGCGCGGTGCCAGCACGGCGTGCAGCGCCTCAAGTACGGAATCGTCCTCGATGGTCGAGGGCACCGTGTACTTCTCCCCGTCCGCCATCTGACGCATGGTCTTGCGCAGGATCTTCCCCGAGCGGGTCTTGGGCAGGGCGTCCACCACGGCCACGTCCTTGAAGTCCGCCACGGGCCCTATCTGCGAACGCACCATGCCCACGAGGTCCTCGCGCAGCTTCTGGGGTTCGATGTCCGATCCGGTCTTGAGCACCACATACCCGCTGGGGCGCTGACCCTTGAGGGGATCGTTCACACCGATCACCGCGCACTCGGCCACGTCCGGGTGGGTTGCCACGACCTGCTCCATGTGCCCCGTGGACAACCGGTGCCCGGAGACGTTGATGACGTCGTCGGTGCGGCCCATCACGAACACGTACCCGTTCTCATCGATGTAGCCCGAGTCCCCCGTGGCGTAGTAGCCCGGGAACGCCGAGAGGTAGGAGGACACGAACCGCTCGTCGTTGCGCCACAGGGTCACCAGGGTGCCCGGCGGCAGGGGCAGCCGCACTGCGATGTTGCCCTCTTCCCCCGGGCCCAACGGCTCACCCACGGGGTCGAGGATCTCCACGTTGAACCCGGGCACGGGGACCGTGGGCGAGCCCGACACTATTGGCAGCTTCTCGATCCCGAAGGGGTTGGCGCAGATGGCCCACCCGGTCTCGGTCTGCCACCAGTGGTCCACCACGGGCACCCCGAGCACGTCCGAGGCCCAGCGGTGGGTCTCCGGGTCCAGTCGCTCACCGGCCACGAACAGCGTCTGCAGCGAGGAGATGTCGTAGTCGCGCACGAGGTCCCCCTGCGGATCGGCCTTGCGGATCGCGCGCAGCGCCGTGGGGGCGGTGAACAGCACCTTGACCCCGTGCTCGGCCACGCGCTTCCAGAAGGCCCCGGCGTCCGGGGTGCCCACGGGCTTGCCCTCGTAGACCACGGTGGTCGCGCCGGCCAACAGGGGCCCGTAGACGATGTAGGAGTGGCCCACGACCCATCCCACGTCCGAGGCGGTCCACATCACGTCCCCGGCGCCGATGTCGTAGATGTTGCGCATGGACCAGCTCAGGGCCACCGCGTGCCCGCCGTTGTCCCGCACCACGCCCTTGGGGGTGCCCGTGGTGCCGGAGGTGTAGAGGATGTAGAGCGGGTCGGTGGCCTTGACCGTCACGGGCTCCGCGGGCGTCACGCCGTCCTGCGCCTCGGTCCACGACAGCCACGCGGGCCCGCCGTCGCCGGCCCGCTCGCGCGCCTGGGCCACGGTCGTGACGAAACCGTCCCGTTCGTGCACGAGCACCGCCGACGGCGCGTGGTCGCTCAACTGCAGAGCCTCCTCGATCGCGGGCAGGTACTCGATCCGGCGCTTGGGCTCCACGCCACCGGACGCGGTGACGACGACCACCGGGGCGGAGTCGTCGATCCGGCTCGCCAGTTCCTTGGGGGCGAAACCCCCGAACACGACGGAGTGCACCGCACCCAGTCGCGCGCACGCGAGCATCGCGATCAGGGACTCCGCGATCATGGGCATGTAGAGCAGCACCCGGTCCCCCTTGGTCACACCCTGGGCGGCGAGCGCGCCGGCGAAGCGGGCCACGCGCTCCTGCAACTGCGCGTACGTGATGTGTTCCTGGGTGTCCAGCACGGCAGAGTCGTAGATCAATGCCGTGCGTTCCCCGTGCCCCGCGGCCACGTGACGGTCCACGGCGTTGACGCACGTGTTGAGCTCCCCGTCCGGGAACCACCGGTAGAGGGGTGCGGCGGAGTCGTCGAGTGCGCGGGTGGGTGGGCTCACCCAGTCCACGGCGTCGGCGGCGTCGAGCCAGAACCGCTCGGGGTCCCCCACGCTGGAACGGTAGACGGATGCGTACGTGGCCTCGGACATGGCTTCCTCCGCGGGTGGTCGTGGTGAGGATCGGTGCCACCAGGATAGTGTCCCTGATCACACAAAACAAGAGTTTTGTATACACACGCCGCGTAACTTCCTCTTCAGTCCCGGAAAACTCTTGGCGCATGACGGGCTCGTGTATACACTGAAAGAACTTTCGATCTTCAGGAGGAGCCATGCGAGCGGGTGAGCGTGCCTACCGCGAACTGCGCGCGGACATCGTGTCGTGGCGCCTGGTCCCCGGGCAGGTCCTGGGCGAAGTGGACCTCTCCGAACGGCTCGGCATCTCCCGCACCCCCGTGCGCGAAGCGCTGTCCCGGCTCACCGCGGACGGGCTCACCGAGCCGCACAACGGCCGCGGCGTCGTCGTCAGCGCCCTGTCCGCGGACGACGTGCGCGCCCTCTACGAATTGCGCGACACGCTCGACTGCCGGGCCGCCGAACTCGCTGCCCAGCGCGGCGACCCAGAGACGTTCCGAGCGCTCGCGGACGAACTGTCCCACGCGGCGGAGCGGCTCTCGGACGACCCCGACCACCCCGCGTACTACGATCTCGTGGACCGCATGGACGAACAGATCGACGCCGCCGCGGGCAACCCCTACCTGCAACAGGCCCTCGAGAACGTGCGTCTGCACCTTGCCCGCGTGCGCCGGCTCGCCACCTCCGATCCGCAGCGGCTGGCCGCCGCGGCCGCCGAACACGAGGCGATCGCCCGCGCGATCGCGCACGGGGACGCACCCCTGGCCGTCGCGACCACGCGCGTGCACCTGAAGAACGCCCTGAGCAAGGCCCTCGGCTCCCCCGCGCTCGCGCGGGCCCGCCCGGAGGCCTCCTGACCGGGGCGTACGCCCCACGAACCATCCGCAAGCCCGCGGAGACATCCCAGAGACACCTCGCAGCGAAAGGAACGCCCGTGACCGTCGAACACACCGTGCGCACATACTCGTCCAAGGAGGAACTGCCCCGCGAGGAGCAGCTCGCCCACAAGCTCGCGAGCGTCGCGACCGACCCGGTGGCCGTGGAGCCCGAGGTCGTGGACATGGTCATCAACCGGATCATCGACAACGCGTCCGTGGCCGTGGCCTCCCTCAACCGCGGGCCCATCGTCTCCGCGCGCTCGCAGGCCCTGTGCCACCGGGTCGTCGACGGCGGCGGTTTCTCGGGCACCGGCGCGCTGCTCTACGGCGCCCCGGACGACGACGCCGCGGTCTCCCCAGAGTGGGCCGCGTGGGCCAACGGCGTGGCCGTGCGCGAGCTGGACTACCACGACACGTTCCTGGCCGCGGAGTACTCCCACCCCGGGGACAACATCCCGCCCATCCTGGCGGTGGCCCAGCACGTGGGCAGCTCGGGCGAGGACCTCGTGCGCGCGATCGCCACCGGGTACGAGATCCAGGTGGACCTGGTCAAGGGCATGTGCCTGCACGAGCACAAGATCGACCACATTGCGCACATCGGTCCGTCCGCCGCCGCGGGCATCGGCACGCTGCTCGGCCTGGACACCGAGACCATCTTCCAGGCGATCGGTCAGGCACTGCACACGACCACCCAGACCCGGCAGTCCCGCAAGGGCGAGATCTCCACGTGGAAGGCCCACGCGCCCGCGTTCGCCGGGAAGATGGCGGTCGAGGCCGTGGACCGCGCGATGCGCGGGCAGACCTCCCCGACCCCCATCTACGAGGGCGAGGACGGCGTGATCGCGTGGCTGCTCTCGGGCCCGGAGGCCCGCTACACGGTGCCCCTGCCGGCCCCGGGTGAGCCCAAGCGCGCGATCCTGGACACGTACACCAAGGAGCACTCGGCGGAGTACCAGGCCCAGGCGTGGATCGACCTGGCGCGCAAGCTGCACCGCGAGCACCCGGAGGTCACCGACCCCGCCAACGTGGCCTCGGTGCTCATCAAGTCCTCCCACCACACCCACTACGTGATCGGTTCCGGGGCCAACGACCCCCAGAAGTACGATCCCACGGCGTCGCGTGAGACCCTTGACCACTCGATCCCGTACATCTTCACCGTGGCCCTGCAGGACGGCGCGTGGCACCACGTGGACTCCTACGCCCCCGAGCGTGCGGGCCGCCAGGACACCGTGGAGCTGTGGCACAAGGTCACCACGCAGGAGGACCCGGAGTGGACCCGCCGATACCACTCCCTGGACATCTCCGAGAAGGCGTTCGGCGGTTCCGTGGAGATCACCCTCACGGACGGCACCGTGATCACGGACCAGATCGCCGTGGCGGACGCCCACCCGCTCGGTGCCCGCCCGTTCGCGCGGGAGCAGTACATCACCAAGTTCCGTACCCTGGCCGAGGGCATCGTGGCCCCGGAGGAGATCGAGCGGTTCCTGGACGCGGTCCAGCGCGTCCCCGAACTGGGTGCCGGGGAGCTCGGGCAGCTGAACATCACGGCCGCCGTGGAGCTGGAGACCTCAGCGAAGGGAATCTTCTGATCATGCTGTACACCACCGTGACCCCCGCCGAGAAGCGCGAACGGTTCCGCGAACTGCTCGCGGCCCCGGAGATCGCCCGTTTCCCCGGAGCGTTCACGCCCCTGTCCACCAAGCTCATCCAAGAGCAGGGCTTCGAGGGCGTCTACATCTCCGGCGGCGTGCTCGCCAACGAACTGGGCCTGCCGGACATCGGTCTCACGACCCTGACCGAGGTGGCCACGCGCGCCGGTCAGATCGCGCGCAGCACGGACCTGCCGTGCCTCGTGGACGCGGACACCGGATTCGGTGAGCCCATGAACGTTGCCCGCACCGTCCAGGAACTCGAGGACGCCGGCCTGGCCGGTTGCCACATCGAGGACCAGTTCAATCCCAAGCGCTGCGGCCACCTGGACGGGAAGAACGTGGTGGACACCGCCACGGCCACCAAGCGGATCAAGGCCGCCGTGGAAGCCCGCCGGGACCCGAACTTCGTGGTCATGGCCCGCACGGACCTGCGCGGTGTGGACGGACTGGATGCCGCGATCGACCGGGCCAAGGCCCTCGCCGACGCCGGCGCGGACGTGATCTTCCCCGAGGCCATGGCGGACCTCTCGGAGTTCGAGCGCATGGCTGAGGCCCTGGACGTGCCGATCCTGGCCAACATGACCGAATTCGGCAAGTCCCAGCTGTTCACCACGCAGCAACTGCACGGTGCAGGGGTGTCCATGATCATCTACCCCGTGTCCCTGCAGCGCCAGGCCCTCGGCGCCATGGAACGCCTGCTCACCACCATCCGGGAGGACGGCACCCAGCAGGCGCAGGTAGAGAACATGCTCACCCGTAAGCGGCTGTACGAACTCGTGGACTACAACGGGTACAACCAGTTCGATTCCGGGGTGTTCAATTTCGAGGTCCCCGGGACCCCGGACGCCTGAACCCCTCTGTTCCCACCACGCCAAGTGTGGTGTGGTGGGAACACTCAGTCCGTGCACGAGCCCGATCGTCGAAGGAGATCACCGTGGCCGATACCGAGATCCACAAAGGACTCGCCGGGGTGGTGGCTGACACCACCGCCGTGTCCAAGGTCAATGCAGAGACCAACTCGCTGCTCTACCGGGGCTACCCGGTGCAGGAACTCGCGCAGAACTGTTCCGCGGAACAGGTGGCGCTGCTGTTGTGGAACGGCGAGCTGCCGTCCGAGGACGAGCTCACCGCGTTCCACAAGCTGGAGCGTTCCCACCGCGCGCTGACGCCCGAGCTCAAGCGCGTCATCGACGAGCTGCCCACCACGTGCCACCCCATGGACGTGTGCCGCACCGCCGCCTCGGTGATCGGCGCGCAGCACCCGCACGCAGAGGACAACTCCCCCGAGGCGGAGCTGCGCAAGGCCCAGGAACTGTTCGCCGTCATGCCCGCCGTGGTGTGCTACGACCAGCGCCGCCGTCACGGCCAGGACCTCGTGGACCCCCGCGAGGACCTCGATTACTCCCAGAACTTCCTCTGGATGGCCTTCGGCGAGGAACCCGCCCCGGAGGTCGTGGACGCGTTCCGGGTGTCGATCATCCTGTACGCGGAACACTCGTTCAACGCTTCCACCTTCACGGCGCGCGTGATCACCTCCACGCTCGCGGACCTGCACTCGGCAGTGACCGGGGCCATCGGCGCCCTCAAGGGCCCCCTGCACGGCGGTGCCAACGAGGCCGTGATGCACACGTTCGAGGAGCTCGGGATCCGCAAGGACGAATCCGCCGAGGAAGCGGAGAAGCGCGCCAAGGAGTGGATGGACCAGGCGCTCGCGGAGAAGAAGAAGGTCATGGGCTTCGGCCACCGCGTGTACAAGCACGGTGACTCGCGCGTGCCCACCATGCAGGACGCCCTGTTCCGCATGCTCGAGCACTACGACCGGCCCGAGGTCCTTGGGCTCTACAACGGTCTGGCCAAGTCCATGGACGAGGCCAAGTCCATCAAGCCCAACCTGGACTACCCCGCGGGCCCCACGTACTGGCTCATGGGGTTCGACATCCCCGCGTTCACGCCCATCTTCGTGGCCGCGCGGATCGTGGGCTGGACCGCGCACATCATGGAGCAGCGCGCAAACAACTCGCTGATCCGCCCGCTCTCGGACTACAGCGGCCCGGACGAGCGTCACCTGTCCTGAGCTTGGGACACCACGACGGCCCGCCGCCCCTTCACACGTGAGAGGTGGCGGGCCGTCGTCAGTACTTCGGGGCCCGCGGCAGACCCATGTAGGACTCCACCGTCGCGGACCTGCTGTTCTTCAAACTCGTGGCCGTGGCGGTGCCCACGTAGCGCAGGTGCCACGGTTCGTAGGCGTACCCGGTGGTTGCGGTGTGCCCGTTGGGGTAGCGCACCACGAACCCGTAGGTGTGCCCATTCGCGGCGATCCACTTCCCCTGTGGGGTGTTGCCGAAGCACGGGAGCAGACCGCAGGTGGCCCCGGGGGCGCCCACGTCGATCGCGAGGCCGGTCTGATGTTCGGAGTGACCGGCCCGCGCGGAAATGGTGTCGGCGGTGGCCTGTCCGTACAGGGCCGTGTACTCGCGGTAGAGGCGCGCTTGGGTGTCGTAGTCGCGGTACCCGCTCACCGGGACCAGCGTGACCCCCTGTGCGGCCGCGGCACGGCTCATGCGCTGGTAGGCCGCTGCAGCGTCGTCCCGTAGCAGGACTCCCCCGCCCACCGAACGTAACGGAGCCGGGGCGTAGGTGCGCGGGGACAGCGGGCGTTTCTTGTTCACGACCACGGACACGCTGCGGGCATCGTCGATGTCCCGGTGCACCCGCGCTCCTCCCTGGGCGGTCCAGGTGATGCGGCCGCGCTGGTAGCGGACCTCGCACGTGCCACCCGTGCAGGTCTCACGCGTCACGGGGTACCCCAGGGCCCCGTGCTCGGAACCCTCCGCGCGCCACTTCGCCAGGATCCCGCCGCGCTGGGCCCGCGCACCGGTCGTGGACGTCCAGTGGATCGTGCCCTTCTGGTACTGCCGATAGCAGCCGCGGTCCCGCAGGCCACAGCGTTCGGCGGACGTGGGCTTGCCCAACCATGCGCCGGGATTCGGCAGGGCGCGGTACTCGTTGTCGATCCCCGCCCCGGCGTGGGCCGGTGCCATGCCGCCCACGAGCAGCAGCGCGGCCAACAGGGCGGTGAGCAGGGCCGGACGACGCATGACGGTTCGCATGAGGCCACAATAGGTGTTGCGCGTGACGCGCGGTCGGCCTATGGGCGAACAGCCGACGACGCCGCTCCCCGCCCCTTGCGGGCCCGGCGCCCACGCACGGGAGGTCCCGGGCTCCGGGCGGTGCGGCGGGCGACGTCGCCGGCTCGGTGTGCGGGCGGAACGTCACCCACTCCGTGTGCTGCGGCTCCCGACGTGGTCGGCTCAGTGCGCTGCCCCGACGCTGCCGGCTCAGCGCGCTCGCGGGTGGGACGTCGCGTAGACCTCGCGCAGGGACTCCACGGACACGCGCGTGTAGATCTGGGTCGTGGCCAGGGAGGCATGTCCCAGCAGTTCCTGCACAACCCGCAGGTCCGCGCCGCCCTCTAGCAGGTGCGTGGCGAACGAGTGGCGCAGCGTGTGCGGCGTGATCCGCTCCTCCTGGTGGATCGTGCGCGCGGCGTCCTTGACCATGTTCCACGCCGTCTGCCGCGAGATCCGCGTGCCGCGAGCATTGAGGAACACCGCCGGGCTCCCCCGACCGTGCCGCGCCAACTCGGGGCGGGCCCGGACAAGGTAGCGGTCCAGGGCCGCCACGGCGAACGATCCCACGGGCACGAGCCGTTGCTTGGCGCCCTTGCCCGTCACACGGATCAGGGCGAGGTCCTCGTCGTGCAGACCGGCGAGGTCGTCCACATCCAGCGCGACGGCCTCGGAGATACGCGCACCCGTGGCGTACAGCAGTTCGAGGAACGCCCGGGCCCGCAGTCCCGCGGGTGTGTCCGGGTCCGGGGCGGCCAGGAGGTTCTCGACCTCCGTGACGCCGATGGCCTTGGGCAGCCGCTGCGGCGGCATGGGCGGGCTCACGCGGGACGCGACGTCCGTGTCCACGCTCGACTCCGTGACCCAGAACGCGTGGGCCCCCCGCACCGCCGCGAGCACCCGCGCACTGCTGCGCGCGGACAGCGCCGGGTGGCCGGCGTCGCCCTCGCGGATGCTCCGCACGAACGCCCGCACGTGATCGGCCGTGATGTCCCTGGGCACGCGCACGTGCGCGGCGGTCGCCGTGAGGTGCTGCAGGTAGCGCGCGAGGTCCCGGCGGTACGCACTCACGGTGTTCGCTGCGAGTCCGCGCTCGACCACGAGGTGGTCCAGGTAACGCGCCACGGCCCGCCGCAGTTCCGGTGCGGCCTCCGCCTCGGTCGTCGAGTCCGACGGCGCCGCACCCGCCCTCGGTCCCCCGTCCACGATCGGCAGTGGTTCGGTGATGGGACCGTGCGGCTCGAGGGAGTCGTTCACCCCTCGTGCCGCGGCCGCGAGGTCCATTCGGCGTCCGGTGCGCGCAGCGTGGCCCAGTCCCGGGACCGCGCGATGTGCGTGGCGAGGATGCCGAGCGTGGCCGTAGGGGACGTGATCCGCCCGGCCATGACCGCGGCCACGGCGTCGTCGAGGTCCGCGAAACCAGCCACGATCTCCGCCTCCTCGCCCTCGCGTTCGAACCGCTCGGACTCGGGGACCTCGCTCAGGTCACGGGCCAAGAAGATCCGGTTGGCCTCCGCCGAGGAGCCCGGCGAGTTGTCGAAGTCCACGAGCGTGTGCCAGGTCCGGGCCGTGAGATCCGCTTCCTCGCCCAGCTCGCGCTGGGCCGCCTGCAGCGCGGGTTCCCCGGACACGTCGAGCAGCCCCGCTGGGATCTCCCACATCCGCTTGCGCACGGGGTGGCGGTACTGGTTGATGAGCAGGATTCGTTCCTTCTCGTCCAGCACGACCACGGACACCGCCCCCGGGTGCGTGATGAACTCCCGGGTCAGCGGTTCCTCCTGGCCCGCCATGCGGAAGGACTCACTGCACACGTCCCAGATGGCGCCGTCGTAGACGGTCCGCGAATCCGTGACGGTGTGCGGATCCGGGCGATCCGTCAGCTGCTCGGCGGTGATGCTCGTGTACTCCACGGCTCAGCCCTTGGCCTGGACGCCCCGGCGCTCGAGAGCGGCCTTGACGAGGCCGTCGAACAGCGGGTGCGGACGGGTCGGGCGGGAGGCCAGCTCGGGGTGTGCCTGCGTGGCCACGTAGTAGGGGTGCTCCTCACGGGGCAGCTCCACGAATTCCACGAGCGTGCCTTCCGGGGACGTGCCCGAGATCCGCAGCCCGGCCTCCGAGAGGGCGTCGCGGTACGCGTTGTTGACCTCGTAGCGGTGGCGGTGACGCTCGGAGACCTCCGTGGCACCGTAGGCCTCGGCCACCACGGAACCCTCGGCCAGCGCGGCGGGGTACAGGCCCAGACGCATGGTGCCGCCCAGGTCACCGGCGCCCTCCACGAACTGCTTCTGCTCCTCCATGGTCGCGATCACGGGAGTGTCCGTGTCCGGGTCGAACTCGGTGGAGGAGGCGTTGGGCAGGCCCACGACGTCGCGCGCGTACTCGATGACCATGCACTGCAGCCCGAGGCACAGCCCCAGGGTGGGCACCTTGTGCTCACGGGACCAGCGCAGGGCGCCGAGCTTGCCCTCGAGCCCACGGATGCCGAAGCCCCCGGGGATCAGGACGGCGTCCACGTCACCGAGTTCGCGCTGGGCGCCCTCTGGGGTGTCGCACAGGTCGGAGGCGACCCACTTGATGTGCACGCGGGCGTTGTTCGCGAATCCACCGGCCCGTAGCGCCTCGGACACGGACAGGTACGCGTCCGGGAGGTCGATGTACTTGCCCACGAGCGCGACCGTCACGTGGTGCTCGGGCTCGTGCACCGCGGTGAGCAGGCGGGACCACTGTCGTAGATCGGCGTCCTGGTAGTCCAGACCCAGGTAGTCCAGGATGTAGGTGTCCAGACCCTGGCTGTGCAGGGTGTTGGGAATGTCGTAGATGCTGGGGGCGTCCGCGCACGAGATCACGGCGTCCAGGTCCACGTCGCACGCGGCACCGATCTTGCGCAGCATCGCGTCCGGGACGTCCCGGTCGCAGCGCAGCACGAGGGCGTCGGGCTGGATGCCCAGACCGCGCAGCGAGGCCACGGAGTGCTGGGTGGGCTTGGTCTTGAGCTCACCGGACGGGCCGATGAACGGGATCAGGGACACGTGCAGGTAGAACACATTGCGCCGACCCACGTCCTGGCGCACCTGGCGCGCGGCCTCGATGAAGGGCTGGGACTCGATGTCACCGACCGTGCCGCCGATCTCGGTGATGATGATGTCCGGGGCGTTCTCGTCATCGGCGCGGCGGCGCATCCGGCGCTTGAGCTCGTCCGTGATGTGCGGGATGACCTGCACGGTGTCACCCAGGTACTCGCCGCGGCGTTCCTTGGCGATCACCGTGGAGTACACCTGACCGGTGGTCACGTTCGCGGAGGCGTCCAGGTTCTCGTCCAGGAAGCGCTCGTAGTGACCGATGTCCAGGTCCGTCTCGGCGCCGTCGTCCGTGACGAAGACCTCACCGTGCTGGAAGGGGTTCATGGTTCCGGGATCCACGTTGAGGTACGGATCCAATTTCTGCATGGTCACGGACAGGCCGCGCGAACGCAGAAGCATCCCGAGTGAGGACGCGGTGAGCCCCTTGCCGAGGGACGAGGCCACACCTCCCGTGACGAAGATCTGTCGGGTCACCTTACCGTCGTTCTTTTCTGTGCCTGCCTCGTGGGCGGCGTCCTGAGCATTCACCACGGGATTCGAGCCTACCATTCGTGTCTCGTCGGGGCGTTGGGGGTCGTCGGTCATGCGGTGGCGTCCCGCACGAGTTCTCGCGCGTGTTCGCGGGCCGCACGGGAGTCCTCGTGGCCCGCGAGCATGCGGGCCAGCTCCACCACGCGTTCCTCGTCCGTGAGCACTTTCACGTCCGAGACGCTCGAGTCCGAGGACTTGGTCACCAGGATGTGCTGATCCGCGAACGCAGCGACCTGGGGAAGGTGGGTCACCACGAGCACCTGTACGTTCTTGGCGAGCATCTTCAGCCGCCGGCCGATCTCTACGGCAGCCTTGCCGCCCACACCGGAATCGACTTCATCGAACACGAACGTAGGCACGGGGTCCACCTCGGAGAGCACCACCTCGAGCGCGAGCATGATGCGCGAGAGCTCACCACCGGAGGCACCCTTGCCCAGCGGGCGGGGTGTGGCCTGCGGGTGGGGCGCGAGCATGAACTCGATCGTGTCCCTACCGTCGTCCGTGAAACGCTCGGAGGGTTCCACCGCCACCACGAGGGACGCGTTGGGCATGGCCAGCGCGCTCAGTTCCTCGCTCACGGCGCCCGCGAGTTTTTTGGCGGCCACCCGTCGCAGCTCCAACAGCCTGGTCGCGTGCTTCACGAGGGCCGCATGCAGGCTCTCGCCCTCCGCGCGCAGCTGTTCCTCGCGTTGGGGGTCCACCACGAGCCCCTCGAGCCGGGTCCGGGCCTCGTCCGCCCAGGACAGCACTTCGTCGATGCTCGCACCGTACTTCTTGGTCAGCGCGCGCAGGGCACTGCGGCGGGCCTCGACCTCGGCGAGCCGCGCGGGACCGTCCTCGTCCAGACCGCTCGCGTATCCCGAGAGGTCCGCGGCGACGTCGGCGGCGACCACGGTCAGCTCCCGCACCCGGGTGGCCAGGGCCACGAGTTCGGGGTCGGACTCCGCCACGAGGTCGAGCGCCTGTTGCGCGTGGGACAGCAGGGCGACGGCGTTGAGGTCCGGTTCGTCGTCCGCGTCGGATCCGCTCAGGGCCCCGTGGGCGGACAATGCCGCACCGCGCAGGGCCTCGAGGTTAGTGAGCTTCTCGCTCTCCGCGTCCAACTGGGCGTCCTCGCCCGGAACGGGCTCCACGGCGTCGATCTCCTCGAGCGCGGTGGTCAACGCCTGGGCCTGCAGCGCTCGTTCGCGGGAGTTTTCCTTGGCCGCGCGCAACGTGGCCACGACCTCCCGGTAGCGCGCGAGTTTGCCGCGGTAGGTGGCGAGCTCCTCGGCAACGTCCACGCCGGCGTACTCGTCGAGCGCCGTGCGCTGGGCCGCCGGGGACTTCAGGCGTAGCTGGTCGGACTGCCCGTGGACGGCTACGAGGGTCTCACCGACGGCGCCGAGCGTGCCCACCGGTGCGGAACGGCCGCCCACATGGGCGCGACTGCGCCCCTCGGCCGAGACGGTGCGGGAGAGCAGGACCAGGGACTCCTCGGTGCCATTGACCCTCTCGCTGTCCACCGCACCACCGGATTCCTCCACGAGCGCCACAGCGGCGTGGTCCGACGGCACCCGCACGGTGGCTTCCGCTAGCGCCTTGGTGCTGCCCGAGCGCACGGACCCGGCGTCCGCGCGGTTGCCGAGCAGCATGCCGAGCGCGGTGACCACCATGGTCTTCCCCGCGCCGGTCTCACCCGAGAGGATCGACAACCCGGGGCCCAGGGGCAGGACGGCGTCCGTGATGACGCCGAGGTCGTGGATGTGGATCTCCTCGATCATGACCGGGAGGTCCCGTCCGGCCGGTCGCCGGTCCGCTCACCGGTCGAGGGGCCGCCATCGAGCCAGGGCGCGTCGTTGTGGTGCGGGATCTCCCGGCCCACGCTGAGCTTGAGTTGTTCCTCGTCCTGAGCGACCACCTTGGTGGTGGGCTGCACGACAGACAGGGCCGAGGTGAGGGCCTCGAGCTGTTCCTTGGGCATGGGGCCACGCCATCCGGCGATCGGCAGTTCGAACTTCTTGACGAGGCGTTCGGAGAACGGGGTCGCGTGCATGCGGGCCAGGTTCACGGACTTCTCGGACCGGCGCACCTCGATGCGCGATCCCGGGGGCAGGTCCACGGTTCGCCGTCCGTCGCACCACAGGACACCGCGGGCATCCGTGCGGGTGAGCACCTCCACGGCCATCATGGAGCGCGGGGAGATCACGAGGGGGCGGGAGAACAGGGCATGGGCGGACAGCGGGACCATGAGCAGGGCCTCGACCTCCGGCCAGACCACGGGACCACCCGCGGAGAACGCGTAGGCCGTGGAGCCGGTGGGGGTGGCCATGACCACGCCGTCACACCCGAACGTGGACAGCGGCCTGCGGTCCACCTCCGTGACGACCTCGATCATCTTCTCCCGGTTGCCCTTCTCCACGGAGGCCTCGTTGAGCGCCCACGTGTGCAGGACTTTTCGGCGCTGCTCCCACACGGTGATGTCCAGGGCCATGCGCCGCTCCACCGTGTAGCGACCGTCGACGATGGCCTCCACGGTCTCGCTCAGCCCGGAACGCTCGGACTCGGCGAGGAAGCCCACGTGACCCAGATTGACGCCCAGCAGAGGGGTGTCCACTCCGCGCACCAGTTCCGCCGCGCGCAGGATGGAGCCGTCACCGCCGAGCACCATGACGATCTCGATCTCGCGCAGCGCCACGTCCTCCTCGAGGATCTCCACGGGTGCCATGTCCGACCCGTCCGCACGCAGGGCCTCGAGGTCCGGGCGGCAGAGGACGGGTACGAGCCCGGCGTCGTGCAGTTGTTCGCAGGACTGGCGGGCCGCTTCCTTGGCCTCGTGCCGCCCCGTGTGGGTCATCACCAAGATTTTCCGGCTCACGAGCTGAAGACCATCCTCCTGCGATCGACTCCCACGGTGGGCTGACTCAGCCAACACTACGCGAGAGCCCCGACGCGGTCAGTGCTTCGGGCTGCGGCACCACACGAAGAACTCCACGTTGCCGTCCTGGCCCGGCAGCGGACTGGGCGCCGTGCCGAGGACCTCGAGCCCGGCGTCGCGCGCGCACGCCCGTACGCGCTCCACCGCCGCTTCCCGCGCGGCGTCGGACGTCACGACGCCGGTGCGGGACAGCGCGTGCGCCCCCACCTCGAACTGGGGTTTGACCATGAGCAACAGGTCCCCTCCACGCTCCGTGGCCGCCGCGAGCGCAGGGACCACGAGGGTCAGGGAGATGAAGGAGAGGTCGCACACCGTGAGTTGGGCGGGGCCGCCGATCTCGGCGGAATCCAGGTAGCGCACGTTGAGCCCCTCGTGGACCCGGACGCGGGGGTCCGCGCGCAGTTCGGGGACCAATTGGTCGTGCCCCACGTCCACCGCCACGACCTCGCGCGCACCACGGCGCAACAGGACGTCCGTGAACCCTCCGGTGGACGCCCCCGCATCCAGACAGCGCTTGCCCGCAGGGTACACGTCCGGGAACCGTTCGAGCGCGCCGGCCAGTTTGTGCCCGGCGCGGCTCACGTACTCCTCGCCCTCGGCTGCCGCGACCTCGAGCGTGGCCTCCGAGGTGACCACGGCGGAGGGTTTCGTGGCCGCGGACCCGTTCACACTCACGCGCCCGGCCTTGATCAGAGCGGCGGCCACGGTGCGGGACCGGGCGAGACCGCGCGCGGTCAGCGCCCGGTCGAGCCGATCGTTCACGGGTGCTCCCGCTCCCCCGCGGCGTCCGACCCAGGCTCCGTCACGGAGTCGATGAGCCCGGCGGGCAACGAACCCGGAGACGCGTTGAGGATCCGCTCCAGTTCCTCGTGCAGGACCTCGTACGCCGCCGCCTGTTCCGTGACGGGGAGCGCGGCGATGTTTGCTTCACGCGCGAGCACGCGGTCCACGGGGTCCAGGCCGGTGTGCGGGGGCTCGGGGTGTTCCTCGTTCACGCGGGGTCCTGCCACGTCAGCGACGGTTCGTGAGCGACGTCGACGTCGGGATGGGCGGCCCACCACGCGGCGCATGCAGCGCGCCAACCGTCCAGGCTGTCGCGAGGCGCGGTGACCGTCACGGCGGTGCTGTCGGTCTCCGCGACGGCCTCGCGGCACCGCGCGCGGAACCGGTCGCCGTCGTGCGTGACGTCCACCCGGGGATACGGTTCGAACAGCTCACGCAGGTTCCCCAGGAAGTAGGTGGGGCGCTGGGACGTGCACGCGGCGAGCACCGAACGCGGCGAGTCCACCCCGGTGAACACCTCGATCCCGGGCATGCCCGCGTTGTTGGCCCCGAGGATGTCGGTGTCCAGCCGGTCCCCCACGACTGCGGGGTTGCGGGCGCCGACGCGCTCGGCCGCCTCGCGGAAGATGGGGGCCTCGGGTTTGCCCGCGACCACGGGTTCCCGGCCCGACGCCGCGGCAACAGCGGCCACGAGCGTCCCGTTGCCGGGGGCGATCCCCCGTTCCTTGGGGATGGTGCGGTCGGTGTTGGTCGCGCACCACAGCACGGCGTCGTCCGCAAGGGTGAAGGCGGCCTCGGCGAGGTGCTCCCATCCGATGTGCGGGTCGAAGCCCTGCACCACGGCCTCCGGTTGCTCGTCCTGGGAGATCACGGGGGTCAGTCCCACGGCGCGGATCTCGTCCGCGAGCGCCTGTGCCCCCGTGATCAACACTTTCGCCGACCGCGGGAGTCGCTCCGCCAGCAAAGCCGCGGCTGCCTGGGCGGAACTCACCACGTCCTGCGTCCGAGCGGGAGCGCCGAGGGACGAGATGTGCTCGGCCACCGCTTCGGGGGATCGGGATGCGTTGTTGGTCACGTACATCACCGCGCGCCCCGAGTCCTTCACTCGCTTGAGGCTCTCCGGGGCGCCGTCGATCGCGTGCGGTCCCGCGTAGACCACACCGTCCAGATCGCACAGCAAGGCGTCGAACCGTTCGATGAGCGTCGCGTCCTCGCTCCCCTCCTCGCGGGCGGGATCAGTTGCGGTCATGACCGGTGTCCGTCCCGTGCTCGCCGTCGGCGCTCTCGGCGGGTGCGTGGTTGTCGGCTGACGCGTCACCCGGAGCGGCCGCGTCGTCCGACGGCGCTGTCTCCACCCGCGCAGGGGCCGCCTCCTCGTCGGAGTCCGTGCTCACTTCGGGGGCGTCATCACTGGGGCGGTCCGCGCTGTGTCGCTTCTGGGCCTCCCGGACGGTGCGCCGAGCGTCGTCCTCGTCCAGGTCGTCACCCAGGTCCACGATCTCGGGCTCGGAGAACTGGCCCATGCCCAGCGCCGCCTCCGCGACGATGGCCTGGCGATCCCACGACATGGCCTCGCTGTCGCGACCCACCGCGCGCAGGGCGTCCGCGTACGCGCGGAAGAGTTTGGGGCTGTAGGAGAACCCGCGGTTCTTGTCGAGCTGGGGGATCTCGAGCGCCGCGAGCGCGGCCTGTTCGTCACCGGCGTCGGCGTGGATCCCGGACACGACCATGGCGAGCTCGGCCTTGCCCTCGGCGTCCAGCGCATCAGCGGCATCCGAGATGGCCTCTTCCATGGCCTTGTCCACGCGGCCCAGGGCACGCTGGGCGTCCACCATGAGCGGCAGGTGTGCCTGCGAACCGGAGATCCGCCGGTGGGTGCGCAACTCCTTCAGGGCGAGCGCGTAGTCACCGGCCGCATACGCCGCGATCCCGGCAACCTCGCGCACAGCGCCGATCCGCCCCGCCTTACGCACGGCGGCGTTCGCGTGTTCAAGGGCGAATTCGGGATCGTCGTCGAGATAGCGCGCCGCCATCACGAGGTGTTTGGACACCCGCTCGGCATTGCTCGCCTCGAGGGCCTGCAGTTCCCGGCGCACGGTCCGGTCGATTTCCCGACCCGTGACGTCCGCGTCGATGTCCGGGGCCACGAACCGCGGCTGGGCATCTCGGCGGTCATCGCGCTCGGGGCCACGTGCGTCACCGCGCCGGTCGTCACGGTAGTCGCGGCGCTCGTCGCGCGCTCCGAAGCCGCGCCCGCCGCCCTGACGAGCCCGGTCACCGCCCCGGCCCGCGAAGCCCCCGTCCCGGCGATCCCGGTCCCCGCGATCATCACGTCGCCCGTAGCCGCCCTCACGCCTGTCGTTCCGACGTCCATAGCCGCCCTCACGACGGTCCCGGTCACCACGCTCGTCCCGACGCCCGTAGCCGCCCTCACGCCTGTCGTCCCGACGCCCGTAGCCGCCCCGTTCCTCACCACGAGCGCCGTCGCGCGGACCGCGTCGATCGTCGTCACGGCGGTAGCCGCCTCGCCGGTCATCATTCCTGCGCTCGTCACCGCGCCCGCCGTAACTCCCCGCCCGCTCGTCCCGGCCCCGGTATCCGCTGCGAGCGTCGTCGCCGGATGAACGGCGTCCGCTGCCGCCTCGGCCGCCGAAACCGTCCCGATCTCCGGGACGGCCCCCCGAGCCCCCGCGGTACGAGGAGCGATCGGAGCCACGGCGATCCGTGCCCCGACGATCGTCGTCGCCCCGGGAGAACCGGCGGTCTCCCCCACCGCGGGATGAACCGCGCTCGTCACGGCCCCACCGGCCGCCGCGGTCACCCCCGCCGCGTCGACGATCGGAACGATCGTGGGAACCGTGCTGTTCAGATTCGCTCAAGGGGTGTCTCCTACTGCGGCCTGCGGCCATGGTGCGGGGGCGGGATCTGGCACCGCCGGATGTTCTCGAAGAGCATTCTACAAACGGTGCGCGGAGCACTCCCAACGCCATGGACGGGCCGGTCGCGGCACTCGAACGGGCCGCGGCGGGATGATCCGCGCGCGGAGTGAACCGCAGGAGGGTGGGCGCCGTACATAATGAAGCATGCGTTTGAGATCCCTCTCCAAAAACCTGCTTCTGCGGGTCCTCGTGGCCATCGTCCTGGGCGTCGTCTTCGGCCTCTTCTTCCCGGAATGGCTCGCACGGGTGTTCATAACCTTCAACGGCATCTTCAGCCAGTTCCTGGGGTTTCTGATCCCCCTGATCATCGTGGGCCTCGTGACACCGGCCATTGCGGATCTGGGGCGGGGCGCGGGCAAGTGGTTGGCCGTGACGGCGGCCATCGCGTACGGGTCCACCATTTTCGCCGGTCTCCTGGCGTTCCTCGTGGCCAAAGCGAGCTACCCGTGGCTGCTGGGCGGTGACAGGTCCGTCAACGGGCTGGAGAACCCGGAGGACCACGCCCTGAGCGGGTTCTTCGACATCACCATGCCACCCGTGTTCGACGTGATGACAGCTCTCATCCTGGCCTTCTGCATCGGCGTGGGGATCACGTTCGTCAAGGGCAACTCCCTGCACCGCGGGTTCGGGGAGCTGCGCACGATCGTGATGCGGATCGTGGAGAAGATCATCATCCCGCTATTGCCCGTCTACATCTTCGGCATGTTCCTGAGCCTCACCATGAACGGGCAGATCGTCCTGGTGATCTCCACCTTCCTGCGCGTGGTGATCCTGGCGTTCATCATGACCGTGGTGATCCTGATCATCCAGTACTGCCTGGCGGGCCTCGTGGCCAAGCGCAACCCGTTCGTGATGCTCAAGAACATGCTCCCGGCGTACGCCACGGCGCTGGGCACGTCATCGTCCGCGGCGACCATCCCCGTGACCTTGGAATGTACCAAGCGCAACGGCGTGGACGAGCGCGTCGCCGGGTTCACCATTCCCCTGTGCGCCACGATCCACCTCTCCGGGTCCACCATGAAGATCGTGCTGTTCTCCCTGGCGATCATGACCATCTCGGGGATGCCCATCAACACGTGGCAGTACATCGGGTTCATCCTGCTGCTGGGCGTGACCATGGTCGCCGCGCCCGGTGTCCCCGGCGGCGCGATCATGGCCGCGGTCGGCATCCTGCAGTCCACCCTGGGCTTCGACGAGACCGCCGTGGGGCTCATGATCGCCACCTACGTGGCCATCGACTCGTTCGGCACCGCATGTAATGTCACCGGCGACGGCGCCATCGCCGCCGTCATGGACCGCATGCTCAAGGACAAGAACGGGCGCCTGCGTGACGCCCCCGCGGAGTCGACCGTCTGACCATCTCGTGCGGGCCTCGCAGCCCGCACCTGCGATCCATAACGACGGCGCGTCGCACTGTGCGACGCGCCGTCGTCGTCATCTCGTGGCCGGGTGCCGGTACGGGTGGCCCGCTCAGGGAACACCCGCTCAGGAGACCCCGGTGATCACGGAGAGTCCCGCCGAAGCGAGGCCGGCGAACAGGACACCCCACAGCACGATCGAGATGCACTGCCAGAAGATGATCTTCCCCTTGGCCACGCCAGCCCCGGCCATCATGGACGAGGTGATCTGACTGGGCAGCACGGCCTGACCCAGGATTGACACCCCGGCCACCCCGTACTTCTCGAACATCCTCACGAAACGCTGCTGACGTTTGCTCGGCTCCTTGCGCTCGTCCCGATTGCGCGTGAAGAACTTCCGGACCCGCTCCGCGAACAGGACCAACAGGGTCATGGAGACGATGTTGCCGATCACGGCGAAGAGCACCGCCATCACGGGATGGATCCCCGCGATGACCCCCACCGCCGAGGCCCCGTAGGACTCGATGAACGGGATCGCCCCGCCCAGCATCAGGAACAGGGCCTGAACGGTCTGCCCCGCGGCCTCCACATTCTCCTGCAACCACTGCATGGCGTTCTTCCTCTCCTCCGGCGGGTGCTTGAGCGCCGCGCTGTGGACGTGTGTTCGGGCTGTCGTGCCCTTCTGCCCACCACTCTTCCGCGCGGGGACCGTTCGCGGCAGTGAGCCCGCGTCACCACCATGGCCACGGATGTCATCAGCCCACATGACACGTGTCATATCCGGATCACCCGGCCCCTAGGGTGGAGGCATGTCGGCGATCCCTACGTCCGCGCCGGTCCACGGCGCAGAACAGCACGAGCTCGACCTCGCGCGGCAACGCCGGAACATGAGCCTGGTGTGGTGGAGCACCTACCTCACGCTGGTGGGCATCCTGCTCTACGTGTTCTTCCTGAACTTCGCGGCCATCGCGTTCAGGCCATCGGCGGCCGCGTACGTCACGACGGGGATCATCGGCGTGACGAGCCTGCTGTGCTGGGCCGCAGGGCTGTTGCGGATTCGTCGGGGTGTGAGTCGGGCGGCCGTGTTGACTCCTTTCATGGGTGTGGCTGCGATCCTGGGGATTGTGTGCGCCGTTCTCGCGGCGAGCGTCGGCCCCCGAGGGGTTTACGCCGCACTCCCCCTGGCCGTCGTGGTCATGACGGCCGGCCTGCAGCCCGAGCACCGCTGGCGCTGGTTGTTCCTCGTGGCCGCTGCGATCCCGCCCGTGTACCTCTTGGTCTGTTGGGCCATGGGGGTGATGGACCCGACCGCGATGGACGTCGCCATGACCATCCAGTACGCGGGGATCGTCCTGCTCGCCATCCCCTCCTCGTTGTGGGTCTGGGGCGTCATGCTACAGCTGGAGGCCGCTCAGCGCCGTGCCGCGGACCTGGCCATCGCGAACGAGCGGCTGCGCTTCGCGGCGGACCTGCACGACGTCCAGGGACATCACCTGCAGGTCATCAGCCTCACCACGGATCTCGCGGCCCGCCTGCTCGGCAAACAGCAGTACGACGCCGCCCGCGAGCAGGTCCTCGCGGCTCACGCAGGCGCGCAGGAAGCCTTGCGTGACACACGCTCCCTGGTCCAGGGTTATCGCTCCACCACTCTCGTGGACGAGCTCGAGAACGCGTCCTCCGTTCTCGACGCGGCCGGGATCTACACGGACGTGGACCTGCCCCCGATGCTGCGGACCTGGGCCGGTCGCTCACGACCCTTCCCCGACTGCATCGAGGACGGCCGCGGTGACACCGTCACGAGCAATGTGCTGGGCCTCGTTGTGCGGGAGGGCACGACCAACATCCTGCGGCACTCCCACGCCTCCTCCGCGCGGATCTCGCTGCGTTTGATCTCGTCCACGGGTCGTGATGACGACGCCGCACCCACCGGTCGTGCCGCACGGCGGCGACGCCTGCCGGGCGGGGGCGCTCATCTCGAACTCGTTATCCACAACGACGGCGCGTCCCCGTCCTCGGAATCCACGCCGGACGCCTCCACCGGGAACGGATTGGCGGGGCTGCGTGAACGACTGTCGGCGCTGGGAGGCACGCTCACGTACACCTTCGATCCCGCGCACGCCGGTTTTACCCTGACCGCGCGCGTGCCCATGACAGGAGACGACCATGAATGACGAGCGGATCACGATCCTTCTCGCGGACGACGAGCACCTGATCCGCGGGGCCCTTGCTGCCCTGCTGCGCCTCGAGGACGACTTCGACGTGGTGGCCGATGTCGCAGACGGGGCCGAGGCTCTACGGGCGGCTCAGCAGCACTCCCCCACTGTGTGCATCCTGGACCTGGAGATGCCGCCCACGGATGGCGTGGACACGGCGCAGCGCATCGAGAGCTCGGTGGACACCCGCATCCTCATGGTCACGCGCCACGCCCGTCCCGGAGTACTGCGCCGCACCCTGTCTGCGGGCGTGTCCGGGTTCCTACCCAAGTCCACGCCCTCCGAGAAGCTGGCCCAGGTGGTGCGGGACATCGCGGCCGGCAAGCGGTACGTGGATCCGGAAATCGCCGCCAGCGCGCTATCGGGTTCCGCATGTCCCCTGAGTGACCGGGAACTGGACGTGCTGCGTGAATCCGCGCAGCAGACCACTCTCGCGGACGCGGCTGCGGCCCTGCATCTCGCACCGGGAACCGTCCGGAACTACGTCTCCTCCGTCCTGGCCAAGTTGCACGTGTCCACCCGACAAGAGGCCGTGCAGCGGGCATGGGACGAGGGATGGATCTGAGAGTAAGAGGGCGTGACGCTGTCAACTCGCGTCGGGGTGCGGCAGAAGAACCCGATCTAGTGGTGGCCCGAACGAACCCATCGCCGCTGGCGCCAGGGTGAAGCCCACCGTGGCGTTTACAGTGCACGATCTCCTCGCCCAGTGGGACGTGCAGCGTGCCCTTATCCACGGACACTGTCTCGACCTCGCGCACCCTGCCCCGTGGAAGCACCGCCTTGCTGAGCCGAACCTCGCCGCGATGTGGGAGAACTATCGTAAGTGGGATACCGACGGGCGCACTCTATGAACAAAGCCCCCCGAGGAGTATTCCTCGGGGGGCTTGTGTGCGTTCCGGCGTGTTAAATGGTGGGAGGCCGCGCCCCTAAGGGGGTGCGGCCTCGACCACTTCTTTCTTTCATGTTAATCCCGGCGGTGTCTTACTCTCCCACACCCTTCCGAGTGCAGTACCATCAGCGCTGTGGGTCTTAGCTACCGGGTTCGGGATGGGACCGGGCGTTTCCCCCACGCTATAACCACCGGAAACCCTGCCACCAACCCCCACACGGTTACTAACCAGCAACCATGCGTGGGGTGATGAAACCATGGGGTCCCGTGTTTCGTGGACCAAGCTTTATTATATTACCAACCACTACCCCGGCCCACCCATCAGCCCACAGGCTGGGGGGTGGGGGGTTGTTGGTGGTCAACCACATGGTGGACGCGAACATCACATTCTTCGAATGAAGGCTGTGTGTGTAGAAGTCTTCGGTGTATTAGTACCAGTCAGCTCCACGTCTTGCAACGCTTCCACATCTGGCCTATCAACCCAGTCGTCTACTGGGCACCTCACACCCCACAAAGGAGGTCAGGAAATCTCATCTCGGAGCAAGCTTCCCGCTTAGATGCTTTCAGCGGTTATCAATCCCGAACGTAGCTAATCAGCGATGCTCCTGGCGGAACAACTGACATACCAGAGGTTCGTCCGTCCCGGTCCTCTCGTACTAAGGACAGGCCTCCACAAATTTCCAACGCACGCAGCGGATAGGGACCGAACTGTCTCACGACGTTCTGAACCCAGCTCGCGTACCGCTTTAATGGGCGAACAGCCCAACCCTTGGGACCAACTCCAGCCCCAGGATGCGACGAGCCGACATCGAGGTGCCAAACCATGCCGTCGATATGGACTCTTGGGCAAGATCAGCCTGTTATCCCCGAGGTACCTTTTATCCGTTGAGCGACGGCCATTCCACAATGTACCGCCGGATCACTAGTCCCGACTTTCGTCCCTGCTCGAGCTGTCACTCTCACAGTCAAGCTCCCTTGTGCACTTACACTCAACACCTGATTGCCGACCAGGCTGAGGGAACCTTTGGGCGCCTCCGTTACTCTTTAGGAGGCAACCGCCCCAGTTAAACTACCCATCAGGCACTGTCCCTGACCCGGATCACGGGCCGAAGTTAGATATCCAGAGTGACCAGAGTGGTATTTCAACAACGACTCCACCACCACTAGCGTGACGGCTTCACAGTCTCCCACCTATCCTACACAAGCCACACCGAACACCAATACCAAACTATAGTAAAGGTCTCGGGGTCTTTCCGTCCTGCTGCGCGAAACGAGCATCTTTACTCGTACTGCAATTTCGCCGAGTTCATGGTTGAGACAGTAGGGAAGTCGTTACTCCATTCGTGCAGGTCGGAACTTACCCGACAAGGAATTTCGCTACCTTAGGATGGTTATAGTTACCACCGCCGTTTACTGGGGCTTAAATTCTCCGCTTCAACCCCGAAGGGTTTAACGAGTCCTCTTAACCTTCCAGCACCGGGCAGGAGTCAGTCCGTATACATCGTCTTACGACTTCGCACGGACCTGTGTTTTTGATAAACAGTCGCTTCCCTCTAGCCTCTGCGACCCCGACCAGCTCACACCGCGTGGGTGTTCACCAACCAGGGCCCCCCTTCTCCCGAAGTTACGGGGGCATTTTGCCGAGTTCCTTAACCATGATTCTCTCGAACGCCTTAGTATTCTCTACCTGATCACCTGTGTCGGTTTAGGGTACGGGCGACTAGAACCTCACGTCGATGCTTTTCTTGGCAGCATAGGATCACCGAATTCCCTCACCTAAGAGAGTCCCATCACATCTCAGGCCCATGACCCGCGGATTTACCAACGGGTCGCCCTACATGCTTAGACCAGGACAACCATCGCCTGGCTCGGCTACCTTCCTGCGTCACACCTGTTAACACGTTTACCTCCCCGGATCAGGTCCCACGCTCCCCACACACTCCCGTGACCGTAAACGGCCACGGATCGTGATGGTTCGGGTGGTTAGTATCCCCGGTTCGATAGGGTCGGTTCTTCGTCGGTACGGGAATATCAACCCGTTGTCCATCGACTACGCCTGTCGGCCTCGCCTTAGGTCCCGACTCACCCAGGGCAGATTAGCTTGACCCTGGAACCCTTGATCATCCGGCGGACGGGTTTCTCACCCGTCTATCGCTACTCATGCCTGCATTCTCACTCGTTGAGGTTCCACCACTGGGTCACCCCGCAGCTTCACTACCCCAACGACGCTCCCCTACCCACAACACCACCTCAACCACAAACGGCTCGGCTATACGGTGTCATGCCACAACTTCGGCGGTGTACTTGAGCCCCGCTACATTATCGGCGCGGAATCACTTGACCAGTGAGCTATTACGCACTCTTTCAAGGGTGGCTGCTTCTAAGCCAACCTCCTGGTTGTCTAAGCAACTCCACATCCTTTCCCACTTAGCACACGCTTAGGGGCCTTAGTTGATGGTCTGGGCTGTTTCCCTTTCGACTATGAAGCTTATCCCCCACAGTCTCACTGCCACGCTTACACTTCACCGGCATTCGGAGTTTGGTTGACGTCAGTAACCTTGTAGGGCCCATCAGCCATCCAGTAGCTCTACCTCCGGGAAGCAACACGCAACGCTGCACCTAAATGCATTTCGGGGAGAACCAGCTATCACGGAGTTTGATTGGCCTTTCACCCCTACCCACAGCTCATCCCCTCCATTTTCAACTGAAGTGGGTTCGGTCCTCCACGCGCTCTTACACGCGCTTCAACCTGGCCATGGGTAGATCACCCCGCTTCGGGTCTAGATCACGCCACTACACAACGCCCTATTCAGACTCGCTTTCGCTACGACTACCCCACACGGGTTAATCTCGCGACGTAACACTAACTCGCAGGCTCATTCTTCAAAAGGCACGCTGTCACCCCAAAAGGCTCCAACGGCTTGTAAGCACACGGTTTCAGGTACTATTTCACTCCCCTCCCGGGGTACTTTTCACCATTCCCTCACGGTACTGATCCGCTATCGGTCATCAGGAAGTATTCAGGCTTACCAGGTGGTCCTGGCAGATTCACACGAGATTTCACGGGCCCCGTGCTACTCGGGAACAACGTCACACCACGCACACCACGGTTTCGTCTACGGGACTCACACCCCCTACGGTCTGGCACTCACCACCAGTTCGACTACCACAGCGCCACAGCGCCCGGGGTGGCGACCCCGAGAACAACGCATCCCACAACCCCGATCATGCAACCCTCGCCAGGTATCACACACAACCGGTTTAGCCACCATCCGCTTTCGCTCGCCACTACTCACGGAATCACTATTGTTTTCTCTTCCTATGGGTACTGAGATGTTTCACTTCCCCACGTTCCTCCTCGCACCCTATGAATTCAGATACGAGTGACCACGCATGATACGCAGCCGGGTTACCCCATTCGGAGACCCTCGGATCACAGCTCGTTTATCAGCTCCCCGAGGCTTATCGCAGATTTCCACGTCCTTCATCAGCTCCTGATGCCAAGGCATCCACCGTGTGCCCGTAACAACTTCTACGCCACACAACACAAAATAATCATCAAAGAACACACCACACACACCCACCACACCACCACAACCAGGAATCCGAAAACCCCTCGACCGTGATCATCGTGTGACCAGATGCACGCGGCGTCAAAGATGCTCGCGTCCACTATGTAGTTGACAAACAACAACCCACCAACACCACACACCCACCACAATGGATGCGTCAGTGTCCCAGGAAACCAACCAACGTAACTTGTTGATCGACAACCCAACAATGTGCCACCACGAACCCCCACACACACCACCACCAACCATCCAAGCCGGCAGTGTTCCCGTGTGCGTAGTATCCGTGTCCGCTTGCTGATATTCCACCCATGAGCAAAACACCCACCACCGACTCAACGGCGCACCACGATCTCGTGGTCTGTGGGGCCACCAGCCACCCGGCCGGTTAGCGTGCTCCTTAGAAAGGAGGTGATCCAGCCGCACCTTCCGGTACGGCTACCTTGTTACGACTTAGTCCCAATCGCCAGTCCCACCTTCGACGGCTCCCCCCACAAGGGTTAGGCCACCGGCTTCGGGTGTTACCAACTTTCGTGACTTGACGGGCGGTGTGTACAAGGCCCGGGAACGTATTCACCGCAGCGTTGCTGATCTGCGATTACTAGCGACTCCGACTTCACGTGGTCGAGTTGCAGACCACGATCCGAACTGAGACCAGCTTTTTGGGATTAGCTCCACCTCACGGTATCGCAACCCATTGTACTGGCCATTGTAGCATGCGTGAAGCCCAAGACATAAGGGGCATGATGATTTGACGTCATCCCCACCTTCCTCCGAGTTGACCCCGGCAGTCTCCTATGAGTCCCCACCATCACGTGCTGGCAACATAGAACGAGGGTTGCGCTCGTTGCGGGACTTAACCCAACATCTCACGACACGAGCTGACGACAACCATGCACCACCTGTACACCAGCCCCACAAGGAGGAAAACCCATCTCTGAGCCGATCCGGTGTATGTCAAGCCTTGGTAAGGTTCTTCGCGTTGCATCGAATTAATCCGCATGCTCCGCCGCTTGTGCGGGCCCCCGTCAATTCCTTTGAGTTTTAGCCTTGCGGCCGTACTCCCCAGGCGGGGCACTTAATGCGTTAGCTACGGCGCGGAAAACGTGGAATGTCCCCCACACCTAGTGCCCAACGTTTACGGCATGGACTACCAGGGTATCTAATCCTGTTCGCTCCCCATGCTTTCGCTCCTCAGCGTCAGTAACAGCCCAGAGACCTGCCTTCGCCATCGGTGTTCTTCCTGATATCTGCGCATTTCACCGCTACACCAGGAGTTCCAGTCTCCCCTACTGCACTCAAGTCTGCCCGTACCCACTGCACACCCGGGGTTAAGCCCCGGGCTTTCACAGCAGACGCGACAAACCGCCTACGAGCTCTTTACGCCCAATAATTCCGGACAACGCTTGCGCCCTACGTATTACCGCGGCTGCTGGCACGTAGTTAGCCGGCGCTTCTTCTGCACGTACCGTCACTTTCGCTTCTTCCGTGCTGAAAGAGGTTTACAACCCGAAGGCCGTCATCCCTCACGCGGCGTCGCTGCATCAGGCTTGCGCCCATTGTGCAATATTCCCCACTGCTGCCTCCCGTAGGAGTCTGGGCCGTGTCTCAGTCCCAGTGTGGCCGGTCACCCTCTCAGGCCGGCTACCCGTCGTCGCCTTGGTAGGCCATTACCCCACCAACAAGCTGATAGGCCGTGAGCCCATCCACAACCAGTACAAACCCTTTCCACCCCCCACCATGCGACAGGAGGTCATATCCAGTATTAGACCCAGTTTCCCAGGCTTATCCCAGAGTCAAGGGCAGGTTACTCACGTATTACTCACCCGTTCGCCACTCATCCACCCAGTGCAAGCACCAAGCTTCAGCGTTCGACTTGCATGTGTTAAGCACGCCGCCAGCGTTCGTCCTGAGCCAGGATCAAACTCTCCGTCAAAAAACATTCAACAGAAACCACCCCACCACCACACCAAACAGCGCAGCAGAACCAGGGCAGGATCCCAGCTGACACCCAACACCCCCAGGAAACGGGAAAACACCCAGGGGACTGTCAGGCCATCAACCAAAAACAAAAAAACTTTGGTATCAACAAACTAGACACACTATTGAGTTGACAAACAACAAACCACACCACACAGCCCCTCACCAGGGCCACAACGGTCGGTTGTCCGATCGAACCGCTCGGGGCCGATCGACGATTTCGGTAGCTGCCTCTCGGATCGAACCTCTTCGGTCCGCCGCGAAGCGACTCATCAAGCTTAGTTCCGCGTTGCTCGGCGTGTCAACTTGACTGTTCAAGCCGATTCGCTTCGCGCTGCCGAATGCCAGGTAACCATAGCATGAACGAGGTCCGACATGTCGGGCTGATCTTTGCTGGTTACCCCGCGGCTCCGGTTCCTTCTCGGTTCCTCGCCGCGGCGACTCGGAATACATTACACACAAGCCGGGACCGGCGCAAAACGCTGGCCCCGGCTCGCGGGTGCTCCGCCGTGCGGCGGTTCCGGGCGTCCATGCCCGGGGTATGCGACCAGGGGCCCGACGGGGACCCGGTGCCCGACGATCAGCTCCCGACCGTGACGGCTGCCAGGTTCTTCTTGCCCCGGCGCAGCAGTGCGAACCGACCGTGCAGCAGGTCGTCCGCGGTCAGGGTGGCGTCCTCCCCCGAGAGCTTGCGGTTGTTGACGGAAGCACCGCCCTCCTTGAGCGTGCGCCGCGCGGCGGACTTGGATTCCGCGAGGCCCGTGGCCACGAGCAGATCCACCACGGCGTGCTCACCCGGTGCGACCTCCGCGTGGGGCAGCTCTGCCGCGACCGCCGCGAGCGTGTCTTCGTCCAGGTCCTCGAAAGAACCCTTGCCGAACACGGCGGCGGACGCCTCGATCGCCTTGCGCGTGGCCTCGGGCCCGTGCACCAGGGTGTTGACGTCCGAGGCTAGGATCTTCTGGGCCTCACGCCGGAAGGGTTCCTCCTCGGTGAGACGCTGCAGTTCCGCGATCTCCTCGCGAGTGCGGAAGGTGAAGACCTTGAGTCGATCCGCCACGTCCGCGTCCGCGGTGTTGAGCCAGAACTGGTAGAAGGCGTAGGGCGAGGTCAGTTCCGGATCCAGCCAGATGGCATTGCCCTCCGACTTCCCGAACTTGGTGCCGTCCGAGTTGGTGATCAGCGGCGTGCCGATCGCGTGCACCGTGGCGCCCTCGGCCTTGCGCACCAGGTCGGTGCCGGAGGTGAGGTTGCCCCACTGGTCGGAACCGCCGGTCTGCAGGACGCAGTCGTACTGCCGGTACAGGTTGAGGAAGTCCAGTCCCTGCAGGATCTGGTAGCTGAACTCGGTGTAGGAGATCCCCTCTTCCGAGTTCAACCGCTTGGCCACGATGTCCTTCTTGATCATGGTGCCCACGCGGAAGTTCTTGCCGATGTCCCGCAGGAAATCGATCGCGGACAGCTGGGACGTCCAGTCCAGGTTGTTGACCATGCGCGCGGGATTGTCCCCCTCGAAGGACAGGAATCGCTGGACCTGTTCGCGCAGCAGGTTTACCCATTCGGCCACGGTCTCGCGCGAGTTCAGGACGCGTTCCGAGGTCTGCCGCGGATCACCGATCAGCCCGGTGGACCCGCCGACCAGACCGATCGGGTGGTGTCCCGCGAGCTGGAGTCGGCGAAGCAGCAACAACTGCACCAGGTGTCCCAGGTGCAGGGAGGACGCCGTGGGGTCGAACCCGCAGTAATACGTGATGGGACCACCGTCGAGCGTTTCCTGCAGGGCCTCCGCATCCGTGGAGACCTGCACGAGTCCGCGCCAGTTCAGCTCCTCCCACAGGGAGGAGAAGGACGGATCGTTGTGCTGGGTGCTGAGATCGGTGGTTGACACGTGGACTAAGTTATCAGGCCGCCGTGGGGTCCCCGGCGCCCGGTTCCCCGGGTTGCGGGGTGATCCCGTCGGGCAGTCCGTGGGCCGCCACGAGGTACAACCGCTGGGTGGGACGGGTCATGGCCACGTACAGATTTCCCGGGCCCCCGGCGGGGTCGTCCGCGATCTCCGTGGGTTCCACGACCACTACGGAATCGAACTCGAGGCCCTTGGCATCCCACGGGGTGAGCACCATGATCCGCCGGTCCAGGCTGCGCATGCCCGCGGCCACGAGCCCCGGGAAGGCCTCGTCCAGGGCCTTACCCACCGCGGCCAAACGTCCCCCGGGACACACCACTCCCACGAGACCCCCGGCGAGCCGCTCCAGTTCGCGCCGCACCTGCGCCACGATCTCCGCGGCCAGCTCCGCCTCGACGGCCACCGGCACGATCACGGGCGGATCGCCGCCGCGCACCGCCGTGGGATCGGAGACCGCGATCCCCGTAGCCTGCGCGACCCGCACCGCGGCGTCGGCGATCGGTTGCGGGGTGCGGTAGTTGACCGTGAGTTCCTCGAGCGTGAAGCGCTCCCCCACGAACGGCTCGAGCGCCTCGTCCCAGGTCCGGGCCGCCGCCGCGTTCCCCGCCTGGGCGATGTCCCCGACCACCGTGAAGGACTTCAGGGGGCACCGGCGCATGAGCACGCGCCACTGCATGGGCGAGAGTTCCTGCGCCTCGTCCACGACTACGTGCCCGTACGCCCACGTACGGTCCGACGACGCCGCTTCGGCCGCCGTCATCCGGTGCGGCGCCTCAGCGTTGAAAGACGTGAGCTGTTCGACCGTGACGACGCCCTGGGCACCGATGTCCTCGAAACCCTCCGCCATGGCCTCGAGCGCCTTCTGCGCCGATTCCTGGGCCTTGCGCTCCTCGAGCGAACGGTCTCCGCGCACCTTGATACCGGCGGACTCGAAGTCGCCCAGCAGTTCCGCGGCCTCGTCCAGCAGGGCGACGTCGGGTACGGTCAACGGCGCGTCGACGGGCCGCAACAGGCGCGAGACCTGGGCGTCCGAGAGCCGCGGGGCGGCGGAGCGCAGGTAGTGTTCCTTGGTGAACAACTGAGCCACGAGTTGCTGGGGTGTCAAGGGCAACCACAGCAGGTTGAGCGCGATGCGTACCTCTCGGGACTGTCGCAGGTCCTCCTTGAGGTACGAGCGGTCCATCGTGGTCCCGGCCTTCTCGTTGAGCTCGTCCCCGAGGTTCTGGGCGAGCTCCTTGACGATGACCTTCACGAACGTCTCGCGGGCCTCGTTGTGCGGCTTGCCCGTGGCGCGCGCACGCTCCCGGGCCCGGCGCACGAGCGAGGGTTCGAGCCGCACGCGGTGGCCGTCCACGGTGAGCCACTGCGTGCGCTCGGGAACCTTCTCCCGGTCAGCAACGGCACGCTTGATGACGTCCACCATGTGCAGCCCGGACTTCCAACGGGTCACCCAGGGGTCGGTCTCGACCGTGCCGTGCACACCCGGATAGA
Source organism: Kocuria sp. KD4 (assembly GCF_011769905.1). Lineage (NCBI taxonomy): Bacteria > Bacillati > Actinomycetota > Actinomycetes > Micrococcales > Micrococcaceae > Kocuria > Kocuria sp. KD4. The sequence goes on from NZ_CP050449.1 coordinate 1,843,729, forward strand.
GGTCCGCGAGGGACGACATCACCACGCCGGTCTCCCCGAGCGCCGGAAGCACGCGTTCGATGTACCACAGGAACGACGACGACGGACCCACGATCAGCACACCCGACTTGGCGAGCCGCTCCCGGTGTTCGTATAACAAGTACGCGGCACGGTGCAGGGCCACGGCGGTCTTGCCGGTACCCGGGCCACCCTGGACCACGCGCACCCCGGACAGCGGGGCGCGAATGATGCGGTCTTGTTCGGCCTGGATGGTGGCGACGATGTCCGTCATACGGCCCGTGCGCTCGGAGTTCAGGGCCGCGATGAGCGCGCCCTCGCCGTGCACAACCTCGGCGTCGGAGACGGCACCCGGATCCAGGACGTCGTCCTCGAGGGCGGTGACGTCCCGCCCGTCCATGATGAGGTGGCGTCGACGCACCAGGTCCATGGGGTTGGCGGCGGTGGCCTGGTAGAAGGCCCCGGCCTCGCGGGCCCGCCAGTCCAGTACGAGCCGGCGGTGGTCCTCCGTGGCCAGTCCGAGCCGGCCCACGTAGTGCCGCTCCCCCTCGGTGGTGTCCAGGCGACCGAAGACCAAACGTTCATCCACCGAGTTGAGTTGGGTGAGGCGGTCCTCGTAATGCGTGGCGAATGCGTCACGTTCGGAGCGCGCCTGGTGTCCCCCGCCGAAGTTCGTGGTCCGGACGCGGCGCAACTCGTCCGCATTGAGTTGCCGCAACTCGTCCAACCGGGCGTAGGCCTCGGCGACGTAGCGCCGTTCCTCCCCCAGTTGCCGGGACACCTCCACGGATGCGGATTCCTCCACGCACTTCACCTCACGCACACTGCCGACGGGTCCGGTCGCTCAACCGGCGATCGTCTATCCTACCGCTCGATCCGCGCGACTCCCCCGTCACACGCGCAACAGTGCGCGCACGCGATGCCCACCCAGTTGGGCCCGGCCGCGCAGCGCAGTCAGCTCCATGATCACGCCGAAACCCGCGACGTTGTACCCGCCGCGCGTCAACAACGACGCCGTGGCACCCAGGGTCCCGCCCGTGGCGAGGACGTCGTCCAGGACCAGGACGCGCGAACCGCGGGGAGCGTCGTCGGTGTGGATCTCCAGGGTGCCCGTGCCGTACTCGAGGTCGTAGGCCTGGGAGATGGTCTCGCGCGGGAGCTTGCCCGCCTTGCGCACCGGGATGATCCCCACCCCGGACGCGTACGCCACGGCCGCGGCGATCATGAATCCGCGCGCCTCCACACCGGCCACGCAGTCGTACTGGCCGCGGAAGGCGTCCACGAGCGCGTCCACGGTGCGCTGGAAACCGTCCCCGTCCGCGAACAGGGGCGTGAGATCGCGGAAGAGCACCCCCGGCTCGGGATGGTCGGGGATCTTGGCGCACAACCGGTCGATCATCTGTTCCACGGATTCAGTCACCGCTCCATCGTATCCGGCGCACCGCGCGGCGGGCGGTGCGCTAGCGCGTGCGGCGGCGTTTGACGGTGGCCTTGCGGTAGGGGGAGACCGTGGGGTCGCCCGGCAGTGCGTAGCGCCACGGGTACGCGTCCGTCCCGCCTTCCCCGGACACGCCCGTCCGGGCCGTCACGACGACGTCGCTCGCGGGGCGTTGCGCCAGGACCAGTCCGGTCCACGTGTCCTCACCGCGCCGTTCGACCTCCTCGCGCGCCCGGGCCACGGGATCGGGGGCGGTGCCGAGATCGGCGAGCGCGGCGCCGTCGTCGTCGCGGGTCAGTGCGAGGGCTTGCGCCACGTTGCCGGGCCCGCGCGCGAGCGAGGCGAAGGCCGGTGCGGAACTGCGGTTCGCGAGCCTACGCTGCGTGGCCACCTCGGAGCCCAGCACGACCTCGCCCGAGCGGATCAGGACACCGCCCCCGACGCCCTCGGGCCGGCACACGAAGTTCACCGCGTGATGCAGCCCGTACGTGAAGTACACGTAGACGTGCCCGGGCGGGCCGAACATCGAGGCGTTGCGCGCCGTGCGACCCCGGTAGGTGTGTGCCCCGGGATCCGGCAGGTCCGAGTCCTGCGGGCCGCCGTAGGCCTCCACCTCGGTCAGCCGCAGCCCCACCGTGCCCCCGGGGCGCGCGCACACGAGGACGGCGCCGAGCAGCCGGGGAGCGACGTCGGGGGCCGGGGCGAGGAGAAGCTCGTGCAGTCCGGCCGTCACGAGACGACGGGCTCGCGCGCGGCGAAGGCGTCCAGCTCCGCGAGCTGCCGTTCGAGCTCGGTGAGCTGTTGGGCGACCGCGTCCGGCGCGGTGCCGCCCTGGGAGTTGCGCGAGGACAGGGAGCCCTCGACCGTGAGCACCTCCCGGACCCCGGGCGTGAGGTGCGGGGAGATCGCTGCGAACTGCTCATCGGTCAGGTCCCACAGCTCGATGCCCTCGTCCTCGCACACGCGCACGGCCTCCCCGGAGACCTCGTGCGCCTCGCGGAACGGGACGCCCTGGCGCACGAGCCACTCGGCGACGTCGGTCGCGAGCGCGAAACCCTGGGGGGCGAGCTCGGCGAGGCGCTGCGTGTGGAACTCGAGGGTCGCCATCATGCCCGTGACGGCGGGCAACAGAACCTCGAGCTGGTCGATCGCGTCGAAGACGGGTTCCTTGTCCTCTTGCAGATCCCGGTTGTACGCGAGCGGCAACCCCTTGAGGGTCGCGAGCAGACCCGCGAGGTCACCGATCAACCGCCCGGCCTTACCGCGCGCGAGTTCCGCGACGTCCGGGTTCTTCTTCTGCGGCATGATCGATGAGCCGGTCGAATAGGCGTCGTCCAGGGTCACGAACGAGAACTCCTTGGTGGCCCACGTGGTCACCTCCTCGCTCATCCGGGAGACGTCCACGGCGGCCATGGCGCACACCCACGCGAACTCCGCGTAGACGTCCCGCGACGCGGTGCCGTCGATCGAGTTGAACACCGCGGAGTCGAAGCCGAGCTCGGCCGCCACGGCATTGGGGTCCAGGCCCAGCGACGATCCCGCGAGCGCGCCCGAACCGTACGGGGACACCGCCGCACGGTTGTCCCAGTCGGCGAGCCGCTGGACGTCCCGCAGTACCGCCCACGCGTGGGCGAGCAGGTGGTGGGACAGCAGCACGGGCTGGGCGTGCTGCAGGTGGGTGCGCCCGGGCATGGGGGCGTACGGGTGGCGCCGCGCCTGCTCCACGAGGGCTCGCACGAGCTCCAGCAGGTTGCGCGCGATGATCGAGGCGTGGTCGCGCAGGTACATCCGACCCAGGGTCGCGATCTGGTCGTTGCGGGAGCGACCTGCGCGCAGCTTGCCGCCCAGGTTCGCCCCGGCGCGCTCGATGAGCCCGCGCTCGAGGCACCCGTGGACGTCCTCGTCCGACGGCGACGGCGCGTACGCCCCGCTGCGCACGTCCGCCTCGAGCCGGTCGAGTGCGTCCAGCATCCCGCTCAACTCGTCCTCGCTCAACAGGCCGGCCGTGTGCAGCACGCGGGCGTGGGCGCGGGACCCCGCGATGTCGTACGGCGCCAGACGCCAATCGAAATCGGTGGACTTGCTCAGCGCGGCGAGGGCGTCCGCGGGCCCGCCCGCGAATCGACCGCCCCACAGGGCGCCCTCGTTGGTTCCGTGCTGCTCGTGCTGGGCCATGATGCTCCTCGTGGACGTCGTGGGACCGTGGATTGCCGGACACTCACCCGGCGTGGGGAACGGCCGGGCTCCAGTCTAGGAGCCCGGCCGTTCGCGATGATGTGGTGATCACCCGCGCACTGGGGCGCGGGAGGCGGATGTCAGCCCTCGGCGAGGCCCTGCTCGCGGCGGGAGGCCACCTTGGAGGACATCCCGAACAGTTCGATGAACCCGCGGGCGTTGGACTGGTCGAAGGAGTCACCCTCGTCGTACGTGGCCAGGTTGAAGTCGTAGAGACCCGTGGACGAACGCCGCCCGGTTACGGTGGCCCGGCCCGCGTGCAACTCCATGCGGATGTCACCGTTGACGTACTTCTGGGTGTCCTCGATGAACACGTCCAAGGACTTCTTCAACGGGGAGAACCACTGGCCGTCGTAGACGAGCTCGGTCCAGCGCTGACCCACGGTCTTCTTGAAGCGGGCCTGCTCGCGCTCGATCGTGACGTTCTCGAGTTCCTTGTGCGCGGCGATCAACGCCATGGCACCCGGGGCCTCGTAGATCTCGCGGGACTTGATGCCCACGAGCCGGTCCTCAACGATGTCGATCCGTCCCACACCCTGGGCACCCGCGCGGCGGTTGAGCTCCTGGATGGCCTGCAGCGGCGTGACGGGCTTGCCGTCGAGCGCCACGGGCACGCCCTGCTCGAACGTGATCACGACCTCGTCCGCGGCGGGCGGGAACGTGGGATCGTCCGTGTAGTCGTAGACGTCCTTGGTGGGCGCGTTCCAGATGTCCTCGAGGAACCCGGTCTCCACCGCGCGGCCCCACACGTTCTGGTCGATCGAGAAGGGGTTCTTCTTGGTCGTGGCGATCGGCAGGTTGTTGTTCTCCGCGTACGTGATGGCCTTCTCACGGGTCAACGCGAGGTCACGTACCGGCGCGATGCACTTGAGTTCGGGACCCAGGGTCTGGATGCCCACCTCGAAGCGCACCTGGTCGTTGCCCTTGCCCGTGCAGCCGTGGGCCACCGTGGTGGCACCGAACTGCTTCGCGGCCTTCACGAGGTGCTTGACGATCACCGGGCGGGAGACGGCCGAGACCAGGGGGTAGGAGTCCATGTAGAGACCGTTGGCCTTCAACGCGGGCATGCAGTACTCGCTCGCGAACTCGTCACGGGCGTCCGCGACGTACGCCTCCACGGCACCGCAGTCCAGGGCGCGCTGACGCACGGTCTCGAGGTCCTCGCCACCCTGTCCGACATCCACGGCCACGGCGATGACCTCGGCACCGGTGGCCTCACCGATCCACCCGATGGCCACGGACGTGTCCAATCCGCCCGAGTAGGCCAATACCACGCGATCACTCACGGTGCTTTCCTCCACAACTGCTCGACGACGCCGACTACGCGGGAGTGCCCCGCGGCTCATGCATGACTATACACAGCAATCAGTATTTATGCATCGAGGGTCAGTTCGCGCTTGAGGATCTTGCCCGTCGGGCCTTTGGGCAGCTCGTCCGTGACGCGGTAGATGCGGGGGTACTTGTACTTGGCCACCCGTTCCTGCACGAACGCGTCCAGCTCTTGCGTGAGCGCCTCGCGGCCCTTGGACTCGAGCACCCCGGACTCGAAGACCACCACGGCCCCGACCTCCTCGCCGTGCTTCTCGCTCGGGACCCCCAGCACCGCGGCCTCCACCACGCCGGGGAACTGGTAGATGGCCTCCTCGACCTCGCGCGGGTACACGTTGTAACCGCCGCGCAGGATCATGTCCTTCTTACGGTCCACGATGAAGAACGCGCCGTCCTCGTCCTCGCGGGCCATGTCACCGGTGTGGAACCAGCCGCCGCGCATCGCGTTCTCGGTGGCTTCGGGCTTGTTCCAGTAGCCCTTCATCACGTACTGCCCGCGCACCACGAGCTCACCGACCTCGTTGGTGGGGACCTGCTGGTCGTCCCCGTCCACCACGCGCAGCTCCGCACCGCGCACGGCCGTGCCGATGGAGCCCGGCTTGCGCTCGTTGCCCGGCTGGTTGAAGCACACCACCGGCGAGGTCTCGGACAGCCCGTACCCCTCGAACACGGTGGTGTTGAAGACCTTCTCGAACTTGACCATGACCTCCACGGGCATGGGGGACCCTCCGGACACGCCGGCACGCAGGTCCACGCCCTCGACGGCCTGCGGGTCCTGGTTGGCCTGGTGCAGCAGGGCCACGTACATGGTGGGGACCCCCGCGAAGATCGTGACACCGTCGCGGCGCAGGATCTCCAGGGCCTTGCCCGGGTGGAAGCGGGGCAGCAGAGTCACGGCCGCACCGCTGCAGATCACGCCGTTGAGCGCCACCGTCTGGCCGAACACGTGGAAGAAGGGCAGCCCACCGAACATCACGTCCCCGTGGTGCAGGTTGAACACCTCGCCGGCGACCTCGGCGTTGGTGAGCAGGTTGTGGTGGGTCAGCTCCGCCCCCTTGGGGCGGCCGGTGGTCCCGGACGTGTAGAGCAGCACGGCCGTGTCCGAGTCCTGACGCTCCACGACGTCACGGTCGGGATCCACACCCTGGAGGCGCTCCACCGTTCCGCGGGCGCTGATGGGCAGCACATTGAGGCCCTCGATCTCCTCGGCCGCCTTCTGGCTGGCCTGCGCCATGTCCTCCCACGCGAGCACGAAGGAGCACCCAGAGTCCTGGAAGTGGTAGGTGAGCTCTCGGGGCGTGAGCAGGGGGTTGAGGGGGACTACGATGCCGCCGGCGCGCAGGATCGCGTAGTACAGCACGGCCATGTGGGGCACGTTGGGCAGCACGAGGGCCACGCGGTCCCCCGGTCGGATGCCGTTGGCCTTGAGCAGCGCCGCGCCGCGGGCGGAGAGATCGTCCAGCTGCCCGTAGGTCATGTGCAGCTCGTCGAGAATGATCGCGGGATCGGACGTGTACTGGGCGGCCGAGGTGGTGAGCAGGGTAGCCAGGTTGGTCATGGGTCCTCCAGAAGACGGTGTGAGTTCTAACACGTGATACTGCCCGTATCGGATATTCGAGTCAAACGTCGACCCCGCCCGGATTCCGCGTGCGACACTAGACAGCGCCGCACGCGACGAGCCCCGGCCGCCGCTCTCCGCAATCCCGTCAATTCGTTCCCGGGCCACGGGCCGTGGCCCCCGCACAGGAGGATCCCCCGTGACCGACCAGCACAGCAACGCGCAGAGCCCCCAATTCACCGAGGCGGAGCTGGCCTACGTCTCATCCCTGTTCGACGCCGCCCGCAACGGCGACACCCAGCTGCTGAGCTCTGCGCTCGACGCCGGGGTGCCGGTCAACCTCACGAACAGCAAGGGGGACACCCTGCTGAACCTGGCGGCGTACCTGGAGCGCGAGGAGACGGTGGCCATGCTGCTCGCCCGCGGCGCGGACACCGAGCGCGTGAGCGACATGGGCTTCACTGCCCTGGTCTGTGCGGTGTTCCGCGGCAACGAGCCCATTGCCCGCGCGCTGCTCGAGGCGGGGGCGGGCCAGGCCACGGGTCACCAGCACGCACAGGACGTGGCCCGCGTCTTCGGCCAGGAGCACCTGCTGCCGCTGCTGGAGAGCTACGAGACGCGCGAGGCCTGAACCGGGCGGACGGCACCTGCTCTTCCAGGGGCTGGGGGCCCACCGCCGGGAGGTGGCACGGGCGCGGACGGCGCGCGGGCGGCGTCGTCCGCGTGCCTGGTGGGCGCGCTCAGCGGGCGAGGTCCAGGAACTTCCGCGCGAGCTGCTCCCCGCCCTGGGGATCCCGGCTGACTACCATGATGGTGTCGTCCCCGGCAATGGTGCCGAGCACCTCGGGGAGCAGCGAGTGGTCGATCGCCGAGGCGAAGTACTGCGCGGCCCCGGGCGGGGTGCGCAGGATCACGAGGTTGGCGCTGCCCTCGGCCGTCACGAGCAGCTCGCGGCACAGTGCGGCGAGCTTGGCGTCGGTGCTCTCGCGGGTGACGCCGCTGGTCGGGGACCGGTCCACCCCCGCCTGGGGAACCGCGTAGACCATGCCCCCGCTCGCGGAGCGCACGCGCACCGCCTCGAGTTCCACGAGGTCCCGGGACAGGGTCGCCTGGGTCACCTGGATGCCGTCCGCCGCGAGCAGTTCGGCCAGTTCGGCCTGCGAGTGGACGTCTCCTCCGGTCACAAGTTCGAGGATCCGGGCCTGGCGCGCCGTCTTGGTCGTGGGGATGCTCACCGTGCCTCCTCCCGGCGCAAGGCGGCGGGCAGGTCCGCGGCCAGTCCCGAGGAATCCAGCAGGAACGTGAGCAGGGCCTTCTGCGCGTGCACCCGGTTCTCGGCCTCGTCCCACACCCGGGACGCGGGGCCGTCGATCACGTCCGCGGCGACCTCGAAGCCGCGGTAGGCGGGCAGGCAGTGCAGGAACACGGCGTCGTCGGCCGCGAGCGCCATGGCCTCGGAGGTCACGGAGTACGGCGTGAAGATCTGCGCGCGCTCGGTTTTCTCGCTCTCCTGGCCCATGGACACCCACGTGTCGGTGACGACGGCGTCCGCGTCCTTCAGCGCCTCTCTCGCGTCCGTGGTCACGAGCACCGAGCCGCCGGTGAGCTCGGCACGTTCGCGGGCCGCGGCGACGACGTCCTCGCGCGGCAGGTAGCCTTCCGGTCCGGCCACGCGCACGTGCATGCCGGCCGTGGCGCAGCCGAGCAGGTAGGAGTTCGCCATGTTGTTGGCGGCGTCCCCCAGGTAAACCAGGGTGCACCCGGCCACGTCCCCGAACTCCTCGCGCAGCGTCAGCAGGTCCGCGAGGATCTGGCACGGGTGGTAGTCGTCGGACAGGGCGTTGATCACCGGGACGTCGCTGAACTCGGCCATCTCCTCGAGCCCGGACTGCGCGTACGTGCGCCACACGATCGCCGCGAGCATCCGGGAGAGCACGCGGGCGCTATCCGCGACGGTTTCCTTGTGGCCCAGCTGGGACTCCCCCGGGTTGATGATCAGCGGGTTGCCGCCCAGGTCGCTCACCCCGGCCGCGAACGAGACGCGGGTGCGGGTGGAGGTCTTGTCGAAGATGATCCCCACGGTCTGCGGACCCGCGAGCGGGCGGCGGGAGAACCGGTCCGCCTTGAGCGCGGCGGCAAGGTCCAGGACCCCGGACTGTTCCTCGGGGGTGAGATCGGTGTCGACCAGGAAGTGACGGGGCACGGGGGATTCTCCTTCGGGTGTGGTGCTGTCCGGGGCTCAGCGGGCGCGGACGGTCTTGAGCACATGCGGCAGGGCCTCGACGAATGTGTCCGCCTGCTCCGCAGTGATGATGAGAGGCGGCGCCAGACGCAGCGTGGTGGGTCCGGTGGCGTTGAGGATGAATCCCGCCTCGCGCGCGGCGGCGACGACGCGCTGGGCCATGGGGTCCCCGGAGGTCCCGGCGTTCTCCGCGTCCTCGGTGTTCTCCGCGACGAGGTCCACGCCGACCAACAGACCGTACTGGCGGACCTCCCCCACGCCGGGAACCTCCCGCAGCCGCTGCGCGAGGTGGGCTCCCACCTCCCGGGCGTTGACGAGCAGGTTCTCGTTCTCGAGGGTCGTGACAGTCGCGAGTCCCGCGGCCATCGCCAGGGGGTTGCCCCCGAACGTGGTGCCGTGCTGACCCGCTCCCAGTAGGGCCGAGACCTCCGGTCCCGCCGTGAGCATGGCCCCCACGGGGAACCCGCCACCGAGCCCCTTGGCGAACGTCACAGCATCCGGGAACTCACCCCGGGGCAGCTGGGCGGTGGCGGCGAGCCACGCGCCGGTGCGGCCCATCCCGGACTGCACCTCGTCCACGATCAGCAGTGCACCGCGCTCCTGCGTGAGCCTGCGGGCCAGTGCCAGGAACCCCTCGGGTAGCCCGTGCACGCCGGCCTCGCCCTGGACGGGTTCTACGATCACCGCACTCACGGTGTCGTCGAGTTCGCGCTCGAGGGCCTCCGCCGTGGCCGGGATGTGGGTGACCCCGGCGGGCAGCGGTTCGAACGGTTCGCGGTAGGCCGCCTTGGCCGTAAGTGACAGGGATCCCATGGTCCGGCCGTGGAACGAGTTCTCGAGTGCGAGCACACGCGTCCGGGGCCGACCCTGCGCGTCCGGGTGCGCGCGGCCGTGGCGGCGCGCGAGCTTGAACGCGGCCTCGTTCGCCTCCGAGCCCGAGTTCGCAAAGAACACGTGGGAGCCCTCGGGCGCCCCCGTGACCTTGAGCAGTTTCTCGGCCAGGTGGATACTGCCCGGGGACGTGAACAGGTTGGAGATGTGCGCAAGGGTTCCCGCTTGCTCCGAGACCGCCCGCACCCACGCGGGGTGCGCGTGGCCCAGGGCGTTCACCGCGATCCCCGCGAGCAGGTCGAGGTACCGCTTGCCGTTGGCATCGGTGACGTGCACGCCCTCGCCCGACACGAGCACGAGTGATGGATCCCCGAACACTCCCAGAAGGTGTTCCTTGTACTCCCCCAGCAGTTCGTCCTGGTTGCTCATGAGTGCTCAACTCCGTCCGGTGTGACCTCTGTGCCGATACCCGTGTCCGTGAAGATCTCCAACAGGGACGAGTGCTCCGTGCGCCCGTCCACGATGCTCGCGCGCGGCACACCGCCGTCCACCGCTCGCAGAGCCGCCCGCATCTTGGGGATCATCCCCGATTCGAGCTCCGGCAGCATCTCACGCAGTTCCGCCGCGGATAGGGACGAGATCAGCGACGAGCGATCCGGCCAGTCCGCGTAGAGCCCCTCGACGTCTGTGAGGGCCACGAACTTCTCCGCGCCCAGGGCCACGGCGACCTCGGCGGCCGCCGTGTCCGCATTGACGTTGAGGACTTGCCCCGTGAGCGCACCCCGCCCCGCGGCGTCGTCGTCCGAATCCGCGAGCTCCGGGGCGATCGAGGCGATGACCGGGATCTTGCCGATGTCCAGCAGCTGCTCGACCGCGACCGTGTTGACGCGCGTGACGGTACCGACGAGACCGAGGTCCAGGGGCGCGCCGTCGGACCCGGTGCGCACGCGGCGCGCCTGCAGCAGCCCCGCGTCCTCGCCGGACATGCCCACCGCGTACGGGCCGTGGGCGTTGATCAGGCCCACGAGTTCCCGCCCCACCTGCCCGGTGAGGACCATGCGGATGACCGACATGGCCTCGGGCGTGGTCACGCGCAGACCGTCCTTGAACTCGGACGGGATGTTCAGGGACTCGAGCATCGCGCTGATCTGCGGGCCGCCGCCGTGGACCACGACCGGGCGGATGCCCACGTGGCGCAGGAAAACCATGTCCTCCGCGAAGGCGCGCCGCAGGTCGTCGTTGATCATGGCGTTGCCGCCGTACTTGAAGACCATGGTGGATCCCGCGTAGCGCTGGATCCACGGCAGGGCCTCCATGAGGGTCTCCGCCTTCGAGCGGGCCGTCTCGTACCTGGTGTTATCGCTGAGTCGTGACATGGTGGGCGCGCTAGCTGGAGTAGGCGCTGTTCTCCTCGACGTAGTTATGGGTGAGGTCGTTGGTCCACACGGTCGCGCTCGCGTCCCCGGCCTTGAGGTCAATGAGGACGTCCACAGCGCGCGACGCCGCGAGGTCCACGCCCTCGCGCGGATCACCGATCGCGCCGTTGCGGCACACCGTCACGCCGTTGATGGTGACGTCGATCCGGTCGGGGTCGAACTGGGCGTCCGTGGTGCCCACCGCCGAGAGCACACGCCCCCAGTTGGGGTCGTTACCGAACACCGCTGTCTTGAACAGGTTGGAGCGGGCCACCGTGCGGGAGACGTCCTCCGCCTCGGTCTCCGTGGCCGCACCCACCGTGGTGATCGCGATGTCGTGGGAGGCGCCCTCCGCGTCCGTGATCAGCTGCTGCGCGAGGCTGTGGCACACCGCGGTCAGTGCGTGCGTGAGCTCCCCCTGATCCGGGCGCTGCGCCGAGGCGCCGGAGGACATCAGGACCACGGTGTCGTTGGTGGACATGCACCCGTCCGAGTCCGCGCGGTTGAACGTGACACGGCACGCCTCCTTCAGGGCGAGCGAGAGCTCCTCCGCGCTCAGGACGGCGTCGGTCGTGAGGACCACGAGCATGGTGGCAAGCCCCGGTGCCAGCATGCCCGCGCCCTTGGCCATGCCGCCCACGCTCCACCCTGCACCGCTCACGCAGGCCTGCTTGGGGACGGTGTCCGTGGTCATGATGGCCTCCGCGGCCTCCGCCGCGGCACGCTGCCCGGGTGCGAGCGCGGCCACGACGGCCGGGACCCCGCCGCGCACGACGTCCATCGGCAGCTGTTCCCCGATCAGCCCGGTGGAGCACACCAGAACCTCCCCTGCTCCGATGCCCAGCTGCCCACCCACCAGCTCGGCGGTCTCGTGCGTGTTCTGGAAGCCCTGCGGGCCGGTGCACGCGTTCGCCCCGCCCGAGTTGAGCACCACCGCGCGGGCACGGCCCTGCCGGATCACCTCGCGGGACCAGTGGACGGGGGCGGCGGCCACGCGATTGCTGGTGAATTGGGCGGCCGCGGCGTCGTCGGGCCCGGTGTTGACCACCAAGGCGAGGTCACGGCCACCCGACTTCTTGAAGCCGGCCACCACGCCAGCGGCGCTGAAACCGGCCGCGGCGCACACGCCGGAGTCGGTGCTCACGGAGACGTCGGGAAAGGGGTTGTGCGAGGACATCGCAGCTCCTGGTTCGGACGGGCGGTCGAGCGGGAACCCGGGATTCACGGTGCCACGCCCTGCGCAGCGAGGCCCGAGGTCTCGGGGAGACCGAGGGCCAGGTTGAGGGACTGCACGGCGGCTCCCGCCGTCCCCTTGGTCAGGTTGTCGATGGCCGCGCTCACCACGAGCCGCCCGGCGTGCGGGTCCACGGCCAGCTGCAGCGCCACGTGGTTCGAGGCCTGCACCGACTTGGTGGTGGGCCACTGCCCCTCGGGCAACAGGTGGACGAACGGCTCGCCGTCGTACGCGGCGCGGTAGGCTTCCCGCACAGCTTCCTCGGTCGTGCCCGGGCGCAGCGCGGCGGTGGCCGTGGTGAGGATGCCGCGGGGCATGGGGGCCAGGGTGGGGGTGAACGAGATCCGCACGCCCTCACCTGCCGCCCATCCCAGCCCCTGTTCGATCTCCGGGGTGTGCCGGTGCCCGCCGCCGACGCCGTACGGGGACATCCCCCCCATCGTCTCGGCACCGAGCAGGTGAGGTTTCAGGGCCTTGCCCGCGCCCGAGGTCCCGGACGCGGACACGATCACGATGTCCTGGGGAGACACCAGTCCCGCCGCCAGCGCGGGTGCCAGCGCGAGCAGCGATCCCGTGGGGTAGCAGCCAGGGACGGCGATCCGGGTGGCGCCGGGCAGGTTCTCTCGCTGCTTGCGGCCGTTCGGGTCCACGAGCAGCTCGGGCAGCCCGTAGGGCCACGTGCCGGCGTGGTCTGAGCCGTAGAACGCTCCCCACGCTTCGGCGGACTCGAGCCGGTGGTCCGCCCCGGCGTCGATCACGACCGTGCCTGCGGGCAGCTGCTCGGCCAGCGCCGCGGACTGACCGTGGGGCAGGGCCAGGAACACGACGTCGTGGCCCGTGAGGTTCTGCGCGGTGGACTCGACGACGTCCCTGTCCGCGAGCGCGTGCAGGTGCGGCTGGAGCGCCCCGAGCTTCTGCCCGGCGGAGGAGTGGGCCGCCACGGTGGCGATCTCGATGTCCGGGTGCCCGCACAGCAGACGGAGCACCTCTCCCCCCGCGTAGCCGGTGGCGCCTGAGACTGCAGCGGTGTAGGTCATGGGCTCCACCATACCGTATTCCTATGCACTCCACTCAATATTTATGCATAACGCGTTCCAAATCTCCGCGCGGATGACCGCCCGCCCCGCCGACCGCCCCGACGTGCACTGCCTTGTGCCGGGAGGTGCCGCAGCGCGAGACTGACGGGAACGCCGTCGTGCCCCTCTGCGAGCACGGCACCCCGCTGCGAGGAGGAACTGACCATGAGCGAGACCACGATGCAGGCGATCGTCGCGCAGGAGCCCGGCGGCCCGGAGGTGCTGCGCCCGGCCGAGGTGCCCGTCCCCGAGCCCGGCCCCCGGGAGGTCCTCGTGCGGACCGAGGCCACCGGTGTGAACTTCATCGAGACCTACCAGCGCTCCGGTGTGTACCCCGTGGACTTCCCGTTCACGGCAGGCTCAGAGGGCACCGGCGAGGTCGTGGCTGTGGGCTCAGAGGTCACCACCGTGCGGACCGGTCAGCGCGTGGCAACCTCCGAGGCCACCCGCACGTACGCGCAGTTCTTCACGGTGGAGGAGGACAAGGCGCTACCCGTGCCGGACGGCATGGACCCTCAGACCGCCGGTGCACTGCCCCTGCAGGGACTCACGGCGCACTACCTGGTGCGGTCCACGTTCCCCGTGCAGCCCGGGCAGACCGCGGTGGTCACGGCGGCCTCCGGCGGTGTGGGCGGGCTCGCCATCCAGCTGCTCAAGCGCATCGGCGCCACCGTGATCGCGCTGACCTCCACCCCGGATAAGGCCGCGACGGCCAAGCGCCTCGGCGCGGACCACGTGCTCGGCTACGAGGGCTTCGCCGAGCGCGTGCGCGAGCTCACGGACGGCCTGGGCGCGGACGTGGTCTATGACTCTGTGGGCCGTACGACCTTCGACGAATCCCTCGCGGCCACCCGCGTGCGCGGGACCACCGTGCTCTTCGGGGGCTCCTCCGGCCAGGTGCCCCCGCTGGACCTGCAGCGGCTCAACAGCTCCGGGGCGCTCTACGTGACCCGCCCGTCCCTGGCTTACTACACGCGGGACCGGGACGAGCGCACGTGGCGCTGGTGCGAGCTCATGGACGCCGTGACCTCCGGGGGCCTCGAGGTCCGGGTGGGCGCCACGTACCCGCTCGGCGACGCCGCCGCCGCGCACCGCGACCTCGAATCCCGCGGCACGCAGGGGAAGCTCCTGCTGCTGCCGTGAGACGACACCGCCCCGTGGGTCCGGGAGCCCACGGGGCGGTGCGCCACCGGCTTGTGCCGGAGCGGAGATCTAGGTACCTGCCCGCACCCCGCGGTGCACGCGGCGCGCACCCCAGGCCGTGAGGCCGATGCAGAACAGCGCGCCCATCCCGAGTGCCGCGACGCGGACCCGCTGGCCGGTGACCATCGAGTCCGTCACCCCGCTGTCCCCGTAGGAGCCGGGCTCGCCCGTCTCCACGACCGTCAGGTGACCGTTCTGCTCCGCGAGCAGGGCGTCCACCTCCCGCGGGAAGTCGGAGTCCTGGACACCCGTCTGGGTGCCGCGGAACGTGATCTGGTTCCCCTCGGTCTTCTTGACGGGATCGTCGAGCCGGTTGTCGAACGGGTAGCGTTCGGTCAGCTCGTTCTTGGGCATGATGCCCGCGTAGATCCCGTTGTAGTCCTGGGTCACGAGGTCCTTGGTGAGCGTCTGGTACGTCCCGGAGACGACCATCGACTCCCCCGCCCACTCCTCCAGCCGGGAGGCCTTGTCGAAGGACAACGCCGAGGCCAACCCCAGCGCCAGGGTCACGACTGCCCCCAGCAGCACGATGAGGACGATCCACCATCCTCGGGCACCACCGGGTCGTGTCTCCTGGTCGTGCTCGTCGAAATCGATGAGTTCCTGGGTGTCGTGGCTCACGGTATGACTTCTCCTGGCTGGTGGGGGGTGATCAGCTTCGGATCTCAGCGCCGTGCTCCCTGTGGGCCGCATCCACCGCGTTCTCACGGGCCTGGGAGGCCTCGTCCGCGGTGAGGGTGCGGTCCGCGGCCCGGAACCGCAGGGCGATCGCCACGGACTTCTTGCCCTCGGGGATGCCCTTGCCCGCATACACGTCGAAGACCTCGGATGCTTCGAGCAACTCGCCCGCTCCCCGACGCACCGTGGTCAGCAGGTCCGCCGCGGGGACGCTCGCGTCCACCACGAGTGCGACATCCTGGGTGGCCGCGGGGTAGCCCGAGATCACCTGGGCGGTGACCGCCGAGGCCTCACGATCGAGCAGCGCGGACAGGTCGAGTTCCACGGCGCACGTGCGCTCGGGCAGACCCTGGGCCGCGACGAGCTTGGGGTGCAGCTCTCCCGCCATACCGATCACGGCGCCGTCCTGAGTGCTCAGCTGCGCGGTGCGCCCGGGGTGGAACGCGTGATGCGAGCCCTGGGTGACCCTCAGCTCCACGCCCACGCTGCGTGCGGCGAGCACGGCGATGTCGAGCGCGTCCTGCCAGTCCAGGGTGCGCGGCGCAACCCACGGGCCTGCAGCGGCGTCGTGCCCCGTGAGCACCGCGGCGAGCCTGCGCGGCTGGTCGGGGACGGCGGCGTCGAGCCGTTCGAGCTCCGGAGCGGCCGGGCGCACGCCGAGCGGCGGGATGGGCTGGGTGTCCGGGGTGTAGCCGTCCGCGAGGAACACGTGGCCCATCTCGTAGAGGGCTAGGTCCCGCAGCCCGCGCGAGTGGTTGCGCTTGAGCACCTCGAGCAGCCCGGGCAGGATGCTCACCCGCAGCAGGGACTGGGCCTCGCTGATGGGGTTCGCGAGCTTGATCGACGCCACGTGCTCACCGTCCGCGCTGCCCCACAGGTCGTTGTCCGCCTGGGACACGAACGGGTAGCTGAGCACCTCGGTGAGCCCGGCGGCCGCCAGCGTGTTGGCCACGCGGCGTCGTGCGGCCTGCGAGCGCGTGAAGCCGCGCCCGGGAGGCGCCACGGGGAGGCGATCGGGGATCTTGTCGTAGCCGTCCAGACGCGCGACCTCCTCGACGAGGTCCTCCTTCTCGAGCAGATCCGGGCGCCACGACGGCGGGACCACGGTCCAGCCGTCCGCGGTCTCCGTGACCTCGGCGCCGATGGCCACGAGGCTGCGCTCGACGACCTCTGGAGAGTAGTCCACTCCAACGCGCGCCGCAGGGTAGCCCGCGGGCAGCTCGATCGCGGCGGGGCGGTCCGTGTGGTCCACGTCCGTGACCCGCCCGAAGTCCGTGCCGCCGGCCAGCTCCACGAGGAGGTCGACGACGCGCTGCGCAGCAACCGGCGCGAGCTGCGGGTCCACGCCGCGCTCGTATCGCTTGGACGCCTCCGAGGGAAGCTTGTGTCGGCGGGCGGTGCGGGCGATCGAGACCTCGTCGAAGCGCGCGGCCTCCACGAGCACGCGCGTGGTGTTCTCCCCGACCTCGGTCGCGGCACCGCCCATGACGCCGGCGAGGCCCACGGGACCGGACTCGTCCGCGATCACGAGGTCCTCGGTGTTCAGCTCACGGGACTTGTCGTCCAGCGTGGTCAGTTTCTCGCCGGCCCGCGCACGGCGCACGGTAATCCCGCCCTGCAGGGTGTCCGCGTCGTAGTTATGGATCGGCTGGCCGTACTCGAGCATCACGTAGTTGGAGATGTCCACGGGCAGGCTCAGGGAGCGGATCCCGGCCAGGCGCAACCGCGACACGAGCCACTGCGGGGACGGGATGGATGGATCCACGTTCTCCACGATGCGCACCGCGAAGCGGTTGCACCCGGCGCGGCCGTGGATCGGGGCGTCGTCGGACACGGTCACGGGGAACCCGTCCTCGGTGGACGCGGGCACCCGCGGCGCGAGCTCCGCCACGGGATCCGTGAACGGTGCGCGCACCGCGTGGCAGTACTCGCGGGCGATCCCGCGGATCGAGAACGCGTACCCGCGGTCCGGGGTCACGTTGACCTCCGCCGCCGAGTCGTAGAGACCCAGCAGCTCCAGGGCGTCGGAGCCGATCTCGGGGTCCAACCCGATCCGAGACAGCACCAGGATGCCGTCGTGGTCGTCGCCAATGCCGAGCTCGCGCACGGAGGCGATCATGCCTGCCGAGATGTGGCCGTAGGTCTTGCGCGCGGAGATCCTGAAGTCACCCGGCAGCACCGCACCCGGAAGGGCGACGACCACCTTGTCACCCACCGAGAAGTTGTGGGCACCGCAAATGATTCCCTGGACGCCCGAGGGGTCGATGCCCTTGCCCGTCAGCGTCTGCTCATGGCCCTCCGGCACCACGCGCACGGAGCACCAGTTCACGGTCTTGCCGTTGGAGTGGGTCTCGGGCTCCATGGAGAGCACCTGGCCCACCACGATCGGACCGGAGAGGGAGTCGGAGGGGCGGTGGACGTCCTCCTCCTCAAGACCCACCTTCACGAGGGTGGCCAGGACGTCCTCCGCGGTGGCGTCCTCGGGAACGGGCGCGTACTCGCGCAGCCATGACAAAGGAACTCGCATTGCTCTAGATCTCCATCCCGAAGTGTTCGCTGAAACGGACGTCGCCCTCGACCATGTCGTGCATGTCCGGGACGTTGTTGCGGAACATCAGGGTCCGCTCGATGCCCATGCCGAACGCGAACCCCGAGTAGCGCTCGGGGTCGATCCCCGCGGCCCGCAGCACGTTGGGGTGCATCATGCCGCAGCCACCCCACTCAATCCACCGCGGTCCGCCCTTGGCGGTGGGGTGCCACACGTCCAGCTCCGCGGAGGGTTCGGTAAAGGGGAAGTAGTTGGGCCGCAACCGGATCGCGGCCTCCGGGCCGAACATGGTGCGCGCGAAGTGGGTGAGGGTGCCCTTGAGGTCCGCCATGGACAGCCCTTCGTCCACGGCGATGCCCTCCACCTGGTGGAACACCGGGGTGTGAGTCGCGTCCAGTTCATCCGTGCGGTAGGTCTTGCCCGGGCACACCACATACACCGGCAGCTCGCGCTCCAGCAGCGAGCGCATCTGCACGGGTGAGGTGTGGGTGCGCAGCACCAGGTGTGACGACGGCGGGTCCACGAAGAACGTGTCCTGCATCTGCCGCGCCGGGTGGTCCGGCTTGAAGTTCAGCGAGTCGAAGTTGAACCACTCGTGCTCGAGCTCCGGTCCCTCCGCGACCTCCCAACCCATACCCACGAAGATGTCCCCGATGTGGTCCATCAGGTTGGTCAGGGGGTGCCGTCCGCCCAGCCGGCGACGCCGCGTGGCCGCCGTGACGTCCACCGCTTCCTCCACGAGGATGCGGGCATCCCTCTCCTCCTCGAGCACGGTGGCGCGTGCCGCGAGTGCCTTGTTCACGCGTCCGCGGGCCTGCCCCACCAGTTTGCCCGCGGTGGCCTTGGCGGCCTTGTCCAGCCCACCGATCGCACGGTTGGCCAGCGCCAGCGGGGATTTCTCCCCCGTGTGGGCCAGGCGAACGGTCTTCAGCTCGGAGAGGTCGGCGGCGGCCTCGATCTCACGCAGTGCGTGCTCGAGGGCGGCCGTCACCCCGGCCTCGTCGGTGGGGTCCACCGCGGCGGACGGTGTGGTCTCGGACATGGTTTCTCGCGTTCCTACTGGCGGACGGTGTTCTCACTAGCTCGCTCTCCCGGTGGGTGAGCCGCTTTTCGTGCAAATGCCCGCAGCGTGGCCGGTGCGGGCAGGGTCAGTCTAGTGGAGGACCCATGGCGTCCGCTGACCCGGCGGGGTCATGGGGCGAGCTGTCCCAGCAATGCCCGCACGATCGGAAGGTCCGCCGGGATCCACGGCAAGGCCAGTACGGCGTCGGGGTCGCTCGACGGAACCCACCGCACGGCCAGGTGATCGGTGCCCACCACGGGTGTATCCGCAGTGGTTCCGGTCCACACTCGCATCGCGGCCTTCTCGGACAGTGGCCATCCCTGAGCATGGGGGCCTGAGATTTCAGCCAGAAGCTCCACCCGCACCGACAGCTCCTCCGCGCATTCGCGCACGAGTGCGTCCTCGGCGCTCTCCTCCGGTTCCTGCTTGCCGCCCGGGAATTCCCACAGCCCGCGCAATGTCTCGGGGTAGGCGCGCTGGGCGGCGAGGAACGCGGTGGGGTGATGTGCGTCGTCGAGCAGGGCCGCCCCGACCACCTGGGTCCGGAAGCGCGCGGGGAGATCGGAAGTCATGGTGTTCAGTGTGTCACCGACAATTCGGACAGCGCGGAGAGAGAAGCGTCAGTGATCGAAAATCCGGCGCTGGGCTTGCGCCGATGCATACAGGCACACGGTCGCAGCGGTGGCCACGTTGAGCGATTCGGCGGCCCCGTACAGCGGCACCGCCACAGACAGATCCGCGGCCGCGACCTCCGCTTCCGACAGTCCCTGCGCCTCATTACCGAACAGCCACGCGGTGGGCTGCTCGAGGGGATACGCCACGTCCCCCGAAGAAATGCCCGCGGCGCGCAGCACCGCGGCGTCGGCCAGCTCGGAGACCGTCATGGAGGCATAACCGTCCGCGGCGAGCACACCCATGCCGTGCTCACGAGCCACCGCGACGACCTCGGCGAGTTCCATGCCCGTGAACACCGGGACGTGGAACAGCGACCCCGCAGAGGAGCGCACGGATTTCGGGTTGAACGGGTCCACGGTGCCGGGAGTGCACAGCACGGCATCTGCGCCGGCGGCGTCCGCGGTACGGATCACGGTGCCGGCGTTACCCGGGTCCTGCACCCGGACCAGCATGCCCACCAGGCGTGCGGCACCGAGGGCGCGAGCGACGTCGTCAGAGGAGCCCGACGCCTCAGACGCGTCCAAAGCAGAGGAAGGGAAGCGGCACACCGCCAGCATCCCCTGCGGCGTGACCGCATCGGTCATGGCCGCGAGTACCTCCGGGGTGACCGCCCGGACGAACACGTCACCGCGGTCGGCGACCGCGGCAAGATCCGCAGCGATCCCCGGGTGCCGGTCGAGTTCCTGCAGGGTCACGTACACGGCGTCGAGCCGCGGCAGCCCGGGAGCGGGGAGATCCGCGAGCGCGAGACGGACCGCCTCGCGCACGTTCTGCGGGCCCTCGGCGCGGAACAATCCGCGCTTGGAACGCATCGAGCGCCTGGTCAACGCGGCCACGTCCTTGACCCGATCGGCTCGGGGGTTGGACAGCAACCGGTCTTCCAGGCGCTCGACGAACGTCACAGCGGCACTCAGGCGGCGGTGCGGGGCGCGGAGGTGTCCTCCGGCAGGGCGTCCTTGGCCACGCGGACCAGGGTCGCGAACGCGTTCTCGTCGCTCACGGCCAGCTCGGCCAGCATGCGACGGTCCACCTCGACCTCAGCGGCCTTCAGGCCCTGGATGAAGCGGTTGTAGGTCAGACCATTCGCGCGGGCGGCGGCGTTGATGCGCTGGATCCACAGCCGACGGAAGTCGCCCTTCTTCTTGCGACGGTCGTTGTAGGAGTAGGTGTACGAGTGGAGCATCTGCTCCTTGGCCTTGCGGTACAACCGGGACCGCTGACCGCGGTAGCCCGAGGCCTTCTCCAGAACTTCACGACGCTTCTTGTGGGCATTGACCGCCCGCTTCACACGTGCCACGTGCGTACTCCTAACGATTCGGTTCCGACCCCTGCCGGAACATGACTACCCGCCGCGCAAACGCGGCGCTGACGAAATGGAAGAGGAAGGGCCTACTTGGCCAGCATCCGCTTGATGGCCTTGGCCTCACCCGGGGTGGAGACGATCTGGTCGCCCGCGAGACGGCGGGTCAGACGCGAGGACTTGTGTTCCAGGTAGTGGCGGCGGTTGGCCTGCTGGCGCTTGACCTTGCCCGAACCGGTGAGCTTGAAACGCTTCTTGGCACCGCTGTGGGTCTTCATCTTCGGCATGGTGACCGTCTCCTTTTACATCGACCGGTGGGGCACACCGGTGGGTCGCGGCACACGGCCGCGACCACGCTGGTGTCGGGCGATCACACGCCCAACGCTGTCAATTCCTGTGCCGCGATTACTTCTTGGCGGGCCCGGGCTTGGGAGCCCCAGGCTTCGGCGCCGCGGGCTTGGCCGCCGCGCTCGGCGTGGCGGGTGCGGGCTTCGCGCTCGGCTTCGCGCTTGCAGCGGGCTTGGGGCTCGCTGCGGGCTTGGGTGACGACGTCGATGCGGTACCCGCCTGCGCCGCCGCCGGCTTGGCCGCTGCGACCTTGGCGTCCGCGGTGGCCTGCTGTGCAGAAGCCTCGGGCTGCGCCGGAGCCTGGGTGGCTTCGGTACCGGACGCCGACGCCACGGTCTCCTGGACCTTGTCCTCCGCCGCGATGGGAGCGCTCTGCGAGCTCTCCGCCTGCACGGTGGCCGCCTGACGCAGTTCCGCCGGGAACGCGTCCCCGATGGACTGGGTCACGGACTCGGCAGTAGAGGTGTCCACCCGCTGCTTGCGCTGGTTCTCGGACTGCGACGTCTCCCGCTGCTTCTGCTTGCGGGCCTCGGCCCGAGCCTCCGCTTTGTTCTTGAGCGGACCGATGACCATGACCATGTTGCGACCGTCCACGCGGGGCGCGGTCTCCACGACACCGACCTCGGCGACGTCTTCCGCGAGCCGCTCGAGCAGGCGCACACCCATCGCGGGGCGCTGCTGCTCACGACCGCGGAACTGGATCATGGCCTTGACCTTGTCCCCCGCGGAGAGGAAGCGCTTGGCGTGACCCACCTTGGTCTCGTAGTCGTGCGTGTCGATCTTCAACCGGAAACGCACTTCCTTGAGCACCGTGTTGGCCTGGTTCTTGCGCGCTTCACGAGCCTTGACCGCAGCTTCGTACTTGTACTTGCCGAAGTCCATGAGCTTGGCCACGGGGGGCTTGGCGTTGGGTGCGACCTCGACCAGATCGAGATCCGATTCTCGGGCCAGCCGCAGCGCGTCCTGCACGCGAACGATGCCGACCTGCTCGCCGCCAGGTCCGACCAAGCGGACTTCCGGGACACGGATTCTGTCATTGATACGTGGATCGCTAATGCCAAGCTCCTGAGTTCGTGGGTTTCCCCGTGGTTGGGTCCTGGACCACAACGAAAAACCTCCGCTGCGGCACGCGCGAGCGGAGGTGAGAACCACACAGAGACCGAGATGACACGACCGTCATGAAAACGGCGTGGTTGTTCGGTCACGAACCCGGGCACCTGGTGCCGAGTGATCGCGTCACTCGGCGGGCGGCGGCGGGTGGGAGTCATCTCCGCTTGCACACTGTCCACCAATATAACCCATCCGGGGGCGCCGGGGCCAGTCGGGCGACGGCCCCGCACCGGGCAATACCGCTGTTCTACAGTGGTCCCATGTCCGAGCAGCCGCGCTCCGAGCGCTTCGAATTCACCGACACCGCATCGTTCCAGGGTCCCACCCACGGTCACGACACCGCCCACGACCACGGCTCCTCCGATCCCGGTGCACTGCCCGACGAGACCCTCGCCGAGGTGAACAACCAGATGCGTGACATCGCCGAGGTCCCCGCAGTCGAGGTCATCACGACCGCCGCGGTCCATCTAATGAGCGCCGCCGCCGTGAAGTGCGGTCTGGCCGCCGAGGAGAACGCCGAGGAACTCAAGGATCTGGACGAGGCGCGCAAGCTCATCATCGCCCTGGCAGGTCTGATCACCGCGGCCGCTCCCGAGATCGGCTCCCAGCACGCGGGCCCGTTACGCGACGGTCTCAAGTCGTTGCAGCTCGCGTTCCGCGAGGCCTCCCCGTTCCCGGACGCTCCCGGCGCCGGGCCCGGCGAGAAGTTCACGGGCCCGGTCTACGGCTGAGCGTCGATCCCGTTGAAGCCCTTTTAAGGAACGCGGCGCGCGACCGGTGGTCGTGCGCCGCGTTCCTCTTGGTGACGTCAGACGGCGACGTCACGCTGTGATCTCATGCAGTGACCTCACGCGGTGAGCCGGACCTCGATCGAATCCACCGCCTCCGCCATGACGGGCTGGGCCGCGAGCTGCTGCTGGTAGTGCCCCACTGCTGCCTGCACCTCGTCGGCGGACAGCCCCACCCGCAGCTGCAGGGTGACCGTGAGCTCCGGGCCCTCGCCCCCACCGCGTAACGCGGCGCCGCCGGACCGCGCGGCATTCACACCGCGACCCGGGCCGGCGAGCGCCGCCACGATCTCCGAGCGCCCGAGTGCCGCGCGCGTGACGGCGTCGTCCACCGCGACATCCCGGTACGACGGCGTCCACTCGTGTCCCTGCGCCACGGCCCACAGGGCGGGGCGCCGGACCACGAAGGCCGGATCCGTCCCCGGATCCACGACAAGCAGCGCGGAGCCGTCTTGCACCGCGGACAGCGCGGCGCGGCGGATGTCCGCGGCGACCGGTCGGGCCCGGGAGTTCCATGCGGTCAGTGCATTGGTGGACGTGAACACCGGCAGGGCCTTGCGGCCGTCGGCGGCCTGCAAGCTCACGAGGGCCATGTCCGCTTCCTTGTCGGAGACCAGACCGTCCTCGGTGATGTGGGACTGGGACACCTGCGCCACGATGGGCACGAACACCCGGATCCCGGCGAGCGCGGCCACGACCTCCTCCTCGCCCACTGTCCCCGCGCGCCATGCGTCAAGTGCGCAGGCGACATTCGGGTCCGCGGTGCCGGGGTCGTCGGGAAACTGGTGGGTGTGGCTCGTACCCTCCCCCAAATTGCGACCCTCCCACGACTGACCGCCGGTGTCTGTGGGGCCACCGGCCGAGCGCAGCTGGGCGGCGATGTGCGCGGGAAGGATGCGAGCGCCGTCGGCCCCGGAAACGCGTGCGCTGGGGCCGGAAACGTCGTGGTCACCGCGCCCGGAGGGCGGGTGCGCTTCGCGTCCGGGCCCGCGATCCGCGCGGTGCTCAGGCACTCGGGCGACCGGCGACGTCCAGGGCCTGCGCAAGCGTGAACTTGCCGGCGTAGAGTGCCTTGCCCACGATCGCGCCCTCGATGCCGGCGGGGACGAGCTCGCGCAGCGCGGCGAGGTCCTCGAGGGACGAAATCCCGCCCGAGGCCACCACGGGCTTGTCCGTGCGGCGGGCGACCTCGGCCAGCAGCTCGGTGTTGGGCCCGCGCAGCGTGCCGTCCTTGGTCACGTCGGTGACCACGTACCGCGCGCAGCCGTCGGCCTCGAGGCGCTCCAGCACCTCCCACAGGTCGCCGCCGTCCTTGGTCCAGCCGCGCGCGGCGAGCGTGGTGCCGCGCACGTCCAAACCCACGGCGATCCTGTCCCCGTGCTCGGCGATCACGCGATGCGTCCACTCGGGGTTCTCGAGCGCCGCCGTGCCCAGGTTAATGCGCGCGGGGTCCAGGGACAGGACGCGCTCGAGGGACTCGTCGTCCCGGATCCCGCCGGACATCTCGATCTTGAGGTCGAGGTGCGCGGCGACCCGGCGCAGGACGTCGATGTTGTCACCGCGACCGAACGCGGCATCGAGGTCCACGAGGTGCAACCATTCGGCGCCCGCGTCCTGCCACGCGAGGGCGGCCTCGAGCGGATCGCCGTAGCCGGTCTCGGAGCCGGCCTCCCCCTGGACCAGGCGCACGGCCTGGCCCCCTTGCACGTCCACCGCGGGCAGCAGTTCCAAACGGCGTTCGGTGGTCTCGCTCATGTCTCTCCTCACGTGACGCCCGCGGGCGCCGTGGTGGTCCGGTGGTTGATTGGATTGTCGCGGTGCGGCGCGCGCCCCGTACCCGTTGACGACGGCACTACGCCCGGTTCACACGCTCGTGAACCACGAGTAGCCCCCATAGCCGATCAACACGAGGGCCACCAACGCGAGCAACACCACACTCCACAGCGGCTTGCGCTGCTGATGGAAGGAGATCGCCCCGCCCACGAAGAACGCCCCCGCCACGAGCAGCAGCACCGATGCGGTCATGCCGGGACCCCCGAACCCGGTGCGGGGATTCGCCCGGCCATGCGTCCGGTGCGCGGCAGCGTGGACAGCCAGTTGCGCAGCAGGGCGATCCCCGCCGCGGAGGACTTCTCGGGGTGGAACTGCGTGGCGCTCAACGGACCGTTCTCCACTGCGGCCACGAAAGGCGCCCCGTGCTCGGACCAGGTGACGCCCGGGGGCACCATGTGCTCGATGCTCTGGTCGAATTCCCACTCCCGCACCCCGTAGGAGTGCACAAAGTAGAACCGCTCGTCCTCAATGCCGCGGAACAGTACCGAGCCCTCCGGCGGGCGCACCTCATTCCAGCCCATGTGCGGGACCACCGGAGCGTCGAGGCGTTCCACGGTCCCCGGCCACTGTGCCAGTCCCTCGGACTCGTGACCGTGTTCCACGCCGCGGTCGAACATGACCTGTAGGCCCACGCAGATCCCCAGCACCGGACGGCCACCGCTCAACCGGCGATCGATGAGCCGCGGGGCGTCCACCGCGCGCAATCCCTCCATGACGGCTGCGAAGGCTCCCACGCCAGGGACCACGAGACCGTCCGCGTCCATGACGTCGCGCGGATCGGCGCTCAGCACCACCCGCGCGCCGGCCTCCTCGAGGGCGCGCACGGCAGAGCGCACATTGCCTGCGCCGTAGTCCAGGACGACAACGCTCGGCGCCTCCGTCATGTTCTGTTCCGCCCCGCTCACAGGGCGCCCTTGGTGGACGGGACCACGCCGGCCATGCGGGCGTCGGGCTCCACGGCTTCGCGTAACGCCCGCGCAAGCGCCTTGAACTGGGCCTCGGCGATGTGGTGCGGATCACGGCCGCGGATCACTTCCACGTGCAGGCACAACTGGGCGTGGTAGGCCAGGGACTCGAAGACGTGGCGGGTCATCGACCCGGTGAAGTGACCACCGATCAAGTGGTATTGCTGGCCCTCCGGTTCACCCGTGTGCACCACGTAGGGCCGCCCGGACACGTCCACCACGGCGGACGCGAGTGCCTCGTCGAGCGGCACGGTGGCCTGCCCGAAACGGCGGATCCCCCGCTTGTCCCCGAGTCCCTGGCGCAGCGCATCACCCAGGACGATCGCTGTGTCCTCGACCGTGTGGTGGACGTCGATGTCCGTGTCCCCGTGGGCATGGATGTCCAGGTCGATCAGGGAGTGCTTGGACAGTGCCGTGAGCATGTGGTTGTAGAACGGCACCGTGGTCTCGATCGAGGACGTACCCGTCCCGTCCAGGTCCAGGCTCACGCGCACGGTGGATTCACTGGTCACGCGTTCCACCGTGGCGGTGCGGTGGTTCTCGACTGCGCTCATGAAAGACGACATCTCCTCGGGGACGGCGCCCGGCGACGGCTCGGCGGGCGGGTCCAGTCTAGATGGCTGGGGTGGGACCATGGGGCCGCGGCCCGACCGGTCCCACGGTTCGAGACGAGCCGGGCCGGCTCAGAATCTTGGTCCGGACGGTCCGGCTCAGGACCGGGCGAGGTAGGACTCCACGGCCTCGAGGAACGCGGTGGTCTCCGCTTCCGTCCCGGCGGTGACCCGTAGGTGGCCGGGGATCCCCACGTCCCGTACGAGGACGCCCTGGTCGAGCAGACCCTGCCACATGGCGTGGGCGTCCCCGCCGCACTCGAAGAACACGAAGTTGGAATCGGATTCGGCGGGGGTCAGGCCCAGTCGCTTGAGCTCGTCCACGATCCGGTCGCGCTGCAGTTTGATGTCCTCGACCGTGCCGAGCAGTGTTTCGTGGTGTTCGAGTGCGGCCAGTGCGGTCGCCTGGGTCACCGAGGACAGGTGGTACGGCAAGCGCACCAGGCGGATAGCGTCCGCAACGGAGCGGTCCGCGGCGAAGTATCCGAGCCGTGCACCCGCTAACGCGAACGCCTTGCTCATGGTGCGCGTGACGATGAGCCGGGGACGGCCGGGAAGCAGGGTCAGCGCCGAGGGGGTTCCGAAGCGCGCGAACTCGGCGTAGGCCTCGTCCACGACGACGATGGTGTTGCGGTCCTCCCCCGCCTCGTACACGGCCTCGACGACGTCCAGTCCGAGCGCGGTTCCGGTGGGGTTGTTGGGCGAGCACAGGAACACGATGTTCGGGGCGTGCTCGCCCACCTGGCGAGCCGCCGACTCCGCGGACAGGGAGAAGTCCGCGGCCCTCTCCCCGGCGATGAACCGCGTGCCGGTCCCGAGGGCGAGCAACGGGTACATCGAGTACGTGGGGACGAAGCTCAGCACGGAGCGCTCCGGCCCACCGAAGGCCTGCAGGATCTGCTGCAGGATCTCGTTGGACCCGTTGGCGGCCCACAGGTTGTCCTCGGTCAGCTCGTGACCCAGATAGGACGCTAGGGCGGTCCGCAGATTGGTGAAGTCCCGGTCCGGGTAGCGGTTCAGGGACGCCGCGGTATCGGTGACGCGCCGCGTGACGGCCCGAACCACGGGCTCGGGAACCGGATGGGTGTTCTCGTTGGTGTTCAGTGCGACACGGACTTCCAGCTGGGGAGCACCGTAGGGAGACAGGCCCCGCAGGTCGTCGCGCAGCGGAAGGGCTTCGAGGGAATCATCACGAGAATTCACCAGACCAGTCTATGGACTCGGCGCATATCCGGTCACACGACGTCTCACGGTGTGTCGATTCCCGGACCAGTCGTGACACCGCCCGGAGCTTGTCGGCGCACCAGGAGTCGCTCACTTGGCACCGACGGATCACGTCACCGACGGGTCACCGTCAGCGGGACGGGACCTCCAGGACCTGACCGGTGTGCAGGGTGGAGGACGTCAGACCGTTGAGCTCGGCGATGTCGTTCATGACCTCGCGGGTGTCCCGCTGCGGGTCCGCGACGGCGGCGATCTCCCATAGGGTCTGGTCCGCCTGCACCGTGACACTGTGGGTCACGGGCGCCCCCGCCGGTTCCGTGGATGCCTTGACCGTGGGCGGCAGCAGGAAGACGGCGGCGACCACCAACAGGGCCGCCGCTCCCGTGACGAAGGGCAGTCCGATCAGGAAGAACCGGCCGCGGCGGGTGAGCTGCAGCGGCGAGTGAGCGGCGCGCGGGGCGGCCTGGACGGACGCGGCACGGGCCGACGTACGAGCGCGCACGGCGGCGGAGGACGCAGCCGTGGCGGAACGAACGGATAGCGACAAGGTGAGAGCGGTCATGGCTACCTCCTGGTGATCTGACCGGATCCACCCGAAGGTGGCGGTGTTCGAACGCGGAGCGTACTTAGAACACATTTTCGAATCTCTACCAACAGTTCTAGCACGGGTGTACGAATGCTGTCGAGGACCTTTTCGAACACATATTTGAACCCGGGGACGCGCGCGGGTTAAGCTCGAGGTCACACAGGAGTTAGTTGACCCCACGTCTCCGACACGCATAAGCGGCCTCCGCGGCCCACCGCAGGGTGTGCACAGCGTGGACGGTGAAAGGACCCCGCACGTGAGCACTTCTTCCCCGAATCAGCAGGCGTCCGACCGACGCTCGCGCACGCTCACCCCTCGACAAGCACGGATCCTCGGTGCCGTGCAGCACTGCATCACCACGCGCGGCTACCCGCCGTCCATGCGTGAGATCGGTGACACCGTGGGTCTGGCGTCCCTGTCCAGCGTGACCCATCAGCTCGGCCAGCTCGAGAAGTGGGGCTACCTGCGCCGGGATCCGCGCCGACCCCGCGCCATGGAGGTCCTGCGCCCGTTGAGCGCGGAGGAACTCGACCGCCACCTGGGGCCGGCCGACGAGCCCGCGGGTTCCGTGGAGTCCTTGGCGACCCGCGCATCGGGCGCCGCGTCCCCCGCGGTGCACACCATGGGCGACCTGCCCGCCGCGGACGACGACGACGCCATGGTCCCCGTACCGCTCGTGGGGCGCATCGCCGCCGGTGGCCCCATCACCGCCGAACAATCGGTCGAGGAGGTCTACTCCCTGCCACGGCAGTTCGTGGGTCACGGCCAGTTGTTCATGCTCAAGGTCTCCGGGGACTCCATGATCGACGCA
This sequence comes from Kocuria sp. KD4, assembly GCF_011769905.1. NCBI lineage: Bacteria > Bacillati > Actinomycetota > Actinomycetes > Micrococcales > Micrococcaceae > Kocuria > Kocuria sp. KD4. The sequence goes on from NZ_CP050449.1 coordinate 1,872,827, forward strand.
GCCATCTGCGACGGCGACTGGGTCGTGGTGCGCCAACAGAACTCCGCGCAGAACGGGGACGTCGTGGCTGCCCTGCTGGACGACGAAGCGACCGTCAAGACCTTCCGCCAGCGCGACGGCCACACGTGGCTGCTGCCCCAGAACACCCGCTACGAACCCATCCTGGGTGATCACGCGACCGTGATGGGAAAGGTCGTCTCGGTCTTCCGCTCCCTGTAGCTCGCCCTCCGAACGGTTCCGGGAACCGCGCGTCGCGTCACGCGGGACGGCACCACGGACGTGAGCACAGCGACGTCGAACGCTCAGGAGCGCGCCAATCGCTCTAACGCCCCGAGAACGGTCGAGCGGTCCGTGGTGGGCCACAGCGGCGGGAGGGACCGGGCCAGGAAGGACCCGTAGCGCGCCGTGGCGAGCCGCGAGTCCAGCACGGCGACGACGCCCTTGTCCCCGCTCGCACGGATCAGTCGGCCGGCGCCCTGCGCCAGGCGCACCGCGGCGTGAGTGGCCGAGACCGACATGAACCCGTTGCCGCCTGCCCGTTCGGCCGCGCGTGTGCGGGCGGTGCCCAGGGGATCGTCCGGGCGCGGGAACGGGATCCGGTCGATCACGACCAGTCGGCACGATTGCCCCGGCACGTCCACTCCCTGCCACAGGCTCATGGTTCCGAACAGGCTCGCTGAGGGATCGTCGGTGAATTCCTTGACCAGGGACGGCAGGGAGGCGTCCCCCTGGCACAGGATGGGCAGCTCTGTACGATCGCGCAGCGCCTCCGCCGCGTCCTCCGCGGCCCGGCGGGACGAGAACAGACCGAGCGCGCCGCCGCCCGAGGCCTCGAGCAGCCCGAGCAGTTCCTCGAGTTGCTCTTCCGAGACGCCACGGCCGGGTTTCGCGAGGTGCTTGGCCACGTAGAGGATGCCCTGGCGGCGGTAGTCGAAGGGGCTGCCCACGTCCACGCCCCGCCACGCGGGGGACCCCGGGCCCTGCAGGCCGAGAGCCCCGGCCGTGGACGAGAACGATGACCCCACGGCCAGGGTCGCCGAGGTCAGCACGACCGTGCGCCCGTCGAACAACCCCTCCCGCAGGGGCCCCGCGACGCTGAGCGGCGCGATGTTCAGGGTCGCCGGTTCCCCTTCGGACGCTCCCACGTATCCCTCGGTGGGCGACCAGCGACCCACGCGGGAGATCCACAGGACGTCATGGGCGGTGTCCGCCGACAGCATGCGCTCGGCGGTGTCCAGCAGCTCGGACAACCGTGAGCGGGCCGCGTGACGTGCCGCGTCCTCGCCCTTGGAATCGCCCTTGGTTTCACTGAGCCCCGTGCGCGCGGCATCCTGAACGCCACCGACCGCGTAGACCTGCTCCTCGGTGAAGCCTCGCGGCAACAGTCCGGACGGGTCGGGGTCGAAGGCGAGATCGAAGGCCTGCGCGGCCTTCTCGAGTGCATCGCTCGACGCCGCGGTGTGCTTGCGCACGGCCGTGGCCGCCGCTCGTACCGCGGCGGCGGACAGCGACGCGGTCACGGCACCCGTGACCCGGTCCCGCAGCTCATGGGCCTCGTCAACGATCACGACGTCGTGCTCGGGCAGGACCGCGAGCCCCTCGAACGCGTTGATCGCGAGCAGCGCGTGGTTGGTGATCACCACGTCCGCCTCGCCGGCCTCGGCCCGGGCGCGCTCGGCGAAGCATTCCTCCACGAGGGGGCACTTGCGCCCCAGGCACTCCTTGGCGGTCACGGAGACCTGCCGCCACGCGGCGTCCGTGACACCCGGCTGGACGTCGTCCCGGTCCCCGGTCTCGGTGGTCTCGACCCATTCCCGCAACCGCAGCACCTGCTGGGCCAAGCCACCGAGGGGGCGATCCGCGCCCCCTGCGGCGGGTCCCGAACCGGGGACGTCGAACAGGGCGCCGTCGTCGTCCGGGTAGCCGCCCTCGACCTTGTGCAGGCACGCGTAGTTGGAGCGGCCCTTGAGCAGCGCGACGACGGGGCGGTCGTCCAGTTCGTCCTCGAGCGCGTCGAGCAAGCGGGGGACGTCCCGGCCCGTGATCTGGGACTGCAGGGCCAGCGTGGCCGTGGCCACGACCACGGGCTTGTCCGCGGTGCGGGCGTGGCGCAGGGCCGGGACGAGGTATGCGAGCGACTTACCCGTACCGGTCCCTGCCTGGACCAACAGATGCCGGCCGGTCTCGAGGGCCTCGGCGACCTTGGCCGCCATGAACCGCTGTCCCTCCCGACGCTGCCCGCCCAGCGCGGTCACGGCGGAGTCGAGGAGCTCGAGCGTGTCCACCGCGCCGGGCAGCGTTTCGGGGCGGACGTCCGAGAGGTCGTGCCCCGCTTCGTCGACGAACGATGCGCTCATGCTCCGGCGGGATCCTCCGCGGTGGGCGAGGCGGCCGGGCTCCCGGGCTCCGCCACGCGGTAGGGCGCGAGTTCGCCCACGAGTTCCTCGCGAACGCGCACACGCAACCGCGTGCCCTCGGGAGTGTGTTCCGTGCGCAGGATCTCGGCGTCCTGGGCGTGCAGCCGGGAGACCACCTCGCCGTGAACGTAGGGCACGAGCAGTTCCATGTCGTGGTTGGGGCGCGGAATAGCGGAGGAGATCAACCGCTGCAATTCCTCGATGCCCTCTCCCGTGCGCGCCGACACGGCCACCGACGGGTGCTCGTGATTGCGCAAACGACCCAGCACCACGGGATCCGCGATGTCGGCCTTGTTCAGGGCCACGATCTCTGGGATGTCATTGGCCCCCACGTCCGTGAGGACGTCCCGCACGGCCTTGAGCTGACCCTCCGGATCCGGGTGGGAGGCATCCACTACGTGCACGATGACGTCCGCGTCCGCGACCTCTTCCAGGGTGGAGCGGAAGGCCTCGACCAACTGGGTGGGCAGCGAGCGCACGAAGCCCACGGTGTCCGCGAGCGTGTAGCCGATCCCGTCCGGGGTCTCGGCCTTGCGCACCGTGGGATCCAGCGTGGCGAACAGCGCGTTCTCCACGAGGACCCCGGCATCCGTCAACCGGTTGAGCAGGGACGACTTACCCGCGTTGGTGTACCCCGCGATCGCGACCGAGGGCACGGAATGACGCTTGCGGTTGAGTCGCTTGGTCTCACGCGCCGGCTTCATGGCCGCGATCTCCCGACGCAACTTGGCCATGCGCTGGCGGATCCGGCGCCGGTCCAGTTCGATCTTGGTCTCACCGGGACCACGGCTACCGATGCCCTCACCCGAGGCCGCACGGCCACCGGCCTGCCGGGACAGCGACTCACCCCAACCACGCAGACGCGGGAGCATGTACTCGAGCTGCGCCAGCTCCACCTGCGCCTTGCCCTCCTTGGACTTGGCGTGCTGGGCGAAGATGTCCAGGATGAGGCCCGTGCGGTCGATGACCTTGACCTTCACGACGTCCTCGAGAGCACGACGCTGCGACGGCGCGAGCTCGGCATCCACGATGACGGTGTCCGCACCGGCCGCGGCCACCACGTCCTTGAGTTCCAGGGCCTTGCCCGAGCCAAGGTACGTGCCGGGGTCCGGGGTCACGCGCCGCTGCAGCAGACCGTCCATGACCTCGGAACCGGCGGTCTCCGCGAGCGCCGCGAGCTCACGCAGCGAGTTCTCCGCATCGGCCAGGGTCCCGCTCGAGAACAGACCCGCCAGGACGACGCGCTCGAGCCGCAGCTGCCGGTACTCGACCTCGGTGACGTCCTCGAGCTCGGTGGACAGTCCGGCGACACGGCGCAGCGCGTGACGTTCGGCGAGGTCCTGCTGATCGCCGTCGGATTCGACGTGGACGTGGTCCTCGTCCGCGAGCTCACGGGCGCGGCCCAGGTGATCGTGTCCGCCGCCCGCGGCGTATGACGCGGCGTGGTCGCGGGCGCCGTGGACGCCCCGTTCATCGTCGACAACGTCCTGACCGGCGTCGTGGACGTGGGTGGGTTCGGAGCGTGTGCGCGCACGGGCCAGGACACGCGAGACGACGTCCTCCAGTTCCGGTCCGGTCAGTTCCGCGGAGTGTCCGGGCTGCTTCGGAGCGGGATTCTGGTGCTGGTGAGATTGCGTCATATTTCCTTGATCTGTGGCTGGAGACGGTTGACCAAGTCTAGCGCCGGGCACTGACACGACGGGCGGGGGCACTAGCATGTGGAGCCATGGCCCCCGAGAATCCCGCGCAGCATTACTTCGTGTCCGACCCGTCCGTCGCGGAGAAACCGCGGCGGATCACCGTGGAGCTGCGGGGCCGCACCGTGGACGTGGGGACGGCCGCGGGGGTCTTCTCCCCCTCGGACCTGGACAAGGGAACCGCCGCGCTGCTGCGCAACGTGCCCGATCCGCACGGGCGGAACCTGCTCGACATCGGGTGCGGGTGGGGGCCGATCACCCTGGCCCTCGCGCTCGCTGCACCGAGTGCCACGGTCACCGCGGTGGACGTCAACGAACGCAGCCTGCGTCTGACTGCGGCAAACGCGCGGGAGCTGGGTCTCACGGGCGTGGAGACCCATCGGCCCGAAGACGTACCCGCGGATCGTACGTTCGACACCATCTGGTCCAACCCGCCGATCCGCGTGGGGAAGCAGGAACTACACGACATCCTCATGATGTGGCTCCCCCGCCTCGCGCCCGGTGGTACGGCGTGGCTCGTGGTACAGAAGAACCTGGGTGGGGACTCACTGCAGCGCTGGCTCGCGGCCACCCTGGGTGAGGGGTATTGCGTGGACCGGGCCGCAACCGATAAAGGCTTCCGCGTCATCACCGTCCAGCGCGCCTGAGGCGCGCGGAGGCACGCATGCCGGGCCGGGAACCGGGGTCGTGTGTACGGCGTTGGAACCTATACCCCCGGGCGTTGGGTCGGAAACAGCAGCCAGGGGTGCCGCTCGGGGAGCCGGCGCGCAGCGTCGTCGTCGGACGATGCATGCAACAGGGCCGCGCGGCGAGGCCCTCCCGACTCAGCCCACCACGGCACGAACGCGACCGACTCAGACGAGCTCGGCGGTGGCCACCACGCGCACCGGACCCGTGAGGACGACATGCTCGGTGCCGTCCGGGGCGGGCACGAATGTCACGGACAGCACGCCCCCGGGGACGCGCACGAACCAGCGGTCCGGGGAGTCGGGACCGCCCCAGAACCGGGTGGCCGCCGCGGCCGCGCACGCGCCCGTGCCGCACGAGTACGTCTCGCCGACACCCCGTTCGTGGACGCGCATCTCGAGGCGACCGAACTCGGAATCGCCGTCGTCCGAGGGCACCACGAACTCCACGTTGGTCCCCTCGGGAGGGGTGGGTTCCACGACGGGCGCGGTGTGTAGGTCCAGCCCGTCCAACTTCTCGCCCTCGGACAGGGCCACGACCGTGTGGGGATTGCCCATGCTGATGGACACCCCCGGGCGCGGGACCGTGAGGCCCTCCGCATTCACGAGGCAATCCGAACCGCGCTCGCGCGCGGCATCCCCATCCTCGAAGCTCCACGGACCCATGTCCACGGCGTAGCCGTCGGACGTACGCCCCACGGTGCGCATCCCCGCGCGCGTGCCGATGCGCAGTTGGGAACCGCGCGGGAGGCTCACGAGCCCCTCGCGCACGAGGTGGTCCACGAACACCCGCACCCCGTTACCGCACATCTGCGCCACGGAACCGTCCCCGTTGCGGTAGTCCATGAACCACTCGACGTCCGGGTGCGCTTCGGCGAGCTCGCCGGCATCGGCCACGTGCTCGGTGCGCACGGCGCGGATCAGGCCGTCACCGCCCAGCCCGAGGTGTCGGTCGCACACCGCCGCGACCGTGTCCGGTGAGACGTCCAGGGTGCCGTCCCGGTCCGTGAAGACCACGAAGTCGTTTCCCGTGCCGTGCGCCTTGGTCACGCGCACGCCCGCCAGTTCCTGCCAGTTCACGCTGCCTACCGTCCCCTCGGTCGTGTCAGTCATCGCCGCCATCATACTGAGCCCGGACGACGTCCATTGCCCGTTCCGGCAGCGCGGACGGTCCCGCGGGGTCGTCCGCGCGCAACCAGTGCACGCGAGGATCCGCCCGGAACCACGTGCGCTGGCGCTTCACGAACCTGCGGGTGGCGGTCACGGTCTCGTCCCGGGCGCGCTCGAGCGTACTCGTGCCGTCGAGCACCGCGAGCAACTGGGGGTACCCCAGGGCCTTCCCGGCGGTGGGGCTCTTGCGCAGCCCCCGGGCCGCGAGCGCTCGTACCTCGTCCAGCCACCCCCGCTCAAGCATGGTGTCCACGCGGCGGGCCACCCGCTCGTTAAGCACGTCCCGCTCCATGGCGAGACCGATCTGCACCGTGGGCCGCACGTACCGGCGCTCGGGCATGAACGACGTGAAGGGCCGTCCGGTCAGCCGATGCACCTCGATCGCCCGGACCAGTCTGCGGTCGTCCTTGACCGTGGCCGCCGATTCGGGATCCACGTCCGCGAGCCGCTGCAGCATGCGGGCGTGCCCGTGCTCGTGCAGCTCGGCTTCGACCCGCGCTCGCAGCTGCGGATCGGTTCCGGGGAATTCGATGTGGTCGAGCACCGCGCGCACGTACAGTCCCGAGCCGCCCACGAGGACGGGCACGTTGCCGCGTTCCTCGATCTCGGCGATGACGGTGCGAGCGCGAGTCTGGAACGCGGCGACCGACGCTTCCTCGTGCAGGTCCAAGATGTCGAGCAGGTGGTGCGGCACTCCCCCGCGTTCCTCCGGGGGCAGCTTGGCGGTCCCGATGTCCATGCCCCGGTAGAACTGCAGGGCGTCCGCGTTGACGATCTCCCCGCCCACGCGCTGGGCGATCGCGATCCCGAGGTCCGACTTCCCGGTCCCCGTGGGCCCCACGACCGCCACGACCGGGCGTTGTGTCCCCCGGGTCATACCGTGCTCAGGGCTTCCGCAGCGACGGCATGCCCAGCCCCACGGCGGCGGGTTTGCCCGACGACGACGGCGCACCACACGATTCCGCCTGAGCGGCCTCCCACGCATCCCCGCCGTGGGAGCGCCGTACGCTGTACTCGTTCGCGTCCCGCGGGTCCGCGAGCAGGTGGTACGTGGCGGCCCCGGTCACCGGAACCGTGACGAAATCTCCCGGGCGCGGTTGTGCGGCTCCGTCCGGGACACTGAAGTGCACGAGCCGCTGATCCGGGCCCCGCCCGCTCAGTCGGTGCGTGGCTTCCGATTTACGGCCCGATTGGGCGCTCACGAGCACCTCCGTGCGCGCGCCCACGAGCTCGCGGTTCAACTCCGCGCTGATCCGGTCCTGCAGGGCGGTCAACCGTTCGAAGCGTTCCTGCACCACGGGGGCGGGGACCTGGTTCGCCATCTCCCCGGCGGGAGTGCCCGGGCGCACCGAATACTGGAAGGTGAACGCGGAGGAGAACCGGGAGGCCTCCACGACGTCCAGGGTGTCCTGGAAGTCCTGCTCGGTCTCCCCTGGGAAGCCCACGATGATGTCGGTGGTGATCGCGGCGTGCGGGATCCGCTCACGCACCCGGTCCAGGATGCCCAGGAACTTCTTGGAACGGTACGAGCGCCGCATGTCCTTGAGGATCCGGTCCGAACCGGACTGCAGCGGCATGTGCAACTGAGGCATCACGTTGGGGGTCTCCGCCATGGCATCGATCACGTCGTCCGTGAAGGCCGCGGGGTGCGGACTCGTGAAGCGCACCCGCTCCAACCCCTGGATGTCCCCGCAGGCGCGCAGCAGTTTGGCGAACGCCCCGCGGTCACCGAACTCCACGCCGTACGAGTTCACGTTCTGCCCCAGCAGGGTCACTTCCACCGCACCGGAGTCCACGAGCGCCTGGACTTCGGCGAGGATGTCCCCGGGACGGCGGTCCTTCTCCTTGCCGCGCAGTTGGGGGACGATGCAGAACGTACACGTGTTGTTGCACCCCACCGAGATGGACACCCACCCCGCATAGGCCTGTTCCCGCTTGGTCGGCAGTGCCGACGGGAACGTCTCGAGGGCTTCCAGGATTTCCACCTGGGCCTGCTCGTTGTGCCGAGCGCGTTCCAGCAGGACCGGCAGGGACCCGATGTTGTGGGTCCCGAAGACCACGTCCACCCACGGGGCCTTATCGACGATGGTGGCGCGGTCCTTCTGGGCGAGGCAGCCGCCCACCGCGATCTGCAACCGTTCGTTGCGCCGCTTGACGGGGGCCAGCTGACCCAGCTGGCCGTACAGCTTGTTGTCCGCGTTCTCTCGGACGGCACACGTGTTGAACACGACCAGGTCCGGATCACGGTTCACCGCGGGAACGTATCCGGCGCTCTCGAGCAGTCCCGTGATGCGCTCGGAGTCGTGGGCGTTCATCTGGCATCCGAGAGTGCGCACTTCGTAGGCGGGTGCATCGGTGGCGATCACGGGTTCCTGCACGGCATGGGGCATCTGAGTCACCTCACCATTTTAGGGACGCGGTCAAATTGCTGGAACTCGGCCGTCCACGGCCAAAGGGGCACCGATCAGGGCGTGTCCCACACATGGGCGCCGTCCGGATCCGGCCGATCGCGCCCGCCCACTGTGGACCCGCCCGCGGCGTACTCATCTCCCGAGGACCCGTCTCCCGGGAACCCGTCTGCGGAGAACTCGTCACCGGCGAACTCCTCCGATTCGAACTCCTCCGCCGAGGACTCCAGCGCGCCCAGCTCCTCCTTGACCACGGCGAACGCGAGTCCCGGCGGATACCCCTTGCGTCCGAGCATGCTCACGAGCCTGCGGGTCAGCCGGTCGCGTTCCTTGCGGTCCGACGGGTCCAAGGAGGCGGGCAACTTCTTGCGCACGAGGACGTGGGCGTCCCGCAGTTCGTCGTGGTCGGAACGCTGTTCAAGGGCCTCGTCCGCGATCTCACCCGTGATCCCGCGCTGCGCGAGTTCCCGGCGCAGAGCCGAGCGGGACAACCGGCGGGTCTCGGCGCGGGACCTGACGAACATCCCCGCGTAGGCCCGGTCGTCCACGAGGTTCACTTCCTCGAACCGGTCGAGCACCTCCCGGGCGACGTCCTCGGGGACGTTGCGGTCCGCGAGTTTGTCCTCGAGCTGGCGCCGCGACTTGGCCGATGCGCTCAACTGGCGCAGGACGATCGCGCGGGCGACCTCGCGGGGATCGGCCTCCGCCTCACCCGGTGACTCCGCGGACGCGGGCGGCGCCGCCGGGCCCCAATGGGAATCGGAGGCCCGGCGGCGCCGGGAGCTATAGCGTTCGGACTCAGTCATGAAGGGACGGCGTCAGCTCAGAATGCCGGAAGTTCGGTCTCGTCCTTGGCCGGTGCGAACGGGGCATCCGGATCCAGGTCCTGGGGATCGTCGCCGAACCCCTCCGTGTCCTGGGAGGCCTGGTCCGGGTCCTCGCTGATCCCGAGCTTGACCAGGATCTTGCGTTCGATCTCCTGGGCGAGTTCTGGGTTGTCCTTGAGGAAGCGGCGCGAGTTCTCCTTGCCCTGGCCGAGCTGGTCCCCCTCGTAGGTGAACCACGCACCGGACTTCTTCACGATGCCGTGTTCCACGCCCATGTCGATCAGGCCGCCCTCGATGGAGATGCCCTGACCGTAGAGGATGTCGAACTCGGCCTGCTTGAAGGGCGGGGCCATCTTGTTCTTGACGATCTTGGCGCGGGTGCGGTTACCCACGGGGTTCGCACCGTCCTTGAGGGTCTCGATCCGGCGGACGTCCACGCGCACGGAGGCGTAGAACTTCAGCGCCTTACCACCCGTGGTGGTCTCCGGGGAGCCGAAGAACACGCCGATCTTCTCGCGCAGCTGGTTGATGAAGATCGCGGTGGTGTTGGTGTGGGACAACCGACCCGTGATCTTACGCAGAGCCTGGGACATCAACCGGGCTTGCAGACCCACGTGGCTGTCGCCCATTTCGCCCTCGATCTCCGCCTTAGGCACGAGGGCCGCCACGGAGTCGATCACGATGATGTCGATGGAGCCCGAACCCACGAGCATGTCCATGATCTCGAGCGCCTGCTCACCGGTGTCCGGCTGGGACACCAGCAGGTTGTCCGTGTCCACACCGAGCTTCTCGGCGTAGACCGGGTCCAGCGCGTGCTCGGCGTCGATGAAGGCGGCGATCCCGCCGGCCTTCTGGACGCTGGCCACGGCGTGCAGGGCCACGGTGGTCTTACCCGAGGATTCCGGGCCGTAGATCTCCACGACACGGCCGCGGGGGAACCCGCCGATACCCAGTGCGACGTCCAGCGCGATGGAACCGGTGGGGATGGTCTCAATCTTGCTGGCGGGGCGATCCCCCAGCCGCATGACCGATCCCTTGCCATAATTCTTGTCGATCTGGGACAGGACGGTGTCCAGTGCCTTCTGACGATCGGATCCGGCCACCTGAGAGGGTGCCGGTGCGCCCTTGGACTTGGCTGCCATGTTTCACCTCGGTTCTCGGGGGCCGGGGCGGCCCTGTCGATGTCTTCGCGTTCCACGGTACAAAGGGGGTCCGACAGCCATAAGCGACCGGACGGGTTGTGGAGCGCGCGTGAGCTCATTCGAATATACCTTCGAAGACGGCGTGGCGCACGCCGCCCACGGCGAACTCAGCGCCGGGGCGGTTGATCGGGACCCCACCACCGGGACTCGGGGATCTCCTGGGCGCGGCACACCGCGAACCACACCGTCTTGGGGTCCGTCCCGGACTCGAGGGCCTCCGCGGCCGTGCGCTCACCCAACTCGGTTAAAACGAGATCCCGAGCGAGAACCCGGCTGTACGCCGCCCCGAATTCGTGGGACATCAGGTCCCAGAACGCACTGACTCGCATGAACAACTTCTCCTCGGTATCGACGCTGCATAGATCCGCTAACTCTCCACGCTGTGCGGACCCCACGGTGCTGCAACGAGCAACGGACCCGCCCACCGGGCGGGTCCGTTCGTTGGTCTGGTGGACCGCGGCCGACTCGGCCGCAGCGAGCGGGGTCTGACTCAGTGCGCGCCGGCGGCGGTGCCACCGCGCAACTGACGCATCTCCCGCGTGAACTCCTCCGTGAGCTCGGACGGCACGGTGTCAGGGATGAACGTGCCCTCGGCGTAGGCGAGACGATCCGCGACCTCGCGCAGCATCTGGGACATGGGGATGTCCAGTGCCGCACAGATGGACGCGAGCAATTCGGAGGAGGCTTCCTTTTGTCCTCGCTCCACCTCGCTCAGGTACCCCAGCGAGACGCGGGCACTGTGCGAGACCTCGCGCAGTGTCCGGCCCTGACGCTGGCGGACGTTGCGCAGCACCTCGCCTATCTCCTGACGCAGGACACCGACCTTGACATCATTGGTTTTCCCGTGAGCTTCATCGGACACACCCACGTCCTTCCAACGGACAACACCATTGACAGACACGGGTTGCTTCGTCATGTGAATTGCTTCTCCTCGTACGAATTGACGGGGCCTTCTGCATCGCTGACGACGCAGTGGTCGAGGCCTCTTGAGCCCATCGGGCTCAACCTCTGATATCCATAACGGGCTTACGTGTTCGATTGTTCCCGCTCGGCGGCCTAAAAACACTAGGCGTTGGCTGGGAATGAGATTTGAGTCGTCAATGCGTCAAGCGCGCGGCCCACGGTGGCTTGCCGGATCTCGGCCCGGTCACCGCTGAGATCCAAACGCTCCACCCGCTCCACACCCGGACCCGCGATCCCCACGAAGGCGGTTCCCACGGGGTGTCCGTCGTGCGGTTCCGGCCCGGCGACCCCGGTGGTGGACACGGCCCAGTCCACGCCCAGGCGCTCGCGCGCACCGCGGGCCATGGCCACCGCGACCTGCGGGTCCACCGCGCCGCGTTCCTCGAGCAGCTCGTGGGACACACCCAGCACGCGTTCCTTGACGGCGTGCGAGTAGCTCACGACCGCTCCCTCGAAACACGCCGAGGCACCCGCCACGGTCACGATCGCGGATGCGAGCGCGCCCCCGGTGAGAGATTCGGCCGTGCCCACCGTGACCCCGCGAGCGACGGCGCGGCGCACGAGCTCCGCGGCGTCGTACCCCGGCCGGTTCTCTGTCACGCCGCATCCCCGCGCACGGCCCGGTTGCGCAACTGCACGGCCTTGATCACGTAGTCGATGCCCGTGATCACGGTGGCGAGCAACGCGAGCGCGGTGAGCACCCATGCGAACCACAGCCACCACTGCCCCACGAAGGGGGTGAGCGGCAGCAGCAGGGCGATCAGCGCCGCGGTCTGCAGGACGGTCTTGGTCTTGCCGCCCTTGGACGCGGCCATCACGCCGTAGCGGATCACCACGAATCGCATGAGCGTGATGCCCCACTCGCGCACCAGGATCACGATCGTGACCCACCACCACAGCTCCCCGAGCATGGATAGCACCACGAACGCGGCACCCGTGAGCAGTTTGTCCGCGATGGGATCGGCGATCTTGCCGAAACTCGTGATGAGGTTGCGCGCCCGGGCGATGTCCCCGTCGAGCTTGTCCGTGAGCATCGCGAGCCCGAACGTGACCACGGCGGCCCAGCGCATGCCCATGGAGTCCTGGCCGTGGGTCCCCCCGGCCACCAGGAACCACACGAAGAACGGGACCATCACGATCCGCAGTGCCGTCAGGGCATTCGGCAGGTTCCAGTTGGAGGCGTTGGGGGCGGGCGCCCCGGGCGCCGCCGCGCCGTCGTTAACCGTCATCGTCCCGTCAACTCCCATGCATCCTCGGATTGGTCGGACCCGTCGTGGTAGTCGTGGGCCACGTTCGACAGCGACGCCGCCACGAGGTCCTCGCCGGACGCCGACGCCGCGAGCGCACCGTCTGCGGCGGCCGGTGTACTCTGCGCGGGTGGTTCCTCGCCGCGGATCAGGGCGAGGGTCGCGGCGAGGTCATCCGGCTTGACGAGGACGTCACGTGCCTTGGACCCCTCGGACGCCCCGACCACGCCGCGTGACTCGAGCAGGTCCATGAGCCGCCCGGCCTTCGCGAAACCCACGCGCAGCTTGCGCTGGAGCATGGACGTGGACCCGAACTGCGTGGTGATGATCAGCTCGGCGGCCTGCAGCAGGACGTCGAGGTCGTCCCCGATGTCCTCGTCGATCGTCTTCTTGGGCGCTTCCTGCACGACGTCGTCGCGGTAGTGCGTGCTCATCTGCGACTTCACGTGCTCCACGACCTTGTGGATCTCCGACTCGGAGACCCACGCGCCCTGCACACGCATGGGCTTGGACGCGCCCATGGGCAGGAACAGGGCGTCACCCTGGCCGATCAGCTTCTCCGCGCCGGGCTGGTCCAGCACCACGCGGGAGTCGGTGACCGAGGACGTCGCGAACGCCATCCGGGACGGGACGTTGGCCTTGATCAGACCGGTCACGACGTCCACCGAGGGCCGCTGCGTGGCGAGCACGAGGTGGATGCCTGCGGCACGCGCGAGCTGGGTGATCCGCACGATCGCGTCCTCGACGTCCCGCGGGGCCACCATCATGAGGTCCGCGAGCTCGTCCACGATCACGAGCAGGTACGGGTAGGGGCGGATGGTGCGCTTGGACCCGGGTTCGGGTTGCACCTTCCCGTTGCGCACGGCCTTGTTGAAGTCGTCGATGTGCTTGTACCCGAAGTGGGAGAGGTCGTCGTAGCGCGCATCCATCTCCCGCACGACCCACTGCAGGGCCTCGGCGGCCTTCTTGGGGTTGGTGATGATCGGGGTGATCAGGTGCGGCACGCCCTCGTACGCGGTGAGTTCCACACGCTTGGGGTCCACCATGACCAGGCGCACCTCGTCCGGGGTGGAGCGCATGAGGATCGAGACGATCATGGAGTTCACGAACGAGGACTTACCCGCACCGGTAGCACCGGCCACGAGCATGTGCGGCATCTTGGCGAGATTCGCGAGCACGAAGCCGCCCTCCACGTCCTTGCCCACGCCCATGATCATGGGGTGTTCGGACGCCCGGGCCTTCTGCGAGCGCAGCACGTCCCCCAGCGCCACGGTCTCACGATCCGTGTTGGGGATCTCGATGCCGATCGCGGACTTGCCCGGGATGGGCGAGAGGATCCGTACGTCCGCAGACGCCACCGCGTACGCGATGTTCTTGGACAGCGCCGTGACGCGCTCCACCTTGGTCCCGGAGCCCAGTTCGATCTCGTAGCGCGTGACCGTGGGCCCGCGCGAGAAGCCGGTGACCTCGGCGTCCACCTTGAACTGTTCGAGCACGCTCGTGAGCGCCCGGACCACCTGGTCGTTCGCCTCGGAGCGTTCCTTGGCGGGCGGGCCCTGCACGAGGTCCGCCACGGGCGGGAGGCTGTAGGCGACGTCGCCCTGCAGCTTGAGCTGCTCGGAGCGGGCCGGGATGGGGGTCGCGGGCGTGTGGGTGCGGGGCTGGGCGTCATCGTCCACCTTGAGGGCGGGCGCGTCCGACGCCGCCGCGGTGTCCGCCGAGGGCGCGATCCCCTGCTCCTCGCGTAATTTCTGGGCGGCGCGCTGGGACTTGGTGGGACGCTTCTCGCCGGGGCGCAAGGCGGCCTCCGGGTTCGGGATCGCGTCGGTGTCCTGGACCTCGGACGCCGCGGTGGAGCCCGCCGCCTGCGCGGCGTCGCGCACGGAGGAGGACCCACCGGCAGAACCCCGGCGCGCGGAGCGCTCCGCGTGCGAGCCGACGTCGAACACGCTCGTCGATCCCGCGTCCCGTGCCTCGCGGCGGTTGGCCTCGCCCACGACAGCGCGCTCGAACGCCTCGTCACCGTCGTAGCGTTCCAGCTCGTGGCGCTGCTTGCGTCGCTCGGAGCGCCGGGAGCGCTTCTCGCGTGTGGGCCGGGTGGGATCGAGGTAGGAGCGGTCGTGCGCGGGATCGGTGACGTCGGTCGCGCGGGGCTCGTACTGGCCCGTGAGACGGCGGTAGAGCTCGCGCAAGCGCGGCCCGATCTCCCCCACGGGCGTGGCGGTCATGACGAGCACGGCCAACGCCGCGAGCAGCACGAACACCGCGAGCGCGCCCCATCGGGTGATCAGGGCCGCCAACGGGTCCGCGGCCAGGAAGCCCACGAAACCACCCGCGCGCCACACGGCGTCGAACCCGTCACCCAGACCGGGCGCGCCGCCCAGCAGGTGCGCGGTGCCCGCGCCGGCGACGGACAGCGCGAGCAGACCGATCGCGATGCGGTTGTTGGCCTGCGTGGCCTCGGGGTGACGGAAGACGCGGATCGCGAAGAAGAAGCAGAAGATGGGCAGCACGAGGGCCATGAACCCGAAGGTCCCGCCCACGATCGCGTGCACCCAGGACGCGGGGATCGCCACGAGCGCGAGGTCCACGCCGCGCAGGTTCCACCACTCGACCGCGGCGATCACGACGGCGAGCACGAGCCACACGAGCGCACCACCGTCGCGGCGCTGTTCGGGAGCCATGTCCGTGCGCACGGTCCCCACGCGGCGCACCGCGGCCCCCACCACGTGTCCGGCGCCGGACCACGCGTTGACCACCCCGTGCAGGGCGGTGGAACCGGCCGAGGGCCCCGTGGATCCGGAGCGTGCGGATGTGGACCGTGCGGGGGCCTTCTTGCCGTTCTTAGGGGAACGCGCGGAACTCGAGGACCTGCCGGAGGCCTTCGAGGAGCGCGCGGGGGAAGTTCGAGACGCCATGCCCCCAGGGTACCCGGACGCGCAGCGGCCCGCCCGGAGTCGGATCCGGGCGGGCCGCTGCGCAGTGCGGTGGTTCGGGGCGTCAGGCCTCGACGACCACGGGCACAATCATGGGCTTGCGCCGCAGCTTGCGGGAGACCCACGAGCCCACGGTGCGCCGCACGATCTGCTGCAACTGGTGGGTCGTGTGGTTTTTGCCGCTCTCGCCGAGCGCGTCCTCGAGGGCCGCGGAGATCCGGGGGCGGATCTCGTTGAACACGGTGTCCTCCTCGGCCACGCCGCGCGCGTGGATGTCCGGGCCGGAGACGATCTTGCCGGTGTCCCGGTTGACCACGGTGATCACGGAGATGAAGCCCTCCTCACCGAGGGTCATGCGGTCCTTGAGGTCCGCGTCCGTGATCTCACCCACGGAGGAGCCGTCCACGTAGATGAACCCGCACTCCACCTGCCCGGTGATCTTGGCCGCGCCGGAATGCATGTCCACCACGGTGCCGTTCTCCGCGAGCAGCACGTGGTCCGCGGGGACGCCGGTTTCCTGGGCCAGGTTGCCGTTGGCGATCAGGTGCCGGATCTCGCCGTGGACCGGCATGACGTACTCGGGTTCCACGATGTTGTAGCAGTACAGCAACTCGCCCGCCCCGGCGTGACCCGAGACGTGGACCTTGGCGTTGCCCTTGTGCACCACCTCCGCGCCCAGGCGCATGAGCCCGTTGATCACGCGGAACACGGAGTTCTCGTTGCCCGGGATCAGGGAGGACGCCAGGATCACGGTGTCCCCCGCGTTGACCTGGACCTTGTGGTCCCCGTTGGCCATGCGGGACAGCGCGGCCATGGGCTCACCCTGGGAACCGGTGCACATGATGACGATCTGGTCGTCCCGGTAGTCGCCCACCTTCTTCTGGTCCACGAGCACGTTGGGCGGCACGTCCAGGTACCCGAGCTTCTCGGCGATCGCCATGTTGCGGATCATGGATCGGCCCATCAGGACGACCTTGCGACCACTGGCCACGGCGGCGTCGAGCACCTGCTGCACGCGGTGGACGTGGGAGGAGAACGACGCCACGATGACGCGCTGCTTGGCGCGGGCGACCACGTCTGCGAGCACGGGACCGATGGCCTTCTCGGACGCGATGAACCCGGGAACCTCGGCGTTGGTGGAGTCCGTGAGGAACAGGTCCACACCCTCCTCGCCCAGGCGGGCGAAGTGACGCAGGTCCGTGATCCGCCCGTCCAGGGGCAGCTGGTCCATCTTGAAGTCACCGGTGTGCAGCACGGTCCCGGCCTTGGTGCGCAGGAACACTGCCAGGGCGTCCGGGATGGAGTGGTTCACGGCCACGAATTCGCACTCGAACTCACCGAGGCGCTCCACCTGGCCCTCGCGCACGGCCATGGTGAAGGGCTTGATCCGGTGCTCCTGCAGCTTGGCCTCGATCAACGCGAGCGTGAGCTGCGAGCCCAGGATGGGGATGTCCGGGCGGCGCTTGAGCAGGTACGGGACCGCGCCGATGTGGTCCTCGTGCCCGTGGGTGAGCACGATCGCGACGATGTCGTCGAGGCGCTCACGGATGTGGTTGATGTCCGGCAGGATCAGGTCCACGCCGGGCTGGGTTTCCTCGGGGAACAGGACACCGCAGTCGACCACGAGCAGCTGCCCGTTGATCTCGAACACGGTCATGTTCCGACCGACCTCGCCCAGACCGCCCAGGGGGATGACTCGCAGGGTGTCCTTCGCGAGTGCCGACGGTTCGGAGAGGTCGGTGGTGTTCCAATGGGTCATGAGACCCCTTTCATCTCAGGTGGTCAGCGTGTCAGCGATGACCGACGTGCTCAGGTCCGAGCGGATCTGCTCCAGCTCGGCCTGTGTGGGTGTCACGTGCGGCAAGCGCACCGTGTTGTTCGGCAGGCGGCCCTGCCAATGAAGAATGGTCTTCGCGGCCACGGCCCCGGGGATCCGGGTCATGGTGGCACGCACGAGCGGCAACAACTCCTCGTTGAGCCGCTGCGCGGTCTCGAGGTCCCCCGCCAGGGAGGCGTCCACGAGTTGGCGGTAGCGCGGGGTGTCGATGTGGGTGGTCACACCCACGAGCCCGGACGCGCCGAGCGCGATCCACGGGAGGGTGAGACCGTCGTCGCCGGAGTAGAAGAGCAGGTCCGTCTCGGCCATGACCCGGGCGGCGGCCATGAAGTCCGCCTTGGCGTCCTTGACGGCCACGATGTTCGGGTGGGAGGCCAGGGAGATCATGGTCTCGGGCTCGATCGGGATCCCCGAGCGCCCGGGGATGTCGTACACCATGACGGGCGTGTCCACGGAGTCCGCAAGCGAACGGAAGTGCGCCTCGACCCCCGCCTGGCTGGGCTTGTTGTAGTACGGGGTGACGATCAGCAGGCCGTCCATCCCGATCTTCTGCGCCTCGAGGCACAGGAAGCGAGAGTGCTCGGTGTCGTTCGAACCGGTCCCCGCGAGCAGCGGTACGCGCCCGCCCACGGCATCCTTGACGGCACGGAAGACCGAAAGGTTCTCCTGGTCGGTCATAGTGGAGTACTCACCGGTGGTGCCGCACACCACCAGACCGTCACAACCGTCGTCCACGAGTTGCTCGGCGAGGCGACCCGTGGCCTCGAGATCCACCGAGCCGTCGTCGTGGAAGACCGTGACCATGGCGGTGAGCAGGGACCCGAACATGGGCGCGGACCGCTGCGTCCGCGCAGGTGCGCTGTCGTGTGTCATATCCACAGGTTACCGCCCAGAGCGGGCGAGCACCGTTTCCGGATCCGTCCCCCGATGTAGGGCTATGGCGGTGCGCATGGACCTGCGGGCCCGCCGGCCGTCGCCGCTCGCGGAGTACGCGAGGCTCAGTCGGTACCACCCGCCCCAGTCTGCGGGGAACGCCTCGACCTCGCGGCGCACGACGTCGAAGTGCTCGTCCGCGGCGGCCCGCACGTACCGTCCGGACGGGGTCCTCGGCAGATCGTCCGCGGGAAGCTCACCGCGCGCGGCGAGTTCCCGGCCGAGGCGTTCTGTGCGGGCGCCGAAGACGATCTCGCGCACCATGGCCCACGTGCCCACCGCGGGGATCACGAGCATGGCCACGCCCAGCAGGGTGGGCAGCCAGCCCCCCGTGCCGAGCAACAGGACCGCCCGGTGGAAGGCCAAGGCGAGGTACAGGGCCAGCAGCCCGATCATGAGCGCGGCCAGGATACGACCCTTCGCACCCACCTCGAGCACGGTGAATACCGCGGCGAACGCGAACATGGCGACGAGCCAGATCTTGGAGCCCACGGAGATCGGCAGGATAAGCACCGTGATCACGAGCAGCACGATCACGGCCGTGGCCCACCAGCGCAGACCGGAGAAGGAACGGGCGCGGCTCACAGCCCCAGGTCCATGTAGCCGTCCAAGCCGTGGGTCAGCCCCGGGTGCTTCGCGACCGAGCGCACGCCCAACAGCACACCCGTCATGAAGGACACGCGGTCGAAGGAATCGTGGCGCACGGTCAGCTGCTCCCCCGTGTTGCCCAGCAGGGTCTCCTGGTGGGCCACGAGCCCGCGTAACCGCACCGAGTGCACGTGCACACCGTCCAGGTCCGCACCGCGTGCGCCGTGCGGATCGGATTCCGTGGCATCCGGCGACGGCGCCACACCGGCCCGTTCGCGCGCGGCGGCCACGAGCGCGGCGGTTCGCGCCGCGGTACCGGACGGGGCGTCGAGCTTCTGGGGGTGGTGCAGCTCCACGATCTCCACGGACTCGAAGAACGCCGCGGCCATCTCGGAGAACTTCATGGCGAGCACCGCACCCACCGCGAAATTGGGGGCGATCAGCACACCCGTGTCCGGGGAATCGGCGAGCCACGACTCGAGCTCGGCCAGAGTGGCGTCGTCCCAGCCCGTGGTCCCCACGACCGCGTGGATACCGTGTTCCACGGCGAAGCGCACGTTCTCCCGCGTGGCGCTCGGGACCGTTAGGTCCACGATCACCTGCGCGCCGGAGCTCACGATCTCCTGCAGGTCGTCACTGCGACCGAGGGCCGCGACGAGTTCCATGTCCGAGGCGTCCGTGATGGCCTTCACTGCCTCGGAGCCCATGCGTCCGTTGCGGCCCAGTACGGCCACCTTGATCTGCTCGTTCATGTGATCCCGCCTCATTCCTGGTTCTGCTCGACGTGCGGCCCCACCACGGTGCGCACCGTGGCGTCCGCGGATAATTGCGCGGCCAGTGTCTGCACGTCCTCGGACGTCACGGCGCGGATGCGCCGCAGGGACTCGTCCACGTCCATGAAGATGCCCGTCTTCAGTTCCGCGGACCCCAGCCGGGACATCCGTGACCCTGTGTCCTCGAGGGCGAGGACCGTGGCACCGCTGAGTTGGCCCTCGACCTTCGCGAGTTCTGCCGCATCCATCCCGTCCTGGGCGAGCCGGTCCAGCTCGGCGCGCATGAGCTCGCTGACCTGGTCCACGCGCTCGCCCGTGCACCCCGCGTACATCCCGAAGAACCCGGCGTCCGAGTAGGAGCCCGAGAAGGAGAACGTGGAGTACGCGAGCCCCTTCTGCTCCCGGATGGTGTGGAACAACCGCGAGGACATCCCGCCACCCAGGGCGGCGTTGAGCACGGTCATCGCGAAGCGACGCTCGTCCCCCGACTGCAGTCCGGCGCCGCCCAGCACCACGTGGGCCTGCTCGACCGGGCGCTCGAACGTGTGGGTCCCCACCAGGGGCGTCAGCTGCGCCGGCGAGGAGTCCCGCCGGGCACCGGCGTGACCGGTCGCGTCCGGGTCCCAGCCCGCGCGGGCCAAGGACTCGCGCACGAGTTCGACGACGCGGTCGTGGTCGAGACCCCCGGCCACCGTGACCACGAGGTTCTCGGGGCGGTAGGAGCCGCGGTAGTGCTGCCACACCGCGTCACGGGTCACGGAGCGGATCTCCTCGGGGGTGCCCGCGATGGGCCGCGCGAGCGCGGACCCGTGGAGCACCTCGGCGTTGAACTGTTCGAACGCGAAGTCCGTGGGATCGTCCCGGTCCATGGCGATCTCCTCGAGGATCACACCGCGTTCGCGGTCGAACTCCTCGGGGTCCAGGACGGCACCGGTGAACATGTCCGCGAGCACGTCCACCGCCATGGGCAACTGCTCGGAGAGCACCCGTGCGTGGTAGCACGTGTGTTCGTGGGCCGTGAACGCGTTGGACTCCCCGCCCACGCGGTCGAAGGCCTCCGCGATCTCGAGCGAACTGCGCCGGGAGGTGCCCTTGAACAGCAGGTGCTCCAGGAAGTGCGTGGAACCGAGCATGCCCGGGGCCTCGTCACGCGAGCCCAGGCTCACCCAGAACCCCACGGACACCGAACGCTGCCCGGGCATCTTCTCGGTGAGCACCCTGGTCCCGCACGGCAGGACGGTGCGCATGATCACGGCGCCCTCGGCGTCGTCGTGCACCACGTGGGTGAAGCCCGGCGCCTGCGCCGTGGCCGAATAGGCCCGAAGGCGGGCGGCCCCGCCGGAGACGTGCTCCGCGGGATCGCCCGCCCTCAGGGGAAGGTGAACAACTGTCATCTAGTAACGAACACCCTCTGCTCAGTTCTCGTCGTCGGAGGACTCGGCCGGGGCCTCGGACTCGGCCACGACGGGCGCGAGGGACAGCTTGCCGCGGTCGTCCACCTTGGTGATCTCCACCTGGACCTTCTGGCCCACGGACACGACGTCGTCGACCTCGTTGACACGCTTGCTGTCGTTGAGCTTGCGCATCTCGGAGATGTGGAGCAGACCATCCTTGCCCGGGGTCAGGGACACGAACGCACCGAACGTGGTGGTCTTGACCACGGTGCCCAGGTAGCGCTCGCCCACCTCGGGGACCTGCGGGTTGGCGATCGCGTTGATCGCCGAGCGCGCGGCCTCCGCGGAGGGGCCGTCCGTGGCGCCGATGTACACGGTGCCGTCGTCCTCGATGGAGATGTCGGTGCCGGTGTCCTCCTGGATCTGGTTGATCATCTTGCCCTTGGGGCCGATCACCTCACCGATCTTGGACACGGGCACGTTCACCGAGATCACGCGCGGCGCGAACTCGCTCATCTCGTCCGGGGCGTCGATCGCGGAGGTCAGCACGTCCAGGATGTAGAGCCGGGCCTCGCGCGCCTGAGTCAGGGCCGAGGCCAGGACCGAGGCGGGGATACCGTCCAGCTTGGTGTCCAGCTGGATCGCGGTCACGAACTCGGACGTACCGGCGACCTTGAAGTCCATATCACCCAGCGCGTCCTCCGCACCGAGGATGTCGGTCAGGGCCGCGTACTGGACCTCGCCGTTGACGGTGTCGGAGACCAGGCCCATGGCGATACCGGCCACGGGAGCCCGTAGCGGCACACCGGCGTTGTACAGCGACAACGTGGACGCGCACACGGAACCCATGGACGTGGAGCCGTTGGAGCCCAGCGCCTCGGAGACCTGACGGATCGCGTACGGGAACTCCTCCCGGGAGGGCAGCACGGGCGTGATCGCACGCTCGGCGAGCGCGCCGTGACCGATCTCGCGGCGCTTGGGCGAACCCACGCGGCCGGTCTCACCCGTGGAGTACGGAGGGAAGTTGTAGTGGTGGATGTAACGCTTGTGCTTGACCGGGGCCAGCGAGTCGATCTGCTGCTCCAGCTTGAGCATGTTCAGCGTGGTGACACCCATGATCTGGGTCTCGCCGCGCTCGAACAGCGCGGAACCGTGCACGCGCGGGAGCACGTCCACCTCGGCGCTGAGCTGACGGATGTCCGTGAGACCGCGGCCGTCGATGCGCACCTTGTCCTTGAGGATGCGCTGGCGCACGGTCTGCTTGGTCAGGGCCTGGTAGGCACCGTTGACCTCGTCCGCGCGGCCCTCGAAGGCCTTGCCCTCGCCCGTGAGCTCGGCCAGCGTGGACTGGTGCAGTTCGTCGGTCGCGGCCTCGCGCTCCTGCTTGCCGGCGATCGAGTAGACCTCCGCCATGCGCTCGCCCACGAAGTCCTTGACGGCCCCGGCGGCGTCGTCCCCGTACCCGCCGAAGCGAGGCAGGTCCAGCTCGGGCTTGGCGGTGCGGGAGGCGAGATCCGCCTGGGCGTCGCACAGGGCCTTGATGAACGGCTTGGAGGCCTCGAGGCCCTCGGCCACGAGCTCCTCGGTCGGTGCAACCGCGCCCTGGCCCTTGATGAGCTCCCAGGCGTTGTCGGTGGCCTCGGCCTCGACCATCATGATCGCGACGTCCGAGCCGCCGTCCTTGGTGCTCACCACGCGGCCGGCCACGGCCATGTCGAACACGGCGTTCTCCAGCTGCGAGTGCTTAGGGAACGCGATCCACTGATGGGAACCGTTCTCCTGGGCCATGAGCGCCATGCGCACGCCGCCCACGGGGCCCTGGAAGGGCAGCCCGGACAGGGTCGTGGACATGGACGCGGCGTTGATCGCCACGGTGTTGTAGATCTCGTCCGGGGCGATGGACATGACGGTCACGACCACCTGCACCTCGTTGCGCAGGCCCTTGCCGAACGCGGGGCGCAGCGGGCGGTCGATCAGACGGCACGTGAGGATCGCGTCCGTGGACGGGCGACCCTCACGGCGGAAGAACGAACCGGGGATGCGACCCGCGGCGTACATCCGCTCCTCGACGTCCACCGTGAGCGGGAAGAAGTCGAAGCCCTCCCGCGGGTGCTTGCCCACGGCCGTGGCCGAGAGCATGGAGGTCTCTTCGTCGATGTAGACCATGGCCGAACCCGCGGCCTGGCGGGCGAGTCGGCCGGTTTCGAAGCGCACGACGCGCTTGCCGTACGAGCCGTTGTCGATAACGGCTTCTGCACTCTGGATTTCGGGACCCTCCAAGGGTCACCTCCGTTTCTTCGTGGTGCGCGATCCGCGCGACACACCGGTCTTCGATCGAGGCGCTCGCAGCGCGTGAGCGTTGCGAAGGCCACTGTCGAGGACCGCGACATGCAGCGCGGTCACGCCATGACGTGATTTCTCGTTGGATTGTCCGGACACGCGGTCCGGGTGGCGGTGTTCGTCACGAACAGCGCCGGTTGCGGCGGTTCCCCGCGCTCCGACAGGGGCACGGGGAACCGGTCACATCACTTGCGCAGGCCGAGGCGCTCGATGAGCGCACGGTAGCGGGCGATGTCGGTGCGACGCAGGTAGTCCAGCATGCGACGACGCCGTCCCACCAGGGCCATGAGGCCACGGCGGGTGTGGTGGTCGTGCTTGTGCATCTTCAGGTGCTCGGTCAGATCGGAGATCCGACGGGACAGCACCGCGATCTGCACCTCGGGCGAACCGGTGTCACCCTCGTGCGTCGCGTACTCGGTGATGATCTGGTTCTTGATCGTGGCATCCAGGGCCATGTGTAACTCCTCGAGTCAGTACCGTGACCGCCCGGTGCGTGAGATTCTCGCCCGGGGTCCGGGAGCGAGCTCCCGGGGTCGGACCGCCACGGACCGCAGTCAGACCAGCGTCCATCCTAACCGATCATCCGCCGGGGCACCGTAAGGGCCGTCACCACTCGGCGGACGACGGCGCGGCGCACCGCTGCAGGGCCCCGCACCCCCACGGTGCGGCAGCGCCGTCGCAATCCCGCGGGAGGGCCAGCGCCGTCCAACGGGAGCGACGTCGCCGCCCCTCGGGAGCGCCCCGGACGTGCGAAGCGGGACCGACCTGGAACAATGGGGGCATGCAGAAGATGAACGTCGAATCATTCAACCTGGACCACCGCAGCGTAGCCGCCCCCTACGTGCGGATCGCGGATCGGAAGGAACTGCCGGGTGGTGACACCCTCGTGAAGTACGACGTCCGCTTCACCCAGCCCAACGAGGCGCACCTGGAGATGCCGGCAGTACACTCGATCGAGCACCTCACCGCGGAGCACATGCGCAATCACACGGATGCCCTGATCGACTTCTCCCCCATGGGCTGCCAGACCGGTTTCTACGCGCTCATGCTGGGAGTGGAGACCGAGGAGTTCGAGCGCCTGCTCGAGCGCACGTTCCGGGACATCCTCGAGGCGGACGAAGTCCCGGCCGCGAACGAGGTGCAGTGCGGCTGGGGCGCCAACCACAGCCTCGAGGCCGCCCAGGACGCGGTGCGCGGATTCCTGGCCGAACGCGAGCACTGGGACGAGGTCACGCGGTGACGGACGACGCCGCACGGTTCGCCGCGTGCGTGGGCGCACCGGCCGTCGTGGTCGCCATGGCGGAGGAGGCCGAACCGTTCCTCGCGGACGCCGACTCCCGCTGCGAGAACCCCCATGTGATCGGCGGTGCCGAGCTGTACGCCGTCGAGGCCGCGGGGCGCCCCGTGCTCGTGGTGCGCACCGGGATCGGATTGGTCAATGCCGCGTCGACCCTGAGCGCGATGCTGGAACGGTTCGAACCGAGCGCCGTGATCTCCGCCGGTTCCGCCGGGGGCCTGCGCGCGGACGTCAACGTGGGTGACCTGGTGATCGGCACCGAGTTCCGCTACGCGGACGCGGACGCGACCGCCTTCGGGTACGAACCGGGACAGGTGCCCGGGATGCCCCCGGCCTTCGCGGCGTCGTCGGAGCTCGTCGCGGCCGCGAGCAGCCTCGCGGCCGCAGAGGGCTACGCCGCGTGGCGCGGGACGATGCTCTCGGGCGGCGCGTTCGTCACGGCGCGCAACGTGGGGGCGACCCGCGAGGTGTTCCCCGAGGCCCTGAGCACGGACATGGAGACCACGGCGCTCGCGCACGTGTGCCACGACCGTGGCGTGCCCTTCCTGGCCGTGCGCGCGATCTCGGACCTGTGCGGTCCCGCCGCGGACCAGCAGTTCCACATGGAACTGGACATCGTGGCCCGGATCAGCGCCCAGGCCGTGACCGAACTGCTCGGCGGGCTTCCGCCCGTCCAGCCACCCACACGTCGAGGAGAAAGAGGAACGCATGAGTGACGACAAGACCAAGGACCTGAAGGACGCCGCCCCGGACGTCGCCAAGCACGTGCTGCGCGACGGTCACGAGATCCCCCAGCTGGGGTTCGGCACGTACCCCATGGACGACGCCGAGGCCGAGGCCCTGATCCCCGAGGCCGTGTGGCGCGGCTACCGGCTCATCGACACCGCGGTGAACTACGGCAACGAACGCGGCGTGGGCCTCGGTGTGCGCTATTGCGACATCCCCCGCTCGGACCTGTTCCTCACGTCCAAGCTCCCAGGCCGGGACCACGGTACGGACAGCGTGCGGCGGTCACTCGAGGGCACGCTCGAACGGCTCGGCACGGACTACCTGGACCTCTACCTGATCCATTGGCCCAACCCCAGTGTGGACCGGTACGTGGACACGTGGCGCGCCATGATGGCCGCGCGCGACGAGGGCCTCATCCGCTCGATCGGTGTGTCCAACTTCCTGCCCGAGCACCTCCTGCGCCTGGAGCGGGAGACCGGGGAGATGCCCGTGGTCAACCAAGTGGAGCTGCACCCGCAGTACCAGCAAGAGACCCTGCGGGCGTTCCACGAGGAGCACAAGATCCTCACCGAGGCGTGGTCCCCGCTGGGGCGCAAGACGGACCTCCTGCAGGACCCGTGGCTCGTGGAGATCGCACGCAAGGTGGGACGCACCCCGGCCCAGGTGGCGCTGCGCTGGCACGTGCAGTCGAGCATCGTGGCGATCCCCAAGTCCTCGAACACCGAGCGCATGGCGGAGAACATCGACGTGTTCGAGTGGGAACTCACGGACGAGCAGATGGAACGGGTGCGCATGCTGCACACCGGCATCAGCGGTTCGGGGTTCGACCCCTCCGTGCACGAGGAGATGTGATCAGCCCCACCGGGTGAGCTCAGTCGGTCCCGCGCGCCTGTTCCCGCAGGATGTCGCGGGACCGATTCACGTCGTCGCGCATCTGGGACACGAGCGCGTCGATCCCCCGGTAGGCCACCATCCCGCGCAGGCGTTCCACGAATTCGACCACCACGGTCTGCCCGTAGAGGTCGAAGTCCTCCACGGCCTCGTCCGGGCGGTCGATCACGTGGGCCTCGACCTGGCGGTTCACACCGTCGAACGTGGGATTCGACCCCACGGAGATCGCCGTGGGCCAGCGGGTGCCGTCCTGGTCCACGAGCCAGCCCGCGTAGACCCCGTCCGCCGGGATGAACCCCGTGGCCTCGGGTGCCAGGTTGGCCGTGGGGAAGCCCAGTTCACGCCCGCGTGCGGCCCCGTGCACCACTTCCCCGCGCATGCGGTGGTGCCGGCCGAGCAGTTTGGCAGCACCGCGGATGTCCCCCGCCTCGAGGCACGAGCGCACCCACGTGGACGAGCAGCGACGGTCGTCGCTCCAGCCCACCAGACCGTTGAGTGCATCCGAGTCCTCGGGGACCAGACCCGCGACGTCGTCCACGACCTCGACCTCGAAGCCGTGTTCACGGCCGAGCTTCCTGATCACCGGCAGGTCCCCCGTGTTGTCACGCCCGAGCCGGACGTCCGACCCGATCACGAGACACACCGCGCCCAGCGGTTTCACGAGGTAGTCGACCACGAACTCCTCGGGGCTCAGCTCGGAGAACTCGAGGCTGTACGGCAGCACGAGGACGGCGTCCACACCTGTGGCCTCGAGGGCGTCGAGCTTGTCCTCGAGACCCATGATAAGTCCAGGGTGAGATTCGGGCCGGTGCACGAGAGCCGGGTGCGGATCGAAGGTCACGACCACGGAGCGGGCCTCGAGACGCCGGGAGGTCTCGAGCAGCCGCGCGAACACGTGTTGATGACCGCGGTGGACACCGTCGAAGTTGCCGATGCTCACCACGGAGGGACCGAATCCCGGGGTGACCTCGTCCAGGCTTCTCCAGCGAATCACTGTTCTCCTTGATGTCTTCTGCGTGGTCAGGGTGTGTGCGGGCGACGTCTAGAGCCTACCGCTCCGCCGGGAGGGCCGTGTCAGCCACAACCACACGAGCCCTACGATCGGGAGCACGAGCGGCACGTAGCCGTAACCGGCACCGAAGTGGGACCACACGCTCGCCTTGGGGAACAACTGCGGTTCCAGGACACTGAGCAGGCCCACGCCCAGCACACCCACGAGCTCCACGACCACGGCCACCGTGGCGACCCTGTGCCAGCCCGGACCGGACTTGGCCAAGGCGATCGTCGCCAGGACGTAGATCGCGGCGGAGATCGTGGACAGGATGATCGCGAGCGGGGCCGCGGAGAACTCGGTGGCGAGCTGGTAGAGCGAGCGCACCCCCGCGGAGAGCGAGAAGACGGCGTACACCACGATCAGCAGCCGCCCGAACCCCGAGTTCTTCCGGTCGGATCCCGCGCGGGGCCCTGACCGCCCGAAACGGTTCTGCAGCGTGGTGCGTGAGGGCTCAGCCATGCTCGTCCTTCCCCCGGCGGCCCGTCCCGGCCGCTGCGGCGTCACTGGTAGTAGTAGATGAAGTTCATGCGGTAGACCATCACGGCCACCACGGGACCGGCGGCGGCCAGGATGAGGGTGGACCACCGCGAGCGTTCCACGAGGGACCACACGAATGTCCCCGCGGGGATCAGCAGCGCCGTGAGCAAGTAGCCCCAGTACTCGAGCAGGCTCCCGGAGGGATCCGGACCCAGCACGGGCAGGAACACCGAGCCCACCGCGTAGACCAGCAGGAACGCCTCGAGCACGAGCACGGAACCCTGGGAAAAGTCGTCCGGCGCACGGCCGCGCGTGGCCTGCACGAGGCAGATCACGCACGAGAGCGCACCCAGGACCACCGATGCCCAGAACCACCCGTCATAACCCCACAGCATCAGTCGTGCGTCCGTTCCGTTCGCTTGGTTCCGTCCTGTCCCGCTCCGGGGTCGCCCGCCCCGGGTTTTTCCACGCCTGTATCATCCGGCGCCGCGGCAGCCGTGAACGTCACCCCCGCTGCTATGCCTAGCACCGACGTCGTGTATCGGCGGTCGGCGGGGCCGCGGTCCTCGGCGAGGGCCACGAGTGTCCCGTCCGGTGCGAAGCACGCAACGGGCAGCCCCGCCCGGAATCCCCCGGCCGGCTCGGATCCCGACGCCGCGACGTCGCCGGCGGATGCGGTGTCACCGGCTCCTGCCCCGCAACGAGACGCGGCGCCGTCGACCTGCGAAGCGCCGCCAGGATGAACCTGCGTCGCGGCGATCCTGCGCCCGTGCGACAGGTCCGTGGCCTCCCGGGCGGTGAGGTCGCGCACGGGGAACAGTCCGCGCGCGGCGTCGTCGATCGGCAGCGTCGAGACCGTGCCGCCGGCGCGCACCTGCTCCGTGAGCTCGTCGAGCGTGTGCGACTGCTCGAGCGTGAACGACCCCACGCGCGTGCGCCGCAGCGCCGTGAGGTGCCCGCCCACGCCCAGGGCCTCCCCGAGGTCGCGCGCGAGGGCGCGGATGTACGTCCCGGAGGAGCACGTCACGGTCGCATCGACATCCACCGCGGTGGGCTCAGCGTCGGTCGGCTCGCGGGAGATCCCGTGCACCGTGAACTCGTGGACGGTGACCGGTCGCGCGGGCAGCTCCACGTCCTCGCCCTTGCGCACGCGGGCGTACGAGCGCTGCCCGCCCACCTTGATCGCGCTGACCGCGGACGGGACCTGCTGGATCTCACCGGTCAGCTCGGCGACCGCGGCCAGGACGGCGTCATCGGTGAGCGCGGCGAGCCGCTCGGGCGCGGCCGTGCTCGTGACGTCCCCCTCGGCGTCGTCGGTCACGGTCGCGGCACCCAGGCGGATGCTCGCCCGGTACGTCTTGTCCGTGCCCGTGACGTAGGTCAGCAGCTTGGTGGCCTTCTCGACCCCCACGACCAGCACGCCCGACGCCGCGGGGTCCAGCGTGCCCGCGTGACCCACCTTGCGGGTCCCCGCGAGGCGGCGCATGCGCGAGACGACGTCGTGCGAGGTCCAGCCGAGCGGTTTGTCCACGACGACGAGCCCGGCCACCCTCGGGAGCGAGGGTGCCGGGCTCGGGATTTCCTGGCGATCGGTCACCGGGTCAGTCCCGCGACCGGCTCTCGGGGGCTTCGTCATCCGCGTCGGACGTGCGGTAGGCGTCCTCCCCTGCGGCGTACTGAGCGCCCTGGGCCTGTTCAGCCACCTGGGCGTCCTTCTCACGCGCGGTGCGCAGCAGCGACTCGAGACGTGCGGCGTCCGCGGGGATCTCGTCCGCGACGAAGGTGAGCGTGGGGGTCAGGCGAGCGGTGATGTTCTTCCCGACCTCGGAGCGCAGGATGCCCTTGGCGGACTCGAGGGCCCGCGCGGTGTCCTGCCGCTGGGTCTCATCCCCGTAGACGGTGTAGTACACGGTGGCGTGCTGCAGGTCGTTGGTGACCCGCGCGTCCGTGACGGTCACGAAACCCACCCGGGGGTCCTTGATCCTGCGTTCGAGCGCCTGGGCCACGATCACCTTGATGCGATCGGCCAGTCGAGCGGCGCGGGCGGCGTCGGCCATGGTGGTACTCCTCGTGTCCGGGCAACGCCGGGGCGTTGCACTGTGCGGGGGTGGTGCGCCGTGACGCGCCACCCGGTGCGATCCGCCCATCACGGAACGGATCGCGGTGCGGGCGGAGTACCCGCGTGATCTCGTGGGAATCACACGGGCACCCGGACCCGCTGTCACGTGGTCGCGGCCGGTGCGCTCGCGTGAGTGCACCGGCCGCGGGGACCCGTCAGTCGCGCGGCTTCTCGCGCATCTCCCAGGTCTCGATGAGGTCGCCCTCGCGGATGTCGTTGAAGGAACCGAGTCCGATACCGCACTCGTAACCCTCGCGCACCTCGGTGGCGTCGTCCTTGAACCGGCGCAGCGAATCGATGGTGAGGTTGTCCTGCACCACGTTGCCGTCGCGCACCAGGCGGGCCTTGCCGTTGCGGCGCACCACACCCTTGGTGATGTACGCACCGGCGATGTTGCCCCACTTGGACGAGCGGAAGACCTCGCGGATCTCGGCGGTACCGAGCTCCACCTCCTCGTACTCCGGCTTGAGCATGCCCTTGAGCGCGCTCTCGACCTCGTCGATCGCGTTGTAGATCACGGAGTAGAACTTCATCTCCACGCCCTCGCGCTCGGCCAGGTCCGTCACGCGCTCGGCGGGACGAACGTTGAAGCCGATGATCACGGCGTTGTCCACCGTGGCCAGGTTGACGTCGTTCTGGGTGATCGCGCCCACGCCGCGGTGGATGACCCGCAGCTGGACCTCTTCGCCCACGTCGATCTTGAGCAGCGAGTCCTCGAGCGCCTCCACGGCACCGGACACGTCACCCTTGATGATGAGGTTGAGGGTGTCGATCTTGCCCTCGGCCACGGCCTCGTCGAAGGACTCGAGCGTGATCCGCTTGCGGCGCTTGGCGAGTTGAGCATTGCGGTCCGCGGCCTCACGCTTCTCGGCGATCTGACGCGCGGTGCGCTCCTCCTGGGTGGCCAGGAACGTGTCACCCGCGCGCGGCACGGAGGACAGACCCAGCACCTGCACCGGGCGGGACGGCAGCGCCGCCTCCACGGTACGGCCCATCTCGTCGAACATGGCACGCACGCGACCGTACGCGGCACCGGCCACGATCGAATCGCCCACGGTGAGCGTGCCGGACTGGACCAGCACGGTGCACACCGCGCCGCGCCCCTTGTCCAGGTTGGCTTCGATGGCGACGCCGCGGGCGTTCTTGTCCGGGTTCGCCTGCAGTTCCAGAGCGCCGTCCGCCGTGAGCACGATGGCGTCCAGCAGGTCGTCGATGTGCAGGTTCTCACGGGCGGAGACGTCCACGAACATGGTGTCGCCGCCGTACTCCTCGGGCACCAGGCCGTACTCGGTGAGCTGACCGCGGATCTTCTCCGGGTTGGCGTCCGGCTTGTCGACCTTGTTCACGGCGACCACGATCGGCACGTTCGCCGCCTGGGCGTGGTTGAGCGCCTCGACGGTCTGCGGCATCACGCCGTCGTCCGCGGCGACCACGAGCACGGCGATGTCCGTGACCTGTGCACCACGAGCACGCATCGCGGTGAACGCCTCGTGACCCGGGGTGTCGATGAACGTGATGAGCCGTTCCTGACCGTCCACCTCGGTGGAGATCTGGTACGCACCGATGTGCTGGGTGATGCCGCCGGCCTCACCCTCGATCACCTTGGTGTTACGGATCGCGTCCAGCAGGCGGGTCTTACCGTGGTCCACGTGACCCATGACGGTGACCACCGGCGGGCGCGGTGCCAGGACGTCCTCGCCCTCAGCCTCCAGTTCCGCCTCAAGGTCGATGTCGAAGGACTCGAGCAGCTCGCGCTCCTCGTCCTCCGGGGAGACCACCTGGATCTGGTAACCGAGCTCGGCACCCAGCAGCTGGAAGGTGTCCTCGTCCAGGGACTGGGTCTGCGTGGCCATCTCACCCAGGTGGATGAGCACGGTCACGAGCGACGCCGGGTTCGCGTTGATCTTCTCCGCGAAGTCCATGAGCGAGGCACCGCGGCGCAGCCGCACCACAGTGCTGCCGTCGCCGTGAGGAACCGACACGCCGCCGACGGCGGGTGCGCTCATCTGCTCAAGCTCCTGGCGCTTCGCCCGCTTCGACTTGCGGTGCTTGCCGCGGGCACCACCGCGACCGAAGGCACCCTGCGTGCCACCGCGGCCACCGCGGCCGCGGAAACCACCGCCACCGGTACCACCGCCGCCGGCGCCACCACCGCGGCGGGGTCCCCCACCGGGTGCCGGGCGGCTACCGATCGGGGCCACACCCGTGGTATGACCGGGCATCATGTTCGGCGAGGGGCGGGGTCCACCGGGACGGGGGCCGCCCTGACCCGTTCGCGGTGCACCCGTACGGGGCGCACCGGGACGCGGGCCACCCTGGCCCGCCTGAGCGGGACGGGGGCCACCCGGACGGGGACCGCCGGGACGGGGTCCGCCCTGACCGGCATTGCTCGAACGCATCCCCTGCTGGGACGCGAACGGGTTGTTACCGGGACGCGGTGCTCCGGGCTTGGCCGAGCGCTGCTGGCCGGGGCGCGGCGCACGCTGACCACCGTCGGAACCGCGGCCCATGCCCTGCTGGGACGCGAACGGGTTGTTCCCCGGACGCGGTGCGGACTGACCCGGCTTGGCACTACCGGGCTTGGGGGCGTTGGCACGGGGGCCCGGGGTCGCCGCACTGCGCGGCGTGGCCGAGTCGGAGGCAGCGGGCTTGGAGGCAGCGGGCTTCGCAACCGGGGTCTCGGAGGCCTGGGGCTCGGACGCCGACTTCGCGGGAGCCTTGGGGGCACCCGGGGTCGGCGCGGCGGATCCGGCAGCGGGCTTGGCAGGGGCGTCGGAACCGGCGGGCTTGGGCTGGACCCTGCCCCCGGGCTTGGGCGCGGAGGACTTCTCCGCGGGCTTCCTGGCGCCCTGCTGCGCGGGCTTGCCGGAGTTGCCCCCGGCGGGGTTCTTGGACTGCGCGGCGGAATCGCCGCCGGCGGGGTACGCCGAACGCAGCTTCTTGGCCACGGGCGGTTCCACCGTAGAGGACGCTCCGCGAACGAATTCGCCGAGTTCCTGAAGTTTGGAAATAGCTTCCTTGGACGTGATTCCGAGCTCTTTCGCGAGCTCGTGGACACGGGGCTTGGCCACTGTTCTCCTGTCTCGGTCCGCACCGAAACAGGTACGAACCGCTTATTTTCCGTTGACGTGGCCACCGGACGCACACGTGCGTCCCGCGTGGCCGCGGGTTGAGTACTCGAAGGCACTCATCGGC
The DNA here is from genome assembly GCF_011769905.1 of Kocuria sp. KD4. Taxonomy (NCBI): domain Bacteria; kingdom Bacillati; phylum Actinomycetota; class Actinomycetes; order Micrococcales; family Micrococcaceae; genus Kocuria; species Kocuria sp. KD4. The sequence goes on from NZ_CP050449.1 coordinate 1,906,007, forward strand.
CGGCACTCATCGGTTTTCCATGGGCTTCTGACTCGCTTTCCTGGTGTTCGTCCTCCTGCACCGGCAGGAGGACGCGCAGCTGTTGCTCGAGGTCGTCCGTGGTCACGGCGGTACGGAACGAGCGATGGAACGCCCGTTTGCGCACCGCGGTGGCAACGCACTGCCGGGTGGCGTGCACCCAGGCTCCTCGGCCTCCCGCTCGGCGGTGAAGATCCGCCACGACCCGGGGGCCCTGCGGTGTGTCCTCCATCGTCACGCGGACGAGTTGATCAGGGGGGCTCACCTCTCGGCACCCCACACAGGTACGAAGACTGTTGACGCTCATCCCCGCTCCTCATGACCCGTCGTCCGGTTTTCAGGCGGCACGGAACCGCGCGGAAGGACGATGGTCGACCTGATCAGAGCAAAGTCTAGCGCGCCGCGCGGGATTCCCCCGAATCCTGGGGATGTTCAGCGATCCGTCGCGCGGGATTCGGGGACGATGTCGATGCGCCACCCCGTGAGCCGCGCGGCCAGGCGGGCGTTCTGCCCCTCCTTGCCGATCGCGAGGGACAGCTGGGCGTCCGGGACGACGGCGCGCGCGGAACGGGCACCCTCGTCCAGCACGTTCACCCGGGACACCCGTGCCGGGGACAGGGCGTTGCCGATGAACCGGGCGGGATCGTCCGAGTAGTCGATGATGTCGATCTTCTCGTCTCCGAGCTCGTTCATCACCGCGCGCACGCGCGAACCCATGTCACCGATGCACGCGCCCTTGGCGTTGGCCCCGGGGCGCTTGGCGGCCACGGCCATCTTCGTGCGGTGCCCGGCCTCGCGCGCCAGGGTCACGATCTCCACGGAACCGTCCGCGATCTCGGGGACCTCCATCTCGAACAGTCGGCGCACCAGATCCGGGTGGGAGCGGGACAGCGTGATGGACGGGCCCTTGAACCCGCGCTTGGCCTCCACGACGAACGCGCGGATCCGCTGACCGTGCTCGTAGCGCTCCCCGGGGACCTGCTCGTGCGGCGGCAGCAGTCCCTCCACGGTGCCCAGGTTCACCTGGACCATCTTGGGGTTGTTGCCCTGCTGGATCTGACCGGAGACGAGTTCCCCCTCGCGGCCCTTGAAGTGACCCAGGACGTTGTCGTCCTCGACGTCGCGCAGTTTCTGCAGGATGACCTGGCGCGCGGTCGCGGCGGCGATACGACCGAAACCGGACGGGGTGTCGTCGAACTCGCCCACCCGCTCGTCGTTCTCGTCCAGCTCGGGAGCCCAGATGGTCACGTGTCCGCTGCGACGATCGACCTCGGCACGGGCGCCGTTGATGGCCCCCGGCGAGCGCATGTACGCGAGCAGCAGGGCCTGTTCGATCGTGGGGATCAGCACGTCCACGGGGATGTCGCGCTCGCGTTCCAGCAAGCGCAGGGTGCTCATGTCGATGTCCATGTGTCCGGCCTTCCTTCGCACCACGCGGGGGTTCCGCACCGTATTCGGGGCCGAGAACCAAACAGCGCGCCGCACGCGGGGTGCGGAGCGCTGCTGCATGGGTCTGTCTCGTGTTCTTCCGGCTATCGTACATCCCGCGGGGACGTCAGATCTCCACCTCCACCTTGGCACCGCGCACGTCCGCGTAGGCCACGCGCTCGGGGTCCAGGTACTTCACCGGCATTCCCTTCTTGGGTTGGTGCCAGCGCTGGACCACGGCGTGGTCCTCGTGCGCCTCGAGCAGCCGCGCCGAGTAGCGCTCCCCCTCCGCGGGCCGGATCCGCACGAGGTGACCCACGCTGCGCCGCCAGTGCCGCGGCGTCTCCAGGTCGCGCGTGGCCCCCGGCGAGGACACCTCGAGTTCGTACGGCGGGCCGGGCACGGGGTCGTCGCGGTCCAGGGCGTCGGAGACCTGCCGCGCCACCTCCGCCACGCGGTCCAGGCTCAGAGAGTCCGTACCGTCCGGCAGGTCCACGAGCACACGCAGCATCCGGTTCCCGCCTTGGCCCGTGAACTCGCACTGCTCCAGGAAGAGCCCGGCGGCCTCGACCACCGGTTCCACGCTCGCGCGGATGCGCGTCTCGTCCACTGTCGTCATGTCCGTCCTCCTCGTGCGGCTCGCGGGGTCACCGCGCCGCGTTCGTCCTGCGTGCTGCTCCCTATCATGGAACAGACCCGTCCCCCGGAGGAATTCGTGAGTTCTCGCCCGCCCGCACCCCCCGCCAGCGCCTGGCGCGTCCTGGCCGTGGCGCTCACCCTGGTCCTGGTGCTCGTGCTCGCCGCGGGTTTGTGGGCTCATTGGCGTTCGTTGTCCGACGACGACGCCGCACGCCTCGGCGCGCGCGCGACCGTCGCCTCCGTGCGCACGGACCTGCACCCCGATCCCTCGGTCCTTCCCGACGCCGTCCTGGCGGATCAGGAGGCCGCGTTCGGTCCGGCGGCAACTCCCTCCCAGGCCCGCCACCTCGAGGCACGCGGTACCGGGGCCCCGCCGAGTTCACTGGCCGACGCCGCAGCCTGGCTCGAGGACGTCGCCAGGACCTCGCCGAACGGGGAGCTAGCGGCCACCGCCGCGAGCGTCGCGGCGTCGTGGTGGGCGGCGGAGCCACCGCCGGCTGGCGCGGACCCCACCGCACGCCGAACAGAAGAGAGCGAGGCGGGTTCGGGGGCCGGTTCCCCCGCAACGTCGGACGGATCCGCAGGGGAACGGGACGGTGACGGCCCTGTCAGCGGAGCGGCATCGAAAGTACCCACCGAGGAAGGGGACGGCGGGGACACCGACGACGACGCGGCGTCGTCGTGCGAACCTGCGCAGCTCGCGGCGGTCACGGCCCTGGACCGTGCGCGGTTCACCGCCGAGGCGGCCGCTGCGCGGATCCCGGCCGACGCCGCACAGAGGGGCACCATGGACGCGGTCACGGACACGCTCGATGCCACGCTGCGTGAGCCGGCGGTGACTCCGATGTTGTCGTGCGATCCCGCACCCGTCGCGGGCGGTCACGTCCTGCCCGCCGGCTTCGCGGAGGACCCCACCCGAGCGGTGGGCGGGACACTGCGCGAGGCGAGCGCCGCGCTCGTGTCCGCCGTGGGGGCGTCGTCGCCCGAGGACCGGGACTGGCTGCTCACGGGGCTGCTGGAGACGGCCGTCGCAGCGCAGCACCTGGACCCCGCACACCCGGTGCCCGCCCTGCTGGGGAGGGAATGACGCACGCAGCGCACGCGCCGGTCAGCGACCCGTGAGGATGTCCAACCCCAGCTTGGCGATCAACACCGTGACCACCGTGAAGAAGACCACGCGGATGAACGCGCTGCCCCGGGCCACCGCGGTGCGTGCGCCGATGTAACCCCCGGCCATGTTGCTAAGCCCGAGCACGAGACCCAGCCCCCACAGGACGGAACCGTGCGCGGCGAAGACCGCGATGGCGCCGATGTTCGTGGCCAGGTTGACGATCTTGGCCTTCGCGCTCGCCGCGAGGAAGCTGTAGCCCAGTAACGATACGAGCCCGATGATCAGGAACGACCCCGTTCCCGGGCCCATGACGCCGTCGTAGAAACCGATCAAGGCGCCTAGCGCGACAGCCAGCCCGTAGTGCCGCGCGCCGGTGTGTCGCAGCGCGGTCAGCTGACCCATGGATGGCTTGGCCACCGTGAACACGAGCACGGCGATCAGCGCGAGCACGATGATCGGCTTGAACACCGCGGCCGGGAGTGCGGCGGCCGCGGCCGCACCCGCCCCCGACGCGACGAGGGCCACGACGGCCATGGGCAGCGCGGTGCGCAGGTCCGGGTGGACGCGACGGTAGAACGTCACCGCGGACGTGGTCGTGCCGAAGACCGAGCCCATCTTGTTCGTCGCGAGCGCCTGGACCGGGGTGATGCCCGGGATCAGCAGCATCACGGGCAGTTGGAGCAACCCTCCACCGCCCACCACGGCGTCGATGAACCCCGCGGCGAAACCCGTGAGCACCAGCAGCACGACGAAGCCGGAGGCGGCGGAGTCCAGACCGGATCCCGCGAGGGCGGACAGGTCCATGACGGAACACCCGGGCCGGGACTACAGGGTGTCGTCCGCGGGGGTGTCCGATCCGCGCAGTTCGGCGGTGAGTTCGGCAACCACGTCCTCGCGTGCGATGTCCCGGGACTGCCCGCTGCGGCGGTCCTTGAGCTCGAGCATCCCGTCCTTGAGCCCGCGGCCCACCACGAGCACGGTGGGTACGCCCAGCAGCTCGGCGTCGCCGAACTTCACACCCGGGGAGACCTTGGGACGGTCGTCGAACAGGACGCTGATCCCGGTGTCCTCGAGGTGCGCGACGATCTCCTCCGCGGCCTCGAGCACCTCCGTGCCCTTGCCCGTGGCGACCACGTGGACGTCCGCGGGGCTGAGGTCGCGCGGCCACAACAGGCCCTTGTCGTCGTGGTAGAACTCCGCCACGGCCGCGAGCGCGCGGGTCACGCCCACACCGTAGGAGCCCATGGTCACGGTCACGAGCTTGCCGTTGCTGTCCAGCACCCTGAGCCCGAGGGCATCGGCGTACTTGCGCCCGAGCTGGAAGACGTGGCCCATCTCCATGCCACGCGCGATCTCGAGGGGCCCGGAACCGTCCGGTGCGGGGTCCCCGTCACGCACGGTGCAAGCCTCGAGGGTGCCGTCCCACGTGAAGTCGCGCTCGGCGACCAGGTGGTAGACGTGGGTCTCGGCCACGTTCGCGCCGGTGATCCACGAGGTGCCCGGCACCACGCGAGGGTCCACGAAGTACGGGATGCCCGTGCGGGACTCGGAACCGAGCAGGGCGTCGTCGCGGCTCAGACCCGGACCGATGTAGCCCTTGACGAGTTCGGGCACGGCACGCAGCTCGTCCTCGGTCGCGGCGGCGACCTCGAGTTCACCGCCCTGTCCGAGGGCCTCACCGATCCCGGCTTCCACGCGCTTGAGGTCCACGTCGCGGTCCCCGGGAACGCCCAGGGCCACGAGCTGACGCTTACCACCGGGCAACGAGACGGACAGCACGACGTTCTTGAGCGTGTCCGCGGCGGTCCACGGCTCGCCTTCGCGGGGGTGCAACTCGTTGGAGCGCTCCACAAGCGTCTCGATCGTGGGGCTCGCGGGGGTGCGGTGCACTTGGGCCGCGGGAGCGTCCACGTAGTCGATCGGCTCCGGGACCACCGTCGTCACGGCCTCCACGTTCGCGGCGTAGCCTCCAGCTGAGCGCACGAAGGTGTCCTCACCCACGGACGAGGGGTGCATGAACTCCTCGGACCGGGATCCGCCCATGGCCCCCGAGGTCGCGGACACGGCCACGACCGGCAGGCCGAGGCGTTCGAAGATCCGCACGTACGCCGCGCGGTGCTTGGCGTAGGACTCGTCCAACCCCGCGTCGTCGATGTCGAACGAGTAGGAGTCCTTCATGATGAACTCCCGCCCGCGCAGCAGACCCGCGCGGGGGCGGGCTTCGTCCCGGTACTTGGTCTGGATCTGGTACAGCGAGACCGGGAGGTCCTTGTAGGACGAGTAAAGATCCTTCACGAGCAGCGTGAACATCTCCTCGTGCGTGGGCGCGAGCAGGTAGTCCGCGCCCTTGCGGTCCTGCAGCCGGAAGAGGTTCTCACCGTACTCGGTCCAGCGGTTGGTGGCCTCGTAGGGTTCGCGCGGCAACAGCGCCGGGAAGTGCACCTCCTGGGCGCCGATCGCGTTCATCTCCTCGCGCACGATCCGCTCGACCTTTCCCAGGACGTTCAGCCCCAGGGGCAACCACGTGTAGATCCCGGGCGCCGCGCGGCGGATGTACCCGGCGCGCACCAGGAGCTTGTGGCTGTCCACGTCTGCGTCCACGGGGTCTTCGCGCAGCGTGCGCAGGAACAAGGAACTCAGGCGAAGGGGCATGAAGGGATCCTATCCACCCGTGAAGGGATCGATCGAAGCGGCGGGTATCCCCGCGAGTCTATCGCTGCGCGGCACCGGCGCACGCCGGGCCCGGGGGCTCACAGGAGGACCGTGGCGAAATCCTCGTGCCGCCGGAAACCCACTCGGCGGTATGTGGCCAGGGCGGGTGCGTTGAACGAGTTCACGTAGAGGCTCACAGTCGGGACGTACTGCCGGGCGAGCGCCACGGTCGCGGCCATACACGGCACGGCCAGTCCCCTCCCCCGGTGCTTGGGGTCCACCCACACGCCCTGGATCTGGCACACGGACCCGTGCAGCGACCCGATGTCCGCCTTGAAGATCACGGTGCCGTGCTCGTCGGTGAGCACCGCGGTCCTGCGATCGCGCACGAGGGAGCGCACTCGCTGGCGGTAACCCTCCGCCCCGGTGGTGAAGGGGGAGTACCCCACTTCCTCGGTGAACATGGCCGCGGCCGCGGGCAGCACGCGAGGGAAGTCCTCGTCCTGCGCCCATCGCACATCGCGGGCGGGCCCCGTGAACAACTCGGGTGCGGGATCACGGTCCATCACGAGCAGCGGTTGCACGGGACGGACGTCGAAGGGTTCGGGCCACGTGTCCCGCAATCGTTCCCACAGTCCGAGCACGGGATCGGCGGGACCGAAGAACGAGGCGAAGCGGGGCCCGCCGCGGGCCAGGACGTCCGCGACGAGGTCCGTCCCGGTCTGGTCGAGCACCACGGGGACCACGTTGGTTCCCGCCCAGCACGCGCCCACGAGCTCGCCGGAGGAGTCCGCCACACCGATCACGGGCGGCTGCCGCCGACCGCGGGCGGCCCGGATCCGGGCCACGTGCGCCGCGACGAACACCCCGGACACCGCGTGCCGCGCCAGCAGGCGGTCCAGTGCCGACTGGTTCACGGCGGCGGGTGAGAGCACCCGCGGGGCGCGGCGCAGGCTCACCCGGCGGTCACGACCGGCGCGCCCTCGACCGGCTGGCCGTTCTCGTCCAATTCCATGCTCTCGGCCATCTCGTTGGCCTGGGCGAGCAGGGTCTCCACGATCTGGTCCTCGGGAACGGTCTTGATGACCTCACCGCGCACGAAGATCTGGCCCTTACCGTTGCCCGAGGCCACGCCCAGGTCCGCTTCGCGGGCTTCCCCCGGGCCGTTGACGACGCAGCCCATCACGGCCACGCGCAGCGGCACGGTCAGGTGGGCCAGGCCCTCGTTGACCTCCTCGGCGAGCTTGTAGACGTCCACCTGCGCGCGCCCGCACGAGGGGCACGAGACGATCTCGAGCTTGCGCGGGCGCAGCCCAAGCGACTGCAGGATCTGATTGCCCACCTTGACCTCTTCGACCGGAGGCGCGGACAGGGACACGCGGATGGTATCCCCGATGCCCTGACCGAGCAGGATGCCGAAGGCGGTCGCGGACTTGACCGTGCCCTGCAGGGCCGGGCCGGCCTCCGTGACACCCAGGTGCAGCGGCCAGTCCCCGCGCTCGGCGAGCAACTGGTAGGCGCGCACCATGGTCACGGGGTCGTTGTGCTTGACGGAGATCTTGAAGTCGTGGAAGTCGTGCTCCTCGAACAGCGAGGCCTCCCACACGGCGGACTCCACGAGCGCCTCCGGGGTGGCCTTGCCGTACTTCTGCAGCAGGCGCTTGTCCAGGGAGCCCGCGTTCACGCCGATCCGGATGGACACGCCCGCGGCCTCCGCCGCACGGGAGATGCCCTCGATCTGGTCGTCGAACTTGCGGATGTTGCCCGGGTTCACGCGCACACCGGCGCACCCGGCGTCGATCGCGGCGTAGACGTACTTGGGCTGGAAGTGGATGTCCGCGATCACCGGGATCGGGGACTTCATGGCGATGATGGGCAGGGCGTCGGCGTCGTCCTGGGACGGGCACGCCACGCGCACGATGTCGCAACCGGCGGCGTTGAGCTCGGCGATCTGCTGCAGCGTGGCGTTGATGTCCGTGGTGGGGGTCGTGGTCATCGACTGGACGCTGATCGGGTGCTCCGACCCCACACCCACCGAACCCACCTGGATCTGGCGGGTCTTGCGCCGGGGCGAGAGCACCGGTTGGGGCGCGGCGGGCATACCGAGATTGACCGAGGTCACGAATTGCCTCCCAAGGAAGTGGCGTCCGGGGCCCGTGACGCGCGCCCCGCGATGTTGCACTGTCCATTGTGCCCCACTCCTCCCACGTGCTACAGCCGCACGTGATGCGCCGAACACGACGCCGCCCCCGGAATGTTCCGGGGGCGGCGTCGCCATGGTACGGGGCGCGTGAGCGTCAGCGGCGCATGATCCTGCGCGCGAGCCAATTGCCGAAGAACTGCACGAGCTGGACCAGGATGATGATCACGATCACCGCGGCCCACGTGACCTGGTCGTTGAAGCGCTGATAGCCCAGGCGCAACGCGAAGTCACCCAGACCGCCGGCACCGATCGCACCGGCCATCGCGGACATGTCCGTGATGCCGATGACCAGGAACGTGTACCCCAGCACGAGCGGGCCGAGCGCCTCCGGCAGGATCACCGTGGTGATGATCTTCCAGCGTGAGACCCCCATGGACCGCGCGGCCTCGATCACCCCGGGATCCACCGTCATGAGGTTCTGCTCCACGATGCGGGCCACCGCGAACGTAGCGCCGATGGTCATGGTGAAGATCGCGGCGTTGGGGCCCAGGCGCGTGCCCACGACCGATTCCGTGACCTGACCCAGGGCGGCCAGCAGGATGATGAACGGGATGGGACGCACGAAGTTCACCAAAAGGTTCAGCGCGGTGAACAGTGGACCGTTCTCCAGGATGCTGCCCCGCCGGGTCACGTAGAGCCCCATACCCACGGCCAGGCCGATGAGCCCGGCCAGCACGAGGGTCACGGAGACCATATACAGCGTCTGCCCGGTTGCGTCCAGCAACTGCGGGCCCAGAGCAGACCACTCCATCACTCACTCACCTCCCGCACCGTGGTGACGGCGCGCAGACTCTCGACGGCGCGGTCCACGGACTCGTCCGAACCGGTCAGGGACAGCGTGAGCGTTCCGAAGGACTGTGACTGCAGGATGGAGATCCCCCCGAAGGCGATGTTGAAGCTGACACCGTCACGGGCGGCGTCCGAGAGCACGTCCCCGATCCGGTTCTGGTCGGTGACGTCCACCAGCACGAGCCGCCCGGGGTGTTCCCGGCGCAGCTTCTCGATCTCGTCCGCGCGCGGCACGGTGCGCATGACCGAGGAGACGAACTTGCGCGTGGTCTGCGCCCGCGGGTGGGCGAAGACCTCCGCGGTGGTCCCGGTCTCCACCACACGACCGCTGTCCATCACGGCCACGCGGTCCGCGGTGGCCCGCACCACGTCCATCTCGTGGGTGATCAACACGATGGTGATCCCCAGCTCACGGTTGACGCGCTTGAGCAGACCCAGGACCTCCTGGGTGGTCTCCGGGTCCAACGCCGAGGTGGACTCGTCTGCGAGCAGCAGTTCGGGATTGCTCGCGAGCGCGCGGGCGATCCCCACGCGCTGCTTCTGACCACCCGAGAGCTGCTCGGGGTAGTTCCCGGCGCGCTCGGTCAAGCCCACGAACTCCAACAGTTCCGCGACCCGCGCCTTGCGTTCCTCGGGCTTCCACCCGGCACGCTTGAGCGGGTAATCGATGTTGCCCGCCACGGTGCGTGACGTGAACAGGTTGAACTGCTGGAAGATCATCCCGATCTTGCGGCGGATGGGCGCCAGCTGGGATTCGCTGCGCCCGTCCACACGGTTACCGGCGACCTCGAGCGCCCCGGACGAAATGGGTTCCAGGCCGTTGATCAGCCGCACGAGGGTGGACTTGCCCGCCCCCGAGTAGCCGATCACCGCGAAGATCTCACCGCGGCGGATGTCCAGGTCCACGGAGTCCACCGCGGTCACGGTGCGCGGGCGGCGTTTGGACCCCGTGACGAAGACCTTGCTCACGTCCCGGAAACTGACCAGGGTGTCCGCCGTGGCGGACGGGCTCACTTGGTCTGCTCCTTGAGGTCCTGCGAGTAGCGGGCCAGCAAGTCCTTGAGCTCCTGCTGATCCACCTTGGTGGGCACCGCGGTGCCCTTGGTCTCGGTCTTCTCCGCGTCCTGGACCTTGTCGTCGTAGTAGAAGCTCGCGACCTTCTTCAGGGTCTCGTTGTCCGCGTTCGCCTCGGTCGCGGCGAAGAGGTTGTCGTACACCTTGGCGCTGTCCGCGGTGGGATCGTCCTGAGCCAGCGCGGACTTGGGATCGATGTTCGCGCGGTCCAGGAAGTCGTTGTTGACCACGGAGGCGGCCACGGAGTCCATGGACAGCACGGTCTGCTCGGCGGAGACCGGGCGGACCGTGACCTTGGACTTGGCGGTGTCGATGTCCTGCTCGGTGGGGGCGATCGTGTCCTTGGTGAACTCCACGAGACCCTGCTGGTGCAAGAGGTTCAGGGCGCGGGACAGGTTGATCGAGTCGTTCGGCACGGCGATCTCGTCACCCTGCTTGAAGTCACCCACGGATTTCACGCTCTTGGAGTACAGCCCCAGCGGGAAGATGGACGTGGAGCCCACGGGAGTGATGGTGTCCCCGGCGTTGTTGTTGTAATCGGCGAGGTACGCGATGTGCTGGAACCAGTTCATGTCGATGTCACCGCTCTTCAGAGCGGGGTTCGGCTGGCTGTAGTCACTGAAGTCCACGTACTCGACCGTGATGTCGTTGTCCGCGGCGACCTGCTTCAACGCTTCCTGCACAGGGGTCGAGCCCACGATCCCGACGGTGATCTTGCCGTCCGCGGCCGGGTCCGAGTTTTCGGAGCCGCCGCCGCACGCGGTGAGGGTGAGGCCCAGGGTGGTGGCCAACACGACGGGAATCAAACGCTTGGTTCGCATGATCATGCCTTTCCAGGGGTCTGTGACGGGGACTCGCGGGGCGAACAGTCCCCCCTGGATGAGGGCACAGGGACGGGTACGTGCTGATTTCCGGGGAACCGCACTTGCCGTGATCTGTTGCAACCGCGACCGGATGGTCATCTGGGGCACCCCGCTACGGGAGAGGGTTGCCGTCCGGCCAGCCAGAGCTACGCGCCGGATCTCGTCATCCACCCGGAATTCTAGCATGGCCCTGCCATGGGCCGACGACCGCCGGAAGGGCCCTATGCCATCCCGGCGATACGTTCGTCCGCGCGGGCCCGGGCCCACTCCTCCGCCCCCAGGACGTCCTCAAGGGTGGGCCGCGTGACGCCGTCGTGATCCTCCAGCACACGCTCGACCATGTCCACGATCTGCGTGAAGCCGAGCGCCCCGCGGTGGAACGCGTGCACGGCCTGCTCGTTGGCGGCGTTGAACACCGCGGGCCACGTCCCGCCGCGCGAACCCGCGTGCTTCATGAGCTCCACGGCGGGGAACACCTGCGAATCGAGCGGTTCGAACGTCCACTGTGCGGCCCGGGTCCAGTCGCACCCCGCGGCGGCACCGGTCACGCGGTGGGGCCAGCCGATTCCGAGCGCGATGGGCAGGCGCATGTCCGGCGGGGACGCCTGCGCCAGGGTGGATCCGTCCACGAACTCCACCATGGAGTGCACGACCGATTGCGGATGCACCGTGACGTCGATCCGGTCCAGGGGGACGTCGAACAGTAGGCTCGCCTCGAGCACCTCCAGTGCCTTGTTGACCATGGTCGCGGAGTTCGTGGTGACCATGACCCCCATGTCCCACGTGGGGTGCTGCAGGGCCTGTTCGGGTGTCACGCGCGTGAGCTGCTCGCGCGTCATGCCGCGGAACGGTCCGCCGGACGCCGTGAGCACGAGCCGGCGCACCTCGGAGGCCGTCCCGGAGCGCAGGGCCTGGGCGATCGCCGAGTGTTCGGAGTCCACGGGGATCAGCGCGTCCTCGAGGCCCGTGTCCGCCGCGGCGCGCAACACGAGCGGACCGCCCGCGATCAGGGACTCCTTGTTCGCGAGCGCCACCCGCCGACCCGCTCCCAGCGCCGCCAGGGTGGGTGCGAGCCCGATGCTCCCGGTGATTCCGTTCAACACGAGGTCCGAACCCTCCCACTGCGCGATCCGGGTTGCAGCGTCCGGCCCGTACAGGACCTCGGGTGCCGCCGACGACGCCGCGCGTGACCGGTCCGCGATCAGCTCACGCAACCGGGCGGCGTCGTCCGCCGTACCGCTCGTGCCCACCGCACGGACACCGAACGTCACGGCCTGCTGAGCGAGCAGCTCGAGGTGACCCGCGCCCGCGGCGAGCGCCACGACCTCGAAGGGCTCGTGGGTGGCATCCGAGACGGGCCGGCGCAGCCCCGCGGCCTCGGACACGACGTCGAGCGCCTGCGTCCCGATGGATCCCGTGGACCCCAGGATCACGAGGCGCCGGGGGGCCTGCCGGGTGGCGGAGTCAAGATCGGGGGTCATGCCGGTGGAGGAAGTCATGACCCCAGTATCGCGTGAGCGCCGCACCCCGCACGCACGACACCGAGCACACGACTCCGGACGCACGACACGGGAGATACGACAAGGGCGCCACCCGGAGGTGACGCCCTTGTGTGGAAGTCCCGTTCAGGACCCGCGGGTGATTCAGCGACGGCGGCCGACGACGGCGCCGTAGATGAGCAGCACGATGATCGCGCCGATCACGGACGTGATGATCGTGCCGATGCTGAAGCTGTTGATCCCGTCGCTCAGGCCGGGGATGAAGCTACCCAGCCAGCCGCCCAGGAAGGCCCCCACGATGCCGAGGATGATGGTGACGATGATCCCGCCACCCTGCTTGCCCGGAAGGATCAGCTTGGCGAGCGCGCCGGCGATCAGACCGAGGATGATCCAGCTAATGATGCCCATTTCTCCACCTCTGGTTCTCGTTGTGCGCGTTTGCGGTGTTCCGCAACCGCATGTGGTCAGCGAACTGGTTCACAGTGTAGTACCAGACACCAACGCTACACGGGCCGCCGCGTCCGGATGAAACCGGACACGGCGGCCGTGTCAAGGGGCGGTGAACCGGGTCAGTGCGAGACGGCCTTCTCCGCTCCCACTCCCGTGAGGGAACGCACTTCCATCTCGGACTGCTTGCGCGGGTCCTCCGGCCGGCGCTCGCTGAGCGAGCCCAGGAAACCGAGCAGGAAGGACGCCGGGATCGAGATGATGCCGGGGTTGGACAGCGGGTAGAACGCGAAGTCCACGGTGGGGATCATGGAGGTCTCCGATCCGGACATCACCGGGGAGAAGATAATGAGCACCACGGAGATGATCAGCCCGCCGTACATGGACAATACCGCGCCGCGCGTGGTGAAGCGCTTCCAGTAGAGCGAGTAGAGGATGGTGGGCAGGTTGGCGGAGGCCGCTACCGCGAAGGCGAGGGCCACGAGGAACGCCACGTTTTGACCCTGCGCGCCAATGCCGCCGGCGACCGAGATCAGGCCGATGACCACCACGGTGGTCTTGGCCACGCGCAGTTCCTGACGCGGGTCCGAGGTGCCCTTCTTGATCACGGACGTGTAGATGTCGTGTGCGAATGACGCGGAGGCCGTGATGGCCAGACCGGCGACCACGGCGAGGATCGTGGCGAACGCGACCGCCGCAATCAGACCCATGAGGATGGACCCGCCGAGTTCGTACGCGAGCAACGGAGCCGCCGAGTTCACACCACCAGGCGCGCCCTTGATCCGGTCCGCACCGATCAGCGCGGCCGCACCGAACCCGAGCACCAGGGTGAAGAGGTAGAACAGGCCGATCAGAGTGATCGCCCAAACCACGGACTTGCGGGCCTCCTTGGCGGTGGGCACCGTGTAGAAGCGCATGAGCACGTGCGGCAGGCCGGCGGCACCCAGGACGAGGGCCAGACCCAGCGAGATGAAGTCCAGCTTGGAGATCTCGCTCACGCCGTACTTCAGCCCGGGATCGAGCATCGCGGGGTTGTTGTTCGTCTCCACGGCCGCGCCGAGCATGGTCGAGAAATTGAACCCGAACAAGGCCAGGATCCACACGGTCATCACGGCCACGCCGGATACGAGCAGGCACGCCTTGATGATTTGCACCCATGTGGTGCCCTTCATGCCGCCCACGAGCACGTAGACGATCATGATGACGCCCACGATCACGATCACCAGGGACTGCCCGGCCCGGGAGCCGATCCCCAGCAGCAGGGACACCAGGGCCCCCGCCCCGGCCATTTGCGCCAGGAGGTAGAAGAACGTCACGGCCAGGGTTGAGATGGACGCCGCGACCCGCACGGGCCTCTGCCGCAATCGGAACGACAGCACGTCCGCCATGGTGAACTTGCCGGTGTTGCGCAGCGGCTCGGCGATCAGTAGCAGGGCCACGAGCCACGCGACGAAGAAGCCGATCGAGTACAGGAACCCGTCGTAGCCCTGCAGGGCGATCGCGCCCACGATGCCCAGGAACGACGCCGCGGAGAGGTAGTCACCCGCGATGGCCAGACCGTTCTGGGTCCCGGAGAACGAGCGCCCACCCGCGTAGTAGTCCGCGGCCGTGGCGGTGGACTTGGACGCCCGGATCACGACCACGAGCGTCACGAGCACGAACGCCAGGAAGATCGAGATATTGATCGCGGGGTTACCCACGGTGGACGTGGCGGTCTCCGCCAGGTGCACCGCGGGTGTCGAGAGGGCGGGGACGGCGATCATGGCCGGGCCTCCTGGTGGTCGTCGGCCCGGTGGCCGGAAGTGGATTCGAGGTCCTCACGCAACGCGGTGGCCTGCGGATCGAGCTTGCGGTTGGCGAAGCTCACGTACGCGGCGGTGATCCCGAATGTGGTGACGAACTGCAGCAGACCCAGGATCAGACCCAGGTTGACGTTGCCCACGACCCGCGTGGACATGAAGCCCGGCGCGTAGATGGCGAGGACCACGTAGAGCAGGTACCAGACCAGGAACGCGATGGCCAGGGGGAAGACGAAGGATCGGTGGGTCGAGCGCAGCCGTTGGAACTCGTGCGAACGCTGGACCGCGGGGAAGTCGATGCCCTGGGTTGCCGTGGAACCGTTGGGGTCGACAGGGGGCGTGGACGCCATGTGTGCCTCCTTGTGTGATGGTCACCACAGTACGCACTGTGTATCCAATGACACAAGACATGTCCGTCACAACGTCGAAAAACGCCTGAAATCCGCGGTCTGGTTAGCCCACCTTATAATTTTGATCGATCTGTGTATACATTCGGCGTCATGGCGCGCCGCTACGGCCGCATGGCCAGGACAAACTCCACGGCCCGGTCCAGAAACGCGTCCACCTGTTGTTCCTCGTAGCTGCGCTGACCCTGGGCGGATCGAAAGACCGCCGTCCTCACGAGCCGCGGGTCCACCTCGGGTTCACCGCGCAACGCGTCCATGAGCCGGTCGCACAGCACGTCCACGTCCGCCGCCGCGTAACCCAGCGTGCGGTGCGAACTCGGCCGGCGGAAGCGTTCACCGTGCGGGCGGTTGAGCCGCCCCAGCAACAGCCCGGCCAACAGCTCCAGGTGCTCCTCCCAGCGCCGGGCGCCGTGCTCGGCCACGAACGCGGCCTTCTCGCGCGCGAACAGCTCGTCCTCCACGGCGTCCAGATGGGCATCCACCGCTCCGGGGTCGTAACCGCCCTTGACGCGGTCGAACACGCGCTCGCGCACCTGCCGGCTGCCCAGCCGACGACGCCGCTGCGCCGCCTCCGCGCTCTCGGGTTCACGGTCCGCGTCGGTCGCCCCGGCGGTGTCCGCGGACGCAGCAGAGTCCTCGGCGGTGACGGGGTCCTTGACATCGGCCGGGTCAACGACCGGCTCAGCGACCGTCCCGGGGCCCGCGACCGGGTCCGCGTGGCCACCGGGGGCGGTCGGCGTCGTCGTATGCATGACCGCGGCGAGGCGGTCCAGGAAGTCGTCCACCTGGGCGGGGTCGTAACCCCAGGCCCGCTCGCCGAGGCGATCGAAACGTTGCTGAGTAGTCATACCCGCCCTTTCGCGGCCGGGACGCAACCCGCGAGGGGCGGCGTCCGTGCGTCCCGGGCGCGCGGGCGGTCGGCCCGCGACCGCGTCACCCCAGGACGGTGAACAGTTCGAAGATCACGTAGCCGGTGATCACGGCGAAGACGATGGAGTCGATGCGATCCATCACTCCGCCGTGACCAGGCAGCAGGGTCCCCATGTCCTTGATCCCGATCTCCCGCTTGATCATGGACTCGGAGAAGTCGCCCACGGTGGCCACGACGACGATCGCGACCGCCAGGACCGCGCCCTGCCACCACGGCATCTCCACGAGGAAAAGCGCGCACAGCACGCCCACGACCACGGCACCGCCCACGGATCCACCGAAACCCTCCCACGACTTCTTGGGAGAGATCTTGGGTGCCATGGGGTGTTTGCCCCATACGACCCCCACCGCGTAGCCGAAGGTATCGGAGCTGACGGCCAGCAGGATGATCGTGAGGACCTTGTGGGGTCCGTCCGGGGAATGGTAGAGCAGCACCGCCGTACTCAGCAGGAACGAGGCCCACACGAGCGCGAACACCGAGCCCATGATGGACAGCATCATCCCCTGCTTGGGCCCGAAGGCCCGCCACACCACCACGAGCGTCACGGCGAGCACGAGCGCCATGGACAGCGCCTCCGCCCCGCCGAAGAACGCCGCGAGCGGCATGAGCACCGCTGCGATCACCGCGGGGACCTGCGGGATCTGCACGCCCTTGTAGGTCAGTGACCGCGCGATCTCCCACACCCCGATACCCGCCGCGGTCCCGGCCAGCAGGGCCAGTACGAGCGGGACGAAGAACAGTCCCGTGACGAGCGCGCCGATGAGCACGACGGCCACGGCCACGGCGGCCGGGAGGTTACGGCCCGCCCGCGAGGGGGCCTTGTGCTCGGTGCTGCGCTGTAAGGGGCGGGTGAGGACCTGCCGCAGCGAGCCCGTGGTGACCAGGGGGTCGTGCGCCCGCCCCTGCTCCCCCGCCGGGGCGGGAGACGGCTGGCGGGTGTCGCGGTGCGGGGAGCCGGGGGAATCAGCCGATGCCATCAGGCGCCGAGCAGTTCGGCTTCCTTGTTCTTAAGCAGATCGTCGATCTGGTCGATGTGTTTCTTGGTCGCAGCGTCCAGGTCCTTCTCGCCGCGCTTGCCGTCGTCCTCGCCGACCTCACCGTCCTTGACGAGCTTCTCGATGGCCTCCTTAGCGTGGCGGCGCACGTTGCGCACGGACACCCGGCCCTCTTCCGCCTTGTTCGAGACGATCTTCACGTACTCCTTGCGGCGCTCCTCGGTGAGCTCGGGCATGACCACGCGAATCACGTTGCCGTCGTTGGCGGGGTTCGCGCCGATGTCCGAGTCCCGCAGGGCCTTCTCGATGTCGTTGAGAGCGCTGCGGTCGTAGGGGGTGATCAGCAGGGTGCGGGCCTCGGGGGTCTGGAACGACGCGAGCTGCTGCAGCGGGGTGGGCGTGCCGTAGTACTCCACGAGCAGGCTCGAGAACAGCGCCGGGTTGGCCCGGCCGGTACGAACCGTGGAGAAGTCCGTCTTGGCGGCGTCCACCGCCTTACCCATCTTGGTCGTGGCATCCGAGAGGACATCTGAAATCACGGGTGTTTCTCCTTATGAGCTGGCCGGCCGGCGGTACTGACGCCGGTGGCGACGGTTCGTTCTCCCCACTCTAACGGGCAGGGGGTGGCTGGTCGCGCGATGCGACGGCCCGCGAGACCTTACGGGGTGACCAGGGTCCCGATCTCCTCGCCCAGCACCGCGCGGGTCACGTTGCCCGCGCCCTCCATGCCGAACACGCGCATGGTCACGTTGTTGTCGCGGCACAGCGCGAACGCGGTCTGGTCCATCACGCGGATGTCCCGCGCGATTGCCTGGTCGTATGTGAGGCTCGCGAGACGCTGCGCGTCCGGGTCCTTACGCGGGTCCGCGGTGTAGACGCCGTCCACACCGTTCTTGGCCATGAGGACCTCGCTCGCGTGCACCTCCAGGGCGCGCTGCGCGGCCACGGTGTCCGTGGAGAAGTAGGGCAGGCCCGCACCCGCACCGAAGATCACCACGCGGTCCTTCTCCATGTGGCGGATCGCACGGCGGGGGATGTAGGTCTCCGCGACCTGCTCCATCTTGATGGCGGACTGCACGCGCGTGTCCACGCCGCACTGCTCCAGGAAGTCCTGCAGCGCCAGGCAGTTCATCACGGTGCCCAGCATGCCCATGTAGTCGGCGCGCGAACGGTCCATCCCGGCCTGGGAGAGCTCCGCGCCGCGGAAGAAGTTGCCGCCACCGACCACCACGGAGGTCTCCACGCGGCCCACGGTCGCGGCGATCTGTTCGGCGATCTCACGCACCACCGAGGTGTCCACGCCCACGCTGCCGCCACCGAAGACCTCGCCCGAGAGCTTGAGCAGGACCCTGCGACGTGCCGGTTCGGTGCGCCGCAGCTGCCGGTCCCCGCCGAGGGCCTCGTCCTGGGGTTCCGATTCGATGATGCTGGGCATGGATCCTCCCGGGGGCCGATTCGTGGTCATGAGGCGGCCCGCCCGTGGCAGACCGCCCTCCAGCATACAGAAGCGGCGGGGCACCCCCGGTCCCCCAGTGGTGCCCCGCCGCGTCAGTGCGGGACGCGCGACGGTCTCCCGTCGAGACGTCGCTGTGGGCCTCACGTGCTCGGCGCACGCGGGACCCCGCGAACGGGTGCTCAGGCCCCCACGCGGAACCGCGCGAACGCGGTGGCGGTGGCGCCGGCCTCGGACAGCACCTGGCCCACGGACTTCTTGGCGTCCTTGGCGAAGTCCTGGTCCACGAGCACGACGTCCTTGTAGTAGCCCTTCAGGCGACCCTGGACGATGTTCGGGATGATCTTCTCGGGCTTGCCCTCGTTGCGAGCGGTTTCCTCCGCGACGCGCTTCTCGTTCTCCACGGTCTCCGCGGGGACGTCCTCCTCGGAGAGGAAGGACGGGGACATCGCGGCGATGTGCACGGCAACGTCGTGCGCGGCGGTCTCGGCGTCAGCACCGGACACGGCCAGCAGGACACCCACCTGGGCGGGCAGGTCCTTGGAGGTCTTGTGCAGGTACACGGCCACGTGGTCACCGGCCACACGGGCCACACGACGCACGACGACCTTCTCGCCCAACAGCGCACCGGTCTCGGTCACGAGATCGGAGATGGTCTTGCCGTCCGCCTGGGCGGCCAGCAGGGACTCGAGGTCCGCGGCGTCGGAGGCCACGGCGGCGTCGAGCACCTTGTTGCCGAACTCCACGAACGGGGCGGACTTGGCCACGAAGTCGGTCTCGGAGTTGACCTCGACCATGTAGCCCACGTTGTTCTCGGTGCGGGCCACAATGATGCCCTCGGCGGTCGAGCGACCCTCGCGCTTGGTCACACCCTTGAGGCCCTTGACGCGGATGATCTCCTGGGCCTTCTGGGCGTCACCGTCGGCCTCGTCCAGGGCCTTCTTGACGTCCAGCATCCCGGCACCCGTGCGCTCGCGCAGGGCCTTGATGTCGGCAGCGGTGTAGTTCGCCATGTGAACTCCTCTGTTGTCGGTTCGTCCGTGCCGGGCGCCTCAGGACGTCCGGCACGGTTCCGGTCACCACGATGGGTCACCGGGAAGAATGGAAGGTGAACTCGCTCACCGGCCTCACTCGGCGGCGGGGGCGTCCTTCTGCTCGGTCTCGGCGGGCTGCTCGGCGGCGGGCGCGGTCTGCTCGGCCGGGGCCGCCTGCTCGGTGGTCTGCTCGTTGTGCTGTTCCAGCAGCTCGCGCTCCCACTCGGCCATGGGCTCCTCGGCGGCGTTGGACTTGCCGTTGTTGCGCTCCATAAGGCCCTCGGCCACGGCGTCGGCGATCACGCGGGTGAGCAATGAGACGGAGCGGATGGAGTCGTCGTTACCCGGGATCGGGAACGCGACCTCGTCCGGATCGCAGTTGGTGTCGAGGATCGCGACGATCGGCACGCCGAGCTTCTGCGCCTCGTCCACCGCGAGATGCTCCTTCTTGGTGTCCACGATCCAGACCAGGGACGGGGTCTTGGTGAGGTTGCGGATGCCGCCGAGCGTGCGCTCCAGCTTCTCCTTCTCGCGGCGCAGCAGCAGCAATTCCTTCTTGGTGTACTGCGAGCCCGCGACGTCGTCGAAGTCGACCTCTTCCAGTTCCTTCATGCGGTCGATCCGCTTGGAGACCGTCTGGAAGTTGGTGAGCATGCCACCGAGCCAACGGTGGTTCACGTAGGGCATGCCCACGCGGGTCGCCTGCTCGGCGATCGCTTCCTGCGCCTGCTTCTTGGTGCCGACGAAGAGGATGGTTCCGCCGTGGGCCACGGTCGACTTGACGGCCTCGTAGGCCTTGTCGATGAAGCCCAGCGACTGCTGCAGGTCGATGATGTAGATGCCGTTGCGCTCGGTGAAGATGAAGCGCTTCATCTTCGGGTTCCAGCGACGGGTCTGGTGGCCGAAGTGGACGCCGTTGTCGAGCATCTGGCGCATGGTAACGACAGGCATGTCGTCTCCTCATGAATAATGGACGGCCCGCGGGCCGTCTCGGTGTTTACGGTTGTCGACCGGCCGTGCCGGTCCCTGGCGCGATTCGTGAGTCCTACTCGTGGAGCAGGCTCCCGTGGTTCCATACCGCGACCACCCGGTAACCGGGGCCTCGGACCGAGGACCACGCACCCGGGCGGACCATGTCCGCCGTGGGTTCCCTCGCGCGCGAAGTCAGCCATCCCGCATTGGCGCGCACCCGCGAGCGGGCACGGTGAACCAATGGCAGAGTGACTGCACCCTGTAGGATACAGCATCGCGCGGCGTCCTCGCTCCACATCGGAGCGCCTCCCCGCCCCTTCGGACCGGGCTGCCGCACGCTGTCGTCATGTGTTCCTCCGGTCACGACGACGCCGCCCCACCCATTCCTCCTCGCCCACCCGTTCCAACGGTCCCACCCATTCCCGTGCACCCGCCGTTTCCCGCACGCCCGCCCGGACGGTCCCCGCACCACGCCGTGTACTGCGCTGTGATGGCCGCGGTCCTCGCGCTTGGCTCGCTGCTGGCCCACCCCGCGGCGTGGGCCTCTCCCGACTGGGCCTGGCCCGTGTCCCCGCGCCCGTCGGTGAGCCGGCATTTCGAGGCTCCCGCACAGAAGTGGCTGCCCGGCCACCGGGGTGTGGATCTACACGCTCCCCCGGGCACACCGATACGTGCACCGCAGGACGGGGTCGTGAGTTTCGTGGGTGTCGTCGTGGACCGGGAGGTCCTCACGGTGGAGCATGGCGAGGGGCACAAGTCCTCATTCGAGCCGGTGTCCTCGTCCGTGCGAGTAGGTGACCGGGTGACCCGGGGACAGGTGATCGCCAACGTGGCCACTCCCGGCCACGGCCCGGGCGGGGATACGGTGCACTGGGGTGTGCGGGAGAACGGGGAGTACGTGAACCCGTTGCAATTCGTGGCGGACCTGCGGCCGTCGGTGTTGTTGCCGGTCCCCGGTGAGTGAGACCACAGTGAGCCAGCGTGGCATGTTTTGTAGGGCGGGTGGGGCTTGAACCCACGACCAAAGGATTATGAGTCCTCTGCTCTGACCAGCTGAGCTACCGCCCCCTGTGCGACCGCGAACGGATGTCGAGGTCGCCGCCCTACGCTACCGCATGCGCGGCGCCGCAGGGACCGTCACGCCTCCCCGCCGGTGTAGAGCCGCTCGAACGTATCCAGTGTCTTGGCGAAGGAGTGGCGGGACACCATGTCCCGGCTGCGCTCGCCCATGGCCCGCCGTTGTTCGGGCGGGGCATCGAGGACCAGTTGCAGCTTGGTCGCGAGGTCCCCGGGATTGCCCG
The DNA here is from genome assembly GCF_011769905.1 of Kocuria sp. KD4. NCBI lineage: Bacteria > Bacillati > Actinomycetota > Actinomycetes > Micrococcales > Micrococcaceae > Kocuria > Kocuria sp. KD4. The sequence continues at coordinate 1,927,622 of NZ_CP050449.1, forward strand.
GGGAGAAGAGGTACCCGTTGCGTCCCTCGTCCGCGAGGTGGGGCAGCGCGCGGGCGTTGGCGAGCACCACGGGGGTCGAGGCGCTCATGGCCTCGAGCGTCACGAGGGACTGCAGTTCCGCTGTCCCGGGCTGGCAGAACACGTCCGCGCGGAGGTAGGCCGTGCGTAGCTGCTCGTCCGTGAGGAACCCCAGGAAGTGGACCCGGTCCGCGACACCGTGTTCGTGTGCGAGTTTCACGAGCCGGTCCAGCTGTTCCCCCTCCCCCACGATCTCGGCGTGGACGTTCTTCTCCCGCGGGATCAGGGCCACGGCCTCGATGAGTTCGTCCACGTTCTTCTCCACGGCCAGGCGTCCGCAGAACAGTACGATCGGGTGGTCCGGGTGCTCGATCTGCTCCCCCGCGGCGGCTTCGTAGTCACCGACCTGGATCCCGTTGGACACCGCGATCACCCGATCGGGGACACCGTTGTCGACCATGGTGCGCACCGCGAGCGGCGTGGGTGCGGTGATGACGTCGCAGCGGCCGTACACGCGGGCGATGTCCCACCACGAGACCTTGCGGTAGCCGCGCACGAACCACTGCGGGAACGGCAGGAACGGCTCGATGTTCTCGGGGATGAAGTGATTGGTCCCCACGACCCGGACACCACGGCGCACGGCCTCACGGACCACGAGTCGGCCCAGGATGTAGTGGCACTGGACGTGGACCACGTCCGGGCGGACGTCGTCGAACAACCGCGCGACCTCCCGCACGATCTCCCACGGGAAGCACAACCGGAAGTAGGGGTGGGTGAACGCGTGGTGGGAGCGGAATCGGTGCTCGGTCACCCCGGCGTCGTCCATGATCCGGGAGGGGCCGCTCGTGGGCATGGGTGCTGCGACGTGGACCTCGTGACCCCGCTCCAGCATGCCGCGCGCGAGGCGGCGGGCGAACTGCGCGGAACCGTTGATGTCGGGCGGATAGGTCTCAGCGGTGATCAGTATTCTCAAGGCCTTGTGTTCCGTAGGGGGATCAGCGATCGGTGGCGCGTTCGGTTCGTCGGGGTGTCGCCGTGTCTGCAACCGCCCCGCTGGTCACCGCGTCCTGCTGGGCGCGTGCGGCCGCCCGGCGTTGCAGGACCTCGGGGTGGTGTCGCGAGAGCACGACCACGCCGACTATAGCAACGAGACCCGCGAGCCCCATGGCCGTGCCGAGTGCCCCGGTGAAGGAGTCACCGGCCTCTCCCAGGACCACGAGACCCAGGGCCACACCCACCATGGGGTCCACCACGGTGAGCCCGGCGATCACGAGATCCGGTGGTCCGCACGAGTACGCGCACTGCACCATCCACCCGCCCAGCGCGGCGGCGACCACGATCATGAGCACGCTGGTCCACCGGATGTCCGCGAACCCGCTGGACGTGATGGTGGTGGCGGTCAACCGGACGAGCACGGCCACGAAGCCGTAGAGGAGCCCCGCTCCCAAGACGTAGAACATGCTGATCCGGTGCCGGCGCACGAATAGCTCGCACACACCGATGAGCACCACGAGGCCCACGAGCAGGGCGACCACCGTGTTCTCGGCACGCGTTCCGGGTACTTGGGTGGGATCCGTCCCGATCACGGCGCACACCACGAACGTGGCTCCACCCACGCTGCACAGGGCTACGGCGAGCCACGTGCGACGGTTGATGATCAGGTGGCGGTGCCGGGCGTGCAACAGCGTGGTGATGACGAGTGCGATCACCCCGATGGGCTGCACCACGGTCACGGTCGCAAGCGAGAGCGCCGCGACGTTCAGCACCGTTCCGAGGCCCAGCAGCGCGAGTCCGCTGAGCCAGCGTAGATTGCGCACGAGGGGCCACAGCCCCCGCGGCGTCAACGGTCCCTCGGTGTGCCCGGTGACCGCCACGGATTGCGTCTGCGTACCGAGCGCGAGGCACACCGCCGAGCTCAGTGCCAGAGCCACCGCGATCCACTGCATCACCGATTCATCACGTCCTCCGTCACGGTCTCATCGTAGAGCTCGGGGGCGCGGCGGGCCTGGGAGTTCACCGCATGTTCGCACCGGGGCACGAGGGATCCCATACCGCCGGATGAGACGCACCGGAGCCGGAGGAGTCGCGCACCCGAGTACGCCCCCGGACACGGTGGAGGCCGGGTCGCGACGATGGCGACCCGGCCTCCGGCACGGCTGGCGACTCACGCGAGCCGCGCACCCGATTACTTCTTGAGCAGCTTGCGCAGGAACACCAGGAACGCGGACCCGGCGGCCACAGCGACCGCGAGGGGCTGCCAGCGCTCGCTCAGGACGTCCTGGGCGGACGTGGAACCGGCGGGACGGACCCCCTGGGAGCCCCCCTTGGACGCAAAGGTCTGCTTGACCGACTCCTGGGTCTGGGTGAACGTGCGCTGGGTGCGGTCCACGAAGCCCTGCGTGGCGGCCTGGACGGAATCGGCGCGGTTCTGGGCGTCGTCGCGCAAGCTCTTGAGGTGCTCGCGGCGCAGCTTGAGGCGGTGGCGCAACTGCTCCTCGGTGGGCTTGACGGGCTTGACCTGGTTGAGGTCGTTGGCCGCCTCCTCCTTCTCCCGCTGCTTCTTCTGTTCGGCCTCGTTCACCTCACGCTGGACACGGCCCTCGTTGTACGCGGAGCCCTCCTTGACCACACCGACGTCGTAGCGCAGCCCGAAGAGGGCCTTCTCGGGCATGAGCGGCAACGCGCTCTTGATCTTGGCGACCCCGATCAGCGCGAGCACGGCCAGGATGATGAGGAACAGCAGCGCGAGCAACAGCGCGGCCAGCCACGCGGGCATCACGTGGGACAGGCCCGCGATGGCGGCACCGATCAGGGCAATGACGGCGAGCCCCAGGAACACGAGACCGACCACCGCGAGCGCGGCGCCCACGCCCACCTTGATGCCCTTCTCCTTGAGCTCCAGGAACGCGAGCTGGGCCTCATCTTTGAGCTGCTTGGGGAGCAATCGGGTGAAGACCTTGACGACGTCCATGATGGACGCGGCACCCGGCTTCGTGGTGGTGCGAGTTCTTGCCCCGGACGTGTGTCCTGTGTGGCCGGATGAATGCCCGGTGCTGCCGGACGAGTGACCGCTGTTGGGGTCCGCTGCATGGCTCATGCCGCCTCCGATGAGTACGTGGTGGTGCTGAACGGTTGATCTGATTTCAAAATACCATTCGGCCGCGCGCCCAGCGGGCAGGGACGGGCGCGACACCTCGGGCGTGACGGGGCTCGGAGCAGGTCAACCACGGGGGGCTGTGGAAAACTGAAATCGTTCATTGAAAGCAGATTCCTCCACATAAGTCAACATTATGAGCTATTCAAAATCACGCATGATTCACCAAAGATCTTATTGTTGGGTGATTTCTTCGAGAGGGTTCACGGCCCCGCAGATCGAGGCTCCCGCGTCCGACGTCATCGACTGGCGCCGCCACATCCACGCCCACCCGGAGCTGTCCTACAAGGAGCACGCGACATCCGACTTCGTGGTGGAGAAACTCACGAGCTTTGGCCTCTTCCCCGAGCGCCCCACCGAGACCTCGGTGACGGTACTGATCCAGGGCCGGGGGCCGGGTAGGACAGTGGCGTTGCGCGCGGACCTGGACGCCCTGCCTTTGCAGAGGAGACCGGGGACTCGTTCGCCTCCACGGTGAACGGTGTCATGCACGCGTGCGGTCATGACACCCACACGGCCATGCTGCTGGGCACGGCCCGGGTGCTGAGCGGCCTCACGGACAGTTTCGACGGCGCCGTCACGCTGATTTTCCAGCACGCAGAGGAGACTCCCCGGGCGGCGCCAAGGAGCTCGTGGGTCAGGGCGTGCTCGAGGGCGTGGACGCGATCTTCGGGGTGCACATGGCGAACCAGGCCACCGGCACGATCTCCGCGCGCAAGGGTGTCACCTCCACCGTGGCGGGCGGCTTCTTCGCGACTATCAAGGGCCAGGGTTCCCACGCTCCCATGCCGCAGAACTGTGCGGACCCGGTGCTGGTCGCCGCGCAGATCACGGTCGCGCTGAACACGATCGTCTCCCGCAGCGTGGCCCCCGACCACATGAACGTGGTCAACGTGGGCATGATCTGGGCGGGCGGAGCCCCCGACGTCATCCCGGACACCGCCCGGATCGGCGTATCCATGCGTACGGTCGCGGACGAGGACTGGGAGGTCCTCGGGTCCCGCGCGACCGACATCGTGGAGGAAACGTGCGCCGCCTACGGTGCCACGGCCACGTTCGAATGGGCGGACGGCTACCCCGTGATCGTCAACGACGACGACGTCGCGCAGATCGGCTACGACGCCGCGGTGTAGGCCCTGGGCGAGGACAAAGTCTCCTGGGGCCCGGGCACGTCCGCCTCCGACGACTTCCGCCGGGATCGGCATGATCCTGGTGTACGGGGTCCTCTCCCCGTTCGTGGTCGTGCGCGACCTCCGGTAGATGTACTTCCTGCTGGCCGTCCTGCTCGTGGTCGCCACGCTCATGTTCGTCACATTCGTCCCGGCGGCGCCGGAGCTGCCGGGCGACGGCGCGGCGTCGTCCTCTGCCGCTGCAGGCACGGAGGAGGGTGCCAACTCGAGTGCGAAGAAGGACGTCTCGATCCTCGACGCCTGGAAGAATCGCAACTCCCTGGTGCTGGGGCTGTGCCTGCTGCTCAACAACCTGGTGGGCGTGGGGCTGCTGACGTGGCTCGCCACGATGTACTCGCAACAGTTCTGGATCACCCCTGCCGGGTGGCAGTACATGGTCGTGATCCTCGGTTACGGGCTCTCGCTGTGGGTCGCCACCTCCACCGGGCCCGGCGTAGTGAAGAAGTGGTTCGAGAACAACGAGAAGGTGTTCATGCTGATCATGTCCGTGATCGGCGCGGAGCTCATGATCGTGGCCGTGATCATCCCCAATCTGTGGGGCTCCGCGTTCGCGGCCATCAACACCGGGGCGTTCGTGGGCGGCATGACGCAGGGCGCGCTGATCGGCGCCGTCGTGGACGCCGGGGGGTACACGACCGCGTTCGTGGTACTGGGTGCACTGCTCGTGCTCGGTGGTCTCGCTCCGTTCCTGCTCCGGGAACCCCGCACCCCGCTCGATCCGCAGGGTCCGCGCGCGACGGGGCCCGATGCAGACGCGACGACACCCCCGGGCGAACCCCACGCGGGCGTGGACGCGGCCGCGGGCACCACGGGCCGACCCGACTCCCGGCGATGAGCCCCGCCGGGAGAGGGCCCGTCAGGCCACGGTGGCAGCGGCGCGACCGCTCGCCGTCGTGGCCTGTTCCGTGTCCAGGTGACCGTCCTGCATGCTCACGCATGCGTCCGCGAGGGGGACGAACTCGGTGTCGTACGTGACCACGAGGGACGCCAGGCCGAAGGTGTGGGTCAGATCCGCGAGCAGTTCCATGACGCTGTGGGACCGCGCGTGGTCCAGCGCCGCGGTGGGCTCGTCCACGAGCAGCAGGTGCGGCCTATTCATGAGCGCCCGGGCGATGTTGACGCGCTGACGCTGCCCACCCGAGAGCTGATGGGGGCGGCGGTCCGCGCAGTTCTCGAGCCCCACCTGTGCGAGCAGTTCGCCCGCCCGAGCGCGGGCCCGCGCAAGCTCCTTGCCCCTGGCCCCGGCCACGTGCGCGGCGAGTACGAGTTGTTCGCGGGTGGTCAGCGAGGCCAGGAGATTGGGTTGCTGGAACACCATGCCCGTGTGCTCCCGGCGGACCCCGGCGAGTTCGCGTTCGGGGAGCTCCTCGAGCCGACGGCCCGCCACGGACACCGAGCCGGAACTCGGGCGGACCAACCCGGCGGCCACGGCGAGCAGCGAGGACTTGCCGGACCCGGACGGGCCCACGAGCGCCGTCATGGTGCCCGCGGCCAGCTCGAGGGACACACGGTCCAGAGCTCGCACCGTGCGGGGTTCGCCCTGCTCGTCCGTGCCGTCCGGGTACTCCAGGCAGAGGTCGGTCACCCGGAGGGCGTGATCGTCGGTCGAGTACTCATGCGGCCCGTCCGGGCGTGTCGCTGCGGTGTGGTTGTCCATGGGGTCTCCTGCGCGGTGACGGGGGTGACGATCGGAATGCATGCTCAGTTGCCTCCCAGGGCGATCATCGGATCCACGGTGGACACGCGGCGCACGGCGAGCACGGACCCGATCAGTCCCAGCGCCAGGACACCGGCCACGGGCAGCGCCATGGTCGTAGCGCTCAGCACGAACGGGACCACGGACCCGGCGAGCGCACCGCCGGCGATCCCCAGGCCGCCGCCCACGAGCACGCCGATCGTGAGCACCACGACGGCCTGGAGCAGGGAATCCCGCACCACGTAACCACGGCTCGCGCCGAGAGCGCGCAGCACAGCAATGTCCCGGGTGCGCTGGATGGTCCACACGGTCAGGAAGGAGATCACCACCAGGGCGCTGATGCCGTAGAGGAAGCCCTGCATCATGCGCAGCGAGCCCTGCTCCGACTCGTAGGCGGGCAGCGCCGCGAAGGCGTCCCCGGTGTCCATGGCCACGGTTGCGGTGCGCTCCGTGACCCCCTCGGGCACGGTGTCCGTGGTAAGGGCCAGGGCGGTGGCCTGCTCGGGGTCGTCGGTGTGGGCCACGGCGGGAAAGTCCCCCATGCTGAGCCACACGACCGGCACGTGGCTGTAGTACTCGTCCGCCACGACCCCGGTGACCTTCAGGGACGTGCCGGCCAGGGTCACCGCGTCCCCCACGCCCACGGTCATCTCGCGAGCCAGCGTCTCACTGAGCACGACGGTGCCGTCCTGTGGGTGGGTGACCCCGTTGACGGCGCTCAGGCCGGGCGCGAGCCGCGAGCCAGGTTCGAGCGCGACACCGGCCACGGAGGTGGCCGACGCGGCGTCGGCGGAGGAGTTCGCCCCGTCCCCAGCCCGCGCGGTGGTCTGCACGAGGCCGAGCCGCTCCACGTGGTGCGCGCCCACGGTGTCACGCCACGCGCGCGTTTCGTCCGCGGTGATCCGGGACGTCGTGAAGGACGGGTCGGACGCGTCCCCCGCCGGGGCGCTGAGCACGAACCGCTGCGCCTGCAACCGTTCCAGGGCCGAGGTGTTCTGGTGGCCCAGCCCGTTGGTCAACCCGGTGAGCAGTACGAGTAACAGCGTGATCAGGGCCACGACGGTCGCGAGCAACGCGAACCGCCCCTTGGCGAACGTGATGTCCCGTAGGGACAGGTACATGGTGATCTCCGATGGGTCGAGAAACTGTTCCCCTCAAGCCTCGCGGGACGCGGCCGCCGGCGGATCGCCCCGCGGGTGGAGACCGTCCCGCCCCTCGGGGGATGCCGCTCTCAACCAATCGGTTGACCCGCCACTCGCGTCACATGCGTAGCATGGCGGGAGACCCGGCCGTGCCGTGCGCGCTGCTCGCCGATGGCGGCATCCGCCCGATCGCCGCGCGGCGATCGGGACGCTGCGTCTTGGTCGGGGCACCGCACTCGTGCGACCGCGCCCGGGACTCGGGCAGGACGACGACGCCGTCCCCGGCACACCGCTCCGACCAACCAGTCCACCGCACGACCCGGAAAGGAGCCCCCGAGTGCGCGAGGACCTCTCCACCCCCGCCGTGCTGAGCGCCCTGCGGGTCACGTTGCACGTGAGCTTCGCGGCGCTGTTGGTGCTCGCCGCCGTGCGCGCGGTGCTGCACCTGAGCCGGGCCCCTGGCGGCGGGTCGATGATCGCCGTCGTCCTGGGACTGAGCGTGCTGCTCGCGGCGGTCTACCTCGCGGGGACCCTGGTGGAGAACCGTGTGGCACGGGGTCGTGCGAGCCGGGAATCCCTGCGGTGGGGTCCCGGGTGGCTCGGTCTCATCGCGGCGCTGTGGGCCGCGCTGGCCCTGCTGAGCCCGGACTTCTCGTGGGTCGCGTTCCCCCTGTTCTTCCTGTGCCCCGTGGTACTGCCCACCGCGGCGGCGCTGGTCGCGATCATGGTGCTCACCGGCGTCGTGGTGCTCTCCCAGTACCTACATGCCGCCCCGGGAGCGTTCACGGCGGGAATGGCGCTCGGACCCGCGATCGGTGCGATCGTCGCGCTGCTCGTGAGCTTCGGGTACCGCGCACTGTACGAGGACACCCGCCGCCACGTGCGCGCGATCCGCGATCTCGAATCCACGCGAGCCGAGCTGGCGCGCCAGGAACGGGACGCGGGGACCATGGCCGAGCGCGACCGGTTGTCCCGCGAAATCCACGACACCCTGGCCCAGGGGCTGACCTCGATCGTGCTAGTCTCACGGGCCGCACAGCGCTCGCTGGAGCGCGCCGAGCTCGACGCGGCCCGCGCGCAACTGGCCACGATCGAGGACACGGCCGCGGCCGACCTCGCGGAGGCGCGTCGGTTCGTACGGGACCTCGCCGCGCCGGCACCGGGTGACTCCCTGCCCGCCGTCCTCGCGGAGGTGTGTCACCGCACCCGGGAGGCGGCCCGCGCCGTGGGCGCGCCGCTCACGTGCGAGTTCACGGTGGAAGGTGCCGTCCCCGAACTGCCCGCCCCGCAGCGCACCCTGTTCGTGAGGGCAGCGCAGTCCACCCTCGCGAACGTGACCTCGCACGCGCGGGCGTCACGCGCCGTCGTGACCCTCGCGGGCTGGGACGACGCCGTGACGCTGGACGTCGTGGACGACGGCGCGGGCTTCAGACCGCGTTCCGCCGCCAACGACGCACGCAACGACAGCTTCGGACTGGCCCACCTGCGACGCCGCGCGCACGAGCTCGGGGCCGTCCTGACCGTGGAGTCCGAACCCGGCGCCGGAACGGCCGTGAACCTGCGGTTGCCCCTGCCCGCGCCCGAAGCCACCCGCCCCCTGCCGAATGGAGATTCGTCATGACCACCCGCGTATTGCTCGTGGACGATCATCCCGTGGTGCGCGCCGGGCTGCGCGCGGTGCTCGAATCGGTGGGTGACATCGTGGTCGGCGCCGAGGCGCCGGACGGACGCGTGGCGCTCGAGATGCTGTCCCGCGCGGGCGGCTCCGTGGACGTGGTGGTCATGGACCTGCAGATGGGTTCCGGGATGGGCGGGCTGGACGCGACCCGGCGCATTGTCGCGGCGGGCGGGCCCCCGGTGCTGATCCTCACGACCTACGACACCCAGGCGGACATCGTCGCCGCGCTCGAGGCCGGCGCGACCGGTTACCTCCTCAAGGACTCGCAGCCCGAGACCATCGGTGCTGCCGTGCACGACGCCGCCGCGGGCCGCCCCGTGCTGTCCCCCTCCGTCACGGCGCGGCTCATGCAGCGGGTGCGTTCCCCCGGCACGTCGCTGAGCGCGCGGGAGATCGAGATCCTGCGCGGGCTCGCCACGGGCGCGTCCAACAGGGCCCTGGCCAAGGAATTGTTCATCTCGAAAGCCACCGTGAAGACGCACCTTGTACACATCTACGACAAGCTCGGGGTGGACAACCGGACGGCGGCGGTCAACCGTGCGCGGGAAGAACACCTGATCTGACGGATGCGATCACGGCGGCGATCCGCTCGGGGTGATCCACCATGACGAAGTGACCGCTGCGTCGCAACACGATCGTGTGCACGGGCGCTTCCCGGGACAGGTAGGTGGCCCGGGCGAGCACATGGCGCACCCACCGGGTGACCCCGATCCGCGGCAGCCGTCCGTTCGCGGCCACCACCAGGACGTCCAGGTCCGGGTCCAGGGGCGTGTGGGCGGCCAGTTCCCGCAACCGGTTCATGCACGCCACGTAGCCCGCGAGTTCCCGCAGGGACCCCATGAGGAAGTTCGGGGATGCCAGATCCACGCGCAGCTGCGGCCACGAACGCATGAGGCGTCCGCGTCCGGGCACGAGTCGCCCGGCCACGACGGGGCCCACCACACGCCACGCCGGAGCAGCACACGATGACCGGCTCGGAGCCCGCATCGAGGATCCGCACGGGGCCGCCCATAACTTCGCGGGTGCTGACATGATCCCCGATGCCCGACGGCTCGGAACCGTTGTTCTTTTCGTTGCGAGTTCCCGTGCGCGCAACCGCTGGGCGACGGGCACACCGGCCGCGGCGATGAGCCACACCGCGTTTGCGGGAGGTCATCACTTCGCGGGCCCGTCCGTTTCTCGCGTACCGTTCGGGAGAGCGCGCCACAGGGTCCGCAGCCGCGCAGAGGAGAACGCCGTCACCCCGGCGAGCACCACCCCGACCTCTGCGTCCACGGTTCGCAGCACGGTGGCCCCGGGGAGGTCCGCGACGACGTACTCGGACACGAAGGACGTCAACGGGTGCAGTTCCCGGTTCACGAGCGGATAGAGGACCCACACCGAGTACAACAGCGCCGCTACGGCGCACAATCGGCGAGAAGCCAGAGTCACGGAACCGGGTCACCCGCCTGAGTCGTGGGCCGCACATATGGGACAGCCGCCGAGTCTACTAGGCGGCGGCTCCCGGAGGCGGGTGCCGCCCTGGATACGACGGAGGCCCCCTTCCGTACTGGAAGAGGGCCTCCGTGGTGGCTCCCCCGACTGGACTCGAACCAGTAACCCTTCGATATGGTTCTAGCGATTGTAGACCCCTAGGGTTCTGCGGAATCTCGCAGAAAACGGCCATATGGAGGTCACTAGAAGTCACGCAATGTCACCTGAATGTGTGCCCGTAGTGTGCCCTCCGAAAGCCGGCCGAACCCAGATCTTCATCCGCGCCCTGGAGTAGGGGCGCTGGAGCCGGTCCACATAGTGGGCCTCGGTGATGCGCGTGGAGGAGTGCCCCAGCTGCGCGGAAGCCGCGCGCAAGTCGTCGGCGGCGAGCACCGTCGCCACGGTAGAGCGCAAGTGGTGCAGCTGCACATGTTCGAAGCCGGGCACGCGCACTTGGCGCCACGCCGTTCCCATGTTCTGCGGCTCTAGGAGCCCACCTGTCTCCGAGGCTAGGACGTAGCCGGTGCGCTCGGACGCGGGCATCCAAGACCGCATCTCTACAGCCATCTGGGACTGCTGCATGGGTTGGTGACATCTGATCTGTGACGCTGTGAGGTGTCACTGGAAGGATGAGCACCGTGCCCAAACCCTTACCCCCAGGAGTTCCGCGACGATGTCGTGAACGTCGCCCGCGACCGTGAACCCGGCCAGACCATCAAGCAGATCGCTTCGGACTTCGGGATCGCCGAGTCCTGCCTACGCAACTGGATGCGCCAGGCCGATGTCGAGGCCGGTCCTGGGCCCGGAACAACCGCGGCCGAAAATGCCGAACTGCGCGAGGCGAAGAAGCAAATCCGGTTGCTCGAGCAAAAGAACGAGATGCTGCGCCGGGCCGCTGCCTATCTGTCCCAGGCGAACCTGCCGAGAAAAGGAGGTACCCGCTCGTCCGCGAGCTGGCCGATGACGGGATCCCCGTCACGGTGACGTGCCGGGTCCTCAAGATCGCCCGCCAGCCGTACTACCGGTGGCTGCAGGCGCCCGTGACCGCCTCCTACCCGACCGCGGCGCACCGCGCGAACGCGCTGTTCGGCGCACACCGGGACGACCCGGAGTTCGGGTATCGGTACCTGCACGAAGAGGCCGCCGAGGGCAAGCTCTACCTCTGCGCGGTCAAGGACGTCTACTCCAACCAGATCGTGGGCTACTCGATCGACTCGCGGATGAAGTCACGGCTGGCGGTCGCGGCGCTGAATAGCGCCGTGGCCAGGCGAGGTGACGTGACCGGCTGCGTGCTACACACCGACCAAGGATCCCAATTTCGCAGCCGTAAGCATGTCCACGCGCTAGGCTGCCACAGCATGCTCGGATCGATGAGACGGGTCGGCGCGGCCGGTGATAATGCCGCGATGGAGAGCTTCTTCACGTTGCTGCAGAACAACGTGCTGGACCGCCGCCCCTGGGCCACCCGACAGGAGTTACGAATCGCGATCATCACCTGGATCGAGAGGACCTACCACCGTCGGCGCCGACAGACAGCCCTGGGCCGATTGACCCCCATTGAATACGAGACCATCATGACCACAGTCGCCGCTCAGACAGCCTGACCCACCCTGTCACCTATCAGTGCATCAGTCCCCCTGACGCAGCCCTCGGCCGTTGCCTTGCCCGGTTCTCTGGGGGTGAGCCTGCCCCCCCCGAGGAAGGCAGGCCGCCCGCAGCTTTCTTAGTCGTCATGTTGCTGAACCGTACTGGAGTTGGTCGCTGGTACCCCAGACACACTGAGGTACATGAGTTCACGGTGAAGGCTGTGTCGGAAACAATGACGGCATGGGAACGCACGCGTGGCGCAACTGGCGGGCTAGCCTCCAGCCAACGACGGAGATACCTGCCCGTTACGAGGACGCTATTTATTCTGATGCTCGCTTTCTCGGCGAGAGGCTCGAGTTGGGGCCGTACACCATCTTGCCGACCTTCGCGAGCACCGCCCCCATGCCAGTGGCCCTGGTGCTCCGATGTGAGATGCGCAGGTCCTTGGAGCCGGGTCTCATCGACCACGCGACCGGCAAGCTGCTCCCGGCGGACTCCAGCGGCTACCACGGCGGCACGGTGTCCGATGAACTCGCCGCCCTGCTCTCCTTGGCGTTGGGCGTGAGGTGCCGTGCCGGAGGCACGGTCCGGGTGTGGGGCTTGCCCGACGACGACCCCGCCGGCTACCCGATGGAGCTGGACCGCCAGCACCTTAGTCGACCCGGGCCGCCGGGCCTGGAAGTCCTGCCCAACGTGGTCCGGCAGGTCGAGTTCGCGGACGCCTCGGACCTGCTCTCGACCTTCCCCCATCTGGGTTCTGAGGATGCCTCCGCCCTTGCCCGAGCAGCGCGACTGTACGCCAACGCCTTGTGGTGGGCCAACGAGGACACGAACTTTGCCTGGCTGCAGATGGTGGGAGCCGTGGAAGCCGCGGCCGCCCGCCGCAACGAGGCCGGGCAGCAGCCTCTCGGCACCTTGGAGGAGCTCCAGCCCCGCCTGTGGGAGGCGCTGGACGGAGCGCCGAAAGAGAATAAGCAAAAGGTCGCGGAACTTGTGGTGCGGCAATCTAGTGCCACCCGAAAGTTCTTGGGTTTCGTGGAACACTTCGCCCCACACGCGCCGCAACCGCGCCCCGCCTTCGGCCTGGACTGGACGCGCTTGCGCCAACACCTGAGGATCATCTACGACCACCGCTCCCGGGCGCTGCACGACGGCCGGCCATTTCCCCACCCGATGCTCGACAAACCCATACAGGGACCGGACGGACAGCCCAGTGAGGTGCCTGTGGGCATGTCCGCAGCGGCCAAGGGCAGCTCATGGCTGGCGAAAGAGATGCCGATGTTGCTGCACACCTTCGAGTACATCGCCCGAGGAGCCTTGCTTAACTGGTGGCACGATCTCGCACCTGTCGTGAAGAGCCAGCCCTCATAATACGGGCGCTTCGTACCCTTTCTGACTACGTACGGACGGCGACACCCCTTCTCCGACTCCTTGGGAGCGCCCATGTCGTCCACCGTCCAGCCGCGTGGTCCCGGCTGCCTGCCGGTCCTGCTCCTCGCCGCCGTCCCTCTGGGGACCTTCCTCTACGACGGGCCGCGCCTGGCACCCGCCGGCGGCCTGCTCGTCGGCCTCGCCCGATGGGTCAGCTGGGCCTTCTGGCTTACGGCCACCCTCGCCTCCCTAGTGGTGGCGCAGCCGCTGGGTTGGCTGCTGCTGGGGTTCTTCGTCTTGTCTGTCCACCCGCGTCGAATCCTCGTCGCGAGGGTAGGTTTCAGCCCTCGCCTGCGTGACTCCGCGCTCGTCCTGTGGCGTCTCGGCGGCCGGTCGGTGGCTCGTGGCGGCCACAGCCGCCACCGTTGTCGCTGCGCCCATGGTCACCCTCCTCGACGCCTCCTGGGATGTTGCGCTGGCCCTCCAGGCCGGTGCCGTGATCGTACTGCTGGTGCTCTCCACCGTCTCGGCGTGGCGCTACGCGGACCGGGCGCGGAACGCCCTCGACGTCGAGGGTCCGGAGTAGGTCAGGACTTCTCGAGGTGCGCCTGGACCCGGCGCGCGAAGATGTCTGACGCCTCATCGTAGACCGTGAGGCGATCCTTCTGCTTCGCCGCGTTGTCGGAGGACAGTGCGAGGTCCTGCAGTTCTCGCGCCGGTATGACGAGCCCGGGTGCCAGCAGGCGGAACTCGATGACGACGCGGTTCATCTTCCGGTTCGCCGCGGCGGCCTGTTCGGTATTAAGCCGCAGTTGCTCCGGTATGGATTGCTCGAGCACCCGAGCCTCTTGGGCGGAGTGGAGGTCCTTCGTGCGCTTGAGGCGCTCCACCTCGGCCTCATAGTGGTACTGCGCGGATAACGCCGACACCATGTCCAATCCCGCTTCGATCAGGTCCACGGCCGCCTCCTGCACCGCGTGTCGGCGTTCACCCTCCCGCTGCCGTTCCTCCACGGTGTGGTCCCGGCGCAGCCCGGCCACGTAGTTCAGCACAGCCGTGGTGACGGCGGACGCCACCACGGCGGCTGCGGCGATCACCGCGGCCCAGGTCTGCGGACTCAACGAGGCGACTTCATCCATAAGGCGCATACTCCCATGACCCCGACTCCGGGCTGCAGGTGTGTTATCTGGGCTGGCGTGTCGGCGGCATCCACCGCCGCGGCGGAGTGAAAATGGGGTTATGTCTTGGACCTGGCTCGCAGCCCTCGTGCCCTTCTTCTCCGCCATCGTGGGGGCCGCGGTCGGCGGCCTGGTTGTCCACCGGACCGCGCTGGCACGGGATGCGCGCAACGAACAGCGGGCCCGGCGGGTCGAGCATCTGATCTCCGCCTATCAGCGCCTGTCCGCGGCCTCCAACCGCGAAGGCAACCTCACCCCCGAACAGGCAGCTGATCTCGAGGCCGCACTCAGCGAAGTGATGCTGCTGGGACAGCGCACCGAGATCGGGGCCGCCCGCGCCTTCATGGTCACCTTTGCCACGGAAGGGGGCGCAGAGCTGGATCCGCTGCTGATAGCTCTGCGCTCGAGCCTACGTGAGGAACTCGGGCTGGACCCGACGCCGTTGCCCAATCCCTACAGCATCCGCCTGTTGCCCTGAAGCCTGTGAGAGAAGGGCAAACCGTGCCCTATCCGTGCCCGCAGCCGGGTATGAAACAGCCCCTCACCGGTGTTTTTCCTGGCGAAGGGCTGTTTGGTGGCTCCCCCGACTGGACTCGAACCAGTAACCCTTCGATTAACAGTCGAATGCTCTGCCAATTGAGCTACGGGGGAATGTACGCACTGCTGCGCAACGAGACGATACTTTACCGCCCCGTCGCGGCTTCCTCAAATCGAATCCCCGCCACCACCCGCAAGCGCCACACCCCTCTGAGTCGGGGTCACACCCCGGTGAGGCTGCGCCGCTGCAGTTCGAGGTCCAGCAGTTCGCGGTTGAGCTGTTGGTACAGCTCGGGTTCTCGTTGCGCGTTCAACCGGTTGAGGTGAGCCAGCTTGTCCGACTTCGCCCGGTTGATGTGCATCTCCACGAGCGAGGTGAGCACGCCCACCGCGTAGTTGCGCATTTGTTGCTCGGTGGCCGCGGGTAGCGGCGTGACGGACAGTTGTGCGAGGTAGCCGTGCAGCGGTTCGGGCAGGTGGGCGCGCACGTGTTCGAGCCACGCGCGACCGCCCTCACCGTGATAGTCCTCGTCCGCGCGGGCGGCCACCACGGCATCGTGCAAGACCTGGTGCACCCGGTACGTCATGCCGGCGGAATCGAAATGCTCCCAGTAGCCGTCCGGCACGAGGTCCGGGAGCTGGAGCACCACTTCGAGCGCCTCCCGTTCCATCCGGGACACGGGCTCGCGCGGATCCGGCAGCTCGGGCGCCTCGGGCCGGTGGTTCTCACCGGGGGCCGAGCCGGGCCCGGAGACAGGCCCCGAGCCATGCCTCGATCCGGCCGAGTCACCGCGGTGGCCACGAGCATCCGGACGGTCCGGGGTCGACCCCTGACCGCGCCCCCGCCCCGATTCTCCCCGGCCGTTCTCACTGCGGGAGGCGGCGTCGACGGCGCGCAGCACCTCGTCCGTCTCGATCCCCAGCCACCCGGACAGCTCCCGCGCGTACGCGGGGCGCAGGGCGGGGTCACGGATCCCGGCCACGATCGGGGCGCACGCCCGCATGGCGCGGAGCCGACCCTCGAGGCTGTTGACGTCGTACTCGCGGATCGTGGCTTTCAAGGCGAACTCGAACAGCGGGGTGCGGGACTCCACGAGATCACGCACGGCCACGTCCCCGCGGGTCAGGCGCAGGTCACACGGATCCATCCCGTGGGGCTCGACCGCCACGTAGGTCTGGGCCACGAACCGCTGGTCCTCCTGGAAGGCGCGCAGCGCGGCCTTCTGTCCGGCGGCGTCGCCGTCGAACGTGAACACGACCTCTCCCCCGGCGGAGTCGTCCGAGAGGAACCGGCGCACGATCTTGATGTGGTCCGCGCCGAACGCGGTGCCGCACGTGGCCACCGCCGTGGTGATCCCGGCCAGGTGGCACGCCATGACGTCCGTGTACCCCTCCACGACCACGACCTGTTTGGTCTTGGCGATCGGCCGTTTGGCCAGGTCAATGCCGTAGAGCACCTGGGACTTCTTGTAGAGCTGGGTCTCGGGGGTGTTGAGGTACTTGGGGCCGGGGTCGTCGTCGTAGAGCTTGCGTGCCCCGAACCCGATGACCTCCCCCGCGACCGCGCGGATGGGCCAGATCAGCCGCCCCCGGAACCGGTCGTAGAGTCCGCGGTTGCCCTCCGAGACCATGCCGGTGAGCTTGAGTTCCTGGTCCGTGAACCCGTGATTGCGCAGGTGCTGCAACAGGTGGGACCACCCCTGCGGTGCGTAGCCGATCCCGTAGGTGCGAGCGGCGTCGTGATCGAAACCTCGCTCCCCCAGGAACCGCTGGGCCGCGGCGGCCTGCCGGGTGTAGAGGTTGCGTTGGAAGAACTCCGCGGCCACCTTGTGTGCGTCGAGCAACCGCTGTCGACGCCCTACTTCCTCCCGGTTGGGTGCGGAACCCTGCTCGTAGTGCAGCTCGTACCCGATTCGGGCGGCCAACCGTTCCACGGTCTCCGAGAACGGCGTGTGGTCCATTTCCATGAGGAAGGAGATGACGTCCCCGGACTCGTCGCACCCGAAGCAGTGGTACGTGCCCAGTTGGGGGCGCACGTGGAAGGACGGCGTGCGTTCGTCGTGGAAGGGGCAGAGTCCCTTGTACGAACCGATGCCCGCGGGCTTGAGGGTCACGTACTGTTCCACGACCTCGCGGAGGTCCGTGCGCGCACGGACCTCGTCGATGTCTTCACGCTTGATCAGTCCGGCCACTCGGCCAGTTTAGGCACCCCGTCAAACCGGATCGCGCACTCGTCACGGATGTGCAGCGGCCCCCGCACGGTGCGCTCGTGGCGCAGCGTGCGGGAGCCGATGCAGCGGACCGGAACGACTGGTTAACGGGCCCGCGAGGACACGCGATGACTCCGGCCACGGCGTCACCGAACGGTCCCGCGACGAACAGGGCGCGGGGTCAGCGAGCCGCCGGGGCATCGTCGTTCCCGCCGACCACCATGCGGCGGTCCGGGGCACCCACGGTCTTGGACCCAACCATGGCCAGGCTGCCCAGGGCACCGACCGCGGCGAACGCGAAGAACCCCCACGGGTACGCGAGCCCGGCACCCAACAGCGTGCCGCCCACGATGGGACCGCTGATCGCGCCGAGACGCCCCACCCCGGCGGACATGCCCAGGGCGGTCGCGCGCACGCGCGGCGGGTGGTTGGTCGCGGTGAACGCGTACACGAGCACCTGGGAAGAGAACACGAAGCACCCGGTCAGGAACACCATGACGTAGATCCCGGCCACGGGCAGCCGGATCGCGAGGGCCGCGAGCAGCACGGCCGAGGCCGCGAACCACATGATGCTCGCGATGCGGGGGGTAATCCGGTCCGCCACGCGGCCACCGATCCACAGCCCCACCACGGCGCCCACGTTGAGGATGAGCAGGAAGCCCAGCGCGTTGCCGAGGTCGTAGTCCGCGGCGCGCATGATCTGCGGCAACCACGTGTTGAGCCCGTACACGAGCAGCAGACCCATGAAGGACGCGATCCAGATCACCACGGAGTTGCGCGCGTACGTGCCGCTCAACAGTAGGGCCGCGCCCTTCTTCTCGGCCCCCACCTGGGCCGACGGCGCTGCGGCACCGCGCGCGCCCGAGGCCGCGGGGGCGGCGTCGCCGATCTCCAAGGGCACGTTGTAGTGCGTGGCCACCCGGCGGGCATCCTCGAGGCGGCCCTTGGACGCGAGGTAGGACGGGGACTCGGGCAGGAACACGAGCATGAGCGGTACGAGGATCAGGGCGGGCAGCGCGCCCGCGATGAACATGGTGTGCCACGTGAAGTGGGACAGCACCCAGATCGCGAGCGCCGCGGTGAGCACGGCACCCACGTGGTAGCCGGTCATCATGACCGTGGTGGCGTGGGAGCCGCGGCCGGGGCGGGAGAACTCGGTGACCATGGAGATGCCGGTGGGCAGGCAACCGCCCAGGCCCAGGCCCGCGAGGAAGCGCAGGATGCCGAACCACAGGACGGTCGGGGCGAACGCGGCGGCGAACGTGAGCACCGAGAACACGATCACGGCGCCGATGAGCATCTTGCGCCGGCCCCAGCGGTCCGTGAGGTAGCCCATGCCCAGGGCGCCGACCATCATGCCGAACAGACCGGCGGTCGCGACCGCGGTGGCCTCACCGGTGGTCATCCCCCACGCCTGGTCCGCGAGCAGGGCGGGCATGACGGCGCCGAGCACCACGGCGTCGAAACCGTCGAGCAGCACCGCGATCCAACACAGCGGAGCCACCCAGGCGGCGGATTTCAGGACGAGCCCACGCGATGGGGCGGCGGTTTCGGCACTCACGGGATCACTTCCGGTCGTGGGGAGGGAACACGGTGATCTTAGTCTCACGCGGACGTGACGCACCCGATTTTCCCGATCAACGGGACGCGATGTGGGGCACAGAATCGATGCCGCCGGACCTCACCAGAGCGGCTTGTCCCCCGTGCGCCAGTTGGTGCCCCGGATCCGGTCGTGCAGCGCGACCGCGGAGCGGTCCGTGAGGCACGCGATCTGATCGACCACGAGCCGCAACCGGGCGGCTTCACTGCCGGGACCGTCCCCCAGGGCACGCCAGTCCGCGGCAAACTCGGGCGCCAGGAACCGCCCATCCGTCTGCATCAGGGCGTCGACGAGGATCGTGAGGATTTCGTGCTGGTTGTCGTAGAGGGGCAGGGCGTCCCGCACGGTCATCACGAACGCGGTCGCGATGCCCTTGAGCACCCCGATCTCGAGCTCCGTCTCGCGCGGGACCACGAGGGACGCCCGGTACCGGGTGAGCCGGTCGTCCCCGGCCACGTCCCGGGTGGCCTCGACCGCGGACATCGCGAACCGGCCGATCAACTGGCTCGTCATGTTCTTCAGTCGTGCCAGATCCGCGCGTGTCCCGTGCAGACGGGGAATCCACACGGATGAGGACTCGAGCCGGGACAGCGCGGCGTCGAGCTCGTCCTCCGTGGCCGCGGGCAGATACCAGCTGCGGGTGCACTCGATGACCCGGTGACGGTGCGCGGGTTGTGTGAGGTTCTCGAGCTGCAGGGCGTGGGCCGCGACCGCGTCCTCGACGTCGTGGACGCTGTAGGAAATGTCATCCGCGAGATCCATGACCTGGGCCTCGATGCACTTGCGTCCGGGCACCGCGCCCGCACGGAACCACTCGAACACAGGCAGGTCGTCCTCGTAGGCTCCGAACTTGCGGTTGGGGCGCCCGTCCGGCCGGGGCGGGGCGTCCGCCGCGCTCCACGGGTACTTGCACGTGGCGTCGAGTGTCGCGCGGGTGAGGTTGAGCCCCGCGGGCTCCCCCGACGGCGCGATGATCTTGGGCTCGAGCCGCACGAGCAGGCGCAGGGTCTGGGCATTACCCTCGAAGCCCCCGATTCCGCGGGTCAGCTGCGCGAGCGCCGTCTCACCGTTGTGCCCGAACGGCGGGTGACCGAGGTCGTGGGACAGGCACGCGGCGTCCACGACGTCCGGATCGCACCCGAGCGCCTTGCCCAGCTCGCGCCCGATCTGGGCGACCTCGAGCGAATGGGTGAGCCGGTTGCGCACGAAGTCGTCCGACTGCGGCGAGACCACCTGGGTCTTGGCCGCGAGCCTTCGCAGCGCGGAACTGTGCAGCACGCGCGCGCGGTCCCGCTCGAAGTGGCTGCGATGGCGGTTGTGGTGGTTCTCGACGACGAACCGCTCGGTGTCGGTGTGCTCGTAGTCCGGGGGCAGGATCGCCAGACAGTCGGGGGTGTGCAGTGGGATCAGCCTCCCGAGACGTCGAGCTCGGCGGCCGCGAGACCCAGCCGTTCGGCGTCGCCCAGGATGCGGGAGTCGAGCCAGCCGTCCGGCAGGTGGGGCTTCTTGGGCGAGCCCGCCCGGCCCCGAGGCCCTTCGACGTCCGCGCCCGGGTAGGGGGCATCCAGGTCGAGTTCGTCGAGCAGTTCGCGCAGCGCGGCGAGTGTGGGCACCTGCGCCATGCGGGCGCGTAACTGCCCGCCCACCGGGTACCCCTTGAAGTACCAGGACACGTGCTTGCGGATCTCGCGGCAGCCCTTGAGTTCGTCCCCGAACTCCTGGGTGAGCAGCTCGGCGTGGCGGTACACGGTCTCCGCGACCTTGCGCACACCCGGCCGGTAGCGGCGCGGGCTGCCCTCGAAGGCTGCCTGCAGGTCCCCGAACAGCCACGGCCGGCCCTGACAGCCCCGACCCACGACGACGCCGTCCACGCCCGTGTGCTCGACCATGCGCACCGCGTCCTCCGCGGAGAAGATGTCCCCGTTGCCCAGCACGGGGATGTCCGGGAGGGCCTCGCGCAGCCGCGCGATCGCATCCCAGTCGGCGTGGCCCGAATAGTGTTGTTCGAGGGTGCGCCCGTGCAGGGCCACCGCGGCGATCCCCTCATCGCGGGCCATGCGCCCGGCATCCAGGAAGGTCTGGTGTTCGCCGTCGATGCCGATGCGCATCTTCACCGTCACGGGGATCTCCCCGGCCTCGCGCACCGCCGTGCGGATGATCGCGCGGAACAGGTCGGTCTTCCACGGCAGGGCGGAACCACCACCGCGCTTGGTGACCTTGGGCACGGGGCACCCGAAGTTGAGGTCGATGTGGTCCGCGCGATCCTCCTGCGCGACCATCCGCACGGCCTTGCCCACGTTCACGGCGTCCACACCGTAGATCTGGATGGATCTCGGGGTCTCGTGGGGGTCGTGGTCGATGATCCGCAGGGACTCGGGGCGGCGTTCCACGAGTGCCCGCGCCGTGACCATCTCGGTCACGTATAGTCCCCCGCCGTACTCCCGACACAGGGTGCGGAAGGACTTGTTCGTGACCCCGGCCATCGGCGCCAGGACCACGGGTACGTCCACGGTCAGCCGGCCCAGCTGTAGGGGTTTCAAGTTCAACACGGCCGGTTCACGGTCCGCGGTCTCAGTCGTCTCGGTGCTCATCGTGGGCCATTGTCTCATTCGTCCGCTGCCCGGCGTCGCGGTCGGTGCGCGCGGACGCGTCCACCTGCTCGAGTCGCATCGCGAGCTTGAACGCGCGCACCTGCTTGTCCCTGCGACCCAGGGTCTTGTACACCGCGCCCAGGTCCCGCAGGCACTGCACCCACTCGCGGGTGTGGGCCTCCGGCTCGGGCAGCGCGGGGTAGAGGTTGCTTGCGGTGTGGAGGGCGTGGGCAACGTCGTTCCAGGCCATCATCCCCTCGGCGAGCGCCGCGAGCCCTTTCCAGCACATGATCTGCCCGGCCACGTCCCCGCGCGCTTCGCAGCCCGCGAGCACGGTCTCGTAGTGCTCGGCCGCGAGTTTGCGCCGCCCGGCCGCTTGCGCCGCGGTGGCCAGGTGGGACACCCAGCGCAGGTCCTCCCGCGTGACGAAGCCCGCACCGTCCCCGGCGGGTCGCGCCGGATCCACCCCCGCCGCCGCGGCCCCCTCCTGGAACTCGCGGTACGCGTCCCACGGGCGCCCGGCCAGCAACAACACGTCCCCGAGGTTCTCGAGGCACTGCACCCGCGCTCCCAGGGATCGCGCCGACCGCGGCGCGCGCTTGTACTGGGTCGCGGCCAGTCGGTAGTGGTGTTCCGCGTCCGCCCAGTCACCGGCGTCCCGCGCGAGATCCCCCAACGACGACGCCGCCTGGCCCGCTTCCAGCCACGCCTCCCCGAGTCGCGCGGTGCGCAGGGCCGCCGCGAAGTGGCCGCGTGCCGTGGCGGTGTCCCCGGACGACGACGCCGCCCGGCCCCGTTGCAGCCTGCGCGCCACCCTGGCCCGTGCGAACATGCGCCCTCCTCCTATGCTCCTACCGCGTGATTCTTCCAGCACCGAATCATTGCCCCGTGCAACCGATGCCGCAGGGGCGCGGGGTCAGAGGACCCTGCGGGCGGCGTCGGACGGGGTGAGCGTGAGGAACAGCGGATCGGGGAACCTGTTCTCCGCGAACCGGTGCTGCACCGCGCTCGCGAGTCGCTCCACGTGGGTCTCGGGAACCAGGGCGATCACCGAGCCCCCGAAACCGCCGCCCACGACCTTGGCGCCCACGGCCCCGGCGGCCAGGCAGCCCTCGACCGCCGTATCCAGTTCCGGGACCGTGACCTGGCAGTCGTCCCGCATGGACTCGTGGCCCGCCACGAGCAGCCGCCCCACGGCCGCCCAGTCCGGGTCCGCCTCACGCAGGAGTCGGGCGATCTTCTCCGAGCGCACCATCTCGGTCACGGAATGACGCAGGCGCAACCGGGTCCCTCGGGGGTCCTCGGTCAGCGGAGCGCCCGCCCCGAGCAGGTGGTCGAAGCGCTCGAGGACCGCCGCGGCGTCGTCGAACCCCGGATCCTCGGGCAGGGCGTCCCGCAACCGGGAGACCCCGAGCACGGCGGCGGCGGCCTCGCACTCGGCGCGGCGGGAACTGTACTGACCGTCGGCCAGTTTGTGCGGGGCGCACGTGTCCACGGCGAGCCACGTGAGACCCGCGAGCGCGGGATCGGCGGGCAAACGGGCGACGTCGAAATCGCGGCAGTCCAGCGCGAGCAACTGCCCGGCGTGCGAGCGCAGAGACGCCGTCTGGTCCAGGCCGCCGGTGTTGGCGCCCACGATGTAGTTCTCCGCGTCCATGCAGGCTCGGGCCAGGGCGCGGCGCAGGGTGTCGTCCGGGTGGTCGTCGCCCGTGCGCAGCGAGAACAGGGCGAGCGCGACCGAGCACTCGAGCGCCGCGGAGGAGGCGAGCCCCGCGCCGATGGGCACGGTCGAGTCCACGAGCAGGTCCGCGCCGAAGTCCGCACCGAGCGCGAGTTCGGGCACGGCCTCGTGCTCGGAGTGCCCCACGGCCACGCGGTTCATCCCCCACGCCACGCCCGCGGCGTAGCCGAACCAGCCGTGGATGGCTCCGGGTTGGACGTCACTCACCCGGGCCGCGCGCGGCTCACGGTCCGCGACGGAGGCGTCCGCGTCCTGGAGGGACTGCGCGTGCAGCAGCCCGTCCGTGCGGGGTGCGGCGGCGGTCAACGTCACGTACTGGTGGGCGAAGGGCAGGCACATCCCGCCCGAGTAGTCGATGTACTCGCCCATGAGATTCGCGCGGCCGGGCGCGGCCCACACCCCTGCGGGCGGGCGGGCGTAGACCTCCTCGAACTTCGTGCTCAACCGCTGCGCCCGCTCACGCACGTCCGGTTGCGCGACCCAGCGCGGGCGCGCGAAGTCTTCCGGGGTGGCGGTTTCGCTGAGCTCACAGGACACGGACGGTTCCTCACATGGTGTGGACGGGGCGTCGTAGGACGACTGACGAACCATTGTCCCCTACCCGGCGCGGAAGTAGCGCTCCAGCTCCTCGAGGGACTTGTCCTTGGTCTCCGGGGCCACGCAGTACACCCACACGATCGCTACGAGCTGGAGCACCACGAAGATCATGATCGTGTACCCCACGCCCAGCGCGTCCGTGAGCACGGGGAACGTGAGCCCCACCAGGAACGTCATCATCCACAGGATCCATGCGCACACACCCATGCCCACACCGCGCACGTTGAGCGGGAAGATCTCGGACATGTACAACCACGTCACGGTGCCGATGCAGCACTGCATGAACCCCACGAACACCACGATGCACGCGAGGATCACCCACGCGCGCGCCGGACTGCCCTCGGGGATCGTCAGGTAGGACACCGCGAAGCCCGTCAACGACGTTGCCGTCCCCACCAACCCGGTCAGCAACAGTGTCCGGCGGCCCACGTGCTTGAGCAGGTACATGGCCAGGGCCACAGCCACGACCCCCATGATCCCGGGGATGATGTTGGCGTAGAACGCCCCGTTGCCGCCGAAGCCCACGTCCTGCAGCACCGTGACGCCGTAGTACTGGATCGCGTTGATCCCCGAGATCTGGTTGATCACGGCCATGGACGCGCCCAGCACGAAGATTCGTCTGATCCACGGGACGCGGACCAGATCCGTGATCCGGGCCGCGGGGCGGTGCTCGTCCTCGTGGGCGAGTTCCAGGACGGTCTCACCCTCGCGCCGGTCGTAGGAGTCCTCGCGGATGCGGCGCAACACCTGGAACATCTTCTCCACCGCTCCGTGGCGGGCCAGCCAGCGGGGGGACTCCGGCACCACGATCATCCCGATCCACAGCACGAGCGCGGGGACGGTCGCGAGCACGAGCATGACGCGCCACACGTGCGGGAGGTGCCCGAACGCCGTCGCCAACCCCGCGTTGAACACGAAGGCGAGCGCCTGGCCGCCCACGATCATCAGCTCGTTCTGAGCGACCACGCGACCGCGCAGGTGCGAGGGGGCGAGTTCGGCGAGGAACACGGGCACGATCACGGAACACGCGCCCACGGCCAGCCCCAGCAGGCAGCGGAACATCACGAGCACCGCGACGGTGGGTGCGATCGAACACCCGATCGTGGCAACCACGAAGACCACAGCCAGTATCATCAGCACCCGGCGGCGGCCGTAGCGGTCGGCGAGCTTGCCGCCGAACGCCGCGCCCCACGCCCCGCCGAACGGCAGGATCGAGGCCACGAGACCCTCCAGGAACGGCGTCAACCGCAGATCCGCCACGATGGACGGCAGCGCTCCGTTGATCACCCCGGTGTCGTAACCGAACAGCAATCCGCCGAACGTGGCCACCGTGGCGATCAGCCGCAACCGGCCGTTCATCTCCTGGCGTCGCGGTGGCTCCGTGCGCGACGGACTCGCCTGGGTCTCGGGCATGGGACTCCTTTCCTCCGTGAACGTCTTACCACGAACGACGCATTGCGTGGCCCGCGGGGCTGCTCGGCGCCGACCCGCTCGACGTTCTGTCGTCAGGTCAGTCCTCGGTGCCCGCGATCCTGGCCGCGGGCTCCACCGCCGTGGCGCTCGCGAGCGTGGCCGCGTGGCTCATGACGGCCGTGCTGTCTCGGCACGAGCAGCACGCGGAGGCCTCGTAGGCCGAGACCGGGCGGCGGCGGTCAGTTCGCACCGCGGCCCGAACGGATCCCGTGATCGTGGAGCTCGTCCCGCAACGCGCGCCACATCCTGTGGTACGTGAACCGCTCGGTGACCACGGCCCTACCCGCCTCCGCGAGCGCCTCCCGCTCGGCCGGGTGGCGCAGCAAGCGGTCCACGGTGTGTCGCCAACCCTCGGGGTCACCGACCGCCACGGGTGCCGCGAACCCTGCGTTGAGGTATTCGCTCAGGGCTTCGGTCGCGGTGAAGGCCACGGCTGCCCCGCCGGCCGCGGCCTCGAGTGCCACCGTTTGCCCGGTGAGGTACGCGAGCTCCCGCGTGGGAACGGCCGTGATCGAACCTGGCGGCGAGGACGTCGACGGCCCGGTGCGTCCCGTCGTCGGTCAACAGTTCCGGTGCGCAGCCGAACGGGATAGCGGCCACCTGATCGGCCCGGAACCCTGCATCCACGAGGATGTCGATCTGGTTCCGGCTCAGCATGAGGATCAGATCCACCGCCGAGAACCGGCGGACGAGCGTGCGTCTGCGATCGGGATCCGCTCGTCGGATCCATTCCACGAGCCAGCACGAGATCATCACCAGGAGTGTGCCTGCGTACGGCGGCACGTCCCGCCGCTTGAGCTGCGCGGCGAGTGCCGTGACGGGTTCGAGCACCCCCAAGACCAGTTCGGCGTTCCGCACCCCGGGCACGGCCCTGAGGGGCACGTCCACCATAGTGTGGGTCCGATGCTTCACGACGTCCCGCAGTTTCCGGCGTAGCCTGCCCCGCAGGGGTCGGACACCGGTGACCGGGAAACCCGGACCCGGAAACAGGTCGATGCCGTACGGGCACGCCGTGTGGTCACCCGCGTGGAGAACCAGTGTCCTCACCGCACCCGTCCTCCCCCCGCACCGGCTTGGACCGGCGGCCTTACACGCGGTCGTCCACCAGCGTGACCGTTTCCGTGACCACGTGCGCGACCCCGGCCTCCAGCAGGTTGTCCACCACGGCCACGAGCGGGGTCATGGAGTCGTCCACCTCGAGCTCCACGGGGTAGTCCCGGACCAGCAGGGCCAGCAGCGTCTCCACGGCCGCACCCGCCTCACGCGCGGAACCGTCACCGGAAGAGGCGCCCGGCACGTAGCCCAGCAACACGTCCGCGGCCTCGAACCGGGTGGCCCGGTCCTCGGGATCCTGCGGATCGAACGGGCGGTAGCTGACGGCGAACGCGGTGATCGGTGCGGGACCGTCACTCCCCGGAGCGCCCGCGCGCAGCACCAGGGCTCCGAACGCTCCGGCGGTGTCCGAGAGCAACTGCCGGTTCACCGCACCGATCCCGATCTCCGCAACCGGGTCCCAGTCGTGGACCGAGCGGTAGAACTCCCACACGGCGCGTGTTAGTTCCACTGAACCGGTCGCGAGATCTTCCACGGAGCGCACCCACGAGCCGTCCGCGGTCTGTCCGAGCGCGGGTTCGGGCAGGGCACCCGCGGCCACGCGCACCACGCGCGAGCGCATGGTCGGGGTCAGGCCCTCCGCCTTCGCGAAGCTCTCCCCCGCGGAGCCGGGGGTCACGCGGGAGCGCAGCGCCGTGACGCTCGACGGCGCGTCCGCGGCCACTTTCCGCAAGCGCGCCAGGAGCTCCCGGCCGATGCCTTCGCGCTGCCGGTCCGGAGCCACCTCCACGTATGCCCACAACCGGCGCGGGTGCCACGGGGACTCGTAGACCACCCCGGCCGCCACGGGGACGCCGTCGTCGACGGCCACGAGCGTGCGGGAGAACGCGGCGTCGTCGTCGGCACCCAGTCGCGCACGGAAGGCCTGCGCGGGGGCCGACGGCGCGTCCGGCCAGACCTCGAGCAGACGCAGGTCGTCGTCCTCTCGCCACGGACGGTACTCGATGCTCATGCGGTGCCTACTTCTCGAGGTGGTCGGCGAGGTACTGCTGGACGCGGTCCAGACCCACGCGCTCCTGGGTCATCTCGTCGCGCGAGCGCACGGTCACGGCTTGGTCCTCGAGGGTGTCGAAGTCCACGGTGATGCAGAACGGCGTGCCGATCTCGTCCTGGCGGCGGTAGCGGCGGCCGATGGCCCCGGCGTCGTCGTAGTCGATGTTCCAGCGCTTGCGCAGCTCGGCGTCCAGGTTCTGCGCGGCGGGGCGCAGGTCCTCCTTCTTGGACAACGGCAGCACGGCGGCCTTGACCGGAGCGAGGCGCGGGTCCAGGCGCAGCACGGTGCGCTTGTCCACGCCGCCCTTGGTGTTGGGGGCCTCGTCCTCCACGTACGCGTCCACGAGGAACGCCATCATGGAACGGGTCAGCCCGAATGACGGCTCGATCACGTACGGGGTATAACGCTCCCCCGAGGCCTGGTCGAAGTACTGCATCTTGGTGCCGGAGTGTTCGGTGTGGTTGTTCAGGTCGAAGTCCGTGCGGTTGGCCACGCCCATCAGCTCGCCCCACTCGGAGCCCTGGAAACCGAAACGGTACTCGATGTCGATCGTGCCGTCCGAGTAGTGCGCGCGGTCGTCCTCGGGGACGTCGTAGCGGCGCATGTTGTCGGGGTTCACACCCAGGTCCACGAACCAGTTCCAACACGCCTCGACCCACTCGTCGAAGTACTGCTTCGCCTCGTCCGGGTGGATGAAATACTCGATCTCCATCTGCTCGAACTCCCGCGTGCGGAAGATGAAGTTGCCCGGGGTGATCTCGTTGCGGAACGCCTTGCCGATCTGCCCAATCCCGAACGGGGGCTTCTTGCGCGCGGCGGTCACCACGTTGAGGAAGTTCACGAAGATGCCCTGAGCGGTCTCCGGGCGCAGGTAGTGCTTGCCCTCCTCGTTGTCCACGGGACCCAGGAAGGTCTTCATGAGCCCGGAGAACTGCTGGGGGTCGGTCCACTTGCCGTCCTGGCCCGTCTCGGGGTCCTTGACGTCCGCGAGCCCGTTGACCGGCGGGTGGCCGTGCTTGGCCTCGTACGCCTCGAGCAGGTGGTCCGCGCGGTAGCGCTTGTGGGTGTGCAGCGACTCCACGAGTGGGTCCGTGAAGGTCTCCACGTGGCCCGAGGCCTCCCACACCGCGGAGGGCAGGATGATCGAGGAGTCCAGGCCCACCATGTCCGCGCGGCCGCGCACGAAGGTCTGCCACCACTCGCGCTTGATGTTCTCCTTCAGTTCCGCGCCCAGGGGCCCGTAGTCCCACGCGGAGCGCGAACCGCCGTAGATCTCACCCGCCTGGAACACGAAGCCCCGGCGCTTGGCCAGGGAGATGACATTGTCCAGGGTGGATTTGGCAGCCATGCGGTCTCACGTCCGTTTCTCGCCCGACCGCTGGCTGCGGCCGTGCGTGGAGTACTGGGTGGGTCGTTCACGGCACCGACGACAACGCCGCGGGGCCGCCCACGCGGGACCGGCACCGAAGGGTGCGGGTGCGGTGGGGACGAGAACGCCCGACGGCGCGCGAAGGCGCTGTCACCAGGGTAACGAGGATGCCGAATCCCCGCCTAACCGTGCGGCCCTCGCTCATGAGGGACCGCGCCTGGTCGGTCACGACCCCGGGCGCGGTCCTGCGGGCACGGCTTCCGCTTCTGGTCGTCAGCTCCCGGCCACTCAGACGAACGCGGAAACCCCCGTGAGCGCCCGGGAGACGATGAGCGAGTTGATGTGGTAGCTGCCCTCGTACGTGTAGATGGCCTCGAGGTCCCCCAGGACCTTGGCGATCTCGTAGTCGCTCAGCAGGCCGTTGCCGCCCAGGGCGTCACGCGCCAGTGAGGCCGAGCGCCGGCCGAGCCGGGTCGCGGTGGACTTGGCGAGGGCCGCGTGCATCATGTCCATCTCGTCGCACGTTTGCAGGCGGGTGACTTGCACCATGAGCGCGGAGCTCGCCGCGAGGTTGCCCGCGATCTCCGCCATGGCCTGCTGGACCATCTGGAAGCTCGCGAGAGGCTTGCCGAACTGTTCCCGCCGCAGGGTGTACTCGCGCAGGACGTCCAGGATGGCCTGTTGGGCGCCCACCGCTTGCCACCCGACCCATGCGCGCGAGTCCTTGAGCAGCATGTTGGCGGCGTCGAAACTCACTGCCCCGGGGAGCGGGGCGTCCGCGGGGACACGCAGGTCCGTGAACGTCACGTCCGCGTTCTGCATGATGCGCAGACCCATCTTGTTGCCGATCTTGGTCGCGGCGTACCCGGGTGTCCCGGTGGGCACGGCGAAACACTTGACCTGACCGTCGGCCGTGTTCCTCGCCCACACGAGGGCCAGTTGGGCCACGGTTCCGGCACCGATCCAACGTTTTCGACCGTTGATGACCCACTCGTCACCCTCGCGGGTGACCGTAGTGGCCAGGCCGCCGGCGATGTCCGAGCCGTGCTCGGGTTCGGTGAGGCAGAACGCCCCGATCGTGGAGAGGTCCGAGAGTCCGGGGAGCCACGTGTCCTGTTGCTGCTGCGACCCCAGTTCCACGAGGGTCCCCACGATCAACTCGTTGTGGATCCCGATCAGCGCGGACAGGGACACGTCCGCCCGGGCGAGCTGCGCATGCACGAGTCCTTGGAACAACCGGGACGAGCCGTCCCGGAACAGGTTGCCCAGGCCGAGCTCGGCGAGCGGGGGCAGCATCTCCAGGGGCAGGTGCTCCCGGTTCCACGGGTCGATCGACTGACGGCGGACGTTGTCCTGCAGGTGCTTCTCGATCCCCGCCAAACGGATGCGTTCGTCATCGCAGAGCAGCTGCTGGATCTTCAGCAGGTCCACTCCGGGAAGCTCGGACGCGGCACGGGGACGAGAGGAGGTGATGGTGGTGGTCATCCTGGCCCTCGGGTGCTCGGTAATCCAATGGTGATCTTTTCAACTATAGACCGTCCAAGTACATATGTGTGTCACAGATCACATGGATTTGAGGGGCCGGTCATGACCGTCACGGACGAGTTTCGCGCCGCACGCGACCACCTGGTGTCGCTCCAGCAGGAGTGGGAACGGGCCCGGGAGGAGTTCGTGTGGCTGCGCTTCGATGCTCAACAACCAGGTGGAGCTGTGGGAGTGCATGCTCGCGTGCATCAAGCTGGGGGCGGTGGTGATCCCCACGACCACCCAGATGGGACCCACCGACCTCACGGACCGGGTGGAATGCGACGGCGCCTCGTGGGCGGTGGGCGGCGTGGAGGATGCCGCCAAGTTCACCTCCGGGCCCGGGGACTACGCGGTCGTGTACGTCCCGGGGGTCCGGGCGGGTTCCGAACCGGTCGCCGCACCCGAGCTTCCCCACCGCACGTGCCTGGACTACCGGGACGCGTACGCGAGCTCGGACGAACTGGAACCGGACTCGCCCACGGGCGGGGACACTACCCTGCTGCTGTACTTCACGTCCGGGACCACGTCCAAGCCGAAACTCGTGGAGCACACCCACACGTCCTACCCCGTGGGCCACCTCTCCACGATGTACTGGATCGGTCTGGAACCCGGTGACATCGTCTCGGTGGACGAGAACGGGGTGTTCAGCTACATGGGCCGCTCCGACGACGTGTTCAAGTCCAACAACTACAAGATCTCCCCGTTCGAGCTCGAGTCCGTGCTCGTGGAACACCCCGCGGTGCTGGAAGCGGCCATCGTCCCCACCCCGGACGAGCTGCGCCTCGCGGTCCCCAAGGCCTGCGTCACGCTCGCGCCCGGCCGCATGGCCGACGTCGCGACCGCCACGGAGATCCTGGCCTACTGCCGCACCAAGGTGGCACCCTACAAGCGGATCCGTCGGATCGAGTTCCTCGAACTGCCTAAGACCATCTCGGGCAAGATCCGTCGCGTGGAACTGCGTTCGGTGGAGACGCGGCGCTCCGAATCCGGCCGAGCGCCGGAGGGGTACGGGACGGAGTACCGCGAGGAGGATCTGTCCCTGGACCAGTAATGGCCGCCCGGTGACGGCCCTCCCGTGACGGTCTCCCGAGGACGGTCGCCCGGTACCGGCCGTCCGGTGACGGACGTTCGATGACAGGCCCTTGGTACCCTGACCGGGCCGCGGGAGGGCACCGACGGCATCCGATGAGGAAGGCGGGTTCCCTATGTCGACCACTCCCGGGCTCCCCAGGGACCCCATTGCCGAGGCCCAACGCAACTGGATGCGGCACGGGTGGGAGGACACCGCCGCGCCCATGGCGGCGGTCACGGCCATCATGCGCGTGCAACAGATCCTGCTGTCCCGGGCCGAGGCCGTCCTCAAACCGTTCGGGCTCACATTCGCGCGCTACGAGCTGATCGCGCTGCTGAGTTTCTCGCGCGAGCACCAGATGCTCATGAAGAAGGCCAGTGCCCTGTTGCAGGTCCACCCGACCTCCGTGACCAACGCGGTGGACCGCCTCGAGGACGCGGGCCTGGTGCGCCGCGAACCGCTGCCCAGTGACCGGCGGGCCATCACCATCGTGCTCACGGATCGGGGGACGGCCGTAGCCGCCGAAGCCACCGAGGCGCTCAACCGTGACCTGTTCCGCGACACGGGGTTCGCACCGGACGAGGTGGACTCGCTCATCGCGATCCTGCGGCGCTTCCGCGCACACGCCGGGGACTTCGCGATCGAGGGCTGACGCCCCTGCGACGCCAGGCCCCGCCATTTAAGCCCCGCCGCGCAAGCTCCCCGCTCAATCCTTGCTGGTCAGGCGATGCCATTCAGGCCCCGCGCTCGCTCTCGGCGCGGATGGTCTCGATGATCCCCGAGAAGTCCCGGTGGGCGCCGTCGCCGGCCGCGAACTCGCGGTACAGCTGCGCGGCGAGCGGGCCCATGTGGGCCGCGACCCCGGTATCGGTCAGTGCGGAGACGGCCAGGTTCAGGTCCTTGGCCATCAGGGCTCCGGCGAAGCCCGGCCGGAAATCGCGGTTGGCGGGACTCGCGGGAACCGGCCCGGGCACCGGGCAGTTCGTGGTCAGGGACCAGCACTGTCCCGAGGCCTGTGAGACGACGTCGTACATCGCGTCGTGCGTGAGCCCCAGTTTCTCGGCGAGCACGAACGCCTCGCTCACCGCGATCATGGACACGCCCAGGATCATGTTGTTGCAGATCTTCGCGGCCTGCCCCATGCCGTTGCCCCCGCAGTGCACGATCCGCCCGCCCATGATCTCGAGCAGCGGGAGCACGTCCCGGTATACGTCCTTCGGGGCGCCCACCATGAACGCGAGCGTTCCCGCTTCCGCCCCGACGACGCCGCCCGAGACCGGTGCGTCCGCCGCCCGGTGACCCGCCGCCACGGCAAGTTCGGCGGCGTCCTGAGCGTCGGAGATGTCGATCGTGGAGCAGTCGAGGAACGTGGTCCCGGCGGGTGCCGCCGCGAGCAGACCGGGCGCGGCGTCGTCGCCCGTGTAGGCCTGCCGGACGTGTCGACCCGAAGGGAACATGGTGATGACGACCTGCGCCTCATGGACCGCGGCCGCGGGCGAGTCCACCACTGTGACCCCGGCCGCGCGGGCGGCGTCCATCGCGGCGGGGACCACGTCGAACCCCAGGACCGGGACGCCCGCGGCCACCAAGTTGGCGGCCATGGGCCCGCCCATATGGCCCAGGCCCAGGAAGGCCACCCGGAGATCTGTTGTGCCGGATGTGTTCATGGTGCTCCCTGACGGTACGGAACCCGGGGGTTCGGGACGTTCGGTTCGGGCGTTCGGCTCGGGTCGCGAAGTGCGGGTCGTGAGGCGCGGGACCTATGGGGCGGGGACCAGGGCCGGGCCCCGTGGAAGGGAACCCGCGGCCGCCCGCGGGCCCGCTCAGCTGCCGGCGGGCATCACGAAGCTCGAGCCCTCCTTGGCCCCGAAGGGCCAGCGCGTGGTCACGGTCTTGGTCTTCGTGTAGAACTTCAACCCGTCCGTGCCGTGCTGGTTGAGGTCGCCGAAACCGGAGGCCTTCCACCCGCCGAAAGTGTAGTACGCGATGGGCACGGGGATCGGGACGTTCACGCCCACCATCCCCACGTCCACCCGGGACGTGAAGTCGCGCGCGGTGTCCCCGTCGCGCGTGAAGATAGCCACGCCGTTGCCGTACTCGTGCTCGGAGGGCAGGCGCAGGGCCTCCTCGTAGTCCTCGGCACGCACAACACATAGCACGGGGCCGAAGATCTCGTCCTTGTAGATCTGCATGTCCGGTGTGACGTGGTCGAACAGGGTGGCCCCGACCCAGAAGCCGTCGGGGTGACCCGCGACCTCCGCGCCGCGCCCGTCCACGAGCAGCGTGGCGCCCTCCTGCTCACCGATGCCGATGTAGCGCTCGATGCGTTCCTTGGCGTCCGGGCCCACGACCGGGCCGAAGTCCGAGGCCGGGTCGAGGGACGGGCCCAGGGTGAGTTGGTCAATGCGTTCGCGCAGCAGGTCGACCAACCGGTCTGCGGTGGCCTCCCCCACGGGCACCGCCACGGACACCGCCATACAGCGCTCCCCCGCGGAGCCGTAGGCGGCGCCCATGAGGGCGTCCGCGGCCTGCTCGAGGTCCGCGTCCGGCATGATGACCATGTGGTTCTTGGCACCCCCAAAGCACTGGGCGCGCTTGTTGTGCTGCGCGGCGGCCACGTAGATGGACTGGGCGATCGGACTCGAACCCACGAATCCCATGGCCTTGACGCGCGGGTCCTCGATCAGCGCGTCCACGGCGGTTTTGTCCCCGTGGACCACGTTCAGCACGCCCTCGGGCATCCCGGCCTCGACGGCGAGTTCCGCGAGCCGCACGGGCACGGACGGGTCGCGCTCCGAGGGCTTGAGCACGAACGTGTTGCCCGCTGCGAGCGCGATGCCGGTCTTCCACAGCGGGATCATGGCCGGGAAATTGAACGGTGTGATCCCCGCGACCACGCCGAGGGGCTGGCGGACCGAGTGGACGTCGATCCCCGTGCCGGCGTTCGCGGAGAACTCCCCCTTGAGCAGGTGGGGTGCCCCGGCGGCGAATTCCACGACCTCGACGCCGCGCTGAATGTCCCCGCGCGCGTCCTCCAGCGTCTTGCCGTGTTCGTTGGACAGCAGCTCGGCCAACTCGTCCGCGTTCTCGTTAATCCGGTCCACCCATTTGAGCAAGAGCCGCCCCCGGCGTTGGGGGTTGAGCGCGGACCATACGGGGAACGCCTCCTGGGCCGAGGTGACGGCGCGCTCGACCTCGTCCGCGGTGGCCAGGGGCACCTGCGCCGCGACCGTGCCCCGCACGGGGTTGTAGACGTCCCCGAATCGCCCGGACTCCCCCGGGACGCGTGTGCCTGCGATGAAATGTGGGATCTGGGTCATGGTCGTCTCCTCGCGGCGCTCCAGTGTGACGTGCGTCTCACGAAAAATCTAACGACAAACCATTACACGTGCAATCAATCGTGGGGCGACGGATTCCCGACCACACCACGCAGAATCGCGCCTCAGGAAAGGCGGCGTGAACCCCACGGGAGTGTGACGACCACGAGGCCCACGAGGGTGGCCAGCGTGCCCGCGACCGTGACGGGGGTGACCACGGTGGCCGCGGTGGGCACGGCGACGTCGAGCACGAGCGCCCCAAGCAGCATGCCCGTCACGAGCCCCAGGCTGGTCTGCAGCACACCCACGTGCCGGGCCAGCACCGCCCCGGCGGCCACGAACACGATGCCCAGGATCCCGCCCGTGTAGAGCCACCACTCGTGGGGCCACTGCACGGGGCCGGGGCGCGTGAGCCAGCGGGCCACACCGGCCACGACCACGAGTGCCACGGTCCCGGCCGCGAAGTTCGTGAGCGTGGATGTGAGGGGCGTCCCTGTGGCCGCGGCAATGTGAGCGTTCCACGCCGTCTGCACCGTGTTGAGCACACCCGCCAGAATCGGCAACGCCACCGCGCCCACGAGCGCCGGGGTGGACATGTGCAGGGAACCCGCCGAGAACCGCGGCACCATGGCCACGGCCACGGCGGCCAGGATCAGGACGGTACCGAGCACCCTGTAGCGGCTCAGCGGTTGCATCCCGCCGGGGCCGATCCCCCACCGGTCCACGAGCATCCCGCCCAGGGACTGGCCCACCACGAGACCCAGGATGAACACGGACACGCCCAGCAGCGCCGTCGTGAGCGTCTGCGCGATCACGAGGTACGCGCCGAAGACCCCGGCCAGGAAGTACCACCAGCGGATCCGCCGCGTGCGCAGCACGCCCGGCAACCGCGCCGCGCCGCGCCGGCCCGCAGGCAGTAGGACGGAGCCCACGAGCAACACTGCGAACCCGATCCCGAAGCTCACGAGCGCGGCGAGGTACGGGTCCCCCATGGCGCGGCCCAGCGCGCCGTTGAACCGCGACTGGACGGCCAGGCACGAGCCCGCCAGGATACTCAGCACGACCCCCGTGAGCAGGACGAGCGGGCTCCGGGCGGGCGCGTGTGGAGTGGGAGCGGGACGGCGGACGGGGGTGGAAGAGGTCACCGATGAAGACTACTCCCGAGCCTGCGAGGATGGACCCATGCATCACGACGACTACGAAGAACTCCCGATCCGTGACGAGATGATCCGATTGGGCCAAGCGCTCAAGCTCGCGAACCTCGCGGAGGACGGCCAACACGCCAAGCACTTGGTGTCCGAGGGGCAGGTCACGGTCAACGGCGCGGTGGAACTGCGCCGCGGCGCGCAACTGCACGCCGGAGACGTGATCGCGGTGGTCGGGGCGGAGCTGCCGCCCGTGCGCATCGTGACGGGCTGACGCCCTACGAGGTCGCGTCCACGGCGGCCTGGAGATACTCCTTAATGTGCGCGAGTTCCTCCGGGCAGACCCCGTGACCGATGCCCCGGTACTGGATTTTGGTCAGCTCGGTGTGGTCGTTGGCCCACTCGGCGGTGCCGTCTACGAGCACCGAGGTGATCACGGGGTCCTCCGGGTCCCGGCCCCAGAACATGCGCAGCGGCTCGGCGCGCAGTCGATCGTCCCGGAAGAACCCCGCCTGGGCGTCGTCGGGCGCCACGGGGATCACGAACCCGGACATCCCCACGACGGCGTCCACGAGCTCGGGGACGTGACGCGCCACGGTCGTGGCCATGGCCATGCCCTGGGAGAACCCCAGTAGGAAGACGTGCGTGTGCTGCTGGGACTCTTCGCGCAACCACTCGATCACGGCCTCGGCCGCGGCGACCACGGCGTCCGTGGTGAAC
Organism: Kocuria sp. KD4; assembly: GCF_011769905.1. NCBI lineage: Bacteria > Bacillati > Actinomycetota > Actinomycetes > Micrococcales > Micrococcaceae > Kocuria > Kocuria sp. KD4. Next base: position 1,964,115 of record NZ_CP050449.1, read on the forward strand.
GCGAGATCTGCGGCCAACGGGAACCATTGGAAACCCATACCCGCGCGCTGCGGTGCGCGCACGGACGCGTACGTGTAGCCCTGCGGTAGCGCGAAGCTCAGGGCCATGAGGTCTTCCTCGTACGAACCGTAGCCGTGGAACATGACCACCAAGGGTGTTCCGGCGCGGTCCTGCGGTTCGTTGTTCCAGATCACGTGGGGAGCTTGCTGCATGGTTCCATCCTGACATGCCCACCCGGCACTGCCCGCGGGCCTGAGTCGTTCAGGCGGGTGTGTTAGAAACCGGGTATGGATAAGAGCACGCACTCCCGAGCCCCCTCCGACCCGAAGCACCCTTGGCACCGCATGGTCTCGATCGGCGATTCTTTCACGGAGGGCGTCGGCGATCCCGACGACGCCGTCCCCGGCGGTGTGCGCGGTTGGGCCGATCGCGTGGCCGAGGAGCTCGCGCGCCACACCGACGACTTCGCGTACGCCAACCTCGCGATCCGCGGTCGGCTCTTCCAGGGCATCGTGGACGAACAGCTGGAACCGGCCATCGAACTGCGCCCGGACCTCGTGACCATCAGCGCGGGCGGCAACGACATGCTGCGACCCGGTGCGGATCCGGACGACATCGCGGTGCGGCTCGACGCCGTGATCGAGAAACTCGCCGCCACGGGTGCCACGGTCACGATGTTCGACGGCCCGGACATCGGCAACACCCCCGTGCTGCGCGGCATCCGCGGGCGCGTGGCGATCTTCAACGAGAACGTGCGCGTGGTGGCCGCCCGGCACGACGCCGTGATGGTGGACCTCTGGGGACTGCAGCAACTGGGGGAACCTGCCATGTGGGCACCGGACCGGTTGCACTTCTCGCCCCTGGGCCACCAGCTCATCGCGTGCGAGGTCCTGGACTCCCTGGGGGTCGAGCACGACCTGGTTCCCGGTGAACTCGGGGACCGCCCCGCGCGCACGTGGCGCGAGGCGCGTCGAGAGGACCTCGTGTGGGCCGGGAAGTACCTGGTCCCGTGGGTCGGCCGCCGGATCCGGCGTCGCAGCTCGGGGGACAACATCACCGCCAAGCGCCCTTCGTTCGGGCGCACCACGATCCCCGGTGCGGGCGAGGGCATCCCTGTCGAGGACCGGGAGGCCTGAGCCGGCCCGGGGCCGGGTCACCCAGTCCCGCCAGTCAGGGCCGCGCCCACTGAAGCCGACCCGTTCCCACCGGGTCTCACCGCTGAAGCCGACCCGTCAGGGCTCCCTGCTCAGTCCCGCAGCACGGTCTCCCGCAGCAACATGCCCACCTGCGGAGTTTCGATCAGGAACCCGTCGTGCCCGCTCGGGGACGTGATCGTGTGCAGCTCCTGCTCCCCCGGCAGCGCAGCCACGAGTTCGGCGGATTCCGAGGGGAAGAACAACCGATCGGAGTCCACCGCGGCCACGAGCCACTCGCACCGCGTGCGGGCGAGGACGTCCCGTAGCTCGCCGCGGCCCCGAGCGACGTCGTGCGACATCAAGGTCTCGTTGACACTCAGGTACGAGTTCGCGTCGAAGCGGCCCGCGAGTTTGGACGCCTGGTGGTCCAGGTAGCTCTCCACCTGGTACCGACCGCGGTCCGCGACGTGGGTGGCCTCGGGGTCCTCACGGGGTTGGGGTTCGCGGCCGAAGCGCGTTTCCAGCTCGTGCGCGCTGCGATAGGTGATGTGCGCGATCCGCCGCGCGAGCCCCAGACCCGCCTCCGGGTACTCGCCCGCGTAGTAGTCGCCGCCCCGGAAGTTCGGGTCCTGGCGGATCGCGAGCGACTGTGCCTGTCCCCACGCGAGCTGCTCGGCACCCACGCGCGCGTTGGCCGCGATCACGGCGCACGCGGCCACCCGATCCGGGTGGGACACGGCCCACTCGAGGGCGCGCGCTCCGCCCATGGACCCGCCGATCACGAGCCGCCACCGGGAGACTCCGAGCGCCCGAGCGAGCAGGGCCTCCGCGGTCACCGAGTCCCGCACGGTCACGCGCGGGAAACGCGAGCCCCACGGGACGCCGTCCGGTGCGGGGCTCGCGGGTCCCGTGCTGCCGTAGCACCCACCCAGGATGTTGGCGCACACCACGAAGTAGCGGTCCGTGTCGATCGCGGCACCCGGGCCCACGAGTCCGTCCCACCAACCGTCCGCCGCGGCGGCCGCGCCCTCGGGAGCGCTCGCGGCGTCCTCATGCCCCGCACCACCGCGCGCCACGTGCGTGTCACCCGTGAGCGCGTGCTCGATCAGCACCGCGTTGGAACCGTCCGCCGCGAGCTCGCCCCACGTCTCGTACGCGAGGTGCACGTCCGGCAGCCGGAACCGGGACTCGAGCACGAGCTCGCCGAGTTCGGCCCGCCGTACGACGCCGTCGCGCCGCGTGCGCGGCCCGTTGCCCACGACCGTCATGGTCAGTTCCCCGTGTCCTCCGCCGACGACGCCGCGTCGCCGGCAGCGTCGCCGCGCGCACCCACCGCGGCGAATCCGGACTCGAGGTCCGCGAGGATGTCGTCGATGCCCTCGACACCCACGGACAGCCGCACGAATCCCGGTTCCACGCCGGCCGCGAGCTGCTCCTCGTCCTTGAGCTGGGCGTGCGTCGTGGAGGCGGGGTGAATCACGAGCGAGCGCACGTCACCGATGTTCGCCACGTTGGAGTGCAGGCTCAGGGCGTCCACGAACGCGACACCGGCGTCCCGACCGCCGTCGAGCACGAAGCCGAGCACCGACCCGGCGCCGTTGGGCGCGTACTTCAGGGCGCGGTCGTGCCAGCGCGAGGACTCGAGACCGGCGTAGGACACCGAGCGCACCTCGGGGCGGGCCTCGAGCCACTCGGCGACCTTCTGCGCGTTGGCCACGTGACGTTCCATGCGCAACGACAGCGTCTCGATGCCCTGCTCGATCAAGAACGCGTTGAACGGAGAGATCGAGGTCCCCAGATCGCGCAGCAACTGCACGCGCGCTTTGAGGATGTACGAGAGGTTGACGCCGAAGGCACCGTCCGCACCGAGATCGCGGGCGTAGACGAGTCCGTTGTACGTCTCGTCCGGTTGGTTGAAACCGGGGAAGCGCTCGGGGTCCCGCGAGTAGTCGAACGCTCCGGTGTCCACGATGAACCCGCCGATCGCCGTGCCGTGGCCGCCCAGGAACTTGGTGGCCGAGTGCAGCACGATGTCCGCGCCCCACTCGATGGGCCGCACCAGGTAGGGCGTGGCGATCGTGTTGTCCACGATGAGCGGGACACCCGCCTCGTGGGCGATCCCGGCGATCGTCTCGATGTCGAACACGTCGTTGCGGGGGTTCGGGATGGATTCACCGAAGAACGCCACGGTGTTCTCGCGCACCGCGTCCCGCCACTGCGCGGGATTGTCCGGGTCCGAGACGAACGTGGTCTCCACGCCCATGCGCGGCAGCGTGTGCTTGAGCAGGTTGTACGACCCGCCGTACAGGGACGGGCTGGCCACCACGTGGGTCCCGGCGCCGCCCAGGTTAAGGATCGCGAGCGTGGCCGCGGCCTGCCCGGAGGAGACCATCAGGGCCCCCACGCCGCCCTCGAGGGATGCGACCCGGTTCTCCACGACCTCCGTGGTGGGGTTGGTCAGGCGCGAGTAGATGGGCCCCATCTCCTCGAGCGCGAACCGGGCCGCCGCCGTGCGGGCGTCCGGGAACACGAAGGACGTGGTCTGGTGGATCGGCAGGGCTCGCGACCCGGTCACAGGGTCGGGGTTCTGGCCCGCGTGGATCTGTCGGGTTTCGAACGACCAGCCCTGGGGATTGTCGGGGGTGGGTGCGGTGCTCATGGCCGTACTCCTTCTCGGAGGGATCAGGGGTCCGGTGGCGATCCGCACGGTGCCCGTGCTGTGACCGGGCACCAATGACCCGCGCTTGCCGCACGACGTCGGTCGACGCCACGGCCAGGTCCTCACCCAGGGCACCCCACCGCGGAAGGGAGGGTTGCCGGTCAGCTAGCTGGGGCTTCGCGCTGACTCTCGTGACCTATTACCTCATTGTCCGAACCCGGCGGGGCGGGAGTCAAGCCGGGGACGCTGCGAGCGGGCTCGGGGTCAGTGGCCGCTCGTTCCTGCTGTTCCATCTCCCGGGTGTGCAGTTCCCGGTCCTTCATCTCACGTGGATGGACGTAGAACAGACCCATGAGCACCGCGATCACGAACACCGCGAGCATCACGAAGAACAACGGCCTCACGCCGGTCAGGTAGATGACGGGGATGGCCAGCACCGTGACCAACCCGCCCCCGAAGAACGGTTCGAACACCAGCTGCTTGTAACCGAACGCCTCGAACACCGGGTCTTGGCCTCCGGGTCCACCACGCGCATGAGGATCAGCCCGGTGGCGGTCACCCCCATGGACGGGTGGTAGTCACCGATACCGCGCGCGAGCCAGTAGCGACCGATGATGTGGGGTGCCAACCACAAGAAAATGGCCACGTTGAACGCGATGCCGACCACCGCCAGGATGGTGAACGCCGCCAGCCACGGCCGCGATGGACATGTGCAGGGAGAACGGTTCCACGGAGGACGGGCAGCTGGTCATGGTGCCAGCGGAGTAGTACTCGTCGCTGCGGAACAGGCTCTGGACCCAACCCACCTTGACGCGCACGAACTTCCCCAGGAGCAGGGCGACTCCGAGGATCAGGAGTGCGAAACCGACGGCATTTGCGGACACGGGAACCACCTCGTAGTGATCGGGATCGATATCGGTCTCAGGTCACATAGCGAGGGCTCGGTCGGAGACTCCCCGGCTGATGCTGCGGACTCCAGCCTCTGAGACGCGCGTCTCGTTGACCTGGACCAACACAGTCCCCGCCCGGATCAGCCGTCCCGATGTCAGGTCTCGGGAGGTGCGGAGAGCCGGCCCTGCCCACCGGACCGGGCGGCGCAGGTCACACACTCGCCGGGCTCGCGCTCGATTTGGTGGCCCGTGTGGCCGGTGCCACCATGGCGTCATGAACTTGGATCACGTTTCCTTCGCGGCTCAGCCCGACGGCCTCGAGGCCACCACCGAACGCATCGCGAACCGGTTGGGGATCGAACCGGTCAAGGGCGGTGTGCACCCCCGTTTCGGCACTCGGAACATGATCCTGCCGCTCACCGACCACCAGTACGTGGAGGTCGTCACGGTGCTCGAGCACCCCGCCGCGGAGAAGGCGCCGTTCGGTCAGGCCGTCCGTGCCCGTTCTGACGCCGGCGGCGGCTGGCTCGGCTGGGTCGTAGAGGTCCCCGACCTCGCGCCCTTCGAGGCCAAGCTGGGCCGCCCCTCCGTGCCCGGTGGCCGGTTGTTCCCCGACGGTCGGCAGCTCGAATGGCATCAGATCGGCGTGAAGGGTTTGATCTCCGACCCGCAGTTGCCGTTCATGGTGCACTTCGATTCCGAGGACGAGATGCACCCGTCCCAGGCGCGGATCACGGACGTCCGGTTGAGCGGAATGGAGATCGCCGGCTCCCCCGACCGCGTCACGGAGTGGCTCGGCGGTCCCGTGGAGGACGTCCTGGGCTCGCTGGACGTCACCTGGTGCGCCCCCAATGGCACCCCCGGGGTCATGGCCGTCTCGTTCGACACCCCGGACGGCACCGTCACCATTTGATCTGGTTCCCTTCGGTGCGGCCGACGACGCCGCTCCGCCCGGTCTCCGGCATCAGCCCGCGAGCAGTTGCGGGGCCAGGAAGCCCACGGTGTCCAGGAGGGCGTGGGCGATCAGCAGCGGCATGAGTCGACCGCCGCGGCGGTAGAGCCACACGAACACGAGTCCCATGACCAGGTTCCCGAGCGTGGGTCCGAACCCCTGGTACAGGTGATAGCTGGCCCGCGCCACCGCGGAGGCCACCGCCACGAGCCACCACGACCATCCGAGGGATCGCAAGCGCTCGCACAGGAACGCCACCACGATCATCTCTTCCACGATCGAGTGGCGCAGCGCGGAGAGCACGAGCAAAGAAACCGCCCACCAGGTCTGCTCCATGGTGGATGTGGTGATCTGCGCGGTGATCTCCAGGGACCGGCCCACCTGATAGAGCACCAGGGTGCCGCCGCCCATCACCGCGAACAGGCCCATTCCCCACAGCGTGTCCCACACGGGTCTGCGCCCATCCACCCCGATCCTGCACAGCACGCCGGGGATCCCCCGCGCCACCCCGGCCATGAGGTACAGGGCCAGCAGCACGGGGACGAGCGCGAAGCCGATGCCCGTGAGCTGACGCAACGCGTCGATCAGGGGGACGCTGCTCAGGGGCCGGTTGAGCGTCGTCGTGGTGTCGGCCAGCGAGGACCGCATGAGCACCTCGGCCAGATCCAGCATGGCGTAGACCGCGGACGCCCCGAGGGACACGCCGAGCACCAGGACGATCTGAAGCCACGTGTCGGCGCGCGACATGCCGCGCTGCGAAGGGGTGGGAGTCTGCACGGGACCATTGTGGCCGCTCGCGAGCGGGACCACGTCTGCGCGTCCCCACCCGTCCCTAGACTGTGGGCATGACTTCCGAGCAGCCGTCCTATCCCGTGGCCCCGAGCCGCCCGGTGGAACGCACGTTCCACAGGCACACCTTCGCCGATCCCTACGAGTGGCTCCGGGACAAGGACTCCCCCGAGGTGCGCTCGCACCTGGACGCCGAGAACGCCTACGCGGAGGCCACGACCGAGGATCTGGCGCCCCTGCGCGAGCGGATCTACGGGGAGATCAAGGACCGCACGCTCGAGACGGACCTGTCCGTGCCGTCGCGTCGCGGGGACTGGTGGTACTTCACGCGCACGGTCGAGGGCGGCGCCCACCAGATCTTCTGCCGCGTCCCGGTCACCGACCCCGCGCAGTGGACACCGCCCACCGTGGAACCGGGCACCGCACTGGACGGCGAACAAACCCTCCTGGACGCTAACGCCGCATCCCAGGAGCACGACTTCTACGCGCTGGGCGCCTTCAGCGTGTCGGAGGACGGCTCCAGGTTGGCCTGGTCCGAGGACACCGCAGGTGACGAACGGTTCACGATCCAGGTCAAGGATCTCGCCACGGGACAACTGCTCGCGGACCGGATCGAGCAGACCTCGTACGGCGCGTTCCTCACACCGGACGCCTCCCAGCTGATCTACATCGTCGTGGACGAGTCGTGGCGGCCGTGGCGCGTGTACCGGCACGTCATCGGCCGGGACGCATCCTCCGACGAGCTGCTGTTCCAGGAGGACGACCCCGGCCTGTGGCTCGGGGCCGAGCTCTCCGCGGACAAGCAGTGGCTCATGCTGTCCTCGTCCTGCTCGGAGTACAGCGAGTACCGGATCCTGCCGTTGACCGAGCTGACCGGCTCCCCCACGGATGAGCCGGTCGCCGATGCGTCCGACGACACCGCTGGGCCGGATTCCCTGCCCTGGCGCGTCATGATCTCGCGCGAGGACCGGGTGCTCTACGAGGTGGAACCCCTCACGGTGGCCGGCCAGGACCACGTGCTCCTGACCCACGACGCGCACGCCCCCAACGGCCGGGTGAGCCTCATGCCGCTCGGGCACGCGGGCCGTGCCCTCGCGGACCTCGAGCTCACGGATGTCATCCCGGCGTCGGAGGACGTGCGGATCGAGTCCTGTGTTCCCACCGCCACCCACCTGGTCGTGGCCCTGCGCGCGGACACCACGCCCCGGGTCCGCCTGATCCCGCGCCGCGCGGTGGACGAGATCGTTGCGGGCCCACGCGAGGCCGTGCCCTCGACATCGGACACGGGCTCAGGACGCCTTGCGGACTCGGACGACGCCGCGGCGTCGAGCGCGGCGGCCGGTGCGGCGTCGTCGTCGCTGCTGGACGGGGCCGAGGCCGCGTTCGACGAGGAGCTCTACACGAGTGGCGTGCTCTCCGCGGAGTACGAGAACCCCGTGGTGCGGGTGTCCTACACGTCCTTCGTGACGCCGCCGCGCGTCTACGACATCCCCACGGCCGAACCCGGCGAGTCCGGGACGAACGAGTACGGCGTGGGCGAGCCCGTCCTGCGGCGCGAGGCCACCGTACTGGGCGGGTACCGCAGCCAGGACTACACCGTGGAACGGGACTGGGCCGTGACCGAGGACGGGACCCGGATCCCCGTGAGCATCGTGCGCCGCGCGGACCTGGACCCCACCCGCCCCGCACCCGTACTCCAGTACGCCTACGGGTCCTACGAGATCAGCACGGACCCCGGCTTCTCCGTGTCCCGGTTGTCGCTGCTGGACCGGGGCGTGATCTGGGCGGTCGCGCACGTGCGCGGCGGTGGCGAACTCGGTCGCGGGTGGTACGAGAACGGTAAGAAGGACACCAAGACCAACACGTTCACCGACTACGTGGCCGTCACCCGCCACCTCGCCACCCGCCCGGACGTGGACGCCCAGCGGATCGCCGTGATGGGTGGCTCGGCCGGCGGCCTGCTCGTGGGAGCCGTGCTCAACCTCGCGCCCGAGCTGTACTGTGCGGCGCTCGCGGCGGTCCCGTTCGTGGACCCGCTGACGTCCATGCTCATGCCCGAGCTGCCGCTCACCGCCCTCGAGTGGGAGGAGTGGGGCAACCCCGTGGACTCGGCCGAGGTCTACGAGTACATGCGTTCGTACTCCCCCTACGAGAACCTCCGGGACGCGGACTACCCGCCCGTCCTGGCGGTCACGAGCCTCAACGACACCCGCGTGCTGTACGTGGAACCGGCCAAGTGGGTCGCCGCCCTGCGCACTCGTGCCCGGCACCCGGAGACCGTGGTGCTGCGCTGTGAGATGGCGGGCGGCCACGGTGGCGCGTCCGGGCGCTATTCGCAGTGGAAGGACACGGCCTGGGAGTACGCGTGGCTCGCGCGCTACCTGGGGGTCGCGGACTGATCGGGTGAGCCGTCCGGGGCCAGAGCATCGCGAGTGGCGGGGCTGAGCCAGTCCCCCACCTCACCGCGCAGCACCAGTTCCGCGGCAGCCCTGGCGAGTGCCGAACTCGTCTGGAACCCGTACCCGCCCTGGCCTGCGAGCCAGAACATCCCCGGTGCCACCGGGTCCCAGCCGCACACGGGGACGTCGCTCGGACGCTCCGTGCGTAGTCCGGTCCACGCCTTGATCACGCCCGTGATCCGCAGGCTGGTCTCCCGCTCGATCATGGCGATCAGCCCGGCGACGGCGCCCTCGTGCGGTTGGGCGTCGCACGGTTCGCTGGGTTCGGCCTCCCCGAGCGAGATCATGGCGCCCGCGGCGTCGGGGCGGTAGTACCAGTCCTCGGCGGCATCGTCGACCATGGGGTGTTCCGGCGGCATGGGCTCGGCCAAGGTCACGAGGGCCGCCGTGCGTCGCAGAGGCCGTAATCCCTGGGGCGCCGCGCCGAACAGCGCTCCCACCTCGTCCGCCCACGCACCCGCGGCATTGACGACCGTGGCGGCACGCACGGTCTTCGGCGGGGCGGCGCCGAGGGTCAGCTCCCACAGGTCCCCGGCCCGCCGTGCGCCGGTCACGCGGCTGTTCGTCCGGATCTCGACGCCGGCCGCCAGCGCTCGCTCGCGATGCCATGCCACGAGGGCGGTGGCATCCGTGCGCACGGCGGACTCGTCCACGGCGGCGGTCCGGAAGCGCTGCGGGTTTACCCGCAGTTCGGGGCACAGCTCGAACAGTTCGGCGCCCTCAAGGGTACGCAGCCCGGGAACAGTCATGGCGGCCACGTCCTCGGGCGAGCCGGCGACGACGAACGAGCTGGGCCACGCGAGCGGCGCCGCCAGATAGTTGCCAGCTTCGAGCAACCGGGCAATGCTCCAGCGGGTGAGCTCGAGCACCGGTTCCGGACCGTAGCTCGGGATCAGTTGCTGCGCGGACCGGGAGGACGTGTGTATGGCCGCGTCCCGTTCCGCCTCCACCACGAGGATTCCCTCACCAGTCCCCCGGTGTTCCGCCAGCTCCGAGGCCGCGGACAATCCGGCGATGCCTGCTCCAATGATCGCGATCTCAGTCGTCATGACCTCATTGTGGCACCCCACCGGTCGCATCCCGGAAGCCGGAGAGGAATCCTCCGGCTCGGCAATCGGGGCCCCGCAGGATGCCGTGGCGTGACAGCCCACACCGTGGGATCCGGACCGGTTCCGGGTACGACAAAGCCCCGCCCCACACCGGGATCGGTGCGGGGCGGGGCTTCGAGGGGTCAGCGGCGGACCTCGGTCCTCCGCATCACCCGGTCATCGCAAGCGATGAGTGCCTGGATCAGGCGGGGATGTTCAGAACCTGGCCCGGGAAGATCAGGTTGGCGTCCGCCACGGTGCCGGAGTTGGCGGCGAACAGGGCCTGCCAGCCACCGTTGACACCCAGCTTGTTGGCGATGGTGCCCAGGGTGTCCCCGGCCTGCACGGTGTAGGTGCCGGCGGCGGGAGCGGCCTGCTGCACGGGAGCCGCGGGAGCGGTGTACTCCACGGCCGGGGCCTGCTGCACGGGGGCAACCTGCTGCACGGGGGCAGCCTGCTGAACCGGAGCGGCCTGCTGCACGGGGGCAGCCTGCTGAACCGGAGCAGCCTTCTGGACGGGGGCAGCCTGCTGAACCGGAGCAGCCTTCTGGACGGAGGAAGACTGCGGGGCCACGGAAGCGGCAACCGGAGCGGTGTAAGAACCGCCGGAAATCATGCCGGAGCACTCCCACTGGCTCGGGCCGGAACGCTCCATCAGCGCAGCCGCAGCAGCGTCCTGCACGTGGGCGGGAGCATCGGCGGCGTTGGCGTAGCCAGCGGTGATGGCGCCCATGCTCTGCCAGGTGGAGGTCAGGAACTGGTAGGCACCCGAGGCACCGGAGGAAGCGTTGTGCGCCTGGTAGTTTCCACCGGACTCGCACTGCTTGATCGCGTCAAGGCTGGGAGCGGCGTTGGCGGGGACGGCGAACGCGCCCACGGCCACGCCGCCCATCAGGACAGCAGCGGCACCACGGCGAATAGCGGTTGAAGTCTTCATTATGCTCCGTAAGGCCACCTACGCTCGTTCCCATCCCTGGGTGTCTTCGCGCCGTCGTCCACCCTTGACAGTTGGTGTTAGGGGTAGAAACTACGGAATGCTGCCATACAGACGACGTACGGTGTTGCGGCAACATCCAGCACAAGCCGAGCCACGGATCGAGCGGGCCCGGAAGCGAACTTCCGCTCACGAAAGTCCGCTGAGGAAGTTGATAATAACGATAACGTAACGTTCCGGGCGTTGCCAAGCAGAAAGTTACTTTTTCGTTATCCCGTTTCTGGGGACACCCCCAGTCGCGGACACGTATCACGGCCACCACGGCCAATCAACTCCGGCCACGCTAGGCCACCCGCGACGAACAGGTCAACCCGACCCGGGTTCCCGGCTCGCATAACGGTGTGATTGCCAACCGATAACGGTGTGATTACCACTACTCAGCGCGGGGCCCAGGCCGCGATCACACTGGTCACGCGGGCCTTTTCGTATGCTTTCGCGATCGCACTGCCCGCTGAGTGTTCTTGCTCACTCAGCGCCGGTGGAACGGGCAGATCGGGGCGCTGCACCCCCGCCCCGGCCTCGTGGGCGATCAATGCGCCGGCCGCCCAGTCGTGCTCGTGCAGTCCACGTTCGGAGTAACCGTCCAGGGTGCCGTCGGCCACCATGCAGAGATCCAGGGAGGCCGCTCCCAGACGCCGCATGTCCGAGAAGTTCTCCATGGTGTCCAGGAACGAGCCGAATTGCTCACGCCGCACGGCGGGGTCGTACGAGAAACCCGTGCCGTAGAGCGCGCCCCGGCGGCCGGGGACCGGACCCGTGAGCCTCGTGTCCCGTCCGTCCCGCCGGACCCACGCACCCAGGCCTGCGACGCCGTAATAGATCCGCCCGAGAGCGGGGGCGTTCACGACCCCTACGAGCCAGTTCCCGTGCTCGTCGCACGCGGCCACGGAGGTGGCGTAGTACACGATGTCCCGGATGAAGTTGGTGGTCCCGTCCAACGGGTCCACCGACCACCGCACGGGGCTGCGGTGCTCGGGCACGTACGTTCCCGATTCCTCCCCCGTGATGGCGTCCCGGGGCCGTTCACGGCGCAGGACGGCACTCACAGCCTCCTCCGCGGCGACGTCGAAGGACGTCACCCAGTCGCCGTCCGAGGACTTGGTCTGCGCGTGGAACTCGGTGCTGTCACGACCGCTCAGGACGTCGGCCCCGGCCTGTGCGGCGCGCAGCGCGACCTCCAACAGCTCCTGCAGTTCGTCCGACCCCGGACCCAGCCCTTCCAGTGCATCCGCCATCTCGCGTCTCACTTCCCCGCGTTGTCGTGGGATGCAGCGGCATCCGGGGCGTCAGCCGCGGCGCCCTGGCCATCCGACTCGGCCACGTCCGGGGCCGAGGCCTCCGGGTCACCGTCCTGGGCGTCCTCGGCCGAGGACGCTCCCGGTGCGGCAGCGGCGTCGTGGAACGCCGACGGGCCCTGCGCGAGCAAGCGCTCGAAACCGGCCTCGTCCAGCACGGGAACCCCGAGGGACTCCGCCTTGTCGAGCTTGGAACCCGCGTTCTCGCCGGCCACCAGGAACGCCGTCTTCCTGGACACCGACCCGGACGCCTTGCCGCCGCGTTTTAGGATGGCCTCCTTCGCGGAGTCCCGGCTGTAGGCCTCGAGCGATCCCGTGACCACCACGGTGACTCCCTCAAGTGTGCGGGGGGTGGACTCGTCCACCTCTTCCTCCATGCGCACACCCGCGGCGGCCCAGCGGTCCACGACCTCACACCGCCACGGCTCCTCGAAAAACTCGATGACGGCCTGCGCGATGATGGGGCCCACCCCGTCCGTGCCCGCGAGCGTGTCCAGGTCCGCCGAGCGGATCGCGTCCATGCTGCGCAGGGACGTGGCCAGCGAGCGCGCGGCCGTGGGACCCACGTGGCGGATGGACAGCGCCACGAGGATCCGCCACAGGTCGGTGTCCTTGGCCTGTTCCATCTGCTGGAACATGATCTCCGTGGTCTTGGAGGGCACGCTCGGCTTGTTCTTGGTGGGCTTGGTCCAGAAGTACGGGACGAGTTCGGGGGTGACCCGCTGGGTCTTCTCCCCCGTCTCCTTGTCCGTGACGGTGCGCCGGGAGTCCCGCCACACCTTCACCTCCTTGAGGTCCTCCGGCGTGAGATCGAACAACCCGGCCTCGTTGCGCAGCGGGGGCACGGAGAACTCGGTGCCGTCCGGTGCGTCCTGGGGAACAGGTTGGGTCAGGGCCTTGGCCGCTTCCTCGCCCAGTGCCTCGATGTCGAAGGCCCCGCGACTCGCCGCGTGGTTGACGCGCTCCTTGAGCTGGGACGGGCACGTCTCCGCATTGGGGCAGCGGATGTCCACGTCCCCCTCCTTGGCGGGACGCAGGGGCGTGCCGCACGACGGGCACTCGGTGGGCATCACGAATTCCCGCTCCATGCCGTCCCGCAGTGCGACGACGGGCCCCACGATCTCCGGGATGACGTCACCGGCCTTGCGCAGCACCACGGTGTCCCCGATGAGCACGCCCTTGGCCTTGACCACGTCCTGGTTGTGCAGGGTGGCCATCTCCACGGTGGAACCCGCCACGCGCACCGGGTCCATGAGCCCGAAGGGCGTGACGCGACCGGTACGACCCACGTTGACCAGGATGTCCACGAGTTTCGTATTGACCTCCTCCGGCGGGTACTTGTACGCCACGGCCCACCGGGGGACGCGGGAGGTGTAGCCGAGCCGGAACTGCGTGCGGCGGTCGTCCACCTTGATCACGATGCCGTCGATCTCGTGCAGCAGGCTGTGCCGCTGCTCGCCGTACTCCGCGATGAACTCGAGCACCTCGTCCACCGATTCCAGCACCCGGGAGTAGGGGCTCACGGGCAGTCCCCAGTCCCGCAGGACGTCGTACGCCTGCGACTGCGTCTCCAGCTCGAAACCGCGGGAGAACCCGATGCCGTGCACGAACATGGACAGCGGCCGTCGCGCGGTGACCTGCGGGTCCTTCTGGCGCAGGGACCCCGCCGCGGCGTTGCGGGGGTTCGCGAACGGCGCACGCCCCTCCTCCACGATGGCCTCGTTGAGCGCGCGGAAATCCTTGGAGGAGATGAACACCTCGCCGCGGATCTCGACCTCCTCCGGGAAGTCCTCCCCGGTCAGTCGCTGCGGGATGGTCTTGATGGTGGCCACGTTGTGGGTGATGTCCTCACCCGTGGTGCCGTCCCCGCGCGTGGCGGCCCGGACAAGCACACCGTTGCGGTACAGCAGGTTCACGGCCAGGCCGTCGATCTTGACCTCGCTCAACCACGCCACGGTGGGCGCACCCGGCAACTGCTCGACCTGCTGCTGGGCGCGGGTCAACCACGCTACGAGCTCGTCCGTGGAGAAGACGTCCTCGAGCGAGTACATCTTCTCGAGGTGCTTCACGGCGCTGAACGCCGCGGAAACGTCACCGCCCACCTCCTGCGTGGGGGAATCGTTCGCCTTGAGTTCGGGATGCAGGGCCTCGAACTCCTCGAGGGAGCGGTACAACCGGTCGTACTCGGCGTCCGACATGACGGGTTGGTCGTGGACGTAGTACGCCGTGCGTGCTTCGCGGACGCGGTCCGCGAGATCGGCGTACTCCTCCCGCAACGCCTCGCTGGGCTCGTCCGGATTCAGGCTCTGGCCGGTGGCGTCCGTGGCCCGCCGCGCGTTGTCTGTGCTCACGCCCCCCATTGTGTCCCACCCCACCGACAGACACGAACACCCCCGGAACCTCGGTCCCGGGGGCGTTCGTCAGGCGGATCAGCGAGCGGTCACAGGGCCGTGACCGTAACCTCCGCGTGTGGGCGTTGCCGCTTGGGGTCCCACACGAGGACGCGGGAACCGCGCCAGTGGGCGCCCCGACCGTCGTCTTCCACCGAGACCGCCACCGTAGTCGGCAGCTGCACCGGGACGGCGAAGTCCACGGACCACGCGAAGGGGACCTCCGCGGGCACGCCGGTCAGCGCCAGCGCGCGCGAGGCCGTGTACATCCCGTGCGCGATCGCCCCCTTCATCCCGAGCGCCTTGGCGGACGGGTCGGAGAGGTGGATGGGGTTGTAGTCGCCGCTGACCGCCGCGTAGTTCCGCCCGGTCCGGGCGCCCAGGACCCACTGCGCGGTCTGCTGCGGCGGATCGAACGGTGCGCGCTCGTGGGAGGACTCCTCGGGAACGCGCGCGCCCTCGTCCGCGATCGCGGTGTGCACGCCCTTGGCCAGGTACGTGGAGCGCCCGGCCCAGACCACGGACCCGCCCTCGCGGGACAGTGTCACCACGGCGTCCACCGTGGTCCCGGACCGGTGGGTGCCCAAATTCTCGGTCCACGCCGTGGCGGTGAGCCGCTCCCCCACGGCCACGTCCGTGACGTGGCGGATGGTGTTGCTCAGGTGCACCATGCCCAGCACGGGCAGGGGGAAGTCCTTGCGCGTGAGCACCGACATGGCCACGGGGAACGCGAGCGCGTGCAGCGCACCCGAGAACACCGTGGTGTGCTGCGACCCCGGGGCCACGGGATGCGTGCTTGCGTGCACCACGCGGCAGAACTTCTCGTGCCACTCGGGTTCCGCGCTGACGTCCTCCACGACGTGGGCCACGCGCGGCACCTGCAGGGCAGCCCCCACGCGTTCCGTGCGGGACTTACGCAGCGCGCCGGGCAGCACGCGCCCCACGGGCGAGTCGCGCAGAGCCGGGAGCACCTTGTGCGTGGCCGCAGCGGCGGCGTCGGAAGCCGCCGACGACGCCGCGCGCGCCCCCGCGGACGCGTACAGCGCGGGCAGCTTCACCGAACCCGCCGGCTGGACGAGTTCGTAGTCGGAGGGAACGGTGGGCAGGACCGGGTCAGGAGTGCTCATGCGATCATGCTCCCACGAGGCTCTGGCCGCACACGCGCAACGTCTGACCGTTGATCCCACCGGCGGCGTCCGAGAGCAGGAACGTGATGGCCTGTGCCACGTCCTCCGGCGTACCGCCCTGCTGCAGGGAGTTCAACCGGCGGGAGATCTGGCGGCGGGCCGCCGGGATCTTGGCCGTCATGTCCGACTCGATGAACCCGGGAGCCACGGCGTTGATGGTCCCGCCCTTCTCCGCGATCAGCGGTGCCGTGGCGGCCACCGCACCGATCACCCCGGCCTTGGAGGCGGCGTAGTTGGTCTGACCGCGGTTGCCCGCCACGCCGCTCGTGGACGCGAGGCACACGATGCGCGGCGCCGGGCCCAGCTGATCGGAGGCGAGCAGGGTCTCGGTGATCCGCAACTGCGATTCGATGTTGACCGCGATCACGGAATCCCACTTGGCCTGGTCCATGTTGGCAAGCATCTTGTCCCGCGTGATGCCCGCGTTGTGCACCACGAGGTCCAGCCGGCCGTACCGGGACACCGCGAGGTCCAGGATCTTCTGTCCGGCCTGCGGGTCCGTGACGTCCAGCTGCAACGCGGGCACGCGCAGTTCGTTGGCGAGCTTGCTCAGCGCGTCACCGGCGGCGGGCACGTCCACGGGGATGACCGTGGCGCCCGAGGCCGCGAGCGTACGCGTGACCTGCGCGCCGATCCCGCGTGCGGCACCCGTGACCACTGCGACCTTGCCCGCGACGGGGTGCACCCAGTCCACGTCCGCGTCCCCGCGGTCGTCACCCACAGTCAGGAACTGCCCGTCCACGTACGCGCTGCGGCCCGAGAGGAAGAAGCGCAGGGCGCCCGTGACACCGGGAGCGTCCGCAGCGACGTCGTCCGCAAGCAGGATGCCGTTGGCGGTCACGCCGCCGCGCATCTCCTGGGCGATCGAGCGCAGCATGCCCACGACACCCTGGCGCGCCGCGGCCTGCGACGGGGTCAACTGCCGCGCGCCGGGCAGCGTGCCCGACGCCGCTCCGGTCCCGATCCCGGGCGCCGGTCGCGACAGCGTGATGACCCGTCCGCCCGGGCGCAGCTTGCGCACGGCCGAGGCCAGCTCGAGGGCCGCGTCCGCGAGATCGGCGGGGCTGTCGACCTCCGTGTAGTCGATCACCACCGCACCCACCCGGTCCACGTCCTGAGCGTGCCGGCGCACGTCCAGGTCCCAGCCGAGCAGGGCCGACGATGCGGCGTCGCCCGCCGCACCCCGGCCGAGCACGAGCACGGAGCCGCTCGGGAAGTCCCCGTCCGCGGTGAACCGGCGCAGCGTAACCGGGCGCGGGAGGCCCAATTTGCCCGCGAGCTGCTTGCCCAGCCCCGAATTGACCATGTCCAGATATGTGTCCGTCACTTGTGTCCTCTCCCAGAAATCGTGGTGTCTCGCCGTGGCCGTGAACTCGCTTAGACCGAGCGCAGCAGCATGGCCACACCCTGACCACCGGCGGCGCACACCGAGATCAGCGCTGTCTGCGGCTTGCCCGTCTCCTTGGCACGTGCGGCCAGTTCCTTGGCGGTGGAGGCAACGATGCGACCACCCGTGGCGGCGAAGGGGTGCCCAGTGGCGAGTGAGGACCCGTTGACGTTGAGCTTGGCGCGGTCCACCGAGCCCAGGGGCGCGTCCAGGCCCAGGCGGTCCTTGCAGAACTCCGGGGACTCCCATGCGGCGAGGATCGACAGCACGGTGGAGGCGAACGCCTCGTGGATCTCCACGAGGTCCAGCTCCTGCAGCGTGAGGCCGTGGCGGGCCAGCAGACGCGGCACGGCGTAGGCCGGGGCCATGAGCAGGCCCTCGTTGCCGGTCACGAAGTCCACCGCGGCGGCCTCGCTGTCCACGACCTCGGCGAGTGGGGTCAGGTGGTGCTCACCGGCCCATTCCTCGGACGAGATGAGCACCGTGGAGGCACCGTCCGTGAGCGGCGTGGAGTTGCCGGCCGTCATGGTGGCTTCACCGGAGAGCTTCTTGCCGAACACCGGGTTCAGCCCGCCCAGCTTCTCCACGGTGGAGTCCGGGCGCATGTTGTTGTCCTTGGTCAGACCCTTGAACGGGGTCACGAGGTCGTCGAAGAAGCCCCGCTCGTACGCGGCGGCCAGGTGCTGGTGGGAGGCCGCGGCCAACTCGTCCTGGGCCTCGCGTGTGATGCCCCACTTCTGGGTGGTCAGCGCCTGGTGCTCACCCATGCTCAGGCCCGTGCGCGGCTCACCGGACGAGGGCACCGACGGCGAGAGGTCGCCCGGGCGCAGGTCCTTGAACGCCTTGAGCTTCTGGGCGGTGGTCTTGGCGCGCTGCAGCTTGAGCAGCGCGCGGCGCAGCCCCTCGCTCACGGCGATGGGAGCGTCCGAGGACGAGTCCACACCACCGGCGATCCCGGCCCGGATCTGGCCCAGCCGGATCTTGTTGGCGATCGAGCTCACGGTCTCCATGCCCGTGGCGCACGCCATCTGGACGTCGTAGGCCGGGGTCGCGGGGTCCAGCGCGGAGCCCAGCACGGACTCGCGCGTGAGGTTGAAGTCCCGGGAGTGCTTGATCACGGCACCGGCCGCCACGGCGCCCAGGCGTTCGCCCGCGATCCCGGTCCGGGCCACGAGCCCGTCGATCGCGGCGGTCAACATGTCCTGGTTGGACGCGTTCGCGTACGGCCCGCCCGCGCGGGAGAAGGGGATGCGGTTGCCCGCCACGACGACGGCGCGGGCTCCCGTCGCTCCGCCCTGCGGCGCGGAGGAGGCGGCCGGGGCCGCAACTCGCTTGGCGGCTTCGGAACCGGTTCCGGTGGCCGGGGTGGACGGTGCCGTGTTCTGCGTGTTCTCGCTCATGCGTAGTTCCTTTCGGGGAATTTATGCGATCTGGATCACTCGGGATCCAGAATAGCTGATACTCTCGGTATCGTGAAACAGGTCACCCACCCCGTGGACGGCAGGAGCTCGCGTTGGCAGCGGCACCGCGCCGTGCGGCGGATCGAACTGATCACGGCCGCGCGCGACGCCGTGGCCGCGAACGGTGCTGCGCTGTCCATGGAGGAGATCGCCACGGCGTGCGGGACCTCCAAGTCCGTCTTCTACCGCTACTTCAAGGACAAGGCCGGCGTGCAGGCCGCGGTGGGTGAGTACTTCGTGACCCGGATGCGTCGACGCATGGTGGCCGCGGCCAGCGAAGCGGACACGTTCGCCGCCATGATCCACGCCCTCGTCTCCGAGTACCTCAAGTCCGTGGCGGCCTCCGGTGAGGTCTACCGCTTCGTGGTGACCGCACCCACGGAACGGGGTTCCACGATCGAACGCTTCGTGGATTCCGTAAGGGACCTGCTCATGGAGCAACACATGCGCCACCACGGCAGCCGGGCCACGCCCGAGGGGGTCCTGAAGTGCTGGGCCGCTTCCACCGTGGGCATGGTCCGCGGTGCGGGTGAGGCCTGGCTCGAACTCGGCGGCGATACCGCGAAACCGGATCGCCACACCATGAGTCGGATCATCACCACGTGGGCCGTGGAGGGCCTGCGCCCCGTGACCGGCAGTGAATCCGCACCACCAACTTCCCCCATCAGGACGACGGGTAAACCACCCGTCCCAGAGAACCGTCAGGAGTCATGATGTCCATTACCTCGGTCAGCGGAACAGTTCCCAATACCGACCGCATCGAAGACCTGCCCGAGGACGGTGCCACCACCCCGTCCGGGATCGACACCGCCGAGCTCGGCGCCATCCTGCTGGGGCGCTGGCCCGAAGCACGCAAGGCGGCACGCGAGCGGGCGAAGGATCCCCGCTTCCAGTCCCAGTACGACCAGTCCTTTGCGGACCAGCGCAACGTCACGTTCGAGCAGCTCAAGCTGCTCGCGGATGCCGGGCCCCAGTACCTGGGCATGCCCGAGAGCGTGGGCGGGGCCATGAGCCCCGGCGCCAACCTCTCCGCGTTCGAGGAGCTCGTGCTCGCGGACCCGTCCCTGCAGATCAAGTCCGGTGTGCAGTGGGGCCTGTTCGGCTCCGCCGTGCTGAACCTGGGCACCGAGGAGCACCACAAGAAGTGGCTCCCCTCCATCCTGGACCTCAGCATGCCCGGTGCGTTCGCCATGACGGAGATCGGCCACGGTTCTGACGTCGCCTCGATCGGCACCACCGCCACGTACATCCCGGAGACGGACGAGTTCGAGATCCACACGCCGTTCAAGGCCGCGTGGAAGGACTACCTCGGCAACGCCGCGGTGCACGGCCGCGCGGCCACCGTGTTCGCGCAGCTCATCGTCAACGGCACCAACCACGGTGTGCACTGCCTCTACGTGCCCCTGCGGGACGAGAACGGCGAGTTCCTGCCGGGCGTGGGCGGCGAGGACGACGGCCGCAAGGGTGGGCTCAACGGCATCGACAACGGCCGACTGCACTTCGACCACGTGCGCGTGCCCCGCACCAACCTGCTCAACAAGTACGGGGACGTGGACGAGAACGGCGTCTACTCCTCCCCCATCCCGTCCCCGGGCCGGCGCTTCTTCACCATGATCGGCACGCTGGTGCAGGGCCGCGTGTCCCTCGACGGCGCCGCGACGATCGCGAACCAGGCCGCGCTGAGCATCGCGGTGCGCTACGCCGAGCAGCGTCGGCAGTTCACCACGGACTCGGACATCCAGGAGCAGACGCTGCTGGATTACCAGCGCCACCAGCGCCGGTTGATCCCCCGCATCGCCGAGACGTACGCCATGACGTTTGCGCACCAGCAGTTGCTCGACAAGTTCCACGAGGTCTTCTCGGGCGAGGACGACTCGGACGGCAACCGTCAGGAGCTCGAGACCCTGGCCGCGGCGTTCAAGCCGATGTCCACGTGGAGCGCCCTAGACACGCTGCAGGAGTGCCGCGAGGCGTGCGGTGGCGCGGGCTTCTTGGCCAAGAACCGGCTCGTAGAACTGCGCGCGGACCTGGACGTCTACGTCACGTTCGAGGGCGACAACACCGTGTTGCTGCAGCTCGTGGCCAAGCGCCTGCTCAACGATTACTCGGCGGAGTTCAAGAACGCGGACGTGGGCGTGATGGCCCGCTACGTGGCGGACCGCGCCACCGAGGCCGGCTTCAACCGCTCCGGGTTGCGCAAGCTGACCCAGGCGTTCTCGGACACCGGGGACTCCCGCAAGTCCGTCAACGCCCTGCGCGATCCCGCGGCCCAGCGCGCGCTGCTCACCGACCGGGTGCAAACCATGATCGGCGACATCGCGGACGAGCTGCGGGCCGTGTCCCGCAAGTCCCGCACCGAGCAGGCAAAGGCGTTCAACGACAACCAGAACCAGCTGCTCGAGGCCGCCCGCTCCCACGCCCAGCTGCTGCAGTGGGAGGCGTTCACCGCTGGTCTCGAGAAGATCGAGGACCCGGACACCAAGCGCGTGCTCACGTGGCTGCGGGACCTCTTCGGTCTGCACCTGATCGAGCAGGACCTCGCGTGGTACCTCTCCTACGGTCGGCTCTCGATGCGCCGCGGCCGCGCTCTGGAGTCCTACATCAACCGCCTCATTGCGCGCCTGCGCCCCTACTCCCTGGAGCTGGTGGACGCGTTCGGGCTCTCGCCCGAGCTACTGCGCGCTGAGATCGGCGGCACGGTGGAGGCCGAGCGCCAGGAGGAGGCCGCGGGCTACTACCGCCGGTTGCGCGCGAGCGGCAAGGCCCCCGTCAAGGAGCCCAAGCCCGCCAAGGACCCGGGCGCCCAGACGCGCGGCCACCATGCCTGACCCGGCCGGCTCGCGCGGGGGTTCCGCGTCCGCGTGAGCCGCGCCCCGACCGTTTCATTGCGAACGAAACGCTCGGCTTGACGCGCGCACGCAAGCGTGCCCAGGCACCGGCCGCGCGATGCCCGGGACGTGAACTCAGCGGATCCTGGGGATGGACGTGGTGTTGGCGCGGGGGTCGTCCGCGCGCAGCACGTCCGCGACCACGAGCGTGACATTGTCCCGGCCACCAGTGCGCAGCGCGGCCTGGACCAGGACGTCTGCGGCCTCCTTGGGGTGCGGGACCGAGTGCAGGACGCGGGCGATGTGCGCGGGCGAGAGTTCCCCCGTGAGACCGTCGGAGCACATGAGCAACCGCTGCCCCGGCACCGCGGGCACCACGATCACGTCCGGTTCCCAGATTTGGCCCGTGCCAAGGGCGCGCGTGATGACGTTGCGCCGCGGGTGCACGAGCGCTTGGGCCGGGGTGAGCTGGCCGATCGAGACGAGGTACTGCACCTCGGAGTGGTCCACGGTCAGCTGGGTCACGCCCACGGGTCCGGTCTCGGTCGTGGGCGGCTCCCCCACGGGCGGGCCCACGAGTTGGTAGGTGCGCGAATCCCCCACGTTGAACACGAGCCACAGCCAGGTGCCGGCGATCTCCACAAGCCACGCACCCGTGACCGTGGTCCCGGCGCGCGTGCCGCACTGGGCCTGGATGGCCTGGTCCGCTTCCCACAGCACCGAGCGCACCCGGTGCACGGCCTCCAGTGCCTCGTTGGGCACGTCCGGGTCGAGCTTGAGCTGGCGGTCGATCGTCGCGCGGAACCGGGCGACGTCCGATCCGGGTGCCGGTTCCACGATCACGTAGTCGCGGAAGTCGTCGAGCGAGAACAGGTCCGAGCCACCCAGCGTGGACACGCACAGCGCGCTGGCCACCTCACCGGCCTCGTGACCGCCCATCCCGTCCGCGACGGCACACATGGTGTCCGTGACGATCAGTGCGTCCTCGTTCGTCTCACGACGCAGTCCCCGATCGGTGACACCGCCCGATCGGATGGTCAGGGGAACGGTCATTCGACCTCGTCTTCCAGAAAGGGCCCGTGGCCCTGGGTGATCGACACGGGGCGCACGTCCCCGAAGCCGCGCACGTTGCGGGTGGGTTGCGGGGTCAGCACGAACCGGTCGTCGTCGCCGAGCACACGGGCGGTGGAGGCGTCCACCATGACACCCCCGGGTTCCGTGAGGGCCACGAGCCGGGACGCGAGGTTCACGGTGGGCCCGTAGAGATCACCGAGTCGCGGCAGCACGCGCCCCCACACGAACGCGACGCGGGCCTGCGGCAACAGGGGATCGTTCTTGATCACGCGGGCGAGTGCGAGCGAGATCTGCGCCCCGCCCTCGGGAGTCTCGGACAGGAACATCACTTCGTCGCCGATGGTCTTGATCACGCGGCCACCGCCGATCGAGATCACCTCCGCGCACCGCTTCTCGAAGCGCTGCACGAGGTTGGCCAGGGTGCGCTCGTTCATCTGCCGGGACAGGGACGTGTAGGAGACGAGGTCCGCGAACCCCACGCCGCGCGCGAGCGGCAGGGACGAGGAGCCCACGTCCGGGCCCGCCATCCCGAGGCTCACCGTGGACCCGTCCGCGCGTTCACCGCGCATGGCCAGTCGTTGCACGGCTGCGGAGAGCTGACGGCGCCACGCGTAGTCGAGCAGGTTCTCGAGCGGTTCGAGAATCTCCGGGAGCATGCGCAGCAGTTCGCGCCGCGCCTGGGCGTCCGTCATGTCCCGGTGGGCCACCATGTCCTCGACGAGCGCCTCGATCTGCCACACGACCATGCGGTCGGTCAGTTGCGCCACGGAGCGGGCCAGGGACAGCGCGGCCTCCTCGCTGAGCTTCTCCTCCTGCACGAGGTTGGAGACCACCCGCAGGGCCCGGACGTCCTCGCCCGTGAAGTAGACGTCGTCGTCGCTGAGGTTCGGGAAGCCCAGGGCACGCCAGATCTTCCGGGCGGACGCCGTGGACAGCCCCGCTTCACGCGCGGCCTCCCGGCGCCGTAGGTGACGCTGCGAACCCAACAACAGGGAGTCGAGGTGGCGCGCCGCCGCCTTGGACTCCTCCGACCCGTACAGGTTGGACTGCACGGGATTGTGCACGTTCAGGTTGAGCTGTTCGGTCTGCGGCCCGGTGACGTATCCGTCCGTGTGCTCCGAGGGGTCGTCAGCCACGCGGTCCTCCTTGCTGGGCGATATGGGTTCCGGGATACCCCGGTCCGGCCGTGTTGCCTCCACCACTGTAGTTGCCCGCGTCCGCCGCGGACTCGCGGACCAACGCGGCGAAGCGGGCCGGTTGCGGGCAGCTGGCGAGTTTGAGCCCGCCCAGGCCCCCGAAATCCGCGAGCACGGTGCCGCGGTCCAGGCCCTCGCGGGCCTCGCCGGGCCGGGTGGCCCCGCGCGTGACGCGCACCGAGCGCAGTTCGTTCAGGGGCAGGAACACCGCGCCGTCCCGCGCCGGGGGCCCCACGAGGGCAAGCCGCGCGGTGGTCAGCACGAAGCGCGTGCGCAGCCAGCGCCACGCGGGCGAGAGCACGAACCGCCACGCGAGCAGCAATGCCGCGATGAGCAGCAGCCACCCCACGAACGCGTGCAGCGTGGTCCATGGGGTGGCTGTGGGCCGCCACGTGAGGTCCAGGACGCGGCGCAGGGCCGAATAACCGAACACGATCGCCCACGCGGCGAGCGCCGGGGCCACGAGTTTCAAGGGGTGGGCGCGGGTGGCCACGACCGTGTCCTCCCCCGGTGCCAGGTCCAGGGCGCGGCGCGAGCGTGTCATCGGGGCCTCTCGTTCTCGTGTCCGGCGTCCTCCGGGGTGCGGGGGCCGGGTCGCACGTGGACGACGTCGCCCGCGCCGTACTCGTGCTCGCGGCCGTCGTCGTCGCGCACGCGCAGCTGACCGGACGATCCCAGTCCCACGGCGGTAGCGGGCAATGGCGCGTTGCGCCCGGGCAGGTGCACGAGCACGCGGCGTCCCAGGGTGTCGAGAGCGGATTCGAGCTCCCGTCGCAGTTCCCCACCCGGCCCGAGTTGCGCGGCGGGGTCCACGCTCGCGCGGTCGAGGGCGCGGGAGAAGTGGGCGAGCACCCCGGTGAGCACCGCGCTGCGGGTGGGGACAGCGGCGTCGTTCCCGGTCTCGAGGCGCAGGGACGTGGCGCCGGGGACCGGGAGGTGGCCCTGCTGGACGTTGATGCCCGCGCCGAGCACCACGGTGGGTCCTTGGTGTGCGGCACCGGGGGGCGAGGGTACGAGGGACGCGAGGATGCCGCAGACCTTGCGTTCGCGGATCAGGACGTCGTTGGGCCACTTCACCGCCGCGGGGACGCCGGTCAGCTCGCGCACGGTGGCCGTGACACTGTGCGCGAGCATCAGCGTGAGCCACGGCAGGAGGTCCTGCGGCCACGCGCGGCCCGAGCGGTCCCGCGGCGTGAGGGCCACCGAGAACGTCACGGCGGTGCCCGCGGGGGTGAACCAGCTGCGGTCCAGGCGCCCCTTGCCGCGGCTCTGGAATCCCGCGACGACCGCTCGCAGCGGTGCCCCGGCGGCATCGTGCGCCGCGTCCCGCGAGAGCTGTTCGACGAGCCACTCGTTGGTGGACGGGACGCTGTCCAGGATCGTGAGGCGGCACCCGTGGCCGCGCAGCGCCCCGTCCAGCTCCGCGGCGCGATAATCCGCGGCGGGCCGGTCCTCGGTGGCTTCCATGGGTACTCCTCACATGATTGTGCCCACGACGCATGTCGACGACGGGGCGGTACCGCAAGTTTATGTCTAGCGTCGTGAGCCGGGCATATGCTGGGACCAGCCAGCGCCACCACGAGAGGACCCGGTATGAGCGTCTACGCCTTGAACTACGTCTACGGCGGCCCGCAGGACATCCTGACCGAGCACCGCCCCGCCCACCGCGCGTTCCTGCGCGAACTGCACGAGCGCGGCGTCGTGATCGTCTCGGGGCCCTTGGAAGGTGACGCCGCATTGATCGTCCTGCGTGCGGACAGCGCCGAGGAGATCGAACGGATCATCGCCGAGGACCCCCTGGTGGTCCACGGTGTGGTCACGGAGCACACGATCCGGGAATGGACCGTGACGATCGGCTCGGTGGGGTCCGACACCTCCGCCTGAGGGACCCGGGACGCTCGCGCCCGTCGAAAGAGCACCGGCCTGCGTTGTGGGACTTCTACAAAGGCGCGTGTGGGCCCTGCAATTACACTGGGGGGCGTTCCCAGGGCTCGCGGTACGCCCAACCAGTACCGATCACGATGACGCGAGGTGTTATGAGCCACGACCTGTCCACCACAGCAGGCAAGATCGCCGACTTCCGGCAGCGCCGCGAGGAGGCCGCGGTACCGTCCGGACAGGCGGCCGTGGACAAGCAGCACGCGCGCGGGAAGAACACCGCCCGGGAACGCATCGAGATGTTGCTGGACCCCGACTCGTTCGTGGAGTTCGACGCCCTGGCCGTGCACCACAGCACCATGTTCGGCATGGAGAAGAAGAAGCCGCTGGGTGACGGCGTGGTGAGCGGTTTCGGCACCGTGGACGGGCGCCTCGTGGCCGTCTACTCCCAGGATTTCGGCGTGTTCGGGGGCTCCCTGTCCCAGGTCAACGGCGAGAAGATCGTCAAGGTCCAGAAGTTCGCACTGCGCAACGGGTGCCCGGTGATCGGGATCAACGACGGCGGCGGCGCCCGCATCCAGGAGGGCGTGGCCTCTCTGGCGATGTTCGCGGACATCTTCCGCATGAACGTGCGCTCCTCCGGGGTGGTCCCGCAGATCTCGCTCATCATGGGCCCGTGCGCCGGTGGCGCCGCCTACTCCCCCGCACTGACCGACTTCGTGGTCATGGTGGACAAGACCTCCCACATGTTCATCACGGGCCCAGACGTCATCAAGACCGTCACGGGTGAGACCGTGGACATGGAGACCCTGGGTGGGGCCCGCTCCCACAACGAGCGCACGGGCACCGCCGCCTACCTGGCCTCGGACGAGCAGGACGCCTTCGACTTCGTCCACGAGCTGCTCGAGTACCTGCCCGGCAATAACCTGCAGGACAGCCCGGTGCTCGACCACGACCAGGTCGAAGAGGTCACGGACGAGGACCTCGCCCTGGACACCTTGATCCCGGACTCCGCGAACCAGCCGTACGACATGCGCACCGTGATCGAGACGGTCGTGGACGACGGGCACTTCATGCAGATCCAGGAACTCTACGCCCCCAACGTGATGGTGGGCTACGCCCGCGTTGAGGGTCACACCGTGGGGATCGTGGCAAACCAGCCCATGCAGTTCGCCGGGACCCTGGACATCGCGGCCTCCGAGAAGGCCGCGCGGTTCGTGCGTCATTGCGACGCGTTTAACATCCCGATCCTCACGTTCGTGGACGTCCCCGGGTTCCTGCCCGGCACGGACCAGGAGTTCAACGGGATCATCCGCCGCGGGGCCAAGCTGCTCTACGCGTACGCGGAGGCCACGGTCCCCCTGGTCACGCTCATCACCCGCAAGGCCTACGGCGGCGCGTACATCGTGATGGGGTCCAAGAAGCTGGGCGCGGACATCAACCTCGCGTGGCCCACCGCCCAGATCGGTGTCATGGGCTCCCAGGGTGCTGTGGAGATCCTCTACCGCCGGGACCTCAAGGCCGCCCAGGAAACCGGTGAGGACCAGCAGCTGCGCGCCGAACTCGCGCAGAAGTTCGAGGAGGACCTGCTCAACCCCTACCAGGCCGCCGAACTTGGGTATGTGGACGCGGTGATCTGCCCGTCCGAGACCCGCGAGCAGATCATCCGGGCCCTGCGCGGGCTCGCGGACAAGCGCGCGTCCACCCCCGCCAAGAAGCATGGGAACATCCCGCTGTGAGCACGGCCGAGAACAACTCACCGGCCTCGCGGGCGGCCGGTGACGTGTCCCGTCTCGCCCATGATCCGGGGACCGCGGCGGTCGCTTGGCTGCCCGAGACCACGAGTCGCCAGGACCCCCTGTTCACGGTCACCCACGGCAACCCGACCCCGGAGGAACTGGCCGCGCTCACCGTGGTGTTCTCCGCGCAGGCCGCGGCGCAGGACGCCCAGCCCTCCCGTGCACCCAAGCCTCCGCGGTCCCAGACCCGGCGACTGCGCCTGGGCCTGCGGTTGCGACCGGGGCGCGGTGCATGGCGGCGCACCCTGCCCGATCGCTGAGCCCAGTCCGCCGCCCCCTTGTCGGCTTGTCAGCGCACATGAGGAGGATGCATCGAAATGGATAATGTTTCCGTGGCTGTCATCTCCTCGTCCTCCCTGGGTTCACTCGCCCTCGTGCTGCTGATCAGCGGGGTGGCCAAGCTCGTCTCCCCCTCCACCGGCCCGTCCCTGCTGACGTCCCTGCCCACGCCCCTCACGGCGCGCTGGCTACAGGGTGCCCTGCCGTGGCTCGAACTGGTCCTGGCGATCGCGCTCCTGCTGGCCTCCGGGGTGGTGCTGTGGGCCGCGGCCTCCGCCGCCACGGTGCTGTTTTCGGTGTTCACGGCCGCGGTGTTCCGCGGCACCCGGCAGTCGGATCCCGCCTCGTGCGGGTGCTTCGGCTCCCTGTCCCGCGCCCCGGTGTCCATGCGGACCGTGGTGCGCAACCTCGCCTTCACGATCGTGGCCGTCCTGGCCCTGCTGCTCGTCACCGTGGGCGGTTACGACGGGCCGGTCCTGGACGTCCCGTGGTGGGTCGTCGCGGCGGTCGCGATCCCCGTGGGACTCATGCTCGTGAGCCTGTGGAGCGAACGCCCGGGTCCGTCCCGCGCCGGTGACCCGCATGCGCTCGCCGGGATCCCGCCGCTGCCGGGTTCCTCGCACGACGACGCCGCTGTGCCCGCCTACGCGCTCACGGCGGGTACTCCGGTCCCCGCGCAGGCGGGCCCACCGGCGGGTGCGGTCCCCGGCGCCGTCGCGCCTCGACCCGCGGGAGGCTCCGCAGCCCCTCGACCGGCCGGCATTTCCAAAGCCCCCGAAGAACACGACGTCTACGTGCGTTTGCCTATTCCCTACGCGGGGCTCACAGACGCCGCCGGTAACCCGGTGACCCTGCGTGGCCTGGCCGCCACCGCGGCGCGCGCCCTGGTCCACGTGAGTCCCTCGTGCGGCGCATGCACCCCCGCGATCGACCGTGCGGCGGGGATGCCCGACCACCTGGGGCCGGTCGCGGTGCACGCCGTGGTGGCCCGCGAGGAGGACCGAGATCTGCTCCCTCCGAGCCTGCGTGCAGCGTGTTTGGTGGACCGCGAGCACGAGGTGAGCGCCATGTTCGAGCACCCCGGTACCCCGTGGGTCGTGGTGCTCGGTGCGGATGGGCTGCTCGCCGGCGGGCCGGTCTCGGGTACGGACGCAGTGCTCGAGCTGCTCGCGGAACTCGAGGAACGATTCGCGGGCTGAACTCGCGGCCCCGGTGCTTCGCGGCGGCCACACCGGTGAGTACACCGGCGCGCTCCCCGGTGCCGCGGGAACCGCGCCGTCGCCGCGCCGAATTGCGACAGCGCCGACGTGCGAGCGCACACCGCCCGGGCGTGTCGGACTCGCCAGGGTGCTTGCCGCCGGCCGGAGCGTGACTAGGGTGACACTCTGTGACGCACATCGACTCCACCCCGCAGAGCCGCGAACCCCTGGCACCCCTGGGCACCACGCACCGCTCCGCGACCGCCGTGGACACCCTCGCAGAAACCTACTTCGACCATTGCATGGCCCTGGATCCCAGCGCCGCCACGTTCAACGGCATTCCCGGCCACGAGACCGACTACCCGGACTACGGGCCCGCGGGCCGCGCGGCCGCCGCGGAACTGGCCCGCACCACGCTCGAGCTCGTCGAACGGGCGGAGCCCCAGGACGACGTGGACCGCGTGACGCTGCACGCGCTGCGCGACGAGCTGCGCCTGCAGCTGGACCGCCACGAGGCGAACCTGGACGTGTCCGTGGTCAGCAACATCGCGTCCCCGGTGCAGGAGATCCGGCAGATCCTGGACGCCATGCCGCGGGACACGGAGCAGGAGTGGAAGCACATCGCGGGCCGGATGGCCAACATCCCCGCGGCCCTGGAGCAGTACCTCGAGGGCCTGCGCGAGGCCGTGGAACTGGACCGCCCGCCGTCCGCCCCGCAGATCGTGGAGGCCTCCCAGCAGGCGGAGCAGTACGCGTCGGACGAGGGCTCCTTCGCGGTGCTCACGAACGACCCCGCCGCGCCGGAGGGCGTGCGCGAGGAGCTGCGCCGCGCCGCGGACGCTGCGCGCGAGGCGTACCGCGGCGTCGCCCGGGCTCTGCGCGAGGAGTTCGCCCCCGGGGCGCGGGAATCGGACGCGTGCGGGATTGACGACTACCGATTGCACCTTGCCTCGTTCCTGGGCGCCCGGCTGGACCCGCGCGAGGTCTACGACTGGGCGGTGCAGCAACTGCTCGAGCTGGATGCCGAACAGCGCCGGATCGCGGAGCAGATCCAGCCGGGAGCGAGCATCCCCGAGGCCATGGCCGCCCTCACCGCGGACCCCGCACGGCAACTGCACTCCCCCGAGGAGCTGCAGGCCTGGATGCAGCGGCTATCAGACGCCGCACTGGACACCCTCGCGGACACCCACTTCGAGATCACCGAGCCCATGCGCGAACTCGAGTGCCGGATCGCCCCTACGCACGACGGCGTCATCTACTACACGCCCCCGAGCGGTGATTTCACCCGGCCCGGGCGCATGTGGTGGTCCGTCCCCGAGAACGTCTCCCAGCACGCCACGTGGGAGGAGACCACCACGGTCTACCACGAGGGTGTCCCCGGTCATCACCTGCAGATCGCCACAGCCCTGGCGAACGCGGGTGAGCTCAACAGATGGCGCCGGATGGGCATCTGGGTCTCCGGTCACGGCGAGGGCTGGGCGTTGTACGCCGAGCGACTCATGGCCGAGCTGGGCTTCTTGGACGACCCCGGGGATCGGATGGGCATGCTCGACTCGCAGCGCCTGCGGACGGTGCGCGTGATCTTCGACGTGGGATTCCACTGCGGCTTCGAGATCCCGGAGGTGCTCGGGGACCTGCTGGGCGGCGCGCGCGCGGGTGAGACCTGGACCTCCGACGATGGTTGGGCGTTCCTGCGCCACAACGTAGTGATGGCCGATTCCGTGCTGCGCTTCGAATGGTTGCGCTACATGGGATGGCCGGGTCAGGCGCCGTCCTACCGGATCGGCCAGCAGATGTGGCTCGACGCCCGGCAGCAGGCCATGGCGCGCGAGGGAGCGGACTTCGACCTCAGGCAGTTTCATGCCCGCGCACTGCGCCTGGGCTCCGTGGGATTGGACACACTCTCGTACGCCTTGGCCCTGTAGACGGCGGATTCTCAGGGATTCGTCAGGGTGCGGGATTTTATTCCCGTGTCACGCTGTCATATTTCGTCATGTGACCCGTGCCGTTTAGGATACCCGGGCCTATCCTGGGCGCATGAATTCCGCAGAAAGTACTCGCCGTCTCCCGCGGTGGATGACGTCGTTCGGGTGGCAGATCCTGATCGCTCTGATTTTGGGTCTTCTCCTCGGATCGCTGGCCGCTGCCATGGGTGGCGACCCCGAGGAGAACCCCAACTGGCTCATGACCACGTTGGACACGATCGGCACGAGCTACGTCACCATCCTCAAGGCCGCCGTGGTCCCGCTCGTGGTCACGGCCGTGATCTCCTCCATCGCCAACCTGCGTGACGTCTCCAACGCCGCGCGCCTCGCGTGGAAGACCCTGTTGTGGTTCGCCATCACCGCGTTGATCGCGGTGGTGATCGGCATGCTGCTCGGTGTCATCGCGCAGCCCGGTGTGGGCACCGGCCAGGAACAGCCCGGCACGTATTCCGGCAGCGAGGGCTCGTGGCTCGGGTTCCTCAAGGGCCTGATCCCCGTGAACTTCCTTGGTCTGGAGACCAGCTCCAAGGTCGTGGATCCGGAGACCGTGACCACCGCCGTGAACTTCAACATCCTGCAGATCCTGGTGGTCTCGCTCGTGATCGGCATCGCCGCGCTGAAGGTCGGCAAGGCCGCCGAGCCGTTCCTGACCTTCATGCAGTCCGCGCTGGCCATCATGCAGAAGGTCGTGTGGTGGATCATCCGCCTGGCTCCCCTGGGCACCCTGGGGCTCATCGGCCGCGCCGTGTTCGAGTACGGCTGGACCTCCATGGGTTCGCTCGTGAAGTTCGTGATCACGGTTTACGTGGGCCTGCTGCTCGTGGCCTTCGTGGTCTACCCCCTGTTGATCAAGCTCAACGGGCTGTCCGTCAAGCAGTTCTTCTCGGGCGTGTGGCCCGCCATGCAGCTGGGCTTCGTCTCCCGTTCGTCCCTGGGTACCATGCCCATGACGCAGCGCGTGAGCGAGCGCAACCTGGGTGTCCCCGGGCACTACGCGTCCTTCGCGATCCCGCTGGGTGCGACCACCAAGATGGACGGTTGCGCCGCGATCTACCCGGCGATCGCCGCGATCTTCGTCGCGCAGTTCTACGGTGTGCCCCTGACCCCGATGCACTTCGTGCTGATCGCGCTGGTCTCCGTCCTGGGTTCCGCCGCGACCGCCGGCACCACCGGTGCCACGGTCATGCTGACCCTGACGCTGTCCACGCTGGGCTTGCCGCTCGACGGCGTGGGCCTGCTGCTCGCCGTGGACCCGATCCTGGACATGGGCCGCACCGCCCTGAACGTCACCGGTCAGGCCCTCGTGGCCACGATCGTCTCCAAGCGCGAAGGCATCCTGGACACCCGGCTCTACGACGCCCCGCGTTCGGGTGAGCCGTTCAAGGACGACGCCGCCCTCATGGAGCAGCCCGCCCACTCCGGTGAGCAGGGTTCGCACGCGTACGCTCCCGCCGCGCCTTCGGACGGGCAACGCACCGAGTAGGCGCCACCGACCACCGGCACTTTCTGTGAACGGGGCAGTCCGGGTTCTCCCGGGCCGCCCCGTTGCGTGTGCACATTGTGTCCGCATAAGGGGGCATGCGGGTGCCTGTCATGATGTCGGGGGCCTGGCTATAGTGTGGTGCACCTCACTTTCGGACAACAGGATGGTCGCCATGAGCGTGTACACCCAGCCCAGCACGGACGGATCCGTCGTCAGCTTCAAATCCCGTTACGAACACTTCATCGGCGGCGCGTGGGTGCCCCCGGTCAAGGGGCAGTACTTCGAGGACGTCACCCCCGTCACGGGCAAGGCGTTCACCGAGGTCGGCCGGGGAACGGCCGAAGACATCGAGGCCGCACTCGACGCCGCGTGGGCCGCAGCGCCGTCGTGGAACGCCTCTACGCCCGCGCAGCGAGCGCTCATGCTCAACAGGATCGCGGACCGCATGGAGGAGAACCTCGAGGTGATCGCGGTCGCAGAAACCTGGGACAACGGCAAACCCGTGCGCGAGACGCTCAACGCGGACATCCCCCTGGCCATCGACCACTTCCGCTACTTCGCCGGTGCGATCCGCGCGCAGGAAGGGCGGCTGTCCCAGCTGGACGAGGATACCGTGGCGTACCACTTCCACGAGCCCCTCGGCGTCGTCGGCCAGATCATCCCCTGGAACTTCCCCATCCTCATGGCCGTGTGGAAGCTCGCCCCGGCGCTCGCCGCCGGCAACTGCGTGGTGCTCAAGCCCGCCGAGCAGACCCCGGCGTCCATCCTGGTGCTCATGGAGCTGATCCAAGACCTGATCCCGGACGGCGTGGTCAACATCGTCAACGGCTTCGGCGTGGAGTGCGGCAAGCCGCTCGCGTCCAACAAGCGCATTCGCAAGATCGCGTTCACCGGTGAGACCACCACGGGCCGACTCATCATGCAGTACGCGTCCGAGAACATCATCCCGGTGACCCTGGAACTCGGGGGCAAGTCGCCCAACATCTTCTTCGAGGACGTCGCCCAGCAGAAGGACGGCTTCTACGACAAGGCCCTGGAAGGCTTCGCGTTCTTCGCTCTGAACCAGGGGGAGATCTGCACGTGCCCGTCGCGCGCGCTGATCCAGGAATCGATGTACGACCAGTTCCTCGCGGACGGGGTCGAGCGCGTCTCTCGCATCACCGCCGGCAACCCGCTCGACACCGACACCATGATCGGCGCGCAGGCCTCCACGGACCAGCTCGAGAAGATCCTGTCCTACCTGGACATCGGCAAGAAGGAGAGAGCGAAGGTTCTCATCGGCGGCGAGCGCGCGGAGCTCGAGGGCGACCTCGCTGGCGGCTACTACGTGCAGCCCACCGTGTTCGAGGGCACCAACGACATGCGCATCTTCCAGGAGGAGATCTTCGGTCCGGTGCTCTCGGTGGCGAAGTTCGGCTCGTACGACGACGCTATCTCGATCGCCAACGACACCCTCTACGGTTTGGGTGCCGGTGTGTGGGCTCGTAGCGGTAACACCGCCTACCGCGCCGGCAGGGCCATCCAGTCCGGCCGCGTGTGGGTGAACCAGTACCACAGCTACCCCGCGCACTCCGCGTTCGGCGGCTACAAGTCCTCGGGCATCGGCAGGGAGAACCACCTCATGATGCTCGACCACTACCAGCAGACCAAGAACATGCTCGTGAGCTACACCGAGAACGCGCAGGGCTTCTTCTAGACCCTGACCGGAAGGCGAGGAACCGTCATGAGCACCCCTTCATTACCGGCGGACCCGTCCCCGGCGGACATCGCGGATCCCGAACACCCCGTGGTGCTCGAGGCGACCGCTGCGGTACCCGGTGAGACCACCTCACGGGTCGGTTTCACCGGGCCCGCAGTGGCCCTGTTGCAGGAACTGTGGGAGCAACATGGACCCCTCATGTTCCACCAGTCCGGGGGATGCTGTGACGGTTCCTCGCCCATGTGCTTCCCCGCCGGTGAGTTCCGCACGGGCGCGGCCGATGTCCTGCTGGGCACCGCCCGGTTGCCGTCCCCGACCGGCGAGGATCTCGGGGGCCTGGAGTTCTGGATCTCCGCCGAGCAGTTCGAGTACTGGCGGCACACGCGGTTGGTGATCGACGCCGTTCCCGGCCGCGGTGGGGGCTTCTCCCTCGAGGCCCCTACGGGCCGGCGCTTCCTCACCCGCAGCGAACTGTGTGGGATCGAGGTGTACTGATCGGAGACGTTGGTCAATCGTGAGAAGGGTGGTTGGTTCCCGCAGGCTGTGTGGGGCGGTGGTGGTT
This sequence comes from Kocuria sp. KD4, assembly GCF_011769905.1. Classification (NCBI taxonomy): domain Bacteria; kingdom Bacillati; phylum Actinomycetota; class Actinomycetes; order Micrococcales; family Micrococcaceae; genus Kocuria; species Kocuria sp. KD4. The sequence continues at coordinate 1,998,783 of NZ_CP050449.1, forward strand.
GTAGTAGTGCAGCCAGCCCTTGAGTTTCCCGCGGCGCTCGGCCTCGCTCGTGTAACAGCGGGCGTAGCCCCAGCCGTCGGCCAGGGTGAGGTGGAACCGCTCGCTCTTCCCGTTGGTCTGCGGCCGATACGGCCTCGTGCGCTTGTGCCGGATGCCGAGGTCGATGCAGGTGTCTCGCCACAAGTGTGAGCGGTAGGCGCTGCCGTTGTCGGACAGCACCTCTCGACGGTGACACCACGCTGGTTGAACCACTCGACGGCCCGGACGAGGACGGCAGTGGCAGTGAGGGCAATGTCGTCGTCGTGGATCTCGGCGGGGCATTCAATCGCTGGGCGAAAGGCTCACCAGGTGGGAAGTTCGCCGTGGCCTGGGGTGACGCGTCGCTCATCCTGACCAATGGGACGGTCGTTGATGCTGGCCTCGCGATGGGTCATGTAGCCCTGTGCGTCGAAACGCCACAGCTCATTGCCGTAGGAGCGCCACCACCGGCCGTCATGGTCGTGCCACTCGTACTGGAATCGCACGGCGATCTGATCGTCGGTGAACGCCCACAGGTTCTTGCGGAGTTGATAGTCGAGTTCCCGATCCCACTTGGCGGTGAGGAAGGCAATCACCTGGTCCCGGCCGGTGATCGTCTGGTCACGGTTTCGCCACACGGTATCGACGCTGTAGGCCTGGGCGACCATCTCGGGGTCGCGAGTATTCCAGGCGTCTTCGGCGGCCTGTACCTTGCGGGCAGCGGTTTCGGCGGTGAACGGTGGGATCGGGTTACGGGTTTGGGTCATGTGATGGCGCCTTGACCTGGGAGCGGATGTGTCAGTGGTTTGCGGGCGTTGGCCACATGGGTGGCGCCGGGTGGTACTCGATGCTTTTTTGTACCAGTTGTAAGAGAGCGTGTCGTTGGGAGTGGGGAACGAGCCGGCGACGGTTTCGGTTTAGGCCGCGAGTGTGAGCGGCTTGGTTAGTTTGGCTTCGAACTCGATGGGCGTCATCCCGCCGAGTCTGTCCTGGGCTCGTTGACGGTGATACTTCCGCTCGATCCAGACCACGATGGCCAGGCGCAGCTGCCGGGCCATCGCGCGACCACGGAACTGGCTATCTCTGTCGGCGTGCAGCATGCACCCGGCGACGTCGCCTCGGCGGGCGAGTGCATTGCGGACCGCGTCCACGGCGAGTTTCGCGGTCATCCGCTCCGAGATCGAGTATCCGACGACGCGGGTGGAGAACACGTCTTCGATCGCGCAACAGTAGAGCGTGCCCTCCCTCGTCCAATCCCCCGTGATACCCCTCAGCCAGAGCCGGTTCGGCTCATCGGCGCGGAAGACCCGCTGGAGGTGGTCCTCGAACACCGGCGGGCCCGTTGTGTTCCCCTTCCCGCGCCGGCGAGCTCGGCAACGAGCGGGTATGTCAGTGTGGGCAGCCGCCGAAACGCAGATTCGCTTGCGACACATACGCCGCAGCCCTACTGAGCACCTCGTTGTCCTGCTCCAGGAGGCGGATCCGCTTCTTCAGCTGACAAGGACCGGGCATGATGACATCCTCCCCCACCAGCGCCTCTCAACGCTAACGATCAGTCATCACCTACTCGTTCCCCACGCCCGGTCTCGACCACCAAGATGACCTACGACGCCCTGACTCGGCTATACGTCACCAAGCGCCGAGCGGAAGGAAGGTACGACCGAGAGATCCGCCGCTGCATCAAGCACTACCTAGCCCGTCACGTCTATCGAACCCTCAACGCTACGACCCCGAGCGTGAATGGCTCTTGACCGACATAGAAGAATCTGGGCACCCCTCGGCAGACGTCACCATCGGACGCCAGTGTGGGGTTTGCCGGCAGGGGCGAGGTCGGCGGGTAGTTCTGGTTGTCCGGTTGGAAGGTTGGACAAACAGAACTAGCCACTCATGCAGGTTCTACCGAGAGGTTAGATTGCGGCGACAGCCGAACGAACAGCCTCGGCCATGGACGTGGCCGGGCGTCCGATAAGCCTGCTCAGGTCTCCAGAGTTCACCAGGAGGTCTCCGCGGGCTATTCCCAGATCAGAATCTGCGAGGATTTCCGCGCCCCCCTCGGGCACTCCGACCCTGACGAGCATTGCGGCGTATTCGCGCGGCGGCAGGTCCTGGTAGGAGATGTGCTTGCCGGCCGCGGCGCTGATCTCTGCCGCAAGCTCGGCCATGGTGAACGGCTTGTCACCGCCGAGTTCATAGATCCTGCCGGCCTGGTCGTCGGCCAGCAGCACCGCGGCGGCCGCCTGGGCATAGTCTGCGCGGGAGGCGGCGCTCACCCGACCATCGCCGGCACTGCCGACGAGGGCACCCTGAGCGAGCACGCCCGGCAATTGGTCGGTGTAGTTCTCCAGATACCAGCTGTTGCGCAACAGGACGAAAGGAACGCCGGACTGCTCCAGGAGGGTCTCGGTGGCTTGGTGCTCGACGGCCAGCTTCATCCCACTACCGTCTGCGTTGGCGATGCTCGTGTAGGCGACCAGCTGGATACCCTCGCGCTGAGCGGCCTCGATCACGGTACGGTGCTGCTCCACCCGCTGGCCCACCTCGGAACCTGAGATCAGGAGGACTTTGCTGGCCCCCTCCATGGCCTTTCCTACGGAGGCCGCGTCGGTGTAGTCCAGCTTCCTCACGTGGACACCGCGCTGTGCCAGATCCGCGATCTTCTCAACCGCACGCCCTGCGGCCACAATCTCCTGCGGCGGAACGTTGCGCTCCAGCAGTGTCTCCACGACCTGGCGGCCAAGCTGGCCGGTAGCTCCGGTGATAACGATGCTCATGATGTCCTTCAATGGGGTCCTTGACGGAAGGTATAACCACCCCACCTTCCGATTACTTCCGAAAAGCCGGGAGAAGAACCCGATTGTGGTGGCTGCTTTCTCATCCTCGAGGGCCTCGGTGTAGGCCAGCCGGGAAAACCCGTCCACGGCGCTGGGAAGGTAGGTGTACCCGCCACGCTGCTTGGGCGCGTTCGGAAGCCAGGGCTTGGCGGGAGTCTCGCCCGTGGGCCCACCAACCACCACCGTCGGGGATTCTCCCGAGCTTCTTCACATCCAGGTGGCCACAGTGGGCCGGGAAACCCGGAACTTTGCAGCCACGTGAGCCTGGGGCACACCATCGTAAAGATGACGGTGCACCATCCGCAGAAGGCCGGTCGGGGTCAGGGGTGCATTAGCGTGGGTCATGAACGGGCTCTCTCGTACGGGTGGGTGGTGTAGGAACTTCCATCCCGCGACGAGCAGCCCGCTCCTCATCTCACCACCACACCCGTGCCAACAACCCCATCCCCCACAACAGCTAGGAAGCACCTTCATCGGGCCCGCGTCACTCGTGAACGGCGGCGCTCCGCGCCTCGGATCCCAGGTGCGGACCCGCCGTTCGCGCGCGGTCGTCCCGTCGGCGGAGGGCGGCGCGCCGGATGAGCCACCGGCTCACGAGCTGCAGGAGCAGCCCCGCGGCGAACGTCACGGCCATGAACGGGCGGTCGATGTCGAGCAGCAGAACCACGGCCGCCATGCACACCGCACCGAGCACGATGAACGCGGCACGAGCGATGCAGCGGCACTCGGTGCGCCAATAACCACGGGGCAGCCGTACGGCCCGTCGGCATGTGGCGAGCGCCGCGAGCCACCCAGTTCCCAGTGGAACGGACAGTTGGGGGTACGTGAGTCCGGCGTCGCCCGGCAGGGCGATCACCGCGCCTCGAGCCACCACCTGGTTGGCAAGGATCAGGGCCAGGGTCACGGCCAGGGCGTCCAGCAGTATCGACGTCAGGGGGCGGGACAGCCATCGCGAAGGCCGCGCCGGTGGTGTCCCGGTGGCGTTCGTAAGGCCGATGCCGTCCGAGAGCCACGGCCCGTGCGGGAGCCCGGCTCCTATGGACGGCCCGTTCGCCAGCCCGGCCCCGAGGGACAGCACGGGCCCGTTCGAGGCGTGGGATGCTGTCGCTGGTCGGGACCCGGTGACGCCGGGGAGGTCCCGTGGGATGCGCGCACCACGACGCACGATCTCGACCATCCGGGCCACCTCCCTCTCCACGCGCGCGGCCGACGTCACAGGGTACATCCAGATGCTTGAGGGTGTCCCTATTTGTATGATCGCGGCCCTCCCGCGAGCACACCCCTCCTCACCGGACCGACGTCCCCTCACCCGATCCGCCGTAGAGTGAGGGGCGTGCACCCCGCTCTCGTCCTGGCCTCGCAATCACCGGCGCGCGCGTCCCTGTTGGAGCGCGCGCACATCCCGTACCGCGCCGTCGTCTCCCACGTGGACGAGGACGCCCTCGTGGCCGCGGAAGCCCCCGAGACCCCCGCAGAGACCGCCTTGCTACTGGCACGGGCCAAGGCGGAGGCCGTCGCAGCGCTTCCGGAAGCGGAGGGGCGGCTCGTGCTGGGTTGCGACTCCGTGTTCGAGCTCGACGGCGCCCCCTACGGCAAGCCGTACGAGCCGGACGTCGCGATCGAGCGCATCAGCGCCATGAGCGGGCGCACGGGCACGCTGCACACGGGCCACTGGCTCGTGGATGCGCGCACGGGCGAGGCTTCCGGCAACGGCCTGGTCTGTTCCGCGGACGTGCACTTCGCCACCATGACACGCGCGGAGATCGAGGACTACGTGGCCACGGGTGAGCCCCTCCAGGTCGCAGGCTCCTTCACCCTGGACGGGCGGGGATCCCAGTTCATCGAACGGGTGAACGGGGATCCGAACGCCGTGATCGGGCTGAGCCTGTCCACCCTGCGTACCCTGCTCGCCGGGGTAGGGATCCGGGCGTCCTCGTGGTGGGGTGCCGCAGCACAGGGCGGGGCGCAATGATTTGTAGATCTTCCACAGTTACCGCACCGCGGTGCCCCCGCGCTTAGGCGTTCCCCGGCACGGGGCACTAACCTTTCGGCAGAGAGTCGACAAGGAGCTATCACGTGACAACCACCTCGCGGCAGCAAGAGGCCGCCACCGCAACCCGCCCCGTCACCAAGGTCCTCGTGGCCAACCGAGGGGAGATCGCGGTGCGCGTGATCCGCGCCGCGCGCGACGAGGGCATCGCCTCCGTGGCCGTCTACGCGGACCCGGACCGGGATGCGCTGCACGTGCGCATGGCGGACGAGGCGTACTCACTGGGCGGGACGACCGCCGCGGACTCCTACCTGCGGATCGACAAGATCCTCGACGCCGCTCGACGCGCCGGTGCTGACTCCGTCCACCCCGGTTACGGGTTCCTGTCCGAGAACGCGGAATTCGCCTCAGCGGTGATCGCGGCGGGACTCACATGGATCGGCCCTCCCCCGGCGGCGATAGCCCAGCTCGGTGACAAGGTCGCGGCCCGCCACATCGCGGAGAAGGTCGAGGCGCCGCAGGTCCCCGGCACCGCCGACCCGGTGTCCTCGGCCCAGGAGGTCCTGGACTTCGCGGACGAACACGGCCTGCCGATCGCGATCAAGGCCGCCTTCGGTGGTGGCGGCCGTGGCATCAAGGTGGTGCGTGAGCGCGCCGCGATCCCCGAGCTCTACGAATCGGCCGTGCGCGAGGCCACCGCCGCGTTCGGCCGCGGTGAGTGCTTCGTGGAACGGTTCCTGGACGCACCCCGCCACGTGGAGACCCAGTGCCTCGCGGACCAGTTCGGCAGCGTCGTCGTGGTGTCCACTCGCGACTGCTCGCTGCAGCGGCGCAATCAGAAACTCGTGGAGGAGGCACCCGCGCCGTTCCTGTCGGACGAGCAGATCGAACGGCTCTACGAGTCCTCCAAGGCCATCCTCAAGGAAGCCCAGTACCAGGGCGCGGGGACGTGCGAGTTCCTCGTGGGCCAGGACGGGACGATCTCCTTCCTGGAGGTCAATACGCGCCTACAAGTGGAGCACCCCGTGTCGGAGGAGGTCTCGGGACTGGACCTGGTGCGGGAGCAGTTCCGCATCGCCCGCGGTGAGGCTCTCGGCTACGACGACCCCGAGATCCGCGGGCACAGCTTCGAGTTCCGGATCAACGGCGAGGACGCCGGCCGCAACTTCATGCCCTCCCCCGGCACGCTCACCACGTTCACCGTGCCCTCCGGGCCGGGCGTGCGCGTGGACTCCGGCGTGGAGGCCGGCGAGACCGTGGGCGGGAACTTCGACTCGATGCTCGCCAAGCTCGTGGTGACCGGCGCGACCCGCACGCAGGCCCTCGAACGGTCCCGCCGGGCCCTGCAGGAACTGACGATCGAGGGCATGCCCACTGTCGTCCCGTTTCACCGGGCCGTGGTGAGCGATCCCGCGTTCGCAACCCCGGACGACACCCCCTTCACCGTGCACACCCGGTGGATCGAGACGGAGTTCGACAACCGGATCGAGCCCTTCACCGTGGCACCCGAACCCTCGGCGGACGAACCCGAACGGCAGAGCGTCGTTGTGGAGGTGGGCGGTAAGCGCCTCGAGGTGACCATGCCGCAGCTGGGAGGTGCGGCCCGCCCGGACGCGGCCCAGCCCAAGGCACGCAAGCAGCGCAGCGGACGCGGCACGGCGGCCCGCGGAGCCTCGGGGGATTCCCTCTCCTCACCCATGCAGGGCACGATCGTGAAGATCGCCGTGGCCAACGGGGACGAGGTCTCCGAGGGGGACCTGATCGTGGTGCTCGAAGCCATGAAGATGGAGCAGCCGCTCACCGCCCACAAGTCCGGTGTGATCAAAGACCTGGACGTGTCCGAGGGGGACACCGTCTCGGCCGGCACCGTGCTGGCCTCCATCACGGGCTGACGCCCCGGCGCATCGCTTTACGGGGCCGGGGCATCGCCCCGGAGCTCCCACCAATCCGTCGTAGCGGCCCCGGTTCGGAACAGGACCGGGGCCGCTCCGCACCCGCTCGACGACGAGACCGGCCCAGCACGCGAACTGAGCGACGTCGAGGTTCCATCTCAGAATGTGGACGCCAGAATTCACCATGCGGTATGGCCGGTCTTATCTTGAAGGCATTTCGCCCCTGAGTCCCTGTGAGGTTCTTCATGTCTTCCACCGTGTCCACCGTGGATCCGGGATCCCCCGCGGAGCAATCACGTGTGCCCCGCAGCCGCGTGATCCTGGCGTCCCTCGCGGGAACCACGATCGAGTTCTACGACTTCTACGTGTACGCGACCGCTGCGGTGGCCGTGTTCCCCGCCCTGTTCTTCACGGGCGAGAACGACACCGCCAAGCTGCTGGCCTCCATGGCCACGTTCGCCGCCGCGTTCTTCGGCCGGCCCATCGGCTCCGTGATCTTCGGTCATTACGGGGACCGGATCGGGCGTAAGGCCACCCTGATCGGCGCACTGCTGACCATGGGTATCGCCACGTTCCTGATCGGCCTGTTGCCCACGTTCTACCAGATCGGCATCTGGGCTCCCCTGATCCTCACGATCCTGCGCTTCTGTCAGGGCCTGGGACTGGGCGGCGAATGGTCCGGTGCCTCCCTGCTCGCGACCGAGTACGCGGAGGAGGGCAAACGGGCCCGCGCCGCAATGTGGCCGCAACTCGGCGCGCCGTTCGGGTTCATCCTGGCCAACGGCTTCTTCCTGCTGCTGACCGTGGTCATGCAGTTCGGCACCGCGGGTCACCACCTGGGCACGGGCCACCCGTTCCTGGTGTGGGGCTGGCGAATCCCGTTCCTCGCGTCCGTGGTCATGGTCCTGCTGGGCCTGTGGGTGCGGATCAAGCTGGAAGAGACCCCGGTGTTCCAGCGCGCGGAACAGCAGGGTGAGAAGGTCAAGGCCCCCGTGGCCGAAGTCTTCAAGACGTCGTGGGTGCAGATCATCCAGGGCACGTTCATCATGCTCGCCACGTACGTTCTGTTCTACCTGATGACCGCATGGGTGCTGTCCTACGGGATCGGCAAGCCGGAGACCGGTGGCCTGGGCATCGAGTACCGCACGTTCCTGATCCTGCAGTTGCTCGCCGTGCTGCTGTTCGCCGCCATGGTCCCCGTCTCGGGCTGGCTCGCGGACCGCTACGGCCGCCGCTCCTCGCAGCTCGTGATCACGAGCCTCATCCTGCTGTTCGGCCTGAGCTTCGCCCTGATCATGAACCCCGACCTCGTGGGCACGGGCGCGGATGCGTCCCTGCTGCGCGTGCTGGTCTTCCTCACGATCGGCATGACCCTCATGGGCCTGACGTTCGGTTCCATGTCCGCGATCCTGCCCGAACTGTTCCCCACGAATGTGCGCTACACCGGTTCGGGCATCGCGTACAACGTCGCGTCCATCCTGGGTGCGGCGATCACCCCCTACATCGCGGTGCTGCTCAACGCGCGCTTCGGCGTGGGCGCGGTGGGCCTGTACCTGTCCTTCGCCGCCGTCATCACGCTCATCGCGCTGTGGTTCTCCCCCGAGACCCGGCACGTGAACATGTACACCGTGGGCACCAAGGCCGCCAAGTAGGCCTTCCGCTTCCACGGACGACGACGCCGCGGTGACCTTCCGTACGAAGGTCACCGCGGCGTCGTACCCGGGGTGCGAACCGTGCCCGGCCGGAACGAGCGGGGCAGTCAGCGGTGGACATGCAAGCGGCGCGCGGCCTCCGCGATCGTGCCGGACAGGGACGGGTAGACCGCGAACGTGTCGGAGAGGTCGTCCACGCCCAGGCGGTGGGTCACCGCGAGCGCGATCGGGAAGATCAGCTCGGAGGCGCGCGGTCCCACGACCACGCCGCCCATGACCGTCCCGCTGCCGCGGCGGGCGAAGATCTTCACGAAACCGTCGTCCACGGCCATCATCTTGGCGCGCGGGTTGGTGGACAGCTTCATGGTCATGCCGGTGAACATCGTGGGATCCGCCTCGACGTCCGACTGGGAAATGCCCACGGAAGCGATCTCCGGGGACGTGAAGATGTTGGACGCGACCTCGCCAGTGTGCAGAGGGTGCACGGTGTCACCCAGGATGTGGGCCACGGCGATCCGGCCCTGCATGGCGGCCACGGAGGCCAGGGGCAGCACGCCCGTGCAGTCACCGGCGGCGTAGATCCCGGGGACGGACGTGCGGGAGACCGAGTCCACCTTGATGTGACCGCGCTCGTCCATGGCGACCCCGGCCTCCTCGAGACCCATGTCCGCGGTGTTCGGGATTGAGCCCACGGCCAGCAGGCAGTGCGATCCGCGCACCTTGCGCCCGTCAGAGAGCGTCACGCGCACGCCGTCCCCGGTGTTCTCCACGGAGTCGGCGCGGGAGCGGGACAGCACGCGCAGACCGCGGCGCTCGAAGACGTTCTCGAGCACCTGGGCGGCATCGGTGTCGGAACCGGGCAGCACCTGGTCGCGGGACGAGATCAGGGTGACCTCCGAGCCCAGGCCGTTGTACGCGGAGGCGAACTCGGCGCCGGTGACACCCGAACCCACCACGATCAGCTTCTCGGGGATCTCGGTGAGCTGGTAGATCTGCTTCCAGTTGAAGATCCGCTCGCCGTCAGGCTTGGCGGTGTCCATCTCCCGGGGGTGCGAGCCCACGGCGAGCAGGACGACGTTCGCGTGGAGTTCGTACTCGGCGTCGTCGTCGGAGGGGCTGACCACCACGGTGTGCTGATCGGCCAGGCGGCCGCGGCCCTGCACCACGCGCACGCCCACGCGCTCCAGGCCGCGCTTGATGTCACGGGACTGCGTGGCGGCGAGGCGCAGCAGGCGCACGTTGACGGTGTCCAGGTCCACGCGGAGGTTGTTCAACTCCTCGCTCGCGTCCTGACCGTCCCCCACGTGCACGCCCAGGTCCTTGGCGTCCGCGAACCGGTTCATGGTGTCCGCGGACGCGATCAGGGTCTTGGAGGGGACCACGTCCGTGAGCACGGCGGAACCGCCCATGCCCTGCTCCTCGATCACGGTGACCTCCGCACCGAGGGACGCGGCGACCAGTGCGGCCTCGTAACCACCGGGGCCGCCGCCGATGATCACGAGCTTCGGATTCGCAAATTCAGTCTGCACACTCACGGTCCCCATTGTTGCAGCATTTACCCCGGGTGCTACCGCCCATGATGGTGGTCCGGCTCTTCCGCGGGCCGGTTACGAGTGGCCGAGTCAGCGAACACACGTCGTAGGAGGAGACATGTCCACCGTCGCTCTCGTTGTCGTTCTGGGCTTCGTGCTTTTCGTCGTCCTCGTCGTCGTCCTGGTCGTCGGGGTGGTTCTCACGGCCTCACTCCGCCGGCAGCGCCCGCCCGCGTCCGACCCGGCCCCTCCGCTCAAGGGCCACGTGATGCGGGGCGCACCTCCCGCCGATCGTTGAGGACGACCCCTTGCCGGCAGGACCCTTGCCCGGGCCTTTCACGTCCGAGCGGTGGATCGCGGCTTAGAGTGGTGCCCGTGACTGAGAACGCAACGGCTTGCACGGATCCCTTCGACCTCGCCCGCCGCGCCGCGGACGTCCTGCGTGAGCGCACCGGCGTGCAGAGGCACCGGATCGCCCTGACCCTGGGCTCCGGGTGGGGCGGTGCCGCGGACCTCATCGGTGAGACCGAACACGAGATCCCCGCGACCGAGATCCCCGGCTTCTCCGCCCCCGCCCTGCAGGGCCACGGCGGCACCCTGCGTTCCATCCGGCTCACGAACGGGGATCACGCCCTGGTGATCGGGGCGCGCACCCACTTCTACGAGGGCAAGGGTGTGCGGGCCGTGGCCCACGGCGTGCGCACGGCCGCCGCGGCCGGAGCCGAGATCATGATCCTGACGAACGGATGCGGCGGACTGAACCCCGCATGGGCGCCCGGGACCCCCGTGTTGATCCGCGATCACATCAACCTCACCGCACACTCCCCGCTCGAAGGCGCCACCTTCGTGGACCTCACCGACCTTTATTCTCGGCGGATGCGGGACATCGCCCACCAGGTGGACCCCGGACTCGACGAAGGCGTTTACGCCCAGTTCACCGGACCTCACTACGAGACACCGGCGGAGGTTCGGATGGCCAAGGTGCTCGGAGCGGACCTCGTGGGCATGTCTACGGCGCTCGAGGCGATTGCCGCGCGCCACGCCGGCCTCGAGGTGCTGGGGATGTCTCTCGTGACCAATCTCGCGGCGGGGATCAGCGACGAGCCACTGTCCCACGAGGAAGTGCTCGAGGCCGGCCAGGCCGCCGGTCCCCGGATCTCCCGGCTGCTCGCGGACGTCGTCGCAAAGTTGTGAGAACGCCCGCCGGTTCGGGTGCTCGATATCGACGGAATGTCGGCAAGTTCCGGTCCCAGGCACTAGACTGGACGCAGGAACGTAATGGGCCCGCCGCGGCGGTCTGAAAGGGTGAACTCATGGTCAGAAGAGCCGAAACACACACGAGCGATCAGTACTCCGCTGGGCGCACGGTGGAGGATGGCAGCCACGCGGTGACCGAGGACCACCGGGCCGCCCGCTCCGACCACGATTCCGCGTCCCGCCGCAAGCCGCAATACTCTGGCCAGGACGACGTCGTGAAGAACGCCATCCTCTTCGGCGGCGGTTTCATCACCATCCTGGTGAGCCTTTACCTCTTCGCGTCCTACCCGGACAGCTGGTTGTTGTTCCTGCTCGGGATCCTGGCCTACGGTCTGGCCCTCATGGTCCCCACCACTATCCTCAACGGCAGCACCGCCAAGCACTCCACGGGTGGCAAGGAAGTCACCCTGGACCTCCCGCGCGACGCCTCCGAGATGGCCCGCCAGCCCATCGGAGCGGGTCAGCTCCAGGACAACGTGAGCCACTGACGCACCACATCCACGACAGCCCCGCTCGTCCACCCGGATGAGCGGGGCTGTTTCCGTGTGCGGGCCTGCGACGACGCCGCGCCAAGGTACCCGGGGTGAGTCAGTACCCGGGCGAGGCGGAGCCCGGACGGGGCCGCGCTATCCCTACTGCGAGACCTCTTCCGTAGGTGCCTGTACCGGAGGGAAGATCGCGTCCAGCACCTCCCGTGCCCATGCGAGGATCTCCCCGTCCACGAGGTCCTTGCCCCCGATCCGCGCGGTCTTGGGTTTGGGGATCAGCGCCATGCGGGTGTCCGCCCCCGGGACCAACTTCACCTGCGCGCCCGGGTACATCCGGGTCAGGCGCATCTCGCGGGACTCGGTGAGCTCGGCCGGCGAGAACCGGATCATGGTGCCCTGGGTGGCCACGTCCGTGAGACCCGCGGCGCGCGCCCTGATCCGCAACCGGGCGACGTCGAGCAGGTTCTCCACCGGGGTGGGTAGCGGGCCGTAACGGTCCTTGAGTTCCTCGCCGGCCTCCGCGACGGCTTCTTCCGTGGCGGCGTTCGCGATCGTGCGGTACGCCTCGAGCCGCAAGCGCTCACCGGGCACGTAGTCGTGCGGGAGGTGGGCGTTGACGGGCAGCTCGATCTTCATCTCGGCGGGACCCGTGTCCTGGTCGCCGCGGTACTCGGCTACGGCCTCCCCCACGAGCCGCAGGTACATGTCGAAGCCCACGCCCGCGATGTGTCCGGACTGTTCCCCGCCCAGCAGGTTGCCCGCACCGCGGATCTCGAGGTCCTTCATGGCCAATTGCAGACCCGAGCCGAGCTCGTTGTGGGCGGCCACGGCCTTGAGCCGTTCCAGTGCCGTCTCACTGAGGGGTTTCTCCGTGGGGTACAGGAAATAGGCGTAGGCACGTTCACGCCCACGGCCCACGCGACCGCGCAACTGGTGCAGCTGCGACAGCCCGTAGCGGTCCGCGTGGTCCACGATCAGCGTGTTGGCGTTGGCGATGTCCAGGCCCGTTTCCACGATGGTGGTGCACACCAGGACGTCGAACTTCTTCTCCCAGAAGTCCACGATGATCTGCTCCAGGCGCGACTCGCTCATCTGTCCGTGGGCCACCGCGATCCGCGCCTCGGGGACGAGTTCGGCGAGCGCCTTGGCCTGCGCCTCGATCGAGGAGACACGGTTGTGGATGAAAAACACCTGGCCCTCGCGCATGAGCTCACGCCGGATGGCCGCGGAGACCTGCTTGTCCGTGTAGGGCCCCGCGTACGTGAGCACGGGGTGGCGTTCCTCGGGCGGGGTCGCGAGCGTGGAGGTCTCACGGATGCCCGTCATGGACATCTCCAACGTGCGCGGGATGGGGGTCGCGGACATGGCCAGGACGTCCACGTCCGTGCGCATGGCCTTGAGCTTCTCCTTGTGCTCCACGCCGAAACGCTGTTCCTCGTCGATGATCACCAGGCCCAGGTTCTTGAACTGGGTCTCCTTGGAGAGCAGTCGGTGGGTCCCGATGACGACGTCGATCGCGCCGGAGCGCAGTCCCTCGAGCGTGGCCTTGGACTCCTTGGCGCTCTGGAACCGGGACAGCGTGGCCAGGCGCACCGGGAAGCCCGAGAAGCGTTCGGCGAAGGTCTCGGTGTGCTGCTGGGCGAGCAGCGTGGTGGGCACGAGCACGGCCACCTGTTTGCCGTCCTGCACGGCCTTGAACGCCGCGCGCACCGCGACCTCGGTCTTGCCGTAGCCCACGTCCCCGGAGATCAACCGGTCCATGGGGATGGGCCGTTCCATGTCCGCCTTGACCTCGTCGATCGTGGTGAGCTGATCCGGGGTCTCCACGTACGGGAAGGCCTGTTCGAGTTCGCGCTGCCACGGGGTGTCCGGGCCGAACGCGTACCCCTTGGACGCCATGCGCGCCGAGTACAGCCGGATCAGCTCGTTGGCGATCTCCTTGACGGCCTTCTTGGCGCTGCGCTTGGTCTTGTTCCAGTCCGCGCCACCCATCTTGGACAACGACGGCGCTTCCCCGCCCACGTACGTGCTCACCTGGTCGAGCTGCTCCGTGGGCACGAACAACCGGTCCCGGGGACCGTTGCGCTTGGACGGCGCGTACTCGAGCACGAGGTACTCGCGCACGGGCTTGGGTTGACCCGGGGCAGTCATGGCCCCGGCGATCGGTCGCTGCACGAGTTCGATGAACTGCCCGATCCCGTGCTGCTCGTGCACCACGTAGTCGCCCTTCTGCAGGGCCAGGGGGTCCACCTGGTTGCGCTTGCGCCGCTGCGGCAGTTTGCGCTGGGCCCGGTTGTCGTAGGCGGTGGAACGCCCGAGCACGTCCGCCTCGGTCAACAGGGCGGTGCGCGTGGCATCGATGACGAACCCGCGTCCGGCGCGGGCCGTGGTCAGTTCCACGAGACCGGCCCGGGGCACCTCCGTGAGGCTGTCGCACCGGGCGGCGGGGATCTCCGCCCCGTGCAGCAGCTCGCTCAGCCGCTGCAGCGGTCCGGGGCCGTCCGTGACGAGCACGACCCGCCAGTCGTCGTGCACGCGCTCCCCCAGGAAGCGCAGCATGGCCTCCACGTCCCCCGAGAACCGGGTGGGTTCGCGCGCCGTGACGGTCAGGGTGTCGGCGTCGGTGTCCGCGAGCCGGACCTCCTCGTCCGCGGTGTCGGCGTCGATCTGGGAGGTCGTCACGGCGTTGACGTTGAGCCCCGTGACGGACCACCACCCCACCGACCGGTCGAGCGCGAGTTCCCGGACCTCCCCCACTGTGTGGAAGGACCCGGCGGCGAGCGTGCGGGACGCGCCGTCGAGCGCGGCGTGCAGGTCCAGCGGGGCGTCGTTGCCGCCCGAGGCGGACTCCCACGCGGCCGTGAGGAACTCCTGGTTGGTGGCCACGAGGTCGTGCGCGCGGGCCCGGACCTTCTCGGGTTCGAGCACCACGGTCATGGAGCCTTCGGGCAGCAGGGACATGAGCTGGACCATCTCGTCCGCGAGCAGTGGCGCGAGCGATTCCATGCCCTCCACGTACTGCCCGCCAGCAATACGCTCCAGGATCTCGCGCCCGCCCGGCAGCTGTTCCTTGAGCTTGGCGGCGCGCGACTGCACCGACGGGGTGATGAGTAGTTCGCGGCACGGCGGCGCCACGATCACGGACGGGTGTTCGGCATCGGTCAGCGTGCGCTGGTCCGCGACCGCGAACCACCGCATCTCGTCGAGCTCGTCCCCGAAGAACTCCGCGCGCACCGGGTGGTCCTCGGTGGGCGGGAAGACGTCGATGATGCCACCGCGCACCGCGAACTCACCGCGGCGGGTCACCATGTCCACGCGCGAATACGCTGCCCCGGCAAGACTTGTCACGAGCTGCTGGAAGTCGTACTCCTGGCCCGTGCGCAGCGTCACCGGTTTCATGGCACCCAGCCCGGCGACCACGGGCTGCAGCACCGAACGCACCGGCGCCACGACCACGCGCAGCGGCTGTTCCCCGTCCTGCGCGTGGTCCAGGCGCCGCAGCACGCTCAATCGCTGACCCACGGTGTCCGAGCGCGGCGAGAGTCGTTCGTGCGGCAGGGTCTCCCAGGACGGGAAGTTCGCGATCTGCTCGGCGGGCACGTAGGACGCGAGCCCCGACTGCAGTTCCTCGGCCTCACGTCCCGTGGCGGTCACGGCAAGCAGGATCGGGGTGGACCCCGCGGAACCGCCCTTGGCCCCGTCGGACGACGACGCTGCCCCGGCCCCGTCCGCGAGCCCCCGCGCGATCTGCGCGAGCACCGGCGCGCGCAAGCCGTCGGTCGCGCTGATGATCGTCTCGGCGGAGCGTTCCGTGAGCGGCCGGGCGGCCTGCGCGCGGATGTTCGCGAAGCTGCGGTCCTCGGAGAGCGCGGTGAGCAGACCGGTCAGGGACATGGGTGGCTGACTCCTGGTGGGTGCGGTGATCGGGACCTGTGGCCCCGCGCCCATGACGGGCGCGACGGAACGCGCTACAGCCTACTCGGGACGTCGGACACGATCCCCCGCGAGCGCCCCGTCCGGACCATGCCCTCGCAAGAAGTGCACCGGGTCGGCCGGACTCACGCGAGGTCAGCCCCGTACGCGAGCGCGCGGACCCGACACCCGTTCCCACGGCCGGACTCGCACCGGGCGGCCCGCTCGTACCCTGGAGACATGACAACAGCTGAGCACCCCGCCCTGACCGGACTGACCGTGGCCGTGACCGCGCATCGCCGCGCCGCCGAGCAGGGCGGGGCGTTCGAACGCCACGGGGCACGTGTGCTCCACGCGCCCGCGCTCAAGCTCGCCCCGGTGGACGAGGACGACGCCGTGTTCGCCACCGTGCGCGAGACGATCGCGACTCCCCCGGACGCCGTGCTCGTCACGACGGGCTACGGCTTCGACCGGTGGCTGCGCGTGGCCGAGCAGGAAGGGCTGGGTGACGAGCTGCTGAAGGCGCTGCGCGGCGTCGTCGTCATGGCACGCGGAGCGAAGGCCCGGGGGCAGTTGCAGGCCAAGGGCGTGACGTGCGCGTACACGGGTGCGTCCGGGCGCACCGCGGAGCTCGTGGACCGCGTGCTCGCGGGGGATCCCGCGGCGCAGCGCCCCGCGACCGTGACTGTGCAGGTGCACGGCACCACGGACGAGGAGCAGCTCGAGCGGTTGCGCGCGGGTGGGATCGCGGTGCGCGTGGTGGCGCCCTATCAGTGGGAGTCCGCGGACGAGGGTTCCCGACTGGCCGGGCTCGTGCGCGACGTCGTGGCCGGGGAGATCGACTACGTCACGTTCACCGCCGCGCCCGCCGTGGACGCGCTGTTCGACGCCGCTCGCTCGGTGGGCGCGTACGACGAGTTGGTGGGTGCATTACGCGAGGGCCGGTGCACCGCGGTGGCGATCGGGCCGGTGTGTGTACAACCGCTCGAGGAAGCGGGCATCACGAACGCCGTGGTGCCCGAGCGGTTCCGCCTGGGGGCCATGGTCAAGGCCGTGTGCGATCACGCGCGGGAGGCCGCCTCGCGGTAGTGCTCCACAGTGAGCTCCGTGAGTTCCGGGGGCACCGATCCAGGGTGGACGAGTAGCGGCTCGGCCACGACGTCGCCGCCGGCCGTGAGGACGCGACCGTGGAAGAAGCCCGGCGCCAGGAGGTACGGGACGAGCAGCACGCGCCCGGCATCGGCTGGCGTGGTTTCCGAGCTCTGCGCTGCGTACGGGCGCGATGCTCGACCGTGGGAGCCGGGCCGTTCGGAGTGTTGACCGAGCTCCGCGCGCGCGGCGGCCACGGCATCGGGAACCGAGGGCCGCGCCGCTGAGAGGTAGGCGGCCGTCACGGGCGTGCCCAGTGCATCGCCGAGGTATCGGGCCATGAGCTCGCAATCGTCCCGCGAACGGGGATCGGAGGATCCCGCCGCGACCATGAGCACGCGATCGGCCGGTGCGAGACCGGGTGCGCCCGCGGCGTCGAGCGCCTCGGTGAGCCGCCGGGCCATCACGCCCGCCAGGCGCCGGTCGGGGCCCAGTGCCGCGGCCACGACGTGCTGTGGTGAGGACTGGACGGCCCGGGCCATGTCCACGAACACGTGGTACCCGGCGGAGAGCAACAGCGGCACGACCACCGCGGGGTGCTCGGCGTGTTCCCGGGTGCGCGCCACCAGGTCGGGTTCCTGGACGTCCACCCACGTGTCCACCACGTCCACCTCGGGAAGGGCGGCACGCACCTGCTCGACCAGGGCGGCGACGGCGCGTTGTCCCCGCTCGTCGCGGGTCCCGTGGGCGCACGCGAGCAGGACGGGAGCGGAGGCGGGATGCGTGTTCACATAGTCCATTGTGCCGGTTTCCCAGGTTGCGCGGCGCATCCGGGAGGCCGCGGTCGCGGGACCGATGACTAGGATGAGGGCAGCCCGCGCACCGTGTCCCATGGCGCGCGGAAACCGACGATTCGGCGACGACCCTGAGGAGCACCATGTCCGTCAACGCTTCCACCACCATCAAGGCCCCCGTGGACACCGTCCTGGCCACGTTCGTGGACGAGGCCTTCGTCCGTCACGTGAGCGCCTTGGCCGGAACGCAGTTCGAGTCCTTCAAGGTCAACGGGGACACCTCCACGGCGTTCACCGCGACCACCGTGCGCAGCATGGGCTCGGACAAGCTGCCGGACGTGGCGCAGAAGTTCGTCAAGGGCGGGGTGAAGCTCACCCAGGTGGACACGTACGGCGCCCCCGCCGCGGACGGTACCCGTACCGTGCGCACCGAGATCAACGTGGCCGGTCTGCCCGTGGGAGCCACCGCGCACCAGACCATCAAACCCCTGGGTGAGGACGAGACCTCGGTAGACGTCACCGGTGAGGTGCAGGCCAACATCCCGCTCGTGGGCAAGAAGATCGCCGCGGCCGCCGAGCCCTACATCGGCAAGGCCCTGACCCTGCAGGCCCGCCAGGCCGAGGCGTGGATCATCAAGAACTGAGCGCCTCGCGGGTCTAGGATGGCCGGGCGGGCACCATCGATGCCCGCCCGGCCATCCTTCGTCCTACTCGACAACCGCGGTTCACCCGTGAACCACGTGACGGGAGTTCCTTGTCTTGAGCACAGACACGCAGACGTCCTCCGGTTCCGGTGGATCCTTCACGAATTTCCTGCGCCGGGACACCACCGGCGGTCTCTTCCTTCTGATCGCCATGGTGTTGGCCCTCGTGATCGCCAATTCCCCGTGGGGGGAGGTCTACTTCGGGCTGCGTGACACCGAGGTGGGCCCGAGTGTGGCCGGGCTGCAGCACACCGTGGGGCACTGGGCCTCGGACGGGCTGCTCGCGATCTTCTTCTTCCTCACGGGGTTGGAGTTGAAGACCGAGTTCGTGGACGGGGAACTGCACAACATCCGTAAGGCGATCCTGCCGGTCGTGGCCGCGTGCGGCGGCGTGCTCGTTCCCGCGTTGATCTTCCTGGGGGTCAACCTGGCCGCCGGTTCGGAGCGCACCGCGCTGCACGGCTGGGCGATCCCCACCGCCACGGACATCGCCTTCGCGGTGTCGGTGCTCGCGGTCGTGGGTTCGTCCCTTCCCGTGGCCATGCGCACGTTCCTGTTGACCCTGGCGGTCGTGGACGACCTCATCGCGATCGCGATCATCGCGTTCGTCTACACCGAGAGCGTGAACTTCCCGTTCCTGGGCGGGGCCGCGGTGCTGCTGACACTGTACTGGTTCCTCACCCACAAGTTCATGGGGTGGTTCATGGCCCGGCACTGGGCCGCGTGGGTCATCCTGCTGCCCATCGGTGTGGTGACGTGGTGGCTGGTCTACGAGTCCGGGATCCACGCGACGATCGCGGGCGTCCTGTTGGGCTTCATGGTCCCCGTGCTCAAGCAGAAGCCGCGCATCATCCGTCAGGAGGACCCCCGCATGGGGTTGGCGCCCGCGCTCGAACACCGCTTCCGTCCGCTGTCCAACGGCTTCGTGATCCCCGTCTTCGCGTTCTTCTCGGCGGGTGTGGCCGTGGGCGGCTGGGACGGTGTGACCTCCGCCGCCACGGACCCGGTGGCCCTGGGCATCGTGGCCGGTCTACTGCTCGGCAAGCCCATCGGCATCTTCGGTGCCGCGTGGCTCATGGACCGTTTCACGTCCGCGGAGAAGGACCGGGACTACACCTGGTTCGACATGTTCGGCATGACGATCGTCGCGGGCATCGGGTTCACGGTGTCCCTGCTCGTGGGCGAACTGAGCTTCGGAGAGGGCAGCCCCCACGGCGACCACGCCAAGGTGGGCATCCTGTGCGGTTCCCTGCTCGCCGCGCTGATCGGTGGCACTCTCGTGGCCACGCGCAACAAGAAGTACAAGGCGATGCGCACGGCCGGCCACGACCCGGACACCCTGGACTGACGCCCACACACCGCTGCACAAGAGACGCGCCCGCTCCCCCGATGCGGGGGGCGGGCGCGTTACGCGTGACGGGCGGTCAGGCCGGGTTGCGGGGGTGGAAGTACTGCTGCGCGGCGGTCAAGCCCCGCTCGCTGAGCATCTCGACGGCGTCGGCGGCGTCACTGATGAGCAGCGGCAGTTCTTTGGCCTGCGCGCCGGAAAATCGCTTGAGCACATAATCGGCGGTATCCATGCGTCCCGGGGGTCGACCCACGCCCACGCGAACCCGGATGTAATCCCTAGTCCCCAGAGCCTTGGTGATGTCCCGCAGCCCGTTGTGACCGCCCCCACGACCATGGCACCGCTGTTGTGCCGGGTCCCCGCGTAGCGGTCCCCCGGGTTGCACAGTCCCACGACCAGCGTCCGCTGCGTCATCTCGTGTCCCTTCTTCGGGGCGGGGGCCCGCTCGTTCGTCCCGCACCGTATCGGGTGTCGGATTGTTCGTTGCCGTCCACGTCGATCTCGAGCACGGCGTTGGAGTTACGGGACGCGAGCATCATGTCGTGGCCCGGCAGGATCACGTGCAGCGGCTCGGCACCGTGGCCGTCCTGGCGGTCGTGGGCTCGGCCCTGCCCACTGCCATGCGCACCTTTCTCTTGACCCTGGCCGTTGTCGATGATCTGATCGCGCTCATCATCATTGCGTTCGTGTACACGGATTCCGTGCGCGTGCTCTTCCTGGGCGGCGCAGCCGTGCTGCTCGGGATCCTCTGGGTACTCACCCACAAGTACGCCAACTAGTTCATCGCCAAGCACTGGGCCGCCTGGGTGATCCTGTTGCCCTTTGGAGTGGCCACGTGGTGGTTCGTCTACGAAGCCGGCGTGCATGCCACCATTGCCGGTGTCTTGCTGGGGTTCATGGTGCCCGTCATGAAGAACACTCCCCGAGTCATCCGTCACGAGGACCCCGAGATGGGCCTGGCCCCGGCCCTCGAGCATCGTTTCCGCCCGCTATCCAACGGCCTGGTCATCCCCATTTTCGCGTTCTTATCCGCTGGCGTGGCCGTGGGCGGCATCGAGGGCATCAACTCCGCAGCCACTGATCCCGTGGCGCTGGGTATCGTGGCCGGTCTGCTGATCGGTAAACCCGTGGGGATTTTCGGCGCATCCTGGCTCATGGACCGGTTCAGTCCAGCGGTCAAGGACAACGACTACACCTGGACCGATATGTTCGGCATGCCGTTCGTGGCCGGTATCGGCTTCACGGTGTCCCTGCTCGTGACCGAGCTGAGCTTCGGCACCGGCAGCCCCCACAACGACCACGCCAGGGCGGGAATTCTGTTCGGCTCCATGTTGGCCGCCGTCATTGGTGGCATCATGCTGCTGACCCGCAACGCCACGTACAAGAAAATCCGGGCCCACGGCGTGGATCCGGACGTCTACGACAACTGACATGTACGGGAGTTCTGTCGAGAGGACAGGGTGAGGTGCCGTCCGGAAGCTATCCGGGCGGCGCCTCTTGTTGGCCCAGCCGGTGCTGGTCGGAAAGCGTGTCAGGTGGCGACGCGCGGTCAGACTGATATGCGCGGGTTGGGTACCGCAGGACGGTGTTCGGCTAGAACGGACCGCGTGTCTACAATCCAGCGTGGCACCGCAACAGGAACCTCGTGCTGCTGCTCATAGTTGTATCGCGGGTCGCTCCACGCGCTACCTCCCGGGACCACCGGCGGGTCGGCTTGTAGGGGCGGGAGACCTATCCGGTGGCGGCCCCGCCCATCTGCTCATCCATCACGGCCAAGGACCAGCACCACCCGGCCAGCTCCCGTGCGATAGCCACGTTAGCGATCGTGGAGCGCGTCTTCCGTTCAAGCATCCGCACCCAGCGGTTGTGCAATCTGCGGTTGCTGGCATCGCCGCGGGCCCGAGCCGCAGCCGGGGCCAGGTCCCAGCGGTCCCGCATGATCTTGCCGATGCAGTATGCCCGGCGGTGGTGCCAGGCTGCGTCGACCAGCAGCCGCCAGGCATGGGTGTTACCGGTGAAGCGGTGCCAGTCCCCGATCTCCACTGCCAGCCCGAAGCCGGTCAGTGTGGAGATCCCGCGCAAGCACCCCAGCCAGTGGACGACCTCGGCGAATTGGGACTCGGCGGCCATCTTGGTAATTGCTTGATCCAGTCGGTCACGGCGGTCCGCAGTGGCCAGAACCGTCTCGTGCTCGGCATCAAAAGCCATCCGCGTGGCCGGGGATTCCAAGTACTGGCGGGCCAGGTGCACCGCGTCCTTCGCATCAGTTTTCACCCGGTCCCCAAAAGACCGTTGCAGCTTCCAGGGGCCGCCACCACACACCGGATCCCGTCTGCGTTCAACACCCGAGATGACCCGAAACCGATGGGGCGGCCTCGTAGGTCACCGCCACCGGCCCGGGCAGCTGGCGGATCCAGGACCGAATGCGATTGTGATCTGAATCAGCCGGGCCTGGAGTAGTTCACCGGTCAACCCGTCGATGGCTGCTGCCCCTACCGATCGGGCGTGCACATCCAGCCCTACGCTCGTACGCTCTGTCAACACCGGGGCCTCCGACAACTGTTGGATAGGCCGGGCATGTCCGGTAACCCACGAATCTCTGTGAGGGAGGCTCCGGCCCGCAACCCCTCCACGACAGACGGGTCACTAGATACCGTTTAGACGGTCTTGGACGCCGCGTGCTTCACGGCGTCCTCGACGGCCACCCAGCTGAGCATCGCGCACTTCACGCGCGCCACGAACTTGGACACCCCCGCGAAAGCAGCGGCGTCGCCCAGGATCTCTTCATCCGGAGTCACCTGGCCACGCGACCGCAGCATGTCACGGAAGTGCTCAATCAGTGTGTCCAGCTCGGGCAGGCTCATTCCCGGTGCCGTTTCCGCTAACACCGACGCCGCCGCCATGGAAATCGAGCAGCCCTCGCCGTTCCACTCCACGGCCTCCACCGTGGGGGTCTCCCCGCCTGTCACCGTCACCCGCACGGTGATTTCATCACCGCACGTGGGGTTGTACTGATGCGACACTCCGCTGCGCTCATCAGCCGATGAAACGTCCTGGCTCGCCTCCCCACTGCGCTTGTGCGAGTGCTCCAAAATGATGGTCTGGTACAGCTGGTCCAATTCAGCGCTCATGCGCCCTCCGCCCGGAAGTAGCCGCGAACACGCGAAAGCTCGTCGAGGAAGCGATCGATGTCGTCGGTGGTGTTGTACAAATACGTGCTTGCGCGTGTGCTGGCCGTGAGGCCCAATTCGCGGTGGAGCGGCTGGGCGCAGTGGTGACCAACGCGCACGGCAATTCCCGCGGCATCCAAGAGCTGACCCACATCGTGCGCGTGCACCCCGGCCACGTCAATGCTGACCAGGCCCACGCGCTCCATCCCGGGTTCGGGACCGAGGAGACGAACGCCGTTGATCTCGGTGACACCTCGTGCCAACTGGCGGCCGAGTTCGGCCTCCCACGCCTCGATCCGGCCCATGCCGATCGCCTGCAGGTATCGCACGGCCTCAGCCCAGGCGACGGCCTGGCTGATGCGCTGGGTACCGGCTTCGAAGCGGACGGGCGAGTCCAGATAGCGAGCATGCTCGGTGGTGACCTCGGTGATCATGGAGCCGCCGGTGAGGAACGTGGGCAGCGCATTGAGCAACTCGTGGCGACCGTAGAGCGCGCCGATGCCCGTGGGACCCAGCATCTTGTGCGCGGAGAACACGGCGAAGTCCACGCCGAGCGCGGGAAAATCTATGGGCATGTGCGGCACGGATTGGCACGCATCGAGAACCGTGAGCGCGCCGATCTTTTGGGCCTCCCCCACGATGGCCTGCACATCCGTGATCGCACCGGTCACGTTGGACACGTGAGTGAACGCGACGAGCTTGGTGCGCTCCGAGACTGTGTCGGCAACCGCCTGGGGCGTGATCAGACCGCGCGCGTCCACGGGAACCACGCGCAGGCTCGCACCCGTGCGGGCTGCCAGTTCCTGCCACGGGATCAAATTCGCGTGGTGCTCCGCCTGGGTCGTGACGATCTCATCATCGGGCCCCACTCGAAACCGCTCCGCGTTCTCGGAACCATTGGAACCTGCGGTCGCGTTGGACATCGCGTAACTGAGCAGGTTCAGCCCCTCGGTGGCGTTGGAGGTCCAGACCAGTGAATAAGGGTCCGCACCCACGAAGTGCGCGATCGTGGCCCGTGCGTCCTCGAAGAGATCCGTGGCCTCGACAGCCAGCGTGTGGGCGCCGCGGTGGACTGCTGCACGATGATGCAGGGTGAAGTCGCGTTCCGCGTCAGCGACCGCCAGGGGCACCTGGGAGGTGGCACCGGTGTCTAGGTACACCAACGGATGACCCGCCACCTGCGATTCGGTGAGCAGCGGGAAATCCTGCTTCAGCCTCAAGACCTGCTCGTTGTCCAAGGGGGTTGTGGGCATGACTCCTTCTTACGAGCTTCCGCTCCTTGACGAACGCTACGGGCATTTCGACCGTAGTCCGGTGCGAGCACGGTGACGAATGGTGATTACGCAGTGTTGAGGCCACCGTCACTATGGGCCGGGTCCGCGGTGTCACCGGCCGGCGCGGGCCGGACGCGAGAACCCGGCCCGGTGTCAGGACAATCTGGCGTGGAAGTACTGTTGCGCGGCGGTCAAGCCCCGCTCGCTGAGCATTTCCACGGCGTCGGCGGCGTCACTGATGAGCAGCGGCAGTTCTTTGGCCTGCGCGCCGGAAAATCGCTTGAGCACATAATCGGCGGTATCCATGCGTCCCGGGGGTCGACCCACGCCCACGCGAACCCGGATGTAATCCCTGGTCCCCAGAGCCTTGGTGATGTCCCGCAGCCCGTTGTGACCGCCCTCCCCACCACCGCGCTTGAGCTTGACGGCACCGAAGGGCAGGTCAACGTCGTCGTGGACCACCACGAGCTCGTCCGCACCCAGGGAGTAGTACTGGGCCAGCGCGCTCACAGGCCCCCCGGAGACGTTCATGTAGCTCAAGGGCTGGGCCACCACGAGTCGCGGCGCCCCCGGACGTATCCGGGTCTCCGCCACGGCGGCGCGCGCCTTGTGGGCGGAGAGTTTCACGCCGGCGCGCTGCGCGAGTTCGGCCACGACCATGGCACCGATGTTGTGCCGGGTCCCCGCGTAGCGGTCCCCCGGGTTGCCCAGTCCCACGACCAGCGTCCGCTGCGTCATCTCGTGTCCCTTCTTCCGTGCGGGGCCCCGCTCGTTCGTCCCGCACCGTATCGAGTGTCGGATTGTTCGCTGCCGTCCCCGTGTCCGGACCCGGGGACGACGGCGGCGGCAGGCACACGTGGTGCTTGCCGCCGCTCATCACATCGCCTCAACCCGTTACGGACGGGCGACCACTTGGATCACTCGTCGTCCGAGGACTCCTCGGCCGACTCCTGCGCGGTCTCGCCCTCGACGTCCTCGGTCTCCGGCTCCTCACCCAGATCCTGCTCCACGGGCTCGGACACATTGATGACCAGCAGCTCGGGGTCGGACACGAGCGTGACACCGGAGGGCAGGGTCACGTCCGCGGCGTAGATGTGCTCGCCGGCCTCGCGGCCCTCGATGTCCACGACGACGTTCTCAGGAACCTTCAGCGCGTCGGCCTCGACGAGCAGGACGTTCTCCTCCACGTTGTGCACGGCGGTCGCGGCGACCTCGCCCTCGACGGTCACGGGGATCTCGACCTCGACACGCTCACCGCGGCGCACGGTCAGCAGGTCGATGTGCAGGATCTCGGGGCGCACGGGGTGGCGCTGGACGTCCTTGATCATCGCGAGGTGGCCCTCGCCGTCCACGTCGATCTCGAGCACGGCGTTGGAGTTACGGGACGCGAGCATCATTTCGTGGCCCGGCAGGATCACGTGCAGCGGCTCGGCACCGTGGCCGTAGATCACGGCGGGGATCTGGTCGTTGGCGCGCACGCGGCGGGAGTAGCCCTTGCCGAACTCGGTGCGCAGGGTCGCGGGAATGGTGATGACGTCCACCATGGTGGGTCTCCTTCGATCGTGGGTCTGGTTGGTTACCGTCAGACCGTCCGAGTCACGGTGGAGGTGCTCGCACCGTGCGTCCCGAACGTTGTTACGACCGACGTGGTGCGGTACCCCACTCGCCCACCGCTCGGGATGCACTCACCGGTCGCGGTGGATTATAAGGATCCACAAGCCGTCGTCGATAACGGGGCGGGACGACCGCCCCCTCGCCTTGGCAACGGGCCCACGATAGCACGTGCCCCACCCCCGGCGCCGCCTCTGGGTTTGACCCCCAAGCGGGCGACGACGCGGCCCCGTCAAGGACGTCACATGTCCACAATTCTGTACCGATTCATGAACTCCGGGGATATTCGAGCAGGTGAGAGAGTATGTTGACTAATTAGCGGGCGTAAATCTCGGGGGAGATGAACACCGCGGTGCGGGGACTCGTTGGGAACGGTCCACGCATCGGAGCGAGCGCGTGGGGCGTCTCGCCGTCGAACGGTTTTGGGGGAAGGTTCGTCGACCGTGTTCCAACATGCAAGCCAGAAACACAAGCACTTGTCGTGGCGCGAGAGCTACCAGACGGAACTGAGGATCTACGACGCTTTGTCCCTGGTGCTCGCGCTCGCCGCGGCCCAGGCCCTGCGGTTCGGCTGGCTGCAGGGGTTGCTGCAGGTGGACGTGCTGCCCGTGCCCTACTGGCTCGTGGGGCTGCTGCTGGCCGTGGGGTGGTGGCTGTGGCTCGAGCTGCGCGGCACCCGCGGTGTGCGGCTGATCGGTAACGGCGCGGAGGAGGCAAAGCAGCTCGTCACGGCCTCGCTCACGTTGTTCGCCGCGATCGCCATCGCCTCCTACGCCTTCAACGTGCCCACGGCGCGCGGGTACATCCTGATCGCGCTGCCTCTCGGCACACTGGCCCTTTTCGCAGGACGCATGTGGGCGCGGCGTCAACTCATGCAGCGGCGCAAGAACGGGCTCAACATGTCCCGCACCATGGTGGTGGGTCGCTTCCCGGGGGCGGTGGAACTTGTTGGAGAGCTGCAGAGTCGCCCGGACGCCGGGTTCAACCCCGTGGCGGTCTATATGCCCACCTCGCACCACCAACTGCCGCAGTCCCTGCACTCCGTGCGGGTACCCGTCAACGCACTCGCGCCGGAGGAACGCCCGAGCGTCCAGGGGATCATGCAGGCGTGCCGCGAGCACGACATCGAGACGCTCGTGATGGCCGCCGCTGTACCCCTGAACACCACTGAGATCCGCCACCTGGGCTGGGCGCTCGCGGACGAGCGGATCCGACTGGTCATGAACACCGGGCTCACGGACGTGGCCGGACCCCGGATCCACACCCAGCAGCTCGTGGGTCTGCCGCTGATCCACGTGGCCACCCCGCGTTTCACCCGGTCCAAGAAGATCGTCAAGCGCATCATCGACGTCACCGGCTCTCTGGCCGCGCTGATCATCCTCTTCCCCGTGATGCTCGTGCTGGGCATCCTGGTCAAGGCGCACGACGGCGGTCCCGCGTTCTTCGCGCAGGAGCGCGTGGGGATTGACGGCACCCGGTTCCGGATGCTCAAGTTCCGTTCCATGTACACGGACGCCGAGGAACGCAAGGCCGCCCTGATGGCCGCCAATGAGTCTCAGGGGGACGTGCTCTTCAAGATGAAGGATGATCCCCGCGTGACCGCACCCGGCAAGTGGATGCGCCGGTTCAGCCTGGACGAGCTGCCGCAGTTCATCAACGTGCTCAACGGCACCATGTCCCTCGTGGGGCCCCGCCCGCCGCTGGCCAGCGAGGTGGACAAGTACGAGCAGCACGTCTACCGCCGCTTGCGTGTGCGCCCCGGGATCACTGGCCTATGGCAGGTCTCCGGTCGTTCGGACCTCGACTGGAACCAGACCGTGCGCCTGGACCTGTACTACGTGGAGAACTGGTCGCCGGTGCAGGACTTGATCATCATGCTGCGGACCGTGCGCGCGGTCTTCGCATCCGAAGGCGCCTACTGAGGTCGAAATCAGAAGTATTTCTTCTCGAAATGCAATCGTGATGACCGTTGCGTGTGAGATACATCAAATTCCTGGGTGACCACTTACACTTTCTAGTGCGTCCCCCTGGCCGCTCGCCTTCCCCCCCAACGAGTGGCTCCCCCCCCCACACGCAGTAAAGGCTACGCGTATGATCTCCCCCCGAAAATCAGTGCTGCCCGCTGCCGTGACCGCCGCGGTCCTGGCACTGACCACCTTCATGCCCGCCACGGCGGCCAACGATCCCGCGGAGAACCTCAATCCCGAGAAGGGGAAAGTGGTCTCCGTGGAAACCCACGAACTCGAGACGGTTGTCAAGGACCCCCAGCTGCCCACGGCCCCGCCCAAGACCGGTGACAAGAATCCCGGCGCGACCATGGGCCAGAAGATGAAGTCCATGGCGACCACGACCAACCTCTCGGAGGCATCCGAGAAGGAACTCGACAAGGTGGCCGAGAACGTCCTGGGCCCCGAGGCGGCGAAACCCTCCGCCGCGCCGTCGACCGCGACGCCGTCGCCCAAGACCCCCGCCACGCCGTCCGCGAGCGCGAACCCGAAGGCCACCGCGAGTGCCGCCGCGCAGGCCGCGGGCACCACGGGCATCGGCCCGGCCGGTTCCATGTCCCTCGTGATCCGGGAGAACAACTGGATCCCGACCGGGATCCAGGGCATGGACGTCTCCGGGTGGCAGCCTGCCGTGAACTGGAGCGCGGAATACGCCGCCGGCGCACGCTTCGCTTACGTCAAGGCCACCGAGGGGACCGGTTATCACTCCGAGGCCTTCGACGACCAGTACACGGGCTCGTACGAGGTGGGCATGTTCCGCGGCGCGTACCACTTCGCGCTGCCCTCACAGTCCTCGGGTGCCGCCCAGGCGGACTTCTTCATCAACAACGGCGGCGGCTGGTCCTCGGACGGCAAGACCCTGCCCGGCCTGCTGGACATCGAGTACAACCCGTACGCCTCCCTGGGTGGCACGTGCTACAACATGTCCCAGCCGCAGATGACCGCGTGGATCAAGTCCTTCTCGGACCGCTACAAGCAGCGCACTGGTCGACTGCCCGCGATCTACACGACCGCGGACTGGTGGCAGACCTGCACGGGCAACACGGCGCAGTTCAACGACCACCCCCTGCACCTCGCGTCCTACGGCGTCATGGCACCCCAGTGGTACCCCAATGGCTGGTCGCGCTACGACATCTGGCAGTACACGGACAGCGGGCCCTTCTCGGGTGACTCGAACGTGTACGGCGGTTCGTGGGCGCAGCTGCAGGCCCTGGCATCGTCGTCGAACTACAAGCCGCTGGGCGGGCGCGCGACCGGCTACTCCGTGGCCGGCGGCATCGGCGCGATCTACCGCGCCACGGGCGGCGCCGCGAAGTGGGGCACCCCGGTGGGCCCCGAGGCCAACGCCGCGAACGGCGGCCGGTACCAAGAGTTCGTGCGCAACGGCGTGAAGTCCACCGCGTACTGGCACCGCACCACGGGCGGGCACATGGTCCGCAACACGAGCAGCATCGGCGGGAAGTTCATCGGCGCCGGACGGGAACGCGGTTACGGCTTCCCGATCACCGAGGAGCGCTCGCTGGCGGGCGGGGCCTACCAGGTCTTCCGTACCCCGTCCGGTAAGTCCACCAAGCTCATGTGGTCCCCGCGCACGGGTTCGCGCGCGATCAAGGAGTACGGCGCGATCGGTCAGCGCTGGGCGAAGTCCGGTATGGAGCGCGGCCTGGGCTATCCCACGACCGACGAGTACCGCGCGGGCTACGAGATCCGTCAGCAGTTCTCCAACGGATACGTGATCGGGTACAACACCGTCTACGGCGGGACCCGGATCAGCCGGTTGTGATGCCGTGGTGTCCGGGGTGATGCGCCCCGGACACCACGACTCCCGAGCACGACGAAGGCCGGGGTGGCGTGTGCCGCCCCGGCCTTCGTCGTACCGGAAACCGCGTCGTAGCGGTCACCGGCGGTTGTCAGGAGCGGCCGTTGAACAGGCTGGTGACCGATCCGTCCTCGAAGACCTCCTGGATGGCACGGGCGATCAGCGGGGCGATCGAGAGCACCTCGAGGTTCTCGAACTGGTGCTCCGGGGGCACGGGCAGGGTGTCGGTCACGGCCACCTTGTCCGCGCCGCACGAGGACAACCGCTCCACGGCGGGACCGGAGAACACGGCGTGCGTGGCCGCGATGATCACGTTCTTCGCGCCCTGGTCCTTGAGCACCTTCACGGCGCCGGTGATCGTTCCGCCGGTGTCGATCATGTCGTCGATGAGCACGCACGTGCGGCCCTTGATGTTGCCCACGACCTCCTTGGACACCGCCTGGTTGGGCACGGTGATGTCCCGGGTCTTGTGCACGAACGCGAGCGGGGCACCGCCCAGGCGCTCGGCCCACTGCTCGGCCACGCGCACACGGCCGGTGTCCGGAGACACCACGGTCACGTTGTCCACGTCCACCACGGAGCGCACGTAGTCGCTCAGCAGCGGGATGGCCATGAGGTGGTCCACGGGTCCGTCGAAGAAACCCTGAATCTGCGCGGTGTGCAGGTCCACGGACATCAGCCGGTCCGCGCCCGCGGTCTTGTAGAGGTCCGCGATCAGGCGAGCGGAGATGGGCTCGCGGCCGCGGTGCTTCTTGTCCTGGCGCGCGTACGGGTAGAACGGGCTGACCACGGTGATGGACTTGGCGGACGCCCGTTTGAGGGAGTCCAGCATGATGAGCTGCTCCATCAACCACTGGTTGATGGGAGCGGGGTGGGACTGAATCAGGAACGCGTCCGCGCCGCGCACCGACTCACCGAAGCGCACGTAGGTCTCCCCGTTCGCGAAGTCGTACGCGTCCGTGGGGACCAGTTCGGTGCCCAGCTCACGGGCGATGTTGTTGGCGAGCTCGGGATGGGCCCGACCCGAGAGCAGAACCATGCGGTTCGAACCCGTGTTGGTGATGCCGGTCATGTGAACTCGCTTTCCTTGAATTCCTGTGGATCACTGCTCGCGTGCCGTGCGCCCGGACTCAGGCGTGGTCGTCGCGGTCAGAGTCTTGAGCGGCCTGGGCCGCGCGTGCCGCCGCGGTTCCGGGACGGTGCTCCTGCACCCATCCTTCCACGATGACCTGCTTGCCCTCCGTGAGCACCAGGGCCCCGGCGGGGACGTCCTTGCGCACGGTGGTCCCGGCACCCGAGTAGGCGCCGTCGCCCACGGTCACGGGGGCCACGTACATGTTGTCCGAACCCATGCGGACGTCGTTGCCGATCCTGGTGTGGTGCTTGGCCACGCCGTCGTAGTTCACGAAGACCGAGGCCGCGCCGATGTTGGAGTTCTCCCCGATCGTGGCGTCCCCCACGTAGGACAGGTGCGGGACCTTGGAGCCGCGTCCGATCGTGGCCTTCTTGGTCTCCACGAACGTGCCGATCTTGCCGTACTCGCCCAGGACCGTGCCAGGGCGCAGGTACGCGAAGGGGCCCACCGTGGCGCCCGCGCGCAGCTCGGAATCGCTGCCGTGGGTGCGCGTGACGTGCGCTCCGCGGCCCACGATCACGTCGGTCAGGGTGGTGTCGGGGCCCACGACGGCGTCCTCCGCGACCCGCGTACGCCCGTGCAGTTGGGTCCCGGGTAGCACGGTGCTGTCCGCCTCGAGCTCCACGGTGTCGTCGATCCACGTGGTCGCGGGGTCCACGATGGACACCCCGTTGCGCATGTGCATTTGCAGGGTGCGCTGGTTGAGGTAGTGCCCCAGTGCCGCGAGCTGGACGCGGTCGTTGGCGCCCTCGAGCTCCATGTAATCCGTCATCTTCAAGGCGTCCACGCGGTGGCCGGCCTCGCGCGCGAGACGCGGGACGTCCGTGAGGTACTTCTCCGCCTGGGCGTTGTCGGTGTCCACGCGGGAGAGCGCATCCCGCAGCACCGCGGCGTCGAACGCGAAGATCCCGGAGTTGACCTCGCTCACGGCACGCTCGGCGTCCGTGGCGTCCTTGAACTCCTTGATCTCGGCGAACTCGCCGCGCTCGTCCCGCAGGATCCGGCCGTACTTGCCGGGCTCGGGGTGATCGGCGGTCAGCACCGTCACGGCGTTGCCGTGGGAGTCGTGGTGCGCCACGAACTCGCGCAGCGTGTCCACCATGAGCAGGGGGACGTCCCCGTAGGTCACCAGCACAGTGCCGCTCACGGGGGTCTCGGCGTCGAGGACCTCGAGGCCCGCGTCCACGGCGGAACCGGTACCGGGGACGTCCGACTGGTCCGCGGTCAGGACCTCGGGATCCACGGCCGCGATGTGCTCGGCCACGAGATCGCGCTGGTGACGGATCACGGCCACGATGCGCTGCGGCGCGAGCTCGCGGGCCACCTTCAAGGCGTGGCCGAGCATGGAACGACCCCCGATCTCATGCAGGATCTTGGGGGTCTTGGACTTCATGCGGGTGCCCTTACCCGCGGCCAGGACGATGACGGCGGCGGGGTTCTGCCCGGTGCTCGCGGTGTCAATGGTGCTCACGGAGCAGACTCCTCTGGTTGCTCGTGAGGCGGTGGGGGCCATCTACGCCTCGATGTATCGTGCGTTCCGCCACTAGGACTCGAACCTAGACTCACGGCTCCAAAGGCCGGTGTGCTGCCAATTACACCATGGCGGAGCGTTGTCACCCGCGGGCGCCAACATGTGCGTGCGCCCGGAGGACCCACGAGACGTCACTTTATCATCTGCGTTCAGCGCGTCAGCACGAGCAGAACCCGCCCCGCTGCACGGTTCTCCTCGAATCCGGGGAGCCCCCGGGACAGGGTCTCGGCGTCCTCCACGGTGATCCCGCGCACGAGCACGGGGGCGCGTGCGGCGGCGCGGCGCACGTACTCCCACGCGGCGTTGTCGGCCTGTCCGGCGGCCCGGGAACGCGAGACGTCCCACGCCATGGAGGTGACGTCCGGGGCGGTGACGTCCAGCGCGCCGTTGTCGTACTCGCGGTCCAGCAGGGCCATGAGCATGCCCACTTCCTCCACGATCGTGCTGTTCTGCACCATGAGCTTGACCTGGCGGTGGGACGCTGCTTCCGCGAGCGCGGCGAGCATCGAGTACAGCCGCCGCCGCTGCCGCCCCCGGTGCGCCACCCCGCCCAGGGCGAGCACGAGCCACCCGGCGCCCACACCGCGGCACAGCTCCAGGGCGTCGTCCACGGCCGCGAGCACGCCCTCGTCGGGGATGTCGTCGTCCACGGCCACGGGCGCGCGCAACAACAGGGGTTCCGCGCCGGCCTCGCGCAGGCGTAGAGCGGTCTGGCGGCGCACGAGCGAACCCATGTGCGGCCCCACGGGGTGGTCCCCGCCGATCGTGATCTCCACCGGCCCCGGGAACTCACGGATCCGGGCCACCGCCTCGGCGAGGCCCTGGGGATCGTCCAGGACGGTTCCCGCGGGCGTCTCCCCGCGTCCTGTTGCGTCGTGCATGGCACACAGTCTCGCACGCCCGTGGGGCGGGGGGACGACGCCGCGGCCCGTCGGTGCGCGCTTGTATCCTTGCCGGGTGGCTCATCTGATCGGCGGAGAAAACTTACATCTCGAGTACCCCACCAAGACCGTGTTCGACTCGGTCACCGTGGGGATCGACGAGGGCGACCGGATCGGGATCGTGGGTCGCAACGGGGACGGCAAGTCCACTCTCATGCGACTGCTCGCGGGGCGCATCGCACCGGACTCCGGGCGGGTGACCGTGCGCAGCGGGACGACCGTGGGCATGCTCGACCAGGCCGACATGCTGGACCCGGACCAGACCGTGGGCCACGCCGTGGTGGGGGACGTGCCCGACTACGTGTGGGCCGCGGATCCCAAGGTGCGGGACGTGATCTCCGGGCTCGTCTCGGACGTGGACTGGGACACCCCCGTGGGGCAGCTCTCGGGCGGGCAGCGCCGCCGGGTCGCGCTCGCGAGCCTGCTGACCGGCGACTGGGACGTGATCTTTCTGGACGAGCCCACCAACCACCTGGACGTGGACGGCATCACGTGGCTCGCGAAACACCTCAACAACCGCTGGTCCAGGAACGCCGGCGCGCTCGTGGTCGTGACCCACGACCGCTGGTTCCTGGACGCCGTGTGCACCGACACGTGGGAGGTCCACGACCGGATCGTGGAACCCTTCGAGGGCGGGTACGCGGCGTACGTGCTGCAGCGCGTGGAGCGCGACCGGCAGGCCGCCGTGGTGGAGCAGAAGCGGCAGAACCTCATGCGCAAGGAGCTCGCATGGCTGCGCCGCGGGGCACCCGCGCGCACGTCCAAGCCCAAGTTCCGCATCGACGCCGCCAACCAGTTGATCTCCGACGTCCCGCCGCCGCGCGATTCCGTGTCGCTGTCCCGCATGGCGGTGTCCCGGTTGGGCAAGGACGTGGTGGACATCGAGGACGTGTCGGTGGAGTTCCCCTCCCCCGCCGTTTCCGGTTCCGCGGGTTCGTCCGGTCTGTCCGGCCCTTCCGCGGACGACGACGGCGCCGCGACTGCCGCTTCGTCGGGCGCCTCTTCGCCTGGCGCCTCCGGTGGGACACGCGTGCTGCAGGACGTCACGTGGTTGATCGCTCCCGGGGAGCGCACGGGCATCCTGGGCGTCAACGGCGCGGGCAAGTCCACACTCCTGGGGCTCGTCACGGGTGCCGTGGAGCCCACCACGGGGCGGGTCAAGCGCGGGAAGACCGTCAAGATCGCGACCTTGACCCAGCAGCTCGCCGAGCTCGAGGACGTCGCGAACGACCGGGTCTCGGACGTCGTCGCCCGGAAGAAGACCTCCTACGTGACCGAGGGCAAGGAGATGACCCCCACCCAGCTCTTGGAGCGGCTGGGGTTCTCCTCCGCGCAGCTGAAGACCCCGGTCAAGGACCTCTCGGGTGGGCAGAAGCGGCGCCTGCAGTTGCTGCTCATCCTGCTGGACGAGCCCAACGTGTTGATCCTGGACGAGCCCTCCAACGACCTGGACACGGACATGCTCGCCGCCATGGAGGATCTCCTGGACACGTGGCCCGGGACCCTGCTGGTGGTCTCCCACGACCGCTATCTCCTGGAGCGGGTGACCGATCAGCAGTACGCGGTAATCAACGGCCGGTTCCGGCACCTGCCCGGCGGGGTCGAGGAGTACCTCAACCTCTCGGCGACCGCGGCGTCCGGCACCGCAGCCGGTTCCTCCGGGGCGTCCAACCCGCTTGCGGCGTCCTCTTCCTCCTCTGGCACTGCCCCTGCCTCCGACGGCGCTGCCCCCTCCGAGCCGCGGCTGTCCGGCGCGCAGGCGCGGGCCGCGCAGAAGGAACTGGGCGCCGTCGAACGCAAGATGCAGAAACTCGGCGAGCAGATCAAGGCATTGGACGGGACCATGGCCGCCGCGGACCCCTCGGACTTCGAAGGCCTCGGCAAGCTGGCGGCGCAGAAGTCCGATCTGCAGGAGCAGCTGGACGAACTCGAGCTGCGATGGCTCGAGCTGGGCGAGGCGCTGGAGTAGACGAGCGAGCCGGAGCTCACTCGCTCCAGGGATTCGCCTTGATGATCTCCACGAAGTTGTCGCGCTTGAATTCCGGGTCGAAGTGCTCCAGCACGTCCGCGTTCATGTTCCCGAACGTGGAGTGCGGGCGGTGCACGTTGGCGTCGTTGAACGCCTTGAGGATCTGGTTCTTGAAGTCCGGGCGGGGATGGACCTCCACCACGGCCTGCCGTTGGGCGTCCGTGAGCTCGTCGAAGTGCATGCCCAGCACGTCCGTCTCCACACCCGCACTCACGAGCGCGATCTCCGGGGCCATGAACTCGGGCACCCCGGGGGTCGTGTGCAGCGCGATCCCGAGCCACGCGTTGTGCGCCCGCTCCTGCGACGCACCGCGTTCCAGGAGGAACTCGCGGACCTCGTTCGCGCCGTCCACCTCGAAACGCAGCATGGAGTCGAAGTAGGTATCCGTGAGGCCGCGATCGTGGAACATGGCCGCCGCATACAGCAGCTCGTGGTCCACGCTCAGGTCCTGGGCCTGCCCCACGAGCGCGCCGAAGAAGAACACGCGGCGGGAGTGGTGGTAGAGCAGGTCGTCCTCGTTGTCCCGGATGTACTCGGTGATCTCCCGGGCGAGTTTGCTGTCAGGGACGGAGATGCCGGAAATGGTGTCGGTCATGAGCTGACTCCTGTTCTGGGCGGGCCGTGCATGGGCGGGCAGGGGCCGCTGCAGCTGAGGAGCCGCGCTGCCCCACCTTTCCATTGTGGGCTCGCTGCACACCCGTCCGCCAGGTCCACAGTGACAGGAACCCCTCGGATTCGGACATACTGAACACATGACAGCCCGCCATCACGTCGTCGTTCTGCTGTTCCCCGGGGTCACCCTGCTGGACGTCTCCGGGCCCGCTGAGGTTTTCGCCGCGGCCAACTCCGCGGGTGCCGACTACGCGGTGCGCTTCGTGTCGCCGTCCGGCGGAGACGTCGAGACGTCGGTGGGCGCGCGGATCGCGACCGAATCACTCGCGGATCTGAAGGGCGCACCCCGGATCGGCACGCTGCTGGTGGCCGGTGGAGAATCCCTCGCCACGCGCCCGGTGCCGGACGGCGTCGTCACGGCAGTGCGCGCCGTCGCCGACCATAGCGACCGCGTGGCGAGCGTGTGCACCGGGGCGTTCGCGCTGGCCGAGGCGGGCCTGCTCGACGGACGCCGGGCCACGACCCACTGGCGTCACGCCGCCGAGCTGGCCCGCCGCTACCCGGTAGTGACCGTACGCCCCGACGAGCTGTACGTGCGGGACGGAGCCGTGTTCACGAGCGCGGGCATCTCGTCCGGGATCGACCTCGCCCTGTCACTCGTGGCCGTGGACCACGGGCGGAACTTGGCCCACGGCGTGGCCCGGGAACTCGTGGTCTACATGCAGCGCGTGGGAGGGCAGTCCCAGTTCTCGGCCGCGCTGGACTGGCCCGCGCCGTCGTCCGCTCCCCTGCGCGAGCTGTGCGCCGATATCGTGAGCGACCCCGCGGCCGCACCCCCGGTGGCGGAGCTGGCCCGGCGCGCGCACATGAGCGTGCGCCATCTGAGCCGGCTGTTCACCGCGGAGCTGGGCGTATCGCCGGGGAAATTCGTGGAACAGGTCAGGGTCGAAACCGCCAGGTCTCTGCTGGACCGCGGGCACGGCGTCATGGACACCGCGCGACTGTCCGGCTTCGGCACGGACGAAACCCTGCGCCGCGCGTTCGTGCGGCACTTCGGCGTCACGCCCAGCTACTACCGCGGCCGCTTCCCGGCCGATCCAGTCCGGGAGCCTTACAGGTCCACGACCTCGAACTCGAGCAGCGACGCACCCGTGGCCACCGGTTTGCGCTGACCCCCGGCGTGGGCGGCCTTGGCATTACCGTCCCGCCACGCCTCGAAGTCCTCCTGGGTGGCCCACGTGGTCACCACGAAGTAGCGGTTCTCCCCCGCGACCGGGCGCAACAGCTGGAACCCCTCGAAACCGGGCTCACCGTCCACCGCGTGCTTGCGCGCCGTGAACCGGGCCTCGAGCTCGGCGCCGGCACCCTCGGGGACCTCGATGGCATTGATCTTCACCACGGACATGACTGCCTCCTGTCGTTCGTCATCACTTCTCTCCCAGGCTTACGACGCCGCCTGACCGGTCACTGCGACGAGGTTCCGGACCAGGCGGCGTCACCCGGCGACGTCGGACACGAGTTCGAACTCGGCGCGGCCCTCCGCGACGTCGGCCCGCACGAGACGCACCCGGACCTCTTTGCCGAGCGGCAAATCGGGGGCCTTGAGGATGACCTCAACGGCGGGTTCGCGGATGATGATGGTGCCGCGAGCGCCGTCGTCCTTGACCTCCACCACGGTGGCCGTGAATTCCTCGCCCACGTGCGCGGACAGCGCCAGCGTCTCGACCATGTTCACGATCCCGCGCTCGTACGCCGAGGCCTTGCGCGCGGACGCCTCCATCTCGGCCGGCAGCTGCGGCAGCGCCTCGAGCACCCAGTCGGGAACGGGGTTCCCGGCGCTGATCGCGAGGCACACCTCGCTCCCGTAGCGGTCCACGAGTCGGCGCAGCGGCGCGGTCACGTGCGCGTACGACGTCGCGAGGGCCGAGTGTTCGCGATGCTCCGGGGCCGCGCCGTGGAACGCCTCGTAACCGGCCCCCCGAAACAACAGGGTGCACGCGTGCAGCATGGCCGCGTGGGTCCCGAGCTGCGGATCGAGTGCGCGCACGAATTCCGGGTAGCTGACGTCCTCGGGCCACGGGATGCGCAGGGCGGCCGCCGTGGCCCGCAGTTTGCGGATCGCGGAGTCGGCCGCGCGGGGCAAGATGCGCAACAGGCCCGTGCCGGCGTCGAGCATCAACTGCGCGGCGGCGATGCCCGTGAGCAGCGAGATCTGGGCGTTCCACCCCTCCACGGGCAGCGCACTGCGGTGGACCACGCGCCACTGCTCGTGATCGATCACCACTTCCTGCTCGGGGATGCGCAGGCTCACCCCGCCGCGTTCCCGTTCGATCCGTTCCCGTAATTGCCCCACGGTGCGCAACAGTGTGAGGGACGGGTCCGCGGTCCCCGCGTCCAGCCGATCCTGTACTTCTCGATAGGTCAGCTGGGCGCGGCTACGCACGAGGGCCCGCCGCACCGATGTGCTGCGGAGTGCGCCCTGTTCGTCCAGCCCCAGTTCCCACAGCACGGCGGGGCGCACGGTGTGCGGCAGCAGACTCGCGGCGTCCTCCGAGAGTTCGGGAGGGTGCAACGGCGTGCGCTGGTGCGGGGCGTAGAGGGTCTGGCCGCGGCGGTAGGCCTCGACATCGATCGGATCGCCCGGGTGCACGAACGCGGCGAGGTCGGCAATCGCGTACCACACGGTGAAACCCGTATCCGCGGTGCCGATGAGCACCGCTTGGTCCAGGTCCCGGGAGCCCTCCGGGTCGATCGTGACGAGCTCGAGGTCCGTGCGGTCCAGAGACGGTAGGCGCGGTGCGGCGGCAGCGGCCACGGCGGCGTCGTGCACGGCCGGTGGGAAGTCGTCGGGGATGTTGAGCTCGTGACGCAGGGCCTCGAGTGCGCGCACGAGTGGCTCGGGAACGGGATGGACCTGCTGCGGACGGATGGCCAAGATTGACTCCTCACCCGGGGGCTCGGGGAGTGCACCGCCCGGGCCGGCCCAGACCTCGAAACCGTGGTGACGCGCCTACGTTGACCCGATTCTGCCCCGGGACACCCCGGCGGGCGGGTTCATTCGCGCGATTCGACCCGCGCGCCGGGCACGGGGCCGGCCACGGCGAGGGCGTGGCGGTGTTCCCGCACGAAGTCGAGCACGAGGCGGCGCGCGGCATCCCGCGAGCGCACCAGGAAACACACCGTGGGGCCCGACCCGGAGACCCATCCGGCGAGCGCACCCAGTTCCACGCCGTGGTTGAGCAGCCCCTCGAGTTCGGGTAGCAACTGGATCGCGGGGCCCTGGAGGTCATTGCGGATCCGGGCGGCGAGGGCATCGGGGTCCGCGTCGGCCAAGGCCGTGAGCACCGCGGTGGGGACGGGGTCGGGGGCGATGCCGGTGCGCGGGGCACTCCTCGTCGACGCGTTCGTCACCGTGTGATTGGCATCCCACTGGCGGTACACGGCCGGTGTGGACAGGCCCTGGTCCTGGGGGACGAACACGAAATGCAATTGCTCCTCCGCAGCCACCGACTCCAACTCGGTTCCCGTGCCGCGGCCGATCGCGGCACCTCCCAGGAGCATGAACGGCACGTCGGCGCCCAGGCCGGCGCCCAGTCGGAGGAGTTCGTCCGTATCCATTGGGGCGATGCCCGCGTGGCGGGCCACGAGGTCGTTGACCGCCACGAGCGCGGCGGCGGCGTCCGCGGATCCCCCGCCCATGCCGCCGGCGACCGGCACGGCCTTGCGGACATGCAGCTCGAGTCCGGGCATGGGAACGTCCAGCGCCTCACACACCGCGAGCGCGGCCTTCACGGCCAGGTTCGTCCCGTCCAGGGGGACATCGGAGAGGCGGGCGGTTCCCTCGCTCACCATGCGGGCGTACTCGCTACCGCGCTCGGCCTCCACCGTGATGCGGATCCCCACCCCACGACGGGCGATCGCGGGATTCACGGCGG
Organism: Kocuria sp. KD4; assembly: GCF_011769905.1. NCBI lineage: Bacteria > Bacillati > Actinomycetota > Actinomycetes > Micrococcales > Micrococcaceae > Kocuria > Kocuria sp. KD4. Next base: position 2,038,353 of record NZ_CP050449.1, read on the forward strand.
CCGTCACGGTTTCCCGCAGGTCCACGGCCACGAAGAGGGTCTCCAGGGGGTGGTAACCGTCCGGGGTGGGGCTGCCCACGTGCAGCACGAGGTTCGTCTTGGCCGGGGCGCTCGCGCGGACCCGGGTCGGTGTGGGACTCATGGGTGCTCCCCCGGGTCGGTGGCAGGTACGTCGTTCACTCCGGACCGGTCTCGGGGCGCGGTCTCAACGGCTTCCGCGGGGCGCTCGTCCGGCGCCGTCCCAGTGGCAGACGCGGTTCGTGGAGTCGTGAGGTTCCCCGGAACTTCTCCGGGTCGGCTATCGGCTCCGGCCACTTCCTCCGTCCCCTCCGAACTTACCGTCCCGGCGGCCGCCGCGATCCGGGCGAAGTCGGCGACGTCGAGCCGCTCACCGCGCGCGGCGGGGTCCACACCGGCGGCGCGCAGGATCTCCTCGGCGCGGGCACCGGACCCCGCCCAGCCGCTCAGCGCCGCCCGTAAGGTCTTGCGACGCTGGGCGAATGCGGCGTCTACCACCGCGAACGTGTCCCGGCGCAGCGACTCGGCGACCGGGGGCTCGCGGCGCTCGAAGCGCACGAGCCCGGACGCGATCTTCGGGGCGGGCCAGAACACGTTCTTGCCGATCACCCCGGCCTTGCTCACGTGCGCGTACCAGGTGGCCTTCACGGACGGCACGCCGTACACGCGCGACCCGGGCCCGGCCGCCAATCGGTCAGCGACCTCGTCCTGGACCATCACGAGCCCGTGGCGCACGGTCGGGAAGGTCTCCAGGATGTGCAGCAGCACCGGCACGGCCACGTTGTAGGGCAGGTTCGCGACGAGCGCGGTCGGCTCACCGGGCAGCTCACGCACGCGGGCGGCGTCGGCCTCCACCACGGACAACCGGTCCGCAGCGCTCGGGAAGAACCGTTCCACGGTCTGGGGCAGCTGCCGCGCGAGGGGCGGGTCGATCTCCACGGCCGTGACCGACGACGACGCCGCCAACAGCCCCAGCGTCAACGACCCCAGGCCGGGCCCCACCTCCAGGACGTGTTCGTCCTGCCCCAGGTGGGCGGCGGCCACGATCCGGCGGATGGTGTTGGGATCGATCACGAAGTTCTGACCGAGCGTCTTGGTGGGGCGGATCCCCGCTTGCTCGGCGAGTTCTCGAATCTCGGCGGGGCCTAGGAGAGGGCCGTCGGTACTGGGCTCGGTCACCGGTCAATCCTACGTGGCGTGCCTGCGCGATCCGCACCCGCACCTGTGCCCGCGCCCCGCCCCGCTCACTCCCCCATACCTGAACCTTCCCTCCCACCCTTATTGGGCCCCGCGGCAATCCCACTGCACAACACGTGTGCCCCAGAACGACACCGATCACGGGATATGGATGCCTTTTCGGGACACGGATGTGCGAGCGCGAGATCCTGCTGCCGGGAAACGGGGCACGACCCAAAGTTGGCGCCCCAACCAGGTGCGCCACTCGACTGAGCGGGCGGGATCTCGGAGATCATCGAACACGATGATGCGAAGTTTCCACCCCAGATCTCGGAGCACCTCGTTGCGATACATCTCGTTCTTGTATGCGTGGTGGTTCTCGCTGTGCACCCGCCCGTTGAACTCAATGGCTGTCTTGTGTTCAGGCCACGCCAGGTCGAGCAGGCTGTAACCCAGGCGTGTGTCCACGCGAAAGTTCATAACGGGACACGGCAGGCCACACGCCAACAGCATCAACCGCGTCAAGGTCTCCATGGGAGAAAGCGTGGGAAATTGCGTGCTCTTCAATGCCGTGCGCACCGCCATGACCGCACGGGATGTCGGAGGCAGCGTCTCCAATGCCGAGTAGATGTCCGCCAGCGAGAGCGGCTCCCCACAGGATTGAGACGTCCACGCGGGTGTCGAGTCCACCGGCCTCAGATCACGATGCACCAGCAACGCATCCAGTGCGGCGGTGAGTGCCCAGCGGGACATCATGGGCGCGGCCACGACGAGTGCCTCCACCGGATGAACCAGCGTGGATCCCCACGGTCCGGCATAGGACCCCAAGCCGTAGGACTTGGTCATAAGAACACTGGGATCACGAGTTTTACACCGCTCACCATGCCATGAGAGGTGGAGAACGCGGTGAAGATGTTCGTCCAGGTCGTTACCCCGCGGCGGCGCGGGATGACACAGCGCCCGATCCGCCCATCGATAGTGGGACCCGATCGGAATCCCAAGGACTTGTAGCGCGGTGATTCCCGTGATGCGGACGGACGATCCAGGGCCGTTGAGATGACGTTGCAGCAACATGGCCCGTTGCACGTGATCCGGGGGCGAATCGGCGCGGCACCACAGCCCGTGGGCCAGTTGATGCATCGAAGGATCACGGGTCAGCTGGTGTTTCCGCCGACCCAGTTCACCGGTAGTGGCCACGAGAGGTCGTGGGCCTCGGTAAGTGGCAGTGATTCGTGAGTCCATGCCAGGAATCTAGGAACGGACGACCTAAAAATCGGAGGGCCTGGACTGGATGGGGAGTGCGGATGACCTCACGCCCCCGATCTCGCAAACATCTGTGCTCCGAAACGACACTGGATCCGCCTCGCTCCTTGCTTTTTCGGGGCACTGGTGTGGTGCAGCCCGGTTGCCGCGGTGGGGAGGTGGGTGGGTTGGTTGTGGGAGCACGCATGAGAAGCCAAGTGGGCGCAGGGTGTGGGTGGGCATGGTGGATGGGTCGCGGGGCGGGGTGGGAGCCCCTCAGAACTGCCCGCACACCCGTTCCGAATTCAGAACTGCCCGTACACCCGCTCCGAGTTCTCCCAGATCCGCCGGCACAGCTCCTCGAGGTCCGTGTCCAGGATCTCCGCCATCCCCCGCACTGTGTAGTTGACCATGTACGGCGCATTGGGCCGGCCCCTGAACGGGTGCGGCGTGAGGAACGGCGCATCCGTCTCGCACAGCACGAGCCCCGGATCCGCTTCCCGCAGCGCTGCCTTGAGCGGTGCCGCGTTCTTGAACGTCACGGTTCCCGCGAACGACATGTACCACCCGTTCTCGTTGCACAACCGCGCGAGCTCCGCGTCCCCCGAGAAGCAGTGGAACACCGTACGTTCGGGAGCCCCGGCATCACGGAGGATGCGCACCACGTCCTCGTGGGCCTCACGGTCGTGGATCTGCATGGCCACCCCGCGCCGCTTGGCGATCTCGATGTGCGCCCGGAACGACTCCTCCTGCACCGCCAACCCCGACTCCGGGGTGTGTACACGATCCATTCCCGTCTCGCCGACGCAGCGCACCCTACGCTGCCCCGCCAATTCATCGATCACCGCGAGCGCTTCGTCCAGCGAGCGCCCGCCCGTTGAGCCCGCGTCGCGTGCCCCCGTGAAACGCCCAGCCGCGGAAACTCCCCCTGGTCCATCGGACTCGAAGCGCCCCGCTCCGGACCCCTTCGCCGAGCCGTCACCCGCCGGAGCCGGTGCATCCAGGTCTCCGGAGACACCCGACCCGGCCAAGGTGGGGGCCTCGTTCGGGTGCAGCGCCACCGCGGCCAGCACCCTCGGAACCGTCTGCGCCGCTGCCACCGCGAATCGCGACGACTCCACGTCGCACCCTGCCTGGACCACCCCGCACACGGAGGCGTCCCTGGCCGTGGCCATCGCATCCACCACGGACACCCGTACCAACCCGTCCTGCATGTCCAGGTGGGTGTGGTTGTCCACCACGGGGTGCGGCAACGGCTCCGGCAGCGCAGGGAACGTGAGATTGCGACGTCGTCCTTGTGCATCCGTGTGCGCACGACGCTCCGTGCCCTCACCGTTGGGCACGTCGTCACCGGAATCGGCGACCGCGTACCGCTCCACGGTGTACGCCTCGGGCGTCTGTCCCGCCACGGGCTCGGGTCGGGCTGCGTGGTCCCACACGGATTCGGATACGGGTGTCTCGATCACCCCTCCACGATAGATGACGCGCTCCCGCCCGGCCCCGGGCAACCGCATCCGTGCGCCGCTCGGTGAGGAAGGGGCCCCGACCCCGTTCGCAATGCACCCGCACCTGGCAAATACCTGCGAACATGGGGACAAACACCCCCGGATCCCCCTGCCCGTGAGACGAGGAAATAATGGAGCAGTTCGCCGCCCGCACCAAGGCCATCCTTGACCGCATGAACTCGGTCATCGACGGCAAACCCGCCGAGACCCGCACGGCCCTGCTGACCCTGCTGGCCGGCGGCCACCTGTTGGTCGAGGACGTCCCGGGCGTGGGCAAGACCATGCTGGCCCGTACCCTGGCCGGCGCGGTGGGTGGGACGATCAACCGGATCCAGTTCACCCCGGACCTGCTCCCCACGGACATCACGGGTGTGTCGGTGTACGACCAGACCCGCAACCAGTTCGAGTTCAAACCCGGCCCGGTGTTCGCGAACGTGGTGATCGGGGACGAGATCAACCGCGCTTCGGCCAAGACCCAGTCCGCGCTGCTGGAGGCCATGGCGGAGGGCCAGGTCACGGCGGACGGCACCACGTACCGGCTGGCCGAACCGTTCATGGTCGTGGCCACCCAGAACCCGGTGGAGATGGACGGCACGTTCCCCCTCCCGGAGGCCCAGCGGGACCGGTTCATGGCGCGGATCTCCATGGGCTACCCGGACGCGGACGCCGAGGTCGCCATGCTGCGCGATCACGGCGCAGGCTCCCCGTTGACGGGTCTCGGGCCGGTCGTGGACATCGAGGAGGCCCGCGACCTCGTACGCCACGTGGCCTCGCTGCACGTGTCCACCCCGGTGCGCCGCTACGTGGTGGCACTGTGCCAGGCCACCCGCACGCACCCGCACCTGCGCCTGGGCGCGAGCCCCCGCGCGGCCCTGCAGTTGCAGGCGGCCGCCCGCGCGCAGGCCGCCCTGGCCGGACGCGACCACGTGCTGCCGGACGACGTCAAGGACGTCGCGGTGGCCGTACTCTCCCACCGCCTGCTCCTCGAGCGTCGCTCGGGTGCGGACAGCGCCCAGGACATCGTGCGCACGATCCTCTCCGACGTCCGCGTCCCCACCGAAGACGCCCCCCAGACCCGATGAAGGCCGCCGCTCCCGAGGCGCGGGTGGACTCACGCGCCAAGTTCACGGTGCGCGGGTGGTGTTTCCTGGCGGCAGCCGTGCTGTGCCTGGCTGCCGCCACGTGGCTCGGCCGCAAGGACGTCCTGGCGCTGTCCCTGTTCCTGGGCATGGTGCCGCTGCTGTCCTCCCTGGCCATGTGGCTCGTCAAACCTCGCGTCCTGCTCAAACGTTCGGTGGACCCGCCGCTCGTCACGCTCGGCGACGCCGCCCAGGTGGCCCTGCGCGTACGACGTCGCTCCGCCTTCTCCGCGCGCAACCGCACCTCGGGTGCCGGTCGAGCAAGCTCCACCCACGACCCGGTGGACCCCGCGGTCCACGACATGGGCACGGCGGGAGGCGGCCTGACGGGTGGCATGGGCGATGGCTCGGCGGATGCCGCGAACCCCGGCCGCGGGGCAGGCCCGGACACCACCGACGCGGACCGCAAGGGCACCCTCCGCTCGGGCCGCACGAGCGCCGTCGCCGCCGTGGACGTGCACGAGACCGTGGACCCCCTGCTGGGCCGGGACCAGGACGTCTCGGTACCGGTGTCCGGGGCGCCGGTCACGTACACGGTGCGCCCGCGGCGTCGGGGGATCCACGAACTGGGTCCGGCCACGGTGCGCGTGGGCGACCCGTTCGGCGTGGTGACCGAACTGCTGGACGTGGCCGAGCGGACGTCGCTGTACGTGGCCCCGGAACCCGAGGACCTCACCGAGCACGGGGTCACCATGGCGCGTGAATCCGGCAACGACCCGTCCCGGCGCGCCCAACCGCAACCGGGACCCGACAACGTGATGACCCGCGAGTACCGCCACGGTGACCCCATGCGCCGGGTGCACTGGGCGGCGTCCGCCAAGCACGGCCAGCTCATGGTGCGCCAGGAGGACCCGCGCAGCACGCGCAGCGCCGTCGTGGTCCTGGACTCCGCGGCCGAACACTGGCCGGGCGCTCGTGTGTGGGCCGGTGTGCTCGAATCCACCGAGGAGTTCGAGTGGTCGGTGCGCGCGGCGGCGTCCGTGATCGAGCACCTCACGCGCCGCGAGACCGTGGTGCACGCGCTCGACGACCAGGGCCGCGCAATGCCCCGCGGCGAGGCACCGGTGGCCGACCTGCGGGATACGGACGTCACCGACGACACCGCCACGGAAGTCGTCCACGGCCTCTCCCGAGCGGCCCTCGTGAGCCGGCCCGAATCCGAGGCGTCGACCGGTCCCCTGACCGAGCGCCTCGAACGGGAGGGGCTCTCCCACCCGCTGTTGCTGCTCACGGGCCGACTCTCCCCAGCGGCCGCGCGGCGCTACGTCACGGCAGCGGCGGCGAACACGGTGTGTTCGGTCATCATGGTGATCGACGCCCCCGCGCACCGCCCCGACAGCGCCGCGGTGTTCGAGTCCGCGGGGTGGTCCGTGGTGTTGGTGACGCGCTGGACGGACGTGGACGCCGCATGGCTCGCGACCACCCGCGGGGCCACCCTGCTGACTCCGCCGCCGCCCGACCCCGGTACCCGACAGCTGCGCATGGACGAGATGATGGGCCACGCCCGAGGGAGGGCCACCGCATGAGCACCCCCGATCCCACGCCCCACGCGGACCACGACGCCGCCACCGCGGCGCCCACGGTTCAGGGCCGCTCGGTGACCCCCGCCGCCACCGGCCTCCGGGCCGCTCCGGACGGCCGGAGCTCCGCCGGCCACTCCCGCACTCCGCACGGTCAGCACATCCAGGGAGCGCGTCCGCCCCGGCCCCGCGTGATCGAACTCAGTCTGCTTCTGCTCACCGCGATCGCCCTGGGCTGCGTGGGCATGGCCGGTGCGCTGAACGGCCTGTGGTGGCTGCCCTCCGTGGCGGCCACCGTGCTCACGGTGCTCGTGGTCACGGGCGCGGCCCGCTGGTTGCGCGTGCCCTCACCGCTCGTCACGGTCCTGGGCCTGGCCGCCCTGTTGCTCGCGTTGACCGTGGTGCACCTGCCTTCCCACGCCCTGCTGGGCTTCATCCCCACCGGGGAGACCTTCACCGCGGCCGGTGAGCTGTGGCGTTCCTCCGGCGACTTCATCTCCCGCGACGCCGCCCCCTACGGCCCGAACCCCGGGCTGGCCTTCGTGCTGTGCACCCTGGTGGGGCTGGTGACCGTGTTCATGGAAACCGTGCTCGTGGGCCTACGCATGGCCGGGCTCGCATGCCTGGGGGTCCTGGCGCTGCTCGTGCTCCCCGCGCTGACCCTGCCGGGCAGCGTCACTGCCCTCGGTCTGGCCGCGGCCGCGCTCGCCGCCCTGGCGCTGCTGGCCGGTTCACGGTTCTGGGGTGCCACGCGCGCCCAGCGCATCGCCCCGACCCCGGGAGGATTCCCCCGCGCCCTGCTCGTCATCGCCGGTGTACTCGCGGTGGTGCTGTTCATCCCCGCGGTCATGCCCGGATTCTTCAACGGGGCCTTCCCACAGGGCAGCTCGTTCACCGCGGAGCGCGCCTCCGGGGTGGGCCCGCTGCGCGCGGTGGGTCAGGACCTGCGCTCGGACGAGCACACCCGGCGGTTCTCCTACACGACCTCGGACGACCAGCCCCAATACATGCGGTTGCTCACCCTTTCCGATTTCGACCAGGACGAGTGGTTCCCGGACGTCGAGAACCTGGACGGCGATCTGTCGGGTCTGGCCGACGCCGCGCGCAACCCGGTCCCCCGCGGCACCGAGGTCTCGGCCAAGGTCATGTTCGACGACTTCTCCGAGCACTGGCTGCCAGCACCCTACGCCCCGGTGGCCGTGAGTGGACTCGGTGACGAGGGGTGGGCGTGGAATCCCCGCGACCTGTCCATCTTCAGCGAGTCCACGGGAATGTCCGGGGCCGAGTACACGGTCACGTCCGCGCTGTCACGAGCCACCCCGGAGGCACTGCGGACGGCACCGTCGGCAGCGTCGGACCCGCAGCTCGGCGACTACCTGCGGCTGCCCGCGAACCGCCCGCAATCGGTCGCGGACGCCGCGCGCACGTTCACCGAGGGTGCGGACACGGACTACGACCGCGCCCTCGCGATCCAGAACCACCTGCGCGACGACTTCCGCTACGACGTGACCGCGCCGCTCGCCCAGGGTTACGACGCCGGCGGGATGGGATCACTCGACGAGTTCATGCGCACCCGCACGGGGTACTCGGGGCATTTCGCCCCGGCCATGGCCCTCATGGCCCGGGAAGTGGGTATCCCCGCGCGGGTCGCTGTGGGTTACCTGCCCACCGCCCCGGTCGAGGACCCGGACGGCGGCCGTTCCTTCCCCGTGAGCACGGGCGATTCCCACGCGTGGCCCGAGCTGTACTTCGAGGGCGTGGGCTGGGTCCGTTTCGAGCCCACCCCCGGGGTGCCCAGCACCCCCGATTACGCGCCGGATTCGGCCCAGGACCAGGGTGGGGAGGGTTCGCAGACCCCGGAGGAGACCGCGGCGCCGAGCGACGAGCCCGAGCAACAGCCCAGCAAGGAACCCTCCGACCAGCCGTCCGATCAGCCGCGTGAACAACCCAGCGAGCAACCGGGGGACGACCCCTCGCAGGAGCCATCACCCCAGGACGAGGCGGCGCCGACCACCGCCACGGTGCCGTGGTGGCTCGTGACCGGGGTGCTCGGTCTGCTCGCGCTGCTGGCCCTCGCGGCGGCGCCGCGGGTGGTGCGCGGGCGGCGTCGTCGGGCGCGACTCGCGGCACTGCAGGACGCGTCCCTGACCCCGCAGCGCCGGGCCAACGCCGCGTGGGACGAGTTCCGCGCGCTCGCCGAGGACCACGGCGTCACCTCCCCCGCGTCCGACACGCCTCGCGTGCGGGCACGCCGGCTCGCGGCGGGGCTACCGGGTGCGCAGACCGCCGTGGATCACCTCGTCGCGGACCTGGAATCCGCGAGCTACGGCGCCCCGGACTCCCGCTGGACCCCGCGGACCACGCCGGAGGACCTCACGCTGGTCCGGGACGAGTTCCGGAAGCGGGCCTCGCGCGGCGGGCGGCTGCGCGCCGACTGGTGGCCGGCGTCGCTGTGGAGCGGCCCGCGCGGGTGACCACGACGCCGCGCGGGCGGGTCCGTCCCGCCCGCGCGGAGGCCGGGGCCGCGCCGTCATCACTGCACGGAGACCGGCAAGTCCGACCCGAGGGGCACTCGTCGGCGAGACGGTCGTTCTACATATCTGCGCGCCGTTACCGCGGGTCGGGTCAGTTCTGACCGCGCGCGGTGATCACGGCGTCGTAGAGCTTGCGTGTGCTCACCCCGTGCTCGGTGGCCACTTCGCGCGCGGCGGCCTTGAGCTTGACGTCGCTCGTGGCCACGAGGTGCTCGACCTCCTGAACGAGGTCCTCGGGCTCGGGAGCCGCGGCCGGTGGGGCACCATGCACGACTACCACGATCTCCCCGCGCACCTGGTTGTTCGCGGCCCACTCGACCAGACCCGCGAGGTCATCGCGCAGCACCTCTTCATGCAGCTTGGTCAGCTCGCGGCACACGGCCGCGCGCCGGTCCGCGCCCAGGGCGTCCCGCAGCGCGGTGAGCATCTCCGCGAGACGGTGCGGGGACTCGTAGAAGACCATGGTGCGGGGTTCGTCCCGCAGGGTCGCGAGGTGGGCCGCACGCTCGCCCGTCTTACGCGGCAGGAAGCCCTCGAACGTGAACCGGTCGGTGGGCAGCCCGGAGACCGCGAGCGCCGCGAGGACCGCCGAGGGCCCGGGGAGCACACTCACGGGCAGGTCCGCCTCGGCCGCGGCGCGCACGAGCGGGAACCCGGGGTCGGAGACCGTGGGCATGCCCGCGTCGGAGAGCACGGCCACGGTCCGACCGCGGCGCACCTCGTCCAGCAGTTCGCCGGTGCGCGCGTTCTCATTGTGTTCGTGGTGGGTGACCACCCGCCCGGTCACGGTCACGCCGAGCCCGGAGGCCAGGCGGTGCAGGGTGCGGGTGTCCTCCACGGCCAGCACGTCCGCGGTGTGCAGGATGTCCTTGAGCCGCTGGGACGCGTCCGAGAGGTTGCCGATGGGGGTGCCCACGACCACCACGGCACCGGGGCGGTGGTCCTCGGTGCCGGGGGTGGTCGTCGATGTCTGTGAACTCACCCGTCCACTCTACGAAGGTCCGCCGGTCGAACGCGGTGACGCCACCGTGGCCGGGCTGAATCTCCAGGGGTGCACCCTACGATGGGATCCGTGCCCTCGACTGTCTTCTCCCCCGCCTCGACCGCACCCGTGGCCCCCTCCGTGCGCGACCGCCTGCTCCCTGCGGTCACCCGGTTGCCCCGGTACTGGTGGGTCCCCCTGGCGCTCGTAACCCTGCTGGGCGGGGTGCTGCGCTTCGTGCACCTGTCGTGGCCGCACGCCGTGGTCTTCGACGAGACGTACTACCTCAAAGACGCCTACTCGCTGCTGCTCCACGGCACGGAGCAGCAATGGCCCGAGGGCGCGGACGAGGGTTTCGTCTCCGGGAACATCCCGGACACACAGGGTCACCCCTCTTTCGTGGTGCACCCGCCCCTGGGCAAGTGGCTCATCGCGATCGGGCTGTGGTTGTTCGGCGCGGACGACCCGTTCGGGTGGCGCTTCTCCGCGGCCCTGTTCGGCACGGCGTCCATCGCGGTGATCTGGTGCGCGGGATGGTTGTTGTTCCGCTCGGTCACCCTGGCCACGATCGCCGGTGTGCTGACCTCCCTGGACGGGCTGCACCTCGTGGAGTCCCGCCTGGCCCTGCTGGACGTCTTCCTCATGTTCTTCCTGTTGCTCGCCTTCGTCTTCGTCCTGTTGGACCGCGACGACGGTCGACGCCGCCTGCTCGCCCGCGGCCCCGGCGGCGTCCTGGGCCCGTGGTTGGGCGTGCGGGGGTGGCGGATCGCCGCGGGCGTGGCGTGCGGTGCGGCCGCAGCCGTGAAGTGGAACGCGCTGTTCAGCATCGCCGCGCTCGGGATCCTGGCGGTGCTGTGGGACATGAACGCGCGGCGGATCGCCGGGGTCAAGAACTGGTTCGCCGGTGCGGTGCTCAAGGACGGCCCGTGGGGATTCCTGAGCATGATCGGCGTGGGCGCGGTGGTGTACGTGATCACGTGGACCGGGTGGCTCACCACGAGCACGGGCTACAACCGCAACTGGGCCGAGCTGAACCCGGGCGACGGCCCGCAGTGGCTCCCGCCCGCCCTACGTTCCCTGTGGGAGTACCACGTGGCGGCCTATTCGTTCCACGCGGGGCTGTCCTCGCACCACACGTACATGGCCGGCCCGGCCACGTGGCCGGTCATGGCCCGCCCCACGTCCTACTTCTACGAATCCCCCGGACGAGGCGTGGACGGCTGCACGGTGGACTCGTGCAGCCAGGCCATCCTCAACCTGGGCAACCCCGCCGTGTGGTGGGTGGGGATCCTGGCGGTGCTGCTGGGACTGTGGTTGTGGGCGGTGCTCCGTGACTGGCGCTTCGGTGCCCTCGTGGGCGTGTACGCGGCCGGTTACCTCCCGTGGTTCCTCTACCCGGAACGCACGATGTTCTTCTTCTACGCGCTGTCCTACTTCCCCTCCATGGTCCTGCTGATCACGGGGATGATCGGGGTGCTCACAGGCAAGCTCGCGGTCCCCCGCCTGGGTGCCACCGCGGGCACGCCGTCCGCCGCGGTGCACGAGCAGGTGATCTCACCGGTGTGGGCGCGGCGCTGGCGCAGGGTGAGCCTGGTGTTCCTGCTGCTCGTGGTGGTGCTCGCGGTGTTCTTCTGGCCCGTGTGGACCGCCCAGACCATTCCCTACGAGCACTGGCGCTGGCGGATGTGGTTCACCTCGTGGATCTGAAAGAGCGTGCCGCCCGCATCCGGCGGGTCGTGGCGAGCATGACCGCGAACGCCCCGATGAGCGTCACGAGCGCCACGGCGATCGCGGCGTCGATCCAGAACTGGGTGGGATAGAGCCGGATCAGGGTGTCCGAGATGCTGAAGGTCCACGTCCCGGAGCTGAAGAACAAGGAGTGGAACGCCGCGAAGAAGCTCTGCCACCCCACCACCGCGAACACGGCCGTGAGCAGCAACAGGATCACGGTGAGCCACGAGCCCGCGAACCACGCGGAAGAGGCGGTCCCCGGGGTCGCCCGGTGCAGGTACCAGGCCGCCAGGACGCTCAGCACGAGCAGGACGAACGCGATCAGCAGCCCCCAGTACATCACGTGCTGGACGTCCCGCATGTGAGAGACCTCCGCCGGGGTGAACGCCATGCCACCCTCGCTGCTCACCAGGCCGCCCAAGTACTCGGGCGGGGCCAGGTTCATGATGTAGTCCATCCCGTAGGAACCGAACGTCATCCGTTCCTGCGTGCTCATCCCCCAGTGGTCAGCGGGGAAGCCGGGGCGGTGGTACTCGAGCCACAGGAAGACCGGGGTGGCCACGAGTCGTACCCCCAGCGCCACGAGCAGGACGGGCAGAGTGAGTGCCAGGAATCCCTGGAGGATGCGCTGCACCGCGGTGGGGCGGGGCCAGGGGCCGCGTGGGATGGAGGAGCTCACCGGGCTGTATCACCAGTTTCCGTGCCAGTCCTCGTCCGAGTAGTGCTCGAACGGGATGTTCCAGTCCCCGTAGCCATCGTCGGGATCGGCCTGGGGGTAGTCAGTGTTGACCACCTCCACCATGTCACCCGGGCGGAAGGTCTCAAAAATGTAGGCCGCACCCTCCGGCGGCATCCCCACGCACCCGTGGGACACGTTGGCCACGCCCAGCACGGGCATCGCGGACGGCAGCGCCTGGTGGATGAACTCGCCGCTCCACGTCAGCCGGGACACGTTGGACGCGTCGAACGGCGGGTAGTAGTGGGGGTCGCCGGGCTTGAGGTTCAGCGACGACGCCTTGAACTCGTAGGAGGCCGCTTGCTCGATGATGACCTTCTTGCCCGTGGTGGACGGCCAGTCCGGGTTGCCCAGGGTCACGGGCCAGCGACCGGTCTCCTTGCCGTTCACGTAGGCCACGAGGGTCTTGGTGTTGTTGTCCACGAACACCCGCTGCTCGGCACCGGTGCTGAACGACACCGTCTCGTTGCCGTTGCCGATCATCCCGTTGCCCAGATCCTTGCCCAGGATGTTAGCGGTGACCGTGACCTTGGAGTTCGGGTCCCACGGTTGCTCCGGGCGGAAGCGCAGTTTGCGGTCCGAGTACCACCGGAACGCGCCGTCGCGGTGCGCCCCGTCCACGGTCACGGCCTTCTCGACCTCGTCCTTGTTCATGACGGGCTCGGAGAAGTTGAACTCCACGACCTGCCACACGCCGTAGGTCTGCCCGTCCTTGACGTTGAGGGCCACGTCCGCCTCGTGGGCGGCGTCCACCGTGCTGAACACGGACTGCCCCGTGCTGTCCCGGTCCCCGGAGCGCGCGGTGTAGTCCACCGTGTAGGTCTCGTCGAACGCAAGGGGCGCCTTCGAGCGCCACTCGTGGCCGTCCTGCGCGAGTTCGCCCTCGACCCGCTCCCCCGAGCCCGCGGCGCTCACGGTCACGTCCGTGAGTTCCCCGCCGTCCGCTGTGACGACCACGGGGTCCACGGGGTTGACCATGCTCGTGTCGGCGGCCGGGCTCACCTCGACCCGCACGGTCCCGAAACTCTTCGTGGGCGCGGGGCTCGATGGAGCGGCGTCGGCGGACGACGGCGCTGCCGGAGTGGCGTCGTTCCCCCCGGCGCACGCGCTCAGGCCCAGGAGCCCCGCGAGAGCGAGGCACGCGATGCCCGGACGACGACGCCGCGCGCTCGCCCCGGCGGGACGCGCCGGCTCGCGCGGTGTCCCGGGCAGCGGATCGCGGTGGTGGGAAGGGAGTCTCATGGGCACCTCACATCGGGGGGAGAACGGCGGCCGTGGGAATCACGGTCTCGCAGCCCACCCGGACGGGGCAACCGGGTTACGGCCGCCGCCAGTGCGGGGTGCGCAGGGCTGCGGGGAGGGGGACGGAGTCCATGCGCTGCCCCACCTGCGTATTTGCGTTCGCAATCGTACGCGTCACTACAGAATAGCCGGTATCCGCCCCGGAACGGCCCATGGGAACATGACACGCCGGGCGCGCGCCATTGGCGCCCGCGGAGCCCTCGGAACGGGGCATTTCGGCGGAACCGGAGTCGCCCGCGGGGCCGGAATCGGCGTCGGCCCGGGATTCGTCATCGCGGCCCTGGTAGGAGACGTCGCGCAACACGGGACCCCGTGACCGGGACGGGCCCGAGGGTCGCGCAGCCCCGGGCGGTCGCACGGCGCCCAGGAACGTACCGCGCGCCGTGCGGTGGGGTGCGGGATCCTCGTCCGGTCGGATGGCTTCCACCACGGCGTCGAGGTCGTCGTGGTTCCAGCCGTCCGGTGACTCCAGGCGCACCACGCGCCAGCCCTTGGGTGCCGTCAATGAGTCCGCGTGCACGGGGCACAGGTCGTACGCGTGCGGTTCCCGCCGCGCGGACAGGGCACCGATCACCGCGGTGGAATCGGAATAGACATAGGTCAGGGTGCACACCGCGTCACGGTTGCACATCTGCTTGGAGCACGTGCGCCGCGGAGTCTCGGGAGCGGCCACGGGGTTCAGCGTCCCCGGCGACGCAGCCTGCGCCGCTCGCGCTCGGACAGGCCGCCCCAGATCCCGAACTTCTCGTCGTTGGCCATGGCGTAGTCCAGGCACTTGCCGCTCACGGGGCACGCCTCGCACACGCGCTTGGCGTCCCGGGTGGACCCGCCCTTCTCGGGGAAGAAGGCCTCGGGATCGGTCTGGGCGCACAGGGCGTCGGTCTGCCACGCGAGCTCGCCCTCGGCGTCGCCCTCGCTCACGGAGTACAGCCCGGCCACGGCCTGCCACACGGAGGCGTCCACGCTCTGGACGTCGTGGACCTCGGTGGTGCTCAGGTCTTGGGGGGTGCTCACGGGGGGTTGCGGTTCACGCGGCTTCTTGCGGTCGGAACGCAGGAGCACGTCCCCGGCGACCTCGGGGTGTGCGGCCAGGAAGGCCGTGGCGAGATCGTCCAGTGTGGTCACACCCGAGTCCCCCCGGGCTTGATCCACGGGATCCACGAACCAGTCCACGGGAGCTGCACCCCCGGTCGACCCGGGTTCGTAGTCCTCCCGAGCATCGATCTGGCGGCGTGCGGCCTCTCCCATGTCGCTCCTTCCGTCCCACGCGTTCGCTGTTCAAATGCCCTCAACCAGCCCGGTTGTCCCGACCGAAAACGAGTGCGCCACGTAGGGGCGTACACCGTCGATATCTAGGTGGACCCCCTAATTACACGCGTGTAAGTCCTATTGAGTCAAGCCGAGTATCCTGGGCTTCCCGGGTCCACCGGCGCGCCGTTCGGGAACCCGTGGTTCCGTCACATACCCTAAGGAGTTTCCTCGTGGGACGCACACCGACAGACCTGGCCCAGGCCCTGCAGACCGTGGCCGAGCGCCCCACCCCCGCTCTGATCTGGCGCGACGGCGCCGAACGGGTCGAGCTGTCCGGGCGGGTCCTGGTGAACTGGGTCGAGAAGGCCGCCGGGCTGCTCGTGGACGAGCTCGACGTCGTCGCCTCCGACGTCCTCACGATTTCCCCCGTGCCGCACTGGCGACTCGCGGTGCTCACGTTCGCGGCGTTACGCGCGGGTGCGCGCGTGGACTTCACGCGTCATCCCGAACCGGATTCGGTGGTCCATGCGTACCCGGAGTCTCACCCTGACGACGACGCCGCGGCGCAGACCCTGCTGGTGGTCGCCGAACCCGCACTGGCCTTCGAGTGCTCGGGGCCCCTGCCCAAGGGCGCGGTGGACTTCTGCGACGAGGTCCGGGCCCAACCGGACATGTACGGGGGTCTCGAGAACCCGGAGCCCAACAGCGTGGCCCTGCCGTCCGGGGTGACCCACGCGGAGGTACTGCCGCGAGCGTTGGAGCTCGCCGGAACCGACGGGGGCACCGTGTACCTGCCGCTCACCGAGGGTTGGAGCGAGAACGCGGCCCTGCGGACCCTGGGAATCATCACGGCCGGTGGGGCGGTGGTGCTGACCGCGCGTCCCGAGGATGCCACGGCCGCTGTCCTGGACCAGGAGCGCGCAACCCGCGGTTGACACCGAAACACGGTGGCGCCTGCACCGGGCCGCGCGACCGGCGGTGGTCCGGCCGGCGTTTGTGTGGTGCAGGCGCCCTGTTCGACGGTCCTCGCGGATCAGGACGCGCGGCGCACGTCCTGCTCGGGAAGGGTGTTCGCCACCGTGTCCTCGGGCCGCGGCGCCGGGTTCCCGTGGTGGGATGCCGGGTCGTTGTGTCGGGGCGTCTTGTCCTCGCGCTGCGGGATCACGGGGATCTGCCCGGTGATGAACGCGAGTTCCTGGTCCGGGCTGCTCGCGAAGTCCGGGTCCTGGTCCAGCTTGGTGCTGAACACCCAGAAGCGGTAGGCGAAGTAGCGGAAGATCGTGCCCAGGATGGTGCCGATGATCGTGCCGGAGATGAAGGACGCGGTCGCGGAGGTCAGGCCCAGGACGTAGTAGCTGACCCCGAGGCACCCGAGTTCGATCCCCATGCCGATGCCGTTGGCCACCAGGAACTGCACGAGTTCCTTGCGTTTGTCCTCTTGGCGCTTGTCCCGGAAGGTCCACAACCGGTTGGCGACCCACGAGAAGATGATGGCCACGACCGTGGCGACCACCTTGGCCTTGATGTGGCTTTCCGCGAAGTACTGCGTGTGCATGAGCACCCAGACCAGGCCCGCGTTGATGGCGAACGCAGCCGCACCCACGACCCCGAACTTCGCGAGTTCTTTGACGAACAGATTCCACAGCGCGTGTGCGCGATCAAACATTTTGTTCAAGATTCGATCCCAATCTGACGCTCGGGGAAGAGGGATGGGTGGCCGCACCGGCGTGGCCCGCCGCCCGCCACGACACGGATGATGTGGCGTCCGCAGGATGATTGAGTGCATCGTACTCCGAAATGGCTGAACGTCCGCTGTGGCGCTAGCCTGAAACCGTGAATTCTCCCATTACCGGTCCTGTC
Organism: Kocuria sp. KD4; assembly: GCF_011769905.1. Classification (NCBI taxonomy): domain Bacteria; kingdom Bacillati; phylum Actinomycetota; class Actinomycetes; order Micrococcales; family Micrococcaceae; genus Kocuria; species Kocuria sp. KD4. The sequence continues at coordinate 2,055,349 of NZ_CP050449.1, forward strand.
ATTGGTGTGGTGGGCGGCGGGCAGTTGGCCCGCATGATGGCCCCCGCCGCCGTCGCTCTCGGCGTGGAACTGCGCGTGTTGGCCGAGGGCCCGGAGGTCAGTGCCGTGGCCGCGGTGCGCACGGCACCCACAGGTGACTACACGGATCTCGAGACCCTGCAGCGTTTCGCCGCGGACGTGGACGTGCTCACGTTCGACCACGAACACGTTCCCACCGAGCATCTGCGCGCGCTCGAGGCGCAGGCTGTGGCGGTGCGTCCGGGGCCGTCCGCCCTGGTGCATGCGCAGGACAAGCTCGTGATGCGCCGCGCCGTCGCCGAGCTGGGCTTGCCCAATCCGCAGTGGCAGGAAGTCTACTCCCCGCAGGAACTCGTGGCGTTCGGCGAGCGCGTGGGTTGGCCCGTGATCCTCAAAACCCCGCGCGGCGGGTACGACGGCAAGGGCGTCCTCAAGGTCGACGGCCCGCAGGACGCCGGCACCGGCACCGCCGCCGAGTGGTTCGAACGCGCCACCGGCCAGGACGACGGCGCCGGGTTGCTCGCCGAGGAAGCGGTCGCGTTCTCGCGGGAACTGTCCGCGATGGTCGCGCGCCGGCCCTCGGGGCAGACCGTGACGTGGCCCGTGGTGGAGTCCATCCAGGTGGCCGGGGTGTGCGACGAGGTCATCGCCCCCGCCCCCGGCCTGGATCCCCGGGTGGCCCGCGCGGCACAGGACGCCGCGGTCCGGCTGGCCGAGGAACTGGGCGTGACCGGGGTGATGGCCGTGGAGCTGTTCGAGACCCCCGGGACGGACGCGGGTTTCGCGGTCAACGAGCTCGCCATGCGCCCCCACAACTCGGGTCACTGGAGCATGGACGGATCCGTCACGGGACAGTTCGAGCAGCACCTGCGCGCCGTGCTGGACTGGCCCCTGGGCGCCACGGACGTCGTGGCCGGGGCGGCCGTGATGAAGAACTACCTGGGCGGGGACAACCAGGACCTCTTCGCCGCGTATCCGCAGGCACTGAGCGCGGAACCCCGCGCCAAAATCCACAACTACGGCAAGTCCGTGCGCCCGGGGCGCAAGATCGGTCACGTCAACGTGGTGGGCGGCGCCCACGAGGTGCAGCGGCTGCGGGAGATCGCGACCCACGCGGCGAGCATCCTGCGCGACGGCGAGGACCGCGGGGTGCAACCCACCGACGTGAGCGATGCTCCCGAGCGGCAACCGTGGGGTGCGGTCCCGTCCGGTCAGGACGAGGCCCCGCGCGTGGGTCTCGTGATGGGCTCGGACTCGGACTGGGCCACCATGCGGGCCGCGGCCGAGGCCCTCGAGGAACTCGGGGTCCCGTACGAGGCGGACGTGGTCTCCGCGCACCGGATGCCTACCGAGATGCTCGAGTACGGCCGTACCGCCCACGAGCGTGGCCTGCGGGTCATCATCGCCGGGGCCGGCGGTGCCGCCCACCTGCCGGGCATGCTCGCGTCCGTCACGCCGCTGCCCGTGATCGGGGTGCCCGTGGCGTTGAAGACCCTGGACGGCATGGATTCCCTGCTGTCCATCGTGCAGATGCCCGCGGGGGTTCCCGTGGCGACGGTGTCGATCAACGGCGCCCGCAACGCCGGTCTGCTCGCCGCCCGGGTGCTGGGATCGGCGCCGGACGCGTCCGGGCAGGACCTGCGGGAACGACTGCGGGACTTCGCACAGGAGCTCTCGGAGGCGGCGCATCGGAAGGGCTCCGCGCTGCGTGACGCCGTGAGCCGCGGAACCGCCTCCCAGGACTGAGCGCCACCCCCTTCGGGGTGCATTGTCGGCCCGGACCCAGGCGGACAAGGCACAATGATCGGGTCGGGATCCGTTCTCCTCTGATGGATCCCGGCCCGGCGGGCCCGCACCCATGGCCCGTCGCAACACCGACTTCCCCTTCAGCACGGAGTTGCACGTGAACGGATCCAGCGACCGGCCCGACGACGCCGCCCCCCATCCCACGGCCACCAAGGCCTACGAGAGCGTGGCGTCGGGCTCCCACACCGCATCGGACGAGCCGCCCGCGGGCGCCACCGCCGAGCGTCACCCGGGCGACGGGCCGCGACGATCGCGTTCCCGCGTGGGGGATCCCCTCAGGAGTCCCCGGTTCGCTGCACCCGCCACCCGCACCAAGCGGGCCTGGTGGCTGCTGGGTACCACGCTGCTCGTGCCCGGTTCCGCGCAACTCGTGGCGGGCCGACGCGGCCTGGGGCGGATCGCCGTGCGCGTGACCGCCGTGGTGTGGGCGCTCGTGCTCGCCGCCCTGTTGTTGTGGGTCGTGTGGCGCAGCGCGCTGATCTGGTTGCTGACCAACACCGTGACCTCCGCGGTGCTCATGTACGGCCTCGTGGCGCTCGCGATCGGGTGGGTGCTGTTGTGGTTCGACACGCTGCGCCTGATCAGACCCGGGCTGCTCGGGGACGGGACGCGCCGGGCCGTGGTGCTCGTAACCGTGCTCGCGATGCTCGTGACCGGAGGGGGACTCGGCTACGCGGCGCACCTGGTCTCTGTGGCCCGCAACGCGGTCTCGGACATCTTCGGCGGGGGCATGCCGTTCGCCCCGGAGGACGGGCGCTATAACATCCTGCTCATGGGCGGTGACGCCGGTGACGACCGCGAGGGCCGCCGCCCGGACTCCATGACGGTGCTCAGCATCGACGCCTCCTCGGGACAGACGGTCACGATCTCCCTGCCCCGCAACCTGCAGAACGTCCCGTTCCCGGCGGACTCCCCCATGAACTCGGTCTACCCCGAGGGGTTCAATTGCGGGGACGAGTGCATCATGAACGCCGTCTACACGGACGTGATGCAGAACCACAAGGACCTCTACCCGGACGTCGCCGATCCCGGGGCGCAGGCCACCAAGGAGGCCGCCGAGGGCGTCACGGGCCTGAAGATCCAGGCGTACGCGCTGATCGACATGGACGGCTTCGCGTCCCTCGTGGACGCGCTCGGCGGGATCGACATCAACGTGGGTGGCCGCGTACCGATCGGCGGCGGGACCAACCTGGACACGGGACTGAAGAACCCCATCCTGGGGTGGATCGAGCCCGGGACCCAGCACATGGACGGCTTCCACGCCCTGTGGTACGCCCGCTCCCGCGAGGGCGCCACGGACTACGACCGCCAGGCCCGGCAGCGCTGCGTCCAGGCCGCGATGCTCGCGCAGCTGAACCCGGTCGCGGTGGCCACCAAGTTCGACGAGCTCGCGAGCTCTGGCCAGCAGATCCTCGAGACAGACATCCCGCAGTCCTCGATCGGCTCCATGGTCACCGTGGCCACGAAGGCCAAGGACCACGAGCTGCAGGCGTACGCGGCGGGTCCTCCCTACTACGACCAGTCCTTCCCCACCTATCCGGACTACGCGCAATTCCAGTCCGACGTCTCCCGGGTCCTGGCGAACGCGAACGGCGACGACGCCCAGGCCGCCGGGGGCGTGCGCGGCGACGCAGCGGCGTCGTCCGCCGACACGCCCGGCACCGTGGGTTCCCAGGGTGCGGCGCGAGCGGGCGGGGTGTCCGCGCTGGGCGGCGGTGCGGGCGTCGGGACGGCCGTGGTCGTGCCCGCCGCGCTCAAGGTACCGGCGCAGGAGCAGTTGTCGCCGAACGGGACGTGCTCGGTCCCCTGACCCGGCACCCCGGACCCGCGCACTCGGTACAGTTGGGGGCGTGGCGAACATCCTGCAGTCCCCCGAATGGGCACGGTTTCAGCAAAGCATCGGACACCGCGTGATCCAGGCGAATGGGCCGGGCTGGCGGTACCTCGCGACCGTCGAGGGCGGGCGCACCGGACGGTACCTGTACTGCCCGTACGGCCCCGAAGCGGACTCCCCGCAGACGTTCGACGCCGCTCTGGCGGACCTCACGGCGCAGGCCGAGGCGCACCGGTGCTGGTTCGTGCGCGTGGAGCCGATCAACGGTCACCCGGTGGACGGTCTGGAGACCCCGGAGGCATCGCTCAAGCGGCGAGGCATGAAGCTCGCGCCGCGACAGGTGCAACCGGGACACACCCAGCTGATCGACCTGCGCAAGGACGCCAAGGACCTGCTCAAGGACATGAAGTCCACCAACCGCAATCTCTACCGCAACATCCACAAGAAGGGCGTGAGCATCGAGCGCTCCGAGGATCCCGCGGACGTGCGGTACCTGCTGACCTTCCTGGACGCGACCGCCAAGCGGCGCAACTTCAATCGACAGCATGACGACTACCTGCGGGCCGTCGCGGAATCGCTCATGCCCGCGGGTGCCGCGAGCCTCTATCTCGCCAAGTTGGACGGTGAGCCGATCGCGGCCTCGCTCGTGTACGACTCCGAGGACACCCGCACCTACGCGCACGCGGCCACGGACCAGACCCACCGGAAGCTTTCGGCGGGGATCCCGCTCGTGGTGACCATGATCATGGACGCCAAGGAGAAGGGGCTCACGTGGTTCGACCTCTTCGGCACCGCTCCCGAGGGCGCGGGGCCCGAACACGAGTGGTACGGCTTCACGTCCTTCAAGAAGTCCTTCGGCGGCGAGCCCGTGTCCTACCCGGGGACGTGGGACCTGCCGGTCTCCCGCGCGGGCTACACTGCCTACGGTGCGGTGCGTGCGGGCCGTGAGACCCTCGGGGCAGCCCGGGGCAAACTGCGCACCCTGCGCGAGCGTAGGGTGGGCGCATGATTCGTACAGCCCTGATCACGGGTGCCACCGGTGGCATCGGACGTTCCTTCACCCATGCCCTGCACGAGCGCGGCTACGGCCTGATCCTCACGGGCCGCAGCACCGAGAAGCTCACGGAACTGTCCCAGACCGTCACGGGCGGCACCGCGCAGATCGTCGTGGCGGACCTCGGGACCACTGAGGGGATCGACACCATCGTGGACGTGCTGGAACACAACCCCGTGGACCTGCTGATCAACAACGCGGGCTTCGGCAGTCACGGCGAGTTCGCGCACCTGGACCTGGACCACGAGATCGAGGAGCTCACGGTCAATGTCCGGGCCCTCATGACGCTGACCCACACCGCTCTGGGTGCCATGACCGCCGCGGGGCACGGCGCGATCGTGAACATCGCGTCCGTGGCGGGCTTCCAGCCCCTGCCGTCCATGGCCACGTATAGCGCGTCCAAGGCGTTCGTGGACCGCTTCAGCCTCGCCGTGGGTGTGGAGGCCCGCAAGCACGGCGTACACGTGTTGAGCGTTAACCCCGGTCCCGTGGACACCCAGTTCTTCACGGTCGCCAATGCGCAGGCCATCGAGCTGGGCCGTTCCGCGAATCCGGACGACCTCGTGGCCGCGACGCTCTCGGCACTCGACAAGAAGCGGTCCCGGCTCGTGTTCCCGCGCGCCTACTACCTCATGGACGCGCTCACGGGTGTGCTCCCGCGGTCGCTGGTCGCGCGCGCCGCGAACGTGGTCTCGGGCCGCAAGTAGTCCCACCCCGCGCCGGCAGAGTTCGTCCCGGGCGGGCGGGGCTCGTCTCCCACACGGGCAAGTCTCGTCCCCACCGCGCCGTGCGGCCAGGCACGGCCCTCTTCGCGCCGCGCGCCTCGGCTCGCGCGAGTCGCCCACACCGTCCACGGCGTGCGCCGCAGGTCAGGACCCGTTCACCAGCGGGCGGCGTCGCGGACCGCCGCCCGGCCCTCCTCGACGGCGCGACGCAGCAGTCCGGCGGCCGCGCTCTGACGCCGCGAAGCGCTCTGCGTGTCCCCGTCCGTGCTCGGGGTTCCGGTGACCGGTGTGCCGGTGGGCTGCGCGGTCCGCTTGCGGCGGGCCAGCGGGCCCGGAAGCATGCCCGTGATCTTGCCGCCCCGCGCCGAGCGTGGTGAACGGGCCGCCCCGGAGTCCTTCGATGTACCGCCCGGGAGCTGATCCGCGGAGCGCACCAGATCCGGATCGGCGTCCACCCCGGGGCTCGTCCGGGAGGACGGTGCGGCGTCGTCCTCACGGGAACGCGCTGCGGTAAGACTGTCGGATGGCTCGACGGGCGAGCCCTCGAAAGCCGCGGACCCGGCAGTCGCGTTCCCGGCGCGTGTCGGCTGGGGCACGTGGTGGGGGGCCGCGGCCGACGTCGTCGGCTCGGGTGCGGCGTCGTCGCGGACCGCGGGCTGCTCCGGCAACAGGTCGTCGGGGGCCGCGTTCTTCGAGCGTCTGCCCAGGAACCGGCGCCGGGTCTTTTCCACACGGCCGGCCACCTGGAACTCGCCGAGCAGCGGGTACTCCCACGTGCCGGGGGCCTCGTGCTCCTCGGTCGCGAGCTCGCGCAACACCATGGGTTGCGAGGGCCGGTCGGGGTCCCCCGCGAGGACCTTGTGCACCTGGCGCTGCTGCAGTTGGACCAGGCCCGTGAGCAGGAGGGCGTCGTCCACGCCCAGCTGGCGGGCGCGATCGGTGAAACCCAGCCGGTAGATCATGGCGGATTCCCCGGTGTGCACGAACCACAGGTACCCCAGGGCGGTCTCCGTCCCGTCCTCGAGGTGCTCGGTGGCCACGAGAAACACGGAGTTCTCCCCCACGGCGCGTAACAGTTCACGGATGTACTCACTGCGCAGACCCACGTTGGAAAGATCGCGGTCCGAGGCGCGCACCCTGCGCACCCGCACGCCGGAATCACGCAGCCCGGCGCGGCAGCGCTGCAGCGTGTCCTCCGACAACCGCTTGGACAGCTCACCCTCGGTCTCGCCCAGTCGCACCACGAGGTGACGCGGTCCGGCCTCCCCCTTGCGGGGCTTGTCCGCGCGGCGGTAGCCCGCGCCGGTGAGCAGCTCGGTGAGTTCGGGGGTGGCGTCGGTGTCCGGGCTCACCCGTAACACGGCGGCCTCGTGTGCCGTGCGGGCGTGGTCCTGCAACGCGGCCAGGACCTCCGTGAGGTGGCGCGGATCCTTGACGTGCAGGGACCGGGCGTCCACGACCGTGTGCAGGTCCTCCCGCAGGATCACCAACTGGCTGTAGCCCACGGTCTGCTGACCCCGATCCACGGCCACGCGTTCGACCCTGGCGTCCTGCGCGGTCAGGGCCTCGGCGTCACCGATGCCCCACAGCAGTTCGGGGTGTCCGCCCGTGACACGGACCCGGGCGTCCCAGGTCTTCCGATTTCCGCAGGGGGTCACGCTCAGCGCCACGGGGTTTCCTCTCCTCAGGCCCACAACGCGTTCCAGCATAGCCGGGCACACACCGCGCGCGTGCCCTCCCCGACCGGGGTGAACACGCGCGCGGTGTGTAGAGAGTGTCGGGGATCAGCCCTGGTTGCGCTCGTACTTCTCCCACTTCTTGGCCAGGTGCTCGGCCTCGACCATGCGTACCGTGCCCGAACGCGAACGCATCACGATGGACTGGGTGGTGATGGTGCGCCCGCGATAGCGCACACCGCGCAGCAGGTCGCCGTCGGTGATGCCCGTGGCGGCGAAGAAGCAGTTGTCGGACGTCACGAGCTCGTCCGTGGTGAGGATCCGATCCACGTCGAGTCCTGCGGCGGCGGCCTTCTCCCGCTCGGCATCGTCCGTGGGGGCCAGCCGGCCCTGGATCACACCGCCGGTGGCCTTGACGGCGCACGCGGTCACGATGCCCTCGGGCGTGCCGCCGATGCCCATCATGATGTCCACGCCGGTGCCCTCACGGCACGCGGCGATCGCCCCGGCGACGTCCCCGTCGAGGATCATGCGGGTGCGGGCACCGGTCGCGCGGATCTCGTCCACGAGGCCCTGGTGGCGGGGGCGGTCCAGGACGCACACGGTGACCTGGTTGGCCTTGACACCCTTGGCCTTGGCCACGAGGTGCACGTTCTGCTTGACGGGCAGGCGCAGGTCCACGAGATCGGCGGCCTCGGGGCCCACCACGAGCTTGTCCATGTAGAACACCGCGGAGGGGTCGAACATGGAGCCGCCGTCCGCCACGGCGATCACGGCTAGCGCGTTGTTCATGCCGAGAGCCGTGAGCCGGGTGCCGTCGATGGGGTCCACGGCGACGTCCGAAGCCGGGCCCTTGCCGTCGCCCACCTGTTCGCCGTTGAACAGCATGGGGGCCTCGTCCTTCTCGCCCTCACCGATCACCACGGTGCCGTTGAAGTCCACGGTGGAGAGGAACGAACGCATGGCGTCCACGGCCGCGCCGTCCGCGCTGTTCTTGTCACCGGCGCCCACCCAGTGGCCACCCGCGATCGCGGCGGCCTCCGTGACCCGCACCAGTTCCAAGGCCAAATTCCGGTCCGCCACATTGCCCGCTCTGCTCTGCTGGGTCGCTTCTGCCACGTTGTTCCTCACATTCGAGTTTCGGGTCGCCCCGGTGGCCGCCAGCCGGGCCCCGGCGGCACCACCATGACACGTACGTCCAGCATATCCTCGGGTTCCCAGGATTGGGCCGGTCCCCGGGAGCACGGCACAATGGGTCCGTGAGTTCTTCCGCTTCCGGTCCCGGTGCCGGGTCCTCCCCCGATCCCCGCGACGCGCACGCCGCGCCCGCCTCCGCCGTACCCGGTCCGAGCGACTCCACCGCGGACGGTCCCGCCTCGGGCAGCACTCGCTCGGAGCGCACCTCCTCGGACGGGGCTTCGGCGGAAGCTCCCTCGGCGAGCGCCTCCGCCGCGGCCGACGACGCCGCCACCCCGGACGCGGGTCAGGCGCCGGTCCCGCAGCTCACCCGCAAGCAGGCCTCGCGGATCAACGCACCCATCCGCGGCATGGTCATCTCCATGCTCGTGCTCATTCTCCTGTTGTTGCCGTTTTTGTGGTTGCAGCCCAAGCCCGATGCCCAGCCCTACCGAGCACACGTGGACGTGAGCGAGGAGGCGCGCTTTGCGGGTGACCAGGCCCCGTTCACCCCCGCGGCCCCGGCGTTGGGGGACGGGTGGAGCGCCAACTACGCGCGCTGGGAGGCGCAGTCCCAGGACGGCGTCCCCCTGTGGAACGTGGGTTTCCTCTCCCCCGGTTACCACCTGGTGGACATGGCGCAGACCGCCCGATCCAATCCCACGTGGCTCGCGCAGCGCACCCAGCTGATCCCGCCCACGGACGAGCGCACGGTCAATGGGATCACATGGCAGATCCATCACCGTGACGCGTCGGGCAAGCAGGACGAGTTCACCGCGTGGGTCGGTGAGCTCAAGGACTCCACGGTGGTGCTCAGCGGCCAGGCCCCGAGCGCCGAGTTCGAGCACGTCGCGGGGGCCGTGTCCGGGCAGTGACGCCGGGCAGTGACACCGGGCAGCGGGACCGGGCGCAGCGACGTCGTCGAACCGAGGTCCCGGAACCGGGGCTAGTCTAGGAGCCGAGCGAGCCGACCCGGCCCAGCCGTCGTGCCTTCGAGATTTGGAGATCAGCGTGAGCACTCAGCCGTCTGCCGTGGAGAACACACCCCGCACCCCGTTGGGGGCCTGGCGGAAACTGCGGGAGGGCAACGCCCGGTTCATCTCGGGTGACACCCTGCACCCCCACCAGGACGCCCAGCGCCGCAAGGAACTCGCGCAGTCCCAGAAGCCGTTCGCGGTGATCTTCGGGTGCTCCGACTCCCGCCTGGCCGCGGAGATCATCTTCGATCTCGGGCTCGGCGACGCCTTCGTGATCCGCACCGCGGGCCAGGTGATCGACAACGCCGTCCTGGGCACGCTCGAGTACGCGATCGAGGTCCTCGGCACGCCGCTGATCATGGTGCTCGGCCACGACTCGTGCGGCGCCGTGACCGCGACCAAGGCCTCCGTGGAATCCGGGGAACTGCCCCGCGGTTTCCAGCGGGACCTCGTGGAGCGCATCACGCCGTCGGTGCTCGAGGCCCGGAGGCAGGGCCACACGGACCTACAGGACATGGTCGTGGAGCACACCAAGCAGACCGCGGCGCGCATGCTCGACCAGTCCGCGGCGATCTCCGGCGCGGTCTCCCGGGGCGAAGCCGCCGTGGTCGGCGTGTTCTACCATCTCTCGGACGGCCAGGCGGACCTCGTCTACAGCAACGACCCGGCGTTCCGGGACGCGTGAGTCCCACTCCCGGATCTCACCTCCCATGCCCTGCTGAATGACGACGACGCCGCGCGCTCCCGTGCACACGGCGTCGTCGCCCTCCGCACCGCGGTAGTACGGCGACCGCGACGGCTGACGACGGGGCCGTGGGCCTAAACTGTGGGCCATGGCAGAAAACACCGAGTACCGCATCGAACACGACACCATGGGTGAGGTCCGCGTTCCCAAGAACGCGCTCTACCGAGCCCAGACCCAGCGCGCCGTGGAGAACTTCCCGATCTCCGGCACCACCCTGGAACGCGAGCACATCAAGGCGCTCGCGCAGGTGAAGAAGGCCGCCGCCACGGCCAACGAGGAACTGGGTGTCCTCGACGCCCAGCGCGCCCAGGCCATCCGCGACGCCGGGGACGCCGTGGCCTCTGGCCAGTACGACGAGCACTTCCCGATCGACGTCTTCCAGACCGGCTCGGGGACCTCCTCCAACATGAACACCAACGAGGTGCTCGCGACCCTGGCCACGCGCTCCCTCGAGTCCGAGGGCGTGGAGGTCCACCCCAACGACCACGTCAACGCATCCCAGTCCTCCAACGACGTGTTCCCCACCTCGGTGCACGTGGCCGTGACCAACGCGCTGATCAACGACCTCAAGCCGGCCATGGACGTGCTCGCGATCTCCCTGGAGAAGAAGGCCTCGGAGTTCAAGGACGTCGTGAAGTCCGGGCGCACGCACCTCATGGACGCGACCCCCGTGACCCTGGGTCAGGAGTTCGGCGGCTGGGCCGCCCAGGTGCGCTACGGCATCGAGCGCATCGACGCGTCCCTGCCGCGCGTGGCCGAGGTGCCGCTGGGCGGCACGGCCGTGGGTACCGGGATCAACACCCCGGACGGCTTCTCCGCGCGTGTGATCGAGCTGCTCTCCGAGGAGACCGGCCTGCCCCTCACGGAGGCCCGCAACCACTTCGAGGCGCAGGCCAACCGCGACGGGCTGGTGGAGGCCTCAGGACAGCTGCGCAACATCGCGTACTCGTACATGAAGATCATGAACGACATCCGCTGGATGGGTTCCGGGCCGAACACGGGCCTGGGCGAGCTGCACATCCCCGACCTGCAGCCGGGATCCTCAATCATGCCGGGCAAGGTCAACCCCGTGATCTGCGAAGCAACCATCCAGGTGGCCGCCCAGGTGATCGGCAACGACACCACCGTGGCGCTGTCCTCCACCAACGGCGCGTTCGAGCTGAACGTGGGCATCCCTGTGATGGCCGCGAACCTGCTCGAGTCCATCCGTCTGCTCGCCAACTCCTCCCGCGTGGCCGCGGAGAAGATGGTGGACGGACTGCAGGCCAACGAGGATCGCTGCCGCTTCCTGGCCGAGGCCTCCCCCTCGATCGTGACCCCGCTGAACAAGGCCATCGGCTACGAAGCCGCCGCGAAGATCGCCAAGCACGCCGTGGCCAACAAGGTCACCGTGCGCGAGGCCACCATCGAGCTCGGCTACGTGGACGGCGAGAAGCTCACCGAGGAGCAGCTGGACAAGGCCCTGGACGTCACCACGATGACCGGCAAGCACTGATCCGCTCGTCCCGTATGGCACTCACCGGCCCCCGGTGAGCGCCCCGGGAAACAGGGGCGTGCTCGCGTCACCCCGTCAACGGCAGAACTCGGCCACCCGTTCACCGGGTGGCCGAGTTCTTCGTCGCGGCGGGGACCTCCTGACCGCCGAGCGGTCGGGGAGGTCCTACGGAAGGTCACGCCTTCCGGGGTGAGGAGGCCGCGCACCGGGAGACCCCGGTGGCGCCGGCCACGGCGCAGGAACGCTGCGCCCGTGCCACGGTTCGAGCACCCACACCCGGGTGTTCCCCCACCGCCCCGCTGATGCGCGACAGAGCCCGAGGCGCTCCCGCGTTCCCGCGGCCGCTCAGATGCACGTGGAACTGCGGCGCCGTGGTCCCCGCATGGGACACGGTGGGCTCACGATCGGACGGGGTGGGTGTGCGAATGCTCACGGGCTCCATCATGTCACGTGCGGGGCGATCGCGCGGCGGCGCGGGACCGAGCGGCCGCGGGGCCCTCGTGGGACGCCGCACGCACCGGTGTTCCGTTGCCCACAGATCTCTTTGACCGCAAGGACCCGGGGCTACCCTGGATGGCAGAGACATTCGTGATGCCAGCCCGGGTGCTCCCGCGGCGGGCCGTTCCCCCGAGGAGACAGTGTGAAACTTGCAGAGCAGATCGTCCAGCAGCTAGTGGAAGCAGGTGTGGAACGGATCTACGGCGTGGTGGGCGATAGCCTGAACCCCATCGTGGACGCCGTGCGCCGCACCGGCGGCTCCGCCAAGGGCGGGATCGACTGGGTGCACGTGCGCCATGAGGAGGCCGGTGCGTTCGCAGCGAGCGCCGAGGCTCAGCTGACCGGCAAGCTCGCCGTGTGCGCGGGCTCGTGCGGGCCGGGCAACCTGCACCTGATCAACGGGCTCTACGACGCCAACCGCTCCGGTGCGCCCGTGCTGGCGATCGCCTCCCACATCCCCTCGCAGTACATCGGCTCCGAGTACTTCCAGGAGACCCACCCGGACCGGATCTTCACCGAGTGCTCCGTGTACTCGGAGCTGGTGAGCACCCCGCAGCAGTGCCCCGCCGTGGTGAGCTCCGCGATCCAGTTCGCCGTCACCAGCCCGGGCGTCTCCGTGGTCACCTTGCCGGGCGATCTCGCGGACTCGGACGCCGCCGTGGAAGCCCGCCCGTTCGCCGTGCCGGCACCCAGCGCCGTGGTCCCCTCAGACGAGACGGTCGAGCGCATGGCACAGGCCCTGAACTCGGCCAAGAGGGTCGCGATCTTCGCGGGCATCGGCGTGGCTGGCGCCCACGACGAGGTGATTGCCCTCGCAGACACCTTGAAGGCGCCCGTGGGCCACTCGCTGCGCGGCAAGGACCAGATCCAGTACGACAACCCGTTCGACGTGGGCATGACCGGGCTGCTGGGCTACGGCGCCGCGGCGGAGGGGCTGCACGACGCGGACGTGATGGTCATGCTCGGCACGGACTTCCCGTACGACCAGTTCCTCCCGGACGTCACCACCATCCAGGTGGACACCGATCCCACCGTGATCGGGCGCCGGACCGGCGTGGACATCCCCGTGCACGGTGACGTGAAATCCACGATCCTCAAGCTGCTGCCCGAGCTCACGGTCAAGTCCGACCGCTCGTTCCTGGACAAGACCCTGGCCAAGCACGACAAGCTCATGAACAAGGCCGTGGGTGCGTACACCCGCAAGGTCGAGAAGATCACGCCTATCCACCCCGAGTACGCCGCGTCCATCCTGGACCAGGTGGCCGCCGAGGACGCCGTGTTCACCGCGGACACCGGTATGTGCAACGTGTGGAGCGCCCGCTACATCAACCCGCTCGGCACTCGTCGCATCCTGGGCTCCTACCTGCACGGGTCCATGGCCAACGCCCTGCCGCAGGCGATCGGCGCGCAGCTGGCCGATCCGGGACGCCAGGTCATCTCGATGTCGGGCGACGGCGGGCTCTCCATGCTCATGGGCGAGCTGCTGACGCTGGCGACCTACAACCTGCCCGTGACCGTGGTGGTGTTCAACAACTCCACGCTGGGCATGGTCAAGCTGGAGATGCTCGTGGACGGGCTACCGGACTTCGGCGTGGACGTACCCCAGGCGAACTACGCGCAGATCGCAACCGCCATGGGCATGCAGGGCATCCGGGTGGAGAAGCCCAAGGACCTCGAGTCCGCGTTCACCACCGCACTCGCCCACCAGGGCCCGTCCGTGGTGGAGGTCATCACCGACCCCAACGCCCTGTCCATCCCCCCGGAGATCAAGAAGGACCAGGTCTTCGGCTTCGCCACAGCGATGTCCCGCATCGTGCTCAACCGCGGCGTCGGTGAGGCCGTCTCCATGGCCCGCTCCAACCTGCGCAACATCCCGCGCGGCTGACCGGCGCGGCAGTCCCGCGCAACTGACCCACGCTCCGGGTCGGAGGCCTGACCCGCTCTTCGGCCCGGGCGACGACGCCGCTCGGCCCGTGCGTCCCGAAGGCCCCGGGGACCCCTGGTTACCCGGGGCCTTCGCCATATCCGGGTCGTGAACCAGCGGGGTGGTGTGAATCACACGCGACGGATATGCTCACATTTGAGAGTGAAGCACTTCACTTTTGTGCCCCTTTTCTCCCACGGATCGTCCGGCACGTGCCTGCCGGGAAAGAGGATCGCCATGTCGAGCGTGCAGTACGAACACGTCACCTGTCATTACCCGGGCGCCGAACGCCCCTCCGTCAGCGATCTCAGTCTGAAAATCGCCGACGGGGAGTTCCTGGTCCTCGTGGGACCCTCGGGTTGCGGCAAGTCCACAACCCTGCGCATGCTCGCGGGCCTCGAGGACGTCAGTGACGGCGCCATCCGAATCGGGGGTGAGGACGTCACCCACGTGGCCTCCCGCGACCGGGACATCGCCATGGTGTTCCAGAACTACGCGCTCTACCCGCACATGAGCGTGCGGGACAACATGGGATTCGCCCTGAAGATTGCCAAGGTTCCCGAGTCCGAGCGCAATCAGCGCATCGAGGAGGCGGCCAGGATCCTGGACCTCACCGACTACCTGGAGCGCAAACCCAAGGCCCTGTCCGGTGGCCAGCGGCAACGCGTGGCCATGGGCCGTGCGATCGTACGCTCGCCCCAGGTGTTCCTGATGGACGAGCCGCTGTCCAACCTGGACGCCAAGCTGCGTGTCCAGACCCGCACCCAGATCGCGTCCCTGACCCGCCGGCTGGGCGTGACCACGGTGTACGTGACCCACGACCAGACCGAGGCCATGACCATGGGTGACCGGGTCGCGGTGCTCAAGGACGGCCGCCTCATGCAGGTCGACACCCCGCGGGAACTCTACGACCGCCCGGCCAACGAGTTCGTCGCCGGGTTCATCGGCTCGCCCGCCATGAACCTGTTCCGCACCACCGTGAGCCCCCAGCACACCGTGGAACTCGGAACGCTGTCCTGGCAGTTGAGTCCGGCCGCGCGGGAGGCGCTCACGGGTCCCGAGGTCACCGTGGGGGTGCGCCCCGAGGACCTCGTGATCTCCTCCAAGGGTCACGGACTGGCCGTGGTCGCGGACGTCGTCGAGGAGCTCGGCGCGGACGCGTACGTATACGGTCACCTGGACCAGCGCACCGCCCAGCACGTGACCCCCGTGGCCACGTCCCACGGCGAGGACGAGGACACCGTTCCCAACACCGGCCTGAACACCGAGGCGGATGCGAGCCCACTCGTGATCCGCGTAGACGGTCGGCAGCCACCGCGCGTGGAGACCACCGTGTGGGTGGCCCCCGATCCCGAGCGCGCCCACCTGTTCGACACCACCACGGGCCTGCGACTGCCCGACTGATCCCACGCCGCGGGCTCCGCTCAGCCGTCGGTGCCCGGACCCCTTCCGAACCGACGAGGAGAACGACACCGTGAGCGACACCTCCTTCCAGATCCCCACCGAGATGCGCGTGAGCGTCCTGAGCGCCCCGGGCGAGATCCACGTGGAGCACCGACCCGTCCCGCGCCCCGGACCGCACGACGTGCTGGTACGGATCGCGTCCGTGGGCGTGTGCGGATCGGACACCCACTACTTCGAGCACGGGCGGATCGGTAGCTTCGTGGTCGAGCAACCGCTCGTGCTGGGCCACGAACCGTCCGGCACGGTGGTGGCCGTGGGTTCCGAGGTCACGGATCGCCACCCGGGCCAGCGCGTGTCCTTGGAACCCGGCGTCCCCTCGGCCTTCTCCCCCGAGACGCTGGGCGGGCATTACAACCTGGATCCCGCGGTGCGCTTCTTCGCGACTCCCCCCGTGGACGGTGTGTTCAGCGAGTACGCCGTCCACCCGGCGGCCTTCGCGCACCCCGTCCCGGATTCCGTGTCCGACGACGCCGCCGCCCTCCTGGAGCCGCTGTCCGTGGCCGTGAGCGCGGTGCGCGCCGCGAACGTGACGCTGGGCGACCGCGTCCTGGTCAGCGGCGCGGGCCCCGTGGGTCTGCTCGTGGCACGGTGTGCCCGGCTGGCCGGGGCCGTGGCCGTGGTGGTCACCGACACTCGGGAGGACCGGTTGCGGGTCGCGGAGGCCTACGGCGCCACCGACACCTTCGCGGTCGCGTCCGCTCCCCCGGACTCGGACCCGTTCCCCGGTTCCGGGTACACCGCCCTGGTGGATGCGAGCGGCGCGGAGGCCGCGATCCTCGCGGGCATGCGCCGCGTGGCCCCACGCGGCAGGATCGTGCTCGTGGGCATGGGCTCGGACACCCTGTCCGTTCCCGTTCCGCTCCTACAGGAACGGGAACTACAGCTCACGGGCATCTTCCGCTACGCCAACACGTGGCCCACCGCGATCGCCCTGGCGGCCTCCGGGGACGTGAACCTGGACGCCCTCGTGACCTCCCGGCACACATTGGACGAGGTCCCCGCGGCCTTGACCGCGGGGACCTCTCCGGGGGCCCTCAAGGCGATCGTCACGCCCTGAGCCCGAGCGCCCCGTCGGCTACTTGATGGCGCCCATCGACAGACCGCGAACCAGCTGCTTCTGGGCGATCCACCCGGCCACCACCACGGGCAGGGACGCCAGCACGCTCGCGGCGGAGAGCCGGGCGAGGTAGAGGCCCTCGCTCGTCATGGTGGACACGAGCATGATGGGTGCGGTCGCGGCCTCGGCGGCGGTGAGGTTCAGCGCGAAGAAGAACTCGTTCCACGCGAAGATCACGCAGATCAGCGCGGTCGAGGCGATGCCCGGGGTGACCATGGGGATCAGGATCGAGCGCATGGTGGTCATCAGGGAAGCACCGTCCATCTGGGCGGCCTCGAGGACCTCGCGCGGGACCTCCTGGAAGAACGAGCGCATCATCCACACCGCCAACGGGAGGTTCATGGCGGTGTAGAGGAACACGAGCGTCCACACGTTGTCGAGCACCTTGAGCTTGCCCGCGACCACGTAGATGGGCATGATCACGGCCACCACCGGCAGCATCTTGGTGGAGATGAAGAAGAACAGCACGTCCCGGGTCTTCTCCACGGGGCGGATGCTCACCGCGTAGGCCGCGGGAACGGCCAACAGGATCACCAGCAGCGTGGAGACCACGGTCGCCACCGCGGAGTTCCAGAAGTACCCGCCCGCTCCGGCCTCGAAGACCGCCTTGTACTGGTCCAGCGTGGGATCGAAGAAGAACGTGGGAGGGTCGGACGCGGCGTCGGCCTCCTGCTTGAAGGACGTCAGGACGAGCCACAGGACGGGCATGAAGAACCCGATGGCGACGAGCCATGTGAACAGGGTCAGGGCTGCGGAGCCCGCCCCGGAGGAGTTCCGGCGGGAACGGCGCGGCGCGCGGGACGGCGCGGTGGTCTGGGCGGCGGCGGGGATCCCGGCCGGGGACGCTGCGGTGCTGGTGCTCATCAGTTCTGCTCCGTGCTCATGAAGCCCTTGAAGATCAGACGCAGGGCGAAGTTGGCGATGATGATGGTGGCGATGACCACGACCACACCCATGGCCGCCGCCTGGCCGATGTCGAAGCCCAGGAACGCGCGCTGGTAGATGTAGTAGGGCAGGTTCGCGCTGCTCGTGCCCGGACCACCGGCGGTCATGAGGTAGATCTGGTCGAACGTGTTGACCACGTAGATCGCGCCCAGCAGGACGGACAGTTCGATGTAGCGGCGCAGGTGCGGCAGAGTGATGTGCACGAACGTCTGCCACCGGGTGGCGCCGTCCATCTGGGCGGCTTCCAGGACGTCACGGGGCTGGGACTGCAGGCCCGCCAGGATGAGGAGCATCATGAACGGCGTCCATTGCCACACGAGCGCGATCAGGATGGACAGCACCGGGTAGGCCGAGGTCCAGTCGATCGCCGGGATGCCCACGAGCCCCAGCAGCCAGTTCACCAGCCCGAACGTGGGGTTGAACATGGACACGCCCCACAGGGTCGCGGAGGCCACCGGCATGATCAGGAACGGGGTGATCAACAGGGTCCGTACGATGCCCCGACCCCGGAACTTCCGGTCCAGGAGCAGGGCGAAGACGGTGCCCAGCACCATGGCGGCCAGGACGCAGCCCAGGGTGTAGATCACCGAGTTCAGCGCCACCTGGCGGAAGGTGCTGTCCGTGAAGATCGCCGCGTAGTTGGCCAGGCCCACGAACACGTCCGAGGCGGGGTTCAGCAGGTTCCACGAGCGCAGCGAATACCAGATGGTGATCAGGAACGGGATCTGGGTCGCGATGATCGTGAAGATTAGGGCGGGCAGCAGCGGGAGCCTGCGGGACCACGCGTCGTGACGACGGCGCTCGTCACCGGTGGCCGGCGAACGGCCGGCACCGTGCGGGCCGGCCAGGGCGCGCACGCGGGTGGAGGTCGAGGAGGACGACATGGTCACTGCCCTTCTTCACGCTGGTAGGTACGGGCCACTTGCTGCGCGTACTCCTGGGACTGCTGCAGGGCCTCGTCCACCGAGGTGCTCCCCGCGATCGCGGCCGACATCTGCTGTCCCACCCGGGTTCCCAGGTCCTGGAACTCGGGGATGGACACGAACTGCAGTCCCTCGTACGGGACGGGGTGCGTCATGGAGGTCTTCTGGGACGCCCCGTCCATGGCGCGTAGGGTCGGTTGGGCGTAGGCCTGGGAAATCTTGCGGTACTCGGGGATCTCGTACGTGGAGTAGCGCGAGCCCGGGGGAACCCGTTCCCACCCGAACCGTTCACCCACGGTCTTGATGTAGGGACTGCCGCATGGATAGGTGACATCTGATCTGGCTTGCCCACCGGGCGGCCTGGAAGGATGTGCACCATGCCCGCTCCCTATCCCCAGGAGTTCCGCGACGATGTCGTGCGGGTGGCCCGGACTCGTGAGAACGGCGTCACCATCGCGCAGATCGCGAAGGACTTCGGCGTCCACGAGATGACGCTCCACAAGTGGATCCGCCAAGCTGACATCGACGACGGCAGCCGCCCCGGCCGGAGCCGTGAGGAGTCGACGGAACTGCGCGATGCGAGGAAGCGGATCCGCCTGCTCGAGCAGGAGAACGAGGTCCTCCGCCGCGCAGCCGCCTATCTCTCCCAGGCGAATCTGCCGGGAAAAGGCTCTACCCGCTCGTGAGCGAGCTCGCCGACGATGGAATCCCCGTCGCGGTGTCCTTGCGGGTCCTGAAGCTCTCGCGCCAGCCCTACTACCGCTGGCGCAAACAGCAGGTCACCGAGGCCGAGCTCACCGAGGCCTACCGCGCCAACGCCCTGCTCGACGCCCACCGCGACGACCCTGCGTTCGGCTACCGATTCCTCGCAGATGAAGCCGCCATCGCTGGCGAGGTGATGAGCCAACGAACAGCGTGGAAGATCTGTCGTGACAACCAGTGGTGGTCAGCCTTCGGCAAGAAGCGCGGCAAGAACGGTAAGCGCCCCGGACCGCCGGTCCACGACGACCTGGTCCGGCGCGACTTTACTGCGGATGACGTCAACGAGCTCTGGCTCACCGACATCACTGAGCACTGGACCGACGAGGGCAAGCTCTACCTCTGCGCCATCAAGGACGCGTTCTCCGGTCGCATCGTCGGCTACTCCATAGACTCCCGGATGAAGGCTCGTCTCGCGGTGAACGCCCTGGACAGCGCAGTATCTCGGCGTGGAGACGCGGCCGGCTGCATAGTGCATTCGGACCGCGGATCCCAGTTCAGATCACGAAAATACGTCCACGCATTGAACGGTCACCACCTCATCGGATCGATGGGCCAGGTCGGTGCCGCCGGCGACAACGCCGCTATGGAATCCTTCTTCGCCCTGCTCCAGAAGAACGTCCTGGACCGAGGCCGCTGGAGGACCCGAGAAGAACTCCGAATCGCGATCGTCACCTGGATCGAACGGACCTATCATCGACGCCGCCGACAGGCTCGCCTGGGCCGATTGACCCCCATCGAATACGAGACCATCATGAACCCAGCCGTGAGCCTTGCGGCCTAACACCCCGACTGTCACCTAAACGTGCATCAGTCCCGTACTCCTTGTCGGTCACCCAACTCACGAAGTCCCATGCGGCGTCCTTGTGCTCGGACGTGGTGGGGATCGCGAGCGACCAGCTATACAACCACCCCGCGGCTTCCGTGTTCATCACGGGCGCGGGTGCGTACCCGTTCTTGTGGGCCACGGTGGAGGACGCCGGGTCCTCGATCGCCGAGACCATGGCGGTCGCGTCGTACCACATGGCCGCGTTGCCCTGGCTGTAGCGGGTGATGCAGTCCCCGTACCCGGACGTCGCGGCACCGGGTTGACCGTGCGTGCGCACGAGGTCCACGTACTCGGTGACCGCTTCCTTGGTCTCGGGGGACGTGAGGGTGGGGTTCCAGTTCTCGTCGAACCAACCACCGCCGTAGGTGTTCATGACCGTGCTCAGCGGTGCCATGACCTCACCCCAGCCGGCCAGACCGCGCAAGCAGATCCCCGAGACACCGTTCGCCGGATCGTCCAGCTTGGCAGCGAGTTCGGCGACCTGGGGCCACGTGGGCTTCTCGGGCATGGTCACCCCGGCCTTCTCGAAGAGTTCCTTGTTGTAGACCAGGAACGAGGACTCGCCGTAGAACGGGACCGAGTACATGTCCCCGTCCTTGCTCAGGGCGGTGCGGATGGAGCCGATGAAGTCCTTGTCGTCGTAGCCCTCGGTGCGGTCGATGTAGGGCTGGAGGTCCTCGATCCACCCGTTCTCGGCCCAGATGGGGGTTTCGTAGTTGGAGATCATCACCACGTCGAACTCACCGCCGCCCGTGGCCACGGACGCGGTGATCTTGGCCCGCGCCTCGTTCTCTGGAAGGGACACGAATTTCACGTCCACCCCGGGGTGCTCCTTGCGGAACTCGTCCTGCAGCTGCATGGCGTCCTGCATCTGGGGGTTGGACACGATCGCCACGACGATCTGGTCCGTGGTGTCGTCCGCGGCGGCGGCACATCCCGTGAGCGTGAAGCCCGTGAGCACCGCGACGGCGGCCGCGGGCCACCACGCCGAACAGCGCGTCCCATGCCGCCCTCGCCGGGGCGGATGGCCGGAGGCGCAGGGTGGGTCCGTGAATCGTCGACTCATGATCTTCCTTGTCCTCGGGGCACGTGATGCGCGGGAGGAATCACTGGTCGAGCCCCAGAATCTCATCTGAGATCACCGCATTCCTCAAGTGTGATGTGATGCTAGTCATATAGACTCAGATGAGCAAGGCCCTCGGGCACGAATGATGACCCCGGATGCGGTGAGATATGCCAACCACGGCCCCCTGGCCCCCCACTGACCCGGGCCAGCGCCAGCGTCTGCTCGCGCACCTGGCCCACGAGTACTTCGTGGAGGGCACGTCCAAGATCGCGCTCGGCAAGAAGTCCGGGCTCTCTCGCTTCCAGGTGGCCGCGCTGCTGCAGGAGGCACAGGACACGGGGATCGTCCGGATCGAGATCGCGGTCCCGCTCGAGAACTCGGACGAGGGCCTTGCGCGCGCCGCGGGGCTGCAACGCCTCGTCACGGTGGGTTCCGCGCAGTGGCCCGCGGACCGGGAGGCGCTGGCCAAGGCCGTGGCCCGGGAGATCACGCGCGTGCTGCATGACGACGACGTCCTGGGGATCTCGTGGTCCCGCACCCTGCAGCTCGTGGTCCATGACCTACCCGCGCTGCCGCACAACGACGTCATCCAACTCGCGGGAGCCCTCAGCACCGACGACCGCGCGGCGGAGTCGCCACGGCTGCTCGCGTCCCTGCACTGTCGCTCGGTCTGGCCGCTATGGGCACCGCTCGTGGTGGAACAGGCCGATTCGCTCAAGAAGTCCCGCGAGATTGAACTGACGCTACGGCGCGCAGATTCCCTCGACGTCGCCGTGCTGGCCGTGGGCGGGTGGACGCCCGACACCTCCACGGTGTGGCCCCGGATCGCGGACGACGTCGCTCGCGCCGCCCAGCGCGCGGGCGCCGTCGCCGAGGTCTCCGGGCACCTGCTGGACGCCGAGGGCCACGAACTGGACACCCCCGTGAGCGGGATGATCGTCGCCGCGAGCGTGGCGCAGCTGCGCACCGCCCGCCGCAAGGTGGCCGTGGCCTCGGGTGCGGAACGCGCACCCGCGGTGCTGGCAGCCGTCCGGGGCGGTCTCGTGGACCACCTCGTGTGCGACGCCGCCCTGCGCGACGCCCTCGAGGGCCTACTCCCCCGTGCCAATCCGGCCAATGGCGAGTGACACCCGGCCGCACCCATACCCAGCCCGTTCCCACGGAAAGGACCCCATGACCACGGTCGTTGGCATCGATTCCTCCACGCAGTCCTGCAAGGTCGTGGTGGTGGACGAGCGCACCGGGCGGACACTCGCCCAGGCGAGTGCCCCGCACCCGGACGGGACCAGCGTGGACCCCGCGGCATGGTTGGCCGCGCTGCGCACCGCCTGGCGGGACGCCGGGGTCCCGGATCGCGGTGACGTGGTGGGCGTGGCGGTGGCCGGTCAACAGCACGGCATGGTCGCCGTGGACCGCCACGGTGAGCCCGTCCACGATGCGCTGCTGTGGAACGACGTCCGTAGCGCAGCCCAGGCCGCGCGCATGCTCGCCGAGCACGGGACCGAGTGGTGGATGGAGCGCGTGGACATGGCGCCCGTCCCCTCCATGACGCTGTCCAAGCTCGCGTGGTTGCGGGAGAACGACCCCGGGGCCGCCTCACGGGTGGAGCGCGTCATGCTCCCCCACGACTGGTTGACCCTGCAGCTGTGCGGTGAGTTCGTCACCGATCGCTCGGACGCCTCCGGCACGGGGTACTTCGACGCCGCGCACGACCAGTACCGCCCCGAACTGCTCCAGGAGTACTTCGGGGCCGTTCCCCAGCTGCCCCGCGTCCTGGCGGCGGGCGAGGCCGCGGGAACGCTGGGTGAGGAGTGGGGCTGCGGCAGCGGCGTCGTCGTGGGCCCCGGCGCCGGGGACAACGCCGCGGCCGCGCTGGGACTGGGCCTGGGCGAGGGCGAGGTCACGATCTCCGTGGGGACCTCGGGCACGGTGTTCGCGTGCAGTGCCGAACCTCCACGGGACCCGAGCGGGGTGACGGCGGGCTTCGCGGATGCCACGGGCCGGTTCCTCCCGCTGCTGTGCACGATCAACGCCGCGCGCGTCATGACCTCCACGGCGGAGCTGCTGGGCGTGGGGCTCGACGAGTTCACGCGCCTGGCCACGTCCGGCGCGTCGGACGCCGGCGGCCTCACATTGCTGCCGTATTTCGGCGGCGAGCGCACGCCCAACCTGCCCAAGGCCACCGGTCGGCTGGACGGGATGACGCGCGCGTCCCTCACGCGGGAGAACCTCGCGCGCGCCGCCGTGCTGTCCGTGGCCAATTCACTCGCGGACTGCCTGAGCGTGCTGCGCGGGCTGGACGTCGCGGTCGAGCGGGTCCTGCTGATCGGTGGGGGCGCCAAGTCCGAGGCGCTGTGCAGCGTCCTGCCGGACACCCTCGGGATGCCGGTGGACGTGCCGGACACGGGCGAGTACGTGGCGCTGGGTGCCGCGCGGCAAGCAGCGTGGGTCGCTACCGGGTCCTTCCCGGAGTGGGAGCGTTCGGTGGGGCGGCGGTTGCACCCCTCCTTGGACACCGGTGCGCAGCGGTTCCGGCAGCGGTACGGGGACGCTCGCGCGAACCTCGAGACCGAGCTCGCGGCGGACCCCACGGAGCAGCGGCCGGAACCGACGGACTGAGACGGCGGGCCGGCACTCCCGCAGCGCCGACACCCCGGCGCACCCCCATGTGCCCTGGCGCGATGCCGGTACCGGGGCCGACCCGTGAGGCCGTACCGGTCTCGCACGTCCTCCGGCTACCGCGCGAACCGGGCGACGGCGTCCTCGATCGTCGCGCGCGCCCCGCGCTCGTGGAAGCTGCGCAGCGCCTCGAGGTAGGGCCGGGTGAATTCCTCGTGGTCCGCGAGATCCCCGAACAGGTCCGTGTCCCGCACGAACGCGAGCTCGTCCTCGGACTGCCGGGCCGCGGCCGCCATGACACGTTCCTTCCGACCGTCCACCACGGTGATGGGTGCTCCGTGCTCGTCCGTGCCCTCCGCGTAGCGCGCCCAGGAGGCCACGATCGTGGCACCGAGCTCGACCGGGCGACCGTGGGCCAGGTTGTCCTTGATCACCGGGACCAGCCACTTGGGGATCCGGTCGGAGGATTCCGCGCACAACCTCGCGAGGGTGTCCCGCACGTGCGGATTGGCGAAGCGCTCGATCAGCTGGTGCTTGTAGGCGTCCAGGTCCACACCGTCCACCGGTCGCAGCGTGGGAGTGGCCTCACGGTTCATGTACGCGAGCAGGTAGGAGACGAACGTGGGGTCCTGGCACACCTCGTGCGCGTACTCGTACCCGGCCAGGAATCCGGGGTAACACAGGGCCTGGTGACTCACATTGAGCAGGCGCAGCTTCATGAGTTCGTACGGCTCCACGTCCGGGACCACCTGCACGCCGACCTCCTCGAACGCGGGGCGCCCGTCGGTGAACGCGTCCTCGAGCGCCCACTGGGCGAACGGTTCCGCGACCACGGGCCACGCGTCCCGGACCCCGAACCGTTCGGCGACCATGAGGCGGTCCGCGTCCGTGGTCACGGGCGTGATCCGGTCCACCATGGAATTGGGGAACGGCACCTCCTGCTCGATCCACTCCGCGAGTTCGGGATCACGCAATCGGGCGTAGGCCGTGAACTGGCGGCGGGCCATGTCCCCGTTGCCCTGGATGTTGTCGCAGGACATGACGGTGAACGGGCGGGTACCCGCGGCGCGCCGTCGGACCAGTGCTTCGACCACGAGTCCGAAGACCGTGGCCGGGGGTTCGGCCTCTCCACCCTGCGTGGCGACCCGTGCCTGCTCGAGGTCGTGGGCCACCGCCGGGTTCTGGGCGTCGAACTCACCCGTGGCCTGGCTGAAGTTGTACCCGCCCTCGGTGATGGTCAGCGAGACGATGCGCGTGGCGGGATCGGTGAGCCGCGCCATGGCCTGCTCGGCCTCGGCCGGCGCGAACACGTAGTCCACGATGGATCCGATGACCCGCGGTTCCAGGGTCCCGTCCGGGTGCTTGAGCACGAGCGTGTAGAGGTGATCCTGCTCCGCCATGACCTGCTTCATCGCGGCGTCCCCGGGGAGCACACCCATGCCGCAGATGCCCCAGTCCAGGTCCTTGCCCTCGTTCATGAGGCGGTCCACGTACATGGCCTGGTGCGCGCGATGGAAGCCCCCCACGCCGAAATGCACGATCCCGACCGAGACCTGGGAACGGTCGTAGCCGGGGACCGGGATGTCCAGCTCACCCAGCACGGCCTGGGAAAGTGTCACGGCGTCCTGGGCGGATGTGTCCTGCTGCATGGCTGCTCCCATCAGAGACCCGGGAGTGGCTGATGTGACCCACCCCACGTGCCCAAAATATCAGATGAGAACCATCTCGTGCTCATCAGAGCACCTCCGAGCGGAGTGTGCAGCCTCAGCGTTCGAATTCCGTGCGGCCCGTGAACGCCAGCGCGGCTCGCAGGCGCTCCGCCTGGTGCTCGGGCATCGGGGGCAGGTCGTCGAGTGAGTACCACCCCACCTGGAGGGACTCGTCGTCCGCCACCCGCGCCTCGCCGGAGACGTAACTGCACAGGAACGTGTGGTCCAGGAACTGGCAGCGGTCCCCGTTGGGGAATTCGACGACGTCCCCGGCCTTGACCCGCACGAGGTCGTCCACCGTGACCTCCACGCCGGTCTCCTCGAGGCACTCGCGGCGCGCGGCGACCCCGGGGTCCTCCCCCGGTTCCACGATCCCGGTGATCAGACCCCAGTTCCCGTTGTCGGAGCGCTGCCCGAGCAGCACCCGGCCCTCGTGCAGGACCACGGCGGTGCACCCGGGCACCCACAACAGGTCGTGATCGATCTTGCGGCGCAGGTGGGCGATGAACTCGGGAACGGGCACGGGTGTCTCCTCCTGGGTGGGTACGACTGCGCGGGCGGCGTTCACAGGAACGCCACGACACCCAAGCTTCCCACGATCATGAACGGCCCCAGGGGGATGCGACTGCTCGCCCGGGCGCGGCGCAGGATCAGCAGTACGGCGCAGAACAGCCCGGCCAGCACGAACGTGGCCGCGAGCGCGAGCACCGTATGGGTCACGGACGAGAATCCCGTGAGCAGCCCCAGGACCCCCGCGAGCCGCACGTCCCCCATTCCCATGCCGGCGGGGTTGATCAACCGCAGGGCCAGGAAGAGTCCTTTCATGATGAGCAGACCCCACAGCATCCACCACAGGCGCACGGTGTCGTGGGCGAGGACGGCGGAGGCGCCCAACAGGAGGGCGGTCACGGGATACAGCGGGCGCACCACCCGCCCCGGCAGGCGGTGGTATCGGATGTCGGTGGCGGCGAGCCACACTCCTGTGCATGCGAGCACCATGACGGCCAGGGCGCATGCCACCGCGGCCAGCTGTGCGCCGACCGTGGCTTCCTGCAGGTGCGCCCCCACGAACCCGCCGATGCCCGTAGTGTCGGGCTGAAGCATGAACTCATCCTAGGCACCCCGCTGTGGTGCGGGTCACGGATTGCGAGCAGTGTGGATAACGGGTTCGTAGACTGGGCCCATGATCGCTCCCTGGCAGAACAGGTCCGCCCGATCGACCGTGTCCGAGGAGTCCTTCGCCGCGCTGTGCCGGTCCTCCCCGTGGCGCTGGGACACGGTGCGGTTCACGCTGTACTGGGTGAGCGAGGATCCGGACAGCGCCGCCCGCCCCGTGCGCGTGTGGCTGCGCCGGCCCTCCGATGTGCGCGTGGAGACACTGCAGGGCGACGTGCTGTACGCGAGTACGTCCCTCGAACGCTCCCGGGACGACTTCTACGTCACGGACACGTCCCGCTCCTGGTTGCTGCCTCCCGCGCTCGTCTCACCGGTCTACGACGACGACGGCCTCGTGGTCCGCCGCCCCGAGGCCGCCTACGGGGACCCGATCTTCGGGGGCGGGCGCTGGCAGGCGATCCTGGACCCCGTGGAATGCGTGGGCCCCGCGCCCACCCCGCCCTACCTCCCGGAGCAGCGCCCCTCGCAGTTGTCCTCCGTGGTGGCCGGGGCCTTCGCCAAACGCCGGGTGTGGTGCGCGACCGTGGAGCCCACCGTGCGCTACCGGCCCGTGACCGCGAACCACCCGCTCGCCCCGGGTCCCACGCGGATCGCGGTGGACACCGCGACCGGCGTCTGCGTCTACTCCCACGTGCTGCGCGGACCGTACGCGGGTGAGGGCCACCGACTCGTGATCGAGGCGGTGGACGAATACCAACTGGACGACCTGTTCACGCAACAGGACTTCAACCTCACGGACGTCTCCCGTCACGTGCCGTGGCCCGTGCTCCCAGCCTGAGCCGCCGCCCGCGATCCGCACCGGGCGGATTCCCCAGGGGCCGCGTTTCTCGGGTGTCCAGGGCGCGCAGCCCGTTCGGACCTGACGACGACGCCGCGGGCTCGGGACGACCAGGCCGGGCGGGGGACGACGCCGCCCTCCCGGCCCGGCGTCGTCGGGTCACACGTCCTGGCGCTCGAGCAGGTCGGTCACGAGGGCCGCGATGGGTGAACGCTCGGAGCGCGTGAGGCTCACGTGCCCGAACAACCGCTGACCCTTGAGCGCCTCGACCACGGCCATGATGCCGTCGTGACGTCCCACCCGCAGGTTGTCCCGCTGGGCAACGTCGTGGGTGAGCACCACCTTGGAGTTCTGCCCGATCCGGGACAGGGCGGTGAGCAACACGTTGCGTTCGAGCGACTGCGCCTCGTCCACGATGACCCACGCGTCGTGCAGGGACCGCCCGCGGATGTGGGTCAGGGGCAGCACCTCGAGCATCCCGCGCGCCACGACGTCGTCCACGACCGCGGGTGAGACCACGGAGGACAGCGTGTCGAAGACCGCCTGACCCCACGGGTTCATCTTCTCCTCCTCGGTGCCGGGGAGGTAGCCCAGGTCCTGGCCACCCACCGCGTAGAGCGGGCGGAACACCATGATCCGGCGGTGCTCCCGGCGTTCCAGAACGGCCTCGAGACCGGCGCACAGCGCGAGCGCGGACTTGCCCGTTCCCGCGCGACCGCCCAGCGAGACGATGCCCACGGCGGGGTCGGTCAGCAGGTCGATGGCCAACCGCTGTTCGGCCGAGCGTCCCTGCACCCCGAACACGTCCCGGTCCGCGGCGACCAGGCGCGCCTGCCCGTCCGGTTCGGTCCGGGCGAGAGCGCTGCCCGCGGACGAGCGCAGGACCAGACCCGTGTTCACGGGAAGCTCCCGGGCGCCCGGCGCTTCCGTGCGGCCCTCGGCGTAGAGGACGGAGACGACGTCGTCCGCGACGTCCAGATGGGCCACGCCCGTGTAGGCGTCGTCACCACCGATCCACTCACCGCGGTACTCCTCCGCGGCGAGTCCCAGGGCGGAGGCCTTGAGCCGCATGGGCAGGTCCTTGGACACCACACACACGTCGTGGCCCTCGCCGGAGAGGTTCGCGGCCACGCTGAGGATGCGTGAATCGTTGTCCCGCAGCCGGAAACTCTGGGGCAGCACCGTGTCCGCGACGTGGTTGAGCTCCACCTGCAGGCACCCGCCGTCCGCGAGGTCCACGGGCCGGTCCAGGCCGCCGTGGGTCACGCGGAGGTCGTCCAGCAACCGCAGCGCCTTGCGCGCGAAGTACCCCAGTTCCGGGTCGTGACGCTTGGCCTCGAGCTCGGTGATCACCACCACGGGCAGCACCACGCGGTGCTCGGCGAAGCGGAACACAGCGCGCGGGTCCGAGAGCAGCACGGACGTGTCGATCACGTACGTGCGCACACCGGCCGCGGAGCCGTCCTCCTCGAGCGCGCCGGATCGGACGGGGGTTACGGGGGTGTCGATGCTCATGGGGCCCTTTCCCTGCGAAGTCCTTGGCCGGTGTGTCCGGCACCTCTCACGCTAGGGAGGCCGATCAAGGGTGGCGCGCCCCACCGGTGAACGGCGCGTGAACATCCGCCACGGGCCCGTGAGCGGGACCGGTAGGGCCCGCTCAGCCCCCGAATCGGCGCTGACGGCGCGCGTAATCGCGCAGGGCCCGCAGGAAGTCGACCCGGCGGAAGTCCGGCCACAGCGCTTCGCAGAAGTAGAACTCGCTGTATGCGGACTGCCACATCAAGAAGCCCGAGAGGCGTTGTTCGCCGGAGGTGCGGATCAGCAGGTCGGGATCGGGTTGCCCGCGCGTGTAGAGGTGTGCGGAGATGTCCTCCACGCTGAGCTCCTGCGCCATTTGCGCGAGCGACGCACCGCGGGCGTCGGCATCGGTGAGCACCTCGCGTACCGCGTCCACGATCTCCTGCCGCCCCCCGTACCCCACGGCGATGTTCAGGTGGGGGCCGGGATTGTCCACCGTGCGCTGTGCACTGTTCAGCAGTTGCTCCTGGAGCTTCTCCGGGAGGGTTCCCAGGGCACCCACGGGCTGGATCCGGCAGATCCCTTCTTCCTGCAGCTCGCACATGAGGTTGGTGATGATCTCCAGCAGGGCCGTGAGTTCCTCGCGCGGACGGTTGAGGTTCTCGGTGGAGAGGATGTAAAGGGTGACCACCTGGATGTTCAGCTCGTGGCACCAGCGCAGGAACTCCACGATCTTGCGCGCGCCCGCCCGGTGGCCCTCCTCCGTGGTGGCCCCGAACTGGCGCGCCCACCGGCGGTTGCCGTCCACGAGCACACCCACGTGATGCGGCAACTCGTCCGCGGTGAGGGTGCGCGCCAAGCGGTGTTCGTAGAAGGAATACATGACACGGGGAAGTTTCACAGCGTCATTCCTCCCCTGAGTCGGCCCGGTCCACACGGATTCACACCCCTAAACTACCTGTAGGGCAGACCCAATCCAGTAGCACCCCCGAGCTCCGTGTCCGCGGGGCACCCATGAGAGGCAGTGGTGTCCACCATGTCAAACGAACGCACCGAGAAGCGCACCGCTCCCGGCCCGGTGACGATCGTGCGTCACACGCGTAACGGTCCCCTCACGGTGGAGAAGAAACCGTCCTGGCGCGGGTGGATCCACGCGGGCTTCAGCCCGGTGGCCGCGGTGCTGGGTGTGGTGGCCATCGTCGTGGCACCCACGGTGGAGCTGCGTCTCGCATGTCTGGTCTACACCATCACGGCGATCATGCTGTTCGGCACCTCGGCCGTATACCACCGCTTCTACTGGGGCGCGCGCATGAACGCGGTGCTGCGGCGGATGGACCATTCGAACATTGCCCTGATCATCGCCGGGACGTACACGCCCCTGGCCGTGAGTTTCCTCCCGGTGCGGGGCGCCACGATCCTGCTCGGCGTGATCTGGACGATCGGTGCCCTGCTCGTGATCTTCCGTGTCTTCTGGATGAGCGCGCCGCGATGGCTCTACACCCCGCTCTACGTGATCATGGGGTGCCTGGCCCTGCTCTACCTCCCGGCGTTCTTCGCGGTGAACGTCCCCGCGACCGTCCTGCTGATCTGCGGCGGCGTGTTCTACATCGCCGGTGCGGTGTGTTATGCGACCAGGCGCCCCCGGTTGCTCCCGGCGACGTTCAGCTTCCACGAGGTCTTCCACGCGTGCACGATCGGCGGCTTCGTCTGCCACTACATCGCGATCATGTTCGCGATGTTCGCCGCGTGAGCGATGTGTGACGCCCCGGTCAGAGGTCCGACGGCGCTCGGCGTGCGGGGACCTCTCGGCGCGGTGACGTCTGCGTCGTCCACGCGATGCCGACGACGACGCAGCGCCCCGGTGCGCTCAGCCCCGCTCCGCGCGGATCCGGGTGACGAGTGCGCTCACGTCCGGCACGGAACGGACGGGAAGTTCGCAGCGTCCGTCCCGGCACAACCACACCGTGTAGCCGGGTTCCGATGCCGCAGGAACCCCGTACGGCGCCGCACTCCCGTCCAGGACCAGGACATCCAGCACGCGTGCCGCACCGACCGCGTCGAGCGTCTCGCGCCACTGCTCGGCGCTCGCTTCCACGACCTGCAACAGGGCCGGTGGATGCTCGTCGGCCAGAACGGCCGACACCATGCCCCCGGCCGTCGTGGGGGCCTTGAGGACCACCCCGGTCGCGGGCGCGGTCACGGCGTCGACCACCTCCCGGGCCTGGCGCTCACCGATCGTCGGTTGGGACAGCTCCGTGAGCCACCGGGAGAGCACCGCGGAACTGGACGCGGCGACGTCGTCGAACGGCTCCGCACGGCCCGTGGCCCCGGCCGCCGCGAGGGTGGGATCCACCTCGGCGGACTCGAGCACGGTACTCCCGCGCACAAAACGCTTCACGGCGACCTCGGCGAGCGCGCGGCTACGCTCGTACCACGCGGTCTCGCCCGTGGCCCGGTACAGCGCGAGCAGCCCGGCGCCGAAGCGCGCGTAGTCCTCGAGCTGGCCCTCGTGGGGGTCCACGACGCCGCCGCGTGACGTGCGCGTGATGCGTCCCGTGGCGGAGTCCCGGTGCCGTTCCCACAGGAAACCGGCGGCCGTGGCGGCCAACTCGATCCACTCGGGGTGCCCCAGCAGCACACCCGCGTCCGCGAGTTCCGTGAGCGCCATGCCGTTCCAGGCCGTGACGATCTTGTCGTCCAGGTGGGGTGCCGTGCGCGTGATCCGCCGCTGCCACAGCTCCTGCCGTACGGACTCGTCCAGGATCCCCGTGACCGCACCCGCCTCACCCCAGGCCGCCGTGGCCGGCGCGGGGCGACCCCCTGCGGGGCTTCCGGCGTGACCCGAGAACGTGTAGTAGGCGCCCTCACGTTCGGCATGCGGCTCGTCGGACGCGGGATCGCTGTCCGCGTCGAGGGATGCGGCGAACGCGCCCTCGGGGGTGATCATCTCCCGTTCAAGCCACTCGACCAGCAGCTCTGCGGCCCGGCGGTAACGGGCCGCGCGAGTGGCATCCGTGCCGGTACGTTCCAGCAGCGCCACGGTGCGCGCCAGCACGCCGAGCAGCTGGGCGTTGTCGTAGAGCATCTTCTCGTAGTGGGGCAGGGACCAGTCCGGGGTCACCGAGTACCGAAAGAACCCGCCGCCCACATGGTCCTGCAGCGCCCCCGTGACCATCGCGTCGAGCGTGGCGCACAACAGATCACGTGCGGTGCGCGCGTGCTGCGCCGCGGCGTCGTCGTGGCCGGAAGCAGCGTGCGCGCTCGCCGACACGGGATCCCCAGCCAGGGCATCGCGGTGCGCAGTGCTCGCAATGCGCGTGAGGGCGTCCAGGGTGGGCGAGGGCGGGAACTTGGCGCCGGTTCCGAAGCCCTCGTGGGCGGCGTCCCGGGCGACTTCAAGGCCGTCGAGCCAGGCTCCCGTGAGTTGTTCCGCGGCGTCCTCGGCGGCCTCGCCACCCTCCACGCGCACGACCGACGGACCCGCGTCGGCGAGCATCCGGTCCACGAGTTCGGGGTGGCGGGACAGCGCATCGTAGACCTGTTCGGCCCCGCGCAACACCTCGTCACGGCGCTCGGTCCAGGCCTCGGTGACGGCCCGCAGGACCTGCATGAAGGACGGCCGCCCCTGCACGGGACGCGGCGGGTAGTAGGTCCCGGCATGGAACACCCTGCCCTGCGGGGTCAGGAAAGCGGTCATGGGCCAGCCGCCCTGACCAGTGAGCAGCTGGGTGGCCGCCATGTAGATCGAGTCCACGTCCGGGCGTTGTTCGCGGTCCACCTTGATCGCCACGAAATGTTCGTTGAGGTAGCGCCCCACCTCCGGGTCCTCGAAGGACTCGTGGGCCATCACATGGCACCAGTGGCACGCGGCATAGCCCACGGACAGCAGGACGGGCACCTCCCGCGCGTGGGCCTCCTCGAAGGCCTCGGGGCAGAACTCCCACCAGTCCACGGGGTTCTCCGCGTGCTGCAGCAGGTAGGGACTCGTGGAGTGGGCCAGACGATTGGACATACCCCACGGTCTCACACGGGAGCGGGGATGACAGCCCGGGAGCTCACGGCTCGAGGGTCATGAGGCGCAGCTCTGGTTGCGGTTGCCCGCCACCGGGTGGTGCGTCGCTCCCAGGAGCGGGGCGCCCGTCGGGTTCAGGCGCAGGACGGGGCGCCTGTGGCAGTCAGTCGCGGGGCGGACCGTCCCGGCGGTCACCCGCGCGAGGCGGGCGGGCGACGTCGCCCTCGCTCGACCCACCGGTGCGGGACGTGCTCGACGGCGACGCCGCGGCATCGTCCGCGTAGCCACCCACGTGATCCTCCGCGGCGCGCTGCTCGGCGTACTGGGCACGGTAGCGCAGTCGCCGGTTACGGCGGTTGAAGTCCATCACGAGCAGGACCACGGCGGCGGCCAGCAGGAACGTCATGAGGAAGCCCACGAGGCCCGGCGAGACCTGGCTGGGGTCCAACCCCGGGCGCAGGGTGTTCTCCGGACTCGGGGCCGGCGTCGCGGCGGTCAGGACGGTCAGCAGCGTGGGCACGGGAAGGCTCATTTCCGGGGGGTCGAGGCGGCGTCGGTGACGCCCGCGAACAGATCCGTCTCGGGCAGGGAGGTCTCCACGCGGGACTCCGCGAGCGTGTAGTCCTCCCACGGCCACACTTCGGCCTGGGTCTCGGCGGAGACCGCGAAGAACAGGCCCTTGGGGTCCACCTGGGTCCGGTGGCTGCTCAGGGCCGCATCCCGGACGGTGAACTGGTGCGCGCACTCGATCTTGGTGGTGGTCTCGTGGCGCGGCATGGGCGGGCGGTGACCCT
The DNA here is from genome assembly GCF_011769905.1 of Kocuria sp. KD4. Lineage (NCBI taxonomy): Bacteria > Bacillati > Actinomycetota > Actinomycetes > Micrococcales > Micrococcaceae > Kocuria > Kocuria sp. KD4. Next base: position 2,088,986 of record NZ_CP050449.1, read on the forward strand.
CCGGGTCCGACTCCTGGATCGCGGCGATGCGCTGGGCGTACGGGGACTGCAGTCCGCGGGCCTCGAGGGCCTCGTGCAGTGCGATGAACCGCTCCACGTTGAACGCGCGGTCGTAGTACAGCTTGGACGGGGTCCACGGCTCACCCGTTTCGGGGTACGCCTGCGGGTCCCCCGCGCGCTGGTATGCCTCCATGGCCACGTTGTGGGTCTGGATGTGGTCCGGGTGCGGGTAACCGCCGTTCTCGTCGTAGCTCAGGATCACGTGCGGGCGGAACTCACGCACCAGCTGCACCACGGGGGCCGCGGCGCGTTCGAGCGGTTGCAGGGCGAAGCAGCCCCACGGCAGCGGGGGCAGCGGGTCCCCCTCGGGCAGACCGGAGTCCGTGAACCCGATCCACCGGTGCTCCACGCCCAGGGCCTTCGCGGCCGCGGCCATCTCGTGACGACGCAGCCCGGGCAGGTCACGTTCGGCCCAGACGTCCCCCTCCATCTCGGCGTTGAGGATCGAGCCGCGCTCGCCACCGGTGCACGTGGCCACCATGACGCGCGCGCCCAGCTGGGCGTAATGTGCCATGGTCGCGGCACCCTTGCTGGACTCGTCGTCCGGGTGGGCGTGGATGGCCAACAATCGAAGCTGTGAATAATCCGTCACCGAACGGATGCCTCCAAGACGTCATCGCGGGAAAAATGCAATCCCCGGTATCTTACGCCGCTCGTGCTGCCGGAGCTGTCGTGCCCATCACGGCTGCCGCGCACCGCACGGCGACCGGCCTCCCAGAAACCACACACGCGCGCTGGGTACAGTGGGCGCCATGAGTTCTGCGACGCCCCGGCCTACCTCCCGGCCGCAGACGGGCGCCACTGCCCCCGGCACCTCCGCGATCCAGCGGGCGCTCGCACAGCGCTACGGGACCGGACACCGCGCCGTCGCCCGCTCCCCCCGCCGCGGGCCCAGCACCCGTGGCTGGATGCTGATCGCGGCCGCGGCCACGCTGGTGGCGGCGCTGTTCGTGGTGTGGATCGTGTGGGGCAACTCCCAGCGGCCCGTGTTCAAGGACGTGAGCTTCCAGATCACGGACTCGGGGCACGTGTACGCGGACTTCGACCTCACCAAGGACCCCGACCAGACCGTCACGTGCGCGGTGGAGGCCCTCAACGAGCAGTACGCCGTGGTGGGTTGGACCGAGGTCACGATCGGCCAATTGCCGGACGACCAACTCAACGGCCGCACGAGCACCCACCGGGTGCCCCTGCGCACCACGAACCTGGCCACGACGGCGGGGGTCGACTCGTGCTGGGAGAGTGCTGGCTGAGCCTCCCGCGGTGGTCGGGTAATTCCTGACTGACCATCCGCGCAGCTTCGGACCGGCCACATCCGTGACGGGAACCATGACGTCGGATTGCATGACCCAACGCACCCCCGCACGCGCTTTGGGCCGTGGGCACGGACTCCACTAGACTGGACGGAGATCACATCCCCGACCCGGACGCGCTGGGCCACTCGGCTCGCCCCGGGGCGGGGTTTTTCTACACGTGTCCGTCAGGGCGACGGACACCAGAGAACGGAGGCACCGTGGCTACTAATGAGGGAGCCTGGCTCACCCAGGAAGCCTACGACCGGCTCAAGAAGGAGCTTGACCACATCTCCGGGCCGTACCGCCAGGAGATCGTGGACCGGATCGAACAGGCGCGTTCCGAGGGTGACCTCAAGGAGAACGGCGGCTACCACGCTGCACGCGAGGAGCAGGGCAAGAACGAGGGCCGGATCGCCCAGTTGACCCAGCTGCTCGAGAACGCCCAGGTGGGCGAGGCCCCCGCGGACGACGGCGTGATCGAGGCCGGCATGGTCGTGACCGCGGAGATCGCGGGCGACGAGATGACCTTCCTCATGGGTTCCCGCGAGGTCGCCGAAGACCTCACCGGCGGTTCGGACCTCGAGGTCTTCTCCGAGCGCTCTCCCATGGGTGCCGCGATCAACGGCCACAAGGTCGGTGACACCGTGAGCTACAAGGCCCCGAACGGCAAGGACATCACGGTGAAGATCCTGAAGGCCAAGCCCTTCAGCCGCTGATCGACCCCGGTTCATCACGAAGGCCACCTCGCCCGTGCGAGGTGGTCTTCGTCGTGCGCGACCCGATGCGGCCCAGGAGTCTTACGCGGCTCGACACGGTCCATGAGTCGCCCGGGTGTGGCCCGTAGGATCGAAGCACGCCCCGTCGAGCCCCGCTAGGAGTTTCCCCCGTGGTCACACACTGGAACCGGACCCCCAACTCGTGGACGGTCCCGCTGATCATCCTCACCGCGCTGCTGGGGATCGCCGCGATCGTCGTGCACTTCCTGGGTCAGGACGACCCCGCACTGAACGCGACCGGCGGCCTGCGCAACATCCTGTGGTTCGCCACCTTCGTGGCCGCGTTCGTCACGTACTTCACGGCCCGGCGCGGACGACGCCGCTGACGCACGCGCGCCGCGCGGGTCACCTCCCGCTCAGTGCACCACCACGGGTCGGTAGCCGTGGGACTCCAGGGCGTCGATCACGTGATCACAGTGCCCGTGGCCCTTGGTCTCCATGTCAATCGTGATGGACACGTCCCCCATGGACAACGAGCCCCCGATCCGGGTGTGATTCACCCCGGTCACATTGGCGTCCATGTCCGCGATGATCTGCGAGATCTGGGCGAGCTCACCGGGGCGGTCCGTGAGCATCATCTTGATGGTCATGTAGCGCCCCGCCGCGGAGAGACCCCGCTGGATCACCTTGAGCATCAGCATGGGATCGATATTGCCGCCCGAGAGCAGCACGACAGTGGTCCCCAGATCCGGGTACTCGCGCTTGAGCGCCCCCTCGAGGATCGCCGCCACACCCACGGCACCCGCGGGTTCCACGACCATCTTGTTGCGCTCGAGCATGAAGATCAGCGCCTGGGCGAGCGAGTCCTCGGAGACCGTGACGACGTCGTCCGCGAGGTGGCGGATCACGTTGAACGGCAACTGTCCGGGCCGGCCCACGGCGATGCCGTCCGCAATGGTGGAGACCTTGGACAGCGTGACGATCGCGTCCCCGGCGAGTGAGGGCGGGTAGGCCGCGGCGTTCTCCGCCTGCACCCCGATGACCCGGATGTCCTTGCCCTGCTCCTGTGCCTTAGCCTTCAGCGCCACGGACACTCCCGCGAGCAGGCCTCCCCCGCCCACACCGGCGATGACGGTGTCCACGGTGGGCAGCTGGTCGAGGATCTCCAGACCCAGGGTGCCCTGGCCGGCGATGATGTCCGGGTGATCGAACGGGTGGACGAACACCGCGCCGGTCTCGTCCGCGTAGCGCTGGGCCTCTGCGAGCGCCTGGTCCACGTTCGACCCGTGCAGCACGACCTCCGCACCGTGGTCCTGGGTGGCCGCGATCTTTGGCAGCGCCGCTCCGCGGGGCATGTAGATCCGCGCCGTGATCCCCAGTTTGGCCGCCGCGAGCGCCACACCCTGGGCGTGGTTGCCCGCCGACGCCGCCACGACGCCCCGTCGCTTCTCCTCGTCCGAGAGCTGGGCCATGCGCACGTACGCACCGCGGACCTTGAACGATCCCGCACGCTGGAGGTTCTCGCACTTGAGGTACACCTCGGAACCGAGCATGCGAGACAGCGCGCGCGAGTGCGCGAGCGGCGTCGTCTCGATCACCCCGTCGAGCAAATGCGCGGCGTGGCGGACGTCGGCCACCGAGACGGGCAAATCAGTGAGGCCCACAGAGAACTTCTTTCGTGGTAGTCGGCCGTTGCGGCTCGTTCGAAACGCGCGAACCCGGGGTGGATCACGACCTCGAGGCTCGGCGCGGACACACAGAACGCGGCGTCCGGGGTGAGGACGCCGCGTTCCATGGTATTACGCCGTGCGGGACTAGACGTTCCGGGAGTCCCCCGAACCCACCTCGTCCGCCTCGATGGACGCGTTGTGCTTGGTTTCCTTCTTGTGCTTCTCCTCGCGCTTCTTCTCCGCGTTCTGGCGCTCACGATGGCGCTTGCCACGGAAACGCTGCAGCTGGGCCATGACCTGTTCGCGCGTGAGGTCCTGCTTCTTGGCTGCCTTCTTGATCTCCCACGGGTACATGAAGGGCTGCCATGCGATCTCCTCGTCCCGCTCCCAGGCGCGGCTGCCGAGGTAGCGGATGATCGTGTTGAGCATGGCCATCAGGGGCACGGCGAACAGCGCACCGGCGATCCCGAAGAGCACGCTACCGGCGGCCACCGCCAGGAACACGGCCACGGGGTGCAGGGCCACGGCCTTGCCCATCACGAGCGGCTGCAGGACGTTGGACTCGACCTGCTGGACGAGCAGCACCACACCGAGCATGGCGAGCGCGATACCGGGCCCGATCGCCACGAGGGCCACCAGGACGGCCACCGCACCGGTCAGCACGGCACCCACGATGGGGATGAAGGACGCCAGGAACACCAACACACCGATCGGCAGCGCCAGCGGCACACCCAGCAGGAACGCACCAAGCCCGATACCCACGGCGTCCACGAACGCCACGAACACCTGGATGCGCACGTACTGCGCGAGCGAGATCCAGCCCTTGCGCCCGGCACCGTTCACGGCGGGGCGGGCGCGGCGGGGGAACAGTTTGACCAGGAACAGCCAGATGTTCTCGCCGTCCATGAGGAAGAACAGCAGGACGAACAGCATGATGATCATGCCCGTGACGATGCTGGTCGCCGTGGAGCCGAAGGTCATCGCGCCGGAGAGGATGGCGTCCGAGTTGCGCTGCAGCGTGGCCCCGATGTCCGAGAGCCACTGGTTGATGTTGTCCGTGGAGATGTTGAGGGGGCTGTCCTCCAGCATTCCGATCAACTGCTGGAAACCGGCCACCGCGCTGTCGGAGAGCTGTGCGAAACCGGCGATCATCTGCTGACCCGCGAGCACCAACAGGCCCAGGACCCCCAGGATCAGTCCGAGCTCCACGGTGATCGCGGCCAGCGCGGACGGGAAGTGCTTGGAGCGCAGCCAGCGGACGGCCGGCGAGAGCAACCCCGCGAGCAGCGCGGCCAACAGCACCGGGATGAACACGGTGGTCACGTGGCTCAGCAGCCACCCCACCACACCCACACCGGCGATGATGAGCAAGATCCGCCACGACCACGCGGCCGCGATCCGGACCGGGGTCGTGACCATGGTCTGCGCGTCAGGGGCGTTGGGCCCCGTGGAGGGGGGCGACGCGCCGTCGTACTGGGTGACGAGTTCGGAGGATGTGTCGGACTGGGGACGTTTGACCACGGGGTTCGGGGATGAGCCCGCGTGGGACGTCGTAACACTGGATGACATGCCCTTATCATGACACCATCGCGCAACGTGCTGATACCGGCGTGCGGGGCCGAGGGTGACAAAATGGGCGTCATGTCCACCACACTGCTGCGCGTCCTGTCCCAACGCCGCCCCGCGAGCGTCCTGACACAGGAGGCCCCGCGGCGTGAGGAGCTCGAGGCCGTCCTGCGGGCCGCCGCCGGCGCCAAGTACGACGAGCGCCCCACGGGTTGGCGCGTGGTCGCGACGAGCGGGCAGGCCGCGTCCCTGCTGGCCGCGGCCATGGCGGGCCTCACGTCCGTCCCCGCCCTCTCGGGCCCCGTCCCCCGGTTGAAGGGTCGCAAGATCCGGGTCCTGGCCGCGTATCGCGGGAGCCTGCAGTGGGCGTCCCGGGGCGGGGTGGCCCTGGCCATCATCTTCCGCCACCACCCGGAACTGCCGCAGTCCAAGAAGGACCAGCGCGGGGACGTGTACGCCGCCCGCGGGATCCTCGAAGCCGCGTTCTACGCGCAGGGATGGGCCACCGTCTGGTCCCATCGCGAGCCCTACGACCGGGACGTGGTGCGCGAGTTCTACGGTCTGGACGAGCACGAGGAGATCCTGGGCTGGCTGTTCGTGGGACGAGCCGCGAGCAATAACATCCCCGCCCGCGCGATCAACCTGCCCCCGCGCGAACTCGAGATCCGCTACATGTGAACGATCCCCACAACGCGAGAAGCGGCGACCCACTGGGCCGCCGCTTCTCATTCCGGCGTACGTCACCGGGCCCTGAGGGCCCCGAGCGACGCGCGGGGATGGGAGTCAGTCGCTCATGGAGCGGATGATCGAGAGCACGCGCAGGATCTCCACGTAGGCCCAGATCAGGGTCACGGTCAGCCCGAACGCCGCGGACCATGCCGCCTTCTTGGGAATACCGCGCTTGACGCCGTCGCTGATGTTCTCGAAGTCGAGCACGAAGCTGTAGACGGCCAGCAGGATGGCGATCGCGCCCACGAACAGCCCCAGCGGGATGCCGAAGATCGTGGCGTCGTAGCGCATGTTGTAGCCGCCCAGCAGGCTCGTGCCCAGGTTCACCAGGGCGAACAGGGCGTAGGCCAGCAGTGCGACCATGAAGAACTTGGTCACGCGCGGGGAGGAGCGCAGCACGCCCACCTTGTAGAGCACCAGCACGGAGACGAACACCGCCAGGGTGCCGATCACCGCCTGGACCACGATGCCCGGGTAGGCGCCCTCGAACATGCGGGAGATGCCACCCAGGAACAGGCCCTCGGCGAGCGCGTAGAGCGTGATCAACAGCGGGCTGGGCTCACGCTTGAACGCGTTGACCAGACCCAGCACGAGACCCACGATGGCGCCCGGCAGCGCGAGCACCGGGGCGACCCAACCCACCACGGCCGTGACGATTACGCAACCGAGCACGAGCGAGGTGCGCATGACGACGTCGTCGTAGCTCATGCGTCCGGTGCGGTCCGGACCCGCGGCGGGCGCGTTGTAGAGGTTCTCCAGGTTCTCGGGTGAGTAACGGGGGTCGCGGGAGATATCCGGGGTGGTCGCGGTGCCGTTCTTCTTGTTGAAGTCGCGTAGCAGTGGGTTTCCGCCGGCCATGGGACGTCCTTTCGAGGCGTGGGCGAGCTGTTCGTTCAGCCTAACATTGACGCGTCACAGGAACCTGGGAGTTTGTGCTGAGCGAACAGGGCCCCCGCGGGTGCGGAATCGGTGCCCCCACTGGGACTCGAACCCAGACTGAGCGGATTTTAAGTCCGCTGCCTCTGCCGATTGGGCTATGGGGGCGTGACCGAGCCGGTGAGTCCGCGCGGGTGCGCGGGCCCACCGGCTCGGTGCGATGGAGTGTTACAGGCTCGCCTTCTCGGCCGGGACGTCCGCGCCCGCGGCCTTCTGGAAGGCACGGCGGGGGTCCCGCAGGTGACGCAGCGGGGTGGTGTCACGGCCGAAGAGCAGGTTCACTCCCCACTCCGTGAACACCCGCACCTTGCGCTCCACCGTGGGGATCGCGTACCCGTGGTAGAGGCGGTGCATGGCCCACGCCGGCAGACCGCCGAGGTCGATGCCGCGGATGGTGGCGGCACCCTTGTACAGACCCAGACCCGCCACGGACCCGAGGTTCTCGTGATAGTAGTCCTCGAGCGGCTCGCCCTTGTGCGCGGCCATGATGTTCTTGGCCATGGTCGCGGCCTGACGCACGGCGTGCTGCGCGTTGGGGACGCAGAACCCGCCGGGGCCGGCGCCCGTGAGATCCGGGACGGCGGCGATGTCACCGGCGGCCCAGGCACCCTCGAAGGGCCCGTCGTCGCCGGTCACGCGCAGGTCCGCGCCCACGCGCACGCGTCCGCGGTCGTCGATGGGCAGGTCGCTGTTCTTGGCGAAGGACGCAGCCTGCACGCCGGCCGTCCAGATCAGGGTGTCCGTGGCCATCTCGCCGGCCGGGGACTTGTCCTGCATGTTGATGAGCTTGACCAGGTCACCGTCCACCTCGGACAGGGACGTGTTCAGCAGCACCTCGATGCCGCGGGCGCGCATCTCGGCCACGACCTTCTCGGCACGGTCCTCGGAGACCTCGGGCATGATCCGGCCCATGGCCTCGACCAGCACGAAGCGCAGGTCCGAGACCTTCAGGAGGTCGTTGCGCTGCACGGCCGAACGCGCCATGTCCTCAAGCTCGGCGATGGTCTCGGAACCGGCGTAGCCGCCGCCCACCACGATGAAGGTCAGCGCCTTGCGCTTCTCGTCCTCGTCGTTGGTGAGGGAAGCCACCTCGATGCGCTCGAGCACCCAGTTGCGCACGGACACGGCCTCTTCGATGGTCTTCATGCCGATGGCCTTGTCCGCGAGCCCCGGGATGGGGAACGTGCGGGTGTTGGAACCGCCGGCGAGCACGATCTCGTCGTACGTGAGCTCGAACTCGGGGCCCTCGTCGATGCCGTGGACGGTGACCGTACGGTTGGCGTGGTCGATGCTCTCCACGCGGCCGGTGATCAACTCGCAGTCGGCCAGGTGCTGACGGTGCGGGATCACGGCGGAGCGCGCCTCGATGTTGCCGGCCGAGACCTCGGGCAGGAACGGGAGGTAGGTCATGTACGGGTTGGGGTCCACCACCGTGACCACGCCGCCGGACTCCTTAATGCGGGTCTGCAGCTTCTGCGCCAGTGTGAAACCGACGTAACCGCCACCCACGATGAGAAGGCGCGGACGGTCCTTAGCAAGTTGATTGAAAGCCATACCCGAAAGTTTACTCACCGTGGCACGGTTTTGCCGACGCGGTGTCAGCGGCCCGGTGAGCTGATCGTGAAATCAGCGCGAGAGCCTGCGGATGTGCAGGACCGCGGCTACGGTGAGGCCCGCGACGATCACCCCGAAGCTGACGAGGATCACCACGGGTAGCGCGCCGGTCTCGTTGAGGGGTGCCTGCGCCACGGGTGGGGTGGCCTCCCCGGTCACCTGCCGTGTGTCCGGCGCGGGCGGGGTCGGGGAGCTGCTCGGGGTGGGTGTCTGCGAGGGCGGGCGGTTCTGCGCAATCCATTGCCGCACGCTGCCCAGGGGATTGGTGTCGGAGATCCGGACGTCGTCCTCTACGGCCGCGCGCACATCCAGGATCCCATACCCGTAGAGCGGGTCCTTGCCCTGCGCTCCCGCGTCGTGCGCGGTGTCCACGATCCGCTGGGCGATCCCAGCGGCCGTGAGGTCGGGGTGCTTCTGCTTGATCAGCGCCGCTGTCCCGGCCACGAGGGGCACGGTGGCGGAGGTCCCGGACCACCGGGCGTAGCCGTCCCCCGGGATCGCACCCACCATCTCCTCGCTGGGCCCGGCCACCGCGATCGAGATGCCCTGGGAGGACGAGTCCCAACTTGCCGTGCGCGACCGGTCCACGCCGCCCACGGACAGCACCCCCGGAATCGTGGCGGGCGCCCCCACCTGGTTGAGCCCCGATCCCCGGTTGCCCGCCGCCGCGACCACGAGAACACCCTTCTCCTCCGCGTACGCGAACGCCGAGTCCCATGCGGGGGGCCAGCCCGTGGCGTTCGAGCCCAGGGACATGTTGATCACGTTCGCGCCGTGGTCCACGGCCCAACGCACGGCGTCCGGGATCTGTTCGTCGATGTCGCGGGCGCCGGGGTGTTCGCTGCCCACCCACAGGGACACGGGCAGGATCTCCGCCTCCGGGGCCACGCCGATGATGCCCCGCGTGCCACCCGGACCGTCCGGGTTCTCGGATCCGTGACCGCGTCCCGCGGCGAGCGAGGCCACCAGGGTCCCGTGTTCGGGTTCCGCGCCCAGGCCCTCCTGACCGTTCCCGCGGCCCACGCTCGAGACATCCGTCCCCTCACCGACCGCGCCCCGCAGATCCTGGTGGGAGCCGTCTACGCCGGTGTCGATCACGGCGATCTTCACACCCTTGCCGGTCGCGGACTTCCACGCGTCCCGCACGCCGTAGTCGTCCAGCCAGTACTCCTCCTTGCGCACGTCCACCGGCTCCACGGGGACCTTGCCGTTCGGGGGCGGTGCCACGGGGGTCTCCACGGGCACCGACGGCGCAGGCATGGGTTCCACCGCGAGCGCCGGGGCGACACCGGTCCCGCCGAGCAGCAGGCCCACCGCGGCGAGTGACAGCGCGCCGCGTGTTCTCAGCCGTCCCATGATCCCTCTGCTTTCCCGCGCTGCACGCGCGTCTTCGACCGCTCCCGGCGGCCGACGTACCGGGCCCCCGCCCGGCGTCACGACGACGTCGCCCGCTGACCCGTCCACTCCGGCTCGCTTCCGCTCCGGGCCCGTCCACACCGGGTGCCGGCGCGGGCGTCCGCTCCCCCGCGCGCCCGCGGGTGGTGTGCCGGGGTGCAACGGCGACCGGCCCGTGATCTCAGGCCGCGAGGGACAGGGCGATTCCGTCCAAAATATCGTGTTCGCTCGCGGTCACGGTGCTGACGCGCCCGTTGGTCGCGTCCGAGACACGTTCGATGATCCGGCGCCACACGAGCGCACCCGCCCCGATGACGTCCACGCGACCCTCGTGCATGAACCCGAGCTCGGCGCGTTCCTCCTGCGTCATCCCGGTGAGCTCCCGGCACGCGCGGATAACGACGTCGCTGTCCAGGACGCTGCCGTTGATCCGGTCCTCGTCGTAGCGGCTCAGGCCCATGGCCATGGCACTGACCGTGGTGACCGTCCCGGCGACACCCACGAGCCGGGTGGTCAGTTCGAGCGGTACGGTGCGTGCCACGGTGTCCATGGCCTCGTCCACGTCCCGCAGCACGAGGCGTTGCTGTTCCTCGGTGGGCGGGTTGGACCCCAGGTGGCGTTCGGTCATGCGCACGCACCCCACGTCCACGCTGCGGGCGGCGATCACGTGCTCCGGAGACCCCAGGACGCACTCTGTGGAACCGCCGCCCAGGTCCACCACGAGCACGCGGTCCTCCGGGGTCAGTCCCGCGGCCGCGTTGAGGGCGCCGCGGAAGGACAACGCCGCTTCCTCGTCACCGCTCACGACCTCCGGGGTCACCCCCAGGCGGGACCTGATCCCGTCCACGAAGACCTGCCGGTTGCCGGCGTCGCGCGTGGCGGACGTGGCCACGAACCGGACGGCGTCCACCTTGTGCTTGGTGATGAGCCGGGCGTACTCCTCGGCGGCGGCGAAGGTCCGCTCCAGGGCGGCCTCGGCGAGCCAGCCGGTGGCGTCCACACCCTGGCCCAGACGCACGATGCGCATCTCGCGCACCCTGTCCTTGAGCTCGAGGTGGCCGTCCTTGTCCTTCACGTCCGCGATGAGCAGACGGATGGAGTTCGTACCGCAGTCGATGGCCGCAACGCGCATGGGTGATGGATCCTCGGTTCGGTGGGAGCGTGCCGGTTGACCGGCCCGGCACCAATTTACCCGCGTCGCGGGGCACTTCCGTCCCCTCCCCCGTAAATCACCTGCGCAGCCCGTGACCCGCGATCCGAGGAGCCGATGTGTTCGAGATCCTGCTCACCGCGGTCTTCGTGGTGCTCCTGGTCAATGTCGTGGTCGCGTTCGTGGTCACGGCCCGCCCCCCGTCACCGACCGCTGGCTGTTGTCGCTGCTGCTGAGCGGTACCACCGGCGCCGCGCTCGTGGCGCTGCTGACCGTGCTGCTGGGCCCGCGGCGTCGTCGCGATTCCCGGACGTGGCCGTGGTGCTGATCGGGCTGGCCTCGCTCACGGCCGTCGTCCGAATGACCGCGGCGCGCACCCCCGGTGCCGCTCGGGGCGCGAGGACGAGCCCCGCGCCGCTTGGAGGCGGTGACGGCGCATGATCACCGGCCTCAGCGCCGTCCTGATCGTGTGCGGAGTGTTGTTCTTCACCGCGGGCACGGCAGCGCTCATCCGGTTCCCGGACATACGCAGTCAACTGCACGTGCTCACCAAGGCGGACAACCTGGGCCCGGGACTCATCATGGTCGGCGCCGCCGTGTACCTGGGGAGCTGGTCCAGCGCGGCGTTGCTCGCGATCGCGTGGGTGCTCATCCTCGGCCAGGCGTCCGTCTCGGCGCACGCCCTGACCGCATTGGGGCCACGGAGCACGACGTCGCTCGCACCCTTGACGGCCCCGGCGCCTCCCCCGCGGTGGGCGAAATGGGGTTCCGCGCGCACGGCAGATGAGCCCAGCGCGCCCGGCACCGCGGACCCGAGGCGGCCCGCCCCGTGACCGAACTCATCGCCCTCGACGTGGCCCTCGGCGTCGCCGTGCTCGCGACCACCGCGGCCACCGTGCTCCCCCGTGCGCAGCGTGCAGGCCATGTCCTTCCTGGGTCTGGGGGGTGCTCATGATCCTCGTGTGGCTGCGGCTGGGCAGCTCGGACTCCGGCGGTGCGTTTCAGTCCGGGGCTGTGCTGGCAGGCGCGCTCATCCTGCTGCGCAGCGCCGGGGTGCCCCTGGACCGGCTGACCGGCCGGTGGCTACGGCCCCTGCTGATCGTGGGCATGATCGGTTTCATCCTGACCGGGGCGCTGATTGTCTTGCTCGGTAACGCGCGGCTGGGGTGGTCCCCGGAATGGTCCTTCGCGGCCATGCTCACCGTGGAGATCGCGCTGACCGCCGGGATCGTGCGCGTGGTGGACGACGTGTACGGGATCTACGTGGCCTCGGAACTGGGCGTGCTCACCCCGTTGCTGATCGTTGCGTGCTTAACCATCCTGTACGGCTGCTACCAGGCCCGGCGCCAGGAGGACCTCAAGAAGCGGCTCGCGTACTCCACGGTCTCGCACGTCAGCTACGTGGTGGTCGGGATCTCCCTGGTCACGCTCGCGGGGACCACGCGCGGTGTGGTGCACCTGGTGCACCAGGGACTCATGAAGATCGCCCTGTTCTTCTGCGCGGGACTGTTCGCCGAGGCCCTGGGCATCACCAAGCTCTCGCAGATGCACGGTCTGGGTCGGCGCATGCCGTGGACCTCCGCGGCCTTCACCGTGGGCGCGTTCGGCATGATCGGTCTGCCCGTGACCGCCGGTTTCGTGTCCAAGTGGATGCTGGGCCTGGGTGCCCTGGAGTCGGAACACCCCTGGGTCGTGGGCGTGCTGATCGCCTCGTCTCTGCTCAACGCCATGTATTTCCTGCCGGCGGTCTACCACATGTGGTTCCGCGACCCCGCTGACCAGGATGCTTCCCCTGCGACGTCCGGCGGCAGCACGGCCGCGCAGCCCGGTGCGACCGTCGTGATGCGGGAACCGGCCAGCCTGCTGGTGCCCACCGTGATCACCGCGGCCGCGTCCGTGTTCGTGGGTCTGGCGGCATCGATCGAGTTCGCTCCGCTGCAGATCGCCCGCCAGGTTGCAGAGGGGGTGCTCGGCTGATGCTCTTCGCCCTCACGTTCCTGGTCCCGATCGCGGTGGTCGCCGTCGTGGTGCTCGCGGGAGTGCTCCCGGCACAGCGCGCGGCGCCCGTGCGCCGCGGCGCCGCCCTATGTGCCCCACTGGCCGCGGTGCCGGCCGGGCTGCTGGCGGTGTTCGGTGGCGGCGAGTCCGTGGACGTCCCGTGGTTGTTGTTCGGCACCCGCTTCTCAGTGGACGCCGTGGCCCGGCCCCTGTTGTTGATCGCCGCGCTGCTGTACGGCGGGTCCCTGCTGGCCCTGACGTAGCTCAAACTGCGCCACACCGAACGGCACCACGGTGCGCTCACCGCCTTCATGCTCTTGTCCTTCGTGGGCAACATCGGCACGTACCTGGCCGCCGTCGCTGGCGCCCCGCTGACCCCGGACGCGTTCGACACGCACGTGTCCAAGGAAGCCGTATCGCCCATCTCCGTACTGGGAGTGGGCCTGGACTCGATCCTGCCGCTCGTGGCCACCGGTTCCACCCTGCTGCTCATGCGGTTCACATGGCTGGTATGGACGGCGAAGCGCGATCCGCGCCGCAGGCCCGACGGCGAATTGGTCTCGTGGTTGCTCGTGGCCGCGGCGGGCATCGTGGTGCCGTGGCACGGGGCTGGGGGTCGTTCTGGACCGCGGCCGCGCGCACGTAGCTCCGGCGCGCGGCGGGGACGCTCACGTTGCTCGGGTGGTTCTTGTGGCAGTCCGCGCGCGGCGGTGTGGACGTGGCGCTGCGCGCCGTGGACCCCGACCCGGGACTCTGACCAGCGAACGCGCCACCGCCCATGCCCGCGGTGGTCACGGCACACGCATGATCGCGCATGAGTGATCGGGGCAGTCACGATCGGACCGCCCCTCGGGAACGTCACCCCACCGGGGCGAACGCCGTACGAGGGTCAGTCCGCGCTGCGCCACGCGGGATCGCATGCGCAGTGGTCCCGGGACCAGGTGTCGGAGATCAGCTCGAGGGTCTCGTCCCCCAGGGGGTTCACCCCCGGACCGGCCGCGAGGCTGTGCCCCACGAGCACGTGCAGGCACTTCACGCGCGTGGGCATGCCGCCCGCGGAGATCCCCTCGATCTCGGGAACCTCGCCGATCCCCGCTTCCTCCCCGATCCGGCGCCGCTGCTCCAGGTAGTGCTCGTGCGCGGCCCGGTACCGCTCGGCGAGTTCCGGGTCCTCGGTGATCCGGTCGGACATGCCGTACATGGTGCCCTCGGCCTCGAGCCGGGACACCGCGGACGTGATCACGGGGTGCGTGAGGTAGAAGACCGTGGGGAACGGGGAACCGTTGCTCAACCGGGGGGCCGTGGCCACGACCAGCGGGTTCCCGCACACGCAGCGCGCCGCGATCTCCACGACGTCCCGCGGGGGCCGACCCAGCTGGTGTCCCACCACGGTGCGGTCCTGATCGGTCACGGACGGGCGGTGTTCATGGGCCGCTGCGGTCACTGATTGCCACTTCCTCGGGTCTGCGGTTCAAGGGTGATCTGTTCGGGCGGGTACGCGGAGTCCACCACGGACTGCCACAGCCCGTCCGCCCACGCCGGCTTGCTAGCCTCGACCTGCTCGGCGGAGGATTCGACGCTCTGGCGCACGCCCGGTTGCGCGCCGAGCACCAGGTAGGCGTTCTCCCCCGGCATCACGTAGGACATCCGCTCACGCGCTTGTTGCTCCACGTAGGAGTCGTCCGCCCACAGTTGTTCCTCGTGCTTGAGCTGCTGTTGTCGCTCTTGTTCGTGGGCGATGCTCTGCTGCAGCGCGGAGATCTGCGCGCGCTGGTCGAAGAAGATCTTGGTGGTGGGCGCGGCCAGGAACACGATGAGCGTGGCCACCACGATCAGGGCCACGAGGCGCCCGTTGAACGAGTGGGCGGGTGTGGGGGCCGCGAGCGTCGACGAGCCGCCAGCGCTGTCCTGGGAGGGGGTGTCTCTCAGCGAGTCCCGTTTCGCGGACCGTTGCGTATCCCGCGGAGGGTTGCGCCGAGCGTCCCGCGAGCGCCCGCCGCGCGGTTCGCGCGGGGTGTCGTCAGCGGGTTCGGGGCCCATACGGGGGATCCGCGGGCGGGGTCCGACCATGGGTGCCTCCCGGGTGACGTGGGTGGTTCGTGCTCGGTCAGTCTACCCGCAGCACGACGCCGCCCGGCCCCGGGAACGGGGCGAGCGGCGTCGTCGTCAGGGAACCCACGGCGGCACGGGGGCCGCCGCACAGCTCACTTGCCGGTGAAGCGGGGGAACGCGGAGGCGCCGGCGTAGGTCGCGGAATCGCCGAGCTCCTCCTCGATGCGCAGCAGCTGGTTGTACTTCGCCACGCGCTCGGAACGCGCCGGGGCACCGGTCTTGATCTGACCCGCGTTCACGGCCACGGAGATGTCCGCGATCGTGGTGTCCTCGGTCTCGCCGGAACGGTGGGAGATCATGCAGCGGTAGCCGTTGCGCTGGGCGAGCTCGATCGCGTCGAAGGTCTCGGTGAGGGAGCCGATCTGGTTGACCTTCACGAGCAGGGCGTTGGCCACGTGCTCGTCGATGCCGCGACCCAGGCGCTCCGGGTTGGTCACGAAGAGGTCGTCACCCACGAGCTGGACCTTGTCCCCGATGTGCTCGGTGAGCGCTGCCCAGCCCTCCCAGTCGTTCTCGTCCAGGGGGTCCTCGATGGACACGAGCGGGTACTTCTCGACCAGCTTGGCGTAGTACCGGGACATGTCTTCGGCCGAACGCTTCTGGCCCTCGAAGGTGTAGGAACCCTTCTCGTGGAACTCGGAGGACGCCACGTCCAGGGCCAGCGCGATCTCCTGACCGGGCTTGTACCCGGCCTTCTCGATGGCCTCGAGGATCAGGTCCAGCGCGGCGGCGTTGGACTCCAGGTTCGGGGCGAATCCGCCCTCGTCACCCAGACCGGTGGACAGCCCGCGGTCCTTGAGCACGGACTTGAGGCTGTGGTAGACCTCCACGCCCCAGCGCAGGGCCTCGGAGAACGTGGGAGCACCGATCGGGGCGATCATGAACTCCTGGATGTCCACGTTGGAGTCCGCGTGGGAACCGCCGTTGAGGATGTTCATCATGGGCACCGGCAGCACGTGCGCGTTGGGCCCGCCCAGGTACTTGTACAGTTCCAGGTCCGCGGAGCTCGCAGCCGCACGGGCGATCGCCATGGAGGCGCCCAGGATCGCGTTGGCGCCCAGCTTGGCCTTGTTGTCGGTACCGTCCAGTTCCAACATGGCCTGATCCACGGCGCGCTGGTCGGAGGCGTCCAGGCCCACCACGGCCTGCTCGATCTCCTCGTCCACGGCGTGGACGGCGTCCAGCACGCCCTTGCCCAGGAAGACCTTCTTGTCGCCGTCGCGGCGCTCCACGGCCTCGAACTCACCGGTGGACGCGCCGGAGGGCACGGCCGCGCGCCCGAAGCTGCCGTCCTCGAGCAGTGCCTCAACCTCGACCGTGGGGTTGCCACGGGAGTCCAGAATCTGGCGGGCTTGCAGCGCAATGATCATTGCCATGAAAATCTCCTTGTCGGTCGTCGACCCGTGGGGCGGTCCCCCGGTCTTTAGCCTACCGAGCGTCGCTGGGTGCGGGCGATAAAGGTGCGTCGTGGTCACGCACGAACCGTCGCACCGCCGTCCGCAATGCGCGCTCGGCGTCGAGGCCGCGCGCGGAGCTGTCCTGCACGCGGCGGAACAACTCCTCCCCCAGCGCGTCCTCCTCCGCCTGCCGGTCCTGCTCGTCCGACTCGGGGCGCGGTTCCGGGAGCCCGGCCACGCCGTGCCGGCGCGCCTTGGACAGGGCCTTCTCGGCGTACGCGAGCGCCGGCAGCGCCGGCGGGATGCCGTCGAAGATCCGCGTGCGCTGGGGTTTCTCGCGGCGTTTCACGGCGTCCCAGCGCGCGGCGAGTTCCGCGTCGCTCGGTGTCCCGTTGCCGACGACGCCGCTGCCCGCGCCCGTGACATCCGAGCCAGTGCCGCCTGGGCTGGCACTGTCCAGGGTGGTGCCCTCGACAACGGTGCTGTCCGCAGCGGTCGCCTTCACAGCGCCCGCAGTCGCAGCGGTCGTCCCCGCGGCCTGGCGCGCCGCGGCGTCGTCGCCCGGTGGGAACACCGCGGGATGGCGCCGCACGAGCTTGTCCGTGACCGCGGCCAGCACGTCCGAGATGTCGAAGCGCTGCCCGTCAGGGTGTTCCTGGCCGATGCGCGAGTGGAAGACGACCTGCAGCAGCACGTCCCCGAGCTCCTCCACGAGCTCGGTACGACGCCGCTCGGACGGCTCGAGCGCCTCGACCGCCTCCACGACCTCGTAACTCTCCTCCACGAGGTAGCGCAGCAGCGACTCGTGGGTCTGGGCGGCATCCCACGGGCACCCGCCCGGCGAACGCAAGCGGTCCATGACGGCGAGCAGCCGCTCGAACTCCGCGCCCGGTGCGTAGCCTCGGTCCGGCGCCGCCGGGTCATGGGCGGTCATGTTCCCCGTCCTGGCTTTCTGCGCCGACTCATCGTGCGGGGTCACAGACCCCGCGGGCGCCTCTCGTGTCGGTTCCTCGGGCGCCGTCATGCGTCCTCACCCGTCACTTGGCGTTCGAGCCATTCCTGATAGGTCCGCGGCACGAACGCCGCGCGGGCCGCGTTGCGCTGCACCGCGACCAGATCGGCCTCGTCCCACCCCGCCTGCTCACGCAACAGCTCGAGCTCGTTGCCCACGGAGGTGTCGCTCATGAGCCGGTTATCCGGGGAGATCGTGACCGCGAAGCCGTGCCGCAGAAACCGGGTGGCCGGGTGATGGGCGATGTCGTCCCCCCACACCGCGCTCGCACCGGTCTGCAGGTTGGAGCACGGGCAGACCTCCAGCGCGATCCTGCGGTCGCGGATCCACCGGGACAGCGGCGACCGCGCATCGGGGTCCTCGTTGAACAACCGCACGCCGTGACCCAGGCGCAGGGCGCGTCCGGCGGTGAGCGCATCCGCCATGGACTCCGCACCGTCCGCTTCACCCGCATGCAGCGTCACGGGGATGAAGTTCTCCGCGAGTAGGTCGAGGGCCGGTTGGTGGCCCGACGCCGGGAAACCGCGCTCGGGTCCGGCGAGGTCGAACGCGACCACGGACCCGGGTGCAGGTTCGCCGGGGACGCCCCCGTGCGACGTCGTGGTGTCAGACGCCGCGTGGTCGGAGCCCGCGTGATCGGACGCCGCGGCACGCACGCGGCGCACCACGAGCTCGGCGATCTCGAGAGAGCGGTCCAGGTGGCGCATGGCGCACAGGATCTGCACGACTGAGAGGTGACCGCCCGCGGCCTTGACCTCGGTCACGCCCTCGGCGAGACCGGCCTGCACGGCATCCACGGCGTCGTCGAGCGTGAGCCCACCGGCCACGTGCTGTTCCGGGGCCCAGCGCACTTCCGCGTGCACGATCCCGTCCGCCGCGCAGTCCGCGACGTACTCGCGGGCCACCCGGCGCAGCGCGTCCGCGGTCTGGGTCACGGCCACGGTGTGCGCGAAGGTCTCGAGATATCGCTCCAGACTGCCCGAGTTCGCGCTGTCCCGAAACCAGCGACCGAGCGCGGCGGGGTCCGTGGCGGGCAGCTCATGGCCGAAACCTGCGGCGAGGTCGATGATCGTGGCCGGTCGCAGCGCGCCGTCCAGGTGATCGTGCAGGCAGATCCGGCGCTGTGGCCCGAGGCCCCCGTCCGTGGTGCGGTCGGGGGCCTCGGGAGTGGTTCTCGTGGTCATGGATCAGTAGTTCCAGTCCTGCAGTGCCTCGTTCACGTGCTCCGGGATGTTGGAGCCGGTGCGCGGGTACATCCGCAGCTCCTCGAGATAGTTCTGCCCCGGCAGGCGCTGCTCGTAACGAACGAAGGCCTCCTCGTCCGAGTAGTCGAACGTGACCTCGGGCGGGACGCCCGGGCGGAAGCGGAACATCATGGCCAGCGGTGCGCCGGAGCCCTCCACGTAGGAGTCGTCCTTGAGCTCCTGGACCTTGAGCAGTTCCTCCGGAACCAGCTCGAAGGTCGGACGCTGATCCCAGAACCCGTTGAGGCGCACGTGGGTCAGCGCGTCGTAGTACGTGCCCAGGGCGCGCACACGGATCAACACGGTGGAGACGTCCCGCGCGGTGCCCTCGGAATCGAACAGGTGCCGCTGCGCGTCCGCCAAGCGGGAGACCACGTCACCCGTGGTCAGCGCGAGGTTGCCCGGGGCCAACGCGTCCGGGTCGAGTCCCTGCTCCGGCTCGGCCCCGCGGTACGACGGCGCCACGTCCGTGGCGAGCGCGACCTGCGGTGCGCTCGCGGGGTCGTCCTCGGTGTCCTGCGCAGAGGCGCCGGGCACGAGGTTCTCGGCGGGTTCCATGCCGAACTCGGACTCGTCCACGTGGGCCGGGAGGTCCTCGGGGCCGGACTCCTCAGCGGTGTTCCGCGCACCGAGCTCGGTCTCGTCCGCGGTGGACATGCCCACCACACCGGCGCCCACGGCCTGGGCGGCGGAATCAAAGTGCACGTCGTGCGCGGTTTCGGGCTGCTCGTCCGAGAGGTCCTGATCCGCGGACTCGTACTCCGTGGCGTCCTGAGCGGGGGCGACCTCGGAGGACTCGTCGGTCTCGGTGGCGCGTTCCTCGATCGCGTCGGTCCCCTCGGGGCGATCCTCCGGGGTCAGCGCGACGGGCTCGGCGTCGAGCGCCGGATCGCGCTCCTCGAACTGCCCCCGCTCGTCGAGCGGCTCCGACCGCTGGAGCTGCTCGGCCTCTTCCTGCTGCGCCGTGAGCTCGGCGGCATCCCGATCGGCCACCGCGGGCGCCTCGAGGAATTCGTCCTGCGCGACCGGGGCCGCGGGCTCGACGAACTCAGGCTGCTCGGGCTCGTGCACCGCGGCGGGTGCGGGGGCGGTGCCCTCGGCGACCACGGGGGCCGCGTGACCGGCTGTGAGCACCTCGCCGTCCTCGGCGGGTTCACTCGGGCCGTGTTCGGGAACCACGCGCACGGCGTCGTCGTCGGCCAGCGCGGTGTCAGCGGGAACGGTCCCGGCGGCGAGCCGGGAGTCCTCTGCGGGCGCGCCGTCGGCGACGGGGGCCCCGGCCACCGGGTCATGCTGCGAGGCCTCGGCCGGGGCGTCGCCGTGCACGTACTGCTCCGTGCGGGACTCGCCGTTGGGGAAGTCGTAGGTCACGGTGATCTCGCGCTGCCCGTCGTGCGGGTTGGCGGCGATCAGGTCCAGCTGGCGCCACGGCCCCACGGGGGTGTTCATGGCCTGGGTGTAGAGGTCCGCGACATCGTCGAACAGCGGCGAGCCCTGGTCCACCGTGCCGTTCTCGACCTCGTCCTGGGCGTCCCCCACGGCCTGGCGGGTCTGGTGCGTCATGATGTTGCCCGACTGCACGAGGGTCAGCCGTGCACGGTCCGCGCCACGGGACAGCAGCAGCTCCACGAGGTTGCGCAGCGCGCCGGACTCCGGCAGCGCCACGGCGTTCGGATCGGGACGACGCGGCGCGTTCTCCTGGGCATGCTGCGGTGCCTCGGGAGCGCCCTGCGCGCTCTGGGGAGCGGCCGCAGGGTCGACGGGGCGGGCGCCGGGAGCCGGCTGGGGTGTCGGGGTGTCGTTCTTCTTGCTGCGGAACAGATCTCTCAGACCCACGTGTTCGTTTCCCTTTCAGAGCCGGGCTTGGTTTCCTGCAAAGTATAGGTGGCGCGGGCTCCGCCGATACCGGGAACCGGGCCCGTGCGCCGGTCCGTGACGGGCTCGACGTCGCTCCGCCCCGGTTACAGGTTCTCCGGCCCGAAGGCGTCCGGGAGCACCTGGTCCATGGGTCGGACCCCGCCGACCGTGAGCAGTTCCATCCCGGGGGCGCGGTGTTCGTACAGCAACTGGCGGCAGCGCCCGCACGGCATGAGCACCTCACCGTGGCCGTCCACGCACACGAACGCCACGAGCTTGCCCCCGCCGGACATGAACAGCGCGCTCACCATGGAGCACTCGGCGCACAGGGTCACCCCATACGACGCGTTCTCGATGTTCGCGCCCGTGACCACGCGGCCGTCATCCACGAGTGCGGCCGCCCCCACCGGGTATCGGGAGTACGGCGAGTAGGAGTGGGCCAGGGCGTCCGTGGCGGCACGCTGCAGTTCGCGCCACGTGGCCTCGTCCACCGGGTTGCGGGTGTCACTCATGATCCTTGCCTCTCCTCGTCGCTCGAACGTCAGAATTGCTCGGTTCTGGAACTGCTCGGTCTCACGTTTGCACCACCGGTCGACGACGCCGCGTGGCCATGCGAGCGGCGCATGCGCCGGCGTCGTCGTACGGTGGTGCGCGTCATTCCTTGGTGTACGGCTCGCCCGAGGCGGCCGGGCCGCGGGAACGGCCCACGAGACCCGCCACCGCGAGGATCGTGACCACGTACGGCAGCATGGCCAGGAACTGGCTGGGCACAGGGGTGCCCAGGAAGGACAGGATGGATTCCAGGTTGGATGCGAAACCGAACAGCAGGGACGCGAGCAGCGCACCCACGGGGTTCCAGCGGCCGAAGATCAGCGCGGCCAGGGCGATGTACCCGGCGCCCGCGGTCATATCGCGCGTGAACGCGGAGACCGAGACGAGCGTGTAGAACGCCCCGCCCAGACCGGCCACGGCACCGCCCAACAACACGTTGCGCACGCGCAGCGCATTCACCGAGACACCCAGGGTGTCCGCGGCCTTGGGGTGCTCCCCCACCGCGCGGGTACGCAGACCCCATCGGGTCCGGTACAGCGCGAACCACACCACGATCACCGCGAGGTACATGATGTAGCCGATCACCGACTGGTCGAACAGCACGGGACCCACCACGGGGATCTCGGCGAGGACCGGAATGCGCACGTGCGGCAAGCGGTCCGGTGCGTTGAAGGACGCGGCGTTGGGCTCGAGCACGGTCGCGAAGAGGAACCCGGTCAGGCCGGAGACGAGCACGTTGAGCACCACACCCACGATCACCTGGTTCACGCGGTAGCGGATCGCGAACAGCGCGAGCACGGCGGCGACCAGCACCGCTCCCAGCATCGCCGCGAGCAGACCCACCCAGGGGTTGCCGGCCACGGTCCCGGCGACCGCGGCGGAGAACGCACCGAAGAGCAGCTGGGCCTCGATCGCGATGTTCACCACGCCCGAGCGCTCACACAGCAGACCGCCCAAGGAACCGAAAACGAGCGGCGTGGCGAGTGCCACGGACCCGGCGAGCAACGCCGTGATGGAGATGCTGGGCGTCTGGGCGGTGCCCACGATCCACACCAGGAACCCGGTCACGAAGAAGAAACCGGCCACGATCACCGCCCAGCGCGGCAGCTTGCGCGCCTGCACGGCCGCGTACACCGCGAGGGCGGCGAGCACGATCGTGACTACCCAACCGTAGGGGGCGGAGGGCACGGAGACGTCGGGCAGGCGGATGGCACCGCCGTCATTCGAGAACCGGAAGTCCACCCTCTGCCCGGAGGCGTTCAGCGCGAAGACGATCAGGGACACGAGCGCCAGGACACCCAGGCCGATCGCGGGCCGCAGGGTCCGCACACCCACGGCGCGGTTCGCGGCGGAGGTGGCCAGAGCGGCTTCGGGCGCGTGCTCCGGAGATCCGGACGAAGGACCGGAGGACTGCGAAGTAATAGCGGTACTCACGCGGCGGCCTCCTGCGAGCGACGGGTAGCGAACTCGAATAGCGGGGGCAGCGCCACGAACAGCACGATCAGGGACTGCACGACCAGCACGATGTCGATGTTGGTCCCCGTCATGGACTGCATGGTCACGCCACCGGCGCGGAAGGCCCCGTAGAGGATGCCCGCGAAGAACGTCCCCCACGGACGCGAGCGGCCGAGCAGGGCCACGGTGATCGCGTCGAAGCCGAAGGACGCGGCCACGCCCGAGGTCAGCGAGTGTTCCGTACCGGCGATCTGCGCGGTACCCGCGAGCCCGGCCAGCAGGCCGGCGAGGAGCATGACGACGACGAACCCGCGGGTCACGGAAATGCCCGCGGTACGCGCGGCGCGGGGGTTCGCTCCCACGGCGCGCAGCTCGAAGCCCACGGTGGAACGGTTGAGCAGCCACGCCACGGCCACGGTGGCCAGCACGGCCACCACGAAGCCCCAGTGCAACCGGAAGTGGTCACCCAGCAGCTTGGGGAACATCGCGGTGTCCGCGACGGGCGGGCTGATGGGGTTGGACGAGCCCTCGCGCTGAAACCCCGGCAGCGTGAGCAACCACGCCACGAGGTTCAGGGCCACGTAGTTGAGCATGATCGTGAGGATGACCTCGTGCGCGCCCGTGCGCGCCTTGATCAGTCCCACGATCCCGCCCCACACGGCACCGCCCGCGGCGCCGGCGACGACGACGGCGAGCAGGTGCAGTCCCACGGGCAACTGCCACGCGAAACCAACCCACGCCGCAAGCGTGGCACCGATCAGGATCTGTCCCTGGGCGCCGATGTTGAACAGCCCGGCCCGGAACGCGAGGGCCACGCCCAGACCCGCGAGGATCAGGGGGGTCGCCACGGTCAGGGTCTCGGTCAGCGGATACAACCGGTCCGCGAGCGTGCTGCCGTTGGGGTTATACACCGCGCCGTAGAACATGGCGATGTACGCGCTCGAGGCCGCTCGCCACATCGCGGAGAGCGTGTCCCCGGGGCGGGCGAAGAAGTACCCGGCGGCCTGGCGGACGCGCTCGTCCGTGACTGCGATCAGCAGCCCGCCCAGGATCAGCGCCACGACGACCGCGAGCACCGACTGCAGGGTGGAGCCCAGCAGGGTGCGACGCGGGTCCTCAGCGGAGAGTTCGGTGGGTGGCGGGGCCGAGACCTGATCGGAGGTGGCCGGTGCGGTGGACGCGCTCATGCCGTGCGGTTCCCCTCGGGTCGGTCGGTGGTTCGGTCGGTGGGGTGGGCGCCGGGATCGAGGCCGTCCCCATCCAGGGTGACGGCAGCGGCATCGCCCGCGTGAGCGGGAGCGGTCGCGGGTGCGGCCGTCGAGCCGCCCGCGGGGGCACCCGCCGGGGACCCGCCGTCGTCGTGCGAGTGATCCCACGGCGCGGGCGGCAGCACGCTGTCCGCGGGCTCACCGGCCATCATGCGCCCAAGGGCCTCGCGGGGGGTGTCCGGGCCCACGATACCCATGAGGCGACCGTGGAAGAACACCGCGATGCGGTCCGCGAGTGCGTAGATCTCGTCCAGTTCGGTGGACACGATGAGCACCGCGGTGCCCTTGTCCCGCTCGGCCACGATGCGCTTGTGGATGAACTCGATGGATCCCACGTCCACGCCGCGCGTGGGCTGGGACGCCACGAACAGTTTGAGGGGCCGCCCGAGCTCGCGGGCGATCACGACCTTCTGCTGATTGCCGCCGGAGAGCGTGGCCACCGGAGAGTCCACGGATCCGGTGCGGATGTCGTACTCGTTCACCTCAGAGCCGGCGTGCCCACTGATCGCACCGAGGCGCAGGGACGGTCCCGCCGCGAACTCCCGTTCCCGGTAACGGTCCAGCACGAGGTTCTCGGCCACGGTGAAGGTGCCCACGAGTCCGTCCGTGGAACGGTCCTCGGGCACGAAACCCACACCGCTGGCCAGGATCTCCCGGGTGCGCAGCCCCACGAGTTCCTGCCCGTCCAGGCGCGCGGAACCGCTCACCTGCTCCTCGAGTCCCACGAGGGCCTGGGTGAGCTCGGTCTGTCCGTTGCCCTGCACACCGGCCACGGCCAGGATCTCGCCGGGCGCGACGTCGAATTCCACGTCGTCCAACAGGACGACGCCGTTGTCCCCCACCACGGTGAGCCCGCGCACCTCGAGCGCGGTACCGGTGGTGTGGGCGGTGTCCTTGGCCACGGTCAGGGAGACGTCACGGCCCACCATGAGCGCCGCGAGCTCATCCGTGGACGTCTCAGGGCCCACCTGTCCGACCACTTCCCCGCGGCGGATCACGGTGATCACGTCCGACACGGCCCGGACCTCGCGTAGCTTGTGGGAGATGAACACGATGGACGTGCCGTTGTCCCGCAGTTGCCGCATGATCTCGAGCAGCTCGTCCGTCTCCCGCGGGGTCAGCACGGCCGTGGGCTCGTCGAGGATCAGCACCTTGGCGTCCCGCACGAGGGCCTTAATAATCTCGACCCGCTGTTGGACGCCCACGGGCAGGTCCTCGACCACGGCGTCCGGGTCCACCGCGAAGCCGTAGCGTTCGGAGATCTCCCGGATCCGGGCCCGGGTGGTCTCCAGGTCCAGGGACATCCCGCGCGTGTTCTCGTGACCCAGGGCCACGTTCTCGGCGACCGTGAAGACCGGGATCAGCATGAAGTGCTGGTGCACCATGCCGATCCCGGCCGCCATGGCATCGCCGGGGCCGGAGAAACTGACGGGCGCGCCGTCGATCTCGATCGTGCCGGACGTGGGCTCGTACAGCCCGTACAGCACGTTCATGAGCGTGGACTTGCCCGCACCGTTCTCACCGAGCAAACAGTGGATCTGATGTGTTTCCACCGTGAGGTTCACACGGTTGTTGGCGGTGAAGTCACCGAACTTCTTGGTGACGTCCGTCAGTTTCAACTGCACTGTTCTGCTCCTGCCGGGCCCGCCCGCTCAGGCGGTGGGGGCGTTCTTGGACTGCACCGTGACCTTGCCGTCGATGATGTCCTGCTTGAGCTGCTGGACCTGCTTGTCGAGGTCCTCGCTGACCTCGTCCTGCTGGTCGTGGTAGGGGGCCAGGCCCACACCACCGTTCTCGAGCGTGCCCACGTACTGGGTGTTGTCGAAGTTGCCGTCCGCGGCCTGCGTCACGACGTCCTCGACCGAGGTGGACATCTCCTTGAGCACGGACGTGAGCAGGAACTCCTTGCCGGCGTCCAGGGTCTCGTAGCCGTCGGTGTCCGGCCAGATCAACCGGACGTCCTTGCCGCTGCGGTTGGCCTCGGTCACGGCGTCCACGGTGCCCTGGGCCGCCTGGCCCGCGACGGGCAGCACCACGTCCGCGCCCTCGCCGATGAGGTTCTGCGTGACGGTCTTGGCCTTGGAAGAATCCTGGAACGAGCTCAGGAACGTGCCGTTCTGGGAGTCCTTGTTCCACCCGAGGACCTGCACGTCCGCCTTGTTCTTCTCGTTGTAGTACTTCACCCCGTCCGCGAAACCGTCCATGAACACGGTCACGGTGGGGATGTCCATGCCGCCGTACGTGGCGACCTTGCCCGTCTCGGACGTGCCCGCCGCGAGGTACCCGGCCAGGAACGCCGCCTGGGCGGTGTTGTAGACGATGGGCTTGACGTTGTCCGCCTTGATCGAGTTGTCGTCCACGATCGCGAAGTGCTTGTCCGGGTTGGCCGCGGCCACCTTCTTGGTGGTGTCCGCGAGCAGGAAGCCCACGGAGACCGTGAGGTTGCAGCCCTGCTGCGCCATGGAGGTCAGGTTGGGCTCGAACTCCGTCTCGGACTGGGACTCGGCCTGGCTGATCTGGATGCCCTTGTGCTCCTCGGCGGCCTTGAGGCCCTCATAGGAGCTCTGGTTGAAGGAACGGTCCTGGAAACCGCCGTCGTCGGAGACGATGCAGCCCTTGAAGTCGGAGGCCTGGGCGCTGCTGTCGCCGGCGTTGTCCGGGGCGGCACCGCAACCCGCCAGGACCAGGCCGGTGACCCCGGCCAGGCCAAGCGTCCCCAGGGTGCGCAAACGTCGAGTGGTCATGAGGTCCTCCGGTCGGACTGGGATCAGATGTGGGTCGTGACCCGGGAACACAGTGCACGGGTCACCGGCCCGTGCCCCCGGGCGGTGACCCGTGCAGTGAGCCGGGTCATAGGTCAGCTCAGTGTAGCCCCGGAAGTACCCAGCAGTACGCTCACCGCGGGCGTGTCAGGACTGCGGGGCGTCCGGCGTCGTCGTCGCGTCCGCGAGCTCGCGCACGCGCAAGCGGATGGCGCGCAACGCCGTGGAGGCCATGACCTGCACGCCGCAGCCGATCGCCTCCTCCTGAGGGGCGTAGTCGGACTGGTGCAGGTCGTAGGTTCGGCCGCCGGGAGCCCGGGTCCCCAGGCGCATCATGGCGCCGGGGACGTGCTGCAGGAACCACGCGAAGTCCTCCCCGCCCATGGACTGCTCCACCAGCAGGATGCTCTCCTCCCCCAGCTCCGCTCGCGCGGCGATCTCCAGCAGGGTGGTCTCGGTCTCGCCGTTGACCACCGGCGGCACACCCCGGATGTGCTCGAGGTCCACGTTCACGCCGTACGGTGCGGCCACCTGCTCCACGACCTCGTCCAGCATGTCCCCGGCGCGCGACCACGCGTCCGCGTCCAGGCAGCGCATGGTCCCGGACATGAAACCGGACATGGGGATCGCGTTGGGTGCCACACCTGCGTGGATCTGACCCCACACCACGGCCACCCCGGAGCGCACGTCCACGCGCCGGGAGAGCACCGCGGGCACGTTGATCGCGATCTGGCTCATCGCGTAGACCAGGTCCTCGGTCAGGTGCGGGCGGGACGTGTGCCCGCCGCGTCCGGACAGCTCGATCCGGATGGTGTCCGACGCCGAGGTGATCGCCCCGATGCGCGTGCCTACCTGGCCCACGTCCACCTTGGGTTCGCAGTGCAGGGCGAACATCCGCGGCACGCCGGCCAGCACGTCCTCCTTGATGATGGTCAGGGCGCCGCCGGGCAGTTTCTCCTCGGCCGGCTGGAAGACCACGCGCACGGTGCCCGCGAACGGGGACGAACGGTGCACGTCGGCGAGCACGCGGGCCACCCCGAGCATGACCGTGGTGTGGATGTCGTGACCGCACGCATGCATCACGCCCTCGTTGACGGACGCGTAGTCCAGGCCCGTGTCCTCGAGGATGGGCAGGGCGTCGATGTCCGCGCGCAGGCCCACCATCACGGGCCCGCGACCCACGTCCACGTAGCACCCGGTGCGTTCGAAGCGCACGGGGTGCAACCCGGCGGCCTCGAGGGCGTGCACGATCCGGTCCGTGGTGCGGTACTCCTCGTAGGACAGTTCCGGGTGCTTGTGGATGTCCCGGCGGAAGCGCACGAGGTCCGGGAGGTAGTGCGAGAGCAGGGGGCCGATGGCCGGGGGCAGTCCGATGTCGTCGGCGGACGGCAGAGGCAGATCCAACATGTGTGTCACAGTACCGCCGGGACCCCGCGCGGTGATTCAGCGCGGGCGGCGGCGGGGCTCACAGGACGTCCGTGTCGCCGTTGCGCTTGAGGGAGTCCACCGCGTTCTTGACCCGTTGCGCGTGCTCGGCCGTGGTGACCAGCAGGGCATCCGGGGTGTCCACGACCACGATGTCCGCCACGCCGATTAGCGCGATCAACCGCCCCGTGTCGGACACGACGATCCCGGAGGACTCGTCCGTGAGCACACGGTTGTTCTGGCCCAGGATGGACACTGGCGCGTCCGTGCGCGGGTCCACCTTGTTGAGCCGGTTGATCGCCGCGAAGTCCCCCACGTCCTCCCACGTGAAGTCCCCGGGGACCATGGCCACGTCCCCGGCCGCGGCGGCGGGTTCGGCCACGGCGTAGTCGATCGCGGTCTTGGTCAGGGTGGGCCACACCTCGTCCACGACGGCGTCCCGCTCGGGAGTCTCCCACGCGTCCGCGATTCGGTCCAGGCCCCGCGCGAGCTCGGGTTCGCTGCGGCGCAGGTAGGAGAGCATGAGACCCACGGGCGCCACGAACATGCCCGCGTTCCACGTGTACTTCCCGCTGGCCACGTAAGCGCGCGCGGTCTCCTCGTCCGGCTTCTCCACGAACTGCTCCACGGCGAGCGCGTGGGGTGCCTGATCGAGTCCCAGGGACTGCCCCGCCTTGATGTAGCCGAAGCCCGTGGCGGGCGACGACGGCGTGATCCCGATCGTGACGATGCGTCCGGTGTCCGCCGCCCGCACCGCTTCCTTGACGACCTCCTGGAACGCCGAGGCGGGCTCCACCACGTGGTCCGCCGCGAACGAACCGATGATCGCGGTGGGGTCGCGGCGCTCGATGAGCGTGCACGCGAGGCCGATCGCCGCCGCGGAGTCCTTGGGGGACGGCTCGAGCACGAGGTCGTCCGCCGTGAGCTCGGGCAGCTGTTCCTGCACCGCCCCGGCGTGGGAGCGCCCGGTCACGACCATGACCGGACCGGCGGACAGGCCCGCGAGCCGGTCAAAGGTGGCCCGCAGCAGGGACGAGCCGGAGCCCGTGAGGTCCAGCAAGAACTTGGGGGCATCCGCACGGGACAGCGGCCACAGCCGTGAACCCACCCCGCCCGCGGGGATGAACGGATGGAAACGTTGCAATGGCGAAGTCACGACGGTCAGTGTACGGCCCCCTCCCCCGGCGGCCCTGGATGCGTCACCCGTGACATCCCGGGGTACGGGCCGCACACGGGCCGGGTGTGCCCACCCACGACGCGGCCGGCCGGCCCACGGGGACTTCCCGTGAGCCTTCGCGGGCCCGACCCCGCACCCGGGCGAGAGGGGCCCTCGAAGGCCCCGTGAGACGTCGCAGGCGGACCTTACGCACGGAGGTCGTGGGGCCGCTCGGGCGCGTATCACGGGCCGCTTGGGGGCCGCTTGACGGCCGCTCGCGGGGCGTTCGGACGGCGCACGGCCGGAGCCGATTCAGACACAGAACAATGCGCTAATTCCGCGCTATTCCGGGGGGCACACTTGCAGACACGTTGTCAGGAAATGTGCGGGGGGCTGGTATCTTTGACGAGAACTACCGCATCATCCATGACAGAGCCAGCCAGGGCTCCGCCATCGCCGTGCACTCGCGCGAGAACGCTGCCTTCTTCTTCGACCATTCTTCGGTGCGCACGACGACGAGCGACACAGGGAGGACATTCCGTGGCGAACTCAACCAGGGGCACCCTTTACCGCGGCCAGTACGGCATGTGGTCTTGGGTCGCCCACCGTATTACCGGCGTGGCCATCTTCTTCTTCTTGCTGGTCCACGTCCTCGACACCGCTCTCGTGCGTGTATCCCCCGAGGCGTATAACGCAGTGATGGCGACCTACAAGAACCCCGTGATGGGTCTCGGCGAGGCCGGCCTCGTGGCCGCGATCGTCTACCACGCCTTCAACGGCCTGCGCATCATCCTGATCGACTTCTGGAAGGGTGGGACCAAGAACCAGAAGGGTCTGCTCTGGGGCGTCATCGCCCTCTGGGTCATCGTGATGATCCCGTTCCTCATCCGTCACCTCTCAGTCGTTTTCGGGGGTTAATTCCGTGAGCACTCCTCTCAAGACCAAGATCAGCGTCCCCCGCAGCCGGGACCTTCAGGTGGACGGCGTGAAGTACAACCGCGCCGGTTCGTCCCGCAGCAGCTTCGAGATGATCGCGTGGCTGTTCATGCGCATGTCGGGCGTGGTGCTGCTCGTGCTCGTGTTCGGTCACCTCTACGTCAACCTCATGGTGGGGGACGGCGTGCACGCGATCGACTTCGGATTCGTGGG
This sequence comes from Kocuria sp. KD4, assembly GCF_011769905.1. Lineage (NCBI taxonomy): Bacteria > Bacillati > Actinomycetota > Actinomycetes > Micrococcales > Micrococcaceae > Kocuria > Kocuria sp. KD4. The sequence goes on from NZ_CP050449.1 coordinate 2,119,504, forward strand.
CGGCAAGTGGGCCAACCCGTTCTGGCAGGTCTGGGACCTGGTCATGCTGTGGCTGGCCATGCTCCACGGCACCAACGGTATCCGCACCATCATCGACGACTACGCCGATCGCAACACCACCCGCTTCTGGCTCAAGGTGCTGCTCTTCGTGGCCTCGGGCTTCGTGATCCTGCTGGGCACCATGGTGATCTTCACCTTCGAGCCGTGCCCCGCCGGTGCGGACCCCGCGCTGCTGGCGTCCTTCTGCCCCGGAGCGTGATCGCGGCCACGGCAGAGCCCCCGGCTCCGCCGTCGTGCGTCGTCCCGGCCCGAGCGGCCGGGACCCGATACTTCTCCCACTCACCCACATAGAAAGAACATCTGGTATGCAGGTTCACAAGTACGATGTGGTAATCGTCGGCGCCGGCGGCGCCGGCATGCGTGCCGCCATTGAATCCGGCCAGCGCGCCCGCACTGCCGTACTGACCAAGCTCTACCCCACGCGCTCCCACACCGGTGCGGCCCAGGGCGGCATGTGCGCCGCCCTCGCCAACGTCGAGGAGGACAACTGGGAGTGGCACACGTTCGACACCGTCAAGGGTGGCGACTACCTGGTGGACCAGGACGCCGCGGAGGTCATGGCCAAGGAAGCCATCGACGCGGTGCTGGACCTGGAGCACATGGGACTGCCCTTCAACCGCACCCCCGAGGGCAAGATCGACCAGCGTCGCTTCGGTGGGCACACCCGCGACCACGGTAAGAACCCCGTCCGCCGCGCGTGCTATGCCGCGGACCGTACCGGTCACATGATCCTGCAGACCCTCTACCAGACGTGCATCAAGCACAACGTGGAGTTCTACAACGAGTACTACGTCCTGGACCTGATCATGGTGGACACCCCGGAGGGCCGCCGCCCCGCCGGTGTGGTCTCCTACGATCTCGCGACCGGCGAGCTGCACGTGTTCCAGTGCAAGTCCGTGATCTTCGCCTCCGGTGGCGCGGGCAAGGTCTTCAAGACCACGTCCAATGCCCACACCCTCACGGGCGACGGCATGGCGATCGCGTTCCGCAACGGCCTGCCCCTCGAGGACATGGAGTTCGTGCAGTTCCACCCCACGGGCCTGGCGGGCCTGGGCATCCTGGTCTCGGAGGCCGCCCGTGGTGAGGGTGGCATCCTGCGTAACTCCGAGGGTGAGCGTTTCATGGAGCGCTACGCCCCCACCATCAAGGACCTGGCCCCCCGTGACATCGTGGCCCGTTCCATGGCCAACGAGGTCCGTGAGGGCCGCGGTTGCGGCCCCAACAAGGACTACGTCCTGCTGGACCTGACCCACCTGGAGCCGGCGCACATCGACGCCAAGCTCCCGGACATCACCGAGTTCGCCCGCACCTACCTGGGTGTGGAGCCCTACACTGAGCCGGTGCCCGTGTTCCCCACCGCGCACTACTGCATGGGTGGCATCCCCACCGACATCAAGGGCGAGGTCTTCCAGGACTCCGAGAACACGGTTCCCGGTCTCTACGCCGCTGGTGAGGTCGCGTGCGTGTCCGTGCACGGCTCCAACCGTCTGGGCACCAACTCGCTGCTCGACATCAACGTGTTCGGCAAGCGCTCCGGAATCTACGCCGCGGAATACGCGCGGGACGCCGAGTTCCTGCCGATCCCCGACAACGCCACCGAGCGCACCGAGGCGCTGCTCAACAACGCGCGCAGCCCGCACGGTGACGAGAAGGTCGCGGCCATCCGCAAGGACCTGCAGGACACCATGGACGCCAACATGCAGGTGTTCCGCACGGCCGAGACCATCCAGACGGCCCTGGACGACATCGCCGCTCTGGAGGAGCGCTACTCCCACATCTCCATCCAGGACCAGGGCAAGCGGTTCAACCTGGACCTGCTGGAGGCCGTGGAGCTGGGTTTCCTGCTGCAGCTGGCCAAGGTGATGTCCGTGGCCGCCCTTCACCGCGAGGAGTCCCGCGGGGGTCACTTCCGCGAGGACTTCCCCAACCGAGACGATGAGAACTTCATGGTCCACTCCATGGTGTACGAGGACCCGTCGTCCCCCACCGCGGGAATCCGGCAGGAGACCAAGCCGGTGATCATGACCCGCTACGAGCCGATGGAGCGTAAGTACTGATGTCCACTGCAGCCACCGAGAACCAGACCCAGGACGCCCAGAAACCCGGCGACAAGGGCGAGGAGTCGATCCCCACGTACGACGTGGTGCTCAAGGTCCGCCGCTATGATCCCGAGTTCAGCTCCGAGGCGCACTGGGATGAGTGGAACCTGACCATGTACGGCACCGACCGCGTGCTGGACGCCCTGCACAAGGTCAAGTGGGAGCTGGACGGTTCCCTGTCCTTCCGCCGCTCGTGCGCGCACGGCGTGTGCGGTTCGGACGCCATGCGCATCAACGGCCGCAACCGGCTCGCGTGCAAGACCCTTCTCAAGGACCTGGACCTGTCCAAGCCCATCCTCGTGGAGCCCATCAAGGGCCTCCCGTGCGAGAAGGACCTGATCGTGGACATGGAACCGTTCTTCCAGTCCTACCGCGAGATCATGCCGTTCCTGGTGAACGAGGACCACACCCCCACCGGAGAACGCTTCCAGTCCCAGGAGGACCGCGCGCGCTTCGACGACACCACCAAGTGCATCCTCTGCGCCGCGTGCACGTCCTCGTGCCCGGTGTTCTGGACGGACGGGCAGTACTTCGGCCCGGCCGCGATCGTCAACGCGCACCGGTTCATCTTCGACTCGCGTGACCAGGCCGGTGACATGCGCCTGGAGATCCTCAACGATAAGGAAGGCGTGTGGCGCTGCCGCACCACCTTCAACTGCACCGAGGCGTGCCCCCGCGGCATCCAGGTGACCAAGGCCATCGCCGAGGTCAAGAAGGCGGTCTTCGCCTCCGCCTTGTGACCCCTCGTCGCACGACCGCGGCCCCGGGATCCCTCGTGGATCCCGGGGCCGCGGTCTTTCCCGGGCTTTCATCTCTCCGACGACGACGCCGCGGGGCCACTACCTACCGCGGGGCTGCTGCCCGCCGCCGGCCTGTCGAAGCGGACGGGAGTTGCGTGTCCGAGGCCCCGAGCGGCATCGGGCAGGGAGGTCGCCGCCACGACCGTGACGGCCCGGTCCTCGCGCTCCGGCTGGGCGCGGGCCCCTCGGATGTCCGCCTGCACGAGCGCGCCCACGGCGGCCGCGAGCAACAGAACCTGCCCGTAGAGGTTGAACCACAGCAGTACACCCACGAGCACCGCGAACGAGAGCAGATAGGGGTTGTCCGCGCTGCGGGCGATGATTTCGCTGCCGCCGTAGCGCAGCACCTGCGAGCCCAGGGCACCCGTGACGATGGTGGCCAGCAGGGCCTTGCGATGCAGTTTGAGCTGGGCGACCCCGCTCACCAGGGCCAGGCTCATCAGGATGTCCACGAGCAGACCCACGCCGAGCGTGACCGCGGACTTGGCCCCGCCGTCCAACCACGGCTGCAGGCGCGTGAGACCGAGCTGACCGAGCCACCCCAGCACCCCGTCCACGGCGCCGGACGCGAAGACGCTCACGGTCGCGGAGGCGAGCAGCAGGATCCCGATCACCACGAGCCACGCGAGATCGCGCGGTACGGCCGCCACGGGCACCCCGGGGGCGGGCGGCAGTTCGAACATCCGCCGCGTGGCCAGCCGGATACCGGCCACCCAGCGCCACGCGGTGAACAACAACACCGCGAGCGCCACGGTGGAGGCCACGGTGAAGGGCCCCGTGTTCTCGAGCAGGCTCAGCGGGATGACTCCCCCGTTACCGTCCCCCACGTCCAGGAGTCCGGGGATGTTCTGCACCAGACCCGCCACGAGCGTCTGCTGCAGCGGCGAGTCGGTTCCCAGGAACGTGGCGAGTGCTGCGAAGCAGATCACCAGCAGGGACGAGGACGCGAAGAGCAATTGGTACGCGAGCCCGGCGGACATGAGCGGCCCGCCGTGGAACATGTAGTGCGCCACCACGCGCACGGGGAACACCGACATGAACCGCGCGAAGAACCACGCACCCAGGGCGCCGGCCCGCCTGCCCAGGGGTGCCCCCTCGGCGGCGAGCTGTCGGCGTACTTCGCGCAGGCGCCGGTGTTCCGCGTGCAGTCCAGTGCGGTCCGTGAGGGCGGGGACCACCGGGGGCGGGTCAGTGTGCGTCACGGTCGTCCGTGCCGGCCCCGCCGAAGGGGATGCGGTCCCGCACGTGCCACGCACCGTGTTCGTCCCCCTCGTAGAGGTCGATGTGGTCCACCAGGAAGGACGCGTGGTACGTGCGCAGCACGTGCTGGGCGCGGTCCAGCCCCTCCTCCGTGGTGCCGTGGGCCAGCGTCACGTGGGGGTGGAAGTCGAAGGGGGACGCGGACTCCAGGTGGTGCTCGCTCAGATCGCAGTGCAACTGCACGCATTGGTCGTGACCGCCCTCGATGCGCAGGTAGACCACCGGGGTCACGGGTCGGAACGTCCCCGTGCCGCGGATCTCCACGTGGAACGGTTGCCAGCGGTCGGCAACCTCCCGGATGTGGGACACGAGGTCCGCCCAGTCCTCCCCGCGCTCGGCGATCATGAGTGTGATGTGCGCGGGGACCGAGCCCGCTTGCGCGTCCCCGAAGGACGAACGCCAGTCCTGCAACTCCTGGCCCATGGGTTCGGGCAGCCGGATGACCACACCCGCGTACACCCGGCCCGGGCGCACGGTGGGGGAAGGATGTCCCTCGCTCACACGATCCTCCTCAGGTCGGCCCCGTCCAGACTATCCCACGGCGTCTGGCGCCACACGGCGTGCCGCACGGGGCCCCGCCCGGCGACTCACGCGCCGAGGAGGAAGCCCATCCGCTCGTAGACGTCCGTGACCGTGCGGGCCGCGATCTCCCGGGCCTTGTGCGCGCCCCGGGCCAGCAGCCGGTCCAGCTCGGCGGGATCGTCGAGCAGTTCCTGGGCGCGCTTCTGGATGGGGTCCAGGGTCTGGGTGACCACCTCGGCCAGGTCCACCTTGAGGTGGCCGTACATCTTGCCCTCGTACTCGGCCACGAGGGTGTCCACCGGGGTGCCCGTGAGGGACGAGTAGATGGTCAGCAGGTTGGAGATCCCCGGCTTGGCCTGGCGGTCGAAGCGCACTTCGGTGCCGTCGTCCGTCACGGCGGACTTGATCTTCTTGGCGTTGGATTTCGCGGGATCCAACAGGCGGATGAGCCCGGCATCCGACGGCGCGGACTTGGACATCTTGGCCGTGGGGTTCGCGAGGTCGTAGACCTTCGCGGAGTTCTCGAGAATCTTGGCGTCCGGGACCACGAACGTCTCACCGAACCGGGAGTTGAACCGCTGCGCGAGGTTGCGGGTCAGCTCGAGGTGCTGGCGCTGATCCTCCCCCACCGGGACCTGGTTCGCCTGGTACACCAGGATGTCCGCGGCCATCAGCACGGGGTAGGTGAACAACCCCACCGTGGTGTTCTCCGCCCCCTGCTTGAGGGACTTGTCCTTGAACTGGGTCATCCGCGCGGCCTCCCCGTAACCGGTGATGCAGTTGAGCACCCATGACAACTGCGTGTGCTCCGGCACCTGGGACTGGATGAGCAGCGTGGAGCGCTCGGGGTCGATGCCCGCGGCGATGTACTGCGCGGCCGTGACCCGGGTGCGCTCGGACATCGTGGCCGGGTTCTGGCCCGCGGTGATCGAGTGCAGGTCCGCCACGAAGAACACGCACTCGTTGTCGTCCTGCATGTCCACCCAGTTGCGCAGCGCTCCCACGTAGTTACCCAGGTGCAGGGAGTCCGCGGAGGGCTGCACGCCCGACACCACGCGGGGTGTGGGGTTCGGGGCGGTGTTCTGTTCGGTCACGGTCGACATCTTCTTTCGGTTCTCGGTCACGGGAGGCGGGGAGGTGCGGTGCGGGCAGCGGCGTCGTCGTCCGACGGCGCGCGGGACCTCACGAGAGGCGGTAGTCCACCACGAGCGGGGCGTGGTCGGAGAAGCGCGTGTCGTACGCGGCGGCCCGGTCCACGACGGCACTCCGGGCGGCCGCGGCGAGCCCGGGGGTGGCCATGTGGTAGTCGATGCGCCACCCGGCGTCCGTGTCGAACGCCTTGCCGCGGTAGGACCACCACGTGTAGGGCCCGGGGACGTCCCCGGCGAGGCTGCGGGCCACGTCCACGTAGCCCACGTCCCCGAAGAACTTGTCGAAGTACGCCCGTTCCTGCGGCAGGAAGCCCGCGTTCTTGACGTTGCCCTTCCAGTTCTTGATGTCCCGCTCGGTGTGGCCCACGTTGAGGTCACCCACCACGAGGGCATGATCGCCGCGCTCGGCCAGTTGCGGCATGCGGGTGAGCATCGCGTCCAGGAAGCGGTACTTGTCGTCCTGGCGGGGTGTGTCCACCTCGCCGGAGTGGACGTACGCGGAGACCAGGGTCAGTGTGGTGCCGTCCGGCAGGCGGACGTCGTTCTCGATCCAGCGCCCGGAGTCGTCGAAGTACTCGTCCCCGATGCCCACGCGGGACTCGGTGGGGAGCAGGGCGCCGTCGAACGCGTCGCGGCGCGTAGCGATCGCGACGCCCGCGCGGCCCTTGGCGGCGGCCTCGGTGTGCCGCACGTCCCACACGTCCTCGTCGAGCAGCTCGCGCGTGATCTTGTCCGGCGCGCGCACCTCCTGCAGGCACAACAGGTCGACGCCGCGCGGGGCCAGCCAGTCCGCCATCCCGCGCCGGTACGCCGCTCGGATGCCGTTCACGTTCACCGTGGCAATGCGCACCGTCTGCTGGGAATCCGCCATGTGCCTGTGTCTCCTCGCTCGTTACGGGGTAGTTTTCAGTCCACCACCGTACCGCTCACGGGCTTCGAGGAGTCCTTGAGGCTGCGCAGCCCGTTGGCCGCGGTCATGTCGATGGTCTCCAGAGCCCGCTGGATCTGCTCAGGATCGGGCTCGGCGCCGGAGAGCTGTTCCTTCACGACCTTGGACTGCACCAGGATCACCTGCATGCCGTGGGCGAGCTTCTCGTCCCGCAGGGACTGACCCGCACCGGCGGACGCCGAGGCGGCGGGAGCGCGGCCGTGCTGGGCCTGGAACTGCTCCTGTGCCTGGCGCACCTGCTCACGGCCGTACGCCGCGGCCTTGCGCACCATGCTCAGCGCCCACACCGCGAGCATGAGCCAGCCCAGGGCGATCCCCGCGAGGATCCAGCCGAGCAGGGAGTTGGAGTTGGCGGCCTGGATCAGGGCCACCGCGAAGATCACGGCCAGGACGGCCAGCCCGATCACCGTCCCCCAAAGGGCGGTGCGTCCGGTGCGGGGAGCGTCCGGGGAGTCGGTGGCGCGGGTGTGTGCTGATCCGATCGACTGCATGAACCCATTGTCTCAAACCGCGCGGGGCGCACCGAATCGGGCGGGTCCCCGGGGACCCGACCCACCGGCGTCGCCCGAGCCCCTCGGCACAACCGGGCCCCGAGGGGGTATCAAGAGAGGGTGAGCACATCTTCCGCGGACTCTCCGCGCTCCCCCGGGGACGACTCCCCCGCCCTGGACCCCGCCGAACGACGCCGCATCCTGTGGGTCCTGCTCGTTCCCCTGTTCATGTCCCTCATCAGCGTCTCGATCGTGAACGTGGCCCTGAGTTCCATCCAGCAGGAGCTGGGGGCGAGTTCCTCGGCACTCCAGTGGGTGCTCACCGGGTACGCGCTCGCGTTCGGGGTGCTGCTCGTGGCCAGCGGCCGCGCGGGGGACGTGTTCGGCCGCCGGAAGCTGTTCATCGCGGGGATCGCGGTCTTCGCGGGGGCCTCGCTGTTGTGCGGTCTCGCGCCCAACACCACGGTGCTCAACATCGGCCGGGTGATCCAGGGCCTCGGATCCGGGATGCTCAACCCCCAGACGGTGGGCATGATCCAGGAGTACTTCCAGGGTCGGGAGCGCGCCAAGGCGTTCGGGCTGTTCGGTTGGGCACCGCGATCGGCACCGCCCTGATCACGGCGGTGACCTTCGGTGTGCTCGCCCGCGCCGACTGGGATGCCGCGTTCACGGCGAGCTTCGCGGTGATCACTGTGATCGTGCTGATCGCCATGGGGATCGGGATCGCGGACATGCGCCGACGCACCCCCGAGGAGCCATCCCGGGGCTGAGCCCCACGCACCTCGTTCCCGGCACGTGTTCGGACCACGGACTCCCGGGTTTTACGGCCGCCCGCGTGCCGCACAGACCCCGGGGACGACGCCGCCGCGCGGCCGGCTCGAACGAACGAGACGGCCGCGCGGCGTCGTGACCGGAAGGCTACGGGATCAGGCCGACTCGACGGCCCGTTCGCAGGACTCCACCACGTTGACGAGCAACATGGCCCGGGTCATGGGACCCACGCCCCCGGGGTTGGGCGACAGCCACGAGGCGCGCTCGGCGGCGGCCGGGTCGATGTCCCCCGTGAGCTTCTTCTTGCCGGTCTCCGTGTCCTCGACCCGGGAGACACCCACGTCGAGCAGGACGGCACCCTGCTTGATCTGGTCCGCCCCGATCATGTGCGGGCGCCCCGCCGCGGCCACCACGACGTCCGCTTGCGCGAGCAGCTCGGGCAGGTTGCGGGTGCCCGTGTGGGCCAGGGTCACGGTCGCGTTGATCTCCCGGCGGGTCAGTAACAGACCGATGGGCCGACCCACGGTCACACCGCGGCCGATCACCAGCACGTGGCGCCCCGCGAGGTCCACCCCGTGACGCGTGAGCAGCTCCACGATCCCGTGCGGCGTGCACGGCAGCGGGGACGTGATGGGCTCGTTGACGTTGAGCACCAGCCGCCCCAGGTTCGTGGGGTGCAACCCGTCGGCGTCCTTGACGGGATCGATGCGCTCGAGCACGGCGTTGGTGTCCATGTGCGGCGGCAGGGGCAACTGCACGATGTACCCCGTGCACCGGGGATCGTCGTTGAGCTCGTCGATGACGCGCTCGAGCTCCTCCTGGGACGCGTCCGCGGGCAGTTCCTTACGGATCGAGGCGATCCCCACCTGCTCGCAGTCGCGGTGCTTGCCCGCCACGTACGAGTGCGAGGCGGGATCGTCGCCCACGATCACGGTCCCGAGACCGGGCACCACGTCCCGCTCGCGCAGTGCGGTCACGCGCTCGGTCAGTTCTTCCTTGATCCGGGCCGCGGTCGCCTTACCGTCGAGGACCTGGGCCGTCATCTCACCACTCCTCGAGGCCGGGGTACAGCGGGAACTGCTCGGTCAGGGCGTCCACGCGCGAGCGCAGGACGGAGACGTCCGCACCGGGCTTGAGGGCCTCGGCGATCACGTCCGCGACCTCCTCGAACTCGCCCGCGCCGAAACCGCGGGTCGCGAGCGCCGGGGTCCCGATACGCAGCCCGGACGTGGTCATGGGCGGGCGGGGGTCCCACGGCACCGCGTTGCGGTTGACCGTGATCCCCGCCTGGTGCAGCAGGTCCTCGGCCTGCTTGCCGTCCAGCTCGGAGTGGCGCAGGTCCACGAGGACCAGGTGCACGTCCGTGCCGCCGGTCAGCACGGACACACCGTGCTCCGCGAGATCCGGGGAGTTCAACCGCTCGGAGAGGATCTGCGCGCCCTCGATCGTGCGCTGCTGGCGCTCGCGGAACTCCTCGGTGGCCGCGATCTTGAACGCCACGGCCTTGGCCGCGATCGCGTGCATGAGGGGCCCGCCCTGCTGGCCGGGGAACACTGCGGAATCGACCTTCTTCTTGAGGTCCGCTTCCGCGAGGATCACACCGGAGCGCGGGCCCGCGAGGGTCTTGTGCACCGTGGAGGTGGTCACGTGCGCGTGGGGCACCGGGTTGGGGTGCAGCCCCGCGGCCACGAGACCCGCGAAGTGGGCCATGTCCACCCACAGCTTGGCATCCACCTCGTCCGCGATCGAGCGGAACGCCTCGAAGTCCAGCTGGCGCGAGTAGGCGGACCAGCCGGCCACGATCACGTTCGGCCGGGCCTGCAGTGCCTGCTCGCGCACCTTGTCCATGTCAATGCGGTAGGTGTCCGGGTCCACCTCGTACGCGGCGATGTTGTAGAGCTTGCCCGAGACATTGATCTTCATGCCGTGGGTCAAGTGCCCACCGTGGGCCAGGGACAACCCCATGAGGGTGTCACCGGGCTGCATGAGCGCGGCCATCACGGCGGTGTTCGCCTGGGCGCCCGAGTGCGGCTGCACGTTCGCGTGATCCGCCCCGAACAGTTCGCACGCGCGGTCACGAGCGAGGTTCTCCACGACGTCCACGTACTCGCAACCGCCGTAGTAGCGACGGCCGGGGTAGCCCTCCGCGTACTTGTTCGTGAGCACCGAGCCCTGCGCCTCGAGCACGGCACGCGGCGCGAAGTTCTCCGACGCGATCATCTCGAGCGTGGAGCGCTGGCGCCCCAGTTCGTCCTCGATGGCCCGTGCGACGTCCGGGTCCACCTCCGACAGCGGTTGATTGGTCACAGGGTGTCCCAGGGATTCCGTCATGCTCCACCTTCTTTGTGCGCGGGAGGGTCCGCTCCAGCATATCCGCGCGTCGCGGTGTTGCGCCTCAGCACGGCGGGGGCACGAGCGCGGCGATGCTCGTAGAGTTTCTGGATCGTCCGGGCCCTCGGCGGGCGGGTCCCGCCCGGGGAGCGAATGCGGGTAGCATGTGTACCCGTACCGCGTGCGTACCCCCTGCGCGCGGCAGCCGTCACAGCGCAGCCGGGCTGCCGCTCTCGCTCAGCGAGCGCGAGCATTCGCATCGTCCCGCCCCACGTCCTGATCCTTCGTGTTAGGAGATCTCGCGCCGTGAACGTTCTTCCCACCGCCCCGTTCACCGCTTCCATGCCGCGCATCACCGACGGCCAGTCGCCGCCGGAACCCGTGGACGTGGTGCGCACCCCGTACGCCGCCGTGATCTTCGACATGGACGGTGTGGTGACCGACACCGCCGGGGTGCACGCCCGCGCGTGGCAGAAGCTCTTCGACCGGTTGCTGACCGATCCCCGCCTCGAGCCCGTAGCTCCGGCCACCGAGGTGGACCGGCGCCCGTTCGACATGGGCGGTGACTACCGCACGTACGTGGACGGACGACGTCGCGAGGACGGCGTCCGCGCGTTGCTCGCCGCCCGCGGGACCATGCTCCCCGAGGCCCAGAGCCACGAGGACCCGCAGCCGGGTGACTGGACCGTGCAGGGCCAGGCCGCCGCGAAGGACGGCTTCTTCCACGAGGAGCTGCGCGAGCACGGTGTGCGCGTGTTCACGGGCACCGTGGCCCTGATCGAGCGGCTGCGCGAGGGCGGTGTGCCCGTGGGGCTGGTGACCGCGAGCCGCAACAGCGCCGTGGTCCTCGAGGCCGCCGGGTTGCAGCACTTGTTCGACCGCATCGTGGACGGCAATTGGGCCGCCTCGCACGACCTGCCGGGCAAGCCCGCCCCGGACACCTTCCTCGAGTGCGCACGCCTGCTGGGCGTGGCCCCCGGCGAGAGCGTCGTCGTGGAGGACGCCGTGGCCGGCGTCCAGGCCGGTGCCGCCGGCGACTTCGGCCTGGTCGTGGGGATCAACCGGGACGGTGCCCGGGAACGGCTCTACCGCGCGGGCGCCCACGTGGTGCTCAACGACGTCGCCGAGCTGGACCTGGGCGCGCGCCGGGACGACCCGTGGGCGCTCGTGTTCGACGGTTTCGACCCCGCCACCGAGCCCCGCCGCGAGGCCCTGCTGACCCTGGCCAACGGCTACATGGGCGTGCGCGGCGCGGCCTGTGAGTTCGCCGCGAACACCGTCCACTACCCCGGAACCTACCTGGCTGGCGTGTTCAACCGGGTGCTCAGCCACATCAACGGCCGGGACGTGGAACACGAGTCCATGGTCAACGTGCCCAACTGGCTGCACCTGGACCTGCGTTTCGCGGAGGGCCAGTGGTGGTCCGAGGGCGGAATGAAGCCCTCCGAGGAACGCGTGGAACTGGACCTGCGCCGCGGTCTGCTGACCCGCACGCTCGTGCTCACGGAAGCGGACGAGGACCCCGGCGCGGACCAACCCCCGCGCAGCCTGGAGATCACCCAGCGCCGCCTGGTGTCCCTGCGCTACCGCCACCTGGGCGCCCAGGAGACCCGGATCGTCTCGCGTGGATTCAGCGGGCGGTTGCACGTGCGCACCGGTGTGGACCCCGCCGTGACCAACAGCGGCGTGGCCGAGTACCGGGAACTCAACGCCCACCACCTCGCGCTACTCGAGTCCACGACCCTGCCGGACGAGCACGAGACCCTGCTGTCCCTCGTGCGCACCTCCCAGTCCAAAATCGAGATCGCGATGGCCCAGCGCACGCGCATCGAGTCCGAAACCCCCGTGCGCGAGCGCCGCGAGGTGCGCCCCGGCGGGATCGAGTTCCGCCGCTACACGGTGCAGATCGACCCGCACAACCCCGTGCTCGTGGACAGCACGACCGCGGTGGTCACGAGCCGCGACGCCGCGATCGGTTCCCCCCGCGAGGGAGCACTCGCCGAGCTGAACCGCACGCCGTTCGGGGTGCGTAAGCTGCTGGCCTCTCACGAGATCGAGTGGGCCCGGTTGTGGGACCGCTACGAGGTCACCCTGGAGGCCGCGGAGGACACCCCCGAGCACGTGGCCACCCAGCTCGCGGTGCGCACCCACCTGTTCCACGCGGCCCAGACCCTGGCCCCCCACCTGTCCCTGCGGGACGCCGGCATCCCCGCCCGCGGTCTGCACGGTGAGGGCTACCGCGGCCACATCTTCTGGGACGAGCTGTTCATCCTGCCCGTGATCAACATGCGTCAGCCGCACGTGACCCGGTCCCTGCTCTCCTACCGGTGGCGGCGCCTGGCTATGGCCCAACAGCACGCCCGGGACTTCGGTCTCTACGGCGCGGCCTTCCCGTGGCAGTCCGGTTCCGACGGGCGCGAGGAGACCCCGCCCGAGCTGTACAACCACCACTCCCGGCGCTGGCTACCGGACAACTCGTGGCGCCAGTTCCACGTGGGCCTGGCGATCGCGTACAACGCGTGGGTGTACTACGAGTCCACCGGGGACATCGACTGGCTCTCCAGCCACGGGACCGAGCTGATCGTGGGAATCACCCGCCTGTTCGCGTCCCTCGCGGAGTACGACTCGCACGACGGCAAGTACCACATCTCCGGTGTCATGGGCCCCGACGAGTACCACGACGGCCCCGCGGGCCAGCACGGTGGCGGGCTCAAGGACAACGCCTACACCAACGTGCTTACGTCCTGGCTGTTCCGTCACTCGGCCCACATCTTCCACGACATGGTCGAGCACCAGCGCGAGGACCTGGAGTCCCGCTTCGAGATCTCCCCGCAGGAGGTCCAGAAGTGGCTCAAGATGGCCGAGAACATGTACGTCCCGTTCAACGCGGACGGCACGATCGCGCAGTTCGAGGGCTACGACGAACTCGCCGAACTGGACTGGGACTTCTACCGCACCAAGTACCGCAACATCGGCCGCCTGGACCTGTTGCTCGAGAACGAGGGCGACCTGACCAACAACTACAAGCTCTCCAAGCAGGCGGACACGATCATGCTCGTGTACCTGCTGGGTCCCGAGGGTTTGATCGAGGAACTCGCGCGCATGGGCTACACCACGGACCTGGACGCCATCCAGCGCACCGTGGACCACTACATCACACGCTCCTCCAACGGTTCGTCCCTGTCCCGCGTGGTCAATGCCGCGGTGCTCGCGTGGCTCGACCCGGACCGCTCGTGGGGTTCGTTCCAAGACGCGCTCATGATCGACATGGACGACACCCAGGGCGGCACAACGGGTGAGGGCATCCACCTGGGTGCCATGGCCGGTTCGGTGGACGTGATCACCCGCGCGTACGCCGGGCTGCGCGTGCGGGGCCAGTGGCTCGAGTTCCAGCCCGCACTGCCCCGCGAGTTGGACGCCGTGGACTTCACGGTCCTGTACTGCGGTCAGGTCATCGAGGTCTCGCTGGACCACGACATCCTGGAGCTCGAGGCGAGCTCGGTCAAGGCGGATCCGGTCACGGTGCACGTCAACGGCGCCGAGTACGTGCTCAAGGGCGGGCAGAAGATCTCGGTGTCACTGCGCCACCGCGAGTCCCGGCGTCCCGAGAAGGCCATGGTCGCCCTGCGGCGCCGGTTCATCTCCGACGCCGGCGAAGGCTGAGCCCCGCCCCGAACCGTGGCCGTACGACAACGCCGCGCGGCTCGGGCGCGCCTGCGTACCGCGCGCACACCGGGCCGAGCCCCGGCCACGCGGCGGGCGCGTGGCGGCTACCGGCGGCGTCGTGACGAGCGCGAGCGCGCACTATGCTATGGCTCATGACACAGTTCTCCGAGCCCGCGGGCGCCGACGCCGCCCGCGAACCCCTGATCCTGCCCTACGGCCAGCACCGGCCCTCCGTGGCCCGCTCCGCTTTCGTGGCACCCAACGCCACGATCGTGGGTGACGTGGTGGTGGGTGCCGGGGCGGGCATCTTCTACGGCGCCGTGGTGCGCGGTGACCGCTCCCCCCTGCGGATCGGGACGAACTCCAACCTGCAAGACAACGTCACGGTGCACTCGGACCCGGACCACCCCACGACCATCGGCGAGCGCGTGAGCGTGGGCCACAACGCGGTCATCCACGGGTGCGTCCTGGAGGACGACGTCCTCGTGGGGATGAACGCCACCGTGCTCAACGGCGCCGTGGTGGGCCGCGGGAGCCTGATCGCCGCCGGGACCGTGGTACTCGAGGGCGAACGCATCCCGCCCGGTTCCCTCGTGGCCGGGGTCCCGGGCAAGGTCCGGCGGGAGCTGTCCGTGGACGAGCAGCATGCCGTGAGTCGCAACGCCCAGAACTACATCGAGCTCTCCCGGGAACACCGCGCCATGTTCTCCTGAGCCCGCCTGGACAACCGCAACACACGACGACGCGCGGCCCCGGAAGCCCGGGGCCGCGCGTCGTCGTACGCCGGGTGAAAACGCGGTAGCCCGGCGGGAGCGGCTCAGTGAGTGTCGCCCAGTGGATGCGGCTCGGTGGATGCCGCTCAGTGGAAGAAGTGCCGCGCCCCCGTGAGGTACATGGTCACGCCCGCGGCCTGGGCCGCCTCGATGACCTCCTCGTCACGGATGGAACCGCCCGGCTGCACCACGGCGCGCACGCCCGCGTCCAGGAGCACCTGCAACCCGTCCGCGAACGGGAAGAACGCGTCCGACGCCGCGACCGCACCGCGGGCACGTTCGGCGTGATCCTCGGCGAGCGTGTTCGCCCGCTCCACGGACAGGCGGCACGAGTCCACGCGGTTGACCTGGCCCATGCCGATGCCCACCGAGGCGCCGTCGTTCGCGAGCAGGATCGCGTTGGACTTCACGGCTCGCAGGGAACGCCATGCGAACTCGAGGTCCGCCAGGGTCTTCTCGTCCGCGGCGTCACCCGAGACCAGGGTCCAGTCGGCAGGGTCGTCGCCCTCGGCGTCGAGGCGGTCGGCCTGCTGGAACAGTGCGCCGCCGGAGATCCCGCGGTACTCCAAGGGATCGCGGCCGAAGCCCTCGGGCAGCGCGAGCAGGCGGATGTTCTTCTTGGCCCCGAGGATCTCGAGCGCCTCCGGCTCGAACTCGGGGGCCACGACCACCTCAGTGAAGATGGGCTTGAGGTTGCGGGCCATGTCCGCCGTGACCGTGCGGTTGGCCGCCACGACACCGCCGTACGCGGAGAGCGGGTCGCACGCGTGGGCCTTGAGGTGGGCGTCCGCAATGGGGTCCTGCGCGCCGGGGGTGGCCACGGCCACGCCGCACGGGTTGTTGTGCTTGACCACGGCCACGGCGGGCTCGTCGTAGTCGAATGCGGCGCGGACGGCGGCGTCCGCATCCACGTAGTTGTTGTAGGACATCGCCTTGCCGTGCAACTGCTCGGCCTGCGCGATCCCGGGCGCCGCGGCGTCGTTCGTGTAGAGCGCGGCCTTCTGGTGCGGGTTCTCGCCGTAGCGCAGGGACTCCGCGCGCTGCAGCGCGAGACCCGCGTACGGGGGCCAGAAGTTCGCCTCGGGGTCGTGGTCGAACTGCTGGGCGGTCCACGTGGCCACGGCGGTGTCGTAGGCCGCGGTGTGGGCGAACGCCGCCGCCGCGAGCTTCTGCCGGGCCGCGAGGTCGTAACCGCCCTCCTGGGCCGCGCGCACCACGTCTGGGTAACCGGCAGGATCCACGACCACGGAGACCGCGGCGTGGTTCTTGGCGGCCGCGCGCACCATGGACGGACCACCGATGTCGATCTGCTCCACCACGGCGTCCTGCTCCGCACCCGAGCGCACGGTGTCCTGGAACGGGTAGAGGTTCACGATCACCAGGTCGAACGGCTCGATCTCGAGCTCGGTGAGCTGATCCATGTGTTCCTGCTTGCGCCGGTCCGCGAGGATTCCCGAGTGCACGCGCGGGTGCAGGGTCTTGACCCGCCCGTCCAGGCACTCCTGGAACCCGGTGACCTCGGAGACCTCGGTCACGGGGACCCCCGCGCCGCGGATGGTCCCGGCGGTGGAACCGGTCGAGACGATGCTCACGCCGGCGTCGTGCAGCCCTCGCGCGAGCTCCTCCAGACCGGTCTTGTCGTACACGGAGATCAGTGCGCGCTTGAGCGGCACACGGTTCAGGTCGGCAGTGTTCACGAGCTCTCCAGTGGGGACGAGGGTACGGACGGTAGGCGGGCCGGAGCCCGGTTCAGTCTACGACCGGGGCAGATCGGGGTCGGTGCTCGTGACGTCCCAGCTCAGTTTCGCCAGCGCGTTGACGAGCAGGGTGCGCTCGGCGGATTTGATCCGCTCGTGCAGCACGGCCTCGGTATCGTCCTCGGCCACGGGGACCGCGACCTGGGCCAGGATGGGTCCGGCGTCCACGTCCGCGACAACCTCGTGCACCGTGGCGCCCGTGACCTTCACGCCGTAGGCCAGGGCGTCCCGCACGGCATGGGCACCGGGGAAGGACGGCAACAAGGACGGGTGCGTGTTGATGATCCGGCCCGGGAACACGGACACGAACTCCGCGTCCACGATCCGCATGAACCCGGCGAACACCACGCGGTCGGGGTGGTAGGACGCCACGCGTCGTTGCAGCGCACGGTTCCACTGCTCCCGGTCCGGGTACTCGGACAGCGGCACCACGAAGGTGTCGATGCCCGCGGCGCGCGCCCGGTCCAGACCGGCGCACTCCAGGTCCGCACCCACGGCGGCGATATCCACCTCCACGTCCCCCTGGTGCAGGGCGTCGATCATCGCCTGCAAATTCGTACCGGAGCCCGAGACCAGAACCACTAAACGCATGGGCCCACTCTATCCAGCGAGGCTGCCTCGATGGCGCCGCGGCGGTGCCGCACCCGCGGCGCTGCTCGGTCCGTCGGCTCGCCTACAGTGGTGGGTATGCACGATTCCCGCCACCGGAGCACGCCGCCCCACGCCACGCACTCGATGGGTTCGACCTCCGGCGGCTCCCCTTCCGGGGGTTCCCACTCAGGGGGACCGCACTCCGGCGGCCCGCAGCACCGTGGCCCGCACGCCGGCGACCCGCGCGGTGAGAAGCCCTCACCTCGCGGCCCCCAGTCCGGGGACCCCTCCGACGGCGACGGCGCTCGGCTCCGGTTCGCCGCGGTGGCCGCGGCCCTCGCGGTGCTCGCCTCCGCACTCGTGGTGGGTGACGTGTGGTCCACCGTGGCGGGGCTCGTACTCGCCATCGCCGGGATCGTGCTGGGCATCATCGCGCTCGCGCGCTCCCGCGGTTCGTCCTCACGGGTCCTGATCACGGTGCTCGCGGTGTTGGCCATCGTGTGGGGTGTGATCAATGCGCTGGGCGGTGGCACCCGATTGCTCGTGTGGCCGGCCACCCAGGTCTACCAGGAATGCACCGAGCGGGCCCTCACGCTGTCCTCGACCAGCCGGTGCGAGCAACAGCTCAACGACAACGTGTGGAAGCACTTCTCCGGTGCGCCCCTCGAGACGGGTGCGCCGCAGGACGATCCGACGGCCACCGCCACGCCTGAGGCCTCCCTTGTCACGCCCACGCCGAGCGCCTCGAACCCTGCCCCTTCAGGGAGTGCTACACCGGGAGCGACCTCGCCGACCTCCGCCGGTCCCGGGTCCTGAGACGCCCGTTCCCAGCGAGTCCATTGCTATCGGGAGCGGTTCGTCATCGGCCCAGTCCCACGTCCTGGGACGCCCGAGCCCGTCGGCGCCAGGAGCGGATCATCGTCGTCTCAGTCCCGCTCGTCGTCGAGGGCGGCCAGCCGCGCGGCCTTGCGCTTCTCGGACCTGCGCTGCGCACGACGACGCTTGGCCTCCTCACGGCGGGACAGTCCCGGTTCGTCTGCCGATCGTCCCACGGCCGTGGACCCGCCGCGGGGCTGGGACTCCCGCTCGGGCTCGGCGGCAGCGCGCGACGCGCGGCCCCGGAACAGACCCCGGACACCCCGAGCCGTGACCTCGCCGTCCGGGACGGCCGCCCCGGATCCAGGACGGCCACCGGGTGCCGTGCGAGCATCCTGCCCGGCGCCGGGGCCGGAAGCCGAGCGGGAACTGTGCACAGCGCCAGCGGCGGGCAGGGCGTCGTGGTGGGCCACAGCGGCGTCGTCCTCCGGGGCCGAGGAATCCGGCACGGGGAGCTCGTCCGCCTCGGCGCGGGAGCGGGAACGGTAGCCCTCGCGTTCGAGCCAGGGCCCGGCCAGGCACCCCACGGTGGCGCCCACCGCGAGTTCGGCACCGAGCCACAGGAACACATGCCACGCGTGCGGGCCGATGTCCGTGAGCCTGCCGATGCCCAGCGAACCGCTGGAGAGCCACGCGAGCGCGGTCACGAGGCCCGCCCCCACCGCGGCCATGAACACCGCCGTGAGCACGGTGGAGAGCACGAACGTGATCCAGCGCAGGGGCAGGCGGATGGCCATCCAGTCGTCCAGGTGGTTCTCACCCTCGCGGCAGAACCACCACCCCGCGAGCAGACCCGCGAGCACGGGCAACCCCAGGACCGCAGGGGCGTACAGCCACGGGTCACCGGTGGGCAGCGCGGCGAGCGCCGGGAACTGCGGCAGCGGTCCCAGCGTGCTCTGGAACGGCGACACCAGGGTCCCGGTGCCCAGCGAGAAGCCGGCACCGGTGGCCCACGTAAGCGCCCACACGACCATGTTGGGCAGGTACCCGAACTGCAGTGCCGTCAGGGCGGTGTCCCCCGCAGCGCCGGTACCGAGGTCCTGGTAGACCGTGATCACGCGGTCCCAGTTCCACGCGAGCGCCACCACGAACAACAGGGCACCGGCCGCCACAGCGGTGACCGCGGCGAGGAAACCGGCGCGGATCACGGCCCACACGTAGGAACCGGCCCAGCGTGAGTGCTGGCTCGTGCGCTGCAACCAGGACGCGACGTCGGCCCCGAGCACCGCGGCGAGCGAGCGCGAAGCGCTCCACCCGCCCACGAGGGTGCCCAACCCGGCCGGGACCAGGGGCAACAGGGCGGCCGCCACGAGGTCCACCGAGACTTGTTCAGTGCGGCTGAGCCAGCCCACGAGGGCCCCGAAGAGCGCGTACGCGAGCATCCCGGCGAAGAACGGGATCAGGAACTGACCGCGCCAGCACGCCCGGGCGATCCGGCGGCCCGCGATCACCGCGAGGCCGAACGGGATCAGCGTGAGCCCTAGAGGCACGAGCGTGACCGTCCCGCCACCGTCCAGCGACAGGCCCTGGATGGCTTGGATCGTGAGGGGCACGCAGTGCGCGAGCAACCAGACCTGACCGGCGAGCTGCAGGCTCCCGCCCGCGCCCAGGGTCGCGAAGCCCCCCGCAGCCCATACCGCACCCAAGAGCACGGTGCCCAGCAACAGGCCCACCACGGCCACCGCGAGCAGCTCGATCACGCCCTGCAGCGCGAGCGGCATGGGCAGTCCCGGGGAGTCGTCCGGTTCGGGGCGGGGCACGTCGGCGGCGCGCACGGGGGACGAACCGTGCGACGTGAAGCGGTCGCGTACGCCCGAGACCACGCCGGGCAGTGAGGGAAGTTTCATCACCGGACATCTTTTCACGTTCACCCGCGCACCACGGGCAGCGAAGTTAGCCCGGACTTCACCTGCGGGCCACCCCCGGGTGACTCCCCCGTGAGGCGCCGGGCCCACAGTGGGAACCGTGAGAATCGCATTGGTGGCCGAACAGTTCCTCCCCCACGTCAACGGTGTCACTCATTCGGTGATCCGCGTCCTGGAACACCTGCGGGATCACGGGCACGAGGCCATGGTGATCGCCCCCTCCTACGAGAAGACCCTGTTCCTGGGCTCTGTGGACCACGTGGACGGCGTGCGGATCGAACGCATCCCGTCCCTGCCGCTCGCGGGCTATCCCGAGGTCCGCGTGGCGAGCTGCACCGTGAGTCGCATGCAGCGCATCCTGGCCCGTTTCGCCCCGGACGTGGTGCACGTGGCGTCCCCGTTCGTGCTCGGGTGGCAAGCCATCCAGGCCGCCAAGGGTCTGGGTCTGCCGTGCGTGGCCGTGTACCAGACGGACGTGCCCGGTTACGCCGCACGCTACGGTGCATCCGTGCTGGAGACCGCCATGTGGTCCCACGTGCGTGCGATGCACAACAGCTCGACCCTCACGCTCGCTCCCTCCACGGCGTCGATCAGCCAGCTCCACGAGCACGGCGTCCAGCGGGTGCACATGTGGCGCCGCGGCGTGGACACGAGCCGGTTCCGTCCCGCGCTGCGCGATCACGCGTGGCGCGAGCGCGTGGGCGGCGGCAAGCGACTCGTGGGATACGTGGGGCGGTTGGCCCCCGAGAAGCAGGTCGCGGACCTCGCCGCGATCGACGCCCTGCCGGACACCCGGCTCGTGATCATCGGTTCCGGCCCCGGGAAGGAGTCGCTGCGCTCGGTATTGCCCAACGCGCACTTCGAGGGCTTCCTCACGGGCACCGAACTCGCCACGGCCATGGCGTCGCTGGACGTGTTCGTGCACCCCGGTGAGCACGAGACGTTCTGCCAGACCATCCAGGAAGCCATGGCCTCCGGGGTCCCAGTGGTGGCCGTGGGCCGCGGCGGCCCCCTGGACCTCGTGGACTCCTCGCGCAACGGGTGGCTCTACGCCCCGGGTGACCTGGCCGGGTTGCGCGAGCGCGTCCGGGACCTCGCGGGCGACGACGCCAAACGCCTCGCCTTCGCGCGCACCGCCCACCAGTGCGTGCAGGAGCGCACGTGGGGTGCCGTGTGCGAGCAGTTGCTGGGCCACTACGAGCGCGCTCGCACGGTCACCTCCCGGATGCGCGGTACGCGCGGGGCCGGCCTGCGCACCCCGTGAGAAACGCCGCCGGGTGCCAGATGTTACTCAACAGAAGCTTGATTAAGTTTTGATGACATTCTCGGTCCGCGCCTGGCTGGTCCCCCGAATCCACGGATAGGCTCGAAGCAGCTTCACGAGATGCGCCCGCGCAACGACAAGGACGTCACCGCGCGCCCAGAGCTCCAACTCGGCGTACGCCAACCCTCGGTTCAGGGGTGGATTGGATGACGAAGCGGCCGGGGCCACACGTGTGGTTCCGGCAAGCGACCGGAAAAATCAGAGGCCCGACATCATGAACACGACAACCCAGAAATCCCACCCCGACACCCGCGAACAGTGGGTGGACGTCACCGTTCAGGCGGACCCCGCCCGGCACGTGGTGTCCATCACGGGATCGGACGGTCACGAGCACGAGTACTTCGCGGACGACGCCCGTGAGGTCGCACTCGCCGCACAGCACACACGGGGGCGCGGCCAGTGGTGCGCCAAGTACAGCAGACTCCTGGTCCCCGGAGCGTCCCGGGTGACCGGCGGGGTGTCCTTCTACAAGCTGGAGCCCTTGCCCGCGTAGTCCTCACGAGCACGGTCCCCGCGACCGCGAACTCCACGATCGGGTGTGGCCCGGGTCCGGACGGACCCGGGCCACACCCATGTTCTCAGCCTGCTCGGTTCTTGGCGGCCGTGCTCACCGGGCGGTCGCGTCCCGGTCCTGGGCGATCAGCTCGGCGGCGCGTTCACCGATCATGAAGACCGTGATCTTCGGGTTCACCGTCACGAGCTCGGACATCACCGAGGCGTCTGCCACGCGCAATCCGCTCACGCCCTTGACGATCGCATCCAGCAGGAACGCCGTGCGCCCGGTGATGAGCACGTACAGCATGAGCCCGATCGCCAGGATGATGCTCTGCTCGGAAAGCCGCCGGATGCCCTTGTCCACGCCCAAGACGCACGAAGCCACCGCCATGAAGACCCCCAGGGCGGTCAGTGCCGACGGCACCGCCAGGTTTTCGGGGACGCCGAACAGGTAGCGCAGTCCGAAGTTCAACTGGACCACCCCGATCCCCAGGGACGCGGCCACCCCAAGGATGGTCCCCAGCAGCGCCGCGGTGTCCACGGCGTCGCCGGCGGCACCGTGGATCCGGCACCCGATCAGGGGTAGAGAGCGGAGCGGATGCTCAGCGGCATGCCGAAGCCGTAGGCGAAGTAGCCGAAGGCCATGCCCATCAGGGCGTACATGGCCCACCCCGTGAACAGGTTGAACTGGGGTTTCGCGTGGTCCGGGCCCATCTTGATCGTGCCGTGCCTGCTGTCCGCGACCAGGATCACGAGAGCGGCCGTGAGGATGTAGAACCACCCCAGCCGGGAGGCGACCCACGCGACCACGCCGCCGATCACGGCGTCAGCGTGCTCGGGTGCCTCCGTGGCCCAGGCGGACGGCGAGACATGCAGGGTTGCCGCGGCAACGAAGACCCGCCAGTTGACGGGCAACCGGGGTGGCGCAGAGCGAGGGGCCCGGACGGGGCGGGCGGATCCGCGACGGGCGACGAGCCCGGGCGTGGGTGACGGATGGACGAGGAATCGTGTGTGGTCACGTCGGGGATGCGGGTCGGACGTCGGACGACCCGGGGTTGAGGCGCCTTACTACCAGCCGTTAGTCATGGCACGCCACCTCACTTTAGGAAAGGGCCGCGCAGCGGCCGAATGCAGCCGCGCGGCCCCACGAGTACACCCCCCCCCCCGCTCGCCCGGGGCGGCACTGTCAGCCCAGCAGCTTGGCCACGAGGGCGCTCGCGAACTCCTCGGAGACATCCCCGTAGTTCAGGGAGAAGTCCTCGTCCACGAGCGTGGGCAGCAGCCCCGAGCACAGCACCGTGGCGCGCGCGTACAGCCCCGGCAGGGCGGCACCGATGGGCACGGAGAGCAACCGCAGCTCGGGATCGTAGCTGACCAACGCCGTGCCGGTATCCCGCGCCGCGAGGTGCTTGCCGAGCCCCGAGGACACGGGACGGGCGTGACCCGAGACCACGTCCTCCGCGGTGCGGTACGCGTAGCGCGTCTTGTGGTGGTGGTTGATCCGGTACAGCCCCGCCTGGTTGCGGTCGTCCGTGGCCTCCCACGTGGCGTCCGCGGGCACGAAGCGTTCCGCGACCCCGTTGTACTGCATCTCCTTCAGTGGCAGCCCGGCGACGACCGAGGACAATGGGGGCAGGGTGTCGAGCATGACGGGCCCGGCGTCGTAGACCACGTCGCACAGCCCCTCGGGCAGCAGCTTGCTCAGCGCGTCGAGGTCCACATCCTGGAGCATGGTGGTCGCGTGGTCCTCCGGGGACAGCACCACGACCTCACCACCCTGGGCCCCGACCGCCTGCGTCACGGCGTCCTCTTGGTCGGTCTTCCACCCGCCCGTGAGCAGGATGGAGCCGTCCACGAGCTGGGTCAGGGCCGGGGAGCACACCTGCCAGCGGCGCACCGTCCAGTTCTCGTCCCGGATCACCTCGAGGAAACCGAGGGCCTGCAGGTGACCCACGAACCATTCCTCGAAGCGCTCGGAGTCCTCGAGCTGGCGCGCCACGATGGACAGGCTCGACCGCTTGCCGCCACCCAAGAACGTGAGGATGTCCTTGAACGGCGCCCAGGACCCCGGGTACTCGCCCTCGTCCGGGCCGATGAACTGCAGTGCCTCGACCGAACCCGTCTGACCCACCGCCGAGAGCTTGGTGAGCCGGCCGGGGTAGCGCTTGGTGAGCCCGCAGAACTTGCAGCGCCCGAACACCCACGGCGCCTTGGCCTTGGGATCCATGGGGGGCAGGATCACTTTGTGCTTGCCCGTGACCATGCAGGACACGTCCGGGGCCTCGGGCAGCTCGTTGCTGCGCTCGGGGAACATCTGCCCCTCGGCGGACTCCCACCCGGCGACCTCGGGCACGGGGACCTCGTCCACGGTGGCCTCGTGGGGGTCCATGTTGTCGAACGACCCCTGGACGTACTCGTCCGGGATCTCGTCCCGCGTCACCGCGGTGACGGGCCACAACGGTTCCTCCGCGACGTGGACCATCTCACCGTCGTAGCCCAGGGAGCGTTGAGTGATGTAGTAGGAACTGTCCCGCACGCGGAACTCGAGGCGCTGCTTCACGGTGCGCCCGGAACGCAGCACCAGCGTGTAGTCGTTGGGCTTGAGGTGGCCGTCCTCGCGGGCCAGATCGGTCCCGCCCAGGCTCACCTGGAACGGTGGCACCCGGGGTGCGGTGAGCTTGGTGCTCATGAGCTTGAACGAGTGCGGGTTGCGCCACTCGCACTCCACGGACAGGGGGTCGTCGCTGTCCGATGTCACGGTCAACTGCGGGGGCCGCAGGGCCGAGAACCGGTCCACGTCCCCGGGGATCCGCAGCCCGCCGGACAGGGTGATTGCGGGGACCAGGCGGGGTACCAGGGCCGAGAAGTTGTCGTTGACGGTCAGCGCGGGGTCACCGGCACGCAGCACCTGGACGTCGTCGAAGAGCACCCAGCCCTCGCAGACCCCGTTCTCCCCCGGGCCCACCACGCGGTAGTCGGGAGAGGCCGAATCGTCCAGGATCGCGCGGATCTGATCCACCCATTCAGGTTGATCGCGCACCATGATCCGGCACGGCCACGCCGCGGGGACGTGGTCCACGGAGATGAACGTGTCCGAGTACGCGTCCTTGGCGAAGACCACCACGGGCCGCGGATTACGCGTGAGGGTGAGCTCCCCCGCGGTGATCTGCAGCTGCCCGGACAGCAGCGTGTCACTCGTCATGCGGGCGTTGTACGCGGAGATCCCCAGGAACGCGTCCCCGATGTAGGACAGGAACATGGTGCGCGGGCCGACCGTGGTCGCGAGATCCACCTCACGACCGGGCACCAGCCGCTTGGGCACCACGAAACCGAGTTCGTAGATGGGGTTGCCCACGTAGTCCGTGCCGTCCGTGAGGGACAACCCGGGGCTGCGCGAGCCCAGGTGCCGCGTGCCGCGGGCGGCGGCAGCGGCATCGTCGTCGGGGGCGGACTCCCACGCGTCCAACTGGGCGAGGGCGACCTGCAACGCGGGATCGCGCGTGAGGGGGTTGGTCCAGATGCTGCGCAGGCTCTTGGGCACATCGGTGTCCGCGATGTCGAGCCAGAAGTCGATGTAGATCCCGAGCTCCGCCGCGCTCATCCCCTGCGCCGTGGTCAGTTCGAGGTCCTCGAACATCTGGTGCAGTTGCCGCAGCTCGGACGGGCCGAACAGGGTCTGGGACAGAGCGAGGCCCACGGGACGGTGGTTCACGGCGTACGCGGACGGCAACCCGAGTTGGCCGTCGAAGGCCTCGAGCCAATAGCGCAGCGCGTCCCAGTAGGTCTCGGAGTCCTTGCGCACCGAGGTCTCGAGCGCCTTGACGTTGTCCTGGCCCGCTTGCAGCAACACCGCGAGCGGCAGGTAGAACGTGGACACGGACTTCTTGCCCGTGCGCGCCGCGAGCGCGGACATGTGCCGCCCGGCCAGGGCGAACAGGGCCAACAGCGCCACGATGGGCGGCGGGCCGATCCTGGTGAGGTCCTCGAGCTGGCGCCGGGACGTCCGGTACCACGCCTCGGTGAGCTTGTTGAACGCGTCGAACACGGACCGGCGGGAGCCGTCCGTCACGAGCAGCGGCGTCACGGAGTCGGCGAGCGCACGCAGCGTGGCCGGGCCGTCCAGGCCGAATTCCGAGCCGATCTGTTCGAGCATCTTCTCGTCCAGGTCCAGGTGGACCAGTTCCCCGGCCCTCCTGGGGCCGAAGAATGCCCGCGCCACGGCGTCGTTCCAGCGCAGGTACTCGACTTCCCGGGGTCCGGATGCCATTGCGTGGTCCCCCGTGTGGAAACCGGCAGCGTCAGCCACAAATCCTCCGTCTGCGCCGTGCGGCGCGCTCGAAACACGACAATCCCTGTCGATTATAAGTTCCCGCCCGTCGGCGGTTCACTGCCCGATCCCACCGCGCCCCCGGTTTGCACGACGACGACGACGCTGCCCGGGCCCTCGCCCACCGGCGCCCTGCCGTGTCCGCACCGGGCGGTACGGTAGGGGCCATGGATGGTGCTGCGCAGTTCACGGACGCCCGCGGTCCGGGTGCCGCCCCGGACTGGCGCAGCGAACTCTCCCGGATCGTGCCCGGCACGAGTCCCGACAGGGTCGTGGCGGACCCGGAATCCGGACCCACCGTGGCCCTCGAACTGGACCTGGCCCGGGTGCAGAACCGCACCCCGAAAGCGTGGCAGGAATCACCCCGGGAGACCCCGCTGAGTCTCACGGCCCGTCCGGTGCTGCGCGGACAGCGCCACGGGTGGGTGCACACCGGCATCGACTGGGGCAACCTGGCCTCCCACGCCCGCTCCGGGCACCTGAGCGCGGAGCAACTGGACTGGTTCGAGGAGCTGCGAGCGCTCTCCGAGTCGCACCGCGGCAGTTTCGCTGCGGACCGGCACCAGCTGCACATGGAGCGCTACACCTCTCCCCTGTTGTGGCCCATCCTGGGGCGCGCCCGGGGGCTCGGGATCCCGCTCGTCTCCAAGGGCACGGGAGCACCCGTGATCGTGGATCGCGACGGCCGGTTCGAGGTGCGCGTGGATCCCGGCGAGCACGGCGAGCTCGCCCTGCACCCCCAGCTCATCGTGGGCGAGAACGAGATCCCCCTGCGCTGGACCCGGATCATCGGCCAGCCAGGTCACGGCCTGTTCTACCCGGACGCGACCCCCGCGGCCCTGGACACCGCGGAGGACCTCAACCAGTTCCCGTTGCACCTGGTCGCCCTGGGCACCCGCCTCAATCAGCAGCAACGCTCGTTCCTGGACCGCGCCGAATCCCTCACGGTCCCGCAGGACGGTGTGGAGGAGTTCTTCGACACCTACTTCCCCCGGTTGCACCAGAGCATGCACGTGATCGCGGGCGAGGACTCCCTGGTGCTGCCCCAGGTCGCGGATCCGCAGTTCGTGCTCACCATCCACCACGACGACCTCACCGAGCGCGTGGAGTGGGAGTGGGAGTACCAGAAGGGTCGCGAACGGATCCGGCTGCCCTTCCGCCCCCTGGACCCTCTCGGGGACGAGCCCGTGGCCCGCGAGTCCCGGTGGGAGTCCTCCATGGTCCAGGCCGTGCACCGCCGGATCCCCGAGTTGGACTTCAAACGCAGTTCGTACGCGGCGCAGGACGCCCTGACCCTGTTGCGGGTGTGGTTGCCGCTGCTGCGCAAGATCCCCGACCTGCGCATCGTGGAGACCGGCGGGAGTCCCGCCTACCGCGAGGTCACCGAACCCACCGAGATCACGGTGTCCACCGCGCCCACCGAACACCACGACTGGTTCGGCCTGGGTGTCACCATCAGGGTCGGTGAGCACTACCTCCCGTTCTCCCAGATCTTTCAAGCGCTCGACCGCGGCCAGGACGTGATGTTGCTGCCGGACGGTTCCTACTTCTCCCTGGACCGCCCCGAGTTCACGCGGCTGCGCACGCTCATCGCCGAGGCTCGCACCCTGCAGGAGGACAAGGACGCGCCGCTCGCGTTGAACCGCTACCAGGCGAGCCTGTGGGAGCAGTTTGAGGACCTCGCCACGGACACCCGCCAGGCCGAGCAGTGGCGCGAGGGCGTGCGCGCACTGACCCACCTGCACGAAATCCCCTCTCCCCCGGTCCCCGAGGCCCTACAGGCCAACCTGCGCCCCTACCAGTACGAGGGCTTCCGGTGGCTGAGCTTCCTGTGGGACCACGGACTGGGCGGGATCCTCGCGGACGACATGGGCCTGGGCAAGACCGTGCAGACCATTGCCGCGATCCTGCGCGCCACGGATCGGGACCCGCAGCTGCCGCCCCACCTGGTGATCGCACCCACCTCCGTGGTGGCCAACTGGTCCGCCGAGCTGCGCCGCTTCGCGCCCTCCTTGGACATCACCGTGCTCAACCACACCAAAGACTCCGTGGCCGACGCCGCCGCGCATTCCCATGTGGTGCTCACGTCCTATGCCCTGCTGCGTCTGGACGCGGAGGCCTACCGCTCGGTCGGGTGGACCGGGGTGATCATGGACGAGGCCCAGTTCGTCAAGAACCCCCGGACCAAGGCCTACCGCGCCGTGAAGAACCTGCGGGCACGCACGTGTCTCGCGATCACCGGCACCCCCATGGAGAACAGTCTTTCCGAACTGTGGTCGTTGCTCTCGCTCACCGCCCCCGGGCTGTTCCCGTCCAAGAAACGTTTCACCGAGCACTACCAGCGTCCCATCGAACGCGCCATGGACTCGGACGCCCTGGCCCGGCTGCGGGCCCGGATGCGCCCGTTCATGCTGCGCCGCACCAAGGCGGACGTGGACCTGCAGCTGCCACCCAAGCTCGAGCACGTCCTGCCCGTGGGCTTGAACCCCGAACACCGCAGTGCGTACGACCGCCGGCTGCAGCGTGAGCGCGCCAAGATCCTGGGCCTGCTGCGCAACTTCGACAAGAACCGGTTCACGATCTTCCAGTCGCTGACCACCCTGCGGATGTTGGCGCTGGACCCCGTCCTGGTGGACCCGGAGTCCAAGGCGCCATCCTCAAAACTGGACGTCCTCTTCGACCAGCTGCCCCAGCTCGTCCAGGAAGGCCACCGCCCGCTCGTGTTCAGCCAGTTCACGAGTTTCCTCAAGATCGTGGCCCAGCGCCTCGACGACGCCGGGATCGCCTACAGCTACCTCGACGGCAGCACGCGGGACCGCGCGGGGGCGCTCGAGAAGTTCCGCAGCGGCCGCGCTCCCGTGTTCCTGGTGAGCCTCAAGGCCGGCGGTTTCGGCATCAACCTCACCGAGGCCGACTACTGCTACCTCCTGGACCCGTGGTGGAATCCCGCGGCGGAGAACCAGGCCGTGGACCGCACCCACCGGATCGGGCAGACCAAGAAGGTCATGGTCTACCGCATGGTCGCGCAGGGCACGATCGAGGAGAAGGTCATGGACCTCAAGGCCCGCAAGGCGGACCTGTTCGGGGCCGTGCTCGACGATGAACGGTTCTTCTCCGCCACGCTCGACGCCGAGGACATCCGCGCGCTGGTTGGTGTCTGAGCGAACCCCGGGGTCCGTTGAGTGCCCTGCACGGTCCCGATCACGCCGACGGTCGAGCTCGGGCGCACGCGGGAACACCGCGCGGGGTCTTTTCCGTGGAAGTCACACTCCCCCCGACCTGTCGACCCGGCACGGTCAGCGGGTTAGCGTGAGCACAGATCACGCCGGCCCCGGCGCACCCGCACCGCGTGCGCCGGGGCCCTGACCCGATCCGTGGGTGTTGCGTGATCAGGTGTTGGGAGGCACTCGAGCATGTCACACAGCAGGACGCCGCACGGCCACAGTCCGAGTACCGAGGTGGCACTGCGGCGCGCCGGGATCGGTGTTGTGCTGGCCCGGGTTGCCTCCGCCGTCCCCGATCCGCCGGTCTGTCCATGGTCCCGTCTGGAGTCCGTCCTCACCGGGGCCATCGCCGGGATGCTCTGGAACGACTTCCTCATGGTCGAGTACGACCCACCGGAGGGCACCCCGGACGTTCCCGCCGCGTGGGTGCGCACGGGACCCCGCGGGGTGCAGTGCGCCCTGCAGCGCGTTGCGGGCCGTTCCGCGGCCGCCACCCACGGACCCGCCGAGTTCACCGGGCCGTGGTGTCCCGCGGAGCGGCTGAGGTCGTGGGGGTGGGACGATCCCACCGCCCCCGGACGGCCGTGGACGTGCGGACCGTGCCTGCCGCGGGCGGCCGCGCGCAGCGTCCTCGCTGGCATGCGCAGTCACCGGGCGTGCGGGGACCCGTACGAGTTCCACTGGGGCGTGGGGTCGCTCCCCGCCCCGGAGATCACCGCCAGCCGCCTGCTCGCGCTACCCTCGGCAACTACGAGTTCTCCGACGCCGAGGGTGCCCACGTGGTCGCCGCCCTCGTGAGTCTCGTGCCGGGCGCGACCGGGCTGTTCGGCAAACTCCTGGCCGCCGTACCCCAACCCATCACCGCGGGGTTGCTCGCGGGGGTCCTGTTGCCGTTCGCGATGCGGGTGGCTCCGGCCGTCGCCTAGCGTCCCGGCACGCTGAGCGGCCCACGGGCTGGATGGCTCCGCGGGCTGACTGGCTCCGCGGTCGATGGCGCGCAGAGCGTATTGCGGCGCAGACAGCGTTCGGCGCGGGTTCAGGTGCGAGCCAGGCGCGAGGCGGGATCCACGGCCGACGGCGCGCGGGGTGCTTCGGAGCCCCGAAACCACCGCCGGTGACCCGCGCGTAAAATACGGGTACATGCCCGAGCACCACAGCGCTTCCTCCACCGTTCCCGAGTCACCGGAACCCACTGCCGCCCAGATCCGCAGGTGGCGTCACTACCTCGCGGACGAACTCGCCGAGGCCGCCACGTACGAACACCTGGCCCGCCACAGCTCGGGCCGCCATGCCGAGATCTTACAGAGCGTGGCCGAGGCGGAGGGCCGCCACGCCGAACACTGGCGTCGTCTGCTCGGACCCCACGCCGATCGTCCGGCGAGACCCGCCCTGCAAGCGCAACTGCTCATGTTCTTGGCCAAGCACGTGGGATCCGTCTTCGTCCTGGCGCTGCTGCAGCGCGCCGAGTCCCGCTCCCCGTACCGCGAGGACCCGGATGCCACGGCCGCCATGGCGGCGGACGAGGCCGTCCACGAGGAGATCATCCGCGCACTCGCAACCGATGGCCGCACGCGGTTGTCCGGCAACTTCCGGGCCGCCGTGTTCGGCGCCAACGACGGCCTGGTGTCCAACCTGGCCCTGGTGATGGGCGTGGGCGCCACGGGCACGTCCAGCTCCCTGGTGCTGTTCTCGGGCATCGCCGGACTGCTCGCGGGTGCCCTGTCCATGGGAGCGGGCGAATACGTCTCCGTGCGATCCCAGCGGGAACTGCTGGACGCCTCCCAACCCACCCAGGTGACCCTGCGCGTGGCGCCGGCGTTGGACCTGAACGCCAACGAGCTCACACTGATCTACCGGGCCCGGGGCATGAGCGAGAAGGCTGCAGAGCACCGGGCGGCCGAGCGACTCGGACACTTCGACTGCGACTGCGATCCATCGCTGTCGTTCCAAGACGAGAAGGCGCGTCGTGTGCTCAACACGGAACCCGGCGAGGAGCTTCCCGCCACGGACGACAACCAGGCCCTGGGCACCGATCTGGGGGCGGCGGCATCGAGCTTCTGCTTCTTCGCGTCCGGGGCGATCATCCCGATCCTGCCCTACCTCTTCGGCCTGGGCGGCGGAGTGGCCATGGCCGTGGGAATGGCGCTCGTGGGCATCGCGTTGTTGATCACGGGCGGTTTCGTTGGGCTGCTCTCCGGCGCCTCCCCGTTCAGGCGGGGACTGCGGCAGCTCGGGATCGGGTACGGGGCCGCGATCGCCACCTACCTTCTGGGGCTCGCATTCAACACGACGGTCTCGTGAGTACCGAACGGCGACTGTTCTCCGTAGGCAGAAGTGTGATTTGTACGACATAAAAGTGGTGCGTGCCCACAATCAGGAGGCATTACTTGTCCCCTCTACCGCCCACAAGTGCAGTAAGTATTGTTGAGATATTCGCTCATTAGCATTTGTTAACCTTCGCTCACTAGGCGAAAAACCCTGTTATTGCAGGTCAGAGCGGCTTTAAGGGGTCAATTTCCGGCTAATTTACACGCATAAATCGGTGGGCCGATTGGCGCGAACCACACTCCATGAAACTTCACCGGCTCCGAGTCATCTGAGAAATTCCGATATTCTGGGGGCGTGGTTCTACGAACCACCGCAACGGGAGACTTCGCACAGGGAAATCGCCACACATGCACTGGGGGGTGCTCTGTGGTTGATGCTGTGCGTCGGTAGCCGCTCAGCCCACGGCTTGATCCCGTTGAGGCGTTATCGCCTGCCGGTGGCTGCGGGTTCTCTCGCAGAGGCGCACCTCTCCCCGCGCCGGACGGGCTCCTACCGTCCGCTCCCGCGGCCACCGGTCGTTAACGCCCCTTCCGAGATCCGGACCATCCCGCGCGCTGTGTAGCCCGGGGCGATAAGATCGTCTGCGGTCCCCGGACGGATGACATCCCGTGCTCCGGGGCCGCTCCGTTCCCCGTTCCGCGATCCCAGGAGTATCCCCTCATGTCGGCCCAGCAGCCCACGTCCGATGAACACGTCCTGACCGTCCACTGCCCCGAGGCCTACGGTCTCGTCAGCGCCGTGGCGTCGAACCTCACGGAGCAGGGTTGCGACATCTTCGACGTCAAGCATTTCTCGGACCGGCACAACGACGAATTCTTCATCCGCTGCCACACCATGAGCGAACCGGGCACCGTGACCACTGAGTCCCTGATCGAGGGGTTCCGCCCGGTGGCCGAGAAGCACGACATGCGCTTCCGTCTGGTGGACGCCCGGCACAAAACCCGTGTGCTCGTCATGGTCTCCAAGATCTCGCACTGCCTCGTGAACCTGCTCCACCGAGCGCGCGTGGGCTCGCTGCCCATCGAGATCGTGGGTGTGGTGTCCAATCACACGGACCTGCAACCCCTCGTGGATTTCTACGGTGTGCCGTTCCACCACGTGCCCGTCACCCGGCACACCAAGCCGCAGGCCGAGGCGCAACTGCTCGAGATCGCCGCGTCCTACGACACCGAACTCGTGGTGCTGGCCCGCTACATGCAGATCCTCTCGGACGAGCTCACGCAACAGCTCGCGGGTCGGTGCATCAACATCCACCACTCGTTCCTGCCCTCCTTCAAGGGCGCCAAGCCGTACCACCAGGCCTACGAGCGCGGGGTCAAGATGGTCGGGGCCACCGCCCACTATGTCACCCCGGACCTGGACGAGGGTCCGATCATCGCGCAGCGCGTGATCCCGGTGGATCACGCGCACACCCCGGAGGACCTCGTGGCGGTGGGTTCCGAGGCGGAGACCCAGGCCCTGTCCCGCGCCGTGAAGTGGCACGCGGAGGGTCGCGTGGTGATCTCCGGCAATCGGACCATCGTCCTGGCCTGAGTCCCGGCCTGAGTCACGGTCCGCATCGCGCGCCCGCATCCCGTCCGGCCGGCGCTCGACTCGCACCGCGACGAACCGCACCGCTGTCCCTCACCGGCTGACACTCGCGTCCGAACGGCGCCACGACGAACGACGCCGCTCCTCCACCGAGGTGGGCGAGCGGCGTCGTCGTGGATGCACCGGCGGCGAAGCACCGGGAGGGTTTTACTTGCCCTCGAAGATCTCCCGCATGAGCTGCGCGGTCTCCGACGGAGTCTTGCCCACCTTCACACCGACGGCCTCGAGGGCCTCCTTCTTGGCTTGGGCCGTGCCCGAGGAACCAGAGACGATGGCCCCGGCGTGGCCCATGGTCTTGCCCTCGGGAGCGGTGAAGCCCGCGACGTAGCCCACCACGGGCTTGGTCACGTTCGCCTTGATGAACTCCGCGGCGCGCTCCTCGGCGTCGCCGCCGATCTCACCGATCATCACGATGGCCTCGGTCTCGGGGTCCGCCTCGAAGGCCTCGAGGGCGTCGATGTGCGTGGTGCCGATGACCGGGTCACCGCCGATGCCGATGGCCGTGGTGAAGCCCAGGTCCCGCAGTTCGTACATCATCTGGTAGGTCAGCGTGCCGGACTTGGAGACCAGGCCCAGCTTGCCCTTGCCCGTGATGTTCGCGGGGGTGATCCCCAGCAGCGACTCCTCGGGGGAGATGATGCCCGGGCAATTGGGGCCGATGATCCGGGTCTTGGGCTTGCCGTCCGCGCCGGTGTTCGCCTTGGCGTGCGCCCAGAACTCGGCGGAGTCCTGCACGGGGATGCCCTCTGTGATGACCACCACGAGCGGGATCTCGGCGTCGATGGCCTCGATCACGGCGTCCTTACAGAAGGCCGGCGGTACGAACACGATCGACGCGTTCGCCCCGGTCTCCTGCACGGCCTCGCTCACGCTGCCGAACACGGGCAGTTCGACGGCGTTGCCGTCCTTGTCCTGGTGGTTCACCGTGGTGCCCGCCTTACGGGCGTTGACACCGCCGAGCACGTTGGTGCCGGCAGCGAGCATGCGCGCGGTGTGCTTGGTGCCCTCGCCGCCGGTGATGCCCTGAACGATGACCTTGGAGTCCTTGTTCAAAAAGATCGACATGTCTTCTTCCTGATAGCTGTTCGCGTGGGCGATTACTTGGCGGAGTGGGCCAGCTCGGCCGCCTTGTCGGCGCCGGAGTCCATGGTGTCCGCGGAGGTGACCAGCGGGTGGTTGGCCTCGCGCAGGATCTGGCGGCCCTCCTCCACGTTGTTGCCGTCCAGACGCACCACGATGGGCTTGGTGGCGGAGTCACCGAGGATGTCCAGCGCCTTCACGATGCCGTTGGCAACGGCGTCGCACGCGGTGATGCCACCGAAGACGTTGACGAACACGGACTCGACCTGCGGGTCATTGAGGATCACGTCCAGACCGGCGGCCATGACCTCGGCGGACGCGCCGCCTCCGATGTCCAGGAAGTTGGCGGGCTTCACGTTGCCGTGCTTCTCACCGGCGTAGGCCACGACGTCCAGGGTGGACATCACGAGACCGGCACCGTTGCCGATGATGCCCACTTCGCCGTCGAGTTTGACGTAGTTGAGGTCGTTCTCCTTGGCCTTCTCCTCGAGGGGGTCCGCGGAGGACTTGTCCGCGAGCGCCGCGTGGTCCTCGTGGCGGAACTCGGCGTTGTCGTCCAGCGAGACCTTGCCGTCCAGGGCGAGGATCTCGCCGTCGCCGGTCTTGACCAGCGGGTTGACCTCCACCAGGGTGGCGTCCTCCTTGGTGTAGACCTCACCGAGCTTGACGAGCACGGGGACGACCTTCTCGGCGGTCTCGGCGTCGAACTTGGCCTGCTCCACGATCTCGCGGGCCTTGGCCTCGGTGATGCCCTCCGCGGGGTTGACGTCCACGCGGGCCAGGGCGTCCGGGCGCTCCACGGCGAGCTGCTCGATCTCCATGCCCCCCTCGACCGAGCACATGGCCAGGTAGGAGCGGTTGGCGCGGTCCAACAGGACGGAGAAGTAGTATTCCTCGGCGATGTCCGCGCCCTGCGCGATCATCACGCGGTGCACGGTGTGGCCCTTGATGTCCATTCCCAGAATCTGCTGGGCGTACTCGTAGGCCTCGTCGGCGGACTTCGCGACCTTCACACCGCCGGCCTTGCCGCGGCCGCCCACCTTGACCTGTGCCTTGACGACGGTGACCCCGCCGATCTTCTCTGCTGCTGCCTTGGCTTCTTCTGGGGTAGTGGCGACGATGCCGGCCAGCACGGGAACGCCGTGCTTCTCGAACAGGTCGCGTGCCTGGTACTCAAACAGGTCCACGGATAAGTGTCCTTCTGCGTCGAGGTGTGTCGTTCCGCACCGGGAACCCCCGGTTGGAGCGACCTGATGTGGGGGGATGCAGCGCAGCACTGCGCTCACAGAGCCCTCACGAGCATTTTAGGCCATGGGCCCTTGATTCGCGTCACACCCGGCCCCCGCGGACACCGCGGGACCGGGCCCGGGATTCCCGCCCGCACGGCAGCGGCTGGTTGACTGGGGGCATGCGACGCATCGGACTGCCGGAGATCTGGGACGCCCGCGAGGCGGACCCGGGGTTCATGGCCTCGTTGGCCACCTTCTCGTTCGTGGCACTCGGGCTGGAGTTGGTGGTCAGCGGGACGATCCTGACCCTCACGGGTTCGGTATCCACCTTCTATCCCCTGGGCTGGCAGGTCGTGGAATGGGTGGGTCTCGGGGCACTGTGGGTGCTGCTTGCGCGCGCTCTGGTGGCCTGGTCCCGGCGCCGCGGGGTCGATCCGTTGCCGAGCGAGGAAGCGGGCGCGGGGCGCGACGACGCGGTCGACGGCCGGGACGACGCCGCCGCGGGCACGTTCACCGCGAACAGGAGCAATACGGGCCGGGCCGCTGTGGGACGGGGTGCCGCGGGTCGGGACGACGCCGCCGCGGGCCGAGTCGGCGTCGACGGCGGGGTGGACCACCGCCGCTGGCGGGAGATCCTGTTGTGCTTCGTCCTGGCCGTGGTGCTCGCGATCGTGCTGCCCGCATTGATCGGGGCGCCGTGGGGTCTGGCCCCGCTGGACCGCTACCTGCAACTGTTCGACGTGTACGGGCCCCTCGGGTGGCTCGCGATGGTCGCGTGGGTCTGCTACCTGGTGGGCCGCAGTTTCCTGGTCGCGGGCCTGCTGGCGTACTCGCACCGTGCCATCCGGGAGGTCCTCACGTTCCGGGGGTCCCGGTGGGTCCCGTGGGGCGGTCTCGTGGCGGGCCTCACGATGGGGGCCGTGGCTTTCCTCGCCGGCGGCCAGGCGGCCGCCGTGACCACCCTGTTGAGCTGCGTGCTGCTGGGCGTGATCCACGTCCGCTCCGGCGAATCCCTGCGCGTGACCACGCTGTTCACCGTGCTCGTGTTGATCTTCGTCTGAGCGATCACCGCCTCTACTGTCTCCATGCCTGGGAGCAACCCTGATCGGTTGCGCTCCGATCCCGCCGGGCCACCCGAACGGTTCGAGCATCCGGGTGAGTCTCAGCACACCGGGCTGCGCCGGGCCGCCAGATGGGTTCGCCAGGCAGGTTCGAGCCACCCGGTGCGTTTCGGCGCACCGGACGACACTGCGCGCGACGGGGCCGCGGCGTCGTACCCCTTACGAGACCTTGGTCATGGGCGCGTAACGCAATAGGAGCCGCTTCTCCTCCGCACCGAAGCGCACCTTGGCGACCGTCTTGTCCCCAGAGCCCTCCATGGCGACCACGGAACCGCGGCCGAACGCCTTGTGCTCCACCGTGTCCCCCACGCTGAGGGAAGGAATCTCCCGCTGGGGCTGCACGCGCCCGGCGGAGGCCGGTGAGAGCCTGCGGAAACTTGCCCCGGATCCGGCGCCCGCACCCCACGAGGAACCGCGCAACGGATCGCGGGCCTGGAATCCGGCGTGCACGGGCGAACCCCATCCGCCCTCGGCGCTGGCGCCCTCACGCTTCCACTCGATCAACCGCGAAGGGATCTCGTCCAGGAACGGGCTTGCGGGATTGAATTGGGACTGCCCCCACATGGAGCGGGACTCGGCGCGCGTGAGGTACAGCCGTTTGCGCGCCCGGGTGATCCCCACGTACGCGAGGCGGCGTTCCTCCTCCATGCTCGAGGCGTCGGCGAAGCTGCGCTGGTGCGGGAAGATCCCGTGCTCCATGCCCGTGAGGAACACGACCGGGAACTCGAGTCCCTTGGCGGTGTGCAGGGTCATGAGCGTCACGACCCCCTGGGAACGCGCTTGCGCGACCTGCTCCGCGATCTGCTGGGCACTCGCGCCGCCCTCGGGTTCGGGCTGGGTGGGGATCTGGTCCGCGTCCGCCACGAGGGCCACGTGTTCCAGGAACTCCCCGAGGCCCGCGTCCGGGTGGTCCTTCTCGAACTCGCGCACCACGGCCACGAGCTCCGCGAGGTTCTCCACACGGGACTCGTCCTGCGGGTCGGTGGACGTACGCAGGGCCTCGAGGTACCCGGACTGTTCGAGTACAGCCTCGAGAACCGCGGTCACCGAGGCGCCCTGAGCGAGTTCCGCGAGATCGTCCATGAGCTGGGAGAACTTCTTGATGGCGTTCGCCGAGCGAGTGGCCAGGGCGGGTGCCTCGTCCAAGCGGTGCATGGCCTCGGAGAAGGAGATGCCCTCGCGGTCGGCGAGCGCCGCGATCGAGCCCTGGGCGCGGTCCCCGATCCCTCTCTTGGGCTCGTTGATGATGCGCCGCACGGTGATGTCGTCCGCGGGGTTCGCGATCGCGCGCAGGTAGGATATGGCGTCCTTGATCTCCTTGCGCTCGTAGAAGCGGGTCCCGCCCACCACCTTGTAGGGCAGTCCCACGCGCATCAGGATCTCCTCGAGGGAGCGCGATTGTGCGTTGGTGCGGTAGAACACGGCGACGTCGCCGGGGCGGATCCCGTGCTCGTCCTGCAGCGTGTCGATCTCCTCCGCGATGAAGCGGGCCTCTTCGTGTTCGTTCTCAGCGGCGTACCCGATGATGGGGGCGCCATCGCCTTCCGCGGTCCACAGTTTCTTGTCCCGGCGGTCCGCGTTCTGGGAGATCACGGAGTTGGCCGCGGAGAGGATGTTCTGCGTGGAGCGGTAGTTCTGTTCCAGCAGGATGGTGCGCGCGGAGGGAAAGTCCCGCTCGAAGTCCGTGATGTTGCGGATGTCCGCGCCGCGGAACGCGTAGATGGACTGGTCCGAGTCCCCCACCACCGTGAGTTCGGCCGGCGGGATCCCGGAGTCATCCGGGTGGTTCTCGGAACCGCCTCCCACGAGTTCCCGCACGAGCGCGTACTGGGCGTGGTTGGTGTCCTGGTACTCGTCCACGAGCACGTGCCGGAAGCGGCGTCGGTAGTACTCGAGCACCTGAGGGAACGCGCGGAACATGTGCACGGTCTCGCCGATGAGGTCGTCGAAGTCCATGGCGTTGGCCGCACGCAACCGCTGGGTGTAGCCCCGGTAGACCCGGGCCACGGCGGACTCGAACGGGTCCGAGGAACTCGCGCGGGCCAGGTAGGTCTCGTCGTCCACGAGCTCGTTCTTGAGGGCGGAGATCTTGTGCTGGATGGCCTTGGGCGCGAACCGCTTGGGGTCCAACTCATGCTGCTTGGCCACCTGGGTGATCAACCGCAGGGAGTCCGCGGAGTCGTAGATGGAGAAGTTGGTGGACAGCCCCAGGGTCTTGGCCTCGCGGCGTAGGATCCGCACGCACAGCGAGTGGAACGTGGAGATCCACATGGAGCGCGCGGACTCCCCCACGAGATCCACGATCCGCTCCCGCATCTCCGCGGCGGCCTTGTTCGTGAACGTGATCGCGAGGATCTCCCCCCGGCGGGCGCGGCCCGTGGCCAGCAAGTAGGCGATCCGGTGCGTGAGGACCCTGGTCTTGCCGGAACCGGCACCGGCCACGATGAGCAGCGGGGAACCCGCGTGCTCCACGGCGGCGCGTTGGGGGTCGTTCAGTCCCTCCACGAGTTGAGCCCCGGATGCCGGGGTGGGCTGGGAGAACTCGTCCGAGTCGGGCGCGTTCGCCGAGCGCACCGAGGCCGCGGACAGGAGGGGATTGTCAGAGAGGAAGTCCATGGTGGCACCAGTTTAGCCAGCGGTGGGGACGCCCTCACCGGCCCGTGGACAACCCCGGATCACACGTAGCGCGGTTCCAACAGGTGGCGCCCGTTGGCGTCCTCGACCCACAGGTGCGAATCCGCGACGGTGACCCGCGCCGGGGCCTGCAGCACGACGTCTTCGTCGAGGTCGTCCCCGTCCTGGTCGGGCCCGCCGTAAATGGTGAAGACCTCCCCCGCGGAGGGGTCCAAATGGCGGATGGCGTCGTTGCCGGTGTCCGCGACCACCACGGAACCGTCGTAGAGGATCTGCAGGTCCTCGGGGCGGGCGAGCTTGGCGTCCGCCGCGGGGCCGTCCTGGTACCCGGCACCGTGGCGGCCGATGACCGTGACCACGTGGGGATCGCCGTCGGGCCGGTCCGTATCGATCGCAATGTAGCGCAGCGCGGAGGAATCCTTGTCCACGAGCCACAACTTGCCGTCACCGGCCTCGGTGATCGAGACCGTGGCCGCGAACTTGGCCTGAGCGATCTTCCCGTCCCGGCGGCCGGGCTCACCCGTGCCGCCGTACTCCTGGAGGGCGTCGGTGTACGGGTCCCAGCGGAACAACTGGTTCTTGTCCGGAACGGCGGCGATCACGGCGGAGAGCTTGTGGGACCACACGATGTCCGCGATCCGCGCGCCCTCCAGGACGGAGCAGTTGATCCTGCGCCGGACCGTGGTGTGATCGGCCTCGTACAGGGTGAGTTCCGTGCCGTCACCCGCGCTCATGAGCAGTCCGTCCGGCAGGCCGATGGAGAGTTCCATGACCATCACCACCCTTCCGCAGTGCCCGCGGGGCACCTGTTCACCACCTCGTCATCGAGCGTGGTACCCGTAGTCATTCACAGTACAACCCGGGGGATAATGGGGCCATGGGTATGACCAGAGCGCAGAAGGCCAGGAAGTACGGGGAGAACGCGGGCTCCGCGAAGGCGGGGTCCTCGCCCGCTCGTGCACCCCGAGTGCGCCCCGCGAGCGTCCACGAGATGCGCCCCGGTGAGCTCGCCGCGGAACCCACCAAGGCGTCGTCGGCCGGGATCCTGGTGGGCGTCGCGTTCTTCGTGGGTGCCGCGCTGTGGCTCTACTACCACCTGCTCGTGCTGCAGGGCGTCTCCGGAAACCTTGCCGGCGGCGTCACCGCGCCCGAACTCATGGCCGGCGGTTTTTCCCAGGGCCACCTCGCGGACTTCGCCCGCGGCCTGGGCGCGGACGGCCGCACCGAGTACGAGGGCGTGCACGCGACCACGGGGCTCTTCACTCCCCTTCTCATGTGCCTGGGCTGGCTGCTGTTCACCGGGCTCAACACCCCGCAGCGCGCCCGCAAATGGGTGTACTGGGCGGTCATCCTGGTCTACGCGGTGGTCTTCCTGGTGGGCAACACCGTGCTCGACGCCGCCGTGGCCGACCCCGCGGACGCGTCCGCCGTGGCACTCGCCTCGGGGCTCGTGATCGCGCGGTGGGTGTTGTTCGCTCTGCTCGTGCTGATCGCCGTGATCGTGGCGGTATCCGTGACGCGCCGCAAACTCGACGACTTCTCCGAGGGCAAGCTGCCGGGCCAGCGCCCGCGCGCCTGAGCTCGGGGATACACCCCTCGCGCTTCCCCACGCCGCGATTCCACTGAGCTGACGCAGGTCTCAGGGCCGCGGGCTGCTTGTACTCCACTCATACATCCCCGTTGATGTGCGGGGTCGGCCATCCTCACCGGGCGGGCGGGTTTCGCTGGGCGGGTCGGCCGGTTGTGGGAATGCACTGCGGGAATGACGACGTCCCGCCCGTTATCGGGCGGGACGTCCTCGGTGCCCCCGATTGGATTCGAACCAACGACACCGGCTTTAGGAGAGCCGTGCTCTATCCCCTGAGCTACGGGGGCAACACTGCACCACTGTATCGGCGGCGCGTTCGCCCCGCGAGTTGAGAGCACATCGGAACAGCGCACAATGGAGCCATGACCGTCTACATCGATCCACCCCGATGGCCCGCGCACGGCACGGTGTTCTCGCATCTGATCTCCGACACCTCCCTGGCCGAGCTGCACGAGTTCGCCCGCGGCCTGGGGGTCTCGGAACGTGCCTTCGACCGCGACCACTAC
The DNA here is from genome assembly GCF_011769905.1 of Kocuria sp. KD4. Classification (NCBI taxonomy): domain Bacteria; kingdom Bacillati; phylum Actinomycetota; class Actinomycetes; order Micrococcales; family Micrococcaceae; genus Kocuria; species Kocuria sp. KD4. Next base: position 2,160,912 of record NZ_CP050449.1, read on the forward strand.
GACGTCCCCGCGCACCGCCACGCTGACGCTGTGGCCGCGGGTGCCCTCGCTGTCGACGGCAAGAAACTCGTCCGTGTCCTGATCCACAGTGGCCTGCGGGTCCCCGCACGACGCCGCCCGGCCAAGCTCGCGGTGACCCTCACGCGCCGCTGGGCGCACCACTTCCCCGAGCATCCCGACCTGGGTGCCAAGCTGCTGAGCCGCTGGAGCGAACCGCACCGCGTCTACCACGGGCCTTCGCATCTGCTGAACGTGCTGGAAGGCATCGACCGGCTCACCCACGGCGCCCCGAGCGCGGAGCTCGTGCTCGCCGCGTGGTTCCACGATGCCGTGTATGACGGGCAAGCAGGTCAGGACGAACGGGACTCCGCCGAGCTGGCCCGGCAACGACTGTCAGGCCCGGAGTGGCCCGCGGCCATCGGGCGCCGCGTGGCGGAGCTCGTGCTCGTGACCGTGGACCACCACCCGGATCCGAACGACGTGGACGCCTGTCGACTCGTGGACGCGGACCTGTCCGTGCTGGGCGGCAGCGAGAACGAGTACGAGCGGTATCGGACCACGGTGCGCCGCGAGTACGCCCACGTCCCGGACGAGCAGTTCAGGGCGGGCCGCGCCGAGATCCTGCGCGGACTCCTGGAAAAAGACACGTTGTTCCACGATCCTCGTGCGGTGACGTTGTGGGAGGCCCGCGCCCGGGAGAACCTGGAACGGGAGATCACGCAGCTGATCGCGGCCTGAGCCAGCCTCCGAGGTCGATTGGAAATAACGGGGGACGGAGAGAACTCACCGCCGCGTGGAGCTCGGGGCCGGGCTGGACGGCCACGCGGACGCGTACGAATACCCAGCGACGTCGACCCGGCTCTCCGGTGGGTGGGTCTGCGACGAGCGCCGACAGCGGCGTGCCGGGTCCCCGGTGGGACGGGCTCAGCTGCGGCGATCGGCGACATCGTCGCCCGGCGCTGCGGGCGAGGTGGGCTGGGCTGCCCGGGCGGCCGCGCGGCGTCGCCGGAAGACGACCGTGGCGACCACGAGGCCGATGATGATCCCCACGCCACCGAAAACCGACAACCACATGGCGGCGTGGCCCAGGAACGCGGCCACTATGAACCCCACGACGATCCCCGGGATGGCACCGGCAACCATGCCCACGGCGTAGTAGGTGAATTCCTGGTCCTGCGGGGTGCGTGCGGCGGTGGAGAGATCGGAGGGCATGGCGTCCATTCTACGGGCCGGGGCTGCGCGATCGCTGGGGCCGATCCGCGATCGACGCTTGCACGACGGGGATCGGGTGCTAGGAGGGCTGAGTGATCACCGCTGCCAGTCCACGTCCGGGTTCCGGGTTCCGGGCACGAAAAAACGTACGGACCCTGCGGTCAACAGGGTCCGTACGTTCTCTATCGCTCTCATCGGGATCGGGTACACAACCGGTCCCGACTCGACACGAGGTGTGGCGCCGCGCGGATCAGCGCTGTGCCGAACTCGATCCGGTTCAGCCGACGCGGATGAACTCGGGGCCGGAGCCCACGTAGGCGCTGGTCTTCACGGTCTGGTTACCGTTCCAACCGCCGTGGATGGCCTGGCCGTTACCGGCGTAGATGGCCACGTGAGCCATGCCGGAACCGCCGTTGGCGTAGTAGGCGATGTCACCGGCGCGGGCCTGGTCCGCGGAGACCTGGGTGCCCAGCGACTTGTAGCTGGCCGGCCAGCCGTGGTGGTTGATGCCCACGGCCTTGAGGGAGTTGGTCACCAGCATGGTGCAGTCCTGGGCCACACCGAGCTGAGCCTCGGCGGCACCCAGGATGGCCTGGCCCTTCGCGGAGCCGGACACGGAGGAGGCCTTGGCGGCGGGAGCAGCCTGAGCCTTCGCCTGGGTGTTGGACTGCGTGGCCACCTGGGTGGCGGCCTGAGCCTGGGGGGCAGCCTGCGCCTTCGGGGCGGCCGGGGCCTGCGGAGCCTTGTAGGACGCGGGCTGGGCGGCAGCGGCACCCTGGGCGGGGGCGTAGTTCGGGATCACCGGGGAAGCCACAGCGGCGCGCTTCTCGGCGGCGGCCTCCTTGGCAACGGTCTGAGCGGTGGCGGGAGCGGCGTGGCGGCCCTGGGCCACCGGAGCCTGCTCGGCGACCGAGGTGACGTTCTCGGAAGCGGTCACGACGGTGGGGGCTGCAGCCGGAACGGCGGGAGCCTGCAGCGGGGTCACGTCGGCCACGGGAGCGGCCTGGACCACGGAGGGCTGAGCGGGAGCCTGAGCGGCGGGCTGCGCCTTCTCGGTCTTCGCGGCGTTCTGCTCCTTGGCAGCGTTCTCCTGGGCCTTGTCGGCCTTGGCGGCGGGCTCCGCGGAGACGGTGTTGTCGGAGGCGGGAGCCTCGGACACAGCGGCGGCGGGGGCCTGCTCGGAGGCATTCTGCGTGGCCTGCACGGACACGGTGGTCGCGAGGGCCAGGCCTGAGAAGGCCGCGACGGCGGCGACGGTGCGGGCCTTACCCGCGAAGAGGCCCTTGGCGGCGTGAGGAGCGGTTTCGTTCGACATTCGTGTGGTTTCCTAACACGTTCGTGTCCACCCAGGGCACGGAGGTGTGCGGTGACCGGCACATCCGTCAGGACGCAGCAGCGGTGCACGGATTTGGGCGGGAGATTACTTTCGGTTTTCAGGTGGTTCCGGCGCGGTGTGCCGACCGAGGTCCGGGGACCCGGCCAGCACACCCGGCCGCAATGTGGCTCGGTGTGGACCGCGCATCATGCTCGGGCGCGGTGTCACCGGGTCACCGGAAGGTGTAGTAACCGTCCAGCTGCATGGCATTCACGGAGTGAACCTGAGTGCCCTGCGAGGGATTGAGAGCGGAGATCATCTGGCCGTTGCCGATGTAGATCCCCACGTGGGAGCCGCCGTTCTGGGAGACCAGATCGCCGGGCTGCGGGTTGGAGGTGGGGGTGCCAGCGGCGAACTGGGCCCAGGTGGTGCGGGGCAGGTTGATGCCGTTCTGGGCGTAGGCCCACTGGGTGAAGCCGGAGCAGTCCCAGGCCTTGAAGCCGACGCCGCCCCAGACGTACGCGCCGCCGATGCCCTGGTAGGCGGTGCCCACCAGACCACCCGTGGAGTGGTTCGACTGGGTGCTCACGCTGGCGGCGGAGCCCACGGTGTTGGTGGTCTGCATGGTGTACGACGCGTTGTAGGCCTGCACCGAGGAGGTGGACGCCTGGTAGCCGTAGGAAGCCGTGGAGCCCAGATCGATGGGACCGCTCGAGGCCTGCGCGGGGGCCGCGAGGCCGACCACGGCGGCACCAGCGACGACCGTACCGATAGTGGTGTTACGCACGAGGTGCGACTGCGTCTCTGCGCGGTGCCGGGCAGAGTTCTGCTTCATGAAAGACATGTGTGTTCCTCCCTGCGCCTACGAGGTGAGCTGTCGGGTTCGGATGGGAGACATCCGGCCGCACGCACCTAGGTGCCGTGCTGGCTTGACCCCGAGGACCCGTCTGATGCAACGAGTCCGGAAGTGGTTCCCCCGCTTCTGCCATGCGGATGTTCTGTGTACGGGTCCCGGAGCGCATGGCAGAACTCGGCGAACGCTCGGGAGTGGCGATCCGACCAGTGATCGGCACGGGCATGACTGTACAGGATGGATAACGAAAATGTCACGTTTTGATTACAGCCGGTCACGCATCGGGCATCGGTCGTTATGAATCACCGTGGATTACCACGACCGTCGATATCAATCGGCCGCCTCAGCACGCCCGCCCGCTCGAAAGCCCACACCACGGAAAGGGCTCCTGACCTGCGGTGATACATGGCTCACCCAGTGAGCGAAGGTCGAAACCGCACCGATCACCCGTGATTGTCCACACAGTCGAAAGATCACGGTCAACTTCTCGAAGATCACGGCGCGTCGCGTTCCGACGTCACCGGAAGCAACCGCGGAGAGACGCAGCGGCGATCAGGCCTCGGCGGCGGCCACCCGAATGGCGCGCGCGGTGGCGGAGTCCAGGTCCAGGGACACTCCCGAATCGACCCGGGTCACCACGACCCGGTTCTCGTCCCCGGGGTTGATCTCGGCCGTGACCCTGGAGCCCGTGAGAATGCCCGCGGAGCTGAGCATCTCGATGAGTTCCTGATCCGCCTGCACCACTTCCGGCAGCAGCCGGACCACGTATTCCGTGGAGTCCTGGGCTCCGGCGACCTCGAGCAGGGTGAGGCCGTCGAAGACCTCGGCCGCGGCACCGGTGCCGTGGTGCTCGCCCCGCCCCGGGATGGGCGTGCCGTACGGGGAGTTCTCGGGATCCCCCAGGAGGTTCACGAGCCGCTGTTCCACGCGCTCACTCATCACGTGTTCCCAGCGGCAGGCCTCCTCGTGGACGTGCGCCATGTCCAGGCCCACCACATCCGCGAGGAGTCGTTCGGCGAGCCGGTGCTTGCGCATCACGGACACAGCGGTGGTGCGCCCGGCCTCGGTGAGTTGCAGGGAGCGGTCCGGCGCGACCGAGAGCAGGCCGTCGCGCTCCATGCGGGAGACGGTCTGAGACACGGTGGGGCCGGAGTGGTGCAGGCGTTCCACAATGCGGGCTCGCATGGGGGTGATCCCCTCTTCCTCCAGCTCCAGCACCGTGCGCAAGTACATTTCGGTGGTGTCGATCAGATCGCCGCTCATGGTTCGTCCTCAGATTTCTGCGCACCACAGCGCGCGGGTCAACGACCCCCGGTGGGGGCTGCCGTTCAGCCTAGTCTGAATGATTCAGGATAATTATAGCCAGTGGGTGTCCTGGCGGCAGGCGTCTCGAACGCGCCATCGACTCCCCGGGCGGGCACAATGGGGGACACACCCGACCGCCCGCCAGAGGAGCCTTCGTGACCAGCATGCCCGTGATCCCCCCGTCCCTGTTGCCCGCGGATGGCCGTTTCGGCGCGGGCCCGTCCCGGGTGCGGGCCGAGCAGGTGGCCGCGCTCGAACGCGGTGGCAGCACGCTGCTGGGTACGTCCCACCGCCAGGCCCCGGTCAAGAACCTGGTAGCGCAGGTGCAGGAGCGCCTCGCCGAGTTCTTCGCACTGCCCGAGGGGTACGAGATCGTGCTGGGTCTCGGTGGGTCCAGCACCTTCTGGGACAGCGCGGCCTTCAGCCTCGTGTCCCGGCGCGCCGAGCACCTCAGCTTCGGGGAGTTCGGCGCCAAGTTCGCGCACGTGACGGATCGCGCACCGTTCCTCGAATCCTCCGTGGTCATCGAGGCCCCGGCCGGTTCGCGCCCCGAGGGGCCTCGCGTGGCGCCCGGGGTGGACGTCTACGCGTGGCCCCAGAACGAGACTTCCACCGGCGTCGCCATGCCCGTACAGCGCGTTCACGCGGACGACGGCGCTCTGACGGTCATCGACGCGACGTCCGCCGCGGGTGGGATGGCGGTCGACCTCTCTGAGACCGATGTCTACTACTTCTCCCCGCAGAAGAACTTCGGCAGTGACGGCGGGATCTGGTTCGCCGCCTTCTCCCCCGCCGCGCTCGAGCGGGTCGAGCGCATCGCAGCGTCCGGTCGCTGGATCCCGGACGTGCTGTCCCTTGCCACGGCCGTGGAGAACTCCCGCAAGCACCAGACCTACAACACCCCCGCACTCGCGGGGCTCGTGATGCTCAACGAGCAGGCGGGCTGGCTCAACGCCCAGGGCGGTCTGGACTGGGCATCCCGCCGCACGGCCGAGACCTCGGGGCTCGTCTACGACTGGGCGCAACGCAGCGACGTCGCCGCCCCGTTCGTCACGCTGGCCGAGCACCGCTCCCCCGTGGTGTGCACGGTGGACTTCGACGACGCGGTGGACGCCGCCCGGATCGCGGCCGTCCTGCGCGCGAACGGCGTGGTGGACGTTGAGCCGTACCGCAAGCTCGGGCGCAACCAGTTGCGGATCGCCACGTTCGTCTCCGTACCGTCGGAGGACGTCCGCGCCCTGTTGGAGTGCATCGACTGGACCGTGGCGAACAGCCTGGACTGAGCGGACTCAGCCGCGCGACGTCGTCCCCGGCGTCGCCGTGGACGACGTCGTGAGCTGCCGTTCCCGGCGCAGTCGCCACGCGAAGCACGCGCCGATCAGCGCGCCCACGACCCCGGCGAGCACCGCCGCACCCATGCCCCACCGCGCCCCGAGCGTGTCGGTCAGCCACCCCACGGTGGGTGCGCCGATCGGCGTACCGCCCATGAAGATGGCCATGTAGAGACTCATCACGCGCCCGCGCATCGCGGGTGCGGTGGTCGTCTGGACATAGGCGTTGGCGGTGGTCATGATCGTGAGCGACGCGATGCCGCACGGGATCAGCCACAGCGCGAAAACCCACAGCGTGGGGGCGGTGGCCGCACCCAGGCACGTGATCGCGAAGGCCACGCAGCCTAAGAAGATGTAGCGCAACCGCGCCCGCGCGCGGCGGGCGGAGAGCAACGCCCCGGTCAGGGTGCCTACTGCCAGGATCGAGTTGAGGACGCCGAACTCCTCGGAGCCGCGCCCGAACACGGAACCACCCATGGCCGCGAGGAACACGGCGAAGTTCATCCCGAACGTGCCGATCATGAAGATCGTGCTCATGACCGCCACGAGGTCCGGGCGGTGGAGCACATAGCCGATGCCCTCCCGGATCTGCCCGCGTGCCCGCCGCGCGCGTGGAGCGGGGCGCAACTTGGCGGCGTCGATCAGCACGATCGCGCAGATCATCGCGGCGAACGTGAGGGTGTTGATCATGAAGACCCACCCCGTGCCCACGGCGGCGACCAGCACACCGGCGACCGCGGGACCGATCAACCGCGCCGAGTTGAACGATGTGGAATTCAGGGCCACTGCGTTGGACACGTGGGTGTCCGGGACCATCTCCGAGACGAACGTCTGCCGGACGGGGGCGTCGAACGTCGCGACGATCCCCAGGCCCAGCGCGAACGCGTACACGGTGGGCAACTGCGCGACGTCCAGGAGCAACAGGATGCCCAGCCCCAGGGCCAGCAGTGCCATGACACCCTGCGTGATCACAAGGATCCGGCGCCGGTCGTAGCGGTCCGCGAGCACCCCCGCGTAGGGGGCGAGCAGCAATTGCGGAACGAACTGTAGGGCCATCACCACGCCCATGGCCGTGGCGTCGTGATCGGTCAGTTCATCGAACACGAGCCAGGACTGGGCGGTGCGCTGCATCCACGTACCCACGTTGGACACGAGCGCACCCGTGAACCACAGACGGTAGTTACGGATGCGCAGGGACCGGAACATCCCCGACTCCGGGACCGCCGGCGGCGGGGTCCCGGGGGCGGCGGCCGGTCCGCTGCCTACGATGCTGAGCCGTCCTCGGCGTCTTCCGATGCAGCGGACTCGTCCTCGGTGCGGGAGGTCTCCCCATCGGTGGAGGTCTCCTCGGCGGGTGCGGTGTCACCGTCACCGGCGTGCTCGGCGTCGGCGGAGTCCTGCCCGTCGCCCGGGTGCTCGTCCCCCTCCGCCGGGGAGTCGTGCTCGTCCTGCGCCTCCTGCTCCTGCAGCGCCTGCATCCGCTCCTCCCACGGCACCCAGTCCGGGGCCAGGAGGGAATCAGGACCCGCCACGAGGCCGGTCTCGCACACGGTCACGTGCTTGCTGCGCGGGGCCCGGGCCACGGTCGCGTACCACGCCCAGCCGGGGTAGCCAGCCAGGCGACAGTCGAAGAGGTGGGTCAGCAGCCGGTCCTCGTGCACGGTGACACCGAGGTGTTCCCCCACCGAGGACGCGTCCGCCACGGGGGCCAGCACGGCCTCCCGCGCGAGATCCACCGCGCCCGTAAGCACCGGGTCCTGCTTGGGTGTGCGTGTACGCCCCGTGGGTCGCTGCGGAGCGGTCTCCGCGGTGGTCTCAGACATCGAGCTCATCCGCCACGGTGCGCAGGATGGTCGCGATCTTCTTGCCGTGCACGTGGTCCGGGTACCGCCCCCGGCGCAGTCCGTTGGACATCCCGTCCAACAACCGGATGAGGTCCTCGGTGAGCACGGCCATCTCCTCGGGGGGCTTGCGCGTGTTGCGAGCCACGGACTGCGGCTTGCTCAGTAAGGTCGCGGACAGGGCCTGCGCACCGCGCTTGCCGTCCGCGATCCCGAAATCCATGCGGGTCCCGGGCTTGACCGTGGTGACCCCCTTGGGCAGGGCGGACGAATGCAGGAACACTTCCTGGCCGTCGTCGGTGGCCAGGAAGCCGAAACCCTTGTCTGCGTCGAACCACTTGACCTTGCCCGTGGGCACGCGGATCACCTCAGTCTCTCGTCGCCGTGTCTGCGCGGCCACCGACGGGAACGCGGGCGGCTCGCGAAGTCAATAGTTTAGTCCCCTCATGATCGCCCCGGGCCCGGATTCAACCCACCGCGTAACCGGTCCTTGCTACCGTGAGGACCATGTCCGAACCCACCGTTCCCACCGCATCCGGCCGCACCTCCCCGAGCCCTCGCCGGGGCATGTCCCCCCTGCTCGTCGTCGCACTGGTCCTCGCGTTCATGTGCGCGCTGTCGCTGGTGGCGGTGCTCGTGGCGGCCGCCGGAGGGCACGTGATCTGGGGCGGGTTCACGGTCTTCCCCGCGATCTTTCTCCCCGTGGCCTTCCTGCTGATGTGCGTGGAACTGTTGCGGGGCGCGCGACGGCGCTCGGCCCGCTGAGGCGCGCGCAGCGGCGTCGCCCTTCCAGATAACGGACGGCCGGAGAACAGAATCCATTCAGGAAACTTGGAGATACTGACGGGCGTGAACACGAAAACACCCGAAGCGAAACTGCTCGTCGTCGACGACGAACCCAACATCCTGGAACTGCTGGCCACCTCCCTGCGATTCGCGGGCTTCGAAGTGGTCACCGCGGCGAACGGCCGGGACGCCCTGCTCAAGGCCGAGGCCGAGGACCCGGACCTCGCCGTGCTGGACGTCATGCTCCCGGACATCGACGGATTCTCCGTGACCCGCAAGCTGCGCGCCGCCGGACACCACTTCCCCATCCTGTTCCTCACCGCCAAGGACGACACCGACGACAAGGTCGCCGGCCTGACCGTGGGCGGTGACGACTACGTGACAAAGCCGTTCAGCCTGGACGAGGTCGTCGCCCGCATCCGCGCCGTCCTGCGCCGCACCCAGCCGCTCGAGGAGGAGGACTCCCGGCTGCGCGTGGACGACCTGGTCCTGGACGACGACGCCCACGAGGTCTTCCGCGGCGGGCGCGAGATCGACCTGTCCCCCACCGAGTTCAAGCTCCTGCGCTACCTCATGCTCAACCCCAACCGGGTGCTGTCCAAGGCCCAGATCCTGGACCACGTGTGGGAGTACGACTTCAACGGGGACGCCTCCATCGTGGAGTCCTACATCTCCTATCTGCGCCGCAAGATCGACAACGACCCCGAGCAGCCGTCCCTGATCCACACCAAGCGCGGCGTGGGTTACCTCTTGCGCTCGGCGGACAAGCGCCACTGAACCGTTGAACGTCCTCACCCGCCGGTTCCGCTCCGCATCCCTGCGTTCCCAGCTGATGGCCCTCACGGGGCTGTTGCTGGCCATCAGCATCTCGGTGACCACGCTCGTGGCCGTGTCCGTGCTGCGCGACTCGCTCGTGACCAGCATGGACCAGGAACTGCGCGGGTCCGTGAACACCGTGGCCCCGGTGCTCACGGGAGCGCTGCAGGGTGACGTGACCACACCGGTGCCCAATTCGGGGTACCTGCTGGATCAGAACGGCAACGTGGTGGCGAGCGCTCGCAGCGGTACCGGCACGTCCCCGGACAGCTCGAGTCCAGATCTGAGCGGGATGACCCTGGACTACGTCATGGCCCACGACGGCCAGGCGGAGACCGTGGGATCCGTGGGCGTCCCCGAGCGCAAGTGGCGGGTGGTGCCCACCAAACTCACGGCGTTCGACATGTCCGTGGTCGTGGCCGAACCCCTGGACCGCACCAACGCGATCATCTCCGGCGTGGGGTTGCTGACGTTCAGCTTCGGCCTGGCCACCCTGCTCGCGGCCATGACCGTGGGCTGGGTCATGGTCACCCGGGCGTTCCAACCGTTGCGGCAGGTCGAGGCCACGGCCGCCCGGATCGCGGAGGGGGACCTCTCCCAGCGCATGGAGGGTTACAACCCCCAGACCGAGATCGGACAGCTCTCGGGCTCGCTCAACGCGATGCTCGGCCACATCGAGGACGCGTTCGACGCCCGCACCCGCTCCGAGATCAAACTGCGGCGGTTCGTCGCGGACGCCTCCCACGAGCTGCGCACCCCCCTGGTGTCGATCCGCGGGTACTCGGAGTTGTACCGCCACGGCGCGCTGCAGACGCCCGAGGACGTGGGCAAGGCCATGGAACGCATCGAGTCCGAGTCCAAGCGGATGACCCAGCTCGTGGAGGACCTGCTGACCCTGGCCCGGTTGGACGAACGCCGGGTCGCCACCACTCGACCAGTGGACCTCTTGCACCTGGCGTACGACGCCGCGTCCGACGCCCACGCCACGGCACCGGACCGCACGGTGCGGGTCGTGGGGCTGCACGACTCCCAGCCCGAGGCCGCGTGGGTGCACGGGGACGAGTCCAAGCTGCGCCAGGTCGTGGCCAATCTGATCACCAACGCCCTGCGCTACACCCCCGCGGGATCGCCGCTCGAACTTGCGGTGGGTCTGGAGAGTGCCGTGGACGGCGGGTTCACCTCCGTGCTGCAGGTGCGCGACCACGGGCCCGGTATCGACCGGGAGGACGCCGAGCGCGTCTTCGAACGCTTCTACCGCGCGGATTCCTCCCGCACCCGCGAGACCGGCGGCACGGGGCTGGGCCTGTCCATCGTGGCCGCGATCATCGCCCAGCACGACGGCGCGGTGAAACTCGAGGAGACCGACGGCGGTGGGGCGACCTTCACCGTGCGGATCCCCCACACGAAACCTGTGGACGAGGACTCCGAGGACGCCTGAGTCCCCATCCCCTCCCTCTCCGGGGCGTTGCGCGGCACGTGCTGCCTAGCGTGGATCGGGCCCGGGAACCCACCGGCCACCGCATCCGCTCCAGGGAGGAAACACCATGGCCCACTTCGTCGTGGACAGTGACACCATTGCCGCCAAGTCCCAGCAGGCCCACGGGCACATCGAACGGCTCAGCTCCGAGGTCAACGGTATGAGCGCCACGCTCGCCGATCTCCAGGCCTCGTGGACCGGCACCGCCTCGGCCAGCTTCCAGGAGGCCTTCCACTCCTGGCGCTCCGCGCAGGCCCAGATGGAACAGGCCGTGGCCCAGATCAACCAGGCGCTCGCGACCGCGGGCACCCAGTACGCCGAGACCGAGGCCGCGAACGCGCGGATGTTCGCCGGGTGAGCCCGGGCTCAGACCTCCGCCGTGACCTGGTGGTACCGCAGTAGCCATGGGCCCATGTCGTGGTGCTGGTCCTCGCGGACCCACACGGAACTGCGCCGGGTCACGACGGATGTCTCCTCGAGCCGGTAGCTCACGTGGTAGGCGTGCGCGCCCAGGGCCGTGACCCGCAGCTCCCGGGGCTCACACCCTGCCGCTTCGACGATGCTCAGCACGGACTCGGGGGCTGCCGTGGCACCTCGCCGGTCCACGCACACCAGGTCGGGGTGCAGGGACTCCCCCGGTCCACCGGGAGCATTCCCGCGGCCGAGGACCGTGGCCTCACGCGAGGCCGCGTCCGAGATGAGATGCTCGGGGGTGCCGTCGGAATCCGGGGAGTCCGTGGAGTCCGTGGAGTCCGTGGAGTCCGTGGACCCAGCGTGACCCGCCGGGAGGTCCTCCGGGGAGGCCCACGCGGAGAAAAGATCCGGTCCCACGTCTCCCGCCTCGATTCCGCGGCCCGCGTCGTCCCGGAAGCCCGGCCCCGCGGGCATGTCCTCCGGCGCGGTGCCGGACTGGTAGGCCGTGGCCATGGCGCGGGCGCGCTCGTCCGCGGCCTCGTTGAGCTCGTGACCCGCGTGCCCCTTGACCCACTCGAAGCTGACGTCCCGACCGGAGAGCTCGCGGTCCAGCGCCTTCATGATCTCCACGTTGAGCACGGGTTTGCCGTCGCGCTTCTTCCAGCCCTTCTTCTTCCAGCCCGGCATCCACTTGGTGACCGAGTTGATCACGTACTGGCTGTCGCACAGCACCCGCAGCGGTTCGTCCGCGCGGTGCCGGGTGGAGCGGAGCAGATCGAGCACCGCGGTGAGCTCGCCCATGTTGTTGGTCCCGTGGGCCCAACCCCCCGCGCGCCACGAGGTGGGATCGATGTACCAGGCCCACCCCGCGGGTCCGGGGTTGCCGAGTGCGGAGCCGTCCGCGGAAGCGATGATCGTCATGCGCTCATCCTCGCAAAACCTCCCGACACGTTGAACCACCGCCGCTGGCAGGCGATCGCCCGGTCCCGCATCGGCCCGCGGTTCAGCGGACCGCCCCGGGGCCACCACCTGGGCGCGCGAAGAGCACCCGGGTGCACGAGCACTCCCGGAGATGCGAGAACCCCGGGGACAGCACGTGTCCCCGGGGTTCTCGCAATGTCCGCCCGTGTAGCGGGCGGAACTCACTCAGAAGAGCGAGATCACATCATGCCGCCCATGCCACCCATGGGATCGGCACCCGCGCCCGCACCGGCGGCCTCGGGCTCGGGCTTGTCCGCGACCACGGCTTCGGTAGTCAGGAACAGCCCGGCGATGGACGCCGCGTTCTGCAGGGCGGAACGGGTCACCTTGACGGGGTCGTTGATGCCCGCGGCCATGAGGTCCTCGTACTCGCCGGTGGCGGCGTTGAGGCCCCAACCGGTCTCGAGCCCGCGCACCTTGTCCACAACCACGCCCGGCTCGAGACCGGCGTTCAGCGCGATCTGCTTGAGCGGCGCGTCGATCGCGACCTTGACGATGTTGGCACCGGTCGCCTCGTCCCCGGACAGCCCGAGGGACTCGAAGACCTTGGCACCGGCCTGGATCAAGGCCACGCCACCACCGGCGACGATGCCCTCCTCCACGGCGGCCTTGGCGTTGCGCACAGCATCCTCGATGCGGTGCTTGCGCTCCTTGAGCTCGACCTCGGTGGCGGCACCCGCCTTGAGGACGGCCACTCCGCCGGCCAGCTTGGCCAGGCGCTCTTGCAGCTTCTCGCGGTCGTAGTCGGAGTCGGAGTTGTTGATCTCCGCGCGGATCTGGGCCACGCGACCCTCGATCTCCTCCTGCGTACCGGCGCCGTCCACGATGGTGGTCTCGTCCTTGGTCACCACGACCTTGCGGGCCTGGCCCAGCAGGTCGATCGTGGCGGACTCGAGCGACAGGCCCACCTCTTCGGTGATGACCTGGCCGCCGGTGAGGATCGCGATGTCCGCAAGCTGCGCCTTGCGGCGGTCACCGAAACCGGGAGCCTTGACGGCCACGGACTTCACGGCACCGCGCATCTTGTTCAGCACGAGCATGGCGAGCGCTTCGCCGTCCACGTCCTCGGCGATGATCAGCAGCGGCTTGCCGGCCTGCATGATCTTCTCGAGTACGGGGACCAGGTCCTTCACGGCGGAGATCTTGGAGTTGACGATCAGGATGTAGGGGTCCTCGAGGACGGCTTCCTGACGGTCGGCGTCGGTCACGAAGTAACCGGAGAGGTAGCCCTTGTCGAAGCGCATGCCCTCGGTCAGCTCGAGGTCCAGCCCGAAGGTGTTGGACTCCTCGACGGTGATGACACCTTCCTTGCCGACCTTCTCCATGGCCTCGGCGATGAGCTTGCCGATCTCCGGGTCCGCGGCGGAGATGGACGCGGTCGCGGCGATCTCCTCCTCGGTCTCGATCTCCTTGGCGGAGGACAGCAGCTGCTCGGTCACGGCGGCCACGGCCTTCTCGATGCCACGCTTGAGGGACAGCGGGTCCGCACCGGCGGCCACGTTGCGCAGGCCCTCCTTCACGAGGGCCTGGGCCAACACCGTGGCTGTGGTGGTGCCGTCACCGGCGACGTCGTCGGTCTTCTTGGCGACCTCCTTGACGAGCTCGGCGCCGATCTTCTCGTACGGCTCCTCGAGCTCGATCTCCTTGGCGATGGACACGCCGTCGTTGGTGATCGTGGGGGCGCCCCAGGACTTCTCGAGGACCACGTTGCGTCCGCGCGGGCCGAGGGTGACCTTGACGGCGTCCGCGAGGGTGTTCAGGCCCCGCTCGAGGCCGCGGCGGGCTTCTTCGTCGAATGCGATCATCTTTGCCATGTGTTTCGTCCCTCCTGGACGGTTGACAAACAAGACTTGTCATCACGATGCCCGCGACGGACGGTGCCGCGCCGCGATCCTCACCGCGCCGCAACCACCTCACCGTGATGTCACTCGTCCGCCGCGCGACCACCACCGGACCCGGTTAGCAGTCCACGCGACTGAGTGCTAATCCCATAGTGGCACTCGTCATGCCGGAACCGCAAACGCCCTGCGTCCAGTGGACTCAGGTTTCGTCCCCGGCTGAACGGGCGGCTCAGGCGGCCGCGGGGGCTCCGGGCACGACGTCGCTCGCGGCCGTCCCGAGCGCCACGGCACCCACCGCGGAGGCACCGGCCGCGGCGTCGTCGTCCGGGGACACCGCAACGGCTGCGGCGGAGAGGGCGAGCGCTTCCTGGGCCGTGCGCGGGGCGTTCACGAAGGCCACCGCCCCCAGGACGAGGGCGAGCACACCGGTCACGAGGATCGCCAGGAACTTGCCCCGGGACCCCGCTCGGGCATTCGGGTTATGGCCTCGGTGGGCACCCTGCCGGGCGCCGTCCTCGGGGACGTCGTCGAACTCGTCACGGGGGTACTCGCTCATGCTGTGGCTCTCCTCAACGAACGGCGGGATCGGGGGCGCCGACCCGCGGATGCCGGGACCGTGGGACGGCGTGCGCCCCGCCTGCCGGACCCGCGGCGGCCAGGGGTCCGCGGTGCGCTGCCCACTATCCCACGCGCACCCGGGGACCCACTCAGCGATTGCGCGCGCGGCGCAACCGGGAGATCAGCATGGGGGCGTGGCGCGCGGCGGCCTCTGAGGAGATCAGGGCGTTGAGCCGCTGATAGTAGTGCACGGGGCTCAACCCCAGGCGGGAGCGGATCGCGGACTCCTTGGCGCCGCGGTACTTCCAGTGCTCGGACTCCAGGTCCAGGATGGCCCGGTCGAGCTCGTCGAGGCCGTCGCCCGTGGTAGACATGGGCTCAACCCTAACGCTCCGGGCGGTACCCGGAGGCCGCACGCCCTGGAGGTCGCACCGTGAACACCCCGCCCCCGTTGCACGAGATCATGAACGAGGAGTGGGCCCGTGCCTTGCAACCCGTGGAGCCGCAGATCCGGGCCGTGGGCGAGTTCCTGCGCGCCGAACACGCCGAGGGCCACCACACCCTGCCCGCTGGGGACCACATCTTCCGCGCGCTTCGCGAGCCGATGTCCGCGGTCAAGGTGTTGATCGTGGGCCAGGACCCCTACCCCACCCCGGGCCACGCGATGGGCCTCTCGTTCTCGGTGGCCCCGGACGTGCGCCCGATCCCGCGGTCCCTGCAGAACATCTACAAGGAACTGCACTCCGATCTGGGGATCACGCCGCCCGCGCACGGGGACCTGTCCTCGTGGGCCGAGCAGGGCGTCATGCTGCTCAACAGGGTCCTCACGGTGCGCGCGGGCTCCCCCGCGTCCCACCGGGGCAAGGGCTGGGAAGCGGTCACGGAGTGCGCGATCCGCGCGCTCGGGGCGCGCGAGCAACCCCTCGTCGGCATCCTGTGGGGTCGCGACGCCCGCGGCACCAAGGACTGGCTGGGTGGGGCGCCCACCGTGGAATCGGTGCACCCGTCCCCGTTGTCCGCGTCCCGGGGGTTCTTCGGTTCCCGCCCGTTCTCCCGCGCCAACGAGCTGCTGCAACAACAGGGCGCCCAGCCCGTCTCGTGGGAACTGCCCGCGTAGCAGCACCTACGCTGGACGCATGGCACAAACTCCGGCGCGACCCCGCAAACCCCAGCTCAACCTCACGGTTACGGACCGGATTCAGCTCTCCCCGGGCATGGTGCGCGTGGTGTGCAGGATCGAGAACGCCGAGCAGTTCCAGGACATGGAGGCGCCGGAGAAGTACGTCAAGCTCGTCTTCTTCTCCGCAGCCACGCTCGCGGCGACCGCGCCCGGCGCGTTCCCCGACTACTGGGCCGCGCGCGAAAACGCCGCACCCCAGGACCAGCCCGTCACGCGGCACATGACCCTGCGCCACACGGAACCCGACACCGAGACCGTGTGGATCGACGTCGCCCTGCACGGCACCGAAGGCTACGCGGGGCCGTGGGCGGATGCCGCGTCCCCCGGCGACCGGATCGTGGCGCTCGGCCCGGGCGGCAAGTGGATCCCGGATCCGGCCGCCGCGTGGAGCGTCTTCGCTGGCGACGACGCCGCCGTCCCCGCCGTGCTCGCGAACCTCGAGGCGCTGCCCGCCTCGGCGCGCGGAGAAGCCGTCCTGGAGGTCGAGGACGCCTCCCACGAACTCGACCTCACCGACCTCGCGATCCCCGAGGGCGTCCGGGTGCGCTGGGTGCACCGCGCCGCTCAGCAGGACGGTGAGCGCGCCCTCGTGACGGGACTCGCGAACGCCGCGTGGCCCGAGGACACCGCGGGGGTGCAGGCGTTCGTGCACGGCGAGCGCGAGGCCATGAAGGCTGCCCGGAAGGAACTGCTCGACGTCCGCGGGCTCGAGCGTTCGCAGGTATCCCTGTCCGGGTACTGGGCGGCCGGGCGGGCCGAGGAGACGTTCCAGGCGGAGAAGAAGCTGCCCGTGGGCAAGATCCTCTGACCGGTCAGCGGCGGCGGTTGCGCCGCTGGGAGAGGTACTGCATCCGCTCGATGAACGGGCGCATGAGGTACTTGGCGAGCACCACGCCCGCCGCGAGGAGCACGATGGACACCATGGCGTTGACGAGTCCCGTGATGCCGTCCCCCGTGGTCTCGTTCTCCACGGTGATCGCGTACATTCCGCGGAACAGGCTCAACCCGGGCAGCAGGTAGGTCATCGCGGGGATCGCGAGGATCGCCTGCGGGATCTTGGCCCTCGCCGCGAGCAGCGCGGCCACGCAACCGCTCGCCACAGCCCCCACGCCCGTGGCCAATCGTGTGCTGGGATCGAAGCTGCCGATGCCGTGGTAAAAACCGAGGCCCACGAGGGCCGCGGCCACGGCGGGCAGCAGGTGACGCGGCTTCGCCTGCATGGTGATCGCGATCAGAGCGGTGGAGATCAGCATGAACACCGTGTTGGTCATGGCTGCCGCGGGTGTGAACCCGGACTGGGAAACGTCAATCCGTGGGACCCCCAGGTGCGCGGACAAGGTGATCCCCAGGGCGATCCCGGCCACGATCCCCAGGAACGCCATGGCGGTGGACAGTAGTCGTCCGGCCGCGGTCACGGGGAAACCGTTGATCGCGTCCTGCATCGTGGAGACCATGCGGGTGGTGGGCAACAGCATAATGATCCCACCGGCGATGACCCTGGGCGGGGACACCTCGACCCCCACCGCCGAGATCAACAGGGCACCGAGCGTGACCACCAGGGCGTTGGCCGCGAGGGAGAAGAACTCCGGGATCCGCCACGCCCCCAGTTTCGCTGTGACGGACTGCACCACCACGGAGGAGACCACGGCCACGAGCGCACCGGCCGGGCTGCCGCCGATCGCCAGCGTGATGGTCCCCGCCGCGATCACCGTGGCGAGCCACACGACCCACTTGGGGTAGGGCTTGGGCCGGGCGTTGATCCGGGCGAGCTCCCGTTCGGCGTCCCGCAGGGGCGTGTTGCCCTCGATGATCCGGGTCACGAGCTGATGGGAGTCCGCGAGACCCGAGTAGTTGTCGGTCCATGAACGCACCACGCGCATCACGGTGTGGCTCGAGGTCGAAGAATCGCCCCACGGGTCCTGGCCGGTGCGCGGCGCGGAGCTCCCGCGCTGCTCCCCCGTGGTCCCGGGTGTGCCCGCCAGGGCGGTCGCGGGGTGGGCGGAGGAACCGGTGTCCTCGGTGACCCGCCGCGGGGCCTCGCCGGCGGCGGTGAGTTTGCCCGTGGCCGTGGTCTCCGCGACGTAGTTGATGGTCACCGACTGGTTGGTGATGTCCACGTCCAGGTTCTCCACCCCGTACGTGGCGCACACCGCGATGATCGCGTTCTCCACGTCCAGCGCGTCCGCGCCGTAGTGGAACATGGTCTCGGCCAGGCGCAGCGCGAAGTTGAGGGTGCGCCGGGCCTGGCGGTCCGTGCTGTCCCCGAACTTGCGCAGGTGCTGGAACGGTGTGGCGGTGAGCCGGTCCACCACACGCATGGGCGCGGTGGGCGCGGCGTCCCCCTGCACGAGGGAGCGCAACAGTGCCTTGGGTGCCCGCGACGGTTTGACCCGGGTTGCCGGGTACACGCCCCGCGAGATCGCGGTGGTCGCGGGCGCTGGCTCGTGCGCCACGGTTTCCGGGCGCTCCACGGGTGAGCTCGCGGGGGCGGTGCCACGCCGGGACGGGCTGCTGATGGGTTCGGTCAATGCCGCGGGAACCGCCGCCCGGTGCCCCTGGCCCGCGCGGTCGGCGGCGATCTGGCCCGGTGTGAGGACGGGCAGGGAGGAGACCTGCGGCGTTCCGGTGCCGGTCGCGGGACCGTGCCCGGCGCTGCGGGGACGGACGCCGGGGACCCGCAGCTGCGACGTCGTCCGGGTGTCGGTGTGCACGGGCGCGCTACGCAGTTCCGCCCGGGCGGCCTGTTCCTCGGTGGGGCGCGGTGCGTAACGCGTACGACGCCGCGGACTCGTGTGCTGCACGGCGTCGCGCAGCGCGGTGTCCCCGGCGGGACCGAACGGTTCACCGTCCACCGCGTGCGGGCCCGTGCTCTCACCCGAGGACGGGTAGCCCTGGTGCGCCAGACGCGTCAATTGCTCGCTCACGCTCACGTGGGATCACCCTTCCCTGCCGCCGCAGGCACTGTTCGACTCCTGTGTGCTGGGGTGCGGCCCACACGCATCCGCTCGCGCGCCCGTGCTCGCCCACGTCCTCGCCTGCGGGCGAGCGGGGGCCGGGTGGAGGGGCCGCGGCCGCCGGTCAGTAGAAGGGCTGACCCGTGCGGCGCACCCACAACTGGCGCTGTACCTTCTCCGCCACGTTGTTCCACACAGCGTATTTCGCGCGGCTGAGTGGCTGATCCCAAACGCCCACGTAATCCACGACAGTCTTGGTGAAGCTCGTCTTGAACAACCCCAGACCGTAGTAGGGGTGCTCCTTGTTCTTGAGCTGGTCGGAGGGCGGGGTCCCGCAGAAGTCGTACTGGGTGATCTCGTGGTCCTGCTTCAGGTCCGTGATGGCGCTCCACTGCACGAGGTGCGAGTCCCCGTACTGCTTGCGCCGCGGCTTGGAGCCGCCGTCCTTGTAGGTGCCCTTGCGCCCGTAGGAGATCACGTAGGCACCCACCGAGGGCTTGCCGTCCTCGTACGTGAAGTAGAGCCGGCCCTGACCGCGATCGGCGAAATTGTTCCAGAACGCCCGGTAGTACTCGTAGGAACGCAGGGTCACCTTGGCGTGACCCTGACCCACGGAATCCATGAGCGCGTACATCGCGCGCATGTTCTCCTCCGTGAGCGGGACCTGGTCCACCTCGCAGCCCTCGCGGGTCGCACGGCGCACCGCGTTGCGACCCCGCGAGTGCAGGGACTTGAGCAGGGCCTTCTCGTCCATGTCCGTGTCCAGCACGGCGGTGGAGTCGTTGGGCTGAATCTCGAAGGACTTCACGAGTCCACTGCGCGCCATCACGCCCGCGGCGTAGTCGGAGGCCACGATCTCGGGTTCGTACTTGATCGCGAACACGCCGCGCGCGGGACCCGCCACGAAGCGCTCGTTGGCCGCCACGATGCCGGGGATGTCGTCCACGCTCGCCACGTCCGGGCCCTTGATCATGTACCACAGCCTGCCCAGGGCGGGCACGGACTTCTCGAGCACCAGGTTGTAACTGGGCTGCGAACCGTCCGTGGGTTCGTACACCACGTACTGCGGCTTCCACCCGTGGTCCTTCTTGACCAGCGCGAACGCCTCCGACTGCAACAGGTTGCCGCCCGAGGGGTTGGCCGTGACGTGGGAGTCCCACTCGGCGATTTCCTGATCGGTGGCAAAACGTGCCGTGAATTCTCGCAAGGCTCTCTCAATCCTGTACAGGGGGCACTGACGACGTGAGGCGGCGCCGCGCTGTCGCGGCACCGCCTCACATGGTATCCCTCGGGCTCAGGCGAGCCCGGGGTTGCGGGTGCGTGAGTCGTCGGAGGGGTCCACGTGATCGGAGTCCGGGGACGGGTCGCTCGTCGTGTGCTGGGCACCGGCCGCGTTGCCAGGCTGCCCCTCGGGACGCCGGCTCGTGCCCGCGGTGGACTGCCCGGGGTTCGCCTCGGAGGCCTGCCCCGCGGACGGCCCGCTCGTGCGCGGCGTGGCGGACTCGGTACCGCGCTCGCCGCCGCGGGCACCGGACAGCGCCGGCTCGCGATCGTCCGCCGGCATGACGTCGCCGGGTTCCAGCGGGCTGCGGCCCTTGAACACGTACTTGCCCGGGTGACCCGGGGTGAACTTGTCCGGATCGGCGTAATCCCAGTCCTCACCCCAACCGCCTTCGACGCCCTCGAACAGCTCGCCCGGCGTGAGCCAGCGGTAGAGGGTCTCGTACGAGATGCTCTGGGTGGCCGTGACCTTGCGGCGCAGCATCTGACGCGTGAGCTCCTCGGGGTGCTCGCAGCCCATGGTGGAGATGATCTGGCCCGCTTCCTCCACGGTCAGGCGGTGGTAACGCTCCACGCGGTCACCCTTGTCCTCGATGTCGAGGGCCTTGTAGAGCTTGGGGTTCTGCGTGGTCACGCCCACGGGGCACTTGTTGGTGTGGCACGCCTGGGCCTGGATGCAGCCCACGGCCATCATCATGGCGCGCGCGCTCATGCAGAAGTCAGCACCCTGGATGATGTGGCGCACGATGTCGTGGCCCGAGGTGATCTTCCCGGCGGCGCCGATCTTGATCCGGTCCCGCAGTCCCGCACCCACGAGCGCGTTGTGCACCAGGATCAGACCCTCCACGAGCGGGGTGCCCACGTGGTCCTGGTACTCGAGCGGTGCGGCACCGGTGCCGCCCTCGGAACCGTCCACGATGATGAAGTCCGGGGTGACCTTCTCCTCGATCATGGCCTTGCAGATGGCCAGGAACTCCACGCGCGAGCCCACGCACAGCTTGAAGCCAATCGGCTTGCCGTTGGACAGTTCCCGCAGGTGGGCCACGAACTGGATCAGACCGTGCGGCGTGGTGAACGCCGAGTGGCTGGCCGGGGAGATGCAGGTCTGGCCCACGGGGACCATGCGCGCCTCCGCGATCTCCTCGGTCACCTTGGAGCCCGGCAGCACGCCGCCCAGGCCCGGCTTGGCGCCCTGGGAGAGCTTGATGTTGATGGCCTTGACCTGCGGCAGGTTGGACTTCTTGCGGAAGGCCTCCGGGTCGAAGTTGCCGTTCTCGTCACGCGTGCCGAAGTACCCGGAACCGAACTCCCAAATGATGTCGGCGTCGTGGGCGAGGTGGTACTTGGTCAGCCCGCCCTCACCGGTCTCCTGCGCGAACCCGCCCATGGCCGCGCCCTTGTTCATGGCGAGCACGGCGTTCTTGGACAGGGAGCCGAAGCTCATGGAGGAGATGTTCAGCAGCGAGGCGTCGTACGGCTGCTTGCAGTCCGGCCCGCCCAGGCGCACGCGGTGCTCGCTCTCCGGGGCCGCCTTGGGCGCCACGGACTGGACGAAATACTCGTAGCCCGGTTCGTTCACGTTGAGCTCGGTGCCGAACGCCTTGTCGCCCTTGAAGCCCTTGGCCCGCGAGTACACGAGCGAGCGCTGGTCACGGTTGAACGGCTTGCCGTCGTAGTTGCGCTCGATGAAGTACTGCTGGATCTCGGGGCGGATCTTCTCCATGAAGAACCGCGCGTGCCCGAGCACGGGGAAGTTGCGCAGGATCGAATGCCTGCGCTGCGTCGCATCGCGGATGCCCACGAGCAACAGCAGGAAGAAGATGACTGCGAGGATCCACCATCCCCAGGGACCGAAGACCGCTGCGAGAACCGTGGCAATCGTGGCCACGACCAGACCGGTCAGAATGAGAAACCGCACCATGCGATTCACCGTACTCCTCGCCCTGGGCCCCGACCCCGGTCACCGGAATGAGACGATCACCCCCCGGGAAAGCGCCGACGCCGGGTGCCCACACAGGGGCGCCCGGCGTCGGCGGTGGTGAGGATCACTCGGCGTCGAGGTCCGTCTCGATGATCGAGGCGAGGTGCTCGAGGGCTTCCTCGGCGCCGTCGCCGTCGGCCGCGAGGACCACCTTGTCCCCGTGGGCCGCGCCCAGGGACATCAGGGACAGCACAGAGGACGCGTCCATGCCCTCCTCGGCGTCCTCGCCCTCGGCGCGGATGGTGATCTCCAGGTTCTCGTACTCGCCGGCGGCCTCCGCGAAGATCGCGGCGGGCCGGGCGTGCAGCCCCACACGGGAGGCCACGGTGGCAATGCGTTCTGACATGTCAGCTCCTTGCTGGGTCGGTTCGGGTGACGCTGGTTCGGGCGGGGTCACAGCCCCAGTTCGTGCAGCACGGGCAACTGTGCCCGCACGGCTTCCTTGGCCTCGCGCGCGCTCGTGGCGGACACGGCGAGTGCGGCCAGCCGCTCGGCCTGGGCGGTGTCCACGCGGGCGAGCACGGCGGCGACGGCGGCGAGCGAGCGCGCGCTCATGGACAGGGTGTCCACCCCGAGCCCCACGAGCACCACGGCGAGCGCGGGGTCCGCGGCGGCCTCGCCGCACACGCCCACGTTCTTGTGTTCACCGGACGCGTCAGACGCCGCTCGCGCACCCGCCGCGGTGCGCTCGATCATGCGCAGCACGGCCGGTTGCCACGGGGAGTTCAACTCGGCGAGTGCACCCAGCATGCGGTCCGCGGCCATCGTGTACTGGGTGAGGTCGTTGGTCCCGAGCGACACGAAGTCCACGCGCTCGAGGATCTGCTCGGCGGTGATGGCCGCGGCGGGTGTCTCGACCATGACGCCGGTGACCTGCAGCCCCTCGGCGCTCGCGAGTTCGTGGAACCGGGCGGCCTCCTCCGCGGTGGCGATCATGGGTGCCATGACCCACACGTGCGCACCGGTCTCCCGGGCCGCCGCCGCGATCGCCTCGAGCTGGCGCTGCAGCACGCCCGGGGTGGTCCAGTCGGTGCGGTAGCCGCGCACACCGAGCGCGGGATTGGGCTCGGTGGTGTCCGTGAGGAAGGGCAGGGGCTTGTCCGCCCCGGCGTCGAGCGTACGCACGACCACCTTCTTGCCCTCGAACGCCGCGAAGATCTCGGCGTACGCCTGGGTCTGTTCGGCCACGGTGGGTTCGCTGTCCCGGCCCAGGAAGCAGAACTCGGTGCGCAACAACCCCACGCCCTCGGCGCCGGCCTCGGCAGCCGCGCGGGCGTCGTCGCCGGTGCCCACGTTGGCGAGCAGCGGGACCTCGGTGCCGTCCGCGAGCGCGCCCCGGCCGTCGAAGGACGCGAGTTGCGCGGCCGCGCGCTGCCACGCGGTCACTGCCTCGCGTTCGTGCTCTGCCGGTGCCGCGACGACGGCGCCCTCGGCACCGTCCACGAACACGGGCGTCCCCGCGGGGACCTCGAGGATCCCCTCGACGGCCACGGCGGCCGGCAGCCCGAGGTTGCGCGCGAGGATCGCCGTGTGGGACTGGGGTCCGCCGGAGGCTGTCACCAGCGCCACGACGACGTCCGGATCCAGCACCGCGGTGTCCGCCGGTGCGAGGTCCTCGGCCGCGAGCACGAACGGCTCCTTGCGCTGGGGCACACCCGGGGCGTCTTCCCCGCGCAGTCGGGCGACGATGCGCGCGCGGACGTCCTCGATGTCCGCGGCACGTTCGGCCATGTAGCCGCCCATGGCCCGCATCTGGTCCGCGTACGCCGTGGCAGCCTGCCACAGCGCCCGCTCGGGGCTGAGCTGCTGATCGGTCACGAGCTTGCCCGCGTTCTTGATCAGGGCCTTGTCCCCCGCCATGAGGGACGTGGCCTTGAGTACCTCCGCCGCGGATTCCGAGCGCGCCCGAGCGGCCCTTTCCTTGAGCTCGGCCTTGACCTCGAGCGCCGCTGCCTTGAGGCGGTCGATCGCGGCCTCGGCGTCCCCGGTGAGCGGCTCACCCTCGGGCGGCTCGCTCACGGCGGGTGCCATGTGCACCACGGGGGCGATCACACGCCCGGGGCTGACCCCCGCACCGCGCAGTTCCACGCGCTGCTGTGCGGCACCGGTCACGTCGTTGTCAGTCATGATGTCTCACACTTCCACGGTTTGTTGTGTCTGCGGAACCCCGGGGACCTCGCCCACGTGCTTCTTCACGTTGCCAATGCGCTTGAAGAGGGTGACCAGCACGGCGGTGACCACGGTGCCCGCCAGGATGGCGGCCACGAAGCCCCAGCGTCCGTCCACGACCGGCAGGATCCAGATCCCACCGTGCGGGGCAGCCGAGGTCACGCCCCACGCCATCGTCAGGGCACCGGTGATCACGCCACCGGCCATGGAGGCGGGGATCACGCGCAGCGGATCGGCCGCGGCGAACGGGATGGCACCCTCGGAGATGAAGGACGCGCCGAGCAGCCACGAGGTCTTGCCGTTCTCACGCTCCGCGGCGCTGAAGTACTTGCGGCCCAGCACGGTGGAGGCGAGCGCCATCCCGAGCGGGGGCACCATGCCCGCGGCGATCACGGTGGCCATGATCTCCTGCGGCGCCGTGTTGGTCACGGTCGCGGCACCCAGTCCGGCCACGGCGAAGGAATAGGCCACCTTGTTGATAGGACCGCCCAGGTCCGAGCACATCATCAGACCAAGCACGGCACCCAGGGTCACGGCCGAGGCACCGCTCATCCCGGCGAGCAGGCTCGTGAGCCACGTCATGAACGCGGCGATGGGCCCGCCGATCAGCAGGAACAGCAACCCGCCGGCGAACAGCGTGGCGAGCAGCGGGATGATGACCACGGGCATGAGTGATCCGAGCCAGCGGGGCAGTCGGGGCAGCGTCAGCCAGTACGCGCAGATGCCAGCCAGCAGACCGCCCACGATGCCGCCGATGAACCCGGCGCCCATGAAGTTGGCCACGAGACCGGCCGCGAAGCCGGGGGCGATGCCCGGACGGTCCGCGAGCCCGTAGGCGATGTAGCCCGCGAGCGCGGGGACCAACAGGCTGATCGCCAGGTTGCCGGTCTTGAACAGCACGGCACCCAGGTACATGGCCAGGGACACGTCCCCCAGGTTGCCCAGGGTGGTGGTGGCCAGGATGTCGTCGGCCTGCTGGGCCACGAGCACCGGGTCCGCGATCATGAACGCGATCGCCATGAGCAGACCGCCCGCGGCCACGAACGGGATCATGTAGCTGACACCCGTCATCACGGCCTTGCGGATCCGCGTGCCCCACCCCTCGCTGCCGGTCACGGCGGCGGAGATCTCACCGCCGTCGCCCGTGACCTTGGACGCCTGGGGATCGTCCGCGGCCTCGAGGGCCTCCTGGATCATCTCGCGGGGTTCGTCGATCCCGCGCTTGACCGCGGACGCGATGTACGGCAGACCCGCGAACCGCGAGCGCTCCCGCACGTCCACGTCGGTCGCGAAGATCACGGCCTCCGCCTGACCGATCACGGCCGGGTCCAGACGCGTGGCGCCCGAGGAGCCCTGGGTCTCGACCTGCAGGTCCACCCCCATTTCCTGGGCGGTGTTGGTCAGGGCGTCCGCGGCCATGTAGGTGTGGGCGATGCCGGTGGGGCACGCCGTGACGGCCACGAGCCTGCGCGGACCTCGGGCGCCCGCGTCATCGGGCGCCGTCGACGTCGCGGATTCGGTCAGCGGCGCGTGCGTTCCGGTGGGTGCCTGCGTCCCGGCGTTCGACGCCGCGGTCGCACCGCTCGCACCAGCTACGGCTGCGCCGGCAGCGGCACCGCCGGTTCCCGTGGCAGCGGACCCGTCGGCACCGGTCGCGGCGGGACCGGTCGCGGCGGAGGATCCCGCGGCCGCGGTTCCGGTCGCCGCGGTGGGTGCCGCAGCGGCGTCGTCCGGCTGCGGAGCGAGACCGAGGGCCGTGTCCACGATGTCCACGACCTCCTCCGGCGACTGCGCTGCGCGCAGGGACGCCACGAAGGGCTTCTTCATGAGGGAACGTGCGAGCTTGGACAGCAGCTTGAGGTGCTCCTGGTCCGCGCCGGCCGGTGCGGCGATGAAGAAGACGATGTCCGCCGGTCCGTCCTTGGCCCCGAAGTCCACGGCGGGGGCGAGCCGCGCCATGACCAGCGTGGCCTGCGTGACGGCCTCGGACCGGCAGTGCGGGATGCCGATCCCGCCCGGGATCCCGGTGGCGTTCTTGGCCTCCCGGGCCAGGGCGTCCGCGGCGAGGGAAGCCGCGGTGCTCGCGCGGCCCTCCCGGTGGACGGTGGCCGCGAGTGCACGGATCACACTCTCCGTGGACTCGCCCAGGTCCCGGTCCAACAGGACCAGGCCGGGATTGATCAGATCTGACATGTCGGTGCTCCTTGGCTACGGGGCGGTGGGTGGATCAGGTCCGGGGCTGCGTCTCGCGGGGCGCGGCCGGGGTCGGTGGGTTCGGCGTCGGGACGTCCGGTGTCGCGGCGCCTTGCCGTGCGGACGTCAGCTGCGTGACCCGCACGGCGTCGGGCGTGGTCTGCGCGACCGTGGGCATCTGCGTCCCGGGCAGGGCGGCGGCGGCGGAGCCGTGGGCCACGGCCCGGCGCAGGCGTTCGGCCGGCGCCTCCCCGCGCTGGGCGGCCACGAGGTACCCGGTCAGGGCGCTGTCGCCGGCGCCCACGGTCGAGCGCACCGTGACGGGTTCGTGCACGGCGTGCCACGCGCCCTCGGGCGTCACGAGCACGGCACCATTGCCGCCCAGAGTGCACAGCACGGCCCCCACGCCGCGGGCCACGAGCTCCCGCCCGGCATCCGCTGCGGCGCGCGGATCGGCCTCGAGCGCATCGCCGTCGGTGCGGCCCAGCAGCTCCGCGAGTTCGTGGCCGTTGGGTTTGATCACGTCCGGCAGGACGGTGACACCCGGGGCGAGAGCCGCGCGCAGCACGTCCCCGGAGGTGTCCAGCGCGAACGACGGCGCGGCCGCACCGAGCGCGCCGCTCACGCGGGCGGCCAGCACGGCGTAGATGTCCGGGGCGGGCCCGGGCGGCACGGACCCCGCGAACACGAGCCACTGCGCACCCGCGCCGCGGGAGACGATCCGTTCCACGATCCGGTCCACGGTGTGCTCGTCCAGCGGGGGGCCGGGCTCGTTGATCTTGGTCGTGGTCCCGTCCGGTTCGGTCACGGTGATGTTGGACCGCACGGGCGCACCGATGGACACGCTGTCGTAGCGCACCCCCGCGGCGTCGAGCGCGGTGAACAGCGGATCGGTGCCGTCCCCCGGGACCACGGCCACAGTGTCCACACCGCTCGCGGCCAGCGCGCGCGAGATGTTCACACCCTTACCCCCGGGGTCCTGGCGGGTGTCGCTCGCGCGCTGCACGCGACCGCGGGCCAGCGGGCCGGGCAGGTCCACGGTGCGGTCCACGGAGGGGTTGAGGGTCACGGTGATGATCATGCGAGAACCACTTCCACGTCGGCGTCTTCGAGGGCTTGGGCCAGCTCCCCCACGGGAGCGCGGTCGGTGATGAAGGTGTCGATCTGTTCGAGCGAGCAGAAGCGCGTGAGGGTCTCCTGGTCCTGCTTGCTCGCGTCGCACAGGACGACGACGCGGCGCGCGGCCCGCACGATCGTCGCCTTGACCACGGCCTCGATGGGGTCCGGGGTGGACAGCCCGAAGGAGGCGTGGGCGCCGTTGCAGCCCACGAACGCGAGGTCCGGGCGCAACTGGTCGTAGTGCTGGGCGGCCCGCGAGCCGGTGGCCGCCCACGTGAGTTTGCGGATCCGCCCACCCACGAGCTCGAGCCCCACACCCTCGGCGTCCGCGAGTTTCGCCGCGATGTGCAGGGCGTGGGTGATGATCAGCTGTTCCTGCCCGCCGGGCAGGTGGTTGTCCCGGGCCAGCAACAGGTCCGCGAGCGCCTCGACCGTGGTGCCGGCATCCAGGACCACGGCACCGGCCTCGGCATGTTCGAGTACCTCGAGGGCTTTGCGGGCGATGGCCCGTTTCTCATCGGCCGCGAGGCGCGATCGGGAGTCCATCCCCTGTTCCCCGCTCGTCGACTGGTCCACGGACACGGCACCGCCGTGCACACGGCGCAGGTTCCCCTGGGACTCGAGCACGGCGAGATCCCGGCGGATCGTCTCCATGGTCACACCGAACCGTTTCGCCAGTTCCGCACCGTTGACACGGCGCTCGTGGCTCACGGTGCGTGTGATCTCCTCGTGGCGTTCTGCAGCGAACATCTTCACCTCACGGACCGGGGTGTCGGCGGTGAAACCCCTGTGTGATGTGAGCTTATGTCTGTTTATGTGGTTTTGCTAGCCCTAACCCACATTTCCCACGCCCATGACGAGCAGGACCACGTTCAGCACCACCACGATCGCGGCGCTCACCCACCCGATGGCCGCGAGCACCGGGCCGTTGCGGAAGCGACCCATGAGGGAGGCCCTGCCCGTGGCGCGCACCAGGGGGATGAGCGCGAACGCGATCCCGAAGCTCAGCACCACTTGACTCCCGACCAAGGCTGCAGTGGGTTCCGCGCCGAGCGCCAGGATCACGACGGCGGGGATCACCGTGATCAGCCGCCGCGCGAGCAGCGGGATGCGCCACCGCAACAGACCCGCCGTGACCACGTCCCCCGCGTAGGCACCCACTGCGGTGGAGGCGAGCCCGGAGGCCAGCAACCCCAGGGAGAAGACGACCCCCACGGTGGGCCCGAGCGCGTCGGAGATCGCGTGCTGCGCACCCTCGATCGTGTCCGTGCCCTCCACGCCGTAGAGGTTCCTGGCCGCGAGCAGGAGCATCCCTATGTTCACCGCACCGGCCACCACGAGTGCCAGCACCACGTCCACGCGGGTCGCGCGCAGGAGTTGGGAGACGCGCTCGGGGGCGTGGCCCATGCCGTGACGGTCCCGACTCAGTGCGGAGTGGATGTAGATCGCGTGGGGCATCACGGTGGCACCCAGCATCCCCGCCGCGATCACCAAGGACTCGAAGCCCTCCAGCCGCGGTACCAGGCCGTCGAGCACACCCCGCGGATCGGGCGGGCCCACCACGAGTCCCCCGAGGAACCCCACCGTGATGATCCCGAGCATCCCCAGGATCACGGTCTCGAACACGCGCTGACCGCGGTGGTTCTGGAGCGCGAGCACGAGCATGGACAGCGCGGCCACGATCACCCCGCCCAGGGGCAACGGGATGCCGAACAGCAACCACAATGCGAGCGCCCCGCCGATCACCTCGGCGACGTCCGTGGCGATCGCCATGAGCTGGGCCTGGGCCCAGTAGAGCACCCGGGTACCGGGCGGCAGCGAACCGCCTAGGACCTGCGGCAGGGACAGCCCCGTCACGATCCCGAGCTTGGCGGAGAGGTACTGGATGACCATGGCCATGAGGTTGGCGAGCACGAGCACCCATACGAGCAGGTAGCCATGCCCCGCACCCGCGCTCACGTTCGCGGCCACGTTGCCGGGGTCCACGTACGCGATCGCGGCCACGAACGCCGGCCCGAGTGCGGCGATGGTCCCGTGCGACGACGCCCGCGCCGTCGTACCCCCCGCACCGGTCGCGTCCTGCGGCGCTGGATTGCCCGACGTCATGGTGGCCTCCTGCTCATGTCCACCGTCCCGCGCACCGCGTGGAACGGCAAGTTTCGGTGCACCGAAACTTTAGCGCGTGACGCCCGGATAGCCCGGGGTGCCCCGGTCCGTTCAGCGTGTCCCGGCCCACGCGTATATTGGGCGCGTATTCGGCTCCCTCCGTGCTCGACGTCAGGATCGACCGTCATGCTGCTGAGTTTGTTACGCACTTTCACGCGCCCCTACGTCCCGTGGGTCGTGGGCGTTCTCGTGTTCCAACTGGCGGCCACGATCGCTACGCTCTACCTCCCGAGCCTCAATGCCCGGATCATTGACAACGGTGTGGCCCGCGGGGACACCGACTACATCTGGCGCGCCGGCGCCGTGATGCTCGCCGTGGCGTTCGCCCAGGTGATCGCCGCCGTCGTGGCCGTGTGGTGCGGTGCCCGCACGGCGATCGGTGTGGGCCGGGACCTGCGCCGGGACGTCTACCGCCGGGTCGGGCAGTTCAGCGCGCGCGAGGTCGGGACGTTCGGGGCGCCGTCGCTGATCACGCGCACCACCAACGACGTCCAGCAGATCCAGATGCTCACCCTCATGGGCCTGAACTTCATGGTCATGGCGCCCATCATGTGCGTGGGCGGGATCGTCATGGCCCTGCGGGAGGACCCGGGGCTGTCGTGGCTCGTGTGGGTGTCCATCCCTGTAATGGGGGTGCTGCTGGGCCTCGTGGTCTCCCGGTTGATGCCGTGGTTCCGGATCATGCAGGAACGCATCGACGGGATCAACGGGGTGCTGCGCGAACAGATCACCGGGATCCGGGTGATCCGCGCCTTCGTCAAGGAGCCGTTCGAGACCGCGCGTTTTCGCAGCGCGAACCAGGACCTCACGGACATCTCCCTGCGCATCGGGGCGCTGTTCGTGCTGATGTTCCCCGTGATCAACATGGTCATGCACCTGGCCACCGCGGCCGTGCTGTGGTTCGGCGGCCACCGCGTGGACCAGGGCCAGATCCAGGTCGGGGCGCTGACCGCCTTCCTGCAGTACATGCTGCAGATCCTCATGGCCGTGATGCTGGCCACGTTCATGTTCATGATGGTCCCGCGCGCGGTCGTGTGCGCCGAGCGGATCGGGGAGGTGCTCGACACCCGCCCCACCATGCACCCGCCGCAGCGACCGGCCGTAGCACCGCGCGCGGTGGGCCACGTCCGGTTCGAGGACGTCACGTTCCAGTACCCCGGCGCGGAGGACCCCGTGCTGTCCGGGATCGACTTCGCGGCGGGACCGGGACGCACCGTGGCCGTGGTCGGGGCCACGGGTTCCGGGAAGAGCACACTTATTAGCCTGATCCCCCGCTTGCTCGATCCCGTGACCGGCCGTGTGCTGCTGGACGGGGTGGATCTGCGCGACTACGCCCCGGACGACCTCGCGGGCCGGGTGGGCCTGGTCCCGCAGCGGCCGTTCCTGTTCTCCGGGACCGTGGCGTCCAACCTGCGCTTCGGCCGCGCGGACGCCACCGACGACGAGTTGTGGGAGGCCCTGCGCGTGGCCCAGGCGGACGACTTCGTCCGCGAGATGCCCGACGGTCTGGACGCCCCCGTGTCCCAGGGTGGGACCAACGTGTCCGGGGGTCAGCGCCAGCGGCTCAGCATCGCCCGCGCCCTCGTGGCCCGCCCCCGGGTCTACGTCTTCGACGACTCGTTCTCGGCACTCGACGTCGCCACGGACGCCCGGTTGCGCGCCGCCCTGCGCCCCGTGACCCGGGACGCCACCGTAATCACGGTGGCCCAGCGCGTCTCCACCATCACGGACGCGGACCTCATCCTGGTCCTCGAGCACGGCCGGATCATCGCGCGCGGCACCCACGAGGAACTCGTGGCCGCGAGCGAGACCTACCGGGAGATCGTCACGTCACAGCTCTCGGCCGAACAGACCACGGGAGGCGAACGGTGAGCGAGACACAGGAACCGGCCCGGAAGCCGCAGCGCTTCTGGGCCTCGGCCGGGCGGCTCGTGAAGCTCATGGCCCCGCACAAGGCGGCGCTCGCCGTCGTCGTCGCGGCCGTCGTGCTGTCCGTGGTGCTCACGGTGTGGGCCCCGCGCGTGCTGGGACGCGCCATGGACGTGATCTTCGCCGGCGTCGTCGGCAGATCCCTGCCAGCGGGCGCGAGCCAGCAACAGGTCGAGGCCGGGCTGCGTGCGCAGGGCCAGGACACGCTCGCGGACATGATGTCCGCCATGACGCTCGTCCCGGGACAGGGCGTGGACTTCACCCGACTAGGCACCCTCATCCTCGTGGTGCTCGGCATGTACACCGTGGCCTCGGTGCTCATGTGGTTGCAGGGCTACGTGCTCAACCGCGTGGTCATGCGGGTCGTGTACGACCTGCGCGAGGAGATCGAGCGCAAGGTCAACGCCCTGCCCCTGAGCTACTTCGACGCGCGCCAGCGCGGGGACGTGATGTCCCGCGTGACCAACGACGTGGACAACATCCAGACGGCGCTGCAACAGACCTTCGCGCAGCTCGTGCAGAACGTGCTGACCGTGCTCGGCATCATGGTCATGATGTTCATCGTCTCGTGGCAGTTGGCGCTCGTCGCGCTCGTGGCTCTGCCGTTGTCCGCCGTGGCGGCGGGGGTCATCGGCACCCGCTCCCAGCGGTTGTTCAAACAGCAATGGCACGCCACGGGTCAGCTCAACGGGCACATCGAGGAATCCTTCTCGGGCCACGAGCTCGTGCACGCGTACGGCCGACAGCGTCAGATGCAGCAGCAGTTCGACGAGCGCAACGAGGAACTGTACCGGGCGGCGTTCGGGGCGCAGTTCATGTCCGGGACGATCATGCCGGTCATGCAGTTCATCTCGTACCTGTCCTACGTGGGCATCGCCGTGCTGGGCGGGCTGCGCGTGGCCACGGGCCAGCTGACCCTGGGGGACGCCACCGCGTTCATCCAGTACTCCCGGGAATTCACCCAGCCGCTGTCCCAGGTCGCGGGCATGGCCACCCAGTTGCAGTCCGGCATCGCCTCCGCGGAACGCACCTTCGAACTGCTCGACGCCCCCGAACAGGAACCGGAGACGCCCACCGCCCACCTGCCGGGCACGCTGCGCGGTGAGGTGCGCTTCGACCACGTGAACTTCTCCTACGACAAGGCCGCCCTGGCCCGGGGTGCCGAGCCCCTGATCGAGGACATGTGCCTGCACGTGGCTCCGGGGCGCACCGTGGCGATCGTGGGACCCACGGGCGCCGGGAAGACCACGCTCGTGAACCTCATCCTGCGCTTCTACGAGATCGACGCGGGCCGGATCAGCTTGGACGGGATCGACATCCGGGACCTCTCCCGCCACGAACTGCGTTCACAGGTGGGCATGGTGCTCCAGGACGCGTGGTTGTTCAGCGGCACCATCCGGGAGAACATCCGCTACGGCCGTCAGGACGCCACGGACGAGGAGGTACTGGCCGCTGCGCGCGCCACGTACGTGGACCGTTTCGCGCGCGCCCTGCCGGACGGGTACGACACCGTGATCTCCGAGGACGGCTCCTCGGTCTCGGCCGGTGAGAAGCAGCTGATCACGATCGCCCGGGCGTTCCTGGCGCAACCGTCCCTGCTCATCCTGGACGAGGCGACCTCCGCGGTGGACACCCGCACGGAGCTGCTCGTGCAGAAGGCCATGGCCGCGCTGCGGGAGCGCCGCACGTCCTTCGTGATCGCCCACCGGCTCTCCACCATCCGGGACGCGGACACGATCATCGTCATGGAGTCGGGGCGGATCGTGGAGCAGGGTTCCCACGACGAGCTGATCGAGGCGGACGGGGCCTACGCCAACCTCTACAGGGCGCAGTTCAACGCGGCGGACCCCGCCTCGTGAGCGCGCGCGGCGGTGGCAATCACCGCGGCGCCCGTCTACCGTGGACGTGACGGTCCACCCCACAGAATGGATGTTCACGTGACCAACTTCGCCAATGTCGAACGTCGTCATCTTGCCGCGCTGCTGCGCCGTGTGGGGCCGGACGCCCCCACCCTCTGCGAAGACTGGGACGCCCGGGACCTCGCGATCCACCTGATCATCCGTGATTCCCGTCCGGACGCGGTCGCCGGGATGCTCTCCCCCAAGCTGCCCGTGCTCGGGCGCCACGCCAAGTCGGTGGACGCCGACTACCGGGAGATGCCGTGGGAGAAGCTCGTGGACCTCGTGGAGCGCCCCCCGCTCTTCTCCCCGGGTCGCTGGTCCCCGATCGACAAGCGGATGAACACCGGGGAGTTCTTCATCCACCACGAGGACGTCCGCCGCGCGCAGCCTCAGTGGCACGCCCGGCAGTTGCTCAACGACGAGCAGAAAGACCTGTGGAACGTGCTCAAGCTCATGGGCCCGGCACTGCTGCGCAAGAAGTCCGAGTCCGTGGTGCTGCTCGCGGGCGGTTTCGGTGCGGTGCGCGGCGGCAAGAAGTCCGCCCGGCGCGTGGAACTCGTGCGCGGTGAACCGTCCGAGCTGCTCTTGTGGGCCTTTGGCCGCGAGGAGCAGGCGGACGTGGAGAGCACCCAGGAGTAGTACCCGCCATGCAGGAAGAACCGGCCCCGCTCAAGCGGGGCCGGTTCTTCCGTGTTCGGGCGTTTTCGGGGTCGCCCGGACCGGGCAAGGTGCGCTCAGTCGGCCCGGACTGGCCGGGAACCCAGTTCGGAGTCCAGGCGCAACAGGCCAGGCCCGTCGTTGTGGACCAGGCGCACCTGGTCGCAGATCTCCTCCACGGTGGCCTCCTCCTCGATCTGCTCGCTGATGAACCAGTGCAGCAGGGGCATGGCATCGATGTCGCCTTCTTCCTGCGCCAGCCGGTACAGGTTGCGGATCGATTCGGATACCTTGCGCTCGTGCGCGAGCGCGGCCTCGAAGCACCCCAGGACGGATTTGTCGGCGATGTTCGGACCGGCCATATCCCCGATCTGTGGATCACCGCCGCGGTCCACGATGTGGTCGATGAACTTCTCGGCGTGCGTGATCTCCTCGGCCGCCTGGGCGCGGAACCACTGCGAGAAACCGGGCAGACTCGCCACGTCCATCTCAATGGACAACTGGCGGTAGACCACGGTCGCCTGCAGCTCCATGGTGATCTGGTCGTTGAACGCTTCTGCCATTCTTCCCTTGATTTCCATGACCCCATCGAAGCAGTTTTTCTCCGGCATGGGTAGGTAGCACGCCACCGCATGACGGGTCCCGCCGCCCCGGCCGGTTCCCGCGCGCCGGGTGCCCGCCCTCGGCGCGTCGTCCAGTACCATGGAGCGGTCCCGTGATCGCACTGGGCAGCAGTGCCTCCTTAGCTCAGATGGCCAGAGCATCTGTCTTGTAAACAGAGGGTCGCCGGTTCGAATCCGGCAGGGGGCTCCGAACCCGGGCACGGCGCCGTCGTCCCCGCGTGACAGACGATGAGAGCCCCGGTCGGGATGACCGGGGCTCTCGTCGCGTCGGGGGCACCGCCCGCGTCACTTCTTCTCGTCGACCGCCTTCTTCAGTGCGTCCTGGAAGTTGCCTTCCTCGTAGCGCTTGCCGTCGATGAAGATGGTGGGCGTCCCGGCCACACCGTTGTTGATGGACTCGCGGGACATCACGTTGACCATGGGGCGGTAGGTGTTCTCACCGAGCTGGCCCGCCGTCACGTTCGCGCCGTGCTTGTTGGCGATGTCCGCGATCTGCTGGTTGCTCAGGCCGCCGGTGCCCTGGTGGCTGAACAGCTCCTGGGCGAACTCCATGTACTGGTCGCTGTCGACCTGCTCGGCGACCACGTAGGCCGCGTTGGCGGCGCGGGACGAGTACTGATCGCGGGTGGCCCGGTCCAGGAAGTTGAGGTTGCGGTACTCCACCTGCACGTCACCGGCGTCCACGGCCCGCTTGATCGCGTCCGCGTTCTGCTTCTCGAAGTCGGCGCAGTGCACGCACTCGAAGTCCTGGAAGATCACGACCTGCACGGGCTTGCCGTTGCTCGCGGCCTGGTCCTGGTCCACGACCCCCGGGGGCGTCTTGGAGGTGTCCGCGGTGGCAGCGGGCTCGGGCTCCTGGGAGAGGTCCCGTTCCTGGACGTCCGAGCTGTTCTGCACGATCCCGTCCTTCGTGACCGTGATGCCTCCGTACTGGTTGGCGCTCGCGGGCACGGGGCCGGCGTCGGGGATCCTGGCCCTGTTGTTCTGCCACACGACCACCCCGATGATCAGCGCGATGATCACGAGCAGCGCGATGACGGCGGCGATCAGCCCCACGGGTTTACCGTTGGAGCGGCGGGACTGCCGGTCTGCGATCTGGCGTGCCCGCTCCCGGGCCTGGTCCGAGGACGAGGAACCGGCGGTGTTGTTCTTGGAAGCCATGGGGGCCCGGGTTTCCTTCCGATGTGCTACACGGGTGTCGGTCTTCGTCCCCAGATTACCCGGGCCCGGCGGGGCCCCGATTCAGCCCGTTCCCAGCTGCCGGGGACGATGCCGCTCGGGCCCCGTCGCGGCCGCCCCGCACCGGCGCGGCGTCGTGCTCCCGTCCCGGCGGCGACTTCTCCCCCGGTGCCGGTGGTACGCACACTTAGGATGGGGGTGAACAGCCGCCCCGGGGAAGGAAGCGATCGTGTCCGCAGACCAGTCTCTTGAGAAGGTGCCCGTCCCGCAGGACGGCTACGACTTCGTGGTGGTGTCCAACCGTCTTCCCGTGGACCGGGACGTGGACGAGGACGGCAACAGCACGTGGCGCCGTTCCCCCGGCGGGTTGGTGAGCGCCCTGGCACCCGTGATGGCCCAGCGCGGCGGCGCGTGGGTGGGGTGGCACGGCGCCCCGGACGAGACGCTGGAGCCGTTCGACCACGACGTCTTCCATCTCGTGCCGGTGAGCCTGTCCGAGCTCGAGGTCAAGCGCTACTACGAGGGCTTCTCGAACGCCACGCTGTGGCCGCTGTACCACGATGTCATCGCGCCGCCCGAGTTCCACCGCACGTGGTGGTACGCCTACCGTCGCGTCAACGAGCGCTTCGCGCGCCGGGCCGCGGAGACGGCCTCCCAGGGTGCGACCGTGTGGGTCCAGGACTACCAGTTGCAGTTGGTGCCGCGCATGCTGCGTCGGTTGCGCCCGGACGTGACCATCGGGTTCTTCAACCACATCCCGTTCCCGCCCACCGAGATCTACTCCCAGTTGCCGTGGCGCAAGGCCGTGCTGGAGGGTCTCACGGGTGCGGACCTGATCGGCTTCCAGCGCCCCGGGGACGCCCAGAACTTCCAGCGCTGCGTGCGCAAGTACCTGGGGGTGCAGTTCACCAAGGGCAGCGCCCGGTTCTCCGAGGACACGGCGGACGGCGAGAGCACCGAGTGGGCCGTCAACGCGGGCTCGTACCCCATCTCGATCGACGTGGAATCCATCAAGGAACTCGCGTCGGACCCGCAGGTCCAGGCCCGGGCGCGGGAGATCCGCGAGGAGCTGGGCAACCCGGACACCGTGTTCCTGGGAGTGGACCGTCTGGACTACACCAAGGGCATCCGGCACCGCATCAAGGCCTACGGCGAGCTGCTCGAGGACGGGGAGATCTCCGTGGAGAACTCGGTGCTCGTCCAGGTCGCGAGCCCGTCGCGCGAGCGCGTGGACTCCTACCGGCAACTGCGCGAACTCGTGGAGGGCATGGTGGGGCGGATCAACGGCCAGTTCGACACCATTTCCCACACCGCCGTCCGCTACCTGCACCACGGCTACCCGTTCGAGGAGATGGTGGCCCTGTACCTCGCCGCGGACGTCATGCTCGTCACGGCCCTGCGGGACGGGATGAACCTCGTGGCCAAGGAGTACGTCGCGGCCCGGCAGGACCGCTCGGGGCGACTCGTGCTCTCGGAGTTCACCGGCGCCGCCGAGCAGCTCAAGCAAGCGGTGCTCGTCAACCCACACGACATCGACGGGCTCAAGTCCGCCATGCTGCACGCGAGGGACATGTCCGACGCCGAGGCGCGCAAGCGCATGTCCTCGATGCGCCGGCAGGTGCTCACGCACGACGTCGTCGACTGGTCCCACCGTTTCCTCGACGACCTCGCCACACACGCCCCGGAGCTCGAGCAGGGCACCGCGCCCGGGCGGGATTCCGCGCGCGACGACGGCGCCGCGGCCGACACGACGCCCGGAGCGGATCGTGACTGACTCGCTCGCGGACGCCCTCGCCACCGCGGCCACGGCCGACACCATGTTGCTGGCCCTGGACTTCGACGGCACCCTGGCACCGTTCACCGAGGACCCCGCGGATTCCCGGCCGCTGCCCGCCGCGCGGGACGCGCTCGACGCGCTCGCCGGACTGCCCCGCACCACGGTCGCGATCATCTCGGGGCGGCCCCTCGAGTTCCTGCGCACCGTAGTGGACCCGCGGCGCCGCATGGTGCTCTCCGGTTCGCACGGCGCGGAGCTGGACCTCGGCGCCGCGCCCGGCTCCGGTGCGGACACCGAGATCGAACTGACCGAGGACCAGTTGGCATTGCTGGACCGGGCGATCGATGCGACGTACGGGTTCGTGCAGCGCTATCCGGGCTCGCGGGCGGAACTCAAACCCGCGGGTGTGGCCTTCCACACGCGTCCCATGGAGGACCCGGACACCGCCCGGCGAGCGCTGGACGAGATGACCGAGGCCTATGCCGCGATGCCCGGCCTGCGATTGACCCCGGGTCAGCAGGTCATCGAGTGCTCGGTGCTCAGCGCGACCAAGGGGGACGGTCTCACGGCCATCCGCGGAGCCGTGCACCCGCAGGTCACGGTCTTCGCCGGTGACGACGACACCGACGAGGACGCCATGGCGATCCTGGGACCCCACGACGTGGGGATCAAGGTGGGCACCAAGGACTCCGCGGCCCCGTGGCGCGTGGCGGATCCGGACGAACTGACCCGGCTGCTCACGGAATTCGCCCGACAGCGGGCCCGTGCGGTGACTAGCATGAACTGACATGACCGCCTCCCCGTCCCCCGAGCCCGCGGCACCGAGCCCCCCGCCCGCTCACCGCGGTGTCTCCATCAACACGGCCTTCCCGGAGCCGGGCCTGCTGGAACTGCCGTGGGACACGCCCCTCGAGGACTGGCCCGAGCAGGTGCTCGCGGCGTACCCGCGCGGGATCTCGCGCCACGTGGTGCGCTTCGCGCGGGTCGGGGAGAAGGTCGTGGCGGTCAAGGAGACCACTCAGTACTATGCCCGGCGCGAGTACGGGCTGCTGCGCAAGCTCCAACGCATGACCACGCCCTCCGTGGTCCCGGACTCGGTGGTCACGGACCGCTACTCCCCCGACGGCGAGTTGCTGCCCGCCGCGCTCGTCACGGAACACCTGAGTTTCTCGTTGCCCTACCGCACGATCTTCGAGCAGGTCCCCTCACCGGGGACCATCGACCGGTTGGTGGACGCCCTCGCGTCCCTGATCGTGCAACTGCACCTGTCCGGTTTCTACTGGGGGGACGTGTCCCTGTCCAACACGCTGTTCCGACGCGACGCCGGGGAGTTCGCCGCCTACCTCGTGGACGCCGAGACCGGCGAACTGCACCCGCAGCTCACGCGGGGTCAGCGCGAGTACGACATCGAGCTCGCCAGGACCAACGTGGCCGGTGAGGTCATGGACCTGCTGGCCGGGGAGCACATGCAGCAGCGCCTGGCCCAGGCCGGGGTGGATCCGGCCTCGGTGGACCCGTTCGCGGTCTCGGAACGGCTCGTGGACACCTACACCGGGCTGTGGGACGAGCTGACCGCGACCGAGATCTTCCCCGTGGGTGACCGGTGGCGGGTCCAGGCGCGCGTGCAACGGCTCAACGACCTGGGCTTCGACGTGGAGGAGGCCTCCATGGACGCGGATGAGTCTGGTCAGGTCCACCTGCGCCCGCGGGTCGTGGAACCGGGCCACCACGCGCGCAGGTTGTTGCACCTCACGGGGTTGAACACCCAGGAGAACCAGGCCCGGCGCATCCTCACGGACATCGACCAGTTCGGGCACGCGCTCTACCCCGGTCTGCCCGAGGACCTCACCGCCCAGTTGTGGATGCGCGAGATCTTCGTGCCCATCATGGCGGCCGTTCCCGCCGAGTTGCGGCGCAAACGGGAACCGGCGCAGATGATCCACGAGGTGCTCGAGCACCGCTGGTTCATGTCGGAGAAGGCCGGCAAGGACGTCCCCACGCAGGACGCCGTCCAGGACTACGTGCAGTCCTACCTGACCGAACGCCCGGACGAGAAGGACGTGTTCTAGTCCGCCGCGGGTCGCGTGGTGATCAGGTCCGTGACGGCGCGGTGCACCCGCGCGGTCCAGTTCTCGTCCAGCGAGCCATAGCGCGCCACGTGCGCGTACGCCGCCCCCAGGATGAAATCCACGACCATGTCCAGGTCCACGGTGTCCCGGATCAGTCCCCGGTCCTTGTCCCGTTGCAACAGTTTGCGCAGCGCATCCAAGCGTGGGCGCACCACGGTGGCCCGCAGCACCTGCGCAGTGGCCGAATGTGGTTCCTGCAGCAGGGTGATGGCCACGCCGAGTCCCATGTCCCGCAGGAGAATGTCCACGGCCGCGGTGAGCGCCTGCTCCCACGTGGCGTCCGGCGCCAGCGGTGCGGTCGCGGTGACCGTGTGCTCGAGCGCGGCCTCCAACAGTTGCGTGCTGTTGGCGTAGCGGCGGTAGATCGAGGTTTTGGCCACGCCGGTGCGGGCGGACACCGCCTCGATCGTGACCCGCCGGGGCCCGCCCTCCCGGAGCAGGCGCAACGCCCCCGCCACGATCTTGCGATCGGTGCGGGCCGTGCGGGGGTCCACGGAAGCGGCGTCGGCGCGTTCGGGCGCGGACGCGGATCGCGAACCAGCGGGGTGCGCGTTCATGATCAGGCGGGGACGGTGTCCCGGACGGGCGCCTCACGGGCCGGCGCCGTGGCCCTGCGGAAGATCTGCAGTCCCGCCATACCGGGCAGTCTGGCAATGTTCGCGTCCAACCGGTCGATCTCGTGGGCCCCGCCCCCGCCACCGAAGAGGTGGCGCATCACGTGGCCCACCTCGCGGTCGTCCATGACCCCGGAGCCCACGGGGGCCCAGAACTTGCGCAGGGCGAAGCGCGTGAGGCGCTGGGCCTTGCGGGACGCTTCCAGGCGGCGTCGTGCCTGGGTCGCGTAGAAGGCCACGTGGCGGGACTCCTGGTGGGCGATCCGCTGCAGCAGCACCGCGAGCACCGGGTGCTTCTCGAGGGACGCCATGCGCCGGTAGGCCGCCACGGCGGACCACTCGTTGGCCGCGCCCCACGCCATGTGCGTGGCGATGAAGTCCACGCCCACCATGTTGGACAGCAGCGACTGCTTGAGAGGCTTGAGCGACTCGGACCAGCCGAGCTTCATGCGCTTGGCCTTGATCTCGTCGTAGTCCACCACGATCCCGTGCATCCCGAGCACCTCCGCGAGTGCCTCACCGTGCCAGTACTCCTCGCGGTTCCACATGGTCATGAAGGTGGAGACGTCTTGGTCCTGGTGGGACGGCGTGACGAGCATGTCCCGCATGTAGCACACGGTGTGGTATTCGACGTCGCACATGTAGCGCAGGCAGCGCAGCGAGTCCTCGGACAGCGGGTTGGCCAGGAACTCGTCCATGTCCAGGTCCGACCACTTGACCCGCGCCGAGGTCTCCGCGAACTTGTCGATGTTGAACGCCATGACTCAGACCTTCCTCCAGTCCTCTACGGGCCAATGGGACTTCTTGGCACGCCGGTACAGGGGCAGGTCGGGGTTCACCGCGTACGGGTGGCCCACGAGGGACAACCAGCTCACGTCCGCCACGGAGTCCCCGTACCCGTACGAGCGGCTTAGGTCCAGGCCGTGGTCCTGCGCGTAGCGCTTGAGCCACTGCGCCCGGGCCTCATCCACGAGCGGCGGGGCCGCCAGGTACCCGGTCAGCACGCCGTCCACCTGGTCCATCCGCCCGGCCACGACGTCGTCGAACAGTTCAGCGACGGGGCTCACGAGCAGGTCCAGGGACCCGGTCACGAGCACCGTGCGGTGCCCCGCACGCCGGTGTTCCTCGATCCGTTCGAGTGCTCCCGGGCGGATGCTGTTCTCCACGACCCGGCCGAGCGACCCGTTCATCAGTTCCTCGACCCGCGCCACGGGCACGCCCGCGTAGCGGCGCAGGAACGCCCGGATGAACTCGCCCCGATCGCGCCGTTCCGCCTTGATGTAGGTGGGGGCGTTGCCGAACAGTTCGGTGAGTTCCGCGGGCCACTGCAGCGGGCTCAGCTCCCGGCGGCGCAGTTGCGCGTACTGGGTGATGATGTTGCCCGAGGCCACGGTGCCCTCGAGGTCGAACACGGCCACGACGTCCGTGCCCTCGTTCAGTCCCCGACTGCGCACGGCCCGCTTGTGCGACGCCGCCTTGGCCCGGGTGTACGCACGGGTCATCTCGGTCAGTGCGGGCAGGTGCACTCTCTGCCAGTAGTCCCGCCAGTCGATGGCCCGCACGTCGAAGTGCTGGTCCTCGGGCGTGCCCTGCGGCAGGGAGCGGTCCAGTTGCCGCGTGTGGGTGTCGTCGAAGATCATCTCCGTGCGCGTGTAGTTCTGGTACAGGTCCACGTAGGTGCGCAGCGAGCCCAGCCCGGTCTGCATCCGGTGCAGGGAATTGGTCCACTCGCGTGTGCGCGCCGTGGCCGGCAGCACCGAGCTCAATCGGCTCCCCGCGGCGGCCAGTTTCTCCTTGACCGCAAGCCCGCGTTCCATCGAGTTGTTCGCGGGGAACTTCCACTCGGGCACCGCGATGGGATTGCCATGGGAGTCCTCGAGCGGGCGCTCGCGGAAGTACGAGCGCACGCTCTCGTAC
Source organism: Kocuria sp. KD4 (assembly GCF_011769905.1). Taxonomy (NCBI): domain Bacteria; kingdom Bacillati; phylum Actinomycetota; class Actinomycetes; order Micrococcales; family Micrococcaceae; genus Kocuria; species Kocuria sp. KD4. The sequence continues at coordinate 2,203,411 of NZ_CP050449.1, forward strand.
ATCTGATGGAACGGCAGGGGGTTCGAGGCCCCCGAGCACACCTGGTAGTACCGCGCTGCCGGATCCTGGGCGTCCCGCAGCGTGGGTGCCCCATTGGCTTCCCGGTGCCCCTCCCTCACGAGGGCCACGATCGCGTTGACCACGAAGTCCACAGGGATCACGTCCAGCACCGAGTCCGGCAGGCCCGGGAACTCGGGCAGCGCGCCCTTCGCGTACGCCATGATGAGCGGGTCCGCGACCTTGTAGCCGTCGATCCACCCCGGGAAGGGGTGACGCAGGGCGGACTCGATGATGGACGGGCGCACGATTGACAACGGGTGCCCGGCTCCGGCCCACTTCTGCTCCGCCACACGCTCGCCCAGGGCCTTGGTGAACGTGTAGATGTCCGTCCACCCCAGGGACTGCGCGCGCGTGCGGCCGTGGTCCACGAGCCGGGAGCGCACCCACTCCAGGCGTGCTTCCTCGGCGGCGCGGGCCACGGACTTGGGCCCCTCCTTGCCGCGCGTGCTCGTGGCGCGCCGGATGAACGACTCGAGACGCTCGGGTGAGCGGGACTCCACCTGGGCGGTGTCCGCGGCGCGGACGGCGGCGTCGTACTCCACCTGCCAGTCCACGTCGTGATCCACCGAGGCCTCCGGGCGCAACCCCTTGGCGATCCCGCCCACGTAGCACGTGGACACGTGGATCACGTGGGGGTCCTGACCCGTGCTGCGCAGCGCGTCGTAGAGCCCCACGGCGCCACCCACGTTCGTGCGGAACGCCTCGTCGATGGGCGGGTCGAATGAGACCGTGGACGCGGAGTGCACCACCACGTCGAAGGGTTCCGCGATCTCCCGCAGCCTCGTGAGGTCGCCCTCGAGCACGCTCGTGCGGGCGTCGAAGATCTCCTGAGCGCGTTCCCGGCCCACGGCGTCCCGCCAGGTCTTGAAGGACGGCTTGCGCAACAACTGCTTCAGGCGCGCCTCACCGGACTGTGTGCCCTTGGGTCGGACCACCGCCGTCACGTGGATGTCGTCCGAGCCGGAGAGCAGGCGCTCAAGGACGGCCTGGCCCAGGAAGCCCGTGGCCCCCGTGAGCAGGACGCGAGTCGTGGTGGTCTGGGTCAACGGGATCCTCCGGTGCTTGGGAACGGGTGCGCCGTGGGCGCGGTGGCCACCCGCGCCGACCGCGACGCGGGTGGAAGGGTCTGGTGGGGAGCGTATCGGCTCAGTCGCCACTCGCGTTCCACGGCCCGGCGCAGGGGTTCGCTGCCCGCGGTGCCCGGCGTGGCCTGCAAGGGCTCGTCCGCGAGCGCGAACAGTTCGCGTCGCTGCGCGACCGTGGGCGCCAGGTCCCGCAGGAACCGGCGCGCGTGGGCGTGGGACAGGCCCACGGGCCGCAGCGGGTGGAATGCGAAGGTCAGGTAGGCGCGGGCGAAGCGCTGGGCGCGCGGGTCGGTACGGACCCGCGCGGTGGTCTCCTCGGCGAAGAAGCGTTCGTGGGTGGCCTTCACCTCGGCCACGCGCCGCAGCAGCGAGGACAGTTCCGGGTGCCCGGCGCGGCGTTCGAGCATCCGCAGGACCGCGCGGGTGCTCGCTTCCTGGGACCAGCCGCGCGCGGTCTGTCCCGCGACCACGGCCTCCCCGGAGAAGTTGGTCCACACGGAGTCCACCATGGGCGAGAGGTTGTCCAGGGCGGTCTCGACCCGCTCGACCCACGAGTGCTCGGGCGGCTGTGGAGCCCCGGCGTGCGGTCCGTGGGCGTCCAGGACGGCTTGGTAGGCGTCCGCGATCCAGTGCCGCTCGTACGCCCACGTGGTCAGGAACGCGGCGACCCGCGACTCCTTGTTGGTGTAGCTGACCACCACGGAACGCACCTGGCCCATGGTGGAGCGTTCCATGTCCCGCAGGTAGCGCAGGTCCTCGAGCACGGCCGGGTCCAGGGGTGCGCGGTCGAAAGCGGCGAGGTCCAGCTGGGGTCGGAGGCTGCCCTGCGCGCGGTACGTGAAGTCCTTGACGTCGAAGCCCGAGCCGCAGCACGATCGGTTGTTCCACGGGCCCGTAGAGCCGGCCCTGGCGATGCCGGGCGAGGTAGGACTGCTGGCTCACGGGACGCTCCTTCGATACTCCGTCATGGCTCGCCGAGGGGCGCTCACGCCGGGCCGGGGGACGCTGCGCTACGCCTACCGTAGTGTATCTTAGTGGCATGCTTACCGCTCTCGTGACCGGTGGGACGTCAGGCATCGGTGCCGCGTTCGCACGTTCCCTCGCCCGCAGAGGCTTCAACCTGGTCCTGGTGGCCAGGGACACGCAACGGCTCGAGAGCACCGCCCGGGAGCTCGGCGCCGCACACGGGATCCACGTGGAGACGCTGACCGCCGATCTGGCCGAGACCGAGGACCTGCTGCACGTGGCCGAGCGGCTCGAGGACCCCGATCGTCCCGTGGACATGCTCGTGAACAACGCGGGCTTCTCAGTCAAGGTGCCCTACACCGCCCAGGACTTCTCCCAGCACGAGGCCGGTTTCCAGGTCATGTGCGCGGCCGTCGCACGACTCTCGGGGGCTGCGGCCCGCGCCATGACCGCCCGCCACTCGGGGTGGATCGTCAACGTCACCTCCACCTCGGGCTGCGTGACGATGGGCGACTACTCCGCGATCAAGGCCTATGCGACCGCCATGACCGAGTCGCTCGCCGTGGAGCTGCACGGCACGGGGGTCCACGTGACCGCCCTGCTGCCCGGGTGGGTCCGCACCGAGTTCCACAGCCGCGCGGGCATCACCGGCTCCTCGATCCCCGATTTCATGTGGCTCGACGCGGACCGGCTCGTGGAGGAGGCCCTCGCGGACGTGGCCCGCGGCAAGGTGATCTCGGTGCCCACTCTGCGCTACAAGGTCATGGTCACCGCGCTGCGCCACCTCCCGCGCCCCACCGTCCGGTGGATCTCCCGTCAGATCTCGAGCGTCCGACGCCGCGAGCTCCAGGCCTGATCTCATGGCACCCCAGGATTCCTCCCCGCAGCACGACGGCACTCCCGCCCGGCGTCCGCGCGCCGCGTCCCGCCAGCGCCCCGGATCCACGCCTCGGTCGACCCCGGAGCCCCGCCCTCGCGTGTTGGACTCCCTCGAGGGCCACACCGGTCGGCAGGAACCCGATCCGCCCGCTCCCCCGGCGGAGTCGGCGGATCTCACGGCGGCCCACTACACCCAGCCCGTGCGCCGGATACTGCGCCGGATCACCCAGACCGTCTTCTTCCGGGGGATCGTCAACCGCACGATCACCCGCACCAACGTGGTGGATCCCGCGGCCTACGGGGTCAAGGGCACGTGCGTGGTCGTCGCGAACCACTCGAGCCACCTGGACGCCCCGCTCGTGATGAGCGGCGTGCCGCACTACATCTCCCGCGATCTCGCGACCGGGGTGGCCGCGGACTACTTCTTCACCGCGTGGCACAAGAAACTGTTCACGCAGCTGATCTTCAACGCGTTCCCCGTGGATCGTCGCGGTGAGGGCGCGAACAAGGGCCTGTCCAAGAAGCTGCTGGCCGCGGGTGTCCCGCTACTGATCTTCCCGGAGGGGACCCGCTCGAAGACCGGGAAGATGGCCCCGTTCAAGGTGGGAGCGGCGTCATTGGCGCTGGCGGTGCAGGTGCCGGTCGTGCCCGTGGCCCTGATCGGGGCGCACGAGGCCATGCCGCGCGGTACGAGCTGGCCCCGCCGGGGCCGCCCGCCGGTGGTCGTGGCCGTGGGTGCACCCCTGCGAGCGCGGGGCAACGAGAACGCCTACAGCTTCAACGAGCGCATCGAGGCCGCGGTGCGTGCGCTGTACGCTGCGAACCGGCACAGAATCCAGGACTAGTCGGACCCAGGAAAGAGGTTGTTCCTCAGTGGCACACGTGAAGCATCAGAAGTGGTGGGGCTGGGGCGAGGAAGGCGTGTTCTTCGACTACCAGAACAAGCCGGCCTTCGCGCCGTTCGTCAAGAACGCGATCGGGGTGTCCCTGCGGCCGCGCGAACGGGACACCGTGGACTTCGCCACGGCGCGGGTCCCGGCGTCCACCGCGTCCGAGGACGTGCTGACCGTCCTGCGCGGGATCAGCGGCGCGGAGCACGTGTCCGTGGACGACGAACTGCGCATCGTGCACTGGGCCGGCAAGTCCGTCCTGGAACTGATGCAGACACTGCGCAATGATTTCGCGCGCGTCCCGGACGCGGTGGTCTACCCCGGCTCCGAGGACGAGGTCACCGCGATCCTCACCGCCGCCGTGGAGCACGACCTCGTGGTGATCCCCTTCGGGGGTGGCTCGAGCATCTCGCGCAGCCTCCAGGCCGAGGCGGACGAGACCCGCTGCATCGTGTCCGTGGACATGGGCCGGTTGAACAAGGTGCTCGAGATCGACGAGACCTCCGGGCTCGCGACCATCCAGGCCGGCGTGCTGGGCCCGGACATGGAGGAACAGCTCAACGCCCGCGGGTGGACCCTGGGCCACTTCCCGGACTCGTTCGCCCACTCTACGCTCGGCGGCTGGGCGGCCACCCGCTCCTCCGGCATGCAGTCGGACAAGTACGGGGACATCGCGGACATCGTGCGCGGCCTGCGCATGGTCCGCCCGTCCGGCACGGTCGTGCTACGCTCCCTGCCCTCGACCTCCACCGGGCCCAGCCTGCGCGAGATGATCATCGGCTCTGAGGGCCGGCTCGGGATCATCACCGAGCTCACCGTCCAGGTGCACCGGTTGCCCCAGGAGCACGAGGTCATCGCCTACATGTTCCCCACGTGGCAGCAGGCCCTGACCGCGGTGCGCCAGTATACCGAGGCGGAGATCCCCCTCACGTTCGCCCGCGTGTCGGACGCCCACGAGACCGCGTTCTCCTTGGCCACGCAGAAGGCCGCGACCTCCGTCAAGGGCAAGCTCGCCGCCAAGGGCCAGGACGCCCTGTGGGCCGTGATGCGCAAGCGCGGGTGGGACACGGACGCCATGTGCATTTCGTACGTGTGCTTCGAGGGCACCCCCAAGGACGTCGCCGAGCGCAAGAAGGCCGTCGCGAAGATCGCCAAGGCCCAGGGCGCCGTCGTCCTGGGGTCGGGGCCGGGCGCGCTCTACGACCAGAAGAAGTTCGACACCCCGCACCTGCGCGACTTCCTGCTCGAGCAGAACACGGTGGGGGACGTCTCCGAAACCGCCGCGCCGTGGTCGCGCCTGACCACGGTCCACAAGGCCGCGTACGACGCCGCTCAGCGCGCCTACGAGCGGATCGGCAAGACCGGCTGGATCATGTCCCACATGTCGCACTCGTACCACTCCGGGGCGTGCCTGTACTTCACGTTCGCCTACGTGTTCGACGACGAGAAACCGTACGAGGAGTACGAGATCGTCAAGTCCGCGATCCAGCAGTCCTTCGTGGACTCGGGTGCCACCCTGTCCCACCACCACGGCGTGGGCGTGGAGCACCAGCCGTGGATGGAGCAGGACGTCTCCCCCGAGGGTGTGGCCCTCATGAAGGGGCTGTTCCACGCGGCGGATCCGGGAACGAACTTCAACCCGGGCAAGATCGTGTCCTGATCCGACCCACCCATGCCGCAGGCCCCGCTCCCGGTTCACCGGGGACGGGGCCTGCGCCGTCAGGCCCCCGAGGTGTACTTTCGGGCCGCTTCGGCGTACCAGTCCAGGACCTCGGCGTCCTCCGCGGTCGCGCGGTTGACGCTGCTCGGGTCCGCGCCCTGGAAGAGCCTTTTGACGGGGATCTCCAGCAGCTTGCCCGTACGGGTGCGGGGAACGGCCGGGGCCTCGATGATCTCGTCCGGGACGTACCGCGGGGAGATCTTCTCGCGGATGGCCCGCACGATGCGTTCCTCGAGCTCCTGCGTGAGCCGTGTGCCCGGTTGCGGGACCACGAACAGGGGCATGTAGTAGTCCCCGTCCGCGAGCTCCGCCCCGATCACCATGGACGCCGCCACGCCGTCCACCTGGTCCACCACATGGGTCAGATCGGCTGAGCCCATCCGGATCCCCCCGCGGTTGATCGTGGCGTCGGATCGCCCGTGCACCACGAACGGGCCCTCCGAGAGCTGGGTGACCCAGTCCCCTTGCCGCCACACGCCGGGGAACATGTCGAAGTAGGCCGCGTGATACCGGGAGCCGTCCGGATCGTCCCAGAAGAACACGGGCATGCTCGGCATGGGTCGGGTGATCACGAGTTCCCCCACCTGGTCGTACACCCGCCGTCCCTCGCGGTCCCACGACTGGGCGTCCACTCCCAGGTACGGGCCCATGAGCTCGCCCTTGTACACGGGTTGATATGGGTTCGTGCCGATGAACGCGCTCGTGACGTCCGTGCCGCCCGAATCGGATCCGAGACGCACCGTGTCGGACACGGATTCGTACACCCAGTCCCACGTGGCATCGGGCAGCGGTGATCCGGTCACGAGGATCGATTTCAGTGCGGAGAGGTCCATGCTCACATTGGGGACCACGCCGGCGCGCTGCATCATGGCCAGTACGCCCGCTCCCGTCCCGAAGAACGTGGCCCCGTTGCGCGCCGCCAGCTCGAGGGACTTCTCCGGTCCCCCGTACACGGGTGAACCGTCGTAGGTGATGATGCGGGAGCCGGTGAGCAGGATGCCCACGAGCATGTTCCAGACCATCCACGTGGTGGCCACGGCGTAGTACGCGATGTCCTCCGGTCCGAGACTGGCGTGCAGCCCCAAGGCCTTCAGGAACTCCAGGATCACCCCGCCGTGGGAATGCACAATCCCCTTCGGTTTACCCGTGGTTCCCGAGGAGTAGAGGATCCACAGGGGATGGTCGAAAGGAAGCTGCTCGTACCGCGGCGTCACGTCGCGCCCGCTGATCTCGGAAAAGCGCAGCGACCCCTCCGGCAGGTCGCCCACCTTGTCCCGCGGTTGTTGGTCAACCACGACCAGTTGCTCCACAGTGGGCAGGACCTCGAGCAAACCGGCGTAGCTCCCCGTCATATCCCGCAGCGACCCGCCGAACTCGTAGCCGTCCACCACGAACAGCACCCGCGGTTCGATCTGCGCGAAGCGGTCCGCGACCCCGGACGGCCCGAAGTCGGTGTTCACCACCGACCACACGGCACCCACGGACGCGGTGGCCAGCATAGCGATCGCAGTTTCCGGAAGGTTGGGAAGTACAGCGGCCACCCGGTCCCCCGGGACGATCCCGAGATCACGCAATTGTTGCGCCACGGAGGCCACTCGAGCTTCCAACTCACCCCAAGTCCAGGTGCTCGGTGCACGTGATTCGTGCTCCCCGATGATGGCGACGTCGTCCGGCCGGGTGCGGGCCGCCCGTAGCGAGTTCTCAGCGTAGTTGAGGCGGGCACCGGGGAACCACTGAGCGCCGGGCATCCCCGTATCCGCCTCCGAGTTCTCGGAGGTACTTAGTGCCTGTTCCCCCGGCCGGGAAGCCACAACGTCGAAGTAGTCCCAGACACCCTCCCAGAACTCGTTTATCTGCTCCACCGACCACGCGTGCAGCGAGGGATAGTCCGGGAGCTCGATCCCGTGCCGGCGTTCTGCCCACCGGGCGAAGTCGAACATCCGCGAGCCACGAATGGAGTCCTCCGCGGGGGTCCACAGTGGCGTTCTCAGGCCGTCATTCAATGAAGTGTTCATGGCCCCATCGTTGCATCCGCGGTGAGCGGCGTCACGCAAGGCGTCACCGGGATGCGATGTGGCGACAACGGGAATCATTCGTTGAATGCCCATTCCCGGAACGGAAGGGGTAAGGACTCAGAGAGGCTACCCATGGGACACATGGAAAAAGTCCCCGGGCTGGGAGCCTGGGGGCGTGTGCTGGTGATCGTGCGTTCAACGGGGCTCGCGAGTGGGCTGGGTGTTCGTGGGTGGGCTTGGTGTTCGCGCCGGTGCTCAGGAATAGGCGTGTTAAATGGTGGGAGGCCGCGCCCCTAAGGGGGTGCGGCCTCGACCACTTCTTTCTTTCATGTTAATCCCGGCGGTGTCTTACTCTCCCACACCCTTCCGAGTGCAGTACCATCAGCGCTGTGGGTCTTAGCTACCGGGTTCGGGATGGGACCGGGCGTTTCCCCCACGCTATAACCACCGGAAACCCTGCCACCAACCCCGTGCACGGTGACTACCAGCAACCATGCGTGGGGTGATGAAACCATGGGGTCCCGTGTTTCGTGGACCAAGCTTTATTATATTACCAACCACTACCCCCAGCCCACCCATCAGCCCACAGGCTGGGGGGTGGGGGGTTGTTGGTGGTCAACCACATGGTGGACGCGAACATCACATTCTTCGAATGAAGGCTGTGTGTGTAGAAGTCTTCGGTGTATTAGTACCAGTCAGCTCCACGTCTTGCAACGCTTCCACATCTGGCCTATCAACCCAGTCGTCTACTGGGCACCTCACACCCCACCAAGGAGGTCAGGAAATCTCATCTCGGAGCAAGCTTCCCGCTTAGATGCTTTCAGCGGTTATCAATCCCGAACGTAGCTAATCAGCGGTGCTCCTGGCGGAACAACTGACATACCAGAGGTTCGTCCGTCCCGGTCCTCTCGTACTAAGGACAGGCCTCCACAAATTTCCAACGCACGCAGCGGATAGGGACCGAACTGTCTCACGACGTTCTGAACCCAGCTCGCGTACCGCTTTAATGGGCGAACAGCCCAACCCTTGGGACCAACTCCAGCCCCAGGATGCGACGAGCCGACATCGAGGTGCCAAACCATGCCGTCGATATGGACTCTTGGGCAAGATCAGCCTGTTATCCCCGAGGTACCTTTTATCCGTTGAGCGACGGCCATTCCACAATGTACCGCCGGATCACTAGTCCCGACTTTCGTCCCTGCTCGAGCTGTCACTCTCACAGTCAAGCTCCCTTGTGCACTTACACTCAACACCTGATTGCCGACCAGGCTGAGGGAACCTTTGGGCGCCTCCGTTACTCTTTAGGAGGCAACCGCCCCAGTTAAACTACCCATCAGGCACTGTCCCTGACCCGGATCACGGGCCGAAGTTAGATATCCAGAGTGACCAGAGTGGTATTTCAACAACGACTCCACCACCACTAGCGTGACGGCTTCACAGTCTCCCACCTATCCTACACAAGCCACACCGAACACCAATACCAAACTATAGTAAAGGTCTCGGGGTCTTTCCGTCCTGCTGCGCGAAACGAGCATCTTTACTCGTACTGCAATTTCGCCGAGTTCATGGTTGAGACAGTAGGGAAGTCGTTACTCCATTCGTGCAGGTCGGAACTTACCCGACAAGGAATTTCGCTACCTTAGGATGGTTATAGTTACCACCGCCGTTTACTGGGGCTTAAATTCTCCGCTTCAACCCCGAAGGGTTTAACGAGTCCTCTTAACCTTCCAGCACCGGGCAGGAGTCAGTCCGTATACATCGTCTTACGACTTCGCACGGACCTGTGTTTTTGATAAACAGTCGCTTCCCTCTAGCCTCTGCGACCCCGACCAGCTCACACCGCGTGGGTGTTCACCAACCAGGGCCCCCCTTCTCCCGAAGTTACGGGGGCATTTTGCCGAGTTCCTTAACCATGATTCTCTCGAACGCCTTAGTATTCTCTACCTGATCACCTGTGTCGGTTTAGGGTACGGGCGACTAGAACCTCACGTCGATGCTTTTCTTGGCAGCATAGGATCACCGAATTCCCTCACCTAAGAGAGTCCCATCACATCTCAGGCCCATGACCCGCGGATTTACCAACGGGTCGCCCTACATGCTTAGACCAGGACAACCATCGCCTGGCTCGGCTACCTTCCTGCGTCACACCTGTTAACACGTTTACCTCCCCGGATCAGGTCCCACGCTCCCCACACACTCCCGTGACCGTAAACGGCCACGGATCGTGATGGTTCGGGTGGTTAGTATCCCCGGTTCGATAGGGTCGGTTCTTCGTCGGTACGGGAATATCAACCCGTTGTCCATCGACTACGCCTGTCGGCCTCGCCTTAGGTCCCGACTCACCCAGGGCAGATTAGCTTGACCCTGGAACCCTTGATCATCCGGCGGACGGGTTTCTCACCCGTCTATCGCTACTCATGCCTGCATTCTCACTCGTTGAGGTTCCACCACTGGGTCACCCCGCAGCTTCACTACCCCAACGACGCTCCCCTACCCACAACACCACCTCAACCACAAACGGCTCGGCTATACGGTGTCATGCCACAACTTCGGCGGTGTACTTGAGCCCCGCTACATTATCGGCGCGGAATCACTTGACCAGTGAGCTATTACGCACTCTTTCAAGGGTGGCTGCTTCTAAGCCAACCTCCTGGTTGTCTAAGCAACTCCACATCCTTTCCCACTTAGCACACGCTTAGGGGCCTTAGTTGATGGTCTGGGCTGTTTCCCTTTCGACTATGAAGCTTATCCCCCACAGTCTCACTGCCACGCTTACACTTCACCGGCATTCGGAGTTTGGTTGACGTCAGTAACCTTGTAGGGCCCATCAGCCATCCAGTAGCTCTACCTCCGGGAAGCAACACGCAACGCTGCACCTAAATGCATTTCGGGGAGAACCAGCTATCACGGAGTTTGATTGGCCTTTCACCCCTACCCACAGCTCATCCCCTCCATTTTCAACTGAAGTGGGTTCGGTCCTCCACGCGCTCTTACACGCGCTTCAACCTGGCCATGGGTAGATCACCCCGCTTCGGGTCTAGATCACGCCACTACACAACGCCCTATTCAGACTCGCTTTCGCTACGACTACCCCACACGGGTTAATCTCGCGACGTAACACTAACTCGCAGGCTCATTCTTCAAAAGGCACGCTGTCACCCCAAAAGGCTCCAACGGCTTGTAAGCACACGGTTTCAGGTACTATTTCACTCCCCTCCCGGGGTACTTTTCACCATTCCCTCACGGTACTGATCCGCTATCGGTCATCAGGAAGTATTCAGGCTTACCAGGTGGTCCTGGCAGATTCACACGAGATTTCACGGGCCCCGTGCTACTCGGGAACAACGTCACACCACGCACACCACGGTTTCGTCTACGGGACTCACACCCCCTACGGTCTGGCACTCACCACCAGTTCGACTACCACAGCGCCACAGCGCCCGGGGTGGCGACCCCGAGAACAACGCATCCCACAACCCCGATCATGCAACCCTCGCCAGGTATCACACACAACCGGTTTAGCCACCATCCGCTTTCGCTCGCCACTACTCACGGAATCACTATTGTTTTCTCTTCCTATGGGTACTGAGATGTTTCACTTCCCCACGTTCCTCCTCGCACCCTATGAATTCAGATACGAGTGACCACGCATGATACGCAGCCGGGTTACCCCATTCGGAGACCCTCGGATCACAGCTCGTTTATCAGCTCCCCGAGGCTTATCGCAGATTTCCACGTCCTTCATCAGCTCCTGATGCCAAGGCATCCACCGTGTGCCCGTAACAACTTCTACGCCACACAACACAAAATAATCATCAAAGAACACACCACACACACCCACCACACCACCACAACCAGGAATCCGAAAACCCCTCGACCGTGATCATCGTGTGACCAGATGCACGCGGCGTCAAAGATGCTCGCGTCCACTATGTAGTTGACAAACAACAACCCACCAACACCACACACCCACCACAATGGATGCGTCAGTGTCCCAGGAAACCAACCAACGTAACTTGTTGATCGACAACCCAACAATGTGCCACCACGAACCCCCACACACACCACCACCAACCATCCAAGCCGGCAGTGTTCCCGTGTGCGTAGTATCCGTGTCCGCTTGCTGATATTCCACCCATGAGCAAAACACCCACCACCGACTCAACGGCGCACCACGATCTCGTGGTCTGTGGGGCCACCAGCCACCCGGCCGGTTAGCGTGCTCCTTAGAAAGGAGGTGATCCAGCCGCACCTTCCGGTACGGCTACCTTGTTACGACTTAGTCCCAATCGCCAGTCCCACCTTCGACGGCTCCCCCCACAAGGGTTAGGCCACCGGCTTCGGGTGTTACCAACTTTCGTGACTTGACGGGCGGTGTGTACAAGGCCCGGGAACGTATTCACCGCAGCGTTGCTGATCTGCGATTACTAGCGACTCCGACTTCACGTGGTCGAGTTGCAGACCACGATCCGAACTGAGACCAGCTTTTTGGGATTAGCTCCACCTCACGGTATCGCAACCCATTGTACTGGCCATTGTAGCATGCGTGAAGCCCAAGACATAAGGGGCATGATGATTTGACGTCATCCCCACCTTCCTCCGAGTTGACCCCGGCAGTCTCCTATGAGTCCCCACCATCACGTGCTGGCAACATAGAACGAGGGTTGCGCTCGTTGCGGGACTTAACCCAACATCTCACGACACGAGCTGACGACAACCATGCACCACCTGTACACCAGCCCCACAAGGAGGAAAACCCATCTCTGAGCCGATCCGGTGTATGTCAAGCCTTGGTAAGGTTCTTCGCGTTGCATCGAATTAATCCGCATGCTCCGCCGCTTGTGCGGGCCCCCGTCAATTCCTTTGAGTTTTAGCCTTGCGGCCGTACTCCCCAGGCGGGGCACTTAATGCGTTAGCTACGGCGCGGAAAACGTGGAATGTCCCCCACACCTAGTGCCCAACGTTTACGGCATGGACTACCAGGGTATCTAATCCTGTTCGCTCCCCATGCTTTCGCTCCTCAGCGTCAGTAACAGCCCAGAGACCTGCCTTCGCCATCGGTGTTCTTCCTGATATCTGCGCATTTCACCGCTACACCAGGAGTTCCAGTCTCCCCTACTGCACTCAAGTCTGCCCGTACCCACTGCACACCCGGGGTTAAGCCCCGGGCTTTCACAGCAGACGCGACAAACCGCCTACGAGCTCTTTACGCCCAATAATTCCGGACAACGCTTGCGCCCTACGTATTACCGCGGCTGCTGGCACGTAGTTAGCCGGCGCTTCTTCTGCACGTACCGTCACTTTCGCTTCTTCCGTGCTGAAAGAGGTTTACAACCCGAAGGCCGTCATCCCTCACGCGGCGTCGCTGCATCAGGCTTGCGCCCATTGTGCAATATTCCCCACTGCTGCCTCCCGTAGGAGTCTGGGCCGTGTCTCAGTCCCAGTGTGGCCGGTCACCCTCTCAGGCCGGCTACCCGTCGTCGCCTTGGTAGGCCATTACCCCACCAACAAGCTGATAGGCCGTGAGCCCATCCACAACCAGTACAAACCCTTTCCACCCCCCACCATGCGACAGGAGGTCATATCCAGTATTAGACCCAGTTTCCCAGGCTTATCCCAGAGTCAAGGGCAGGTTACTCACGTATTACTCACCCGTTCGCCACTCATCCACCCAGTGCAAGCACCAAGCTTCAGCGTTCGACTTGCATGTGTTAAGCACGCCGCCAGCGTTCGTCCTGAGCCAGGATCAAACTCTCCGTCAAAAAACATTCAACAGAAACCACCCCACCACCACACCAAACAGCGCAGCAGAACCAGGGCAGGATCCCAGCTGACACCCAACACCCCCAGGAAACGGGAAAACACCCAGGGGACTGTCAGGCCATCAACCAAAAACAAAAAAACTTTGGTATCAACAAACTAGACACACTATTGAGTTGACAAACAACAAACCACACCACACAGCCCCTCACCAGGGCCACAACGGTCGGTTGCGATCTGCAAGCTTAGCTGCGGGTGACCCGGGCTGCAACTCGAAATGAACCTCGATTGCTTCCTGCTGTCACCGCTCTTCAGCGGCTTGCGGGGAACCATCCTAGCACACCTTCTCGCCGTTGTGCGCGGCTCGTCAGTGGTGGGATCGACTCCGTTTCGTTGCCCCGTTCGGCCTTCGCGGCCGCTGCCGTGGCAACTCGGAAGACATTACACGCCCCCACCGGAGACGGCAAACCTGAGACGGCGAACCCTCCGGAGATGGAGAACCCGCGGGAGCACGTGCTCCCGCGGGTTCTGCATTCAATGATGCGTGACCTGATCAGTCCCGGTCGCGCGCCGTCGGGCTGGTGCTCGCGCCCTTGGCCGGCTTCAGGAACAACACCGCGAGCGGAGGGACGGTGACCTCGGCGGATGCCGGCTTCCCGTTGTATGCACCCTCGGCCGCGGTGACCCGGCCCAGGTTGCCCACGCCGGAACCACCGAAGATGTCGGAGTCCGTGTTGAGCACCTCGTCCCACTCACCCGCCCACGGCAGACCCAACCGGAAGCGCTCGTGGGTGTTGCCCGCGAAGTTGGCCACGCACACGAGCGGGTTGCCCTGGTCGTCCCATCGGGTGAAGGACAGCGTGTTGCGCTTGGCGTCGTTGGCGTCGATCCACTCGAAACCGGACGGGTCATTGTCCCGTGCGTACAGGGCCGGGGTCTCGCGGTAGATCTCATTGAGGCTCTTCACCAGCTCCTGCACGCCGTGGTGCGGTGGGGTCTCGGAGAGCCACCAGTCCAGGCCGTGCTCCTGGGACCACTCAGACTCCTGGGCGTACTCGGTGCCCATGAAGATCAGCTGCTTACCCGGGTGGGCCCACATGTATGCAAGGTACGCGCGCACGTTGGCGAGCTGCTGCCACCGGTCACCCGGCATCTTGCGCAGCAGGGAGCCCTTGCCGTACACGACCTCGTCGTGGGAGATGGGGAGGACGAAGTTCTCCGAGTAGGCGTAGACCATGGAGAACGTGGCCTTGTTGTGGTGGTAGTGCCGGTTGACGGGATCCTCGGCCATGTACTCGAGACTGTCGTGCATCCACCCCATGTTCCACTTGATCCCGAAGCCGAGACCGCCGGCGCTCGTGGGTTTGGTGACCCCTGGGAAGGACGTGGACTCCTCCGCAACCATGACGATCCCGGGATTGCGCCGGTACGCGGTGGCGTTGGCCTCCTGCAGGAACGCGATGGCCTCGAGGTTCTCGCGTCCGCCGTACTGGTTGGGCTCCCACTCGCCGTCGTTGCGCGAGTAGTCCAGGTAGAGCATGGAGGCCACGGCGTCCACGCGAAGCCCGTCCACGTGGAACTCCTCGAGCCAGTAGTTCGCGTTGGCCACGAGGAAGTTGCGCACCTCCCGGCGGCCGTAATCGAAGATTAGCGTGCCCCAGTCCTTGTGCTCGCCGCGGCGGGGGTCCGGGTGCTCGTAGAGCGGTTGCCCGTCGAACTTGGCGAGCGCCCACTCGTCCTTGGGGAAGTGGCCGGGGACCCAGTCCACGAGCACACCGATGCCGGCCTGGTGCAGCTGGTCCACGAGGTAGCGGAACTCGTCCGGGGAACCGAAGCGCGACGACGGCGCGTAGTAGCCGGTGACCTGGTAACCCCACGAACCACCGAAGGGGTGCTCCGCAACGGGCATGAACTCCACGTGGGTGAAGCCCTGCCACGTGAGGTACTCCACGAGTTCGCGGGCGAGATCCACGTAGCCGAGACCCATGCGCCACGAGCCGATGTGCATCTCGTACACGCTCATGGGTGCGTTGTGGGGATCCTTGGCCGCGCGGGCCTGCATCCACGCGTCGTCCTGGAACTCGTAGGAGGACTCGAACACGCGCGACGCGGTGGACGGCGGGATCTCGGTGCCGAAGGCCATGGGGTCCGCCTTGTCCCGCCACGAGCCGTCCGCCGCCCGGATCCGGAACTTGTAGGTGTCTCCGGAGCCCATGCCGGGCACGAACACTTCCCACACACCGCTGGAACCCAGCGAGCGCATGGCATGCTCGGAACCGTCCCACCCGTTGAAGTCACCAATCACGCGCACGGCCCGGGCATTGGGGGCCCACACCGCAAAGCTCACGCCGGAGACGTCCCCCATGGAGGACGGGTAGTGGTGCACGTGGGCACCGAGCACGGTCCACAGGGTCTCGTGCCGGCCCTCGCCGATCAGGTGCAGGTCCAGCTCGCCCAGGGTGGGCGCGAAGCGGTAGGGGTCGTCGACCTCGGCGGGCTCCTTGCCCGCATAGGTCACCAGGACGCGGTAGTCGGGGATCTTGCCCTCGTCGTGCGCGGGGACCACGCCGGTGAAGATCCCACCCCACTCGTGCTCGAGGGGGAACGTCCCGTTGAGCGTGCGCACCGAGACGTGCGTCGCGAAGCGTCGCAGGGTCCGGATGGTCACCGAACCGTCCGGGTTGAAGTGCGCCCCGAGCACCGCGTGGGGATCGTGGTAGCGCCCCTCGGCCACCGCTGCGAGCACGTCCGCGCTCACGGGCACGGGCCCGCCCGCGGGGTGCTCCCGTTCCGACGCCGCTGCGACGCTCTGCTGGGAAGTCCCGGCCCGAGTTGACGCATGGTTCCCGCCCGCGGTCTCCGCCGGAGCCGTCACGTCATTACCGTCGGTGGTCCGAGCCGACGCGTCGTTCGTCCCGGTCGCCTCCGACGCAGCGCCCCGCGCGTTGCGCGGTTCCGCCGACGGCGCCCGGCCGTCGGCGTGCTGCGCGGACTCGGATGCCGGGGTCGGCGTGGATTCGGGGCCCGTAGGAGTCGACGACGCCGCGGGGCCGGTGTTCTCGGGGTGTTCAGGGGTCACGAAATCCTCGGTTCTGGATGCAGGTGTGTGGCTCTCGTGTGTTTCACGCCTCACGTTACGGGAGCGCGCACGTTCAAGCGAACGCACCACGGCACCGGCCGGGACCGCGACCCAGCCCGGGCGGTTGCGCTGCTCGTAGACCACTTCGTACAGGCTCTTGTCAAGCCACAGGGCGCGGAAGAGCACCGAATCCCGGTCCACGCCAGAATCGCTCGTGCGGGCGTACCCCTCGAGGAACGCGTCCGAGACCGCGTCGGTCCAGGCGCTCATGTCCTCGTCCCGCTCGCGCGCGGCCATGGCGCCCGCATAGTCGAACGAGCGCAGCATGCCGACGACGTCGCGCAGGGCCACGTCCGGGCGGACACGCTCCTTAATGGGTCGTAGGGGCTCACCCTCGAAGTCCAGGATCCGGAACCCCTGGGCGTCGTTGTGCAGCACCTGGCCCAGGTGGTAATCACCGTGGATCCGTTGCAGGGCGGGGATCTCCCGGATCCGGGACAGCTGCTCGAGCAGGTCCTCGACCTCGGCCTGGTAGGAATCGAAGTAGTCCCCGCAGGACTCCCACGCCCAGCGGATCCGCGAGGCGAGGTCGTCCAGGAACCGGCGCCGAGCATCGTCGTTCGCGGTGACGGGGTCGAAGGCGCCGAGGAGGTCGGCGTGGACGCGCGCGGTCGTGGCACCCAGCTCGGCCGCGAGCTCGGAGAAGTCCCGGGCATGGCTCGCCGCATCCAGGGCCATGGCCCACGCGTCCCGCGAATCGGCCAGGAACTGGGCGGCCACCGCGAGCTGACCGGACGTGGTGACCAGGCCCTGGCGCCACTGGGCGTCGAGCCATCCAGCCGTGGCCGGGACCGCGGTGGAACCGTGCGACGTGAGTTTGACGCCCACCTCCACGTCCGGGTTGCGCCCCTCCCCCACCACGCGGAAGAACTTCACGATCACCGCGTCGCCGCCCAGCGCCGAATCCGAGTCCTCTGCGTCCTGCGGGGTGAGGATCACGGACGTGTTGGACTGCTCTGAGGAGATCACCCGCACCTGATCCGCGGAGGCAATCCGATAATCCGTGTTCATGGCCCCGGTGTAGCGGCCGTGCAGGCCCATCCCGTGGCGCAGCACCCCGCCCTCGGTCAGCTGCGCATCCATGATCCGCAGCACCCGGTCCATGAAACCTGGGTCCCCCACGGCGTCGTAGAGGTGGAACGTGGCCGTCTCGTCCGCGGTGGTGCTCTCGCTGCCCTGTGCATCGGCGCGGGCCTCACTACGACCGGACGCGCCGGCCTTCTCCTGGGCGCCGGCGGTTTGACCGGCCTCCGGGGAGTCCTCCGAGGTGATGGGTTGGGCGGTCCGCGAGCGCTCCGAGCGGCGTCGTTCGCGGAAAGAACCCGCGTGCGAGATGGCGCGGCGCAGGAACGAGGCCGAGGCCTCCGCACCCGCGATCAGCTGCTCGGGCAGGGGACGGTCCGGGCCGCCGGAGCAATAGCTGCCGATCGCGAAGCGCTCGAGCTCGGGCAGGGCTTCGGTGCTGCGCACGACCGGTACGTTGAGTAATTCGCTGCGCTCGCCCACCGTGGCCTGGACCAGGAACATGATGCGTTCCGTGCCGCGATGCGATCCGGTGCCGGAATCCAGGGTCGCGCGGCCCACGACGCTCAAGCGCAACTGGTCCGGGGTGGCCGTGAACGGGAACCACCGCTGCCGCGGCAACCAGTCGCGCAACCTGTCGAGAAATTGCTGATCCGTCATGGAGGGTCCCCCGCTTTCGTCTGGACAATCACTGCTTCGCGCGCGGGCCGTACCCGCGCGCGCTCACTCGTTGCGCGCGGGCTTGATGATGGGCATGGCCACCGTCTCGGGGTGGGAACCGTCCGTGCCGGGGGTCGTGCGCAACCGGAGCCAGAAGAAGTCCTGCGAACCGAGCGTGATGCGGTAGTCGCCCTGTTCCGAGAAGGAGCCGAACGGTTCACCGCCGAACAGTTCCCGGGTGCCCCGGCCCGCGTACTCGGCCAGGTGCACGCTGCAGCTCGCGGGGACGTGGGAAAGGTTGAACACGCACAGCAGGGTCTCCCCCACGCCGTCGTCCGCGTCCTGCGGGCTCAAGCGGCGCAGGAACGCCAGGACGGATTCGTGGTCCGTGCTCACGTTGACGTAGTCCCCCAGACCGAACGCCGGGTGCGCCTTGCGCACCATGAGCATCTGCCGGATCCAGTGCAGCAGGGAGGAGGACGACGCGAGCTGCGTCTCCACGTTCGTCTGCGCGTAGTTGTAGACGAGCGACTGCACGACCGGGAGGTAGAGCTTGCCCGGATCCGCGGTGGAGAAGCCGGCGTTGCGGTCGGGGGTCCACTGCATGGGTGTGCGGGACGCGTCGCGGTCGTCGAGCCAGATGTTGTCCCCCATGCCGATCTCGTCCCCGTAGTACAGGAACGGCGACCCGGGCAGGGACAACAACAGCGCGTGCGCGAGTTCGAGCTCCGCGCGGGAGTTGTCGAGCAGGGGTGCCAAGCGGCGTCGGATACCGATGTTCGCGCGCATGCGCGAATCCGGGGCGTACCACCCGAGCATGGCCTGGCGTTCCTCGCTCGTGACCATCTCGAGCGTCAACTCGTCGTGGTTGCGCAGGAACGTGCCCCACTGCGTGCCCCGCGGGATCTGCGGCGTGTGCTCCATGGTGGAGACGATGGGCGCGGCCTTCTGATCGCGCAACGAGTAGTAGATCCGCGGCATGATCGGGAAGTGGAAGCACATGTGGCACTCGGGCGCCTGCTCCGTGCCGAAGTACTCCACGACCTCGTGCGGCATCTGGTTGGCCTCCGCGATGATCACGCGGCCGGGGTACTCGCGGTCCACCATCTCGCGCAGCCGCACGAGGAAGTCGTGGGTCCCGGGCAGGTTCTCGCAGTTGGTCCCCTCCTCCTCGATGAGGTAGGGGATGGCGTCCGCGCGGAAGCCGTCGATGCCCATGTCCAGCCAGAACTTCACGACGTCGAACACGGCCTCGACGACCTTGGGGTTCTCGAAGTTCAGGTCCGGCTGGTGGGAGAAGAACCGGTGCCAGAAGAACTGCCGCCGCACGGGGTCGAAGGTCCAGTTGGAGACCTCGGTGTCCACGAAGATGATCCGCGCGTCCTGGTATTTCTCGTCCGTGTCCGACCACACGTAGAAATCGCCGTACGGCCCCTCCGGGTCCTCCCGGGAGGCCTGGAACCACGGGTGCTGGTCCGAGGTGTGGTTCAGCGGCAGGTCGGTGATGACCCGCAGACCCCGCGCGTGGGCCTCCGCGACTAGTCGCTTGAAGTCGCTCACGGTGCCGAACTCGTCCAGCACGGAGTAGTAGTCGGAGATGTCGTAGCCGCCGTCCCGCAGCGGGGACTCGTAGAACGGGGGCAGCCACAAGCAATCGATCCCGAGCCACTGCAGGTAGTCGAGTTTGTCGATCAGACCCGAGAAGTCGCCGGAGCCGTCACCGTTGGCGTCCGAGAAGGCTCGCACGAGCACCTCGTAGAACACGGCCTTGCGGAACCAGTCCGGGTCGTGCGCGAGCCCGGGAGCGTTGAGTTGGAAAGGAGTGGTGCTCATGGTCGGCTGGACTGCCCTCTCGGAGAAACGTGCGTGTCGGTCATGACGGGTGCGGGGTGCCGGCCGCCGTGGTGCGCCGCGCTCAGCGGTCGGGGCGCATCGCGACGGCGCTCGCTCACTTGACCCCGCGGCGGACGCTGAGCACGTGCGCGGGTTCCACGTACGGATCCAGGCGCACGTAGTTGTGGGTGCCCCACTTCCAGCTCGCACCGGAGATCAGGTCGTCCACCCAGAAAGAGCCGTCCTCGTTGAAGTCCTGGCCCCGCAGGTCCAGGGAGTCGAGGTCCAGCCACACGGTGGCCTCCCGCGCGCTGTGCGGGTCCGTGTTGAGCACCACGATCACGGTGTCCCGGACCTGCTCGCCGCCCCGTTCCACGGTCTTGGTCTTGCTGTAGGCCACGATGGCGTCGTCCGTGGAATTCTGCAGCGTGAGGTTCTGCAGGTCCCCGAGTGCGGGATGGTCCTTGCGGATCCGGTTCAGCCGCGTGATGTACGGCGCGAGCGACTCGCCGCGTTCCACGGCGGCGTCGAAGTTGCGCGGGCGCAACTGGAACTTCTCGTTGTCCATGTACTCCTCCGCCCCGGGACGAGCGACGTTCTCGAACAACTCGAAGCCGGCGTACACGCCCCACAGCGGGGACGCGGTGGCCGCCAGGGCCGCGCGCACCTTGAACGCGGCCGGGCCACCGAACTGCAGGTACTCGGTGAGGATGTCCGGGGTGTTCACGAAGAAGTTGGGCCGGTAGAACCCGGAGGTCTCGTGGGAGATCTCCTGGAGGTACTCCTCGATCTCCTCCTTGGTGTTGCGCCACGTGAAGTACGAGTAGGACTGCTGGAACCCGGCCTTGGCCAGCCCCTGCATCATGGCCGGACGCGTGAACGCCTCCGCGAGGAACACCGTGTCCGGGTGGTTCTTGCGCACCCTGGCGATCAGCCACTCCCAAAACCACAGGGGCTTGGTGTGCGGGTTGTCCACGCGGAAGATGTCCACGCCGTGACCGATCCACAGCTCCACGACCCGCAGTATCTCGGCGGCGAGGCCCTCGGGGTCGTTGTCGAAGTTCAGGGGGTAGATGTCCTGGTACTTCTTGGGCGGGTTCTCGGCGTAGGCGATGCTGCCGTCCGCGCGGGTCGTGAACCACTGCGGGTGCTCGGCGACCCACGGGTGATCCGGGGACGCCTGCAGCGCGAGGTCCAGCGCGACCTCGAGACCGAGATCACGGGCGTGCGCGACGAACGCGTCGAAGTCCTCGAAGCTCCCGAGGTCCGGGTGGATCGTGTCGTGACCGCCCTCCGGCCCACCGATGGCCCACGGGGAACCGGGGTCCTGGGGTCCGGCCGTGAGGGTGTTGTTCGGCCCCTTGCGGTGGTTGCGCCCGATCGGGTGGATGGGCGGGAGGTACGCGACGTCGAAGCCCATGGCCGCGGCCCGGTCCAGGGCCGCGATGGCCGTGCGGAACGTCCCCGGGGTCCACTCGCCCGTCTCGGGGTCGTACGTGGCGCCCTCGGAGCGCGGGAAGAACTCGTACCACGCACCACGACCCGCGGCCTCGCGCTCGACGCCGAGCGGGTAGCGCGGGGACGAGCTGAGCAGATCGCGCAGCGGCCGCTCACGAACGTAGTCCAGGAGCTGCGGGGACGTGGCGATCTCCCACCGCTGTTCCGGCGTGCGGTCGGTGTCCGCCATCGCTTCGGCGGCGTCCTCGAAGACCCGGGCCTCATCGGTCGAGCGATCGGACTCCTTGGAGGCGGCGTCGAAGAGCAGGGCCGCTTCCTGGAACATGAGCTCGACGTCCTGGCCGACCCCCAACTTGATCTGCGCGGCGTGGTGCCACGTGTCGTAGAGATCCGACCAGCCCTCCACCGCGAAACTCCAGGGGCCCTCGTACTCGGGACGCAGCCACGCCTCGTAGCGGTCCGTCCCGGGGGCCACGAGCGTCATGAGTCGGCGCTGGGTCTCACGGCCCTGCGGGTCGTACAGCACCGCGGTCACACCGAGGGAGTCATGACCCTCGCGGAACACGGTCGCGCTCACCCGGATGTCCTCACCGGGAACGGCCGTGGCGGGGAAACGCCCACCCTCGATCACGGGGCTCACGTCCGTCACGGGGATCCGCCCGTACACGAGATCGTCCGACGGGAAGTCCGCCAGGTGCTCGTCGTCCCCGGAATCGGTGTCCTGCTCGGCCGGGGCCTGCGCCGCGGCTTCGGCGTGCGGATCAGGTGCGGACTGAGTGTCGGGCTCGTACTGCGTGTCGGGCTCGCGCTGCGCTCCGGGTGCGGACTGTTGGTCGGATGCGGGCTGCGCCTCGGATTCGGTGTCCTCGGTAGGTGTTACGACCGCGGCGACCTCCTCGGCCGCGCCCGGTTCCGCATATGCGTGGGCGTCCGGCTGCCCGGCACCGGCGGACGACGCCGCTTCGGTTGCCTCCGGCGCGGACGGGACGCGAGCGGCATCGTCGTGGGGCTCCGCTCGGCGTACCGAGGGGGCGACGTCGGGAACGCCCGTGGCCGGGACCGGCGGGGTCAAGCGGGACCCGACGTCCGGGTGGGCATCGCCCGCGTGGGGATCCGGCACGGGATCTGAGGACGGACGGCGGCCCTGGGGCTGTGAGTTCTGCTGCGACACGAGACCAACGTTAGCGACAAACGCCCCGATTCATAAGGCCGTGGCCGTGGTCCCCGAACCGCGACGGCGACGCGCTCGCGTCACACGTCGGACCCCGTGGAGCGGCGGGGCCGAAGCCGCTAGGCTCGGGACCGTGAAGGCCATCCACAGGTTCACCGTCCGCACCGTCCTGCCCGAGTCGATCGCTGCACTCTCACGATTGGCCAAGAACCTCCGATGGACGTGGCATCAGCCCACCGAGGACCTCTTCGCCGAACTCAACCCGCACGCGTGGGACGCGGTCCACGGGGACCCCGTCAAGCTCCTGGGCTCGCTCACGCGCGAGGAGATCCAGCAGATCGCCGCGGACCCCGAGCTCGTGGCACGCATCCGCGACCTCGACGCCGATCTGGACACCTACCTCACCGAACCCCAGTGGTACCAGCGCACGCAGGGCGAGGACGCCCCGGCGGCCGTGGCGTACTTCAGCGCCGAGTACGGCATCACGTCCGCGCTTCCGCAGTACTCGGGCGGACTCGGGATCCTCGCCGGGGACCACTTGAAGACCGCGTCCGACATGGGCGTGCCCGTGGTGGGCGTGGGATTGCTGTACCAGGCCGGGTACTTCAAGCAGTCGCTGTCCCGGGACGGCTGGCAGCAGGAGACCTACCCGGTGCTGGACCCGGATGAACTCCCTCTCACCCTGCTGCGCGAAGCGGACGGTACGCCCGCGCGCGTGGTTCTCCCGCTGCCCGAGGGCCGGACGCTGTCCGCGCAGATTTGGCGGGCGGACGTGGGCCGCGTGCCGCTACTGCTGCTGGACTCCAACATCAGCGAGAACGACGACGCCGCACGCAACGTCACCGACCGGTTGTATGGCGGCGGCAGCGACCACCGGTTGTACCAGGAACTCTTGCTGGGCATGGGAGGGATCCGGGCGCTGCGCGCGCACAGCAGGATCACGGGTGCGCCCACGCCGGAGGTCTACCACTGCAACGAGGGCCACGCGGGTTTCCTGGGCGTCGAGCGGATCCAGGAACTCATGAACCCCGGGGCCGACGCCCAGGCCATGATGTGGGAGGAAGCACTCACCGCGGTGCGCGCCGCGACCGTGTTCACGACCCACACCCCGGTCCCGGCCGGCATCGACCGCTTCGAACGCGATCAGATCGCCCACGTCCTCGCCGCGGGGCTCGCCCCGGATGTCCCCTCCGAGCGCGTGCTTGAGCTGGGTGCGGAGACCATGCCGGGCGGTGACCCGAGCAAATTCAACATGGCGGTCATGGGGTTGCGGCTCGCCCAGCGTGCCAATGGCGTGGCCGAGCTCCACGGTGCCGTGTCCCGGTCCATGTTCCACGGGCTGTGGGAGGGCTTCGACACCGAGGAGGTCCCGATCACCTCGGTGACCAACGGCGTGCACGTCCCCTCCTGGATCGACCCCGCCGTGTGGCGCATGGCCGTGGACCCGGAGGAGAACGACACCAACCCGGCCGCTCGTTGGCGCAGGATCTACAATGTGTCCGACGCCGAGCTCTGGGCCACCCGCCGCGCCCTGCGGGAACGCCTCGTGCACGACGTCCGCGAGCGTCTACGGGCCTCGT
This sequence comes from Kocuria sp. KD4, assembly GCF_011769905.1. Lineage (NCBI taxonomy): Bacteria > Bacillati > Actinomycetota > Actinomycetes > Micrococcales > Micrococcaceae > Kocuria > Kocuria sp. KD4. Next base: position 2,227,650 of record NZ_CP050449.1, read on the forward strand.
GGAAGCGCCGCGGTGCTGCGGACGCGGAACTGGGCTGGACGGAGTCCGTGCTGGACCCGGACGTGCTGACCATCGGTTTCGCACGCCGCGTCCCCACGTACAAGCGGCTCACGCTCATGCTGCGCAACCCGGAACGGCTCAAGCGGATCCTATTGGACCCCCGCCGCCCCGTGCAGTTGGTGGTCGCGGGCAAGTCCCACCCCGCGGACGAGATGGGCAAGCGGATGATCCAGGACCTCGTACGGTTCACGGACGATCCGCAGGTGCGTCACCGGATCGTGTTCCTGCCCAACTACGACATCGCCATGGCGCGTGTCCTGTTCCCGGGGTGCGACGTGTGGCTCAACAACCCGCTGCGTCCGCTCGAGGCGTGCGGGACCTCCGGGATGAAGGCCGCGATCAACGGCGGGCTCAACCTTTCCGTCCTGGACGGGTGGTGGGACGAGATGTACGACGGGCAGAACGGCTGGGCCATCCCCACCGCGGACAACAAGGCCGGCACGGACGAGCGCGATGACATCGAGGCCGCCGCGCTGTACGAACTCATCGAGAGCCACGTGGCACCGCGGTTCTACGGTGACGGTTCCGAGGACGCCACGACCGCGGCCGGACCCGACACCGCGCCGTCGCGAGCGAGCACCGTGCCGCACCAGTGGCTCGCCATGGTGCGCCACACGCTCGCGACCCTCGGGCCCAAGGTCTCCGCCCGGCGGATGCTCACCGACTACGTCAACGAGCTGTACGTCCCCGCGTGCGTCGCCGGCCGGCGCGTGACCACGGACGACGGCGCCCTGGCCCGCGGCACGGCCCACTGGGTCGAGCGCGTGCGTACCGCGTGGCCGCAGCTGCGGATCGAGCACGTGGACGCACACGGTGTGCGCCAGGAACCGCAGATCGGTGACGAGCTCACGGTCAACGCGTACGTAGATCTGGGCGAGCTGACCCCCGAGGACGTGACCGTGCAGGTCAGCTACGGGCGCGTCTCGGAAACCGATCACATCCACGAACGGTCCTACGCCACGCTCGAGGACGTGACCGAGCTGGGTGGGGGACGCATGACGTTCTCCGGGCCCATCACGATCGACCGCTCCGGCCCGTTCGGGTACACCGTGAGGGTGTTGCCGCGCCACGACGAGTTGGCCTCACCGGCCGAACTCGCTCTCGTGCGCAACGCCGGGGACTGACGTCCGGCCCGCCCGGTTCACGCGATCGCGAACATCGCGATGCTCTGTGCCGGGACCGTGAGCTCCTCCCCGGCACGCCATCGGTTGCCGGTCAGTTCGTCGAGCTGAGGGTCCGTGGCGAGCACGAGCCGGTACGAGGCCCCCTCCACGTCCGAGCCGGCCAGGTTCTCGAAGCGCGGCAACACCGCGGCCACGGGCGATGCGGTGCCGTTGAGCACGAACAGTCCCGCGAGGTCACCCCCGCGCGCGCCGAGCACGATCTGCAGCGCACGGACCCCGTCCGTCTGCCACAGATCGTCGCTCATGGGCTCCCCGGAACTCGCGTACCAATTGAGCACCACGTCCCGGGGGCGCGTGGGGAAGTCCCGGGGTTGGCTCGCCAGGAAGGCCCGGCGGATCCGGATGAGCCGCTGGGTCGTGCGTAGCATGGACCGATCCAGGGGTGTGAGTCGCCAGTCCACCCACGAGAGCCGGTTGTCCTGGCAGTACGCGTTGTTGTTGCCCTCCTGGGAGCGCAACAGCTCGTCCCCCGCGGTGATCATGGGGATGCCCTGCGAGAACAACAGGGTGGCCATCATGTTGCGCGCGGTGGCCGCGCGGGCGGCCCGCACGCGCACGTCCGGGGAGAAGCCCTCGTGGTCGTGGTTCCACGAGTGGTTGTCGTTGGTGCCGTCCGCGTTGTTCTCGCGGTTGGCCTCGTTGTGCTTGGCGTCGTACGCCGTGAGGTCGTAGAGCGTGAACCCGTCGTGCGCGGTGATGAAGTTGACCGAGGCCAGTGTGGTGCGCCCGTGCGGGGCGAACAGGTCCGCGGACCCGGAGATCGCCCCGGCGAGCCGACCGGCGGTGCCCCCACCGCCCCCGCGACGCATGGTGCGCTGACCCGAGAGCCAGAAGTCCCGCACGGTGTCCCGGTAGTGGTCGTTCCAGTCCGCCCAGCCGGTGGGGAAGCGCCCGGTCTGCCAGCCACCGGCGCCCACGTCCCACGGTTCGGAGATCATCCGCACGCCCTGCAGCACCGGATCCGCGGCGATCGCCACGAAGAACGGGTGGTTGCGCGTGAAGTGGTGGTGCTCGTCGCGGCCCAGTTCGGGGGCCAGGTCGAAGCGGAAGCCGTCCACGTGGCACTGCGTGACCCAGTAGCGCAGGGAGTCCAGAGCCATGCGCACGACCTGGGGGTTGCCGAAATCCATGGAATTGCCGCACCCGGTCACGTCCACGTAGTTGCCGTGCTCGTCGTGGCGGTAGTACTCCCAGTCCCCGAGCCCGCGCCAGCAGTACGGGCGCTGCGTGGGTCCGCCTTCTGCGGTGTGGTTGTACACGACGTCCAGGAACACCTGCAGCCCCGCGCCGTGCAAGGCGTCCACGGCGGCCTTGAACTCGTTGAGCACCGCGGTGGGCCCGGCCTCCTGGGCGGCCTTGGTCGCGTACCCCGCATGGGGTGCAAAGAACGCGAGGGTGTTGTACCCCCAGTAGTTGGTGAGCCCGTTCGCGGTCAGGTGGGCCTCGTCCAGGTGGGCGTGCACGGGCAACAGCTCCACCGCGGTGATCCCCAGGCTGCGCAGGTACTCGAGCATCACGGGGTGCGCGAGTCCCGCGTAGGTGCCGCGCAGCTCGTGAGGGATCCCCGGGTGCAGCATGGTGAGGCCCTTCACGTGGGCCTCGTAGATCACGGTCTCGCGCCACGCCGGCCGGGGCCGGTCGTGGTCGCGCCACTCGTGGTCCTGGGCGACCACCACGGAGACGTACTCCCCGCCGTAGGCGTCCGCGCCGGGATTGACGACGTCGCGCGGTGGCGCCACACGCGTCAGTCCCCGCCCGTAGGGGTCCAGCAGGACCGGTTCGTACGCCGGATCCGGCACGGGACTGCCCTCGGGCCGGGCACTCACGAATCCGTACTCGGTTCCCTCGGGCATCGCGGGACACACGTCCCGTGCGAGCTCGCCCGGGGTGAGTTCCACCTCCGGCACATGGCGTGGGCGCGAGACGGTCGCGTAATGGATCCCGTGGTTCTCCCCCGCGAGCCGTAACCGCTGCCACGATTCACCGGGGCGCCGGAACATGAGGTCCACCTCGGTCAGTCCCGGGGCGTAGACCGCGACGTTGGCGGTCCCGTCCCCGGACGGGGAGGGGTGGACGCCCAGCGGATAACTACGCGCTTGCACGCCGGCGCGCGATCTCGTACAGCGTGATCCCCACCGCCATGGACGCGTTGAGGGACTCCATCGCGGATTCGATGGGGATCGACACGATCGCGTCGCAGTGCTCTGTCACCAGGCGGGACAGGCCCTTGCCCTCGGAACCCACGACCACCACGAGGGGCTCGGTGGCCAACTCGAGCTGCGGCAGGTCCACGTCCCCGCCGCCGTCGAGGCCGACCACGAAGTAGCCCTGCTTCTTGCAGTTCTCGAGCGTGCGCGTGAGGTTCGTGGCCTTGGCCACGGGGACGCGCGCCGCAGCACCCGAACTCGTCTTCCACGCCGTGGCCGTGACCCCGGCGGAGCGGCGCTCGGGCAGGATGACCCCGTCCCCGGCGAACGCGGAGACGCTGCGGATGATCGCACCCAGGTTGCGGGGATCGGTGATCCCGTCCGCCGCGATGAGCAGGGGCGGGCGGGAATCATCGCCCCGGTCGGCCATGAGGGAGGCCGCGAGCTCGTCCGCGTCCTGGTAGTCGTACGGCGGGACCTGCAGCACCACACCCTGATGGATCGCGTCCGCGGAGAGCCGGTCCAGCTCGCCGCGCGAGGCCTCGAGCGTGGGCACCTGGGCCTCGGCGCACAACTGCAGGATGTCCTTGACGCGGTCGTCCATCTCGATCTTGGTGGCCACGAACAACGTCTTGGCGGGCACCCCGGCGCGCAGGGCCTCCAGCACGGCATTGCGCCCCGTGACGAGGTCCTCCTTGATGGGCCCGGACCCCGTGCGGGACGGACGCCGGTGCAGGTTCTGCTGCTTGCGCGCGACCGCCTGCTTGGCCTTGTACGCCTTGTGGTAGACGCGGTCCTCGGCCTTGGGCGTGGGGCCGCGGCCCTCCAGGCCCTTGCGGCGCTGGCCGCCGCTACCCACGACCGGACCCTTCTTCTTGCGCGTGGCTCCGGGTCGGTTCTTCTGGGCCATGGTCAATACTCCGTGTCTGTCACGGGTCACGGCCCGCGGGCCGCCCCGGGGTGGTCGGCGATCTGGCTCCAGTTTAGGCCAGGCTCATTCCCCCACGGACCACTCGGACCCCCGGGCGCCGTCCTTCACGACGACGCCAGCAGCGGCCAGCTGGTCCCGGATCCGGTCCGCGAGCGCCCAGTCCTTCGCCTCACGCGCGGCGGCACGCTGGGCCAGCAGGTCCTGGACGAGGGAGTCGAGCGCGCGGTGCTCGGCGCCGTCGGCGTCCCGAGCGCCGTCGAGACTCATCAAGGGGAGCAATCCCAGGACGTCGGACATGCCCGCGATCGCGGAGACGAGCGGCTGGGCGGTCGAGGCCTCCGGGCCCGAGAGAGCCGTGTTGGCCGCGCGCACCGTCTCGTGCAGCACCGCGAGCGCACGGGGCACGTTGAGGTCGTCGTCCATGACCGCGACGAACTCCTCAGGCACATCCATGTGCTCCCAGGACACGCTGAGTCCGGAATGCTGCGCGGCCGCGAGGACGGCTTCCACGCGCTCGACGGCGGCGGTGGCCTCCCGCAGGGACGTGGGCCGGTAGTCCAGCACGGAACGGTAGTGGGCCTGGCCCAGGTAGTAGCGCACGGCGAGCGGCCGTGCTTCCTCGAGCATGCTCGCCGGGGAGACCGTGTTGCCGATCGACTTGGACATCTTCTCGCCCTCGTACGTCACGAGCCCGTTGTGCAACCAGAAGTTGGCGAACGGGCGGCCCGCCGCGGTGGACTGGGCGAGCTCGTTCTCGTGGTGCGGGAAGCGCAGGTCTAGGCCACCGCCGTGGATGTCGAAGTGCGCGCCCAGGTATTTGTGGGCCATGGCCGAGCACTCCAGGTGCCAGCCGGGGCGGCCGCGGCCCCACGGGGAATCCCACGACGCCGTGGCGGGTTCGCCCTCCTTGTGTCCCTTCCACAGCGCGAAGTCGCGGGGATCGCGCTTGCCGCGGGGATCGGCGTCCGGGGCGTCCTGCATGTCCTCCACGCGTTGCCGGGTGAGTTCGCCGTAGCGGGGCCACGAACGGACGTCGAAGTAGACGTCGCCGGAATCGTCGAGTGCGGGGTACGCGTGCCCGGCGTCGATCAGCTCCTGGATCAGCGAGTGCATCTCCGGGACGTGGCCCGTGGCCCGGGGTTCGTACGTGGGGGCCTCGATACCGAGCGCGGCGTAGGCCCGCCCGAACACACCCTCGAACCGGTAGGCCAGCGCCCACCACGGTTCGCGCGGGTGGTCACCCTGGTAGTCGTTCTCGAACGAGGCGTGCGCGTTGGCCAGGATCTTGTCGTCGATGTCCGTCACGTTGCGCACCGTGGTGACCTCGTAGCCACGGAAGCGCAGCCAGCGGGCCAGGATGTCGAACACGAGCGCGGAACGCACGTGGCCGATGTGCGGTGCGCCCTGCACCGTGGCACCGCAGTAGTAGAGGCCCGCCTCGCCGGGTCGCACGGGGACGAAGTCCTTGACGGTCGCGGAAGCGGTGTCGTAGAAGCGCAAAGTCACCCTGCCAGTCTAACGGGGTGGCGCCGCACGCTCGCGGCGGGCGGGTTCGGTCGGCCGGCACTACTGGCGCCCCCCCCGGTGGACTCGACCGGTCTGCTGGGTTGCGGCCGGTGGGCTCGGTCGCCGCCCGTTTGGGCTCAGCCGCGCGGGAACACGATCGCGGTGGCGATCGCCGCGAGACCCTCGCCCCGGCCCGTGAGCCCCAGGGCGTCCGTGGTGGTCGCGCTCAGGTGCACCGGCGCGCCGGCCGCTTCCGTGAGCACCGCGGCGGCCTCGTCCCGCCGCGGGGAGAACTTGGGTCGGTCGCCCACGAGCTGGACGGAGACATTGCCCACCCGGAAGCCGGCCTCGGTCACGATCCGCACTGCCTCCGAGAGGATCCGACACCCCGAGGCCCCGGCGAACTCCGGGCGGTCCGTTCCGAAGTGCGCTCCCAGGTCCCCCACGCCGGCCGCGGAGAACAGCGCGTCCGCCGCGGCGTGTGCCACGACGTCCCCGTCCGAGTGCCCGCTCAGTCCCCGCTCGCCGGGCCACATGAGTCCGGCGATCCACAGCGGAGTGCCCTCCGGGCCGAAGGCGTGCACATCCACCCCGATCCCCACGAGCGGGACGGGGGACGGCCGGGGTTCCGGGGTCGATGGATCGGCGGGGCCTGGGGTTGCGTCACTCATGCGGCCATTGTGCCGGACGGGCCGAGTCCCGCTCACGCACGATCGCGTGGGCGAGTACGAGGTCCAGGGGACGGGTGATCTTGAAGGACTCCTCGTCCCCGGCCACGAACTCCACGGGGTGCTCGGGGGCGAACAGTTCCACAAGACTCGCATCGTCCGTGATGCCTTCGGGATCCCCTGCGGAACCCGTCACCGTAGTGGCCGCCTCTGCCGTTCGAACGCTGTGCCCGAGCTGGGGGTCCTCCCCCGTGGCGTCCAGTGGGCCGTCCGGGAGCAGACCGGCCGCGCGGTTCACCCGTTCGAGCAGTGCACGGTGGAAACCCTGGGGTGTCTGGACGCTGCGCAGCCCCGCCCGGTCCACCGTCCCGGTACTGCGCCCGTGGGTGTCCACCCCGCGCACGGTGTCGGTCACCGGGGTCACGGGAACCACGGCCTGTGCACCCGTATGCAGGGCGGTGACCACCCGCTCGAGGACGGCGGGCGGAGTGAGACAGCGAGCGGCGTCGTGCACCAGGACGTGGGTGACACCCGCGGGCAGGGCGGTCAGTGCTGCCGCGACCGACTGGGCGCGTGTGGCACCCCCGGTCACGGCCGCGGCCCCCGCGGCGCGCGCGACGGCCGTGAGGTCCGTGTCTCCGGCGGGCACGGTCACGATCACCGCGGCACCGGGCAGGGTCCCGCACACCGTGGCAAGCGCGTGCTCCAGGATCGGTCGACCGGCCACGGGGACGAGCGCCTTGGGCATCCCGTACCCGAGCCGCGTGCCGGAACCGGCGGCCACGACAATGACGGCGAGCCCGTCCATGGCGGACGGGCTCGCGAGGTCGGAAATCTGGGACACGAAGACGTGCTACGGGAATCAGGCCGCGGACAGGATGTCGTCCAGGCGCTTCTCCGCTTCTTCCTCGTCGATCTTCTTGGCCAGTGCCAGCTCGGAGGTGAGGATCTGGCGGGCCTTGGTCAGCATGCGCTTCTCGCCGGCGGAGAGGCCCTTGCCGCGATCGCGGCGCCACAGATCACGCACGACCTCGGCGACCTTGAGGACGTCGCCGGAGGCGAGCTTCTCGAGGTTGGCCTTGTAGCGGCGCGACCAGTTGGAGGCTTCCTCGGCGTCCTTGGCCTGCAGGACCGCGATGACCTCCTTGAGGCCTTCCTCGTCCACGACGTCCCGCACACCCACGAGATCGACGTTCTCCGCCGGGACCTCGATCATGAGATCGCCCTGGGTGACCTTCAACCGGAGATACATCTTCTCCTCACCTTTGATGGTTCGAGTCTTGATCTCCTCGATAGTTGCGGCACCGTGGTGCGGATAGACAACCGTTTCGCCAACCTCAAAAACCATGCACAAACCCCTTTCAGCCCGCCAAGTCTACCACGGTGTATGATTGCCCACCTTTCCGCGAGCCCCGTCCGTGGCCGCTCCACGGACCGCATCACGGGGCCTTATGGAGGCCACCCGGGCAGCGCCCGGGCGGGTGTGCGTGACCCGGCCGTGCGGCGTCGTCGTCACTCCATAGCGCGCACACCACGGGCCCACGGGCGCGCCACGAACGGGGCGCGGATGCAGACGATCCGTGGCCAAACCGATAGACTGACTGCAGATTTTGCACCCGCTGTCAGAGAGCCCGAGGAGTTCGTGCCGTGAAGAACGCCGCCCACAAGAAGTTGCAGCACCTCGGAATGGGTGCGGCGGCACTCGCCGTCCTGACCGGTGTGAGCGGGTGCGCGTACATCAGCCCGCAGGCCACCATGGACAGCTACGCCCCGACGGACGGGATCCAGATGGACCTGGGTGACGTCCAGCTGCGCAACATCCTGGTCGTCGCCGAGGACGAGAACTCCGAGGGCCGCGTGCTGGGCACCCTGATCAACACCGGCGACCAGACTGAGACCGTCACCATGGACGCCAACGGCGCCCGCGCGAGCGTGGAGGTCCCCGCCAACCAGGAGGTCGTGCTCGAGAAGTCCCGGCCCGTGCTGTTGGACCGAGCCGGCGCGAACCCCGGCCTGATGGTGGACACCACGTTCACGGCGGACGACCAGGACCAGACCACCCAGGTCCCCGTCCTGGACCACACCTACCCGCGCTACGCATCCTTCGTGCCCGGCGGCGCACCGTCCACCCCGGCCAACCCCTCCAACACCCCGGCCCCCGCGGGCGAGGCGCACGGCGGGCACTGACCCCTCACACCACCCGCGCCAACCGGCGCGATCGAGCGAGCGCCCGGGCCCCGGACACGAGGGTCCGGGCGCTCGCTTTCTCAGACCGGTGTACAGACGTAAGAACCGCACCCTGCTAAGGGTGCGGTTCTTCCGTCATACGGGTGCCGCTCCGTGGAGGCGTCGGGATCAGGGCTCGAACTTGTACCCGAGACCGCGCACGGTCACGATGTGCTGCGGCGCGGACGGCTCCGGTTCCACCTTGGAACGCAGCCGCTTGATGTGCACGTCCAGGGTCTTGGTGTCCCCCACGTAGTCGGAACCCCACACCCGGTCGATGAGCTGGCCCCGGGTGAGCACGCGGCCCGCGTTGCGCAGCAGCATCTCCAGCAGTTCGAACTCCTTGAGCGGCATGGCCACCGGCTCCCCGCCCACGTGGACCACGTGACGCTCGACGTCCATCCGCACGGGACCCGCGGCGACCGTGGCCGTGATCAGTTCCTCCGGTTCGGAATGCCGCCGCAGCACCGCCCGGATCCGCGCCACGAGTTCGCGCGACGAATACGGCTTGGTCACGTAGTCGTCCGCGCCGAGCTCCAACCCGAGCACCTTGTCAATCTCCGCGTCCTTGGCGGTGAGCATGATAATCGGGACCGTGGAGCGCTGCCGGATCTGTTTGCAGACCTCGGTCCCTGACTGGCCGGGCAGCATGAGGTCCAACAGGACGAGGTCCGCCCCCGTGCGGTCGAACTGCGCCACGGCCTCGAGCCCGTCCGCGACCACGGTGACCTCGAACCCCTCACGGCCCAGCAGGTACGCCAACGGGTCGCTCAGGGATTCCTCGTCCTCGATCATGAGAATCTGGGTCACGCGCGCTCCTCCACTCGCTGTTTACGCAGCCCTCCGCGCGGGGGCTCCGCCTGGTCCTCGAGTTCCTCCATGGGCGGCAGCACGAGGGTGAACGTGGACCCCCGGCCCGGCTGGGACCACACGGAGACCTCCCCGCCGTGCTGCGCCATGACGTGTTTGACGATGCTCAATCCCAGACCGGTACCCCCGGTCTGGCGGGACCGAGCGCTGTCCACCCGGTAGAAACGTTCGAAGATCCGGTCCTGCTCGGTCTCCGTGATGCCGGGGCCCTGATCCGTGACGGTGATGTGCGCCATCCCCTCCCGCTCCCGCAGGCCGATGCCCACGCGGGTGTTCTCCGGGGAGTACCGCACGGCGTTGTCGATCAGGTTGCGCACCGCGGTCACGAGCATGTCCGGGTCCCCGAACACGGGGGTCTCGATCCGCCCGCCCACCTTGATGCTGATGTTCTTGGCCTCCGCGGCCAGTTTGTTCCGGTCCACGGCCTCACGCACCGCGCGGTTAAGATCCACGGCAGTGCCTTTGGCCACCACGTCCGTGGCCTGCAACCGGGACAGTTCGATGATGTCCTGCACGAGCGCACTCAGCCTCATGGACTCGCGCTGCAGGCTCGCGGCGAAGTGGCGGACCGCGTCCTGGTCCTCCGCGGCGTCCTCGATGGCCTCGGACAACAGGCTGATGGCGCCCACGGGCGTCTTCAACTCGTGGGAGACGTTGGCCACGAAGTCGGTGCGGATGGACTGGGCGCGCACGATCTCGGTCTGGTCATCCGCGAGCAACAGGATGTACTCGTCCGCGATGGTCACGACCCGCACGTCCAGCACGATCGACCCGTGTTGGAACTGCCCGCGGGTCAGCTCCAGGCGCTTCTCCTCCACGACGCCGTTGCGGCGCGTATTGCGGATCATCTCCAGCAGGTCCTGGTGCACCACCGTGTGCCCGCGCACAATCCCGTACGCGTAGGACGCGGGGGACGCGCGCACGACGCCGTCCACGCCGTCGACCACGACGTACGCGAGGCCCAGTGCCGCGAGGATCTCCGCGGTGCCCTCGGGCAGCGTGGGTTCCTGGACGTCCGCCAGCGAATGACGACGCCGCTGGCTCACCCGCACGGCGATCACCCCGCTGATGCCGAGCAAGAAGCCGATGAAACCGGCCAGCAGGGCAATCGACGTATCGCTCACGGTGTCAGCTTAGACGGCCCGCCCGGACGCACCCCGGTCATCCGCGCCCCGTGGGGGCCGGTTCAACGAACGTTCACCTGGGGATGACGATTCGTTCACGGCAGCCTGTGAACCTGGTCGGGCGCGTGCGAATTCGTCGTGCCGCTCCCCCGATGACATCCCGATGGCACCCGGCCCACTCAACCCGCGTAGGCTACGGACCAGGACTTGCCATGAACGAAAGGACGCCCCCTGTGCGTAAGGTTTTCCAGGCTGAGCTCCACCAGGTCGGTGAGGAGCTGATTCAGATCGCCACGCTCGTGCAGCAGGCATTGGACAGCGCTCGCACCGCATTCCTCGACGCCGACATCCAGGTGGCCGAAGAGGTCATCTCCAACGACGCTCGCATCGACTTCCTGCAGAACGATCTCGATGAGCGTTCCATCGACATCCTGGCCCTGCAGTCCCCCGTGGCCTCCGACCTGCGCATGATCGTGGGCGCGTTGCGTATGAGTGCCTCGCTCGAGCGCATGGGCGACCTGGCCCGTCACCTGGCCCAGCTGGCCCGGTTGCGCTTCCCCGAGCCCGTCCTGCCCGAGGCCATGCGCGGGCACTTCGAGGAGATGTTCGACATCGACGCGCGTCTGGTCGAGCGCGTGATCTCCGCGCTCGAGGACCGGGACATCTCCGAGGCGGACCAGATCTTCGCCCTGAAGTCCGAGCTGAACCTCAAGCACCAGCAGGTGTTCGAGATGCTCGCGGATCCCGACTGGGATTCCTCCGTGCCCACCGCGGTGGACGTCACGCTCGCGTCCCGCTACCTCGAACGCATCGGTGACCACGGCGTCTCCGTGGCCCGCAAGGTCTCCTACCTCGTGACCGGCGACTGGGCCCCCGCGACCGACAGCCACCCCACCGGCCACGGACACATCGGCGCCGACGCCGGCGAGTGAGCGGTGCGGGTCCCGGTGGCGTGAGCCGCCGGAACCCGTGACGGCGCGCCCCGGGTGGGATCATCCGGGGACCGGCCCGAGCGGCGTCGTCCGATCGCTCCGAACGGCGGCGTACACGCGGCCCCGCGAGACACGGCGACAATGAGAATCCCCGGCACCGAAGTGTGCCGGGGATTCTTCACGGTGCCAGAAGGGTTACTTCTTGCCCTGGTTAGCCACGGCCTGGATGGACTCGGCGGCGGCGTCCGGGTCCAGGTAGCGCCCACCGGGGGTCACGGGCTTGAGGTTCTGATCCAGCTCGTAGTACAGCGGGATGCCCGTGGGGATGTTCAGCCCGGCGATGTCGTCGTCCGAGATGCCGTCCAGGTGCTTGACGAGTGCGCGCAGCGAGTTGCCGTGCGCGGCCACGAGGACCGTCCTGCCGCTCTTGAGATCGGGGACGATCTGCTCCTCCCAGTACGGCAGGAACCGCTCCAGGACGTCCTTGAGGCACTCGGTGCGGGGCAGGTCGGCGACGTCCGCGTAGCGGGGATCCCCGGCTTGCGACCACTCGGAGGAATCGTCCAGGGCGGGCGGCGGGGTGTCGTAGGAACGGCGCCAGACCATGAACTGTTCCTCGCCGTACTGCTCGCGGATCTCCGCCTTGTTCTTGCCCTGCAGGGCACCGTAGTGGCGCTCGTTGAGCCGCCACGACCGCTTGACGGGGATCCAGAGGCGGTCCGCGGCGTCGAGCGCGAGGTTGGCGGTGTTCATGGCGCGGCGCAACAGGGACGTGTGCACCACGTCCGGCAGCAGCTGGTTCTCGGCGATCAGTTCACCGCCGCGGGTGGCCTCGGCGCGGCCCCTGTCCGTGAGCGGGACGTCCACCCAGCCCGTGAACAGGTTCTTCTCGTTCCAGTCGGACTGACCGTGGCGCAGCAGGATGAGCTTGTGGGTAGCGGAATCGTTAGCCATGGGGCCATTGTCCCACCCCGGGGCCACCGAGGGAACGCGTGTCGTGACGTGCGCACTACAGTGTGGGTGTGCCAACCCAGCCCCGCCCCGTGGGATCGATCACCCGCGGGACCACGAACCCGAACCGCCTCCGGCGCGCGGACCGGTACCTCACCGGGGTCCTGGCCCCGCTCGTGCGCCGGGCATACGACCCCCTGCTCGTGGACCTGGGGTTCGGGGCGGCCCCGATCACCGCGGTCGAGCTGTGGCAGCGGGCGCGCACGGTGCGCCCGGACGTGGAGGTCATGGGCATCGAGATCGACCCGGACCGGGTGGCCGCGGCCCAACCCCACACCCGCCCGGGGCTGTCCTTCCGGTGCGGGGGCTTCGAGATCCCCTCGGGGTCACGCTCCCCGGTCTTCGTACGCGCGTTCAACGTGCTGCGGCAGTACCCGGTGGAAGAGGTCCCCGCCGCGTGGCACCTCGCGTGCGGGCGGCTCGCGCCGAACGGGGTCCTGATGGACGGCACGTGCGACGAGATCGGGCGCCTGGCCACGTGGTTGTGTTGCACCGTGGAGGGCCCCCGCACCTTCACCGTGAGTATGCGTCCAGGTGCGTTCACCGTGCCCTCGGACGTGGCCGCGCGACTGCCCAAGGCGTTGATCCACCGTAACGTCCCGGGCGAGCGGGTCCACGCATTCCTCGCGGCCGCCGACGCCGCGTGGCTGGCCAACGCGGCCCTGTCACCATTCGGTCATCGACAGCGCTGGACGGCGATGTGCCGGGACCTGCGCGCCGCCGGGTGGCCCCTACTGCACGGGCCCCACCGGTGGCGGTTCGGGGAACTCACGGTGCCGTGGTCCGCGGTCGCGCCGGACGAACCGGGATGGCGCGTCGAGGGCTGACCCACCGAGCCCGTGGGAGGTCGACCCCACGGTGGCTCGACATGCGCTCCGGGAGAGACCTCGAACGGTAAGTGCCTACTACTAGTACCCGGGGTTCTTGGACTCGCCCGAGACAGCGGGGCGCACGTCCGCGAGGTACACCCCGGTGATCGTCGCGGCGATCAGCATGAGGATCAACGAGCCGGTCCCCGGGACACCCACGGCCAGCAGCGCGAGGGTGGAGAACACTGCACTGAACACGGACACCACCGCGGCACCACCGGTCAGGGCGAGCCAGAACGTCTTGGTCCGCTTCCACGCGCGTTCGAACTGCACCGCCGAACGCCGCAAGCAGTCGAACACCGCGAGCAGCGCGAGGACGGCCACCACCAGGGTGATGGCGTAGTCCAGGTAGTTCGCCAGAACGATGGCCCAAGGAATGGAAGTCACGGGGTCAGTCTATCGATCCGCGAGCGCGTCGAGTCCGGCCCGGAGGTCCTCCCAGAGGTCCTCCACGTTCTCGATCCCCACGGACAGGCGCAGCAGGTTCTCGGGGACGGTCTCCGGTTCGTCGTGGTGGCGACGACGCCGCTCGATCAAGGACTCCACCCCGCCCAGGGACGTGGCGGGGGTCCACACGCGAAGGTCCGTCAGGAGACGTTCGGCCGCAGCGACGTCGCCGTGGGGGACCACCGAGATCACCGAACCGAAACCGCCCTGCAATTGCGCGGCGGCGCGCTCGTGGCCGGGATCGGACGCGAGGCCCGGGTAGCGCACGTGGGCCACGGCGGGATGGGCCTCGAGCCGGCGGGCCAGTTCCGCGGCGGTGGCCATGGAACGCTCCACGCGCACCGCGAGGGTACGCACGCCGCGCAGCGCGAGCCACGCCTCGAAGGGCCCGGGGATCCCGCCCTCGAGAGATCGCTGGGAATGCAGCCGTTGCCGCAACTCGGGCGTGGCGCACAGCACCGCACCCATCAACACGTCCGAGTGACCGGCGATGTACTTGGTCGCGGAATGCACCACCAGATCCGCCCCTACGCCCAGGGGACGCTGCAGCAGGGGCGTGGCGAACGTGTTGTCCACGCACGTGAGCACCCCCTTTTCCCGTGCGGCGCGCACGAGTGCGGGCACGTCCGCGATCTCGAGCATGGGGTTGGTGGGGCTCTCGACCCAGAGCATGTCCGCGCCGTCGAGTGCCGCGGAGGTGGCCTCGGTGTCCGTGATGTCCACGGTGCGCACCGTGAAGATGCCGCGCTCCTGCCATGTGTGCGCGAGTGCCACGCTGCCCTGGTAGCTGTGGCGCGGCAGCACGAGCGTGCCGCCCACGGGCACGAGGGTGAGCACCGCGGTGATCGCGGCGAGCCCGGACGCGTAGGACAACGCGGGGCACGGGGCCTCCTCGAGCTGGGCCAGGACGTCCTCGAACGCCTCCCACGTGGGGTTGGTCAACCGCGCGTAGGTGCGGTCCGCGGGGTCGAGCTCCCCGGTGCCCCGGTAGGTGGAGGTCAGCACCACGGGCGGGTTCACGGGCGCGTCGTGTTCGTGGTCGGGGCGGCCGCCGGCGACCACCACGGTGTCTTTACGCATTGCTCCAGCCTAATCCCGCGGCGCCGTGCGGCCCGTCCTGTGGACGCCCACGGCACCGCTGTAGCTGTCGGGTGCGATCGCTACAGTGGGGGCGTGAAGCAATCAGCGGGCGGGGCCCTCATCGTGTTCGAAGGCGGTGACGGCGCCGGGAAGTCCACCCAGGCTGCGGCGCTGGTGGCCGCCCTGCGCCGCGACGGTCGTACCGTGACGCTCACGCGCGAGCCCGGGGGCACACCCCTCGCGGAATCGGTGCGCGCGCTCGTGCTCGATCCTTCCCACGCGCCGGTGTCCGCGGTGACCGAGGCACTGTTGTTCGCGTCCGCGCGCGCGGACCACGTGGCGCGCAGGATCCGCCCCGCCCTCGAGCGCGGGGAGGTCGTGATCTGCGACCGGTTCGTGGACTCCTCCGTGGCGTACCAGGGGGCGGGACGCGGGCTGGGCACCGAACGCGTGCTCGAACTGAACCGGTGGGCCGTGCAGGGTCTCGTCCCGGAGCTCACCGTGCTGTTGGACGTGGACCAGACCACCGCCGAGGCCCGACGCCGCGAGCGCGCCCTGGCCACGGACCGCATGGAGTCCGAGGCGCGGGCGTTCCACGACGCCGTCAACGCGGCCTTCCGCGAGCTCGCCGCGCATGAACCCTCCCGCTACCTGGTCCTGGACGCGTCCGCGCCCGCGGCCGAGCTCACGGACGCGATCGTGGACCGGGTCACCGGGATCCTCGCCGAGCGCACAGAGGTCTCCGCGTGAGCGTGTGGGACGAGGTCGTCGGTCAGCCCCGCGTGGTGGAGCAGTTACAACGCGCGGCGCGCGACAACGACCCGACCCACGCGTGGCTGTTCACCGGGCCCCCGGGCTCCGGTCGCTCCACGGCCGCGCGCGCCCTGGCCGCAGCGCTGTTGTGCGAGCACGGCACGGGCTGCGGCGCGTGCCACGCGTGTCGCACGGCGTTCGCCGGGACCCACGCGGACGTGACCCATTTCGTCACGGAGAACCCGCAGATCAGCATCGAGGAAGCCCGCGAGCTCGTGGTCAAGGCGCAGGACCGGCCCTCCGTGGGCTCGTGGCGGATCATGATCGTCGAGGACGCCGACCGGATGACCGAGCGCACCTCCAACGTGATGCTCAAGAGCATCGAGGAACCCCCTCCGCACACCATCTGGTTGTTGTGCGCCCCCTCCCCCATGGACGTGCTCGTGACCATCCGTTCCCGCTGCCGCCCCGTGACCCTCAAGGTCCCGTCCCCCGAGGACGTCGCCCGGTTGCTCGTGGCCCGGCACGGGGTCCCGGAGCAGCGCGCCATCGAGTGCGCGCGGTTGTCCCAGTGCCACGTGGGCGTGGCCACGCGACTCGCCCTGTACGACGACGCCCGCACCCGCCGCCAGGAGGTCGTCTCCCTGCCGCTGTCCATGCACGGGGTGACCCGGGCGGTCAAGGCCGCGGACCGCTTGCACCGCCTCGCCGTGGACGAGTCCACCGCGGACGCCGAGGCCCGCAACAACGAGGAACGCGAGCAGTTGCTCGCGGCCATGGGTGCCCCCGAAACCGGCCGTGTGCCACCCGCCATCCGGGGTGCCCTCAACCGGCTCGAAGCCGATCAGAAGCGACGCTCCCGGCGCATCCAGACCGACACCCTGGACCGCTTCCTGATCGACCTCACCACGTTCTACCGGGACGTGCTGAGCGTTCAGCTCGACACCGGGACGGCCCTGATCAACCAACACCTGGGTGAGCAGATCCACGGGTACGCGACCAACACCACCGCCGAGCACACCTTGCACAAGATCGACGTGATCAGCGAGACCCGGCGCCGCATCCGCACCAACGTCAGCGCACAACTCGCGTTCGAGGCCATGATGGTGGCCATCGTCTGAGCCGAGAGGACCCCGTGAACCGTTCCCTCCCCCGCCGCCTGGCCGTCCTGCTGTGCACCGCCGCGCTGGCCTTGACCGCGTGCGCCGATCCCTCCCGGGGGTCCGGCGCCCGGGGCAGCGCGGACCCGGACGTCACCTCCGGCGTGGACTCCGCGCTGACGTCCTACTACACCCAGACGCCGCAGTGGCGGGAGTGCACCAAGACCTCCGAACGGCAACAGTTCCCGAGCGGTCTGGAGTGCGCGGGCATCGCGGTCCCCGTGGACTACGCGAACCCCTCCGCCGGTGACACCACCGTGGAGATCGCCCGGTTGAAGGCCACCGGTTCCTCCCCCGTGGGTGCCCTGTTCCTCAACCCCGGCGGGCCGGGCGGATCCGGCGTGGACATGATGGGCTCCGCAGACTACTTCACGGCCAAGGAGGTGCGCAGGAAGTACGACCTCGTGGGGTTCGACCCCCGCGGTGTGGACCGTTCGGACGGGATCCGCTGTCTCACGGATCGGGAGATGGACCAGTGGCGTTCCGAACCGGCCTTCGACCCGCGCCGGCAGTCCCTGGACGAGGTGCGGCAGAGCTCCCGGCAGATCGGTGAGAAGTGCCACGAGCACTCCTCGGCCGTGGTCTCCCACATGGACACCCAGAGCGTGGCCCGGGACCTGGACGTCCTGCGCGCCGTCCTGGACCAGCCCACGACCCACTACCTGGGGTTCTCCTACGGCACCGAGATCGGCGCCACGTACGCGCACCTGTTCCCCCAGCGTGCCGGTCGCATGGTGTTGGACGGCGCCGTGGACCCCACCCTGGACGATCGCGCCACCACGCTCGCGCAGGCCAAGGGCTTCGAGGACAACCTGCGCCACTTCGTGGCCGACTGCCAGGAGACGAACAACGACTGCGCCGTGGCCGGCGCGGACGTGGACGCGGGGATGGCCACCATCCAGCGCATGTTGCGCTCGGTGGCCCAGGATCGCCCCACGGTCTCGGACGGACGCTCCGTGACGCCGACCAATGCGATCGAGGGGATCCTGGTCCCCCTCTACTCGACCGCCTCGTACCCGCAGCTGAACTCCGCCCTGCAGCAGGCCCTGGACGGCAACCTGGACGCGCTCATGGCGTTCTCCGATTCCAACCACGGGCGTGAACCCTCCGGGAAGTACACGTCCAACGTGTCCATGGCGTTCACGGCGGTCTCCTGCCTGGACACGGTCTCCAACGGCGTCACGGACGAACAGATGGCCCGGGCGGCCCGTGAGATGACCCAGCAGGCCCCCACGTTCGGTCCCTACCTGGGTTATGGTGCGGCCGCGTGCCAGGGCTGGCCGGACAAGCCCGTCAAGCCCTTGGACACGTATCGGGCGGATCTGGAGACTCCCACCCTGGTGATCGGCACGACCCACGATCCCGCCACCCCGTACCCGTGGGCCCATTCCCTGCAGCAGCAGATGGGCGACGCCCGTCTGCTCACCCACGAGGGGTACGGGCACACCGCCTACACCTCCGGCAACCCCTGCGTGACCCGCGCCGTGGACGACTACCTCCTGGACGGCACCCTGCCGGACGAGGGTGCCACGTGCGGTGACTGAGGCCCGCCGCCGGGTGCCATCCACGCGACCACCGGCCCCTGTACCCGGGTGATCCGTGATTGGTGGTGTTCCGGCCCGATCTGATACTGTTTCCGGGTGCATCTGGGCCGCAATGGTCCCGGTCACGCCGCCTTAGCTCAGTCGGTAGAGCGATTCACTCGTAATGAATAGGTCGCCGGTTCGATTCCGGCAGGCGGCTCCATGGACCATCCCCGTTCTCCCCGGCAGGGCCTGTTGCGCGGAGGGCGGGGATCGTCATTTCCGCGCCTGCTCCCTGTCTAGTGCGGCCGGCCCCTGTCACCCACCCTCCGCCGGCCGGCATCTGTGGTTTCAGGCCTGTGGGTCCTTATGCCGGTAACATATTGGCAACGATTTCGCGCAGTACTTCCTAAACGCAACGCTGTTCCATAACATATGTGTCAGGACGTTGTGGCTCTGGCTGCCCAATGATCCAGGACAGGGGACACCATGGCGCCCCGGGGGTTCCTTCAATCGGCCGAGATCCACGACCGACGGGCAAGGGGAACCCCCGGAGCCCCTCCCGAGCCTGAGACGCCACCGTCCACACCCGCATTTGTTGCCTGCGGGCATCGGGTGCGCTAAGGGTGCAATACCTCTGAGACACCGCTCATCCGACGTGAACGTCAACCACCCAGGGGAACGTCAACCATCCCGAGAGACGTAACGGGTCCGGTCACACACCCGTTACCCGGTGGGACCCTCAATCCTCCGGCGAGTGCTCCGCATGCTCACCGAGCAGCCGCTCCGCCGCAGTTACGTACTCCGTCACGACCGTTGAGCGGCGTTGGATGGCGCTCACACCCTGCGATGGTGCCGAGAGCTGCTCGGGGGACCCAGCGGCGTCGCTCCCGGAACCTGGCTCACCCACGAGACCAGACGTCCCCTCCCCCGCCATACCCGACGCGGACGAATGGGCATGGGAACCCGCGGCGAACCGCGCCATGGTGAGCGCCTCCGCGGCCTGAGCCATGGAATTGCCGGCCCGGGAGAGCTGCCGGTGCACGTCCGAGAGGTAACCGTCCGTGGAGTGCGGGATGTCCTGCGAGCGCGATGGGGCGCGCACGTGCGCTTCCATGCACACGGCGCGCACCCTGGGCAATAGGTCCGCGAGGTCGTTGGCCACCGGCACGGCGGCGGCGCGCAGTTCGGGGTCGCGCACGGATTCCAGGATCTGGTGGTAGCGGTCCAGGCCGCGCTTGAAGCGGTCGTGGGCCCGGCGCCAGACGCCCTCGCCCAGTTCACGTTCGTCGCGGCGCGTGGCCCTGTAGTCGCTGAAGAAACCCACCGATACCCCTTTCCGATCCGCCACCCGCGGGCAGCAGTCCATGGTACCGCTTCAGCAGCAACGGCCCTCGGGGTGCGCCTCCTGCCAGTCCTGGTAGTCCCGCCAGAATTCGCGTTCCGTCATGAGCGGCGTCCCGCACCCCGAGGCCCGGTGGTACTGCACGTAGTGCTCGTACTTGTCCGCACCGAGCACCCCGTTGCCGAAGCGCAACGCGCCGCGCCACCACGAGCCGACGCGGGCGAGCACCGGGATCTGCGCCGCGCCCGACATCAGTGGTGTCCTCCGCCCGTGGGGGTGCGCTGCTCGATCGGCAGCGCGTCCCATTGCTTGGCCAGGGCCTTCTCGGAGGGTGTGGCTCCCAGACCCGACGGCGCGTAGAAGCGGGACTCCACGTAGGGGTCCTCGTGCGTGCGGCGCTCGTGCCCGCGCAACGCCTTGACGGCCTCCACGACGGCCATGATCACCACGATGATCGTGAGCACCACGAAGAGGATGGACAGGGTGCCCTGCACGAACGTGTTGCGCACGACCGCTTCCATGGCCTCCACGTTCTTGGCGGTCCCGAAGCTCGTCTGTCCCTGGGCCAGTGCGTCCTTGAACGCGAAGTGGTTGGCCCAGTAGCCCACCTTGGGATCCGGGGAGAAGATCTTCTGCCAGGACCCCGTGACGGTAACCAGGACGTCGAATGCGAGCGGCAGCAGGATGATCCACAGGTACTTGAAGCGGTGCAGGTTGGCCGCTATGGCCAGACACACCGCGAGCGCGATGGCCGCGAGCAGCTGGTTGGCGATGCCGAACAGCGGGAAGAACGTGTTGATACCGCCCAGCGGGTCCGTGACGCCCAGGATCAGGATGGATCCCCAGCCGGCGACCATGATGGCCGTGGTAAGCCACGCACCCGCGCGCCAATCGGCGTCGCGGAACTTGGGGATGAAGTTACCCAGGGTGTCGGTGAGCATGAAGCGGGCCACGCGCGTGCCGGCGTCCACCGCGGTAAGGATGAACAGGGCCTCGAACATGATCGCGAAGTGGTACCAGAAGCTCATCATGGAGGCCCCGCCGAGCCACTGGTGCATGATGTGCGACAGCCCGAGCGCGAGGGTGGGTGCGCCACCCGTGCGGGAGATGATGGTCTCTTCGCCCACGGCGTCCGCGGTGCCCTGCAGCAGTTCCGGGGTCACGTGCACGCCGGAGAGACCCAGCGAGTTCACGAACGCCGCGGCGCCCTCCACGGTGCCCATGGTGGCCGCCGGGGAGGAGTTCATCGCGAAGTAGATGCCGCGGTCGATCGACACCGCCGCCACGAGCGCCATGATGGCCACGAAGGACTCCATGAGCATGCCGCCGTACCCGATGAACCGGGTCTGGCGTTCCTTCTCGATCATCTTGGGCGTGGTCCCGGATGCGATCAGGGCGTGGAACCCGGAGAGCGCACCGCACGCGATGGTCACAAACAGGAACGGGAACAGAGAACCGGCGAACACGGGCCCGTCCGAACGGCCCGCGAACTCGCTGACCGCGGGGACTGTGATCTCGGGGCGCACCACCACGATGGCGGCCGCGAGCAGCACGATGGTGCCCACCTTCATGAACGTGGAGAGGTAGTCGCGCGGGGACAGCAGCAACCACACGGGTAGCACGGCCGCGATGAAACCGTAGACGATCACGCACCACGCGAGGGTCACGCGGTCCAGGGTGAACAATTGGGCGCCGAGGTCCGTGCCCGCGACCCAGCCACCGGCAACGATCGCGGCCATGAGCAGGACGAACCCGATGATCGAGACCTCCATGACCTTGCCCGGGCGCAAGTACCGCAGGTAGACACCCATGAACAGCGCGATGGGGATCGTCATCCCCACGGAGAACACACCCCACGGCGACTCGCCCAGGGCATTGACCACCACGAGCGCGAGGATGGCCACGATGATGATCATGATCGCCAAGGTCGCGATGATGGCGGCGTACCCGCCCACCACGCCGAGCTCCTCACGGGCCATCTGACCCAGGGAACGGCCACCGCGGCGCATGGAGAAGAAGAGCACCAGGTAGTCCTGGACCGCACCGGCCAGGATCACGCCCACGATGATCCAGATGGTCCCGGGGAGGTAGCCCATCTGGGCGGCCAACACCGGACCCACGAGCGGGCCCGCGCCGGCGATGGCCGCGAAGTGGTGGCCGTAGAGCACCCGCCGGTCGGTGGGCATGAAGTCCTTACCGTTGGCGTTGTACTCCGCCGGCGTAGCGCGACGGTCGTCCGGGCGGGTCAGCTTCCGTTCGATGAACTTGGAGTAGAAGCGGTACGCGATGAAGTAGCTGCACACCGCCGCGAAGACGAACCAGATGGCGTTGATGGACTCACCACGCGCGAACGCGATCATGGCCCATGCGATCGCGCCCAGCAGGGCGATGCCCACCCAGATCACGATCCGCAGCGGGGTCCAGCGAGTCTGCTCGTGTTCCAGGACCTCGGGGTCCACGTGATTGAGGGGAAGGTCGGTGCGACCCTCGCCCGCGGGCCGGGGTGCGCCCGCCGATTGCTGATGTGTGGTGCTCATGGGGAAGGCTCCGGATCTCGTGCCAACACGCTGGCAGAAGCGTGAGATTATTGGCACGAGTGTATGCGAGCGGGACCACATTGTCCCGGCATTGGCACCCTGTCGCGGGCACCCCGATCACACGGTCAGCAGCACCTTGCCCACGTGCGATCCGCTGTCGAAGTACTCGTGCGCTTCACGCACCTGGTCGAGCGGGAACGTGCGCGCGACCAGGGGGCGCACCTGTCCGGACGCCACGAGCGGCCACACGTATTCGCCCACCGCCGCCATGATCCGCGCCTTCTCGTCCGCCGGGCGTGCCCGCAGGGTCGTACCGATCACCGCGGCCCGCTTGTTGAGCAACCGTCCCACGTTGAGTTCGCCCTTGATCCCGCCCTGCATCCCGATGATCACGATGCGCCCGTTCGTCGCCACGGCCCGGAGGTTGGGGTCGAGGTACTTGGCGCCGACGACGTCCAGGATCACGTCCGCGCCGTGGCCGTCCGTGAGTTCGTGGACCCGGTCCACGAAGTCCCCGTCCTTGTAGTTGATGGGCGTGGCGCCGAGCTCGCTCACGACGCGCATCTTCTCGTCAGTGCCCACGGTCGCCAGCACCGTAAGCCCCAGGGCGCGGGCCACCTGGATCGCGTGCGTCCCGATCCCGCCCGCTCCGCCGTGGACGAGCAGGGTTTCCCCCTCCCGGGCCGCGGCGGCCATGAACACGTTGGAGAACACGGTCGCTGCCACCTCGGGCAGCCCCGCCGCGGCGACCGGGTCCACACCGTCGGGCAGCGGGAGGACCTGCCGCCACGGCGCGACCACGCGTTCGGCGTAGCCGCCCGAGTCCACCAGGGCGACGACGCTGTCGCCCACCGCGAGACCCGCCGCCTCCGGGACGTCCGCCCCGAGTTCCACGACCGTGCCCGACACCTCCAGGCCGAAGATGTCCGTGGCGTCCGGCGGGACGGGGTAGTTGCCGTTGCGCTGCATGACGTCCGCGCGATTGAGCCCCGCGGCGGTCACGGCGATCAGGACCCCCTCTGGGATCAGCTGTGGCTCGGCGGTCTCCGCGGCCTCGAGGACCTCCGGCCCCCCCGATCGGACATCGCGTACTGCTCGCATGGCACTTCCTTCTCTGACGACGGCGTTGTACCCCATTCTCCCGCAGCGGCATCACCCGCGCCAGGGGCGCACCACCGCACCCCTCCCTCCCTGCACCGCGCCGAGGGCATTGGCCCCCCGGGCGCGGCGCATGGAATAATGGCGATTCGTTCACCCGCGCCGCCGCGGGAGCGCGCGACACTGGAAGGTTGTCCGAGCGGCCTAAGGAGCTGGTCTTGAAAACCAGTGTGCGGTAACCCCGTACCAAGGGTTCAAATCCCTTACCTTCCGCCCAGTGTCCTGAGTCGGGTCGTCATTGACAGATGAGTCGGTAGATGGATGACAGAAGGGTCCTGGAACTTTATGGTTCCGGGGCCCTTTTGTCGTGTGCGGGGGTGGGGTGACGGTGGGTTCAGGATGAGGACTGCCCCGGTTTTCCTTGACTCCTGACTTGTGAGGATGCTTCCTCACGGTGTGGATGTTTCCATGCCTAGGCCCTTCCCCGACGAGTTTTGCCACGACGTAGTCACCGTGACCCGCAAGCGAGAAGCTCCGCTGGCCTAGATCGCCAAGGACTTCGGCATCTCGGAATTCTGCCTGCAAAACTGGCTGCGCAAGACCAACATCGAGGACAACACCACACCTGGTGACACCTCGGCCGAATCCCAGCAGACCCGAGAGCTCAAAAGCACACCCGGTTGCTAGATTAGGGGGTCTGCTGAAGGGCCGGCCCGACCCTGCACGATGACTTGGCGGGCCGGGACTTCACCGCGCAGGTCCACAACCGGCTGTAGCCAAGCGATATTACCGAGCAGAGCCCCAGGGAGGGCAAGCTCTATCTGTACGCAGTCAAGGACGTGTACTCCAACCGCATCACCGACTACTCCATCGACTCCCGCATGAAGGCGTCCCTTGCTGTCATGGCACTGCGCGGCACGGCAGCCCGACGCTGTCAGGCGGACGGGTACGTGGTCCACTAGGACAGGGGCAGCGCGTTTCGGTCCCGGAAGTTCGTCCAAGAACTGGCCCACCACGGCCTCATGCGGTCCATGGGCTGAGTCGGGGCGTGTAGGGACAACGCCGCAATGGAGTCCACCGGTGAATTACTTTACGTATATGCATGCAGAAACGGTGGGCGATCTCTTCCACTTCCAGATGCTGATCTCGGTGGGAGTTCCGATAGGGGCAGCACTGTTGGGCGCTGGCATTGGCTTCTTCGGCAATGCAATTCTTGACCAGCACAAGAGATCCCGGGAGCACCGCCTCGCAGTTCAAGACACGGGGTTGAAGCTCATCGAGCTTTGTAAGCAAACGAATCGATGGAACTTGGAGCGAGCCCACTCCGCCAAGGTAGCGGCGAGAACGCGGGAATTGGCCCGCAACTCGCACCGATTCGGGGTACCCCCGGGCCCAACGGAGAGGCGGAACGTAGAAATTGCTCAGCGAGACGAGACGGTTCTTCGCCAGAGAAGCGAGACGTACCGGCGTCTCGAGGAACAGGTGAAAGAGCAGAGCCGACTCCTTAGGTTTCTGGCGCCGCAACTAGATGCACCCCGTGAGGCCTTGGTGAAACGTGCTACCGGGAACTGCCCAGCCGAGAACCCGGCCGGCCGGGAATGGGTCGAGGAGTACAACCAAGAAGAAGGCAATTTCTATTCGCACTTACGCGAGTACGTGGACCTTTCTCGCCCGACGCGCCACTATTTGCGCTGGGCGCGCAAGCACGGCTAATAGCTCAGCGGCGCAACCGGTTCGACCCTGGAGCAAGGCACCCTGGTCCATAGCCCGCGCGTTCCCACATTGAGCCCGTGGCGACGCATCCACTGAGGGACATCATGGCCTATATTCGCCCCATGAAGCCAGAGGAACTATCGCTAGCGGAGGCACAGATCTCCTCGCTGTTGCACAAATGCGAAGCCGTGCTCGCTGGAGATAAGCTGAGCCCGTCACGTACCACGCTCATGACGAAAAGCGTTTCTGCGCGCAAGATCTCCCTCGAAATCATTCGACACGCGTAGCGCGACAACTGCGGGTAGCTTTCGTCCCAACTGCAGCTCAATGCAGGGCACCAATCGGGAGGTCCCACGGCGCACGGTTTGCGTGCGAAGATTTCCGTCACACATGGGTCGCCCTGCCGAGGCGATTCCCGGGCGTGCTAGCTGGTATGAAAGTGCCGTGACAGCTCATCGACCTGGGAAGCGAGGATGGCGTGGCCCAGAGATGGGTCGCTGCGAGGCTCCGGACCGAGTTGACCGAAGATTTCTATACTGATGGTCCCCACAATGGTGCACCACGCACGCACGGCGAACAGGGCCGCGCTCGGAGCAGCTGCCTGACCAAGGTCCGCGCTCCCGGCGAGAAGGTAATCGCGCAGCTCGGGAGCACTTCGAACATCACCTGGATCAGCCGTGCATGCAATGGCCAGGATCTGTGACATGACGCGTGTGCCGGGCGCGCTCGTCGCCTCCGAGGGGGCCTCGTACCCGGGTACGGGCGCACCGTAGATCAACCCCCATTGCTCCGGGTGGGACCGAGCCCACTCGCGCATGGCGAAGGCCAGGACAGACAGCCGTTTCCCACCGTCCCTCTCCTCGATCTGCTTCAAGGCGGCCTCGACGGCCACGGCGAGCTGTGTGTAGGCGTCCGCCACCAACAGGGTCAATAGCGCATCGCGGCTTTCCACATAGCGATAGACGGCGGAACTCGCGACACCGATGGATCGCGCGACTTCCCGGAGCGACAGCGCCGCCGCCCCCCGATCCGCCAGCTGCCGGCGGCCCGTGGCCAGGATGGCGGCCTCCATTTCGGCGCGTGCTCGGGCGCGACGCCCGGGTTTCTGTGCAGTCATAGAAGCATTCTGCCATGAAACGAGAGCAGTGCTCTTGCTTCCACACCCTCCTGGGGATACTGTCGTCGTAAACGAGAGCACCGCTCTCATTTAGGAACGGGTGCGAGATGAAACATATTGTCATCGGGGCGGGACAGGTCGGCTCAGCTCTTGTTCATGCACTCTCCGAGAGGGGCGCCGAGGTCGTCGTGATCCGTCGGTCCGACGCCCCCATGCCGGGCATGCGAACGGTGGTCGCCGACGCCCTCGATGAGGAGACGCTGGCCCGGGAATTCGAGGGGGCGGCCGCGGTCCACCACTGCATCCACGCACCCTATGACCATCGAGCCTGGCGCCGGGAACTTCCCCACCGCGAGCGGGCGGTCATGGATGTCGCAGCGGCCATGGGCGTGCCCGTGATCTTTCCCGAATCCGTCTACGCGTTCGGCCGAGCCGCCGCCGACCTGGAAGAGGGAAACCCGATCGCGCCGTGCACCCCGTTGGGGGATGTCCGCGCCGAATTGCTCGAGGCTCGATCTCGCCACGATGCACGGACGGCGAGCATCGTGGCCTCGGACTTCTTCGGCCCCACGGCCAATGACGGCTCGGTCGCGACGCTGACGATGCTTCGCCCTCTTGCGCGGGGACGACGAGCATGGGTGCCGGCAGACCTCGACGCACCCCACTCCTGGAGCTACCTTCCGGACCTGGCGGCTGCCATGATCCATGCCGGAACGCATTTCGACACGCTGCCCTCGTCATGGACAGCCACGGGCGACCCCATATTCCACGCCCCCACCACGGAACCTCGGTCGTGTCGACGAGTGGCCCAGGACGTCGGCGCCTCGCTGCACCGTAAGACCCACATCTCCAGCGTTCCCGAATGGGTTCTGGCGGTCGGATCCCGCGTCGATCCCACGGTCCGAGAGCTTCACGCCCAGCGCTACCTCTGGCGGACACAAGCTCGACTACGCCCTGGACAGCTCACAACCACGGAGGGGCTGCAGCCGACCCCCTGGCCCACGGCCCTACAGGAATCCTTGAACGCGCCGGGTCGTACGAACACGACTGGAGCCGCGTAGCCCGAGCGGGGGATTGTGCGTCATAAGAGGCCGGCGGGATCCCGGCCCACGCCGTGCGGGCCGGGTGGTCTCTCACGGTCGTCCCAGGTCAGGCGAAGTTTGTCGTTTGCATGGATCCTGGTCGGCCTCCGAAATAGACAGTAGGCTGTGAATCGCCTCACAGTTCGGCCCCGCACCCATCCAGCCGAAAGGCCATCGTCATGAAGAAGTCCGCTCTCCTCGCCCTTCCCACTCTCACCCTGGGGGCACTGGCGCTCGCCGCAGGCCCCGCCACCGCGGCCGATTCCTGGTCCTTCCAAGCGCAACTGGCTCCGGTCAACAACAGCACGGCGGCCGGTACCGCCATGGTGGACGTGACCGGTGACCAGGCCACGATCACCGTCAACGTGGCCGGCGCGCCCGCCCTGCTGCAGGGGATGCCCTACGGTCACGCCCAGCACATCCACATCGGCGGCCAGGGCGTTTGCGCACCGCCCACCGCGGACGCCAACGGCGACGGCGTGGTGGACTCCATGGAGGGCAAGCCCTTCGCCGGGGCTATCGCCGTCTCACTGACCACCGCCGGGGACGTCAGCCCGGCGTCGGGCGCCGTCGCCGACCGCTACCCGACCGGGGGCGCGTACAACTACGAGCGCACGGTGACGCTCGACCCCGCCACGTTGCAGGCCTTGCAATCGGGCAACGCGGTGATCAACGTGCACGGCGCCGATCCCGCAGCCCTCTCGCCTGCGGCGACGAGCGCTGTCAACCCGATGAACCCGGCGCTGCCCCTGGCCACGGACGTACCGATCGCGTGCGGCCAGTTCGTGTCCTCGCAGATGGCGATGCCCGAAGGCCCCGCCGACACCGGGGTCACGACCCCGGCCGAGAATGCCGATCTCAATGCGGTCGCGGGAGTGGGTGTGCTCGGCCTGCTCGCGGCCGGAGCCGCGGCCCTGGGCCTGCGGCGTCGTGCGACCCAGCGCAGCTGACCGGTAGACGCCTTCATGGGCAAGCACCGCAGCGAGTCCCGTCACCTCTCCCTGGTGGTGGCGGGACTCGTCGTGGTGCTGGCCCTGTGGTGCTCCGGTGACACCGCCGGAACACCAGCAGCGCCCACAGCAGGGGCGACCACGCATGTCTCGGACGCACCCGGCCTCGAAGCACGGATCCCCGATGCGCAGGGCTCCGAATCCCGCGCGCCTGACGACGCCGCGGCCCCCACTGCCCGGGCGGCCGCCCCGGACGACGCCGCTTCCCCGGCCTCCGAGGCGCGCGAACCCAGCGCATCACCCATTCCGACGCACTCGCCCCGGTCCTCGGGCCCGGCCACATCACTTCCGGCCGGGGCTCCGGTCTCCCCGCCGTCACGACTCGTCGTGGAACGGATCGGGCTCGACCAGGACCTCATGCAGCTCGGCCTGCGCCCCGATCACACCCTCGAGGTACCCCCGGAAGGACCCGGCTCGCCGGCCGGGTGGTACCGGGGTTCACCGGCACCGGGGCGGCCGGGACCGGCCGTGGTGCTGGGCCACGTGAACGCCACGGGCGGTGGGCCAGGCGTCTTCGCGGACCTGCACGCCCTGACGCCGGGGGACGAGATCCGCGTGCACCGTGCAGATGGAACGCAGGCCCAGTTCCGGGTCACGCACGCGGAACGCTACGCCAAGAACGCCTTCCCCACGATGCGCGTCTACGGCAACACGACGGACCCGCAACTGCGGCTCATCACGTGCGACGGCTACGACCCCGCCACCGGCACCTTCGACGAGAACCTCGTGGTCTACGCGACCCTCGTCGACACGTGAGACCCGCGGTGAGACCCGAGAGGCGATTAGGTGCGTAGCCCGCAGCAGATCCCGCGGCGCAGCCCATGGTGGATGCCCCGGTGTATATAGGGGCGTACCCCACGGTGCACGCCGTACGAGGAGTTCAGAGCCCCACGACCTCCCGCAGCTGTTCACTGATCCGCTCGAGCCGCGCGGCGGCCTCCTCGCGGGGAACGGTACCGCCCTCGGGAACCGGGAGGACGACCTCGAGGTAGCACTTGAGCTTGGGCTCGGTCCCGGAGGGCCGCACGATCACGCGGTCATCGGCCTCGGTGCGGATGAGGATCCCCTCGGTGGGCAGCATCTCGGGCCCGCCCTTGGACAGATCCGTGTACTCGACCACGGACGAGCCCGCGATCTCCCGCGGCGGGTTCTCCCGCAACCGGTCCAGCCCGCGGGTGATGAGCGAGAGATCCGCCACCCGGAACGTCAACGGCGCGGTCGCGTAGAGCCCGTGGAGCGTGGCGAGCCGGTCCAGTTCCTGCTGCACCGTGGCGCCCCGGTCCTTGAGAGCGGCCACGTAGGAGGCCACCCGCACGGCCGTGGAGATCCCGTCCTTGTCACGCACGGCGCTGGGATCGGTGCAATAGCCGATGGCTTCCTCGTACCCGAAACGCAGCCCGGGGGTGCGGGCGATCCACTTGAACCCCGTGAGGGTCTGACGGAACGAGAGCCCGTGGTGCTCGGCGATCCGCCCGAGCAACCGCCCGGAGACGATCGAGCACGCGAGGGTGTCCCCCGCGCGATCGGGATCCGCTGCGGCGTTCTCCCCCAGCAACGCGCCGAGCTCGTCGCCGCTCAGTCGCCGCCAGTCACGTGCGGGATCGCCCGTACCCGCGCCCGTGGGGATGGCGACGGCGCAGCGGTCCGCGTCCGGGTCCAGGGCGATCGCGACGTCCGCGTCCTGGTCCGCTGCGAGTGCCACGAGCAGGTCCATGGCCCCGGGTTCCTCCGGATTGGGAAAGGCCACGGTCGGGAAGTCGGGATCCGGCTCGGCCTGTTCGGCCACCACGGAGACCCGCTCGAAACCGGCGCCACGCAGTACGGCGAGCGCGGTGTCCAGGCCCACGCCGTGCATGGGGGTCAGCGCGATGGAGATCTCGGAACGGGCCTCGGGGTCGCGCAGGCACCCGGCGCGTTCGATGTAGCTGGCGACCAGATCGGCGTCGGCGGCTGAAACACGCGAGGAGTCCCGGGGAACGCGATCTGCAGGAGGGGCGGCAGCCATGTGCTCAGCGATCAGGGCGTCGTCCGGGGGCACGATCTGCACGCCGCG
Organism: Kocuria sp. KD4; assembly: GCF_011769905.1. Taxonomy (NCBI): domain Bacteria; kingdom Bacillati; phylum Actinomycetota; class Actinomycetes; order Micrococcales; family Micrococcaceae; genus Kocuria; species Kocuria sp. KD4. The sequence goes on from NZ_CP050449.1 coordinate 2,258,096, forward strand.
CTCGTCGTCGGAGCCCACCGCGCGACCACCCAGGTAGACCTTGTACCCGTTGTCCGCGGGCGGGTTGTGGGACGCGGTGACCATGACGCCGGCGTCCGCGCCCAGTTGTCGCACGGCGTAGGCCACGAGCGGGGTGGGCAGCCGGGACGGCAACCGCACGGCCCGGCATCCGGCGGCGGAGAAGACCGCAGCGGCGTCGGCGGCGAAGTCCTCGGAACCGTGGCGCGCATCGCACCCGACCACGACCAGGGGCGCGGGCCCCACGCGCTCCGTGAGGAAGGAGGCGAGCCCTGCGCTCGCGCGGATCACGACCGCGCGGTTCATCCGCGATTCCCCCGCGCCCACGGCCGCGCGCAGCCCGGCGGTGCCGAACACGAGCGGTCCGGAGAAGCGCGAGTCGAGCTCGGCGAGCGCGGGCTCGTCACCGGAGGCGGCGGCGTTCGACAGCTCGGTGAGTTCGTCGCGGGTCGCGGGATCGGGGTCGTGCTCGACCCACTGCCGCACCCGCTCGAGCAGCTGGTCGTTCATCAGGAATCGAGCCCCTCGAGCACCGCGCGGGTCCCGGACAGCCCGAGGCGCGTGGCGCCGGCGTCGATCATGGCCAGCGCGGCCTCGGTCGTGCGGATCCCGCCGGAGGCCTTCACGCCCAGGCGCCCGCCCACGGTCTCGGCCATGAGGCGCACCGCCTCGACCGACGCCCCGCCCGCGGGGTGGAAGCCCGTGGACGTCTTGACGAAGTCCGCGCCGGCGGCCTCGGCCTCGCGGCACGCGGCCACGATCTGATCGTCGGTCAGGGCCGCGGACTCGATGATCACCTTGAGCACCGCGGGCGCGGGGCACGCCGCGCGCACGGCCTCGATGTCGTCGCGCACGCCGTCCCAGTCCCCCGCGACGGCGAGGCCCAGGTTGATGACCATGTCCACCTCGTCCGCGCCGTTCGCCACGGACACGGCTGCCTCCGCGGCCTTGACCTGGGCGGGGTGCGCGCCGGACGGGAAGCCGCACACGGTCGCGAGCTTGACCCCCTCGGGCAGGTCCACGTCCAGCCGGGACGGGGAGACACAGATGGAGTACGTCCCGAGTTCACCCGCCTCCCGGGCGAGCTCGGCGACCTGATCGGCCGTGGACTCGGGCTTGAGCAGGGTGTGGTCGACCATGGCGGCCAGTTCTTCACGGGTGATCATGCGGTTCTCCTCGCGGGGGTGGTGCGGCGCGGTGACAATGCACCACGGTGGGGCGACGACGCCCGGTCCCCGAGCGTCGTCGTTGCGGTCGGACGGTGGGTCAGGCGATGCGATCCAGCACGACGTCGTCGCGCGCCCCGGTGCCCTCGGCGGCATCGGGGTCGATCGTGGCGCCGCCGTGGAGGGACTCGAGCGCGCGCTCGAAGCGGTCGGGGGTGTCGGTGTGCAGGGTGAACAGCTTCTGGCCCTTACTCACGCGCTCGCCGGGCACCGCGTGGATCTCCACGCCGGCGCCGGCCTGGACGGGGTCGCCCTGCCGGGCGCGGCCAGCACCCAGTCGCCAGGACGCCACGCCCACGGACATCGCGTCCATCTCGATGAGCACGCCCGAGGTCTCGGCCAGCACGTCCTGCGTGTGCTCCGCCTGCGGCAGCTGGGCGTCCGGGTCCCCGCCCTGGGCGGCGACCATGCGCTTCCACGTGTCCATCGCGCGGCCGTCGCGCAGGGCCTCCTCGACGTCCGCGTCGTGCACGCCGGCCGCCGCGAGCATCTCGCGGGCCAACGCCACGGTCAGGCGCACGACGTCGCTCGGGCCACCCCCGGCCAGCACCTCGACCGATTCGCGCACCTCCAGGGCGTTGCCCACGGTGCGCCCCAGCGGGCGGGACATGTCGGTGAGCAGGGCCACGGTGTCCACGCCGTGGTCCTTGCCGAGCTCGACCATGGTGCGCGCGAGTTCGCGAGCGTCCTCCTCCGCCTTCATGAACGCGCCCGGGCCGGTCTTGACGTCTAGGACCAGGGCTCCGGTGCCCTCGGCGATCTTCTTGGACATGATCGAGGAGGCGATCAGCGGGATGCACTCCACGGTGGAGGTGGTGTCACGCAGCGCGTAGAGCTTCTTGTCCGCGGGGGCCAGGCCGGTTCCGGCGGCGCAGATCACCGCGCCCACGGTGTCCAGGATGTCCATCATCTCGGCGTTGCTCAGATCCGCACGCCACCCGGGGATGGCCTCCATCTTGTCCAGGGTCCCACCGGTGTGCCCGAGCCCCCGCCCGGACAGCTGCGGGACGGCCACCCCGAAGCTCGCGACGAGCGGGGCGAGCGGCAGCGTAATCTTGTCCCCCACGCCACCCGTGGAGTGCTTGTCCGCCGTGGGGCGGGACAGCTCCCCGAAGTTCATGCGCTCGCCCGAATCGATCATGGCCTGGGTCCAGTGCGAGATCTCCGTTCGGTCCATCCCGTTGAGGAAGATCGCCATGGCCAGCGCGGACATCTGCTCGTCCGCGACCGCGCCGCGCGTGTAGGCGTCGATCACCCAGTCGATGGCCTCGGGGGACAGCGTCTCGCGGTCCCGTTTCATGCGGATGACGTCGACGGCGTCGAACGCTTCAACCACCGTGATCACTCCCTCGTGTAGCTGCGGCACGGTGTCGTGTCGGCGCCGGGCGTCCCAGGACACGACCTGTCCTGCAATCCTAGGCGGCGTATCGGAAAATTTGTCAATTATAGTTTTGACAAATGTTCGCGCCGCGGCGGATCCCGTCCCGGCGCCGGAAGTCGAAAGCTGGGGTCACCGTGGACCGTTTCCAGGGCCTGGTGGGGATCGTCCTCATCCTGGGCATCATCATTCTCCTATCCCGCCACCGCACCGCGATCAAGTGGCGCACCCTGGCGGTGGGACTGCTGTTGCAGGTGGGCGTGGCGCTGCTGATCCTCAAGTGGGGTCCGGGCTACGAGGCCCTGAAATGGTTCTCCGGCCTGGTCCAGGGACTGATCGGGTTCACGAACGAGGGCACGCAGTTCGTCTTCGGCGGGCTGCTCAGTGACAACAACGGGTTCGTGTTCGCGCTCAGTGTGCTGCCCGTGATCATCTTCCTGGGTGCCGTGATCGGTGCGTTGTACTACCTGCGGGTCATCCAGGTCTTCGTGCACGTGTTGGGCACGACGCTGAACAAGATCATGGGCACGTCCAAGATCGAGTCCGTGTTCGCGTCCACCGTGATCTTCCTGGGCCAGAGCGAGGCACCGCTCATGATCAAGCCGTACCTGAGCAAGCTCACCCGCTCCGAACTGTTCGCGTGTATGACCGGTGGGTTCGCCGCCGTGGCCGGATCGACCCTCGTGGGGTACTCCCTGCTGGGCGCACCGCTGCCCTATTTGCTCGCCGCGTCTGTAATGAACGCCCCCGGTTCCCTGCTCGTGGCCAAGGCCCTCATGCCCGAGACCGAGACCTCCGTGGCCTCCGTGAACACGCTGAAGGTCCGGGACACCGAGTCCAAGAACTTGATCGACGCGATCGGCAACGGCGCCATCAGCGGCGGCCGGATCGCCGTGATCGTGGGCTGCCTGCTGATCGCGTTCATCGCGCTGATCGCCTTGGTCTCCGCCGTGCTCGGCTGGGTCGGCTCACTCTTCGGTTTCGAGGGCTGGTCCCTCGAGGGGCTGTTCGGGATCATCTTCGCGCCGCTCGCGTGGGCCCTGGGCGTGCCGTGGCAGGACGCCGCACAGGTGGGCAACTTCATCGGCCAGAAGACCATCCTCAACGAGTTCGTGGGCTACACCGCGTTCGGCCCGGAGATCCCCAACCTGGATCCCCAGTCCGTGCTGATCACCACGTTCGCGCTCGCGGGCTTCGCCAACCTGTCCTCGATCGCGATCCAGATCGGTTCCATCGGCGGGCTGGCCCCGGACCGGCGCGCGGACGTGGCCCAGCTGGGCTTGTTCGCCCTGCTCGGTGGGTTCCTCACGAACATGCTCAACGCCGCGCTCGTCGGCGTGATCATGGGGCTGTGACGTGGCTGCACGGCCGGTGACCGGAGCGCCGTCGTGGACCTGACCGCGCGGGACGTCCAGTCCCTGGAGGCGGCCCGGCTCTACCACGAACGCGGCCTGTCCCAGGCGGAGGTGGCCCGGACACTGGCCATGTCCCGCCCCACGGTGTCCAAACTGCTGCAGCACGCGCGCGAGCGCGGTTTCGTGAGCATCGAGATCCGGGACCCCCGCACGGTGTCCACGGACGTGGGGCGCGAGCTGTGCTCCGCGTTCGGGCTCGCCCAGGCCACCGTGGTGGCCGATGCGGAGACCGAGCACGAGTTGCTGCACAACCTGGGTGTCGCCGGGGCGCGGATGCTCGAGGAGAATGTGGCCGACGGCGATCTCGTGGGCATCACGTGGGGTCGCACCATGCGCGCCGTGGCCCAGGCGCTGACCCCCCAACCGCGTAGCGGCGTGCACATGGTCCAGCTCAAAGGCGGCAGCAGCCTGGCCTCACCGGCGGCGGGGCACTTCGAGACCGTGCGGATGTTCTGCACCGCGTTCAACGCCTACCCCCACACGCTGCCCCTCCCGGCGCTCTTCGACAGCCCCGAGGTCAAACGCCTCGTGGCGCAGGACCGGCACATCGAGTACGTCCTGGACCTGGGCCGCAGCGCCCGGGTGGCGGTGTTCACCGTGGGCTCCGCCGGACGGGACGCACCCCTGCTCGCACGCGACTACCTGACCACCGAGGAGCGGGAAGGGGCCGCGCAACGCGCGGTGGGTGACCTGTGTTCGCATTTCATTGACGACGCCGGCAACCCCGCCGTGCCCGAGCTCGACGCCCGCACCGTGGCCATCCCCCTGGACTCCCTGCGGCACAAGGAGATCCGGATCTGCGTGGCCGGCGGCGCGGCGAAGACCCCGGTCCTACGCGCGGCACTGCGGGCCGGGTACGTGTCCCACCTCGTCACCGACGAACGCACCGCCCGCACCGTCCTGGGCTGAGCCGGCGGCGCGGTTGTGGTGGGACCCGCATGGTTCGGCGCGATCCCGGCCGGGTCGACGTAATCCCGGCGGTGTCGGCCCGAGCCCACCCGTCCCGGTCCCATGGCGCGCGGTTGCTCCGCGCACGGTCACTCCCCGTATGACGCCGCCCGGGCCGGATCACTGCCGCGCGCGCGGCTCCCCCAGGATCTCCCGGGCGATGGCGTCCGCGTCCGCGATGGTCCGGGCACCCAGGTGGGCCGGTGCACCGGCCTCGGCCGTGATCGACACACCCCACTGCACCGAGGACAGTTGCAGACCGATCACGTGGATGCCGGGTTCCACCGCGTCCTTGTCCCCCACGGCGCGGTAGACGAACGAGCCGGCCGCGGCGTCGTCGCCGTGGGCACCCCGCGGACGCTCGCGCGAGACGTCCAGACCCGTGCTCGTCTCGGGGCTCGCGCCGTCGCGCGTCTCCATGAGTTTCGCGCGCACCAGGCCGCGCTCGTGCATGTGCGTGAGCAGCGGGGAGATGTTGCGGTGGACGTCGTTGCTCGGGGACATGGCCTCGATCATCCACCGTGAGCGCACGGGTGCCGCCTCGACCCACGGGGACGCGGCCACGAAGTAACCCTCGGAGCGGTCCACCACGAAACGCGGTTCGGGACCCAGGAACCGCACGATCCCTGCGCGGGTCAGCGCGGCGAGCTGCTGGATCCGCAGCACGGGCGGTCCGGAGGCCAGCCCCTCCACGAAGGGTTCGAACTCGCGCTGCAGCTCGTGGACCCAGGACGAGTCCGAGATGCCGATCTCCGCAAGGACGCACTTGAGCACGCTGCGCGCGGCATTGAGGGACGCGATCGCCATTTTGACGGGATCGTCCTCACCCTGCAGGGACCCGTGGACGTCCCGGTCCAGGTAGTGCACCACGGCGGCCGCGTACTCGTCGTGGCTCGCGAAGCTCACGTCCTCGAAGGGCCGAGCGAGCCGGGCCTGCTGCAGTTGCCGCCCGGGGACCACCGAGTCCGAGATCAGCGCATCGCTCTTGCGCGCCCAGTTCACGTCCGTGCGATCCGTGAGGATTTCATCCAGCCGGTCCAGGAACGCCCGGGGGTCCCCCAGGAACGCGTCCGGTGCCGTGCGCGCGAGCACCACGTAGTAGTTCCACACGGCGTCCTTGCGGATCAGGGGTCCGAGTTGCCGGTCGAAGGACAGCTCGCCGGGGCTCGAGGCCGCAAGGTGGCGCACCGCGTCCACGGTGAAGAAGCGGGTCTGCAACGACGCCGCGTAGTACCCCCGGAGCCGCGGCTTCGCCCGGTACGGCGTTCCGCGACGCGAGCCCGCCACGATCTTCGGTTCCCGTCCGGAGGGGTGGTACACCAACCGTTCAGGGTTGTCCAGATCGGTCGTGAAGCGGCCTCCCCGCCCCTCGGTGAGCTGGGCGAGCGCGTCGCAGAAGTTCAGGCCCATGCCCCGCACGAGCACCGTCTCGCCGTGCGGTAGATCGGGCCACGCGGCGTCCGCGGGCACGGTGGGCGGCCAGTACGTCAGTCCGTGTTCGGCGGCGCCGTCCACGAGTTCCTTCTGGGACGGACGCAGGTGCGCGTCCAGGTGGCCCAGCGCGAGCACGACAGCGTCCGCGGGCAGCACCACACCGCCCGCGAGTTCCACGGAGTAGCGATGACGCCCGTCCGTCCTGACCCACGCGTCCACGGCCTCGGCGCGGTGCACCGTGAGCTCCACGGTGCGCGGCAGGTTCTCCCGCAGGGTCGCGAAGACCCACGCGAGGTAGCGCCCGTACGTGGCGCGCGGCGGGTACCCCTGCGGGGTCAGCCGCGCGAGTTGGTCGCGTTGCTCGTCCGTGAGCGGGCTCACCGGGGTGATCTCCCCGGCGACGACGCCGCGGCGCCACCGTTCGAAGCTCACCCCCCGCAGGGGCTCCAGCGCGGGGACTGCCAATGCGCCGTCGGCGGCGATCACGGTGGGGAAAAGAGAAGGGGTGTTCATGAGGAACAGCTCCGACTGGTCGGTGCGCCACACGTGCCCCGGTCCGGGAGGAAAAGGATCCACCAGGTCCACGTGGACGCGGATCCCGTGGGCCGCGGAGTGCGCCGCGAGCCGTTCCACCACGGACAGGCCTCTGGGGCCCGCTCCCACCACCACCACGCGTTGCTGAATCACCACGTCCTTCAGGATAACGAAGGGTGACCCCCGCTCGGGCCGGGCATGAATCCGACGTGGACGTCCGGCCGGTGTCGCGCTCGAGTGCTCGACGGACCGACCAGCACACCACCCGCGGGCGTGCCGCGGGCCTGGCGGAGCGCTCCCGATGCGCATGTGCACGCGCTCGTCTGTGACCGTTACCCTTACAGGGGCCCGGCCCCGGAAGGCCCGCCCGACCCCGTCCGCTCCAACGCTGGGAACCTCTCCATGTCCTCTGCCGCTCCGGCCGAACCACGCACGTTCGCCCCCCACGGCACCACCGGGACCATTGCGGTGCTGCTCGTGGCCGCGTTCGTGGTGATCCTCAACGAGACCGTCCTGAACGTGGCGCTGCCCCACATCATGGGAGACCTGCACGTGGACGCCGCCACAGTGCAGTGGGTGACCACGTCCTTCATGCTCACGATGGCCGTGGTGATCCCCACCACCGGGTTCCTGCTACAACGCTTCAGTACCCGCGCGGTCTTCGCCCTGGCCATGGGCAGTTTCGCGGCCGGGACCCTACTGGCCGCGCTGTCCCCGAGTTTCGGGGTGCTGATCGCCGCGCGCGTGATTCAGGCCTTCGGCTCGGCGATCATGCTCCCGCTGCTGATGACCACCATCCTCATGCTCGTCCCCCAGCAGCGCCGCGGGGTGGTGATGGGCAACGTGTCCATCGTGATCTCGGTGGCCCCCGCCCTGGGTCCCACGCTATCCGGGTTGATCCTGGCGCACTTCCCGTGGCGCACGGTGTTCTGGTTCGTACTGCCCATCGTCCTGCTGGCCCTGGTGATCGGCCTGCTGCGGTTGCGGGACGTGAGCGAGCGCGGGAGCCTCACACTGGACCTGCTGTCCGTGGTGCTGTCCGTGCTGGGCTTCGGTTCCCTGGTCCAGGGCCTGTCCGTGGTGGGGGCCGCCGGTTCCCACGCCGGCGCCGAGTCCGGCTGGCTTTCCACGACCGCCGGCGGTGCCACCGTGCTCGCGCTGGGCGTGGTCCTCGTGGCCCTGTTCGTGTGGCGGCAGATCCGGTTGCAGCGCAAGGACCAACCGTTCCTGGACCTGCGCACGTTCCGGCACCGGGACTTCACGGTCTCCGTGGCGGTGCTCGCACTCGGCATGATGGCGTTGTTCGGCGGTGTGATCGTGTTGCCCCTCTACCTGCAGACGGGCCGCGGGCTGGACACCCTGCAGACCGGCCTGATCCTGCTGCCCGGTGGGCTCATCATGGGTCTGCTGGGACCGCTCGTGGGTCGGTTGTTCGACGCGTTCGGCCCCCGCCCCCTGGCTGTTCCCGGCGCCGCACTGCTGACCCTCGTGATGTTCGGCTTCTCCCGGTTGCAGTCCGACACCCCCGTGTGGTGGATCGTGACCCTGCAGATCTCCATGTCCGTGGGGCTCGCGCTGATCTTCACGCCCGCGTTCACCTCCGGGCTGAACCCGCTGCCGCCGCAGTTGTACTCGCACGGTTCCGCGACGCTGTCCACGTTGCAACAGGTGGCCGGCGGCGCGGGCACGGCGTTGCTCGTGGGCGTCCTGCAGGCCGGCACCGTGATTCATGGACAGGCCGACGGCACCACCGTGACCGATTCCATCCCCGGCGTCCACGCGGCATTCGTCACCGCCACGGTGATCGCGGCGATCGTCCTCGTGCTCACGTGCTTCATGCGCCGCTCCACCCCCACGGAACTGACCCGCGTGGGGGACGACGCCGCTCGGTAATGTCCGCGCGCGGATGCCGCAGCGCTGTCGTACCCCGCCCACGAACCGCTCGAGAACATCCGAGGCCCGAAAAGGCACGCTGCCAATCGGTGGCGTGCCCTTTCGGGCCAGGAATGCAGCGGGTGGATCACCGCGGGGCGGTCACTTGATGCGGGTGACCTTGACACCCCCGCGCGGGGTCCAGGTGTACTGCGTGCGCTCGCCCGTCTTGATGTTCTGGAACCGCTGGTAGGCGCCGGTGGACGTGCGGACCTCCGGGGAGATCGGGTACCCCGCCTTGGTCTCGTACCCCTTGCGGACCCAGACCCGGCCGATGCCCGAGCTCTCGACGATCGGTTGCGCACCCGTGCGAGCGCTCCACAGGATCTTGGTGGTCTTGCCCGAACGCGGGTCCACGAAGCTCTGGTAGTAGCCTCCCGTGGCGGTGCGCTGCTCGTTGTTGAACGGGATGCCCACCGCGCGGGCACCGCCCAGGCCCTCGTGGCGCGAGCCGATGCCCGTCCACGTGCGGACCTCGCGCACCCCAGTGCGGGAGGACCAGTAGAGCTTGGTGGTGCGCCCGTTCTTCACGAAGTGCTGCACGACGCCGCCCACGCCCGTGTCCCGCTCCCCGGTGGTCGGATTGCCGTAGACGCCCGCCCCACCGTGGGACTTGTAGTACGTGGCGATCGCCCCGCGCGTGGTGGGCGCCACCGCGCGGGCGGCGCGCACCGCGTCCACCTTGCGGTAACCGTTCACGTTCACGCCGGTGTCCCGCAGGGTCTTGCGGATGGCCTCCACGCCGATGTTCGGGTTGCGTTCCTTCATGAGCGCGATCACCCCGGACACGTGCGGCGCCGCCATGGACGTCCCGCTCAGGTCCCCGTACGAGGGAGCGCCCAGGCTGAACGCCCCCGTGTTGACCGTGGACCAGATCGGCGCGTTGGTGTCCCCGCCCGGGGCTGCGACGTCCACCATGGGCCCCCAGTTGGAGTAGCCGGTGATCCGGTTCTGGGACGACGTCGCGGCGACCACGATCGCGCCGCCACAGTTGGCGGGGGCGGCGAGATTGGCGCTCTTGCCCGCGTTCCCGGCCGCGACCACGAGCGGGACCCCGATCTTGTGCATGCGGTTGACCGCGTTCTGCATGACGGGTGCGCACGTGGGAGCGTCCCACGCCTCGGAGAGGTTCACGACCTTGGCGGGGGTCGTGTTGCGCGGGACCCCGGGGATGGCGATGCCCGCGGACCACATCACACCGTCCGCGATGTCCGAGACGTACCCGCGACCGTCCGCTCCCAGGACGCGGGCGTGCTGGATCCGGGCGTCCGGGGCCACCCCGGCGATCCCCGTGCGGTTGTTGGTGTGGGCCGCGGCGATCCCGGCCACGTGCGAACCGTGCCACCAGTTGGGCCGTCCGGGGCTCCAGTCGCCCTCGTCCTGCGGGTTGCCGTCCCGGCCGTTGCCGTCCCGTGAGTGGTACAGGTCCGAGAGGAAGTCGTACCCGCGCACCGTGCGCTGATTGAGGTCCGGGTGGTTGATCTGGCCCGTGTCCGCGATTCCGATCACCACACCATTGCCCGTGCCGTGGGACCACGCGGAGGGCACGCCGATGTTGCGGGGACCCCACTGGTAGTTCCAGTAGCGGTCGTTCGGGGCGGACGCCGCGTGCGCCGCGAGCCCGTTGACCACGATCAGGTCCGGTTCCGCCGATTCCACGGCGGGGTCCTTCTCGAGGGTCTCGACCACCGCTTGCTGCTCCGCCTTGTCGAGCATCGTGTCGGATTCCACGACCTGCTCGGCGTTGCCCGTGGTCTTGACGATCTCCGGGTCCTCGATCTCGGTGGCCGTCTCCACCTCGGTCAGGACCTCTTCCTTCTGCGCCTCGGGGACGTGGTCCTTGAACTTCACCACGACCCGGTCGGTTTCCGCCAGGACCTTGCCCTGGGCGCCCGTTCCTCTTCCGAGGGATTCGACGCCGCCCACGGTCGGGGGTTTCGTCTGAGCCTGTTGTTCCGGGGTGGGTCCCTCCGGGGGTGCCGCCGAGGCGGGTGCGGCCGTGGCCAGCAACAGCGCGGAGACGGACAACGTGAGAAGTGTTCGTGCGGAGCGTCGTGGCATGATGTCCCCCTCGGGAATCAGCTCGCGGAGGCGGGATCAGCACCGGATCGAGGTGGCTGACGCCCGTGGGCGGGAGCACCGGACTGCGAGTGCCACGGACTTTACCAATGTAAATATCGCGAGGGTACCCCCGACACGAACGAGGGCCCCACATGACGTGTGGGGCCCTCGACATTTCGCGGAGACGGGGGGATTTGAACCCCCGGTCCGGTTTAACCCGGACCCTTCATTAGCAGTGAAGTCCATTCGGCCGCTCTGGCACGTCTCCGTGTCGTTCGTGATGCTCCAGTTCCATGAGAACAGGCTCATCCCAAAACAACGGACGTCAGCTTATCGGCACGGTGCGCGAGCGGTCAAAGCGGCGGGCGCGTCGTTCCCGCCGGGATGCAGCGGCAGCACACCCCGGCGTGGTAGTCATGGTGCGGGGCGTTGTGCTCCGTCCGCTTCCTCCCGAAAGGTCTTCGTCCCGTGCGATCACTCGTCGTCACCGCGTGGTTCCCCGACGCGGAAACCCCCAGCCGCACCCCCTTCATCGTGGAGCACTGCTGGGCGCTGCAGGAAGCGGGCCACAACGTCGCTGCGGTGCACGTGAACATCGGTCGACGCGCGCACACCACGGAGCAAGAGGTCTACCAGCGCATCCCTGTCACCCGCGTGTGGCTCGACGTAACGGATCCGCGGTCCTACGCGCACGTGACCCGCGTGCTCTCCGCCGGGCTGTGCGGCGCGGACGTGCTGCACACCATGGCGTTCTCCGCGGTCCTGCTGAGCGCGCCGGCGTGGGCCGCGCGACGGCTGCCCTGGGTGCACACCGAGCACTGGAACGGAGTGGTCAATCCCGCGAGTGTGAATCCGCTGTGGCAGCGGCTGGCGTGGCTGCGGCATGCCTTGCGACTGCCTCACGTGGTCACGGGCGTGACCGCCGAGCTGTGCACCGAGATGGCGCGCTTCTCCCGCCCCGGGGCGACCCACGTGGTGCCGTGCGTCGTGGAGAACCCTCACCCGGCCGCCGAGTTCCCGGCGAGCCCGCCCCTGCGACTGGTGGGCGTGGGGGCACTCATCGATCGCAAACGCCCCGTCCTGGCGTTGGAGACCGTCGCGGAACTGGTGCGCCGCGGAGTGGACGTGCACTACACCCTGGTGGGCAAGGGCCCCCTCATGGAGTCCCTCCCGCAGACCGCCCGTGAGCTGGGCATCGAGGACCGGGTCGAGCTGACCGGGGCGGTCCCCCCGGCGGAGATCGCCCAGCGGCTCTCCGACGCGCACATCTTCTTCCTCCCGAGCGCCCAGGAGAACTTCTTCACCGCGGTTGCCGAGGCGATCGCGGCCGGACGGCCCGCCGCGGTCCCCCTGAGCGGTGGGTTCGACGACTACTGCACCCCCGAGAACTCGGTGCTCACCCACAGCTGGGACGTCCCCGTGCTCGCGGACGCGATCGAGACCGCGCGGGACCGCTTCCGTGAGGCCGATCCGGCCGCCATCGCCGCCACCGTGCGCTCCCGGTTCTCCCGCGCGGAGATCGGTGCGCAGTTCTCCCGGCTCTACCGTGCCGTGACGCGGGATGCGTCCGGTCGACACGCGAGTCGATAAACTCCACGATGTGACATCCTCCCCCACCTCAGGCTCCCCCTCTCGGCGGTGGCGGGGAATCCTCTTCCCCCCGCCGAATCACGAGAACCGGGACAACCCCATCGGTTCGTCGTTCGCGTTAACCGTGATCGCCGTGTTCGTGCAGGGACTCTCCCGTTTCGGGTACAGCCTGCTGGTGGGCAACATCCTGGGCAGTGAGATCCTGGGGCGGGTCAACCTGGCCATCTCCCTGGCCCTGTTCCTGGTCCTGCTGTGGCCGCAGGCCTCGGGCAACGCGGCGGCCAAGTTCATTGCCATGGCGCGCGGTCAGCAACACCGCGAGGAGCAGTTGTCCGTGGCGGTCTACGCATCACGCACCGCGGCCCTGGCCTCGGCGGTGCTGACCGTGGTGGCGGTCGTGGTGGCCACGTACTTCCTGCACCTGCCCCCAAGCTACGCGCTGTCCGCGGGCCTGCTGGTGATCGCGCTGTCTGCCTACAACTTCGTACGCGGTGTGCGCACCGGCAACAACCAGTTCGTGACCACGGCCGTGTGGGACTGCATCAGCTCGGGGATCACCTTGACCCTCCTGCTCGTGGTGCTGCTGGGTGGTTTCACACCGCTGCTGCTGGTGCCGCTGAGCCTGGGCTACCTGATCTACGCGATCCCGGGCTGGCCGCACCGTTCCGGCGGCCCGCTGCCCACATCCCTCAAACGGCAGATCAACTCGTTCACGGCGTGGGCGTCCATCAACATCCTCACCGCTTCGGGTCTGCTGCAGCTGTCCATGATGCTCGGCAAGCACTACGACACCCCCGCCGCGGTGGGTCAGTACTCCGCCGCGGTGAGCATCGCGACGCCGGCCAGCATGCTCTCTTCCTCCATGCTCGTGGCCCTCGCGCCGGCCGTGGCCCGCATGTTCACCGCCGGGGACATGGCCGGCATGAAACGGCAGCTCGATTCCATCCTGCGGGTCATGGTGCTCGTGTTCCTGCCCGTGTTCGGCGTGGGCATCCTCTGGGCGCCGTACGTGATCCACGGGCTCTACAACGCCCGCGCCGAGGAGTTCACCGGGGCCGTCCCCCTGCTCATCGTCCTGTTCTTCGCGGTCTCCGCCACGAGCTTCAACGCCTCCAACTCGCGGCTCAACGGCGGGGAGAGCTGGGGGGTCCGCGCGCTCGCGGCGTGCAACGCGCTCGGGCTGGCCCTGGGCGTCGCCACCGTCCTGTGGTGGGGTCCGCGGCTCGGTGTCATGGCCGCGGCCATGGGGTACCTGGTCGGCTGCCTCATCAGTGCGGTGGGGCCGCTGATCATTGTGTGGGTCCACGACCGCATGAAGTGGTCCGGTCTCATGCTCCGGGTGGTGTTGGGGTACGTGCTGATCCTGGCCGGGCTGTGGCTCGTGTTCACACACCAGGGCGTGCTCGTGACCGTCCTGGCGACCGTGGGATTCTTGGCGCTGTGGTGTGTGATCTCATGGCGTGATCTCGCACCGCGTGTGGACATGGTCAGGCGCAGGCTCCGTCGCGGCTGACCCGTTCGCGACGGCGGTCGGTTCAGTTCCGCGACCCTGCCGCGAGCGCCCAGCGGTAACGCAGGATCTGGACGGCGCTCGCGGCGACCACCCGCAGGGGTGCCTGCCGGCCCAGCACCCGGGTCCAGCGCTCGGTGAGCAGCGCGTCCGGCGTGGCGAAACGACGTCGCTCGGCCAGGGCCGTGAGCAACTCCTGTTCCCCCGTGCCCGGGGACAATAACCGCGCGACCCGCAGGTCCGCCCGCGAGAGCTGGTCCGCGACGCGCGGCGCGTACTGCGTCAGTTCGCCGAACACGGCGTTCGCCGACCGCGCGTAGTGGGCGTCCCACGCCCCCGAGCGCACGGCATGTTCCAGAGCGGGGAAGAAGTTCACGCGGATGTACTTGAGGATGTAGGCCCGCTTCAGCTCGTCCGGAACCCCTGCGAACCAGGGTTCGCGTGTCAGGTCCAGCGCGGCGGCCACCTCGTCGCGTACTGGGAGGGACTGCCGGGAGACACGCGCGTCGGCATCGGCGTGGACGAGGTAACCGGGCGTGCCCGGCGCGGAGTCGATCCGGCGGGAACCCGCGTAGAGGGCCATGACGAAGGACTGGTCCTCCCCTGTACGCACGGACTCGTCGAACCGGGCGCCCATCTGCCGAGCGGCGTCGACCCGGACGAGGCCGAACGCCGAGCTGCGGTACCCCAGGCGGTCCTTCACGGGATCCAGATCCGAACGGCGCAACGGCCTGACGATGGGGGTGATGTCCACCCTCGGGTTCTCGTGGTGCTGGAAGGGCATGACCAGGTCGCTACCGCGCCGCTCGGCGATCCTGAGCCACCGGGTCACCGCGCCGGGATCCAGGGTGTCGTCGCTGTCCAGGAAACTGATGTAGCGGGCGCTGGTCCGTCGCAGCGCCTCGTTGCGCGGCACGGCCGCGGTACTCCCCCGGTCCTCGGACTCGATGACGTCCACCACGGCGCGTTGCTCGACGCTCAACATGGAATGCACTTGCTCGGCGGTGAGGTGATGCGCGACCGCCGTCACCCGGCACTGACCGGGGGCCGCACCGGGGGCCGCACGCAATGCCGAGGACACGGCCCGCTGCAAAGGCCGCGAGGTGGAATGGACCGGGATCACGATGTCCACGAGCGGCGGTTGCGGGTGTTCGACCATGTCGCAAGGATAATTCACACACGTTTCCCGTCGCCTGGGTGTCCCCTTAAGAGTGCCCGATCCATCCCACGGCGGCCCGATTCACGCCTGGGCGGCGAGTATGAACGGCAGCACCGCGTCCGCCCCGGCGTGGCGCAACTGCCGGGCCGCGACCGTGAGGCTCCACCGGCTGTCCACGAGGTCGTCCACGAGCAGCACGCTCGCCCGCGGCGCCCGCCCCAACTGTTCCGCGAGGGGCTCCGGGACCAGGAACCGGTCCCACACCTCGGCGAGCCGATAGGCGCTGTTGCCGCCGTGGGAGCCGCGGGGGACGTCCGGGTTCAGTTCGAGCGAGCCCCAAAACGGCAGGTGCCCCGCGGAGGCGAGCCCGCGGGCCAGCGAGTCCACGAGCTGTGGGCGGGACAGTGACGGCATGGCCACGACCGCGGTGGGCCGTTCCTGCCAGTCCCACTGCGCCAGGACGGTGATGCTCGCGCGTCCCAGGTCCGCCGTGACCACCGAATCCACGGGATCGCCGTGCTCGTCCGAGCGGAAGATTTCCCGCAACCGCTGCCCCCATCCGAGATCGGTGAGCCGGGCCAGGGCGCGGCCGCGTTCGGCGCGTTCCGTTTCCGGGATTTTCCCCTTGGCCTGCAACCCCAATCGATCCATGCCGGTGGGCCACTGCGCGCGGGGTTCCACGGGGACACCGGCCCGGTGCAGGGCGGCGTCCGCTGCGGCGGAGGCGTCGGAATGCACGGTGGTGGGGTACCACGGCCCGGCGCACACGTCGCACCGACCGCACGGTTCCGCGGTGGCGTCGTCGAGCTGACGGGTGAGGAAGCGCATGCGGCACTCGCTCGTGAACTGGTAATCCATCATGGCCTGCTGTTCCGCGATCCTGGCCTTGCGCACCCGCTCGTAACGCGGGGCGTCGTAGGTCCAGGGCCGGCCCGTGCTCTGCCAGCCGCCGGAGACCCGTTCCACCGCGCCGTCCACCGCGAGCACCTTGAGCAACAGCTCGAGCGGGGTGCGTTTGATGTTGACCCGCGGCTCGAGAGCCGCGACCGACAACGGGCCGCCGTTCTCCGCGAGCGCGGTGACCACCGCGGTGACCTTCTCCTCGGTGGGCATGGACGCGGTGGCGAAGTACTCCCAGATCTCCCGGTCCTCGCCGCCCGGTAGCAGCAGGACGTCCGCGGTGTCGGTCGCGCGCCCCGCGCGGCCCACCTGCTGGTAGTACGCCACCGGGGACGACGGCGCTCCCAGGTGCACCACGAAACCCAGGTCCGGTTTGTCGAAGCCCATGCCCAGCGCGGACGTGGCCACAAGGGCCTTGACCCGGTTCTCCTTCAGGGCGACCTCGAGTTCCTCGCGTTCCGCCGCGTCCGTGCGACCGGTGTAGGCCGCCACGGGATGGCCCGCCTCCGTCAGCGCTCGGGCAGTGTCCTCCGCCGCCCCGATGGTCAACGCGTAGATGATCCCGCTGCCCGGAAGCTGGTCCAGGTGTTCGAGCAACCAGGCGAGCCGTGTGGCGGTGGAGGGCAGTCGCAGCACGCCGAGCCGCAGGGACGCGCGGGACAGCGGACCGCGCAGGGTGAACACCTCGCCGCGGTACCCGGAGCCCACCCCAAGCTGCTCCCGGACGTCCTCGATCACGCGTTCATTGGCGGTGGCCGTGGTGGCCAGTACGGCCACCGAGTCCGAGAGGTCCGCGAGCAGGTCCTTGATTCGCCGGTAGTCCGGACGGAAGTCGTGACCCCAGTCCGAGATGCAGTGGGCCTCGTCCACGACGAGCAGTCCGAGCCGGGAGACGAGCTGTGGGAGTTGCTCGTCCCGGAAACGGGGATTGTTGAGGCGTTCCGGGGACACCAACAGGACGTCGATCTCGCCGCGATCCAGGGCCGCGGAGATCTCCGCCCACTCGGTGGGATTGGCGGACGAGATGGCCGCGGCGCGGACACCCGCGCGCTGGGCCGCCGCGACCTGGTCCCGCATGAGTGCGAGCAGCGGGGAGATGATCAGCGTGGGGCCGTAGCCCTGGGCCCGCATCAACAGCGCGGACAGGAAGTACACCGCCGATTTCCCCCACCCGGTGCGCTGCACCACGAGTGCCCGCCGGTGCTCCTGGACGAGTGCGGAGATGGCCTCGAACTGGCCGGGGTGGAAATCGGCGTGCGGGTTCCCCGTGAGCTCACGGAGGTGATCCAGGGCTCGGTCCCGGAGGGATGCGGTGTTCTCGTGCGAAGGCGCGATCATGACTCGAGTGTCCCAGCAGGTTCGGACACGCAGAAGCGACCGGAGCGCCCACCACGGCGCGAGGTGCGGCCCTCTGCATCAGGCCCCATGACGCGCCGGGTCGGGCGTACGACCCCTTAACGCGTTGCGTCCGCTGCGCCAGGACTCATTCCCCCGAAGGAGTCCATGCGGCGCAGCGGACGCATATGCCGGAGAACCGGCGCGGATCAGGTCCGCTCGAAGCACATGCCCCCCGGCATGAACCTCGTACCGTCGCCTCACGGGTGACCCGGACACACCACGCCCCCCAGCGTGGAACGCGTACGAATCCGTCATGGACGTACGGCCCGTATTCCCCCCGGTCATGACCGCACATCACTGAATGTCCCGTGTTGCGACATGAATATGCTGGCACGCCCGCTCCAGGATTTCCAGCGGTCACCGCGTCGCGCAAGACCCATCGCAGTTTTGTGGACAAATCAACTCAAGCGTATGTTCTCCCATGTCGGAGGCCGATTCCCTGCTTCCATTGCGCGCAATCGACCGGACGGCGGCGCTGATTCGTAGCGCAAAATGGGGACAGCTCGGACGCCCCGAATGCCCGTCATGGGGACCCGTGTCAGTGGTCGTCGTCCTTCTCGACCCGCTCGGCGTTCCGCTGACCGTGCGTCAACCGCTCGATGTCCGCGTGGCTGTCGAAGTTCGACCCGAGAGCACCGGCGATCGTGCCGAGCGAGGCAGAGAGCCAAGCGATGTCCACGTAGTTGCTCAGCGAGGGAGAGACTCCGATCACGGATTGCATGTATCCGACTTCGATCACCACCAGAGCGGCCACGAGGATCCCCGCCATGAGCACGGTGTAGAACGTGAGAACCGTCACGAGCAGCGTGGCGATCGTGGAGGCGTTGTACATCGCGGCCTCCACGCGACTGCCGAGCCGCCGGGGCGGGTCCCACAGGCGGTTGCTGAACATCAGCCACCCCACCATGGCCCCAACCGCCAAGAGCGAGATCAGGGCGAGCCGCCACGAGGGCAACGCCAGGGACATCTGCCAGATGGAGGAGTAGAACACGCCGAACGCGCCGGTGGCCGACGCCGCCGCCCACATGCGCTTGAGCTTGGTGACGTCCTGGAACGGCTGGTTGGTGCGCACCATGCCCAGGACCAGGCGGATGCGACCTGGCCACCACCACGGCGACGCAATGAACACGGAACGCCCGGTGTCCACGTCCTGCTCGTGGACCACTCCGAAGCGCACACGCCGGTCCTGGACGTCCGGGAGGTCCTGATGGGCCAGGGTGTCCAGGGAGTCGAAGATGGCGCGTTCCAGTTTGGTCGTGAGCCCCCGCCAGCCCAGCGCGGGCAGCGAGATGATCACGAGCCCGTCCTCGAAGTGCAGCTCCGCCATCTTGGGCAGCTTGCCCGCCCGCCGGGGGATCTCCGTGATCACGACCTGGAAATCGGCCTCGCCCTCGCGGGACCACGCGCGCACGGCGTCCACGTCCAGGCTGTTGTCGGGGCGCAGGGGGATGGTCCTGTCCCGGCGCACGAGCTGGTAGTCCCCGAAGCCGTCCCCGCCGTGGCGTTGCTGCAATCGACTGAAGATCGCGGAGCACAGCCCGGGATCGGTGAAGACGTCTACGCGATAGGCCGGGTCCATGCGCCCCATGATCCCAGCCCGCCGGCTCGCCCCACAATCGACAGTGGGCTTACCGTTGCGTGACGCCCCCGTCCGCACGGATCCCGGGCACACTGGTGCCATGGACATGACCGTGACCCGCACCGGCCCCGCTCGCCCGGCGGACGTGTGGCAGCACTACGAGCGCCTCGACCTGTGGACCGTGTGGGCTCCCCACCTCACGAACGTCCGCGCCGATTCCGCCACCCTGGCCCCCGGCACCTCGGGCGTGGTCACGGCCCTCGGCGTGGTACCCGCGGCGTTCCGTGTGATGAGCGTCCGCGCCAACCTGCATTCGTGGTCCTGGCGCGTGCGCGTGGGTCCCGTGACGCTGGAGCTCACGCACGATGTCGCTCCCACCCCGAGCGGCGGTTCCCGCGCGGACGTCAGGATCCAGGGCCCCGCCCCCGTCCTGCTGGCCTACCGCCCGCTCATGGGCTGGGCGCTCGCGCGCCTCGTACGGGTCGGCCCGGCGCACTGAGCGCGACTCGGCCAGAGGCGCTGCACGCGGGCAGGTCCGGGGCACCGAAGGCCGCTTGCCCCGGGCCCGGAATGCGAGCGGACACGGAAATGCCCCGCGCGATCGTGATCGCCACGGGGCACATGGTCTCCGGTTCCGGGAGGTGGTGCGCCCTGTGGGGCTCGAACCCACGACCCATGGATTAAAAGTCCACTGCTCTACCAACTGAGCTAAAGGCGCGTGCCCAGCCGCGAGTTCCCGCCACCGAGCACGGCTACTCTACCGCAGCGCGGGCGCATTTCCAGTTCGGGAAGCGGCCTCCCGCGCGGCACCGACGGCAACCACGGGCGGGCCCAGCGGGCCGCACCGCGCGGCGCGACGAGCCACCGCGCCGTGGGCGAGCGCGCGGCGTCGTCGTCAACCGGGCCCGGTCGCAATATGGGACCCTGGGAGGAGACGACACCCGGGGCGTGCGCAGCCCGCCGCGGGGTTCCCGCCGAGCCTTCGAGGAATGACCCATGAGCACCGTCGCGATGTCCAAGCTGGGCCCCTCCCCCGTCACCGAGTACCTGCGCCGCGTGGTGGAGGACCTGCGCCCGCTGACGGACGGCACGGTGAACAATTCCGTCCCGGAGCTCGCGGCCGCGGACGAGAACATCGTGGGGATCGCCGTGGCCACCGTGGACGGCGCGCTCTACCAGGCCGGGGACACCAAGCTCGAATTCTGCATCCAGTCCATCTCCAAGGCCTTCACGTATGCCCAGGCGCTCACGGACCGCGGCCCGGAGGGTGTGTTCGAGAAGATCGACGTGGAACCGAGCGGTGACGCCTTCAACGAGATCTCACTGCAGCCGGAGACGGGACGCCCCGCGAACCCCATGATCAACGCGGGCGCGATCGCGGCGACGTCCCTCGTGCGCAACACGTCCCACGGCACGCGCATGGAACGGATCCTGCGGTTGCATTCCCGATGCGCGGGCCGGCAGCTGCGGATCAACAAGAACATCCAGTCGCAGGAGCACAAGGCCGGGGACCGCAACCGCGCGCTGGGCTGGCTGCTCGCGTCCCGGGGGATCATCGAGGGGGATCCCACCGGCGCGCTCGAGGACTACTTCGGCCAGTGCTCGATCATGCTCAACTGCGTGGACCTGGCCCGCATGGGTGCCACGCTCGCGGCCGGCGGGCGCAACCCCGTGACCGGCGAGCGCGTCCTGGACCCCGAGGTCGTCTCGGACGTGCTGTCCGTGATGAGCACGTGCGGGATGTACGACGACGCCGGGCGCTGGGCCATCCGCGTGGGCCTGCCCGCCAAGTCCGGGGTCAGCGGCGGCGTGGTGACCGTGCTCCCGGGGCAGCTCGCGGTCGCGGTGTTCTCCCCGCCCCTGGACCGCCACGGCAACTCCGTGCGCGGCGTGGCCGCATGCGAACGGCTCACCAAGGACCTGGACCTGCACTTCGCCCGCACGGAACGCAACGGGCACTCCACGGTGCGCTCCGAGTACACCCTGGCGGAAGCGCCGTCGTTGGTGCGGCGCAACGAGGCCGCCACCGAGGTGCTCGACGCGCACGGCGAGGACGCTCGGATCATCGAGCTGCAGGGCGATCTGCGCTTCGCCGGGGCCGAGACCGCGGTGCGCACGGTGCGCGACGCCGCCCGCAGGTCCAGTTACGTGCTCGTGGACATCCGGCAGGTGGACGATATGGCCCGCTTCGTCCTGCCCATGCTCAGCCGCACCGCCGAACAGATCGAGAAGACGGGCCACCACATGGTGCTCGTCGCGGAGAAGAGCGGTGAGAACACGCGGAACCTGGAACACCCGCTCACGGTCTTCGCCACGCGCGCCGAGGCCCTCACGTGGGCCGAGGACCAGATCCTGGAGCGCTTCGGCGGCCCCGAGTGCACCCCGGACAAGGTGCACTCCACCCGTTCCGAACTGCTGAGCACGCTCGGCGAGGAGGACGTGGAGCGCATCCGCTCACGCACCGAGTCCGTGGACTGGAAGGCCGGGACCACGGTGTTGCGCACGGGCCAGAAGTTCAACGGCGTGTACATGGTCACGTCCGGCAACGTGGAGGTCTCCCGGCGCTCACCGCAGGGTGACCGCGTGGAACTGGAGGTGATCGGCCCGGGGATGAGCTTCGGTGAGATCGCCCTGGGTACCAATATGCGCCACCTGGTGAGCTTCACCGCGCTCACGGACGTCTCCGCGCGCAGGCTCTCCCCGGAGGCGATCCAGGAGATCGAGGAGGAGGACCCCCGGCTGGCCCTGCGGTGGTGGCGCGCGGTGTCCCAGCAGGCCCTGCTGCGCATCGAGGAACGCTGGCGTCAGCAGGCCGGGGAGACGCACACGGTCGACTGATCCGCCGAGCCCCGTGAAAGGTGCGCGGCGTACACTCGGGCGCATGTCCGAACGCCGCACGCATCATTCGCCCGTGAAGTTCTCCCCCGAGAAGTTCGACGCCCACGAGGGCGGCACGGACCCCGCCCGAGTGTCGGAGGCGGCCCACCTGGCCGCGCAGGCGCTCGTGTCGCGGGGCCGGGAATCCGCGGATCCGGTGGTCCACGATCGCCTCGTTCGGCTCACGGACGAGCAGGGTCTCGAGGGGATCGCGGAGATGTGGGCGCAGGCCCCCGCGGTGTCCCTGCCGGGTGCGCTGTGGCGGCTCTACGCGCTGCGCGCCGCCGCCCGCAAGGACCCCTACCGCATGGGCCGCTGGTTCGCCGCGGGCAAGCAGACCGCGCAGGTGTCCAACGTGGTCGCGGGCGTCGCGGACCCGCCCGGCGCGGAGGAGATCTGCGAGGTCGCGGACGCCATCCTCTCCGGCGCGTTCGACGGCGAGTTCGACGTCGCTCTCGAACGCTCCGCCGCGTTCTGCCGCGTGATCGCCACGGGCCAGGAACGCACACTGGACATCTCAAGCCTCGGCGTGCGCGATCCGTGGCGCCGCATCCCCCGCCTGATCCGCACCGCGGAGGAACTCGAGTCCGCGGCCGCCGCGTGGCGCAGGGGTGCGCTCGAGTAAGGGTCTGCCCTCCGCGGGGCGTCCTCGTCCGGACGGACCGCTTTGCGGCACCCCCGGGGTCGGGGATTATGATGGAAGCAGGTGTCGGGCCGTGGCAGCCCCGGGCTCCATCATTTAGCCGCTACGAGCGGCCTTCCGCCGAGAGGCGCTCCCGGCCCGGCACCGCCCCCCTCAACAAGATCCACATGTCTCCCCGGTTAACTTTCGTTCGGTACAGTGACGGCCGAAAAGTGAACGGTTCAACGGGAGGACGAACGGATGGCCTTTCGGATCTTCCCGGAGGACGAGCGGGTGACCGAGCTCCTGGTCCAGATGTCCCAGTGCGTGGGCACCGCGGTGGATCAGCTCGCCGAACACATCGGGCAGATCGACAAGACCTGGCAGCGCCCCATCACGGACCTCCTGGACACCGAGGACCGCTGCACCAACCTTTACTTCTCCCTGATGACCACCACGCGCTCCTCGTACGTGGTGCCCATCCCGCGTCAGGACGTCTACATCTTGGGGCAGTGGCTGTTGCGAGCCGTCCAGTGCCTCGTGGCGAGTGCCGAGACCCACCAGCTGTACAAGCTGGAGCGGCCCACCTCGCACGCGACCGAGCAGCTCGCGGTGATCCAGCACATGTCGCTCATGACCACCAAGGCCATGGGCCGGCTGACCAGCTTGAACGAGCTGGACGACTACTGGTTCGAGATGATCCGTCTCACGCGCCAGGCCGAACGGACCCACCGGGTGTACCGCGCGAGCTTGCTGGATCAGTTCAAGACGGCCCAGGCCATCCGCCGCATGGACGCCGCCCGCCAGCTCTTTGATGCCGCACGCGCCCTGGGCCAGGTCTCCGCAGAGGTGGGCCGGATCCTCGTGGCAGAGTCCTGACGCGCCGTGACAGAGTTACTGGCCGTCGTAGGCATCCTCCTGACCCTGGTCTTAACGGTCGTCAACGGTTTCCACGACGCCTCCAACGCCGTGGCCCTGCCCGTACGGTTCAACGCCCTGACACCCCGTGTGGCCCTGTGGACCGGAGCGGTGTTCAACCTCATGGGCGCCCTCCTGGTGGGGCTGGTCCTGGACCGGCTGATCTCGTTCGAGATCCCCATCCCCCTCAACGACGCGGGCGTGGTGGCCCTGTTGTGCGCCCTGTTCACGGCCATCGGGTGGGACCTCCTCACGTGGTGGTGGCGCATGCCCACGTCCTCCACCGCCGCGATCGGCGGCGCCGTGGTGGGTGCTCTGCTCGGAGCACGCGCCGCGGGGCTCTACGACGAGCACCTGGCCATGGGCTCCTACTTCTCCTGGAACGTGCTGCTGCCCCTGCTGATCTCCCCCGTGATCGCGTTCGGGCTCGCGTTCCTGCTGGTCGTGCCCATCGTGTACCTGGTACGCCACGAGACCCCGGGACGCGTGAACTTCCGCGCCGGGGTCGTGCAGGCCACGGGTGCCGCGGCCATCCACTTCGGACACGGGATCCAGCACGCCCGGCGCACGCTGTGGATCCTGTTGGTCCTCCTGCTGATCGTGACCCCCAACCTCTCCCGGGACAGCATCCCCGTGTGGCTCACGGTGCTCGTGGGGGTGTGTCTCGCGTTCGGTACCCTGCTGGGCGGCTGGCGGATCTCCTACACCCTCTCCGCACGCATCGTGACGCTGGATCCCCTGCGCGGAGCGGCGGCGCAAACGGTGTCCGGCGCCCTGCTGTTCGTGGGGGGGTTCCTCTCCCCCATTCCGCTCTCTACGTCCCAGACCACCACCGCGGCGATCCTGGGCGCGGGTTCCGCCCAGAAGTTCCGCACCGTGTATCACGCCACCGTGCTGCGGGTCATCGCCTCGTGGGTCGCCACGGTCCCCGTGTGCGGCCTGGTCTCCGCCATCCTGTTCCTGGCGGCCTCCCCGCTGATTCAGGTCCCCGCGGTCTGATCCGTACCCGCGGTTCGCTCGGGGCACGCGTCACGATCGGGGCACACGGAGGCTGACGACGTCGCACGGTGCGGATCGCTACGCGCTCCCGGTGCGTGCGTCGTCGTACCCCCGGGTCCGGCCGGAGCGCCGTCGTACCCCCGGGCGTGCACGCGAACGGTGCCCTCCGAGACGGAGGGCACCGTTCGCGTGCGCGATGACGCGGATCAGCCGAAGCGGCCGGACACGTAGTCCTCGGTGTCCTTCTTCTGCGGGTTGTTGAAGATGTCCGTGGTGGGCGCGTACTCGATCAGACGGCCGGGCTTGCCCGTGCCCTCGATGTTGAAGAACGCGGTCTTGTCCGACACACGGGACGCCTGCTGCATGTTGTGGGTCACGATCACCACGGTGTAATCGGTCTTGATCTCGTTGATCAGGTCCTCGATCGCGAGCGTGGAGATGGGGTCCAGCGCGGAGCACGGCTCGTCCATGAGGATCACGTCCGGCTTGACCGCGATTGCGCGGGCGATGCACAGCCGCTGCTGCTGACCACCGGAGAGACCGGAACCGGGCTTGTCCAAACGGTCCTTGACCTCGTTCCAGAGGTTCGCGCCGCGCAGCGAGCTCTCCACGAGCTCGTCCGCGTCCTTGCTCGAGATGCGCTTGTTGTTGAGCTTCACGCCCGCGAGCACGTTGTCGCGGATGGACATCGTGGGGAACGGGTTGGGGCGCTGGAACACCATGCCCACCATGGAGCGCACGGTCACGGGGTCCACGCCCTTGCCGTAGAGATCGTCCCCGTCCAGCAGCACCTTGCCCTGGGCGTAAGCACCCGGGATCACCTCGTGCATGCGGTTGAGGGTGCGCAGGAACGTGGACTTGCCGCAACCGGAGGGACCGATGAACGCGGTGACCGAGCGCGGTTCGATGTTCATGCTGACGTCCTGGACCGCCAGGAAATCGCCGTAGTAGACGTTGAGGTTTTCGACGTCGATTCGTTTCGACATGGGTGTGTTTCCTTAGATCGAATGGTCGGCCAGCACTCAGCGGCCGGCGGTCTTGGGAGCGAAGGCCCTGGCGATCAAGCGTGCCACGAGGTTGAGCAGCATCACGATCACGATCAGGATCAGCGCCGCGGCCCAGGCCCGCTGCAGGGACGGATCGGGGTTCGTGGGCGAGGTGGGCGTCATGATCTGGTAGTAGATGAACGTGGGCAGCGTGGTCATCCAGCCGGAGAACGAGTTCCAGTTGATGGCCGTGGCGAAGCCCGCGGTCACGAGCAGCGGCGCCGTCTCACCGATCACACGGGCGATCGCGAGGGTCACACCCGAGGCGATACCCGAGATGGCCGTGGGGATGACCACCTTGAGGATGGTCCGCCACTTGCGCACACCCAGCGCGTAGGACGCCTCGCGCAGTTCGTTGGGCACGATCCGCAGCATCTCCTCGGTGTTCTTGACCACCGTGGGGATCATCAGCACGGTCAGCGCGACCGCCGCCACGAACCCGGTACGGGTCGAGGGGCCGAAGATCATGCCGAACAGAGCGGCCGCGAACAGACCAGCCACGATGGACGGGATACCGGTCATGACGTCCACGAAGAACGTGATGGCCTTGCCGAGCCAGCCGCCCCGGGAGTACTCCACGAGGTAGATCGCGGTGAGCAACCCCACGGGCACCGACATGAGCGTGGCCCAGAACGTGATGGACACCGTACCGATGATCGCGTGGTAGGCGCCGCCCATCACCTGACTGGGCGCATCGGCCTGGTTGTCGTGGAAGCCCGTGACCCCGTTCATGGAGGTAAACAACATGTTGGAGGTCAGACCGGGGATGCCGTTGGCGAGCACCGTCCAGATCACGGAGATCAGCGGGATCACCGCGAGGATGAAGGCGGCATAGACCAGGAAGGTCATGAACGAATCGGCCCCGGCGCGGGAACCCTCGATCATGCCCACGGCCAGCGGGCCGACCACCAGGAAGATCACGGTGGCGAACAGGGCCCACAGCGCGATGCTGAACCCCACCAGAGCGGCAAGCGCGGCCCCCGCCACGATCGCGGCCACGCCGATGACGGGGACGAGCCACTTGGGGCGCTGACCGCGGGTGAGCCTTGACTGGCGGACGGGTGAGGTTCCGGGTTGGGTGGACGTGGTCATCAGTTGGCCCCCGAGAATTCCTTGTAGCGAGCGATGATGGCGCGGGCGATCATGTTGACCACGAGGGTGATCAGGAACAGCACGAGACCGGCCGCGATCAGTTCGGACAACCGCAGGCCGTAGGCCTCGGGGAAGTTCAGCGCGATCTCCGCGGCGATCGTCTGGTTACCGGACTTGATCAGGGACGCGATCATGGGCCCGGAGGACAGCACCAGGGCCACCGCCATGGTCTCGCCGAGCGCGCGGCCCAGGGCCAGCATGATCGAGGAGATGATCCCGGGGCGCGCGAACGGCAGCACGGCCATCCGGATCATCTCCCACCGCGTGGCCCCCAGTGCCAGTGCGGCCTCCTCGTGGAGCTTGGGCGTCTGCGTGAAGATCTCGCGGGACATGGACGTGATGATCGGCAGGATCATGATGGCCAGCACGATGCCTGCGGTGAGCATGGTCTTACCCGTCTGGGACGCGGGCCCGTCGAAGATGGGGATGAAGCCCAGGTGCTCGGTGAGCCAGTTGTACAGCGGTACGAGCGCCGGCGCGAGCACCGTGGCACCCCACGCGCCGTAGATCACGGAGGGAATGGCCGCGAGCAGGTCGATCACGTAGCCCACCGGCTTGGAGATCTTGGCCGGTGCGTAGTGGGAGATGTAGAGCGCCACCAGGATGCCCACGGGTGTGGCGATCAGCAGGGCGATCACCGCGGCGATGAGCGTGCCCACGATGAGCGGCCAAATGTAGTGGAAGAAGCCCTGCCCACCGGTGATCTCCTCGGCGGGGGCGGCGAACGTGGGCAGCGCCTGCAGCAACAGGAATAGCGCGACGGCCGCGAGCACCGCGAAGATCAGGATGCCGGCGGCCAGGCTGAGTCCGGAGAAGACGGAGTCACCGGCACGTCCGGCCGAGGACTGGCGGGTCCCCGGTTTCTGGGCGCTGATGGTGGTGGACATGAACCAGTCCCTTCGATCAAGGTGTGGAACGAGCTGAGCGGTGAATTCGGCCAGCGTAGGACGTGGCGGTCCGAGATGACCGCGTGCGTGGCTGCGGCGCCGACGCGCGATGACACGCCGGCGCCGCACTCACACGTCGTCGGGGCGGATCAGCCCTTCGCGGTGATGGAGTCCACGGCCGCCTTGGCCTGGTCGCGCAGGGTCTGGCTCAGCGGGGCGGAACCGGCGGAGTCCGCAGCGGCCTTCTGCCCGTCCTCGGAGATCACGTAGTTCTCGAAGGCCTTGACCAGGTCCGCGGTCTCCTGGGAGTCGTACTGGGAGCACACGATGTGGTAGGAGATCAGCACGAGCGGGTACGCACCGGATTCTTTGGTGTCGCGCCCGATGTTGATCGCGAGGTCGTGCTCGCCGCGGCCCTCGGCCTGGGCGGAGACCTCGACGGCCTTGGCGGCGGCCTCGGGCGAGTGGGTCACGTACTGGTCGCCCACCTTGATCGCGGCGGTGCCGAGATCGCCCACGGCGGAGGAGTCCGCGTAGGTCACGGCGCCCTCGGTGCCGGAGGTCGTGGAGACCACGCCGGAGGTGCCCTTGTTGTTCTCCGCCGCGTACTCGGAGGGCCAGGCCTGTGCCGGGTCCTTGGTCCACTCCTGCGGAGCGGCCTTGTGCAGGTAGTCGGTGAAGTTCTCGGTGGTCCCGGAGTCATCGCTGCGGTGCACCACCGTGATCGGGGTGTCCGGGAGATCGGCGTCCGGGTTCTGCTGCTTGATCTGCTCCGCGTTCCAGCGCTTGATCTCACCCTTGAAGATCTTGGCGATGGTGGGGGCGTCCAGGTTCAGGGACTCGATACCGGGCAGGTTGAACGCCACGGAGATCGGGGAGATGTAGACCGGGAGGTCCATGGCGCCGTCGGGGCCGCACTGCTGCTTGGCCTGCTCGACCTCGTCGTCGGAGAGGTAGGCGTCCGAGCCGGCGAAGTTCGCGCCGCCCGCCAGGAAGGCCTTGCGCCCGGCGCCGGAGCCGTCCGGGGAGTACTGCACGGTGGAGCCGCTGTTAGCGGACTGGAAGCCGTTCTGCCACGCGGTCATGGCGGCCTGCTGGGAGGACGCCCCGATGCCGGTCAGCGTTCCGGACACGCCGCTGCTCTCGCCCGAGCCCCCGCCGCTGTTGGTGTTGCCGGTGGCGTTGTCGGAACCGCAAGCGGTCAGAGCGAGGGCACCAATGGCCAGGACTGCGGCCGAACGGCCGACATGCGAAACCTTCACTGTATTTCCCTTCGAAAGCGTGAACCGGAGAGCCCGGTGGGTGCGGACAACCGGATCTTGGAGTCCAACGCCGCTGCGTCCGCAGCGCGCCCGGGAATTACCGTAGGCAGGCGATATTGACAGATGCGGCCGGGAAGGTGAACTGGCGGTTAACAACCCCTGTGACCGGCGCCACCCCTGGCCACGGCGCCGCCCGGTCACGCGTCCCGCGCGGTACGCGTCCGTCCGAGGCGCCCGCCTAGGATGGGAGCCATGACGTCCTCGGAAGCAGCTCAGTACCGCTCCCGATTCCGTCGTGTTCCCGAGGTCGTGGGCAAGCGCGGGCGCTCCGGCTGGGCACGCATGACGTCCGGTTTCTTCCAGGCCGTGCAGATGACCGTGGCGGCCGTTGGCGCGTACGTGATCGCGGAACGGCTGCTGGGCCATCAAGGCCCCATCTTCGCCGCGACCGCCGCGCTCGTGTCCCTGGGGTACGCCAAGGGCGGGCTACGCTACCGCCGGGTGCTGGAGGTCTCGATCGGGTGCACCCTGGGGATCGTGATGGGCGATCTGCTCATCCAGGTCCTGGGCCATGGTGAGTGGCAAGCGGCCCTCGTGTTGCTCCTGTCCCTCTTGCTCGCCCGGTTCCTTGACAACGGCGCGATCTTCACCACGCAGATGGGGCTGCAGTCCGTGCTGGTGGTGCTCCTCCCGCCGTCGCAGGACGGCGTGTTCGCGCGGTCCTTCGACGCCGTGGTGGGGTGCCTCTGCGCGCTGCTCCTCGCGTACGTGATTCCCCAAGACCCGCGCCGCGAACCGCGCCAGGACCTCAGCAAGCTCATCGTGGAGTTCACCCAGGTGCTCACGGACTGCTCCCGTGCGGTCTCGGACACCGATTCGCGCCTCGCGTGGCACGCCCTCGTGCGGGCTCGTCAGACGCAGCCGCTCGTGGACTCGGTACGCTCGGGGCTCACGGCCTCCCGGGAGATCGCCCACGCATCCCCTCTGCACCGCCGGCACCGCCGCGAGATCGACGACCTGAGCGAGAGCATCCGGTACGTGGACCTCGCCGTGCGCAACTCGCGCGTGTTCGCACGCCGCCTCGCGTCCGTCCTCAACCGCGTCTCCCTGTCCGACGACGCCGTGGCCTCCCTCTCCGAGACCCTCGCCGATCTCTCCGACGCCATCCTGAGCCTGGATCACACGTTCTCCGCGAGTCATCCCCAGACCCGTGAAAGCTACCTGCGCCAGACGCGCAATGAACTGATCTCGGTGGCCGGTCGCCTGGAACCCGGGCTCATGGGGGTGCGGACCATGGAGGGCGAGGCACTCGTGCTGCTGATCCGTCCGTTGGTCGTGGACCTGTTGGAGTCCACCGGTCTCACCCACGAGGAGGCGATCCGGCACCTGCCCACGCTGGGCGGTCGGTGACCGAGCCACGGATCCGTGCCGCTTATGCGCGTCAGATCCGCCCCCTACGGTGACAGCATGAGCGCGAAGACCAGGAAGCCGTCCGTCTCCTACCGGTGCACGGAATGCGGCTGGACCACGGCCAAATGGGTGGGCCGGTGCGGTGAGTGCCAGTCCTGGGGCACCGTGCAGGAGATCTCCACGAACCTGGAACACGGGCGCACCCGGGCCGCGGCCAGCGTGGCGGTGCCCGCTCAACCCATCGGCCAGGTGGATTCCTCGGTGGCCCGCTTCACCCCCACGCGCGTCACCGAGTTCGACCGCGTCCTGGGCGGCGGACTCGTGCCCGGTGCGGTCATCCTGATCGCGGGGGAACCCGGCGTGGGTAAGTCCACGCTGCTCCTGGACGCAGCCGCCAAGGTGGCGGGCGGGCCCGATCCCCGCACCGTGTTGTACGTGACCGGGGAGGAGTCCGCGGCGCAGGTCAAACTGCGGGCCGAGCGCATCGATGCCCTCTCGGAAAAGCTGTACCTCACCGCGGAGACCGACCTCTCCGCGGCGCTCGCGCAGGTCAAGGACTTAAAACCGGAACTGTTGATCGTGGACTCGGTGCAGACCCTCGCGAGCCCGGAGATCGAGGGTTCGGCGGGCGGGGTGAGCCAGGTGCGGGAGGTCGCGGCGAGCCTCATCCACGCCGCCAAGACCCGGAACATGACCACCCTGCTCGTGGGCCACGTGACCAAGGAGGGTTCGATCGCCGGTCCCCGGTTGCTCGAACACCTCGTGGACGTCGTGTGTCAGTTCGAGGGGGACAAACACTCGCGCATCCGCCTACTGCGGGCCGTGAAGAACCGGTTCGGCCCCACGGACGAGGTCGGGTGCTTCGATCTCGAGGAGAACGGTATCCGCTCGGTCTCGGACCCGTCCGGCCTGTTCGTCTCCCGCACCCCCGTCCCGGTCGCGGGAACATGTCTGAGCGTCACCGTGGAGGGGCGCAGGCCGCTGCTCGCGGAGGTCCAGGCCCTGCTGGACAAGTCCAGCACCGCGCAACCCCGACGGGCCACCTCCGGCCTGGACGGTTCCCGGGTGGCCATGCTGCTCGCGGTGTTGCAGCGCCGGGCGGGCGTGGCCCTCGCGACCATGGACTGCTACGTGTCCACCGTGGGCGGTGTGCGGCTCACCGAACCCGCCACGGACCTCGCGGTGTGCATGGCGCTCGCGTCCGCCGCCCAGGATCGACCGCTGCCCCAGCGGCTCGTGTGCTTCGGGGAGATCGGACTGGCCGGTGAGGTCCGCCCCGTACCCGAGATCAACCGCAGGATCCAGGAGGTCGCCCGGCTGGGCTTCACCCACGCCGTGGTCCCGGCATCCCCCAACGGACCCGGCAAGATCCCTCCGGGCTTCTCCGTGCGTGAGGTCACCACCGTCTCACAGGCCATGGAGCTGCTCTTCCCGCCGCGGCAGGGCTGAATCCGACGCCGTACGGCCGAGTTCGCCGGGGCAGGGCCGAGTCCGAACACACATGCCACGCGGGGCATGTTGGCCTTCGGGCGGGGCGAGCGCACATAGAATGAGGCCGTGGTGAAATCGCACGAGACTGCCCTGAGACGGACCCTGGCCAGGGTCTCCCCCGGTACCGAACTGAGGACGGGGCTGGAGCGCATCCTCCGGGGCCGCACAGGCGCGCTCATCGTGCTCGGATTCGACCGCTCCGTGGAGTCGCTGTGTTCGGGCGGGTTCGACATCGACACCGAATTCACCCCCACCAAGTTGCGCGAACTCGCCAAGATGGACGGGGCGATCGTGTGCGACAAGGAAGCCACCCGCATCCTCAAGGCCGGGGTCCAGCTCATGCCGGACGCGTCCATCCGCACCCAGGAGTCCGGCACGCGTCACCGCTCCGCCGAGCGCACCGCCAAGCAGACCGGTGTTCCCGTGATCTCGGTCAGCCAGTCCATGAGCGTCATCACGATCTACGTGGCCGATTACCGCTACGCGATCGACGGTTCCCAGGCCATCATGGCTCGCGCGAACCAGGCCCTGCAGACCCTGGAGCACTACAGCAACCGCCTCGCGCAGGTCCTGGGCAGCCTCTCGGCGCTCGAGATCGAAGCCGCCGTGACCGCCCGCGACGTGGCCCTGACGCTGCAGCGGATGGAGATGGTGCGCAGGATCTCGGACGAGATCGGGTGGTACGTCCTGGAACTCGGCTCGGACGGACGTCTGATCTCCCTGCAGCTCGAGGAGCTCACGGCCGGGACGGGACCGGGGCCCGGCGTAGTCCTGCGGGACTACCTGCCCGAGGCCACGACGCCCGAGGTGATCGCGGAGTCCCTGGACCGACTCGCCCGGTTGTCGTCCACCGAACTGATCGATCTGCAGCGGGTCGCAGTGGCCGCGGGTCTCACCGGGCCGCAGGGCAACTTGGAGGTGGACCTGCACCCCCACGGTTACCGGCTGCTCGAGGGCATCAAGTCCATGCCGCGTGCGGTGGCGAAACGGCTCGTGGCCCAGTTCGACGGCCTGCAGTCGCTCATGGCCGCGAACCTCGAGGACCTGATGTCCGTGGAGGGCATCGGCGAGCAGCGTGCCCGCACCGTACGCGAGTCCTTGTCCCGTATGGCCGAGACGAGCCTGCTGGAACGGTTCATGTAGCAGTCCGGGTGGCCCGGTCGCGGACGCGGCCCGTGCACCGCCCGGGCATCGCCCACCGATGGTCACCTCGAGGGCCGCCAGCCGGCCGCGCGAACCCCGGGACCGCCGTCGCCGGTGGATCTGCGCAAGCCGCGAGCCGCCCACTCACTGCAGACTAAAAACGGCCTGCTGGCTCGCGACGTCCCCGAGTGACGTCGTGAGGTTGTAGTACCCGGCGAGCGCCTCGGACTGGCCGGCCGGGCAGCCCTCCGCGGTGCGCACCCGGTTCCACGTGAGCCGTGCGGTCTCCTTCTGCCCCGTGTCCAGGGTGATCTGACGGTCCTCACCGGCTGCCGCGCAGTGCCGTGAATCAAAGACGGTGTCCGCACCGGAGGTCACCACGAAGGCCATGTGATTGCTACCGGCGTCCACGCGGCACGGGTGCTGGCCCTTGTTCTCGAGGGTCAGTTCGAGCACCGGGTTCTGGCCCGCCGCGTAGCTCTGTTCGTCGGTCGCGGCACTCACCGCCAGATCCGCGCCGCATTCCGGCGCCGCCGTACTGCTCGCACTCGGGCTGCCGGACGCGCCGGGTGCACCAGACCCGGACGGTGTGGGCCGGGCAGTGAAGTCCGCGAACTTGTTCTGGGGATCCGTGCTCGGCTGCGCCGCGGCGTCGGGCTGCTGCGTGGCATTCGTGTCGTCGGCGTCCGGTGCCGTGAGTGCGCGCACGCCCGAGACCACTGCCCACAGCAGGGCCAGGACCAGGGCGACGATCACGGCGAGCGCGACCATGCGGCGTCGCCGATAGACGTGCTCCGGGAGCCTGCCCCCGGTGTCCGCGGATTCCGTGGGGGACGTGGGGGGATCGTGCTGTTCGGAACCGGAAGCCATGGTCTCCAGGCTACCGTGGACAGTTATGAACTCGAGCCGCACACCAGCCCGCGACGAGCGACTTCACGGCACTCACGCAGCCGTGATCGAGTGGTACCGGCGGGCGTCCCGCGACCTGCCGTGGCGCGCGCCCGAACGCACACCGTGGCAGGTGCTCGTGAGCGAGATCATGCTGCAGCAGACCCCGGTGGGGCGCGTCCTGCCAGTGTGGCGCCGGTGGCTCGAACAGTGGCCGGAACCGGGCGATCTCGCGGCGGCGTCGCCGGCGGAGGTCCTGCGCGCGTGGGACAGGCTCGGCTACCCGCGCCGCGCGCTGCGGCTGCACGCGGCTGCCCAGAACATCGCCGCGGAGCACGACGGGCGGGTGCCCGAGGACCACGCACAGCTGTTGGCGTTGCCCGGGATCGGCGCGTACACCGCGGCGGCAGTGGCCGTGTTCGCGTTCGGTCAGCGCCACACGGTCGTGGACACGAACATCCGCCGGGTCGAGGCCCGGGTGTTCTCCGGGCGGGCCCTGCCGTCCCGTTCCCTCACCGCGGCGGAGACCCGGTTGGCGCAGGACGTCCTGCCGCAGGACGTCGCGGAATCGGTCGCGTGGAACCAGGCCGTGATGGAACTGGGCGCACTGATCTGCACCGCGCGTTCCCCGCGCTGCGACGAGTGCCCCGTGCGGCGGGACTGCGCGTGGGTCGCGGCTGGCAGCCCTCCCGCGCAGGAGACGCCCAGGGGCCAGTTGTGGCACGGCACGGACCGCCAGGTCCGGGGGGCCATGATGGCGGTGCTGCGCGCCGCAGACGAGCCCGTGCCCGCGCAGTTGCTGCTCACGGACCTCGCGGGCTCGGAACAGATCGCCGGGGAGCACGCGGCCCCGCCCGCCGTGGTGATCGAACGGCTCGGGGCCCTGTGGCGGCTGCCCGCGCCCGCCGAACAACGGGAGCGTGCGTTGAACGGACTGCTCGCGGACGGTCTGGCCACCTCGGACGACGGCGCGGTCAGCCTTCCGGGGTGATCGCGCGGATCATCCGCGTGTTGCCCAGCGTGTTGGGTTTGACCCGGGCCAGGTCCAGGAACTCCGCGACGCCCTCGTCGTGGGAACGCAACAGCTCTGCGAAGACCTCGGGCTCGATGGTCTCCTGGTTCTCCATCACGGCGAATCCGTGCCGCGCGAAGAACGCCACCTCGAAGGTCAGGCAGAAAACCCGGCCGACCCCGAGCCGAGCCGCACGGGCCAGCAGTTCCTCGATCATCCGCCCGCCCACGCCATGACCGCGCGCCGCGGGGGACGTGGCCAGGGTGCGCACCTCCGCGAGGTCCTCCCACATCACGTGCAAGGCCCCGCAGCCCACGAGGTTCCCGGCGTCGTCCTCCGCAACCACGAACTCCTGGATACTCTCGAAGTACGTCACCGTGTCCTTGGTGATCAGGATGCGCTCGGCCGCCATGGGCGCCACGAGCTCCTTGATGCCATGGACGTCCGAGGTCCGGGCGGGGCGGATGCGGATCTCTACCATGCCCACGACTGTACGCGTCCGTTCGAACGCGAGCGGGCGGCGTCGCCGACCGTTGTGGTCGACGACGCCGCCCGCTCGCGGAGGCGCCGCGGTGCCGGGCACCGCGCGGGGTGGCTCAGGCCTGCGCCTGGGCCGCTCCCCCGCCGCTGTCGGGCCCCGAGTGGGGCGAGCGCGGCACGTCTTTGCCGGACTGGCTGTCGGCGTCGTCCGAGAACGCCGGGGTGTTCTCGATCTCCCGGATCTCGTCGTCGGAGAGCTCGGACATGGGCGTGGAGGAGAAGGTGAAGGTGGCGTCGTCGCCCTCACCCTCGACGTCCACCGAGATCTTCTCGCCCGAGGCGATCTCGCCGAACAGGATCCGCTCGGAGAGCTGATCCTCGATCTCGCGCTGCATGGTCCGGCGCAGCGGCCGGGCACCCATCGCGGGGTCGTAGCCCTTCTTGGCGAGCAACTGCTTGGCGGCGTCGGACAGCGAGATGGACATGTCCTGCTCACGCAACCGCCGCTGCAGGCGCGCGACGAACAGGTCCACGATCTGCACGATCTCACTCTCGCTCAGCTGCGGGAACACGATGATCTCGTCCACGCGATTGAGGAACTCGGGACGGAAGTGCTCCTTGAGCTCCTCCTGCACCTTGGCCTGCATTCGGTCGTAGGACGTGGCCGCGTCCCCGCTGGCCTGGAAGCCCACGGGAACCGTGCGGGAGATGTCCCGGGTACCGAGGTTCGTGGTCATGATGATCACGGTGTTCTTGAAGTCCACCACACGGCCCTGCGAGTCGGTCAGGCGACCGTCCTCGAGGATCTGCAGCAGCGAGTTGAAGAGGTCCTGGTGGGCCTTCTCGACCTCGTCGAACAGCACCACGGAGAACGGCTTGCGGCGGACCTTCTCGGTCAACTGACCGCCCTCCTCGTACCCCACGTAGCCCGGAGGGGCACCGAAGAGCCGGGAGACGGTGTGCTTCTCCTGATACTCGGACATGTCCAGCGTGATCAGGGCGTCCTCGTCACCGAACAGGAACTCCGCGAGCGCCTTGGCCAGCTCGGTCTTACCCACACCAGTGGGCCCGGCGAAGATGAACGAGCCACCCGGGCGGCGCGGGTCCTTCAGACCAGCTCGGGTACGGCGGATGGAGCGGGACAGGGCCTTGATGGCCTCGTTCTGCCCGATGACGCGCTTGTGCAACTCGTCCTCCATGTGCAGCAGCCGCCCGGACTCCTCCTCGGAGAGCTTGTACACGGGCACACCCGTGGAGGCGGACAGGACGTCCGAGATGACCTCCGGGGTCACCTCCGAGATCTGGTCGTCGCCCTCGCGCCACGCGGTGTCCTTCTCGTCACGCTCGGCGATGAGCTTCTGCTCGGTGTCGCGCAGGGACGCGGCCTTCTCGTAGTCCTGGCCCTCGATCGCGGCTTCCTTGGCACGCTTGGTGTCCGCGATCTTCTGGTCCAGGGCCTTGATCTCCGGCGGCGCGGTCATGCGCTTGATGCGCAGACGTGCACCGGCCTCGTCGATCAGGTCGATGGCCTTGTCGGGCAGGAACCGGTCCGAGACGTAGCGCGCGGACATGTGCACCGCGGCCTCCAGCGCGTCGTCCGAGATGGACACGCGGTGGTGCGCCTCGTACTTGTCGCGCAGGCCCTTGAGGATCTCCACGGCGTGGGCCTCGGAGGGCTCGTCCACCTGGATGGGCTGGAAGCGCCGTTCGAGGGCGGCGTCCTTCTCGATGTGCTTGCGGTACTCGTCCAGCGTGGTGGCACCGATGGTCTGCAGCTCGCCGCGCGCCAGCATGGGCTTGAGGATCGACGCGGCGTCGATCGCGCCTTCCGCGGCACCCGCACCCACGAGCGTGTGGATCTCGTCGATGAACAGGATGATGTCCCCGCGCGTACGGATCTCCTTGAGCACCTTCTTGAGGCGTTCCTCGAAGTCACCGCGGTAGCGGGAACCGGCCACGAGCGATCCCAGGTCCAGCGTGTAGAGCTGCTTGTCCTTAA
Organism: Kocuria sp. KD4; assembly: GCF_011769905.1. Taxonomy (NCBI): domain Bacteria; kingdom Bacillati; phylum Actinomycetota; class Actinomycetes; order Micrococcales; family Micrococcaceae; genus Kocuria; species Kocuria sp. KD4. Next base: position 2,295,364 of record NZ_CP050449.1, read on the forward strand.
GCGTCTCGGGGACGTCCCCGCGCACGATCGCCTGGGCCAGGCCCTCCACGACTGCGGTCTTACCGACACCGGGTTCACCGATCAGCACCGGGTTGTTCTTGGTGCGCCGGGAGAGCACCTGCATCACGCGCTCCATCTCGCGGTAGCGCCCGATCACGGGGTCCAGCGTGGACTCGCGCGCGGCGGCGGTGAGGTTGCGACCGAACTGGTCCAGCACGGCCGAACCCGCGGGAGCGCCCTCGGCGCGGCCACCGGTGCCGACACCGGCGGCTTCCTTCTCCCCGCCGGCGTTGCCGGACTGGTAACCGGAGATCAGTTCCAGCACCGTGGCGCGGACCTTGCCGGGATCGGCGCCGAGCTTGACGAGCACCTGGGAGGCCACGCCCTCGCCAGCGCGGATGATCCCGAGCAGGATGTGCTCGGTCCCGATGTAGTTGTGCCCCAACTGCAGGGCCTCGCGCAGCGAGTGCTCGAGCACCTTCTTGGCGCGGGGCGTGAACGGGATGTGACCCGAGGGCGCTTGCTGGCCCGGGCCGATGATGTCCTGGACCTGCTCGCGGGCGGCGCTCAGGGTGATGCCCATGGACTCGAGGGCCTTGGCGGCGACGCCCTCACCCTCGTGGATCAGGCCGAGCAGCAGGTGCTCGGTCCCGATGTAGTTGTGGTTGAGCATCCTGGCCTCTTCCTGGGCCAGCACGACGACCCTGCGGGCGCGGTCGGTGAAGCGTTCGAACATGGATACTCCTTCATTGATCTCTGTCAACGATGCTAGGCATCCCGCGCGGCGTTTCCGGCACTGTTCGCCACTGGCGCACGGTATCCAGCCCTCAGCAAAATTCCCCCCGGGGGGCCTTTCGCAACTCCCCCGTCCCGTGCTCCCCGGTAACGACGACAACGGCCGGAACACGCCTGTTGCGGCGTGTTCCGGCCGTGATGCCGGGGTGTGCTACGAACTCAGTCGTTGTGAGCGGCGTAGTACTTGTCCTGGATGTCCTGGTGGATGCGGCCGCGGTCCGAGACCTGCAGGCCCTGCTTTTTGGCCCACGCGCGGATCTTGGGGGTCTCGGGGTTGCCCGAGCGGTTCGGGCGTGTGGTGGTGTTCTGGCTGCGCCCGCTCTTGGCGGACGCGCGGCGACCGGCCGCGACGTAGGGACGCAGGGCGTCGCGCAGCTTGGTGGCGTTGGCCGAGCTCAGGTCGATCTCGTACTGGCCGCCGTCCAGACCGAAACGCACGGTCTCATTGGCCTCGCCGCCGTCGATATCGTCTTCAAGAATGATTTTCACGGTCTGAGCCATGCTCCAGCTCCTCCAAACGCCCTACGGGCTCGTCGATCAATTATTCGCGCTAGCAAATTCATGCTGTGGGGTGAAACACAGGAATTTGTCCCCCGTGTGATTCCGATCTCCATTCCTCATGGAAACTGTTCGGATTCACCCATGGGAACGTCCCCGGAATGAAATGCAGGGACCGCGGATTCACGGTCCTATCATGGCAGATATTCGAATAATTGTCATCACGGTCTATTGGGATCTTCCGGGGATTCACGAATAGGAATGCTGTTGCGTAAGCCCAGACCCCGTTGTTGCCGGGGCTTATCCTCCTGATATCCGAACGGGACTTTGTCCCCCTCGCGTTCGCGTACCGAGCGGTACCACTGCTCGGCGTCGTCGCGGGCCTGTGCCTGCGCACTGCGCTCGGTCCTGTCCCCGCGCAGCAACCAGCGCATCACGAGGTAGAAGACCACACCCACACCGAGTGAGGGTACGAAGACGGCCAGGTAATCCATGACGGTGATCATCCTCTCCAGGACTGGACGGCGGCTGGACGCGGTACTGCGCCGGGCCGGTTCACTCGGGCTTCATGAGTGGGAAGAGGATGGTGTCCCGGATGCCCAGGTTGGTGAACAGCATGATGAGCCGGTCCAGCCCCAGGCCGAGCCCGCCCATGGGCGGCGCGCCGTATTCGAGGGCCCGCAGGAAGTCCTCGTCCAACCGCATGGCCTCGTCGTCCCCCGCCGCGGCGAGCCGGGACTGCTCCGTGAGCCGGTCGCGCTGCACCACCGGGTCCACGAGCTCGGAGAACGCGGTGCCACGCTCCATCCCTCCGATGATCAGGTCCCACGCCTCGATCAACCCCGGCTTCTCGCGGTGGGGCCGGGCGAGCGGTTGTGCGGCCGGCGGGTAGTCGTACACGAACGTGGGTTGGATCAGGGTGGGCTCCACGATTTCCTCGAAGAGTTCCATGACGAGTTTCTGTGCGTCCCATGCAGGATTCACTTGAATATCGCGCTGAGCGGCGATCTTTCGCAGTTCCGTGACATCCGTGTCCGGGGTGACCTCCCGTCCCACGGCCTCGGACAGTCCCGGATACACGGAAACCCATGCCCACTCCCCGAACAAATCAATGCGGCCGTCCTCGGTGTCCACCCCGTCCACACCGAGCGCGCGGGCACATTCCTGGATGATCTCCTGGATCCGCTGCGCCATCACGAATTGATCGGCATAGGCCTCATACGCCTCGAGCGTGGTGAATTCCGGGCTGTGGGAGGAATCCACACCCTCGTTACGGAAGACCCGGCCGATCTCGAAAACCCTGTCGATACCGCCCACGACCGCGCGCTTGAGATACAGCTCGGTGGCGATACGCAGCGTCATGTCCTGGTCGAACGCGTTGAGGTGCGTACCGAATGGGCGCGCCGCGGCCCCGCCGTGCACGAGCTGGAGCACGGGGGTCTCGATCTCCACGTACCCCTGTTCCTCCATGACACGGCGTACGGTGCGCGTGATCGTGGAGCGCGTGAGGACGACGTCGCGGGCCTCCTGGCGCACGATCAGGTCCAGGTAGCGCTGGCGCACCCGGGTTTCCTCGTTGAGTTCCTTATGCATGGTGGGCAGGGGGCGCAGGGCCTTGGAGGCCATGGTCCACGAGTCCGCCATCACGGACAGCTCCCCGCGCCGCGAGCTGATCACGCGACCGGTGATGGCCACGAAGTCGCCAAGGTCCACGAGGGCCTTCCACTGCGCGAGGGGTTCGTCCCCCACGTTGACCTTGGAGAGCATGGCCTGCAGCCGAGTGCCGTCCCCCTCCTGGAGGGTCGCGAAGCACAGCTTGCCGGTGTTGCGCACGTGGACCACACGACCGGCCACGGTCACGACGTGCTCGGTCTCCTCCCCGGCTTCGAGCTGACCGAACTGCTCACGGACCGCGGCAAGGGTCGTGGTGCGGTGCACGTCCACGGGATAGGGCGCCATCCCGGCGTCCTGCGCTGCCTGGCGCTTGGCGGCGCGCACGGCCATCTGATCGTTGAGCTCGTGGGCGCTCAGCTCCGGATCGGTGCTGGCGGTGTCTGCGGGAACGGTGGATTCGGGCTGCTCGGTCACAATGGACCAGGATACCGCCCGCGCTCAGATTCGCATGTTGTCGATCAGGCGGGTGGGGCCCACCCACGCCGCCACGAGCGCGAGGGTCCCGGGGCCGGGTTCCACGAGGGAAAGATCTCCCGGGTCCACGGTCACGAAGTAGTCCAGGCGCACCTCCGGCTCGGCGTCGATGGCGCTGCGCGCCCGCTCGAGCGTGAGCTCCCCTGCCGCGAGCGCGCGCAAAGTCCGGTGCAGCACGAGCGCGTGGTCGGCCTGCTCGGCGGAGAGGTACTGGTTGCGCGAGGACAGGGCGAGCCCTTGCTCCGAGCGCACGATGGGCACCGCACGGATCTCCACCGGGTAATCGAAATCACGCACCATCCGCTGCATGAGCAGCAGTTGCTGCGCGTCCTTCTCCCCGAAATAGGCCCGCAGTTCGGCGGCGGGGCCCGGTGCCGCGATCGTGAACAGCTTGTTGACCACGGTCAGGGCGCCGTCGAAGTGCCCGGGGCGCGTGGCCCCCTCCAGGATCGACCCTGCCCGCCCGGACGTCACGGACACCACGGGCGTCCCGTCCGGGTACATCTGCTCGACCGACGGCGCGAAGACGAGGTCCACACCCACCTCGGCGAGCCGCGCAACGTCCCCGTCCAGGTCCCGCGGGTAGCTCTCGAAGTCCTCGCCGGGACCGAACTGCAGTGGGTTGACGAACACGGACACCACCGCGAGGTCGTTCTCCGCACGCGTGCGCTGCGCGATCCGCGCGTGCCCGTCGTGCAGGGCACCCATGGTGGGGAACAACCCCACGGTGCGGGCGCCGCGGGTCACGCGCGCCCCGATCTCCTCGCGCAACTGCGCCACGGTGGTGCACACCACGGGTCCCGTCACGGGCGTTCCTCTCCGTCGAGCGCGGCAAGCACCGCGCGATAGGTCGTCTCGTCGATCCGGCCCGACGACGCCGCGCGGGCCGCGGTCTGCCGCGCCAGTGCGCGGTACCCCGCCAACAACTGCTCCCCGGCGTCCGTCTGGCGCGCTCCCCGCACGGAGGCGTCGGGTGCCGTGACGCGCTCGGGCGAGCGGGCGGCGTCGGCGGCGGAGACCCCATCTTGGGACAGCTCCCGTAGGGCGGCGACGTGGGCGGCCACCGTGGCGACGTCCCCGCGGGCCACGGGACCGGTCAGGGCGTCCTCCCCGGAGGCCAGGGCGTTGTCCACCGTGGCGCGCGCGAGGGGGCCCAGGACGCGTTCCGGGTGGGTGACCCCGATCTGCCCGAGCACTTGCATGGACTCCCCGAGCAGGGTCATCACGTGGTTGGAACCGTGGGCGAGCGCCGCGTGGTACAGGGGGCGATCCGCTTCCGCGATCACCACGGGCTCGGCGCCCATCTCCACCACGAGAGCTTGCGCGATGGGCAGGACGGGTGCCGCGGCGGTGACGCCGAAGCTGCAGTCCGCGAGCCGGTGCAGGTCCAGGCTGAGCCCCGTGAAGGTCATGGCGGGGTGCACGGCCAGGCCAATCCCCCCGGCGCGGCGCACGGGTTCGAGCACATCCGTGCCGTAGCGCCCCGCGGTGTGCACCACGAGCTGACCGGGTTGCCACGCGCCCGTGGCACCGAGCCCGCTCACCAGACCTGGTAGTTGGTCGTCCGGGACCGCGAGCAGTACGAGTTCACTGCGTTCCACGATCGTGGGGACGTCCAACACGGGCACGTCCGGCAACAGGGCGCCCGCGCGCTCCCGGCTCTGTTCGGAGGACGCGTGCACACCCACGACGGCGTGTCCCGCAGCCCGCAGCGCGGCGCCCAGCACCGCGCCCACCTTGCCGGCACTGATCACGCCCACGCCCAACCGGCCCGGGCGGTCACTGGGTTGTCTCACGGAAATTCTCCTCGACGGGGACGACGGCACGCACAGAGTAGCGCACGCGCGTCAGCTCCCCCGCGGGTCGGGCGGGCCGGCCAGCGCAGTGGCGTGCTGTTCGCGGCCCCGACCGTTGACGCGGTCGCGCGCCGCGCGGGCAAGGTCCGTGTGGCGTGCCTGCAGCTCGCGGACCTGTGCAGTGTCCAGGTGGTGCACGGACGTGGTCACCGACCCGGGGGTCACGTGCACCGCGAAACCACTCAGCCGCAACCGCCGGTCCACGGGACCCTGGGTCACGGCCACGGACTGCGTCTTGTGGTGCGGGATCACGCTCGCGTGCCGTGCGAGTCTGCCCCACCGCAGCACGAGCGCGGACGTGTTCAAGGCGAAGCCCGTGCGACGCCACGTGAGCGGATCCAACCAGCGAGCCCTCCGAGGGCTCGTGGTGAAGTCCTCCGAGCCGCCGATCCCCGTGAGTCCCTGGTCCACGAGCTCGGTGGGCGCGTGTTCGAGCGGCAGCACGAGGTCGAGGATCTCGTGCACGTTCTCGAGTGTGCCCACGGGCAACACCGTGGAACCGAGCCCCTCGGTGCCCTCGGAGCCGCCTTTACCCGCGGTGATCACCCGGACGTGGTGGCCGTCGAAACCGCGCCACATCAGGGGTTTACCGACCTCCAAGGCCTGCACCCTCCCCGTGGGAATCGTGGAGGAGCGCTCGTTGAACAACCCGGATCGGGTGCGCACCCCGGAGGGGACCACGCTGAGCGTGAACCCCCAGCTCTTCTCGAGCCGCGAGTACACCGTGGAGACCACGCCGAGCAGCAGGGGGACGAAACTGGGGATCATGACCCGCATCACCTGGACGTTCCAGAACGCGGCGATCACCGCCGCCACCGCCATGAGCAGCAGGATCACGGCGGGCGGGGAACACACGAGGCTCAGCAGCACCCGGCTCGTGGGCACCGTGAACACGCGCCGCAACTCGTCCTGTTCGCCCAACAGGCCGTACTTCCGGGCGGCCCGCACGTCCACGGTGTCGCGCCGGCCGCGCTCGCCCGTACCGGCCGCGGGGTTCCCCGGGTACGCGGGGTAGCGGTCGGTCGCGCCGGAGTCCACGGCGGGGACGACGGCGCTCGCCGCCGAACGGTCCCACGGCGCCACGCGCCCGGGGCGGGTGACCTGCGGATCCCGGTACCGGTCGGCAGCCGCCTCCCCCGTTGCTTGGCCGTCATGAGCGGCCGACGCCTCGTGGGCGTCCGGGGCGGTGTGCGGGATCGGCGCGTCCGACGCGTGGTGCGCGGCCACGAGCAGTTGTTGCCGCAGCTGGCGGGCGTGGTCGCGGCGAAGGTAGGACAGCTCGAGGACGCTGGACCCGCCGTCTGCGACGTCGAACTTCAAGGACGCGAGACCCAGGATCCGGGGGACGAACTTGCGCTCGATGTCGATGCCCTGGACCCGGTCCAGGCGGGCCTGGCGGTGCGTGCGGAACAGCCACCCCGTGCGCAGGCGCACGTGTTCGTCCGTGATCTGGTAGCGGATGAACCACCACGAGAGTAGACCCAGACCGATGAGCAGGCCGAGCACACCGCACAGGATCGCGATCGCAAGGCCCGCGCCCGCGAGCTGCACCGCCCCGCCCACGTCCATCTCGATGGGGTCCCCGTTGAGCACCGCCGTGACGAGGTCGTCCAGGAACACGTTGCCGAAGCCCCACGCGAGGGCCACCACGAGTAGCCAGCTGCGCACGAAGGGCGTGAGCGGGTGCACCCGGTGCCACGCGCCGTCGGCGTCCGCCCCGGGGCGTGGACCCGTGCCAGTGCGCTGGGCGGGCCCGGGGAGCGGACCGGAGCCCGGGTCTGCCGGCGACCCCGGCTGCGCGTAGCGGTGGGATGGGTCCGGGCTCATCACAACCCCACCATGTGCTCTTCCCCGCGCTCCGTGAGCTGCTCGCGCAACCGGCCTGCCTCCGCGCGGGGTAACCCGGGCAGCACGGCGTCCGTGGCCGCGGACGCGGTGTGGAGCGTGAGCGTGGCCAGCCCGAACGCGTTGAGCACCGGCCCCGTCTTGATGTCCACGTACTGCATCCGCCCGTACGGCACCACGGTCACGCTGCGGAAGAACAGGCCCTTGCGCAGCCACAGTTCGGTGGGTGCCTCCGCGTAGCCGATGGCCCGGACCCGGCGCGGGATCAGGGACAGGTTCACGAGACCCAGCCCGAGCACGATCCCGGACAGCACCCACATCCACCACTGCGGGCGGTCGCCCCAGGTCCCGAGCAGACCCAGGATCAGGGGGATCGAGAAGATCGCGGTCCACACGACGGTGGAGATGGCGGAGCTGATCAGGCGTACGGAAACGTACTGGGGCGCCACCCGGTGCCAGGTCAGTCCCGGAGGTGACAGTTCATCGGTGGCGGGCATATCCTCCCTCTCCTGGGGCGTACGGGTCCCGCCGTCCACCGTAGGGGGTTTCCTCCTCCGCGTCCGGGTCATCGGGTGGGAGCCGACACGATTTCTCCACGATCCAGCCCACGACCGCCAGCACGATCCCCGCCACGCCTTGGGCAATGCACAGCCACAACGGTTCCTGCGTGGAACGCACCCCGAGCAGGGTGAGCTGGTCCACGCCGATCCCGGCGTGCCACCCGGCGGTCAGCGCTCCGTAGTACGCGATCGCCTGCGCCGCCGCTGCCGTGCCCACGGCCCACACGGGATCGTACGGTTTGCGCCGAGCCGGGTCGCGACGTCGCCCGGCACCGCGTTCGGGGTCCCGGTAGGCGCGCAACCGCAGCCCCAGGTACCCCACCACGAGCGCGGCCGCGAGTTCGGCGAGCAGACTGAGCCACGGCAGGATGAGCAGGCTCTGGTGTTGCCCGCTCACCACGTGATTGAGGCTCCACCCCACGGCCGCCGCGACCGCGGCGGCCGCCACGAGGGACAACACGTTCAGGTATCGCACGGGGACCCCACCTCCGGTCGCACGCGGTGCTCGGTCACGGTCAGATCCGCGAAGTCCGAGGCCTCACGGGCCAGCTTACGGACGGGACGGCCGTCGAGGTGGGCCCGCGGATCCATGAGGGCCCACGGTTCGAGCACGAACGCGCGTTCGTGGGCCCGCGGGTGCGGCAACTGCAAACGCGGATCGTCGCTGTGGACGTCCTCGAACCACACGACGTCCAGGTCCAGGGTGCGCGGCCCCCAGCGCACGTCACGCGTGCGACCGTGCTCGGCCTCGATGCTCTGGCACACCGCGAGCACCTCGAACGGCGTGAGCCGGGTACGCAGTTCCACGACCGCGTTGAGGTAGTCCGGGGAGTCCTGCGGTCCACCCACCGCGCGGGTCTCCACGACCGGTGAGCTCGCCGTGACACTGATCCCGGGTGTCGCGTCCAGCGTCCGCACGGCCTGCCGCAGCACCGTCAACCGCTCCCCCAGGTTCGCCCCCAGGGCCACAACACACCGGGCCGTCATCCGGCCGCGCTCGCCTCGTAGTGTCCTCGGCGGCGGTGGATGCTCACGGCCACGTCCGAGAACGTCACGTCGATCGGCGCCTTGGGTTTGTGGACCGTGACCTCGAGTTCGGCCACCGCGGGGAAATTCTCCACGAGCGCCCGCGCGATCTCCTCCGCGAGTGCCTCGATCAACTGGAACCGGGTCCCGATGATGATCTCCCGCACCATTTCCGCGACCTCCCCGTAGTGCACGGTGCGGGTGAGGTCGTCGCTGGTCCCGGCCGGTCGCAGGTCCATGTAGAGCACGAGGTCCACGAAGAACGGCTGACCGCTGCGGCGTTCCTTCTCGAACACGCCGTGGTAGCCCACCGCGCCCAGGCCGGTGAGGGTGATCCGATCGCGATGGTTCTTGTCAGGGGCGGGTGTGTTCATGGCGGGCTCAGTTTCCCATATCCCGGGGGTGCAGTACGGGCGGGGCGACGCCGCGCCACGCGTGAGCCGCGGCCACCGCGTCCACCGTGGTCGGGACGTCGTGAACGCGCACGGCCCAGGCTCCCCCGAACGCGGACAGTGCGCTGATGGCTGCCGTGGCCGTGTCCCGCTCATCCACGGGACGCGGTCCGTCCTGCGTGGCCAGCAGGGCGCCCACGAAGCGTTTACGGGACGCGGCGATCAGGACCTTGCCGAGACCGGTCAGCCGGGGCAGGGCGCGCAGCAGTTCCCAGTTCTGCTCGCCCGCCTTGGCGAAGCCGAGCCCCGGGTCCACCATCAGGTGCTCCGGGCGGATCCCCGCGGCGAGGCAGCGCTCCCGCAGCTGCTCGAGCTCGGCGAGCACCTCGGTCACGGTGTCGTCGTAGTCCGCGAGGGACGTCATGGTCTGGGGGGTCCCGCGCGAATGCATGAGCACGTACGGCATGCCCCGGTCCCCGGCCAGCTCGATCATGCGGGGGTCCAGGTTCGTCCCGGAGACGTCGTTGATGATGTGCGCCCCGGCGTCCAGGGCGGCCTCGGCCGTGTCCGGGTGCAGGGTGTCCACGCTCACGACGACGCCGCGGTCGCTCAGTTCGCGGATCACGGCCAGCACGCGCCGCTGTTCCTCCCGCGGATCCACCCGTTCGGAGTCGGGCCGGGTGGACTCCCCGCCCACGTCCACGATGTCCGCGCCCTGTTCGGCGAGCAGCAGCCCGTGCGCCACCGCCGCGGCCTCGGTGTCGTGGCGACCGCCGTCACTGAACGAATCTGGGGTCACGTTGAGGATGCCCATCACGAGTGTGCGTCCGGTGGGCAGCGCGTCGAACGAACCCCAGCCAAGCGCGTGCCGAGCGGGCCCGGCATGGTGGGCCCGAACGCCGTCGGGCGAGCTCGCGGCGTCGTGCGGCGCGCTCATTGCGCGCGCCCCGCCTGGATCAGGTTCATGGCCTCGGCGCGGGTTGCCGGGTTACGCAGTTGACCGCGCACGGCCGACGTCACGGTCTTGGCACCGGGTTTGCGAACCCCCCGCATGGACATGCACAGGTGCTCGCACTCGATCACCACGATCGCCCCGGCCGGGTGCAGGTGCTCGCTCAGGGCCTCAACAACCTGCGTGGTGAGCCGCTCCTGGACCTGGGGACGTTTGGCGTAGAGGTCCACGAGCCGCGCGAGCTTGGACAGGCCCGTGACCTTGCCTTCCGGACCCGGGATGTACCCCACGTGAGCGAGCCCGTGGAACGGCACCAGGTGGTGCTCGCACGTGGAGTAGAACGGGATGTCCCGCACGAGCACCATCTCGGAGTGGCCGATGTCGAAGGACGTGGCCAGCAGGTCCGCGGGGTCCTGGTGCAGACCCGCGAAGACCTCGGCGTACGCGCGTGCCACCCGGGCCGGGGTGTCCCGCAGACCATCGCGGTCCGGGTCCTCCCCCACGGCCAACAGGATCTCGCGCACCGCGGCCGCGATCCGAGGTTGGTCGATCGTCGGATCGAGCTGGGGGGCCTCGGCGTAGTCCGCGTAGGACCCCGACACCGGCTCGTGCGGATCGTCCTCGTGGGTGCCGTGCATCAGGGGTTCTCCCGCCGCACACCGCCCGGTTCCTGTCCGGACGGCCCGTCCGGGCCCGCGCCGGAGGCGTCGGCCCCCGGCTGTGGGTCCTGGTGCTCGGGCACCTCGAGCGGGTGTTCCGGCTTGGCGGCCACGGCCTGGTCCTGCGGTGCCATGGTGCTGGGGTCCTGGAGGTTCTTGCGGCGGGCCTCCTCCCGTTCGGCGGACGTGACCACCGGCGGGATGTCGGATACCTCGCGCTCCTCCCCGGAAAGCCACACCGGGCGCAGGTCCCGCTTGGTGACGTCCCGGAAGATCTCCTGGATCTGGGCCTCGTTGAGGGTTTCCTTTTCGAGCAGCTCCAGGGCCAGGCGGTCCAGGACGGGACGGTTCTCGAGCAGGATCTGGTGTGCCTCGGTATGGGCCTGGTCGAGCAGTGCCCGCACCTCGTCGTCCACGACGGCCAGCGTGTGGTCCGAGTACTCCTTGGAGCCCGAGCCCATCTCGCGGCCCACGAACGGGTCCGAGTTGTCCCCGCCGATCTTGACCGAGCCGATCCGCGAGCTCATCCCGTACTGGGTGACCATCTTGCGCGCGGTGTCCGTGGCCTTCTGGATGTCGTTGGACGCACCCGTGGAGGGGTCGTGGAACACGATCTCCTCCGCCGCGCGACCGCCCATGGCGTAGGCCATCTGGTCCAACAGCTCGTTGCGGGTCGTGGAGTACTTGTCGTCCGAGGGCATCACCATGGTGTAGCCCAGCGCGCGGCCGCGCGGCAAGATCGTGATCTTGGTGACGGGGTCCGTGTTACGCAGTGCGGCGGCGACGAGCGCGTGGCCGCCCTCGTGGTACGCGGTGACCTTGCGCTCGAGTTCCTTCATCACGCGGGAACGCTTCTGCGGGCCGGCGATCACGCGGTCGATCGCCTCGTCCACCGCGCGGTCGTCGATCAGCTGCGCGTGGGAGCGGGCGGTCAACAGCGCGGCCTCGTTCATCACGTTCGCGAGTTCCGCACCCGTGAACCCTGGCGTGCGCTTGGCCACGGAGGCCAGGTCCACGTTGTTCGCGAGCGGCTTGTTCTGGGAGTGCACGCGCAGGATCTGCTCGCGGCCCTTCATGTCGGGGGCATCCACGCCGATCTGGCGGTCGAAACGGCCCGGGCGCAACAGCGCGGGGTCCAGGACGTCCGGGCGGTTGGTCGCGGCGATCAGGATCACGTTCGTGTTGGCGTCGAAGCCGTCCATCTCCACGAGCAACTGGTTCAGGGTCTGCTCGCGTTCGTCGTTGCCGCCGCCCATACCGGCACCGCGCTGGCGGCCCACGGCGTCGATCTCGTCCACGAACACGATGGCCGGGGCGTTCTCCTTGGCCTGCTGGAACAGGTCGCGCACGCGGGACGCACCCACGCCCACGAACATCTCCACGAAGTCGGAACCGGAGATCGAGTAGAACGGAACACCGGCCTCACCCGCCACGGCCTTGGCCAGCAGGGTCTTGCCGGTACCCGGAGGGCCGTAGAGCAGCACACCCTTGGGAACCTTGGCACCCACAGCGGTGAAGCGGTCGTGCTCCACCAGGAACTGCTTGATCTCGTCGAGCTCCTGGACGGCCTCATCCGCGCCGGCCACATTCGCGAACGTGACCTCGGAGTTCTCCTTGTTGAACATCTTGGCCTTGGACCGGCCGAACTTCATGGCCTGCCCGCCGGTCTGCATGCGGGCGAAGATGAACCAGAAGATACCCAGGATGATCAGGAACGGGAGCAGGAAGCGTACGAGCGACAGGAACCAGTTGTTCTCCACGGGTTGGTCCGTGAAGCCGCTCAACTGGGCGTCGTTCATGGTCCGCACGACGTCTTCCGCGCGGGGCTGGACGTAGAAGAACTCCACGTCCTTACCGAGGTTCTGGCCGTCCCGGTTCAGATCGTCCCTGAGGCTGAGCTCCACCTTCTGCTCGCCGTCGTAGATCTTGGCTTCGTCGACCTTGTGGTCCCTGAGCAGTTCCAGACCCACGTTGGTGTCCACGCGGGACGAGGTGGGGCTGAACACGCTGGCGCCCACGGGAACCAGGACCACAATGGCCAGCAGGATCCAGAAGAGTGGACCCTTGAAGAAACTCGTGGGTTTTTTTGCCGTGGCCAAGCCGTTGATCCTCCCATGGACGTGACACGTTTCGTCACGGCCCGCTCGTGCACCTGTCTCCATGGGGCGGAGGGGTGGGGAACGGTGGCCGTGACGTGTATGGCACAATCTATCGCTTCGAATGGCGCTGCGACGCCGTGCGTGCGGTCCGTTCTTTCACAGCGCACACGATTGGGCCACGGTACACGCCTCTGCCCGACATTGGCTGGGCGTGAGGGTCCGTGCGCGACTCACTCGTAAACGTGCGGTGCGAGCGTGGCGATGCAGTCCAGGTTGCGGTACTGCTCCGCGAAGTCCAACCCGTACCCCACCACGAACTCGTTGGGGATGTCCCAGCCTACATAGCGCACGTCGATGTCCGTCTTGGCGGCGTCGGGCTTGCGCAGCAGCGTGCAGATCTCCACCGAGGCGGGTCCGCGCGACTCCAGGTTGGTGCGCAGCCAGGACAGCGTGAGGCCCGAGTCGATGACGTCCTCCACGATCAGCACGTCCTTGCCGTGCAGGTCCGTGTCCAGGTCCTTGAGGATGCGCACCACGCCCGAGGATTTGGTGCCCGAACCGTAGGAGGACACCGCCATCCAGTCCATGGGGTACTGCCCCTCGAGCTCGCGCATGAGGTCCGCCATGACCATCACCGCACCCTTGAGCACCCCCACGAGCAGCACGTCCCGCCCGTGGTAGTCGCGGTCGATCTGCTGGGCGAGTTCACGGACCTTCTGCGCGATCTGTTCCTTGGTGAACAGGACGTTGCTCAGGTCGTCGTGGACGTGTTCGGCCTTCACTGTGCACTCCCGGGGTCGTTCGTGGGTGGACTTGTCTCCAGCGGGCGAGGTCCGCGCTCACCGCGCAGCTCGAGGCACCCTCGCGCATGGGTCGCGTCCGAGCGGTGCCGCCACGCTGCCACCTTACCCGCCATCTGCACCGGCCCGGCCGCCCCGTACCCGAGCGCGAACTGCTCGAGCGCGCTCAACCGTTCGAACGTGGGCGTCTCCCCGCCCGCGAGGACACATGCCTTCGCGAGCATGCGTCGGCGCAGTGCCGCCGGGGTCCCCTGGAGGACGGCACCGTCCAGCACGACCGACGAGCCGGACGACGCCGCGGGCACCAGGGCGGCGTCGAACGCCAGGGACGCCTGTTCGTCCAGGTAGTCGGCATCGGCGCCGAGTACCGACGCCGTGCGGGCCAGTGCCCTGCCCACCCCCGGCCCCAGCTGGGACTCGAGATAGGGCAGGACCTCGTGGCGCACGCGTGCGCGGGTCAGTGCAGTGTCTGCGTTGGTGGGATCGTGCCATGGCGACAGCCCCTCGGCCGCGCACACCGTCTCGGTCTCGGCGCGCGTGACGTTGAGGAACGGACGCAGGTACAGCACGTCGTCGACATGATGCCGCTCGGGCATCCCGGACAGCGAACGCGTTCCCGAGCCCCGGGCGAGGCCCAGCAACACGGTCTCCGCCTGGTCGTCCCGTGTGTGTCCGAGCAGGACGGCGGCAGCGCCGGTTCGGCGCGCGACATCGCTGAGGGCGCCGTAGCGGGCGAGGCGCGCGGCCATCTCGGGGCCGTGGTGCTCGCGCACCACCGTGACCCGCTCGACCGCGACGGGCTCGAGGCCGAGCTCCCGCACGGTGCGCGCCGCGTCACGGGCCACCTCGGCCGAGCCCTCTTGGAGTCCATGGTCCACCACGACGGCGCCCACCCGCACGCGGCCGCGCCGCGCGAGGTGCGCAGTCGCTGCGGCGAGCGCGAGGGAATCGGCGCCACCGCTGCATGCCACGAGCACGAGGGGCGGGCGGGGATCAGTGCCCGCCCGCGCGTGCTCGGTAGTTGTTTCCCGCGGGGTCGTCGAGGGGTCCGGACGCATCGGATCACGTGCGTCCGCTCCCCCGGCCGACGTCTCACGGGGTAGGTGGTCGACGGCGCGGGCCACCGCACGCCGGGCGCGGGCGACCACGGGATGGAGGCGACCGGTCCGTCCGTGCTGCACCCCGTCAGTCCTGGGCGGACCTGGCGCGCTGCGCCGTTTCCTCGGCCATCCCCAGGACCTTGCTCAGCACGGGGGTGGTGTCACCGAGCATGACCAGGGCGCGTTCCAGTTCCCCCACCGGAACCACCGAGGCGAGCGCGGACACGGCATCCGTGTCCGTGGTGATCCGCGTGCGGATCTGTGACGTGGACAGCACCGGTTGGGATGCCTCCACCCTGTTCAGGACGGCCTCCTGGTCCGAGGACCCTGCGCTGTCCTCGAGCATGACCAAGCGTTCGTAGACCGCAGGGTTACCGATCTTGATGCGTCTGCCGCTGATGAGTTG
This sequence comes from Kocuria sp. KD4, assembly GCF_011769905.1. Classification (NCBI taxonomy): domain Bacteria; kingdom Bacillati; phylum Actinomycetota; class Actinomycetes; order Micrococcales; family Micrococcaceae; genus Kocuria; species Kocuria sp. KD4. The sequence goes on from NZ_CP050449.1 coordinate 2,310,500, forward strand.
GGAGAGCATGGGCGCGGACAGGCCCAGGACCTGGGCCAGCCTGCGCTGCGTAATACCGTAGACCCCCACCACGGCGCCAAAACGCTCTGATAGCGGCTGACCGTACAGCCGGATCTGTTGATTGATGTTTTCAGAGCTCACACGGTCATCTTGGCACAGACAACCGGGGGAAAACCCGAGAGCACGTCCCGGGCTCAGCCCAGGACGCGATCCATCCAGGCCTGCGGGTCGTGGATCTCCACCTCGGTGGGCAGGGTCTCGGGTGAGGTCCACACCGTGTTGAAGCGCTCCATGCCCACACGCTCCACGATGTACTCCACGAACTTCTGGCCGTTGCTGTACTGGCGCATCTTGGCGTCCATGCCCAGCAGGGAACGAATGAACCGGTCCAGGGCGCCGTGGGTCGCGGAGCGGTCGTCGAAGCGGCGGCGGATGGTCTTCACGGAGGGCACGATGGACGAGTCCACGGCGTCCATGACGGCGTTGGCGTGACCCTCGAGCAGGGACATCACCGCCGTCACGTGGGAGACCGTGTCACGTTCGGCGTCCGTGAGCAGATGGGTCATGGGACCCAGACCCGCGTCCGGGCGGCCGGCGGAGCGGCCCGTGATCGACGCCGCGGCGGCGCGCAGGCGATCCCACGCGGACGCGTCCAGCGAACCCAGGCGGGAGATCTGCTCGAGCATGTGATCGCGCAGCCACGGGGCCGCCGCGAACTGCACACGGTGGGTCTGTTCGTGCAGGCACACCCACAATCGGAAGTCCTCGGGGGCCACGTTGAGTTCGTGCTCGGTCCACAACACGTTGGGTGCCACGAACATGAGCCGACCCCCGGGATGGGAACGGGCCGCCTGTTCGGAGACGAGCCCGGCGTAGGGGTCGTACTGCCCCAGGACCTTGGCGGACAGGAAACCCACCAGGGCCCCCATCTCCGCGGCGATGGCCGTGGGCGCCACGCCCCGCAGGGCGGCGTCGAACGTGCCGGGGTCCTTGGCGTGCAACCGGTCGAAGACGGGCTGGACGAGCACGGAGAACGTCTGCGTGTTGGCCTTGGCCCAGCCCGCGCGATCCACCACGAGCACGGTGGAGTCCCGCAGGTTCTCCGCGGCGTCCAGACGCGTGATCGCGTGGACGTGGTGCACCGATTCATGTGCGAAGTAGCGCAGGGACTCCACGGCGCGGGACATCTCACGCGGCCCGGGCGTGGGGCCCGGCGGGGTCAGTTTGGCAGCGATCTGGGCGGCTGCGTCCCAGTCCACGAGCGAACGACGTGTCAGTTCTTGGCTCATGCGCTCACTCAATCACACCCGGGCGGTCACGCGAATGGGCGGAGGCTGGAAACTCCCGGGGCACGGCGCGTTCCGCGAGTGGTCGGCTCACGCAGATCTCGCGAGCGCGGCCACCGTGCGATCCACGGTGTCCTTGGCCCGGGTGGTGTCCCCGCTGACCCCGTTGAGCACCAGGGAGTACACGAGCACGCTGCCGTCGGCGCGTTGCACGTACCCGGACAGCGCCACGACGTCCAGCAGGGTCCCGGTCTTGGCCCGGGTGACACCGCGCGCCGCGGCCTCCGCCGGGTCGTCGAAGCGCTCCGAGAGCGTTCCCTGGGCTCCCGCCAGTGGCAGCCCCCGGCCGTACGGACCGTAGCGGGGATCCGTGACCAGGGTGTCCACCACGCGGGCGAGTGTGGTGGCGCTGACCCTGTCCTGCTGCGCCATCCCGCTCGCGTCCGCGGCCCGCAGGCCCTCGGTGTCGATCCCGTGCTCGGCCAGGGCGGCCGGGATCAGCTCCTGCACACCCGTCACGCTGCCCTCACGTCCGGAGGCCACCGCGGCGACCCGCGCGAGGCTCTCGGCGAGGGAATTGTCCGAGTGCGCGAGCATATAGGCACTCTGTTCGGACACGGGCGCGGATGCCACGCGCGCGAGCCCCACGGCGTCCTCCGGGGCACTCGCGGCGCCTCCCACTGTGACGCTCGCCCCTGCGCCCAGGCGCTGTTCGAGCTGGCGCGCGAATTCTCGCGTGACCGCGGCCGCGGGGTCCTGGGGCCGTTCGCCGCGGGAGCCCGGGTCCGCGCCGTCCGCGGTGGGCACCCGGTGGGAATACAGGGCCACGGGCGCCACACGGGTGATCTCCCCGGCGGCGATGTCCTCCCCCTCCCACGCGGGGTTCAGCTCCGGTCCGGCGAACAGGTCCGTGTCCAGTTCCACGGTCCACTGCCCGGAGGCCGCGGCGTCGGGATCGTCCTGTCGCAGTGCCTGCGCGGTGCGTTCCGCGAGCGTCCCCAGTCCCGCATGACCGTTGACCGCATCCGCCCGCCCCTCGCCCGGAGCGAGCAGGGTGTCACCACCGGCCACCAGGACGAGTTTCCGCGGCTGATCCCCCCGGACCACGGTGGTCTCCAGTCGTTCGTACGGGTCCACGGTCGCGGCCAGCGCCAGGGCGGTCAGCACCTTCTGGTTCGACGCCGGCACCATGGGCCGCTCCGGCGACCGCCCCGCGACCACGGAGTCCTCCCCCGCCACCGCCACGGCGGCTGCCACGGTTCCCGGGGCCCCGGTCAGACCCGCGTCCAGGGCCTCCGCCACGCCCTCGGCATCCACCGTCCCGGACGCTGCCGCCAGACCGGCCGCAGCGGGATCGGGCGACGCCGCGGCGTCGTCCGCGTCCTGCGCGTGCTGCCATGCCGGCCGTAGCTCCGCGACGACCGCGGGCACGGCGAATGTTGCCGCGACGAGCACCGCGAGCGCGAGCAGTGCACACGCGAGGGGCCAGGAGCGGCGACGCGCGGAGGTACTCGGTGGGGGTGCGGGCATGGCCCTCATTCTCCCGTACCCGCCCGACACGGACAACGCACCGAGCGCCGTCGTACGCCGAACACCGGACCGCTGCGGGCGGGCGCTGCCCTACGGCGCGGCCACGGCCGGTATCGTGGGAGCATCCGATCGAACGCGCGGCGGCTCGGCGCTGTCCCGCGCGGTACCCGGGTGCGCGAACCGCCCGGCACACAGCACTACGACCCGAGGAGTTTCACCATGGAGCTTGACGTCACCATCGAGATCCCGCGGTATTCCCGCGTGAAGTACGAGATCGACCACGAGACCGGTCGACTCCGCCTGGACCGCGTACTCTTCACCTCCATGCAGTACCCCACGCACTACGGCTACTTCGAGAACACCCTGGGCGAGGACGGCGACCCGCTGGACGCCATGGTCATCCTGGACGTGGACGTGGTCCCCGGTGTGATCGTGGAGGCCCGGCCCATCGCCGTGTTCAACATGACGGACGAGGCCGGCGGGGACGCCAAGATCCTGTGCGTGTCCACGGACAAGCGCTACGACGAGATCCAGGGTCTCGAGGACGTCAACGAGTTCAAGCAGAAGGAGATCCAGCACTTCTTCGAGCGCTACAAGGACCTGGAACCCAACAAGTGGGTCAAGGGCGAGGGCTGGGACGGCAAGGAGGCCGCGGAGCGGCTCATCGTGGAGGCCCAGCAGCGCTTCGAGCAGTCCCACTACGACAGCGCCGCGGAGGCCGAGCAGGACGACTGAGTCCGTCCCCCTCCACCCGGGGTCCCCGTGGTCGGTGTGCGCACCGAGCACGGGGACCTCACCCGTGCACACCGGCTCGGTGACGGTCACGCCCGGTGCCCCCCACGCCCGGTGACTCCGCATCCCGCGCCCCTCGGAACCGCGGGCGCTTATGCCTGTCGGCGGGCCGTGGTGGGATGATCCTGCGGGACGCGGCCGCGAGAACCCGGCGGTCCCCTGCGCTTCGGAAAGGTGGTACCCGTGTTCGATCCGCACGCACGTGAACACGGGCACGTCTACGTCTTCCACGGCACCGAGTCCACGCAGGTCCTGGGCCCCGAGCACCTCATGGGTCAGGTGCGCACGCTGCTGTCGGCGGCCGGAACCGATCCGGCGCCCGAGCCGTCCCTGCACCCGGACATCGTCCCGCGCCCCTACACCTCGGAATCCCAGCAGGATCCGGGTGACCCGGCACCCGAACACTGGACGGACGTGCGTAGCACGGTCACGGAAGTCTCCGTGGACCTCGGGGCGGACGCCTTCTGGGACCGGGTGGACAAGGGCAGCTGGGCCACGTGGCAGGACCGCTGGCCCGATCCCCCGGGGGGACCGTTGTTCCCGCCCAGCGCACCGGACTGGCTCGTGCGCGCCCCGCGATGGGAACTCGATCCCCTGGCTCCGGCACTCGGCCCCGCGGCGTCGGGCGGGTGGGTACGCAGTCCCGCGCGGGCGTGGGGTTCCGGGGAGCCCGCGGTCCCCCGCGACCCCTCTGACCGGCCTGGTGATCCCGCCCGCCCGGAGCCCGGAGGCACCGGCGTGGGGCTGTTCCAGCTCACGGACCTCGAGTCCTTCTGGGTCTTCGCCCCCGAGGCGGACGTCGCGGACATCATGGCGCGCTGCGAAGCGCTCGCCACCGACCACCCCGCCTTCACGTGGCTCACCGGGTACTTCGACGCCCGGGACATCGCCGGGTCACTGCGGCTGCCGTCCCCGTGCCTGCCCATCCTGGAAGCGGACCTCGCGAGCGCGGGTTATGCCGTGGACACGTGGTGGTGACGCCGCAGCCACCCGCTCACGCGAGCGGGCATTGACGTGTTCGACCGCTGACCCGGCCGCCGTTCCCCGACCGGGCACCGCCTCGGACGCCCATAGCGCGGGTACCCATTGGCCCAGGGCTCACTCGCACAGGCGCAACAGCGTCGCGGCCGCCGGACGGGCCTGCCACTCCTCGTTCCACAGGGAGCGCACCACGGCCTTGGACACCGCTTGGGGTGTGATCCCGAGCTGCTGGGCCACGGTCTTCTGCTGACCTCTGGCTCCGGGGACCAGCAGGTCCACCACGCGCCACTCGGCCTCGCTGCGCTCGCTCACGATCCGGCCCACGAGCTTGAGCACCGCCTGGGCCTGCTCCGCGGCCGTCGCGTCCACCGCGCTGACCCGCACGGCCGCCCGCTCGGCGTCACGGCCCGGTTGCGCAGCGAGGTGACCGTGGTTCATGCCCGGCCCCTCGGCGGTCACGGCCACGCGGCCGTCCTCGTGGTCCACGCGCGTGAGGAACACGTCCCCCACGCCGATGCCCACCGCATAGCGGTCCTCGCGCACGGCGATCATGGCCGCCGCGACCGCGGCGTGGGCGTCCTCGGTCAGACCGCGCACCTCACCCGGCGCCATGGGCTGGAACGGGGCGCGCGCGGGCACGTCACGCAGGCGCCGACACAGTTCGTGGTCCATGGCGGGGTCGGGGCGGGACGCGTCCGCCACACGCTGGGTCAGGGTCAGGACGAACACGGTTCCAGTATCGCAGTTCCGCACCGGGCAACCCGGCCACGACGCCGCGCATTTCCCGAACCGGACGTCCCGCTCAGAGCAGCGTGCGCAGGATGGCCGCGGCGCCGTCGTCGTACACGCTGCCGGTGACCTCGCGGGCGACCTGCTCGACCTCGTCCGGGGCCTGACCCATGGCCACACCGCGCGCGGCCCATTGCAGCATCTCGATGTCGTTACGCCCGTCCCCCATGGCCACGGTGTGCGCGGGGTCCACGTCCAGCTGCTTGCGGATCTGCTCCAAAGCGCTGGCCTTGGAGACGCCGTTCGCGGCGACGTCGAGCCACGAGGACCAGCCCACGGAGTAGGCGACGCCGTGCAGACCGGACTGCTCGATGGCCTGGGCGAAGTCCCCGGGGGCGTCCGTGGCGCTGTAGACCACGAGCCGCACCGCGGGCATCTCGGAGAGCTCCTGAAGGTCCACGCCCACGGCCTCGATCCCGAAGGACGAGTCCTGGAAGCGTTCGGTCGAGTAGAACTGCCCATCCACGCCCTCGAGGGCGAACTTGGCGGTGGGCAGCTTGCTGGACAGCGCCCGCAGCGCGTTGGAGGGGTCGAAGCTCACGCGGTCGGTGATCTCGTAGCGCTGCTCCAGCTGCGGGTCCAATCGCAGGGTCACGCCCCCGTTGGAGCAGACCGCGAACCCGGAGTGGATGTGGCCCTGGCGGATCACGGGCAGCGCGGCGCCTTTGGAGCGGCCCGTGGCGATCACCACGTGGTGGCCGGCGCCCACGACGGCGCGCAGGGTGTCCTTCACGCCGCGGGACATGTGGCCGTCGTGGTCCACGAGGGTCCCGTCCACGTCCAGCGCCACGAGGTACCGGACGCCCTCTTCCCTGGTCCAGGAACTCGAACGGGGGGTCTGTATTTTCATGGGCGCGAACGCCGCTGCAGCACTCTGCGCCTTCTCCTCGGTGTGCCGGTCATCGATGCCGGCCTGGATATCAGTCATGACAGTCATGGTGTCACATCACCATCGATGCATGTCTTGCGATGGACCGCCCGGTGACGGGAGCGTGAAGTTCCCGGGGGATGTGCGTCACCCGACCGGGCGCAGGACCTCCTGGCCGCGCAGGTACGGGCGCAAGATCTCGGGGACGACCACGGAGCCGTCCTGTTGCTGATGAGTCTCGAGGATCGCCACGAGCCAGCGGGTCGTGGCGAGCGTCCCGTTGAGCGTGGCCACCGCGCGGGTCCCACCCTTCTTGGTCCTGCCCTGGGCGTCCGTGGTCTCAGGCAGGCGTTCCCGGATATTGAGCCGGCGCGCCTGGTACGTGGTGCAGTTGGATGTGGAGGTCAGCTCACGGTACTTGCCCTGGGTGGGGATCCACGCCTCGCAGTCGAACTTGCGGGCCGCGGAGGTCCCGAGGTCCCCGGCCGCGGTGTCGATCACGCGGTAGCTCAGCCCACACGCCCGCAACATCTGCTCCTCCCACGCGAGCAACCGCTCATGCTCGGCGGCGGCGTCCTCGGGGTGGCAGTAGACGAACATCTCGAGTTTGTTGAACTGGTGCACGCGGATGATCCCGCGGGTGTCCTTGCCCGCGGAACCGGCCTCGCGGCGGTAGCACGAGGACCAGCCGGCGTAGCGCAGCGGCCCGTCGCTGAGGTCCAGGATCTCGTCCGCGTGGTAGCCCGCGAGCGCGACCTCGGACGTGCCCACGAGGTAGAGGTCGTCCTTGCCCACGCGGTAGATCTCGTCGTCGTGCTCCACGTCGAATCCCGTGCCGTTCATGATGGCCGGGCGCACCAGGTTGGGCGTGGACATGGGGATGAACCCGTTGTCCAGGGCGAGGTCCTGGGCCGCGAGCAACAGGGCCGTCTCGAGGCGGGCGACGTCCCGTTTGAGAAAGTAGAAGCGCGAGCCGGAGACCTTGGCCCCGCGTTCCATGTCGATCCCGTCCAGCAACTCCCCCAGCTCCAGGTGGTCCCGGGGTTCGAAGCCCTCGGCCTCGAAGTCGCGCGGGGTGCCCTCGGTGCGCAACAGGACGAAGTCGTCCTCGCCGCCGGATGGGATGCCCTCCACGATCAGGTTGGGGAACTGGGCCACGAGCTCCTGCTGGGTGAGCTGGGCGGCGTCTGCCTCCGCCTGGGCGGCCTTGACGTCCGCGGCGAGCTGCTTGACCTGGGCGAGCAACTGCTGCTTCTCCTCACCCTGGGCCTTGGCCACCTTCTTGCCGAACGCGTTCTGCTCCGCGCGCAGGGACTCGAAGTCGGTGATCGCCCCGCGCCGCCGGGAGTCCGCCTCCAGGATGCGGTCCACCAGTCCCGCGTCCGCCCCCCGGGCGGTCTGGGAAGCACGGTAGGTCTCAGGGTCGGCGCGCAGGTCGTTGATGTCGATCACCCGTCCAGGGTATCCAACGAAACGCGCGGGTGCGCGATCCGACGTGGAGGCGGCGCCCGGCCCGCGCGCCAGTAGACTGGCCGCGTCCGACAGCCGCCTTTCGAACGATCCAGGAAGGGGACTCCCGTGCCGCAGCACACAGTGGAACCCCAGCGAGTGGCCGTGGTGATCAACCCCATCAAGGCCCAGGCAGACGCAGCACGGGACGCGGTGATCATCGCGTGCCGCAAGGGTGGTTGGGCGGATCCCGTCTTCTACGAGACAGAAGTGGACGATCCCGGGTTCTCCATGGCCCGCGGCGCCGTCGAGGAGGGCGCGGACGTCGTGCTCGCCGCGGGCGGTGACGGCACCATCCGTGCCGTGGGCGAGTCGCTGGCCAGCGGGGACATCCCGCTGGGGCTCGTGCCGCTGGGCACCGGCAACCTGCTGGCGCGCAACCTCAAGGCGGACCTCGCGGACCCGCACCACTCCGTGGACGTGGCGCTGTTCGGGTCCCAGAAGGCCATCGACACCGTGGCCGTGCACCTCGAGACGGACGACGACCGCACCGAGGACCACCGCTTCCTGGTCATGGGCGGCGCGGGTTTCGACGCCCAGATCATGGCCGACACCAAGGACGACCTCAAGGACCTCGTGGGGTGGGCCGCCTACGGCGAAGCCGGCTTCCGGCACCTGTTCAACCGGCCCCGCTGGGCGCGCTACAGCATCGACGACGGCCCCTGGGAGTCCAAGCTCGTACGCTCCGTGATGGTGTGCAACTGCGGCGAACTCACCGCCGGGTTGATCCTGGTGCCGGAGGCCAAGATCGACGACGGCGTGCTGGACCTCGTGGTGATGACCCCGCGCTCGCTCGTGGGCTGGCTGGGCATGGTTGCCAAGGTCGCGTTCCGCCACCGCCACGAGCTGCCCGTGATCGACTACCGCAGCGGCAAGAAGGTCCGGGTGGAGTTCCACGAACCCATCGAGTACCAGGTGGACGGCGATCCTCTGGGGCGGATCAAGGCGTTCGAGACCACCATGCACCACAAGTCCCTGCAGGTCCGCGTGCCACCGACCCAGGCCGACTGATCCGCACGCGAACGGCCCGGTCCCTCCTCTCGGAGGGACCGGGCCGTTCGTTCATGCGGGCCTCAGGGCCGACGACGCCGCACGGGCATCATGTGCCGCACGGGCGCCACGCCCCGCACAGGCGCCACGCACCGCGCCGGCTCAGACCGCGCCTGCGAGTCCGAAGATCGCCGCGGCGATCGCGAAGCCCAGCACACCGATGATGGTCTCGAGCACCGTCCAGGTCTTGAACGTGGTGCGCACGTCCATCTCCAGGAACCGGCCCACGAGCCAGAACCCGGAGTCGTTGACGTGGGAGAGCACCACGGAACCGGCGGCCACGGCCACGACCATGGCCGCGAGCTGCACCACGTTGTAGTCGGCGGCCAGCACCGCCGGGGCGATCAGACCCGCGGCCGTGGTCAGCGCGACCGTGGCGGAACCCTGCGCCACGCGCATGACCGCGGCGATCAGGAAGCCCGCGATGATCAGGGGGATGCCCAGGTCCGCGAGCACGTCCTCGAGGGCGTTGCCGATCCCGGAGGTGCGCAGCACACCGCCGAACATGCCGCCGGCGCCGGTGATCAGGATGACCGAACACACGGGGCCCAGGGCGGACTCGAACGTCTTCTCGATCGCGGAACCGCTCACCCCGCGGGCCTTGCCGATGGTCAGTGCGGCGATGATGAGCGTGAGCGTCAGGGCGATGGGCGTCTCACCGATCGCGCGCAGCAGCTCGAACCACGCCTGGGACGAGGTCTCCTCGGAGACCGCTCCGGACTTGGCGAGCGTGCCCAGGCCGGTGTTGAGGAAGATCAGCAGCATGGGCAGCAGCAGCATGGCCACCACGGTGCCCACCGCAGGAGGGTTGCGGACGTCCTCGGCCTGGCCCAGGATCGCGGGGACCGGGAGCTTGATCCGGCGCCCCGAGAACTTGCCGAACAGGTAGGAGGAGACGTACCACGTGGGGATCGCGCAGATCAGGCCCACCAGGATGATGTAGCCCACGTTCGCCTCGAAGAACGTGGCGGCGGTGACCGGACCCGGGTGGGGCGGCAGGAACACGTGCATCACGGAGAACGCGCCCACGGCGGGCAGCGCGTACGTGAGCACGCTGCCGCCCAGTCGGCGTGCGACCGAGAAGACCACGGGCAGCATGACCACCAGACCGGCGTCGAAGAAGATGGGGAAGCCGAACAGTAGGGAGGCCACACCCAGGGCCAGCGGCGCGCGCTTCTCCCCGAACGCGCGGATGAGCCGGTCCGCGAGCACCTGGGCGCCGCCCGAGGTCTCGAGCAAGCGGCCCAGCATGGCTCCCAGCCCCACGAGCAGCGCCACGCTGGCGAGCGTGTTACCGAAGCCGTAGAGCAGGACGGGCACCACCTGGGAGGTGGGGATGCCCGTGGCGAACGCCGTGAGCGCCGAGATGATGATCAGCGCGAGGAAGGCGTGCACGCGGAATGTGATGATCAGCACCAACAACACCGCGATGGCCGCCGCCGCGATCAGCAGCAACGGCCCCGCTGTCAGTGTCTGACTCCAGCCCTCGATCTCCATGGACGTCAATGTCCTTTCAGGTTGTTGACCCACGAACGGGCCTGGATGAAGGCGGCGTCGCTGTAGTGCTTGGCCACGTGGACCGCGCGCCCGTCGGCGCGGGGGTAGGACCCGAGGAACCGGGTGCGGGGGCAGATCCGGCGCACACCCATGAGGGCTTCGGAGACCCGGTCCTCCCGGATGTGGCCGTCGATGTCCACCGAGAAGAAGTAGTCGCCCAGGTGGGTGCCCGTGGGGCGGGACTCGATGCGGGTCAGGTTGACCCCGCGCGTGGCGAACTGCTCGAGGATCTCCAGCAGCGCCCCGGGACGGTCCTCCCACAGCGGGATCACCAGGGACGTCTTGTCCGCCCCGGTGGGCTCGGGCATGGGTGCATCTGGGCGGGCCACGAGCACGAAACGCGTGACCGCGTGCTCGTTGTCCCCGATGTCCTCGGCCAGCACGTTCAGCTCGGGGTGGCGCTGCACGACCACGGGGGAACACACGCCGGCGTCGTAGCCCAGGCCCTCGGTGCTCACCCCGCCCGTGCCGTCCAACATGTCCATGGCCGAGGCCGCCGTGGAGGACGCGGGGACGTAGCTCACGCCTGGGAGGTTCTGCTCGACCCAGCCGCGGATCTGCGCCCAGGCGTGACTGTGGGTCGCCACGGCGTGGACGTCGGACAGGCTCACGCCCGGCGGGGCCACGAGGACGAACTGGATGGGCACCAGGATCTCGCGCAGGATCCGCAGTTCGGCACCGAAGGAGACGTCGTCGAGCGTGGCGGTCACGCCGCCCTCCACCGAGTTCTCGATGGGCACCACGGCGGCGTCCACACGTTCCTCTCGAACGGCCGCGAGCGCGGCCGGGACGGAGCTCATGGGGGTGCACGCGGCGTCGTCGACCCCCGGGACCTGCCTCAGTGCCGCCTCGGTGAACGTGCCCTCGGGGCCCAGGAAGGCGTACTCACGAGCGTATGGCCCCGGGTCCACAGGACCCGAGGCCACGCCGGACAGTGCTGCGTTCACAGAACGCGCGCCGTTTCCCCGGTCTCGGACACGATGGGCTTCTCCGCGTCCGCCCACGCGCCCATGCCACCCACCACGTTGACGGGGTCGTACCCGTACTGCGCGAGGTACGCGGTGGCGCGCAGCGAGCGGCCGCCGGAACGGCAGATCACGTAGACGTCCTGGTCCAGCGGGACCTCGTCCGTGCGCTCCGCGAGCTGCGACAGCGGCAGGTGCTGGGCACCGTCGATGTGCCCGGCATCCCACTCGTCCTGTTCGCGCACGTCCAGGATGGGTGCGCCCGCCGGGATCTCGTCCACTGTGGCGGACGGCAAGTTGTTCACGTTGTCCATGGCGTCCCTCGTCGTTCGACTGCTCAGTTCACTCGGACCCCCACCATAGCGGCAGGGCGCGGTGTTCGGCGCCGACGGCGCGGGGTGCCGCGGGCGACGTCGCTCAGCGCACGTCGGTGCCGGTCTTGTCGTGCTCGGACGGGTGCGAGCGCCCCAGCTCGGACAGGCCGTGCTTGGCCACGTGACGCGCGGAGATCTCGTAGCCGATGTCGATGCCCACGAGGATCACGATGCCCGCGATGAGGCTGTAGTACCAGTGCGGGTTGGTCATGTCGAACATGATGTACAGGCTCAGCAGGATCAGGAACGCGAGGCACACGTAGTTGGTCACGGGAGCGTCGGGCAGCGTGAAGGACACGCCGCGCGCCTGACCGTGGGCCGCGAGGTTGCGCAGCGAGCGGGCGCACGCGTACAGCGTGGCGTTCACGCGTGAGAACGCGCTCGTGACCACCGGTTCCCAGAACGGTCTGGACACCCTCGCCCGAGTGATGATCGATCCGGGGGACGTCATCCTCGCGGAAGCGCCTTCCTACTCGGGCGCCGTGGCCGTGTTCGCGGGCGCCCAGGCGGAGGTCGTCCACGTGGCGATCGACCACGAGGGCTGACCCCGGACGAACTCGAGGAGACCATCGAGGAGCTCGAGTCCCAGGGCCGGCGCATCAAGTTCCTGTACACCATCCCGAGTTTCCAGAACGCGGGCGGGACCATGATGCCGCAACAGCGCCGCGACCGGATCTGTGAGGTCTGCGCCGCGCACCACGTGCTGATCGCGGAGGACAACCCCTACGGCCTGCTGGGCTTCGAGGGTCAGACTGCCCGTGCCGTGCGCGCGGACGACGAGAACGTGGTCTACCTGGGCTCGGCGTCCAAGATGTTCACGCCGGGTCTGCGCGTGGGCTGGACCGTGGCCCCCGATTCGCTCGCCACGATCCTGGGTCTGCAGAGTGAGGCCGCTGCGCTCAATCCCTCGGTCTTCGCTCAGGAAGTGGTCGCCGGGTGCCTCGAGAAGTACGACTGGCGTTCCGTGCGGGACGAGTACCGCGTGCTGTACGGCAAGTGGGCCCAGGCCCTGATGGACGCGTTCGACGAGCACATGCCCGACGGTGTGACCTGGACCCGCCCCGAGGGCGGCTTCTACTCGTGGATCACCCTGCCGCAGGACGTGGACTCCTACGACCTGTGCATGAAGGGCATCGACAAGGGTGCGGAGATCTTCACCATCACCCTGAAGAAGGCCATGAACGCCTGATCGGTTCGCCCGAACGCCACGGCGCCGGTGTCAACAATCCTGTGGCCCGGCGCCGTCGTTCTGCCGGGCCGTATCCGCTGCGACCTAGACTGATGGATCGAGGACCGCGGTTGCCCGATCCTTGCACCCCGCTTCGTGGGGGCGCCGTCGCGGGGGTCGGCGCACCATCACGCAACTGTGTCGGCGCCGGGGCCGGCCGTTAGGAGCCCGTTCCATGTTCCGCCTCTTCCACAACGCCACGGTGCACGCCATGAATCCGGCCACCGGATGGACTCCCCAGGCCCAGTGGCACTCCCACGACATGCCCCATCCGGACGCCATCCTGACCTCCGACGACCGCATCGTGGCCGTGGGCGACTACCAGCGGCTCAAGGATCTCGCGCCGCTCGGCACCGAACGTACCGATCTCGGCGGCACCCACGTGCTCCCGGGCATGGGCGACGGCCACATCCACTCGGCCATGTACTCCCGCTCCCTCATCGAGCCGGACATGCGCCACTGTACGTCCCTGGAGTCCGCGCTCGAGGTGCTACGCCCGTTCGTGGAGCGAGGCATGGCGGACGAGTCCATCACGTGGATCTTCGGCGGGCAGTGGAACGTTAACGCGTGGGACGTCCCCGAGCTGCCGGACCGCCACGCGTTGGACACCGTGGCCCCGGACATCCCTGTGGCCCTGGGGTCCCTGGACTGGCACACCCTGTGGTTGAACTCCAAGGCGCTGCAGGAGCTGGGCCTGGACCGGAACGTCAAGGACCCTGACGGCGGCGAGTTCGTGCGGGACGAGCACGGTGAGCTCACCGGCGTGATCCGGGAGGCCGCGGCCATCCCCATCCGGGACGGGCTCATGCAGTCGGACGTCTCCGGCAACATCGACGACTACCTGCCCCTGGGTCAGCGTGAGCTGCTCAAGCGGGGCATCACATCCATCCACGACATCGACGGCGCGGACTGCCTGTACGCGTACCAGAAGCTGCGCGAACGCGGCGAGCTGGACATCCGCATCCACAAGGTGCTGCGCCAGGAACAGGTCCACGACTTCATCCGGCGCGGGATCCGCACGGCCTCCGGGGACGAGTGGATCTCGATCGGCCCGCTCAAGCTCTTCGCGGACGGCGCCCTGGGCTCGCACACGTGCCACATGTCCGAGGCGTGGCCGGGCACCGAGAACCACGGCATGACGGTCACGTCCCCGCACGAGCTCGAGCACTGGATCGGTCTGGCGGCGTCCGCCGGGATCGCCACGGCCGTCCACGCGATCGGTGACCAGGCCACCACGGAGGTGCTGGATGCGTTCGCCAAGAGTCAGTCGATCGCCCGGGTCTTCGGCCTGCGCCAGCGCGTGGAGCACGCCCAGTACATGAAGCGCTCGGACGTCCCCCGGTTCCGTGAGCTGGGAGTCACCGCGTCCATGCAGCCCATGCACTGCACGGCGGACATCCCCATGAACGACTTCCTGGCCGAGCGCGACCTCGTAGCCTACGGGTGGAACAGTCTGCGCGAGGCCGGCGCCGAGCTCGTGTTCGGTTCCGACGGCCCCGTAGAGGACCCCAACCCGTTCCAGGGCATCCACGCGGCCATCACCCGCACCCGGGACGGGGCGCCCGAGGGCGGGTGGCAGCCCCACGAGCGGCTCCCGCGCGCCGAGACCGTGTACTACTACACCCACGCGGTGGCCCGCGCGTCCTACGAGGAGAACCTCAAGGGCTGCCTGGCCCCGGGGATGCTCGCGGACTTCGTGAGCGTGGACCGCGACATCTTCTCCGAGGACGCCGAGGTCGTGAAGGACACCGTGGTCGAGGCCACCGTGGTGGGCGCCCAGATCCGCTACCAGCGCGCGGACTGACAGCGCGGGGCACAACGACGACGCTCACCCACGTCCCACGGGCGACGTCGCCCGCGTGCGTCCCCGGGCGACGTCGTCCGGGCGGGCGACCCTGCGGCGTCGTACCCCGCGACCGCGCAGACCGACGCGCGCTCAGCTCAGGTGCAGGTGCGGGGCCACGAAGGTCCTGGTGGCGTTACGTTCGTTCTCCAGGACCCAGCCCATGCGCTTGAGCGGGCGCAGGGAGATCACCGATTCCTGGATCTCCACGTCCGAGACGAGACTCTGGATGGCCTGCTCGGCCTCGATGATCTCCCCCACGGAGGAGAGCCACATAACCACCATCATGTTGGAGCGCCCCGTGATGGAGGAGACCACGCGGGTGCGTGGGTCCTTCGCGAGTGCCTCGGCCGCGTCCTCGTGCCGATAAGCATTCAAACGCATGAACCACTGCGCGGTCACGGGGGAGGACAAGAGCCCCTGCACCAGGTCGCAGCGGATGCTCAACAGCCCGGAGGCCAGGACCTTCTGCAGGTAGCGCCGGGCCGTAGCCGGGTGCAGCCCCGTGCTGCGGGCGATCTCCGCGGCGCTCGCGCGGCCGTCACGCATGAGGGCCTCGATCACCGGGCGCTGGTCCTCCCCGAGCGCGGTGGTTGAGGTGGGCAGGGCGGCCTGTTCGGCGGAGGTCCACGCCTGGGCCGCGGCGCGCTGCTCGTCGCTGAGCCGGTCCAGTCGCCACTTGTCGCCCGCGCGGTGCAGGCGTGACGAGAGCATGAGCTGCACCTTGGCCACGCCCGGCACCTGCGAGATCTGTTCCTCCACGAAACGGGACAGCGATTCCAGGTCGTGACTGAGCACGGTCAACCCCAGGTCCGGGGACGGCGCGAACGCCTCCACGGAGATCACCTCGGGCATCGCGGTGAAGGTGTCCACCACGTGAGCCCACCCTCCCGGATCACACGAGATCTCGATGAAGCTGAGCTGGTTGCGGGTGTCCGAGAGGTTGACCTGCGCCGTGATCCACGCGATGCCCGAACGTTCCAGCTTCTCCCACCGGCCGGCGAGCGTGGTGGCGTGCGCGCCCAGGATCTCGGCCGCCTCCCCCCACGTGATGCGCGGCGCCCACTGCAGCAAACTGATCAGTTCCTGATCCTGGGGGGAGAGCTCACTCTTGATGTGGCCGTTGCTCAGCATGGGTCCTCTGTTTCCTGGGCTCGTGGCACGGGTGGCGCCGGGGTGGCGGCGCGGGCGGTGCCGCTCAGCCGTCCCGAGGTGGCGGCATGCGACCCGTGGGACGGACGTACTCCCGGGCCCGACCGCGGCTCCCAACGCCCCATGATGAGTGCGAGGACCGTCCGGTGCCAAGTCGTAACCGAGACGTCCGGACACCCGAGTTGAAATAAGATCGATTAAAGCGACCCAAAATTGTAGAAATTTATGTCACACAGTTGGTTATTTGTATCACATCATGCAGAGTTGCTAGCACGCTGCATAGCTGTTGCCCACAGTGACGACTTGACAGGGCTGATCTGACCCGCCCTCACCTCTCAGGATGCACGACATGTCTCCTTCCACTGCTTCCTCTGAGATAGCCACCGAGACCAACCCCGGCGGCCCGGCGGTCTCCTCCAGGAAAACACTCATGAACACCGGTATCGGCAACGCACTCGAGTGGTACGACTGAAGCAGCTACGCAACGTTCTCCAGCTACTGCGCGCGTGAGATCTTCAACCCCCAGGCCACCGCCCTGCAGGCGAACCTGTTGGCCAACGTGGTCCTGATCATTCCCTGCCGTTGTGGGGCAAGCTCTCCGACATCTGGGGCCGGCGTCCGTCGCTGATCATCGGCAATCTGGTGCCGCTGCTGCTGTTCTTCCCGCTCAACGCCATGGTGGGCTAGATGTTCCTCTCCCTGTTCCTGCCCGCCACGAGCGTACGCACCGTGGGCGTGGCCTTCCCGTACGCGGTGGCCGTGGCCATCTTCGGTGGCACCGCCCCGTACCTGCAGAACTGGATCAGCACGCAGTACTCGGCGGGCATGTTCTCGCTGCACGTGTGCCTGCTGCTGGTGGTCTCCACCGTGGTCGCCTCCATCCTGCCCGAGACCAAGGCCAACGACCTGCGGCACTAGGGTCCGCCTTCTCCCGGTACGACGTCGCCCCCGCACCTTCTCGGTGCGGGGGCGACGTCGTCGTACAGGGCCGGGTCCCGGACGTGGAACCCGGCCGCGCGGGAATTACTTCTTGGGGGTATGCAGCAGCTTCTTGTTGGCGAACTCCTCGATGCCGAACGGGCCGAGCTCACGGCCCACACCGGAGCGCTTGACGCCGCCGAAGGGCAGGTCCGGAGCGGTGCCGGTGACCTCGTTGACGAACACCATGCCGGAGTCCACACGCTTGGCGACCTCCAGGGCCTCGGCCTCGTCGGCGCCGAACACGGAACCGCCCAGACCGAACGAGGAGGAGTTGGCCAGCTCGATGGCCTCGTCCACGTCCTTGACCTTGTAGACCACAGCTACCGGGCCGAAGATCTCCTCGGCGTAGGCGCGCATCTTGGGGGTCACGTCCGCGAGCAGCGTGGCCTCCATCCAAGCACCGGGCTTGTCCAGCTTCTTGCCGCCGGCCAGCACCGTGGCACCCTTGTCCACGGCGTCCTGGACCTGCTCCATGATCTCGTCACGCGCGGACACGGTGCACAGCGGGCCCAGGAAGGTCTTCTCGTCCGTGGGATCGCTCGGGGTGATTCCCTGCACGGCCTCCGCGAAGTTCTCCACGAAGGTCTCGTACGCGTCCTCGAGCACGATGAACCGCTTGGCGTTGGTGCACGCCTGGCCGTTGTTGTTCATGCGCCCATTCACGGCCTGCTTAACGGTGCGTTCCACGTTCTTATCGTCGAGCACGATGAAGGGGTCCGAACCGCCCAACTCCAGCACAACCTTCTTCAGGTTCTTGCCGGCGGTCGCGGCCACGGAGGCACCCGCACGCTCGGAGCCCGTGAGGGACACACCCTGGACGGCGGGGTCCGGGATGATGATCTCCGCGATCTGGTCGCTGGACGCGAACACGTTGATGTAGACGTCCTCGGGGAAGCCCGCCTCGTGGAACAGCTCTTCCTGCACCAGCGCGGACTGCGGGACGTTACCGGCGTGCTTGAGCAGGATGGTGTTGCCCAGCATCACGTTGGGGGCCGCGAAACGGGCCACCTGGTAGTACGGGAAGTTCCACGGCATGATGCCCAGCAGGACACCCGTGGAGTCCAGGACCACACGGGCCTCTCCCCCGGTGGAGGGGGTCAGGCTGCGGCCCTTCATGAACTCCTCCGCGTTGTCCGCGTAGTAGTCGTAGATCGCGGCGACGATCTGGACCTCGCCCACGGCCTGCGCGGCCGGCTTGCCCATCTCCTCCGTGAGGATCGCGGCGAGCTCGTCCTGACGCTCGCGGTACAGCTCCGCCATCTTGTGCATCAGTTGAGCGCGCTCGGCCACCGGGACATTGCGCCAGGAGGAGTACTCCTTGGCGGAACGCTGGACGGCGTCCTTGATCTCCTGATCCGTGGCGGTGTCGAACTTCTTGAGAGTCTCACCCGTTGCAGGGTTGATTGTTGCGTAAGCCATGCTGTCAGCGTATGCCCCGCCACACTCTCACGACATAGCGTTCACCGAGGGCGAGACTTCATGACACCTGCCCCCCACCCCGCGCCGTCATTCCCCTCTCTGCCGGGACCTGCTGCCCACCGACGACGACGCCATTCCCACCGCCAAGGGGACCCGCCGCTCCACCGACGGCGAGGCCACTTACGCTGCCAAGGGCACCCAGCACCGTCGTCCGCGCGGACAATGGAGCGCAACAACCTCGACCTCCTCGACATCCCAGGACGGCATGCATGACACACGAACGCCATCTCCCGGAGCACCGCGCAGGGTTCAAGAAGGTCCTGGGGCGGCTGGACGCCATCGCCCTGGGTGTGGGGGCCATGATCGGCTTCGGCTGGGTGGTCCTCACGGGAGGCTGGCTGAACGACGCCGGGACCATGGGCGCGGTGCTCGCCATGGTGGCCGGCGGGGCGATCATGGCCGTGGTGGGCCTGGTGTACGGCGAACTCGTGGCCGCGATGCCCGCCGCGGGCGGTGAGCACAACTACCTGCTGCGGGGCATGGGTGCCAGGTGGGCGTTCATCGGCTCGTGGGCGATCACGGTCGGGTACATCACGATCGTGGCGTTCGAGGCCGTGGCCGTACCTCGCACGGTGGAGTACATCTTCCCGAAACTCAGCCACGTCCCGCTGTGGACGATCGCCGGATTCGAGGTGAACCTCACGTGGGCGCTCGTGGGTGCGCTCAGCGCCGTGGTGATCACGTGGATCAACCTGCGCGGTGTGAAGCAGGCGTCCACGGTGCAGGTCTTCGTAATCATCTTCCTGGCGATCGTGGGACTCATGATGGTCTTCGGCGCGTTCACGCGCGGCTCGGAACAGAACATGGAGCCCTTCTTCCACAACGGTGTCTCCGGGTTCTCCCTGGTGCTCGTGGTGGTCCCGTTCCTGTTCGTGGGCTTCGACGTGATCCCGCAGGTCTCCGAGGAGATGCACCTGCCGCCCAAGAAACTGGGCGGCACGATCGTCACCTCCGTGCTGATAGCGACCGCGTGGTACGTGATGGTCATCCTCACCACGTCCTCGGCGATGTCCGCACATGACCTCGCGAACGCGGACATCGCCGTGGCGGACGCGTTCGGCAACCTCTTCACCTCGGGCGCCATGGCCAACGTGCTGCTTGCCGGTGGCCTGGCCGGGATCCTCACGTCCTGGAACTCCCTGCTCATGGGTGCCTCACGTCTGCTCTGGGCCCTGGGCAACTCCCGGATGCTGTTCCGCTGGTTCGCCAAGCTGCACCCCAAGTACAGGACCCCCTCCAATGCCCTGCTGTTCGTGGGAGCGCTGTCCTTCATCGCCCCGTTCTTCGGCACCGAGATGCTCGGCTGGCTCGTGGACTCCGGCTCGCCCTCGATCGTGGTGGCGTACCTGCTGGTGTCGATCGTGTTCGTGATCCTGCGACGCCGCGAACCGGAGATGGAGCGGCCCTACCGGATCGGCGGGAAGCACCACGGCGGTGTGGTGATCGGTGTGCTGTCCGTAGTGCTCTGCCTGGGACTCGCTGTGCTGTATCTACCCGGGATGCCCGCGGGGTTGGGCACCGCCCCCTACGTGATCTTCGCGCTGTGGTGGGTCCTGGGGCTGATCTTCATGCTGCGCATCCCGCGCGGGATCGCCCCCGGCGCGGACGCCGAGGAGCGGCTAGTGGCAGCGAGCGAGTCACGAACCCGCAGCCGCTGATCGCACCGTTGCGGCCGGGCATACCATGGAGGAAGGGAGCTATGTCCCACGAGTTCGAGACTGCACCGGACCACGCCGAGTGGAGTTCCCAGAAAGGAACCAGATGAGCATCAAAGACCGGGTTTCAGAAGTCCTCGAGGCCACACCCAAGGGCCTCCTGATCAACGGCGAGTGGCGAGATGCCTCCGACGGCGGGACGTTCGACGTCGAGAATCCCGCGACCGGCGAGGTGCTGGCCACGCTGGCCTCCGCGACCGAGGAGGACTCGCGCGCGGCCATGGACGCCGCCGCGAACGCCCAGGAGTCCTGGGCCCGCACGAGTGCTCGCGAGCGTTCCGAGATCCTACGCAGGACGTTCGACCTCGTCCAGGAGCACAAGGACGATCTCGCACTGCTGATGACCCTGGAGATGGGCAAGCCGTTCAAGGAGTCCCAGGGCGAGGTCGTCTACGGCGGCGAGTTCCTGCGCTGGTTCTCCGAGGAGGCCGTGCGTCACTACGGGCGCTACGTGGACACCCCCGAGGGCAACCTCAAGATGATCGTGACCCACAAGCCCGTGGGCCCGTGCCTGCTGATCACCCCGTGGAACTTTCCGCTGGCCATGGCCACCCGCAAGGTGGCCCCCGCGGTGGCCGCCGGGTGCACCATGATCCTCAAGCCCGCGCGCCTGACCCCGCTGACCTCACAGTTCTTCGCGAAGCTCATGATCGAGGCCGGCATCCCCGCGGGTGTGCTCAACGTGGTGTCCTCCGCGTCCGCGTCCAACGTCTCCGGGCCCATCATGGAGGATCCCCGGCTGCGCAAGATCTCCTTCACGGGCTCCACCCCGGTGGGCAAGCAGCTCATGAAGACCGCTGCGGACCGCGTGCTGCGTACCTCCATGGAACTGGGCGGCAACGGCCCGTTCATCGTGTTCGAGGACGCGGACCTGGACAAGGCCGTGGATGGCGCCATGGCCGCCAAGATGCGCAACATGGGTGAGGCGTGCACCGCAGCCAACCGCTTCCTGGTGCACGAGTCCGTCGCGGACGAGTTCTCCAAGAAGTTCGCGGAGAAGCTCGACGCCCTCAAGCCCGGCAACGGTCTCGAGGAGGACACCACCGTGGGTCCCCTGGTCGAGAAGAAGGCGCGTGACAGCGTCGCCGAATTCGTCCAGGACGCGCTCGACAACGGCGCCGAGGCCGTCGTGGGCGGCAAGGCCGTGGACGGACCGGGGTACTTCTTCGAGCCCACCCTGCTGACCGGCGTGACCGAGCAGTGCCGCGTGTTCAAGGAGGAGATCTTCGGCCCCGTGGCCCCCGTGATCACGTTCAAGGACGAGGACGACGCCGTCCGCCTGGCCAACGCCACCGAGTACGGCCTGGCGTCCTACGTGTTCACCGAGGACATCTCGCGTGCCCTGCGCATCGGCGACCGCATCGAGTACGGCCTACTGGGCATGAACGTGGGAGTGATCTCCAACGCCGCGGCGCCGTTCGGCGGCGTCAAGGAATCGGGCCTGGGCCGCGAGGGCGGCGCCGAGGGCATCGAGGAGTACACCACCGTGCAGTACATGGGCATGCCCTCGCCCTGGGCCTGAGCACGCCCGCGCCCGCCTGACGGGAGGAGGGCCCCACGAGGGTCCGAACTCCCGGCACCGGCCGCACACGGACCCGCCTCGGCTGGAGCCCCGGATCACCGGGGCTTTCCGGGGCGGATCCGATTATCGAGTTTTCGCGTCCCCGTGCCGCTGTAGTGAAAGGGCAACCGAACATGGCTGACATCGAATACCGGCTTGAGCAGAAGCGCGATCTGAAGACCGCCCTCCCGGGCCCCAAGTCGCAGGAACTCGCGGCGCGGCGGGAGAAGGCGGTCGCGGCCGGCGTCGCCTCCTCCGTGCCCGTCTACGCGGACGAGCTCGACGGCGGCATCATCAAGGACGCGGACGGCAACCAGCTCATCGACCTGGGCTCCGGCATCGCCGTGACCTCCGTGGGCGCCACCGCGCCCAAGGTTGTGGAGAAGGTGCGCGAGGCCGTGGGTAAGTTCACCCATACGTGCTTCATGGTGACCCCCTACGAGGGGTACGTGGAGGTCGCCGAGAAGATCGCGTCCCTGACCCCTGGGGCCTTCGACAAGCGCGCCGCGCTGTTCAACTCCGGTTCGGAGGCCGTGGAGAACGCCGTGAAGATCGCGCGCGTGCACACCAAGCGCAACGCGATCGTGGTCTTCGACCACGCCTACCACGGCCGCACCAACCTGACCTTGGCCATGACCTCCAAGGTCATGCCGTACAAGCAGGGATTCGGGCCGTTTGCCAACGAGGTGTACCGCGTTCCCATGTCCTACCCCTTCCGCGATCCGGAGGGCATGACGGGCGAGGAAGCCGCCAAGCGCGCCCTGACCCTCGTGGAGAAGCAGGTGGGTGCGGAGAACGTGGCCGCGATCGTGATCGAGCCCATCCAGGGTGAGGGCGGGTTCATCGTCCCGGCCCCGGGCTTCCTGCCCGCCCTGTCGCAGTGGTGCAAGGACAACGGCGCGGTCTTCGTCGCGGACGAGGTCCAGGCCGGCGTGGCCCGCACGGGCAAGTGGTTCTCCTCCGAGTACGAGGGTGTGGAGCCGGACCTCGTGACCTTCGCCAAGGGCATCGCCGGCGGTATGCCGCTGTCCGGAGTGGTGGGCCGCGCGGAGCTCGTGAACGTGGTGCACGGTGGCGGCCTGGGCGGCACCTACGGCGGTAACCCCGTCGCGTGCGCCGCCGCTCTCGGCGCGATCGAGACCATCGAGGACTGGAACCTCGCAGACCGTGCCCTCGAGATCGAGAAGATCATCAAGGAGGAGCTCGGCTCCCTGGCAGAGTCCTCCCCCATCGTGGGCGAGCTGCGTGGGCGCGGCGCCATGATGGCGCTCGAGTTCGTGAAGCCCCGTTCCAAGGAACCCAACGCGGACGCCGCCCAGCAGATCGCGGCCAAGTGCCTCGAGCAGGGCGTCGTCATCCTCACGTGTGGCACGTTCGGCAACAACGTGCGTCTGCTGCCGCCGCTCGTGATCGACTTCGACCTGCTGCGCGAGGGCCTACGGATCTTCGCCAAGGCCATCGAGGAGGTCGGCGCCTGATCCGCGCTTCCTGAGCTTTACCGCGTACGACGGCGGGCGGTCACCGGGGTTCTGGTGGCCGCCCGTTCGCGTGTCCGGCGCGCAGGGCTGGGGTATCCGTCAAACGCACGACATCGACTGAGCCAGTCAGCCCGAAGGCGGGCTCTACCCCCCCACAGTTCCCCAGGGGGGCGTCCGATCCGGAGCCCGGAGGCTACCTCACGTACACCGTGGCTTCCAGAGTCGAGTTGCCCAGGTAGTGGCCCACGGAGGCGACGCTGGTTTTGGTGGCAGCAGATGTGTCCGGTGACTGGATGACGGCGCAGGATCCCCCGTGAGAAAGTTCTGCCAGCGAGGCCGCTTCATATTCTTTGGACTTCGCATCGCCGCTGAGTGGGGGCGCACCGCTCTCAGTCACCGCGTACTGGAAGGGCCGCCAATTGTGACCGTTCGCGTTGACGCCAGTCTCCATGAGCTGTTCCTGGGTGGCGGCATGTGAACACAATGCGCCCCATGCGCCATTGAGCTGGGGAGGCATCACGGCGTTGAGTTCTTTCTGGGCATTCGGGCTGAAAATGCGGAAATTGATGTCGTTGCCCTTCAGCGTGGTGCCGTAGAGCTCAGCCAGCCGATCATTGCTGCCGACGGGAACCTTTGCCTCGGGGGCTCCGGTGGCCCTATCCGTTTCAGCGGATCGGTCGGAGGGAGTAAGGGTTATGCCCTCTCCCACAGTCGCGTGAGTCACCTGGTGAGGGTACGCGCTCTCCGTGGCGAGAACGACGGTTTTCTTCTGGCCCGCAATTACTTCGTATTCATCCCAACTGAAAGCGTTGTGCACCTCGATGATCCGGTTGGTGGCATCGACGCTCGAGCTCTCCGGCGCTTCCGATTCGTTCAGGTAGTCGCCGAGTGCGGTGTATTCGACCAGGTCACCGGCCGGCGTCGTGAAAGTCGCCTTCAGCGTGGTGATTGAGTCTGCGCCCTTGATGTTGTCAACGGTGACGGCCAGGAAATGCAGCGGAGTGATCGATTTTCCCATCAACTGGCGGGCTTCCTCGACCCCGGACGGCGCTTTCACTTCAGCGGTAGCGGTGAATCGTGCCCCGTTATCACCGGCGCCTGACCAGTTCTGCACATCCTGGTACACCTGGGGGCTGGGCGCGCCTACGCTTGATTGGCCGGTGTCCGAGGCGTCATTGTTCGCGGAACACCCGGTGAGCACGACGAAGGCTAAAACCGCGACGGAGAGCGACCGTTTCATGGGGGATCTACTTTCTCGGTGTGATGCGTGAGGGGAAATTCGAGCATACTGCGGCGACTTTGGCGTCGGGATCGAACAGGCGATCATGACGGAGCTCAGAGGGTTGGACTGGTTCGATTCCCTTGAATGAGTCGTCGGAGTATTTTCCCGGGCGGTGTCGGCCGGCCGTTGTCGGCAGCACCGCCCTTGCTCTGAGAACTTCATGACGCGCAATGGTTAGGCTGGGGTCCCCGCACACGTCCCGAACGCCATGGAGGACACGGTGGAACACTTCCCCACGTTGACCGAGACCGTTGCCGCCCTGCGCCGCGGGGAGGTGACGAGCGAGGAGCTGACCCGGCGGACGCTCGAGCGGATAACCGAGCTCAACGCGCACTTGGGGGCCTTTGTCCATGTGGCCCCAGAGGCCACCCTCGAGCGGGCCCGCAGCGCGGACGAGCGGCTCTCGAGCGCCCGAGGCGACTCCGAGGAGGATGCCTCCGAGCTCCCCGCCCTGCTGGGTATCCCCACCGCGCTCAAGGACGGGCACGACGTCGCCGGGATGCCCACCACGTGGGGCGCACTGACCACGCGGGACGAGACCGGTACCGTGCCGCCCGCTGCCGTATCCGAGCCGCTCGCCGCGACCCTCGAAGCCTCCGGTGCGGTGATCCTCGGCAAGACCCAGGTCCCCGAGTTCCTGCTCAATTGCTATTCGGAGAATCGCGCTTTCCCTCCGGCCCGCAACCCGTTCGCCCTGGACTGCTCCCCTGGCGGGTCCTCCGGGGGTCAAGCGGCCGCCGTGGCCGCGGGGATCCTGCCCGGGGCCGTGGGTTCCGACGGCGGCGGCTCCATCCGGATCCCCGCGGCGGCCTGCGGACTCATCGGCCTGAAACCCAATCGTGGGCGTGTCCCGAGCAACGACGCCCTGTCCAACGTGGGACAACTTGGGGTCAACGGCCCCATCACGCGCACCGCCAGGGATGCCGCCCTGTTCATGGACGTGCTGTGCCACACCCCCGGACACGATCGGATCGACCGCCCCGTCCGGGCCGCGCCCGAGCCGTCCTTCACGGCAGTGGTCGACGCCGCCCTGGCCGGGCGGATGCCGTGGGGTGAGCGCCCGCTGCGGATCGGTGTCAGCACGGCGTCGCCCTTCGACGAGACCTACGACATCTCCGTATCACCCGAGGCGCATGCCGCGCTCGACGACGGGGTGCGGCGCCTCGAGCGGGCGGGGCACGACGTCGTCGACGCCCGGATCTCCTACGACCCGGCCTACCCGGACGCGTTCTTCCGGCTGTGGAGCACCGTCATGGGGCAGCTGCCGCTAACCGGGCAGGAAGGACAGCTCACGGGCCTGGCCCGGGCGTTCCGGGACCGCGCGCTGACACGGTCCGCGGTGGATCTCGCCGATGCCGTGGCGGTCCTGCGGGACATCGAGGCCAATGTGATCAGCCAATATGCCCAGTACGACATGATCCTCACTCCGGCGCTGGCCATGCCCCCGCGCCCGATCGGCTGGTTCCACGAGGGCTTCGACATCACCGACCCCGCCGGTGCCGAGCAGGATTATATGCGGCAATGCCAGTACACCCCGTGGACCTCCCTGATCAACGTGGTGGGGCTGCCCGCGATCACGATCCCCACCACGTGGGCTACACCCGAGCGAGGCAACTACCCCGGGCCGGTGCCCATGGGCGTGCACCTGGTGGGAGCGGCGTCGTCCGAGGCGTGGCTGCTCGCGCTCGCGGCGCAGTTGGACCCGCCGACCACGCCGCGCGCGTCCTTGGTGGCCTGACGGCACCTGCTCTGAGCGCGAGCTGCGAGCGCGCTGCCACCGGCCGTTCGGGCCCCGGCGTGCGGTGCGCGGAAACCTGCGGAAAACGACTGACGGGCGCCGCGATCGGGACTAGGTTTGAACCATGGCTAACCGTGCGGGCACCGTCGCCCAACCCAGTGACCTCGTGGACATCGACCAGCTCCTGGCCGCGTACTTCGACCGCGTCCCGGACGCGGACGATCCTGATCAGCGCGTGGTATTCGGCACCTCCGGGCACCGCGGGTCCTCACTGAAGACCTCGTTCAACGAGCACCACATCGCCGCGATCACGCAGGCGATCGTGGAGTACCGCACCGCCCAGGGGATCACCGGCCCCCTGTTCATGGGCAAGGACACGCACGCGCTGTCCGGACCCGCGCAGGACACCGCGCTGCAGGTGCTCGCGGCCAACGGCGTGCGCACCCTGCTGGACTCCCGGGACGGCTTCACGCCCACCCCGGCGCTGTCCCACGCGATCCTCACGTACAACGCCTCCGAGCCCGAGGACCGCGCGGATGGCATCGTGATCACCCCGTCCCACAACCCGCCCACGGACGGCGGCTTCAAGTACAACCCCCCGCACGGCGGTCCCGCGGACACGGACGCCACCGAGTGGATCGCGAACCGCGCCAACGACCTCATCGCGGCGGGCCTCGATGGTGTGGAACGAGTGCCCCTGGAGGAGGCCGCCGCCGCGGAGACCACCGGGACCTTCGACTTCCTGGACAGCTACGTCTCCGCGCTGCCGGAAATCATCGACCTCGAAGTCATCAAGGAATCCGGGCTGCACATCGGCGCGGATCCCATGGGCTCGGCGTCCGTGGCGTACTGGCAGGAGATCGGCGAGCGCTTCGGGCTGAACCTGACCGTGGTCAACCCCGAGGTGGACCCGCAGTGGGCGTTCATGACGCTGGACTGGGACGAGAAGATCCGCATGGATTGCTCCTCCCCCTCGGCCATGGCGTCCCTGATCGGCAACCGGGACGAGTACGACATCGCGACCGGCAACGACGCCGACAGCGACCGACACGGCATCGTGACCCCGGATGCCGGGCTCATGAATCCCAACCACTACCTGGCCGTGGCCATCGACTACCTCTACCGCAACCGTTCCGGGTGGTCCCCGGAAGCCGGGATCGGCAAGACCCTGGTGTCGTCCTCGATCATCGACCGCGTGGCCGACTCGCTGGGCCGCCGGTTGGTGGAGGTCCCCGTGGGCTTCAAGTGGTTCGTGCCCGGTCTGCTGGACGGATCCATCGGCTTCGGCGGGGAGGAATCCGCGGGCGCGTCCTTCCTTCGGATGGACGGTTCCGCGTGGACCACTGACAAGGACGGCATCATCCTGGCGCTGCTCGCCGCGGAGATCACCGCACGCACGGGCAAGACGCCGTCGCAGCGCTACGCCGAACTCACCGAGCAGTTCGGGGATCCGGTGTACGAGCGCATCGACGCCCCGGCCGATCGCGAGCAGAAGGCCGTACTGAAGAAGCTGTCCGCCGAGCAGGTCACCGCGGAGACCCTCGCCGGGGAACCCATCATCGCCAAGCTCACCGAGGCGCCGGGTAACGGCGCCACTGTGGGCGGGCTGAAGGTGGTCACGGAATCCGCGTGGTTCGCGGCCCGGCCGTCCGGGACCGAGGACGTGTACAAGATCTACGCGGAGTCGTTCAAGGGCGCGGAGCATCTGGCGCAGGTCCAGAAGGAGGCCAAGGCGCTCGTGGATTCAGTGATTGGCTGAGACCGCAGAACGCGGGACGTCACGGAGGCGGCACTCACCGACGCGGCGTCCCTGAGCCGCCCCGGCGGTGTAACCTCCCTGCGCAGCAGGGCCGTGAGCGGGAGGGGCGTGCAACTGCACGCCCTCCCGTTCGTTGTCGACCATGGGCAGGTCCCGATTCCCGGTGGGGGGGGTCCCCCGTGCCGCACTCGCGAACGTCGACCAGCGCTCCACCCCGTCCCCAGCCCCTGGGCAGTCCACGCAGCGCCCGGCACCCGCCCCCAACCCCCCGACCGTTCTCGGACCCGGCGCCGTGCTGCAGTCCGAACCATGGCACCGTTTCCAGGCCGCCCTGGGCCCGCCACCCACCTCTTCTCAGGGCCCGGTTGGCACGCCCTGGTCGTTGAGGAGACCTCACGGTCGGGGCGGCTCTGGTACGCGCCGTACGGCCCCGTGCTCATCCACCCGGGTGGCGCGCATGCCGTGATCGAGCTGCTGCACCACACGGCGGGCCGCCGGGGCTTCACCGCGTACGGCTCCGACTCCCTGCGCACGACCGCCCGTGTGCTGGGCGAGACCGGGAGCTGCACCGCTTACACGAGCTCGGTGGACGGCACCGTGGTCAGCGCGTTGCTCCCCTACGGCTCCCCCACCACGTGGGTGTTCGCCCCCCTCCGGGATGGACCTCGCGCTGCGCAAGCTACGCCCCAACCAGCCGCTGATCGTCCAGGCGCTGCTCGACGCCGCAGCACAGGGTCAGCCCGTGGCCGGCCTCTTCGGGGTGGCCTCCGCGAACGACCCCGGCCACCCCTGGACGGGATTCAGCGCGTTCAAGCGATCCTTCGGCGGGGCGGCCGGAACCGTCTCCGGGGGTCGAGCCGCCCCTGCCCTCAGCGCACCGGATCCTGCGGGTTCCACGCGCGGGTGTAGAACTCGGCCGAGCGGGACTCGAGCAGCAGTGCGTACTCCTCCGGGTCCATGGCCTGGGCCGAGCCCTGGGGAGGCTGTTGCCGCCGGACGGACGTGCCGAGGCCCGCCGCGCCGTCGTGCACCGATAGCCCCGCCGCCTCCAGGAGGGTGGGGTACATGGACAGCTGGTCCGCGCCCGCCCGCAGGGGCTGGTCCGAGGACTCCCCCGGGATCCACACGCGGTTGAAGATGGTGCGGTTGGGGTGGTGGTCCAGCTGCTCGTGGAACGCGTCCCCGGCGCTCATGTGCTTGAGGTGGTCCCCCATGACCACCACGGAGGTGTCCTCCAGGTAGCCCTGGAGCCTCATGTGCTCGATGAAGCCCGCCACCTGCGTCATGGAGCACGCGAACACCGAGGTCACCTGGTTCTGGGTGTCCACGCCGCAAGAGTCATAGACGTGCACCGGTTCGTGGGTGTCCAGGGTCAGCATGGACAGGTTGAACGGCTGGCCCGTGCGCTCGGAGCGGGCGTGCAGACGGTCCACCTCGTCCTTCGCGTGGGCCATGAGCCGCTCGTCGCTGAGCCCCCAGTCGCCGCGAAAGTTCTGCTCCGGCTCGCCGGCGGCCCGCCAGTCCGCGAGCCCCTTGTCCTCCGTGTAGCCGTGCGATCGCAGGAAGGCGTCCTTGCCGGCGAACGAGGAGTTGGCCCCGCCCAGGAACGTGCTGGTGTAGCCGTGGTTCTGCAGCACGTCCCCCAGACACGTAACGCCTCCCAGGTACTGCTCCATCCCGGCGCCGATGTCACTCGAGCTGATGCCCTCCCCCGAGCTCTTGAGGGGGATGCCGCACTGGGTGGATGTGAGCCCGGCCATGGTCCAGCCGCCGCCCTCGTACTGCTGGAGGTCGGTGACGCTGCGCCAGCCGTCCTCCGTGCGGGTGACGTCCTCCAGGGGCGCGAACGCATTCTTCTCGAACAGCTGGTCGTCCGCGAGGGTCTGCTCCCCCGACTCGAGGTAGACCACCACCAGGTTGCGCTTGCCCGCGTCCCCGGTGACGGTGGGCTGGACGTAGCGCGATCCGATGTCATGCGGGAACTTGGCGGCCTTGACGTAGCGGGGCAGGTCCACCGCGGACGCGAAGCTCGCGGTACCCCCCACCACCACCGCAGCCACCGCGATCACGGAGACGGAGCGGACCACGCCGCGCGGAGCGCGCGCAGTGTGCCCGGACAGGCGGCGGCGCCACACCCACCGGCCCAGCGCGACCGCCAAGGTCAGCAGCACGGGAAGCACGCCGATCAACAGCACCGAGACCCACACGATCGACCCGCCGCCGCCGTCCGTCTGCACGGACACCAGGTTCATGCGCATCTGCCCCACGGAGATCTGACCCCAGTAGTGCCGGATCACCCCTGCGGCCGCCAGCAGGGTGAGGCCCAGCCAGATCAGGCCGTAGCAGAGCCCTCGGCCCGTCCACCGGCCCAGCCGTCTGCTCGCACGCAGAAAACCCTCGGACATGTTGTGGACCTCGTGCTCCTCGATCACCGGTGCCAGCCGGCACCGCCGCGGCCCGGGCATGGTGTGCCGCCGCCTACATATTCGTGTTCTTTCAAGGGTAGGACATGTTCCGGTCACCTGCTGTTCACCTTGTGGGCCCGCGACGGCGCCGGACGCAGCAGGGGAGCCCACTGTCCGAGGCGGCGCCGCTCGGTCCAGCGCGAGCCTGATGCTGTCCGCAGCCGGGCCGGGGAGCGCCTGTCCCGTTCAGCTCGCGTGGGTGAGGGCCTGCACCCAGACGGCCTCCGCCACGAGGATGCCGAGTTCCACCGTGACCCCACCGGACGCTACCGTCCCCACAACGTCGGGCGGCCCCTGCGTCACCAGAGCTGCGGGCGAGCTGCCCCCCGGGACGTCACCGCCCGGCGTCGTGCCCCCGCCGGCTACGCGCACGCGCACCGTGGCGCTGCGGTCCGGACCCGGAAGCACCCGCAGCACCGCGCCCGGCCGAATCTCGGCCTCCGCGAGAACCCGCAGGGTCTCGGGGCTCTCGTCCGAGACGCGCGTGACCCGCACGGGCTCCGGGTGGGTGACGTCCCCGAGCGGAACGGCCGGGGCGGGAGTGATCACCCCGTCCCGCGAGGGGATCGCATCCCCGTGCGGGTCCTCGGACGGGTGGCCGAGCTTGGCGTCCACACGGTCGAT
This sequence comes from Kocuria sp. KD4, assembly GCF_011769905.1. Taxonomy (NCBI): domain Bacteria; kingdom Bacillati; phylum Actinomycetota; class Actinomycetes; order Micrococcales; family Micrococcaceae; genus Kocuria; species Kocuria sp. KD4. The sequence goes on from NZ_CP050449.1 coordinate 2,341,506, forward strand.
GAATCGGTCGGTGACGGCATGCTCGAGAACCTCGGCCTCGTCGTGGATCTCGTCCCACGCGTAGCCCAGCTCGGTGGCCAGGAACATCTCCAGGATGCGGTGGCGGCGCACCATGTGCACGGCCACGTCACGTCCCTCGGCGGTCAGCTCCACGACCCCGTATGCGGGCCGGGTCACCAGGCCCTGTGCGGTGAGCTTCTTCAGCGCCTCGGACACGGTGGAGGCCGCCAGACCCATTCGCGCGGCCAGCGACGTGGTGGTCACCCGCTCCGGCTCCCACTCGCCCAGCCGCCAGATGGTCTTCAGGTAGTCCTGGGTGGACGGGCTCAGCTCTGCGGGGTGCACGCGTTAAGCCTAGCGGCCCTCCGGGGACGTCCCCAAGGGTGCGCCCCGCGGCGTTCGCGCCGGGGATGACAGACGGCGACGACGGCGCTGCACCCCCTCCGGGGGCCGCGCCCGGGGATGTGCCCGGGGTCGCTTCGGGTGCCGCGGCACCCGGCGACGCCGCGCCGTCGGCTGGGTGCGAGGGGCCACCGTGCGACGTCGTCAGGCCGTGCGACGGTGACGCGCCTGCGCGCCGGGCCGCTGCGGCGGAATGACTCCCGCAGGAGGCGCGCAATAACGGAGCAAACGCAGAAAATGGCGCTCAGATCTGCATGTGCTCCGTTATTGCCCATCGTAGGCCGCGGCCGTGCCGGGCTCGGCCGGGGCATCACTCGTACGTGTAGAACCCCCGCCCGGAGCTGCGCCCCATGTGACCCTGGTCGATGAACTCCCGCTTCACGCGTTCCGCAACCCGCTGGGACTCCTCGGTCCCCGCATTCATGTTGATCTGGTAATAGGTCTCCATGCCCACGTGGTCCAGGATCTGGAACGGGCCTAGGGGAGAACCGGTGGCGGTGCGCCAGGTCTTGTCGATGTCCTCGGCCTGTGCGATGTCGTTGACCCACAGGTGCGATGCCGCCGTCAGGAACGGCACCAGCAGGGTGTTGAGGATGTAGCCCGCCTGCTCCTTCTTGATGTGGATGGGCACCATCCCGATCTGCCCGGCGAACTCCAGGACGGCCTCGGCCGCGGCGGGGTCCGTGCCCGCGTGCCCCATGACCTCACCGGTGTTGTTGCGCCACACCTCGTTGGCGAAGTGCAGCGCCAGGAACCGCTCCGGGTGGCCTGTGGACTCGGCAATGTCACTGGGCAGCAGCGTGGAGGAGTTGGTGCACAGGACGGCTTTCTCCGGCGCGGCCGCACCGATCTGGGACCACACCTTCTTCTTGAGCTCCAGGTTCTCGGGCACGGCCTCGATCACGATGTCCGCGTCCTGCAGGGCCGCCGCGAGGTCCGTGGTGCCGCTCAACCGGACCTTGGCCGCCTCCAGCTGCTCGGGGGTGGCCGCCATGTCCCGCGTGTACAGCAGGGACAGCTTCTCCCACTTGCCGGGCAGCGCCCCGACGATCTCGTCGCTGATGTCGTACACGGTCACGGTCTTGCCGAAGTACGCCGCCTGGAACGCGATCTGCGATCCGAGCACCCCGGATCCGATCACGGTCACGTTGGTCAGTTCAGCCATGATGTCCTCCCCCACTACTGTGTGAGTCACGCTCGCGCGAGTCGGCCTCCCGCGGGCCCGGTGGCCACGGGCGTGGCCCCCGTCACTCACCCTACTCGCCCGTAGATTTCTCGCCAGGCGCCGACAACGCCGCACGGCCACCTCCCGCGGCACCTCACCACCGCGGGTGGGCCCCGCACCACCAGTCGGGCCCCACCCGCGCACTAGAATCCTCGGGGCGGCACCCACGGCCCGCCCAGGACAAGGAGCACCCATGAGTTCATCGGTTTCCCCCGACCACACCCCGCCCACGCGCCACGAGCAGCACGAGCCGCGCAAGCAGGACCGGCGCGGCGGCGTCGTCGAGCGCCTGGGCCTGAACTGGCGGCTGCACGGGGACGGCAGGCACGTGGCCCCCGGTGATGTGGTGACCCCGCGGGAACGGCTCGCCTGGCCGCGGACCATCTCGATCGGCGCGCAGCACGTGGTCGCGATGTTCGGCGCCACGTTCCTGGTGCCGCTGCTCACCGGCTTCCCTCCGGCCACCACGCTGTTCTTCTCGGGCATCGGCACGGTGCTGTTCCTGGTGGTCACGGCGGGGCGGGTGCCCAGCTACTTGGGGTCTTCGTTCGCGTTCATCGCCCCGATCACCGCGTCCGTGAACCAGTACGGTCCGGGTGGCGCGCTCGGCGGCGTGATCATGGCCGGTGCCGCGCTGTTCCTGATCGGCGTGATCGTGCAGATCGCGGGCACGGGGTGGCTGCAGAAACTCATGCCACCGGCCGTCACGGGCACCATCGTGGCCCTCATCGGTTTCAACCTGGCCCCCTCCGCCAAGCAGAACTTCACCGCGGCACCCGTCACGGCCCTCGTGACCCTGGGTTCGATCATCCTGATCTCGGTGTTGTTCCGCGGGCTGCTGGGCCGCCTGTCCATCCTCCTGGGCGTGGCGATTGGCTACGTCACCGCCGTGATCCGCGGTGAGGTGGACTTCACCTCGATCCAGGCTGCATGGGATGAACAAGGCGTGTTCGGCCTGCCCCAGTTCCACTCCCCCGAGTTCCACCTCAACCTGGCCGGGTTGTTCATCCCGGTGATCCTGGTGCTCGTGGCGGAGAACATCGGTCACGTGAAGTCCGTGGCCCTAATGACCGGCGACGACCTGGACCCCTACATGGGCCGCGCCATCATCTCGGACGGTCTAGCCACCATGATCGCGGGCGCCGGGGGCGGTTCCGGCACCACCACGTACGCGGAGAACATCGGCGTCATGGCCGCCACGCGCGTCTACTCGACCGCCGCGTACTGGGTGGCCGCGCTCGTCGCCATTCTGCTGAGCGTGCTGCCCGTCTTCGGCGCCGCGGTGGCCACGGTCCCCCAGGGTGTGCTGGGCGGAGCGGCCACGGTGCTGTACGGCATGATCGGCATGCTGGGCGTGCGGATCTGGGTGCAGAACCGCGTGGACTTCTCCAACCCGGTCAACCTCACGACCGCGGCGATCGCCATGATCGTGGGCATCGGTGACTACGCGTGGTCGATCGGCGGCCTGGACTTCGCAGGCATCGCCCTGGGTACCGCCGCCGCCCTGGTGGTCTACCACCTCATGGCGGCCATCGCCCGCGCCCGCGGCTCGGTGGGCTCGGACCCCCTCACCCCGGACTCTTCGCAGAGCCCGTCACCGCTGGGCTGACCCGCGGTTCACACGCTGATCGGGAGGTCCGATTCCTGGTCCGCCACGTTCCGGATCCGGTCCATGTCCACCTCGGCCACCGTGGCCGGCTCCCACTGCGGGTTCTTGTCCTTGTCCACGACCATGGCGCGCACGCCCTCGATGAAGTCGTGGCCCACCGCAGTGTCCTCCGCCATACGCAGTTCGCGGCGCAGGCAGGAGACGACGTCGTCGTCCTGCGCGCCGCGCTGCAGCAGCTCGAACACGCGCGCGAGCGACGTGGGGCTCATCCCGTCCAGGTCCGAGCCCGCGTTGCGCACGACCTCCTCGAAGCCGTCCGCACCGTAGGTCGCCACGATCTCGTCCCAGCGCCCCACGAGTTCGGATTCCGGGGCCTGCTTGGCATACGACGACGTCGCGGCGTCCACTCCATCCGCCAGCACGGTGTCCACGAACGCGTCCACGTCCGCGGAATCGATGTAGGTGTCCGCCAGCCCCAGCGCGATCGCATCCGCGCCGTTGATGCGCGCACCGCTCAGCCCGAGGTAGCGGGCGACGGCGAGGGATTCGTGGCGAGCGGCGTCGTCGTCGGTCGAGGAACCGGCACCCCGGGTGACGCGCGGCAGGAAATAGCTCGCCCCGATGTCCGTGAAGAAGCCGATGGCCGTCTCCGGCATGGCCATCTGTGTGGTCTCCGTGACCACTCGGTACGAACCGTGCACGGACAGGCCCATGCCGCCGCCCATCACGATGCCGTTCATGATGGCCACGTACGGCTTGGGGTAGCGCGCGATGATCGCGTTCATGGAGTACTCGGTGCCGAAGGCGTCGCGGATCTCGTCCTGGCGGCCACCCAACGCCGCCTCGCGGACCTCCTTGATGTCCCCGCCCGCGCAGAACGCCTTGGCGAGCTGCGCGCGGATCACGACCTGCGTGATCGCGGGATCGTCCCGCCACATCTGCAGTGCGCTGACCAGCTGGTGGTACATGCTGCGGTTCAACGCGTTCAGCGCCTTGTCACGGGTCAGGGTCAACAGCCCGGTCTGGCCCTGGATCTCGGCCCGGACGAACGATTCTTCAGTAGCCTTCATGTTCCCCATGCTAGCCATCACCATGGGCTCCTGTGACGACCAGCATGCCCCCGAGGGCGGTGGCCGCCACGACGACCGTGGAGATCGCACCGAGCAGCACGGGCTTGAAGCCCACTCGCACGAGTTCCTTGGCCTTCACCCCGAGCCCCAGCGCGAACATCGCCATGCTGAGACACCACGTCTCCAGGGTGCCCAGGGCTCCCATGACCGGTTCAGGTACGACGCCGCTCGAGGCCACCAGCGCGGCGAGCACGAACCCCACCACGAACAGGGGCACGATTGGGGGTCGCTTGCCGTTGCGGGCGGCGGTGCCCGAACGGCGCGCCCGGATCCCCACGATCGTCATGATCGGCGCGAGCATGACCACGCGGGTCAGTTTGACCAACACCGCGGACGCCAGTGCCGCCGAGCCGATGGCCCCGCCCGCGGCCACGACCTGGGCGACCTCGTGGATCGAGCCGCCCGCCCACAGACCGGCCTGGTGTTCGGTCAACCCCAGGACCCCGCTGAGGAGCGGGATCACCGGGATCATCAGACTGCCGTAGAGCACCACGAGTCCCACGGCGGTCGCGACGTCCTCGTCCTCCGAGTCCGTGACCCCCTCCACCGCGGCCACGGCGGCGGCCCCGCAGATCGAGAACCCGCACGCGATCAACAGGCGCTGTGCACGCGGGACCCCCATCAGGCCGCCGATCCACACCGTGGTCAGGATGCCCACGCCGACCACGGCCACGACGACCGCGATCATCCCGAAGCCGAGTCCCGCGATGTCCTGGAGCGAGACGGACAGCCCCAGCAGGACGATGCCGACGCGCAGGACCCACTTGGCGGCCACGGCGCTCCCCGGAGCCAGAACCCGGGGCATCCTGACCACGTTGGCGATCAGGGCGCCCACGACAATCGCGATCAGCAGCGGGCTCACCCCCGGGATCAACCACCCGAGCACGAGGGATACGGCCATGCCCGCAGCGCAGAACGCCAGCCCGGGGAGGACCGCCGCACGGGAACCCGGTTGCCGTTCGGTGCCAGGGGCAGCCGGGGGCGCGGGCATCGTCGCACGCGCCACTGGAACAGGATGCATGGCCGATGCCGCGGCTGCGGCGGTTGCCGAGGTCGACGCCGCTCCTCGCGGGACGACTGCGCCACTGGGAGCGCCCCGCCCAGCGAGCGCACCAGTCCCACCGAGTATGCCTGCCCCGCCGAGGGCGCTTGTCCCGTCAGGGGTGCCGTGGGAAGATTCGTGACCCGTCGCCATGCCTCCACTGTGCTCGCGCGAACACCCGCCGGGTAGTCGTGATCTGAGCATTGGGTCATACACTGCTGATATGGCCGAGGTCGATCTCTCCCTACTGCGCGTGATCGTGGCCGTCATGGACCACCACTCCATGGGCGCGACCGCCCGCGCGCTGGACATGGCCCAGCCCAATGTCTCACGCGCCGTGGCCCGCGCCGAGCGGATGTGGCGGCTGCGCCTGCTGGACCGCTCACCCACCGGGTCCAGACCCACCCCCGAGGGCCGCGCCGTGGCCGAGCGCGCCCGCAGGGTCCTCGCGGAGTACGACGGGTTCACGACGGAGATCGAGAAACTGCGCCTCGAGTGGACCCAGCACGTGAAGGTCGCGGCATCCGTGACCGTGGCCGAGTACCTGGCCCCCACGTGGTTGTCCCGGTTGCGGGACTCCCACCCGGGGCTGGAGCTGCAGTTGTTCGCGTGCAACTCCGCGGAAGTCATGCGTCGCACGCGCCGGGGCGTGGTGGACGTGGGCTTCGTGGAGAGCCCGGATCCCGCGGAGGGGCTGCGAGAAACGGTGGTCGCTCGGGACCGACTGGAGGTCGTGGTGGCCCCGCTCCACCCGTGGGGTCAGCGCACCGAGCCCTTGACGGCTGCGGAACTCGCGGCCACCCCGCTGGTCATGCGTGAAGAAGGATCGGGAACGCGACGCACACTGCTCGCCGCGCTCGCGCCCCTCGTCCCGGTGCCCCCGGCCATGGAGCTCAGCTCCAACGCGGCTGTCCTCGGTGCCGTGCGGGCCGGGGTGGGCCCAGCGGTGCTCAGCGCGCTCGCCGTCGCCGCGGAAGTCGAGCGCGAGAACCTGGTGCGCGTGCCCGTGTTCGGCGGCGTGCTGGACCGTGATCTGCGCGCGGTGTGGCGCGCGGGTCTGGACACGGACGGCGCCGCGTGGCACCTCGTGGAACTCGCGGCGCACGCGCACCGCGCCACCCCGTTCAGCCCAGATCGCACTGCGCGAGCGCGGCCAGCAGATCCTTGGCCCGGCGGTCCACGTTCTCGCTGAGCATCTCGTTGGTGTGGAACGAGAAACCGATCCGCGCGTCCGGCCAGACCCCGTGCAGGCAGCCGCCCGCGCCGGAGTGACCGTAGGCCCGCTCCACTGGGCCGTACGTGCACAGGGGGTCCTGCACCTCAAACCCCAGCCCGAACGCCACGGGCCGGTCATTCACCGCGTCCCTGCCGTGGGACCACGTGCGCGTGAACGTCTCGAGGGTCGCCGGTGACACGAGTTCACCCGATGCTACGAGCGAGTAGAACCGCGCAATCGCATCCGCACCGGCGATCCCGCCTCCCGAGACCAGTCCGCTCGCGTGGAACGCGCGGGAATTGGCGGGCAGTTCCTCCCCGAGCAGTGCGTTGCCGTACATCCGCTCCACGATGGCGCGCCTTTGCGGATCCTCCAGGAACGTGCTGATCGCGTACCCGGGGGCGCGGAACACGGGAGCCACCCGGTCCTCGAGCTCGGCGGGCAGTCCCAGGTACAGCTCGAGCCCGTGGGGCCGGGCCACGTGCTCGCGCAGCAGCTGTCCGGCGCGGTGACCCGTGACCCGCACGAGCAACTCCTCAACCATGTGCCCGAACGTCACCGCGTGATACGCCACCTTGCTCCCGGGGTCCCACAGGGGCTCCTGCCGCGCGAGCACCGCCGCATGCGCGGAGGCGTCCAGCATCCCGGCGGGAGGTTCCGGATGCGTGTACACGAGTCCCACGGTGTGATCGAGGACCTGCGCCACGCTCACATGCTCCTTGCCGCGGGCCGCGAACTCGGGCCAGTAGCGCGCCACGGGCTCGTTCACATCCAGCAGCCCTCGGTCCACCGCCATGGCCACGAGGGTTGCGGAGACCCCCTTGGTCCCCGAGAACATCACGGCCAGGGTGTGCTCGTCCCACGGCCGCTCGACCGCGTCCCCCGGGGAGGACCGGCGGTCGAACGATCCCCCGTGCAGCCGGATGAGCGGGCGCCCGTCCCGGTACACGCAGAAGGACATCCCTCCGTGTGCGCGGGACAGGTGCTCCTCGAAGGTCTCACGCACCCGGCTCACGGCGGGACCGCGCAGGTTCGTGTGCGCCGTCGTCAACTCGACCCGGCTTCGGACGGTCATCGTCCCACCTCAGCCCGCGCTCTCGAGGGTGGGTACATGCTCGAGCAGGGACCACGTGTACTCGTGCCGAGGGTCGCGCAGCACGGTGTCCGTGGGCCCGTACTCCACGAGCTTCCCGTGCTCGAGCACCGCGAGCCGGTGCGAGATGTGCCGCGCCAGGGCGATGTTGTGGGTCACGAACAGCATGGCCAGCCCGCGCTCGCGCTGGATTTCCCGCAGCAGTTCGATCACGGACGCCTGCACGGACACGTCCAGCGCGGACGTGATCTCGTCGCACACCAACAACGACGGCGCGTTCACGAGCGCCCGCGCCACGGCCGCCCGCTGCCGCTCCCCGCCCGAAAGGTCACCGGGGCGACGGTCGATGTAGCTGCGTCCCAGCCGCACGGCGTCGAGCGCATCCGCCACGGCCGCGCGCCGCTGCGCTCGGGAGAGCTCCCCGTTCATCTCGAGCGGCACCTGCAGCGAGTCACCGATGCTGCGCCGCGGGTTCAGCGACGAGAACGGCGACTGGAACACGTACTGGATCCGCTGCCGCTGCTCCCGGGTGCGCTGGCGCGTCCCGGGCGCGAGCACGCGCCCGTCCAGCAGGACCTGCCCGGTGTAGCGGTCGTTGAGCCCGGTCACACTGCGGGACAGCGTGGTCTTGCCCGAGCCGGACTCCCCGAGCAGCATGGTGGTCCGCCCGGCCGGCAGGTCCATGCTGATCCCATCGAGGATCACCGCCTGCCCGTACGCCATCCGCAGGCCCCGCACGGCGACCACGGGTTCGACGGAGGCGCGGTCGCCGCCCGCCGCCCCGGGACTGGACGCCGCGGGCACCCCGGAGGCATCCCGCGATGGGTCGGAACCTCCAGCTTCAATGCTCGCCCGGGGCTCGACGACGCCGCTCCCGCGCCCCCGCGTCGCCTCCTCACTGCGCGGGGTACTCGCGTCGCGCGACCGGCTCGGCCCGGCGACGTCGTCCCCGCCGCGCCCGTCTTCCCGACCGAGACCGTCGTCCCACGGCGCACGCACCGAGTGGACGGGTGCCACCGAGGGACCGCCGCCCATCTCGCGGGCGCCCGCCATGTCAGGAACCGCGTCCAGCAGCGTGCGCGTGTAGGGGTGTTCCGGGTGGTGCAGCACCTGCCGGGCCGAGCCCCGCTCCACGATGGTGCCGCGGAGCATGACCGCGACGTCGTCCGCGACCTGCGCCACGACCGCGAGGTCGTGCGTGATGTAGAGCCCCGCGACGTCGTGCTTGGTGGTCAGCTCGTACACGGTCTTCAGCACGAGGTCCTGCGTGGCGACGTCCAGACCCGTGGTGGGTTCGTCCAGGATGATGACCGCGGGGCGGCACGCGAACGCCATGGCGATCCCGATCCGCTGCTGTTGCCCACCGGAGAGCTCGTGCGGGAACCGGCGCTGGTACGCGCGATCGCTCGGCAGACCCACCTCGGTGAGCACCTCGGCCACGCGGGCGTCACGCACACGGGCATCGCGGCCGAACTCGTGGGCGCGCAGCACCTCCGCGATCTGCTCACCCACACGCAGGGACCCGTTGAGCGACAGCGCGGGGTCCTGAGGCACGTACGCGATCGTCCCGCCCCGCAACCCGCGCGTCCGGCGTTCGGTGAGCGTCAGCAGGTCCACGGCCTCGGGGTGGAAGCGGGACGCGCCCGCGTGCAGTTCCACGGTGCCGCGGCGCAGTTCCAGCCCGGCGCGCAGGTGGTTCATGCACGCGAGCGCCGCGGTGGTCTTGCCGGAGCCGGACTCCCCCACGAGCGCGAGGATCCGCCCGGGGTGCAGCCGGAAGCTCACGTCGTCCAGGATGAGCTCGCCGCCAGTGACCCCCACACTCAGGTGGGACACCGTGATCGCGGTGTCCACGCTCGCGCGGGGCACCACGGTGCGGGGGACGCCGCCGCCGCGGTCGTCGGCGCGTCGGTCCGTCGTGGCGGAAGTGGGGCCCCGACCCGTCGTGTGCGGGAAGTTGTCCCGGTCTACAGCGGGGCGGACGTTACCGCCGCCCGATGAGTTCGCAGCATTGCGTGGGGCGTTGGCACCGGAGGCGTTGTGCGGGCCGTCGGCACCGGAGGCGTTGGCTCGAGCCGCGGCGCGGGCCTTCTGTTCCGAGCGTCTCATCGAGTTCTCTTCCCAGTGGTGCGCACGCGGCCCGCGGAGGCGCCGGCCACGGCGTCGGCGATCAGGTTGGTCCCCACCGTGAGCACGGCGATCGCGATGACCGGCAGGATCACACCCCACGGTTGCAAGGACAGCGCGATCCGGTTCTCGTTGATCATGAGGCCCCAGTCCGGGGTGGGCGGTTGCATCCCGAGCCCCAGGAAGGACAGGGAGGCCACCGCGCCGATCGAGTAGGTCAGCCGCAGTCCTACCTCCACCATGAGCGGGCCCATGATGTTGGGCACCACGTCCCGGCCCAGGATCTTCCACTGGGGGACGCCGTACATCTGGGAGGCCAGGACGTAGTCCTCGGCCACGACCCCGGCGGTCGCAGCGCGGATCACGCGCGCCACCCGGGGAGCGTGGGTCACGCCGATCACGAGTACCAGCACCCAGCCCTGCGGACCCAGGACGGTCACGGCCAGCAGCGCGAAGACCAGCTGCGGGATGGCGAGCAACACGTCCCCGCAGCGCATGATCACCGAGTCCAACCACCCGCCGCGCAGCGCGGCGAGCATCCCCAGGACGGCGCCCAGGCCCACGCCCACGACGGTCGCGAGCGCGGAGTACAGCAGCAATCGCCAGCCACCGGCCAGGAACCGGGAGAGCACGTCACGGCCCAGGTTGTCGGTGCCGAAGACGCCGGTCTGAAACGGTTTGCCCGCAAACGAGTTGGTGCCGTACCCGGTCCACGCGGGCACGGCCAGCGGCCCCAGCACGGCGAGGAGCAGCACGATGGCGGTGAGCACGATGCCGAGTTTCGCGGCCGGTTGCCGCAGTACACGGCGCGTGAACGACTCCGAGGTTCTCTGCGCGCTCATGAGCGGGACTCCGTACGCAGTTTCGGGTTCGCGAGGATCCCGACCACGTCGGCGAGCAGGTTGACGATCACGTAGAACGCCGCGATGATCATGGACAGCGCCTGTACCACCTGGACGTCACGTATGTTCACGGCGTCCACCATGGCCTGACCGAGACCGGGATAGCGGAAGAGGAACTCCACGACCACGATGCCCCCGGCCAGCCACGCGAGCTGCATCGCGACCACCTGGGCCACCGGCCCGATGGCGTGCGGGAGGGCATGTTTGAAGATCACCTGGCGTTCGGGCAGCCCCTTGAGCCGGGCCATCTCCACGTACCCGGAGTCCAGAACGTCCGCCATGGTGGTGCGGGTCATGCGGATCATGTAGGGCACCACCACCAGGATCAGGGTCAGGGTGGGCAGGATCAGTTGCAGCGGGTAGTCCCACACACGCGTGCCCGGCGCGGCCATCGTGACCGAGGGCAGCAAGCGGAACACGGTCGTGGACAACAGCGTGGTCAGCGCCACGCCGATCACGAACTCGGGCAGCGCCGCCAGCACGAGCGAGATCCCCGTGAGCCCCTGATCCGCTGCGCGGCCCCGGCGCATCGCGGACCACGTGCCGAGCATGAGCCCCACGGGAATGGCGATCACGGCCGCGATGGCCATGAGCACCACAGACGCGGAGACCTTGCTCGCGAGCAAAGCGTTGACGGAACCGCCCGTGGCGGCCGACGTCCCCAGGTCCCCCACGAGCAGACCGCCCACCCACGAGAGGTAGCGCTCGTACCACGGGGCGTTGAGGTCCAGTTGTTCGCGCAGAGCGGCAAGCCGTTCGGGTGTGGCCTGCTGGCCCAGGATCGCCTGGGCCGGGTCACCAGGCAGCAACAGGGTAAAGAAGAAGACCAGAAGGGACACGGCCAGGAGCACGAAGACCGAGATGCCCAGCCGTTTCAGGATCATGGCGGCCACGCGATCACTTCCCTTCCCGGTCGATCCAGAGGGTGCGCAGCTGGAACCCGCTCACGGGCATCCCCGCGCGGTGCTCGGAACCGCCGCCCACGTAATTCTGGTACGCGTCCGCCTGGTTGAAGAACCCCCACACGATGTACCCGCCGGCGTCGTACAACCGCTTCTGGGCCCGCGCCACGAGGTCGTGCCGCGCATCGTCGTCGAGCGTGGCCCGGGCCTTCTCGTACAGCGCAATGAACTCGGGATCCGCCCAGTGCGTCTCGTTGAACGGGGACGCCGGCAGGGTCCCGTTCGCGGTCTGGGGCAGGAAGCTGCGGGTGTACCAGAAGTCCTGGGAGAAGGGGTATTGCAGATAGCCGTCCCCGAAGAACGTGGTGGTGTCCACGCGGCGCAGGTTCACGGTGATCCCGGCCTCAGATGCCTGCTCAGCGAAGACCTGGGCGGCCTCCACCGCGCCGGACTGGATGGGTGCCGTCACGAGTTCCACCTCGAGCCCGTCCGGGTGACCCGCTTGCGTGAGCAGGTCCCGGGCCCGGGCCACGTCCCTCGTGCGCTGCTCGAGCCGCGGTGTCCCCGGGTCGAACGGAGCGTACATGTCATTGCCCACCGTGCCGTGCCCCGAAAAGACCTGCTCGACCATTTGTTCCCGGTCCACCACGAGGCGGAACGCCTCCCGCACGCGGGCGTCGTCGAACGGTGCTGTGTCCACGCGCATGGTGAACGGCAGCCAGTTACCGGTCTCGGAGACCACGGTGTACAGCCGCGGGTCCGTGTTGACCACGTCGATCAGGGACAACGGCAACTGCCCCACGACGTCCACCTGGGTGGAGAGCAGGGCGTTGACCAGCGCGTCCTGGTCGTTGAAGTTCACCAGGTGGACCTCATCCACGAACGGTGGTTCCCGCCAGTAGTCCCGGTTGGCCTCGAGCACCGTGAGTTGACCGGGTTCGAACGTGCCCAGCCGGAACGGGCCGGTGCCCACGGGTGCGGCGGGGTCGTAGTCCACCGGCACGATCCCCATGGAGTACTGCGCGGTCGAGTCCACGAACATGGCATCCGGTTCCGACAGTTCGAAGCGCACCGTGTGATCGTTCACCGCCACGGTGCGCCGCAACAGGGCCAGCCCGGAAGCGCCCGTCTTGGGGTCCTTCGGGTCGGTGACCCGGTCGTACGTGGCCACGACGTCCCGCGCGGTGAACGGACGCCCGTCGTGGAATACCACGCCCTTGCGCAGCCGCACGAGCCACTCGCGCCCGCCGTCCTGCGGCGTGGCCGACTCGGCGAGCACGGGCACGGGGACGTAGTCGGCGTCGAACTCGTAGAGCCCGTCGTAGAGGTTGATCACGCGCCCGGCATCCGCGGTGCCCACCGGGACGTGGGCGTCCACGCTGTCGGACGCACCGCCGCCCGTGAGACCCACACGCAAGATGCCCCCGCGCTGCGGTGCGCCCGTGGCGCGGATCGCCGCCGCGCCCGGCTGCTCGCCCGCAGCGCAGCCGGCCAGGGCGAACGACGCCGCCGCGGCGCCCAGTCCCATGAACTCGCGCCGGGAGAACGCGCCGTACCGCGCGGATCCACCACCGGGACCCCGCGCCGCAGGGACCCCGGCCACCGGGGCCGACGGCGGGCAATCGGGTGGAGGTAACTCGGACGGTGCGGTGCGGGGTGGACGGAGTGACGGTCGTGGGTTCATGGTTCCTCGCAGGGGTGAACGATCCCGGGCACGCAACAGGGCGGCGACGAGCGTGACGCTCGGAGGGTGTCGCGGGACGCGCGACACCGATTGAGGGGCGAGCTTCGTCCAGCTACGGGATCTTGCTCAGGCGGGGGGCCATGATCCGGCGCCCGGCCGGCACGCATTGCGATGTCAGATGACGCAGCACGGACTTGCGGAACAGGGCGGACATGTTGGACGTGCGTCGCATACTTCCTCCCTGTGATCGAGGCCGACGGGTCGGTTCACCCGGCGGGAACGGCCCACCGGTGCTCTGGATCACATTCAACCTACCCCGGAACGGCGCACAAGGGTGCGCGATCCGGGGTAGGTGTCACAGTGGGTCGGGCGGCCATTGACCCCGGCATTGCAGGACGTCCTTGAGCAGATCGGCCCGATCCGTGATCAGCCCGTCCACCCCCATGTCCAGCAGGCGCTTCATGTCCGCGGGGTCGTTGACGGTCCACACCTGCACCGACAGCCCCGTGCGGTGGGCCAGGTCCAGGAACGCGGGCGTGACGATCCGCAGGGTCAACCGGTGCCCCCCGGGCAAACGCACCGGGTGCTGTTCGGGCAATTGGAGGGTGTCGAACGGCGCCACGAGGCGCGACCACGCCGCGATGTGCGCCCGCCACAGCGCGGGCGCGATCTTCCGGGACACCCGGTCGGTCAGGGGTGCCACGACGGACACGGCCAGGAATCCCGCGGTGCCCAGGGTCCCGGCCGAGGACCGGACCCGTTCACCGGTGAGCCGGGTGATCCCGGCGAGCGCGCGGCGTCGTCGTGATTCGGAGAAGGACGTGACGCGCAACCGGTGCGCGGCGTGCTCGCGCGCCACGACCCCGGGCAGGGCGGCGACGGACGCCTCGTCCTTGACGTCGATGTTCAGGCACGCCTCGGGCAGCGCGCGCAGCAGCTCGGTGAGCGTGGGGATCTCCTCGGTGCCGCCGATGCGCACTTCCCGCAGTTGCTCCCACGTGAGGTCGTTGACGTTGCCGCTCGTGCCCGTGACGCGCTCCAACGTGGGGTCGTGGAATGCCACGACCACGCCGTCCAGGGTCGTGTGCACGTCCGTCTCGAGCCACACGAAACCGAGCTCCGCGGCGGCCCGGAACGCGGCCAGCGTGTTTTCGTGACCGTCCGGGGAGAACCCACGGTGGGCGAGCGCGGCGGGGTGCCGCCGCACACCGGGGTCCTGGCGGGCGGCCGGATCGGAACGGGACGACTCAGACATGGCGACCCTCCCGGGCCACGGGAACGATGTGCTCGTGCTCCAGGTAGGCCTCGATCACCTGCGCTACGCCGTCCTCGGTGAACGCCGGTGCGGTGCGTCCCACCGTGGCGACCACGTGCGGGTGCCCGTCCGCCATGGCGTAGCCGCGCTCGGCCCACGTGAGCATCTCGAGGTCGTTGGGCATGTCCCCGAAGGCCATGACCTCCCGGTGGGAGATGCCGTGCTCCGCGGCGAAGTGTTCGAGCGTGCGGGCCTTGGTGAGCCCGCGCTGCCCCATTTCCACGAGGGGTGCGGCGGCCACCGAATGCGTCACGGACAACCGCCCCGCCACGATCTCACGGACGTGCTCGAAGTACCGATTGGGATCGGCGCCGTCCAGCTTGGCCAACAGCTTGACCACCTCGGTGCCGGGCGCGAGCGACTCCTTCACGGGCGCTTCGGTGATGTGGCGGATCTCCATACGGTCCGTACGGGACCACCCGTGATCCGTGTAGACGCGCTCCAGGGTCTCCGCGGCGAACAGAGAATCCGGGAACTCGCGGGCCACGTCCGCCATGACGGGCAGGGCCTCGCTCACGTCGAACAGGCTCGCCTCCAGGACACGCTCCGCGCCGGGATCGTAGATCACCGCCCCGTTGGAGCAGATCACGACCCCCACGTCATCGAGTTGTTCGTGCAGGGGGTCCAACCACCGCATGGGGCGCCCGGTCACGAAGACCACGTGAATCCCGGCGTCCCGCGCGGCAGTGATCGCGGCGACGGTGCGCGGCCGGAACCGGAAGTCACGGCCCAGCACTGTCCCGTCCAGGTCACTCGCGATGAGCCGGACGGGTGGCTGGTCCGCGGCGTGTTCCGGCGCCACGGGTTACTTCACTTCGTAGACGGGCGTAAGGAACGCGCGTCCCAGGGCGTGCGAGAACAGGTTGAAGTTGACCACTGCGGGGCTCGCGGACTCGTCCACCTCGAGCTCGGGGACGTCCACGGCCGTGACGCAGACGATGTAGCGGTGCGGGCCGTGGCCCTCGGGGGGTGCGGCGCCCAGATATTCGTCCGTGCCGCCGTCGTTGCGGTGCTTCACGGCGCCCTCGGGCGGGTTCGACGCCGCCCCGGTCGCCAGTTCGGTGACGTCCGCCGGGATGTTGGACAGGCACCAGTGCCAGAACCCGCTGGGGGTGGGGGCATCCGGGTCGAACATCGTGACCACGTAGGAACGGGTGCCCTCCGGGGCACCGCTCCACGACAGCTGCGGGGAGACGTCCCCTCCCCCGGCGCCCATGATCCCGGAGACCTGGGGCGTGTTCATGCTCTCGCCCTCGGCCACGTCCGTGGACGTCACTGTGAACGTGGGCAGTTCGGGCAGATCGGCGTAGGGATGACGGTCGTACATGGGAGCGTTCCTTTCCTCGTTACGGTCATGACACAGCTGGGGGCCTCGCACGGCCACGGGAAAGCAGTGGATCAGGCGTGGTCGATCAGGTCCGCGCGCGTGGGCAGATCCGCGCCGGAGCGCGAGACCGTGACCCCGGCGGCGGCCGCGGCGTGGCGCAACAGCTCCGTGAGTTGCGCGCTGTCCAACTCGTCGAGGGCGCTCGCCGCAGTGGGGCCCAGGATGTTCCGGTCCGCGAGTCCCGAGAGCAGGGCCGCCATGAAGGAGTCACCCGCGCCCACGG
The DNA here is from genome assembly GCF_011769905.1 of Kocuria sp. KD4. NCBI lineage: Bacteria > Bacillati > Actinomycetota > Actinomycetes > Micrococcales > Micrococcaceae > Kocuria > Kocuria sp. KD4. The sequence goes on from NZ_CP050449.1 coordinate 2,357,763, forward strand.
TGTCCGCGACGGTGACCCGGGCGGCGGGGACCTCCACGCCATCGCGTCCGGTGCCGCGACTGACAGCCCACGGCCCCATGACCCCGCGGGTCACGACCACAAGCCGTGCTCCGGCCTTGAGCCACGCACGCGCGGAGTCCTCGATGCTGCGGTGCGGGTAGAGCCACAACAGGTCCTCGTCGGAGGCCTTGATCACGTGGGACAGCGCCACGATCTTCTCCGCGCGGGCGCGCGCGTCCGAGGAGTCCGGGATGATGGACGGGCGGCAATTGGGGTCGTAGGAGATCAATGCGTGGCCGCGAGCGCGTTCGAGTGCCTGGCCCACCACGGTGGCGCCGGGTTCCAGCATGGCCCCGATGGATCCGGCGTGCAGGGCGTCGGTGTCCCGCAGGAGCTCGTCGATCCGCTCCGGGGAGACGTCCAGGGACCAGTCGAGTTGGAAGTCGTAGCTCGCGGCACCGGTCTCATCCAGGGTCGCCTGGGCCACGGAGGTGGGCAGGGCGTCCGCGTCGAACGGCAACCGCACCCCGTTGCCCGTAAGGTGATCGGCCACCTGACGGCCGTACTCGTCCCGGCCGTAGCGGCCCAGGAACTGGACGTCGTGACCCAGCCGGGCCAGTCCCACAGCCACGTTCATGGGGCTGCCACCCACATGGGCCCGGGGTTCTTCACCCTCGCGGGACACCACGTCCACGAGGGCCTCACCGATCACCGTCAACATGACCCCACGTTAGCAAAGCGTGCGGGGAGTCACCGGGGCTGTCACGACGCCGCACGGGCGGGAGAAGCCCCCCCCGCGCACCGTAAACTTGGGGCCACGACGAGCAGCGCCGCTCCCGCGCGCGCCATCACCCGAGTCAGCGCACCGCCGCGCGACCCCCAACACGGCCCTCACGACGACGTCCGGGCCGAGGAAGAAGGATGCTCATGAGCGCCACGTGGTCCGAACGAGAAGCCGTTGCCGAGCAGCTGGTCCCCCTGGTGGGTCAGCTGCACCGCGGCAATAAGGTGGTCACCACGGTGTTCGGCCGTTCCCTGGTCCACAAGTCCGTCACGGAGATCATCAAGGTCCACCGCTTCACGCGCCGCATCCTGGGCGAGGAAATGCCCATCGACAAGACCCTCGAGATCGTCCACACGCTGGGCGAGCTCAACCTCGGCGTGTGCAACGTGGACGTGGCCAAGCTCTACCAGGGCTACACCGTGGCCGGCAGCGGTGACCTGCAGGCGTACCTGCGCGAGGCCCTTGCTCCCGCCGTGGACCAGCGCGGGCGCAACGAACCTGGGTCCCGCGACGTCGTGCTCTACGGCTTCGGGCGCATCGGGCGCCTGCTCGCGCGCATCCTGCTCAACCGCAACGACGGCACCGGGCTGAACCTGCGCGCCGTGGTGGTGCGCCGCAAGCCCGGCAACGACCTCGTCAAGCGCGCCTCGCTGCTGCGCCGCGACTCGGTGCACGGCCCCTTCAACGGGACCATTACCGTGGACGAGGACAAGAACGTGATCACCGCCAACGGTGTGCCGATCCAATTCATCTACGCCAACTCCCCGGCGGAGATCGACTACACCGAGTACGGGATCGACAACGCCCTGGTCGTGGACAACACCGGCGTGTGGCGTGACGAGGAAGGCCTCTCCCAGCACCTGCAGTCCAAGGGTGTGGGCAAGGTCCTGCTGACGGCCCCCGGTAAGGGCGACATGAAGAACATCGTGTGCGGCGTGAACGACAAGGACATCTCCCCGGAGGACACCATCCTCTCCGCGGCGTCCTGCACTACGAACGCCATCACACCCGTGATCAAGGTCCTCAACGACGAGTACGGGATCATCCAGGGTCACGTGGAGACCGTGCACTCCTACACCAACGACCAGAACCTGATCGACAACTGGCACAAGGGTGACCGCCGCGGCCGTTCCGCCGCCCTGAACATGGTCATCACCGAGACCGGTGCCGCCAAGGCCGTGGCCAAGGCGCTGCCCGTGATGAAGGGCAAGCTCACCGGTAACGCGATCCGCGTCCCCACCCCGGACGTGTCCATGGCGATCCTCAACCTGCAGTTGGAGAACGCCCCGGAGTCCAAGGACCAGATCAACGAGTTCCTCAAGGACATCTCGCTGAACTCGCCGCTGCGCAAGCAGATCGACTACGTGGACTCCCCGGACGTGGTCTCCACGGACCTCGTGGGCTCCCGCCGCGCCGGCGTGGTGGACGGACTCGCGACCATCGTGAACAACAACTCCGTGGTGCTCTACGTCTGGTACGACAACGAGTTCGGTTACTCGTGCCAGGTGGTGCGCGTGATGGCCCGCATGGCGGACATCTCTATGCTCCAACTCCCGTAAGGGTCAGGGTCCCGCGCGCCGCTGGTGCGCTCGACGACGACGCCGCCCCGGCCACCTTCCGCGTGAAGGTCGCCGGGGCGGCGTCATTGCGCTCACGGGCGCCAGAACGCGGCGACCGCCCGGTACAGGGCGTACAGGTCCCCGGTGTGCACGAGCTCGCGTGCCGAGTGCATGGACAGCAGCCCCACGCCCACGTCCAGCGTGCGGATGCCCAGACGGGTCGCGGTGATGGGTCCGATGGTCGAGCCGCACGGCACGGTGTTGTTGGAGACGAACTCCTGGTAAGTCACTCCGGCCCGTTCGCACACCCGGGCCCATTCGGCCGCACCCGTGGCATCGGTCGTGTAGCGCTGCTGCGCGTTGATCTTGAGCAGGGGCCCTCCCCCGGGCTCGGGGGTGTTCACGGGATCGTGGTGACCCTGGTAATTGGGGTGCACCAGGTGCCCCGCGTCCGAGGACAAGCACACGGAGGCCGCGAGCGAGCGCCGGTATTCGTCCGTGGTCTCGCCCCGCGCGGCGCTGATGCGCACGAGCACGTCCTCGAGGAACGGGCCGGCGGCGCCCGAGCGGGTGGCCGAACCGACCTCCTCGTGGTCGAACGCGGCGAGCACGCTCACGTGCTCCGCGCTCTCGAGGTCGTGGGCGTGTTCCATCAGGGCACGCAGGCCCGCGAACACGGAGGTCAGGTTGTCCAGGCGGCCGCTCGCGAGCAGCGTGCGCTGCGCGCCGATGAGTTCCGGGGCCTGGGAGTCCGCGACGACGATGTCGTAGCCGAGAATGTCCGACGCCGTGATCGGTTCGGCCGACGCATCGTCGCCGGCCGGGGCACCCGGTGCACCCGTCACGGTCGTCCGGCGCGTTCCGCGCGACTCGTTCGCGGCATCCGCGAGCACGGTCAGGACGTCCGTGTCCTGGTCCTGTCCCACTCCCCACACGGGTTGCACGTGACGCTGCTTGTCGAGCGTGAGACCCTCGTTCGCGCTGCGGTCCAGGTGGATCGCCAACTGCGGGATCCGGGCCACGGGGCCGGTCGCGGTGAGGACCTGCCGGGTCCCGCCGTCACGGCCACGCACCACGAGCCGGCCGGCGAAGCGCAGATCCCGGTCCAACCACGAGTTCAACAGGGGACCGCCGTAGATCTCCACACCCGCCTGGTACCACCGGTGCGTCACGGTGGTGGGTCGGGGCTTGAGCTTGAACCCCGGCGAATCGGTGTGAGCCCCCAGGATCCGGTACCCCGCACCCGGTGCGGCACTGGACGGGATCACCCACGCGATCAGGGCGCCGTCGCGCACGGTGTAGTAGCCGCCCGCGGACAGGTCCGACCACGGCCGGGTCTCGTCCAGGGCGGTGAACCCCGCGGCGTCGAGCGCGGCGGCAGCCGTGGCCACGGCGTGGAACGAGCTGGGCGAGGCCGTGATGCACTCACCCAGTGCCCGCGCGAAGCCGGCCTCCGGAGTTTCGGGGCCGGGCTCCGGCGTCCCGTTGGCGGGGTCGGCCGGGGTGGTGGATTCGTGCGAGCTATCCGTCATGACGCCCAGTGTAGGTGGGGGCGACATCCCGCTCGCCCGGGGTGGCGGGCGGCGGCGTTGCACCGGGCGAGGGAGGCGTCGCCGTACCGTGTGAATCGGAACCGTTGGGCCGGGAAGTGCTCTCGCTCGAGGTATCGCCCCAGGGCTCGCCCGGCACTGCGGGAGCGACGTCGTCCCCCGTGTGCGCGCCGTGAGCGGTGCGGGTGTCCAGCAGACCCACGTAGCGGCCCTGCCCGTCCCGCACGGAGTACGGACCGTACTGCGGCGGCAGGACCAGGTAGCGCTGCGTGGCCGGGTCCAGGACGTAGGCCGCCAGGCCCGAGGCGTCCTCGGCCAACCGAGAGGGCCGGTGGCCGAGCTCGGGAAGCCGGGCCGGTTGCGGGAGTGGCGGCAGGACGATCGTGCGAGTCACGGCCACGGACCGGTTGCGGCGCACGAGCCAGAACACGAGTGCCACGTAACCACCGTTGATCAGCGTCACCGCGATCAGGTCCGTGGGCGCCCCGGAGGTGTCGTTCATGTCCGTGAGCCCCACCATGGCCATGAGGGACACCGTCATGTTGTTCACGGCGTGCAGTGCGATCGCCGCTTCCAGACCACCGGTGCGCCACGTGATGATGCCCATGGCCACGGCCATGATCCCCACCGAGAGCTGCCCCCAGATGTCGTACGCGTGACCGAGCACGAACAGCGGCACCGGGAGCAGGATGGCCCACGCGGGGTGCTTGAGCCACCGGCCGATGGTCTGGGCCAGGTAGCCGCGGAACACGACCTCCTCTGCCGCGCACTGCAGGGGGACCACGAAGATCAGCAAGGCCATGAGCCACCAGAAACCGGGGGCCGGTTGCAAGGACACGGGCCTGCCGCCCGCGGCGAGTTCCAGGCCCACGGCGATCGCGTTGATCAGGGCGTAGATCGCGACCGCCGCCACGAAACACGTGAGCAGCCACTTCCACCGAATCCGCCCGGTCACGGAGAAGATCAGCCCCAGGGGACGCGGGCCGAGCACCAGCCGGGCCAGCAGGGCGCTGGGGAGCATGAGGACCACGGAGCCGAAGAGGATGAAGAACACCACGGGGTCCAGCTGGTTCATGGCCAGCAGGTCCCCGTCGATCCGCTCCGGGGCCGCGAAGACCATGACGAGCAGGAATACGATGGTCAGAAGCAGGAGGACGGCCAGCAGGATGAGCCCCTCCACGAGCGGCATCCACCAGCGGTGGCGGGGGTCCGCGTGCGCCAAACGGTGGTAGAAGAGGCTACGGGTCCGTGGCGGATCCTGGACGGGGGGCGACGGACGGGACCACGGTGCGCTGGCGTGACTCATGACTCCACGGTAGCCGTCACGGGGGACGCTCAGGGCCCTCTGTGCAGGGCGCTGGCCGTGAATCCGGGGTGGCTCCGACGGAGAACCGGCGAATTCCGACCGCCGTATGAGATGCCAGCCCGAGGCGGATCCGCCCGGTGGTACCGGAAGTCCCGGGTGGCCCGCCCCCGGGCGTTGACGACCGGGCTCGTGATCGGACGCCTCGACCCGGGCGGGTCAACGCCGGTAACGCTCCACGAACGCCCGTAGGATCCGTGGGGCCTGGTCCACGGCGGGGCCGTTGACCACCCGGTCGATCACGGTGTCTGTGTCCTCCGGCCGGAAGTACCCCAAGTCCTTGTACGCGCGCACGCGGCTCACGAGCCCCTCGGGGTCCAGTTCGGGGTGGAACTGGGTGGCGTAGAGGTTGTTCTTGATCCGGTACATCTGCACGTGGCACGCGGTCCCGGTGGCGAGCAGCACCGCGTTGGGCGGCAGCACGCGGGTGCCCTCCTTGTGCCCCACGTACGCGGTGAACTCACGGGGCAGTTGCACGAGTAGGGGATCCCGAGCCCCCTCGTCGGTCACGCTCACGGTGATGGGACCCACGTCCTCGTGGCACGACCGGTCCACCTTGGCCCCCTGGTGGATCCCCAGGGTGCCCACGCCGTAGCACGCGCCGAGGAACGGGAAGTCTCGGGCCACGACGTCGTCCAGCAGGGCGCTGATCCAGGTCTCAGCGACGCGCTGCGCCCTGGACTTCTCCTCCGGCGGGTCCGAGGAGTTGAACGGCGACCCGCCCACGATGATCCCGCTGTACCTGTCCAGGTCCAGCGCGGGCCACTCACCGGACTCCAGACGGATGCGTTCGAGTTGGTCCTCTTCGAGGCCCCCGAAGTGGGCCACGGCCCGGTATTCCTCGTCCGCGAGGACGTTGTCATCACGGGTGGCCAGCAGCACGAACGGTTTCATGGCTTACACCTATGCCACGGGGGCCTCGGGATGCAAACTGCCCGGGGACGAGGCCGCTTTCCGACGCTTCGATGACACCCGTGGAAGAGTCCGGCGGTTACTCGGAAGAAACGTGGTTCCACTCGGTGACTTACCCCGTGTGACCCAGTTCGCTGTTCCTAAATGAAATTTAGATTTCACATCACGAAATATTTGAGGATGGATCGTGGATTTAACCGAGTTCAACAGCCTCGATCGTGAAGCCGCCGTCGCGGCCGTAGGACCGGCCCTGGACGTCCAGCGCTGGATCGAGGAACTCGTGTCCGGGCGCCCGTACGGGTCGAGGCCCCGCCGCGCTTCGTGCCCATCGCATCCATCGAGCACCTCCAGAATCACCTGCGGGAAGGTGACACCGTCAAGGATGGTAAGCTCGTGGACTCCGAGAGCAACGAGATCCCGTGCATTATCGCATCCGGTGAAGTGGTCCCGGCGCCCCTGGACTCCAAGAAGTCCGGGACCGCGGGCGAGCACTGATTTCCCGCCGCCAACCGTGTCCTCACGCGATGAGCGGAAGGACACGGTTCGCACATATCCTTCACGTGCGGTGGCCGGACCCCCACCCGGGGACCGACAACCGCACGGTCAGAACTGCCCCGCCTCTCATGGCAGGAGAACAACACATGCAGCCTTCAAGCAATCACCACATTTTGAGTGGGTTGACGAATAATCTTCAGGACGCTGATGTTCAGGAGACGCAGGAGTGGATCGAGTCGTTTGACGCGTTGATCCAGGCGCAGGGTACCGCGCGGGCGCAGTACGTGATGCGGGCGTTGTTGCAGCACGCGGGCACGCATTCGGTGGGTGTGCCGATGGTGACGACGTCGGATTATGTGAACACGATCCCGGTGGATCAAGAACCCGAGTTCCCCGGTGATGAGGAGATCGAGCGCCGTTACCGGGCTTTCCTGCGCTGGAACGCGGCGGTGATGGTCCACCGCGCTCAACGCCCGGAAGTCTCCGTTGGCGGGCATATCTCCTCGTACGCGGGGGTGGCGACGTTGTATGAGGTGGGGTTGAACCACTTCTTCCGCGGACCTGGCCATTCCGGGGGCGGGGATCAGGTGTTCTTCCAGGGTCATTCCTCCCCCGGTAACTACGCCCGCGCTTACCTCGAGGGCCGGCTCACGGAGGAGCAGTTGGATGGGTTCCGGCAGGAGAAGACCCACGCCCCCAACGGGTTGCCCTCGTACCCGCATCCGCGGTGTTTACCGGATTTCTGGCAGTTCCCCACCGTGTCGATGGGGATCGGGCCGATGAACGCGATCTACCAGGCCCAGTTCAACCGGTACCTGCACAACCGCGGTATCAAGGACACCTCGGACCAGCACGTGTGGGCGTTTTTGGGCGACGGGGAGATGGATGAACCCGAATCCCGTGGTGTGCTGCAGTTAGCGGCGAATGAGAAGTTGGACAACCTCACCTTCGTGATCAACTGCAACCTGCAACGCTTGGATGGTCCGGTACGCGGGAACGGGAAGATCATCCAGGAGCTGGAAGCGTTCTTCCGCGGTGCGGGGTGGAATGTGATCAAGGTCGTGTGGGGCCGGGAATGGGACGCCCTACTGGAGGCGGATCACACCGGGGAGTTGGTGCGGATCATGAACGAGACCCTGGACGGGGACTACCAGACCTTCAAAGCCGAATCCGGTGGGTTCGTCCGTGACCACTTCTTCGCCCGCTCCGCAGCCACCAAAGAACTGGTGGCCGATTACACGGATGAGCAGATCTGGAACCTCAAGCGCGGCGCCCATGACTACCGCAAGGTGTATGCGGCGTACAAGGCGGCGGTGGAACACACCGGCCAGCCCACGGTGATCCTGGCCCAAGGCGTCAAGGGCTACGGGTTGGGTCCGCACTTCGAGGCCCGTAACGCCACCCACCAGATGAAAAAACTCACCCTCGAAGACCTCAAGGCCTTCCGGGATCACTTACGGATCCCGATCAGTGATGAGCAACTGGACTCGGATCTCTACAACGCCCCCTACTACCACCCCGGACCCGACTCCCCGGAAATCAAGTATTTGTTGGAGCGCCGTCAGGAGTTGGGGGGGTTCCTCCCGGATCGCCCCCACACCCAGCAGGCGCTCACCTTGCCCTCGGACAAAGCCTTCGCTTCGGGGAAGAAGGGCTCGGGCAAACAACTGGCGGCCACGACCATGGCGTTCGTGCGGATCCTCAAAGACCTGATGCGGGAGAAGGACTTCGGGCACCGCATCGTACCCATCGTCCCGGACGAGGCCAGAACGTTTGGGATGGACTCTTTCTTCCCGACCGCGAAGATCTATAACCCCAACGGGCAGAACTACCTCTCCGTGGACCGCGAACTGATGCTCGCGTACAAGGAATCCGCCCAGGGTGTGATCCTGCACCCGGGGATCAACGAGGCCGGGGCCACCGCTGCGTTCACCGCCGCGGGCACCTCCTACGCCACCCACGGTGAAACCATGATCCCGGTGTACATCTTCTACTCCATGTTCGGGTTCCAACGCACCGGGGATGAGTTCTGGGCAGCAGCCGATCAGATGGCCCGCGGGTTCGTGATCGGCGCCACCGCCGGGCGTACCACCCTGACCGGTGAGGGCCTGCAACACGCTGACGGGCACTCCCCGATCCTGGCTTCGACCAACCCCGCGGTGATCCACTACGACCCCGCCTACGGGTACGAGATCGCCCACATCGTCAAACGCGGGATCGAACACATGTACGGGCAGGCGGATGAGGATCACAACGTGATGTACTACCTCACCGTCTACAACGAACCCATCCACCAACCCGCCGAACCCGAAGACGTCGATGTGGACGGGATCCTCAACGGCATCTACCTGCTCAAACCCGCCACCAACGAAGGCCCGCGCGCCCAGTTGCTGGCCTCCGGGGTCGGGGTGCCCTGGGCGTTGGAAGCCCAACGGATCCTCGCCGAGGAATGGTCGGTCTCCGCCGACGTGTGGTCGGTGACGTCGTGGACGAACCTACGCCGGGATGCTCACGCCGCCGAACATGAGGCGTTCCTCAACCCCGGTGAAGGAGCACGCACCCCCTACATCACCCAAGCACTAGCAGGGGCAACGGGACCGGTGATCGCTACCAGTGATTACACCTCGGCCCTACCGGACTCCGTGCGTCAGTACGTGCCCAACGACTGGGCCTCGTTGGGCGCTGACGGATTCGGGTTCGCTGACACCCGCGCCGGAGCACGCCGGTACTTCACCATCGATGCGCACTCAATGGTCGTACGCACCCTGGAAATGCTGGCCAAACGCGGAGAGATCGACTGGTCCGCCCCCGCAGAAGCCATCACCCGCTACGACCTCACCAACCCCGCCGCCGGCACCAGCGGTAACACCGGAGGCGACGCCTAACCCACCAACCCACCACCACGACGCCCCCACACCGCGCGGCACAGTGACGTACCGCCGCGCGTTCACCGTGCCCGGGCCGTGATGGGCCGGCGAGAAGCACCCCGTATGACTGCCCGATGAGTCGATTGGTTCGACGACGCAGCCCGCAGGCTAGGGCCCCGCCCGCGTCGCACCGTGATGCGCACCCGAATTTCATCTGCGGATCGTGAATTGGAAATTTACGGTTTGACTAGTGGCGATGTCCGGCATCCAGGCTGTGGTGCGCATCAGCACACTTCCGGGGGCCTGCACATCATGGAACTCAATCGCCGAAATCTGGTCGCGGGAACAGCAAGCCTGGGCGCGCTGGCGGCGGGCGGCCTCGTCACCTCCCCCGCCCACGCCCACCAGGGTGGGCGCCATGGTCGAGACCCCTCCGGACTGCCCACTGCACCGCGGACCCCCGCAGGCCGCCTGGCCCGTGACGAGAAGTACTGGCGCACCGTCGCACGGCATTTCCGCATGGACATGCCCGTCACCAACTTCGAGAACGGGTACTTCGGAGCGAACCCTCAGAACGTACGAGATGCCTATGCCCACGCCAACCGGACCATCCAGGAACAGAACTCTTGGTTCCTCCGCAACGCGTACGAGGAGCACATCACAGATGTGCGGGCTCGACTGGCGGAAGCTGTCGGGTGCTCCGTGGAGGAGATCGCCATCACGCGCGGCGCTACGGAGGCGCTACAGGCCCTGATCGGCGGCTACAACAAGCTCAAGCCCGGTGACGCCGTGGCCTACGCCGATCTCGACTACGACTCCATGCAGTACGCCATGAAGTGGCTCAAGGACCGCCGCGGGGTGGACGTGATCGCCACCGCGATCCCGGAACCCGCGACGTACCAGAACGTGATCGATCATTACACCAAGCTGCTCCGGGGCAATCCGCGGATCACATTGCTCCTGCTGACCCATATCTCCCACCGCACGGGCCTCAAGCTGCCGATCGCGGAGATCAGCCGGATGGCCGCGCAGCACGGGGTCGACACGATCGTGGATGCCGCGCACTCGTGGGGCCATGTGGATTTCAGCGTCAGGGATCTCGAGAGCCCCTTCGTGGGGTTCAATCTGCACAAGTGGATCGGCGCACCGCTGGGCTGCGGCTTTCTCTACATCAAGAAGGATCGCCTTCCCGATATCGATCGTCACTTTGCGGACGAGGACCACGACGCCGATGACGTGCGATCACGGATTCACACGGGAACCGCCAATTCGGCCAACTACCTGGCGGTCCCGGCGGCTCTGGACTTCCACCGAGCCGTGGGAGCCTCCAACAAGTTCGCGCGCCTGCAGTACCTGCGTGATCGCTGGGTGCACCAGGTCTTGGACGTGTCCAATCTGACCATCATGACTCCGGAGGATCGGCGCATGTACGGCGCACTGACGTCCTTCCGGATCGACGGGAACACGACCCGGGAACGCAGCGTGGCCATCACGGACTACCTCACCAAGGCGTGGGGGATATTCACGGTACGTCGCGGCGGTGTGACGAACGGCGAGGTCATCCGTGTGACCCCCGCCCTGTACAACACACCGCAGGACAGCGACCGCTTGGCGCGGGCATTGAGGGCTGCCGCCAGGCGGTTCTGAAGCCCGTGGACCAAACGGTACCGGGACCGACGCGGCGTCGAGACTCGGACGAAGGCGTTCAGCCGGCCTGGGCCAGCTGTCCGCACAGCCGCTCGGCGGCCTCGCGCAACAGGGGCACGGCGCGGTCGCCGAAGTCCCAGTCCACGCGGGACGTGGGCCCGGACACCGAGATCGCAGTGGGTGTGGGTGCATCCGGCAGTGCCATGGCAAAGCAGCGCACGCCGATCTCCTGTTCCTCGTCGTCCACGGCGTAGCCGCGTTCTCGGATCTTTTCGAGATCGGCGAGAAGCTCGTCCACAGTCCCGAGGCTCTTCTCGGTGGGGGTAGGCATGCCCATGGACGCCACGATGGACACGACCTGCTGTTCGGGCAGGGTCGCCAGGATCGCCTTGCCCACACCGGTGTCGTGCACGTGGGCGCGCCGGCCCACCTCGGTGAACATGCGCATGGAGCGGGAGGACTGCGCCTGACCCACGTAGACCACCATGTGACCGTCCAGCACCGCCATGTTGGCAGACTCCCCCAGCTCGTTCACGAGCCCCTGCAGGACTGGTTGCGCGTAGGTGCCCAGTTGCAGGCCCGCCGCATAGCCGAGGCGGATCAGTCCGGGGCCCAGCGCGTAACTGCGGTTGGGCAGCTGACGCACGTAGCCCAGCGGGATCAGGGTGCGTAGCAACCGGTGGATGGTGGGCAGCGGAAGATCCGCGCGCGATGCGAGCTCGCTGAGCGAGGACTCCCCTCCGGACGCGGTGATGATGTTGAGCAGGTCGAAGACCCGCTCCACCGATTGCACGCCGCCCGCACTCTTGCCTTCGGCCATGACCGTTCTCCCTCTGCTGCCGGAGCGATTACCGTCCCACGTGGGGTCGCGTACGGTGACCGCAATGTGAAACAAGTCTCACGAAGACCTTGTCATGCCTCGTACTCTACGCCTAGGATTCAATTAATGAAATTTATTTTCCACAATACGGATAGGTAGCGGGCCACCGCGGTTCCGCTCGACTCGGAAGGAAACCCGTCACATGGCGGCTCCCAACCCCGGCTACTCCATGGTCCTGCGCTTGGAGGCGCCCGCGACCTTCAACTCCACGAGTGAGATCACCACGGCGGCGGCCGCCGCCGCTGCCCAGGTGACCGCACTGGACATCGTGGAGTCCTTCCCCCACAGCGTCGTCGTGGACATCAGCTGCAACGTGTCCAACGCCGAGCACCGGGACGAGGTGCGCGACGCGCTCAACGCCCTGGACGGCGTCAAGGTCCACAAGATCTCCGACCGCACCTTCCTGATCCACCTGGGCGGCAAGATCGAGGTCACCCCGCGCGTGTCCCTGCGCAACCGTGACGACCTCTCCCGCGCCTACACACCGAGCGTGGCCCGCGTGTGCATACCCGTCCGAGAGAGCCCCAAAGACGCCCGGCGGCTGACCGTCAAGCGCAACACCGTGGCCGTGGTCACGGACGGCACCGCGGTACTGGGCCTCGGTGACATCGGACCAGCCGCGGCCCTGCCAGCCATGGAGGGCAAGGCCGCCCTGTTCAAGGCGTTGAAGGACGTCAAGGTGGTCGTCTCCGGCGTGGGTGCCGCGGACGTGTTCATCGGCGTCTCCGCCCCCAATGTCCTGGACGGCAACGACATCGCGACCATGGCCGACGACGCCATCGTCTTCGCCAGGGCCAATCCGGAGCCCGAGGTCCACCCCCGTGGAAGGTGTCGAGCACGCGACCGTAGTGGCTACCGGTCGGCCGGACTTCCCGAACCAGATCAACAGCGTGCTGGCCTTCTCCGGGCTGCTGGACACGGGCGCTTGCGAGATCACCTCAGAGGTGCTCGCGGCCGCCGCGAGGGCCATCGCCGACTGCGTGCACGAGGACGAGCGCAACGCGAGCTTCATCGTCCCCCAGCGTGTTCGGCCAAGAATGTCGCCCCGGCCGTGGCCGAGGCCGTGAAGTCCGTGGCGGAGGCCCCCCAGGCCGGCTGACGGGAACGACCGGGTGCGGCGGCGTCGTACCGAGTGCAGGGCCTGCCGCACCCGCAATGAGCAGTACAAACTACACCGAAAATCCAGGAGGCAACCCATGAGCATCACCCACAACACACCCGACAACATCCCCGCCGCGAACGAGATCCTCTCATCCGACGCCCTCGCATTCGTGGAGGCGCTGCACGAGAAGTTCGCGGACCGTCGTGAGGAGCTGCTCGGCAAGCGCGAGACCGCCCGCGCGAAGGCCGCCGAGAGCGGCACCATGGACTTTCTCCCCGAGACGCGCGAGGTTCGGGAAGGCGACTGGAAGGTCGCCCCGGCCCCCGCGGCCCTGCAGGACCGGCGCGTGGAGATGACCGGACCGGCGTCGCCCGCGAAGATGGCCATCAATGCCCTGAACTCCGGCGCCAAGGTGTGGCTCGCGGACCTCGAGGACGCCGCCTCCCCCAGCTGGGCCAACCAGGTGGACGCGATCGCCAACCTGCGCGACGCCGCCCGCGGCACCCTGGGCTTCACCTCCCCGGAGGGCAAGGAGTACAAGCTCCGCGAGGACGTGCCCCTGGCCGTGGTGGTCATGCGCCCGCGCGGCTGGCACCTGCCCGAGTACAACATCACGGTCAACGGGAAGACCGGTTCCGGTTCCCTCACGGACTTCGGGCTGCACTTCTTCCACACGGCGAAGCAGCTGATCGAGAACGGCCAGGGGCCGTACTACTACCTGCCCAAGATGGAGTCGTACCTGGAGGCGCGACTGTGGAACGACGTGTTCACGTTCGCGGAGGACTACCTGGGCATCGAGCACGGCACCGTCCGCGCGACCGTGCTGATCGAGACCATCCCCGCCGCGTTCCAGATGGACGAGATTCTCTACGAGCTGCGGGATCACGCCTCCGGGCTCAACGCCGGACGCTGGGACTACCTGTTCTCCATCATCAAGTACTTCCGCGACGCCGGGGAGAAGTTCATCCTGGCGGACCGCTCCGCCGTGACCATGACCGCTCCCCTGATGCGCGCGTACACGGACCTGCTGGTGCAGACGTGCCACAAGCGCGGCGCGTTCGCGATGGGTGGCATGGCCGCGTTCATCCCGTCCCGCAAGGATGAGGAGGTCAACCGGGCCGCCTTCGAGAAGGTCCGCAACGACAAGACCCGCGAGGCCAATGACGGCTTCGACGGCTCGTGGGTGGCCCACCCGGACCTCGTGCCCGTGTGCCGGGAGGTCTTCGACGGCGTGCTCGGCGAGAAGCCCAACCAGGTGGACCACCAGCGCCCCGACGTGGACGTGACCGCCGAGATGCTGCTGGACGTGCCCTCCGCGGGGGACCAGCGCACCGAAAAGGAACTCAACGCCAACCTGTACGTGGCCATCCGCTACGTGGCGGTGTGGCTGTCCGGCAGCGGCGCGGTGGCCATCCACAACCTGATGGAGGACGCCGCCACCGCGGAGATCTCCCGCTCGCAGATCTGGCAGCAGATCAAGAACGGCGTGGTCTACACGGACACCGACAACACCGCCACGCGCGAGCTCGTCTCCGACGCACTGGACACTCAGCTCGAGGTGCTGCGCGGTGAGATCGACCAGGAGAACTACGAGAAGTGGTTCGTGCCCGCCGGGCGGCTCATCTCGGACATGGTGCTCAGGGAGGACTACCCGGCGTTCCTCACGCTGTCCGCCTACGACCTCATGGAAGGCAGCAAGTAACACCGGCGCGCCTGGACGCCACCCCGGCCCCCGCCACGACCGCCCCGCGCGGCGGGGGCCGCCCCCTCTCTACCGGCGGGCTTCGGTCACCGCGCGGACCTGCTGCTCGCGGGCACGGACGCTGACCTCGCACGGTTCCTCCCCGGGGACTCCGGGACCCGCCAGCCCGTGCACACGTGCTACGTCCTGGCGGACCTCGTCACGGAGCGGACGCCCGCCGAGTGGGGTGCCGCGGCGTCGTCGGCGACCGGGGAAGCGGGTGGTCTCGCGGCCCTGGCTGAGCTCGCCGGGGTCGACGACGCGGCGGCACCCGATCTCGTGGCCCGCGTCCACAAGAAGCTGCGCACCGAACCGGTCGAGGACACGAACGCCTCCACTTCCGGGTGCCTGCTCCCCCGTGAGCTGAAGGTCCACCGTTTGTTCGGCGAGCAGGAGACCACGCTGGCGATCGTGGTGGCGATGAGCAGCGCAGTGGTGGGCTTCTCCTCCAGCACCGTCCACTTGAGGAGGACGTTGATGCCGATGGTGGTGAGGTAGCAGATGCCACCCACCGTCAGGAACCGCATCTGACGTTTGCCCCGGGTGGTCGAGGTCGATCCGGTGCCGGCGGACTGCGTCGTGGTGCCTTCCCTGTCAACGTGTCAGGCCCGTGTTCAGGGGTGCTTTCAGCGGACGGGAGCGGCTCCACAATCTACACGGGGGCGGGACACGGCCCGTGCACGCACAACGCCCCGGACCGTAGTGGTCCGGGGCGTTGTGCGTGCTGCGCGGTTGCTCAGATGGTCTTCGCGTCGATCACGAAGCGGTAGCGGACGTCCGAGTCCACCACGCGGTCGTAGGCCTCGTTGATGTCCTCGGCGCTGATCAGCTCGATCTCCGCGGTGACACCGTGCTCGGCGCAGAAGTCCAGCATCTCCTGGGTCTCGCGGATGCCGCCGATGTTGGAGCCCGTGAGGGACTTGCGGCCGCCGATGAGCGAGCCCGCGCTGACCTCCAGGGCCTCGGTGGGCAGCCCCAGCAGGACCATGGCACCGTGCGGGCGCAGGGTGGCCATGAACTCCTGCACGTCTACGTGGGCGGAGACGGTGTTGATGATGACGTCGAACTCGCCCTTGTGGTTCTTGAGGGCCTCGGGATCCTCCTTGCGGGCGATCCAGTCGGTGGCGCCGAAGCGGCGGCCGTCCTCCTCCTTGGAGCGGGTCTGGCTGATCACGGTGACCTCCGCGCCCATGGCGGCGGCGAGCTTCACGGCCACGTGGCCCAGACCGCCCATGCCCACCACGGCCACCTTGGAGCCCTCGGTGACGCCCCACGTCCGTAGCGGGGAGTACGTGGTGATGCCCGCGCACAGCAACGGCGTGGTCGCGGCCGGGTCCAGGTTTTCGGGGATGTGCAGCGCGAAGGCCTCGGAGACGAGGATTTCGGTCGAGTACCCGCCGTCGGTGGGGCGCCCGTCGAAGCGGTCCTTGCCGTTGTAGGTGCCCACGGCCTTCGGACAGTTGTTCTCCTCGCCCTTCAGGCACCACTCGCACTCGCGGCAGGAGTCGACCAGGCAGCCGACGCCCGCGCGCTCGCCGACCGAGAACTTCGTGACCTCGGAACCGACCTCGGTGACGCGGCCGATGATCTCGTGTCCCGGGACCATGGGGAACTCGATCGGTCCCCACTCCTCGCGCACGGTGTGGATGTCGGAGTGGCAGATGCCGGCGAACTCGATTTCGATGCGGATATCGTCCGGGCGCAGGTCCCGGCGCTCGATGGTGCCCTTCTCCAGCGGGGCGTCGGAGGCGACGGCCTGGTAGGCAGCAACATTGGTAGTCATGGGCCGTGACTCTAGACCCCCGCCGTGGCCTTGTCACGTCACTCCTTTCACAGGGGACCATATCCGCAGACAGAACAACATGGACCCGGCCGTTGCTCGCCCAGCCCATCCTCGAATGCCCCACCGTGCGGGGCGTTTCGAGGAGCCGGGAATATCCGCGGACACCTCCCCGCTGTTATTGATGAGTTTCATCGAGATGAGTGAGGAGTCATCATGGCTTTCCGTACGGAGAATCCCGCCACCGGCATTGTGGAGCAGGAGTTCACCTCGGCCACCGATGCTGATGTCACCCGCGCGATCGAGCGCGCCGACACCGCATTCGCTTCCTGGCGCAAGACCCCGGCCGCTGACCGCGCCAAAGCGCTGGCCGGTGTCGCCCAGGCGTTCCAGGACCGCGGGGACGAGCTCGCGCGCGTGATCAGCACCGAGATGGGCAAGCCCTTCGCCCAGGCGCAGGGAGAGGTCGCACTCTCGGCATCGATCTACCAGTGGTACGCCGACCACGGCGAGGGCCTGCTGGAGGAGGAGAGCCTGGACGTGGGTGACGACGCCAAGTCCGTGGTCGTCGCCGAGCCCATCGGTGTGCTCATGGGTGTCATGCCGTGGAACTTCCCGCAGTACCAGGTGGCGCGTTTCGCGGCCCCGAACCTCATGTTGGGCAACACCATTCTGCTCAAGCATGCCTCCATCTGCGCCCGGACGGGTGAGCTGATCGAGGAAATCCTGCACGCCGCGGGTATCCCGGAGGACGCCTACATCAACTTGTTCGTGAGCACCGACCAGGTGACCACGATCATCGAGGACCGGCGGGTGCGGGGCGTGTCCCTGACCGGCAGCGAGGGTGCCGGTGCCGCGGTGGCCACCACGGCCGCGCAGAACCTGAAGAAGAGCGTTCTGGAGCTCGGCGGGTCCGACCCGCTGATCGTGCTCGACGACGTGGACGTGAAGGAGACCGCCACGACCGTGGCGACGGCGCGGATGAGCAACGCAGGCCAGGCCTGCAACTCGCCCAAGCGCATCCTGGTGCCCGCCGGCATGTTCGACGAGTTCGTGCAGACGGTCGTCGAGACCGTCGAGGGCATGCCGGTGGGGGACCCGCTGGCGGAGGACACCGAGATCGGCCCCCTGTCCTCCGTGCAGGGCCGCGACGACGCCGTGTCCCAGGTCGAGCGCGCGGTGGAGCAGGGTGCGACCCTGCACACCGGTGGTAGGGCTCTGGATAAGGACGGGGCGTGGATGTCCCCGGCGGTGCTGACCGGTGTGACCCGGGAGATGGATGCGTTCAAGGAGGAGATCTTCGGTCCGGTGGCGGTGATCTACTCCTACGACTCGGTGGACGAGGCGGTGGAGATCGCCAACGACTCCGACTTCGGTCTCTCCGGCTCCGTGTGGAGCAAGGATGAGGCGAAGGCTGAGGAAGTCGCGCGTCGTCTGGAGGTGGGCATGGCCTACGTCAACGAGCACGCGACGACGAAGGCGGGCCTGCCCTTCGGCGGCGTGCGCCGCTCCGGCTACGGCCGTGAGCTGGGCCGCTGGGGCTTCACCGAGTTCGCCAACACCAAGCTGGTGCGCGTCGCCGGCTGACACCCGCCCGGCGCCCACCACGAGAGAGGTTTGCACTATGGCTCGCATTACCAAGGCTCTGCAGTCCCTGACCGCACCGTCTCCCAAGCCCACTGCGACGGAGACGGCAGCGCGCCTGGCCCTGGGAGCGTTCATGTCCACCGCGGGCATATCCCACCTGACCTTTGCCCGGGAGGACTTCCAGGCACAGGTTCCGGACTGGTTCCCCATGGACAAGGACACCGTGGTTCTGGCCTCCGGTGTGGTGGAGATCGCCTTTGGTGCCGCACTGTTGGCGCTGCCCAGGCAGCGCGCAGCCGTGGGCGCCGGTCTGGCCGCGTTCTACGCCGCGATCTTCCCCGGCAACATCAGCCAGTACGCCGAGCGGCACGACGCATTCAATCTGGACACTGATGCCAAGCGGCTGGCCCGGCTGTTCGGTCAACCGGCCTTGATCGCCGCGGCCCTCCGGGCCGGGGGCTTCCCCCGGAAGTAGTCGGAAAGCGCAGGACGCGAGCCGACCTCACCGCCCGAACGGGAAACCCTTCAGGTCCTTCGGCAGAGGGTTCGCGTATGTGCGGACCTTGGAGGTCCTCAGCCCCAGCCACACCAGCGACTGCGCCACGGTGACCGCAGCAGCCACGCCGTCCGTCACGTGCACGCCGCACCACTCGAGCACGGCGTGCTCAAGGGCGGCCATCCCGCCGCAGCCGAGGACAACCACCTCGGCTGCGGCCCTGTTCGATGGCCCGCTGCGCTTCAGCGACGATCGTCTCGACCGCCGCGTTCTCATCCCGCTCCAGGTCCAGCGCGGAGGTGTTCGACGCCCGCACGGACGCGCAGCGCTCCATCAGCCCGGCCAGCCGCAACCGGTCCTCGATGAGCGGCACGGTGCGGCCCAGGGTGGTCACTCCCGGTGTAGCTGCGCCTCATGAAGATGGCGATGGAAGCGGCCGCCTCGGGATGTCCACGACGGGCTGGTCGAGGAGCTCCTGCAGACCTTCCCGCCGGTGCTCGCCGAACCTGGCCTGGATCACAGGGTCGAAGGGCGGGTCGTAGGTCAGCACCGCGTCCATCACCCCCCACCGCGGCGAGGTAGGACTCCACGTTCCCTTCGCACGACGACGCCGTGCTCCACCCTGCGGGGCGAGCGGGAGGCAGCCTGCGGCGGCGTCGTTGGGCGCGATCTCGTGCGAGACGCAGGGTCGGTGCGAAGTGGCGACCACGATGGCCCCACCGTGCTGGTCGCTGCACTCGAGCTCGCGCTTGGCGGTGACCAGGTAGCACCGGGCGCCCAGGTCGGCCCCAATGAACTACGAGAACTCGCCGACGGCCTGGAAGACGGGCAGCAGGGCGACCGCCAGAGAGGGCAGTATCGTGGGGACGAACGCCCCGATTGCCCGGGGGTCACGCCGCCGCGGTAGACGTACTCGCCGTCGTGGGTGTCCATGGAGAGCTGGGGCACGTTCACGCTGGAGCGGCGGATCAGCCAGTAGTCCACCATGATGATCCCGAAGAGCGACCAGAGCAGCGGCACCCAGCCCACCCAGGAAGCACACGATCACCACGGGCGAGGTGTAGAGGTTCCACGGCAGGATCAGCAGCGCTAGGGACGCGAGCACCTGCAGCGCGCCCACACCCAGGACCGTGAGCACCTGCCCCGCACCGAGTCCGAGGGCGAAGAGGCCGATGGCGAAGCCGTAGTTGCCCAGGGAGTGCACGTCGTTGGCCCTCATGGTGAAGATGCTGTACGCGCTCCACGTGCGCCCGTAACGGCTGGTGGGAGCGAGGTCCACGTTGTAGAGCCTGTCGCTCGTGTCCGAGCGCGGCTCGTGGGCGACGCCGGGCGGTGCGTGCGGGCGCCCGGGCTCGGGGCGCCCGCCCGCCTGCTCCGTGGTGCGAGGGAAGTCCTGGAGAAAACCGTGAGACGACGTCGCACCGTTCAGCTCCCAAATCTCACACCACGGGTTGACGCGCATCACACCCGGTCGATAACTTTTTCATTCATCAGAACTTGAATTTCACGTCATGGAATCAAGGCGTAAGAAAACGGGGCGGCCGCGCCACCGCCCCGGGGAGGGCCCACCGTGCGGTACACCGTGAACGCCTCGATCTTGCTGACCGACCTGCCCGTGCTGGAGCGCCCCGCCGCCGTGGCGCGCGCAGGCTTCTCCGCGGTCGAGTTCTGGTGGCCGTTCCCCGCCACCACCCCGTCCGAGAGGGAGATCGAGGACTTCGCCCGGTCGCTGGAGGACGCGAACGTCCAGCTCACGGGCCTGAACTTCTTTGCCGGGGACATGCCTGCCGGTGAGCGGGGAGTCCTCTCCCACCCCACGCGCACGGATGAGTTCCGGCGAGGCGTGGACTCCCTGGTCCGCGTGGCCCGGGCCACGGGCTGCCGGGCCTTCAACGCCCTCCACGGCAACCGCCTGCCGGACGTGCCCGTGGCCGAGCAGGACGACGCCGCCATCGAGAACCTCCGGTACGCAGCGGACGCGGTCGCGGTCTTCGGCGGGACGGTCCTGGTGGAACCGCTCTCCGGCGCCTCGACGTATCCTCTGCGCACCGCCGCGGACGTCATGGCCGTGCTCGACCGCGTGAACTGCCCGAACGTGAAGCTGCTCGCGGACTTCTACCACCTGGCGGTCAACGGGGAGGACGTCGAGGCCCTGATCGAACGGCACGCCGCGGAGTTCGGGCACATCCAGCTCGCGGATGCACCCGGCCGCCACGAGCCGGGCACGGGCGATCTGCCGCTGCTCCGGTGGGTGGCCCGGGCCCACGAGCACGGCTACCACGGACCGGTGGCGCTGGAGTACGTCCCCTCCCAGGACGACCCCTTCGCGTGGCTCCCCCGCGACCGGCGCGCGTGAGCCCGCAAACCGACCCCACCCACAGAGGCCGCGCGGGTGAGCACCGCGTGGCCGGGCCCCGAGCGGGCGGGCACGCCGGGCGGGTGCCACTTGAACAGGTACCGAGCGAGCGGGTACCGCGCGGGCGGCGTTGTGCTGGAATGGTCCCGGAACCGGACATCCCCAGAAGGAGGACACCGTGCGCGTCGTCGTGGCACCGGACAAGTTCAAGGGGTCGGTGACCGCCCACGAGGCGGCGGCCGAGCTTGCGGCGGGCATCGCCGAGGTGCGCCCGGACGCCGTCGTGGAGGTCCTCCCGGTCGCCGACGGCGGAGAGGGGACGCTCGACGCCGCCCTGGACGCGGGCTTCGAGCGCCACGACCTCACCGTCACCGGACCCGCGGGAGGTCCCGTCCCCGCCGCGTGGGGTCGACGCGGAGACGAGGCCGTGGTGGAGATGTCGTTGGCTTCGGGCCTCGCTGTCCTCCCCATCCAGGACGGCCGCCCCGTGCTCGCACCCCGCACCGCCACGAGCCGCGGCACGGGCGAGCTCGTGGCCGCCGCGCTCGATGCCGGCTGCACCCGCGTGCTGCTCGGCGTGGGCGGCAGCGCGACCACTGACGGCGGCGCGGGGATGCTCGCCGCGCTGGGGCTGCGCCTGCTGGACGTGAACGGCCGCGACCTGCCCACTGGCGGCGCGGCGCTCGCCGAGTTGCATCACGTGGATGCGGCACAGCTGCACCCACGCATCCGGGACGTCGAGTTCGTCCTTGCCGCGGACGTCGACAACCCTCTGCTCGGCCCGCACGGTGCCGCCACGGTCTTCGGCCCGCAGAAGGGCGCCTCCGAACGAGATGTCTTGGACCTCGACGCCGCCCTGGCCGTGTTCCGCGACCGCCTCGCGGACGTGCTCGGCGAACCGGCCCGCCAGGCCGCGGATGCCCCCGGCGCGGGGGCCGCGGGCGGCGTCGGATACGCGGGACTCGCGGTGCTGGGGGCGCGGCGCAGGCCGGGGATCGACGTCGTGCTCGACCTTGTGGGGCTGGATGCCGCCGTGGCCGGCGCGGACCTGCTGCTCACCGGCGAGGGCAGCCTGGACGAGCAGAGTCTCGGCGGGAAGACGCCGCTGGGCGTGCTGCACGTGGGGCGGCGCCACGGCGTGCCCGTGGTGGCCGTGTGCGGGCGCACCACCCTGGATGCCGCGACACTTCGCGAGGCGGGGTTCGCCGCCGTCCACGAACTGCGTGCGCTTGCAGCGGACCCAGAAACGTCGATGCGAGAGGCACCTCGCCTGCTCCGGGAGGTCGGTCGCCGCATCGCCTCGCAGTGACGGAGCTTTCCATTTCCACGGGCACTCGAGAGCGAGCAGCCCCTCACGCACCGCACCGCCCGGCCACGAGCGCCGGAACGCGCCAGCGGAAGGGCACCACTTCCATGAATGCCTCCCCGCAGCACGGTTCACCTCAAAAGAAGACCCCCGGCCCGGGGCGACCGCAGACCCGGAGGTCGACGAGGAGCGCGCGAACGAGCGGGTGCGGGCGACGGTGGAGCAGGCGCATGCCCCTGAACTCCGTGCCCGCCACCGTGAACATGCCCGCCTTGGAGTACGAGCGACTGTTCGCGGCGCAGAACGCGTTCGTGGACATCGGCTTCTGGGGCGGCGCCGTCCCCGGCAACAAGGAGGACCTGCGCCCCCCGCACGATGACGGCGTGTTCGGCTTCAAGTGCTTCCTACTGCATTCCGGGGTGGACGAGTTCCCGCACCTGGAGGCGGACGAAATGGAGGAGGCGCTCGAGGAGATCAAGACCTTCGACTCGCTGCTGATCGTGCACGCGGAGGACTCCCGCACGATCGCCAAGGCCCCGCAGCCCAATGGCAACGTGTACGACACGTTCCTGAAGTGACGCCCGCGCGGCGCGGAGAACATCGCGATCGCGGAGAACATCGAACGCACCCGCTGGACCGGGGCGCGCTCGCACATCCTGCACCCGTCCTCCTCGGACGCCATCCCCATGATCCGCTCCGCGAAGAACGACGGCCTGGACATCACCGTGGAGACCCGCCCCCACTACCTCACACTGCTCGCGTAGGAGATCCCGGACGGCGCCACCGCGGGCAAGTGCTGCCCGCCCGTGCGCGAGGTCTCCACCCGGGAGATGCTGTGGGGGGGTCTGTTGGACGGGACCATCGACTTCATCGTCTCGGACCACTCCCCCTCCACGCTGGACCTCAAGGACCTGGGCAACGGCGACTTCGGCGTGGCGTGGGGCGGCGTGTCCTCCCTGCAGCTCGGGCTGTCCCTGATCTGGACCGAGGCACGACGCCGCGGCGTGGGTCTGGGCCGCGTGTTGCAGTGGATGTCCACGCGCCCGGCCGAGCGTGTGGGTTTGCGCTCCAAGGGCCGGTTGTCCCTGGGGTACGACGCGGACATGGCCGTGTTCGCGCAGGACGAGAGCTTCGTGGTGGACGCCAAGGCCCTCAACCACAAGAACCCCATCACGCCGTACCAGGGCAAGGTGCTCCCCGGGAAGGTCCGCAAGACCTTCGTGGGCGGCCAGGAGGTCCACTACCAGACCCCCACGGGTCGTCTACTCGGCCGCGGCCAGGTGTGAGCCGATCGCCGGATTGTTGACAATAGGCGGATTTTTTTCAATCATGGACCATGAACTCGTGGGATGAGACCGAGAATCATGGTTCCCCCGATCCGGTGTCCACGGATGCCGGATCGGGCTCCGCCGACGTCCGTGAGCCCCTCTTCTCCGAGCAGGAATACGCGCACCGTCTGCACCGCGTCCGCGAGAAGATGGCGCACCAGGGACTGTCCGCCCTGATCGTCACGGATCCGGCCAACCTCTTCTACCTCACCGGCTACGACGCGTGGTCCTTCTACGTCCCGCAGATGCTGTTCGTCCCCGCCGAAGGCGACATCCTGTTGTTCCTGCGCGAGATGGACGCCCGGGGCGCCTTTCGCACCTCCTGGCTGCCCGAACACCAAATCATCGGGTACCCCGAACGCTATGTGCAGCGCCCCCACCTGCACCCCTTCGACTGGGTGGCCTTCGCCCTGCGGCGCCGCGGACAGATCGCCCCGTCCGCGCACGGCTGCGTGGGCCTGGAGATGGACGCCCACTTCTTCTCCCCCAAGGGCTACCGGGCCCTGGTCAATGCCATCCCCGAATGGTCGTTGGTCGACTGCTTCGAACTGGTCAACTGGGTTCGCTCCGTGAAGTCGGACGCCGAGATCCACTACATGCACGTGGCCTCGCGGGTGACCACCGCGGCCATGACCGCGGCGATCGACGCGATCGAACCCGGGGTCCCGCAGAACAGGGTGGCCGCCCGCATCGCGGCCGCCCAGGCGGAGGGGGACGGCGAGGCCTGGGGTGACTTCCCGGCCATCGTGCCCATGCTGCCCACCGGTGCGTCCGCGGACACACCCCACCTCACGTGGTCCGACCGTGTTCTGCTCAGCGGCGACGCCGTGGTGGTCGAGTTGAGCGGTGTGCACCGGAGATATCACGTCCCCCTGGCGCGCACCGTGACCCTCGGTCCCCCGAGCGATGCGATGGACCGCTTGGAGGAGGCGGTCGCCGACGGTCTGCGTGCCGTCCTGGACGCGACCGCCGCGGGCGTCCCCATCCGTGAACTGGCGAGCGCCTGGAACTGGAAACTGGCCTCGTACGGGCTCGAGAAGCCCAGCCGTCTGGGGTACTCCGTGGGCATCGGGTACCCGCCGGATTGGGGCGAGCGCACCATCAGCATCCGCTCCGAGGACGAGACGGTACTCGAGGAGAACATGACCTTCCACCTCATTTGCGGCATGTGGATGACGGGATACGGCTACGAAGTTTCGGAGACCATCCGAGTGACCAGCACGGGGGTGGAGGCCTTCACGTCCTTCCCCCGCCAGATCATCAGGAAGTGAGCTCATGACCATGACCCCGCACGTCACCACCGTCCGGTCCCTGGACCCCTGCCCCACCGCGGGTGTCTCGGGACCGGCCACCCAGGGCCTGCTCCCGCTCGCGTCCCGCTCGGACGGGCTCGTGGGCTCGGTCATCGATTCGTCCACCTCGCTGCTGGCCGCCCAGACCCACGACATCGTGCGTTTCGCGATGGGCGCTCCCGCGGCGGAGGTGATCCCCACGGAGGAGTTCCGACGGATCGCCGGGGAGATCCTCACGGACGCCAGTTTCACGTACGGCGCCACCGAGGGTGAACCGGACCTGATCGACACGGTCGTGAACCACTTCTCGGACAGTGCCTCCGATCCGGAGCGCATCGTGATCACCTCCGGCGGGATGCAGGGTCTGGATCTCGCGTTCAAGCTGTTCGTGGACCCCGGTGACCTGGTGGTCGTGGAGAGCCCCACCTACACCAACGGTTCCGGCACGGCGCTCAGCTACGGCGCGGACGTCCTGGAGGTCCCCGTGGACGACGACGGCATGGACGTCGACGCCCTCGAGACGCTCGTGGCCGATACGGGCCGCACGCCCCGGATGATCTACACGATCCCCAACTTCCAGAACCCGTCCGGCACCACCCTGAGCGAATCCCGACGGCGCCGCCTGCTCGATCTCGCGCACACGTGGGGCGCCATGATCCTCGACGACGACCCGTACGGCGAGCTGCGCTTCTCCGGCGATCCCGTCCCCGGGTTCCGCGAGCTCAGCCCGGACGACCCCCTGGTCTTCTCGGTGCGCACGTTCTCCAAGATCCTGGCCCCGGGCCTGCGGGTGGGCTGGGTCGACGTCGATCCCCGGCTGCGCGAGCTGCTGATCGCCGGGAAGCAGGCCATGGACACGTGCGCGAACGTCCCCGCCCAGCACATCGTGGCCGAGTACATCGCCCGCGGCGGCTACGACGAGCACCTCGCCGGGTTGCGCACCGAGTACAAACGCCGCAAAGAGGCCATGGACGCCTCCATCGCCGCCCACCTGGGCGATCGAGTGCGCACCACGGACCCGGACGGCGGCTTCTTCCTATGGGTCATCCTCCAGGGCGACGACGCACGGGTGTCCTCCTCGCGATTGTTCGAGATCGCGTTGGCCGAGGGGGTCGCGTTCATCCCGGGCCCGGCGCTTTCACCCTCGGGGCGGTTCCAGGACGCGTTCCGGCTGTGTTTCGCCTCGAGCACCCCCGAACGCATCGAGGAGGGACTGCAGCGACTCGCACGGGCCCTGGACATCGCCCGGGGAGAGCTCGACCGATAGCTCCGACCCGGCCACCTCGGCGCAGCGCCACCCATTCGGACTGGATAAGGAGACCCATCATGAGCCGCGACGGCGTGCGGTGCAGCCCGCAGGAGCAGGCCGTGCTCGACCTCATCGACACGGACGAGCTCGTGGACCTCACGTGCGCCCTGGTGAATGCCGCCGGCGAGAACCCCGGGGGCACCGAGGAGGACACCGCCCACGTCCTGGAGCGAGCGGCGAGCGAGCGCGGATTGACTGCTCGCAGCGACGTCGTGTCCCCCGGTCGGCCGAACGTGGACGTGGACCTGCCCGTGGGCGGTCCCGTGGCGGACGGGCCGGGGCTGCTGTTCCTGGGCCACTCGGACGTCGTGCCCGCGGGGCCCGGGTGGATGCGGGCGCCGTACGACGCGGTGGTCGACGGCGACCGGCTGTACGGGCGCGGGGCCACGGACATGAAGGGCGGGCTCGCCTCGGTGCTGTGTGCCATGGACGCCCTGCGCCGCTCGGGTGTGTGCCTGTCCGGACCCGTGAGGCTGTCGTCCACCGTGGACGAGGAGGACCTGGGTCTCGGGATCCGGCAACTCACCGCGCGGGGGCTGGGGCGTGCGTTCCTCGGCTGCGTGGTGGCCGAACCGACCGACCTGCAGACCGTGATCGCATGTCGTGGGGACGCGTACCTCGAGGTCGAGATCACCGGGGTCCCCGCGCACTCGGGGCGCCCCGCCGACGGGCGCAACGCGATCGATGCCGCGGCGGCCCTGCTGCGCCTGATCCGGCGGGACCACGAGGAACACGCCCGCCGCAGCGATCCGCTGCTGGGGTCGCCCACGTGGAACGTGGGCAAGATCGAGGGCGGTCGGGCCACCTCCATGGTGGCGCCGTCCTGTCACGTGTGGTTGGACCGGAGGCTCATGCCGGGTGAGGACCCCGAGCGCATCGTCGCCGAGCTGCGCGCGGCGGTGGACCGTGCGGGGATCACCGGCGACGGGATCTCCCTGGACGTGGAAATCACCATGTCCATGCCGGGTTTCCGCACCGACCGGGAGCACGAACTCGTCACCATCGTGCACGACGCCGTGGCGGACGCGGGCGGCCCAACGTCGATCGGCGGGTGGACGGCCGCGTGCGACGGCGGGTTCATCGCGCGGGACCACGGCGTGCCCACGGTGGTCATGGGACCCGGAGGACTCAACGACCAGGCGCACCAGGTGGACGAGTCCGTGAGCGTGGAAGAACTTTCGCGAGCGGCCAGGGCGTACACCCTGACCGCGTTGCGTCTGCTGTCCCGCTGAACGGACCGGCTACCGCCGGGCGACCACGGGCATCTTGCCCGTCTCCGGGATCTCCGTGCCGCGCAGGGACGCCCCCACGGTCTCCTTCATGAACTTGGCAGCGATCAAGCCGATCACGCATGCGCCCATCATGTAGAACGCGGGGATCAACGGGTTGCCGGTCGCCTCGATGAGCGCCTCGTTGACCAGCGGGGCGGTGCCGCCGAAGATCGCCGTGGACACGTTGTAGGTGATCGCGAACCCGGCGTAGCGCACCTGCGTGGGGAACATCGCCGGGAACGTGGCGGAGATGCACGCCAACTGGGGGATGTAGAGCAGCCCCAGCACCGCGAAGCCCAGCAGTGCCCACCAGAAGCCGTTGGCCATGAGCATGTACATGGGGATGGACATCACGATCAGACCGATGAGCGAGAAGTACCACATGGGTTTGCGCCCAAGCTTGTCGGAGAGTTTCCCGGCGAACGGGATCACGAGCATCATGGCGAACTGCGCGATGAACATGATGGTCAGCACCGTCTGTGAGGACATCTCGGTCTGACCCTCGAGGTAGGTGGGCATGTAGCTCAGCAGCGTGTAGTTGACCACGTTCACGGACACGACCAACCCGGCCATGATCAGCATGGGCTTCCAGTAGGTGGTGACCAGTTCCTTGAGGGCCATGCCCGCGGATTCCTCCGAGTGGCCGGCTTCCTCGAGCTCCAGGAACACGGGCGAATCCGCCAGCTTGGACCGCAGGTACAGGCCGATCAGGCCCAGCGGGCCGGCCAGCAGGAAGGGGATCCGCCAGCCCCACTCCATCATGGCGTCGTTGCCCAGGGTCACCTCGCCCATCAACACGATCAGTGAACCCAGCGCGAAACCGCCCAGGGTGC
Source organism: Kocuria sp. KD4 (assembly GCF_011769905.1). Taxonomy (NCBI): domain Bacteria; kingdom Bacillati; phylum Actinomycetota; class Actinomycetes; order Micrococcales; family Micrococcaceae; genus Kocuria; species Kocuria sp. KD4. The sequence goes on from NZ_CP050449.1 coordinate 2,386,221, forward strand.
CGAACTCCAGGAAGCTACCCAGGAAGCCGCGCTTCTTGTCCGGGGCGTACTCGGCCATGAACGTGGCGGCACCGCCGTACTCACCGCCGGTCGAGAAGCCCTGGATCACACGCAGCAGCACGAGCAGGACGGGTGCCACGAAGCCGATGGTCGCGTGGGTGGGCAGGATGCCGATGCAGAACGTGGCACCGGCCATCAGGATGATGGTCAACGCAAGGATCTTCTTGCGTCCCAACCGGTCACCGAGCGGGCCCCAGAACAGTCCGCCCAGAGGGCGGACCAGGAACGACAGGGCGAACGTACTCAGAGCCAGCAGCGTGCCGGCCTCCCCCGGGAAGAAGTTCTGGGTGATGTACACGACCGACACGGCGTAGACGCCGTAGTCGAACCACTCCGTGGCATTACCGATCGCGGAGGCGGCCACCGCGCGGCGCACGGTACTCGCGTCCGGTTCCGGGTGTGACGACGCCGCGGGGGACGTCATGTCGCGCGGGTCCCGCGATTCGCGGGGCAGATCGGATTGATGTTGCGAATTCATGGAAACCTCTATGGTGCAATCGGTGGGCGTCGGCGCGCCCGGGATCGGTCCGGCATCGAGAGATCATGGAGCCTGGCGGCCCGTGGACCGTTTGATTGTCGACAATCCTACCCATAGGCTGTGCGATACGTAAGACTTGGATACGCGGACCTTCGGGTCTGCCAGGACCGGAGGCGGCCATGCCCGGCAATCTGCTGCGACCCGTGGTACAGGAAACCACCCCGTCCTTGTTGGCCCGGCAATTGCGTCAAGCCATCGGTGCGGGCGAGCTGGCCCCCGGCCAACAACTCAACGAGATGGAGTTGAGCCGCGCCCTGGGCGTGAGTCGGGGTCCGTTGCGCGAGGCCATGCAGCGCCTCACCCAGGAAGGCCTTCTGCTCAGCGTGCGCAACCGTGGGGTGTTCGTCACGCAGATCACCGACGACGATGTCCGGGACCTCTATCTCGCCCGCGGTGCCGTGGAGCGCGCGGCGGCCGCCCGGGTGATCACGACCGATCCGGAGGCTGCGGCACAGCGTCTGGGTGAGAAGGTCGAGGCGATGTCCCGGGCGATCGATCACGGGGACACCGCATCGCTCACGGAAGCGGACGTGCAGTTCCACGCGTTGCTCGTGGAACTCTCGGGCAGTCCCCGTCTGATCCGCATGCACGACACCCTCATGGTCGAGACCCGCATGTGCATGACCGCTCTGGAAACACGGTACGCGTCGCACAGTTTCCGCCTGGAGGAGCACCGCGAGATCACGGAGGCCATCGGGGCGGGCGACGCTCCCCGCGTGGACGCGCTGCTGCTCGAGCACATGCGCGACGCCGTGATGCGGTTGACCTCGAGCGACGACTGACCCGCCCCCAGCTCAGCCGCGCGGCACGGCCACGTACTTGTACTCGAGGAACTCCTCGATCCCCACGCGCCCGCCCTCGCGTCCGAGCCCGGACGCCTTGACGCCGCCGAACGGTGCCGCGGGATTGGAGACGATGCCCGTGTTCAGGCCCACCATCCCGACCTCCAGGGCGTCGCTCACGCGGAAGCTGCGATCCACGTCCTGGGTGAACAGGTAGCCCACGAGTCCCCACGGCGTGTCGTTGGCCAGTTCGAGCACCTCGTCCTCCGAGTCGAACGGGATCACCGGCGCCACGGGACCGAAGATCTCCTCACTCATCAGTTTGGAGTCCGGGTCCACACCGTGCAGCACGGTGGGGTCGTAGAAGAATCCGGGCCGGTCCGGGCGGGAGCCGCCGCACTCCACGGTGGCGCCGCGGGCCACGGCGTCGTCCACAAGTTCCTGGACCTTGTCGAGCGCCTTGGCCTCCACGAGGGGCCCGACGTCGGTGCCGTCCTGGGCGCCGTCGCCCACCGAGAGTGCCCCGAGCCGTTCGGCGAGCTTCCGGGAGAACTCGCTCATCACTGAGCGGTGCACGAACAACCGGTTGGCCGCGGTGCACGCCTCCCCCATGTTGCGCATCTTGGCCGCCACGGCGCCGTCCACGGCGCGATCCAGATCCGCGTCCTCGAAGACGATGAACGGGGCGTTGCCACCCAGTTCCATCGAGGAGCGCATCACGTGGTGCGCCGCTTGTTCCAACAGCCGCACGCCCACCTCGGTGGATCCGGTGAAACTGACCTTCCGGGCGATCCCGCTGGACATCCACGGGCCCACGACCGAGGACGCCTTCTTGGTGCACACCACGTTGAGCACCCCGCGGGGCAGACCCGCCTCGATCAGGATTTCCACGAGGGCCAGCGAGGACAGCGGGGTGAGGTTGGCGGGCTTGAACACCATGGTGCACCCCGCGGCCACGGCCGGGCCGATCTTGCGGGTGCCCATGGCCAGGGGAAAGTTCCACGGCGTGACCAGGACGCACGGCCCCACGGGCTCCTTGGACACCATGATCCGGTTCTTGCCGTCCCCGGTCATGGTCTGATCACCGCCGATCCGCACGGCCTCCTCGGAGAACCACCGGAAGAACTCGGCGGCGTACGCCACCTCGCCCCTGGCCTCGGCGAGCGGCTTGCCCATTTCCGTGGTCATGACGAGGGCCAGTTCGTCCTGGCGCTGCATGATCAACTCATAGGCCCGGCGGAGGATCTCGCCGCGCTCGCGCGGGGGTGTGGCCGCCCACTGCTTCTGCACGCGTCCCGCGGTCTCGATCGCGCGCTGGGCGTCCTCCGGGCCGCCGTCCGCGACCGTGGCGATGACCTCCTCGGTCGCGGGATTGACGACGTCGAACCGGGCGCCGGAGGCGGCCTCGCCCCATTGGCCGTCGATGAACGTGCCCGTGCTGACCTTGGCCACCGCATCGAGGGCGGCCCGGGAGGTGCGGTGTTGGGTGGTGTGTGCGCTCATGGGATTTCCTTCGTCGGTCGTGGGTACATGTCGGAGGGTGTCGGTGGGCCTGATCACGCGGTGCCCGATGGCTGGGGTCCGGTCGCTGCGGGTCCGGGGTCCAGAATCTGTGCGATGTGCAGGCCGCGAGCGCCGGGATCCACGTGGCCCACCTGCATCGCGCAAGAGAACCCGTCCGTGAGAACGGCGGTGTCCGGTGCGGCCGCGCGCAGTGCCGGCGCCAGGGACGTCTCCGCCACGAGCATGCTGACGTCGTAGTGCTCGACCTCGAAACCGAAGTTGCCCGCGACGCCGCAGCACCCGTTCGCCTCGCTCACCTCGGCCACTCCCGCGACGGCCAGGGCCCTGCGCTGGGTCGCGGGGCCGAACACGGAGTACTCGTGGCAGTGGGTCTGGACCACGGCGCGCCCCGGTACCGGCGCGGCCGGTGGGGCCATGTGCCGCTCACCCGCCCACGACGCGACGTAGGCGGCGAAACTCGTGACCCGCCGTGCCACCCGCCGCGCCTGTTCCGTGGGGACGAGTTCGGGCAGGTCCTTGCGCAGTGCCGCGGCACAGCTGGGTTCCACGACGACGATGGGGCGCTCGGACCCGTCGTCCAGCGCGGCCGCGGCACGGGTCAGTAGCTTCTTGGCGGTGCGCAGCTGTCCCGTGGAGATCCAGGTCAGCCCGCAGCACACGTCCGCCGAGCACTCCACCGCGTCCCCCGCCCCGGCGAGGACGCGCGCGGCGGCTCCGGCCACCTCGGGCCGGAAACCGCGGGTGAACGTGTCCACGAACAACACGACGTCCTGCCCACCGGGCGCGTCCGCGACGTGGGCCCCGGCGGGAGCCAGAACACCGGGGCGCTGGGAGGGGACACCGGTGCGCAAAGCGGGCCGAGCGGTGTCGTCGACCTCCCGGCGCCACTGCCCGGAACGGGCGAATCGCGGCAGGGCACGGTGCGGGGTGAGGCCGCCGAGCCGTGCGGCGAGTCCGCGCAGCGGCGTGGCCAGGATCGCATTGACGAGCGGCGCGATCCGCCCCGCGATCCCGAGCCACCGCGGCAGCCAGCCCAGGGAGTAGTGGGAGCGCGGTCGGAGCCGGCGCGCGTAGTAGTGGTCGAAGAACTCGGACTTGTAAGTGGCCATGTCCACCCCCGCGGGGCAGTCCGTGGCGCACGCCTTGCACGAGAGGCACAGGTCCAGGGCCTCGCGCGCGTCGTGGGACCGCCAACCCTCGGCCACGGTCGCGGCGCCGCGGACCATGTCCTGCAGCACCCGGGCGCGCCCGCGCGTGGAGTCCTTCTCGTCCCGCGTGGCCCGGAAACTGGGGCACATCACGCCACCGCTGTCCGCGCGGCACCGCCCCACACCGATGCACCCCTGGACGGCGTGCACCCAGGGGTCGGGCTGGGCGTCCCGCCCCGATTCGCGGGCGGTCTCCGCGGCGCCGACCGGTTGCAGGTCGAAGCTCGTGCGCCACTGCCGGTCCGGGACACCCTCCAACGCCAGGTGAGCGTCGATCGGTGCCGGATCCACGATCGAGCCCGGGTTCAACAGCCCCTCGGGATCCCATGCGCGCCGGAACGCGGCGAAGGCCTCGAGCACCTCGGGCGAATACATGAGGGGCAGCAGCGCGGAGCGGGCCCGGCCGTCCCCGTGTTCCCCGGACAGCGAGCCGCCGTGGCGCACCACCAGGCGGGCGGCGTCCCGGGTGAACTCGCGGTACACCTCGCGGCCGCGTTCGGTGCGCAGGTCGAACGTGATGCGGATGTGCATGCACCCGGCGCCGAAGTGCCCGTACATCACACCGTCCAGGTCGTACTCGCCCATCAGCGTGCGCAGCTCGGCGAGGTAGGCGGCCAGGTTCTCGGGGGCCACCGCGGAGTCCTCCCACCCCGGCCAGGACTCACCTCCCGTGGCCAGCCGCGACGAGAGCCCCGCGCCGTCCTCGCGGACCCGCCACAGGTTCGCACGTCCCTCGGGATCCGCGACGGCGATCCCCTCCACCAGGCGGCCGTTCCCACCGAGTCGTGCGAGCAACTCGTCCGCCTGCCTGGCCACGGCTTCGCGCGTGTCACCGTCCAGGTCCACGAACAACCACGCATTGCCATCCGGCAGTCCCGTCACGGAATCCGGTCCGCGCCGCCACCGCATGGTCTCCACGATGGCCTTGTCCGTACCCTCCACCGCTGCGGGTGAGAACTCGAGGATCGTGGTCACGTCACGAGCGGCGTCGACCACGGTGTCGTACCCCAGGCAGACCAGCAGCGCGCTCGTGGGCTTGGGAACGAGCCGCATGCGCGCGCCCACGATCAACGCGCACGTTCCCTCGGACCCCACCAGGGCGCGGGCCATGTCGAAGCCCTTCTCGGGGAGCAGGTTCTGCAGGTGGTACCCGGACACCTGGCGCGGGATCCGGCCGAGCTCGAGCCGGAACGCCGCGAGGTGCTCGCGGGCCAGCGCACGCAGCTCGCCGCTCAGCTCGCTCGCCCGCAGCACCGAGGCGCGGTCGTCGGGGTCCGTGGCGCGCAGTCCGGTCGCGGTGGCAGTGAGCCGGGCGCCGTCCGCGGTCACGACGTCGATCTCGACCGTGTGATCGCTCGTGCGCCCGTACCGCACGGAGTGGTTGCCACACGCGTCGTTGCCGATGGCCCCGCCCACCGTGGCGCGGTTCTTGGACGAGGGGTCCGGCGCGAAGGTGAGCCGCTGACCGGTCGCGGCCTCGACCTCGCGGGTGAGGGTCGCAAGGACCACACCGGGTTCCACGGCGGCCGTTCCCGCGCCCGGGTCGATCTCCAGGATGCGGTTCATGTGCCGCGAGAAGTCGACGACGACGCCGCTGCCCACCGCATTGCCCGCCATGGACGTCCCGCCGCCCCGACTGACCACGGGGGTGCGGGTGTCCGCGCACGCGCGCACCGTGGCCACGACGTCGTCCACGGTGCGCGGGAACACCGCGGCCAGCGGACGCACGCGGTAATTCGAGGCGTCGTAGGCGTACTCGGAGGTGCGGCGCTCGGACGCGTCCACCTCCACACCCGAGCCGCGCAACCGGGAGATCACGGCGTGCTCGGTGACCGGCGCGGCCGTCATCGGCTCCCTCGGTCCCCGGTGGTCGCGCCGGACGGCGACGTGACGGCGGCCAGAGCGGCGTCGAACCGCTCGAGACCCTGCTCGATCTCGCGTTCGGTGACCACGAGCGCGGGGATCAACCGGACCACGTTGCCCGCGGGACCGCACGTGAGGGTGAGGAGGTCCTGGTCCACCGTGGCCTGCTGGACCGCCGCGGCGGTGGCGGCGTCCGGTGACCCGTCCTCGGCGGTGAACTCGATGCCCTGCATCAGCCCCAAGCCGCGCACGTCCCCGATGACCGGGTAGCGGGTCTTGATCTCCTCCAGCCCGGCTCGGAGCTGCTCACCGCGCACCCGGGAGTTCTCGACCAGGCCCTCCTCCTCCACGACCCGCAGGGTGGCCACACCCGCCGCGGCGGAGACCGCGTTACCGCCGTAGGTCCCGCCCTGGGAACCGGGCCACCCCTGGGACATGAGCTCGGTGGAGGCCGCGATCACGGAGATAGGGAAGCCGGAGGCGATGCCCTTGGCCATGATCTGGATGTCCGGGGAGGCGGTGGAGTGCTGGTGCCCCCAGTACTTGCCGGTGCGGCCCACGCCGGCCTGCACCTCGTCGAAGATCAGGAGGATGCCGTGGCGGTCCGCCCGTTCCCGCAGTCCCTCGAGGAACCGCGGGGGCGTGGGGATATAGCCGCCGTCCCCCAGTGCGGGTTCGATGAGGAACGCCGCGGTGTCCTGGGGCGCGGTACGTGTCATCAGCAGGTAGTCGAGTTCCTGCAACGCGAAGTCCACGGCGGTGTCCATGTCCCAGCCGTAGCGGTAGGCATAGGGGAACGCGGACATGTGCACGCCGGCCATGAGCGGCGAGAAACCGGCGGAGAACTTGGTCCCGGCGGTCGTCAGGGAGGCCGCCGCCACCGTGCGGCCGTGGAACCCACCCTGGAACACCACAATGTTGGGACGACCGGTGGCCATGCGTGCCAAGCGGATGCCGGCCTCCACCGCTTCCGACCCCGAGTTGGCGAAGAAAAGAGAGTCCAACCCCGCGGGCAGCACCTCCCCCAGGCGCTCGGTGAACTCGAGCAGCGGCGGGTGCATCACGGTGGTGTACTGCGCGTGGATCACCTTGCCCACTTGTTCGCGCGCGGCCTCCACCACCCGGGGGTGGCAGTGACCGGTGCTGGTCACGCCGATGCCCGTGGTGAAGTCCAGGTACTCCCGCCCGTCGGTGCCGTGGATCCAACTCCCGGACGCGTGATCGACCACGACGGGAGTTGCCTGCTTGAGAAGAGGGCTCAGGGATGCCATGCGTCACATTGTCCGAGCCGGATCGAATGATTGTCAACAATCGGCGGATTGGCCTAGGGTGCGATGATGACGCAGCAACGGCCACCCGCCCAACCCTCCCACGACATGCACGCATTCCCCGATGCACCCCGCGCCGAGGCCGGTCGTCCGGCTCGCGATCACCGAGGGTCCGGTGACGACGACGCCGCGGCGCACAGTGCACGACGCCGCCCCCGCCTCGTGGTCCTCACCTCCCCCGACGCGCCTCCCCTACCCAATGCCGCACGGATCGAGGACATGGTGGAGGTGGTCTACACACACGCGGAGGATCTCGAATCCGCACTCCCCGGGGCCCGGGCGTTGCTGGTGTGGGACTTCTTCTCGTCGGCACTGCGGGACGCGTGGTCCGGCGCGACCGACCTCGAATGGATCCACGTGGCCGCCGCTGGCGTGGACTCGCTGTTGTTCGACGAGTTGCGCGCCTCGGACATCACCGTGACGAACGCGCGCGGCGCCTTCGACGTACCGATCGCGGAATTCGTGCTCGCGTCCGTCCTGGCCCACAACAAGCAGCTGCACCGCAGCAAGCAGCTGCAGAACGAGCGGACGTGGCAGCACCGCGAGCTGCAGCAGACCGGCGATCAACACGCCCTCGTGGTCGGTACGGGTGGGATCGGCAGGGCCACGGCCAGGCTCCTGCGGGCCGTCGGCCTGCGGGTCACGGGGGCCGGACGCACCGCCCGCGAGCACGACGAGGACTTCGGCTCGGTGGTCGACAGCAGCCGGCTCGCCGAGCACGTGGCCGATGTGGACCACCTCGTGCTCATCACGCCACTGACGGATGAGACACGAGGACTCCTGGACGCCGCGGTCCTTGAGCGCATGAAACCCACGGCGCACGTGATCAACGTGGGCCGTGGAGCCGTCGTGGACGAACCCGCACTACTGGACGCCCTGCGCGACGAACGCATCGCGGCGGCGTCCCTAGACGTGTTCGACCAGGAACCCCTCCCCCGAGACCACCCGTTCTGGAGGATGCCCACCGTGCACGTCTCCGCCCACATGAGCGGGGACGTTATTGGCTGGCGGGACACCCTGGCGGAACAGTTCGAGGCCAACGTGATCCGCTGGCTGCGCGGCGAGGAGTGGAAGAACGTCGTCGACAAGCAGCTGGGGTACGTGCGGGGACGCTGAGGCGGGGGCCACCCAGACGTATCAACCCTTCGGGAACGCTGGCCACACGGTGATTGCCGCCCCTGCACCACGCCGAGCCCGCCCCCGAACCCGGACCCTCGGACCCCGGATCCCGCAGGACATCGCAGGCACACCACACCGTTGTCATGTCCCGAGAAATTTGCCGTCCACCCCTTGACGCGTGATGTGGATTACAGGAGATTTCATATCTCGCATCTTCGCGCGCTGAACCACGCCGAACCTCAGCGCCGCAGCCCGTCCCCGACCCACGAGGAGCCCACATGTCACGCGAACTCTCCACCGGAGACCCCGCCCCCGCGCTGCGACTGACCGCCCACGACGGCAGCATCGTGGACCTTGCCGACGCCACCCACAGCGGCACCGTGGTGTACTTCTACCCCAAGGCCTTCACGCCGGGGTGCACCACCGAGGCATGCGACTTCCGGGACAACCTGGCCGCCTTGAAGGGCCAGGGCTACGACGTCTACGGCGTCTCCGGGGACGACCCCCAGGAGCTCCAGCGCTTCGTCACCGAGTACCACCTGCCCTACACGCTTCTCTCCGACGCCTCCTGAACCGAGACGCGTCCCTCATACTCCGCGCGGGCAGTGACCTCCTGGTCGCACGGTGACAGCGGCAGCCACCTCCGGGTGGCTGCCGTCCTGTCGTCTCCCGTCGGGTCGGCGCGAGGGCACGCCGCTGGATCACCGCGGGCTCCTGTTCGTCCCGTCATGACGACGACGCCGCGGGCCTGGCGAGGACGGCCCCGCCCCGCTCACGTCACCACGGCGCCGCGTGATCAGGCCCTGCGAGACCATCAAGTCGAACGCGACGTCGCCGGGCACGTGGACCTCGCCTCCTGGGTAGACGCGCTGCTCGCCTTCCTGCTGGGCACCCAGATCGCGGCGGTCCTGGACCCCGCGAACGTCACCCCTGCGCACCTGGAGCGCAGCTGACGGCGCAGCTGGCGCTCGTGCGCGCTTCCGCCGGGGCCACCGGGGGCGGGCAGGTCACGTACCCTACTGGGATGCGCTTGCCCCGCCCGCTTCCCGCCCGCCCCGACGACCACGACGACGGGCCACCGCCCGAGAGTCGCTACCAGCACCTGGACGACCAGGCCGTGCGCGCGTCCGCGGCCGCCCTGCAGCGCAGGATCTTCTCCCGCTTCCCCCAGCGCAGCCTGTGGGAGGTCTGCGGTGAGCTGATCGCCCTGGTGGACGAGGTCACCGAGGGTGGTGGCATCAGCCGGCGCCGGATCCGCACCGCCCGCGCCCTGTCCCGGCTGGGCGTCCTGGTGGTGCTGCTCGTCTTCGGCACGGCCATCACCCTGGCGGCGCTGAGCATCTGGGCGGACCCGGACGCCCTCGGCCCGGTGGACTGGCTACCCCTGCTGGAGACGGTGGTCAACGACCTCGTCTTCGCGGGCATCGCCATCTTCTTCCTGCTCGCGGTGCCGCAACGCCTGGAGCGCGCCCACGTGCTGCGCGTGGTGCACCGACTGCGCTCGCTCGCCCACGTGATTGACATGCACCAGCTCGTGAAGGTCCCGGAGCGCCTGCCCGCCGCCAGGGTCTACACCGAGGATGCGCGGGAGGACGAACCGGCACTGACGCGCGCACAGATGACCCAGTACCTGGACTACTGCACGGAGATGCTCTCGCTCGTGGGCAAGACCGCCGCACTGTTCGCAGAGGACACCACGGACGCAGACGTGCTGGACGCCGTGGAGGGCATCGAGGCCCTCACGTCGGACATGGCGCGGAAGGTATGGCAGAAGATCGCGATCATCCAGGAGCAGGGCGGCTGACCACCCACCGCGGGGGTGCCCGCCCCGCCGTGAAGACCCGTAGAGCCGGGAGCACCGCACAGGCCATGAGGCCCGCGACCGAGGAGCAGACCCCGAAGCCCAGGACGCACGCCAGCAGCACCATCAGACCGATGGCGGGTGCCCCCTCTCCGATGCCCGCGGCCACGAGCACGGGACGCCCGAATCGACGCAGCGGGCCGCGGGTCAGCGCAAGGCCCAGGGGAAGGACGAGCACGAGGGCGATCACCGTGGCCAGCGCCGTGAGGCCCAGGTGCTGCCAGCAGGCGGCGAGGAACTGCTTGGGGCGCCGGTCCAGAAACTCTCCCACGGGTCTGCCCCCTCTCTGCTCGACACACCCAGACCCGTCGACCAGGGCTCGGCCGAGTGGTCAGGGTCGATTGGCCGCCCGAGGGGCGACGTGATGATTGGCCCATCACAAGGTGGCTTTTTGTTGACGTGCATCCATGTTTTTGTCCGGATATACTTGCGGCAGTAACTATTTCTTAGGTAATATGTTGAGTATTCCGGCGGCCTCCTGGGCCGTCCCCCGACAAGGAAGTGGTTCCCGTGTCCCTGCTCATCCAGCGCCCCGATCCCCGCAGCCTGCGCCGCCGCCCGGCGGACGACCTGCTCTCCGACGGCACCACCATGGGTGCCGTGGAGCTGCTCGTGAAGGACCTGGACGGGATGATCGCCTACTACTCCACCGGCGTGACCCTGGACGTGCTGCAGCACTCCGGGGACACCGCCGTACTGGGCCACGACGGCCGCGTGGTCGTGCGCCTGCGCCGCGTCACGGACCTGCCGTCCTGGCGCCCGAACCAGGCGGGCCTGTTCCACACCGCCGTGCTCTTCGACGACGACGCCGCCCTGGCCCGCGCGCTGGCCTCGATGGCCCGTTTCGCACCGGGCACCTTCACGGGCTCCGCGGACCACCTCTACAGCCAGGCGTTCTATTTCACGGATCCCGAGGGCAACGGCGTGGAGCTCTACGCGGACCGCCCCCGTGAGACGTGGCAGCGCGAGGCGAACGGCCTGCTCAGCCTGGCCTCCAACTATCTGGACCCGAACGAGTTCTTGCGCACGAATCTGCCCCTGGAGGTGCCACAGCCGACCACGGCACCGGCCTCCACGCTGGGTCACGTCCACCTGCAGGTGGGCGACATTTCCACCGGGCGCGAGTTCTACGTGGACACGCTCGGCTTCGAGGTGATGAGCGACGCCGGGTCCGCCCTGTTCATCTCCGCCGGCGGCTACCACCACCACATCGCTTTGAACACGTGGAACAGCGCGGGCGCCGGTCCGCGCGCCGCGTCCCTGGGCCTGGGCCAGGTCAACATCGACCTCCCCACCGGCGAGGACATCGCCGCGCTGGAGGAGCGCCTCACGGACCACCGCGTGGCCACCCGCCACGACGGCGCCGTGCTGCGCTTCGAGGACCCCTGGGGCACTCTCATCCAGGTCGCGCAGGCCCCCGAGCCGGGCGTCGCCTGACACTGCCCGCCCCGTAATGTCGGCTTGCTACAGTCGCCAGGGAAAAGGCCCCGACCGGCCACCACACCACCGCAGGAGGTTCCCATGAGCCAGCACGCACCCACCACCGCACGGATCGCCGGGATCGAGCAGGAGATCTTCCGGCTGAACCTGGGCGGGAACACGTTCGGGTGGACGAGCGACGAGCAGCAGTCCTTCGACGTCCTGGACACCTTCGTGGCCGCGGGCGGAAACTTCGTGGACACCGCCGACATGTACTCCGTGTGGGCCGAGGGCCACGAGGGCGGGGAGTCCGAGACGGTTCTGGGGCGCTGGTTCGCGGCGCGCGGCAACCGTGACTCCGTGGTGCTCGCGACCAAGACCGGTGCGCACCCGCAGTTTCGCGGCCTGGCCCACGACACCGTGGTGGCTTCTCTCGAGGCGTCCCTCGACCGGTTGCAGACCGGCTACGTGGACCTCTACTACGCACACTATGACGACGCGGACACGCCCATCGAGCAGCAAGTGGAAACCTTTCACGAGCTCGTGGACTCCGGGCGCGTGCACGCGGTAGGGCTGTCCAACTACTCGCCGCAGCGCATGCGCGAGTTCTTCACGGTGGCCCGCGAGCGCGGCTTGGCGGTGCCCGCGGCCATCCAGCCGCAGTACAACCTGGTGCACCGCCGCGATTTCGAGCGGGACTACGCCGCGATCGCCCGGGAGTACGACGCTGCCGTGTTCCCCTACTTCGCCCTGGCCTCCGGCTTCCTCACGGGCAAGTACCGCACCACCGATGACCTCGAAGGAGCGGCCCGCGAGCAGATGGCCCGGGAGTACGTCTCCCCCGAGGGTTTCGCGGTTGTAGAGGAACTGGTCTCCGTGGCGGACAGGCACCGCGCCGAGCCGGCCACCGTGGCCCTCGCATGGCTGCTCGCCAAGGGCGTCACCGCACCCATTGCTTCCGCATCCTCCGCCGCGCAGCTGTCCTCGCTGGTGGCGGCGCCCGCACTGCACCTGGGCGCGGACGACATCGCCGCACTGGACCGGGCATCGCGCCCCTTCGCGTGAGGGGGACGCTGGGTGCACGCAGCAAACGCCGCGCGGCGGCGTCGTGATCGTGTCGCTGACAGCGGAACCGGCGGGGATACCCTTGCAAGGGAAAGTGCCGCGGTGCCACAGTGGAACCACCAACCAAGAGAAAGGATTCTCGACAATGGCTGAACTATCCGGCAAGAAGATTCTCGTTCTGGTGACCAACCAGGGCGTGGAGCAGGACGAATTGAAGGTCCCCCTGGAGAAGTTGCGGGCTGACGGGGCGGAGGTTACGGTGGCCGCCCCCGAGACCGGCGAGGTGAAGTCCCTCGTGGGCGACTGGGACCGGGGAGAGACCTTCCCCGTAGACCAGACCATCTCCAGCGTCAACGAGTCCGAGTACGACCTGCTGCTGCTGCCCGGCGGGACCCTCAACGCAGACGCCCTGCGCTTGGACCAGGACGCGCAGAAGACCGCCAAGGCCTTCGCGTCCTCCGGCCGCCCAGTGGCCGCCTTGTGCCACGGCCCGTGGCTGCTCGTGGAGACCGGCCTGGTGGACGGAAAGACCCTCACGTCCTACCCGTCAGTGAAGACGGATATCGTCAACGCTGGCGGCAACTGGGTGGACCAGGAGGTCAAGGTGTGCCCCGCCAAGGAGTGGACCTTGATCACTTCCCGCGACCCCGGTGACCTGGAGGCCTTCGTGGGTGCGATCAAGGAGCAATTGAGCATCTGATCCCCTCTTTGCACAGATGCACAATGGGCCCCGCCGGATCCGGCGGGGCCCATTGTGTCGTTGGGGGCCGTGTGCGGTGGACCGCTGTCCGTGGGGGTGGTGTCGGACCGGCGAGGGTGCCTGCGGATGAGAGTGTCGGCGGGTGCGCACAACACTTATGCTGCGCCGCCGCGCAGACCAGAGCCCCGATTTCGCCTCTTATCGCAGCACAGATGTCCCCCTGTCCAGGGCGGATAGCGCCCGTTACCGGCCCAGCACCTCCCGCAGCGCACCCAGGATCAGTGTGACCGACTCCGGGGCAGCATTCGGACCCATGAGCCCGATGCGCCACACCGTGTTCACGTACTCCTTCACACCGGCGCCGATCTCGATGTCGTACTTCTCGAGCAGTTCCCTACGCACCGCGGCCGAGTCCACGCCCTCTGGCACCTTGACCGTGGTCAGTTCCGGCAAGCGGTGTCCCTGCGCCGCGAACAGTTCCAGGCCCATGGCCTCCAAACCGTCCTGCAGCGCGCGGCCGGCGGCCTCGTGACGCTCGCGAACGGCGTCGAGCCCCTCGTCGAGGACACGGCGCAGACCCGCCTCGAGGGACGCGACCATCGCCACGGGCGCGGTGTGGTGGTAGGTACGGCTGGAACCGGAGGCCTCCCCCACGTAACCGCCCAGCATGCCGAGGTCCAGGTACCACGAGCGCGGCTTCTCGACCCGGCGCTGCCACGCGCGCTCGGACACCGTGAACGGCGCGAGCCCCGGAGCCACACCCAGGCATTTCTGGGTCCCGGCGTAGCCAATGTCGATGCCCCACTCGTCTGCCTTGAGCTCGATGCCGCCGATCGAGGTCACGGCGTCCACGAGCAGCAGGGCGTCACCCTTGATCCGGCCCAGGGCGGCGATGTCCGAGCGCACGCCCGTGGAAGTCTCCGCGTGCACCGCCGCGATGATCTTGGGCGAGGGGTGGGCCGCGGCGACCTTCTCCGCGTCCACGGCTTCGCCGAAGGGGAAGTCCACGCGGATCACGTCCGCGCCGCACCGGCAGGCGACGTCGCACATGCGCTCCCCGAACAGACCGTTGACCGCGATCACCACGGGGTCTCCGGGGTTCACGAAGTTCACGAACGCCGCTTCCATCCCGGCCGAACCGGTCGCGGAGAGCGGAAGCGTACGGCGGTTCTCGGTGCCCCACACCGCGCGCAGACCGTCGCATGCACTGTCCATGATCTCCAGGAACTGCGGATCGAGGTGGCCCAGCAGCGGCCGTGCCAGCGCCTCGGTGGCTTCCGGATACGGGTTGGTGGGGCCGGGCCCGAAGAGGTGACGGATGAGGATCTGGCTCATGACTGGGTCTCCTTGCTGGCACCGCCGCGGCGGACCGGGGTTCGCCCGCGGAACGTGCGGGCCCATCGGACGTGTTCCGGGTTACGTCCAGCGTAGGCCCAGGGCCCCGGGCCGCGCGATTCACCACCCGGTGGGTATCACACGACGACGCCGCTCGGGTTCCGTCGTACATTACCCGGCGGCACACCTCAGTTCCCGCTGGGTACCACCGGGCGGCGTGGCAGGAAGATGGCGGCCAGGACGATCGCGATCACGATCAACGCACCGATGCACAGGGCCGCCCCGCCCCAGCCCGCGCCCGTGAACGCGATGCCGACGGCGTACCCCAGCGCGGAGGAGCCGCCGTAGTAGAAGAGCGTGTAGAGGGAGGACGCCTGGGCCCGCCCCTCGGTGGCCATGGCGGGAACCCATCCGTTGGCCACGGAGTGCGCCGCGAAGAATCCGGCGGTGAACACCAGCAGCCCCGCGACGATCACCGGCAGCCACGGGACGACCGTGAGCAGCAGACCGCCCAGCATGATCAGGGCCGCGGCGATCAACACGGGGCGGCGGCCGAAGCGATCGGCGAGGCTTCCCGCCCGCGCGGAGGACCACGTCCCGGAGAGATAGGCCAGGAACAGCAGGGACACCACGCTCTGGGGCACGTTGAACGGTTCATCCCCCAGGTGGAAACCGATGTAGTTGTACACCGCCACGAAACCACCCATGAGCAGGAACCCCTGCAGGTAGAGGGTTACCAGGCGCACGTCCTTGAGGTTGACCCACAGGTGCGCGATCATCCCCTGCTCCCCCGTGAGCCGCACGGGCTGGGGCGTGAAACCGCGCTGACGCGGGATCAACAGGATGAAAGTCACGGCTGCGGCGGCGGCGATCAGCGCGACGACGCTCGTCCCCACGCGCCAACCGAAGAAGTCCGCGAGCGGGGCGGCCACGATGCGCCCGGAGAGCCCTCCCAGACTCGTCCCGGAGATGTAGGTCCCGGCTGCCACGGCCCCGTAGCGCGGATTGACCTCTTCCGCGAGGTACGCCATAGCCACCGCGGGAATCCCGCCCAGAGCCACGCCCTCCAGGAACCGTAGGCCCACGAGGGATTCGAACGTGGGCATGACGTTGATGAGCACGCCCAGGACGGCGGCGCAGCTGATCGCGGCGACCATGGCGCAGCGTCGTCCCCAGCGGTCCGAGACGAGCGACCACGGGATCACCCCCACGGCGAGACCCAGCGTGGCGGTGGAGACGGCGAGCGCGGCCTGGGCGGCGTCGATGTCGAGGTCCTGGGCCATGATGGGCAGCACGCCCTGCACGGAGTAGAGCTGGGCGAACGTGGCCACGCCGGCGCACAACAGAGCCACGAGGATCCGCTTGTATCCCGGACTGCCCTTGTCGTACCCCTCCCACACCCTGCGTGACGATCCCATACCCGGGTGCACCTCCTGCTGCGACTGTCCTGCCCGGGCAGCTGCGTCTTCCCGGGCCCGGCCGTACCATGCGTGCACGACCTCGGCCAGGGTACGCCCGGTGCGCGCCCGGGCCCGGGCCGCTCCCGCGCGAGGTTTCCGTGCGGCGTCGTGCGGGAGTCACGCGGAAGCGGCGGCACCGCAGCCGGACACGACGACGCCCGCGTCCTCCCTCGGGAGGACGCGGGCGAACGGTCATTCTGGCGCGGGGCACACCGCTCCGCGGGGTGTCAGGAGCCGGCGACGGTGGAGGCGAGCCGCTCGAGGGACTCCTCCAGAACCTTCTCGCCGAAGAGCGGGAAGCTGATCTTCTTCGTCACCTTGGGGTTGGCGTGCTCCCACGAGTAGGTGAGGGTCACGGTGGTGGAGTCCGAGCCCTCGGGCTGCAGCTCGTACACCCATTCCCAGCCGTTGTCCTCCACGGAGGTGCCCTCGGGGCAGGGCTTCCACGCGATGAGCTTGTTGGGGTCCAGACCGGTGACGTGGTTCTCCGTCTTGTAGTCCCCGCCCATCATCTCGGCGTGCATGTTCATCACGAAGACGTCGCCGACGTTCTGGATGCGCTGGTCCGTGCCAGAGATGACGGTCCCGGAGGCGTCCAGGCTGGGGTGTTTGGCGGGCAGTGTCAAGATCTCGAAGATCTCCTCCGCCGGGGCGTCGATGAGACGGCTGACGGTGATGGACTTCTCACTCATGGCATACCTCCTGATTGACGATGCTGATGGTTTCTACGTTAGCCACGGGAGAGGGAGGCCCTTCAAGCGTTTTTGCGATGGGCGAAGCGGGCGCACGCCACTCCGATTCCTCCCGCGGCAGTGAGAGCGTCCGCAGGTGATGCGCGAACCCGAGCTCCGCACGTCCTTCGAGCCGCCCCGACGTCACCGCACGGATCCGGTCCGTGGCCTCGACCCGTGCGCCCACTCGGTGCAGTGCAGCCAGCAGGGCTTCATCCTCGCTGCACGCCAGGGGCGGGAAACCGCCCGTGTGCTCGTAGAACGAGGCGCGCACACCCATGTTCGCCGCATGGATGTGCGGGTGGCTCTCTACGAGCGTGTGTTCGCGCTGCCACAGCTCGTACACGTGCGGCGGGCACTCCGCCGGGTCCGGTTCCACGGTCCCGAGAATCGCATCCACACCGTCGCCCGCGCGCTGCACCTGGTAGCGCAGCCAGTTCTCGGGCACCATCGTGTCCGCGTCCGTGGAGGCGATCCACTCCGGGTCCGACGCCGCGAGCGCCTGCCGGGCTGCCGCGGCGCGCGCTCCCCCGGCGCTGTGCCATTGCCCCGAAACGATCTCCAGTCGGGCTCGGCCACCGTCCCGGTTCGACACCGCCCACGCCTGGCGCGCGCGCTCCACCGTCCGGTCCGTGCAGCCGTCCGCGGCGAGCACGACCGTGACCTCGACGTCGCCCGTCCCCACACCGCGCGGCGCCCCCCGCAAGGCCCGCATGGCATCGATTCGGGACGTGCCGGGAGCGGGCCCGGCGACGTCGTCGGCGGACGCCCACTCGGACCGTGCGAACGACGGATCATGACCCAGCCCCGCGATCGCACCGGCGACCGACTCGAGGCACCGGCCCACGCGGTCCTCTTCGTTGCACGCCGGGATGATCACGGCGATCCGGCGGATCATGTGTCCCCCGCGGGAACGGGCGCGAAGACCTCGATCACGAAATCGGTTTCGCGGTGGCTCAGCACCCCGCGCAGCCCGGGAGTGCGCCGAGCCTCGCGGTGGACGTCCGCGCCGTCGAGCGGCCAATCCGCGATCGGGTGCCGCCAGTGGCACAGCACGAGGTGCCCGCCGTCCGCGAGCGCCGCCACGCAGCGCCGCAACAGCTCGCGCCATTGCTCGGGCGAGCAGAAGTACCCCATTTCGCTCACCACGATCAGCTCTCGCGGGGACCAGTCCTCGTCCCAGTCGCGCGGCAGCACGGCGCTGACGAGTTCCACGTTCGGCACGCCCTTCCGTTCGAGCCGGGTGCGGGCGGCGCTCAGGGCGACGTCGCTTGCGTCCACCGCGGTCACGGAACGCGCGCGCCGGGCCAGTTCCACCGTGAGGGCGCCCGTGGAGCACCCCAGATCCAGGACGCTGCCGTAATGCTCCCGCGGCAGGCACGCGAGTAGCACGTCCCGCTTGCGCCGCTCGTACCACGAGGTGTCCACGGCCCAGGGGTCCGCGCTCGCGGTGTGCACACGGTCGAACACGGTCCGCTGATCGGGCGTGCCGAGCACGAAAAACTCGACCGAGCGATCGAAGTGTTCGAGCACGTGGGGGCCTAGGAGCACCTCGTCCCCCCGCCGGTCGGACAGCGGCTGCACCTGGGTCACGTGGTGGGCCAGGGCGGAGCGCTTGGCGGTGCGAGCGGCGTCGTCCAGTGGGACCCGCACGAGCCCGCGCGGCAGGCGCGTGGGGGAACCCCAGTGCCAGAACCACACGGGGTACTGCAGGCAGCGCACCCCCCACGCCCCGGCGGCCGCGACGACCGTGCGGGCCAGAACCTCGTGGTCGGTGTGCCCGTCCTCCTCCCACGTGACGATCACCAACGGCTGCTCCCCCTGCTCGAGCCATTCGAGATGACGGGCCACCGGCTCGGACAGTTCATCCTCGGACAGGCCGCCGTCGGTCAGGGCGAGGTACTCCGGCGGGGTGTCCGTGCTGGTCAGGGTGTGCACCGCGGCGGCGAGCTCTTCGTGGCGCAATGCGGCCAATCGTTCGGGCGTGTGGGTCGGTGAATCCGGGTGGGAGTTCTCCCCCAGGGTCGCCACGACCACCCGCACATCCGCTCCCGCGTCCGCGAGCCGGCGCACGGTGCCGCCGGCCCCCAGGGTCTCGTCGTCCGGGTGGGCCGCGAACACGACGACCCGGTCCACGCCGGTCAGGTCCACCTCGGGGGCGCGGTGCAGAGCGCCGCAGCGGGCCCAGTCGGCCTCGGGCGTGCCCGGATCACGGTGGTCGAAGCTCACCACGGGGTCTCCTCCGACCCATCCTGGACCAGCTCCAGCAGGGTGCGTCCGAGGGCGGCGGTGTCCCGCTCGGCGTGGTCCTGGCGGATGTAGACCTGCAGGGACTCGACCCGCCGCACGTGTGCGGGGTCCCCCGTGAGCGGACCGGGCCCGGTGGCGCGGGAGACCACGCGGATCACGGTGTCGGCGGCGTCGGCCACCGTGCGGCGCACGCGCAACGCCCATGCGGCGCCGTGCTCACCCGTGGCCTCGCCGCGGTCCACCGCCGCGGCCGCACGGTCCAGGACGGCCTGAGCCGCGCCGAGCGTGAGGTCGAGCTGCCCGAGGGCGGTGCGAGCGGCGTCGTCGACGGGGCGTGCGGGGCGCACGAGTTTGCACCACAGCAGATCCGCGACGGACTGTGCGCCGCCGAGCCACACGGCCGCCACGCCCATCCCGCCCCACGCGAAGCCCGGGCGGGTCAGGTACCACTCGTCCGCGCCGAGCGGTTGCGCCGGAACGCCCTCGAAACGGACGGGTACCGTGACGACCTCGGCGAGACCGCGGGACGTCCACCCCGCGGCGGCTTCGGGCCGGAATCCCGGGTGGTCCGTGGCCACGACGAACGCCCGACGGTGTCCCGTGGGTTCCCCGACCTCGTCGGTGACGTGCGCGGTCACGACGGCGCGTGAGACGGAACCCGCGAGCGAGCACCAGGGCTTGGTCCCGGTCAGGGTCCAGTGCGGACCGTCGGCGGCGTCATCATCGGCCGAGTGCGCAGCGGACGACGGCGTGGCCAGCAACGGCTCGCCCGACCCCTCCGCGGCCCACACGCCCCACGTGTCGCGGTCGGTGATCAGGTCGGTGCGGCCCGCCTGGCGCAGGATGGCCAAGGCATCCAGGTGGGGTTCGATGATCCTCGCGTAGGCGAGGTCCATCCGACCCAGTGCGCTCAGCTCGCGCCACAGTTCACGCGTGGCGCCCTCACCCGGGGCGGGCAGGTCGCGTCCGAGTACGCGCGCCCGGCCCAGGGCGTGATCGACGAAGCGTTGCACGGCCCGGGGATCGGCCGGAGCCGCGGCGGGGACGGGAAGTTCTGGGTGCTCGGACACCCCATCAGCCTACGTGTCGGGGCGGACACCCACCCCACCTTTTCAGCGGTAGGCCACCTACCATGAGGGGAGTCGATCGAAGGGGACAAGGCATGTTCACGGTGGATCCCGCCGCTTCCACACCGGTGTACGAACAGCTCGTGGAATGCGTCCTGCGGGACGTCTCCTCCGGGGAACTCATGGTGGGTGACCGCATCCCACCGGTGCGCGCGCTCGCGTCCGAGCTGGGGCTGTCCGCGGGCACCGTGGCCAAGGCCTACCGGGAGATGGAGACCCACGGCGTGATCGAGACACGCGGGCGCAAGGGCACGTTCATCGCGCAGGGCCGGGACGACCGCGACGCCGCCGCGGCACGCGCCGCCGCCCGGTACCTCGACGAGGTGGCCGGGCAGCTGCACTACTCCCCCGAGGAGTGCATGGCGCTCGTGCAGCACGCGCTGCGCGCCCGTTCGGAGGGGTGACAGCGGCGTCGTCGTCCATGCCTCGGACGACGACGCCGCCAACCTCACTTCTCGGCCTTGCGCCCCCCGTGCCGGACCACCAGTGCCAGCAGGAACGCGGCAAGGCAGAACACAGCGAGCAGGGTGAGCCCCACGAAGTAGGAGTTGCTCTCGGGGTCGTAGGTGGCACCCATGACCAAGGGCGGGAAGTAGCCGCCCAGACCGCCGGCCGCGGCGATGATCCCGCCCACGGTGCCCACGTTCTTGGCGGGGGTCGCCCGACCCACCCAGCCGAACACACCGCCGGTGCCGAGGCCCAGGAACAGGGCCATGAGCAGGAACAGCGGACCGTAGACGTGTTCACCGCTGGGCTGGAGGGCCACGAGCATCGCGAGCACGATCGTGCCGCCGAACGAGAGCAGGGTGATGATCTTGGGACCGAAGCGGTCCGCGAGGGTACCGCCCACGGGGCGTGCGATCACGGCGGCGAGCGCAAAGCCCGCGGTGCGCGTGCCGGCCGCGGTGGGATCGTACGAGTACACGTTGGCCAGGTACGTGGGCAGGTAGTTGGAGAAGGCCACGAACGCACCGAAGACCACCGCGTAGAGGAAGCACAGCTGCCAGGTGACCTTGAGCTTGAACGCGGCCTTGAGCTTGGGCATGGCCGGTTCCGCCACGACCCCGGCGCGGGCGGGCGAGTCGCGCAGCAGCAACCAGCACAGCAGGGCGCTCACGGCCACGATGACGGCCACGATCACGTGGGTCATGAAGTACCCGGTCGCGGCGACCAGGCGCGGGGTGAAGAACGCGGAGACCGCGGTACCCACCATGCCCGCACCGAACACGCCCGTGGCGAAGCCCTTGCGGTGGGACTCGTACCACGCGGAACAGAACGGGATACCGATCGCGAACACGGTGCCCGCGATCCCCAGGAAGAACGCCACGACCACCAGCAGCGGGAAGGTGTTGAGCTGACCCACCACACCCGTGAGCAGCACGAGCGGTGCGGTGATCCCCAGGATCACGGTGAACATGAGCCGCCCGCCAAACTTGTCGGTGAGCGCACCCACGGGAACCCGGGCGATCGAGCCCACGAAGATCGGCATGGCCACGAGGATCGCGGTCTGCCCGGGACTCAGGTGCATGTCGTTCGCGTAGCGCTTGGACAGGGGCCCCACGATGGTCCACGCCCAGAAACCCACGGTGGACGCCAACGTGGCCAGGATGAGGTTCCTGAACTGGCCCTGTTTCAGGTTCGGTGCGGCCTCAGCGGCGGGGACGGCGGACATGACTCTCCTCAGGGGTGGGGCGGGGAAGGGGCCGGGTTATTTGACGCGCGTGGAACCGGAGCGTTCGCGCGGGGGCCGCGTGCGGCGTCGTGAACTGGCGCGGTCCTGGGTGCCGATGGGCTCCCAACCGCGGCGGTAGTTCACGGAACCGGCACGCGGGGCGTTACCCCGCGAGCGGTAGACGATGTACGGGCGGAAGAGGTAGTGCAGCGGCGCCGTGAAGGCGTGGACCAGGCGGGTGAACGGCCACACCGCGAACAGGGCCATGCCCCACAGCACGTGCACGTGGAAGCTCGTGGAGGCGGCAGCCATGGCCCCCACGTCCGGTTGCAGGATCCACAGGGACCGGAACCACGGCGACACCGTTTCGCGGTAGTCCACGGTGGCCGGGTCGAACACGGACAGCACCGTGGTGGCCAGACCGGCCAGGATCGCGCCGAGCAGCATCACGTACATGAACTTGTCGTTGGCCGTGGTGGCCATGAACACGGGCCCGGTCCGGCGGCGGCGCACGATGAGCATCACGATGCCCACGAGCGTGCCCACACCGGCGACCGAACCGATGGACAACGCCAGGAAGTGGTAGGCGTGCTGGGACAGACCCGCCGCCTCCGTCCACGACTTGGGGATCACGAGCCCCATGATGTGCCCCACGAGCACGGCCAGGATGCCGAAGTGGAACAGCGGCGAGGCAATGCGCAGCAACCGGGACTCGTAGAGCTGGGACGAGCGCGTGGTCCACCCGAACTGGTCGTACTTGTACCGCCAGATCAGCCCCCCCACGAGGGTCAGCATGACCACGTACGGCAGGATCCCCCACAAGAGGGTGTCGATCACGTTCACTGGTTTCCTCCGGTCATGGGCAGCAGGCGGGGGTCGTAGGCGTCCAGGCCCACGGCCTCGGTGGGCGGTCCATAACCGGCCATCCGGGCCACGGCTGACTCGTCCTCGGGCGACGGCCCGGGAAGCGTGGAGCACACGAGTTCCACGGCGCACGCCTGGGGCAGGTCGTCCCGGATCAACGCCAGGCGCAACAGCTCCAGGGACGGGCGGTAGCGCTGCAACAGCTCGAAACCGTCCTCGCCGGAGACCCGCGCGGCGAATTCGAGCACCACGGGCAAGTGGTCCGGCAGTTCCTCATCCCCGAACTCGCACCCGTGCGCGCGGTAGACCTGTTTGAACGCGGACAGGGCCTCACCGCGACGGCGCGTGTCACCGTCCGTCCAATAGGTCAGGTGCAGGCTGTGGCGCCGGGACAGGTCGAACTCCTGGACGTAGTCGCCCTGGATCTCCCGCAGGTCCGATTCCCGCAGCCACCGGATCAGGGGTGCCACCTGCACGGGGTCCACGCCCACCTCGGTCAGCGCCCGTTCCACGAGGGGCAGCTGCTCGATCACCTCGGGGCGCGGGTAGCTCAGCAGCAGGGCCGCCGATTGGCGGATCACCGCGGAACGCTGCGGGTTGCGGTCCCGGTACCCGGGCACCTCCACGGTCCCCTTCCCGGCCCTGCCCAGAAGGCTCGACAGCAGCCCCATCACCGGCCCCCGCTCGCCCCGGCGGTGCCCTGGTCCGGTCGCGAACCCGGGTTGTCGGAGGTCGCCGCGAGCGACGCCGCATCTCGCTCCGGTTGCGCCGGGAACAGTCCCGCGGGGGTCCCGTTGCCGTCCCAGTTGAGCAGGTTCACGCGACCGGCTAACTGGTCGTTGCCCGTGGGGTCCTCGCCCGTCTGCCGTGCCCGCAAGGCTGCGAAGTTCTCGACGGCGACCGGCATGGGTCGGCCGGAGGCCTCACCGAACACGCCGGTCTGGCCCATGCCCGGGCCGCCGTCCACGTCCAGGGAACACCCGATCTCCTCGAGGTTGTGGGCGTCCTCCACGTGGGCGGCGGGGATCACGTAGCGCTCGTCGTACTTGGCGATCGCCATGAGCCGGTACATCTGGCGGATCTCGGAACCCGTCATCCCCACGGCCTGGGCGATCGACTCGTCCGGTTCGTCCCCGAGCGTGACGTTGCGCATGTAGGCGCGCATCGCGGCGAGCTTGCGCAGCACGTGGGTGACCAGCTCGGTGTCCCCCGCGGTGAACAGTTCCGCGAGGTACTCCACCGGGATCCGCAGGGACTCGATGGCGCCGAACAGGTTGTCCGGGTCCTCGCCGTCGTGGCCCTGTTCCTTGAGCAGGTCCACGATGGGCGACAGCGGCGGGACGTACCAGACCATGGGCATGGTGCGGTACTCGGGGTGCAGCGGCAGGGCCACGCGCAGGGTCTTGGCGAGTGCGTACACAGGCGACTTGCGGGCCGCCTCGAGCCAGTCCTCGGGAATCCCGTCCCGGCGAGCGGCGTCGATCACCTCGGGGTCGCTGGGGTCCAACATGAGGTCCAATTGGGCCTCGTAGAGGTCCTGCTCGTTGGGCGTCGCGGCCGCCTGGGTGACCTTGTCGGCGTCGTACAGGAAGATGCCGATGTAGCGCATGCGCCCTACGCACGTCTCCGCGCACACCGTGGGGATGCCCACCTCGATGCGGGGGTAGCAGAACGTGCACTTCTCGGCCTTGCCGGACTTGTGGTTGTAGTAGATCTTCTTGTACGGGCACCCGGTCACGCACTGGCGCCACCCGCGGCACCGGTCCTGGTCCACGAGCACGATCCCGTCCTCGGACCGTTTGTAGATGGCGCCGGACGGGCACGAGGCCATGCAGGACGGGTTGAGGCAGTGCTCGCACAACCGCGGCAGGTAGAACATGAACGTCTGTTCGAACTCGAACTTGATCCGGTCGTTCGCCTCGTCCCGCAGCTTCTGCACCACGGGGTCCAGGTGACCCATCTCGGTGGCGCCACCGAGATCGTCGTCCCAGTTGGCGGACCACTCGATCTTGGTGTCCTCACCCGTGATGAGGGACTTGGGCCGGGCCACGGGGAAGTCATCACTCGCGGGGGCGTTGACCAGGTTCTCGTAGTCATAGGTCCACGGCTCGTAGTAGTCCGCGAGTTCCGGCTGCACCGGGGACGCGAACAACTGCGCGAGCTTCTTGAGCCGGCCACCGGACTTGAGCTTGAGGTTGCCGCGCCGGTTCAGTTCCCAGCCGCCCTTCCACCGCTCCTGGTCCTCGTAGCGGCGCGGGTAGCCCTGACCGGGGCGGGTCTCCACGTTGTTGAACCACACGTACTCGGTGCCCGCCCGGTTGGTCCACGCCTGCTTGCACGTGACCGAACAGGTGTGACAACCGATGCACTTGTCCAGGGTCATCACCATGGCAACTTGGGACATCACACGCATCAGTACTCAACCTCCTGGGAACGCTTGCGGACCACGGACACGATGTCCCGTTGGTTTCCGGTGGGCCCCATGTAGTTGAAGGCCCAGGACAGGTGGGCGTAGCCACCGATCATGTGGGTGGGTTTGACCAGGATGCGCGTGACGGAGTTGTGGATCCCGCCGCGCTTGCCCGTGGTCTCGGACTTGGGGACGTCGATCGTGCGCTCCTGTGCGTGGTGGACGTACACCACGCCCTCCGGCATGCGGTGGGAGACCACCGCGCGGCCCACGAACACGCCGTTGGTGTTGACGCACTCGACCCAGTCGTTGTCCTTGACCTCGATCGCGCGGGCGTCCTGTGGGGCCATCCACACGGTGGTGCCACCGCGGGAGAGGGACAACATGAACAGGTTGTCCTGGTACTCGGAGTGGATGGACCACTTGTTGTGCGGGGTCAGGTAGCGCACCGCGATCGACAGTTCGCCCTTCTCCCCGAGCTGTGGTTCACCGAAGAGCCGGTGCATGTCCAGCGGGGGCCGGTAGATGGGCAGCATCTCCCCCATGTCCTTGAGCCAGTCGTGGTCCAGGAAGAAGTGCATGCGCCCGGTCAGGGTGTGGAACGGCTTGAGGCGTTCGATGTTCACCGTGAACGGCGCGTACCTGCGGCCACCGGTCTCGGAACCGGACCACTCGGGGGACGTGATCACGGGCACGGGGGCCTGCTGGGTCTCCGTGAAGGTGATCACCTTCTCCTCCGAGCCCCGGGAGAGGTCCGCGAGCGGTTTGCCCACGCGCTTCTCGAGGGTCTCGAAGCCCTGGGTCGCGAGCGCACCGTTGGTGGTCCCGGACAGGCTCAGGATGGCCTCTGCCATCCGGGCGTCCGAGTCCAACGCGGGGCGGCCTTCGGCCGGGCCGGAGTCGAACACGCCGTGCTGACGGCCCAGCCGGTCCACGACCCCGGTGACGTCGAACGTGACGTTCTTGGTGGTCAGCCCGAGCTTGTCCGCGAGCGGGCCGAGCGCCACGAACTTGTCCCCGATGGCCGTGTAGTCACGCTCCACGAGCTTCAGCTGGGGCAAGTTCTTGCCCGGCACGGCGGGAACGTCCGTGCCCTTCCACTCGGGCACGCGTCCGCCGGGTTGGGCGATCTCCCCCGGGGTGTCGTGCTGCAGCGCGGTGGCCACCACGTCCTTGCGGGTGTCCAGGTGCCCGGCCGAGAGCCTGCCGACCTCGTCCGCGAGCAACTGGAACAGCTTCCAGTCCGTCTTGGCCTCCCACGGCGGGGTGATCGCCGGGGTGAACGCGTGCACGTAGGGGTGCATGTCCGTGGAGGAGAGGTCGAACTTCTCATACCACGTGGCCGCGGGGAAGACGACGTCGCTCAGCAGCGTGGAGGACGTCATGCGGAAGTCCGCGGAAACCAACAGGTCGAGCTTCCCCTCGGGTGCTTCGTCGCGCCAGCGCACGTCGTGCGGCGTGGACTCCGCGTGGTCCTGCCCCTGCACGCTATTGCTGGTCCCGAGCAGGTGTTTGAGGAAGTACTCCTCGCCCTTCGCAGAGGAACCGAACAGGTTGGAGCGCCACAGCACGAGGGTGCGCGGCCAGTTCTCGGGGGCGTCCGGGTCCTCGACCGCGAAGTTCAGCTCGCCGTTCTTGAGCTTGGCCGCGATCCATTCGGGTTCCGACGCCGCTTCGCCGCGTTCCACACCCGCGATCGCCGCGTCCGCGACGTCCAGCGAGTTCTCGTGGAACTGCGGGTAGAACGGCATCCACCCGAGCCGCGTGGACTGGGCCACGACGTCCGCGGTGTGCATGCCTCGCAGGTGACCCTCCGCGAGCGGCGACTGCAGGGAGTCGGAGGAGTACCCGTCCGAGCGCCACTGGTCCGTGTGCATGTACCAGAACGCGGTGCCGATCATGAACCGCGGGGGACGCATCCAGTCGTTCGCGGACGCCATGGCCGCCCACCCGGTGATGGGGCGGGCCTTCTCCTGACCCACGTAGTGGGCCCACCCGCCGCCGTTGCGTCCCTGGCACCCGCACAGCATGAGCATGGCCAGGATGGCCCGGTACGTGGTGTCACCGTGGTACCACTGGCAGATGCCCGCGCCCAGGATGATCATGGAGCGTCCGCGGGACTTCTCCGCGTTCGCGGCGAACTCGCGTGCCGTGCGGATCACGGCCTCCGCGGGGACGGACGTGACCTCCTCCTGCCACGCGGGGGTGTAGGGGGTCCGGGCGTCGTCGTAGCCGGCGGACCACTCACCCGGTAGGCCCTCGCGACCCACGCCGTACTGCGCGAGCATGATGTCGAAGACCGTGGTCACCGTGCGCCCGGCCACCGTGGTGGTGGGTACGCCGCGGCGGATCGTGGAACCGGCCCCCGTGGGGTCGGTGAACGCGGGCAGATCGAGGTGGGTGACACCGCCGTCGTACCCGGCCGAATCCGCGATCGACAGTGCGGGCAGGGTGTCCCCCAGGTCCAGGTTCCACTTGCCCTCGTCCTGGTCGTTGTAGCGGAAGCCCATGGAGCCCTGCGGGATCACGGCCTTGTGCGTGTGCCGATCCAGCAGGACGGTCTTGAACGCGGGATCGGCCTGCCCCGCGGCGGCGGGATCACCCGCTGCCGCGAGATCCTCCGCGGTGATGAACTTGTCCGGGACCACCGTGCCGTCCGAGCGCTCGTCGAGCGAGATGAGGAACGGGAGGTCCGTGTACTGCAGCACGTACTCCTCGAAGAACCGCACGCGACGGTCCACGAAGTTCTCCTTGAGGATCACGTGACCCATGCCCATGGCGAGCGCGGCGTCCGTGCCGGCCTGTGCAGGCAACCACTCGTCCGCGAACTTGGTGTTGTCCGCGTAGTCCGGGCTCACCGAGACCACCTTGGTCCCGCGGTAGCGCACCTCCGCGAGCCAGTGCGCGTCCGGGGTGCGGGTCACGGGGATGTTGGAACCCCACATCATGAGGTAGGTGGCATCCCACCAGTCCCCGGACTCGGGGACGTCCGTCTGGTCGCCGAAGACCTGCGGCGAGGCCACGGGCAGATCGGCGTACCAGTCGTAGAAGCTGTTCATGACCCCACCGATGAGGTTGATGAACCGCGCACCCGCCGCGTGGGACACCATGGACATCGCGGGGATCGGCGAGAACCCCGTGCACCGGTCCGGGCCGTAGGTCTTGATGGTGTGCACGTGCGCGGCCGCGGTCATCTCCACGGCCTCCTGCCAGCTCGCGCGCACCAACCCGCCCTTACCGCGGGCCTGCTGGAACTCACGACGCTTGACGGGGTCGTTGACGATCGACTCCCACGCGAGCACCGGATCGTGGTGGAGCTGCTTGGCCTCGCGGTACATCTGCAACAGCACGCCCCGGATGTACGGGTAGCGCACGCGGGTGGGCGAGTAGGTGTACCACGAGAACGCCGCACCGCGCGGGCACCCGCGGGGCTCGTACTCGGGGCGGTCCGGGCCCACGGAGGGGTAGTCCGTCTCCTGCGCCTCCCACGTGATGATGCCGTCCTTGACGTACACCTTCCACGAGCACGACCCCGTGCAGTTCACACCGTGGGTGGAGCGCACCACCTTGTCGTGGCTCCAGCGGTTGCGGTAGAAGGCGTCACCCGCGCGACCACCCTCACGGAAGACGGCGCGGCCGTCCGGCGTCTCCTCCCAGCGGGAGAAGAAACGTCCCATTTTCAACAGCGCATCTGATGCCGGTCCGTCGATCCCGGCAGGGGTCTCGGTGGTTGCCATACCGGCATGCTAGGTCGTTTTGGTATCGAAAATGCGTATTTTGTTCGGCGTGGCTCGGACATTGCGGTGAACCCGTGTGACGTGCGGGAATACGGCATATTTAGCTGGACTAATAAGCCTGGGTGCTGCCGCTGGTTCCCGAGGTTTTCAGGAGCGGTCTCGCGGTTCGCCGTCCCGGTCCCGACGGCGGCCGCATGGACGGTCCCTCCAGGCTGCCGGGCGATTCCCGACGGCGTCTGCGCACCGGTTCCCGGGGGCTCGCGAGGCAACCATGCGACGTCGTTCCCGGATGTCCGTGCGAACGGCTCCAGGCGCTCGCGGGGCGACCGAGCGACGTCGCCCCCTCCCGGCCGACGGTGCCCGACCCGGTCGCGGAGGGCCGGGGCCCGCGCCCGTAGACTGGTGCCCCATGAAGTCGTTCGTCGCTCCCGTGTTGCTCGTGATCACCGCGCTCGTCCAGGCCATGGGCATCTACCCCTACGTCCAGGACGGCATCACGCTCACGGGGCAGCTGCTGTTCCCCATCCTCTTCGCGCTCGCGGCCATGTACCTGGCCCGCAAGGGTCGCCCCGGCGCGTTCGGCACGGCGCACATGGTCATCCTGGTGCTGTCCGTGGTCCTGGTGGTGCTGTCCCTCGTGGGCATGAGCCAGCAGCTCCCGTACTTCTACCCCACCATGATCCTGTACTACATCGCGTTCGTGCTCGTGGCCGTGGAATGCGCGCTGCGCATCGCCGGGTTGCCCAAGAAGTCACGTGCCGTGGGTGCGGAGTCCGACGACGTCGCTCCCACCCACTGAGCCGTGCCCTCCTCCTCCCCGAACGCGTCCTTGCAGCTGCCCTTCGACACCGTGGTCGTGGCAGGGGGCCGCTCCTCCCGACTCGGAGGCGCCCCCAAAGCCCAGTTGTCCTTCGAGGGCTCCACGCTGGTGGCCCACACGGTCGCGGCGGTGCGCCTGTTCGGTGCCGTGGTGGTCGTGGGGCCCGAGGATCCGCGGCTGCCGCCGGACGTATTACGCGCCCGGGAGGATCCGCCCTTCTCGGGACCGGCGGCGGCGGTGGCCGCGGGCGTCGTCGTCCTGGACGGCGTGAGCGGACGTCACGAGTGGACGGCGGTGCTCGCATGCGACATGCCGCATGTCGACCGCGCACTGCCCGCGCTCGTGCGGGCTGCGCAGGACGTCCCCCCGGAGGTCGACGGCGTGATGGCGTTGTCCGACGAGGGCCGGGCCGAGAACCTCGCCGTGCTGATCCGTTCCGCGGCGCTGAGCGCGGTGCTGCGCGAGGTGCCCACGGTGGACGTGTCCGTGCGCTCGGTGTGGCGTCATCTGACGTTGGACACCGTCCCCGTCCCCCACGCCAGCACGAGCGACGTGGATACATGGGAAGATGTGCGTAGATTCGACCTGCACTGAATCGCCACGTCGAGGAGACATCATGCCCGGACTTCCGCACCAGCACGATCCCGCCGCTCACGAGGACGACGACCAGCGCGAGAACCGTTCGGCGGCGTCGGAACCGACCGTGCGCTGGGCCTCGTGGGACGAGGCCCGACGGATCGCCTACGGCACCCCGCACTCCCTCCCCAACATCCTGTTGCCGCTGACGAAATGCCTCGACGAGATCCTCGCCGAGTCCGTGACCGCCGAGATGCCCGTGCCCCACTACCCCTCCGCCGCGGCGGACGGCTGGGCCGTGGCCGGGGAGGGCCCGTGGCGGATCCGCATGCCGCGCCCCGCCGAGACCGACGAGCGCCTGCTGCTGACCCTGCCCCCGGACCAGCGCATCCTCCCGGTGGTGGAGCTCAAGCCGGGTGAGGCCACCCATGTCAATGCCGGGGACGCCGTCCCGTTCGGGACCCGCGCGGTTCTCGAGGCCCACCGGGGCCACGTGGTCCCCGCCGACCCCGCGGCCCGCGACATGCCGACCGGTGAGCACGGCCGCGGACCCGAGGAGGGCGACACCCTCGAGGACGCCACACCCGCAGCGACCCTCGTGAAGAACCAGGACGTCCGGGCCGTGGGCGAGGAGATCGAGCAGGGGGACCTCCTGCTGCGCGCCGGTCGCAAGCTCAACCCCGCCCACCTCGGTCTCGCCGCGAGCGCGGGCCACGACATGCTCCCCGTACGACGCCGCCCGCGCGTGACCGTGCTGCTGGGTTTCGCCAACGTGGTCGAGGACGGCATTCCCGGCCCCGGTGAGGTGCGCGACGTCCTCGGACTGCAGCTGCCCGCCGCGCTGCGCGAACTGGGCGCGAACGTGGATCAGGTCCGGCGCGTGGCCGACGGCGCGGACGGAATGATCTCCGCATTCACGGAAGCCCCCATGGGTGCGAGCTCGCTGCTCGACGCCCGTGCGGAGATCGTGGTCTCCACCGGCGGCACGGGTCACGGGGAGGACGATCACGTCCGTAAGGCCCTCGAGGATCTCGGGGCCCACCTCATCATCGACGGCGTGGCGCAAGAACCCGCCCACGGGGTGATCGTGGCCCAGCTGCCTGACGACGGTCCCGTGGTGCTCGCGCTGCCCGGTTCACCGCTGTCCGCGATGACCGGTCTGCTGAGTGTGGGCCACGCCCTGATCGCCGGGGCCAAAGGTGAGGCCATGCCGTTCACGCGCCGCGTCACCGCGGGTCAGGACCTCGAGGCCACAGGCCGCACCCGCGTGATTCCCGCCTACCTTCAGGACGGCCGTGTGTTGCCGGAACCCACCGTGGGTCCCACGATGCTCTCGGGTCTCGCCCACGCGGATGTGCTCCTGGTGGTTCCGGAGGACGGCATGAGCTCGGGCCAGGACGTGGAGGTCATCCCCCTCCCCTGGCGGGGCTGAGGCGGGGGCGTCACGGGGTGGGCCTACGGGGTGCGTCCGGCCGCCAGGAACTTTTGGGTGCCCTGAGGCCCCCGCGCAATTTTCAGGCGCCGTGAGGCCATGGAGCCCAGCCGATGGTGGCTCCAGAGTGACTCGGAATTCGCGAATGGCCTTGGAATGACTGATATGTCCACGACGGCTTTGGAACGCCTGGGAGTTCCTCAGCGGCCCGGGCATGGCTGAGAGTTACCGCGTGGCCCGGGGTGACTCATAAATTCGCCCGCGGGCGGGCACCGGGGTGGACCTCAGTTCACGGTGACGAAATAGACGATCGCCCCGATGATGAACGTCAGCGAGGCCAGCAGTGCGCACGACAGTTCCACCAGGATGCCCACGCCCATGGCCTTCGCGGCCACCCAGGATGTGCTCAGTGCGGTGTTGAAGTCTCTGTTGCGCACGGTCTCGGACAGCAGGAGCCCCACCACGAAACCGATGAACAGGCCTACCACGGGGATCACGAACATCCCGATCACCGCGCCCACCACACCGAAGAGCAGCGTGCGGTTCGGGATGGCCCGGCGTTTGAGCTTGCTGCCGGTGAGCACGAGACTCGCGGACATCCCCGCGAGGAGGAGCGTGCCGCCCAGGGCGAGCACGACCCACCCCTCGGGGGCACGCACCACGAACGCCCAGATGATCAACCCGATCAACGCGGTGATGGAGCCCGGGAGCACCGGGACCACGATCCCCACGCAGCCGATGACGATGAGGACGGCTGTCGCGATGGTGGCGATGATGTCTGCGGTCACGCCCTCATCGTACGGGCAGGGCCGCTGACGAACGGCCCGCCGCGGCGGAACGCGGCGCGCGCGGGGGTCGTCATCGACTGCGCAACCCATGCACAACACCCGGCGGCACCGGTGGCTCCGCAGACCCATGGCCCGTGAACCGCGATCCGAACAGCGGTCCCCGTGGCGGTCCGGGCGGCACTGGCAGCCGCCTATTATGGTATTTCGTACACCAATTATGGAACGGATTCAGCGTGCCCCCCATCAGTGCCCCGCAGCGGCCCAGCACCTCCACCGCCCGCAGGGGCCGCTCATGGCACCGCACCGCGGGCAAGCCCGTGCGCTGGTGGCTCGTGGCCCTCGTGATCGTGATCGCAGCGCACCGGTGGATCCCGGACACCCGATGGCTCATGGTGCACATGGTCACGCTCGGGCTGATCACCACGTCCATCATGGTGTGGTCCCAGCACTTCACCGAGGCACTGCTGCACCACAAGCTCCCGGACTCCGGCCGTCCGCGGCAGATCGTGCGGATCTACGGGGTCACGGTGGGCACCGCCCTGTTGATCGTGGGGATGCTCGCGGGGTGGTGGTGGCTCACTGTGGCCGCGGCCACCGTGATCGGCGTGATGCTCACCTGGCACGGCCTGGCCCTGCTGGCACAATCGCGCACCGCACTGCCCGCGAGATTCGGACTCACCGTGCGCTGGTACGCCACGGCCGCGTTCTTCTTGCCCGTGGGGGCGGTGTTCGGCACGATCCTGGCCCGCGACCTCTCCGCGACGTGGCACTCCCGGCTCCTGCTGGCCCACCAGGCCGTCAATGTCCTGGGTTTCGTGGGCCTCACCGTGTGCGCGACCCTGCTGACGCTGTGGCCCACGATCCTGCGCACCCGGATGCGCGACGACGCGGTGCGGTTGTCACGTATCGCTCTGCCCCTCATGGCCGCGGGCAGTCTCCTCGCTGCCGTGTTCGCGGTGCTCGGAACGGCCCCGCTCACGGCCGCCGCGTTGCTGCTCTACGCCGCCGGCGCGGCCACGGTGGGGTGGCTCATGCTGCGCACCGGGATGCAGCGCCGCCCCGAGGGTTACATGGGATGGTCCGTGGCCTCGGGCATCGCCTGGCTCGTGATGACCACGGTGCTGGCCGCGTGGCTCGTGCTGACCCGCGGGGTGGAGACCTCCGTGGCGCAGTCCCTCACGATCCCGTTCGTGGCGGGATTCCTGGTGCAGACTCTCTTCGGCGCCATGAGCTACATCCTGCCCTCGACCATGGGCGGCGGCCCCGCAACCGTGCGCGCATCTCTGGCCGCCATGAACCGTGCCGGGGTCTACCGCGTCACGGTCGCCAACCTGTGCATCGCGTTGTTCGCCCTGCCCGCCGGGGTCCTGCCCTCGTGGGTCCGCGCGCTCGTGTCGATCGTGGGGGCCGTGGTCCTCGCGGCCTTCATCCCGCTCATGATCTCCTCGGCCAAGGTGGCCATCGCCGCACGACGCCGCGCCGTCGCCGAACGCGCGGCCGGCACAGCACCCACGGACCGCACCGGGGCAACCGCTGCCGAGTCCTCCCGCCGCGGGACGGGAACGGCCACCCAGTTCCTGGCCGGGGTACTCACGGTGCTGCTCACGATCGCGGCGGGGATCGCCGTCGCACCCCAGTCCGCGGGTTTCTCTCTCACGGGCAGCAACAGGTCGAGCGCGGAGGGCACCGGGGAAACCACCGAGGTCAGGATGCATGCCCAGCAGGACATGCGTTTCGACCCGTCCGAGATCCGGGTACCCCAGGGAAACCGCCTGGTGATCCACCTGACCAACGACGACCCCACCACGGTGCACGATCTCGTCGTCGCCAACGGCGCCACCTCCGGCCGCCTGGACCCGGGAGCCTCCGCGACCGTGGACGTGGGAGTGATCACCGACAGGCTGGAAGGCTGGTGCTCGGTGATCGGTCACCGCTCCATGGGGATGACCGTCGACGTGATCCCCGTGGACGCACAGGGCCAAGAGGTCACCGCCACCGGAACGGATGGCGCCCACGGTTCACACGGGCACGCGGAGAACACCGGAACGGACCCGGCGCAGGCGGCGGATCTCAACGCCGCCCCCGGTGAGGGTTTCACGACCCGTTCCCCCGAGCTGGCCCCCGCATCGAACGAAACCGTGCACCGGATGACGCTGGACGTCCAGGAAGTGGCCCGCGAGGTGGCCCCCGGCGTGACCCAGGACGTGTGGACCTACAACGGTCAATACATGGGGCCCACGCTGCGCGGGAAGGTGGGTGACACCTTCGAGATCACTCTGACCAACGGCGGCACCATGGGTCACTCCGTGGACTTCCACGCGGGGGACATCTCCCCCGACCAGGCCATGCGCACGATCGCCCCCGGCGAATCGCTCGTGTATCGGTTCACGGCCCACCGTTCCGGGATCTGGCTCTACCACTGCTCCACCATGCCCATGAGCAGTCATGTCGCAGCGGGCATGTTCGGCGCGGTGATCATCGATCCCCCGAACCTGCCGAGCGTGGACCGTGAGTACCTGCTCGTGCAGAGCGAGACGTACCTCGCGGCCCCGTCCCCGGATCAACCCGGCCTCCCGGAGGGGGTCAACGCGGTTGTGGATCCGGAGAAGATCGCCGCGAAGCAACCCTCGTTCACGATGTTCAACGGCCATGCCACCCAGTACATGCACGACCCGCTCACGGCCCGCCCGGGAGAGCGCGTACGGATCTGGGTGCTCGCGGCTGGCCCGTCCGAGGGGTTGAGCTTCCACGTGGTGGGCGGCCAGTTCGACACCGTCTACGCGGAGGGCGCGTACCAGCTCTCTCCCGATGGACCCGGTAATCCCGGTGGGACGGGTGGCGCTCAGGCCCTGGATCTCGCACCAGCGCAGGGCGGCTTCGTGGAACTCCACTTCCGCGAGCCCGGGACCTACACGTTCGTCAATCACTCGTTCGCCGAGGCCGAGCGGGGCGCCCGGGGGCTGATCCGGGTCCAGGAGTGAGCGGGGCCCGGGCGACGTCGCATCGTCACCCGGACCCCCGGTCACGTCCCGACTCAGTCGGTCAGTGCGCTGCGCAGCGTCCGTAGCGCCACGGACAGCGCGGCGAGTTCGGCGCCGGCGTCTCCGCTGTCGGCCATGGACTCGATCTCGTCCAGGACCTCCCGCAACCGCTCGAGCCGGTCCGCGTTCTCCTGCTCCCACGCCTGGATCTTCTCCTGGGCGTTGTCCCCCGGGGAGTCCAGGGCCTGACCCGCGAGCGCCACGAGCGTGGAGTACAGGTCCTCGCGCATGGCGATCCGGGCCATGTTCTCCCACCGCGTGGTCTGCGGCAGGGCCGTGATCCGGTTGAGCAGGTTCTCCAGGCCGTAGCGGTCGAACAGGGCGAAGTACACGCGGGCGATCATCTGCACGGTCACGCCCTCGCCGGAACCCTGCGCGGTATCGTCCGACGATGCCGCGGCGTCGCCGGGCTCGTACCCCGCGATGCCCTGCGCCTGGGCGAGCCGGGCGACGTCGAGCAGTGCGAACGCGTCGAGCAGTTCCGCCCATTCCACGGCGAGTGCGCGGGGCACGCCCTGGCGCTCGGCGAGCTCGGCCTCGGTCCGGGCGCGCTCGGCGGATTCCTCGCCCAGCAAGCGGTCGTTGCCGAAGCGCAGTGCCACGATGGGCCGGTACATCTCCACGAGCTCCTGGATTCCGGAGTCGGTGTCCTGGCGGTGCAGGAACCAGCGGACCACGCGGTCCAGCAGCCGCCGCATGCGCAGCGACATCCGGTTCCACAGCTCCAGGGGCACCTCCGCGTCCAGCTGGGCGTGGCGGGTGGCATAGCTCTCGAGCTCGAAGATCTCCATGGCCACAGTGAACGCGCGGGCCACGTCCACGAGGTCCGAACCGGAGTCGTCCACCACGCGGTACGCGAAGGCGATCCCGCCGTAGTTGATGATCTGGTTGGCCACCACGGTGGCGATGATCTCCCGGCGCAACGGGTGGGTGTCCAGCTTGTCATCGAAGCGCTCCCGGATCTGGGCCGGGAAGTACTGGGACAGCGTGCGGTGGAACCAGGGGTCGTCCGCGAGGTCGCTGTCCACGAGTGCCGCGGAGAGCTGGATCTTCGCGTACGCCGTGAGCACGGACAGCTCCGGGCCGGTCAGGGGCTGGCCCTGGGCGGCGCGCTCGCGCAGCTCGGAGTCGGAGGGCAGGAACTCCAGCTCCCGGTTGAGGTCCGCGTGCTCCTCCAACCAGTGCATGAGCCGGATGAACGTCTCGGTGAATTCCACACCGCGAGCGCGCTCGGTGGTCAGCAGGACGTTCTGGGCCACGTTGGTGCGGAGTACGAGTTCGGCGACCTCGTCCGTCATGGACTCGATGAACTCCGCGCGCTCGTCCGTGGAGAGCAGGCCGGCCTGGACCATGCCGTCCACCAGGATCTTGATATTGACCTCGCGGTCGGAGGACTCCACGCCGCCGGAGTTGTCGATCGCGTCCGTATTGACCAGGATCCCGTTCAGCGCGGCCTCGGTGCGCCCGAGCTGGGTGGCCCCCAGGTTGCCGCCCTCACCGATGACCTTGACGCGCAGGTCCTCGCCGTTGACGCGGATGGCGTCGTTGGCCTTGTCCCCGACCTCCTGGTTGGTCTCGGTGGACGCCTTCACGTAGGTACCGATGCCACCGTTGTACAAAAGGTCCGCGGGCGCGAGCAGCACCCTGCGCACGAGTTCCTGCGGGCTGAGCGACTCGACGTCGTCCTCGATCCCGAGCGCCTCGCGCACCTGCGGAGTGATGGGCACGGACTTGTCCCGGCGCGAGTACACGCCGCCGCCCTCGGAGATCACGTCCCGGTCGAAGTCCTGCCACGAGGTGCGCCCGGCGGTGAACAGCCGTTCGCGCTCCTGGTAGGAGGCCGCGGCGTTCGGGGCGGGGTCCAGGAAGATGTCCCGGTGGTCGAACGCGGCGATCAGGTGGATGTGCTCGGACAGCAACATGCCGTTGCCGAACACGTCCCCGGACATGTCGCCCACGCCCACCACGGTGAACGCCTCGGACTGGGTGTCCACGCCGAGCTCGAAGAAATGGCGCTTCACGGACTCCCACGCACCCCGGGCGGTGATGCCCATGGCCTTGTGGTCGTAACCCACGGACCCACCGGACGCGAACGCGTCACCGAGCCAGAAGCCGCGCTCCAGGGAGATCGCGTTCGCGGTGTCGGAGAACGCGGCCGTGCCCTTGTCCGCGGCGACCACCAGGTAGGAGTCGTCGTCGTCGCGGCGCACCACGTTCTCGGGGTGCACCACGGTGTCCCCGGCCACACCGGAGGTCTCGGCCGACTCGCTCGCACCGCCCTCGGAGCCCGGGGTGGAATCACCGCGGGACGACGACGCCGTGTCCCGCGCGGTCCCGTCCTGCGCGGTGCCGGTCTCGGCCTCGCGCTCGATGTTGTCGGTGACGTCCAGCAGGGAGGCAATGAACAGCTTGTAGGCCTCCCGACCCTCGGTCAGCCAGCCCTCGCGATCGGTCGCGGGATCCGGCAGCTGCTTGGGGAAGAACCCACCTTTCGCACCCGTGGGCACGATCACCGCGTTCTTGACCATCTGCGCCTTGACCAGCCCCAGCACCTCGGTGCGGAAGTCCTCGCGCCGGTCGGACCAGCGCAGACCGCCGCGGGCCACCTGGCCGAAGCGCAGGTGCGTGCCCTCCACGCGCGGGGACCACACCCAGATCTCGAAGGCCGGGCGCGGTTGCGGGGCCGCGGGGATGGCCTCCGGGTCCAGTTTGAACGCCATGGTGGGCCGGCTCTGGAACACGTTGGTGCGCAGCGTGGCCGTGACCACGTCCGCGAGCGCGCGGAACAGCCGGTCCGCATTCAGGCTGGGGACCTCGTCGAGCACCCCGGCCAAGCGCTCCAGGGCGCCGTTGCGCGCCTCGTCGCGGGCGGCGTCGTCGTCGGTGAAGCGGGAGGGGTCGAAGCTCGCCGAGAACAGCTCCGCAAGCTCGTGGGTGGCCCGCGGGTAGTCCACCAGAGTGTCCGCGATGAACTCGAACGAGTTGGGGTAGTTCAGCTGCAGCAGGTAGCGCACGTAGGCGCGCAGCACGGCCACGGTGCGCCAGCCCATGCGCTCGGTGAGCACCAGGCGGTCCAGGCTGTCCGACTCGGAGCGGTTGGAGAGCACCGCGCACAGGGTGTGCTCGATGAGGTCCTCCGTCTTGGCGTCCTCGGGGCCCTGGGGGTCCACACCCTCGGGCAGCTCCACACCGAAGTCGTAGAGCTGGAACTCGCGCCCGTCCGCGGGGGTGACCGTGTAGGGGCGCTGGTCCAGCACGGTCAGGCCCATGTTGTGCAGCAGCGGCAGCAGCTCGGTGAGGGACAGCGCCTGGGTGAGGTAGATGTTCAGCCGGACCTGGCCGTCCGCGGTCTGCGCCACGCGCACCTCCGCGGGCAGGTCAGGGTCGCGGCCCCACAGCTCCTCGCAGCGCTTGAGGTCCTGGATGGCCTCCTCGATCTCGTAGTCCTCGCGGTACGAGCCCGGGAACGCGTTCTCCCACACGGGGCCCAGCGCACCGGCCTTGTCATCCTCGAACTCCAGGCCGATCGCCCGGCCCAGGGACTCGGGCCAGGAGCGCACCGCCGCGCGCAGGCGGGCTTCGAGGTCCTCGTGGTCGAAGTCCCGCACCTCACCCGTGTAAGGCAGCCGGATGCGGAAGAACAGGCGGGCCAGGGAGGAGGAGGTCAGGCGCACCTCGAAGTCGATGGCCTCGGCGTCGAAGACCTCGAACAGCTGGGCCTCGATGCGCTGGCGCACCGAGGTGTTGTAGCGGTCCCTGGGCAGGAACACCACGGCGGACATGAAGCGCCCAAAGGTGTCCTGGCGCAGGAACAGACGGGTCTGGCGGCGTTCGTTGAGCCCCAGCACACCCCCCGCGGTCTCGTAGAGCTTCTCCGCGGACATGTGGAACAGCTCGTCCCGTGGGTAGTCCTCGATGATGCCCATGAGGTCACGGGCGGAGTGGGAGTCCGGGAGGAAGCCGAAGCGCTCGACCACCCGCTGCACCTTCTCGCGCACGAGCGGGGTCTGCTGGGCCGGGACCGAGTAGGCGTGGCGGGAGAACAGCCCGAGGATCAGGTACTCGCCATCCACATCCCCGTTCTCGGCGAACGTGCGCACCCCGATGTAGTCCAGGTACTCGCGGCGGTGGATCGAGGAGCGGCGGTTGGCCTTGGTCACGAACACCACCTGGTGGTCGCGCGCGTGGGCGCTGCCCAGGCCCGTGAGCTTCTGGGCATGGCCCTCGGTGCCCTGCTCCCGCAGTAGCCCCAGGCCCGTGTCCGGTCGCGAGTGCAGCACGGCGTCCTCGCCGTCCACCTCGAGGTCGTAGCGCTTGATGCCCATGAACACGAAATTGCCGCCGCGCAGCCACTCCAGGAACTCCTGGGACGCGCCCACGTCCGGCAGCCGCGAGCCGTCCTCGAACGTGATGTCCTCCAGGGGCGCGAGGGAGTCGGCGATGCGTCGGGCCTGCTCCAGCATGGCCTCCTGGTCCTCCGCAACCCGGCGCACGTCCGCCACGAGCGCCTCGATGTGGCGCGCGAGCTCCCCGCGGGCCTGCTCGTCCAGGGTGCGGTGCAGCTCCACGCGGATCCAGGACTCCACGGCGGTGTGTGAGCGCCCACCGGCGGCGCC
Source organism: Kocuria sp. KD4 (assembly GCF_011769905.1). Lineage (NCBI taxonomy): Bacteria > Bacillati > Actinomycetota > Actinomycetes > Micrococcales > Micrococcaceae > Kocuria > Kocuria sp. KD4. Next base: position 2,426,547 of record NZ_CP050449.1, read on the forward strand.
GCCCACGAGCTCGTCCGTGATGGGGATCGAGGTGGTGTCCCCGGAGGAGACCGCGGAGATGTTGGGGACCTCCCCCAGGGATCTCAGCACGTCCTCGGAGTCACGTGCGGCGAGCAGCAGCGGGTGCAGCACGAGCTTCGCGCCACCCCAGTTGGCGGCGATCTCCGTGGTCAGCGTGGACACCAGGAACGGCATGTCCGTGGTGACCATGTACAGCACGGTGTCCCCGTGGTCCTCCCGGACCTCGATGCACAGTTCGTCCGTCCGGCGGCTGCGCCCGACCTCCCGGTGGCTCTCCGCCCGTTCCGTGAGCACCTGCTGGTCCGTGCCCGCCATGTCCGCATCCGGGACCGAGCGGTAGTACTCGTTGAGCCACGCCTGCTCTGCACTCCATCGCGGCCGCTGCCACACCGTGGGGATGGCCTGGGTGGTGGCTTGAGGAGAGGTCACTGCTGCATCACGCCTTAGCTGTCGTTGAGTTGGGATGTCACTCCACGGCGTGGCTCGTGGTGCCCGGTGGGGCACGGCACACAGACCTCCGCCGGACCGCTCGCCCCGGAACCCATGACGTCTGCCTAACCCACGGCCACACTGCCGCATGTTCCACCACCATAGGACCCCGCGAGCACCGGGACCAGGCGCCGCGCGTGTTCGCGCGAGCGTTGCACGGCCCTACACTCATGCAGTTACGGTTTTCCCCTCGCACCCCGCCCACCGGCGACTGCGGGTGCCCGTGACCCCGCAGCCAGGGCGACCCCGCAGCCGGGGCGCAGCCCCCCCCACGACAGAAAGCAGAGCAGTCATGACCAACGTGAACCCATCGGATGTGGTGGCGAACGCCGTCACCGCCGGGGAGGCCAAGGCCACAGCGCCCTCCGGCGCCCTCGTGCTGCGCGGCGTGCTGGGCGGTGCCGTGCTCGCGGCCACCACCTCGTTCGCGGTGTCGGCCACCGTGAGCTCCGGCTCGCCCGTGGTGGGCGCCCTGCTCTTCCCCGCCGGCATCACCATCGTGATCCTCATGGGCATGGAGCTGCTTACCGGCGGCTTCGCCCTGACCCCCATGGCCGCGCTGCGCGGACTCGTCCCGTGGTCGGCCGTGGCCCGGTACTGCCTGATGGTGACCATCGGCCACATCATCGGGGCTGCGCTGTTCGCCCTGCTCTACGCGGGCACCCTCACGGGCTTCGGCTCCCACGACGCCGGCGCGCTGGGCAAGAAGTTCGCCGACACTGCTGCGGCCAAGACCACTGCCTACCAGGCCATGGGCTTCGCGGGCATGGTCACGGTGTTCGTCAAGGCCGTGCTGTGCAACTGGCTCGTGTCCCTGGGCGTGTTCATGGGCATGGTCTCCAAGGACACCATCGGCAAGATCGCCGCCATCTGGCTGCCCATCATGGCGTTCTTCGGCCTGGGCTTCGAGCACGCCGTGGTCAACTTCTTCATGATCCCCATGGGCATGCTCATGGGCGCGGACGTGGGGCTGGGCGACTGGTGGATCTGGAACCAGATCCCTGTGCTGCTGGGCAACCTGGTGGGTGGTTTCGTCTTCACCGGACTCGCGCTGATGTACGCGCACCGTCCGGCCCGCACGGAGGCCACCGAGACCGCGGCCGCTCGCCCGGGCGCAGAGCAGTAGTCCGGTAGGTCGGTCAGGGGGCGGCAGCCAGCTGCTGCGTGGTCACCTCGACCACTTCCCCGTTCTGCAGGCTCGGCAGCTCGACCCCCAGGATCCGGCCCGCGGTCAGGCGGATGAACGTCCCGTGGGCCACGATCATCACGTCCTGCTGCGGGTACCGCGCGGCGATCTCGCGCAGTACCGCGATCCCCCGCTGCACCACGTGCTCGGCCGCCTCACCGTGCTCCTCCATGAACGCGTGCCGCTCGTCCTCTGTCATCCCGGTGCAGTCGTAGCCCTCCGCGTCCCCGAAGGAGCGCTCCGCGAGGTCCGCGTAGGTCCCCGCCGGCGCGAGTCCGAGCTGCGCCCCGATGATCCGGGCCGTCTCCCGTGCGCGCTGCAGGGGAGAGGAGACCAGCGCATCCCAGTGTCGCCCCGACGCCGCGAGTTCCCGGCCCACCGCGCGGGCCTGTTCCCTGCCCGTGTCGTTGAGGGGGATGTCCGTGCGGCCCTGCAACAACCGTTGCAGGTTCCAGTCCGTCTGGCCGTGGCGGATCAGGGTCAGGGTCGTTTCGTTCACCCCACCAAACTACCCCGCGGGCACCCTGATGCCGCAGCGGCGTCGTCACCCTGTGACGCGGACGCGGACGACGCCGCATCCACCGCGGGTGCCGCTGGCCGGGGGTTCCGTCGCGAGGGCGGACGACGACGGACCGGCACCCCGCTCGGAGATGCCGGTCCGTTGGAAGCTCTTGCCGCGGGCGACGCCGCGTGGCTCAGTGCGCGGGGCGCTCGTCCGTCTCGATGTCCACGCGCTCCTTGCGCAGGGTCTCCTCGATCACCTCGGTGCGCTCGACACGCTCGGCGACCAGGCGGACACGCTGGTACGGGACCCGCATGGTCTGCACCACGGGCTCGGTGCGGTACAGGATCAGTTCGTCCTCACCCACGGGCAGCTCGCGACCGTCCAGGAACGCCTGACGCTCCTCCTCGGTGATGGGGGTGCGCACCACGTTGGCCTCCTCCGAGGCGAGGGTGACCTCCTGGCGGACGGGCTCACTCACCACGTACTTGCGCAGCCGGGCACGGCCGGTGACCTCCTCCTCGCGGTTGATCACCAGACGCTCCTCGTGACGGATCACGGAAGCATGCTCGTCGTCCGGGGCTGCTGCGTGGCGGGGATCGCGCGAGTCCTGCCCCGGTGCGGTGTTCTGTACTGCCATCCTGACCTCCTGGGAGAGTGTGGTTTTGAGATTAGCAGCCGGGTTCCGAATCGGCCCACCATGTAGCATCCTTAGATTCTTACTGGGTCCCGGGAGGTTGATCTGATGAGTTACTCGGATGACGGCAACGGTTATTTCACGCGTGCTCTGGACGCCGAGGACCGCGGTGAGCACGCCCTCGCGGAGACCGCGTACCGGCAGGCCATCGAGCTGTTCCACGAATCCGGCGACACCGCCAAGGAACTCGCCGCGTGCCACTACAACCTGGGCCACATCTACGTGGTCATGGAACGCACCAGCAAAGCCGTGGCGGAATACCGCACCGCGCTCGAGTACTTCTCCCAGCTCCCGGGCAGTGGCAAGCATAAGGCCCGCGCGCACCTGATCCTGGGGTCCCTGCTGGTCGAGACCGGGGAGTTGCGCGCGGCCGAGACCCAGTTGTTGGACGCCCTGGGCCAGTACCTGGACGCCCCCCACGAACCCCGCGACCAGGCCGACTGCTACAGCAACCTCGCACGGGTCTACCGCGAGACCCAGCGCAACGCGCAGGCTGTGACCGCGTACAACCGCGCCGTGGACTTCTACGAGGAGGTCCCCGATTCCCTGCGCGACCGCTCCGACTGTTTCACGGAGCTCGGAACGGTCTACGAGAGCACGGGCAAACTCGACGAGGCCGCCGCCGCGTTCGCCGAGGCCGCCCGCCTGCGCCGCGGCGCCGAGCAGCAGGGCGGGCGCCCGTGAGCAATCCCCTGATCTACGGGTGCATGACCCTGGGTGGCTCCTGGGGTCAGGAGTCCGTCCCGGCGTCCCAGTACGACGTCGCTCGCGAGGCCGTGTACGCCGCGCACCGGGCCGGGTTCGAACTCTTCGACCACGCGGACATCTACATCGGCGGCGCCTCTGAAACCCTGTTCGGTCGCATCCTGGCCGAGGACGCCCTGCTGCGGCGCGCGGTGCGGATCCAGACCAAGTGCGGGATCAAGCTGCCGGGTAACACCGGGCCCCAGGGCTCACCCGTCCACTACCGACTCGACCGTGACTCCGTGCGGTCCTCCCTGGAGGGGTCCCTGCAGCGGCTCGGCGTGGACCACGTGGAGCGGTTGTTCCTGCACCGCCCGGATCCGCTCACACCCCTGGGCGAGACCGCGCGGGCCCTGGACGAACTGCACCGTGAGGGCCTGATCGGTTCCGTGGGGCTGTCCAACATGACGCCGCATCACGTGGCCGCGTTCCAACAACTGTTGAGCGTGCCCGTGACCGCGGTGCAGATCCAGATGAGCCTGGCGCACCGCGATTTCGTGGAGTCCCAGGTGCTCGCCAATCACCCGGAGGGGACCGGGGTGTCGTTCCCCGGTGGGCTGCTCGCCCAGTGCATCGCGGACGAGATCGAGTTGCAGGCATGGGGTGCCATGGCCGGCGGGATCTATTCGGGTGCACCCGCGCCCGCGTCCGGAGCTACGTCCGCGCCGGCCGCCTCGTTCGGGGAGGACGGGATGGGCGGTGCGGAGACCGGGGGTGCGGCGTCGTCCTCCGGCGGTGCGAACGAGGACCCCGTACGGCGGACGAGCGCCCTCGTGGAGCAGCTCGCCCAGCGCATGGGCGTGTCCCGCGAGGCCGTGGTGGTGGGTTGGTTGCTGCGCCACCCGTACGGTATCCGCCCGATGGTGGGGACCTTGAACCCGCAGCGGATCGCCGCGTGCGCGCAGGCGCCGCGGGCCGCCGAGCTCATGACCCACGAGGACTGGTACGCACTGTGGACGGCGGCGCGGGGCCGTCCGCTGCCCTGATCCAGCCCCTGTCACCGCAGCCGTTCCGGCACGCACCGCGTCCGTGTGGGCCCGGGTGGCATATATGCGTCGTCATCAAACGGTGACCTTCCGGTGCTTGCTCGCGCACCCGCTTGGTGGATATTTTCTTCTGTAAAGCCGATGCGGCGGACTGCCGCGGGGCCGAAGAGGGAGAACAAGGCTATGGAGCATCGCTGGCTGACCCCGTTGCACGGGCATGTCGTGTGCCGCCCGGAACAGTTCGGGTACCGCACGGACCTGGGCGTGCTGGACGCACCGGCCGGGCGCTCGCTGCGAGTGGACGAGCACACGGTCGTGGAACTGCGTGTGGGTTCCTTGCACCACCAGTGCGTGATCACCCACGCCGGGGAGCAGTGGGTCGAGACCGTGGGTCTGTTCGACGACACCGCAGCGCAGCTGCCCACGCTGTGCAGCATCGCCCACCCCACGCCGTTCGCCTCGCACGTGGAAGTGGGCTGCACGGTCACCGAGCACTCCCCTCGCGGTCTGCAGCGGGAGCTCGCGCGCCTGCACGACACCCTGGATGCGGCGCCCCTGGCGGTGTGCGTCCAGGACACCGAGGACCCCGCGGCGGTCACCGCTGCCACATGCCACGCGGACCCGGACTCCCACGCCGTGCTGTGGTGGACGTGGCGGGTCTTGCCGGAAAGCGGCCACATCCTGCGCACCCGCGCGCAGCTGCGGTTGCGGACCCCGGTGAAGCTCGCCGCCTGAGCGGCGTCGGCGCGGTGCGCGGGTGTGCGCAGGTCAGAACGGCGACGGCGCCGTATACGGTTCCAGCAGTTCGCGCTGTTCGGGGGTCAGGCGCACCACCGTGCGCGTGCTCGGGAGGTAGAACGCGAGCTGGGTCTGGGCGCGGACGCAGGGAGCGCCGTCGGCGAAGTCGAGGATCTCGAATCCCAGGACCAGGGTGGCGGCCCGGGCGGAGACCACCCACACGCGCACATCCACGGGGACGTTGCGGTACGCCAGGGGGCGCAGGTACTTGACCCGGTGCTCGGCGATCAGCGCCTGGGTGCCCTCCGGGAGCACTGAGAACAAGGGGATCTTGGCCGGCAGGACCTGCTCGCCCGTGCCTACGGGGACGCCGAACGCGGCGATGCGCGCTTCCTCGAGCACACGGACGACCTCCACGTTGTTCACGTGGCCGTACGAGTCCATGTCCCCCCACCGGAGCGGAACCTGGCAGGTCATCGAACGTTCGAGGTGGTCGTTCGAGCGCATGAGCTGACTCCTTGGTGGGTGTTTACCGGTACGAGATGCAGAAGCCTCGGAAGGGGTTCCGCTGGATGAGATGATATCCGCGGCATTCCTGTAAAGCCCCACATCGGAAGGACATCCGTGGCACACGCGGCCCCCGGGCAGACCCTCGCCAAGAAGCGGCGGTGGCCCCTGCTGGTGTTGACCGTCCTGACGATCCTCGTGGTGCTGTGGCTCGCGGTGTGCCACGCCGTGCTGGACAACCCCCGCGTGGATCCGCCGAAACGATCTGACGCGGTGTTCGTGCTCGGACCGCCGGACACGTCCCGTATGGCCTACGCGGAGGACCTCGTGTTCAACCAGCACGTGGCGGACACGCTGGTGATCTCCGCCCCGGACCCCCAGCCGTACGAACCACCGCAGCTGCAGGAGTACTACTCGACCCGCCCGTTCTGCGCGCCCCGGGAGGGCGTGGAGGTGATCTGCTTCAAACCGGATCCGTCCACGACCCAGGGCGAGGCCATGGAGCTGCAGAAGCTTTTCGAGGAACGCGGGTGGGACACCGTGACCGCCGTGACCTTCACCCAGCACGCGCCCCGATCGCGGCTCATCCTCTCCCGCTGTTATCCCGGTGAGCTACGCATGTCCGCCGTGGACTTCCACATCACGGGCAAGAGCTTGCTCATGCAGTACCTGCACCAGACGGGCGGCTTCCTCAAGGCCTGGCTCACACCGGGGTGCGATCAGCAGCTCCCCTGGAACCCCAAGTCTCTGGACTGACGCTTCACGCTCACGAATCGAGGGGTGGTGCGCGGACCCACCCACGCTGGTTCGGCAGGGCAGGACATGGCCCCACGCGGGTGACTGAGGCGCGGTGCACCGACCGTCGTGAACGGATGGCGCGGGGCATGGACGCGCGGTGGTCGACTGCCGCGCACAGTGCGGATCCGAGCAGGTCGCCGAGGCGGCCTCCGCAGCCGCTTATGCAGGTCGGAACCGGTTCCTACCCTGGGGTCTGCTCCTTCCCCGAGGTCTTGAGAGGACCACCACCATGCCCAGGTTCCCCCGATGATGGGCCCCAGCCATGCCGCGTGCGGTGCAGCCGCGTGGGTGGCGCTGACCGGTACCTACACCGTGCACCTCGCCGACGTCTCCGTCCCGGTGGGTCTGGGGGTGATGCCCGTGGGCGACCCCGGCGTCATCACCGGCGCGCTGATCTGCGCCGGCGCGGCCCTGCTCCCGGATCTCGACCACCCCGGGGGCACGGTCGCCCGCTCCCTCCCGCCACTGTCCACGTGGGTGGCCCGGGCGGTCGGCAAACTCTCCGGGGGCCACCGCAGGGCCACACACTCGCTCGTGGGGCTGCTCCTGATCATCGTCCTCGCGCTGTTGTCCCAGCGCGCGTCCGTCCCCGTGGGGGACGCCCTGCGCTGGAACTCCTTCTCCTGGCCCGGGACGGAAGGTCAGGCGGGAGAGATCCCGGACGCCGCGGCGTCGTTACCAGGACAGGTGTGGCCCCTGGCGGCGGTGCTGTCCGTGCTGCTCATCGCGTGCGCGGTGAAGGTCCTGGCGTTCGTCCCGGACCGGCTCTCCCACGCGAACTGGATCGTGGGCATCCTGCTGGGGGCGTTCGTCGCGGCGAATCCCCCGCAGAACCCGCGCTGGTTCGTGGTGGCCGTGGGTCTCGGGTACGCCGTGCACATGCTGGGGGACCTGCTCACGACCCAGGGGATCCACCTGTTGTGGCCCCTGCGCACGTCCCTGCCGCTGCCCACCACGTTCTACAAAGGCCGCTCGTTCGTGCGCTTCCCCGTGCTCGGCAACGCGGGCTCCGCCCGGGAGATCGCCCTGCTGGTCCCGGTGACGCTCTACGCGCTCGCCGGACTGTTCTGCGCCGGCGTCACGTGGGCGGGACTCACGGTGAGCATCTGAGGCGCCACAGCGCCGTCGCCCCTACCGGGAGTTCGACGGCGCCGCGATTCGCCAAACGTCGCACGCGTCAGGTATTCTTTTCGACGTTGCTCACCGACGAATGCCGCGTGGAACAACGAGCGCGAGTGGCGGAATAGGCAGACGCGCACGGTTCAGGTCCGTGTGCCCGAGAGGGCGTGGGGGTTCAACTCCCCCCTCGCGCACCGCAAGAAGTCCCGTTCGACCGGAAGGTCGGGCGGGACTTCGTCATTCGCGGGGCCGGTCCAAGGCAACCGTTATCCGGCGCTCCCCACCGGACGGCTCCGTAGAACCGAAGCCGACGGAGACCGCGGGAACCCTCCGTATCGATGGTGCGGCCGGCCCCTCGCGCCGCGGCCCCCGCTCAATCCTCGGTCAGTTCGTACCGGGTCCCGTCCGGAGCGCGCCTGAGCACTCCCATGTCCACGGCGTGCCGGCGGAAGAACGCGGCGTCGAGCACGAACATCCGCAGCCGCTCGTTGAGCGCGGACTCCGCGACGGCTTCCCCGGGGCGCACGACCCGCCGGGCCACCGCGGCCACGACGTCGTCGACCCAGCGCACGGGCAGGCCCGGCACGCTGCGGGTCAGATCCGCGCGCTGGCCAAGAAACTGCAGGCGCCGGTCGTGTCCCTGCGCGGGGGCCGGGGCATCACGCCCTCGTCCGGACCATGGACGCAACACCCCGGGTGGCACGCCCCGGACGCACGGTGGTTGCCGTGCGTCCGGGGCACCGGTCGGGTACCGCTACCCCCGACTCACCGTGACCTTGCCGGTGGAGCGGTGCCACGTGGCCACCACACCGCGGGAAAAGCGCTGGGCCATACCGCCGGAGACGGCGTACTCGTCGGTCGCGGGGTACCCCCACGCGTGTTCGTGCCCGGCCTTCTGCCAGGCGGTACCGATCCCGCCGCTGAGCTTGATCACGCGGGTGCCCGTGGCCGGGGAGTACATGGCGCGGTAGCGGGCGTTGCCGTTGCGGAAGTCCTGGTAGGCGCCGCCGGGGATCTTGCGCTCCGCCATTACGGGATAGCCCCACCCGCGCTCCAGACCGGCAGCCTTGTAGGCGTTACCGATGCCGGTCCCCCACTTCACGGGGTGGGCGCCGGTCGCGGGGCTCCAGTAATACGTGTAGTTCTTCGTGAAGCCCTGGTAGACCCCGCCCGCGCGGCCCGTGGGCTTCTCCGCCGACGTCGGTTGCCCGTATGTCCCCATCCCGCCCGTGGCGACGTAGTCGGTCCGGATGGCCCCGCGCAGCCAGGACGTCTGAGGGGTGCCCAGTGTGGCGTTCTGGCCCGTCGTCGTCGGCGCGGGCGGCAGCGTGGCCAAGCCCTGGGCGATCAGGCCCACGATGTCGTAGTCGTCGTGGTTGTAGCCCTGCAGGGTCTTGAGGGAGGTGCGGGTGAACCCGTCCGCCCGGAACCGCTTCATGCCCTGGGCTGCGGCGGCGGACGCGGACCACGTGGGCGGGTTGGTGCTGCCGGCCACGTCCTTGGTCCCCGCGTGCCACGTGATCGGGAGGGAGCGCACCGCGGCACTCGGCGCGGTCTGCATGCCGCTGGCACCGCCGCCGCCGATGATTGTCGCACCGCCGCCACGGATCCAGTTCTGCCGATCGGCCAGCAGCTCGTACGTGATGAACTCCGCGCCACCCGAGTAGCCGGCGAGCCACACGCGGGAGGTGTCCAGGTCGTAGGTCTTCACGAGGCTGTCCTTGAGCGCGCGAAAGTAGTCGCCGTTGCCGTCCGCGTCCTCCCACCACGTGATGCCGTTGGGCTTGAGCTTGTGGTCCGGGGAGATGGGGACCACCAGGATCATGTTCTTCTTGCGGGCCTGAGCGGCCAGTGCTGTGAGCGCGGTCCCTTGGGGGCTGTGCACCCAGGTCTCGCCGGGGTTGTCGTAGTCGCCGCCCAGGTAGAACAGCACACCCACGGCCTTCGAACGGTCGATGCCGTTCGTGTAGATGTGGTAGCTCGAGTTCTTGCCCGCGGCCTTGAAGGGTTTGTGATGGGCGGTCGCGGGAAGGGCGGGGGCCTGAGCCGCGTGCACGGGCGCCTCGGGAACCCGCGGCGCGGTCCGGACCGCGGGAACTGCGGGAGCGGCCACTGCGGGAGCGGCGTTCGCCGGGGCCAGGAGTGACGAGGAGAGCGCCAACGGGGACAGCGCCGTGACCACGGCGAGGGCCGCCGCGGGCACCACGGAGGAACGGAAGAAACGCATGGGGGGCTGCTTTCTACATGGGGGGGTATTCAGTTGTGGCCCGCTCGGTCAGCTCATTCCGGGCGCAGCACTGGCAGAGCATCGGGGGAAATGCTCAGCCAGGTGAAGATCATGCCATCGGCGTGATGGAATTTTGCGAACGCGAAGCCCGTGCCGCGTTAATTTTTGGTGTCCCGGCCGCTCGCAGTCGTCGCCCCCCACGACTGGCCGCCTGCGGCCGCCGATCCCGCCCCGATCAGCCCCTCATCCGGGTCACGGCGTCGGTGAGCTGCGCGTCTTCCTCCTCGGTGATCCGCACGCCCAGATCCCGGACCTCGGTCACGATCTCCGGGGCCGTCAGTTCCCGCTGCCGGGTCGGCCGCCCAGGGGTGCGCACGGTGGTGCCGTGTTCGGTCACGGTCACGTGGCCCCGCGGGGTGTGCTTCATGACCATGAGGTGATGGCGGAATATGGACTCCGCACCGGTCGAGGTCTGCAGGTGGCCCATCCGCACGTCCGCGGGGTGGATGGTGGACTCGTCCAGCACGTGTTCCATGGCCCCGTCCCGCTCGAACGACCACACGGGCCAGCCCTCGTCCGTGACCCGCCCGATCGAGAAGGTGCGGTCCCCCTCCACGCGGCGAGCGCCGTCGTGCAACGGGATGGGACCCGTGATGCTGAAACCGAAGCCGGGATCGCACAGGTAGCGTGTGCCGGCAAGGTCCACGAGCACGGTCATGTGGGTGCGGGGGCTGTCGAACGAACGCACGCGGCCCAGGGCGCGGCGCACGGTGAAGCCCAGCGTTTCCAGAACGGCCGCGAACAACTGCGAGTGCTCGAAGCAGTACCCGCCGCGGCGGCGTCGGACGAGTTGGTCCTGCACGGTCGCCAATTCCACCCCGGGATGCCGTCCGAGCAGCACCTCCACGTTGCTGAACGGGAACGTGAAAACATGGGCGCGGTGCAGCCGTTCGAGCAGGCCCAGGTCCCGCGGGGCGGCGGCGAGCTGCGCGGCGTTGACGTCCAATGCCGCGAGGTAGCCGGGGACATCCACGTCCTCGATCCGCCACGGGGACGCGGGGCGTTCGTTCATCATGACCTCCGGGGGCACGGGAGCGGGCCGGTACGCGGGGCGCGGCAAGGTTGACCCGGCATCATGGTGACACACGACCGCGCCCCGATAAGGACCCGTCATGCACCCGCACACCACGTCCCCGTCCCCCTCATGAGCCGCGCTCCGGGACGCGCCGCCGGCTGGACGTTGGGTCTGCTCGTAGTGCTGGCCCTCGTGGTGGGTGCCGTGTGGGCCGGTTCGGGACCGCTGCGTTCGATCGTGTCGAGTGCCCCTCCCGCACTGGGCAGGGCGGAATGCACGGTGACCACGCAGGACGGGGACGTCCCTCTGACCCGCGAGGAGGCCAAGGCCGCGACCACCGCCGTCACGCGCGGTGCGGACGCCTCCGCAGTACCCGGCGTGGAGCCGACTGTCATGGAGCGTCTCATGCACGGCCCGCCCGACGACGCCGGGCCCAGCCTGCGCTGCCGCGGGCACAGCAGCGGGGGACTCGAGGCGCAGGAGATCACCCCCTCCGGGCTGACGCCCCGGGCCGAAGCGGTCCGGGACGCGATGATCGAGGTCTTCGGCCCCCTGAGCCTCGGCGGTTTCGCCCCGGGCGGTGTGGGCCACGGACATGGCGAGAATTCCACGCACTACGACGGGCGCGCCGTCGACGTGTTCTTCCGCCCCGTGACGGAGGAGAACCGCCGGCAGGGGTGGCAGCTCGCGCACTGGCTCGTGGCCCACGCCGAGGACCTGGACGTCCAGTACGTGATCTTCGACGACATGGTCTGGGGTTCGCGCTCCCCCGCCGGGCGCTGGCACCCCTACAACGCGCCGCCGCCCGCGAACGAGATCCTGCGCCACCTGGACCACGTGCACGTGGACGTGGTGCGCGGGGAGCCCGCGTAGTCGTCGCGCACTCCGGCTCCGTCCCGTAACGTGATGAATCAGCCCGCACGACATCCGTTGCGGTCCGTCCGAGCGCAGGAGGACACCCATGAACGCTCACGTGGTGGTTTTCGGAGCCACCGGATACACCGGCCGCCTGGTGGTCGAGTCCCTCGTGGAACGGGGAGTGCGCCCCGTCCTCGCCGGACGCCGCGAACGGCCCCTGAACCAGCTGGCCTGCACGCTGGGCGGCCTGGACGTGCGGACCGCGGACCTGGCCGAGCCCGATTCCGTCCGCGCGCTGGTCTCCGAGGGGGACGTCCTGGTCACCACCGTGGGTCCCTTCGAGCGACTCGGGGACGTGGCCGCGGACGCCGCCGCGGCCCAGGGTGCCCACTACCTGGACTCGACGGGTGAGGTGGGCTTCGTGCGTCGGCTCCAGGAGCGCTATCCTGCCGCCGCGCCCGACGACGCCGCTGCACCGGGTGATGCGCCCCGCGGCACCATGCTGCCCGCATTCGGTTATGACTACGTGCCCGGGATCCTCGCGGGATCCCTGGCTCTGGAACGCGCCGGGGACCGCGCCGAGACCCTGCGGGTGGGCTACTTCGCCCCCGGGGCGGGCCCTACCGGGCTGAGCGGCGGGACCATGACCACCATGCTCGAAGAGCTGAGCAAACCGTTCCTGGTGTGGCGTGATCACCGGTGGCAGAAGCCGGGGCGGATACCGCGGCAACACACGTTCACGGTGGACGGGGCGAAGCGCAACACGGTGATGGTCCCCGGGAGCGAGATCGTGTTCCTGCCGGACGCGTTCCCGAAGGTCGCGAACATCGAGGTGTTCAACGGGTGGTTCTCCGCGCCGGGGCCAGTCATGAAGGCTGCGCTGCCCGTGATGGCCGTGGCCGGTTCCTCGTCCCTGGCCCGCAAGGCGCTCGGCAAGGGCATCACCGCCCTGACCGGTTCCGAGGGTGGGCCCAGTGCCAGTGAGCGGGTGAAGTCGTCCTCCCTGGCCATCGCTGTGGCCACCGATTCCCGGGGCGAGACCGTGTCTGAGGTCCGCGTGGCGGGTCCCAATGTCTACACGCTCACCGGCCACCTGTTGGCGGCCGGCGCGGAGCACGTGCTCAAGGACCGTTCACGGGCGCGCGGGGTGGTGGGCCCGCTGCAGGCCTTCGGCATGGAAGGCCTCGTGGAGCTGTGCGCTTCGGCGGGGTTGCGGGAGGTCAGCCCCGGGGCGGCTCGCTGACCGCGGTCGAGCCGCCTTCCACGTGAGGATCTGCCGATGACGACGCCCCGGTCGCCGAGACCCCGGACGACGGCGCTCCGCGCACCGCGGCGACGTTCCCCCGGTGGGTAGACACGGCGTCGTCGGCATCCGAGGACTCACGGCCGGCGGCATCGGAGGAGTGAACGTCGTCGTCGCCGTGCTTCTTGCCGAAGGGCAGCACGTGGACGATGCCCACGATGATGGAACCCCACACGATGCCCAGCACTAGGGCGCAGAACGTCTCCACGAGCCACGCGAGCGCGGGGCCCACCCCGGCCACGTGGTGCACGGACTCGCCCAGGTGGTGGACCCAGTCGTACACGGGGGTGAACCCAAGGTCGGCCATGCCCACCAGGATGATGTGCCCGCCCACCCACAGCATGGCGAAGACACCCACGATCGAGATCACGGACAGCACCGTGGGCATGGCCTTGACCAGGCCCCGGCCGAACTTCTGGGCGCCCTCGGATTCCTTCTGGGCCAGGGCCAGGCCGATGTCGTCCATCTTCACGATCAGGGCCACGACGCCGTAGACGAGCACCGTGATGAAGATCGCCACCACGATCAGGATGAGCGTGCGGGTCAGGAACGGCTCGTGGGAGACCTCGTTGAGCGCGATCACCATGATCTCCGCGCTGAGGATCAGGTCCGTGCGGATCGCCCCGGAGGTGATCTTCTTCTCCGCCTCCGGACCGCGGTCCGCGGCGGGTTCGTTGGGGGCGTGATCCTGGTGGGACAGGTGCTCGATCACCTTTTCCGCGCCCTCGAAGCACAGGTACGTGCCGCCCAGCATCAGCAGCGGCGTGAGCAACCACGGCGCGAACTGGCTCAGGATCAAGGCCACCGGCAGGATGATCAGCAGCTTGTTGCGCAGGGAGCCGATCGTGATCTTCTTGATGATCGGTAGTTCCCGCTTGGGGTTAACACCCTGCACGAATCGCGGGGCCACCGCGGTGTCGTCGACGACGACGCCCGCGGCCTTGGCGCTCGCACGCCCCGCCGCCCCGGCGACGTCGTCCACACTCGCGGCGGTCAGCTTGGCGAGTGCCGCGATGTCATCCAGCAGCGCAGCCAGTCCAGCGGCCATCAGGCTCCCTCAATCCTTGTGCTCAGCCATCTCGATTAAGCACAAGCGTAAAGGGTGCCGCGGCCGGCGCGAACCACGAGCGGCATCGGCCCCTGTCCGAGGTGGTTCGCGCCTCGGTCGCCGAGACCGCTACGCGCGGTCGATTCCGCTGCGGTGCAGATCGGCCATCGCCTGTGCGACCACGACGGCGCGTTCGGGGCCCAGGACGTCCACGAACGTGGCCGTCATCGTCTCGGCCACAAGATCACGGACCTTCCCGGCCGTGGTGCGGCCTTCGGCGGTGAGCTCGAGGTAGACGACGCGCCGGTCCTCGGGACACGGGGCACGCCGGACCAGGCCGCGATTGGTGAGCCGGTCCGCGACCTTGGTGAAACCGCCGGTGCTGAAGGCCACCTGACGGGCCAATTCGGCCATGGGCATGCGCTGGTGCGGGGTGCACGTCAGCCGCAGCAACGCCTCGGCCTCCGCGGCGTTCAACGCATGGGCCGCGGCCACCTCTCGGTGCAGGTTCTTGTTGGTGCTCTGGAACCCCTCGATCACCTGGCCCCACAGGGTCACGGGGTCCACCGCCTGGGCAGCGGTGTCGGTATGCGCGGTCATGATCTCCCCTTTCGAGCCCTTAGAACTCGTTGAGCTGAGGGATGATTTTAACTCGCCTCGGAAACATTTGTCTAAGAATCTTCTTGCGCAGCCACCTCCAGCCTCGCACCCTGTCCCGCCCCCTTGAGCGGACCCCGACCGCAAGTTAGCCTTGCGAGGAAGATATTTCCGTTTAAATAATTTCATCTCCACCCGGACCGCCCCGTCGCATCCCGGACCCGCGCCGGGTGGCCGCGACAGCAGCGTCGTCGACCCCGGCGAATACAGTCGGCGCACGAAACCACGAGGAGCCGCCACGACCGAGCAGGACCGTTTCTTCCTGGACAAGTCCGACCCCTCCAGCTGGCGGGCGGTCAACGCCTTCTCCCGCAAGGTCGGTGCCGCTGCAGAGGATGCGGGCACCCCCGCCTCGGTCGTGGAGCTGGTCAACGTGCGAGTGCCCCAGCTCAACGGGTGCGCGTTCTGCCTGGACCTGCACGTCCGCAAGGCCGAGGCTGCCGGGGTGACCGCGCAGCAACTCGCCGTGCTCCCCGCATGGCGTGACACCGTTCTTTTCAATGCCGTGGAACGGGCCGCCCTGATCATCGCCGAAACGGCCACCCTGCTGCCCGACGAGAACACGCGGCACGCCGAGCAGGCCGCGGCCCGGGAAGCACTGAACGACGAGCAGTACTCCGCCCTGCAGTGGACCGCGATCGCGATCAACGCCTTCAACCGGATCTCCATCCTGTCCGGACACCCCGTCCGTCCCCGTAAGACTGCGTCCGCGCCGGCCGGTGCGACCACGAGCACCGAAGGTGCGCGATGACCAACCTGGAACGCAACCCGCAAGAGGTCCTGTGCACCGAGGCGATCGGTGCCGGGGCGGCCCTGCTGACCCCGCGGGACGTGCCCCTGGGTGGCCCGCGGGCGATGACCGTGCGCCGCACCCTCCCCCAGCGCCATCGCAGTCTCATCGGCGCGTGGTGTTTCCTGGACCACTACGGCCCCGATCCCGTGGCGGACACCGGGGGCATGTCCGTGGCGCGCCACCCGCACACCGGCCTGGCCACGGTGAGCTGGCTGTTCACCGGTGGCATCTCCCACCTGGACTCCGCCGGGTACAGCGCGGACGTGCGCCCCGGGGAGGTCAACCTCATGATCGCCGGGCGCGGGATCTCCCACCAGGAGTTCTCCACCCCGGACACCACCACCCTGCACGGCGTGCAGCTGTGGTACGCCCTGCCGGACGACACCCGTCACATGGCACCGACCTTCGAGCATTACACGCCAGAGCCCGTGAAGAACCACGGCGCCGAGCTGCGGATATTCATCGGTGAGCTGGCCGGATCCACGTCCCCGGTGAACACCTATACACCCCCGCTGGTGGCCGCCGAGATCCTCATGGAGCCGGGAACGGAACTGGAACTGGACCTGGACCCGTCCTTCGAGCACGGGGTCCTGGTGGACACCGGGGACCTGAGCCTGAACTCGGCGTCGATCCCGGAGGACCACCTGGCCTACCTCCCCAAGGGGCGGGACAGCGTGATCCTAACCGCCGGTGAGAAGCCCGTGCGGGCCATGCTCCTTGGCGGGGAGCCCCTGGGGGAGCAGATCGTGATGTGGTGGAATTTCGTGGGCCGCACCCACGAGGAGGTCGTGGCCTACCGTGAGCAGTGGCAGGCCGAGATCGACCCCGAACCGGACCCCACCCCAGAGTCCGGAACTTACTCGGACGGGACCCCGTACCCGCGCTTCGGCCCCTTTCCCGACGGTCAGCCCGCGCCACTGTCGGCCCCGACTTTGCCCACCGTCACTTTGCGACCCCGCGGCTGAGCCCGCCCGATCCCACCCAGGAGAGTCCCGTGGAAACCGAATCCGACATCACCGTCCGCCACAACGCCGACGGGCACCGCTACGAACTCCTCGACGGTGACGCGGTCATCGGCGAGGCGCACTACCTGCCGTTCGACGGCGCCGACGAGCCGCGGCGGATCTTCTACCACACGACCGTCGACGACGCTTACAGCGGTCAGGGTCTCGCCTCCAAGCTCGCGCGGGGGGCCTTGGACGGCACCATCGCCGACGGGAAGACCATCGTCCCGGTGTGCCCCTACATCAAATCCTGGCTCGGCAAGCACGACGACTACCAGCCCCACGCCACTGCGGTCCGCCCGACGCATTTGCAGGCGTTGTCGGGGATGAATCGGTAACTTCTATCGGCGCCTCAGCACAGCCGCTTCCACTCACCCGTCCGCGGCGCCCAACACGGTCACGAGGAACTCGCTGTCCGGGGACCAGGGGCGTACGTCCCACCCCGCCAGGGTGAGTTGCGGTGTGAGACCCTCCGCAGCGGCGTCGGCGAAGAACTCCTCGGCGGAGTAGCCGCGCCCCGCGCCGAAACCGACCACCGCGCGGCCGTCCTGACCCAGGTGACTGCGGAAGCCGCGCAGCACGTCCCGCCGGGTGTTTTCCGCTAGGAACGTGACCACGTTGCCCGCGCACACGATGGCGTCGAAGGCGTCCCCGAGGTCCATGTCGGCCAGTACGGCGAGATCGGCCACGCGATACTCAGGGCCCGGGTAGTCCTGCCGGGCGGCGTCGATCAACTCGGGATCCACGTCCACCCCGACCACCCGATGCCCGGCCGCGTGCAGGTACCCGGACAGCCGCCCCGCTCCGCACCCGGCATCCAGGATGCGAGCGCCGCGGGGAACCATGGCGTCGATGAGCCGGGCCTCCCCCACGATGTCCTCCCCGCGCGCGGCCATGGTACGGAACCGTTCGATGTACCACTGGGAATGCCCGGGGTTCCGAGCCACCTGGGCAAGCCACTTGTTCTGTTCCGTCATGGGGCCAGGCTATCGAGGTGCCGCCCCCTTGCCCACGCTCCACGTGCCCGCCTCCGTGAACGGTCTGGGTAGGCTGACGATCGGCAGGCTCGTCGGCGAACAATGCTCGGAGGACAGACAGTGGCTGGACGTGGAGGCGTCTCGTGGCGGCTGCGCCTCGCGGCGCTGCGGTACCGATTCGAGGAGAGCCTGTTCCTCTATCCCGCCATCATCATGCTGGGCGGGATCGTGTTGGCAATCATCGCGACGTCCGTCGATCACACCCTGGGGTACGACACCCACGTGCCGTTCACGCTGGAGATGAGCAGCAACGCGGCCACGTGGTTGCTGGCCACCGTGGCCGGGGCGATGATCACCACCGTGGGCGTGGTGTTCTCCCTGACCGTGGTCAGCCTGCAGTTGGCCAGCAGCCAGTTCTCCCCACGGGTCATGCGGTCCTTCATCCGGGACCGGCTGAGTCAGCGCGTGATCGGCCTGCTCGTGGCCACCTTCTTCTACTGCGTGCTGGCGCTGCCCAGTGTCAGCGGGGAGACCACGGCCCCTGCGCCGAAGGTGTCGCTGACGCTCGCCGTGGTGCTGACGCTGATCACCGTGATCGGCATCATCGTGCACCTGGATCACCTGGCCCACGGGCTCCAGGTGGGCAACGTGGCCCGGGTCATCGCGGACGAGGGAGAGAAGGTGGCCGCCGCACTTGACGAAGTGCCCTCCGGGATGCGTGAGGTCGACCCCCGGGACTTCCACGATGCCCCCGATGACGCCGCGGTCATTCCCGCCACGCGCAGCGGATGGATCAGCCAGGTGGATATCCGCCAGCTTCTCGCGGCCGCCTCTCCCGGCACCACCGTGCGCATGGACACCCGCGTGGGCGCTTACATCCACGCCGGTGAACCCCTGTTGACGGTGTGGCCCCGCCCCTCGGCCGCCAGCAGGAAGGGTCTCGCCGAGTCGATCGGCGTGTCCGATATGCGCACCACCCTCCAGGACGTCGACTTCTCCATCCGGCAGCTCGTGGACATCGGGCTGCGTGCCCTGAGTCCGGCCGTGAATGACCCCACGACCGCCGTGGAGGTCATCCTGCGGCTGGGGAGTCTGATGCGGACGTTGCTCATCACTCCACTTCCGCCCCCGGCGTTGCAGGACGGATCCCGCCGGGTGCTCGTCCAGCCCTGGAACCTCTCCCATGAGGAATACATCGCCCACGCCTTCGATCAGCTCCGGCAGACGTGCCTCGACCAGCCGGACGTGGCCGCCACCATGTTGCGGGGGCTGCGGATGCTGATCACCCACCTGCGGGACCAGGGGCACCCCGATCTGGTTCCGGCACTGCAGCGACAGATGCAACTGCTGCTCGACGGGCTCGAAGCGCAGAAGGACATGCACCCCGAGGATCTACGCCACCTCCGCTCCCTGTCCTCCGACCACACGGATCCCGCCGACCACAGTCGGTGACCCGCCCCCGCCGGGTTACGCGGAGAAACCCGAGAACGGACACTTCGTGACCCTCGATGTGTCCGCTGAGACCGGCCCGAGGGAACAGTTCCAAGAGGCCTTCTACGGCACTGATTACATGTTCAATCCGCACGAATGGAAATTCATCACTCCGGCCGGGACCACGGCGAACTCGGTGGCATCAGCCGCGTCCTACATGTGCTTGCCCGATGCAGAGCGGATCCCGGAGATGGGGCCCGCCGAGCGTGCGACCGGCAAGATTGTGTTGGACGTGCCCGCGAAAACGGGAACCCTGGTCTATGCGCCCGGTTTCGTGGACCAGGCCTGGGAGTGGAAGCTGTAGGCTCCATCCTTCGTGGTGCCCGCGCGTAGCGAACGCGCCACGACCACTGCACGACGACGACGCCCGGGTTCCGCACACGAAGCCCGGGCGTCGTCGTACCCGCGGAGCGCACCCAATGCGGCGTCGGGCACTGCGCGGCGTCGTCGACCGGGCCCGGCGACCTGTGCCACTCGGGCACCTCCGAGCGCAGGCCCGGACGGCTCCCGGGCAACTCCTAAGAACACGACGGAGCACTACGGGGTGTGTTTTCACACGTCAGGCGTAGCATGCCGATTGTTAGGTAGTCTTCTTTCCCTGCCGGACGTCCTTCTGACCATCCTTGGAGCCGCAATGCACTTGATCCCTCGCGAGCAGGAGAAACTGCAGATCGTCGTCGCCGCGGACCTCGCACGCAGACGCCAGGCCCGGGGCCTGAAGCTCAATTACCCGGAGGCCGTGGCGATCATCAGCTACGAACTGATCGAAGGTGCCCGGGACGGCCGCACGGTGGCGGACCTCATGAGTTGGGGGACCACCATCCTCGGCCGGGACGACGTCATGGAGGGTGTGCCCGAGATGATCTCGGACGTCCAGGTGGAGGCCACCTTCCCGGACGGCACCAAGCTCGTCACCGTCCACACCCCCATCCGATAGGCAGGAGACTCCCATGATCCCTGGCGAATACGTCCTGGCGGACACCCCCGTGGTGTGCAACGAGAGCCGCGACACCGTGGAGCTGGACGTCACCAACACCGGCGACCGCCCGGTGCAGGTGGGCTCCCACTTCCATTTCGCGGAGGCCAACCCGGCGCTGCGCTTCGATCGGGACGCCGCCCGCGGCTTCCACCTCGACATCCCCGCCGGCACGGCCGTGCGCTTCGAACCGGGGGACAAGAAGACCGTCCGCCTGGTGGCGATGGCCGGTGACCGTGCCGTGTTCGGATTCCGCAACGCCGTCAACGGCCCCCTGGACAGTGAGGAACGCTCATGAGCTTCGAGATGTCCCGGCAGCAGTACGCCGGTCTGTACGGCCCCACCACGGGGGACGCCGTCCGGCTCGCGGACACGGACCTGTTCCTGGAGGTGGAGAAGGACCTCACGAGCCACGGTGACGAGACCGTGTTCGGCGGCGGCAAGGTCATCCGCGACGGGATGGGTCAGGACGGCAACACCGTCCGCGACGGCGCCCCGGGTGACCTGGCCGTGGCGGACACCGTGATCACCAACGTGATCGTCCTGGACCACACGGGCATCTACAAGGCGGACGTGGGGCTGCGGGACGGACGGATCCTGGCCATCGGCAAGGCCGGCAACCCCAACATCATGGACGGCGTGGACGTGGTGATCGGTCCCGCGACCGAGGCCGTGGCCGGTGAGGGCCGCATCCTCACCGCCGGGGGCCTGGACACCCACATCCACTTCATCAGCCCCGACCAGTTCGCCACCGCCCTGAACTCGGGGATCACCACCATGATCGGTGGCGGTACCGGACCCGCGGAGGGCACGAAGGCCACGACCATCACGCCCGGGTCCTGGAACCTCGCGAACATGCTGCGCGCCGTCGAGAACTTCCCCATGAACGTGGGCCTGCTGGGCAAGGGGCACGCGAGTGCGGTGGAACCGCTGGCCGAGCAGATCAAAGCCGGGGCCATCGGGCTCAAGGTGCACGAGGACTGGGGCGCCACGCCCGCGGCGATCGACAACTCCTTGAAGGTGGCCGACCATTACGACGTGCAGGTGGCCATCCACACGGACACCCTCAACGAGGCCGGGTTCGTGGAGGACACGATCAAGGCCATCGACGGGCGGGTCATCCACACGTACCACACCGAGGGTGCCGGCGGCGGCCACGCCCCGGACATCATCAAGATCGCCGCGTTCCCCAACGTGCTGCCCGCCTCCACGAACCCCACGTTGCCGTTCACACGCAACACGGAGGAGGAGCACCTGGACATGCTCATGGTGTGCCATCACCTCAACCCGGACATCCCCGAGGACGTGGCGTTCGCGGATTCCCGCATCCGCCCGGAGACGATCGCTGCGGAGGACGTGCTGCAGGACATGGGCATCTTTTCCATCACGAGCTCTGACTCCCAGGCCATGGGCCGCGTGGGGGAAGTGATCCTGCGGACGTGGCAGGTCGCGGACAAGATGAAGAAGCAGCGCGGCAAGCTGGACGGGGACACCGAGCGCGGCGACAACTTCCGGCTCAAGCGCTACATCTCCAAGTACACGATCAACCCCGCGCTCGCCCACGGTGTGGGTGACTACGTGGGCAGTGTGGAGGCCGGGAAGTTCGCGGACCTGGTGCTGTGGGAACCTGCGTTCTTCGGCGTCAAGCCGTTCATGGTGTTCAAGGGCGGGCAGGTGGTCTCCTCCCTCATGGGTGATTCCAACGGGTCCATCCCCACGCCCCAGCCCATGACCATGCGCGGTTCGTTCGGCGGGTTGGGTTCCGCGGTGCACTCCTCCTCCATCACGTTCATGTCCCAGGCGGCCGTGGACGCGGGCGTCCCGGAGCAGCTAGGTCTGCGGAAGACCGTCAAGGCGGTCCACGGCATCCGGTCCCTGCGCAAGTCCGACCTCGCGTTCAACGGCGAGACCCCCGAGCTGGACGTGGACCCCGAAACCTACGAGGTGCGCGTGGACGGCGAGAAGGTCACGTGCGAGCCCGTGGACGTGCTCCCCATGGCCCAGCGGTACTTCCTGTTCTGAGCCCACGCGGCCGCCGGCAATCCGCGGACGACGGCACTCGGCGGGCACCCGGCGCCGCCAACCAGTCGTTGCGGGCCCGTCGTTGCCGCCCCGGCACCGGCACCCCGAACAACCATTCCTGACACGTTCCCGACAAGGAGGATCTCGTGATCGTCGACCGCGTCCTGGGCAACCTGGCCGATTTGTCCCCCTCCGAACGGCAGGGGCTGCACGTGGAGAAGGTGGTGCTGCCCAGTTCCGAACTCGTGAAGCGGATCCAGCGCGTGACCACGGATCACGGCCGCACCCTGGGGTTGCGCCTGGACAGTCCGCGCGGCGCGGCCGGCGACCTCCAGGACGGGGACATCCTGCTCCGGGACGAGCGCGGCGTCGTCGTCGTGTCCGTCGAGGCCACGGACGTGCTCGTGATCGCCCCGCGCACCATCACCGAGATGGGCATGACGGCGCACGGGCTGGGCAACCGGCACCTGCAGGCCCAGTTCTTCGACGCGTCCTCCGAATACGGCGCAGAGGTCATGGTGGTGCAGTTTGACCACACGGTGACCCAGTACCTGGACGAGCACGGCGTGCCCTACGAGCGGCAGGAGCGCGTGATGCCGGTCCCGTTCCGCCACGCGGAGCATACGCACTAATGACCGGGGACGCGCAGGACTGGGCGGGTTCCCTGTTGCCGCTGCTGCAGATCTGCGATTCCGCGCTGCCCACGGGGGCGTTCGCGCACACGTTCGGCATGGAGACCTACCTGGAACGCGGCACCGTGTCGGACCAAGCGAGCTTCCAGGACTGGCTCGAACGTTTCCTCGACCACCAGCTCGTCTACGCGGACGGTCTGGCCGTGCGGCTCACCGCGGAGTTGTTCGCGGGGACGACGGCGAACGGAGCCTCGGCGGGCACGGCACCTTCCGCGCTGGCGGCCGCCGATGGCGCGGCGTCGCCCGCGGATCCCCCCGCAGCCCCGGCGGACGCGACACCCGACTCCGATATCGACGCCGGCCTCGTCCAACTCGACGCCCTCCTGTTCGCCCAGGCCCTACCGGCCCAGGTGCGACAAGCCGGGCTGACCATGGGACGCCGGCTGCTCGAGATCGGCACGCTGTCCCTACCCGGCCCGGGACTGGAACGCTACGCCCGCCTCGTGGCGGAGGGGACGTGCCACGGCCACCAGGCGATCGTGTTCGCGCTGATCGGGGTGGACCACGGTGTGCCCCCGGCAGCGGTCACGCAGGCGTTCCTGTTCTCCACCCTCACCTCGCTGACCCAGAACGCGGTGCGCGGGATCCCCATCGGGCAGAACGCGGGCCAGCGCACCCTGGGAGCACTGCGCCCCCGGGTCGCGGCCGCATGGGAGCGCATCTCCACGCTGGACATGTCCGATCTGGGCGTGGTCTCCCCGGGGTTGGAGATCGCCCAGATGCATCACGAAACCCAACGTGCGCGCATGTTCATGAGCTGAACCGCGCCACCGAACGTACGGAGGAATAAACCACATGACGGCAGTGAAGATCGGGATCGGCGGACCGGTGGGCGCGGGCAAGACCCAGTTGATCGAACGCCTCACCCGGGCGCTGAGCCAGGACATCTCCATGGCGGCGATCACCAACGACATCTACACGATCGAGGACGCCAAGATCCTCTCCCGCAACAGCGTGCTACCCCTGGACAGGATCGTGGGACTCGAGACCGGCGGGTGCCCCCACACCGCGATCCGCGAGGACACCTCCATGAACCAGGCGGCGATCGACCGGTTGGAGCAGGAGCACCCGGACCTCGAGGTCGTGTTCGTGGAATCCGGCGGGGACAACCTCTCCGCCACGTTCAGCCCCGAGCTCGTGGACTTCTCGATCTACATCATCGACGTGGCCCAGGGCGAGAAGATCCCCCGCAAGGCCGGCCAGGGCATGATCAAGTCCGATCTGTTCATCATCAACAAGACGGACCTGGCGCCGCACGTGGGGGCGGACCTCACGGTCATGGAGACCGATTCCCGCCAGTTCCGCGGGGACAAGGCGTTCTGCTTCACCAATCTGAAGACGGACGAGGGCCTCGAGCACGTGATCGAGTGGTTGCGCCACGATGTCCTCATGCAGGACCTCGCGTGAGCCCAGCCGCACCGGTGACCGACACGCACGCCTCCGCCGTGCCAGCGGTCACGCGGGACGACGCGTCCGAGTCGGCGTCGACGACCGCGGGGACAGCTGCGACCACACTGACTGTGGCGGCATCGGCGAACACGGTGACCGCGGCGTCGTCGTCCCCCGGAACTGCGCGAGAGACGTGGCGCGGTGAACTGGAACTGGGAATCACGGCGCGCCCGGGGCGTTCCGTGGCAACCCACCAGTTCCACCGCGGGGCGCTGCGCGTGCTGCGCCCGCACTACCTGGACGCGAGCGGGCAGGTGACCTACACGGTGGTCAATCCCGGCGGCGCGTACCTGGACGGTGACCGTTACCGCGTGGCCGTCACGGTCGGGGACGGCGCGGACCTGCTGCTGACCACCCAGTCCGCGACCAAGGTCTACCGCACCCCCGTGGGTCTTTCGACCCAGGAGATGACGGTGTGCCTGGGCTCGGGCGCGCGGCTCGAGTACCTGCCGGACCAATTGATCGCCTACCGGGACTCGCGCTACCGGCAGCACACGCTCGTGGACATGGACCCGTCCGCGACCCTGGTGCTCGCGGAGGTCGTCACGCCCGGCTGGTCCCCCACGGGCGAGCCGTTCCGCTACGACAGTGTCCGGTTGCGCACCGAGGTGCGGATGTCCGGGCGCCCCGTGGCGCTCGACAACATCCGTCTGGAACCCTCCGGGGATGAGTCGGGGTTTGGCGGTGTGGGCTCGTTCGAGGGGTTCAGCCACGTGGGTTCGCTGCTGGTCCTGGATTCCCGCGTGAACGACGCCGCTCTGGCAGCCGTCCGCGCGCTGCTCACCGAGCGCGCGGGGCACCTCCGTGGCGGCGCCTCCGCCCTGGCCGTGCCCGGGTTCGCGTTGCGTGTGCTGGGCAACTCGACGCAGGAGATCGACGAGCTGATCCTGGCCGCGGTGGCCGTGGTTCGTGAACGGTTCTTCGGCCAGGGGCCCGTGAACCTGAGGAAGTACTGACGTCCGTTGGAGGTAGAGATGACGCGCACCGGTGGAAGTACGGCGGTGACCCGCACGGCAGTGAGTGAGTGGAGTCTGCGCTCCCGGGTGCTCGCGACCCTGGGCGCGGTGGTGCTGCTGCATGTCCTCGCGCTGGGCATGTTGGGTGCCGGGGCCCTGGAGAGTTCCGTTCCCTTGTCCATCGGACTCGTGGTCACGTGCTACCTCACGGGGGTGAAGCACAGTTACGACTGGGACCACATCGCCGCGATCGACAACTCGACCCGCCGGTTCATCTCCCAGGGCAAGCGACCGGCGAGCGTGGGTCTCGCATTCAGCCTGGGGCACAGCTCGGTCGTGATCCTTGCGGGAGTCCTGGTGGTGCTCGGGGCCACGTTCGTGTCCTCGTTCATCGAGGAGGGCACCACCGCGAACACCGCGCTGGGGATCATCGGTGGCACGGTGTCCGGGGTCTTCCTGCTGGTGCTGGGAACGTACAACGCCACCGCGAGCGTGCGGTCGTGGCGGCTGCGGCGCGCGGTGGCGGACGGGCAGCGGATCACGGAGGAGGACATGCGGTCCCAGGGGTTGATCGCCCGCGTCCTGGACCGGCCGCTGCAGCGGGTCAAGAGCCCGCGCAACATCTACGTGCTCGGTTTCCTCTTCGGTCTGGGTTTCGACACCGCGAGCACCGTGTCCCTGTTGATCATCACGGCGTCCGCGTCCGTGGCAGGAGTGTCCACGTGGACCCTGATCTCCCTGCCATTCTTCTTCGCCGCGGGCATGTGCCTGTGCGATTCCCTCAACGGACTGGCCGTGCTGCGCATGTACGGCTCCACGTGGCGCGATCCCGTGCGCAAACTCGGGTTCAACGCGGTGATCACGGGCATCTCCGCGGTCTCCGCCCTGTTCATCGCCTTCATCACGGTGGGCGCGGTGCTCAACACCGCGTTCGACCTGAACGATCCGCTCACCACTTTCCTGGCCTCCGTGGACCTGGGCCACGCGGGACTGTTGTTGATCGCGGGGCTGCTCGCGGTGTGGGGGATCTTCGCCCTGGTTCACCGCTCGTCGTGGCGGGCCTCCCCCGCCCTCCACTGACGGGAGCGCAGCGCCAGAACGGTCCACGTGACGAGCACGAAGGGCCACGTGTACGGCGCGACCCCCACGGCCGTGATGACCCACCACAGCGGCACGGTGAGCGCGGCGGCCAGGACGGGCACCCCGATCCGCAGGATGCGAGACCCCCGCGCGGGGAACGCGACACCGAGCGCCACGGTCACGAGCAACGCGCCGTAGCCCAGCAACCCGGATGCGGCGGGGCCCTGCCCGATCCCCACGAACCCGGCGAGCGTGCCCACCAGGGTCCCGGCCGCCGCCCACACACCGGCCCGCCAACCGGCGGCGAACATCCCCGCGAGCACCAACAGCCCGCCCAGCACGGAACCGCCCAGGATCACCTGGTGCGCTCCCCGCACGGCCCCGGCGAGTACGTCGTGCACGGGGGAGCCCAGGGGCACCACGGCTCCCTGGGTGCGTTCGAACGGGACCGCTACGGCCACCGCGATGCTGTTGACCAGGCAGAACGGCCCCGTGAGCAGCGGAAGGGATTCGGGCCACGAGAGCTTGGGGGCGCCCCACACGATCAGCGCGCAGACCGCCGAACCCGCGAGGGTCCACAACGCCGCGGGGATCCCGGGCCCGCACGCGAGCACCGCGGCACACCCCGTCAGCGCACCGTTGAACCCGTGCAATCCCTGGTCTACCTCTGCGGGGATCACCCCGGCTCGGCTCCGGGCCATGGCCTTCGCACCGGCCCGTGAGCTCTCGGGATCGTGTCCCGGGATGCCACTCCGGGCCCGGGTCCCGCCCTCCCGGAGACGGTGCAGGCCCCGCGCGTCGTCCCACCCGGCGAGCGCCAGCGCACACCCTGCCTGGACCGCCGCCCCCGCGAGCGCGGCGAGCGCGAACCACGCGGACGCCACCGTCATGGCGGCGAGCGCGAACACCGCGGGGCCCCATCCGGCCTGCAGGAAGATCTGGCCTTGGGCCCGGACGATGCCGCGGAGGAAGTTCATACCCCTATCCTCCTACCGTCATCCCCAGGTCGCGACCCATGTCCCGGGTGCAGCACCCATGACATGCGCTACGGATCCCACGCGGTGCCACCCGGCGGCGCACACGCGGTTACCCTCGAACCACCGACCCCGCTCACCGGAAGCCGCCCATGTTGATCCTCATCGCCGCCCTGCTCGCCGTGCTCGTGGGTACCGTCCTGCAACGGGTGTCCGGCACCGGGGTGGGCCTCGTGGTGGCACCGGTGCTGTCCCTGATCATGGGTCCCGGCCCGGGAGTCCTCGCGACGAACGCGGCCACCACGTGCTCCGGTTTCCTGATCACCCTGTCCGTGCGCCGATTCGTGGAATGGCGGCACGCGGCGGTGCTGGTCGCGTCCGCCGTGCCCGGGATCGTGGCCGGAGCGCTCGTGGTGCGCTGGGTGCCGAGCGCGTGGTTGCAGGTGACCGTGGGTGCGGTGGTGCTCGCGGGCCTCGCCGTCACGCGCTTCTCCCCCGCGACCCCCGAGCTCTCCCGCCGCAAGGCCATGGTCCCGGCCGGGGTGATCGGGGGATTCTTCAACTCCACCGCGGGTGTGGCGGCCCCCGCCATGGTGATCTACTCGCGCGTGACCCGCTGGGACCAACACCGGTTCGCGGCCACGATGCAGCCCGTGTTCATGTCCATGGGGGCCTTGTCGGTGGTCTCCAAACTCGCGGCCGGGGTGCACTTCGCCCTGCCCGTCCCCGCGCTCGCGGCCGTGGGCGCGCTCGTGCTCACGGTCCTGGCCGGGATCGCGGTGGGGACCTGGCTGTCCCGCCACCTCACCAAGGCGACCGCGCAGAAACTGGCCATGGCGCTCGCAGCCGCGGGCGGCGGCGTCGTCCTGTTGCGCGGCGCGGCGACCCTGGTCCTCGGCTGAGCACGGCCGCCGCGCGACGACCCGGCATCACCCGCCGTACGGGCGCATTCGTCACGGGTCGACGACGCCGCTGCCCCTGCTACCGCGCGGCCGCCGCCTCGAGCGCGTCCAGGTCGCGCACCTCGTGCCGCCGCCCGTAGGCCATGACGCCCAGGCACAGGGCCGCGATCACGGCACCGGAGGCGAACAGCCACGGGTAGGACGTGAACCGGGCGATCAGCGCGAGGACCATGGGCACGAAGAAGCCCACGTAGGTCAGGGAGTAGAAGACCGCGGTGAGTCCCGCGAGGTCGTCCGGGCGGGCGATGCGTTGGACCTCCTGCAACCCGGAGACCAGCACGAGCCCGTAGCCGCAACCCAGGACCCCGGAGGCCGCGAGGACCACCAGGATGTTCAGGGTCGAGGCGGCGGCCACCCCGGTGAGCATGCCCAGGATCACCGCGACCATGCCCACGGCGAGCGAACGGATGGAACCGTCCCGGTCCAGATGACGGCCCAGGGGCTGGATGAAGAACCCGCAGCCCAGGCCCACCAGGCACATGAGCCCCGAGAACGCGATGCCGTAGTCCGGGCCCACGACGTCCGCCATGAGCGCCGGGAGGATCGCGTACGAGGACGCCGCGCATCCGAACACCCAGGGCGCGGACGGCGCCACCACGAACCAGAACCGGTGCTGACGCGTGGCCGGGATCTTCAGATCGGACAGGAGGGAGCCATGCGGTGCGCTTGCGTAGCGGGTCTCGGGTGCTCCCGCGACCAGCAGGACCGCGGGCAGACAGATCAAGAGGTTGATCACGTACGGCAACACGGTTTGCAGCGGGGCGAACTGGGCGAGCGTCGCTGCGATCACGGCACCCAGGGCGAATCCGGCCGTGAGCGACAGGGACGCCCTGCGAGCGCCCGAGACCCGCTCCGGGTGCTCCTCGTACGGCCGGTCGGAGAGCTCTTTGATCCACGAGGTCCCCACGGCCATGCCCAGTCCCAGGGCCAGCCCGGAGAAGACCCGACCCACGAAAAGCAGCACCAGACTCCCGGCCCCCAGGGCCAACAGGATGCTGCCCACCATCGCGAGGATGGGCGCGGGGATCATCAGTGCCCGCCGCCCGTGCCGATCGGACAACGGCCCGCCGATCAACAGGGCCGGCACGATCCCCAGGACGTACGCGGCCAGGAGCATGTCCACGGCCACCTGTTCGTACCCCTCCACCGTGCGGTACATGACGAGCAACGGGGTGAACTCGTTGCCACCCCACGCCACCGCCAACAGCGCCGAACTGACCCTCATCCAGGGTTTCACACTCATGACACGATCCCTTCGTACACGCGCTGCAAATGCTCCGCCAACAGGGCTTCCACCCGTTCCGTATCTTTTTCCCGAACGCCCGCCACGATCTCCGCGTGCTGCGCCAGGATCTCGTCCGACCGCTCCTGGGCCGTGCGCACCGCGGTGGCGATCAACCGGATCTGCCGGTCCCGCAACCCCTGGTAGAAACCGCTCAACAGACTGTTGCCCGCGGCCTCCACGAGAGCGGTGTGGAACGCGGCATCCAGCTCACCGAATCGCGGCGTGCCCGCAGCCTTTCGCTGCTGTTCCAGGAGGTCGGCGAGGGTGTCGGGCAGATCGGGATCCCCGATCGCCTCCTTCACGCTCGCGCATTCCACGACCCGCCGCGCAGCGAGCACCTCGCGGGACTCGTGCGGGCCCACCGGCACCACGAGCGCACCGCGCTTGGGGTAGAGCCGCATGAGCCCCTCCACCTGGAGCCGCAGGAACGCCTCACGGACCGGAGTCCGGGAGACCCCCAGCTCCGTGGCGAAGACGCCCTCGGACAACATGTGCCCGTCCAGCTCACCCGTGAGGATCCTGGCCTTGACGTGCTCGTACGCGCGCTCGGCCGCGTTGTACGCCATGGTGCCCCCTGTTCGACGTCGCTCCGGCCGGTTCCGTACCCGCTGGCACGGCCGCGTGCCCCGGGGTGTGGGGCGAGCGGCAACCCACCGCGATCAGTCCGCGGGTTGCATAGATACAAGCTGCATACTAGGGGTCGCACGTCATGCGGGCAACCGGGACGAGTGGCTCCGCAGCGTCGTCGAACTCTGCTGCGCCGTCGCAATCCGTAGCGCGGTCCAACTCTGCCGATCCGAACCCACGGGCCGAGGCCCGTGCCGGATCAGTGCTCCATCCCGTACAACCGCCGGGCCCGGACGCGCGCCTCGTGGTGCACGGCGGCGTCGGGATTCACGAGTCGGTAGCACGCGAAACCCAGCAGCACCGCGATCGCGTGCCCGATGGCCGTCCATCCGAAGTCCAGGACCATTCCCCCGGCCGCCGCGGCCACGAGCCCGGCGGCCCACAGGAGCCTGCGGCGCACGGAACCGTGATAGGTGGCCAGCGCGGCGAACGCGAAGAACCCGTAGCTCGCGCCCACGTCGATCCGTTCCGGGATCAGGTCGGGGTTCGGGAAGGCCTGGGCCTCCCACATCTGCAGTGCCGCGGTGGACACGGTGGCACCCACGTGCCCGATCACGAAGCCGGCGAACACGCGTCGCCACCCGAAGCGATGTTCCCTGGGCGCCACGACCAGGGAGAACACGATCCACCACACCGCGAGCTCGATGGGTGAGACGTACATGGCGCTGCGCAGCAGAACGGTCACCGGATTGATGCCCAGCTCATGCAGACTCGTGGACTGCTCCACGAGGAACGCTCCCTCGCCGAGCGCGCCCTGCCGCTCGTGGACGCGCGAAGGCGCATGGTGGACAAGACCATGACCCGCTGGGACACGTTCCGCCCGTTCCTGCTGTGCTACTCCGTGCCCCTGCTGCTCTCCAGCCTGCTGTGCTTCTGGATACCCGTGGAGTACGGCGAGTACAAGACCGGAATCCACACCGAGGGTGCCACCTACTCCGCCGTCTGGTTCACCCGCAAGATGGGCCACGAGCAGCTACGCCCCGGTGAGGTCCCGGCTCCCGCGGGGACCCGCACCGACCGCCCCGGCCCGGGATTCCCACCCCATGACCACCCAGGGCCCGTCCGTGCCGTCCGAGCGCGGCGACGGGTCCGGCCCGTCCACACGCTGATCCGCCATAATCGAGCGGGCCCACCGTTCCAGAGAGGAAACACCATGAAGATCACCGAAGCCAAGGTCATCGTCACCAGTCCCTCACGCAACTTCGTGACGCTCAAGCTCACGACCGACGAGGGTGTCACCGGGATCGGTGACGCGACCCTCAACGGCCGCGAACTGGCGGTGGCCACGTACCTGTCCGACCACGTGGCACCCCTGCTGATCGACCGCGACCCGGCAAACATCGAGGACACGTGGCAGTTCCTGTACCGCTCCGGCTACTGGCGCCGCGGCCCCGTGACCATGGCCGCGATCGCCGCGGTGGACATGGCCCTGTGGGACATCAAGGGCAAGGTGGCCGGCATGCCGGTGTACCAGCTGCTCGGTGGCGCCTCCCGCCGCGGGCTGTCCACGTACGGCCACGCCTCCGGGCGGGACACCGAGGAGATCTTCGACTCGATCCGCTCCGAGCAGGAGCACGGCTACACCGCGATCCGCGTGCAGTCCTCGGTCCCGGGGATCACCGCGCTGTACGGCGTGGCCGCCCAGCCGCAGGCCTCCGGCGAGCGCTCCGACTACCAGCCGGCACAGCGTGCCGCGCTGCCCGCGGAGGAGAACTGGGACACCCGCGCGTACCTGCGCCACATTCCGTCCGTCTTCGAGGCCGTGCGCAACGAGTTCGGCCCGGAGCTGCCCCTGTTGCACGACGGCCACCACCGCATGACTCCCATCCAGGCAGCCAAGCTCGGCAAGTCGCTCGAGCCCTACGACCTGTTCTGGCTCGAGGACTGCACCCCGGCGGAGAACCAGGAGGCCCTGCGGCTGGTGCGTCAGCACACCACGCAGCCGCTCGCCATCGGCAAGGTCTTCAACACGATCTGGGACATCAAGGACCTGATCTCCGAACAGCTGATCGACTACGTGCGCTGCGCGTCCACGCACTTCGGCGGGATCTCCCCGCTGAAGAAGGTCATGGACTACGCCGCGATGTACCAGGTCAAGTCCGGCTTTCACGGCTCCACGGACGTCTCCCCCGTGGGGTTCGCGGCGCAGCTGCACGTGGGCATGGCCATCCACAACTTCGGCCTGCAGGAGTACATGCCTCACTTGGAGAAGACCAACCAGGTCTTCCGTCAGTACATGACGTTCGAGAACGGTCTGCTGCACCCCTCCGACACCCCGGGCCTGGGCGTGGAGATCGACGAGGATGAGGCGGAGAAGTACGAGTACACCACCGCGCACCTGCCCTACAACCGCCTCACCGACGGCACGGTGCACGACCGGTGAGCGAGGTGAGCACGGACATCGCACCGCTCGTGGTGGTCATGGGCGTCTCGGGGTCGGGCAAGACCACGATCGGCACGCTCGTGGCCCACGAGCTGGGTGTGGACTTCGTCGACGGGGACAGCCTGCACCCCATCGAGAACGTCCAGAAAATGGCCTCGGGCACGCCGCTCGACGACGACGACCGCTGGCCCTGGCTCGAGATCGTGGGCCGCACCCTGCACGAGCGGGGTGAACAGCACGAGGGCATGGTGATCGCGTGCTCCGCGCTCAAGCGCAAGTACCGGGAACTGATCCGCTCGCAAGCGCCGTCGGCGTTGTTCCTGCACCTGGATGGGTCCGTGGCGGTGCTGACCCGGCGGATCGAGGGCCGCAGCGGGCACTTCATGCCGGCCACGCTGCTGCAGTCCCAGCTGGACACCCTCGAGCCGCTCGCGCAGGAGGAGGGCGGCTACAAGCTCGACATCGATCAGTCCGTGCCGGACATGGTGAACGAGGCGGTGACCAAGCTGCGGGCCATGGCGGCGGCGAACTCGTAGTCCGCGCCTTCGCGGTAAGCATCCGAAGCGTCCCAGGGTGCTCGACAGGGCACCCCGGGACGCTTCTTCGATGCGCGTGCCCGTCCGCGACCCGGGACGACGGCGCCGGGCCCGGCGCCGTCGTCAGCCTCGCCGGGTCGCCGGCATCGAACCGGTAGTCCCGCCCCTCACCCCCTGCGCAGCAGGACCGCGACCTCGTAGTGTCCGGTGTGGGGAAACATGTCCAGCAGTCGTGCTTCCACGGGCCGCAAGGACGGCATCCGGCCCAGGTCCCGCGCGAGCGTCGTGGCGTTGCACGACGAGTACACGACATGATCCACCGATGAGTTCTCGAGCCACGCACACAGGGACGCTTCCAGCCCGCGGCGGGGCGGGTTGACGATCGCGAGCTCCGGGGTGCCGGGCAGATCCGCGGGGGTCGCGGCGGCGTCGTCGGCGAGGAAACGCACGGAGCCCGGACCCTCATCCGGTAGCTCCATGGCGCGGGCGGTGTCCCGGGCGGAGGCCACGGCCTCGGCGGAGATCTCGGTGCCCACGACCTCGCGCGTGGGAGCGGCGACATGCAGCGCGAAACCCCCGACCCCGCAGTACAGGTCCCACACGCTCGCCGGGTCCACGGCGTCCACCCAGTCCGCGACCTGGCGGTACAGCTGCTCCGTGACCCGTGTGTTCGTCTGGAAGAACGAGCGCGGCCGGACTCGCAGGTCGATGCCGTTGACCGGCATGATCAGCTCGCCCTGCCGCGAGAGCAGGATCTCCTCGGCGCCCTCGATCACGGCCTTGTGCTCGGGCTGGATGTTCACGGAGAGCACGTCCGCGTGCGGCACGAGCTCGCGCAGCAGATCCGTGTTGTCCCGGATCTTGGCCAGCTGCCCGGTGCTGCGCAGCACGAACCGGATCATGAGCCGCCCGTCCGGGTTCCCCGTGACGATCAGGTGTTTGAGCTCACCGCGCCGCTTGGCCACGTCGTACGGCAACAGCCGCACCCGCGCGATGAACTCGGCGAGCGCGTGGATCGCGCGCGTCACGGGTTCTGGGTAGAGCGGGCAGTCGCGCAGGTCGACCCCGCGGCCCCCGCGGTCCAGGATGCCTAGGGTCGGTGCGCCGACCTTCCCGGCCACGACCATCTTGGCCTTGTTGCGGAACCCCGCCTCCACGGACGCGACCGGCTCGAGCCACCGCGGCTCACCGTGTGAGTCCACGAGGTCGCGCACGAGCTGTTGTTTGCGAGCGAGCTGCCGCGCGTAGGGCACCTCGATCACCGTGCAGGATCGGCACAGGTCCCGGTCGTAATATCCGCATTCCACCCGCTCGATTCTACGACGACGCCGCACGCGCCCCTTCCCCGCTCGGGCCGCCCGCCCGCTGGCAATCCCGGCGGTATCGTGACAGCGTGGCACGGACACCGCCCCTTCCGCCCGAGGACCTGCCATGAGCACTCCACACCCCTCCCCCGCCGCGATGCGCGGCCGCAAGGACCCCGCACTGGGCGTCCGTCCGGTGGACTACACCTCGTGGCGCCCTTCCGAGCGGCAAGGGGACGCGGACGCCGTCGGCGATGACTCCGAACCTCGGGCCGGAGCAGCGCCGGACGGGATGCCTCGGTCAGGTCCCGGGCCCCGAACAGTTCCCGGCGCGGACGGCACCCGTGCTGTTCCTGCCACGGGCGGGGCACCCAAACCGGGCCCCGGGCCGCGCACGGTCCCCGCCGGGGAACCCACCACGCCCATCGCGTCCGAAGCACCACGCGAGCTCACGGTGGACCCGCAGCTCGCGGAGTTCGTTCGCCTGTTGCGCGCGGGCATCACCCCCGACACCACTGCCCCCGAGCGTGCGTTCTACACCGTGGACTCCGATCTGTCGGGGGCCCCGACGCTCGAGGTGCCCGCGGACGGCGTCGTCGTACAGGGCGTGTGGGACGTGAGCGAGAGCGCGCTGCAAGCCGTCGTGGCGGACCCCGAGGACACCTGGACCGCGGACCTCGGGCGCACCGACTACTACGTGCGCGGCCGGCTGTGCGTACAGGTGACCCGGGCGGAGCACCGCGTGGTGGGGATCTACCGCAGCGGGTGGGCGATCGCCCGGCGCCCGGACGAGACCTGGGCGGACACCCCCGACTCCCTCGAGCACACCGGCGCGAAACCCGGGGGCAGCGGCACCCGCTATCCCACCAACCGCAGGGAACTACTCGAACGGTTGCGCGGGGCGGGCTTCGAGGTCACCACGTCCGGGCCCACCCACGGGAAGATCACCCACCCGGACGTCCCCGGTAGGTTCCTGCCGTTCTCCTCGACGCCGTCCTCGCAGCGCTATGGCCGCCACGTGACCACCGCGGTGAAGCGGGTCTTCGGGATCGACCTGCGGGACCCCGCGAAAACCCGGTAACTGCCCTAAGTACCCCCTAAAGGGAGGGCAGGCATTTCCCCTCGGGAACCCCGGAATCACGTGCCAAAGGCGTATGCTTTTGCACAG
Organism: Kocuria sp. KD4; assembly: GCF_011769905.1. Lineage (NCBI taxonomy): Bacteria > Bacillati > Actinomycetota > Actinomycetes > Micrococcales > Micrococcaceae > Kocuria > Kocuria sp. KD4. The sequence goes on from NZ_CP050449.1 coordinate 2,462,181, forward strand.
TTCACTCCGCCCGTCCCGGGGAAAATGGTTAGTCTGGGCAAAAGTTCGTCAGGGGGCAAGCGCGCCGAGGTTCTTGGGGAAGAACCGGACGCCCGCAACGGAGACACGTATTACTTGGGGGGTCATTCATGCTCACGTACTCGCAGCTGCGCCGTTCCAGGCCCGGCCACCGCTCACGCGTTCGCGAGGAGGACTCCGTACGCCACGGGTGGGTGCCTGCCGGGAACCGGTGGATCGCGGTGGACGTGCACGAACCCACGGCCACCGAGCGCGGCGGGACCGTCATCATCGTGGGGTCCCCGGGACGCGAGCGCGTGACCCTGACCCGCAGCATGATCCACACGGCCCGGGCGCTGGCCGCTCACGGGTGGCGTGTGGTGCGCCTCGACTGGTCCGGGACCGGTCAGAGCCCCACCGCCGAGGAAGCCGTGGACGCCGGACTGTGGGTCGACGACCTGACCACCGTCCGCGATTGGGCGAGCTCCCACGGTCCCGTCCACGGGGTGGGCTTCAGCCTGGGCGGCACCGTGCTCGCCGCCACCGAGGATCATGGCTGGGCCTCCCGGCTGGTGCTGGCCCCCGTGTCCGGTAAGCAGTGGGTGCGCCACCAGAGCGCGCTGCGCCGCATGGGCGGGCCCGACTTACCGCCCCGCGTGAGCGAGGGCACGGAACTGATGAACCTGCAGCTGTCCTCGCACGGCGCGGCCGCGCTCAAGGCGCTTCCCGAGCCCGCGGACAGTCCCGATCGTCGGATCCGCATCCTGTCCGACGAAGAAGCAGGCGCACTCCCGATCAACGTGCACCCCCGCGCGGCTGCCGTCCCCGCCCGTCTGATCGCCACCGTGCGTGCCGCGCTGGACGCCGCCCCGGCCGGGACGACACCGGATGACACCGCTCGTCCCGACGGGGACGGCCTGGTCCCCGAGCAGGAGATCACCGTGGACGTGGCCGGGACACCCGTGGTGCTGCGGCGCTCGACCAGCGGGGCCGCCCGACGCCCGGCCATCATCACCGAGCCGGTGACCCGCGACCACGACGCCCCCGGGCTGGCGTTCGTCTCCCCAGGTTCGGAGGTCATGGAGGCCTCCGGCGGTCTGTGGCTGCGCACCGCGCTGCTCGCGTCCGCGCGCGGCGCCGTGTGCTTGCTCGCCGAACGCTCCGACACCGGCGAGCTCGTGCGCTCGGACATCACGCAGGACTCCAACCCGTACGCGCACCACACGCTCACCGAGTCCCGGGAACTCGTGATGCACCTGAGCGAACTCACGGACGGTCCGCTCCTGGGGGCAGGCATCTGTCTGGGCGCGTGGGGCCTGGTGGCCTCGGCCCACGAACTGCCCGCAACCGTGAGCGAACGACTCACGCTCATGGTCATCAACAACGTCGCGTGGCAGCGGGCACCGTGGCGCTACTGGCGCCAGGGCCTGCGCGGCGGCCCCCTGGCCCCGACCCTGCCCGGGCAGGATGAGGCGGCGGCAGCGCCGTCGTCCGCTCCCGCCGCCGACGACGCACCCGCCGGCTCCCGCTGGGATGCCGTCCTGGCCGGGCTCAACGCCTACGTGGGGACGACGGCGCGCACTGTGGTACGCGGCACCCGTCACCGCGCCCGCAACGCGTCACCTCGGGTCAATGCGCTCGCGGCCGGGGTGGGGGTCATCGACGTCCCGCAGCCCACGCTGCGCCGGCTCGCCAAGATCCCCGGACTCACGGTGGACGCGGTCTTCGGACCCGCCGATGCCAAGCACTGCGGGGTCACACCCCAGCGCCTGGGCCCGCGCAGCACGCTCACCGTCCTGGACCCGTTGGACCACTCGCTGTTCGCCACAGAATCGTGCCGCCGGATGGTGGATTACGTCCTGGCGTACGTGCCCGAGGTGTGAACCGCGGCGCGTACGGGACAGCGGGCCGATGACAGCCGCCGGCAAATGACTCAGGAGCCCCGCACGGGTGGCGTTGCCAGCACGTGCGGGGCTCTCTCGTCGATACGGCTCATGGGGCCGTCATGAGGTGACGCTTCACCCGGCCCGTTGAGAGATCGTCGGCTACTCGGACTCGGCGCCCACCGGTACCGATGGGACGCCCAGCGCCCGCACCCGCGCGGCCGCACGACCCTCGTCGGCGAGGGCTCCGCTGACCGGAACGTGCACCGTCTCACCCGGGAGTACATGGACGTAGCCGTCCTCGGCCACGGCCCCGCGGGGCAGGTCCAGGGCCACGAATCGCGCAAGTCCGAACGCCGTCACGGCCACCGACCACTCCCCCTGTTCCGTCCTGACCCAGTGAGCGTCAAGTCCCGGATCGGGTGCATCGTTGCGTCGCGGTCCGCCGGTCAGGTGGACGTCCCGGGCGAGCACGCGACCGGAGGGGTTCACGAGCTGGGCGGACACGGCGTCGTACTCCCGCTCGCCGAAACCGTACGCGTGGTCAAGGTCCCGGAACGTACCGTCCGCGAGGTCCGCGCGGATCACGGTCTCGCCGCGCGCGGGCACCGTGACCGGGATGTCGAGGGGTTGCTGGCAGCCGCCGTGCACCGTGGCCACGGTCAGTCGCAGTGTGGCCGTGAGCGGGGTCGGGCCGTCGTTCCAGACATGGACGGGTAGTCCGTCGCCGCCGGCGGGGAGGAAGGACACGGCCACGGGCGCGCACGCCCGGCGCATCCCGTACCACGCGGCGGTGGGCCGCCCGGAAGCATCCAGGACACCCCACCCGGGCCCCGCGGCCATGGACAGCGCCGAGAGCACGAGCGCTCCCCGGCACGGCGAATCCCTGCTGCGCCACTGGGCGAAAGTCCGCTGGAACACGTGGGCGAGCGCGGCGCGCTCGTACTCGAGGCGCTCGACGTGACCCGTCCCTGCGCCGTCGGACGCTGGCTGCCCCGGGGTCGCCAGACCGGCGTCCGGATCGCTGTCCCGGTCCAGGAACAGTCGGTGGACATAGATCGCGGTGGTGTCCTCGAAGGTCCATTCCGCCCCCGGGTCGTGGGCCACACCGGCGCGCCACGCGTCCGCGGAATCCCCATCGTCCAGCGGACCGTCCGTCCCGAATTGCTCCCGCACCGCGGCGGGTTCCGGCGGCACCGCGAAGGCCAGCGCCTCCGCAGCGAACCGCACCCCGCGGGTCACCGCGTCCTCGAGCGGTCGCCCGTAGGCCCCCACCCCGAAATAGTGGGACACGCCATCGGCCGCGTCCGTGGGAGCGACGGTCGGCACCGACGACGACGACGCCCGCTCCCCCGAGGCCTCGCCCGTCTCGTACGCGTGCTGCGCGGCGTCCAGGTCCGCGTCCGAGCACGGAGAGGACGGGACGACCACCACGTCCGCATCGGCCTCCCCGACCGCGCGGGGAACGTCCCGCAGGACCACGTCTGTGCGCCACTGCTCGGCGGGCCGGCCCGCGAGCACGGGGGCCTGGATGACCTCGGTGCCCCCGGAGATCACGACCGTGGACGGATGAGAGGCCAACCGTGAGGCGAGGTATCGGACCTCGTGGCGCAGCCCGGCGCGCCACTCGGGATCGTCCGGCGGGTCCTGAGGCCCCAGGGCCACGTCTTGCCAGACCATGAGACCCAGCTCGTCGCACGCGCGGTGGAAGTCCTCGGTCTCGTAGCACGCCGTCCCCGGGACGCGGATCATGGTGCTGCCGCCCGCGTGCAGGCGTTCCAGCACGTCGCGGGTGCGCTGCGGGTCCGCGGCCACCTCGAAGGGGTCCGCACCGGCCCACACGGCACCCCTCGCGAACACGGGGACGTCATTGATCCGCAGGGCCAAACCGCGATGGTCCCGGTCCCGCGGTTCGGCACACACCGACCGGAACCCCACGGCGTACGTGCATTCCCCCTGCCCGGTGCGCACCCGCACCCGGTACAGCGGTTGCTCGCCCATCCCGTGCGGCCACCACAGCGCGGGGTCGGGCACGGCCACGTCCACGGTGAACGTTTCGCGCGATGTGGCATCGGACGCGGTCACGACGCACTCGGCGGTCACCGGCTGCGCGTCCACCTCATAGGGAGGCTCCACGGTGATGTGTACGGTTTCACGCGCATGTTCCACCGTAGCGCCGCGGGCCACCGGAACATCCGGGTCCGCTGAACATCCGACGCCCGCCAGCTCCGCGGCCGCGCCCGCGCTCCCGGCCGTGTCCGCGCTCCCGGCCGTGTCCGCGTAAAGATCCGGGGTCGTACCCGTGGTCGGGCCGAGTTCCACGGTCACGACGCCGCTACCGTCCTCCCCGACCCGCGTGCGCACCGCGCGCGGTACGAGTCCGAGCGAGGGGTGGGGAGTGTCGTCGTCGGCGGCGGAAGAAGGAAGTGGGACAGCGCGCAGGCCGCCCCACGGACCCAGGACGGGCAGCGCACCGGGCCAGTCGATCGAGCCGATCAGCGGGGTGCGGCGCCACCGCAGGGAGCGGTCGGACACGAGCGGCGACAACCAGCGGGCGCGCGGCTTGCGCGGCACACTCACGGACGCCGTGGGCAGGACCCGCAGGGCGATCTCACACGGCCCGGACGGTAGCTCCACGATCACGTCCCACGGTGCGAAGGCACTATGGGACTCGTGCACGACCCGGTCCGCAACCAGCAGCTGCGCCACGGTGGCCACGCCCGTGGACATGAACCGGTGCCGACCACCGGCGGTGGTGACCCGGGTGCGGTACTCCCACACGGTGTCGGGACCGTCAGTGGCCAGCACGGTGGCCACGCGGTCCTCCCCGAGGGCGTCCCGCAGGGCACCGGACACCGTCCCCGGGACCCGCGCGGGAATCCCACGAGCGAGGGCATCGCCCGGGTCCTGCGACGGGTCGAGGCGCCGGAGCGTCCACGCGGCGTCGCGCACCCCGGTCACTCCCCCAGGCCCAGGGCCTCACGCACCGCGCGCATGCCCGCGGTGTGCCCGGCCACGAACGCCTCCGCGGACGAGTCGATGCGCGGTGTCCTGCCCGAGGCCGCCCGGGCGAGCTTGAACTGCAGGGCCTTGGCGGCGCCGGCGGCGGCATCGAACTGCTCGGCGGCCTCGATCAGCTGCTCCGCGTCCACGTCGCTCGGCCACTCCTGCGCACCGCGGGACAGGTACCGGCACGCGTGGGCGGCGAGCCCGGACGTGAGACCGGCCTGGCGCGTCGTCGCGAACGAGTACTGGTGGAAGTACTCCATGCCCCGCTCGGCGAGCACCGGGACGTGCTCCCGGATCGCGGCCACGAGCCGGTCGGCCGGATCGGGGCGCGCGGAATTCCCCGCCCCGGCATCAGGAGCGCGGCGCACGTGCCCCCGCGCGATCTCCACGGCGCGCTGCCACAGCGCCTCGGGCGCCAGGGACCGGATGCCGTCCAGGCGCACGAGTTCCACGTACGGGTACGGGACCCGCCCGGAACCCACACCCGTGCCCAGCGCGTTGTCGAGGTCCTCCCCGTGCAGCACGTGGACACCGTCGTTGTGCAGGTAGACGAGCTCCCCCGCGAGCGGATCCAGGCGCAACGGCACGATGGACGTCTTGGTGTGGGCCCGCCCGTAGGACACGCCCTCGGTGTCCGGGAGGTGGTACGCGTCCACCTCCACGATCAGGGCGTCCCCGCGGGACATCACCAGCTGGATGTGCTCGGCCAGGGGCCGCCACGTGTCGTACTCCCCCACCGTGAGGCCGTAGAGCGTCTCGAGGTCCTCCTGCCGGGGCTTGAGGAACTCCCATTGGTCGCCCAGGAAGTCTGCGCTGAACGCGGCCCCGAGCATGGGCAGCGGGTCCAACCCGAGGGTCGCGATAAGCCCGATCCACACGTCCATGTAGCAGTTCGTGGGCGACCACGGTTCCGCCGGGTCGTGCAGCACGGAACGCGGGGCGTTGGCCACGGTGAGCGACTCGCACCCGCGCACCGCCAGGACCTCGTGGCCGAAGGGCTCCCGCACGGACGCGGTATCCGCCGGCCCACCGTGGTTCACGGTCACGGCGGTCATGGCAACCCCAGTTCCTGACGCACGGTCACGGGCCACGCGGCGGTGTCGAAACCGTGGCGCATGGCCAGGGCCAGGGCCACCCGCTCCAGACCGAAGCCGAAGCACGCGGAGTGGGCCACGGCACCGTCGGCGGTGTGCATGCTGAAAGCCTCGCCGAAGTGGTCCTCGTGCAGGTTCGCCGAGGCGATCGCCGTGGGGTGGCCCGGGTAGACCTCCGTGAGGATCTCGAACTTCAGCTGCGCCTCACGCTGACCCGCGCTGAGCAACTTGCCCGCGCGGCCGAAGAACGGGTCGTTGGCGGTGTCCGCCTGGACCTCGAGCCCCAGGGAGCTCAGCAGGTTGGTCCCCGCCTCGAGCCACTTCTCGCGGTGCTCCCGGGCCTCCTGCGGCGTGCCCAGGCACACCGCCTCGAACATCCGGAAGGTCACGAAACGCATGGGGTCCGGGCTGGGCTCGTGGCGGTAACACTCGCCCACGAGCTCGAACACCGAGCCGTCCACCTGCGAGCCCTCGAGGTACGCGTACAAGGGGTGGCACACCGCGGGGACCAGCGCGTGGCCGGCCGGGGTGAGCTGGGCGGACCAGTCACCGTGCTCCTCGTACGTGGCGAGCAGCTCACGGTGGGCCTTGTTGTCGCCCTCGAACGCGGAGATGGTCCCGAGTAGTTGCGGGAAGGACGCGACGTAGTCGGTGCGCTCGAGCAACCGGGTCCCGTTGACCGGTGGGAAGCGCAACCGGCGCGTTCCCGCGTCCGGGGACAGCCGCGCCGCGACCTTGCGGGCCGCCGCGGCGATGCCCTGCACGACGTCCTCGGCCTGCGGACCGAGCCCAATCACGCCGTCCCCGAGGGTGGGCAGAAACCAGCCGTGGGCTTCGAGGCCCTCGCGGAAGGTGTCCTGCAGCTGGGAGAGGTCCTGTGTGGTGTCCGTGGCGCTCATCGTTGCCCCCTGGAAACGAGTTGGAGTGTGGCGGTGTGGAGCAGGATGCGGTCGTTGTTGACCATGACCGAGGGCCCGATGCTGTCCCGGTACAACCGGGCCAGGCTCACGGGCGAACGATTGGCGAAAGCGGTGATGCCCACGATCACCATGGCGTCCCCCACGATCCGGCGCACTGCTTCCGCGCCCGAGACCTTGAGGGTGTTCATGGCGATCGCGAACTGCATGGACTCGGTCACGGCCGGATCGTCCCACGCGGCCTCGTAGCGGGCCACGCTCGCACGCACCACGTCTGTCATGGACTGCAGCTGCACCTCGAGTTCCGCGAGTCGCAGCGCGGACGGCGGTGTGGTCCCCGGGGTCTTACGCGCGGCCTTTTGCACGACGGACCGGGCGGTGAGCCCGGCCTGGGTAGCCATGCCCAACCACGCGGAGGCCCACAGACAGTGGGCCGCCGGGAGCATGGTCTGCGCGGAGATCGTCTCGAACAGCACCGTGAACATGGCGTCCGCGGGCGTGGTGGCGTCCAGCTCGAAGGACTCGGAGCACGTGCCCCGCATCCCCAGGGCGTCCCAGCCACGCTGGCGGTCCAGCTGCAGGTTCTCGGCCTCGACCACCAACAGCACCTGGTCGCTCGACGCCGCGTCCTCGCTGCGCCGCGCGGTCACCAGGATCGCGTCCGCGTACGCACCGTAGGAGATCACGGGGCAGCTCTTGTGCAGGGCCACCCGGCCGTCCTCGATCGGGCGCACGGCGCACGTGGAATTGCGGGTGTCCCCGCCGATCTGGGCCTCGGTCGTGGCGGAGGCCAACAACAGCCCCTCGGCGGCCACACGGCGGGTGTAGTCCCGCAGGAAGTCGGTGTCCGCGTGGCGGGTGAGGCACAGCACCTGGGAGTGGTGCATGGCCAGGATCATGGCCGTGGAGGTGCACTCCCGACCCACGCGCTCGAGCATCCGACACAGCTCGGTGATGCTGTAGCCCAGCCCGCCGTCCGCCTCCGGGATCGGCGCGGCCAACAGGCCCTGGGCGCGGGCCTCCTCGATGGCCTCCCGCGGGAACCGGGACTCCGAGTCCACCGCGTCCGCGAACTCGCGGGCCACGGCGGCCACGGCCTCCGCGCGCGCGGCGACCCGCTCGGCCCGGTCGGTGTCCTCGGCACCCCGCTGCGGGGTGTCGGTCAGTACTGCATGATCAGTCATTGTTGATCGCCTCCACGGCCTCGGTGATGGAGTTGATGGACGTGAACGTGGCCTTGGTCAGGCGCTCCTCAGGAAACTCGATGTCGAACTCGTCCTCCAGGCCCAGCATCACGTTCACGGACGCGTGGGAGGTCATGCCTGCGCGGTACAGGTCCGCATCCGCGGCGATCGTCCCGGCGTCCTCGGACAGCTTCCCGTGCTGGCCCAGCACGGAGCGGACGGTGGTCTCGATGGTGGTGGAATCCATGGGGTGAACCTCTTTCGGTTGATGTGGTGGTTTTCGATGTCCGCGCCCCGGGTACCGGTCGGCGCGGTGGTCTGGCCTCCGGTCAGGGCTGGGGTGAGCGGATGGCCAGGGCCACGGCCATCGCGAAGCCTCCGTCGTGGGACGTGCTCACGCTCCACGCCCCGAGTCCGGCGCCGCGGGCCAGGCGGGCGGCCGTGCCCCGCAGTTCCACGCGAGGGGCACCGTGGGCGTCCGAGCGGATCATGATCTGGGGCCAGGCCACGGCGTCGTCGGCGCTCGGGCGCAAGACCTTCAGCACGGCCTCCTTGGCCGCGAAGCGCCCCGCCACGGACTCCGCCGCGAGCGGGCGTCCGTCCGGACGCGTGAGGTCGGCGATCTCCTCGGGCGCAAACAGTGCCCGCAGGTACCGCTGCCCGCGCTGCGCGAGCGCTTCGGCCACGGGCGCGACCTCCTGCAGGTCGCAGCCCACGCGGGGTACGCCGACGACGCCGTCCCCTGCCTCGGTCCCGCGTGTCACGGCCACGGGCGCGCTCGTCATGACGAACTCCGTGAGGTCACGTCCTCGAATGCCGAGGGCACCGACGGCTGGGGCGAGGTGTGCTTCACGCCCACCCGATCGGCCCAGCGCCCGAGGGCGACCGTGGCCGCGGGGGTCCAGCACGGGAACTCGTGGCCGCCGTTGCACTGGCCCGCCTGGCCGTACTCGGTGTACTGGTAATCCACTCCCTGTGACTCGAGCTCGCGCGCCATGGTCACCGTGGTGTCCTTCAGAGCGGGTTCGATGTCCCCCTCCTGGCCGTTGCCCCGACCGGCGAAGAGTTGCACGTGGACATTCTTGAGCTCTCCGCTCCGGACCGCGGGATCGTTCGCACGCCACTGTTCCTCGGTCGTGACCGAGCCGTTGCCGAACACCGAATCGGTGCGGCCCGTGGCCTCCTGGGATCCCGTGGCGATCGTCTGCTTGGCCTCATCCGAGGACAGGTCCAGCAACCCGGACAGGCTCACGGCCTCCCCGAAGAGATCGGGACGTTGCTCGGCGTAGCGCATGGCGCCGTACCCGCCCATCGAGTTGCCGATGATCACGCGGTGCTCGCGGTCCGCCCTGGTGGACAGGTGCTGATCCACCCACGGGACCACCTGGTCCAGGTGGAATGTCTCCCAGTTCTGCGTGAGTTCCTCCTGGGACGCCCAGTCCGAGTACCAGCCCACCTTGCCCCCGCTCACGATGACAGTGATCACGGGCAGACCCTGGGTGAGCTGCTCGGCCTGACCCGCCTCGTACCACTGCAGGGCAGGGGACTCCGTGGCACCGCTGCCCGGGAGGAGATACACCACCGGGTACTTCTTCGCGGGGTCGTAGTCCTGCGGGGTGATCACCACCACCGAGTTGCGCCCGCCCGGGGCCTCGGCAGAGACCTGGTCCGTGCTCACCGCGAGTTCCGCGGCCCGCTCCGAGAGCCCCCGCGCACCCGTCACGGTGATCCCGTGGGACGGTTGCGTGAGTTGCTGCGGGTCCGCGAAACCCACCTGGGACAGCGCGGCGTCGTCGAAACCCAGGCTCTCACCGGAGGAGGACGGCGCGTGGTCGCCGGACCCGCCGGCCGCGCAGCCGCTCAGCAGCACGGCCGTGAGGGCGCACCCGGCGAGCGCGCGGGCGCTGCGTGTTCTCAGACGGCGCACGGGACGACCACCTCGGCGGGTGAGGGGCTCAGGCCCAGGGCGGCGTCCACGATCTCGAGGGCCGTGAGGCGTGAGGCGTGGGCCTGGAGGGAGTGGTCCAGGGCGGGCACGTGGGCCACCCTGATCCGGCGGCCCTGGCGCTGCAACCGGGCCAGACCCTCCTCCCCGCGTTCCTGCTGGAAGAGCAGACCGTCCTCCGGCCCGAAGTAGAACGTGACCTCGGCGCCCCGGGACGCGTACTCCATGACCACCTCGGGAACGTTGGGGATGTTGCGCCGGCCCAGCACGAGCCACGCGATGTACGGCATGCGGCGGCGCACCCGGTCCTTGGCGCGCGTGCGCCAGCTCGTGGTGACCTCCACGTCGCTCATGGTGCGCAGCTGTTCCAGCACGGCGTCCACGTCCCAGTTGCGATAGAGCTTGTCGTAGTAGCTCTCCGCCGCGCGCCACGCCACGTTGTTGAGCACCACGCGGGTGGTCATGGCGCTCGTGGGCGGGGCCATGGCGACCAGCCAGCCGCCCACGCACAGCCCCACCCCGGTGACTTTTTCCCCGGTGCGCTCGGCCAGCCACGCGGCACCCAGGTCCAGGTCCGCCACGCCCTGCCCCGTGTAAGGGTTGATGTCCTTGACCTCGTCCAGGCCAGCGGCGTCACCGCAGTGGTGACGCTCGATGCGCAGCGCGGGGACACCGCGCGCGGCGAGTCGGCGTGCCTGCACGGTCCACAGTCCCGTGGGCCCGTCCTTGGGGTCCGCGGACGGCGGTGCGAGCACCACCGCGCCGGCCCCGGTGCCGTCGCGGCCCACGGGGTGGGTGTAGGAGGCCGGCAAGTGGTCCGGGCCCAGCTCCAGCAGGTCCTCCTGGACCTCCGCGCCGAACTCCGCCACATGGAAGCACGCGGTCGTCGTGGGACGCCAGCCGCTCACGTCCACCCAGTCCTCCCTGTGGGACGTCGTGGGGACGGAATCGTCCAGTCGACCCACGAGGGCGGCGATCGCCTCCGGACTCGCCTTCGCGTAGATCGCGGCCACGCCGTATAACTTCTTGGCGATGCGCCGGTCCTCCTCGCGCACCGTGATCAGACCCGGGGTCTTGATCTTGCGGGGATCCGGTAGGGCGCGGATGGCCGCGGCTTCGGCGTCGGTGAAGTGTGCGCCGCCGATCTCCACGCCGTCGGGGACCTCAGGCGGCAGGATCAACCCGCTCGTGCGCCGCAGGCCCGTGTACTGGCGCATGTAGACGGCGCCCGAGACCGGTTCCCACAGCACGCGCCGATCGAACGGCAGGGGTGAGGTCGCGAGCACACCCGCACCGATGCGCAGCCCGATCCCGTGCACGGGCAGATCAGGTCCTACGAGCTCCCGCGCGGCACTGTGGGCCACCGCGAGGTCCTCGTGCCACACCTCGAGCGGGTTGCTCAGGGCCGGACGCGCACCGGATTCGGAGGTCCCGCTCCACGCCAGGCGGATCACGAGCCACCCGGATTCCGCGGCGCGCGCGGCCACGAGGCGCATGCTGCGGTGACTCACGACCTCCTCGCGCGCCAAGGCCGGCGCCACGATCACGGCGCCGCGCACACGATCGTCCGCGGGGCCGTGGACCCACGCGTGGATGGTGTGGTCGTGGTCCGTCAAGAAAGTTGCCTGCCCGGCAATACGCATGAAATCTCCCCCAGTTCTGCTCCGGTGCGCCTCAGCCGCGCCCCTTCGCACGTCCCCCGTGGTGATGGGTGCCCTCTCGAAGACCGGGCCCCACCCCGAAGTGCGGATCGATGCCCCGAACTCCGCGTCACTTTCGCGTTCCCCCGCGGGAGTCGTGCATGTTTGCACTCATAAAGCATAGCCAGGGAGACACCGGTCGTGACCGAGATTACCGTCCCCTAATGTGTGGTTTTACATCAAGATCACTGTTTTTCGCGCTCCCACCTGAGGTGATACCCACGTGTACCTATATGAGCCCACACAGAATTGTCATCACTGTGGTGTTAGGTGCTTGTGCACACGATTATGATGGCAAACGTCGGGACACGCGGGATTCGTGTTTCGGCGACATTCACCGCTCCCGGTGGGACAGCCATGAGGCATTGCTGCACCACGTGGCGCGGAGGCGGACTGGGGAAGTCCGCCCATTCGGGAAAAGCGGCAGCGGCTGAGCTGTTCCGCTTTTCATGGGGGAGGAGATAGCGTGGCAGCACGCGTCCTGATCATCGGACTCAACTATTCACCGGAACACACGGGCATCGCCCCGTACACCGCCGGCATGGCTCGCGCGCTGCGCGAGGAGGGATGGGACGCCCGGGTCATCACGGGTCTCCCGCACTACCCGCAGTGGCGCGTCCACGAAGGGTATTCGCACCGCCGCGCCGCGCACGAGGAGATCGACGGCGTACCCGTCCTCCGCGTGCCGCACCCCGTTCCCCACGACGCCGGACAGCTGCGCCGGCTGGGAATGGAGATCGTCTTCGGTCTGCGTGCCGCGACCGCCGCGTGGGGCGATCCCGACGCCGTCGTGGTCGTGAGCCCCGCCCTGTTCTCGTCGGCGATCGTGCGGGTGCGCGCCGCGCTGAGCCGCACGCCGGTAATCGCGTGGGTGCAGGACATCTACACCGCCGGGCTCACCGAGACTGGCGCGGCGAGCGGACCCGTGGCGCGCGTCATGCGCGGTATCGAGAGCACCTTCCTGCGCTCGTGCCAGGGGGTGGTCGTGATCCACGACCGCTTCTCGGACTACCTGCGCCGCGAGATGGCCGTGCCCGCGCGCCGGATCAGCACCGTGCGCAACTGGACCCACATCTCCCAGACCCCCTCGGTGGACACCGACGAACTACGGCGTCGTTTCGGGTGGGGCGCGGGCGACGTCGTCGTCCTGCATACGGGCAACATGGGGGCCAAACAGGACCTCGCGAACGTCGCCGCGGCCGCGGACGTTGCCGAGCGCACGGGAGCGCCGCTGCGGTTTGTGCTCGTGGGCGGCGGGCACCAGCGCCCGCAGCTCGAGGAGCTGGCCCGACGCACGCCGCGCTTCGAGGTCCTGCCCGGGGTCGACGACGAGACCTACGCCGGACTGCTGCGCGCCGCGGACGTCCTGCTGGTCAACGAACGACCGGGGCTCAAGGAGATGTGCGTCCCGAGCAAGCTCACGAGCTACTTCACCGCTGGCCGTCCCGTGCTCGCGGCCGTCGAGGCCGAGAGCCCGTCCGCCGCCGAGCTCGACGCCGCGGACGCGGGCATCCGTGTGGCGCCCGGGGATCCCGAGGCACTCGTGGCGGGCGCCCTACAACTGCACGAGGAGTGGATCGCGACCGGCGGCGCCACGCACCGCGGCGGACGCCGCTACGTGCGCGACGTCCTCAGCGCCGGCGCCGCGGTCCGCGCCTTCAGCACCGCGCTGCGCGCACTGCTACCCACCGAGACCACCGCACCTGCGGCGGCACTGCATTCCTGATCGGCCGGGACACCCGTCCCGACGTACCACGTCACACAGGGGAGACCACTCATGACCAAGAAAGCACTCATCACCGGCATCACCGGGCAGGACGGTTCCTACCTCGCGGAGCTGTTGCTCGCCAAGGGCTACGAGGTCCACGGCCTGATCCGCCGCGCGTCCACGTTCAACACGTCCCGCATCGACCACCTGTACCAGGACCCGCACGACCCGCAGGCGCGGCTGTTCCTGCACTACGGCGATCTTTCCGACGCCGCCCGTCTGGTCACGCTGCTGGGCGAGATAGACCCGGACGAGGTCTACAACCTCGCGGCCCAGTCGCACGTGCGCGTGTCCTTCGACGAGCCCGAGCACACGGGTGACACCACGGGCCTCGGCACCGTGCGTCTGCTCGAGGCCGTGCGCCGCGCCGGGGTGAAGTGCCGCTTCTACCAGGCCTCGACGTCCGAGCTGTTCGGGGCCACTCCCCCGCCGCAGAACGAGGACACCCCGTTCTACCCGCGCTCCCCGTACGGCGCGGCCAAGATCTACTCCTACTGGATCACCAAGAACTACCGCGAGGCGTACGACATGTTCGCCGTGAACGGGATCCTCTTCAACCACGAGTCCCCGCGCCGCGGCGAGACGTTCGTGACCCGCAAGATCACGCGTGCCGTGGCCGCGATCGCGGCGGGCAAGCAGGACCTGCTCTACATGGGCAACCTGGACGCCGTGCGCGACTGGGGCTACGCGGCGGAGTACGTGGAGGGCATGTGGCGCATGCTCCAGGTGGACGAACCGGAGGACTTCGTGCTGGCCACGGGCCGCCCGTCCACGGTGCGCGAGTTCCTGGAGACCGCGTTCGAGCACGCCGGGCTGGACTGGGAGAAGCACGTCCGCTTCGACGACCGTTACCTGCGCCCCACCGAGGTGGACGCGCTCATCGGTGACCCGTCCAAGGCCGAGCAGAAGCTCGGGTGGAAGGCCACGGTGCACGCCCCGGAGCTCGCGCGGATCATGGTGGACGCGGACCGCGCTGCCCTGGAGTGCGCCGGTTCCCCGTGGATCGACACCGTGTCCGAGCGCATCTGGACGCCGGAGCACGCGGCGTGAGCGCGGACGTGGCGAACCGCCGGGACACCTCTGCCGGCCAGGAGCACTGGCCGCACACGGTGAGCGACCCGGCCGATGCCCGCACGACCGACGACGTCGCCTACACCCCCGGCGCGCTGGACCGCTCCGCGCCGTTCTACGTGGCCGGTCACCGCGGTCTCGTGGGTTCCGCCATCTGGCGTCACCTCCAGGACGAGGGTTTCGAGAACCTGATCGGTGCGAGCTCCCGTGAGCTGGACCTGCGGGACCGTGCGGCCGTGGAGGCGTTCATGGCCGAACACAGGCCGCGCTACCTCGTGCTCGCGGCGGCCAAGGTGGGCGGGATCGGCGCGAACAATTCCCAGCCCGTGGACTTCCTGTCCGACAACCTGCGGATCCAGCTCAACATCCTGGACGCCGCACGCACCGCGGGCGTGGAACGCGTGCTATTCCTGGGCTCCTCCTGCATCTACCCCAAACTCGCGGAACAACCGCTGCGCGAGGACTCGCTGCTCACGGGGTACCTGGAGCCCACCAACGACGCCTACGCGATCGCCAAGATCGCCGGCATCCTGCACGTGCAGTCGATGCGACGCCAGTACGGGCTGCCGTGGATCTCCGCGATGCCCACCAACCTCTACGGCCCCGGGGACAACTTCTCCCCGTCCGGCTCCCACGTGCTGCCCGCCATGATCCGCCGCTACGACGAGGCCGTGCGTGCCGGTGACACCGAGATCACCAACTGGGGTTCGGGTTCACCGCGGCGCGAGTTCCTGCACGTGTCGGACCTGGCCACGGCGTGCCTGTACCTCATGGAGCATTACGACGGGCCCCAGCAGGTCAACGTGGGCACCGGCGAGGACGTGACCATCAAGGAACTCGCCGGCCTTGTGGCCTCGGCCACCGGGTACGAGGGCACCACCTCGTGGGACACCTCCAAGCCGGACGGGACGCCCCGCAAGCTGATGGACGTCTCCCTGTTGCGTTCGCTGGGCTGGTCCGCCTCGATCGACCTGCCCACCGGGCTCGACGACGCCGTGGCCTGGTACCGCGCGAATCGCGAGCAGGCGCGGGGCGCCTGAGCGACCGGATGCCCCACTTGATGCGGGGACACTCCGTGTGATGAAGGGACACTCCGTGTCATGGGCGAACTCTTCGCATGATGCCGTGACGGCCCGCGCGATGCGGGTCATCTCCGCTGCCCCGCGGGGATGGCCGCGGCGTGCCGACCGCAAATAGCATGGGAGCCCGGCGTTCAGAGCCGAGCGCCCTGCTCGAGAAGGCGTCCATGAACATCCACGCCTACGTGGTCGATCACGTCGATGCGCCGTTCCGGTGGGAAGAACTCACCGTGGACGAGTCGGGTCCCGGTGAGGCGGTGGTTAAGATCGTGGCCACGGGCCTGTGCCACACGGACCTGAACACCTAAGCGGGCAAATATGCCGCTGCCGCTGCCCGGAGTGCTGGGCCACGAGGGTGCCGGGATCGTCACGAAGATCGGCCCGGGCGTGGAGAACGTGGCCGTGGACGAGTCCGTTCCCCTGGAACTCGCGGGCCCCCTCGCGTGCGGTATCACCACCGGGGCGGGAGCCGTGCTCAACACCGCGAACCCCGCCCCGGGTGAATCCGTGGTGGTCTACGGTGTGGGTGCCGTGGAACTCGGGGCCATCATGGCAGCCCACAATTCGGCCGCGGCCACGATCATCGCGGTGGACCTGCATGACTCCCGCCTGGAGCTCGCCCAGCGCTACGGGGCCACGCACGGGATCACCTCCCGGAAGGAGGACTCGCTGGAACGGATCCGGGAGATCACCGGAGGGGCAGCGGATTACGCCATCGAATGCACCGGTGTGATCGCCGTGCTCGAGGAGGCCATCGAGGCGGTGCTCACGCTCGAGTGAGCTCCGCCCGCCGCGCCGCGGGACGCCACGCGTCCACGCCCACGACCAAGCCCAGGATCGCGATCGCGAGCAGCATCGAGGCCGTCACGTCCGTGAGCCAGTGGTACCCCAGGTAGAGCCGACTGAACGCGACCACCCCGATCAACACCACCCCCCGCCGCGGCCACCCACCATCGGGTGAGCGGGGAGCGGGAGGGGCGCAGCGTCGTCGTACCCGTTGCGGCCTCAAAGGACGACGCCGCCGCGGGACCCGCCGCCGGTGACCGCGGGCTCGTCGAGACGCCCGCGCAGGAACGTGGACCGGCCGGTCGCCGGGGTCGAGGTGGTCATGGCGTCATGCTGCGTCCGCAGACCGGGAACGGGTTGTGCGTTGGCCCTATGCCACCAGGAGCCAGCAGCCCGCCAGCCCAATGGTCGAGAGGACCGCAGCCACCAGGAACGACCGCCACGGCGCACTGCGACCCACCAGGACGTATGCGACGAGGACCACGGCGAACTCACGGATGACCAGCAGCGTGGCCGCGAGGTGCAGGTCGAACGACGCGACCCATGCGATCAGCGCACCGAAGACCACGCCGATCACCGGACCCACGAACGTCTTCCAGGCCGCACCGGTGCGCACGAGCAGCACGGAGGCCGCCCAGGACAGCACTACGGGGAAGGACACCATGGCGATGAACGGCACCATGGACATCGCGGGTTTCCAGTCGCCACCCAGCAGGGGCGTGAGGACCACGCTCGCCGTGAGGGCGATCAGCACGCACGCGAAGGCGAGCATGAGCGCGCGCAGCAACAAATGGTCACTCGCACTCCGGATCTCCTCCGGGGTCTCCTTGTCCGCGATCCCCACGCGCACCACGTTCGCGGTGGACGCGGCCAGGGCGTCCCCCGGGGCGCGGCCCACGGCGCTGCCCGCGGTGTAGGTACCGAGGACGGCGGTGCCGGCGAACACGGCCATGAACAGTCGCTCGGCCTGGCCCTGGAACCAGGACACCAGCGCGTAGCCGGACATCGTGCCCATGTCGGAGAGGATCGAACGCTCGCCCGGAGTGGAGTGCGGCAGGGGCTGGGTGTTACGGCGCGCACGGCGCCAGCACAGCAGGGCGAACATGCCCTCCGTGACGGCCAGCTGCAGGGCCGGGCCCAGCAGCGAGTGGGTCAGCACCAGGATGGTCCCGCCCACGAGCAAACCCACGAGGGAGGCCCGCAACTGCATCCGGGCCAGGGTCCCCCACTGGTTGGTGGCCTGCAGCGTGCCCACGTACAGCAGACCCAGGGCCCCGAAACCGGGCGCGAGCGCCACGGGCAGCACCTGGAAGAACTCGCCCCAGTTCTCGAGCGTCCCGTTGTGCAGCAGGAACAGCATGAGCCCGGTAAGGATCACGAAGGCCAGGACGGGCATGATCACCCGGTAGCGGTTCATGATCTTCATGCCCCCGGGTTCGGTCAGCACACGGATCACCGCGAACCGGGCCCCGGAGTCGATCGTGACCTGGATGGCCGTGTAGAGCAGGGTCACCACGTTGTAGATTCCCACGTAATGCGGGGACGTGAACGCGGCGAGCGTGAGGATCACGATCGCGGAGGACATCCGCGGGATCGCGCGCTCAATGAGCGACTTGATCTGGTTCAGCATGCCGGTGCCGGGATGAGGGTGGCGGCTCTCGCCAACTGACGCCGCGTGTAGTGCCGCGTTCCGGGGCGCACCCCGGCCACGATGGCCTCGAGCTGTTCCCGCGTGCCCCGGATGGATCCGGGGACCCCGCCGTTGGCCTCGAGCCACGGCCGCCCGGAGGCGTGGGCCCACGCGGTCCACGCGCGCCGGATCTCGGGGTCGGAGACGATGCGCTCCAGGTAGGTGTCCGAACTCGACAGCTGGCTCTCACTCAACCGGTAGGCCACCACGGGGGTGGCCAGTTTCACGATCCGGGCCCCGGCGCGCAGGGCGTCGAGCCACAGGACGTAGTCCTCCGCGGTGTTGGGTCGCGCGTAGGCGTCCGCGGCCACGAGCGCCTCCCGGGTGGCGAGCATGCTCGAGTGGAACAGGGGGTTGACGAACGGCAGCAGCAGCCCGATCTCGCGGGTCGTGAAACTGCCCGGGTACCCGGGGCGCGGGAGCATCCCCCGACCGAAGCGGATCCCCGTGCCGCACACGATGTCCGCGTGGCGCACGGCCCGGAAGCCCACCCGGAAACGCCACGGCAGGGAGATGTCGTCCGAGTCCATGCGGGCCACGAGCTCGCTGTCCGTGGACTCCAGGGCCCGGCGCATGCATGCCACGGTCCCCCGGTTGACGGCATCGGTCCGGACGACGACGCGGCGGTCCGTCACCCGGCGGGCCGCACGTTCGGTCTCGGCGTCCGGGCCGTCCACGGACACCACCAACTCCGCGTCCCGCGGCATGGCCCGCAGCGTGGAACGCATGGCGCTCTCCACGGTGGCACCCGACCGATAGGCGGGCATGATGACAGTAAGCCTGGGCATGGTGGTCCTCTCCCCCGTCACCACATCCCACTCCACCCGTCGAGGCTCCCCGGAGTGAGAAATTGCTGACAAATTCTTTGTCATATAAACAATAGATCAACATGGAGGCTATCATGGTTACAGGCATCCGCGGCCCAGGGAGACGGCACACCGGTTTTACCCCCGGTACCATGCGGATGTAGCGGGCTGTAGGGGTTGTTTCCAGGGGGTTCTGCGAACCGTCCACGGGAATTTACAACCCGCGGATCGAAGTCAATCCTGTCCCCTAAACAGGGGTAATTAGATAAAGATTAGTCCACATTCAGGACGACAAATTTAATCAAAGAGGTGTGCTCTCGTCGGGCTGACGGGAGCACAGAGGAAATTGGGGGATCACGTGTCTTCACGTGCACGCAACACTGTTGCCAAATTCTTGGCCGTCGTCCTGAGCACCATCGTGCTCGGCGCGCTCGTCGGAGGGCTCGCGGCGGCGCTGCGACCACAGACCTACACATCGACCACCACCGTGATGGTGACCCCGGCGCAGAACCTGCCGAGCGGTCAGACCGAATCTGTGTCGCAGTACATCCTGAGCAACATGCCCACGTACACCAACCTGGCCATGACCTCGAGCGTGCTCAACGAGGCCGCGGATCACGACCGGAGCACGGACGACATCGCCAAGGACCTCTCCGTGGAGGTCCCCACCGGCTCGAGCCTCGTGAAGCTCGCGTACACGGACACCAACGGTCAGCGCAGCGCGGCCATCGCCGATGACCTCGCGACCGGCCTGCGGGACTCCATCCGGCAGTTCTCGCCCCAGAGCGAGGGCATGTCCCAGGTGGACGTGGCCATCGTCCAGCAGGCGGAGGCCGCCACGTCCGACAACAAGCCCAGCGTGAAGCGTTGGGCCCTGATCGGCTCCGGGATCGGGGCCGTGGCCGGCATCGCCCTGGCGCAGGCACTCGGACGGCGACTCGGCTCCCACCGGCACCCGTCCGGAGCCACCGCGGTGAACCGCTCGAGCTACTCGGCGTCGTGAACTGGCAGCGTGCCGTCACGTTGGACCGGGTCCCGGTCCTGACACTGATCCTCTTCCTGCTGGTCAGTTGGGCGTCCACGGTGTACTTTCTGGACCACTCCGTCGTGACGATCCCCAGCCCCTTCACACCCGTGTGGGGTGCCTACGACCACGAGGACGCTGCGCGCCTGGTGTCCTGGGCGATCGCGGGGCTGATCCTGGCCCTGCTGGTCCCGCTCCCGGGGGCCACGGTCTCCTGGCGTTCGCTCATCCACACGGTGGGTGCCCAAGTGCGGTCACTGTCCTGGCTGTGGTTGCTGGTCACGTTCGGGACCCTGGCATTGATGATCCTCACCAAGGGTCACTACCTGCTGGAGGCGCCCCGGTACCTGGAGTTCGTGGCACCCGCACCGCTGGTCTCGGCCGTGAGCGTGGTACAACCGGCGGCCGTGTTGGCGGCGGGGTTCCTGTCCGTGAAGCATCCCACGTTGGCACGGGTGGCCATGGTGTTGTGGCTCGTGGTCCTGTTCGCGTGCGCCACGCGGGTGTTCGCCGGCGTCATCCTGCTCTACATGGTGGGCAAGTTCCTGGCAGGCGGCAAGATGTCCTGGTTGGGCTGGCTCGGCACGGCGATCATCACCGTGATCCTGCTGCCCATCCCGCTCTACTGCCGTGAACTGAACATGCACGGGTTGATCCCCTACGCCCACGCGATGGAGAAGATCCTCCAGGACCCCGCATTCTTCGGGAAGTCCCTGGTGACCACCACGAGCAGTTTCGGGTTCAGTGTCCCGCTGTTGATCTTCGTGAGCCGGCAGCAGGGGATCACGGCGTCGGACATGCTCATTTCGCTCAACCCCGGCCCGGGATCCATGGTGGGCTGGTACGACATCCTCTTCCACATGCGCGTCCACGAGTTCATCCCGTATTCCGCACTGGGTGAATGGGCCAGCTTCGGCGGGTTCGTACTCCTGCTCTTCACGCTCGTGTGGGCCCTGGTGGTGCGTATCTGCCTCAAGAGCGTGGCGTCCAACCCCCACCCCACCATGGTGCTCTTCCTCTCCGCGGTGCTGGGCATGTCCTTGCTCATGGTCGTGATGATCACGCAGTACAACACGCGCGCCGTCAGTCGGATCGTGTCCATGATGATCCTGGTGACCGTCCTGGACCGCCTCGTCCGGCCCTGGACCGCGCGCTATCTGCAGCGCCGGTCCGCGCGGCTCGCGCGATGGCACCGCGCGGACGGGGTGCGTGAGGATGCAGTCATCGATGCGGGATGAGCGGGCCCCGTCACGGGGAGTCTCCGTCACGCGCCGCGGTTTGTTCGTCCTGACCGGATCCGCGGCGGTCCTGCTGGCCGCGTCCTGCGGGGAGGATCCGGACCGGACCACGTGGACGCGGGGCGCGGATTCCCTGCCCGACCGGCAGGTCTGGGCGCACATGGTGCCCCAGGGGCTGCCGCTGAGCGAGGATCCGCAGACCCACTACGGCAGCGAGCGCCCACTCTTCCTCGCCCCGGCGGGCACGCCCTACCCGCAGCTCGTGCAGTCGCAGCTCGACCAGGCCCGGGCCGCGGGTCTCACGGGGATGCAGATCCTGCTGCTGGAGGACGTCAATTCCGGTGACGACTTCGTCACCGACTGGATGGCGGCGGCGGACCCGACCTGGCAGGACGGGGCCCGCGGTTTCGCGGTCGCCGCGTGCATCCAGGTCACGTCCCGCTCCGGGGCCGAGTCCCTGATCAGGGAGTACGTGGCCGCGGCGAAGGACCGCCCGTCCGCCGCGCGGATCGACGACGCGCTGGTCGTGTGGGTCTACGACGCCCGTGCGCTGTCCCCCGACGACTGGCTCGCGTGCCGCCGCGGTCTCGAACGGGACGGGATCGCCGTCTACGTCGTGGCCGAGCTGCGCACCGCCGCGAGCCAGAACGACAATGCCTTCGATGCGGCCGCCGTGGACCCGTACGCCGGACTCTTCGAGGCGGTGTGGCTCTTCGACGACCACGACTCCATGATCCTTCCCGACGTCGCCCGCTGGGCCCGCGAGCACGACACCGCGTTCGCAGGCGGGATCCTGCCCGGGTACAACCGGGAGACCACCAACGGCGGGTACGTGGATGCTCGGGCCACCGAACTGTGGCGCTCCCAGTGGCAGCTGCAACGCGACGCCGGCGCCGGGTGGGCCACCGCGGTGACCTGGAACGACGTCGTGGAACGCACGGCCGTGCAACCGACCACCGACTGGGGCACCACGCGCGCGGACCTCACGGCCCACTTCGCGGCGCAGTTCCGCGGCGAGACCCCGCCCACCCGGGACCCCGTGGGCTACGTGACGTCCCCCCAGTTCCTGATCGAGGGTCGTAACGTCCTGGCGGAGGGCCTGGCGATCAACCACGGCGCGGAGCCCGTCCGGGTGCGGGTGCGCGTCATCGCGCGGGACGAGCGCGACCTCGCGAGCTCCGACCCCGTCACGGTCGCCGCAGGCGAAGCCGGGGCGGCGGTGCTCGATCGCGGAATCGAGGCGGACGCCGGGAGCTGGGTGTACGCCGTCGTGGACGTCACGGACGGAACCGGGCGAAGACTCAGCAGCACCCGTGGGGCGCCGGTCGTCGTCTACGCGCCCGAGGACCCGGCCGTCCCGCAGCCCGCCCGCCGCACGTACTACTCGCTCGCCTCCGCTCGCAGCGCGGCGTTCACCGACCTCGTGGCGCCACCGCCCCGCGACGCCGACGCCCGGTCCCTCCGGCTGACGGCGCGCGAGCCCGTGCGCTCGCTCGAGGTGCTGCACAACACGTGGCCCGCCGGCCTCGCCGTGGGGCAGCAGGACGTGGCGTACGAGGATCCGCCGCAGAGCATCGTGGGCGGGCAGGACGTCGCCACCCCGGCGCACGGCTTCACGGTCGCGCGCGCCGTCGGGCAGGACGGCAGCATCGCGTATTCCACCCCGGTGTACCGCCGGGACGACCCATGAGAAGACCGCCGAGGCACGCACCTCGGCACGCAGACCACGACCATCGCACCGCCATCGCGGTCCCGGGCAAGGGAGAGACCATGACACACACGACGAGACGCCTGGCCACCTTCACCGGCCGCGGCTACGACAAGGGCCGGGGAACGCTGCAGTGTGCCGCGTGGGCCCTCGTGGCGGAACCGCTGCAGCGGTCCGTCCTGTGCCCGCCGAGTGTACGCACCCGCATCCTGCGGGCCTTCGGCGCGCAGATCGGGGAGGGCACACTGATCCGCCACGACGTGCGGATCCACTGGCCGTGGAAACTGGCCGTGGGCGAGAACTCGTGGATCGGCGTGGGCGCATGGTTGCTCAACCTGGAGCCCATCACGATCGGCTCGGACGTGTGCGTGTCGCAGGGCGCCATGCTGTGCACGGGCAGCCACCGCGCGGACGACCCGGCCTTCGAGTTCGACAACGCCCCCATCACCGTGGCCGACGGCGCATGGATCGCCCTGCGAGCCACCGTCCTGCGCGGCGTCACGGTGGGCGAGGGCGCCGTCGTGGGAGCCACCGCGCTCGTCACGCGGGACGTCCCGGCCGGGGCGCGCGTGCTCGCCCCCGTGGCCACGAAGGCGTGAGCGGCATGCGGATCCTGCAGGTCGTCGCCCTGGTCTCGGGCACCAACGCGTACGGCGGGCCCACCACGGTGGCCCTCAACCAGTGTCGTGCGCTCGCCGACGCCGGACACGACGTGATCCTCGCCGCGACCGGCTCCGATCTGGGCGCGCCCCTGCCCACCGAACGCGACGGCGTGCGCACGCAGCTCTTCCGTCCCGTCCAGGCCCTGCCGGGTGCGGGTTTCGCGGGTCTCACATCGCCGGCCATGCTGTCGTGGCTGCGCCGGGTCGCGCCGACCGCGGACGTGGTGCACGTGCACACGGCGCGTGACCTGCTGACCCTGCCGGCCGCGTGGCTCGCGGAGCGCGCGGGCACCCGAACCGTCCTGCAAACCCACGGGATGATCGACCCGTCCGAGAATCCCCTCGCGGGGCCCCTGGACGCCCTGCTGACCCGGCGGGTGCTGCGGGACGCGCACCGGGTCTGCTATCTCACCCCTCAGGAGGAACAGGACCTCACCGAGGTCGCCCGCGGGCCCGTGAACCTCATGGAACTGCACAATGGGATGCCCGTATCCTCGCGCCCCCGCGTGCCGCGGGAAGACGACGAGTGTCGCGTGCTGTTCCTCGCGCGTCTGCAGGATCGCAAGCGTCCGCTCGCGTTCGTGGCCGCCGCGCGATCCCTGGCCGAGCGGTTCCCGCGCGCCACGTTCACGCTCGTGGGCCCGGATGAGGGCCAGGGGGACGCGGTGCGCGCGGCGATCGCGGCCGCGGGCCTCGGCGAGCGCCTCTCGTGGGCCGGCCCGGTGGACTCCGCGGGCGCGGCGCGGTGGATGGCGGAATCGGACGTGTACGTCCTACCCTCCGTCCACGAGCCGTACCCCATGTCGGTTCTCGAGGCCATGTCCGCGGGACTGCCCGTGGTCGTGACGGACACGTGCGGGCTCGCGCCCACGGTCGCGCGAACGGGGTCCGGCGCGGTCGTGGACGACACCCAGCCACCCCTCGAAGATGCCCTCGCGCAGCTGATCGCCGATCCCGAGCGGCGACGGCGAGCGGGTCGGGCGGCCGCGGACACGATCGCGCGCGAGTACGGGATGCGCGCCGTCGTCGAGAAGCTGCTGGGCGCGTACCGGGACTGAGCGGACGGCGCGGTCCCGGAGGACGACGCCGCCGGGTCACCCCGCGCGCGAGCGCCGCGCTCGGGGGTGACCCGGAATGCTACGTCGTGAAACGGGGCGCCCGCGCCCCACCCCATAGGATGGACGGGTGAAGGCCTTACTGCTCGAGAACATTCATACCGACGCCGTCGACTCGCTGCGTAGCCGCGGCTTCGAGGTGGAGACCCGCAAGGGTGCCCTGGACCCGCAGGAACTGATGGCCGCGCTGGACGGCGTGGACCTGCTGGGGATCCGCTCCAAGACGCGCGTGACCCGCGAAGTGTTCGAGGCGCACCCCACCCTCAAGGCCGTGGGTGCGTTCTGCATCGGGACCAACCAGATCGATCTCACCGCCGCCACGGACACCGCCACGGCCGTGTTCAACGCGCCGTACTCCAACACGCGTTCCGTGGTGGAGCTCGCGCTGGGTGAGATCATCGCGCTGGCGCGTCACCTCACGGACAAGAACTCCGCGATGCACCAGGGCGTGTGGGACAAGACCGCCAAGGGCTCCCACGAGGTGCGGGGCCGCACCCTGGGGATTGTGGGCTACGGCAACATCGGCAAGCAGTTGTCGGTCGTGGCGGAGGCCTTCGGGATGAACGTCTACTTCTACGACATCGTGGACCGCCTGGCCATGGGCAACGCGACCAAGTGCGATTCCCTGGAGCAACTGCTGAACACGGTGGAGACCGTGACCCTGCACGTGGACGGGCGCGAGAGCAACACCAACATGTTCGGCCGGGAGCAATTCCGCCAGATGCGCCCCCGTTCCCTGTTCCTCAACCTGTCCCGCGGTCACGTGGTGGACATCGAGGCCCTGCGCGAGGCCCTCGTCTCCGGCCACCTGGCCGGGGCGGGCCTGGACGTCTACCCGTCCGAACCCAAGGTCGCCGGCGAGGCGTTCGAGTCCCCGCTGCAGGGGCTGCCCAATGTGATCCTCACCCCGCACGTGGGTGGTTCCACGGCGGAGGCCCAGGAGAACATCGGCGGTTTCGTCTCCGGCAAGCTCATCGACTACTGCCGCTACGGCACCACGAGCCTGTCCGTGAACTTCCCCGAGGTGCAGCTGGACCCCCACATCCACGGCACCCGGTTGCTGCACATCCACAGCAACCTGCCCGGCGTGCTGGCTCGCGTGAACGCGGTGCTCGGCGAGCACGGGATCAACGTGGACCGCCAGCAGCTCGTGACCAAGGGGCAGATGGGCTATCTGGTCACGGACTGCGGCAACGGTGTCACGGAGGACGTGGTGGCGGCCGTCAAGGCCCTGCCCGAAACCATCCGGGTGGCCACGGTCAGCTGAGCCGCGCTGCCGTACGCTGGGATGACCGACCTTTTCCCCACAACGATGTGGAGACATCATGAGTCACCCGGCCGTACCCGGCGCGCACCTGCAGAACATGGACCCGGACCCTCACCGCGGTGAGGAGGTGGACTTCCAGTCCCCGGGCGAACGGGCGGAGGCGGAGAAACCCCGCACCCGCACCGTCCGCTGGATCGGCCTGGCGGGCGGTCTGTTGCTCGCGGTGCTCATCTACACCCTGATGCCGCAGGACGTCCCCCACGCCGCCCGGCTCACGGCCGCCACGGCCGTGCTCATGGGCGTGTGGTGGATGACCGAGGCCCTGCCGTTGCCCGCGACCGCCCTGGTCCCCCTGGTGGTGTTCCCCACGCTCGGCACGGACGTGAAGTTCGACACCGTCGGGGCGTCCTACGGCAACAACGTCATCTTCCTGTTCATGGGCGGGTTCCTGCTCGCGCTCGCGATGCAGCGCTGGAACCTGCACCGGCGGATCGCCCTGCTCACCGTCAAGGTGATCGGTACCAAGCCCACACAGATGATCGCGGGGTTCATGGTGGCCACGGGCTTCCTGTCCATGTGGGTGTCCAACACCGCGACCGCCGTGATGATGCTGCCGATCGGCGTGTCCGTGCTGCTGCTCGTGACCAAGATCGGTTCCGGTGCCGACGCCGCCCAGGGCACCTCCGCCGCGCCCGCACGGGAGGAGATCGAGCCCCAGGACGACGAGGTCAAGGGGGAGATCGTCAAGTCCAACTTCGGCACCGCGCTGATGCTCGGGATCGCGTACGCGGCGTCGATCGGTTCATTGGGAACCATCATCGGCACCCCGCCCAACACCCTGATGGCCGGCTACCTCTCGGACGCGCACGACATCACGATCGGTTTCGGTCAGTGGATGCTCGTGGGCGTGCCCCTGGCCGTGGTGCTGCTCGCGCTGTGCTGGGTGCTGCTGACCAAGGTGTTGTTCAAGCCCGAGATCACCGAGATCCCCGGCGGCAAGGAACTCATCAACGACGAACTCGCCAAGCTCGGCCCTATGTCCCCGGGTGAGAAGCGTGTGCTGACCATCTTCGTGCTCGCCGCGCTGTCCTGGGTCTTCGTGCCGGTGCTCTTCGCGGATCCCATCATCTCCGACGCCGGCATCGCCATGGCCGTGGGGCTGCTGCTGTTCCTGTGCCCGGCCGGTGCGGCACCGGGCGTGCGCCTGCTGGACTGGGACTCCGCGGTCAAATTGCCGTGGGGCGTGCTGTTGCTGTTCGGCGGTGGCCTGGCCCTGTCCGCGCAGTTCTCCACCTCCGGGCTCACCGAGTGGATCGGCGAGCGCGCCCAGGGTCTCGGCGGACTGCCCGTGGTGTTGCTCGTGCTCATCATGGCCGGCGGCATCCTGCTGCTCACCGAGCTCACGTCCAACACGGCCACCGCGGCCACGTTCCTGCCCGTGGCCGGCGGTGTGGCCATGGGGATCGGCGTGGACCCCATGCTCCTGGCGATCCCCGTGGCGCTCGCCGCCACGTGCGCGTTCATGCTGCCGGTGGCCACCCCGCCCAACGCCATCGCGTTCGGTTCCGGGTACGTGACCATCGGGCAGATGATCAAGGGCGGGATCGGGCTCAACCTGATCGCCCTGGTCCTGATCACCGCCACGACCATGACCCTGGGCGTGTGGGTGTTCAACCTGGCGTTCTGACCCGCGGTCGCCCATCCGGCGACGACGGCGCGACGCCGCCTTAGCAGGGTGACCGCAAGCGGCGTCGTCGTTCTCCAAGGCATACGACAGCGTGCGGCGGCACCCGACCGCAGAGGAAGGACCCCCGGACCCGCATGATGCGGATCCGGGGGTCCTTCTACTACATGTGTGGTTACTTCTTTTTGGCGACCCGGCCGCGCTTGACGGCCTTGGCGGCGTCCTTCTCCGTGCGGGCGGCGGAGTTCTCCAGCACGCCGGAATCGGACTCGATGTGCGAGCGCATGAACCACTGGAAGAGCTCGAGCCCGCGGACCTGGGCGATCAGCATGTCCTCGGTGATGGGATCCACGTCGCTGATGCGGGCCAGGGCATCCCGATGGTCGGTGATGACGCCGTCGTAGACGAGGTCCAGTGCCGCGAGGTGCTCCACGCCGGAGGCGCGCTGGACGTCGTAGTCGTCCCACGTGCGCTCGGCCACGATGGCGCCGGGCAGACCGTTCGGCGGCACACCCAGGGTGGCCATGCGCTCGGCGAGCTCGTCCACGTACCCGCGGACCTCCTCGATCTGCGGGTCCAGCATCTCGTGGACGGAGATGAAGTTGGGACCCACCACGTTCCAGTGGGCGTGCTTGAGGGTCAGTTGCAGGTCGTTGAGCGCGTGCAGCCGCTGCTGCAGGATCTCGGCCACACCGTGGCCCTGCTCCGTGGTGAGACCCGGAACGGTGTAGTTGGCGTTCTTCGTGGATTTCTTGGCCATGACAACCTCCTCGTGGGGCGGTGGTCCCGGGGTGGAACCACGCCATGCCGTCTTATTTTGATGTATTCAGAATAACAAGGACGCGAGCATTTCACCAGGGGTCACTCGGGAGCCACCGCCCTGGGGCGCTCGTGGCCTGGGGGTGCCCGGAAGATCGGCCAGACGGTGCTCTGGCTCCGGAGCGCCTCTACGGTGCTCTGGCTCCGGAGCGCCTCTACGGTGCGGCGGCACGACACCCCGCTGACGGAACGCGAGCGGGAATCCGCGAGCGGCCCGGATGCGGGTTGTGAACTCCGCCTGAACCGACCCCTCGACCCATCCCGCCGCGGACGCCGAACGGATCGGGGGTTTCCTGCTGAACTGGTTCCCGCCGCGCCACACCGAGAAGTTACGCCGGACCGACCGGGACACCGTGCGCATCCTGGGTGGTTACATGCGGGGCACCGCTGCGGTGGTGGTGATCGAGATGCTCGCGATCGCGGTCTGCTGTGGTTGCTCGGTGTGCCGCTCGCGACCCCGCTGACCATGCTCATGTTCCTGGGAGCGTTCATCCCCATCGTGGGCCCGATTGTCGCCGCAGCGCTGGCCGCTCTCGTGGCCCTCGTGACCACGGGACCGTGGGCCGCGCTCGTGGTGCTGCTGAGCATCGCGCTCGGCACGCTCGTGGACGGCGTCGTGGGCGCCGCCCTGGCGGTACCCCCTCACGGCGGTGGCGTGGTCCGTGGTCCAGTTGTGGCTGCCACGGCCCGGTCGGATTGGTGATCCAGCTCACGGGCTCTAGGGTGGAAGAAATACCTGAGACCTGGAGTATCGGATGAGTTCCTATCCCCATCTTCTGTCCCCGCTGCGCGTGGGGTCGCTGACCCTGCCCCACCGCGTGATCATGGGGTCCATGCATACCGGCCTCGAGGAGGTCCCGGGCGGTGAGCACGAGCTCGCGCGGTTCTACGTGGAACGCGTGCGCGGCGGCGCCGGGCTGATCGTCACGGGCGGGATCTCCCCCAACCCGGAGGGCGCTGCCCGCCGCGGCGGTGCGCACCTCAGCCGCGAGGACCAACTGGGCCCCCACCGCACGGTCACGGACGCGGTACATGGCGAGGGCGGGCTGATCGCACTGCAGCTGATGCACAGCGGACGGTACGCGATGCACGAAGATGCCGTGGCGCCGTCGGCCATCCGCGCTCCCATCAACAAGGTCACGCCGCGCGAGCTGAGTACGGCGGAGGTCGAGCGCACGGTCGAGGACTTCGCGAACGCCGCGCACCTCGCGCAGCGCGCGGGTTACGACGGCGTGGAGATCATGGGCTCCGAGGGATACCTGATCAACGAGTTCCTCGTGGCCCACACGAACGAGCGCACCGACCGGTACGGCGGGTCCGACGCCGCTCGCCGCCGGTTCGCCACCGAGATCGTCCGGCGCGTGCGCGAGGCCACGGGCCCGGACTTCCTCATCATGTACCGGCTCTCCGCGCTGGACCTCGTGCCGGACGCCCAGCAGTTCGCGCAGGTCCTGGAGCTCGGCCGGGAGATCGAGGCCGCGGGGGCGTCGATCATCAACACGGGGATCGGGTGGCACGAGGCCCGGATCCCCACGATCGCCACGAGCGTGCCGCCCGCGGGGTTCACATGGGTCAGCAGGGCACTGCGCGAGCACCTGAGCTTACCCGTGGCCGCGGTCAACCGGATCAACACCCCGGAAATCGGGGAAGCGGTGATCGAACGCGGGGACGCAGACCTCGTGTGCCTGGCCCGCCCGTTCCTGGCGGACCCGCAATTCGTGGCCAAGGCCCGCGCGCAGCGCCCCGCGGAGATCAACACGTGCATCGCATGCAACCAGGCGTGCCTGGACCACACCTTCTCGGGCCGCCGCATGTCATGCCTCGTGAACCCGCGCGCGATGCGCGAGGACGAGCTGGTGCTGGGCCCCACGCGCACCGCGGAGCGGATCGCGGTGGTGGGTGCCGGACCGGCCGGGCTGGCCTTCGCGGAGGCTGCGGCGCAGCGGGGTCACCGGGTGACCCTGTTCGAGGAGCAACCGGAGTTGGGCGGCCAGTTCCAGTTGGCGCTGCGCATCCCGGGCAAGGAGGACTACGCCCACACCGTGCGCTACTTCAGCACGCGCCTGGCCGAGCTGGGGGTCACCGTGCGCACGGGGCACACCGCCACCGCGCAGGACGTGGCCTTCGCGGACCGCGTGGTCGTCGCCACCGGCGTGACCCCGCGCGTCCCCGGCATCCCCGGGGAGGACGGCCCCACGGTGCTCGGGTACAAGGACGTCTTGGCCGGCGCCCCCGTGGGTGAGCGCGTGGCGGTCGTCGGCGGCGGCGGGATCGGTTTCGACGTCGCGCACTTCCTCACGCACGACCCGCACTCCGACTTCTACACCGAGTGGGGAGTGGACCGCTCGCTGGAAGCGCGGGGCGGGTTGCTCGCCCCGGCGCCGTCGAAACCGAGACGGCACGTGACCCTGCTGCAGCGCAGCGCCGGTAAGCCCGGAGCGCGACTGGGCACCACCACGGGGTGGATCCACCGCGCCGAACTGCGCATGGCGGACGTGGAGTTCGTAACCGGGGTGCAGTACGTGCGGATCGACGAACAGGGCGTGCACGTCCTGGCACCCGCGCAGCGGGATGCGTCGCAGACCGGCCACCCGGACACCGGGGACCGGATCGAACGGATCATCCCCGCGGACACCGTGGTGCTGTGCGCGGGCCAGGAACCCCGCGCCGAGCTCGCCCGGGAACTCGCGGGAGAGAACGGGGAGCGCCCCGTGCACGTGGTGGGCGGCGCGCACGTGGCGGCGGAACTGGACGCGAAACGCGCGATCCGTGAGGCCGTGGAACTGGCCGCGTCGCTGCCCTGATACGGCGTCGCAGTCACGACGCGATCACCGAGCGCCCCGCTGTCAGTGTGCAGCGGGGCGCTCGGTCAGCGGCTCATAGGGGCGTCCCCGGTGATCCGCCCCCGCCTCCTCCCCACGAAGCGACAGGCGTGGGTGGCAAGACGGTATGTAAGCGGCGCCCCGGGACGTCAGCGCGCGGTGACGCTGCCGTTCTGCACGTTGACCGTGTACTCCTTGTCCCGGTTGTCGATGTCGAGCTCGACTTCCCAGCGCACGACGTCGTCGTCCTCGTCCAGGGAGGCCTCGTCCAGCACCTTGGTGCCCGACTCGGACTCGGCGGACTCGAAGACCCGCTTGATCGCGTCCTTCGCGCCCACGGACGCGGCACGCAGCTCGGCCACGTCGTCCTCATCCGCGCGGCCGTCCGCACGGTCCTCCTGGACGTTCTTGCCCGTGCCGTCCACCGTGACCTGGTGGGCGTTACCGTCCGCGATCAGGTCCACCTCAAACTTGTCCGCGCGGCGGTCGTAGTCGATCTCCACCACGTCACCACCCTGGTGCTGGGCCAGCGCGGAGTCAACGGCGGCCAGCGCGGCCGCCTGCCCGCCGTTGACGGCCGGGCCGGACGCCGAACCGCTCGGGCTCGCGCTGCCGGACGCGCTGCTCATGGGCGAGGCGCTCTCGGACGGCGAGGCGCTGTCCGTGGCGGACGCGGTGTCGGACGGGGATGCACCGGTCGCGTCGGGCGTGGTCGCGTCCTGCGTGGTGCCGGTGGCCGCCGCGGTGGCGTCCCCGGCGCCCTGGGTCGCGTCGTTCTGCGCGGGGGCCTGGTTCTGGGTGGTGTTCCCGCAGCCCACGAGCAACGAGGCGCTCAGCAGTGCGGCGGAACCGAGGGTCAGGATCTTCTGGGGTCGCTTCATGGTCCCGAGTATCGCCCGCCCCGGGGGACCGGGTCGAGGGTCCGTCGGTAGAAGTCGCAGTGTGTTGACCACCCGCGCTGCACCGCGGTACGCCGCGACGCGCCGGGCCGGCCACCGCGTCCTGCCCGGCCGGGCGCGCTCCCAGCGGGATCACGCGCGCTGTCACCGCCCACTCAGCCTGTCCGGCTACTATTCTGAACACTGTCCATGACCGTGTGTACCGCCGCCCCCTGCGGTCGCACGCCGCGCAGCGCCACTGGCTGACCGAGGAAGGAGGCGGGATGGGTTTCTGGACCGGGCTGGAGAACGGGATCGAGAAGGTGGTCCGCACCGCCTTCACCGCGGGTTCTCGCAAGCGGGTCGAGGCCGTGGAGATCGCAAGCGCCCTGCGCCGTGAACTGGACCAGGAGTCCTTCACCGTTCCCGCGGGCCGCACCATGGCACCCAACGTCTTCACCGTGGAGTTCTCCGACGACGACTTCCCCCGGGCCCAGGAATGGGGCGTCCAACTGGCCGAGGAACTGTGCGACGTCGTCATCCGCCACGCGCGCTCGCAGGCCTATACCCTGCAGGGCGCGGTGCGCGTGAGCTTCACGCGCCAGTCCGAACTCGAGGCCGGCCACTTCGACATCCTGTCCTCGTTCGAGCGCACAAGCACACCGGAGGTTCCCGCGGACGCCGGGACCTCCGCGCGCGCACCCCAACCTCCGGCGCCCGCCCCGCACGCCCGCCCGCGCGATGACCAAGCCGCTCATTCGGCCGACGACAACGCTGCGGGCCACGTTCCCGGCGGCTATCACGACCCGGTCGACGACCAGGCCGGGTTGCAACCGGTGCCCGTGATCCAGGTGGGCGCCGAACGTTTCACGCTCAACGCGGACCGCGTGAGCGTGGGCCGCTCCGCGCAGGCGGACGTGACCGTGGAGGACACGGGGGTCTCCCGCGAGCACCTCGAAATCCGGCGCCAAGGGGACCATTTCCTGGCTGTGGACCTCGGTTCCACGAACGGTTCCTATGTAGACGGCCAGCGGATCCAGGGCAGGGCCCAGCTCGTGGACGGTTCCGTGATCACCGTGGGGCGCACCAGGTTGACCTTCCGACTGATGCTCCCGAGGGAGAGGCGCTGACGTGTCCGAACTGACCGTGACCCTGCTGCGCTACGGATTCCTGGCGCTGCTGTGGATCTTCATCGCCGCCGTGGTCTTCTCCCAGGCGCGTGACCTGACCGTGGGCGGCAAGGCCCGCGCGGCCGTGCGCGGTGGCCGCGAGAAACTGCGTGACGCCCGCGCACGGGAACCCCGCCAGGAGGCACCCCAGAACCCCCGCCCCGCCGCCCCCACCACCGGGGGTGCGCGTACGCGCGCGCAACAGCTCGTGGTCGTGGACGGCCCGCTCGCCGGGCGTAGCTTCCAACTGGGATCGGCCCCCGTGATGCTGGGCCGTTCCGCAGAGGCCACCATCCCGCTCGAGGACGACTACGCCTCGGGGCGCCATGCCCGCCTGTTCGCGCAGGGATCCAAGTGGTTCCTGGAGGACCTCGGGTCCACGAACGGCACCTACCTGCAGGACCAGCGACTGTCCCGCGCCACCGTGGTGGACCCGGGTGCCCGGTTCCGGGTGGGGCGCACCGTGATGGAACTGAGGCCGTAGCCCATGCCCATTGCTTTCCGATATGCTGCTCGCTCCGACGTGGGCCGGGCCCGTTCCAAGAACGACGACTCCGCCTACGCCGGCCGCTACCTGGCCGTCGTCGCGGACGGGATGGGTGGTCACGTGGGGGGTGACGTCGCCTCGGCCTCCGCGGTGATCGACCTGACCCACCTGGACCACGCCGGTTACGACGGTGACGCCGAGACCGTGCTCGCGGACGAGATCCAGAACGCCAACCAGAACCTCGCGAAACTCGTGCAGTCCAATCCACGGTTGGGCGGGATGGGCACCACCGTGACGTCCCTGCTGATCGACGGGGACGTGATCTGCGTGGCGCACATCGGGGATTCCCGCGCGTACCGGTTGTCCGAGGCCGAGGGTTTCGAGCAGGTCACTACCGACCACACGTTCGTCCAGCGGCTGATCGACGAGGGCCGGTTGCAGCCCGAGGAGGCCGAGACCCACCCCCACAAGAACGTGCTCATGCGGGTGCTCGGTGACGTGGACGCCTCCCCCGAACTCGAGGTGCGCACCGTGCGCCCGGCCGTGGGCGAGCGCTGGTTGCTGTGCTCCGACGGCCTCAACGCGGTGGTGAACGCTCAGACCATCGAGAACGTGATGCGCTCCACGGGGGATCTGAACCAGATCGTGAACTCCCTCGTGGAACTGACCCTGGACCGCGGGGCCCCGGACAACGTGACCGTGGTTGTGGTGCAGGTGGACGAGATCCCCCAGGGCAGCGAGGCCCACCCCATGACCGGGGAGAGCCAGGGGGCCGTACCGGATCAGTCCCGCACGTCGGACGAGCAACTCATGAGCGAGTCCGAGGTGGAGCACTGGGACGGACCCATGGACTCCCCCGTGGCCGGCGGCGGCACCGACTATCGCGAACCCGGCTACCCCCACACCACATCGCAGCCCACCCAGTCCTCGGCCTCCGTGCTGCGCCGGGACCTGGCCGAGCGTCCCCACCTGCTCGTGGGTGCCGCGGCGAACGCGACCCAGACGGGGCGTATCCCTACCGTCTCGGATTCGGCGATCCAGCGCCGCGCCACGATGCTCGCGACCTCCACGCTGGACGTGACCACCGATCCCGCCGAGGTACGCAGCCTGTTGCGTCGCAAGGGTGACGACCCCGCGCGCGGGACCAAGCGCCGTCGTGCGGCGTGGATCGTGGGTGTCGTCGTGCTCGCCCTCGCGCTGCTGCTCGGCGGGTGGGGTGCGCGCGCGTGGACCTCGTCCCAGTACTACGTGGGTGAGGACCGGGGTCACGTGGCCGTGTTCCAGGGGGTCTCGCAGTCCCTGGGTCCCATTTCGCTGAGCGAGTTGAGCGCGACCACCGAGATCCCCGTGGACTCCCTGTCCCAGTACGCGCAGGACCGCGTGCGCGCCACGATCCCCGCGGGCAGCCGCGAGGAGGCCGAACAGATCGTCGCGGACCTGGAGTCCTCGCGCGGACCCGAACCCCGCCCCACGGGCCGGGTGACGGTCACGACCCCCACACCGAACCCGTCCGCGAGCGCGTCGCCGAGTGGCTCGGCCACCCCGCGCACGTCCCCCGGGGGTGAGAACCGATGAGTTCGACCGTGAACGCCGCGCCCGAGCGCGGCACAGAGGCTCCCGTGCGCCCCAGGCCGCGGCGGATCACCGAGTTACTGTTGCTGCTCGTGGCCCTGGCGATCGGCGTGAGCGCCAACATCCTGGTGGATCCCGAACGCGCCCAAGCGGATCCCCGCCACATCATCATGAGCGGTACCGTGCTGGGCGTGGGCGCCCTGCTGGTGCACGTGGTGCTGTGGATCCGGGCGCGCTACGCGGACCCCTACCTGCTCCCGCTGGCCGTGGCGCTCAACGGGCTCGGGCTGGCGATGATCCACCGCATCGACCTGTCCACCAACCAGAGTGCCGCCAACACCCAGGTGGTGTGGACCGGCGTGGCCATGCTCGCGTGCTGCGTGGTGCTGTGGTTGCTCAAGGACCACCGGCGACTGCGCAACGTCACGTACATCATGTTGCTGCTCTCCGCCGTGCTCCTGCTGCTGCCCATGATCCCGGGCCTCGGCGTGGAGATCAACGGCGCCCGACTGTGGATCTCGGTGGCCGGGCGAACGTTCCAGCCCGGTGAGATCGCCAAGATCACGCTGGCCATCTTCTTCGCGGGCTACCTCTCGACCAACCGGGACCTGATCCTGCTGGCTGGGCGCAAGATCGGCCCCGTGCGCCTGCCGCGGTTCCGGGACATCGCCCCCATGCTCGCGGCGTGGGTGATCGCGATCGGCGTGCTGGTGCTGCAGAAGGACATGGGTACCGCCATCATGTTCTTCGGCCTGTTCCTGGCCATGGTCTACCTGGCCACGGGACGCCTGGGCTGGATCGTGTTGGGCGTGCTGCTCATGGCCGTGGGAGGTTTCGCCGCGAGCCGCATGTTCTCCCACGTGGCCCTGCGCCTGGACGCGTGGCTGGACGCCTTCAACCCGGACGTCTACAACCGCTCCCCCGGTGGCTCGGCGCAGATCGTGCAGGGACTGTTCGGTCTGGCCTCCGGCGGACTGTTCGGTCAGGGCCTGGGCCAGGGGCGCCCGGACCTGGTCTCCTATTCCAATTCGGACATGATCATCACGGCGTTCGGTGAGGAGCTCGGGCTGATCGGGCTCGGCGCGATCCTGGTGATGTTCCTGCTCTTCGCGACCCGCGGGTTGCGCGCGGCCCTGGGTACCCGTGATGCGTTCGGCAAGCTGTTGGCCGCGGGCCTGTCCTCGCTCATGGTGCTGCAGTTGCTCGTGGTGATCGGCGGTGTCACGCGGTTGCTGCCGCTGACCGGTCTGACCACCCCGTTCATGTCCGCCGGTGGCTCGTCCCTGCTGTCCAACTGGATCATCGTGGCGATCCTGCTGGCCATCTCCCACAGCGCGCGGCGCCCCGTGGTCACCGGCCCCGCCACGGACGAGGACCTCGCGACCTTCGAGCGCCGCCTCCGCGCCCGCGAGGAACGCCGCGACGACGAGCGCACCCGCACCGACGGCGCCGACGCCGCCCCGGGCCGGGAGCCGGCCACGGAGCCCACCCCGTCGCTGTCGCGGACCACGTCCGTATCCCACGACGCCGCGGCGTCCCCGGGCGCGGCGGAATCGGCATCCGCGACCGAGGCGATCTCGCGGATCACGCATCGCTCGAGCGGTTTCGCCGGCTACGGTGCCACGCGCGCCTCCCGGAGCGACCGCACCGGGGGTGACGCGGCGTCGTCGTCCGGTGAACGCGGCGCATCCGGTGGCAACGCGCACGATCAGGAAGGGGGGACCCGGTGAACAAGGCGATCCGGCGCATGTGGCTCATGGCCGTGGCCATCATGGTGGTGCTACTACTGACACTGACGTACGTGCAGTTCTTCGCGGCCAACGCCCTCCAGGCCAACCCGTGGAACAACCGCACGCTGTATGAACAGTTCGGCCGGGACCGCGGCTCGATCCTCGTGGGCGGGAAGGAGATCGCTCGCTCCGTGCCCGCGGACGGCGACTTCGCGCACCAGCGCGTCTATTCGGACTCCCCCCTGTACGCGAACCTCACCGGGTACTTCTCCCTGGTCTACGGGGCCACGGGACTCGAATCCGCCATGGGTGACCAGCTCTCGGGCGCGTCCGACGACCAGTTCTACGACCGCGTGGTGTCCCTGTTCTCCGGGAACCAACCCAAGGGCGCCTCGGTGGAGCTGACCCTGGACCCCGAGCTGCAGCGCATCGCGTACAACGCACTGGAGGGTCACAACGGCTCCATCGTGGCCGTGGACCCCAAGACCGGCGAGATCAAGGCCATGGTCTCCCGCAAGAGCTACGACGCGAACGCCCTGTCCTCGCACGACACGAACCAGGTGGTCGCCGCAGCCCAGTCCCTGAACGCGGACCCGGACAAGCCGCTCGTGAACCGCGCGATCAGCGGGGACCTGTACTCCCCCGGTTCCACGTTCAAGATCATCGACACCGTGGCCGCGCTGGAGTCCGGAAAGTACACGACCGACACCACGCTGCCGAACCCCAACGAGCTCCCGCTCCCGGACACGACAGTTAGCCTGCCCAACTACCGCCAGGGCGGGTGTGCCGCGCGCTCCCAGGTGGACCTGCGCTTCGCGCTCGAGCAGTCCTGCAACACCCCGTTCGCGCACATCGCCATGGACCTGGGCCAGGACAAGATCCGCCAGACCGCGCAGAACTTCGGCTACGGCCAGAACCTGGACATCCCGCTGCAGGTCACCCCGTCCGTGTTCCCCGAGGACATGAACCAGGCCCAGCTCGCCCTGTCCTCGATCGGACAGTACGACGTCCGCACCACCCCGCTGCAGGTGGCCATGGCCTCCGCGGCTATAGCCAACGACGGTGTGATGATGCGTCCCAGCCTCATCAAGACCGTGCGCTCCTCGGACCTGTCCGTGATCGACCAGTTCCAGGCCGAGCAGCTGCGCCGCTCCACGGACGCGGAGACCGCGCGCACCGTCAAGGACCTGATGACCTCCGTGGTCAGTAACGGCATCGCGTCCGGCGCGGCCGTGCCCGGCGTGCAGGTGGCCGGGAAGACCGGCACGGCGGAGATCGGCAGGGACGGATTGAACGATTCGTGGTTCACTGGATTCGCGCCCGCCGACGACCCCCAGTTGGCGGTGGCCGTGGTGGTCGAGGACGTGGACGTCACCACAGGGTCTTCCCTGACCAGCCCCAGTGCACGGCAACTCTTCGAGGCGGTGTTGAACAAGTGAGACCATCGTCGAACACCACCCTGGGCGGTCGTTACGCCCTGACGGAACGAATTGCCATCGGCGGCATGGGCGAGGTGTGGAAGGCCAAGGATCAGGTCCTGGGTCGGATCGTCGCGGTGAAGATCCTCAAGGACGAGTACAACGGGGATCCCACGTTCCTGCAGCGTTTCCGGGCGGAGGCCCGTCACACCGCCCTGCTCAACCACCCGGGTGTGGCCAACGTCTTCGACTACGGCGAGGACGAGGGCTCCGCGTTCCTGGTCATGGAACTCGTGCCCGGCGAACCGCTGTCCAACATCATCGACCGGCAGAAGTCGTTGGACCCGGACACGGTCTTGAACTACATCGGCCAGACCGCCCGCGCCCTGGCCGCCGCGCACGCGCAAGGGCTCGTGCACCGGGACGTGAAGCCCGGCAACCTGATCATCACCCCGGACAACCGCGTCAAGGTCACCGACTTCGGCATCGCCCGGCTGGCGGACCAGGTGCCGCTCACGGCCACCGGCCAGGTCATGGGCACGGCCCAGTACCTGGCCCCCGAGCAGGCCACCGGTCAGACCGCCACGGGCTCCTCGGACATCTACTCCCTGGGGATCATCGGCTACGAACTGCTCGCCGGCCGGCGCCCCTTCACGGGGGAATCCCAGATCGCGATCGCCCTGGCCCAGGTCAACGACAACCCTCCCGCGCTGCCGGACTCCATCCCGGACCCGGTGCGCGCCCTCATCATGTCCATGCTCGCCAAGGACCCGGAGGAACGCCCGGAGAACGCGGGCAAGCTCGCCAACGCCGTGGATGCGCTGCGCCGCGGGGACGTCACGGCCGCGGTCACGATGGTCCCGGGGATGCAGCCGTTCCTGTCCCAGGACTTCTCCGACGAGCAGCCCACCGAGGCCATCGCACCGGTCTCGGGACCGAGCACCCGGCCCATGTCCGGGACGGCCGCCGCGGGAGTGACCGGTTCGGCCGCGGCCGCGGCCCAGCCGGACCCCAAGTACAGTGCCCACCCCTCTACCGCACAGTTCGACACCGTGAACCGGCCACCGAGCTCGCAGCGCGGTTCCACCCCGCAGGGTGAGCGGCGCAAGACGTCCGTGTGGGCGTGGTTGTTGCCGCTGCTCGCACTTCTGGTGGCCCTGGCCGTGGCCGGGGTGTACTTCTTCTCCTCGCGGGACGATTCCGGCTCCCCCGCACCGGGCACCGTCACGTCCTCCACCGTGAGCCCCACCGCGAACACCGTGGTGTTGCCCGCCAACATGGTGGGCCGCGACGCGGACCAGGTCGCCTCCGAGATCACCGCCATGGGCGTGAACGTGGACAAGCGGCTGCAGCAGGGCACGGGTCAGGCGGAGAACACCGTGGTCTCCGTGGAACCCGCGGCCGGTTCGCGGGTGAAGGTCGGTTCCACCGTGGTGATGTACGTCGCGTGGACCCCGGGTGCCCAGACGACCTCGGGCGCCGGGACCGGGGGCACCGGTTCCACGCAGTCACCGCAGCAACAGCCCGAGCAGAACCAGAACACCCAGGCACCGCAGCAGACCGCTCAGCCCGCTCCCACCAACGGCGGGGGCAATGGCGCCGGTAATGGCGGCGGCGCGGACAACGGCGGGGCCGGTAACGGAGCCACCAACGGCGCCGGGGAGACCGGCCAGAACGGAGCGAACACCCAGGCGGACACCGGCGCCCAGGGGACCACGGATCAGAGCGCCCGCACCGAGGCAGGATCGGGGCAGTCCAACCCCGTGCAGGGCACCGGTGACGGGGCGCTCGCGGCTCCGAGCGCTCCCGGCAGCGGCGCGGGCGGCTGACACGCATGGGGACGTCGGGACTGCCGGATCTGATCAACGACCGGTATGAGGTCGGTGAGGTCATCGGCCGCGGTGGCATGGCCACGGTGCACGTGGGACAGGACGTGCGTCTGGGCCGCCGCGTGGCGATCAAGATCCTGCGTCCGGAACTGGCCGCGGACGAGACGTTCCACGAGCGGTTCCAGCGCGAGGCCCACGCCGTGGCGTCCCTCAACCACCACTCGATCGTGGCCATCTACGACACCGGGGAGATCC
Organism: Kocuria sp. KD4; assembly: GCF_011769905.1. Taxonomy (NCBI): domain Bacteria; kingdom Bacillati; phylum Actinomycetota; class Actinomycetes; order Micrococcales; family Micrococcaceae; genus Kocuria; species Kocuria sp. KD4. Next base: position 2,502,787 of record NZ_CP050449.1, read on the forward strand.
GCCCCCAGGGCCCGGACGGTGTCCTGCGCCCCTACATCGTCATGGAATACGTCCCCGGGCGCACACTGCGGGAACTCATGCACGGGCCGGGGGTCACTCCGGAACAGGCCATCGAGTACATGCTCGGCATCATGGACGCCCTGTCCTTCAGCCACCGCGCGGGGATCGTGCACCGGGACATCAAACCCGCCAACGTCAAGGTCACCCCGGACGGCAGCGTCAAGGTCATGGACTTCGGGATCGCGCGCGCCGTGGAGGACACGCAGGCCGCGCTGACCCAGTCCCAGGCGGTGCTCGGCACCGCACAGTACCTTTCCCCCGAACAGGCCAGCGGGGCCGCGGTGGATCCCCGCTCGGACCTGTACTCCGCCGCGTGCGTGCTCTTCGAGTTGCTGACCGGGCGCGCGCCGTTCGTGGGGGAATCCTCCGTGGCGATCGCCGCGCAGCACGTGCGGGACGCGCCGCCCGCGCCGTCGGCGGTGAACCCGCAGTTGCCGCCCGCCGTGGACCGGTTCATGGAGCGCGCCCTCGCCAAGGACCCGCGGGACCGGTTCGCGGACGCCGGGCAGATGCGCCGGGCCCTGCGTGAACTGGGCGGGCAACTGCCCGGCAATCTCGGGGCCACACAGCCCATCGACGTCACCCACACCGTCGATTCCCACACCAAGACCCTGCCCGCGGTGGGTGCCGGTGCCCCGGCCGCCGCCGTGACCGCCGCGGGGCGCAGCGAGGATGCCGAGCCCACCGTCTCCGCACAGTACGGCAGGTTCGACGACGACGCCGCGGCCGACGACCCAGCGCCCGTCGCCGCCCCCGCGTCCGCCTCCGCGCCGTACGAACGGCGCCGTCGCAGGCCCCTGTGGGTGGTGCCCGTGGTGCTGCTGCTCGTGCTCGCGCTGCTGGTCGGCGGAACCGTGCTGGGCGTGCGGTGGTGGCAGGACCAGCAGGTCGAACAGGTCGCGCAGGTGAGCGTCCCCCAGGTCACGGGGATGGACAGCACCACGGCGGAGAACACCCTGCGGGACGCGGGGCTGAACCCCACGTTCACCACGCAGCACAGTGACAGCGTGCCGGACAAGCACGTGATCAGCATGAGCCCCGCCGCGGGGACCCAGGTGGACCAGGGGTCCTCGGTGGCCGTCGTGGTCTCCGAGGGGCCCGAGAACGTGACCGTGCCCAACGATCTCGTGGGCCAATCCTTGGACTACGCCCGCCAGTCCCTGCAGCAGGCCGGCCTCACGGCGGGCCCGGTCAGCACGGTCAACAGCGCCACCGCGCCCCACAACGTGGTGCTCTCGACCGATCCCGGACAGGGCGTCTCGGTGGCCCGGGACAGCGCGGTCAAACTGCAGGTGTCCACGGGCAAGGTCACGGTCCCGGACGTCGTCGGCCGCAGCCGCGCGGAGGCCGAACAGGCCTTGCGGGCGGACGACGTGCGGCTCAACTACGACGTGGAGATCCGCGAGACCGAGGATGCTGAGGCTGGCACGGTGCTGCGGCAGTCCGCTCCCGCGGGGTCCTCCGTGAGCCAGGGGTCCACGATCACGCTCACGGTGGCCCGGAAGGTGACGCCCACGCCGAGCCCCACCCCGTCCCCGACGAACGAGGACGAGCCCACGGCGGAACCCACGACTCCCGCCGAACCCACGGATGCCGCACCCCAACCCACGCAGCCCCAGCCCGCGCAGCCCCAGCCCACGAGTCGCCCCACCGCATCCCGCGGGGGCGACGGCTGAGATCGGCCGGGCCTTACTGTGCGGGGCCCTGCTTCGACGGACCTCGCTCCGACGGAGTGTGCGGTCCGGGTGCCTCTGACGGAACTGGTTCTCAGGCGGTCATGAGCGGGGACAACCCCGCGGCCGCTGCGGCGGCACCGTGCTGGCCCACTTCCTCGAGCCAGTTGCCGAGCATGAGGTAGCCACCCTCCGTGAGCACGGACTCTGGGTGGAACTGCACACCGTGCAGCGGGGCGGAGCGGTGCTTGAGCCCCATGACCACCTGCCCGTCGTCGGTGGTCGCGGTGACCTCGAGGCAGTCCGGGACGGTGTCCGCGGCCACGGCGAGCGAGTGGTACCGGGTCGCGGTGAACGGCGACGGGACCGAGGCGAAGACGCTGTCCCCGTGGTGCACCAACTGGGACGTCTTGCCGTGCATGAGCTGTTGGGCGTGGCCCACGCGAGCGCCGTAGACCTCACCGAGCGCCTGGTGGCCCAGGCACACGCCGAGCAACGGTGTCCTGGTGTGCTCCGCCCAGCGGATCAGGTCCGCGCACACGCCGGCCTCCGCGGGGGCACCGGGGCCGGGGGACAGCAGGACACCCTGGTGTTCACCGGCGAGAGCGGTGGCCGCGGCGACGTCCAGGTCGTCGTTGCGCACCACGGTCGTCTGGGCCCCCAATTGCTGCAGATACCCCACCAAGGTATAGACAAAGCTGTCGTAGTTATCCACGACGAGAATCTTCACAGACACTCAAGAACTCCTGCGCGTTCACCAATTGACAGAACTCGCGCCAGTCTACGCCCGCTCGGGCGGATAGACTGAACGCCGATCTCGCGGCAGGAACCGGTCCCCGCCGCACCCGCGGGCCGCCACGGCCGCGAGCCCACCCCCGGGCCACGCCCGGACGTGGTGCCCACGCAGCAGGAGGAAAGAACGCCAGTGTCTGAGCCCAAGAAGCGCTTCGGTCGATCCCGTAAGTCGCAGGACGACACACAGGACTTCGCCCTCACGGAACGGGACCGCGAACTCGCCGCCCTCGCGGCGGAGATCCTTCCCCGCAACAGCGCCGCCGCGTCCTTCGAGCGTTCTGCCGCGCGCAAATCCGGGTCCTCGGCCGTCTCCACCAAGGATGCGGCGACCGACCACGGTCTCGCCGACGACGCCGCTGCGCCCGGTACCGGGGATGCGTCCGGTGACCCGGCTGTGCCCGCTGGCAAGACGACGTCCGTCGGTAAGAGCCGGGCAGGGAAGAAGCGGGCGGCCGCGGCATCCGTGTCCGCTGTAGCGAACGAATCCGGCATGAAGGGGGCCCGGGCCGGTACGTCCGGAGCGGACGCGTCCGGCGAGGCCGGGTCCACCGACGAGCCGGGCGTCGGCACGTCCGATACGAGCGAGGACGCGGAGACGCCCGCGGCGCGCAAGAAGCTGCAGCGGGACGAGCGACGTCGTGCGGCGAAGGCCGCCAAGGCGGAGAAGCGCGAGCGCCGGTCCACCGACTACCAGCCCACGCCGCTGTGGTACAAGGTGGTCATGATCGGGTTGATGATCCTGGGGCTGTTGTGGATCATCACCTACTACCTGTTCCAGGGCATGGTGCCCATCCCCGGGATCAGCGTGTGGAATCTGGTGATCGGGCTCGGGTTCATGCTGGCGGGGCTCATCATGACCACCAGATGGCGTTGACCCTGCCACCGATCCGCACTCGCGCCCCGCAGGAGGCCTCGTGAACACTTCCCCTCACCCCTCGTCACCCGATGACGGGCGGGGCGGCGGGCCCCCCGATCGGAACTTCCCGGACGACGACGCCGCTCCGGGACCCCTGTCCGAGGCGTCGTCGCGCCGAGGCGCGAACGGAACCCGCCGCGAGGGGTACCGGATCAACCCCGCGCGTATGGAGGTGCGGGTGCGGCGCATCGCGCTCGTGGGACTCGTGCTCGTGCCGCTGATCTACTTCATCGTGCAGTCGTTGCGCTAGCCGCGCTCCTGCCCCGCGGAACGCAAGTGCCCCATCGGTCGGACAACCGGTGGGGCACTGTTCACGCGGGGAGCGAGTCGCTCGGGCGCGAGATGCTCAGGTGCGAGTCGTTCAGTTGGCGGACTCCGGAGCGGTGAACTCCACGTCCAGGTCGATGCGCACCTTGTCGGAGACCATGACCCCGCCGGCCTCGAGGGCGGCGTTCCAGGTCACGTTGAACTCCTTGCGGGAGATCGAGGTGGAGGCGGTGAAGCCCGCGCGGGTGGTGCCGAAGGCGTCCACGGCCACGCCGTTGAACTCGGCGTCTAGCTTCACGGGCTTGGTCACGCCACGCAGGGTGAGCTCGCCGGTCACGGTGCCCTCACCGTCGTTGAGCTCCAGGCCGGTGATCTTGTAGGTCATCTGCGGGTGGTTCTCCACGTCGAAGAACTCGGCCGAGCGCACGTGGTTGTCGCGGGTCTCGTTCTTGGTGTCCACGGAGTTCATCCCCACGGCCACCTGGCCGTTGGACTGCGAAGCGTCCTCGGCCACGTTGAGCTCACCGGAGACGTCGCTGAACACACCGCGCACCTTGGAGATACCTGCGTGGCGGACGGAGAACGCGACCTCCGTGTGGGCGGGGTCCAGGGTCCAGGTTCCGGGGGTCATACCTTCGAGCGTGGCCATTCGTTTCTCCTTGGCATCGGGCGGGCCGTCGTCGGGCGGCCCAATTAGTTGATTCGGAAACTAATTTACGATCCGCTGTTTGATGCGTCAACCTATTCTGGAGAAAACTTTGGGTGAACAGCGTCACACACGGCACAGCGAAGGCCCGCCCGTCAGAGGTGCAGGTCCAGCACCGAGCTGTTGCTGAGGCCGTGGAACTGCCGCTGGTGGTACACAAGCGGGCTGCCCGAGCCCTCTTCACCCAGGACCTCCACGACGGCGGCATTGAACACGAGCGCCGGCCCGGCCTTGATCCGCGCGAGCGGGATGGCCCGCAGCACGCGGCGCACCCCGAGCAAGCGGGGCTCGCCTGTGGACAGCGTGGTCCACTCCATGTCGTCCCCGAAACGGGGTGCACCCGAAATGGCGAAGGAACGTGCGAGTTCCACGTTGTCCGAATCCAGGAAATGCACCACGAAGGAATCGGCCGTTGCCACGACGGCCGCCGAACCGCGCTTGGCCTGCAGCGAGAAGCCGAGGATCGGGGGGTCGGCGGAGATGGAGGAGACGGAGGACGCCGTGAGGCCCACGGGGCCTTCCGGCCCGGCGACCGTGATGATCGCGATGCCCGCAGGATGCTGACCGAACGCGGACTTGAACCCTTCCGTCAGGCGCGGATCGCTGTGCAGCGCCTCCGTGGGGGCCACGAGGTCCACGGCATGTGCGGCGACCCGTTCTGCCTCACCCCCGGATGCCGGGACACCGTCCAACCCCTGGCCGGGGTCGGGGGTCTCGGGATCGGCTGAGGTGTTCTGGCTGACGCGGTCCGGCATGGTGGGTCCTCTCACACGGCTGTGTTCCCGGATCGGCGGTCCGGCCGCCGTTATCCGGACAGGCTAAATCCTGCCAGGCATCTCATGTCCAACACATGGTTTCGTAGTCCACATTCTGGGCCACACGGCGCAATGAGACGTCACATTGGGGGGACACCACCGCTGCGCACCGTGCGACGAGCGATCCCCCACTTCTCACCGTACGCCCACCCGCGGCCGGGATCACCCGATGCTCTTGTACTCCCTCGCGAAATGGATCAGGGGACGGTCCGCGGCACCCGCGTCCACCCCTCGGCCCATGGCCGTGACACGCCCCACGACCACCAGGTGGGTTGCCGCGGTGTGGGTGGACACGGTGTCCAGCTCGAACCAGCTCAGGCACCCGTCGATCACAGGCGTCCCCGTGCGCTCGGTGCGGTGGAACGGGACGGTGTCCAGCAGTCCGTCCACGGGGTTGCCCGGACTCGCGAGCCAATTCGCCACGGAGCGCTGATCCGCGTTCAGCAGGGACAGGGCCCAGGATCCGGAGCCCTCCACGGCCTCGCACATCCGCCCCATGTCGTACAGGCACACGAGCATGGTGGGCGGATCGTAGGAGACGTCCGCGAACGCCGTGACGGTGATCGCGTGGTCCTTGCCCCGGTAGCGCGAGCACACCACGCCCACCCCCACCGCGTGATCGGCGGCCAGGGTGCGATAGCGCTCCACCTGCACGTCCGTGGGGCTGGGATCCAGGGTCTCGTTCTGCATGACCCCAGTGTGTCATCGCGCCCGTCGCGGCCCCGGGTCCGAGCGGGGCACCGGTTCTCGTGGCCGAGCCGCGCGCAGACCCTCGCGTTCGAGCGGGGCGCCCGACCCCGTCTGCCGACAGACGGGGTCGCTCTCAGCACGTCAGCGCGCTCGCCGGTGTCCACCCGTCATGCGTAGCGTGATGTTCAACCGCCCGCCGTTCTTCAACCCCAGGTGCAGGCCACCCGTGCCGGGGAACACTTTGGGCACGCCGTGGAACGCGTACCGGGAGGGTCCGCCGAACACGAACAGGTCCCCCGAGCGCAGTTCCACGTCCCGGTACGGAGCCGTGCGGGTCTCGGTGTTGCCGAAGCGGAACGTGCATGTGTCCCCCAGGGACAGGGACACGATGGGCGCCGCCGAGAACTCGTCCTTGTCCTGGTGCATCCCCATGTGCGCGGCGCCGTCGTAGTAGTTGACCAGCGCGGAGTCGGGGACGAAACCGCGGACGACGTCCTCGACTTCGGGGACGCCCACATCTCCCGCGTCCACCACCCCGTACGCGTCCGCCACGGCCCGCGCACCCAGGTCCACGAGCCAGTCCGGCAGGGCCGCGACCTCCGCTCCCCCGGTGGCCCCGTAGCGGTAGGGGGTCCGATTCGCGCCGAGCATGACCGACTGCACGGACATCCGACCGCCGCCCGGCATCACCTGGTGACGCATGGGGGCCGAGCGCACCCAGTCACGGCACGCGGCCACGAGATCGTGCTGCCGGGCGACGGGGAGCCAATCGGGAACGTGCACGGCCCCGGGCGCGAGCACGGTGGGCTCGCGGGGGACGGTGAACAGCTCAGTGACCTCGTACTCGGCCATGCCCGTGAGCTTATGACCGACCCCCGACACCCACAACGCGCGCCGCCAGGCGCCGGCTGGGACGATCCGAGCAGGGCGCCCCGAGAACTGAACCGGCAAGTCCGGGTCCGGTGGTGGCCCCGAGTCTGCCGGTAGGCGCTCCCTCATCCCGCTCCCCCGCTCATCCCCTCCCACCCCGAGCAACCCGTTCAGCACACCCGGGAGAGCAGCGGCCCGCGGAATATCGGGCCCCGTGAGCCCGTTATTCCTACAGCAAGTTTTCTCTGGAAAGGGTTTCATTCATGGCACTGCCCCTATCGGTCATCGACTTCGCCACCGTGCGCGAGAACCAATCGGTGGGTGAGAGTTTCGCGGATTCCGTGACCCTTGCCCGGCACGCGGAGCGGTTGGGATACACGCGGGTCTGGTACGCGGAGCACCACAACATGCCCACGATCGCGTCCTCCGCACCGGCAGTGTTGATCGCTCACGTGGCCGCGCACACGGAACGCATCCGGCTCGGTTCGGGCGGCGTCATGCTGCCCAATCACTCCCCGCTCACGATCGCGGAACAGTTCGGCACCCTCGCGGAGCTGCATCCCGGCCGGATCGACCTGGGGCTCGGCCGCGCCCCGGGGACGGATCCGCGCACGCTGCGCGCACTGCGTCGTTCCCCCGAATCCGCCGAGAGCTTCCCCCAGGACGTCAAGGAACTGCGGGGCTACCTGACCGGCAACTCACTCATCCCGGGCGTGCAGGCGATGCCGGGTGCGGGGACCGACGTGCCGCTGACGATCCTGGGCTCGTCCCTGTTCGGGGCCCAGTTGGCCGCGGCCTACGGGCTGCCCTATGCTTTCGCATCGCACTTCGCGCCGGACGCCCTCGTGGACGCCGTGGCCGCTTATCGATCCCAGTTCCAGCCGTCCGAACAGCTCGCGGAGCCGTACGTGATCGCCGCGGTGAACGTGATCATTTCCGAGGACGCGCAGGACGCCGCCCGTCAGCTGGAAGCGACCCAGCGCTCCCGGGTCAAGGCCATGGTGGGCCGCGGCCGGGATTTCACGGACGAGGAGATGGACATGGTCATGGCCTCCCCCGCCGCCGCCCAGATCCTGCACATGATCAGTTACACCGGCGCGGGCACCCCGGACACCGTGGTGGACTACCTGCACCGGTTCGCAGAACACGCTGATGCGGACGAGCTGATGATCTCCCCCACCGCCACGCGTCAACCGGACGTCCTCACAGCCATGGAGTTGCTCGCCGACAACTGGAACTGAGCGCCGGGCATCCCCGGGTACATCCATGCCCCGATAAAGCACCCGGATCGCGATTCCGAGGCATTATCGGGACTCAGATGTTCGCCCGCCATTCCGCCCGTGAGCGGCACCCGCGAGCCGCCCGATCAGACGAGGCGCGAGAGGAAGGCACCCAGAGCGGCGTCGTACTCCGAGGGGTTCTCCATGTTGGGCGTGTGCCCGCTCGCGGGGACCACCGCGAGCTCACCGTGGCGCAGCAGCTCGCTCATGGCCTGGCCCGCGCCGTTGTCGAACGCGTCCGAGTCCCCCACGATCACGAGCGCGGGCTTCTCCCACGCGCGCAGCGTCTCGGTGAAGTCGTTGCGTTCGGCGCGCCCGCGCATGGCCGCGGTGGAGCCCTCGAGCGGGGCGGTCCGGATCATCTCACGCACGCGCTCGGAGACCTCCGGCAGCCGCTCCACGTTCTCCTCCGCGATCATCTTGGACAGCACGTTCTGCGCGTAGGTCTCCATGCCGTCCCGCACGATCCCGTCCGCCGCCACATGACGACGACGCCGCCCCGCCGCGTCCTCGGACGTGGGCACCGTGTCGTTGATGATCAGCGCGCTCACCCGTTCGGGGTACGACGCGGCGATCTGCATGGCCACCTGCCCGGACATCGAGAAGCCCAACAGGATCACGGTCTCCAGGCCGAGCTCGTCCAGCAGCGCGACGATGTCCGCGGCGAACTCCTCGGTGTACACGATCCCCTCGGTGACCTGGGACTCGCCGAACCCGCGCAGGTCCGGGGCGATCACGCGCCAACCCTGCTCCGCGAGAGTCGTGACCTGCCCGTCCCACATGGAGCGGTCGTACGCGTGGCCGTGCAGCAGCACGACGGACTCGCCCCGGCCCTCGTCCGTGTAGGCCAGCTCGGTGTCGTTGACGTGGGCGGTGTGCGTGGTGAATGTCGATCGGCTCATGGGGCCATGATGTCAGGTGGGGTGGGCCCGGGAGCGGGTGATGTCAGGGATGCAGTCCACGCACCGCCCGCACGACACGCCCCGCACACGACGACGTCGCCCACCCCCGGGAAGGGAGCGAGCGGCGTCGTACCGGGAGCTCAGATCTCCGCGTACCGCACCACCGCGCGGCTCGCGAGACCGGCGATCAGCGTGACGACCACGAGACCGAGCGGGATGCCCCACCGTCCGAGCTCGCTCGCGAGATCCAACCACAAGTCCGGCCAGGCCACGATCGCGGCGAGCAGACCCAGTGCCACGAGCACCACGGCCACGATCGCGGCGAGCAGACCCAGTGCCACGAGCACCACGGCCACGATCGAGATCACGGTCCAGATCACCCCGGCCGCGCGGTAGATCCCGCCGAAACTCATGCCCGCGAAGAGGCTCATGAGACTCAGCAGGAACAATGTCACGGCCACGATTAGGGGGTTGCCGTCACCCAGGGCGTGAATGGTGAGGAAACTGATCCCCAGCCCGAACCCGGTCGCGGCCTCCGCGGCCAGAATCACGAGACCCACGACCGCGACCACCAGGGACGTGATCATGAAACCCATGGCCGTGCCCGCCCAGAAGTTCCGGCGGGTGCTGCCGAACGCGAGCGCGCCGGCGAAACCCCGGTTGGCGGTCAGCGCGCCGTGGGAGATCAGGAAGCCCGGGAGGGCCCAGAACACGGCCAGGTTGGCTTGGAATCCGTCCTGGACCGGCTGCGGTAGGGGCAGACCGGTGCGGATGCCGATGATCAGCCCGATCACGACCGTGAGGATCGCGACCAGGACCAGGATGGCCGGGGCCACCACGAAGGAGTTGAGTCGGTTGGTCAGGTACAGCGCGAGGTTCCGGCGGGCGTACTGCATCACACACTCATTTCTGCGTCGTCGGTGCCGCGCATGCCCCGCGCGGCCACGAGTTCCTGCAAGGTGACGGGTTCCACCGAGACATTGGCGGCGTCCGCGCGGCGCCGGTCCTCGGCGGTCGCGGTGCCGTCCACGGTGACGGAGAGGATGTTGCCGAGTCGGTACTCGCGCAGGACCCTGCGAGCGCCCACGACGTCCCGGACCACGGGTTCGAGTCCGCGCAGCACGAACGCGCTGTCCCGGGCGTCGTCGATGTCCGCGTCCACCGTGACCCGGCCGTCCTCGATCATGACCACGTTCTCGAGCAGGTCGGACACCTCGTCGATCAGGTGCGTGGAGAGGATCACGGTGCGCGGGTGCTCGGCCATGGCGCGGGCGAACTCCTCGTAGAACAGGGCGCGGTGCCCGGGGTCGAGCCCCAGGTACGGCTCGTCCATGAAGGTGTACGGCGCCCGCGCGGCCAGCGAGATGACGATCGCCAGCGCGCTACGCTGCCCGCGGGAGAGCTTGGTGGTGCGCGTGCTCATCGGCAGCTTGAACCGGGGCGCCAGGCGCTCGGCCAGGTCGGTGTCCCACGTGGGGTAGAACGTGGGCAGGATGCGCAGCAGGGAGGCCGGGGTGTCGTCGTCGTGGAACTTCTGGTCCTCGTGGACGAAGCACGTGCGTTCGAGCAACCGCGCGTTCTCCCGCGGATCCTCACCGTCGATCAGCACCTCACCGGAGCTGCGGAACGTGTGATTGAGGATCACGGACATCAGCGTGGTCTTACCCACGCCGTTGGCCCCGAGCAGCCCGTGCACCCGATCGGGCGCGAAATCCACGGTGATGTCCCGCAGCACGTGTTTCTTGCCGAAGGACTTGTTCAGGTTCCTGATCCGGATCCCCTGCCCCGGCACGCTCTCACGGTGATCCGTGTGTCGTACGGGAGAACTCATGGCGAGACCTTTCTGATGAGTGCGACCATGTCGTCGAGTGTGAGTCCGAGCCTCCGGGCCTCGGCCACGGCGGGTTGGATGAAGTCTTCATGGAACGCCTCCCGGCGCTGCGCTCGCAGGATGTCCGGGCCATCCGCGGCCACGAACGTCCCGATCCCACGACGCCGCTCCAAGACTCCCTGATCCACCAAACGTCCCAGCGCTTTCCCCGCCGTCGCGGGGTTGATGCGGTAGAACGCGGCGAGTTCGTTGGTGGATGGCACCGCGGAATCCACCGGGTAGTTGCCCTGGAGGATGTCGTCCGCGATCTGATCGGCCAGGACCATGAAGATCGGGCGACCGTCTTGTTTGGGTGTCATGGAGAACTTCCAGCTCCTTGGTTTATTACTCTACTAATGAACCACATAACCGGCGAGGCGGTCAAGGGTTCACGGATCGGATCAGGACGAGAACGACGACGCCGCCCGCCCCCGTGAGGGGACGAGCGGCGTCGAGCGACCGGCCGGGGTCAGACCGGGCGCACCGCGGCCCACCAGATGAGCAGCATGGTCACCAGGAAACCGGTGAGGTAGTTCAACCACAGGAAGGTCTTCCATCCCGCGTTGGCCCGCCCGGAATCGGTGTCCGTGACACCGCTGAAGCGCAGCACGTTGAGCAGGTACGGCACCGCGAGCAGTGCGGCGAGCTGGCCTGGCCACTCGGTGAACATCATGAGCCCACCCGCCAGGGCGTACAGCAGCGCGGCCACCCACACGGTGGGCCGGGCCCCGAGCACCGTGGCCACGGACGCGAGTCCGCCCTCCCGGTCCGGGACCACGTCCTGGACCGCGCCGAACATCTGGGAGGCCATGCCCCACAGGAAGAACCCGATGAGCAGCGCCCACAGTCCCGGTGTGAACGTGGCGCCCGCCAGCGTCAGGCCGTAGACCGCGGGCGAGACGAAGTGGGTGGCACTCGTCATCGCGTCCACGAACGGGCGTTCCTTGAACCGCAGCCCGGCCCACGAGTACGCCACCACGGCGAACAGCGAGACCGCGAGTACCGCGATGGACACCCAGTTGCCCGTGGCCACCGCGTAGCCCAGGAGCACCAGGACGAAGGGCACCGGGACCAGGCACGAGGCCAGCAACACGGGGCGTTGCGCGGCACGGTCCACCACGGCACCCTCCACGCCGCCCTTGCGGGGATTGCGCAGATCGGACTCGTAGTCGAAGACGTCGTTGATGCCGTACATGGCCAGGTTGTAGGGCACCAGGAAGAACACCGTGCCGAGCACCACGAGCCACCACGGGATGCCCCTGGTCAGCAGCACCGCCGCGGTGAACGGGTACGCGGTGTTCACCCAGCTCAGGGGGCGCGAGGCCCAGAAGAGCTTACTCAGCACGGACTCCCCTTTCCTCAGCCTCCGGCGTTCGGGCACCGCGAGCGCCGCGTCCGTCGTGCGACCCGCGTCCGTCGCCGGCACGACGTTCTTCACGGGCACCGCGTTCTTGGCGGACACCACCGAGCAACAACCACAGCGCCGGCAGCAGGAGCACCCCCGCGAACGGGTACGCGAAGTCCTCGAGCGGGGCCAGTCCGATCTGCACGCCGGAGATGTTGTGCTCCGTGTAGGTCATGATCCCGGCGGCGATCATGAGGTTGTCGAAGATCGCGGTGAGCACCCCGAGCAGCACGAAGGACGCCACCAGGGATCCCCAGAACAGCCCCCGCGGCCGCCGCACGAGCACGGCCACGAGCAGCACCACCGCCGAGATGCCCAAGAAGATGAAGTTCACGCTCCAGTACGTCACGCTCCGTGACCTCCTCGCAGTTCGGACGACGCCGCCGCGGTGCCCCGCCGGTCGCGCAGCCACCGCCACAGCACGGGTGCCCCGAGCACGTAGATCATGGTCTGGTAGCACAGGAATGCCAGGAAGAAGACCTCTTCGAGGGGCAGTTCGGGGGCCACCAAGATCCCCAGGGTCAGCGAGTTCTCGCCGTGCCAGAACAGCCCGTTGACGATCCCCACAACGTCCCACGCGAGGAAGAACAGGACCCCCACGACGAGCACGAGCCACGCCCGCAGTTTGTGCCCCGACCAGAAGTAGAGGTTCCACCGCCGGTCGATCAGCGCGTAGCACCCCAGGAACACGAGCAGCATGAGCAAATACATCAGGACACCCCGCTGTCCTCGCGGATGGCGTCCCACACCACCTGGGATGAGATCAAGCACATGGGCACGCCGATCCCCGGGCGCACCGAGGACCCTGCGTAGAACAGGCCCCGGATCCCGGGATCGGTCACACCGGGGCGCAGCATCGCTGACTGACCGAGCGTGTGACCGGGGCCCAGGAGGGAACCGCGCCACGCGTTGAACTGGGCGACGAAGTCCCCCGGCCCGTACGTGCGCCGCACCACGACCCGGGACTCGAGATCCGGGATCTTCGCCCAGCGGGCCAGTTGCGCCACGGCCGCGTCCGCGACCCGCTCGACCTGTTCCGAACCCGGTTCGTGGCGTTCCGGCGTGCTGATCCCGCCGCGACCCCACTCGGGGACGGCCGGTGCGGGCACCAGGATGAAGAGGTTCTCGTCCCCCTCGGGCGCAGTGGCGGGGTCCGTGGCCGACGTCATGGACACGTAGATCGAGGTCTCCTCCGCGAGCTCCCGCCCGGTACCGATGCGCGCGAAGTTGTCGTCCCAGTCCGCCGTGAACAGCAGGTTGTGGTGGGCCAATTGCGGCAATTTCCCCCGCACGCCCAGGCACACGAGCACCCCGGACGGCCCCGGGTCCCGGCGCTTCCACCGCGATTCCGGGGCCCGGTACCGCTCGGGCAGCAACCTGGTCTGGATGTGGTGCAGGTCCGTGGCACCCACCACGAGATCGGCGGGCACGGTGGTCTCCGCACCGTCGGCCGCCGTCCGCGGCGCATTCGAGGCCGATGACGTCGCACGGTAACGTACGCCGCGCACGGAGCCGGCCGAGCGACGTCGTGAACGGGCGGCAGCCACCTGGGAACGCACGGAGCGCGGTGCCCGCTCGACGTCGATCCCCGTGACGGTCGCCCCGGTCACGATCTCGACCCCGGCCGCGCGCACCAGCTCGGCCATCGCGTCCACGAGCGCGCTGAACCCACCCACGGGGTACTGCACTCCGTCCGTGAGATCGAGGTGACTCATGAGGTGGTACATGGCCGGAGCACTCGAGGGCGAGGCGCCCAGGAACACCGCGGGGTACCCCAGGATCTGGCGTTCCCGCGGATCGGTGAACCGCTGGTCGATGTAGCCCTTCATGGACCGGGTCAGCAGTGTGCCGAGCCGCGGGAGGTTCTTGAGCACCTGCGGGGTCATGAGCTCACGGGGGTGCGCGAAATCCGTGTAGAGAAAGTACTTCTTGGCGAGCTCGTAGACCTCCGCGCCGGAGTCCAGGTACATGCGCAGCGCACGGGAGGATCCCGGGTCCAGTTGCTCGAACAGTTCCTCTGCGTGCCCGCTGACCACGTCCGTCGGTGGCTCGTCCAGGTGCTCCTCGAAGAACGTGCGGTAGCCCGGGCTCAGGGTGCGCAGGTCCAGTTCTGCTGCGGCGCTGGAGCCCATGAGCCGGAACCACCGGTCGATGACCTCCGGCATGAGGTACCAGCTGGGGCCGGTGTCGAACGAGAAGCCCTCCGCGGACCATCGCCCGGAGCGCCCACCCAGGATGTCCTGTTGTTCCAGAAGGGTCACGCGGTGCCCGTCCTGGGCGAGCAGCCCCGCCGTGGCCAGGCCCGCGAAACCGCCGCCGATCACCACCGTCCGTGTCATCGTGTCACCACCGAATCCGAGAGGGAGCGCGCCGCGATCCGCAGCTTCACCGCGGTGGGCACGCTGATGCGTTGTCTGGTCAGTTCCCGCGCGGGGACGCGTTCGATCCGCCGGGACAGTTCCGCGAACAGTCCGTGCGCAATCAGGACTGCCCGGCGAGCGCGCCGGTCCAGGGCCAGGATCCCGGGCATCGCGGCGTCGAGATCCGCATTGAGGTCCGCGAGCAGCTGCGCCTTCTGGGTCTCGTCCAAGTGGGCGGGGTCCGCGCCCGGGAAATACGTGCGACCGAGCTGGTCGTGGTCCGCCCCGAGGTCACGCAGGAAATTCACCTTCTGGAAGGCCGCTCCCAGCCGACGGGCCGTGGCCCGCAGCATGTCCCGCTGCTCAGGGGTGTCCGCCCGTGTGCCGGGCATGTCCATGAACACCTCGAGGCACATGAGTCCCACGACCTCCGCGGAACCGTAGATGTACGACTCGAGCGACGCGCCGTCGTGCTCGGCCACGTCCAGGTCGGCGCGCATGGACGCGAAGAACGGTTCGGTCAGCTCCCGCCCGAAACCGTGACGGCGGGCGACGTCCGCGAAGCCGTGGATCACCAGGTCCGTGGCGAATCCCGTGGCCAGGGCCGAGTTCACAGCCGCTTCGTACCCGTCCAGGGCGGTGCGCACGCGGGCGGCTTCGAGGCCCGCGGCGCCCGCGGTGCCGTCCACGACCTCATCCGCGACGCGTACAAGCGCGTAGATCCCCGCAATGTCCCGGCGCACGGCGGGCGGCAGAGTGCGGCACGCCAGCGAGAAGGAGGTGGAGTACCGGCCGATGACCGACCCGGAGGCCGCGAGGGCCGTGGCGGTATACAGGCGAAGCGACGAGAGGGGCGGCGCGTCCGAATCCGGCATGGGGGTCCTCACTACGAGTGTCTGTTCAGGACGTGGTGGCACAGCGCGACGAGCTGATCGCGCTGCGCCGCGGGCAGGGGCAGTTCGTCCAGGGTGGTCCGGGCGCGGTCCACGAGATCCGTGGCCAGTTCCACGGCCACGTCCTTGGCGCCGGAGGCCGTGAGCGCTTCCCGCGCGTGATGCACCGTGGTGCGTTCCGCCGCGAGGTCCCTGAGGACCCGGCGGACCGTGGGTACCCCCATCCCGTGGGCAGTGAGCACGGTGGCCTTGCCCGAACGTAGATCCGCGTCCACCGATTTGCCGGTCAGTCCCGGGTCACCGAACGTCCCCAGGACGTCATCCACCACCTGGTACCCCACGCCCAGCATGGCGCCGGCCTGGGCCAGCCGCTCCGCGACGTCCGCGGGAGCACCCGCGAGCAGTGCGCCGGCCCGCAGCGGGGCCTCGAACGAATACGTGGCGGTCTTGAGCCGCTCCATGTCCAGGATGTCCTGCACCCCGGGGTGCTCGGCGCCGAAGCGATGCAGGGACAACAGCACGTCATCCAGCTCCCCGGCCGCGGAGGCGGTCACGGCGTCGAACACCACGTCCGCCACGGCGCGACACCGCGCGAGGTCCGATGCGCACGTGGTCGCGAGCCGCAGTGCCCCCGCCAACAACAGGTCCCCCGCGAGGATCGCCGCCGAGGCCCCCGCGTGTTCCGCTTCGTGCTCGGGTGCGCCGGCGCGGGCCGCGTCACGGCGGAACAGCTCTCCCACCGTGGGCATGCCCCGGCGCAGCCAGTCGCGGTCCACCACGTCGTCGTGGACCAGCAGGGCCGCGTGCAGCATCTCGAACGACGCCGCCAGGCGCACGCACTCGGGGTCCGGCACCTCTGTCTCCCGGTCGCCCGCCGTGTGGTTCCCGTCTCCGGCCGCATCGCGCACACCCGGCGTCTCCTCGGCATCCCCGGCGTCCGGCGCGACGAGCGGGTCAGGCGCGCTCGATCCATCCCCCGCGCCCCCGGCGAAGGAGGACCACGCGATCCAAGTCAGTCGCGGCCGGATGAGCTTGCCGCCCACCATGTGCTCGCGCACCCGCTCCCACAGCACCCCGAAACCCGGGCTCGTGGGAACTCGATTCGCGGGGGCCGCGAAGAACGCGTCCAGCTCTTCCCCCACGGCGGTGCGGAAACGGCACCAGGCGGCGTCGTCGACGGGGGCGACACTCGGGGAGGCCCCAGGATCGGTAACGGACGGGATCCCGGGAGCCGCTCGGTGGGATTCACGGGACCGGGCGGTGCGTACGCGTTCGGTCATGACCCACCCGCCCCGGGATCGTCCTGGGACGCCTGGTCCGCGCGCCCGCGCAAGTCTTCCAAGTACTCCTCCAGACGGGACTCGGTACCTCTCAGGAACCGGAGGACGGCCTCACGCCCGGGCTCATCCAAGACGTCGAGCTCGTCCTCGACCATCCCGATTACCGGCACGACGTGCTCCCGGGTTCGCTCCCTGGACGAGGTCACCGCGCGCACAGTCATCCGGCGTCGATCCCCCTCCACGGGCTCCCGGACCACGTGACCCGCGCGCACCAGTCGGTCCACCACCGCGGTCGCGGAGGCCGTCGTGATGTGCAGCGCGTGAGCCAGTTCCGTGGGCCCCATGGAATGGACTATGAGCATGGCCATGGCCGCGTAATCGGTTCCCTTGAGCCCCAAGATGCGGCGGATCTCGTACGCGATCTCCGCGTTGAGCACGACCACCCGGCGCAGCGCACGCGACTGCGGGCTCACCGGCCCGTACCACGTTGCACTGCTCTCCATCGCGTCCCTCGCGTTGTGGATAACTAGACAATCTAGTAAACATCATGCTGCACGTGCGGGGGACGTGTCCAACCATGTCACGCGGGTGGAAAACGTTGTCCGCACCTGCCTTGTAGCAGTCATCGGCCGAGAACGCCCTGTCCTCAGCGGGTGATGGACGCGCCCCGTAGTGTCACATCAGACTGCGCAGGGCCCGCAGGACCGCCCCGCCGTAACCACCGTCGAACCTGATCGCATGCACCAGCAGCGGCGGCAACTGGTACCACGGCACCCGGTCGTGCCAGCCGTCCGCGAGGGGGTAGACGTCGTCGTACGCCGCGAAGCATTCCCGCCCGAAACCGCCGAAGAGCTGCATCATGGCCAGGTCGTACTCGCGGTGTCCGTAGAACGAGGACGGATCGATGAGCCAGTTCGTCCCGTTGCGATCCACCACGCGGTTGCCTGCCCACAGGTCACCGTGTAGCAGGCTCGGGGGCTCGGGAGGGCCCGCGAGTTCGTCCGCTCGCGGCGCCAAGCGCGCCAGCAGGTCCGACGCCGCGGGGTCCAGGTGTCCCGCGTCGATCGCCGCGCGCAGCAACGGCTCGATGCGGCGGTGTAACAGGAAGTCGGCCCAGTCGTCCGTGGGCGTGAGATCCACCGGGAACGAGCCGATGCGTTCCGGCAGCTCCGCCGAGAGCCACCCGACGTGCGGGGCTCGCGCGCGGTGGATGGCCGCGAGACCGGCCCCCATGCTGCGTTCCGTGGCACGGTCCTGCCGTCCGGGACCCTCGTCGATCCACTCGAGCACCAGGGCCTCATCGCCCACGTGATGCACCCTGGGCACCCGCACCTCGGCGGGGGCGACGGCGCGCAGCGCCTCGAGTCCCGCCGCCTCCAACGCCAACACACCCGCCGGGGCACCCGGCATGGTCTTGGCGAACAGGGGCCCGTCCGGGGTCTCGAGCCAGTAGGCGCGGGCGGTGTCCCCGCCGCTCAGGGGACGGGCATCGCTCACGCGCAGGTCCGCGACAATCTCACCGGGAAGCTCATCGATGGTGGCCATGCGTCTTGTCTACACCATGCCGCACTGCGCACCACCCCGGACGACTCGGTGGCCACAGTGGAACGCGTGGTGGACGGGGACACCCTGGACGCCACGATCGCGGGGAAGTCCACGCGGGTGCGGCTGCTGAACATCAATACCCCGGAGGTCGCGCGGGACGGTCAGCCCGGCGAGTGCCTCGCGGACGAGGCCACGGCCAAGCTTGAGGACCTACTGCCCAAGGGATCCACGATCCACCTGGAATACGACGTGGAACGCACGGACCGCTACGGCCGCACCCTCGCCCGAGTGACCCGCGACGACGACGGGTTGAACGTCAACCAGGCACTCGTCAAGGCGGGCCTGGCAACGCCCATGACCGTGGGCGCCAACAGCACGTACCGGCGAGAGATGGACAGCGCGTACAACGTGGCCCAGGCCATGCAGGTCGGTTTCTTCGACCCGAAGCAGGACTGCGCGCCGCCGGGGGAATCCGCATCCCCCGACACCACAACTTCGAGCACCGCGAGCCCGAGCGCGACGCCGAGTCCCACCCCGTCCTCCACGTCCACTCCCACGCCGACGCTCGAGGCGCCTCCCGCGGTCGTGGAGGACGAGGTCGCCGTGGGCGATCCGGCACCCCAACCCAATCCCGCTCCGCAACCGAACTACAACTACAACCCCGCCCCCGCGCAGCCCGCGGCACCTCAGCTACCGGCCGCGCCCCGGGTACCTGCTGCCCCGCAGCTGCCGGCGGCACCCCACGTGCCCCCGGCTCCCGAGAGTGATGGCGGCTATCCCGGTTACACCGGCCCCCGGTGCTACGAACCGGGAGGAAAGGTCTGGCACCCGTGCTGAGTCGCTGATGACACGCCAAGGCGCGCCCACCCGGACGGTTGACCGGGTGGGCGTCCCTGCTTTTCGCCACGCTTTCGTCACGCGGGTGCACCGGCGAGCCGCCGGATGCACGGCGGCCCGGACTCAGGGTTCGTGACGACCGGGGTTGGCGGTCGCGCTGCGCAAGGGGGACGGCGTCGTCGTCGGAGCGGGTGCCTGCGAGGACGCGGACCCGCCCGCGGCCGGCGCCGCGGCTATCGAGCGCGAGACCCAGTTCTCGGGTCCCAACTCGGGCATCTTCATGTCCTGCACGTCGTGGGGCAGGATGACCACGGCAGGGCCCAGGTGCCCCCGTGCGGTCCATTCAGCCCGCTTGGGAAGACGAGCGCGGCGGGAGGCCGGCGGTTCCGTCATCGTTCGTGGGCCTCGTCACGAGGCTGTGCTACGCTCGCTCGTAACAAAGGATCATGAGTCCCGGTGCGAAGCTCTGGCTAACCGGGCGGCAACCCTCCAGCTGTAGTGGGGTGCCCCAGATGAGGATCCGGCCGCCGCGCAACCGCGTGGTCGGCAAGTACGGCGCTCGGAGCTCATCCTCCGGCGTCCTAACGCCGGAGGATTTTTTATATGCCCGCACCCCTCGCAGCGTCAGAACCCGCGCCCGTGACTGGCCCGCCCACGGGGACGTCCTGGCTGGTCCGGCGCCCGCGCCGCTCCACGCTTGTCTCGTTCGAAGTGTTCCCGCCGCGGCCCACCGCGGACCCGGACACTGTGTGGCGCAACATCGACGCCATGGCCCAGGCCGGGCCGGATTTCTTCTCGGTCACCCACGGTCACGCCGGCCATCACGGCGTCTCCCGCGAGGCGCTGCGCCACCTGCGCCGCACGACCAAGACCCCGGTCATGGCGCACTTCACGTGCGGTGGCACGGACCGCGCGGGTCTCGAGCGCGCCGTGGACCAGTTGCTGGACGACGGCGTTCGCGACCTCCTCGCGCTGCGCGGCGACCCGCCCCTGGGTACCGGGGAATGGCGGACCCCAGCGGGTGGCCTGGGCCGGGCCTCCCAACTGGTGGAGCTGATCCGGGACGTCGAACGACGTCGCTTCGGCACCGGGTTCCGCCCGGGTCAGCGACCGCTGTCCGTGTCGGTGGCGTGCTACCCGTCCCCCGCGCGAGGCCGCGACTTCGAGGCGGATCTCGCGTCCCTGTGGGACAAGCAGGAGGCCGGCGCGGACTACGCGATCACGCAGGTGCTCTACGAACCCGAGGACTACGCCACGTTCCTGGAACGCGCGCGCTCGGAGGGCATCCACATCCCCGTGGTCGCCGGGCTCATGCCGCTGAGCAACCCTCAAAGGTTGCAGCGCATGACCGAGATCACCGGGGTCCGGGTCCCGGAACGCCTCACCCGGTTCCTGCGCGCCGACACTCCCGAGGAACTGCGCCACCGAGGGGTCGCGGCCACCCTGTCCCTGATCGACGACCTCATGGATCTGGGCTGCGCCGGTTTCCACCTGTACACGTTCAACCGCCCCGAGGCGGCGCTGACCATCCTGGAGCACCTGCGGGTCCGGGATGCCGCACGCGAATACCGAGGCCGCAGCCCCGCGGCCTGACCTCCGCACCAGCCCCGGCCGACCCGTGAACCGATCGTGTTGGCTTCGACCGCCACATCCGGGCAGGCCGAAAACCGTTCGTAGCGGCACCACCCACGCTGACGTTCCCCTTACCCCGCCGCGCCGGAGCACACCCGTTGCCGCGGCTCATCACACCCCCTAACCGCCATACCCCACACCAGCTCCGAGGAGTTCCCATGAGCACCCAGCCCGTCCCGTTCCCCGCCGCCACGATCCTGGGCTACCCCCGCATCGGCCCCGACCGCGAGCTCAAGCGCGCACTCGAGTCCTATTGGAAGGACCCGCAACAGCACCCCGCCACCACCGTGCTGGACACCCTCGCCCGGTTGCGTGAGCGCACCGCCACGCGATTGTCCGAACTCGGCCTCACCACGGATCACGCGGTGCCGTCCGAGGGGTTCGCGGTGGACCACGTCCTGGACACGTCCCTGGCGCTAGGCGCGGTTCCCGCGCGGTTCATCGCGGACGGCTACGAGCCCGCCGCCCCGGACACGCCCCGCGGGATCGAGCTGATCACGGCGTTGTCCCGCGGCACCGATCGGTTGGAGCCGCTCGAGATGACCAAGTGGTTCGACACCAACTACCACTACTACGTACCCGAGATCGGCCCGGACACCCCGTTGCGTGCGAACCCCGAGAGCCTCGTGTCCCGCTACCGGACCACCCTCGGGACCACCGGGATCACCACCCGCCCGGTCCTCGTGGGCCCCGTGAGCCTGCTCTTGCTCTCACGCCCCGAGACCACCGATGCCGTCGCAAGTCACCCCCTGCAGCGCCTCGACGACGTCGTGGCCGAATACGCCGCGATCCTGCGAGCCCTGGCTGAGGCCGGCGTCGAATGGGTGCAACTCGACGAGCCGGCCCTCGCCGCGGACGGGTGGAGCGTGGAACGCACCGAACTCGTGGCCGCCCTCGAGAGCGCCTACACCCAACTCTCGAACGAGCAACAGCGCCCCGCGATCCTCGTGACCGTGGGCTACGGCGATGCCGGCGAGGACGCCCAGCTCGCCCTGGCCCACACGAACATCGACGCCCTGGCCATCGACCTCGACCGCGGGGACGTCCCCGGCAAGAAGGCACTCGAGGCATGGGGCGAACGCCCCGTCGTGGGCGGCGTCGTGGGCGGACGCACCGTGTGGCGCACCGACCTCGCGCGCGCCGTCGAGACCCTGGACCGGCTGCGCGCCGCGGCCCGCGGGCCGGTGGCCGTGGGCACCGCGACGCCGCTGCTGCACGTCCCGCACGACGTCGCCCGCGAGACCGCACTGGATCCGGACGTCACCAGCTGGGTCGCGTTCGCGGACCAGAAGGTGACCGAGGTGGTCGGGCTCGCGCGCGGCGTCGAGCACGGCTGGGATGCCATCCGGGACACCCTGGACGAGGACGCCACGATCCGCGCGGCCCGCGCCGAGCACCCGGCAACTCACAAGGCCGAGATCCGCGAGCGCACCGCCGCGGTGCAGGACGCGGACCGCCAGCGCGCGGACGCCGAACAGCGCCGCGCTGCCCAGCGCGAACGTCTGCGCTTGCCCGTGCTGCCCACCACGACCATCGGATCCTTCCCGCAGACGCCGCAGATCCGCAAGACCCGGGCGGACCACCGCGCGGGGCGGATCACGGAGGCCGAGTACACGGACGCGATCCGCGCGGAGATCGCCCACACGGTGCGCGTCCAGGAGGAACTGGGGCTCGACGTCCTGGTGCACGGCGAACCCGAGCGCAACGACATGGTGCAGTACTTCGCGGAGGGCCTGGACGGTTTCGTGACCACGCAGCACGGCTGGGTGCAGTCCTATGGATCGCGCTGCACGCGCCCGTCGATCCTGTTCGGGGACGTCTCGCGCCCCGCGCCGATCACGGTGGACTGGACCTCGTACGCGGCGTCCCTGACCGAGCGCCCCGTCAAGGGCATGTTGACCGGGCCGGTCACGATCCTCGCGTGGTCCTTCGTGCGCGACGACGCTCCGGCCGCCGAGGTCGCCGACCAGGTCGCACTCGCCCTGCGGGACGAGATCGCGGATCTCGAGCGCGCGGGAACGCCCGTGATCCAGGTGGACGAGCCCGCGCTGCGCGAGCTGCTGCCGCTGCGGGCGGCCGAGCGCCCGGCGTACCTCGAGTGGTCCGTGGGGGCGTTCCGCCTGGCCACGGGCGGGGCGGCCACGGACACCCAGATCCACACCCACCTGTGCTATTCGGAGTTCGAGACCGTCCTGGACGCGATCGACGCCCTGGACGCGGACGTCACCACGCTCGAGGCGTCCCGCTCCGGTTCGGGCATCGTGACCGGGCTCGCGGCATCCGACTTCCCTCGGGACGTGGGTCCCGGCGTGTGGGACATCCACTCGCCCCGGGTCCCCACGTTCGAGGAGCTCGCGGGGCGCATCCGCCACGCGGCGCACGAGATCGGCGCCGAGCGCGTGTGGGTTAACCCCGACTGCGGGTTGAAGACCCGCGGCTGGCCCGAGACCGAGGCCGCACTGGACCGGCTGGTCGCCGCGACGGTCACCGTGCGCGCGGAACTCTCCGCCGACGACGCCGCTCGGACGGCCGGCGCGCCCGCAGGTGCACCGGCGAACGTGGACCCGAACGACGCGACGACCGTGTCCGGGAGCGTCACTGTCGCCGCGTCGTCGACCCCTGCCGCGGATACTCCGGCGCAGCGCTGATTCACCCGTAGGAAACGTCCACCCGGTGGCCGCCGCCGCGCGGCCACCGGGTGGACCGAGGAAGGAAGAAGACCATGACCGCAGCCACCCCCGCTCCGCTGGGCACGCCCATCGTCCGGCCCATCCACCACAGTGCCGCGTACGCGTTCGAGACCCTGGCCGACGCCCGCGAGGTCTTCGCCCAGCGCGCGAGCGGTTTCACCTACGCCCGCACGGGTAATCCGAACGTCGCGGCGCTCGAGGCCGAGGTCGCGCGGCTGGAGGGAGGGGAATGCGCGGTCGCGACGTCGTCGGGACAAGCCGCGGTGAGCCTCGCTTTGCTCACGCTGACCGGGCCCGCGAAGGACGCGCACGTCGTCGTCTCCTCGCGGATCTACGGCGGGACGGTGGACCTGCTCACGGACACCCTCGCGGACACGGGCCTGGAGGTCACGTTCGCGGATCCCCGCGAACCGCAGCAGTGGGAGGATGCCCTGCGCCCCGGCACGCGCGTGTTCTTCCTCGAATCCGTGGCCAATCCGCTCACGGAACTGCCTGAACTCGAGGCGATCGCGGAGATCGCGCACCGCAACGGTGTGGTCGTGATCGTGGACAACACCGTGGCCACGCCGCACCTCTACACTCCCGGGCGCCACGGTGCGGACCTCGTGGTGCACTCGGCCACCAAGTACCTCTCGGGACACGGCGGGCCCCTGGGCGGTGTGCTCGTAGACACCGGGTCCTTCGACCCCACCGAGGACCCCGAACGGTGGCCGTGGCTGACCCGCAAGCACCACCGCTGGGGGGACCGTTCCCCCGTGGAGGTCTTCGGTGCCCGGCGAGCGCTGCTGGGTGTGGCCCGGTGCAAGTACCTCAACGACCTGGGCCCGTGCATGGGCGCGACCACGGCCCACGAGATCCTGCAGGGCATCACGACCCTGGGTGTGCGCGTGGAACGCCAGTCCGCCACGGCGGAGCGACTCGCCCTCACCCTGGCCGAGCATCCCGCGGTGGAGCGTGTCCACCACCCCCGCTTCGGGGATCCGCGACAGCAACAGCTGCGGGAGACCGGAGGCTACCGCGGGGTGGGCGGCGTGTTCTCGATCGACCTCAAGGGAACCCCGGAACAGGTCGAGCATGCCGTGAACTCGCTGCGTCTGATCAAACTCGCGGCCAACATCGGTGACGTCCGTACCCTCGTGGCGCACCCCGCGAGCATGACCCACTGCCGCCTCACGCCCGAGCAGTTCCGCGCGAGCGGGATCACCGAGCGGACCCTGCGCGTGAGCGTGGGGCTCGAGGACGAAGCCGATCTCACGGCCGATCTCTTCCAGGCCCTGTCGGTCATCGCCCCCGCGCACGCACCGCAGCCCCGCTCGACGTCGACCACCGCGGCCCACTGAGCTGCCCGCACCCCCCGAAGGAGACCACCCCATGATCCGCACCGACACCCGCCTGCCCGGACTCGCCACGCGCGCCATCCACGACGGCCAACAGCCCGACCCGACCACCGGCGCCGTGGTCCCGCCCATTTACCAGACCTCCACGTTCGTCCAGGACGGCGTGAACCAGTTCCGCACCGGGGGCCACGAATACAGCCGCGGTTCCAATCCCACACGCAGCGGTTTCGAGGAACAGCTCGCCTCCCTCGAGCAGGGCACCCGGGCCTTCGCGTTCGCCTCCGGGATGGCTGCGGAGGACGCCTTGTTGCGCGCGGTCCTTGCCCCGGGGGATCACATCGTGCTCGCCTCGGACGTCTACGGCGGCACGTTCCGCCTCGTGGACCAGGTGCTGTCCAAGTGGGGTATCGAGCACGGCTTCGTGCCGTCCGCCTCCGCGTCCGACGCCGCGGAGACCGTCCTCCCCGGACGCACCAAGGTCCTGTGGCTCGAGACGCCGTCCAACCCGTTGTTGCGCGTCGCGGACATCGCCGCGTGGGCGCAGGTCGCCGACGACGCCGACGCCCTCCTCGTCGTGGACAACACCTTCGCGTCCCCCGCCCTGCAGAACCCGCTCGTGCTCGGCGCCCACGTGGTCGTGCATTCCACGACCAAGTACATCGGCGGGCACTCGGACGTGCTCGGCGGTGCCGTGGTCGTGGGTGACACCGAGTGGCGGGGTCAGCCGCTGTCCGAGCTCATCGGGTTCCAGCAGTTCGCCGGGGGCGCGGTGGCCGGCCCGTTCGACTCGTTCCTCGCGGCCCGGGGGTTGAAGACCCTCCCGCTGCGCATGGAACGGCACTGCTCGAATGCGCTGGAGGTAGCCCGCTTCCTGCGCTCACGCTCCGACGTCCTGGAGGTCAACTACCCCGGTCTCGAGGAACACCCGCAGCACGAGCTGGCTGCACAAACCCTCACCGGCGGATTCGGCGGCATCATCTCGTTCCGGCCCGCCGGGGGC
Source organism: Kocuria sp. KD4 (assembly GCF_011769905.1). Taxonomy (NCBI): domain Bacteria; kingdom Bacillati; phylum Actinomycetota; class Actinomycetes; order Micrococcales; family Micrococcaceae; genus Kocuria; species Kocuria sp. KD4. The sequence continues at coordinate 2,528,610 of NZ_CP050449.1, forward strand.
ATCGAGGCCGCCCACGCGTTCGTGCGCGAAACCGAGATCTACAACCTCTCGGTGAGCCTGGGGGGTGTAGAGTCCCTCGCGTGCGTGCCCCATAGCATGACCCACGGTTCCCGGGTGGGCACCCCGTACGAGGTTCCCGAGGATCTGGTGCGCCTGTCTGTGGGGATCGAGGACATCGAGGATCACCTGGCGGACCTGGACCGGGCGCTCGGCGCAGCCAGGTGAACCGGTCCTGACCCGGAAGAGGGACGCGTCGACCCGGACCCGGGACAGGTGCCCGTCGATCTTGGCACGGGACAGGGGACCGTCGATCTTGGCCCGGGCAGGTGGCCCCCGAGAATGCAGCCGTCGGCCACCTGCCCGGTGCAACTGACCGAAACGACCTGCGCAGGCCGCCCCAGAGGCAGACGCGCGGGATCCTCGGAGTCACTCCCCGCGCAGCCCCGCGATACTCAGCTTTTTCATCTCCAGCATGCGTTACCCGCGTTGATGAGGACCACGTGGTAGTCCCCGATCCGCAGATCCGCGGTGAGCAGTTCGCCGGCGAACGTCTGCTGGAAATCGGGCACCCCCTCCGACGGATACCGGGACGAACCGGCGAGCGTGCAGTCCGGCAGGGCGTTCCGGTAGAACGCGACTGCTTCCTCCGCGGCGCCCTGGCACCACACATGCGGGATGATCTTTTCTGCATGGGATCCCACCTCGGGGTCGGTGATCGGTGCGGGGTCGCTCCGGGCGGGGGAGCGCGAAGCGTCACTTACCCCGCAGGATGCGGTGCCAGTAGATCCAAGGAAGGCCCCAGCGGTCGAAGAGGAACGTGGACCTGCGTTCCTTCCGCGGGTCGAACACCTTGCTGCTGGGCTTGGGGGTGCCGTCCGCGGTGAACTCCGCCAGCACCAGCGTGCGGCGGGAGACGGTGAACGGACTCACGGTGTACCCGGAGTACCGGGCAGTGGCGGGCTGCCCGCGCATCGCGGACAGGACGTTCTGCGCGACGACCGGTGTCTGCTTCCGCAGCGCACCACCGGAACTGGAGCCCGGGGTGGCCGCGATGTCCCCGAGTGCCCAGACGTTCTCGTACTGACGATGACGCAGCGTCCCGGGATCCACGTCCACGAACCCGCGCGCTCCCTCGGTGGAAAGGCCGCAATCCACCACCCAGTCCGGGGCGATGTGCGGGGGCGTGAGGTGCAGGAAGTCGTACGAGATGTCCTCCGTGGCACCGTCGGATTCGATCGTGATCGCGCTCGTCCTCAAGTCCACCGACCGGACACGGGTACGCGTGCGTAGCTCGATCCCGTAATCGTCGACCGCCCGTTGTAGTTCATCGTCCACGACGGGGACGCCGAAGATCGTGTCTTCCGGGACGGTGAGGACCACCCGCATGTCGTCCAGGACACCGCGGCTGCGCCACAGATCGCACGCCATGTAGAGAATCTTCTGGGCGGCCCCCGCACACGGGCACGTGGTGTCGGGCATCGTGAACACAGCGGTCCCCGAGGTGGCGCCGTCCACGAGTCGCCACGTCTTCGGGGCGAGATCGAACAGATAGTTAGTGGACGCGTTCTCGGACAGGACGGCCTCAGCCGATCCCGGGATGAAGTCCCAGTCGGGACGCGAGCCGGCGGCGAGCACGAGCTGGTCGTAGCCGATCGTCGCGCCGCTGCCCAGGGTCACCGAGGAGAGTTCGGGATGGACCCGTGTCACGACGTCGCGCACCCAGGTGGATCCCTCCGGCATGACTTTGCTTTGCTCCCGCCGTGCATCGCCCAGGGTCGCCAGGCCGGCTCCCACGTAGGACAAGAGCGGGCGGTAGAAATGCTCCGAGCGGGGCTCAACGATCACGACGTCGCTCTCGCCCTTGCGATTCAGGCGCGAGGCCAGGGCGATCCCGCCATTGCCACCGCCCACCACGACGACGCGCGCTCGGTTCGGAGGCTTCACAGCTGCTTCAACGACCATAGCCCCAGACACTACAGCGTTCCGGCGTGTTAAATGGTGGGAGGCCGCGCCCCCTAAGGGGGTGCGGCCTCGACCACTTCTTTCTTTCATGTTAATCCCGGCGGTGTCTTACTCTCCCACACCCTTCCGAGTGCAGTACCATCAGCGCTGTGGGTCTTAGCTACCGGGTTCGGGATGGGACCGGGCGTTTCCCCCACGCTATAACCACCGGAAACCCTGCCACCAACCCCGTGCACGGTGACTACCAGCAACCATGCGTGGGGTGATGAAACCATGGGGTCCCGTGTTTCGTGGACCAAGCTTTATTATATTACCAACCACTACCCCCAGCCCACCCATCAGCCCACAGGCTGGGGGGTGGGGGGTTGTTGGTGGTCAACCACATGGTGGACGCGAACATCACATTCTTCGAATGAAGGCTGTGTGTGTAGAAGTCTTCGGTGTATTAGTACCAGTCAGCTCCACGTCTTGCAACGCTTCCACATCTGGCCTATCAACCCAGTCGTCTACTGGGCACCTCACACCCCACAAAGGAGGTCAGGAAATCTCATCTCGGAGCAAGCTTCCCGCTTAGATGCTTTCAGCGGTTATCAATCCCGAACGTAGCTAATCAGCGGTGCTCCTGGCGGAACAACTGACATACCAGAGGTTCGTCCGTCCCGGTCCTCTCGTACTAAGGACAGGCCTCCACAAATTTCCAACGCACGCAGCGGATAGGGACCGAACTGTCTCACGACGTTCTGAACCCAGCTCGCGTACCGCTTTAATGGGCGAACAGCCCAACCCTTGGGACCAACTCCAGCCCCAGGATGCGACGAGCCGACATCGAGGTGCCAAACCATGCCGTCGATATGGACTCTTGGGCAAGATCAGCCTGTTATCCCCGAGGTACCTTTTATCCGTTGAGCGACGGCCATTCCACAATGTACCGCCGGATCACTAGTCCCGACTTTCGTCCCTGCTCGAGCTGTCACTCTCACAGTCAAGCTCCCTTGTGCACTTACACTCAACACCTGATTGCCGACCAGGCTGAGGGAACCTTTGGGCGCCTCCGTTACTCTTTAGGAGGCAACCGCCCCAGTTAAACTACCCATCAGGCACTGTCCCTGACCCGGATCACGGGCCGAAGTTAGATATCCAGAGTGACCAGAGTGGTATTTCAACAACGACTCCACCACCACTAGCGTGACGGCTTCACAGTCTCCCACCTATCCTACACAAGCCACACCGAACACCAATACCAAACTATAGTAAAGGTCTCGGGGTCTTTCCGTCCTGCTGCGCGAAACGAGCATCTTTACTCGTACTGCAATTTCGCCGAGTTCATGGTTGAGACAGTAGGGAAGTCGTTACTCCATTCGTGCAGGTCGGAACTTACCCGACAAGGAATTTCGCTACCTTAGGATGGTTATAGTTACCACCGCCGTTTACTGGGGCTTAAATTCTCCGCTTCAACCCCGAAGGGTTTAACGAGTCCTCTTAACCTTCCAGCACCGGGCAGGAGTCAGTCCGTATACATCGTCTTACGACTTCGCACGGACCTGTGTTTTTGATAAACAGTCGCTTCCCTCTAGCCTCTGCGACCCCGACCAGCTCACACCGCGTGGGTGTTCACCAACCAGGGCCCCCCTTCTCCCGAAGTTACGGGGGCATTTTGCCGAGTTCCTTAACCATGATTCTCTCGAACGCCTTAGTATTCTCTACCTGATCACCTGTGTCGGTTTAGGGTACGGGCGACTAGAACCTCACGTCGATGCTTTTCTTGGCAGCATAGGATCACCGAATTCCCTCACCTAAGAGAGTCCCATCACATCTCAGGCCCATGACCCGCGGATTTACCAACGGGTCGCCCTACATGCTTAGACCAGGACAACCATCGCCTGGCTCGGCTACCTTCCTGCGTCACACCTGTTAACACGTTTACCTCCCCGGATCAGGTCCCACGCTCCCCACACACTCCCGTGACCGTAAACGGCCACGGATCGTGATGGTTCGGGTGGTTAGTATCCCCGGTTCGATAGGGTCGGTTCTTCGTCGGTACGGGAATATCAACCCGTTGTCCATCGACTACGCCTGTCGGCCTCGCCTTAGGTCCCGACTCACCCAGGGCAGATTAGCTTGACCCTGGAACCCTTGATCATCCGGCGGACGGGTTTCTCACCCGTCTATCGCTACTCATGCCTGCATTCTCACTCGTTGAGGTTCCACCACTGGGTCACCCCGCAGCTTCACTACCCCAACGACGCTCCCCTACCCACAACACCACCTCAACCACAAACGGCTCGGCTATACGGTGTCATGCCACAACTTCGGCGGTGTACTTGAGCCCCGCTACATTATCGGCGCGGAATCACTTGACCAGTGAGCTATTACGCACTCTTTCAAGGGTGGCTGCTTCTAAGCCAACCTCCTGGTTGTCTAAGCAACTCCACATCCTTTCCCACTTAGCACACGCTTAGGGGCCTTAGTTGATGGTCTGGGCTGTTTCCCTTTCGACTATGAAGCTTATCCCCCACAGTCTCACTGCCACGCTTACACTTCACCGGCATTCGGAGTTTGGTTGACGTCAGTAACCTTGTAGGGCCCATCAGCCATCCAGTAGCTCTACCTCCGGGAAGCAACACGCAACGCTGCACCTAAATGCATTTCGGGGAGAACCAGCTATCACGGAGTTTGATTGGCCTTTCACCCCTACCCACAGCTCATCCCCTCCATTTTCAACTGAAGTGGGTTCGGTCCTCCACGCGCTCTTACACGCGCTTCAACCTGGCCATGGGTAGATCACCCCGCTTCGGGTCTAGATCACGCCACTACACAACGCCCTATTCAGACTCGCTTTCGCTACGACTACCCCACACGGGTTAATCTCGCGACGTAACACTAACTCGCAGGCTCATTCTTCAAAAGGCACGCTGTCACCCCAAAAGGCTCCAACGGCTTGTAAGCACACGGTTTCAGGTACTATTTCACTCCCCTCCCGGGGTACTTTTCACCATTCCCTCACGGTACTGATCCGCTATCGGTCATCAGGAAGTATTCAGGCTTACCAGGTGGTCCTGGCAGATTCACACGAGATTTCACGGGCCCCGTGCTACTCGGGAACAACGTCACACCACGCACACCACGGTTTCGTCTACGGGACTCACACCCCCTACGGTCTGGCACTCACCACCAGTTCGACTACCACAGCGCCACAGCGCCCGGGGTGGCGACCCCGAGAACAACGCATCCCACAACCCCGATCATGCAACCCTCGCCAGGTATCACACACAACCGGTTTAGCCACCATCCGCTTTCGCTCGCCACTACTCACGGAATCACTATTGTTTTCTCTTCCTATGGGTACTGAGATGTTTCACTTCCCCACGTTCCTCCTCGCACCCTATGAATTCAGATACGAGTGACCACGCATGATACGCAGCCGGGTTACCCCATTCGGAGACCCTCGGATCACAGCTCGTTTATCAGCTCCCCGAGGCTTATCGCAGATTTCCACGTCCTTCATCAGCTCCTGATGCCAAGGCATCCACCGTGTGCCCGTAACAACTTCTACGCCACACAACACAAAATAATCATCAAAGAACACACCACACACACCCACCACACCACCACAACCAGGAATCCGAAAACCCCTCGACCGTGATCATCGTGTGACCAGATGCACGCGGCGTCAAAGATGCTCGCGTCCACTATGTAGTTGACAAACAACAACCCACCAACACCACACACCCACCACAATGGATGCGTCAGTGTCCCAGGAAACCAACCAACGTAACTTGTTGATCGACAACCCAACAATGTGCCACCACGAACCCCCACACACACCACCACCAACCATCCAAGCCGGCAGTGTTCCCGTGTGCGTAGTATCCGTGTCCGCTTGCTGATATTCCACCCATGAGCAAAACACCCACCACCGACTCAACGGCGCACCACGATCTCGTGGTCTGTGGGGCCACCAGCCACCCGGCCGGTTAGCGTGCTCCTTAGAAAGGAGGTGATCCAGCCGCACCTTCCGGTACGGCTACCTTGTTACGACTTAGTCCCAATCGCCAGTCCCACCTTCGACGGCTCCCCCCACAAGGGTTAGGCCACCGGCTTCGGGTGTTACCAACTTTCGTGACTTGACGGGCGGTGTGTACAAGGCCCGGGAACGTATTCACCGCAGCGTTGCTGATCTGCGATTACTAGCGACTCCGACTTCACGTGGTCGAGTTGCAGACCACGATCCGAACTGAGACCAGCTTTTTGGGATTAGCTCCACCTCACGGTATCGCAACCCATTGTACTGGCCATTGTAGCATGCGTGAAGCCCAAGACATAAGGGGCATGATGATTTGACGTCATCCCCACCTTCCTCCGAGTTGACCCCGGCAGTCTCCTATGAGTCCCCACCATCACGTGCTGGCAACATAGAACGAGGGTTGCGCTCGTTGCGGGACTTAACCCAACATCTCACGACACGAGCTGACGACAACCATGCACCACCTGTACACCAGCCCCACAAGGAGGAAAACCCATCTCTGAGCCGATCCGGTGTATGTCAAGCCTTGGTAAGGTTCTTCGCGTTGCATCGAATTAATCCGCATGCTCCGCCGCTTGTGCGGGCCCCCGTCAATTCCTTTGAGTTTTAGCCTTGCGGCCGTACTCCCCAGGCGGGGCACTTAATGCGTTAGCTACGGCGCGGAAAACGTGGAATGTCCCCCACACCTAGTGCCCAACGTTTACGGCATGGACTACCAGGGTATCTAATCCTGTTCGCTCCCCATGCTTTCGCTCCTCAGCGTCAGTAACAGCCCAGAGACCTGCCTTCGCCATCGGTGTTCTTCCTGATATCTGCGCATTTCACCGCTACACCAGGAGTTCCAGTCTCCCCTACTGCACTCAAGTCTGCCCGTACCCACTGCACACCCGGGGTTAAGCCCCGGGCTTTCACAGCAGACGCGACAAACCGCCTACGAGCTCTTTACGCCCAATAATTCCGGACAACGCTTGCGCCCTACGTATTACCGCGGCTGCTGGCACGTAGTTAGCCGGCGCTTCTTCTGCACGTACCGTCACTTTCGCTTCTTCCGTGCTGAAAGAGGTTTACAACCCGAAGGCCGTCATCCCTCACGCGGCGTCGCTGCATCAGGCTTGCGCCCATTGTGCAATATTCCCCACTGCTGCCTCCCGTAGGAGTCTGGGCCGTGTCTCAGTCCCAGTGTGGCCGGTCACCCTCTCAGGCCGGCTACCCGTCGTCGCCTTGGTAGGCCATTACCCCACCAACAAGCTGATAGGCCGTGAGCCCATCCACAACCAGTACAAACCCTTTCCACCCCCCACCATGCGACAGGAGGTCATATCCAGTATTAGACCCAGTTTCCCAGGCTTATCCCAGAGTCAAGGGCAGGTTACTCACGTATTACTCACCCGTTCGCCACTCATCCACCCAGTGCAAGCACCAAGCTTCAGCGTTCGACTTGCATGTGTTAAGCACGCCGCCAGCGTTCGTCCTGAGCCAGGATCAAACTCTCCGTCAAAAAACATTCAACAGAAACCACCCCACCACCACACCAAACAGCGCAGCAGAACCAGGGCAGGATCCCAGCTGACACCCAACACCCCCAGGAAACGGGAAAACACCCAGGAGACTGTCAGGCCATCAACCAAAAACAAAAAACTTTGGTATCAACAAACTAGACACACTATTGAGTTGACAAACAACAAACCACACCTAAGCTCTTATTCAGAGCCATGAGTTGGAAGTTTTGGTCGCCGCTGATTCGGAACGCTTTTCGCTGTCCTTGCGGCAACTCGACTAGCTTATCCGTTCCCTGTTTCCTTCGCAACTCGGCGTTCGCACGCCGTTGCCGTTCGGAAGTCGGGGAGGTAGCTGGTCGGCCTGCCGGACCAGCGGTTCGCTGTTCGTCCTTGCGGCGACTCGGAATACATTACACACGCCCGCGGGACTGCGCAAAACGGCCCTGGGGTGGGCCCGCCACCCCCTGGCTGCGTTCGCACGCGGCGTCGTCGCCCGTCCCGCGCCGGGCATTGGAACCGCGCCCGCAGACAACGGCCGCATAATCACGTGGCCGTGGTCGCGCAATCGCGTTGCCCGGGTGGCTGCTTCAGTCCCGCAGGAGGTTCTTGCGCACCTTGCCCGTGGCCGTGCGCGGCAGCTCGTCACTGAACACGACCGAGTCCGGCACCTTGAACCCGCTGAGCTGGTTCCGGACGTGGTCGCGCAGTTCCTCCTCCGTGACCGTGGACCCGTTCACCCGCACCACGTGCGCGACCGGGCGTTCGCCCCACTTCTCGTGAGCTACCCCCACGACGGCGACGTCCGCGACGTCCGGATGCGAGTAGAGGGCCTGCTCCACCTCGATGGACGAGATGTTTTCCCCACCGGAGATGATGATGTCCTTGGCGCGGTCCCGCAGCTGGATGTAGTTGTTGGGGTGCATGACCCCCAGGTCACCCGTGTGGAACCACCCGCCCTCGAATGCCTTCCGCGTGGCGGGTACGTCCTTGTAGTAGCCGATCATCACGTTGTTGCCCCGCAACACCACCTCCCCCACGGTCGTACCGTCCGCCGGCACGTCCTCGAGGGAATCGTCCACCACGCGGGCGGATTCCGCCTGGATCATGGCCACGCCCTGCCGGGACATCTGCTGCGCCCGCTCCCGGGGCGAGAGCTCACGCCACTGTTCCTGGGGTTCGCAAATGGTGATGGGGCCGAAGACCTCGGTGAGCCCGTACACGTGGACGATGTCGAAGCCCGCGCTCTCCAGCCGCTCGATGATGCTCGGCGCGGGCGGGGCCCCGGCGGTCGTGATCCTGATGGTGTGTTCGAGTGGGTGAGCCTCCGAGGCGTCCACGATGATCGAGCACACGGCCGGCGCGCCGCACAGGTGGGTGATGCCCTGCTCGTCGAACGCGCGCCAGATCTCGTCCGCGCGCACGGCCCGCAAGCACACGTGCGTGCCGCCCGCGGCGGTCACGGCCCACGTGGTGCACCACCCGTTGCAGTGGAACATGGGCAGGGTCCACAGGTACCGCGTGGCGCCGGTGAACCCATTGTGGAACACCTCCCCGAGGCTGTTCAGGTACGCCCCGCGGTGGCTGTACAGCACCCCCTTGGGGCGCCCCGTGGTGCCGGAGGTGTAGTTCAGGGTGATGGGCGCATTCTCGTCCGCGACGCCGTAGCCGACGCCGCCGTCGTTGCCGCCCGACGCACCCGGTCCTGCCGGCTGGGCGGGCTCGACGTCCATGAACTCCTCGAACGTGGGCACTCCCGACCCCGCGCCGTCGCGAACGGGGTGCACGTCCGCCTGCGGGTCGTCGATCTGCACGAGCGTCACGTCCGACCCGTCACCGAGGGCCTGTGCGACGGTCTCGAGCACCGAGGTGTCCGCGAGCACCACGCGGGCTTCGCAGTGCTCGAGGATGTAGCGCAGTTCCCGCGCGCTCAGTCGCGGATTGAGCGGCACCAACACCGCCCCGGCCGCCGGCACGGCGTAGTGGGCCATGAGTGTCGCGGGAAGATTGGGCGCGATCACCGCGACCGTGGGCCACGAGCACTCCAGCAGCTCCGCGCCCTGGAACGATTCGTTCCCCTCACCCGAGGCCCCCGCGGATCGCTCGGACCCGGCAGTGTCACCCGACTCGGCAGTTCCGGGCGAACCGCCCGTGACCGCTGACCCGGCGGACTCACGCGACCCGGCGGACTCGGGCGACCCAGCGGCGTCGTCCGATCCAGCGGACCCCCGGGAAGCAGCGCCCGCCGAGCCGTCGGAACCGGACAGCAGCGGCAACAGCGCCGTGGCGAACCGGCGCACGTCTCGTTCGAACTGCTCGTAGCTCCACACCCGCGAGCCGTGCACGATCGCCGGGCGGTCGGGGAAGACCTCGGCGCTGCGCTCGAGGAAGCGCAACGGGGTCAGCGGCTCGGTGTTCGCGAACATGGTGCTCCTGAACGGTCATGGCCCGGCACGCGCCGGACGGGCGCGAACCGGGCCGTGTGGGCATGAGCGGATCAGTTGTAGGCGGAGAATCCCGTGATCGACTTGCCGATGATCAGGGCCTGCACCGTCTCTGTCCCCTCGTAGGTGTGCACGGCTTCCACGTCCGCGAAGTGACGTGCAACACGGTTCTCCAACAGGATGCCATTTCCGCCGAGCAGATCGCGAGCGTTGGCTGCGACCTGGCGTGCCGTGCGGGTGGCCGTGTACTTGGCCAGCGAGGCCTGGTGCCCGGTCAGGGTCCCGGCCTCCTCCTTGCGGGTCATCGCCATTACGAGCGTCTGGATGGAGGTGAGCTCGCTCAGCATGCGGGCCAGGCGCTCCTGCACGATCTGCGACGCCGCGAGCGGACGGCCGAACTGCACGCGCTGCGCCGCGTACTGGACCGCGGTCTCGTAACACGCCTGCGCGTGACCCACCGCGGCCCACCCCACGCCGATGCGGGTCGCGAAGAGGACCGAGGCTGTGTCCCGGAAGGAGCGGGCGTTCGGCAGGACGTTCTCGGTGGGGACGAACACGTTCTCCATGCGGATCTGGGCCTGGTGGATGGCCCGCAGGGAGAGCTTCCCGCGCATGGTGGTACCCGTGTAGCCCTCGGAGTCCTGGGGCACCACGAAACCGTGGACCGCGCCGTCCTCGTCGCTGCGGGCCCACACCACGGTGATCCCGCCCATGGACCCGTTGCCGATCCACTTCTTCTCACCGTTGAGGACGTGGCCGCCATCCACGGGGGTCGCTCGGGTCTCCAGGCCGATCGAGTCCGAACCGTGGGCCGGCTCGGTGAGCGCGAAGGAACCAAGCAGCTTGCCCGCGGCCATGTCCGGGAGCCAGCGGTCCTTCTGCTCGTCGCTGCCGCACATGGCGATCGAGCGCATGGCCAGGCCACCCTGCACACCGGCCACGGTGGACACCGATCCGTCCCCGCGGGCCAGTTCCATGGTCACGAGACCCGCGGCGAGCTTGGACATGTTGTCCATGCCCGGGACCGCCACGCCGTCGCGCAGCAGGTCCAGCTCGCCCATCCGGGTCACGAGATCCAGGTTGTACTCGCTCTCGTCCCAGTACCGGGCGATCACGGGCAGGACGTCTTCCTGCACGAAGGACCGGGCGCGCATCCAGTGGGCGCGGTCCTCGTCCGAGACGTCCGTGAAGACCCCCGCCTCGTCCGTTCCCAGGGCCTCGGTGAGCGTGTATTCCGGTTCCAGCGTGCCCGCGGGGAAGTTCTCCGAGGTGGGTGCCGTGTTCTCAGTGGTCATGACTGGTCCTTCGCGATCAGGGGTTACTGCTGGGCGGCGTCGAAACGCCGACCGCGGACGCGCTCGGCGGCGCCGGTGCGGTCCAGGTAGGGGGTGATGCCGCCCAGGTGGAACGGGTAGTTGGCGCCCAGGATCATGCACAGGTCCACGTCCCGTGCGGAGGCGACCACGCCCTCGTCGAGCATGTGCCCGATCTCGTCCGCGAGCGCGTCCTGGACGCGCGTGAGCAGCTCTCCCCCGGCGCCGTCGTCCGACGACGCCGCAACGCCGCTCTCCTGCCGCGTGCGCTCGAGTGCATCGTGGGCCTCGGGCGAGAGGTAGGTCTGCGAGGTCTCGCCGCGCGCGGGCAGCGTGTGGGTCAAACCGGCGTCCGCGACGGCGTCGAGCCACGGGGAGAGGGTGAACCGGTCCGGGTAAGCGTCGTTCATGGTGTGCGTGATGTGCACGAGCACGGCCGGGCCCACGAAGTCGAGCAGCTGCAGCGGTGTCATGGGCAGCCCCATGGGGGCGAGGGCGTGGTCCACGGTCTCCGGATCGCCACCGGCGTCCATGGCGCGGCCAATCTCGTCGAACATGCGGGTCAGCACGCGGTTGACCACGAAGCTCGGGGCGTCCTCCACGCGCACCGCGATGCGCCGCAGCTTGGCGGCGAGGTCGAACGCGGTGGCCAGGGTGGAGTCGTCCGTCTGCTGCGCGGAGATGATCTCGAGCAGCGGGGTGACCTCCACCGGGTTGAACACGTGGAAGCCCACGAGCCGCTCGGGGTGCTTCAGGTCCCGGCCCATGGCCGTGACGGACAGGGACGAGGTGTTAGTCGCGAGGATCGCGTCCTCGCGGATCACGGGCTCCCACTGCGCGAAGACCTGCCGCTTCACCTCGAGCTCCTCGAAGACGGCCTCGATCACGAAGTCCGCGTCCGCGAGGTCCTGCGGGCTCTCGGCCCCCGAGATCAGGGAACCGAGCTGCTCCGCCTGCTCCGCGCTCATGCGGCCCTTCTCGGCCTGGGCGGTGAAGCGGTCGCGGGTGCGCTGCACGCCCGTGGCGAGGCGCTCGTCGTCGAGGTCGGTCATCACCACGGGGACCCGGGCGCCCTGGGCGAGGAGGGACGCGAGCTGACCCGCCATGAGTCCCGCGCCGATCACCGCCGCCTTCTTGATCGGGCGCACGGCAGCGTCCGGGACGTTCGCGGCCTGTTTGCTGCGGGCGCTCACGAGTTCGAACGCGTACAGGGACGCGCGGGCGGCGTCGGACTGCACGATCGAGCTGAAGAGCTGGACCGCGGCGGCGCCGTTGGCCTGGCGGGTGTCCGTGCGCGCACGGCCCACGAGGTCGATTGCGGCCACCGGGCCGGGAGCGGCACCGTGCCACGCGGCGTGGGCCTTGGCGGCAGCCTTGTCCACGGCGGCCTGCCAGGTCTGTTCGTCGGCGGCGGCGCGGCGCGGTTCGTGCTTGCCCTCGAGTGCCTCCACGACCCAGCGTTGCCACGCCGTCTCCCACTCGTCCGTGCCGGGGGCGGCGTCCAGGACGGCGTCCACGAGACCGATCTCCGCGGCCTTGGCGGGCTTGAGGTTCCGCCCGCGCATGGAGTCCGTGACGATGATGTTCAGTGCCGCCTCAGCGCCCACCAGGTGCGGCAGCAGGTAGACGCCGCCCCAGCCCGGAAAGAAGCCCAGCCGGCACTCGGGCAGACCCATGGGTGCCTTGCCGGACGTGGCCAGGCGGAAATCGGTGTGCAGCGCGAGTTCCAGACCGCCGCCGAGGGCCACTCCCGTGATGAGCGAGAACGTGGGAACGGGCATCTCCGCCAGGACGCCGAAGGCCTCGTGCCCGGAGCCGATGTAGTCCTCCGAACCCCCGTCGAACTGTGCGGCGCGGATCTCCTTGAGATTGGCGCCTGCGCCGAACGACTTCTCGTTGCCCGTGACCACCACGGCCTCGACCTGCGAGGTGTCAATGGCCGATAGCTCCCGGCGCAACTCGCGCATGGCCTCCGAACCCCAAATCACGAGCCCGTTGGGCTCGGTGGAACCCAGGGACACCAGGGCGATCGGTCGTTCCCGCCCGGGCAGGACGGGACGGGTCACGTCGATGGTCACGGTGGACGGGAAGGTCTGTTCGCTCACGCTTGGCTCCTGTGTCTGGGCGAAAGGTGGTGTGGCCCACAGTATCGCGAGAACAGTCTGACGTGAGACTGCGTCTCACGTCAAGACATTCAGTGTCACCCGGCCCCCGGATGCCCGGTACGTCCTGGATAGGCTGATCCGGTGACTCTCCAGCTGCCGCTGCACTCGGACCGCTTGCGCTTCCGCTGGCCCACCGATGCCGACATCGAGCCCATGCACTCCTACCAGTCCCGCGAGGACTACGCCATGCATGCATGGCGCGAACCCCGCGACATGGACCACGTGATCAGGACGGTCGAGGCCAATCGCGAACCCGGGTCCTGGTCCTCCGACGGTGACAGCCTGCGGGTCGCGATCTCCCCTCACGACTCCGACGAGCTCGTGGGCGAGATCGTGCTGACCCTCGTGGACGCGGAGTCCGCGCAGGTGGAGATCGGTTGGGCGTTGCACCCGGACCACACGGGCAAGGGGTACGCCGCGGAGGCCGCGCGCACCGCCGTCGACGCCGCGTTCGAGCACCTCGGCGCGCACCGCGTCTTCGCGCGCCTGGACAGTCTCAACGTGGCGTCCGCGAAGGTCTGCGAGCGCGTGGGCATGCGCCAGGAGGCGACCCTGCGGGAGAGCCACTACCAGTTGGGCGAGTGGCGCGACGAACTCGTCTACGCGGTGCTCGTGTCTGAGCGACGCGCGGACTGATCCGCCGCGGGGACACGCACCTCGCCGGAAGGTCGCGCCCCGGCAAACCCGCCGCCCTCGGAGGCGTCCTGCTCCCCACCGGGCCGGGCATCCCGCGCGAGCTGCACGCCGCCCGGGGCCAGGGCCTCGTACACCGAGCGCGCCGTCCGCTCGGCGACGTCCCGCGCGTCGACCCCCTCGGGGACGATGACGACCACGGGCGCCGTGCCAGCACCGTCGTCCGCGGAGCGAAGTTGCTGAACCGGGCGCCCGGGAACGAACGAGAGCCCGAAGAGGGTGCACAACCACGCGATGCGCCGATTGAGTCCCGCGGCCAGCCGCTCGCCGTCCGAGGCCTGGGGATCGTGCAACCACGTGCGCAGGTAGGCGTTGTGCACGGCCACGATGGCGGAGGCCAACGAGATCGCCGTGACCCGCCGGTCGGGGCCGTCTGGCAGGACGCGGCGCAGGAACTCCCGGAACACCCGCTCGTACCGGTGGGACGTGGCGAGCTCCCGGTCCCGCAACGCCTCGACCCGCTGCAGCAGTCGGTGTCGTGCGAGCGCACGGTCCGCGTGGTCCAGGTTGTACCGGAACACGAGCTGCACGCCCTCACTCACCCCCGCCTGGGCGGTGAGGTGCGGGCGGTTGAGCAACTGCTCCAGCCGCTCCAGGTTGGACGCGTGATCCGCGAACACGATGTCCTCCTTGGACCCGTACTTGCGGAAGAACGTGGCGCGACTGACCCCCGTGGCGTGCGCGAGCTGGTCCACTGTGGTGGCGTCGTAACCCTGCGCAGCCAACAGTCGGATCGCTGTGGTGACGGCGTCGCCGCTCACCCCGGGTGCGGTACTCATCTGGCCTCCTGCGGTGATGGTAACCGTGCGGCGAGGCCGCCGCGGTGCGGCGACCACGTCCGCGGGCCGCGCCGGTCCGGGAGCCGGCCCGCCGACGCGCTCAGCCCCCGAAGGCCTGCGTGACCTGGCCCGGGACGGACACGCGCACCGAGTAGAGGGAACCGGCGGTGGGCTGGACGCCGTCCGGGAGGTCCTCGCGCGACGTCGTGATGTACAGCGTGCGCAGGTCCTCACCACCCAGCGTGCACGCGGTGGTTTGCGTGGCGCCCACGGCGACGACGGTGTCCAGGGCCCCGTCCGGGAGGTAGCGGTGGACCTGCCCCGCGCCGTAGAGGGCGACCCACACCGCGCCCTCGGAGTCCACGGTCAACCCGTCCGGGCTCACCGAGACGCGGCCCGGCTCGTAGCTCTCCTCCGGGTCCGTGGCGGCCGCGGCGGCGTGGTCGTCCAGGACGGGCGCGACGAACGTGCGACGGTTCTGCAGGCCGGCCTCGGGGCTCCAGTCGAAGACCGAGACCTCGTGGGTGGGGGTGTCGTTGTAGTACGCGAGGGTGCCGTCCGGGGACCACGCGATCCCGTTGGAGATGCTCACGTTCTCGAGGACGGGCTGCCACGACAGATCCGGCGCGACCCGGTACAGCGTGGCCGCGCCCTCGGTCTGCTCGTACGCCATGGACCCCACGTAGAAGGAGCCGTCGGGGGCCACACCGCCCTCGTTCATGCGGATCTCGGGGTCCCCCCACATGGGGATCTCCCGCTCCACTGCGCCCGTGGGATCGGTCAGGACCACTCCCCGTTCCACCGCGATGATCTGCCCACCCGAACGGCGCGGACGCACACACGCGGCCACGGCGTCCACGTGCTGGCGGCGCGGCTGGTCGTCCGGGGTGAACGTCATGACGTCCCCGGCGAGCATGTCCACCCAGGCCAGCCCGTTCCATTCCTTGCTCCAGCACGGCCCCTCACCGTGGTGCATCCACGACGGGGTGATCCTCTGGGCGGTGAGCTGCTTCACGACTGCGACCTCCTGGGGCTGTTGTGGGCGGGGAGCGACATGCTGGGAATCCTGTCGCGGTCGTACGTGATCTGCGTGTACCCGTGCGGGGCGGGCTTGCCGTCCTCCCCGAGGTTCACGAACACGATCTTGTCGATGCTCAGGATCAACTCGCGGGTGATCATGTTGCGCACCTGCGCCCGCATGGTCAACGAGGTGCGTCCGAACGTAGTGGCACTGAGGCCCATCTCGATGATGTCCCCCTGCACCGCGGAGGAGACGAACTCGATCTCGGACATGTACTTGGTGACCGCCCGCTGATTACCCAATTGCACGATCGCGTAGATCGCCGCTTCCTCGTCGATCCAGCGCAGCAGCGATCCCCCGAACAGGGTGCCGTTGGCGTTGAGGTCTTCCGGCTTGACCCATTTGCGGGTGCGGAACGAGATGTCACCGTGGTGCTGCATGCCCCCAGCCTAGGGGACCGCCTGGAGACCGGGCAGCGAACGGCCCAGCTGGCGGGGACCAGGAACGTGGTGTCCACCCCGTAGTGCTCGATGTCCGCGAGCACTTGCGAGGGCACGAATGTCCTGCGCACCAGGGTCGTGTTGCCCCGCACAAGCGCGCGCACGGTGAACGAGTTCAATGCACCGATGTGGAACAGCGGCGCCGTCGCCCCCCGAAGCCTCCCCGCCCCGCGAACCGTCCGGGATCCAGGGCACGGCGGGGTCCGTGTCCATGACGACGCTGCCGCCCTCGTAACCCTCCGCGAGCGGCAGTGCCGTCTCCAGGACGGGGACGTGACCGGGCTCCACGATGGTCACCGCGGGGGTCGATCGGGTGTGCAGGCCCGCGACCTCGCGCGGGGCGAGTCGGAAGTTCAGGGGCTCGAAAACCGCGCCGAGCCATTACGCGGCGAACATGGTGCGCAGGAAGACCTCGGAGTTCAACCCCAGTGAGGCGACCCGGTCCCCGGTGCCCACCCCGGAACGCGCGAACGCGCCCGCGAGACGCCGCACGCTCTCGGTGAAGTGGGCGTAGTCCACCGTCTCGTCCTCGTAGATCACTGTGGGGTGCTCGGGGCCGTAGCGCGCCTGGTAGAGCAGACCTCGCACGGGGTTGATGTTCACGGGGTGGCTCATGGCGGCTCCTGACATGGGCACGGGCACCCCGCAAGTCCCCCGAGTGATATGCGCCACCCTAGCAAGCGGTCACGGCGTTGTGGTCACTGCATCGGTGATGCACACTGGTCCAGCCGTCACGTGTCAGCAGCATCCGTCATGGGCCCCGGCTCCGCGATCCTCACCCGTTCGCGCGGCGGTCCCGGTGTGGAAGGAAATCCTCATGTCCGATCAACGCCCCCTTGCCATGGTCACCGGTGGTTCCTCCGGCATCGGGTTCGAACTGGCCAAGCAGTTCGCCCGGCACGGCTACGACGTCGCCCTGTCCGGTTCGAGTGACCGCGTCCATGAGGCGGCCAGGAGCATCGAGGAGCTCGGCGCACAGGCCTACCCGTTCCAGGCGGACGCCGCCACCTACGACGGTGTCGAGGGCTTCTGGAACTTCGTGGCCGAGCTGGGTCGTCCCCTGGATGCCGCGGCCCTCAACGTCGGTATCGGACTGGGCGGGGCGTTCATGGACACCGACCTCCAGGACGAGTTCCGGCTCATCGACATCAACGTCAAGGGCACCGTGCACATGGCCAAGCGCGTCGTGCAGCACATGGTCCCCAACGGCCACGGGCGCATCCTCATCGTGTCCTCCATCTCCGCCACGACGCCCACTCCCTACGAGACCGTCTACGGCCCCTCCAAGGCATTCGGTTTCTCCTTCGCGGAATCATTGCGCGAGGAGTTGCGTGACACCGGCGTGACGGTCACGGCGCTCTTGCCCGGTGCCACGGACAGCGACTTCCACTCCAACGCCGGCATGGACAACACGGCGCTCGGGCCGGGCGCCACCAAGAACGACAAGGTCCTCGTGGCCCAGCAGGGCTTCGAAGCATTGCTCAATGACGTGGACGAGGTCGTGGGCGGCGATGAGGAGACGAAACAGACCCGCGAGGACAACCGCACCACCCCCGAGCCGGTGAAGGCGCACCGGCAGGCGGAACTGACCCGCCCGCGCGGCGACTGAGAGCGGGACGCAAACCGGTGATGATGGTGCGTTCGTCCGTCATGATGCGTGCATGACCGAAACCTCCACGGCCTCCACCGCGCAGACACCCGACCCCGGGCCAGAGTTCCAGCGCAAAGTGCTGACCGTGCTGGCGCTGGGCCAGATCCTGGGTGGGCTGGGAACGGGTGCGACCCTCGCGTTGGGTGCCCTGCTCGTCACGGAGGTCTCCGGGAGCAGTGCGGTGTCCGGGTTGGCGGCCACCATGAACACCCTGGGTGCCGCCATTCTGGCCATCCCCCTGGCGCGGTTGGCGCAACGTCGTGGTCGGCGGATCTCCCTGACCACCGGCGCCCTCGTGGCGGTTGCAGGGGCGGCCGTGATTGTGGCCGCCGCCGCGCTGAATGTTTTCCCGCTGCTGCTCGCGGGCATGGGATTGCTGGGCTCCGGGATGGCTCTGAACCTGCAGTCCCGCTTCGCCGCGACCGACGTCGCTCCCGCGCGTACCCGCGCACGCGACCTCTCGCTCATCGTGTGGTCCACGACCGTGGGCTCCGTGGTGGGCCCCAATCTCTTCGGGCCCAGCGAGACACTCGGGCGGGTGCTGGGGCTGCCCCAGTTCACCGGCGGGTTCGTGATCGCACTGTGTGCCCAGGTGCTGGGGGCCATCGTGTACTTCATCGGATTGCGCCCGGACCCGCTCAAGGTCGCCCTGTCCCGCGGTGAATCGGTGGCCTCCACACCCAGCCCGGCCGGCGGGTTCACCCTTTTGCGCACCGTCCCCGCGGCTCGGCGCGCGGTGCTCGTGGTGGCCCTGTCCCACGCGGTGATGGGGGGTCTCATGTCCATGACGCCCGTGCACCTCACGACCCACGGGGCCACGCTGTCCGCGGTGGGGCTGACCATCTCCCTGCACGTGGCGGGGATGTATGCCCTTTCCCCCGTCTTCGGCTGGCTCGCGGACAAACTCGGTCGCGCCGCCACGGTACTCGCGGGCCAGGCCCTGTTCGCGGTCGCGCTCGTGCTCACATGGTTGGGCGCCGACCACCAGGGACTCGTGTTGGCGGCCCTGATCTTGCTGGGACTGGGCTGGTCCGCGTCCACGGTGTCCGGGTCCACGATGGTCACCGAGTCCGTGGCGACCCACGACCGCCCCGGACTGCAAGGAACCTCCGACCTCACGATGAACCTGTGCGGCGCGGCCGGTGGGGCCCTCGCGGGGCCGGTCCTGGCGCTCGTGGGTTTCTCCGGACTCGGCCTGATGGCCCTCGTGTTGGTGGCAATCACCACGGTGACGGCGATGCGCTCGCTGCGTTCCGGGAGCGACACCCCGAATCCGGCTGAGGCCTGAATCGCCCCTGGTGCATCGGCATACCGTTCAACAAGTTGTGAGTCACATCATAATGAGCTGAAAGGATCCTCACCGTGCTCCCCAACCGTCGCCAACTCCTGACGGGCGCCGCCGTCGCGGCGCTCGCCACCCCGGCATTCACGACCGGTGCCGCGGCAGCGCCGTCGAAGATCGCGTTCAACACCGCCGGGATCGACGCCGCCCTGGCCAACCTCGTGCGCGACGGCGCCGTGGGCGTGACCACCTCGGTCGTGGGCCCGGGCGGGACCTATCTGAGCGCCGCCGGCAAGCGGGACCTGCAGAAGGACAGCGCCCGGCCCCAGGACCGCGCGCGGATCGCCTCGATCACCAAGGCGATGATCGCGGTGCTCGTGATGCAGCGCATCGAGGCGGGGCAATGGACTCTGCGCACGACCATCGACCAGGTCACCCCGGGGCTCTACCCGGGCCACGGCGGCGTGACCGTGGCGCAACTGATGAACCACACCTCGGGCATGCCGGACGGGATCTACTCCTTGCTCCCGGACCGGGAGTGGTACACGTGGACCATGCAGGACCTGGAGGCCGCGGTGGTCCCGTACCACTCCGAGCAGGAACTCGTGGAACTCAGCCGCAGGCTGCCGTGGGAGTTCGAGCCCGGGACCGGCTGGTCCTAATCCAACGTCGGGTACGTGGTGCTGTCCATGTTGCTAGAGGCCGCCACGGGGCCGCGCATCCAGGACCTCGTGCGGGACCGGGTGTTCAAGCCCGCCAAGATGCAGCAGTCACGGCTCGAGGAGTCCACGCTGGTCCGAGGCCGCTACCTCCTGCCGTACGGCAAGTTCCAGGCCGGGCTGGCGCCGCTGCCACTGGTCAACCCGTCCATCTTCTCCGGCGCGGGCGGGGTGTACGCGACCGCGGAGGACATCACCGACTTCACCGGCGCCCTCATGACCGGACGGTTGCTGCGCAAGGACCTCGTGGACGCCATGGTCACTCCCGTGGGCGCGGCTCAGCAGGCGCGCTACGGCTACGGTCTCTACCTCATCAACGGTCCCTGCCGCACCGCGGCGGGCACCCCCGAGGTGCTCATCGGTCACGACGGCGCCGGGTTCGGCACCCGTGCGGTGTCCTTCACCACGCGGGACGCCTCCCGCCGGATGGCCCTGGCCTACACGGGCCGCTCCTACGTGGAGGAGGGTCCGGACCCGGATGCGGCCATGAACGCCGCGCTCATCGCGGGCTTCCGTGCCACGTGCCCGACGAGCGCCCCGACCACACCGGCTTCCGGCAAGGGGCCGGCCTCCGGCGGCGCGGGCTCGCTACGGTTGTAGCGCCGAGCAGGCCGTAGTACCGCGCCGACCGTTGTGTCACGTCGGCCGTGGTTTCACACCAGGGGGTGCATCGGGCCTCAGCGACCGGTGCGCTCCCGGTGTTTGCACCCGGGCCAGCAGCACGGGCGGCGCTTGCCCTCGTGCATTTCCTCCTCGGTGCGCCGGATCCGCCGCTGCCGGGTCTCCGGCTTCTTGGCGTCCGTCACGTTCGTCGCATTCTCCGCGGGCGACGCCGCAGTCCGGGTCGTGTTGGTCATGGTTCTCTTCCTGCGCTGTCACCTGTCGCCGTGGATCCCCGGCAAGCAGCAGCGTGCCACGCAACGGATCGAAGACGTCCACTACTCGATTCATGAATATCCGGGGCGACGCCCCGCCCCCACCGGGCTCACGCCAGGTAGAACCCACCGTCCGAAGTGAGGACCTGGCCGACGATCCATGCGCCGTCGTCCGTGGCGAGCCAGCCGATGAGGTTCGCGGGATCGCTCGGCGCCCCGAAGCGGCCGAACGGGGTGCCGTCGATCAACTCCTGGATCTGACCGAGTGGACGGTCCGTGGCATCGGGGGACAGGTACCCGGTGTCCACCGGTCCGGGGTTCACGGTGTTGAGCACGATGCCGAGTTCGAGCAGCTCCGCGGCCACGGTCGCGGTGACCCCGGCGAGCGCGGCCTTGCTCGTGGCGTACGCGACCTCGCCGCGCATGGGCCCGTGCCCCTGTCCCGAGGTCATCCAGAAAACCCGCCCCGTCGGTGCGGTGAACCTCCGCTCGCGGTCGCCCCGGATGCGTTCTCCCGGCCGCGCCGGAGCGGTCGGGGCGTCGGCCTTGAGGAGCGCGAACGCCCGGGTCAGCAGCAGCGTGGAGCGGGTGTTGGTCTGCCAGAACGCGTCCAGCGCCTCGGGGGTCATGTCCAGGATGGAGCCGTCCCCACCGCTCCTGGCGTGGTTGCACACGAGGATGTCCAGCGACCCGGTGAGCTCGCTCGCGGCATCGATGAGCGGTTGGATCCGTCCGGGGTCCCGCAGGTCCGCGCTCATCTGCCCCAGCCGCGCACCCTCGGTGAGTTCGGCCCGCAATGCGCTCACGACGCCGCTCAGATCGTCCGCACCCCATGGCTGGTCCTCGTCGTGCGGGCCGTAGTGGTGGATGAATACACTCGCGCCCAGCCGCGCGAAGGTGCGGGCAACGGCGAAGCCGATGCCGCGGCGTCGTGACACCCCGGTGACCAGCGCCGTTCGACCGCGCAGGGGCAAGGTTCCGGGTGAAGCCGTCATGAATCCAGTCTGCCAGCGCCGCTTACTGAGACCGGATCGATGGATTGTCTCAATAAGACTCCTACTGAGACAATCAGGATCAGCAGCTCCATCAAGGAGCACCATGGCCACCTCCAACTGGCCCGCGATCGGCCACGAGCTCGCAGATCGAGAATCTCACCGTCCGGGCCCGGAAGTTGTCATTGGCCGCGGTGGGCGCGCGCATCGGAGGGAACGCGGAGCTGGTGGCCCGCACCGTGAAGGCCATGCGCGCCGCCATTGCCGCGGCCTCGCATCTGGATTCCCGACGCCGCGTCACGGCACCGCTGCGCGCGGTCGCCGACCTGTGCTGCTCCGAACCCGCGTTCACGGCGAGAATGGTGGAAAACCTCGCGGGCATTTCCAAAGCCACGGCCTACCGCACGGTCGATGCGCTCACTGACGCCGAGCTGTTACGACAGGAGCCGTCCATCAAGGTGCGGGGCCAGAAAGCGTGGGTGGTCCCGGCCGTGGTGAAGGCCCTGGACGACTTCGTCGAACGGGCCGGGCGCAGGACGTTCGGCTCCTGACCCCGGAACGGCGTGATGCCGCCCCACTGCATAACAGGATCGACTCCTGCACAGCGGGGCGGCATCCTTCATGGGCGACTTCGGGATCACGGCCGCCACCCGGGCGATCCCGAGGTGGCCGGGGTTAACCCAGCAGCCCACCCACCCGGCGCATGAGGTCGGCCAGGCGAGCGGCGTCGTCGTCCTGGAGTGCGGAGAAGAAGAGCTCCTGGACGTCCCGCGCGTGGGCGGGGCGCAGTGCGCGGAAGGCGCGCAGGCCCTCGGCGGTGAGCACCGCCTCGAAGCCGCGGCCGTCGCACTCCACGCGACGGCGTTCCACCCAGCCGCGCTTGCCCAGCACACCGATCTGGTAGCTCAACCGCGACGGCGAGAAGATCAGGCGGTGCGCCAGCTCACCCATGCGCATCCGATGCTCGGGCGCGCTGTAGAGCAGCAGGAGCAACTGGTAGTCCATGAGCGAGCAACCGTGATGCTTGAGCCGCTCCTCGATCCGGGCGGTGAGCAGCGCGGTGGTCTCGAAGTAGACCTGCCACGCGTCCCAGTCCTGCCGGGACGCGTCCGAGATACCCGCACGCGCCGCATCATCGAGGGATTCCGCGCCACCGATGCATGCCGCGCCGGTGGTGTCCGCGCCGTCCGAACCCGTCACGGTCTCGGACGGCGCGGTCTCGGCTTGCGCGGTCTCGACGTGCGCGGACCCGGACGGCGCAGCCTTGGACGAAGCAACGGCGCGGGTGGCCGTGTCGCTCACGATCCCACCGAGGCCAGCAGGCTCGCGAAGTCGGGGACGTCACTGAACTCATCCTTGACCTCGCGGCGCAGACCCGGCCGAGCGGCGTCGCCATGGGAGACGCCGTCCGTGGAACCGGCACTGCCCTGCGAGCCCGCGAGCAGCATGGCGCCGAGCGAGGCGCCCACGCGGTCGATCCGGCGCTGCAGGTCGTTGTGGCCCCAGTCCTCGGACGCCGCGTAGATGCCCAGGGGCAGCACGAGGGCCTTGAGGTAGCTCAGCAGCGGCCGCATGGCGGTGTCCAGCACGAGCGAGTGCCGCGGGGACCCGCCCGTAGCGGCGACCACGGTGGGCAGGTTCTCGAGCGCGGACTCGTCGATCACGTCGAAGAACTGCTTGAACAGCCCCGAGTAGGACGCCTTGTACGTGGGCGACGCCGCGATCAGGCCGTCCGCGGTGAGCACGGTGTCGATCGCGTCCTGCACGGCGCGCGAGGCCACGTGGGTGATCATCATGTCGGTCAGCCCGTGGGCCAGATCTCGCAGCTGGATCACCTTGATGTGCACGTGCTGCCCGGCGTTCTCGACCGTGGTGCTCGCGGCCTGGGCGATCGCCTCGCCCAGGCGCGTGGTCGTGGAGTCCTCCGACAGTCCCGCGGTCACCACCGCGAGGTTCAACCGATCGGTCATGGTGTCCTTCTCTCTGACGTGGTACGTGAACTTACTTGGCGTTCTCGTGATCGCGCTGCGCGGCCTCCGCCTGCTGTGCGCGATCCTTCGCGGCCTGCGAATCCGGGCCGCCACCGGGGATCGGGTCCTTGCCCGCGGCGTGGCGCGCCACGAGAGACTCGTGGGTGGGAGCGTCCGGCACGTGGGCCGGCCGAGCGGCGTCGAACTCCTTGCGCAGCACCGGGACGACCTCCTCGCCCAGGATGTCCATTTGCTCGAGGACGGTCTTGAGCGGCAGCCCGGCGTGGTCCACCAGGAACAGCTGGCGCTGGTAGTCGCCCGCGTACTGACGGAAGGCCAGGGTGCGCTCGATGACCTGCTGCGGGGACCCCACGGTCAGCGGGGTCTGCTCGGTGAAGTCCTCCAAAGACGGCCCGTGACCGTAGACCGGCGCGTTGTCGAAGTAGGGGCGGAACGTGCGGATGGCGTCCTGCGAGTTCTTGGCCATGAACACCTGGCCGCCCAGGCCCACGATCGCCTGATCGTAGGAACCGTGACCGTAGTACTCGTAGCGCTGACGGTAGAAGTCCACCATGCGCTCGGTGTGCTCCTTGTTCCAGAAGATGTTGTTGTGGAAGAACCCGTCACCGTAGAACGCGGCCTGCTCCGGGATCTCCGGGGAGCGGATGGAACCGTGCCACACGAACGGCGGGACGTCGTCCAGCGGGCGCGGCGTGGCTGTGAAGCCCTGCAGGGGCGTGCGGAAGCGACCGGAGTAGTTCACGCTCTGCTCGCGCCACAGCCGGTACAGCAGCTGGTAGTTCTCCACGGCCAGCGGGATGCCCTGCCGGATGTCCTTGCCGAACCACGGGTACACGGGCCCGGTGTTGCCGCGACCCAGCGTGAGGTCCACGCGCCCGTCCGCGAGGTGCTGGACGTACGAGTAGTCCTCCGCGATGCGCACGGGGTCCGTCGTGGTGATCAGCGTGGTGGCGGTGCCCAGCTGGATCTTCTCGGTCTGCGCCGCCAGGTGGGCCATGAGGATCGGCGGGTTTGCGGGCGCCACGAACGGCGGGTTGTGGTGCTGGCCCATGGCGAACACGTCCATACCCACCTCCTCCGCCTTTCGAGCGATGGCCACGGTGGCCTTGATCCGTTCGTTCTCGGTGGGGGTCTTGCCGGTGGTGGGGTCCTGGGTCACGTCCCCGATGGTGAAGATGCCGAGTTGCATGTCGGCCTCCTTGGCTTGTGGTCGACGACGCCGCAGCGCGGGTGCCGCAGCTCCGTTCCGTAGGTCTTTCAAATTTGAATTACCTATATAATGCGCCGCCGCGGAGATTTATTCCAGGGAAAATATCCGGGTGTGGCGAACGGCACTCCGGCCTACAGTGGTGTTATGAGATTATCCATCGGGCGGCTGATCGCTCTCCTGGTCCTGCTTCTTGCGCTGACCGGGTGTTCGGGTCACTATCCCGCGGACCCGCACGGGACACTCGAGCACGTGACCGGCGGGGAACTCCGTGTGGGTGTCTCGCACAGTCCTCCGGAGACGGATCTCGGACCCAACCCACCCACGGGCACCGAAGTGGATCTCGTGCGGCAGTACGCCGAGACCGTGAATGCTCACGTCACCTGGACTCCCGGTGGCGAGGAGGATCTGGTCAAGCAGCTGAAGAACGGCCACCTGGACCTGGTCATCGGTGGGCTCACGAAGGACAGCCCGTGGGACACGGAGGTGGGCATCACCCGCGGTTACGCCGAATCCACCGACGAGTTCGGCGACACCCGGAAACACGTCATGGCGGTACGCAACGGGGAGAACGCATTCCTCATGGACCTCGAAGCATTCCTCGCCGACCATGGAGGCAGGTCATGAGCGCGCAACACCACCCGGTGGACGACGAGCAACTTCCGCCGGAGATCACCCGAGCGCTCACCCGGGCCGTGCGCCTGGAATGGCTCACCATCGGGACCCTCGCGGTCACGGTGATCCTCGTGTTCCTCGTGCTGGGGAACTCACAGGCCATGAAGACGGCATGGGTCGAGGACCTGTTGTCCTTCATCCCGCCCATAGCGTTCCTGGTCGGCGTACGGATCACCCGCCGCCCGGCCACCGCGAAGCACCCCTTCGGCCATCACCGCTCCGTGGGGATGGCCCACCTGGTCTCGGCCACCGCGCTGCTGGTCATGGGGACATATCTGATCGTCGACTCGGGCAGCAAACTCCTCACGGCGGAGCACCCGTCCATCGGCGGGATCCAGCTGTTCGGCACCACGGTGTGGCTCGGCTGGTTGATGATCGGGGTCCTGGTTGTCACGGGCATCCCGCCGGTGATCCTGGGGCGCATGAAGTTGAAACTCGCGACGCCCTTGCACAACAAGGTGCTCTTCGCGGACGCGGACATGAACAAGGCGGATTGGATGACCTCCGCCGCGGCCACCGCGGGTGTGATCGGGATCGGCCTGGGGTGGTGGTGGGCGGACGCCGTAGCGGCCATCGTGATCGCCGTGTCCATCCTCAGGGACGGGATCACGAACCTCCGCGCCGCCGTGGCCGGGCTCGCGGATGCCCGTCCCACCACCGTGGACAACAAGAAGCCTCACCCGCTCAACGCGGACGTGGACGCCTTCCTCCGACAGCTGGAGTGGGCGCGCGCGGGTGCCGCACGCGTACGCGACGAGGGTCAGGTGTTCCAGGTCGAGGGATTCGTGGTTCCCCGCACCCCGGACGTCGCGACTCCCGATCGCCTGGACGCCGCCCGCAAACAGCTACTGGCCCTGGACTGGAAGATTCGCGACGTGGTGCTCATCCCCGTCAACACGCTTCCGCGGGTCCTGGAGGCCGAGGAGTTCGAGGGTCATTCGCACTAGATTGTTGAACAATCCTCCCGCGTGCGGCATTCTGGAACTCGGCACTGAGACGGAGGTCACGCATGACGGTCATCGATCTGAACAGCGACGTGGGCGAGTCGTTCGGCAACTGGCACATGGGCGACGACGCCGCCATCTTCCGTTCCGTCTCCTCCGCCAACGTGGCCTGCGGGTTCCACGCCGGGGACCCGGGCACCATGGCACAGACGTGCCGGGACGCGGTGGCCGCAGGAGTCACCGTGGGCGCCCACGTGGCGTACAGGGACCTGGCCGGTTTTGGCCGACGGTTCCTGGACTGCTCCCCCACCGAACTCGCCGATGACGTGCTCTACCAAATGGGTGCACTCGAGGCGATGGCGCGCTCGGCCGGCGCGACCATCGAATACGTCAAACCCCACGGGGCGCTGTACAACACGATTGTCCACCACGAGGCACACGCGCAGGCGGTCGTGGACGCGGTCAAGGCGTTCGGCGGTGACCTTCCGTTGCTGCTGCTGCCCGGTTCCGTGGCCCTGGACAAGGCCGAGCGGGCGGGACTGCGCGGGGTGGCCGAGGCATTCGCCGACCGCGGGTACACCCCCAAGGGCACGCTGGTCTCCCGCCGCGAGCAAGGCGCTGTGTTGCACGACGCCGCCCAGGTCACCGAGCGCATGATCGGCCTGGCCGAACACGGCACGCTGACCGCGGTGGACGGCTCCACGGTGCATCTCGCCGCCGAGAGCATTTGCGTGCACGGGGACACCCCCGGGTCCGCAGCCATGGCCGCCGAGGTCCGCGCGGGTCTGGAGCGCGCGGGCATCACGATCCGGTCGTTCGTGTGAGCGACCGCGACTCGACGACGCACGGTCCGGGCGCCGCCCACGACGGCACGGGCGTGCCCTCCCCGGCCACTCCGCGAGCCGCCAACGTGACGCGGAGCGGATCCGGCGCGCCGCGCACCGCACCCCGGGACCGAGCCACCGCGCCTGCCACGTCCTCGTCGGCAGCACCCGACACGGCCACCCCGCCGCGGACGGGTCTGCGCTGGGCCGGCACGCGGGCCTTCCTGATCGA
The DNA here is from genome assembly GCF_011769905.1 of Kocuria sp. KD4. Lineage (NCBI taxonomy): Bacteria > Bacillati > Actinomycetota > Actinomycetes > Micrococcales > Micrococcaceae > Kocuria > Kocuria sp. KD4. The sequence goes on from NZ_CP050449.1 coordinate 2,556,399, forward strand.
GTGCCCAACGCTCGAGCACGTGATGCGGCTGCATGCCCACCTGAGTGCCCACCCGTACCCGGGTCAGCTCGATGTCCTGGCCGCCGCGGAGACCGTATTGCTGACCTTCACAACTCCCGCCGCGGCGCGGAGGGCCGCGAGCGACGTCGTCGACATCCGGCTCGCTTCCACCGAACCGGCCGCGGGTAAGGACGTGGCAATCGACGTGGTCTACGACGGCGAAGATTTGGCCGCCGTGGGAAAGCTGACCGGGCTCGGCGAGCGCGGCGTGATCGAGGCGCACACGGGAGCCGACTGGACGGCGGCGTTCGGCGGGTTCGCGCCGGGATTCGCGTACCTTGTGGCCGACGGCGATCCGCTCGAGGTGCCGCGCAGGGACTCGCCCCGCACCGCGGTGCCGGCCGGGTCAGTGGCGCTCGCGGGACGCTTCTCGGCCGTCTACCCCCGGCGTTCCCCCGGGGGTTGGCAGCTGATCGGTCACACGGACGCGCCGCTGTGGGACGTGGACCGGGAGGAGCCCGCCCTGATCCGACCGGGTGACACCGTGCGCTACCGGGCGGTGCGCGAACTCGTGACGGTGTCCTCGAAAACGGCACTACCCGCGTCGCGCCGGGAGCGGAAACACGCCCTGATGATCGAAGATCCCGGGATGCAGTCCCTGCCCCAGGACCGCGGCAGACCCGGCCGAGGCGACCTGGGCGTGGTGGCCTCCGGCGCGGCGGACCGCGCGTCGGCCGAGCAGGCCAACCGGCTGGTGGGCAACTCGCCCGAGGCCGCCGTGATCGAGACGCTGCTGGGTGGGCTGTCGGTCACGGCCCGCGGGCACCACGTACTGGCCCTCAGTGGCGCGCCCACTCCGGCCCGGATCGAGGGACCCCTCGGCGGACGCGCCGTCACGTGCCACGCTCCGTTCGCCCTGTACGACGGCGAGCGCCTCACCCTGGGAGCCCCGGATAGAGGCCTGCGCACCTATCTGGCAGTGCGAGGTGGGATCGACGTACCCGAGGTGCTGGGGAGCCGCTCCTCGGATGCGCTCTCCGGGATCGGACCGGACCCGTTGAGCGCCGGTGACGAGCTCCCGGTTCTCAAGGCCGCCGCGGGCCGGACCGTGGGGTTGCCCGAACCGCCGGCGGTCACGCTTCCTACCCCCGGAGAGACCGTCACCCTGCGGGTGAGCCCGGGGCCCCGTGACGATTGGTTCACACCGGAAGCACTCGAGACGTTCACCTCGCGGGACTGGGTCGTGAGTGAGCAGTCCAACCGCGTGGGGGTGCGCTTCGAGGAACCCCCCGAGGGCCCGCCGCTCGAGCGTTCCCGCGAGTGCGAACTGGCGAGCGAGGGCGTGGTGGCCGGTTCCCTGCAGGTCCCCCACTCGGGGGTTCCCGTGCTCTTCCTGGCCGACCATCCCGTGACGGGCGGCTATCCCGTGATCGGGGTCGTACTTCCGGAGGACCTCCCCCTCGCCGCGCAGCTACCCCCGAGCAGCGCGGTCCGCTTCACGTTCACCGATCCGCCCCACCCCGCATCCGACACCGCAGGAGACACACCATGAAGAAGGTCCTGATCGCCAACCGCGGGGAGATCGCGGTGCGGATCGCGCGGGCGTGCGCGGACGCCGGCCTGACCTCGGTGGCCGTGTACTCCGAACCTGACGCCGACGCCTTCCACGTGCATATGGCCGACGAGGCCTACGCCCTGCCCGGTTCCGCCTCCGCGGACACCTACCTGCATATCGACCGTCTGCTCGCCGTGGCCTCCCGTTCCGGCGCGGACGCCGTGCACCCGGGCTACGGGTTCCTGTCCGAGAACGCGGACTTCGCGCAGGCCGTGGCGGACGCCGGCCTCACCTGGATCGGTCCGTCCGCCCGGGTCATCCGCGAGCTGGGCAACAAGGTCACCGCCCGGGCCATCGCCGTGAGCGCCGGCGCTCCCCTGGTTCCCGGCACGGATGGTCCCGTGGACGACGCCGCTGCGGCCCGGTCATTCGCCGAGGAGCACGGACTGCCCATCGCCATCAAGGCCGCCTTCGGCGGTGGTGGTCGTGGGATGCGCGTGGCCAGGACCATGGACGAGATCGACGCGGCGTTCGAGGCGGCGGTGCGCGAAGCGACGTCGGCGTTCGGGCGGGGCGAATGCTTCGTGGAGCGTTTCCTGGACAAGCCCCGCCACGTGGAGGCCCAGGTCGTGGCAGACGCCCACGGTTCCGTGATCGTGGTGGGCACGCGTGACTGCTCACTGCAACGGCGGAACCAGAAGCTCGTGGAGGAGGCCCCTGCGCCGTTCCTGACCGATGAGCAGCGCACGACGATTCATGAATCCGCGCGCGCCATCTGCCGGGAGGCCGGGTACACCGGGGCGGGCACGGTCGAGTACCTCGTGGCCCCGGACGGGCTGATCTCCTTCCTAGAGGTCAACACGCGGCTGCAGGTGGAACACCCCGTCACGGAGCAGACCGCGGGCGTGGACCTCGTGCGGGAACAGTTCCGCGTGGCCGACGGGTTGGCGCTGAGCCTCACCGAGGACCCGTCACCGAACGGGCATGCGTTCGAGTTCCGACTCAATGCGGAGGACCCGGCCCTCGGGTTCCTCCCCACTCCCGGCGCGGTGGAGGCGTTCGAGGCGCCCACGGGCTCGGGGGTGCGCATGGACACCGGCGTGCGTTCCGGGTCCGTGGTGCCCGCCGAGTACGACTCCCTGCTGGCCAAACTCATCGTGTGGGGCGAGGACCGGCAGCAGGCCCTCGTACGCTCGCGCGCCGCGCTGCGGGAGCTCGTGATCCGCGGGGTGCCCACAGTGGTCCCGTTCCACCGGGCGGTCCTGGAGGAGCCCGCGTTCACGTCCCCGGACGGGATGGGGGTGTACACCACGTGGATCGAGGACGAGTTCACACGCAAGCTGGAGGCCTTCCCGTACGTGGCGTCCGGGGCCGGCGAGCGCACCACGGTCACGGTGGAGATCGACGGGCGCGCCCATCAACTGGGCCTGCCCGCAGACCTTGCCGCCGCCCTCCTGGGTGGCGGATCCGTGGCAGGTTCCGGGTCCGCTTCGGCCTCCCGGGGCGCCGAATCGCGGTCCGGTGAGACCGCGGGAGCGGGGGCAGAAACCGGGGCGTCGTCGTCGCCCAATGCGGACTCGGCAGGAACGAGCCTGGTGGCGCCCATGAACGGGACGGTCGTGACGTGGGCCACGCAGGACGGCGCCGAGGTGGCCGAGGGCGACACCGTCCTCACGCTGGAGGCGATGAAGATGGAGACGCCCGTCCGCGCTCATCGCTCCGGCACGCTGACCCGGGCGGACCTGGCGGAGGGGTCCGCCGTGTGCAAGGGGCAGACGCTGGGAGAGATCGCGTGACGGCCGTCGAGCCGCGCGAGAACGCCCAGGCGAGTGCCCAGGCGGCCCGGCAGTTGCGCGCCCGCATCTCGAACGGCCAACTGCCCCCGGGAGCGAAACTCTCGGAACAGGCCGTGGCCCGGGAGCTGGGAGTCTCGCGCAACACCTTGCGCGAGGCGTTCACCATGTTGGCGGCGGAGCGTCTCGTGGATCGGATCGCGCACCGGGGTGTGTTCGTCGCACAGCCCGACGCCGACGACGTCCGCGACCTCTACGCTGCCCGCTGCGTCTTGGAGCCGGGCACCATGCTGTGGGATGTGCCCGATCCGCAGTCGCTGTCCCGGCTTAGTGCGCTCACCACCTCGGCGCTCGCCGCCCGGAATGCCGGGGACGTGATGGCCATGGCGGATGCGAACCAGGGCTTCCACCGGGAGCTCGTGGCGTCGTCCGGTTCGGCGGAGCTGGTCGCGGTCATGGATCGGTTGTCGGCGCGGATGCGGCTGGTGTTCCACGCGATGTCCACGGATCCGCAGTTCCACGCGCGCTACGCGGTGCGCAATACCCAGGTGCTGCGATCCCTCGAGTCCGGCGACCGTGACCGGGCCGTGCACCTACTCAGGGAGTCCCTGACCGCGGCACGGGACGAGATCCTCGCGCACCTGACCTGACGGGGTCGGGTGGGCGGGATCAGGACCAGAGCTTCGCGAGGCCCGCCAGGGAGTTCCACGCGAGATACACCGTGAGCAACCAGGCGAGGACACCCACCACGAGCAGCCACACCGGGTAGCGGTAGCCGTGCAACAGATCCCTGCGGCGCCATGCGACCCACAACAGGATGGCGAAACCGACGGGCAGGATCAGGGCGTTGAACGCACCGGCGAAGATGAGCAGGGTCTGCGGTGCCTGGCCCATGAAGAGGTAGACCACCGCGCACACCGCGATGAAGGCCACGGTGAGCAGGTTCCGGGTGCGCGGCTTGCCCTGGGACGAGGTCACGAAGGAGATGGACGTGAACGCGGCCCCGATGACCGAGGTCAGCGCCGCGGCCCACAGCACCACACCGAAGATCCGTACACCGATCTCACCGGCCGCGGCACCGAAGGCCTCCGCCGCCATGTTGTCGCTCGTGAGGGAGACCCCGCCTGCCACCACACCGAAGATCGCGAGGAACAACAACACACGCATCACGCACGTGACCAGGATGCCCAGCACGGAACTGCGCGTGATCTCCCGGACGCTCTCCACACCGGTGACTCCCGAGTCGATCATGCGGTGCGCGCCGGAGTACGTGATGTACCCGCCCACCGTGCCGCCGATCAGCGTGGTGATCACCAGGACGTCGATCCGCTCCGGCAACACCGTGTTCTTCAGCGCCTCCCCCACGGGCGGAGCCGCCACGATGGCCACGTACAGCATGAGCAGGATCATGACGGCGCCCAACAGCACCACGATGCGGTCCAGCGCGAGTCCCGCGCGCTTCGAGAGGAAGATCAACACGGCGATCGCGGCGGAGATCCCCCCGCCGATCTTGGGATCCAGGCCCAACATGGCGTTAAGGCCCAGACCGGTTCCCGCGATGTTGCCGATGTTGAAGACCGCACCGCCCAGGAAAACCAGCGCCGCGAGCACCGCCCCGGCACCGGGCAACACCCTCCCGGCCAGTTCCTGCGCCCGGCGACCCGAGATCCCGATGACCCGCCACACGTTCAGCTGCACGGCGATGTCCACGAGGATCGAGATGAGGATGGCGAACGCGAAGGCAGCGCCCAACTGCACCGTGAAGACGGTGGTCTGGGTGATGAAACCGGGCCCGATGGCACTCGTGGCCATGAGGAACATGGCCCCCAACAGGGCACTGCGGTGCCCGGTGGTGCGCTGGGGCGTTTTCCCGCCCTCGGTCACGGACTCGCCGGGCTGCGGGCTGGGACTGACAGAGGACATGCTTCCATCCAAGGGGTCACGCGAGCGGGGACACATTCGTGCAATGAAGGCAGCCTATAGGTTGTTCAACAATCTGCCCAGCGAACTGTGGGACAACTGACGGCGCGGCGGCAATGTCCGAGGCATCCCCAGACCATGCCCGAGATTCTGGGTAGCGAAAAGCCACTTCGGACGGACCGAAGTGGCTTCTCGATGCCTCGATTTCCATTAACGGCTTCGCGCTGCCTCAGCAGTTGAGAAGCGGCTCACCCTCCGCGGGTGCGGCGCGCTCAGCGCAGGATCGGCAGCTGCATGGGATAGCGGTACACCACGCCCCGGCCGGCCCTGACCGCGGCCATGATGTGGCACACGAGCAGCAGGACCCAGTACGCGGCGATCAGCAGCAGCCCCACGGGCGAGAGGATCACCGTGAACAGCAGGATCCAGCCCACCAGGTTGACGAGCCACATGGTCACGTTGAAGTTGAACGCGCCCGCGGCGGCCGACCGCAGGAACGGGCTCTTGTCCTTGTAGACGAACCACACGATGAGCGGGCCCAGGAAGCCGAGCCAGCCCACGGAGACGATCGCGGCGATCGGGCCCGCGAGGTGGGTCAGCACGGCCACGGTGCGCTCGTCGTCCCGGGGCCCGGAGGAACCCGCGCGGTAGCCGTTGGGACCCTGGGCGTGCGGGCCGCCCTGCGCGTACTGCTGGCCGCGGGGGTCGGGCCCGCCGGGGCCCGTGGGTCCCTGCGAGCGGTAGTCGGGACGCGGTTGCTGCGGTTCGTAGCTCATATCATCTCCGTGGTGTCCGAGCCGGGAAGGCTCACTGGTCGTGTCGTGGCTCCAGCCTAGGCGGAGGCGCCGTCCGGCACGGAGGGGTTATCCGCAGTCTCGGGGAGGGGTTTCTCCCTGTCGGATGCCGCGGCACGGGCGCTGTGTTTGCCGCCGCCGGCAGAGCCGCGCAGACCCACCCACTTGTCGTAGCCCCAACCGCCCAGCACACCCACGAGCAGAGCGAGCGCGAGCATGACGAACAGTCCGATGACCCCGGTGGTGAGACCGGCCTCCGGGATCGCGTCGAAGAACAGCGCGGAGCGGATGGACGTGAAGATGTGATGCAAGGGCTCGATCGGGGCGATTGCACGGAAGAATCCGGGAACCGCCTCCAACGGGACCACGGCGCCCGCGGAGGGCAGGCCCATGAAGACGAGGTAGGCCAGGCACAACAACATGCCCACGCTACCGCCCACGGAGATCAGGGCCAGGGCGATGGCCGAGACCGTGGACATCGCGAGCCACCCGAGCAGGAACACGAGCAGCCCGTGAGGAACGGGCATGCCCACGGCGGAGGCCACCCACATCATGAGCGCGGACGCGGGCAGTGCCGCGACCACGAACGTCAGCCACTTCATGAGAAAGCCCACCGGGCGGGGCAGCACGGCGCGTTCGTAGTCCTTGAAGAACGGGCCCATCTCGAAGGGCGCCATGCCCATCCGCGCATCCATGAGCAGGTTCAGGGCAACGGACCCGGAGAACCCCACCACGAGCAGGAGGATGGAGTAGTAGAAGGCGCTCATCCCCAGCGCAGTACCCTCCTGGAGGTCGTTGTACGGCTTGGAGACCATGGACACCGGGTCGGCCAGGGTCTTCTTGGCCACGGAACTGACCGTGGGCGAGAGATTCTGGGCGATCTGCTCCGCGGAGCCCTCCTGGGCCTTCTGCACCTGCCGCGCGAACTGCTGGACCTCGGGGCCGCCCTGCGCGGCTTGGCGCTGTAGCTGCTGGGATTGTTGCTGCTGGGACTGCTGAAGTTGCTGCAGCACCTGGTTGTATGCCTGTTCCTCGGCGGGAGCCACAGATTCCGAGAGCTGCTCGCCGAGCTTCTTGCTGGCCTCGCGCACGCCGGGCTCGACCGCCCCCGTGGCCAGTCGGGTGCCCAGGGAACCGGCCTGCGGGTCCGTGTAGACCGTGACCTCGGGGCGCGCGGCGTTATCCCGGGTGAGGGACCCCTCGATGAGACTCACGGTGTCCTCGGAGAAGGACTCGGGCACCACCACGGCGGCGTAGAGCTCACCGCGATCCAACTGTTCCCGTGCCTCGTCGATGCTGAGCTGCCGGAGGTCGATCTTGTCCTCCTCCGCGGCCTTGTCCGCGAACTTCTGGACGAGGTCCTTGCCCAGGTTCTCCTGGCTGGCCTTGCCGTCGGCCTGGGGCACCTCCGCGCCCTTGTCCTGGTTGACCACGGCAATGGGGAACTCCTTGAAGTGCTTGTCCGGGCTGGACAGGCCTCCCAGGTAGAGGGCGGTGCCGATCACGCCCACGGCGATGATCGCGAGCATGGGCAGCAGCCAGAACCCGACCTGGCCGAAAGGCCGTCCGAGTCGGGCCCGGAGGGAGTGGGCGGGAGCGTGTTTGGGTGTCACAGGTTTCTCCTGGCGCGAGGAATGCACGACGTGTCTGGGGGTTCCTGATCACGATACACTGATGTATCGAGATGTGAAGACGAGGCGATGGATACGTGAGCAACCAGACAGACGCACCCGCTGCACCCGCTGCGGACCTCTCGGAGGGCACGCGGCCCGTCACGAATGACCCTGCCACACAGCAGGCCGCGCGGGACAGGCGTTCCCGCAGCGCCACGCGGCTCAAACTGATCCGCAGCGCCCCGGCCGTCTTCGCGCGGCAGGGGATCGACGGCGCCTCGGTGAGCGACCTGTGCGCGGCCGCCGGTTTCACGCGCGGTGCGTTCTACTCCAACTTCGAGTCCAAGCGGGAACTCGCGATCCTCGCGTTCGAGGACCTCGCCACCCAGCTCGTGGACACCCTCGGCACGGAGCTGGACCACTGGCTCGGCTCGGGACTGGACGTAGAGGACGTGGTCACCCGCATCATCGAGGGCGTGACGGACCAGGTGGCCAACGTGAACCAGCAGGCCCTGCGCGTGGAACTGTCCCTCGCGGCGTTCCGCTTCCCCGAGGTGCGCCAGCAGATGGCACCCATCCGCGCGCGGGTCTACCACGCCATCGAGCAGGCCCTCGTGCGGGTCGCGCAGACCCAGCGCCTGGAGTTCCTGGTCTCCCCCGGGGACGTGGCCCGCATGCTGCTCACCAGCTACTCGGGCCAGCTCGCGGACCACATGGCCATGGGCGGCTCCGGGCACGGCGCGCAGCAGGTGATCCCCACCATGTGGCTCGCGTTCACGCGCCCCGCCTGATCCCCGACCCCCTGCTCCTCGGGGTGCTCGTCCTGTTGGTGGTGTTCCGCAGTTCCGAACAACTGGCGATCGTCTACGGATTGGCCGTGACGGGCACGTTCCTGCTGACCACCACGCCGTTCTCGGTCTACGCGCACCCCAACACGGTCTCCACTCCCCTCGCGCTGAGCGAGAATGCCCAGTTCAACAGGGTCATCCACGAGAAGGTGTTCATCGCGCACGGTTCCCGCCAACGTCCCGCACATGGCACCTCAGGACGCAGTCACGGTGGATCGCACGGGTGCGGAGTCCGATCACATCACCCAGTTGACCCTGCACTACGGGTTCCTGGACGACCCGGACGTCCCCGCCGGCCCGCGGATCGCGCGTGACCAGGGGGTGGACATCGACCCGGACATCGCCCCCGGAAGTCCCGCAGCCGCGGGACGACCGGGGGCGATCGAACGCGAGCCGGACGGACCGGTCACACCACGAACGGCAACACGAACAACATGGTGAGCGACCAGATCAGGTGGGTCACGATCCCGGGGACCAGGGAACGCGTGCGCTCGCGCAGGTACCCCACGAACGCGCCGAGTGCGGCGGCAGCGAGCGCAAGCAGGGGGATGCCGGCCAGGGACGTGACCGCGGTATAGGCGATCGTGGTCACGAGGATCCGGCGGCCCCGCGGGAGCACGCGCCACAGCGCGCCGCGGTAGTAGGTCTCCTCCGCGACGCCGTTGACCGCGGTGGTCAGGGCCACCATGAACAAGCTCCCCACGCGGGCGTGGTTGAGCAGTTCGTGGACGGGCCCGGCCAGGAACGGCACGAACCGCACCATGAAACCGCCCGCGATGAAAAGCGCCGCCAGCAGCAGACCTCCGATCACCGCGTCCCGCAAGCCCTTGGGGGTAACCTTCCAGGGCAGGCGCTCCCCCGTCATCCGCACGGCGATCGAACTGCCCACGATGTATACCCCCGCGAGGATGAAGGTCGCGGGGGTGAACCACGGGTCCCCGGCGGGGATGCGCAGGGACCACGCGAGACCCGCGGCGGCCAGGAGGCCCGTGATGATCACGACCCACACGGTGCGCTTGCGCGTGGCCTGGGTGGCGTCCCCGTAGGGGCTGACCCGGTACTCGCTCACATCATCACTTCCTGCGCCGATTGAGTGCTCGGAGGGTGTTGGTCAGGACGGCGGCGAACGCGGTCCAGCCCGCGTACGGGCTGAGCACAGCGCCCTTCTCGGGGGACACCTTTGCGCTACGGCGCACGAGGTCCGCGCTGCTGAGTGTCAACAGGACAGACTCCACGGAGGACGCGGTGAGCTGCTTGCGGTGGAAGAACAGGATGCTCCACCCGGCGTTGAGCACCAGGTTGGTCCCGAGCGCGGCGATGTAGGCGCGCTTCTCCTTCTCCTGCTTCTTCTCCCCGAGATCCGCGATGGACAGCGCGCCCACCGCGGCGATGTCCGCGTACAGCGCCGTCCATGCCACGGGGAACAGCCAGGCCGGGGGCTGGAACCGGGGCTTGCGCAGTGTGCGGTACCACCGCGAACCGGGGTCGGTCGCCAGGGAACCGGCCACCGCCGTGGCCGCCACGGCCCCCGCGGTGGTCAGGAAGACCCGGCGCCACCGGCCGAGGTCCTCGTTCTTCACGGCGGCGCGCACCGCGTCGGCGAAGGACGTGTGCCCGCCCTCCGGGGCACCGATGTAATCGTCCAGGTCCCGTTCGTGCAGCACGGTGTCGTGCTGGAGGCTACCGATCAGAGGCCGCGCGAGCCGGGAGCTGATGGGGGTCGCCAGCCCGATCCAGTACGCCGCGAGCTCGGCGGTGGTCACGGGCGCGGTGAGCATGAACCGCCCGCCCTTGCCCACAGCCCGGGCGTACTGGTCCAGCATGTCCGCGTACTCGATGGCGTCCGGACCGCCCACGTCGAACGTGCGGTTCACGTCCGACGGCAGGTCCGCCGCCCCCGCGAGGTAGTGCACCACATCCGCCACGGCGATCGGCTGGATCCGGTTGCGCACCCACTTGGGGGCGATTGCACCCGGCAGTCGCTCGGAGAGGTGACGGATCATGATGAAGGACGAGGACTCGTCCCCGATCACCACACCCGTCTGCAGCGCCGCAGTGGGCACCCCGGAGTCCATGAGCGCCTGCCCCACCTCCACGCGCGAACGCAGGTGATCGGACAGTTGCTCGACCGGTTCGTCCGTGGGGTGCAGTCCCCCCAGGTAGACGATCCGCTGCACGTGGGCGTCGTGGGCGGCCCGCGCGAACGTCTCCGCCATCTCCACTTCTTCCTGTACGAAGTTCTCGGAGTCGCCCATGGAGTGCAGCAGGTACCACGCGACGTCCACGTCCTTCAGGGCGCGGGCGACGTCGCTCGCGTCCGAGGCGTCCCCCTCCACCACTTCCGCGCGGCCGGGTTCGGCGCTCTGCCCATCGGGGACGACAGCGTCCCCCCAGGGGAGGCCGCGCACCTTCTCCGCACTGCGGCTGAGCAGGCGCACCCGCCACCCCCGCTGCAACAGTTCCTGGGCCACCTGGCCGCCAATGTATCCCGTGGCTCCCGTGACCAGGGCGAGCCGTGCGGTCTCAGTCATGCGAACTCCCAACCGTGAACGATCCGTGGATGACCGCGGCGGCCACCCCATCCATGTCGATCGTATGCCGAGCATCCGACGCCACTCACGGGCAGGGCTCCGTCACCCGCGGACGTCCACGTCCTCGAAGATCAGGAACGTCTGCGTGTCCACGACCTCCGGCATGGGTTGGATGCGGTCGAAGATCACCTCCCGCAGTTCCGCCGTGCCCCGGGCGCGCACGAGGAGCATGACGTCGAACGTGCCACCCACCAGTGCGATGTGCTGCACCTGGGGGATCTTGCGCAGCTTCACGCACAGGGACGGCCACGTGTTCTGCTTCAACCGCACTGTCACGTATGCCGAGGCCTCGAGCCCCGCCCGCGCGGGATCGATCACCGCGGTGTAGCGCAGCACCACGCCCTGTTCGTGCAGCCTGCGGATGCGCTCGTAGGCGTGCGCGCGGGAGATGTGGACCTTGGCCGCGAGCGCGGTCACCGATTGCCGTGCGTCCGCCGAGAGTTCCTCCAGGATCCGCCGATCCGTGTCGTCCAGTTCGGGGCGCTCCCGCTCCGCCATCCGGTACTCCTTCTCTGTCATCGTGCCCCGCGGTCTCTCGTCATGGGCCTCGCGCGCCATGACCATGGGCCTCACGCCCCTTCGCGACGGCCCGCGCGCTTCGGGGGTGACGACGACGCCGCGCCGAGCGCCGTCGTCACCGGACGCGACGCGGTAGACGAAGCAGCATGACGCACGTCACTACCAAGCATATTGTCCATGAGAGCGTCCCAGAATCACCGTTCGTCCACGAATTTCCCCCGGTGTGGAGACGAGGCGGCCGAATTTTTCATACTGTGCGGACGATGTGTCCACCCCGCCCTTCGCTGCGAGCTGCCGCGGAACGAGGTGCCGGGCACCACCGAGTTCCACACAGAGAAGAAAGGGACGCACCATGAGCGAGCCCACCCCCGCCGGTGGCGAATCCGCCGCCGAGGAGCACACCCCGTCCGTGAATCCGGCGGTGGAGGCCTCCAAAAACTTCGGGATCACCCCCGAGCAGTACATGCTGCCCGCGAGCAGCGAGATCCGGCTGCTGAACCCCGACGGCAGCGCGGTCCCGGAGTCCGAGCAGGGTCAGGAGCCCGGCCACGAGTACCCCATGCCGGAGAACCCCCGCCTGCTGGACGCCTACGAGAAGCTCGTGGTGGGCCGGCGCATCAACGACCAGAACATGGCGCTCGTGCGACAGGGCCGCATGGCGGTCTACCCGTCCAGCCACGGCCAGGAGGCCTGCCAGGTGGCGGCTGCCCTGTGCCTCGAGGACGACGATTGGTTGTTCCCCACCTACCGTGACTCCGTGGCCGTGATGTCCCGCGGTGTGGATCCGCTGGAGGTCATGAGCACCTACCGCGGGGACTGGCACGGCGGCTACGACCCCCGCAAGCACAAGGTCTCCGTCCAGGCCACTCCGCTGACCACGCAGCTGCTGCACGCCGTGGGCGTGGCCCACGCCGCCAAGCTGCGCGGCGAGAACACGGTGACGTTGGCCATGTGCGGTGACGGGGCGACGTCGGAGGGGGACTTCCACGAGGCCCTGAACTTCGCGGCCGTCTTCCAGCTGCCCGTCCTGTTCCTGGTGCAGAACAACGGGTACGCAATCTCCGTGCCGCTGTCCTCGCAGACGCGCGCGCCGTCCCTGGCCCACAAGGGTGTGGGCTACGGGATGGCCAGTGAGCGCGTGGACGGCAACGACCTCGCGGCGCTGCTCTCCGTCCTGGGCCGCGGCGTGGAGCTGTGCCGCCAGGGCGGTGGTCCGCTGCTCGTGGAGGCCATGACCTACCGCATGCAAGCGCACACCAACGCGGACGACGACACCCGTTACCGCCAGCGCGACGAGGTCAGGGAGTGGGTGGCCAAGGACCCGATCACCCGCATGCAGCGCTACCTCTCCGACCAGGGCGTCCTGGACGACGCCGCGTCCCAACGGATCTCGGAGCACGCCGAGGCCATGGCCAAGCGGCTGCGCGAGGCCATGGCCTCCAAGCCGGAACTGGATCCCCAGGACCTGTTCCGCTTCGTCTACCACGAACCCACGACCCAGTTGCGCGAACAGGCCGCTCAGCTGGCCGACGAGCTCTCCCGAGAGGAGGCGTGATGAGCGTTTCGAAAGTCAGTTTCGCCAAGGCGCTGAACACCGCACTCGCGGACGCCATGGAGGCGTCCCGGGAGGTCGTGGTCTTCGGTGAGGACGTGGGGACCCTGGGCGGGGTCTTCCGCATCACGGACGGGTTGACCGCGCGCTTCGGCCGCGAGCGCTGCTTCGACACCCCGCTCGCGGAGTCGGGGATCATCGGCACCGCGGTGGGCATGGCCATGAACGGCATGCGCCCGGTCGCGGAGATGCAGTTCGACGCGTTCGCGTACCCCGCGTTCGAGCAGGTGGCCTCCCACGTGGCCAAGATGCACAACCGGACCCGCGGCAAGCTGCCCATGCCCCTGGTCATCCGCATCCCCTACGGCGGTGGCGTGGGCGGTGTGGAACACCACTGCGACTCCTCCGAGTCCTACTACGCGCACACCCCGGGGCTGAAGGTCTTCACCCCGGCGTCCGTGACGGACGCCTACGTGATGCTGCGTGAGGCGATCGACTCGCCGGACCCCGTGGTGTTCTTCGAGCCCAAGCGGCTGTACTGGTCCACCGCGCAGGTGGACCTCGAGGAGCTGCGCTCGCAGTACGAGAACGGGACGCTGCCGCGCCGGGAGGGCCGCGCCGTCGTCGCCCGCGAAGGCAGTGACGCGACCCTGATCAGCTACGGGCCGTCCGTGCCCGCGTGCCTGGCCGCAGCCGAGGAAGCCGCCCGGGACGGGATGTCCGTGGAGGTCGTGGACCTGGGCTCCGTGGTCCCCTACGACGACGAGACCGTGGCCGCCTCGGTGCGCAAGACCGGGCGCGCCGTGGTCGTGGCCGAGGCCCAGGGCTTCGCGTCCGTGGCCTCGGAGATCGCCGCGCGCACCCAGGAACGCTGCTTCCACTCGCTCGCCGCGCCGGTGCTGCGGGTCACGGGATTCGACATCCCCTACCCCTCGCCGTCCTTCGAGCACCACCACATCCCGAGCTCCGAGCGCATCCTGGATGCCCTGGACGACCTGCAATGGGAGGACTGACCCGTGAGCATCAATGTGTTCAACCTGCCCGACCTGGGCGAAGGGCTCACCGAGGCGGACATCCTCCGCTGGCTCGTGGCCGAGGGTGACACCGTCACCATGGACCAGCCGATCGTGGAGGTGGAGACCGCCAAGTCGGCCGTGGAGGTACCCACCCCGTTCGAGGGCGTGGTGCACACGCTCCACGGCGCCGAGGGCGACACGCTGCTGGTGGGCCAACCGCTGATCTCCGTCTCCGACGGCATCGAGGCCCCGGAGTCCGCCGCGGGTTCCGGATCCGACGACGACGCTCCCGAGCCCACCCACGGGGCCGGGTACCGCGAGGAGGAGCTCGCGGGCACCCGCCCGTCGGCCGAGCTCTCCGTGGACGAGGCCGACCCCGAGGCCGGCGAGGACGAGTCCTCCGGCAACGTGTTGATCGGTTACGGGACGTCCGCCGCGGGGTCCTCCCGGCGGCGGCGGCGCAAGCGCGGCGGTCCTGCCGCTCCGGACGGCGCTGCCCCCACGGGCGCGGCTGCCCACACGCACGACGCGCTGACCGCGGCACCCCGGATGGCCCCCACGGTCGTCTCGCCACTCGTGCGCAAGCTCGCGCGCGAACACGGCGTGGACATCACCGCGCTCGCGGGCACCGGCCCGGGCGGTCTCATCATGCGCCGCGACGTCCTCGTTGCGCTGGACCAGGTCGAGGACCAGCGTTCCCGGGCCGACGCCGCCGGGCCGGCTCCCACGGGTCTGGCCACGGCCGGTCCCGCGGCCCCGGGTCTCACGACCGGTGCACCCGTTCCGCCGCCCCCGGCACCGGGTGGACCGGGGGCTCAGGGTGGACCTGCGGGCCTGGCCGGGGCTCCGAAGCCGCCCGCGGCGCCGTCGTCCTCGCCGGAGCTCGGTGGGACGGGTCAGGACGTGGACCCCCGCACGGGGTTGGGCGTGGCCGTCCGGGAGCCCGTCAAGGGTGTGCGCAAGACCATTGCGGACGCCATGACGCGCTCGCGAGGCGAGATCCCCGAGGCCACCGTGTGGGTGGACGTGGACGCCACCGAGCTGCTGCGCTTGCGCGCCGAGCTCAAGGCCGCGGACCCGCAGACCACACCCAGCCTGCTCGCGCTGATCGCGCGGTTCACGTTGGCCGGGCTGCAGCGGTTCCCGCAGTTGAACGCGCGCATGGACACCGCGCCGGACGGATCCCGCACGATCACCCGGTTCCAGGGCATCAACCTGGGGCTCGCCGTGGAGTCCGAGCGCGGGCTCATGGTGCCCAACCTGCGCAACGCGGACCGGCTCAGCGCCGTGGAGCTCACGGGGGCCATGCGGGAGGTCATCGACGTCGCTCGCTCCGGCAAGGCCTCCCCCGCGCAGCTGAGTGGTTCCACGTTCACGCTGAACAACTACGGGGTGTTCGGCACGGACGGGGCCACGCCCATCATCAACCACCCGGAGGTCGCGATCCTGGGGATCGGTCGGATCATCGACAAGCCGTGGGTGGTCAACGGTGAACTCGCGGTGCGCAAGGTCGCGACCCTGTCGATCGCTTTCGACCACCGCGTGTGCGACGGCGGCGCAGCGGGCGGCTTCATCCGCTTCGTCGCCGACTGCATCGAGAACCCCGCGGGGGCGCTGGCGCGGATCTGATGTTCCCTGCGCGGGGTGCCCTACTGCTGGCACCCCGCTCTCCTGACGACGGCGCGTGGACCTCGGTCCGCGCGCCGTCGTCGTGCGTGCGGGACGGTTTGGGCCGCGCCGACCTCAACGGATCAGCTCTCGCTCCGCCCAGCCCGTGAGTCGTTCAGTGAGGGACGCGGGGAGGTCCCCGGCCGTCATGGCGTCCCGCGCCCGCTCGACGGCGATCTCGACCATCCGCGCCACGGCCGCGTCCGCTCCGGAGCGGGACAGCAAATCGCGGGCCTGGGCAACGTCGTCGGGCGAAGCGGTTCGCTGCGCGCAGCGTTCCCGGAGCGCCCGCCACGCGGGGCCGTGCGGGCCGGACTCCACGAGGCACCCCAGTACGGTGCGGCGACCGGAGGTCAGGAACCGGGCAGGGGCGTCGTCGTCCTCCGAGCCCGTGCACGCGCTCAACTCCCCGGCGAGTGCGTGGGCGACGCCGAGCGCGCGGCCGGCCTGCGCGAGGGCCGTGACCTGCGCGGTCGGGGCGCCGCCGAGCACCGCTCCGGCGCGCAGCGGTGCTTCGAAGCACGGGACAGCGCTGCCGATCCGCAGGGCGTCGAGGACCTCCTGGCGGGAGACCGCACCCGCGCGCCGGGCATGTTCAGCGGCCATCCGATCCCCGGCGGCGGCGTGGAACGCGGCGTGGTCCAGGATGTCCAGGAGCTTGAGCAGGCGGGACTCCGGGGCGTGGGACGTCGCGATCATCCGGTAGGCGCCGGACAGCGCGAGGTCGCTCGCGAGGGCGTCGTCTGCCTCACCGGCGGCATCGGTGTGGGCCGAGCGCGCCATGGTCGCGCTGTTGGGCGAGAGGTCACTGGGCGTTGCGCCGCCGGGTGTCGTCTGCACGCCGTCGCGGAGCTCGAGGGACGCGCGGAGCAACTCGAAGGCGGCCGCCACCGCGTTGAGGACCGAACGGGTGGGCCGGGCCGGATAGGACTCCGCCGCGGCCATCACGAGCCCCTGTTGCAGCCCGTCCCCGGGGCCGGTCACGCGGGCCACGCACTCCCAGACGTGCTCGTAGCCGGGACTCAACTCCGCGGCCCGGCGGCCGGAGTGCTCCAGGAAACCGCGCAGTGCCGAGGCCGGGGTGAACTCCTGGGACCTACGCCCGGTTCCGCTGCTGGTGTAGGAGGACGTGGGCGTCATGGCACCATTCCAGCACACGCGTCAATGAGGGCTCAGACCCCTGGCATGAACGCGAGCTTGACGGCGATGAACAGCATGACCAGCCCCACGCCCACGTCCACGATCCGCCAGGTCAGCGGGGTGTTGAGCACGTGGGACAGGGCGCGCGCACCCCAGCCCAGCGCGGAGAACCAGATCACGGAACCGGTCATGGCACCGGCGGCGAAGATCCAACGGTGGTCACCGTGCTGATTGGCCAGGTTCCCGAGCATGAGCACGGTGTCCAGGTACACGTGGGGGTTCAGCCACGTGAGGGCCAGGGTGGTGAGCACCGCGGTGCGCAGTGAGCCACCGCCCTCCTGAGCCGCCTCGAGGGTCTGGGGTTTCAGCGCCGACTTGAACGAGAGCACGGCGAATCCCACGAGGTAGAGGACCCCGGCCCAGCGGAAGATGTCCAGCAACCAGGGCGCGCGTTCGATCAGGAACCCGATGCCGGCGGTTCCCAGGGCGATCAGCACCACGTCCGAGGCGATGCAGATCGCCACCACGACGCCCAGGTGTTGGCGGCGGATGCCCTGTCGCAGTACGAAGGCGTTCTGGGCCCCGATGGCCACGATGAGGGCCAGGCCCGTGAGGACACCGGGCAGGAAAGCTGTAGTCACCCGAACAAGTTACCGCCCACGTGAGCTTGCCGACATTCGGTTTACGGTGCCATGGCACAGCACGTATAGTTTCTGAAGAAATTATTGCGGACGCCCGATGAACCGGGTGTCCGACGCCGTAGAAAGGACGTGCCATGACCGTCATGACCGCTGAACATTTGGCCCTCGCGATCACCGAGGAGGATGCCGACCGTCTGTTTTTCGACGCCCGCACCGCAAACCACTTCACGGACGAGCCCGTGACCGAGGACGAGAAGCGCGCCATCTACGAGATCACCAAGATGGGCCCCACCGCGTTCAACTCCCAGCCCCTGCGCATCACGTGGCTGGAGACCCCCGAGGCCCGCGAGCGCCTGGTCCAGCACATGAGCGGCAGCAACCAGGAGAAGACCCGCAAGGCCCCGCTGACCGCGATCCTGGCCTACGACGAGAACTGGCACACCCGCTTCCCCGAGTTCCTCCCCGCCGCCCCGCAGCTGCAGGGCATGTACGACAACAACGATGATCTGCGCCTGACCAGCGGCAAGGCCAACTCCCACATCCAGGTGGGCTACTTCATTGTGGCCGCGCGCGCCGCGGGTCTGGCCGCCGGGCCCATGACCGGTTTCGACGCCGAGGCCGTGGACCGGGAGTTCTTCGCCGGGACGGGCAAGCGCTCGATCGTGGTCGTGAACCTGGGGCACCCCGTGGCCCCCGCCTACGAGCGCGGTCCCCGTTTCCCCGAGGACGACGTCACCG
Source organism: Kocuria sp. KD4 (assembly GCF_011769905.1). Taxonomy (NCBI): domain Bacteria; kingdom Bacillati; phylum Actinomycetota; class Actinomycetes; order Micrococcales; family Micrococcaceae; genus Kocuria; species Kocuria sp. KD4. The sequence continues at coordinate 2,574,787 of NZ_CP050449.1, forward strand.
AGACCCTCTGACCCGGGTCAGTCCCCGCTCGACTCCTGGGCCCGCGCGAGCTTGGCCAACACCGGCAGTGCGGCGTCCAGGAGGTCGAGTTCCTCGGCACTCAATTCGGACAGCACATCCGCGACCCGTTCACTGCGGTGCTGATCCTCACGCGCGAGCACCTCTTCCCCCTGCGGGGTCAGCGACACCAGGACGGCCCGCGCATCGGTGGGGTCCGGATCGCGTTGTACGAGTCCGGCCTTGCTCAGCCGGTCCACGCTCTGCGTGGCCGTGGGTGTGCGCACCCCGAGGTTCGAGGCGATGCTCGTCATGCGGGCACCGCCCGGTTTGAGCATGGTCAACAAGCTGATCTGCTGACTCGTGAGCTCCCGCGCCCCCTCCATGCTGCGTAGGAAGTACACCCCTTGGCGCAGCACCGCACGCAGTCGCGCGGCGCTGCGCAGCATGCGGGCTCGGCGGTCGTCGGCGGCCGGAGCGTGCGAGGAGTCCATGACTCACAATCCTAAGCATGCGCGGTACGGCCTCCTCCCGCGTGAACCCCGCGGAGCGCGCCCGTGTGCTTGAATCGTGGCCCACGGTTCCGGCCCCGGGAGGCAGCGGCATGCAGGAGATCCTTTCGGCCCTCGACGGGCTGCTCCCGCGCGCGAGTGAGCACGCGGCGACCGCGGTGCACGGTAGTGGTCGGTACTGGTCCGGGCCGTTGGACGTCCAGCGGCTGGCGGTTTCGGGGGTGGGGCTGGCAGTGGCGGGCGCCCAGCAGCTCGCCCGCACCATGGGCCATCGGGACAGCGTCATCACGGCGCGGCTGCCGGAGGTCATCGCGGCGTTCGGCTCGGTCTCCCACCTCCGCCTCGACGGGCAGTCCCTGCCCGGCTTCGCCCCGTGTTCCGGTTTCTTCCCCGTGTCGGACGGCTGGCTGCGCACGCACGCCAATTACCCGCACCACCGCGAGCGTTTGTTCCGCGCCCTGGACATCACGCACGACGACGCCCTCGCACCCGCCCTCGCCCAGCTCACCGGGGAGCAGGCCGAGTCCCGGATCGTCGCCGAAAGCGGCATTGCCGCTCGCGTGGCCACGGAGCAGGAATGGCGCGCAGATGCGGCGTCCGAGCCGGGGCCGTGGCTCGAGCTCACCCCGGCGGACATCCCCGTCCGAGTGTTCGACCGTGCCGGTTCCGGCGCGTCGACCCGTTCATCCGATTCCGCAGGCTGTCCGTCCAGTTCCGCGAAGGGCCCGTTCGCGGCACCGCGGAGGACGGCGTCGCTCACTCCCCTGGCGGGCGTACGCGTGGTCTCCCTGACCCGGGTGATCGCGGGCCCCACGGCCACCAAGTTCCTGGCAGCCCTGGGCGCGGACGTGCTGCGCATCGACCCGCCCGCCCTGCCCGAACTGCTCGGCCAGCACCTGGACACCGATTCGGGGGTGCGCTGCGTGTCGTGGGATCTGGCGAATCCCGCGCGGGCGGAGGATCTGGCCGACGCCCTGGACGCCGCGGACGTCCTGCTCACGGGGTACCGGCCCGGCTCCCTGACCGATCTCGGTCTCGCCGCCGCGAGCATCCGCGACCGCTTCCCCCACCTGGTCCACGTGGAACTCAGCGCGTGGGAGCCTTCCGGCCCCCGGGGCGGGCAGCGTGGATTCGACAGCATCGTCCAGGCCGCCACGGGGATCGCCCATCACTACGGTGCGCGGGACCAGCGCGGGAGGTGGCGCCCCGGGGCCCTACCGGTCCAGGCCCTGGACCACACCGCGGGCTACGGCATGGCCGCCGCGGCCTGCGCGCTGCTCGCCACGGGGACTGCGGGCCACGCACGGGTGTCCCTCGAACGCACCGCGCGGGCCCTGTTGGATGCGCGCATTCTCCGGACTGCGCAGGACGCCCATCTCTCCCCCGCGACCCTAGCCGCGCCCACCGACCACGGGATGCTCGAGTACGTCCCGTCGCCGGTCCGCGTCGACGGCGCTCGGCCTCCGGCGCAAGCACCGCGGTGCGAGCACGACGGCGTCATAGGTCCCGCAGCACCTGTGCGAACCGCTTGACGCCCTCCCGGATCCGCGCGGGAGCAACACCGGAGAACGCGAGCCGCACCGCGTCCGAGTCCCGGCCGTCCATGTAACACGCCGAGCCCGGTACCAGCACCACCCCATGGGCGATCGCCTCCGCGAGGACGTCCTTGCCTGCCAACTCGTCCGCCGTGACCCACGTGAAGAACCCGCCCGTGGGCGTGGTCCACCGCGCCGAGGACGGCATGAACTCGGTCAACGCCGCGTCCATGGCTTCCCAGCGCTCGCGATACAGCGTCACAGCGTCGTCGAGCGCGGGCTCCCAGTGCTCGGAACCCACCCACGCCGTGACGAGGGACTGTGCCAGGTTGGACGGGTGGATCACCACGGACTCCGCGGCGATCTGCAACCGGCCCCTGACCTCCGGGGGAGCCGCGATCCAGCCGATCCGCAGCCCCGGAGCGAAGATCTTGGAGAAGCTGCCCAGGTGGATCACGTGCTCCGGGTCCATCCCATGCATCGAGGCCAGTGGCTGCGCGTGGTCGAAGGACAGCAGAGCGTAGGGATCGTCCTCGGTGATCATCACGTCCCGATCGGCGCACACCCGCACCAGTTCGCGCCGCCGCTCCACCGGCATGGTCACGCCCGTGGGGTTCTGGAAACTGGGGATCACGTACACGAACGGGACGCGCTCACCCTGCGCCGCGGCGTCGTCCAACGCGTCGGCGACGGCGCTCGGGTCCATGCCGTGCTCGTCCACCGGGACGTGACGCACGTCCACCTCGTACGCGCCGAACACGCCCAGCGCACCCACGTAGGTGGGGCCCTCGGCCAGGATCACGTCCCCGGGATCGCAGAACAGCTTGGTCACGAGGTCCAGCCCGGCCTGGGACCCGGTGGTCGGCAGGACGTCCGCCTCCGTGACCGTGGACCCGCCCCGCGCCATGAGCCGCACGCTCAGTTCGCGCAGGCCCGCGGTCCCCGCGCCGGAACCGTACTGCAGGATCTCACCGGCGCGCTCACGGATCAGCTGCGCGGCCAGATCCCCCACGGTCCCGCCCGGCAGCACGGACAGATCCGGGTTGCCCCCGGCCAGGGACACCACCGAGGGGTCCATGGCCGTCTCGAACACCGCGCGCACCGGGGAGGGCCGGAACTCCCCCGCGCGGGACGCGAACGCGCTCATCGCTGGCCCCCGTAACGGGCACCCGAAATGCCATAGGCGGGGCCGTCCGCGGACGCGCCGGCGCCCAGGCTGATGAGCGAGATCAGCTCGTAGACCACGTGGGCCGCGGCGATCCCGGTCAGTTCGGCGTGGTCGTAGGCGGGGGCGACCTCCACGACGTCGCACGCGACGACGTCCAGCCCGCGCAGACCGCGCAGGATCTCGAGGACCTCGCGGCTCGTGATGCCACCGGCCTCGGGCGTGCCGGTGCCGGGGGCGTGGGCGGGGTCCAGGACGTCGATGTCCAGGGAGACGTACAGCGGGCGGTCCCCCACGCGCTCGCGCAGAGCCGCGACCACGGCGTCCACGCCGGAGCGCATGACGTCCGCGGAGGAGACGATCTCGAAACCGAAGCGGGCGTCGTCGTCCAGGTCCTGGGTGCCGTAGAGGGGCCCGCGGGTGCCCACGTGCATCACGGCGTCCGTGTCGATGATGCCTTCCTCGAACGCCCGGCGGAACGGAGTGCCGTGGGTGTACTCGGCACCGAAGTAGGTGTCCCACGTGTCCAGGTGGGCGTCGAAGTGCAACAGCGCGATCGTGCCGTGCCGTGAGTGGGCGGCGCGCATGAGCGGCAACGCGATCGTGTGGTCCCCGCCGATCGCCACGACCTTGGTGGACTCCCCCATGAGCTCCTTGGCGGCGGTCTCGATGGACGCGATGGCCTCGGGGATGTCGAACGGGTTGCCCACGATGTCCCCGGCGTCCGCGACCTGCAGGTGGGCGAACGGCGAGTGGTTCTGCGCGGGGTTGTAGGGGCGCAGCAACCGGGAGGACTCGCGCACGTGATTCGGACCGAAGCGCGCACCGGAACGGTAGGAGACGCCCGAGTCGAACGGCACGCCCACCACGGCGATGTCCGTGTGCTCCACCTGATCCGTGCGGGGCAACCGCGCGAACGTGGCCGGCCCGGCCCACCGCGGTGTCAGGGCGGCGTTGACGGGGCCCACCCGTTGCTCACCCGCTGCATTGGTTTCGACGACGCGTTCCGGTTCCACTGCTGAACTCCTTACCTCCCGGGGATCACCCGGGGACGTGCACCGCGATTCTCGGGGCGTGGTTCCCACGAACACGGCACCCGCGGCGGCGTGAACCGCCACCGCGGTGATACTTTTTGTGACCTGGTGCATAAAACCCTAGTGCCAACCACCCCGCCCACGAGCGCATCCGCTCGCGCGCGCGGACACCCCGAGTTCTGTCGAGGAGACCCCCGTGAACGTCCTGGTCATCGTGCTGTACCTGATCGCCATGGTGGTGATCGGGCTGTGGGCGGCACGCCGCGCCCGCACCGCCACCGATTACCGGGTGGCCGGGCGCCGGCTGGGAACGGGGTTGTACACCTCCACGATGGCCGCCGTGGTCCTGGGCGGCGCCTCCACCGTGGGCGGTGTGGGTCTCGGGTACCAGTACGGGATCTCCGGGATGTGGCTCGTGGTGGCGATCGCCGTGGGCCTGGGGGTCCTGAGTCTGTTCTTCGCCGCGCGCATCCAGTCGCTCAAGGTCTTCACCGTCTCCCAGATGCTGCAGTTGCGCTACGGCGCCAAGGGCGGGGCCACGGCGTCCTCCTTCGTGATGCTCGCGTACACGATCATGATCGCGGTGACCTCCACCGCGGCGTACGCGGCGATCTTCTCCGTCCTGTTCCCGATCTCCCGGCCGTGGGCCATCCTCCTGGGTGGCGCCGTGGTGATCGCATACTCGGTGCTCGGTGGCATGTGGTCCATCACCCTCACGGACCTCATGCAGTTCGTGTTCATGACCGTGGGGATCTTTGCGATCCTCCTGCCGTTCTCGCTGGCCGCCGGGGGTGGGTGGTCCGGGATCCGTGAGCGGCTGGACTCCTCCTTCTTCGACCTGGGCGCCATGGGTCTGCAGGGGATCATCACGCAGTTCGTGATCTACGGATTCGGCATGCTGATCGGCCAGGACATCTGGCAGCGCGTGTTCACCGCGCGCTCCCCCGGGGTCGCCCGCTGGGGCGGGGTGATCTCCGCCGGGTATGTGGCCCTGTACGGCGTGGCCGGCGCCCTGATCGGCACCGCTGCGGCCGCCGTTCTTCCCACCCTCGAGATGCCGGACGAGGCCTTCGCGACCATGGCCCAGCAGCACGTCCCCGTGGGCCTGGGTGGTGTGGTGCTCGCCGCGGGCGTCGCGGCCATGATGTCCACCGCCTCCGGGGCCACGATCGCCGCGGCCACCGTGGCGCGCGTGGACGTGGTCCCCACGCTGCGCGGCCTGTTCGGGGCGTCCGACGCCGACGTCGCCCGCTCCCGCTCCGAGGACGCCTCCGTCCTCAAGGACCGCGTCTACGTGGTGGTCGTGGGCCTGCTCATCACCGTGATGTCCATGCTGGTCAGCTCCACCGTGGTGGCCCTGACCATCGCCTACGACCTGTTGGTGGGCGGACTGCTCGTCGCGATCCTGGGTGGGCTGCTGTGGCCGCGCGCCACCGCGGCCGGCGCCATGTGGTCCATGGGGGTGGGGGTCGTAGCCACAGTGGCGGGCATGATGGTCTTCGGGGTGCTCGCCAACGCACCCATCTACATGGGGCTGATCGCCTCCGCAGTGGTGTTCGTGGCGGTATCACTCATGAGCAGGCCCACCCCGTCCGACGTCAGTCAGGAATGGAACCGACGGATTCAGGAGTCCAAGGCATGAGCAACGAGAACACGGTCACCGGCGCCCCCGGGGGGTTCGAGAACCCGGCGGGGGCGGCGTCGTCGTACCCCGAGCGCACCACGGCCCGCGCTGTCCTGGAGACGCTGCGCGGCTACGGGATCGACACGGTCTTCGGCATCCCGGGCACGCACTCGCTCGAGTTCTACCGGCCGCTGCGCGAGCTGGGGATCCGCCCGATCACCACGCGCCACGAACAGGGCGCGTCCTACGGCGCGGACGGTTGGTCCCAGGTGCGCGGGCTGCCCGGCGTGGTCATCACGACCTCCGGACCCGGCCTGCTCAACTCGCTGTCCGGCGCGGCCACCGCGTACGCCGAGTCCCGGCCCATGATCCTGCTCTCCCCGGGGCGGCCCGTGGGACACGACTTCCGGGACATCGGCTCGCTGCACGAGACCAAGAACCCGTCCGCCGCGGTCAATGCGATCGTGGGCGTGTCCCGGCGTGTGACCTCCGCCGCCGAGGCCGTGACCATGATCCACGACGCCATGCGCGACTTCGCACACTCCCGGCCGCGGCCCATCCACATCGAGATCCCCCTGGACATCCTCGAGGCCCCCGCGGACGTCCCCGAGTCCGCGACCGCACCCCGCCCCCTGGGCGAGCCCGCGCCGGCACCGGAGGCCGACGTCGTCGCGGCCGTCGAAGCGCTCGCCGCGAGTGAGCGCCCGGTCATCCTGGCCGGCGGTGGTTCCCTGGCCGCCGGGGAGCACCTGCTCGAGCTGGCCGAACTGCTCGAGGCACCCGTGATCACCACGACCAACGGCAAGGGAGCGATCCCCGAAAAACACCGGCTCTCCCTGGGCGCGGACCTGCGGCTGAGCACGGCCCACGAGTTCCTGCGCTCGCGGGACGCCCTGCTCGTGATCGGCTCCAAGGTGGGCGAGGCCGAGCTGTGGGGCGGCGACATCACCCCGCAGGGGCCCGTGGTGCGCGTGGATATCATGCGCGACCAGATGCTGTGCAACCTCACCCCGGACGTCGAGGTCCCGGGCAACTCCGCCGCGGTGGTCCCCCAGTTGCTCGCGGGTCTGCGGGCGCGGGCCGACGCCGGGGGCCCCGGCGACGTCGCGCCCTCCGCGCGGACGGCGCCAGACCTGCGCGAGGTCTTCGATGCGATGGACGAGGAGGGCCGCACGTGGGCCCCCGAGCTCGCGGCGCTCAACGAGACCATCATGGACGTGGTCCCGGACGACACGATCCTGGCGGGCGACTCGTCCCAGGTGACCTACATGGGATCCACCACGTTCTTCCGCGCACCCGTTCCCCACTCCCTGCTCTACATGGGGACGTACGCGACGCTGGGTTACGGCCTGCCCGCGGCGATCGGCGCCAAGCTGGCCGCACCCGAGCGCCCAGTGGTGTGCCTCGTGGGGGACGGCGCCCTGATGTTCTCCATCCAGGAACTGATGACCGCGGTGGAACTGGGCCTGGACCTGCCCGTGATCTGCGTGGACAACGGCGGCTACGGGGAGATCCGGCAGAACATGGTGGACCGCTCCATCCAGCCGCTCGGTGTGGACCTCGTGCAGCCGGACTGGGTGCGCTTGGCCGAGGGCTTCGGCGCCACCGGCCTCCCCGCGACCATGGACACCCTCGCGGACACGGTGCGCACGGCGCTGGAGACCAAGAGGACGAGTTTGGTGCACCTCAAGATCTGAGTGTGCCCGCCTGGGGCGCGGCCGGGTGAGGCGTGCGGCCGGACGGAGGCGCATGCTTCACCCGCTCGACCGTCACGTTGCCCCTTCCACCTCCCTGGGCATTTCTAGTGGAGCAAATGCACGCAGGGCGGCAGAAATCTGCTTCAACGGAGTAAAAGCAAAGGCGCATCCAGCGCTCGCTCCGCAATCACGTGAGTCATCCGTTGGATCCAGGAGTGGGCACCCACTGGCCGTCGCGAGGCCCGAGGTCTCCTAGCTGTACAGCTAGGAGATCGCCATCGTGGACGACCACTTGGTGGAGGAGACGCGCCGTCGCGTGGAGAGCGGCGAGCTCACGGACACCGGCCAGATCCATCGCGTCTACAAGAGCGACTCCCCCTAATTCTCACAACCGCAATCTAAGACCCATGACAGGAAGCACCATGACCCCTCCCACCCACACCACCTCGGCCCCGGCCGACGCCTCCGTGCAACGCCACCTCCGCAGCGCGATCGACGTGGCCGTGCGCAACGCCTCCGAGGACGGCGGCCCGTTCGGCGCCGTCGTCGTGACCGCGGACGGGCGCGAGTTCACGGCGGTCAACCGCGTCACCGCGGACAACGATCCCACCGCCCACGCCGAGGTCTCCGCGATCCGCGCCGCGTGCGCCGCCCTGGGCACGTACGACCTCAGCGGCGCCGTGCTCTACTCGAGCTGCGAACCGTGCCCCATGTGCCTGTCGTCCTCGCTGTGGGCGCGCTTGGACGCCGTGTACTTCGCCGCGGACCGCCACGACGCCGCGGACGGCGGCTTCGACGACGCCGCGTTCTACGACTTCTTCACCGCCACCCGGGCCCAACGGGACGAACTGCTGCCCGTGCGCCACGTGGACATCGACAACCGCACCAAACCCTTCGACACATGGGCGGCCAACACCTCCCGCACCGCGTACTGACCCGAATCCATCCACTGCATCATCGCTAGATTCGGACACTTCGCCACCTGGTCGACGGTGGGAAAAACAGAAGATCGCCGAACCTGCGGCCACCGGCCGTGAACGGAGGCCTCTGACATGACAAGCACCACACTCCTCAGGGGACGCCGGTGTAGTACTCGTCCAGGGGGACCTCGCGCTCGGCGTCACGGGACGCGAGCACCACGGACGCCCAGGGACAGCAGCACCGGCGCGGCCATCTCCTGCTGCACCGGGTGCAGTTGACCGGGACCGCGGGGGCCGGGAGCGGTGCCCAACCCCTCGGACGTGACGACCTCCTGGCCGTCGAACGCCACGGCGGGCGGAAGGCACGCGTTGATGGAGGTCCACCGGGTGCGGTCGGTGCCGTCCGGGCGGGCCACGAGCACGGCGCACGCCCCGCCCTCAGTCTTTGTTGATGAGCTTTCCGATCCCGCTGGCGGCGCACAACACGAACACGGTGCCGGCCAGGATCAGCAGGAAGAAGGGGACGGCCGGGGACGACAGGGTGGCCTCCGGGAACCAGGAAGCGCTCACGTAGGACACCCAGGCACACAGAATCAAGACTGCGCCACTGACGGCGAGGATGATTTCTCCCTTGAATTTCTTCATGGTCCTATCCCTTGAAATAGGGTGCGCCGAATGCCCTGACCATCCAGTAGTAATAACTGGCGGTGCCGATGCAGCGTTTGTGTTCGATGTCCGTGCTCACGTAGGTGCGTGTGCAGGTGACATTCATGGCATTGCGGAATTCGCTGTCGCATTGCGCACGGGAGCGGCCAGCGTCACCCTCGGCCAAGTAGCACACGTCGTGGGCGTTGCAGTCGGCGTTGAACAGCGCGTTTTGGTAGCCATGGCCGGGCACGGGGTTCGAACAGCCGTTGACCTGGGCCGATGCGCTCATGCTCACCACCCCGGGGAAACGGTGGGGTGTCGTGGTCCGGGTCGCGTAGTCGATGTCCGCGGCGACCTGCGTCTCGCTGATGCCCGCGGCGTTGGCTGCTCGCACGATCCGGGCGTATTCGGATGCGGATATCCCCATCGATTCCGCCGTTGTCGTGGTCACCGGTTGCGCACTCGTCGTGGACACCGGCTCCGACGCGAAGGAATTCGTCACGAACAGGGCGAGGAACAGCAGGGCAAGGAGCGTGATTCCCGCTGTCCTGCGGACCATCCCACCTACGGCATCCATGTCAATTCTTTCGCGTGGGCGATGATGTGGACCCCAGCCTAGGAACCCCATGGTCCACGGACAATGGCCATCCGGCCACTTTCCCGGGGTAGCGCGTGCGGTGCCCGCGAGGACCATACGATGAATCCATGAGCGAGCACGCCGGCGCAGCGCTGCCCGAGCACACCGACATCCTGATCATCGGGGCCGGCCTCAGCGGGATCGGGGCGGCCTGCAAACTCCGCCACGAACATCCCGGCAAGAGCATCACGGTGCTCGAGTCCCGCGGGAACTCCGGTGGCACGTGGGATCTCTTCCGCTACCCGGGGGTCCGCTCCGACTCGGACCTCTACACCTACGGCTACGACTTCCGCCCATGGACCCGACAGAACCCCATCGCGGAGGGCTCCGCGATCCTGGACTACATCCGCGACACCGCTCGCGCCTCCGGGGTTGACAAGCTCATCCACTACCATCGGCGCGTCACCGCCGCGGATTGGTCCTCCGGGACCAGCCACTGGACCGTGACGGTCGAGCGCACCGCGCCACCCGAACCCCGCGCGGGGGCGGCTCCGAGCGACGTCGGCGGCGGCGCACCCGAGCACTCGGTTGATGGGCCGCGGCCCGAACCCATCGGCACCGGCGAGACCCAGCCGATCACCGCCACGTGGGTGTTCGTGGCCACCGGGTACTACGGCTACGACCGTCCCCACATCCCGGACTTCGCGGGGGTCGACGGGTTCAGGGGCCAGCTCGTGCATCCCCAGTTCTGGCCCGAGGACCTGGACGTCCGGGGCAAGAGAGTCGCTGTGATCGGCAGCGGGGCCACCGCGGTGACCCTGCTGCCCGAGCTCGTCACGCGGGGTGCCGAGACCACGATGGTGCAGCGGACGCCGTCGTACATCCTGCCCCTACCCTCCCCCGGCGTGGCCGAGAAGGTGCTGTTCATGGCGCTCGGCAGGGCACGGGCGGCGCGAGTGCTGCGCCCGCTCATGGCCGCGGGGCAGAGAGCACTGTGGGTGGCGAGCAAGGCCGCGCCGCGCGTGGTGCGGGCGGGAATCGCGGCCGTGAACCGCCGTCACCTCCCTGCGGACGTCTCCGTCCGGGAGCACTTCACCCCGCCGTACAACCCGTGGGACCAACGGCTGTGCGTGGCGCCCAACGGGGATTTCTTCGCCGCGTTGCACGAACCCAACGCCCATATCGTGACCGCGGGCATCGACCGTTTCGACGCGGACGGCCTCGTCCTGACGGACGGGCGGCGGGTGGCGGCGGACGTCGTCGTGAGCGCCACGGGCTTCGACCTGCTCATGTTCGGTGGCGCGCGCTTGAGCGTGGACGGGCGACCCGTGAACCTCCCCGAGCGGATCGCCTACCGCGGCGCCATGCTGAGCGACGTGCCCAACCTAGCCTTCGCGATTGGGTACACGAACGGGTCGTGGACGCTGAAGATCGGACTCGTGGTGGACTGGCTGTCCCGGTTGATCGCGCACACGGATTCCGTGGGCGCGGCGTCCGTGCGCCCGGTCGCACCCGAGGGTCTGCGCACGCGCCCGTTGCTGGACTTCGACGCCGGCTACGTCCAACGCTCCCTCGACCAGCTTCCCCGCCAGGGGGACACGGCGCCGTGGCGGATGGCCATGAACTACTTCGATGACCGGCGTCAGTTGGTGGCTAAGCCGGTCGTGGATCGATTCCTGCGGTTCGACGACGCCGCCGCTCCCGTTCCCGAGCAGCTGCCCGCCCTGCTCACGGGCCCCGGTGAGAGCGGTGAGGAACGCACGGTGCAGTTGGATGATGACCACTTCATCTGCGTGCGCCTGGACGGGCCGTCCGACGGTGCGCCGCTCGTGTTGATCACCGGGCTCGCGTTCGACCTGGCCACGTGGCCCATGTCCTTCGTCCATGCCCTCGCGGATCGCGGGTACCGGGTGATCCGCCTGGACAACCGGGACGTGGGCCGTTCCTTCCGGGTGACCTCCACGCCCCCTTCGGCCCGCCGGTTGCTGCGCGGGCCCCTGCCGGAGGGGCAGTACTCCGTGGAGGACATGTCCGAGGACGTCGCGGACACCCTGCGGGCGCTGGGGGTCGAGCGAGCGGATGTCATGGGGTTCTCACTCGGTGGGATGATCGCCCAGTCGTTGGCGGGCCACCACCCCGAGCTGGTGCGGCGACTCATTTCCCTGTGCTCCACCACGGGCGATCCGTCCGTGGGGACGGCCGCGACCTCCACCGCGGCGTTGCTTATGTTCCCCGGGGCGAAGACCCGGGACATGTACATCCGGGGGCGACTGGTCATGTCCCACCACCTGGCCGGTCCGGGGTTCCCCGTGGACGTGGCGTACGAACGTCAACTCGCCGCAACCCACTGGGACCGCAGCCTGGATCCGCGAGGTGAGGCTGAGGCGATGCGCCGTCAGATCGGGGCGATCCGCTCATCCGGGGACCGCACGGAGGTGCTGTCCCGGATCACCGCCCCCACGCTGGTGATCCACGGGGACAAGGACAAGATCGTGCGCCCGGACGGCGGCCCCGCCACGGCCGAGATCATCCCCCATGCTCGCTTCGTCCGGATCCCCGGGATGGGCCACCAGGTGCACCCCATGGTGGTCCCGCGGTTGTTCGAACTGGTCATCGACCACCTGGGGGATCCGCGGGAGGGGTGAGCCTCTTCCCGCGGGGCTCCCGTGCCGAGGCGTAACTCTCAGGCACTCCGAGGCCATGGCGTAATTTCTGGTCGCGTGGAAGCCACTTCACTCCACCCCATGTGGCCTCCGCCTGCCCACAATTCGCCGCGTGGCCTCAGCGTGCCTCACAGTGTCCAGCGCTAAAGCCGTGTGGCCTCAGCGGGCCTGGGAAGTGGGCGCTGTCTCGGCCCGCTCGGCCCGCGAGGGGACGCGGCCACTGCGCAGCAGCACCACCGCGGCCACCGCTCCCACGGCGCCGGCCACCGTCAACGGCACCGTGAGCAGTGTGACGATCTCCCACAACGGCGGCACCACGGCACACACGAGTGCCACGACCACGGCGGTATTGGACAACCGGATGGGGTGGGCGCCCCACGGTGCCGTGGATGAGGACTCGAGCCGCCGCAACACCGTGGCCACCACGAGCACCACCGCCCAACACAGGACGGTCAAGGGGATCCGCAGCCACCACCAGTCGGTGGAACCGGGGACGGGGTCGTAGCCCACGGCGAAGAACCACACCGCCATGACCGCCACCACCACGGGCAGGTGCCACAGGTAGATGGTCAACGCACGAGTGCCCACCACATACACCACCGCGCGGACCACCCGGGAGTGCATGGCCCGCCGCAACAGAGGGGAGAACACCTCCAGCAGACACGCCTGAGCGAAGCCCAGCAGCACCATGCACACGGTGGGCGGATTGAGGTTGGTGAGCATGTCCGGGGCGTAGGACCCGGAGGCCACGCACACCCCGGACACGGCGTAGCATCCCGCGGCAAGCGCCACGAGCACCGGTCGACGCCGCGCCCCGAACCACCCGTCCGCCCGGAAGAAGCCGAACTGCTGGATGAGCGGCCACACGAACACCATGTTGAGCAGCCCCAGCCACTGCCAATCGGTGGCCAGACGCAGCAGGTCCACGGCCACCGCGCACGAGAACAGGAACCAGCACCACACCCACCCCATGCGTTCGTGCAGGTCCACGAACAGCGGTGCCAATCCCTGGCAGACGAGGTAGGCCGCCAGGAACCACAACGCCATCCCCACACCGGACAGCGCGAACGTCACGAGTTCGATCCCGGCTCCCGCCACCACCGCGATCCCCGCACCGAGGGCGAGCACACACCACAGCACCGCCGCGGGTTGGATCAGCCGCAGCGTGCGTTCCCGCACGTACTCGCCCCGTGCCATTCCCCGGGCCCGACGACGCCGCCACGCCCCAGCCGTGGCCGTCCCACCCACCACGAAGAACAGGGGCATGATCTGCAGGAGCCACGTGGCCCACCAGTACCAGGGCTGCTGAGTCGGGACCAGGACAGAGCGGATCTCCCCGGTGGCGGGATCCGCCGTGAGGGTGACCATGAGGATGTGACTGCACACCACGGTGATCACGCACCCCACGCGGGCGACGTCCACGGCGGGGTCGCGTTCGACGTCCCCCGCGGGGATGGAAACGGCAGTGGGCCGCCCGAGGGCGCGGACGTCGTCGTTCATGGCACACACTGTAGGGCGCGCGAACACGGAACCCCGGGCGGGCGCGCGCATGTGGATCATCCGCGCCGCCGCGGCACCCGGATGGGACGCACCTGGCGCCTCACAAGACGCGCGCTCGTGGAGCGGACGCCGCAGCACGCACCCCGCACCACGTAGCAGGCGCCCCGCAGACCACATTCCGCAGCCCGGGGGTGCGGAAAACCCCACCCCGACTCGGTGGCCAGCTCTGGCGCGGGATCCACGGGGGTGTCCGTAGCGTGGAGGCCATGAGCACCACAGCCTCGAATCCCACGCCACCGTGGGACGCCACAGAGCCCATCTCCTCGGACACCGAACGCACCCGGCCGATGCCCTCGGCCGGTTCCTCACCTGCAGACGCTGAGACCACCCGGACCCTGCCGCCTCCCGGGCACCCGGAACCCCCGCGGGCCGCCTCCGTGGCACGCCCGGCACCGGAAGGGCCGCACATCGCTCCCCGCGAGTGGCGGACCTTCTCCCTCAAGACCCTGTTCTTCGGGGCCCTGGACCTCGTGGTGGACTCGGTGCTCAACACCGTGCTGCTCGTCGTGATCCTCACGTTCCTCGCGGTGGGAGCCGCAACCGTTCCGGTGCTGGGCCTGGGCGTGTTGATCCTCGCCGCGACCGTGTACGTGATGATGGGGGCGGTGTGGCTGGAACGCAGGCGTTCAGCGTCGTCGTTCGGCCTGGACATCCGGGACCCCCAGCGCCGCCGCAGCCCGCATACCGACTGGGTGCGGGTCCCGCACCAGTGGTGGCTGGACGCGAGCGACGGGTCCCTGTGGCTCGGCATGCTCCACGTGGCGCTCACGTGCGCGCTGGGCTGGCTCATGCTGTTGCCCTTCGTGGTGGGTAGCGCGGCCCTCGTGCTGACCTTCGCGCCGTGGTTCGCCCCCGAATCCTCGGTGCTGTGGCCCGCGCTGCAGAGCACCCCGCGCTGGACGCTCCCGATGCTGGGTGTCGCGGGCGTGCTGCTGAGCATCGTGCTCGCGGTGCTGCTCACCTTGGCTCACCGCGGTCTGTCCGCGGGGCTGTTGCGGCTGAGCGAGGCCGCGCGACTGCGCCGTGAAGCGGACGAGCTGCAGCGCCTCGCCGAGTACGAGACCGCCGCCAAGGAGTCCGCGGTACGCGGTGCGGAGACCGAGCGCTCGCGCATCGAACGCGATCTGCACGACGGCGTTCAGCCCCAGTTGGTCTCGGTCGCCATGAACCTCTCGATGGCCGGTTCGCGCATCGACACGGATCCCGCCGCGGCCAAGGAGCTCGTGGCGGAGGCGCACGGCACCACCAAGGCCGCGATCACCGAGCTGCGCCGGCTCGCCCGCGGGTTCCACCCCGCCGTGCTGGAGGATCGGGGGCTCGACGCCGCTCTGTCCGCCGTCGCCGCCCAGGCACCCTTCCCCGTGGACGTCTCCGTGAACGTCCCCCGGTTGCAGCCGCGCACGGAGGCGGCCATTTACTTCGCGGTCTCCGAGAGCCTCAGCAACGCGATCAAGTACTCGGGGGCGCGCTCTGCGGACGTCGCAGTGTCCATCCAGGACGGCGCCGCACCGGGCGCGAACATCGTGGTCGCCGGTGTGCGCGACTTCGGCCGCGGCGGCGCCCGTGTGGTCCCCGGGGGCGGGCTCTCCGGGATCCAGGACCGGATCCGCTCGGCCGGGGGCAGGTTCTTCGTGAACTCGCCCGCAGGCGGGCCCACCGAGGTCATCGTGGAGCTGCCCCTCACGGGTGTTCCTCCGACGACGACGCACAGCGCCTCGCGCGCGTCCGGCACCGCCTACACCCCTCACCCCGGTCACGTTGGCGGGGTCCACACCGCGCCCGGAACCGGTCCGACCGCGCACGGTGCGGCGGGGGCGGGAACGGGCGGAGCGGCGTCGTCGTCCGCCGGGCAGCATGGACGGGGGAACTGAGATGCGCATCGTGATCGCCGAGGACGCCGTGCTGCTGCGCGCCGGACTGGTCCGCCTGCTCACGGACGCGGGGCACGAGATCGTGGCCGAGACGGATACCGCCGAGGGACTCGTGCGGGCCGTGGAGGAGCACCGGCCGGACTTCGCGCTCGTGGACGTACGACTGCCACCCACCTTCACCGACGAGGGGATCCGCGCCGCGGTGCTGATCCGCTCAAGCCACCCCGGCGTGGCCGTGCTGGTGCTGTCCCAGTACGTGGAGGAGCGCTACGCGTCCGAGCTCATCGCGTCCCGCCGGGAGGGACTGGGCTACCTGCTCAAGGACCGCGTGGCGGACGTGGACCAGTTCCTGGAATCCGTGCAAACCGTGGGCTCGGGCGGGACCGTGCTGGACCCGGAGGTGCTCACCCAGATCCTGGTGCGCTCGCGGCGCCGGGAGGACATGGAACTGCTGTCACCGCGCGAACGTGAGGTCCTGGCGCTCATGGCGCAGGGGCTGTCCAACGCATCCATTGCCGCGAATCTCTACCTCACCGAATCGGCCGTGGAGAAACACATCGGCTCGATCTTCGCCAAGTTGGGCGTCACCTCCGAGACCGGCAACCGCAGGGTTCTGGCCGTTCTCAAGTACCTGGGCTACTCGGACCACTCTCTTTAGGACATCTCATGAGCAATCAGAATCCCTCGCATCCCACGCCCGATCCTCACAGCGCAGCCAGCCCCCGGGACCTGCCTGATCCTCGGAACGACCGTCCCGTGGGGCGCGGTGAGCGCCGCGCCTGGAACACCGCGACCGCCGTGGTGGGCGGTGTGGGTGCCCTCGCCCTGCTGCTCGGCGGGGCCGGAACCGCCGCCGCGGTGGCCATGACGCAGGAGCGGGACGGTTCGTGGACGGCGTCGTCGGACGTGGAACGGATCCGGATCGACGCCCCCTCGGGCATGGTCAGCGTGAACACGAGCCCGACCGTTGATCGTGTCCAAGTGCAGTGGCACGAATCCGGATGGTCCTTGTCCGAGCGCGGCGTCATCCCGTCCGTTCGCGACGGCGTGCTGCAGCTGGATGTGCCCGGCCGGCCCTCTCAATGGGGTTCCGGCATGCAGAGCGTCAGTATCACCGTTCCTCAGGACGGCCCGCACACCTCGCTCGACCTCAAGAGCGGCACGGGAGCGGTGCACGTGAACGGCACGTACCGGGACGTGCGGGCGAGGACCGATCTGGGGTCCATCAGCGCCACGGACGTGGAGGCCGCTGTGTTCGACGCCCACGCCACCACGGGTCAGGTGCTGCTGGACGGGGTCAGCGTGAAGAACCGGTTGGACGCACACACCAACCAGGGCGGGGCGCTCGTGAACGTGCGGGGCACGGCTCCTCAGCGTACCTCGGTCACCGCGACCAGCGGGGTTTACGGGATCTCGATGCCCGCCGCCGACTACTGGTACCCGCAGGACAGCCAGCGCGACGTCGCGGACCCGCGGCACCCCGTGACCACGACGCCGGGGTCCAACGAACGGCCGGGTGGGGCTCGTTCCTCGGGTGCGCCCACCTCTCCGGACTATACGGGCGACGACGCCGCGCAGCCGTCCGAGGTCAGCGCGGACACGGTGTGCGCCGCAGCCCCCGAGGGCCAGCCGTGCTTGTTCGTGTCGGGTACGCCGGTGGGCGTCAATGACTACTCCTACATGCGGGAGTGGAGCCAGGGGTGGGACGAAATGGCCCGCGAGTACGGGGAGGCGCCTCTGTCTTCCGAGCGGGCGGCGGAGTCGAAACAGCCCATCGACCGTGCAACGGATGCGGCCACGGCATCCCCCACACCGTCCCCCGCCGACGGGAACTGAGACTCCCGCTCCCGGGCATACGGGTCCGGGAGCGGGCGCCCCGCGTCACCGCTGACCAGGTGGGCGCGGGGTTTTTCATGAATGTTTCCACGCGCCGGCGCGGTAGTGGTTGGTTACGTCCTGCTGGGTGAAGGCGGCCGCCCAGGCTGTCGAGCTGCACGAGGCTCTGGCCAAGGCACAGGACGATCATCTGCCCTACGTGACGCTTGAGGGGGGCACGTTGATTCCCACCGATCGGGTCGCCGAACGGACGGAGGCCGGTAATCACGCCTGGTACTCGGGCAAGCACATGAGATTCGGCAATAGTGTCCCAGTCATCGCCGACCCCACCGGCTTCCCGCTGTGGACCTCCCCGGTAGAACCCGGCTCCACCCACGACATCACCGCAGCCCGGGCCCACTGCTTGAACGCCCCGTACCCGATCGCCGCCAAGGGTTAGCCGACCCTAATCAACAAGGGTTACCAAGGGGCTGGGATCGGGGTGCACACCCCCCTTCAAAGGCTCCCGCCTCGGGGCCGATAACCGGCCATATGTAAAGCGAGTGGTGGCGATGAGCCACCTGCCCTTGATCCCCACGGTGGTTGGTGCGCCGTGTGCGTAGAGTATGGGCATGATCTTCAACCGTCTGGCGTGGTGGTGGCTGCGATAGCAGCCGGTTGAAGCATGACCACGGGCTGCACAGCAGCCCGTGCCCCACCGCCACGGCCTTGCGTGCAGCTCCTTGTCTGACAGGAGCACGCACATGGACTCGTTCGCCGTTGCCGAGCAGCGCTCAGCCGAACTGACCCGCACCATCGACCAGGCCCCGGAGAACTTCCGGGTGCTCACCGGGGAACGCCCTACCGGGGCTCTGCACCTGGGTCACTACTTCGGCAGCATCGTTGAACGCCTCCGGTTGCAGCAGGCCGGGGTGGAGACGTTCTTGGTGCTGGCCGATTACCAGGTCATCACCGACCGCGACACCACCGCCCGCGTGCAGGAGAACGTGCACAGTGCAGTGCTGGACTACCTGGCCGCCGGGCTGGACCCGCAGCGCACCACGATCTTCACCCACTCGGCGATACCGGCGCTGAACCAGCTGCTGCTGCCCTTCCTGAGTTTGGTCACCGAGGCCGAGCTGCACCGCAATCCCACGGTCAAGGCCGAGGCCGCCGCCTCCGGCCGGGCGTTGAGCGGGCTGCTGCTGACCTATCCGGTGCACCAGGCCGCTGACATCCTCTTCTGCAAGGGCAATCTCGTGCCCGTGGGCAAGGACAACCTGCCCCACGTGGAAATCACCCGGGTCATCGCCCGGCGCTTCAACGACCGCTACGGGCCCGTTTTCCCCGTGCCCGATGCCCTGCTCACCGCCGCCCCGGAAGTACCGGGACTGGACGGGCGGAAGATGTCCAAGAGCTACGGCAACACCATCGCCCTGTCGATGACCGCCGAGGAGACCGCGGCGGTGATCCGGCGTACCGTCACCGACGCCGAGCGTCGGATCACCTTCGACCCAGCAACCCGCCCCGGGGTCTCCGCGCTGCTGTCCACCGCGGCCCTGTGCCGGGGCACCACCCCGGAACAGGTCGCCGAGCAGGTCGGCGACGCCGGGGCCGGGCGCCTGAAACAGCTCACCACCGGGGCCGTCAACGACTTCCTCACCGACCACCGGCGACGCCGTCAGGAACTGGGCCGGGACCCGCACCTGGTTCGCGACGTCCTGGGCCGCGGCAATGCACGAGCCCACGAGATCGCCGAGGCCACCCTCGCCGAAGTCCGCGAGGCCATGGGCACCACCTACTGAGCCTCCACACCCACCCAGTCCTGCCGCCGGGCCGGGATGTGAAGCCAACGCACGAGGCGCGGAACACGGGAGGAACGGCCGACACGCACAGCAGGGGCGGGGTGGAGAGGAACACGGCAATCCTCTATAGCGTGGAAAGACCTACCCCAGGAGGTTCCTCATGATGGACGTCGCTGGCTTCGGAGCGTTCCTCGGCCTATTCATCTGGCTGCTCATGGTCGCCATCACCTTGTGGCTGCTGTATTGGGTGGTACGCAAGGGCGTCACCGCCGGCATCAAGGACTACGTGCACAAGCACGGCGACCGTGCCGACAGTTTGCGGCCATAGACGAAGCCCCATCGCGACGCCGCATTCCCGCGACGGCTCGGGCACCGGGGGAAAGGATCGGCGCCCATGGGCGGGGTCAGCTGGGTCGTCGCCGCTGCATCTCCAGGGCGTGCCAGGGTTGGCCGCCCACCTCGGTGCTGCGCACCCGCCCAGTCTCCTGGAACCCCAGGCTCTCGTACACGCGCCGGGCGGAGACATTGTGCGCGTAGACACCGAGCTTCATGACCGGCAGCCCCGTGACCTCGAAGCCCGTGCGCACCGCTGTGCCAATCAGTTCCCGCCCCAGACCGCGCCCTCGAGCGTCCGGGTCGAGGAGGATGCACCCGAGCCGCATCATGTGTGCGTCGACATCGACGAGCAACGAGGCGTGACCGACTGGATCCCCGGAGGAGGGGTCCAACCCGGTCCAATACCGGCGCTGATCATGCTGCAGATAAGTCTCCAGCTGCCCCCGATCCAGAGGCCATCTGAAGGTCCGCCCGGACCAGAGCACCATGTCGGCCTCAGAGGGCACCCAACTCAGGAAGACGTCCAAATCGGCTGAGCTGGTCTCTCGCAGGCGCATGCCCCAATGCTAGGGACGCCCCACCGGCGACCGGCGCTGCCGCTGACCAGGCCGCAGGTTCGAAGACGAACCTCTCCTGAACAGTCACGGGACAGATTGCTACGTACTTGGTTACATCCTCGTGGGTGCGGAAACGCCGAGGAGGTCGAGGCCGTTGGCCAGGACCTGTTGCGTGGCGTTGTTCAGCCACAGGCGCGATTTGTGCACGTCCTGGATCGGTGCGTCGCCCTGGGGAGCGATGCGGCAGGCGTCATACCAGCGGTGGTAGGTGCCGGCGATGACTTCGAGGTGGCGGGCGACGCGGTGGGGTTCCCGGAAGGTCGCCGATTGGGCGACCACGCCGGGGAACTGCCCGAGCGCTGCCAGCAGGTCGCTCTCGGTGGGATGGTTCAGCGTCGCCGCGTCGAAGCTGCTGGTGTCCACGCCGGTCGACTCCGCATTGCGGGCGACGGCGTGGGTCCTGGCATGGGCGTACTGGACGTAGAACACCGGGTTCTCGTTGGTGTTCTTCTGCAGCAGCTGCGGGTCGATGGACATCGCCGAGTCCGCCGAGGATCGGCCCAGGGAGTATCGCAGCGCGTCCTTGCCGAGCCACTGCAACAGATCCCGCAGCTCGATGATGTTCCCGGCCCGCTTCGACAGGCGGGCTCCGTTCACGGACACCATCTGGCCGATGAGCACCTGGATGTTGTGCTCCATGTCGTCCCCGGCGCAGGCGGCAATGGCTTGCAACCGGCCGATGTAGCCGTGGTGGTCGGCGCCGAGCAGATAGATCTTCTGCTCAAACCCGCGGTCCTTCTTCGACAGGTAGTACGCCGCGTCTGCGGCGAAGTACGTGGGCTCACCGTTGGCCCGGATGAGGACCCGGTCCTTGTCGTCGCCGAAGTCGGTGGTGCGCAGCCAGACGGCACCATCGAGGTCGAAGACGTGTCCCTGCTCCCGCAGGCGGTCCACCGCCTGCCCCACCGCTGCGCCCTCGTGCAGGGCTGACTCGGAGAAGAACACGTCGAAGTGCACCCCGAAGTCGGCCAGGGTCTCCTCGATGTCGGCCATCTGCGCTCGATAGGCCAGTTCCCGGACGATTGGCAGCGCCTCCTCATCATCCATGTCCGCCAGCTCCGGCCGGGCGGTGAGAGCCTGGCGGCCAAGGTCGGCGATGTACTGCCCCGGATAGCCGCCTTCCGGGATCGGTCGGCCCTTGATGGTTGCCAGGACGGAGGCGGCGAAGGTGTTCATCTGCGTTCCGGCGTCATTGATGTAGTACTCCGCCGTCACCGCCGCGCCGCTGGCGCGCAGCACACGGGCGATCGAGTCGCCCAGTGCGGCCCAGCGGGTGTGGGCCAGGTGCAATGGCCCGGTGGGATTGGCCGAGACGAACTCCATGTTGATGGTGTGGCCCGCCAGGGCGTCATTGGTGCCGTAGGCGGACCCTGCCTCGACGATGGTGCGGGCGAGCTCCCCCGCCGCGCCGGCGTCCAGGGTGATGTTGAGGAAGCCCGGTCCGGCGATGTCGACGCTCTTGACGCCGTCGATGCCGGCCAGCCGGTCGCGGAGGATCTGGGCGAGCTCGCGCGGGTTCATTCCCGCTTTCTTGCCCAATTGCAGGGCGATGTTCGTGGCCCAGTCACCGTGCTCCCGGTTCTTCGGTCGCTCCACACGCACCTCCGACGGGAACCCTCACCGTAACGCCGTGGGCGGAGTAGTCAGCCGAAGCTTCAGCAGTGGGACGGCTGTTCTCGTCAGGGTGGAGTTGTCGGGCCTCATGGTGCGTTCAGGTCAGGCTCATGCCTCCGTCGGTGGTGATGACCTGCCCGGCGACCCACACGCCCTGGTCGGTGGCCAGCCACCCGATCAGCCGCGCGGGATCTCTCGGGTGCCCCCAGCGGCCGAAGGGGGTGGCCTGTCGCCATGTCTCGATCTCCTCCAGGGAGCGGTCGGTGGTCCCGGGGTCGAGGTAGCCGGTGTTGACCGGGCCCGGGTTGATGGTGTTCAACACGATTCCGAGCTCGAGCAGTTCCGCGGCCACCGTGGGAGTTGCCCCGGCCAGAGCGGCCTTGCTGGTGGCGTAGGCGACCTCACCGCGCATCGGCCCCTGGCCCTGGCCCGAGGTCATCCAGAACACCCGGCCCGCCGCCCGTTCATCGACGGGCCCGGCTTTCTCGATGCGGTCGCCGGGCCGCGCTGAGGCGGATCGAGCAGTCGTGGCGGCGTGGCGGTGGGCGAAGTGCCGGGTCAGCAGCAGGGTGGAGCGGGTGTTGGTGTCCCAGAAGGCGTTCAGGTTCTCGGCGGTCATGTCCAGGATGGACCCGTCGCCGCCGCTGCGGGCGTGGTTGCAGACGAGGATGTCCAGGCGCCCGGTCAGGGCGTGGGCCTGCTCGACGAGGTTTTCAGCGGTGTCCGGGTCCCTCAAGTCCGTGGAGACGTCGCCGGCGAGGGCCCCGTCGTGCAGAGCGGCCCGGATGCCGGCGCGTACCGCATCGAGGTCATCGGCGCCCCAGGGCTGGTCCGCGTCATGGGGGCTGTAGTGGTGGAAGAACACGCTCGCCCCCAGGGAAGCGAGCTCCACGGCCACCGCGTAGCCGATGCCGCGGCGGCGGGAGACCCCGGTGACCAGGGCGGTCCTGCCCTGCAGCGGGCGTGCGGAAGAGGGATGAGACATGGTGGTGCTCCTGACGTATTCGGGGATTCCTCGTTTACAGGGCAGACACTCACACCGTCTTCATGATGGGGAACCTATCAGTGACCGCCGCTCCAAGCGGTGCGCCACCAGGAAGAGAGTCAACCGGTGGCCAGCACCCGGTCACGATCGCGGCGATACATCGCGGCGTGCTCGGCGAAGTCGTCCCGGCCGGTCTCGGCGGCTCGTGCGTCGGTGAACGCCGCGAGTTCCTCCAGACGTGCCGCCACCGCAGCCAGCAACTCTGCGGGCTCGTAGGGCATTTCGTAGGAGTCGATCAGCAACCGGAGGCGACCCGCACGCTCGGGTGCGCGCGGGCCGCCGTCGTGCGCGTCATCGGTCAGAGGCACCAACCGGTAGGCCAGGTAGGCGAGGTCCCAGATCCTGGGGCCCGGGGAGGCCGTGTCGAAGTCGATCACCCCGCGCAGCCGACCGTTGCGGAACACCAGGTTGTACGGGGCAAAGTCGTTGTGGCAGATCACCTCAACCGGGTGGTGGGTGGGCAGCTGCCAGACCAGGTCCTCCCCTACCAGCGCGGTGGACGCGTCGTGGATCCGGCGCAGCAACCTCCCGGCCGCCGCCAGGACCGTTTCCGCCCACACCCACTCGGGCAGCGGATAGCCGGGAACCACCCCGACGATGTAGGACAGGACCTCCCGGCCGTCCTCGTCCACCCCGCGAGGCTCCGGGACCTCGGTGATCCCTTCCGCCCGCAACCGACTCAACAGTGCATGCACCGCCGGGGTCCAGGGTCCGACAGTGCGGTGGACACTGTCGTCGACCCGCACGACGGTGGTGGAGTTGCCGCCGGTCAACATCTCCTCTGCCATGGAACGACCCTATCCGGAGGACCTCAGCCGAACCGGCGGCCCAACTCCCGGGTAACGTGGGCAGCCGCACTGGCGTACAAGTTCCGCTCCTGTTCGGTCAGGTCGGGGCGGCCGGCCAGGAGGCTGCGGTGATGCAGAGACGTGAGGAACCGTTCGTAGACCTCCCAAGCATCACAGCGGATCATCATTTCCTCCACGGTGCCCGTGGCCGCTCGGTGCTCGCTGGCCGCCAGGTAGACCTCGATCAGGTCCCGGGTCTGGGCCCGGGTCATGGGTAGATGCCACGGCTCCACCGTGATCCGCCCACCGAGGTAAGCGAGGTCTTGGGCGGGGTCCCCGATCTCCGACCACTCCCAATCGATGTACCGCACCCCGGTCTCCCCCTCGACGAGGATGTTGGGCAGCAACAGATCCCCGTGGATCAGCGCGAAGGACTCCAACCGATTGAAAACCTTCTGTGCGTCCTGCAGATACGCCCCCACCTTCCGCGCCAGGCGTGTCACGTCGGGCTCGTTCATCACCCCCGGGTGGTTGTCCGACCACCACTCCAGCCCGGCGGCGAACTGACCGGCGATATCCACCGTCTCTCGGCGTTCCTCCTCCGGTGTGGTCAGTTCACCGCAGCGGTCGAAGCGCTGGGCATGCAGACGAGCCATCTGCTGGGCGTGGGCCTGGACCAGCCCCGGGGTCCACTGCCCCGGTGGAAGGACACGGCCGGGCACGAAACCGACCACCATGTACGGAGCACCCAACGGATTGTCCACCGACTCCTCCAGCACCAGCGCCTGCGGGCCGATGCCCTCAGGCACCAGGCTCAGCCCGTGGAACTCCTCCTGCATCGGCCGCGGCAGCTCCTCCACCGGACGCCGGGCGATCCGCACCACCACCCGTTGCTCGCCGGCCTCCAGTAACCACGCCGCGAAGCTCTCCCCATGCCCCAGCAGACGCACCTCGTCTCCGTCGCCCGGTGAGGAGCCCAGGCCGAGCGCAGCCGGGGCCTGGCCGGCCAGATGAACCAGTCGGTCGGCCATGGACGGATGCTCAGGACGGGCAGGAGTCATGAGCACAGTCTGCCCGCAATCACACCTGGCTCGACAACCAATGTCATGCCCCCGCTGCACCGGGGAAACGCCTTTAGTGCTCACACCGGAACCCCAACTGCAACGGTGCATATCTCGCCGTTGATGCGAATGTCAGCGGTTCTGGCCACGGCGCCCATGACCGTCCGAACGCCTGAGTGCGTCCTACGCTGAGCAGGTGCCACCCTTCGTCGACGTCTCCGCGCGCCACCGCGCCGTGAGGCGCACCGTTCTCGCCCTGGTGGGGGTGTTCCTCTTCTGTGCTGTGGCCGGCACAGTATTCCTCTGGAGTCAGATGAGCGTGACCACCCCATTCGACCCCTGGTGGCGCAGCCTCAAGAGCGTGGAGCGGCAGCTGGATCGGCTCGAGGGCGTGGATCGGGCGGTGCTGACGGTGGACACCCCGTATTGGGTCAACCGCTCGTTGCACGAAGCCTGGCCGCCCAGGTCCGGAACCCTGGAACTGGACCTGGACGAGAACACGGACCAGGCCTGGCTGCTGGAACTTCTTCCTGAGGCTCACCGGATCATCACGGAGCACGACTGGCCGGTGGAGCAGGGCCACCGCGTCGGTCCCGAGGAGGGCCCCGAGGCGGTGACCTTCCCGGTGGAGCCGGCCACCTGGAAAGTCCTCGTCACCTCCGGCTCCAATCGCCTCGAGGCTGGGAAGGGGCCCGTGTCGGTGCTGCCGCTGGCCCGCCAGTGGACCGACGCGGCCCGGGCCGCCGCGGACCGCCTGGTGACCGGAGATGCGCCCGGACCCGGCCCGGCGATCACTTTGATTGGCTACCGCGAGGTGGATTTCACCTCGGAGGCCTCGGTCCAGGGGTTCCTGGACGCCCGCCAGGTGATGCCCGATGACGTTCAGCTCATCGGTCAGGAGGGCAACACCACCGTGCTGGCCGAGAAGCCCACGGGCATGGGCCAGGTCACCGCCGCGGACATCGTCGCCGGCGCACGCCTGGGGGACGCCCAAGGTATCCGCACCCTGGACATCGGCTACGGAGGCGAGGACGGCCGCCTGAGCTTCTGGGCAGAAACCCGGGACGACTTCGGGGCGCTTCCGGATGGTCCTCTCCCGGAGTCCACGCTCACCACCGCCGCCGAGCTGCACGACCGGCTCGCCCGACAAGAGATCAAGCACACCATCATCGTCGCCGTCCCCGGCCACGCATACACCTGGCCCGCCGAGATCGAAGAAGTCAGCGAGTAACCGCTACCGCAGCACGGTCCGCCGCTAACCGGCCATATGTAAAGCGAAGGGGAACCGAGTCACGATCAGGTGACCCATTGCAGGCCCACCGTGAGCACGACAAGTGTGTCCACGACCCCGACGTTCATGCCGGTTGCCGGAAAATACGCAGGTTATGGGATCCGATGCGCCGGCGGCGACCGGCCAGCTCACACCCGCTGCGCCCCGTCGGCCGGAAGAACGGTGAAAATTTCAGGAGTCTGCAGGCCGGCGTCGACGAAATTTCGCAGCACAGCCTCGCGGACTTGGTCTTCTTGAGTCGCCGGTGTCAGCGCGATCGCGGAGCCGCCGAAGCCGCCGCCGGTCATCCGCGCCCCGATCGCCCCGGCGGCCAGGGCGGTGTCCACGGCGAGGTCCAGCTCGGGGCAGGAGACCTCGTAGTCCTCGCGCAACGAGGTGTGGGAGGCGACCAGCAGCTCCCCGATGCCGTCCACGTCACCGGCGCGCAGCCGTTCGACGGTGGCCAGCACCCGGGCGTTCTCGGTGAGCACGTGCCGCACCCGCCGGGCGGTCACCGCGTCGAGGGCGCTCAGGTCGGCGTCGGCGGGGACCTCGCGCAGGGAGGCGGCCCCGAGGGTGGCGGCCCCGGCCCCGCAGGAGGCCCGCCGGGCGCCGTAGCCGCCGTCGGCGTGGGAGTGGGCGACCCTGGTGTCGATCACCAGCACCGCCAGCCCGTGCTCGGCCAGCGGCAGCGGCACGGTCTCGGCGGCCAGGGTCCGGCAGTCCAGGAACAGGGCGGCCCCGGTGCGTCCCATCAGCGAGGCGGACTGGTCCATGATCCCGGTCGGTGCCCCGACGAACTCGTTCTCCGCCCGCTGGGTCAGCCGCGCCATGGCCGGGGCGTCGAGGCCCAGGCCCAGCAGGTCGTTCAGCGCCACGATCGTGGCGACCTCCACGGCGTGGGAGGAGGACAGGCCCGCGCCCACCGGCACGGTGGAGTCCAGCAGCAGCTCGAGCCCGGGCACCTGCACCGCCTCCAGCCCGCCGAGCACGTGCACGACCCCGGCCGGATAGGCCCCCCAGTCCCCGACCGCCCCCGGGGCGAGGCCGGGGATGCGGAAGCGGGCCCGGGACAGCCGGCCCCCGTCCGGGGCGTAGGTGGAGGCCAGCTCCACCACCTCCGGGTCCGGCTCCGAGGCCCGGCGCAGCCGCACCGCCACCATCGCGGAGCGGTCGATGGCGAAGGGCAGCACGAACCCGTCGTTGTAGTCGGTGTGCTCCCCGATCAGGTTCACCCTCCCGGGGGCCCGCCACACCCCGTCCGGGGCATGGCCGTACACCTCGGCGAAGCGGCCGGCGAGCTCGACGGCCCGGGCGGCGTCCTGCCCCCCGGCGCCCTGGCCCCCGGTGAGCCGGCCGGCCCCCGGCCGGGCCGTCGACGGGGAGGTGGTCTGCTGGTGGGTGCGCGGTGCGGTCATCGTGCGGCCTCCCTCAGGCGTGCGGCGGTCTGCTCGGCGGTGACGTCGTTGATGAACGCGCCCATCGCCGCCTCCGAACCGGCCAGGAACTTCAGCTTGTCCTCGGCCCGGCGCGGGCTGGTCAGCTGCAGGTGCAACCACCCGGCCTCGCGGTCGGCCGCATTCACGGGGGTCTGGTGCCAGGCGGCGATGTAGGGGGTCGGGGTGGTGTAGAGCCGGTCCACCCGTTGCACCAGGTCCTGGTAGAGCACCGCCAGCTCATCGCGCTCGGGACCGGTCAGCGCCGCCAGGTCCGGGACCTGCCGGTGCGGGAGCAGGTGGACCTCCAGCGGCCAGCGGGCGGCGTAGGGCACGTAGGCGGAGAAGTGCTCCCCGGCCAGGACCATCCGGTCCCCGGCGGCGGTCTCGTCGGCGAGCACCTCGCCCATCAGCGCCCGTCCGGTCTCCTGCAGGTGCGCCCGCGAGCGGGCGGCCAGGCGGGCGGCGTGCGGGGCCGGATACGGGTAGGCGTAGATCTGCCCGTGCGGGTGGTGCAGGGTCACCCCGATCTGCTCCCCGCGGTTCTCGAAGGGGAACACGTGCCGGATCCCGGCCGTCCCCGAGAGCGCTTCGGTGCGCTGGGCCCAGGCCTCCACCACCGTGCGCGCCCGCTCGGGGGCCAGGTCCGCGAAGGAGCCCCGGTGCTCGGGGGTGAACACCACGACCTCGCACCGGCCGTAGGCCGGGGACGGCATCCCCCAGAGCGACCGCTCCGCCGCCGGGGGCGGCACGGGCAGCGACCCCAGGTCCGGCCCCAGGGACGGGAAGCGGTTCTCGAAGACGACGACGTCGAAGTCCTCGGCGGGGATCTCGGACTCCCGCCCGCCCACGGATGGACACAGCGGGCACTGGTCGGCCGGGGGCAGGTAGGTGCGGGTCTGCCGGTGGGCGGCCACCGCCACCCACTCCCCGGTCAGCCGGTCGAAGCGCACCTCGCCGTGTCCGGCCCGCTCCCCCAGCGGACGACGGTCACTGACCTGCGCGACCGGCTCCGTGCCGCGGTCGGCGAAGAACACCGCCTCCCGCCCGTCGGCCAGATGATGGACCCGGTGCGCGATGGACCCGGCGTGTTCGGTGGGCAGTGGAAGTGTCATCGGACGGGCTCCAGTCGCAGGTCGGGGACGTGCTGGTTGAGGATGTCTCTGGCGGTCGCCTCGAGGCCGTCGTCGGTGACGACCGTGTCGATCTCGTCGAGGTCGGCGATGCGGTACAGGCCCGCCAGGTCCCATTTGGTGGAGTCGGCCAGGACCACGCTGCGGTTGCAGCGTTCCAGGAAGAGGCGGTTGATCTCGGCTTCCATCATGTTCGGGGTGGTCAGTCCGTGCCGTTCGCTGATCCCGTGGACGCCCAGGAAACATAGGTCCACGTGCAGGGTGCGCAGGGCCGCGGTGGCCAGCGGGCCCACCAGGGCATCGGAGGGGGTGCGCACCCCGCCGAGCAGGACCACGGTCTGTCCGGTGGCGGGGGCGTCCTGAAGCACGTCGGCGATGCGCGGGGAGTTGGTCACCACGGTGATGTCCGCGGTGCCGCGCAGCCGGCGGGCCAGGGCGTAGGTGGTGGTCCCGGAGTTCAGGGAGACCGACATCCCCGGTTCCACCAGGGTTTCCGCGGCGGCGGCGATGGCCGCCTTCTCCGGCAGCTGCAGGTCGGACTTGTGGGTGAAGCCCGGTTCGGCCGCCGAGGATCCTGTGGGCAACTTCGCCCCGCCGTGGACCTTCTGCAGCTCCCCGTCTTGGGCCAGGCGGTTCAGGTCCCGGCGCACCGTCATGTCGGAGACGCCGAGGTCGGCGACCAGCTCGGCCACCCGCACCGCGCCGGCCGCCCGGACACGGTCGAGGATCTCCCGCCGCCGGCGGTCGGGCAGCATCTCGGACATCGCATCTCCTGACTCGGTGAGGGGTTGGTGCAGCCACTCGGAGTGACCTCGACCACAATACAAACACGGAAGTGTTTTTTCAACAGGCTTGATGTTCGGTTTTGTCGGTTCTAGTATGACGTGGAACACATCGATTGCCCGCTTGGATCGAGTGCCCGGATCCACTACTCCCGATGACCACCCAGGAGCCGACGTGACTGCTGTGACCCTCGAGCCGACGACCGTTCTCGACCCGACCGGACCGTGCCGCGTGCACCTGAGCGCCGGAGACGTGTCGCTGCTAGTCGACCTCTCCGAAACCCTGCTTCCCTCAGTGGTGCACTGGGGTGCCGCGTTGCCCGGCCTGGACGCGGCTGAGGCCGCTGAGCTAGTGGAGGCCGCAGTGGCCCACCGCACGGCCAACGGGCAGGACCTCCCCATGCGCCCTGACGTGTTGGGAAGTCAGCACACCGGATGGAGTGGCCGGCCGGGACTCGTCGGGGATCGCAACGGCGCCGCGTGGACCCCGTTCCTGCGGGTGACGCAGGCCCACGTGGAGCCGCTGGACGCCCAGGGAGTCGACACCGAAGGCGCTTTGGTCAATGGCGGAGCGGCCCGCCTGCTCGTGGCAGCGGAGGACGCCGGAGCAGGCCTGCGCGTGACGATCGAGCTAGAACTGACGCCTTCGGGCTTGCTGCGGGCCCGGGCCAAGCTGACGAACACCGCCGCGGGCTCCTACCGCGTTCAGGAGCTGGGCCTGCTCCTCCCGCTGCCCACTCACGCGAAGGAGATCCTGGACTTCGCCGGGCACTGGGGCAAGGAACGCACCCCGCAGCGCCGCGAGCTGACCGTGGGCACGCACCTGCGGGAGGGCCGCAAGGGGCGCACCGGCGCCGACGCCGCCTACGTGCTGACCGTCGGGGAGCCCGGCTTCGGCTTTGCCGACGGTGAGGTCTGGGGCCTGCACACCGGGTTCTCCGGCAACCATCGCACGTGGGCGGAACGGCTCTACGACGGCCAGCAGGTCCTGGGCGGCTCCGAGCTGCTGCTGCCGGGCGAGGTCACGCTGGAACAGGACGAGAGTTACTCCAGCCCGTGGCTGTACGGCGTGCACGGGCGGGGACTCGACGAGCAGGCCGGGCGGTTCCACGACTGGCTCCGGGCCCGCCCCCAGCACCCTGCCCGGCCCCGTCCAGTGACGCTGAACGTGTGGGAGGCCGTCTACTTCGACCACCGCCTCGAGAAGCTGACCGCCCTGGCCGACCGGGCGGCCGCCGCCGGCGTGGAGCGCTACGTGCTCGACGACGGCTGGTTCGGCGCCCGCCGTGACGACAACGCCGGCCTGGGTGACTGGGTGGTCTCCCCCGAGGTGTGGCCGGACGGCCTGTCCCCGCTGATCGACCACGTCAACGGTCTCGGCATGGAATTCGGCCTGTGGTTCGAGCCCGAGATGGTCAACCCCGACTCCGACGTGGCCCGCGCCCACCCCGAGTGGATCATGGGTCCCGGCGGGCGCCTGCCGACCGAGTCCCGCCGACAGCAGGTGCTGAACCTGGGCATCCCGGAGACCTACGAGCACGTGCGCGACCAGATGGTCGCCCTGCTGGAGGAGTACCCGATCGCCTACATCAAGTGGGACCACAACCGCGACCTGCTCGAGGCCGGCACCCACCCCGACGGACGACCTGGGGTGCACGCCCAGACCTTGGCAACCTACCGGCTGATGGCTGAGCTGAAAGAGCGGTTCCCGGACCTGGAGATCGAGTCCTGCTCCTCCGGCGGCGCCCGGGTCGACCTCGGGGTGCTGGAGCACACGGACCGGGTGTGGACCTCCGACGACATCGACCCCTTCGAGCGCCAGCAGATGCACCGGTGGACCCAGCAGCTCATCCCGGCGGAGATGATGGGCGCCCACATCGCCTCCGGCGCCTCGCACACCACCGGGCGGATGCACACCCTGCACTTCCGCGCCGGCACCGCCGTGTGGGGCCACCTGGGCATCGAGTGGGACCTGACCCAGGCCACCGAGCAGGAGACGGCCGAGCTCGCCGAGTGGGTGGCCTTCCACAAGGACCACCGCCGGCTGCTCCACACGGGCCACCTGGTGCGCCTGGACGCCTTCGACCCGGCCCTGCAGATCCACGGGGTCGTCAGCGTCGACCGCACGGAAGCGCTGTTCGCTGTCGTCGCGGCCGCCCTGCCCGATGTCGAACCGGTGGGCCGGTTCCGACTGCGCGGCCTGGACCCGGAGCGCCGCTACCGGGTGCGCGACGTGACCCCCGGCGCCGAGCCGCACGGGTTCCGCCGCCCGCCGTGGTGGCCGGCCGACGAGGGCGTGGTCGTCTCCGGTCGCGCGCTGCAGACCGTGGGCGTCCACGCGCCGTGGCTGGCCCCGGACACCTTGCGCATTCTGCGCCTCGAGGCCCAGGACACCGACCAGTTCCCCGCCCAGCTCACGCCCCAGGATTGAGGTCATCCCATGTCCAGCAGCACCCTATCCCGCCGACGGGAAACCTCCACCGGCTCCGGACCCAACGGGCGACCGCGTCGCACCGGCCGGCAGGACACCCGGATCGCGATGCTGTTCATCGCCCCGGCGGCCCTGGGCTTCCTCGTCTTCCTCGCCTGGCCCACCCTGCGCGGCATCTGGTTGAGCTTCACCAGCTTCAACCTGCTGACCCCTTCCGAATTCGTCGGCCTGGCGAACTATCGGCGTCTCGTGCAGGACCCGATCTTCTGGGACTCTCTGCTGGTCACGGTCCAGTACGTGCTGCTCAACATCGGCATCCAAACGGTCCTGGCCCTGCTCATCGCGTTGATGATGCACCACCTGACCCAATCCACCTTCCTGCGCGGGGTGGTGCTCGCCCCGTACCTGGTCTCCAACGTGGTCGCGGCGATCGTATGGCTGTGGATTCTCGACACCCAGTTCGGGGTGGCCAATCAGGTCATCTCCTGGATCGGGCTGGACCGGATCGGCTTCCTCTCCGATGAGACCTGGGCGATCCCCACGATCGCACTGATCAACGTCTGGCGGCACATGGGCTACACCGCGCTGCTGATCTTCGCCGGTCTGCAGACGTTGCCGCAGTCCGTGTACGAGGCCGCGCGCATCGACGGGGCGAGCGAGGTCCGGACCTTCTTCACCATCACCTTGCCCCTGCTGCGCCCGATCCTGGCGCTGGTGCTGATCATGACCGTGATCGGGTCCTTTCAGGTTTTCGACACCGTCGCGGTGACAACCGCCGGCGGGCCGGCCAACGCCACCAACGTGCTCCAGCTCTACATCTACGACATGGCCTTCGGCCGCTTCCAGTTCGGCTACGCCTCGGCGATGTCCGTCGCCCTGCTCGTGGTGCTGGCCGTCATCACCTTCATCCAGTTCCGTCTGACCCGCGCCGGGTCCACGGACCTGGCCTGAGCCCGAGGAGTTCCGATGAACCCGACACCTGCTCCCGCCCAGCCCGGAAGTGCCGCTCCCAGTCCCGCCGGCGCCGCAGCCCCGGTGGTCGCGGACCCGACGGGAACCAGCCCCGCCCGCCCGGGCGCCTCTCGACGCCGGATCACCCCCGGCAAGATCCTTGCCTGGGCCTTTCTGCTCGCCGTCGTGCTGGTGACGCTGTTCCCGTTCTACTGGATGCTGCGCACCGCGCTGTCCACGAACCAGGGCCTGCAGACCGACCCCACCTCCTGGGTGCCACCGGAATTCACCTTCGGCGCCTTCGAGCGCGTGCTCGGCATGCAGTCCACCGAGGAGGCCCTGGCCGAGGGCGGGTCCGGTACGGCCCTGAACTTCTGGCGCTACCTGCTGAACTCCGTCCTGGTGGCCACGCTCATCACCGCCGGCCAGCTGCTCTTCTCGGCCATGGCCGCCTACGCCTTCTCCCGGCTCAAGTGGCCCGGGCGGGACAAGGTGTTTGCCCTGTTCCTGGCCGGACTGATGGTGCCCACTATCTTCACCCTGTTGCCCAACTTCGTGCTCATCAAAGAGCTCGGTCTGGTCGACAACCTGCTCGGCATCGCCCTGCCGACGATGTTCATGACTCCGTTCGCGGTGTTCTTCCTGCGACAGTTCTTCATGAATGTCCCGCCGGAGATCGAGGAGGCCGCCCTGCTGGACGGCGTCTCCAAGGTCGGGGTGTTCTTCCGGGTGATCCTGCCCATGTCGGCCGCCCCGATGGCCACTCTGGGGATCCTCACCTACATGACCGCCTGGAACGACTACTTCTGGCCGTTGATGGTCTCCTACACCGACGCCTCCCGCGTTCTCACAGTGGCCCTGGGCGTCTTCCGGGCGCAGTCGCCCCAGACCGGCACTGACTGGGCCGGTCTGATGGCCGCCACCCTCATCGCCGCGCTGCCGATGATGCTGCTCTTCGCAGTCTTCGCCAAGCGCGTCGTCAACTCCATCGGCTTCAGCGGCATCAAGTAGGAGCTCACCATGACACGCACCCCTGCACGCCATCACCGCCCCCGCCACGTCACTGGCTCCCGGGCGCGCCTGGCCCTGGCCGTCTTCACTGTCCCGCTGCTCGCCCTCACCGGGTGCGGGGCTGATGCCGAGGCGGAGGCCTCGGCCACCGGGGTCATCGACTACTGGATGTGGGACACCAACCAGCTGCCCGCCTACCAGAAGTGCGCCGAGATGTTCGAGGCCGAGCACCCCGACCAGGACGTGCGCATCACCCAGACCGGGTGGGGCGACTACTGGACGAAGCTCACGGCCGGGTTCATCGCCGGCACCGGCCCGGACGTGTTCACCAACCACGTGTCCAAGTACCCGCAGTTCGCCGAGCTCGACGTCCTCGCCCCGCTGGAGGAACACCCCGCCACCGCGGCACTGGACCCCGACGACTACCAGGACGGCCTCGTGGACCTGTGGACCGGCCCGGACGGGCACCAGTACGGCGTGCCCAAGGACTGGGACACCGTCGCGGTGCTCTACAACGAAGAGCTGGTGGCCGAGGCCGGCCTCTCACCGGAGGACCTCGAGGGCTGGCGCTGGAACCCCGAGGACGGCGGCAGCTTCGAAGACCTCGTCGCGCACCTGACCATCGATGAGAACGGGGTGCGCGGCGACGAACCGGGCTTCGACAAGGACCACATCGCCGTCTACGGCCTGGGCATCTCCGAGGCAGGCGGGAGCACCGCCGGGCAGGGACAGTGGTCGGCCTTCGCCGCCTCCAACGGCTGGCAGGTCACCAACGAGCCGCTGTGGGGCGACCACTACAACCTGGATGACCCCGCCCTGCACGAGACCCTCGACTGGTACTTCGGGCTCACCGACAAGGGATACATGCCCGACTACGGGCAGTTCAACGCCGCCGAAGGCGTCAACGCCCAACTGGCCTCGGGATCAGCGGCCATGGTCCTGGACGGGGCCTGGATGATCAGCACTTACGCCGGCATCGAGGACTTCCCCGTGGGCACCGCCCGCACCCCGGTGGGCCCCGACGGTACCGCCAAGACCATGATGAACGGCCTGGCCGACTCGATCGTCAAGGACACCGACAACCCCGAGGGGGCGGCCCAGTGGGCGGCGTTCATGGGCTCGGCCCAGTGCCAGCAGGAGGTCGCCCGCGCCGGCGTGGTTTTCCCCTCCCGCCAGGACGCCACCCCCATCGCCGCCGACGCCTACCGGGAGATGGGCATCGACCCCGGACCGTTCATCGCCCCGGTCGAGGAAGGCAACACCGTCTACTTCCCCGTCACCAAGTTCGGCGCGGACGTGTCAGCCCTGATGACCCCGGCCTTGGAAGACATCTACGCCAACCGGGTACCGGCCTCCACCCTGGTGGAGACGAACGACGCCATCAACGTCCTCTTCGAAACTGACGAGACCGACGACTCCTGACCCGCCCAGGGCGCCGGGATCAAGCATCCCGGCGCCACGCCTCCTCCGGCACCATCCGGTGCCGCCCCACCCTCGCCGGCAGCAGTTCCTGCGGGCACTCCGAAAGGAACCACCCACCATGTCCTCTGTGCGCTACGCCAACGTGACCTGCCAGTACCCCGGGGCCGAACGACCCTCGGTCACCGACCTGAATCTGGACATCGCCGACGGGGAGTTCCTGGTGCTGGTGGGCCCTTCCGGGTGCGGGAAGTCCACCACCCTGCGGATGCTCGCCGGCCTCGAAGAGGTCACCGGCGGCAACATCTACATCGGCGACCGCGACGTCACCGACGTCCCCTCCCGGGACCGCGACATCGCCATGGTCTTCCAGAACTACGCCCTCTACCCGCACATGACCGTGGCCGAGAACATGGGCTTCGCCCTGAAGATCGCCAAGATCTCCGCCGAGGAGCGCCGCCGCAGGGTCGAGGAGGCCGCCAAGATCCTGGACCTGACCGACTACCTGGACCGCAAGCCCAAGGCGCTGTCCGGCGGGCAGCGCCAGCGCGTGGCCATGGGCCGGGCCATCGTGCGCTCCCCGCAGGTGTTCCTGATGGACGAGCCGCTGTCGAACCTCGACGCGAAGCTGCGCGTGCAGACCCGCACCCAGATCGCCTCCCTCACCCGCCGGCTCGGGGTCACCACCGTCTACGTCACCCACGACCAGGTCGAGGCGATGACCATGGGCGACCGCGTGGCGGTCCTGAAGGACGGGCACCTCATGCAGGTCGACACCCCCCGGGCCCTCTACGACCGGCCCGCCACCGAGTTCGTGGCCGGGTTCATCGGGTCCCCGGCGATGAACCTGTTCCGGGTGCCCGTCACCGAGGCCGGGGCCCAGCTGGGCACGGTGCGGGTCCCGTTGAGCCCCGCCCAGCGTTCCGCCCTGAGGGGGTCCCAGGTCACGGTCGGGATCCGCCCCGAGGACCTCGCCCCGGCCGCCGAGGGCACGGGACTGCCGATCGTGGCCGACGTGGTCGAGGAACTCGGCGCGGACGCCTTCGTCTACGGCCACCTCGCCCCGGTCACCGCCGCCAACACCATCGTGCCGGTGGACCCCACCACCGGTGCCGCCGACGATCCGGGCACGCACGAGTTCATCGTCCGGGTCGAGGGCCGCACCCCGCCCCGGGCCGGATCCACCATCTGGGTCACCCCGAACCTAGACCACGTCCACCTCTTCGACACTGCCACCGGCAACCGCCTGCCCGACTGACCTGCAGGGCCCCGTCGCCCCGCACCACCCCGCCCGACACCTCATCCCACCCGGAGCGCCCAGACCCATGCATCCCAGCACCACCGGCAGTACCACCGATCTGCGAGCCGACCCCTGGTGGTTCACCCGTATCGACGGATCCTGTAAGTCGCTTCCCCCACGGGCGCACCTGGACTCCGACCGGCTGGAGCTCTCCCTGGCTGGCGCATGGGACTTCCGCTGGTTCCCCTCCGCAGCAGAGGCTCTCGAGCAGTGCCCCGACCCGACGGCACTGGACGCCGACTGGCCGGAGCAGATCCCCGTGCCCGGGCACTGGGTGCTCGAGCACCTCGACGGCGACCGCCGATTTGGCACCCCCTGGTACACCAACGTCGTCTACCCCTTCCCCGTAGACCCACCGCACGTGCCGGACGCCAACCCCACCGCCGACCACCGGACCACCTTCGACCTGGGCGACCTCACGCACCAGGGCGAGGCCGAAGGACTGCGCGCTGTGCTGCTGCGCTTCGAGGGTGTTGAGTCCGCCTTCCGGGTGTGGGTGAACGGGCGGTGGGCCGGCCAGGCGATGGGCTCCCGGCTCACCCACGAGTTCGACGTCACCGATCTCGTGCACGAGGGCGAGAACACGGTGGTGGTGCGGGTCCACCAGTTCAGCGCGGGGTCCTACCTCGAGGACCAGGACCAGTGGTGGCTGCCTGGGATCTTCCGCGACGTCCGCGTGCTCGGCGAGGTGCACGACGGGATCGACGACGTCCACCTCACCGCGGACCGGGACCCGGCCACCGGTGAGGGCGTCCTGGGCTGCCGGATCACGGCCCCCAGGGACGCGTTCCCCGTGCGCGTGGAGATCCCGGCGCTCGGCCTAGCCACCACCGTGGACGGCCCCGACCGGGTGGAGTTGCCCGTCGGGGTCGTGCGTGCCTGGACCGCCGAGGACCCGCACCTCTACGACGTCGCCCTGCGCGCCCAGGGACAGCTCGTCACCCACCGCACCGGATTCCGCCGCGTCGTCATCTCCACCGACGGCGTCCTTCAGGTCGACGGCGCCCCGGTGCGCTTCCGCGGCGTCAACCGGCACGAGTTCCACCCGCGCCGGGGCCGCGCGGTGGACGCCGACTTCACCCGCGGGGAGTACGAGCTCATGCAACGCCACCACATCAACGCGGTCCGCACCAGCCACTACCCGCCGGCCCACCACGCCCTCGACCTGGCCGACGAGATGGGACTGTGGGTCGTGCTCGAGGGTGACCTCGAGACCCACGGATTCGTCCACCAGGGCTGGACGCGCAACCCCTCCGACGACCCCGCCTGGCGGAAGGCCTACCTGGACCGCACGGCCCGGATGTGGCACCGGGACAAGAACCACGCCAGCGTCGTGATGCTGTCCCTGGGCAACGAATCCGGCACCGGGGCGAACCTGGCCGCGGCCGCCCAGTGGCTGCGCCGCCACGACGACCGCCCGGTGCACTACGAGGGCGACCACGACGCCGCCTACACCGACGTCTATTCCCGGATGTACCCCACCCCGAGGGAGACCCGCAGCATCGCAGCCGGTGAACCGGTGCCTTCCACGGACGCCGCCGGCTCGGACCGGATCTCCCGGATGCCGTTCGTGCTGTGCGAGTATGCCCACGCCATGGGCACCGGTCCCGGCGGACTGGCCGAGTATGAGGAGATCTTCCGCGCTCACCCGAGGATTTGCGGGGGCTTCGTGTGGGAGTGGAAGGACCACGGCATCGCCACCGTCACCCCGGACGGCACCCCCCTGCTGGCCTACGGCGGGGACTTCGGCGAACCCCTGCACGACGGCACCTTCGTGCTCGACGGGCTGTGCACCGCCGATGGCGCCCCCGGGCCCGGCCTGCTGGAGTACGCCGCCGTCATCGACCCGCTGCGTATCGACCTCGGCTCCGGACACGCGCTGGTGGGCAACGGCCACGACCACACCGCACTCACCGGGCTGCAACTGTGCTGGGCACTGCACACCACCGACCGGGCCACGGTGCGTACGGGCACCATCGAACTGGAGGACCTCCCACCCCGGGGCACCCGCCAGGTGGCTATGCCCCAGGAACCGGGAGTGGGCGAGTACCTCCAGGTGTCGGTGGAGGCCCGCGGGCCCGCCGGCCGCACGATGCGGCACGAGGCTCAGCACTTGGGCCCGATGCCCCTGGTCCCGGATAAGTCTCCGGGAGCGGTCGCCGAGGCGCCCGCCGGGGTCCACGGCCCCGAGCTCTCCGTCTTCCGGGCGCCCACGGACAACGACGCCGGCACCATCGAACCCACCCGCGAACTGTGGCCCACCTCGCCCACCAGGGACACCACGGACTGGCACGACTACACCGGCACGGATCCCCGCGACGCCACCGGCACACCAGGCATCGTGGTCTCCACCGCACAACGTTGGCTGGACCACGGCCTGCACCGCCTCCAGCCGCGCACGCTGCCGGTGGAGCCCGGGGCGCCAGCAGGCACCGTCCGCACCTTGTGGGCCGCGCCAGGCACCGATCTGCGCACCGCGCCGTTCCTACTCACCCACCGCTGGAGCACCACGGACCTCCCCGATGCCCGGCGACTCGAAGTGACCTGGCAGCTGCCGGAACTGGATTTCCTCCTCGCGCGAGTAGGCTGCGTTCTATCCCTGCCCGTCGATCCGGACGGGGACGTAGAATTCGACGGCGACGGCCCGCACCAGTCCTATCCCGATGCCTGCGCCGCCGCACGCTACGGCACCCACCGAGTTCCGGCCCGATCCCTGGCCACACCCGGCGCCCACCCGCAAGCCTCCGGCAACCGCACCCAGGCGCGCCGCCTGCACATCCCGCTCACCGACGGCACCCATCTCGAACTGCGCACGGTGCACGCCGAACTCGACGGGACCCCGGCACCGCAGGGCCTGCACTGGACGCTCACTCCATACCGGGACCTAGAACTCATGGCCGCCCCGCACCCCCACGAGCTGCCCGACGTCACCGGACGGAACTGGTACCTGCACCTGGACGTCGGCCACCACGGACTCGGCAGCCGCTCCTGCGGTGTCGACGTCACCCCAGCCGCCCGACTCCACGCCCGCACTGCCCAACTCGAGGTAATCCTCGAGCGGTAGCCCTGGGTCCCGACCGGTTGGCCATGACTATGCCTCACCATGCGTCGATTCGGAATTTGGAGAGTGCCAGCGCATTCAGATGGTCGTCGCTTGCGGCAGCTCCCGGATCCGCCGGTACAGGGTCGCCCGCGACATCCCCAGGTCGCGGGCCACCTGGGTGGCCGGCTCCCCGGACTCAATGAGGCGGACGGCATTGCGGATCTGGGAGTCGGTGAAGGTCTGGCGGCGCCCGCCGAGGTCCTTGCCGGCGGCCCGGCGTTTGGCCACCGAGTTGGTGATCCGCTCCCGCTTGATCTCCAACTCCATCTGCGCCAAGGCGACCATGACCGTGAAGACCATCGAACCCATCGGGGTCGCGGTATTCACGTCTCCCCCACCGAGGTTCAGCACCCGCAGACCGGCACCTCTGCCCCGCAGCGCTTCGGCGAAGGTCAGCATGTTCTGCGTCGACCGGCCCAGACGGTCCAGCGTGGTGATCACCAGCGTGTCTCCCTCTTGGAGAGCGGCCACCGCCTCGTCAAAGGCGGGACGGGAGGCACGGCTTCCAGACACCCCGCTGTCGACATACACATCATCGCGCCGCACGCCGGCGGCCAGCAGGTCAGACACTTGACGGTCCGCGTCCTGCTGCCGAGTCGATACCCGGGCGTACCCGATCAGCTTCCCCATGTCTACCCCCATCTGTCTCGCAACCAACGTTGAGTATCCGATTCTAGGGGCATAGATAAAGCACAAGGATGCGAGACACATCGAACCCCGGAAACATGCGGGAGCAAATTTATCGGACGAGACGTCTCGCATCCCATGGGTTTCGAGGAGCACCCGTGGGTGATGGTCCGCCACGCCGATGACCATGTGCATGTGGTGGTGTGCCGGTCAGCGACGAGGGGACGGTGTGGCACGGGCGCAACGACCGGCGTGCGGCCCAGAGCGCGTGCACCCGCCTGGAGTTAGAGCACGGGTCGCAGACCGCGCCGCGGCGTCGTAAGGCGGGACGGGGTAAGCGTTCGGTGCTCGCGGTGCGTCAGCAGCAGGAGCAGCAGGCTCAGGTGGTGGCGGCCCGCCGCGCGGAGTGGGAGCAGATCCGCAAGGTCGTGGAGCTGGACACCCCAGCACCTCGGAAGCAACCCCCGGCGCCCCAGCAGCAACAGCGGGTAGCCCCGCTTCACCCGTTGGAACAGGCGCAGCACCTTCGTCGCCCCGCTCCTGGCCGGGAGGACCACGGGCGAGGCCTGTAGCTGGGCTTAGGCCGAGAAGATGCGGGGAAGAACCCGCGGAGCGGCTCGGGCGGTGCCACAGGGGCTGCGGGTTCCGGTGACGTTTCCGGCTCTGCCGTCAGGGTGGGGCGAACAGGTTCTGGAGTAGCAGGAGCCTGCGTGATGTGGGAGCTCTGCCCGGTGAGCATGCGCAGCGCCATGCGCTCGGTTTCGTTGGCGATTTGCAGGGCGTCGAGAGCTCGGCGGCGTTCTTCGGCTCGTGCTTCAGCAACTTCGGCGCGCCGTCGCCATTCCTGGACCTCGGTTTCCAGCTCGCGGACGCGCTCGAGCAGCCGACCGGTGCTCTCCGATGCCTCAGGGGTTTGAACGGAAGGTGCCAAGGGACTGGTCTGGGGGGTGGTATGGAAACCTTCGCCGTGGATGAGGCCCACAGCGATGAGTGCGGTCATGGGCACCCGCCGCCCGGCGGAGGTGATGGTGGCCCCCGCTTCCTCCAGCTCGACGCGCCGTCAACGGAGGGTGCTGTGGAACCCCTGGCACCGGGTTCACGGCCAGCTGTTTTTCCTGACCGGCCATAGGAGAGAACGAAAAGGCGCCCTCAGCTTGGGGCGCGTCCTGGCGGTAGTGAGGCCCTGGCAAATTGCCAGGGCCTCGCTACCGGGTGAGCAAGATCAGGAGGCGATCATGCCGTGGGGGTCGATGATGTACTTCTCCTGCGAGCTGTTGTCGAAGTCCGCGTAGGCCTGAGGAGCATCGTCAAGGCCGATGACCTTGGTCTGCAGCATGTCCGACAGGTACGGCATGCGGTCCCACAGGATCGCCTGCATCAACTCGTAGTTGTAATGCATGATCGGCGCCTGGCCAGCGGTGATCTTCGGGGACTTGATCCAGGCGTTGCCGAATTCAATCGGGTAGATGCCGTTCTGCTCGTCCTTGGAATCCGCCAGGGGGTCAGGCCCGTAGATGCCAATGATGCCGGTGGCGCCTCCCGCGCGGGTAACGTCGATCACCTGGTTGATCGCATAGGCCGGATCCTCTTTGTCCGCGTCCTTGCCGATGCCGTGAGCTTCGGTGCCGACGTAGTCCACGGCGCAGTCGACCATCGGCTCGCCAAGGATCTTTTCAATCTGGTCCTGCAGCGGGACATCCTCGTTGAGGTCAATGGTTTCGCAACCGTTGCGCTTCATCAGGGCCAAGCGATCCTTGTCATGGTCGCCGACGATGATGCAGGACGCCCCCAGCAGGCGCGCAGCTGCGGCGCCGCAACGGCCCACGGGGCCGGCCCCCGCGATGTAGACAGTGGACCCGGGCTTGGCGCCGGCCTCCATGAGGCCGTGGAAGGCGGTCGGGAGGATGTCAGAGAGAAGCGCCAGATCGCGGATCTTCTCCATGGCCTGGTCACGGTCCGGGA
This sequence comes from Kocuria sp. KD4, assembly GCF_011769905.1. NCBI lineage: Bacteria > Bacillati > Actinomycetota > Actinomycetes > Micrococcales > Micrococcaceae > Kocuria > Kocuria sp. KD4. Next base: position 2,617,096 of record NZ_CP050449.1, read on the forward strand.
ACTTCAGCAGCTGGAAGTCCGCATAGGGAACAAACAGATACTCGGCCTGTCCGCCATCCCAGCCGCCCAGGTTGAAGCCGTAGGCAGCGGAATCGGCGTCCGGGTTGCAGGTCTGGCAGACCTCGGTACGACCGTTGCGGCAGTTGCGGCAGCGGCCGCAAGCCACGTTGAAGGGAACCGAGACCAGGTCGCCTTCCTTCAGGAACTCGACGTCAGAGCCGATTTCCACGACTTCCCCGGTCATCTCATGCCCCATGACCATGCCTTCCGGGGCGGGGAAGGACCCGCGGTAGATGTGGAGGTCACTACCGCAGATGTTGGAAGCCACGATCTTCAGGACAACACCGTGGGGTGCCTTCTTGCCGTTGGGCATCTGGAGCTTCGGAAAGTCCAGATCCTCAACCTGCATGTTCTTCACGCCGCGGAAGACGACGGAACGGTTGCCTGCCATGTTCTTCACTCCTTCTTGAGTTCTCACACCGGGGCCCGGGGAGACTCGGTCCAGCCCCAGTCCTGAGGCTTCTCTCAGTGAACCATAGGCCTCGCACAACCTAAATTGACCCCCAGGGGCGTCGTGGGGAGGGAGGCGTCCTGGACGAATCCACGTTCTGCATGACGCAAAATGTCGATATTGACGATGCCTTGGCTTGGTGAGAGATTCCGATTATTTCGGGCGAATGGCTCAATGCGCGCCTTTGACATACATGTCAAACACTCCTATGGGTGTACTTTTCACGCATTTCTCACCCAAAATGTTCATGTTACGAACCCCGCGGATTCAGGCCCTGCGGACTCACGCACACACCACCCCCGAGTGTGCTCCACCCTCCCCGGCCCGTAGCCTGACGGGGTGACGCCAGCTTCCCCACCACCGGCCATGGACCGCCTGCGGATCACCCGAGCGCGCATCGCGGTGTCCCTGCTGTTCCTCACCAACGGCGCGATCTTCTCCAACCTGTTGCCTCGCTTGCCCGAGATCAAGGACATGTACGACCTGTCCAACGCCCTGTACGGGTTCGCGCTAATCGCGTTCCCCATCGGAGGTGTGGTGGCGGGCCCCCTGCCAGCCCCCATCCTGCGGAGGTTCGGAACGGCGCGCGTCGCCGTGGTGGGTTCGATCCTGCTCGCCACCGCAGTGTTCGTGGCCGGATCCGTTCCCCTCGTGGCCGTGTTCTGGATCGGATTGTTCGTGGCGGGCATGCTGGACGCCCTCGTGGACACAGCGCAGAACGCGCAAGGACTGCGAGTACAACGCCTCGCCGGAACCTCCATCATCAACTCCATGCACGCACTGTGGAGCGTGGGTGCCGTGATCGGCGGCCTCATGGGCACCGCCGCCGCGGCCATGAACCTACCCCTGCCTTGGCACTTCCTGATCAGCGGTGTCATCTTCGCGGCCGTGGCGGCCTTCGCCATGCGCTGGGCCGTCCCCGACGACCACGCGGAACACGCCGCCACCCAGGCCGAGAACGCCCCCCTGGACACCGCCGGGATGCCTAAGCTCCCGCGTAGCGCGGGAGTGGCCGCGCTCGCGCTGCTGCCGATCGCCGTCGTCGCCATGTCCGGGGTGCTCGTGGAAGACGTGGGCTCCAACTGGTCCGCCGTCTACCTGCGGGACGCCCTGGGCGCACCCGTGGGCATGGTGGGGCTCGGCTACGTCAGCCTGGTGGGCGCGCAGTTCGTGGGTCGCCTTTTAGGGGACAGGCTGATCGACGCGTTGGGCGCTGTGCTGGTCACGCGCATCGGGGGCGTACTGATCTTCGTGGGCCTGGGCGCCGTGGCGCTCGCGCCGACACCGTGGGTGGCCCTGGCTGGTTTCGCCCTCGCGGGCTTTGGCTGCGCGACCATGGTCCCCAACGCCTACGCCGCCGCAGACCGTGCCCCCGGCCTGAAACCCGGCACGGGACTCACCCTGGTGAGCTGGTGCATGCGCATCGTGTTCGTGCTCTCGCCCCCGCTGATCGGCCTCTTCGCCGATGCCGCCGGGTTGCGGACCGCGCTGTTCGTCTTCCCGCTCATGGGCCTGTTCGCGTTCCTCTTCGCGGGCGCCCTGCGGGTGCGTGCCCGGCGTTGAAACCTCCCAGTCGGCGAAAGGTCAGTACCCGTACGATCGGAGCATGACTTCCACCGCGGGACGCACCCGCCCCGACCAAGTCCTCTCCTTCCTGCGCTCGGGCTACCTCTTTGCCTCGCGCGTACGACGTCGCACGGGCGTCTCCCCGGAGTCCGGCGCCCCGGTGAGCATGAACCTGCTGGGCAAGCGCTCGGTCCTGGTGCGCGGGGAAGAAGGGGTGGACCTCTTCTACGACACCTCCCGCATGAAGCGCCACGGCGCCATGCCCCTGTTCATCCGCGGCCCGCTCTTCGGGTCGGCTGCCGTCCACGCCCTGGACGGGGACGCCCACGCCGCACGTAAGAACCAGATGGCGGACATGGCCTATGAGGACGAGCGGGTGGCCCAGTACAAGCCGTTCGTGGCCGAGGAACTCGAGATGCTCATCCGTGAATGGACCTCCCCCGGCAACGTCTACGACGGCACGGCCCTGGCCTTCGGCCGTGCGTCCTTCCGCTGGGCCGGGATCCCGTGGAGCCGCCAGGAGATGGACCGGCAGGCCCGCCGCATGAGCCGTCTGCTGGACACCTTTGGGCGCCCCGCCACGCACCCGATCTCATGGTTCGAGCGCTTCCGCCTGGATCGCACGTTCACGCAGCTGATCCACGGTGTGCGTTCGGGCACCGTGGCCGCCGACCCGGATTCGGTGCTCGCCCACATGGCGCGTCTCGTGGACGAGAACGGTGGCCTCGTGGACGAGAAGACCGCCGCGGTGGAGTTGCAGAACCTCACCCGCCCCAACGTGGCGGTGGCTCGCTTCGCGGCCTTCGCCGGGGCAGCACTCGTGGAGCACCCGGAATGGGCCGCCCGTATCCACGAGGCGTCCCAGGCACGGGGTGGTTCTCTGCTCGACATCCCGGAGGCCGTGGCCTTCGCCCAAGAGGTCCGCCGCGTCTACCCGTTCGTCCCGATGCTCCCCGCCGAGGCCACCGCGGACACTGAGATCAAGGGCTGCCCCATCCACAAGGGTCAGCGCGTGCTGATCGACATCCTGGGCACCAACAACGATCCCGCCTCGTGGGAGCGCGCCGGCACCTTCGACCCCGAACGCTTCATGGGGGTCGATGACGCCGAGGCCATCCGCACGTTCATCCCCCAGGGCGGTGCCGAGGTCCGTACGGGCCACCGCTGCCCCGGTGAGAAGATCGCGGTGACATCCCTGTCCGCGGCCGTGGTGGCACTGGCCCGCCCGAACGTGGAACTGGGCACCGACCCGGACGACCTCACGTTCTCGTGGACCCACATGCTGACCCGCCCCGCTACGGGCATGCGGGTGCGTGCCGCCCACTGATCCACCCGAGCGACCCGAAGGGCCACCCCGCGTGCGAGCGGGGTGGCCCTTCGGGTAAGCACCTCTATGTCCGGAACACCGGGGTGTCACCCGCCGCTGTGGGCGGGATCGCCGGTCCACGGGTACCCACCGCCGTTACGGGCGGGAGGTGGAACCCCGATCCTCACCCGTCCTTGGCAGAGGGAGCCGGGGGCTGATACGGCGGGGCATCGGCCACCAGCTTCTGCAGCGTGGTCAGCTCGGCCGTGGCCGCCGCGGTGAGTTTCTTGTCCGCCGGTTTCGCCGACGCCGCCGCCACCGCGTGCTGGGTCTTGTTCAGCTGCGCGGTGAACGACGGATCCGCGGCGGCCAGCTTGGAACCCGTGAGCCGCTGGGACAGCAAGGTCAACTCGGTGTTCAGTAGCGTGGCGGGTCCGAACTGCTGAGCCGGGGTCAGCACCAACTGCGTGGCCAGCAGGTGCTGCGTGCGCTGCTGCACCTGCTCCAGCGTGGTCAGCTGATTCACGGGCGCGGTGTACGGGTTCACGGCCGGAGTGACCGGCCCGTCCCCGGGCTTGCCCGGTTCGGGCGGCACCGGCTTATCCGACTTGCCCGGTTCAGGTTGTACCGGCTTATCCGACTTGCCCGGTTCAGGCTGTACCGGCTTGCCCGACTTGCCCGGTTCAGGCTGCACGGGCTTGCCCGACTTGCCCGGCTCAGGCTGCACGGGCTTGCCCGACTTATCCGGCTCAGGCTGCACGGGCTTGCCCGACTTATCCGGCTCAGGCTGCACCGGCTTACCCGTGGGACCACCGGACTTCGACGGGATCGGCGTGGGAGTCTTGTCCCCCGGCTTCTTGGCGCCGGAGTCGTGTCCTCCCGGTGTCGCCCCGCCCGGGGTCTGCTCGGACGTGCCCGGCGTGGAAGGCGCGGACGGGGTCGTGTTCGGGCGCAGCGTCGTCGTCGACCCTGGCTCGTGAGCGGGCCCCTTCTCGGCAGGGGCCTTCGTGGCCGGTGCAGCCTGGGGCGCGGACTTCTTGGCATCGTTCCCGGCCTTCTCGCCGGACGCCTGCTTTGCGGCGGCCGGTTTTCCGGTGTTCGACGACGCCGCTGCCGGCGGCGGGGTCTTCCGGCCCAGTGCCATCACGCGTTCGTGATCTGCATCGGGAACGTGGGACGGCGCGGGACCGGAATCGGTGCCGGGTTCCGCGTGCGGATCCACGGGAGGCTGCGTCGCGGCCTGGTCCTCCGTGGAATACGGCGCACGCGACGCGGGGATCACACCCTTGCCGGTCTCCCAGTCGAAGGATTCCGGGTCCGCGACCTTGCCGTGCACCCAGATCTCGAAGTGCAGGTGAGGGCCGGTGACACGCAGACCCGTCTGCCCCACGGTGCCCAGTTGCTCGGAGGCACGCAGGGTGTCCCCCACGCGCACCATGACGTCCTTGAGGTGGTTGTACGTGGTCTTGATGCCGTTCGCGTGCGTGACCTCCACCCGGTTGCCACCCCACACGTCCCAGAAGACCGCGGTGACGGTGCCGTCCAGGGCGGCCACCACGGGCGTCCCCTCCGGTACGGAGATGTCCGTGCCGTTGTGGAAGTCCTTCTGCTTGGTGTCCGGGGCGATCCGCCATCCGAACCGGCCGCCGTCCAGCACGACCACCGGTTGGGCCGGGGCGATGATGGTGTTGACGGGTAGCTCACCCTCGAACGTGGCCGGAGCGCGCGTGCTCGGTGCCACGGGGGACGTGTCCCCCGCGCCGCTCCCGGAGCCGCTCGAGCCCGAACCGCTTCCGGATCCGGCAGCGCCCGGGCCTCCGGAGCCACCCGGACCGAGAGCCCCGGGACCGGAACCCCCGGGAGCGATGTCCACCGCATTGCGCACGAACATGCCCGGCGCGGTCACGGGAACATCGTGGGACGCGGCGATCGCCGCCTGGTCCGGCACCACGGCGAACAGGGACGCCTGAGCCGGCTGCGCGGCGTCATCGGCGGGAGCGGGAACGCCCGGGCGCTGGGGGCCTTGCGCGTCGTGGGCCACGGCGGGCTGCCAAGGGGCGGTTTCTGTGCCGTTGCTGAGCGCGACGCTCACGGCCACGAGCATGGAGAAGGACGTGAAGGCGGTCAGCGCCATGGACGGCTTCCTGGCCGCCGCGGCGTGTGAGCGTGAACGAGTCATGAGGCGATCGTGTCTCCCGGGATGGACTTCGGCACCGTTAGCCCGCGGCCCGATAGTCAGTACAGCCAGTGTAGGTGAACCGGTGGTGTCCATGTAGTTGCATGAAGACTAAGATCCCCGCGTGTTCAGTACTTCCCGGACCAGCCGTGCTCGACCAGCCCGCGGACGTAGGCGGCCTGCCCCACGTGCTGGGCGGCGTCGTCGATCGCGGACACGATCCGCACACCCCGCGTGACGGGCGGATCCCAGGAATCGTCGATGACCTCGTCCAGCTCGGCCTCCGAGAGGGAACGGACGTACTCGGCCGTGGTATTCGTGACGGCTTCGAGGTAGCCCAGCGGCAACTCGGGATCGTCCACGCGTACGCTCGCCACGGCCTGCGGATCGTCCCCGAAGCCGAAGTCCTCACACGGGCGGTCCAGCCCGAACCTCTCGCACCACCCGCCGGAACGCCACACCTGCTCCGCTCCGCGCAGCTCGGCAACCTGGGCGTCCTGCTGCCGCGCCGCATGCCACACGAGCCAGGACATGGAGTTCAGTTCACCGCGCGGCATCTCGTTGAGGGTGTCCGCGGAGGCCCCCTCCACGGCGGCCCGCGCCGCCTCCAGGGGCCGCTGCGCGGCGTCCGTGATCAGTTCCAGTGCGCTCATGCCCGCGCCTCACTTCCTCGTGCCGACGATCCACGTCGCCCGCCCGGTCCGGTCCGGTCCGGTCCGACGACGCCGCTCCCTGTCACTCTACGGGCGCCCCGCCGGATCCGGGAGGGGTGGGGCCTGATCGGCCCCACCCTGCAGAAGGTCTTCACGGGGCTGTGCTTTCGAGGACGTGGACCCACGGGGCAGGACGTCACGCCCTGGTGCGCTGTGTCAGGGCCACGCACGCGAGGACGAGCACCGCGGCCACCACGACATCCGGAGAGAACGGTTCGCCGAGCAACAGGACGGCCCAGACAAGGGTCAGGAGCGGTTGCATCAGCTGCAGTTGACTCGCCCGGGTGACGCCCATCAGCGCCATACCGCGATACCAGACCACGAATCCCAGGAACTGGGAGACCGCCGCGATGTAGAGAAGCCCCGATATACCGCGCGCGGAGAGGTGGACGGGCTCCATGGGCAGAGCGGCGATCGTCACGACCAGGTTCACGGGAGCGGCCAGGAGCACACCCCATGCGATCACCTGCCAGCCGGGGATGCGGGAGGACAATCTCCCGCCCTCCGCGTAGCCCGCGGCACACACCACGAGGGCGGCCACGAGATAGAGATCCCCGATGCCGGGTACCCCATTGCTCTGCAACAGGGCGAATCCCACGACCACCGCCCCTCCCGCGGCGGCCGCACACCAGAACGCCCACGACGGCCGGTTCCCGGTGCGCAGCGTGGAGATGACGGCGGTAGCCATGGGCAGGGCACCGATGACCGCCGCGGAGTGCGAAGCGGACGTGGTCTGCAGCGCCAGAGTGGTCAGGAGGGGGAAGCCCAGGGCGCAGCCGAGGGCCACGACGGTGATCCCCGCCCAGTCGTGACGGGCGGGCACGGGCGGATGGGCCCACAGGAGGGCGGTCCCGGCCAGGGCCGCCGCGATGACGCCCCGCAGCCCGGTGGCCGTCCAGGGCCCGAACCCGTCCAGGGCGAAGACCGTGCCGGGGAAGCTCAGAGAGAAGGCGACGACGCCCAGGGACGCGAGAAGGGGGCCATTTCCCCATACACCGTCGGCCCGTCCCGGGCCCCGAACCGATACTCTCGTGGGAACAGTAGCGCTATTCTTGGTTTTCATGAATCACAGTAGCAGTTCCGAGGACATTGCCCGGGAACTGACGCGGGACATCACGCCGCTTGCCACGGGAACGCGGCTACCGTCCCACCGGGCCCTCGTGACCCGCTTCGGCGCGAGCGCCTCCACCGTATCCCGGGCACTCGCGCTACTCGCCCAGCGTGGCCTGGTGGTGTCCCGACCCGGGGCGGGGACGTTCCGGGCCGCACAGGAGCCGGCGTCGTCGTCGAGGGACACGACGTGGCAGGAAGCGGCCCTGGCACTGAACCCGGGGCTCGCGGACGGCAATCCGGGAGCGCGACGCCTGCACTCGCCCGGCCTGTCCAACACCCTGGCCACACCGAGCCCCGGGGTGATCGACCTCAACAGCGGCTACGCCCATCACAGCCTGCTTCCCATGACGGCGCTGCGTGCGGCGCTGACCCGTGCGGCGCGCAGTCCGCACGCGTGGGAGCGCCCTCCCGCGGGAGGCCTCTCGGACCTGCGGATGTGGTTCGCGGAGGACATCGGGGCGGGGCTGGGGCGCGAGGACGTGTTGGTCGTGGGTGGCGGACAGGCCGCCCTGTCCACCGCGATGCGGGCAGTGGCCCAACCGGGTGACCCCGTGCTCCTAGAGGCGCCCACGTATCCGGGGACCCTCGCCGCTGCTCGCGCCGCGGGTTTGCGCACGGTGTCGCTCCCCGTGGACGCGCACGGGATGCGCCCGGACTACCTCGACGACGCCCTGGGCCGCACCGGGGCCCGTCTCGTGGTGCTCCAGCCCCTGTACCAGAACCCCACCGGGGTGAGCCTCACCGAGGGACGCGCCCGTGAACTGCTCACGGTCGCCCGCAGCCACGACGCGTTCGTCCTGGAGGACGATTACGCGCGGCACATGACGCACGACGACGGCATCCCGCCGGCGAAGCCGTTGATCCTGCTCGAATCGGACGGCACGGTGATCCATATCCGCTCCCTGACCAAGGTAACTTCTCCCAATCTCAGGATCGGCGCACTCGCGGCTCGCGGGCCCGTGCTCGAGAGACTGCGCACGGTCCACATGATCGACACCTTGGTGGTGCCCGCACCCTTGCAACACACCGCGCTCGAAGTACTGACCTCGTCCGCGTGGAAGCGGTCCGTGGCCCGGTTGCAGACGGCGCTCACGCAGCGCAGGCGGCTGGCGATCCGCGCGGTCGTCGAGACCCTGGGAGCAGACGTCCTCCCCGATCACCCCCGCGGGGGTTATCACCTGTGGCTGCGCCTTCCCCGGGGTACCGACGAGAGCGAGTTCCTCTCGGCAGCCCTCGCGCGCGGCACCGCGCTGGCCCCCGGCACCTACTTCCACGCCGACCAGCCCGACGTCCCGCGCGTTCGCCTGAGCTACGCAGCAGCGCCCACGACAGCGGACCTGGTCACGGGCATCCATCGACTCGAAGGACTCGTGTGAGGAGGACCGCTACAGCACCGCGGTCCGGTCAGTGGGTGCGGGGCATGCGACGGTCCGCGCGGAGCACGCGCACCAGGACCATGGCTACGACCAGCACCATGAGACCGCCCACGAGCGAGCTCCACTGCATGCCGGAGGAGAAGGCGGCCGTGGCGGCGTCGACGATCGAAGCCTGCAACGGCGACTGAGCGGCCACCTCCAGGGCGCCACCCAGCGTCTCGTGCGCGGTCTGCGCGCTCGCGGGATCCAGGGCCGCGGGCAGGTCCAAGTGGGCCTGGTAGAACGCGGTGGTCACACCACCCAGCACGGCGGTGCCGAGCACGGCGCCCACCTCGTACCCGGTTTCGGACACGGCCGACGCCGCTCCGGCCTTGCGTTCCGACACGGACGAGACCACGAGGTCGGTGGACAGTGTAGTCGCGATACCCACACCCGCGCTCATCACGGTGAACCCGCCCAGGACCGGCAGCGCCGAGGCCTGTTGATCGGTGAAGAACACCAGGAGGAAGCCCAGGGCAACGAGCAACAGACCCAGCACCACGGCGTTGCGCAATCCGATCGTGTAGGCCAGCTTCGCGGCGGTGAGCCCGGCGACGATCGCGAGCAGCAGCCCGGGGACCATGAACAGACCGGAGGTCATGGGGTCCATGCCACTGACCAGCTGCAGGTGCTGGGTGAGGAAGAACAGGAACCCGAACATCGCCACGTTGGACACCACGTTCACGGACAACCCGCCCGAGAACCGGGGGCTGCGGAAGAAGCGCAGGTCCAGCATGGGGTAGTCCTTGACCACCTGGCGGCGCGCGAACAACAACCCGGACAGCGCACCCACGGCGATGAACAGCACACCGTGCAGAGCGGAGCCACCCGTGGCCATGGTCTTGATGCCGTACACGATCGGGGCCATGGTCAGGATCGCGAGCACGATGGACGCGGGGTCCACCGGTCCCGGGTGGGGGTCACGGGACTCGGGCAGCAGCAACGGGGCCGCGATCAGGAACGCGATCAGCACCGGGACAGCCAGCAAGAATACCGAGCCCCACCAGAAGTGGTTGAGCAGGAAGCCCCCGGCGATGGGACCCAGGGCGGCGCCGGCGCTGAACCCGGCCGTCCAGATCGCGATGGCAAGGCTGCGCTGGCGATCGTCCTGGAACACGGTGCGCAACAGGGACAGCGTGGTGGGCAAGAGCATGGAACCGAACACGGCGATCCCCACGCGGGCGGCCAACAGCCATTCGGCGCTCGGGGCGAAGGCCGCGCCCAGGGAGACCAGGCCGAAGCCCGAGGAACCGATGATGAGCATCTTCCGCCGCCCGATCCGGTCCCCCAGGCTCCCCATGGGGATCAGCAGGGCGGCCAGGACCAGGGGGTAGATGTCCACGATCCACAGCAGCTGCGCTGCGGTGGGACGCAGCCCCGCGGAGATCGCGGGCAGGGCGAAGCTCAGGGCGGTGTTGTTCACGGAGACCAGGAGCACCGGGAACATGAGGGCGCCCAGGGCGGCCCAGCCACGGGCATCGGCCTTGCGGTGTTGATCGACCATCACGGACACGTGGAACCTCCTGGGAGAAGAGCTGCGGATTCGGGTGTGCGAGCCGTACACGGTTGTACCGAGCTCCTTCACAGGAGCCTCTCGCCAAGTCTTTACCGTCTAGACGGTACAGTTAACATGGTTAGGCTGGCAATGATTCCCACCCCGTGAGGTTCACTACACCCATGCCCCGCAAACCCGTGGCCCGCGAGAAACTACTCACCGCGTTCGAACACCTCGTGCTGTCGGAGGGCGAACGTGCCGCGACCCTGGACGCCGTCGCCGCCCGGGCGGGGGTGTCCAAGGGCGGGTTGCTCTACCACTTCCCCCACCGGCAAGCGCTCGTGGACGCCGCCCTGGCCCGGTGCGAGGAGATGGCCCGCGAGGACCTGACCCGCCTCACGCAATCCCCCCGGGGTGCCGCACGGGAGTTCCTGGCCACCTCCCTCTACGAGGACAGCCCCCTGGACCGCAGCCTCATGGTGGCCTTCCGCATGGTGCAGTCCGGCGAGCCCGGCGCCCGCGAGACGTGCGAGCGCGTGACCCGGGAGTGGTACCGCGTGGTCCTCGAGGACGTGGGGGACCCGATGATCGCCACGGCCGTGCAGTGCATGGGGGACGGGCTCTACCAACGGGCGTCCATGGGTCTGCTGCCGGAGGACCCGGAGGAGAAGCAGCAGATCCTGCAGCGCCTGCTGGACACCGCGGATCGGTTGACGCGGGACTCGTGACGAAGCCCCGGCCGAGCACCTCGCGGTACTCAACCGGGGCTTTGTGGCGGGGCCGTTCAGGGCGCCGCCGTGCCGGAGCGAACGGGTCAGTCGACCCGCGCCATCCCCTCCACCGGATTGAGCTTCGTGGCCCGTCGCACCGGCAGCGCGGAGGCGATGACCGCCACCACCACCGCACCGGCCAAAATGAGCAGAAAACCACCCCACGGCACCACGGGCCGGACGGTCATCCCCTCCACGACCAGGGACATCACCCCCAGCATCCCGAAGAGCCAGCCCACCACCAGGCCCACCACGGTGGCCACGAGTGAGATCACGAGGGCTTCCCGCCGGATGAGCGCCCCGAGTTGCCGCTTGGACAACCCCAGCGCGCGCAACAGGGAGTTCTCCCGGGAGCGTTCCAGCACGGACAGGGACGTGGTGGACGCGATCCCCAGGACGGAGACCACCACGGCCACCGCGAGCAGTGCCAGCACCACCGCAAGCAGGATGTCCAGGAGGTTCACGTAGCCGGCCTTCTCGAGCAAAGCACCACCCAGCTGATCCGTGCCCACGTGCAGGATCTTCGCGACGGACTCCTCCAGCTTGGTGGCTTCCTGCACGTCGAGGCGCTGAGCGGCGTCGACCGTCGCGCTCACCCCGTACGGCAGGTCCCCGGACGTCTGGACGCCCAGGACGTCCGGGAGGGCCCGCAACTCGGTGAGTTGCTGCTCGCTGAGGGGTCCGGCCGTCATGGGAACGGCGATATCCACCGGACGCTCCCGGTCCAGCTGGTCCAGCAGGTTCACCCGGGCCACGTGCTGACCCGTGAGCACCGTGGCCACGAGCAGCACCCCGATCAGCAGGGCCGTGGCGGTCGTGCTCGTGCGCCCCGGGTACCGCGCCGCGTTGGTCGCAGCCAACTTCGAGGCGATCCCACCGGGCAGCACGCTGCCCGCGCCGCGCACGAGCGCCGGGACGTACGCCCGCGACGTCATGACCACGCCCAGGAAGGACGCGAGTCCGCCCGCGATACCCAGTCCCGGGTTGTGGGTCAGCGCACCGAACACGAGGGTTCCTGCACCGACTACGAGGATCACGGCGCCGGAGATCACGCGCAGCATCGGAATACCGTCGGCGGCGCGGGAGCCGCGCAGACCGTCGAGTGCCGCCGCACCGCGAGCGCGGCGCGCCGGGCCCAGGGAGGCCACGAGGGTCAGGAGCACGCCGGTGACCAGTCCCGCGATCACGTCCCGCGGGGCCAGCGTCAGCGAGACCGACCCCAGGGACACCACGGCCCGCAGCAATGCCACGAGGCCCACCACGCCCGCGACCCCCAGCGCGGAGGCGACGACGCCGATCACCAGGCCCTCGAGCATGACCGCCCGACGCAGCTGCGTCCCGGTGGCCCCCACGCAGCACAACAGCGCGAGCTCACGGGCCCGTTGCGTGGTGAGCACGGACAGGGTGTTGGTCACCACGAGCAGCGCGACCAGGACGGAAAGTCCCGCGAACAGCCCCAGGAACACCGCGAGCACGTTGGTCCCCTGCGCGATGTTCTTGACGTTCTGGGTGGCCACCTCCTCCGGGGTCTGCACCGTCAGGGCGGGCGTCCCGCCGGCGCCCGTCTTGAGGATCCGGTTCACCTCGGGCGCCAGCGAGTCCAGTCGGCCCTGATCGGGCGTCCCATTCATCCGCAGCAGCACGGCCGAGCCCTGGAACGTGGACGGGATGGAGGTCCCGCCTACGCGCTCGATGCCCTGCGCCGTCGCGTACACGTGGGGCAGCCCCGGGGGCGTGCCCCGCGCGGTGATCCCGCTGACGGTGTACTGCGCCGATCCGCCCGAGGGGTTGTCCGGCTGCGCCAGGCGCAGCGTGTCCCCGACCCCCACACCGAATTTCTCGGCCGTGGCGCCCGAGACAAGGACTTGGGTGGGCGACGTCGGGAACGCGCCCTGCTCCGGAGCCACCGGCGCGAGGGACGTGTCCCGGGGCACGTCACCGAGCCACGTGGTCCCGGCGCCGTCCGGGCCGGCCTTGGTGCCCGCCGGCACGGTGGCCTTGATGTGCGGGGCCCACGCGTGCTCCACCCCGGGCAGGGTCTCTATCTCCCGCAGTTGCTGCGGGGACGCCTCGGCCCGCGCCTGTTCCTCGTTGGGACTGAGCACCACGGCGTCCGCGTTGCGGAACGGTGCCGCCGCGGTCGCGGCCATGCTCGCCGAGAGCGTGCTCGCGAGCCCGAGGGCCGCGGTCACGAACGCCGCGGACACCGCCACGCACACGACTACGAGCGCGTAACGGGTCCACTGCAACCGCAACCGGGACGTTACCACCCGCAGCATCAGAGCTCACCCGCCGGGGCGTCGTCGGCCACGATGCGGCCGTCCCGCACGCGCACCACGCGGTCCGCGGCCTCGGCCACAGTGGCGTCGTGCGAGACGACGACGACGGTCTGGTGCAGTTCGTCCACGCAGCGACGCAGCAGCGCGAGCACCTCGGCGGACGTGGCCGAGTCCAGGGCCCCGGTGGGTTCGTCCGCGATCACGACGTCCGGCTGGGACAGCAGCGCCCGCGCGATCGCCACGCGCTGTTGCTGACCACCGGACATCTCGTCCGGGCGGTGCTCGAGGCGCTCGGTGATCCCGAGGGTCTCGCACAGTGCCCGCAGCATCTCGGGGTCCGCGTCCTTGCCCGCGAGGGACAGCGGCAGTTCGATATTCTGCCGAGCGGTGAGGGTCGGGACCAGGTTGAACGCCTGGAACACGAATCCCACGTGGTCGCGCCGGAAGCGGGTCAGTTGGTCGTCGGACAGCCCCGTGATGTCCTGGCCGCCCACCACGATCGAGGTCTCGGGGTTGCTGTCGGGGACGTCCAGCCCGGCCAGGCAGTGCACGAGCGTGGACTTGCCGGATCCGGACGGGCCCATGACCGCGACGAACGTGCCCACCGGGATCTGCAGGCTCACGTCCCGCAACGCGGACACCCGCGCACCACCGGAACCGTACGTGCGGGACACATGAGCCGCGTTCACAGCCAACGGCGCGGGGCGGATCCCCACGGAGGACTCGCCGCGCGCACCACCGACCGTGGCCACGCCACCCCACGGGGCATCGGATGAGGTAACGCCGCCCGCGTGCTGCGCACCGGACGAGGGGATGCCCATGGAGGAGCTCATGGCCATGAGACCGGGCGTGGCCCGCCGGGGCGGTTCCACCCACGGCGGGGCGTTGAAACGTTCGAGGGACGAGTGTGAAGAGGTCATGCTCCCACTGTGCTCGGATCCGGTTCCGGACACATCGGGCCGGGGTAGGAACGCTGGGCCGCCCCGCCTCAGACCCGGGTGTGACCCCGGTCCACCGGGGCCAGCGGGTCATCCCAGGGTGTGAGACTCAACCCGGTAGGACCACGCCCGTCTCGTACGCGATGACGACCGCTTGCACCCGGTCCCGCGCGCCGAGCTTGGCCAGGATGTGGGACACGTGCGTCTTGACGGTGGGTTCGGACAGGAACAGCTCCGCCATGATCTCCCCGTTCGACAGACCATTGCCGATCAGCTCGAACACCTCCCGTTCGCGCGCGGTGAGGGTGCGCAACCGGGGGTCCCGCCACGGGTCCCGGGGGCACGTGTGGAGCACCTCCGGAACGGGTCCGCCCGCACCGGCCGCGCCGTTCCGAGCGGGGTCGGTCCGGGGGGCGTCAGCCCGGGAGGCATCCGCCTGAGGGACACCGGTCTGGCCGATACCGGCCCGGGCGACACCCGTCACGGCGGGGTCGTCACGCACCGCATCGGCCCCCGCGGCACCGGCCACGAGGTGCGACAGCAACCTGCGCGTGGTGGACGGCGCGATCACGGCGTCCCCGCGCGCGACCGTGCGGATCGCCTCCAGGAGCTCCTCGGGCCGGGCGTCCTTGAGCAGGAAGCCACTGGCCCCGGCATGGATGCCCTCGAGGGCGTATTCATCGAGGTCGAACGTGGTCAGCACGATGACCCGCACTCGCGGGTCCAGGTGCAGGACGGACCGGGTCGCATCGATCCCGTTCGTGCCGGGCATCCGCACGTCCATGAGGACCACGTCCGGGGCCAGGGCCGAACCCGCGTGGGTGCGCACGAAGTCGACGGCCGCGGCGCCGTCGTCCGCTTCCCCCACGACCGCGAGGTCCGGCTGGGAGGCCACGAGCATGCGGAACCCGCCGCGCACGAGGGGTTGGTCGTCCGCGATCAGGACACGGACGGCGTCGGAAGCGGTTGCTGTCATCGTTCCTCCGTGGGAAGGGTCGCTCGGACCATGAACACGTCCTGCCGGTCGGGGTGCGGGCCGGCCGTGAGGCGACCGCCGTAGAGGCTCACGCGTTCGCGCAACCCCTGCAGGCCCTGCCCCGCACCGGGCGCCCGGCACGCGCCCTTCACGCCGTTGTTGGTGATCTCGACCCACGAGAACTCGGGCCGGTGCTCGATCACGATCCGCACGGACGAGGCCTGCCACGCGTGTTTGAGTACGTTGGTCAGGGCCTCCTGCACCACGCGGTAGAGCGTTAGTTCGGCCCCCGTGCTCAACCGGGCCTCCCCGCTCACGTGGTACTCCACGGGCAGCCCCGCCCCGCGCACCGATTCCACGAGGTGACCGATCTGTCCGAGTTGCGGGATCGGCGCGGTGCCCGTCCCGTCCTCGGTGCGCAGCACGCCCAGCAGTTTGCGCATCTCCGTCAGGGACCCGCGGGCGGTGTCCGCGATGGTGCCCAGGGTCTTCGTGGCGACCTTCGGGTCCGACGCCGCCGCGTAGCGCGCGCCGTCCGCCTGCGCGATCACCACGGACAGCGAGTGCGCCACGACGTCGTGCATCTCGCGCGCGATCCGCGCCCGCTCGTCCTGCGCGGCCAGGCGGACCTCCTGCTCGCGTTCGATCTGCAGCCGTCGCGCCCGGTCCTCGAGCTGTTCCCGACGACGACGCCGCTCGCGCGCCAGGTCTCCCATCAGGAACGAGACCATGACGAACGCCGCGGCGATGAGCGCGAACATGGTGCCCGCCGCGATCCACTGGGGGGTCGTGTACTCCCCCAGCACGCCCAGGAACCAGTCCCGGCTGGTGAACCCGAAGACCGCGCTGCCCACGAGGGCCGCGACGAGCACGCTGCGGCGCGCTCCCGTGGGGGAGCGCATGGCCACGGTGTACATCACGCACGGGACGGCCCAGATGCACAGCGCGATCGTCGCCACGTTGAACGCGAGCAGGGACACGACGGCCAGCGCACCCAGGGCGTACGCCGTGGCCACGGGCGCGGCGCGGCGGAAGTACAGCGGCACGGCGCACGCCAGCGTGGACCACCACGAGAAGGGGTCGTTCAGCGCGATCAGGAACAAGAACACCGTGAGCATGAGCCCCATGGTCATGAGCACGGCGTTGCTCGTGTGGGGGTGGTCCTCCGCCCAGCGGGCCAACCGGATGTGTGCAGCCATTACCGCAGCACACTATCCGCGGGGCCTGCGGTGTGCATCATGTGAGGGGATGAGCGGGCCACCGTGAGGCTCCCCTCAGGAGAACCACTCGGTGGGCGGGCCCGCGGTGAGCAGCACCGAGAACAGCGCCACCACGAACACCAGCAGGGCCAGGGCGGAGAGCACGGGCCACCGCAGGATGACCGCGAGCAGCCGCTCCGCGGGAGTGCGGGCGGGCTCACGCAGCCCGCTCGGGACCCCGCCAGGGGTGGCGGAGGTGGCGCGGGCGTCGTCGTCCCCCGCAACCCGTCCGTCCGACGTGGTGCCGGCCCCGGTGCGCGCGTGACCCGCGGGGGCCACGCGCCACGCGTCCGCGAGCAGGCCCTTGCGCTCCACGTGCCGTTCGAACGGCACCGTGGCGAACGGAACCACGGAGAGCACGAGGCCCAGCACGCCCGTGGCGGCCGGCCAGCGCCGGTCCGTCCAGACCACCACGGTGGAGACGCAGTAGCTCAGGAACACGAACCCGTGGATCCCCCCGGCCAGGCGCACGGGGAAGTCACCGGCACCGAATCCGTACTTGGCGATCATGCCCAGGATCAGCAGCGCCCACGTGACGGCCTCGGCGGTCGCGGCGATCCGGTACAGCTTCCGCGGGCTCATGCGGCGGAGTCCTGATCGGCCTTGGAGGTGGCGTCGCGGACCTCGCCCACGAGCTCCTCCAGCACGTCCTCGAGCGCCACGATGTACACGGACTCGTCCGTGGTGCGCGAGTCCCGGGCCACCTGGCCCAGCAGCGCGAAGTGCGCGCCGTTGGCCTGCATGGTGCGGGTGACCTTGCGCAGCTTGTCCTCCGGGGCCACGCGCGCGAAGCGGCGGATGATGGCCGCGGGGATCGGTTGCTCCCGAGCGGTCTCCGGCAGCCCCAGCACGTCCTTCGTGTGGACGTAGCCCATGAGCCGCTCGTTCACGTCCCGCACGGGGAAGCGCGAGAAGCCCGTCTCCGCGCACAACTGCTCGACCCCGGCCACGGTGATGTCGGACGGGACGGTGCGCATGCCCGCGAGGGGCAGGGCGACGTCGGCGGCAGTCTTGTTCTCGAAGTTCAGCGCGCCCGTGAGCAAGCGGATCTCGTCGTTGTCGAGCAGGCCCTCACGGCCGGACTCGGCCACGAAACCGCGGACGTCATCGGACGTGAAAGCCGAGGCGACCTCGTCCTTGGGTTCCACCTTGAACAGCCAGCGCACCAGGTGGTTGGCCGTCTCGTTCATGACCCAGATGGTGGGGCGGAAGACCACCACGAAGCCGTGCAACACGGGGCCGAGCACCTGGGCCACGCGGCTGGGGATCGCGATGGCGATGTTCTTGGGCACCATCTCGCCCAGGACCATGTGCAGGAAGGTCACGATCAGCAGCGCGATCGCCAGGGCGATCGGGTGCAGCAGAGCGGACGGCACGCCCGCGGCCTCGAGGGGCATCTCAATAAGGTGTGCGATCGCGGGTTCACCCACGGCACCGATCAGCAGGGAGCACGCGGTGATCCCCAGCTGGGTGGCGGCCAGGGACACGGACACGTTCTCGATGCCCTTGAGGGCGTACTTCGCGGACTTGGATCCGTCCGAGGCGCGGGGTTCGAGCTGGTCGCGGCGGGCCGAGACCATCGCGAACTCGCTGGCCACGAAGAAGGCGTTGCCCGCCAGAAGCAGGACCAGGACGATGATGGCGGTACTCGTGGTCATCGCTGCTGCTCCTCACGCGGGTCCTCCACGGACACGTCCTCGTCCCGGTGGAAACCGGCGGCGCCCACACGGTCGCCGTGCGAGACCCGGAATTCCTCCGCGGTCTCGGGGTCGCGGTTCTCACCGCCCAGCGGGTCCGGTCGCCCGGGTGGGCGCCAGGACGTGGACGATGTCGAACCGCCCCGTTCGTCCGGATTACCGCCTTCGCGGTGCACCATGATGCGGTCCACGCGGTGCTGGTCCATGCGCACCACGGCCAGGTGGATCTGCGCTTTGGTGGGCAGGTCGTCGTCGTCGCGGTGGATGTGGTCGATCGCTTCCAGGGTGAGCTTGTCGCCCACGCTGGGCAGCCGGTCCAGTTCCTCGGCGATGAGACCGCCCAGGGTGTCGGACTCCTCGCCCTCGGGCATGTCCACGCGCAGCACGTCGCCCAGTTCGTCCGGGCGCAGCAGTCCGGAGACCACCAGGCCACCGTCGCGGGTGCGGCGGAAGCGCTGCACCCGGGTGTCCTGCTCGTCGTCGATCTCCCCCACGATCTCCTCGATGAGATCCTCCAGGGTCACGATGCCCGCGGTGCCGCCGTACTCGTCCACGACCACGGCCAGTTGCAGACCCTTGTTGCGCAGTTGACGCATGAGCGGGTCCAGGGTCATGGATTCGGAGACCACGTCCGCGGGGACGCACACGTCCGCGACGCGCACCACCGCGCGTTCCTCGAACGGAACCGCGAGCGCGTGGGTGTAGTGCACCACGCCCACGATGTCGTCCACCGATTCCCCTGTGACGGGGAACCGGGAGTGACCGGACTCGGACGCGGTGAGCAGCATGTGCTCCACGGTGTCGTCCGCGTCCAGGAAGGTGACCCGGGGGCGGGGACGCATCACGTCCGCGGCCGTGCGGTCACCGAACTCGATGGACCGGGCCACGAGTTCCGCGGTGCCCGCATCCAACGTGCCCTCACGCCCGGAGCGGCTCACCACGGACGCGAGTTCCTCCGCGGTGCGCGCGTTGGCCACTTCCTCCGTGGGCGTGAAACCGAGCATGCGCAGCACCGCGTTCGCGGAGCTGTTGAGCATGGTGACGAGCCAGCCGAAGACCACCATGAAGATCTTCTGCGGCAGCACGACCACGTGGGTGACCCGCAGGGGGTCCGCGATGGCCCAGTTCTTGGGGACGAGTTCACCGAACACCATCTGCGTGAAGGTCGCGACGATGAACGCGGCGGTGGTCGCGATACCCACCGCAGCGGCGTCGGGCACGCCGGTCCACCCGAGGCCCTCGGTGAACAGGGTGCCCAGACTGGGACCGGTGAGGAAGCCCGCCATGAGGCTCGTGACGGTGATGCCCAATTGGGCACCGGAAAGGTTGGTGGAGGTCTTCTTGAGGCTCTGCTCGATGGTCTTGGCGCGCTTGTCGCCTTCGGCCTCCGCGCGTTGGACCGCTTGGCGGTCCACGGTGAGGAACGAGAACTCGACCGCCACGAACAGGGCGTTGGCGAGGACCAGCAGGAGAAAGACGAGGAGGAGCAGCCAGGCCGTCAGCACCAGCTCACCTCACTGCACACCGCATTGGCGCGGGAAGGGAACGGGGAACCGAACGAGCGGATGTCAGGGGAGCAGCGGCGCTGCCCGGGACTGTCCGACTCCTTGTCATCGGCCGAGGGGAGCGCACCGAAGTACGCTGCGGGCCGGTTGTGTTGAGATGTCACGGGAAAAGGATACCGAATCCGCTCCCGGGGAGGAGAGGGACACCGCCCGACCGGTGGAGCTCTGCCCCCGCGGCGTTCCGCGTTCACACCTGAGCGGCGGGCTCAGCGTCAGCGGGTGCGCCCCAGGATGTGCTCGGCGCAGCTGCGCAGGTCCTCGTTGCGGAACCGGTACCCGCTGGCCAGGAGCTTGCCGACGTCCACCCGGTGGCTCGCCGCCACGAGTTCCTCGGTGGCCTGCGCCCCCAGAACGGCCTTGGGACCGGCCAGGGGTGTGGGGACCACCGCGGGGCGGTGCAACACACCGGCCACGGTCTTGGCGAACTCCTTCTGCCGCACGGGTTCGGGGGCGGCCACGTTGAACGGGCCCTCGGCGTCGTCGCTCAGCGCAAGGTGGGCCACGGCGCCGGCCATGTCGTCCAGGCCGATCCAGCTCTGCCACTGCTTCCCGCCGCCCATGGGCCCGGACAGACCGGCCTCCATGAGGGGCAGTTGCGGTTTTAGCAGGCCACCCGTGGGTGAGAGCACCAGACCGGTGCGGACGTTGACCACGCGCATGCCGTACACGGCGGCCCCGTGCGCGGCACGTTCCCACTCCCGGCACACCTCCGCGAGGAAACCGTCCCCGGACGCGGAGTCCTCCGTGAGGATCTCGTCCCCCCGCCCGGTGCCGTAGTAACCGATCGCGGAGGCGACCACCAGCGCGCGCGGGCGCTTCTCGGCCGACACCTGGCCCAGCGCGCGCACGAGCAGGTTGGTGCTGTCCACGCGCGAGCGCATGATCTCGTGCTTCTTCGCGGGCGTGAAACGTGTAGCGATACTTTCGCCGCCCAGGTGGACGACGACGTCGACCCCCTCCAGATCGTGCGGGTTCAGCACCCCTTCGTCCGGGTCCCAGCCGATGACACCCTCACCGGTGGCGCCGCCGCGCTTGAGGCGGAGCACCGTGTGCCCGCCCGTTTCGAGTAGCGCGCACACCTGGGTGCCCACGAGCCCGGAGGAACCGGCCACCGCGATGGTGAGCCGGGGCCCGTCGTGCTGGTCGTGGAAGTCCAGGTCGGCACGCAGTTGGCGTTCCCGGTAGGCGAAGATCCGCTCGAGCTGCGGCGTCATCACGCGCTCACCCAGGTCGTTGAGCTTGCCCGCCCACTCCGGCAGTGGGCGCACCGTGACCTGGTCCCGGACCAGGGTCCCGCCGTTCTCCGTCTCCTCGAAGACGTGCCGGTGCTCCCACTCCCCCAACGGCCCGCTGACCATGCGATCCGTGAAGTACCGCGGCGGATCCCACTCACCGTGTTCGGCTGTCCAGGGCAGGTGCACCATGCCGAACGTCCCGGGCACGGAGATCCCCAGCTTGGCTTCTGAGCCCGGTTCGATCCCGTCCGACGGTGCTTGGCGCACCTGGTCGGGGCCCCCACCGAACGGCGGGGTCAGGCGGGGCAGGGCGCCGGGGCGCTCGTGCCACGCGAAGACCCGCTCCCGGGGTTGGGACAACCGTGTCTCATGGATGTACTGGTGTGTCATGGCAGCGCTGTCCGTTCGTCGAGGGGCCCGGGATGCGGGAGATCAGCCGTTCTGGGGAACCTGGTCCACGAGCTCGTCGTCCTCCGGTTCGTCCGCGGGGGTGACGCGGCGGACCTGCCCGGAGGTCACCGTCCGTTCTCGCTGATAGGGCTCGAGCGTGACGGGGCGGCCGGTCTCGAGCGATTCGAGGACGGCCTCGTTCACGCGCACGTCCAGTATGCCCTCCTCGCCGTCCGGTTCCGGGGCCTCGCCCCGGCGCAGGCAGTCCACGAAGTACTGGGTCTGGCCACCGAACTGTTCCACGGGGTCGTGGGCGAAGCTCTCGGAGGAGCCCTCCTGGGTGAGCGTGTACTCGATGCCCACGCCCGGACCGAAAC
Source organism: Kocuria sp. KD4 (assembly GCF_011769905.1). Lineage (NCBI taxonomy): Bacteria > Bacillati > Actinomycetota > Actinomycetes > Micrococcales > Micrococcaceae > Kocuria > Kocuria sp. KD4. The sequence goes on from NZ_CP050449.1 coordinate 2,638,877, forward strand.
CGAAGCACGGCTGCGCGCTGATCTCGCCCTTGGTCCCGGCCACGGTGAACTGCTCGGCGGACTCGGAGGCGTAGCTGATGGTGAACTGCGCCACCCGTTCACCCGGGAAGGTGAGGGTCACGGCCACGGTGTCGTCGAAGTTGAACTCGCGGCCCGGGGTGCGGACTCCCTTGGCGTAGACCTCCACGGGTTCGTCGTGGAAGAGGTTGCGGACCATGTTCTGGGGGTAGGTGCCCATGTCGGGGATGGGCCCACCCCAGAAGCCCGAGTGACCGCGGTGGTTCTCCTCCGTGATGTCCTGGGAGAAGGTCGCGGTGAAGAACCGCGGGTCACCGATGACCTGCTGGTCACGGACCTTCTCGATCATCTCCACGGTCGCGGGTTCCTGGTGCAGCCGGTAGGCGACCATGAGGGTGGCCCCGCTCTGCTTCGCGGCATCGGTGATGGCCTGGCAGTCCTCCACGGAGGTGGCCATGGGCTTCTCGAGCAGGGTGTGGATCCCGGCCTTCAGTGCGGGTTCCGCGAACTCGCGGTGGCGGAAGACGGGAGTGGCCACGTACACGGCGTCGATGTCACCGGACTCCAGCAGCGCCGGGTACTCCTCGTAGGAGTAGGTGGCCACACCGAATTCCTGACCCAGCGCCTCTGCCTTCTCCGGGCTCGAGGTCACCAAGGCCGCGAGCTCCGCGTCCTCGATCCGGGAGAGCCCGGGGATGAACGCCTGCTGGGAGATCTGTCCCACGCCCACCACGGCGAAGCGGACGGGGTGGTTGTTCTGAGTGGCATCAGCCATGATTTTGACCTCCGGACTGCTCGAGTATGACGGTCCACGCCCACAAGTCAGGGGCTTATGACGTGCTACTGCCCACTGTAGGCACGGGCCGCGAGCCTTGTCAGCGCTCGTTCACCCACCGCGCACAGCTTCCCGGGTCTCAGAGTTCGCGCGCGTTGCGCAGCACCGGGATGGCCTTGCGCGTCCACTCCACGAGCTCCGGGTCCAGGTCCACGACCGTGTAGTCCGGGGCGTCTCCCAGCCGCGCCACCACGGAACCGTCCGGCGCGGCCACCAGGCTGTGCCCCACACCGCGCGGCGCCTTGTCCGGGTTCTCCTCCCCCACCGACTCGGGGTTCGCCTGTCCCACGGCCACCACGTACGACGTCGTGTCCAGGGCTCGCGCGCGTGCCAGCAGTTCCCACTGCGCGACCTTGCCCGGCCCATCCCCCCAGGACGCGCCGAGAACGGTGACCACGGCGCCGTCGTGCGCCAATCGCGTGAACAGACGCGGGAAGCGGATGTCGTAGCACGTGGCGACGCCCACCGTGAGGCCGCCCGCGGAGAAGGTGACCGGTTCGTCGCCGGGGTCCACGGTGTCCGACTCCAGGAAGCCGAAGGCGTCGTACAAGTGGATCTTGGCGTAGCCGCGCACGGTGCCGTCCGGGAGGGCGATCACCGCGGTGTTGCGCACGCGATCACCGTCGCCGGGGGTGAACATGCCGGCGACGATCGCGACCGAGTGCTCACGCGCGAGCTCGGAGACCGCCGTGGCCCATGGCCCATCGAGAGGTTCGGCGACGTCCTTGAGGCTGCGACCGAACGCAAACATCGTGGCCTCGGGCAGCACGAGGAGATCCGCGCGGTCCTCCCCCGCGCGGCGCGCGAGCTCGCGGACGCGCTCGAGGTTGTGTTGCGAGTCGTGGGTGCTAAGCAACTGGCCGAGTGCGATACGCATATCAGTCACGGTAGCCGGGCGGCGCAGGGGTCCGGAAGTGCTGCCGGGGCGCAGGGGCCGTCTCCGTGCGGACGTCGACGGCGCGTCTCACGCGGAACCACCCGGCCGCCCGCGGGTGCGGGGCGGCCCCGGGACCTATGCGTTCTTGGCGATCTTGACCGCGCTCATGATCATGGGGATCTGCAGCGGGAGGCGGCCGAGGGAGATCGCCTGCTTCGCGGCGGACGCGTGGCGCCAGTCCCACGCCATCTTGAAGTTGCCGGGCCACACACCCACGAACAGGGCGGCCGCGGCCACCCCGCCGGCCTTGCGTGTGGCGGGGATGAGCAGCAGCGCGGCGGTCCCGAGTTCCGCGAATCCTGAGCCGATGGACCACTGCCGGGCGGTGCCGGGCAGCTGTTCGGGGATCAGGTGGTCGAACGGTTCCGGTTTCACGAGGTGCAGGGTCCCCATCCCCGTGAGTGCCAATCCGGTGAACAGCGCGGCGCGGTGGGCCCTGCGGCGGGCGGTCATCAGTTTTTTGGTCATGCTCCACGGTACCCGGGAGTGGACTCCCCGCAGCGGCGGTAGGACGGGCCCCACTCCTCACCGCAGTCGATGAGGTACTGCGAACCGTTCACGGTGAGCAGCGTGGAGATGCCCACCCGGTCGGAGCCGTCCCACCACGGCGGCCCACCGGAGGTCCCCAGCAGGGTCACGCGCGTGGCGTAACGGGAGGCGTCCTCCCGACTCAGTGGCCGCGGTGCGACGTTCATGCCCGGGCCCCCTGCTGAGAAGCGTCCCGCGTTCCCTGCTCGGAAGCGCCCCCGGAGTCCTGCTCGGAAGCGTCGCGAGCACTCACGGAGCTCCGGCCGCCCTGAAGCGCACCCTCCCCCGCTGCCCAACACCGCGCGCAGCGTCTCGGTCAGCGTGGCCGCGGGATCCTCGGCCATCCCGTGCGAACGGTAGGCCACGTGGTTGTCGGGGCGCACGAGCACCATGCCGTCGTCCGCGACCTCGCGCAGTCCGGCCCAGTCACCGTAAAGATCCTCGTACTCCTGCTCCGGCCCGATCACGTGGGCCGTGAGCGGGATGCCGAGCTCCTCGGCCACCCGTTTGGCGGCGTCCGCCCACTTGGCGCCGTTGATCCCGGTGAGCACCGTGAACCGGCCGTGCCCGCAGATGTCGTGCGTGGACACGCTGGGTTCCCGCGGGTCGGCGAGCCCGAGCCACGCGTGGGGCAGCCGCGAGCCGGGGCGCGTCGTCGGACGGTAGTACAGCTCGGCGTCCCGCTCGTCCACGGGCAGCTCGGTGCCGTCCGCGACCACGGCGGAGGACGATCCGGCGGCGCCGTGACGGCACGGCGCTCGCGGTGGAGGGGAAAGGGGTGGGCTCAGACGTCCTCGGGGGCGAGCACCACGTCGAAGCGGGTGCTGGCCCAGCTCTCGTCCAGGCGGCGACCGTCCGGGGTGGGTTCGTTCGCGTCATGGGTCTCGAACGTCTTGATCAGGGAGTCCTTGACGCCGAACACCGAGTCGCCGGCCTCGAGCTGCGGATCCCCCTCCACGAAGATGTGGGTCACGAGCGTGCGCTGCCCCGGGGCCGAGACCATGAAGTGCAGGTGGGCGGCGCGGTACGGCGAGCGCCCGGTGCTCTGCAGCATCTTGCCCACGGGCCCGTCGTGCGGGATGGGGTACGGGGTGGGTGTGAGGCCCCAGAAGCGGAACGTCCCATCGTTGTCGGATTCGAGCCATGCGCGGCCGTAGACCCGGCCGTCGGTGTGCTGGACGTCGTACAGACCCTCGTCGTCCGCCTCCCACACCTCGATGCGCGCACCTGCCACGGGGTTGCCGTCCGTGTCCTTGACGGTTCCCTCGACCCAGCACGGCTGGCCCGGGGCACCCCCGGCGATGTCTTCGCCCTGGTCGATACGCGGGGCGTCCTGGGCGAAGAACGGGCCGAACACGGTGGCTTCCGTGGCGTCCTCGTAGGCCTGGTTGTTCACGGCGATGGTCTGCATGGAGATGCCCAGCACGTCCGAGAGCAGCACGAATTCCTGACGGGTGTCCGTGGTGATGTTCCCCGCGTCCGTGAGGAACTTGATCGCGGCGTTCCACTCGTCCTCGGTCAGCCGGGTCTCGCGCACGACGGCGTGGGCGTGGGTCACGACGCTGCGCAGCACCTCCGCGAGGCGCTGGTCGGGGGACTCGTCGAAGGACGCCAGGACCTGTTCGGTGAGTTGCGCTTCGCGCTGGCACTGCTCCTCGCTCTCGGTGCTGTCGGACGCGTCACCGGTCGCGGCCGTGACCACCGAGGGGTTCTCCCCCTGCAGGGCCGCGCGCAACAGCACGGTGAGGTTCTCGGTCGTGGGCGTGACCGGGTTGGACTCCGGGATGGCCTTGAGCGAGCGCTCCACGGCCTCGGTAACGTCCTCCTCGGTGAAGCCGACGTCGGACAGCGCCCGGGGTGCGTCCAGGTCCTTCCGCAGTGCGGCCAGTGCGTCGTTGGCGGCCCGGGCCTCCCCACCGGCCACGGTGCCCTCGTACCCGAGCGCGGCGGCGAGGCGACCGGCGAGTTCCGGGACGGCCGGGGCGTTGAACGCCAGGACGTACGGCAGCACGGTCGCGTGGGTCTCGGCGTGGGGCAGGTTGAACGTCCCCCCGAGCACGTGCGCAATCTTGTGGTGGATCCCCGAGCCCGCGGACGCGAACGACAGCGCGGAGAGGTAGCAGCCGTAGAGCGCCTGCTCACGGGCGTGCATGCCCTCGGGGTCCTTGACGATCCCCCGCAGGGCGATCGTGAGTGCCCGCGCACCCTCGAGCGCATGCGCTTGGTTGATGGGATCGGCCTTGGGCGCCCACAGCGAGTCCACGCAGTGCGCGAGTCCGTTGAGCCCGGACGCGACCGACAGGCCCACGGGCAGGGAACGCGAGAGTTCGGCGTCGTAGATCACAGTCTCGGGCAGCACCTTGGGGTCCAGGCCGGTGGACTTGGTGCGGTCCTCCGTCATACCCCACATGCTCGTGGCCTCGGAGCCCGCGTAGGTCGTGGGCACGGCCAGGAGGGGCAGCCCGGACATCAGTGCGATGGCCTTGCCCAGCCCCGTGGTGGAGCCGCCGCCCACGGTGACGAGCGCGTCCACGTCCGCCTCGCGTGCGGCGTCCCGCGCGCGCTCGGCGAGTTCCACGGGGACGTGCTGGACGACGTCGTTCCACGTCAGGGCGGGCTGCGCACGCTCGGCGACCTGCCGGACCAGCTCGGCTTCGTGCTCCCCCGCGATGATCATGGGGCGCGTGGCGCCGAGGCGGTCGAGTTCGGCCACGAGGTGTTCGGCGGCCTTGCCCGAGCCGAACAGGACACGTTGTCCCAGGGTCGTGTGCTCGAAGACCGTCGGCCGGGGCGCTGAGTCGGAACGCTGGATGGACATGGGAAACCTGCCTTGACTGGACGATCCTGATGTCCTCCCAGTGTGGTGCACACCATATCCATAGATCCAAGACAATTTTTTCTAGTCAGACATAAGGAAACATTATGGATACCCGCCAGCTCACGTACTTCCTCGCGGTTGTAGACCACCAGGGCTTCACTGCCGCGTCCGCGGCCCTGCGGATCACGCAACCGGCTCTGAGCAACACCGTGAAGCAACTCGAGAAGGAATGCGGGGTGCCGCTGCTGCACCGCGGCGCACGCGGCACCCGGCCCACCGAGGCCGGCAAACAACTCGCCACGGACGCCCGGCGCATCCTGCACGACCTCGCGTCCACCACAGCGCGCATGCGGTCGATCGCCCAGGGTCGGCGGGGTCAGGTCACCCTGTCCGTGGCACCCGCGTTCGAGTGGTGGCACCTGCCGCACGCGCTGAACATCCTGGAGAGCGCGGCCCCGGACATCGACATCGACCTGCGGAACCCCTCCCCGGACATCACACTGCGCACGTTGCACGAGGGCGTGATCGATCTGGGGGTCGTCCTGACCTCGGACGTCTCCGCCCTGCGGCGGATCCACGGCGCGGACCTCTCCCTGGAACCCCTGCTGACCATGCCGCTCGTGGTGCTGTTGCCGCGCAGCATGGACACCCTACCGCCTTATGTCTCCTTGGCGGACCTGGCGTCCGAGACGTGGCTCGTGCCCGCCCGCTACCCGGGACTGTCCGGGCTGCCGGAGTTACTGGCCAACGTGTGGCGCGAACGCCCCACGACCCGCCCGGCGGCCGTCACGGAGGTGTCCACGCTGCAAACATGTGTCCCGCTCGTGGCGGCCGGGCGCGGGGTGGCGCTCGTGCCCGAGCAGGTGCGGGAGATCATGGGCGCCAAATGCGTGATCCGGAAGGTGCGGGAGAGCGTGGCGCAACAAACCGCCGTCGTCGGCTGGCGCACGCAGCAACCGCTGTCCCCCGCCGCCCTGCGCGTCAAAGACGTCCTGTTGGACCCCGCCACGTGGGCGCGACCCGGGGACGCCGTGGGTCCGGATCCCGCGCTCGAGCAGGAACAGAGCTGGTGACCACCTCCTGCCATAACCGGCGCTTATCGGTCATCCCGCGTTCCTCGTGAAGGGACGCACGTACCGGGCCTAGGCTGGGAGACAGCACGCGGCGTCGTCGTCGGAGGACGTCGTCGCAGGAAGTGGGGGAGACGGTCATGGACCCGTTCGTATCACCCGATTGGCTCGCCGAGCACCGCGAGGACGTGGTGATCGCGGACGCCCGCATGTACCTGGACGGACGCAGCGCGGAGGCCGCCTACCTGCAGGGACACCTGCCCGGCGCGGTGTTCGTGGACGTGGCCACCGCGCTCGCGGCCCCGGCCTCCCCGGAGAAGGGTCGGCACCCGCTGCCCACCCCCGAGGATTTCGCCGCGGCGATGTCCCGGGCGGGCATCGGCGACGACACCACGGTGGTCGCGTACGACGACGCCGGCAACGTCATGGCCGCGCGCCTCATCTGGATGCTGCGCACCACGGGCCACCGCGCCGCGCTGCTCGACGGCGGCCTGTCTGCCGCAGGCTCCGGCGAGCTGGAACGACGCCGCACGGTCCTCCCCGAGGCACGTTTCACCCCGGTGCCGTGGCCGCCCGACGCGCTCGCGAGCATCGACGAGGCGGTCCACGGCCCGCTGGTCGTGGACGCGCGCGACCGCACACGGTTCGCGGGCAACACCCCCGATCCCGTGGATCCGCGCCCCGGCCACATCCCGGGCGCCGTGAACGTCCCGTGCCGTGAGCACCTGACCGAGCGACAGACCCTGCAACCGGTGGAGCAGTTGCGGGAGCGATTCGAGCGCGCGGGGGTCACGGACGCGCACCACATGATCTCCTATTGCGGCTCCGGTGTGACGGCGTGCCACAACCTCCTCGTGGCCGAGCACGCGGGACTCGGCACGGGACGGCTGTTCCCTGGGAGCTGGTCCCAGTACTCCCACACGGACCGCCCCGTGGAGACGTCCCCTCAGGGCTGAACCATCCATCACGGTACTTACGGTTTCCCCACCTCGGTGCCAAGATGGGAAGCACCACAGTGGTTAGCGCCACGGACAATACAGGAGGCACGTCATGACTCAGCAACCCGAGAACCCGGATCCCATCGCGTCCGCCGGTCAGATCGACGATCCCGACCAGCCCACCACAGTGCAGGGCCACGACGACTCCCGCGCCGGCCGCGACACCCAACCGGATGAGAGTTCCGCGGAAGGGGACCCCGACCAACCCGGCGCGGTCCGTCGCACCAGCGTCCCCCCGGCGGGCGCCACCGATCCGGGCACCGTCGACGGCGCGGTGAACGCGACCGATCGCGGCGACGTCGTCGAGGAGCGCACCGTCCGTGACGACCGCGACGTCGTGCGTGATGACCACGCCGCGGACCACGGCAAGCCGCCCAAGGCATTGAAGGAGACCGGCTTCCCCAACGTGGGCGAGGGCACCGTGGACGAGCAGAGCGCCCGCGACGTCGATTCGGAGGCGCTGGCCGGAACGCGGAAGTTCCAGCCCAGGCCCGGGGATCCCAACCCGAACATCTCCGCGAACCCCGCCGACCGCCCGGACGTGGACGGCGAGGTCGACGACGAGGGCAACGCCCAGTACGAGCGCGCCGAGGAGATGCCGGACATCGAACCCGTGCGGCACTCGCACATGGTCGAGGACCGTGTCCAGGAGCAGGAACGCGACTACGACCTCGAGACCACCGAGGACGGCGAGCGCTACCTCACACCCAAGGACCTGCCGAACAACTGACGGCGGTCCCCCAAGCGCGCCCGGTCGGACACCCGTTCGACCGGGCGCTCGTGTTTGCGTGGCCTTGATAGTCTCGGGCTTTCCGGGCACCGCAGGTGCCGCGTCCCCGACCACGAAAGAACCGGGCCATGACCGACCCTTCGTTCACCGTGCATGCCGCGGCCGGCAGCTCGCCCGCCCTCGGCCCGGGGCGGGACCCCGCGCCCGGCGGCCGACCGCCCTCGGGAACCTCCGGGCGCGACGGCGCACTGCTGCGGTTCCTGAACGGCGTCGAGTGGGTGGGCAACAAGTTGCCGCACCCGTTCTGGCTCTTCGTGATTCTCGCCGGTCTCGTGGCGGTGCTGTCCGCCGTACTCGCGACGGCCGGTGTCACCGCGCAGAACCCCGCGACCGGGGACGTGGAAACCGTTCACAACCTGCTGACGTCCGAGGGGCTGCAGGCCATGGTGGGCGACGCCGTGGAGAACTTCGCCTCCTTCCCGCCCCTGGGCGTGGTGATCACGGTTTTGCTGGGCGTGGCCGTCGCCGAACGCAGCGGGCTCATCAACACCGCGGTGAAACTCGTGGTCTCCCGCGTCTCGGCGGGATGGCTCACGTTCGTGCTCGCGCTCACGGGTGTCACCGGTTCCGTGGCCTCGGACGCGATCGTGGTGGTGCTGATCCCCCTGGGCGCGGCGGCGTTCAAGGCGGCCGGCCGCTCCGCCGTGCTGGGCGCGGTGATCGCGTTCGTCTCGTCCTCGGCCGGCTTCAACGCCTCGCTGGTGGTCAACCTGACCGATCCGCTGGTGGGCGGGATCACCCAGTCCGCGGCGCAGCTCGTGGATCCCGAGTACACGGTCTCCCCCATCGCCAACTACTTCTTCTCCGCGGCCTCCGCCGTGGTGCTGGCGCTCGTGATCACCCTGGTCTCGGAGACCGTCCTGACCCGGATGACCAAGAAGTACCACGCGGCGGAACGCTCCGAGGCGGAGGCCGCACGGGCGGCCGAGGCCGGCGACGGCGAGCACGCCGAGACCTTCACGGCCCAGACCCTGACGGTCACGTCCCGGCGGGAGACCACCGCCCTGTGGGCCGCCGTGGGAACGCTCGTCGCGGGCCTGGGCATCTACTTCACCCTGTTGTTCATCCCCGGCACACCGTTCCCCGGGGAGGACGGCACCCCCCTGACCTCGGTGCTGATCAGCAGTGTCGCGGTGCCCATCGGGCTGCTGTTCTTTGTGTGCGGTATCGCTTACGGGATCGTGGCCGGGACCATCGACAAGGCCTCGGACGTGCCGCCCATGATGGCCTCCGCGATCACCCAGGTGGCACCCCTAATCGTGCTGTTCTTCGCGGCCGCCCAGTTCATCGCGTGGTTCGACTGGTCCAACATGGGCACCGTACTGGCCATCAAGACCGCCGGGGTGCTCGGCTCCGCCGGGGTCCCGCCCGTGGTGCTCTTCGCGGGCATGGTGGTGCTGATCTCCGTGATCAACCTGTTCATCACATCCGGCTCCGCGCAGTGGACCCTCACCGCGCCCGTGCTGGTGCCCATGTTCATGTACTTGTCCATCCCCCCGGAGACCACGCAGATGCTGTTCCGCATCGGGGATTCCCCGTCCAACGTGCTCTCGCCGCTGAACCCGTTCTTCGCCATGACCCTGGGCTTCATCCAGCGCTGGTACCCCAAGGCCGGGATCGGCACTCTCATGTCCATGGTGCTACCCCTGTCCCTGGCCATGATCGTGGTGTGGTTCCTGTTCTTCCTGGCCTGGTGGGGCCTGGGCATCCCGCTCGGACCCGGCTCCCCCACACACTGACGCCGCAATGTTCACGGACACTTCGCTCGTTGTCCCCCAAAAGGGACAGTGTTGTCCCCTTAAGAGTTCGACGTCGCCGTGAACCGCGTTCTCCCAGGTCATCGTGGGATTACGCGGGGACGGAACTGCGTTCTATGAAAATGAAAAATCACGGGTTGATTACAACGCGGATGTGGCATTGCAGCGACCCGGACAAGTTGTCAGCCTGTTTGCTATGGCGAAGACGACATCACCTCGAACATGGATGACCACCCTTGCCCTGGTCGGGGCGTTCGCAGTGACCGGATGCGGGTCCAGCAACGATTCCGGCCTGGGCAACGACGCCGCCGGGGCCACCCAGGGGAGCACGCCGCAGGGTGGGGAGCAGACGAGCACCGACGCGAGCGGCACACAGCCCCAGACCGGTGACTCGCCGTCCGGTGAGGCGCAGTCCGGGGCGAGTGCCACTCCGGATGCCGACCACAGCGCGGACGTCTACGAGCTCACGGAGACCTACACGGATCCGGCGAAACTGTTCACGGTGAAGTACCCCAAGTCCTGGAAGGTCCAGAAGGACAACGGGTACCTGGAGTTGACCAGCCCGGACGGGAAGGTCCAGGGCAAGGTGGCCTCCACCAAGGTCCGACCCCCCAAGGGCGATTGGTTCACCCGCCCCGCCCACCCCCTGATCGGGGAGGAAACCGGGTTGAGCAAGCAGGTGGGCACCCAGGTGTTCACGTACTCCACCTACGTCCCGGCCCCGCCGCACAGCGAGCGCAGCGATTCGATCCTGTGGGGGCTCACGGAGTCCGGCAGCCAGGGCATCGTGTCCCTCCCGGGCGGGGACAAGCGGGACGAACTGTGGGCGGAGTTCTACTACGCCCCCGTGAACAAGGGGCACCGACCGCTGTCCCAGAGCCAAGGGGTCAAGCTGGTCAATCAGATCAACGAGACGGACGAGGCCGGCACGGTGGACGCGATCCTCAAGTCCATCCGGGCCGTCGACTAGAGACGACCCGCCGGCCGTTCGTCGGGGCGGGGCAAAAAGCGCGGGGAGAGTGGCCGGTGCGGTCATTCCGGTGGGTTGCCGGGATGACCGCACTGATGTTTTTCGGCGGGTGATCCGAGTGGGCACGCCGATCCGATCACTCGAGAACACCCCTGCGACATGGGCAACCACTGAGGTGCCCTACATCACAGGTGCATCACACTTTATTGTTCACTATTGCAAACAACATGTCTCGGATCCACGCTGGTGCCATGACACACAACACAGCCCGCAGCTGGGCCATCACCCTCGGTATCACGTCCGCCCTCGCTCTGACGGGGTGCACCGCGTCGAACGGCGCGGCCACCCCCACGAGCTCCGACACCACCACGCACAGCACCGCACCGCCGCAATCGGGCGGGACGGCGACGTCGACTGCGGGGTCCGCCGCGCCGTCGGCGACACAGCCCGGGGACTCCGGAACGACCGCACCATCCACGCCCTCGGCGTCGGATGCGAGTTCCGAACCGGTTGGGGCGCCCGGCGCCACCACTGAACCGACCGAGCCCGCACCGGGCGACCAGACAGGTGACACGATCGCCCTGTCCGAGACCTACACCGCGCCGGACGGGGCCTTCAGCATGAAGTACCCCGCCTCGTGGACCGCGAAGACGGATCAGGGGTACTTGGAGCTCACGAGCCCCACGGGTCAGGCGATGGGTCGGATCGCCACCACGGACGTACGACCGCTGCGCGAGGACTGGTTCACGTCCCCCCGCTACACGGTGCCCGGTGAGACCACACAGTTGTCCGAGGACATCGGGGCGCAGGTGAGCACGTACTCCGCGTACCTCCGCAGCGCCAAGGGTCCGGACGAGGACTCCGTGCTCTTCGGCCTCTCGCAGGTCAACTCCTCCGGCCTGGTGAGCCTGGCGGGAGGCGAGACGGGTCGCGAGTTGTGGGTCGAGTTCTCCACCGGCCCGGTCAACACGACCGGGAGGTTCGTCACCGATGAGGAACTGGTCGACATCCTGAACACCACGGTCGCCACTCACCCGGACGTCCCCGCCATCCAAGCGATGCTGCACAGCATTTCCATGGACTGACACGCGACGCTCTGAGCCACAAGATTTCAGGCAGTGCCGCGTGCATTCTGGGACGTACGGAAGCCAGTATCGAAATTCTGGGCACCCTGGAGCCAGTATCCGGCGAGCGAGTGGTTTTGGAGTGCCTAGGAAATCGTGCCTGGCTTTAGCTGCCCCAGAAATCGCCGGTGGCTTCGGAGTGCCTCGAAGTGCGCGGATGGCCTGCCGGGCCCGAGAGCTGCGGCGCGACGCCGGCCCTCGGCGGCTACTTCCGGAACGCCTCCAGCAGGGCCTTGCTGCCGGCGGCGAGCAGAGCGACGTCGGCGCCCACGTTCACGAAGTCCGCGCCCGAAGCGAGGTAGTCCCGCGCCTGGCCCTGGGCGAACGCGTTGACGCCCACGAACTTGCCGGCGGCCTTCACCTCCGAGATCACGTGCTTCACGGCGGCCACGACGTCCGGGTGGGTCTGCTGACCGAGCAGCCCCATGGACGCGGCGAGGTCCGACGGGCCGATGAACACACCGTCCACGCCGTCCACGGCGGCGGTCGCGGCGGCGTTCTCCACGGCAGCGGCGGACTCCGCCTGAACGATCAGCGTGATGGTCTCGCGTGCCCGGGTCAGGTACCCGGGGATCCGGTTCCACCGGCCGGAGCGGGCCAGGGCGGAGCCGACGCCGCGCACACCCCCGGGCGGATAGGCCACCGCCCGAGCGGCGGCCTGCGCCTCTTCGACCGAGTCGACCATGGGCACCACGAGCGACTGGGCCCCGAGGTCCAGGTACTGCTTGATGAGCACCTCGCTGTTCTCGGGGACCCGCACGACTCCGAGCGTGGGGTAGGCGGCGATCGCGCGCAGCACGGACTGGATGGTCTCGAGCGACAGCGGCGAGTGCTCGCCGTCGATCAGCAGGTAGTCGAAACCGGTCCCGGCCAGGATCTCCGCGGCGGCGGGATCCCCGGAGGAGTGGAACATCCCGATCACCGGCTGATCGTCAGAGGCCAGCGGGAAGAGGTCCTTGAGGCTCGGCAGCACACCGGGCAGGTTGGGAGCGTCCTCCGCGCGGAACGCGTGGATCAGATCGTTCACTCGAACCGACATGTGATGGCCCCCAGATCTCCGTAATCGGCGTGCACGGTGTCCCCGGGGTGGACCCACATGGGCTTGGTGAAGGAACCGGCCAGCACGATGCTTCCGGCGGGCAGGGTGTCGTCGTGCGCGGCGAGCTTATTGGCCAGCCACGCCACACCGTTCGCGGGGTGGTTGAGCACGGCCGCAGCCACGCCGGTGTCCTCGAGACTCTCGTTGCGGTACAGCAGCGCGGAGACCCAGGGCAGGTCCACGGAGTCCGGAGCTACGGGGTTACCGCCGTAGACCATCCCACCCAGTGCCGCGTTGTCCGAGATGGTGTCCACGATCGTGCGGCCCTCCATCTCGATGCGCGAGCTGAGGATCTCCAGCGCCGGGACCACGTACTCGGTCGCGCGCAGGACGTCGAAGATGGTCACGTTCGGCCCGGTCAGCTCGTCCCGGAGCACGAACGCGAGTTCCACCTCGATGCGCACGTTCGAGTACTGGTCGTGGCGGATCACGGAGCCGTTCTCGTACACCTGGTCCGCGAAGATCGCCCCGTAGTCCGGTTCGGTGATGCCCGTGGCCTCCTGCATGACCTTGGACGTCAGCCCGATCTTGCGCCCCACCAGCCGACGTCCGGCGGCCTCGCTGCGGCGGCGCCACTCGTTCTGCACCGCGTAGGAATCCTCCACGGTCATCTCCGGGTACTGCTGCGTGAGCCGCGGAATCATGGTGCGCTCGCGCTCGGCCGCGGCCAGATCGTCCGCGATCTTAGTGATGCGTTCCTTCTCCAGCATGGTGTCTCCCTCGCGTTGGTCGTGGAAGCCGAACGGTCAGAGCTGGTGACCCAGCTTGTACTCGCCCTTCTTCCACTCGGGCATGGACTCCTCGCCCTCGGAGGGGCGGGTGTAGGAGAAGCCGTCCGCGCCGATGGTCGCCGCGAGCTCGGACTCCTCGGTGCGGGCCACGACCTCCTGCGGGTTGCCGTCCAGGTCCAGCACGAGGGAGGCGTCCGTGTACCAGGACGGAACCACGGGGGTGCCCCACCAGTCGCGACGCTGGTTGTCGTGGACATCCCACGTGACCACGGGGTTGTCCGGGTCACCCGTGTAGTAGTCCTGCGTGTAGATCTCCACGCGGTGACCGTCCGGGTCGCGCAAGTACAGGTAGAAGGCGTTGGACACGCCGTGGCGGCCGGGGCCGCGCTCGATCATGTCCGAGCGGCGCAGCGCACCGAGCTTGTCGCAGATCGCCAGGATGTTGTGCTTCTCGTGGGTGGAGAAGGCCACGTGGTGCATCCGGGGACCGTCGCCGCCGGTCATGGCGGTGTCGTGCACGGTGGGCTTGCGGCGCATCCACGCGGCGTACACCGTGCCCTGCTCATCCTGGATGTCCTCGGTCACACGGAAGCCCAGGTCCTGCATGAACTTGGTAGCGCGGGGAACGTCCGGGGTGACCTGGTTGAAGTGGTCCAGGCGCACCAGGGCACCCGGGGTGTAGAGGTCGTAGCGCCAGGCCAGGCGCTCCACGTGCTCCACGTCGTGGAAGAACTCGTACGGGAAGCCCAGGGGGTCCTCCACGCGCACCGACTCGCCGATGCCCTTGGTGAAGCCCTCCGCGCGGCGTTGCACGCGGCAGCCGAGCTCCTGGTAGAAGGCCACGGCCTTGTCCAGGTCCTCGGGGGTGCGCACACGGTAGGAGAACGCGGCCACGGCGGCCACGGGGCCCTGGCGCAGCATCAGGTTGTGGTGGATGAACTCCTCGATCGAACGCAGGTAGATGGTGTTTTCGTCCTCCTCCGTGACCGTGAGCCCCAGCACGTCCACGTAGAACTCGCGAGACTTCACGAGGTCCGTGACCACGAGTTCCATGTACGCGCAGCGCAGGATGTCCGGCGCGGGCACGGACGGGGTCGTGATGGGGTTGTCGGTGGTAATCGGAGCTTCCTGCGAAACGTAGAAGCCCGAGGACGTCATTGTCCGATCAGCGGGATTCGTCATGGTGTGTCCTTCTCGTGGGTGGTACCGGGTTGTTGGAGGAGGTGGGACGCTCAGGCGTCCATCTTTTCGGCGGCGTCTTCCTGCTTGCCGAACACGGGGTTGTGCACCTCGCCCAGGTTGATGTGCACGGCCTGCTGGTCCGTGTAGAAATCGATCGAGCGGTAGCCGCCCTCGTGGCCCAGCCCGGACGCCTTCACGCCGCCGAACGGCGTGCGCAGGTCACGCACGTTGTTGGAGTTGAGCCACACCATGCCCGCCTCCACGTTCTGCGCGAAGTTGTGGGCACGCTTGAGGTCGCTCGTCCAGATGTAGGCGGCCAGGCCGTACTTGGTGTTGTTAGCCAGCTCCAGGGCTTCTTCCTCGGTGTCGAACGGCGTGATCGCCACGACCGGGCCGAAGATCTCCTCCTGGAAGATCCGGGCGTCCGGCTTGACGTCCACGAACACCGTGGGGGCCACGTAGTTGCCGGTCTCGAAGCCCTCGGGGCGGCCGCCACCGGCCACCAGACGGGCTTCCTGCTTGCCGATCTCCACGTAGGACATGACCTTCTCGTAGTGCTCGGGGTGCACGAGCGCGCCCACCTCGGTGGACGGGTCCGAGGGCAGACCCACCTTCACGCGCTTGGCCTGGGCCGCGTAGCGTTCCACGAACTCGTCGTAGATCCCGCGCTGGACCAGGATGCGCGAACCCGCGGTGCAGCGCTCGCCGTTGAGGGAGAACACGCCGAAGATCGTTGCGTTGATGGCGCCCTCCAGATCGGCGTCGTCGAACACCACGGCCGGGGACTTGCCGCCCAGCTCCATGGACAGACCCTTGAGGAAGGGCGCGGCGTTGCCGAAGATGATCTGCCCGGTGCGGGACTCGCCCGTGAACGAGATCAGCGGGACGTCCGGGTGCTTCACGAGCGAGTCACCGGCGTAGCCCTCCTCGCCGTACCCGTTGACGAGGTTGAACACGCCGGCCGGGACACCGGCCTCCTCGAAGATGCCCGGCCACAGGGACGCGGACAGCGGCGTGAACTCGGCCGGCTTGAGCACCACGGTGTTGCCCGTGGCCAGGGCCGGACCCAGCTTCCAGGACTCGAGCATGAACGGGGTGTTCCACGGGGTGATCAACCCGGCCACACCGATCGGCTTGCGGTTGACGTAGTTCACCTGGCGGCCGGGGACCTTGTAGGCGTCGTCGATCTGGGCGACGATCAGGTCCGCGAAGAAGCGGAAGTTCTCCGCGGCGCGGCGCGCCTGACCCAGGGCCTGGGTAATGGGCAGACCGGAATCGTAGGACTCCATAGCGGCGAGCTGGTCACCGCGGGACTCCACGATGTCCGCGATCTTGTGCAGCACCCGGGAGCGCTCGCGGGGCAGCATCTTGGGCCACGGGCCCTCGTCGAACGCCTTCTTGGCCGCGGCCACGGCGGCCTCGATGTCCGCCTTCTTACCGGAGGCGGCCTTGATATAGGGCTTGTTGGTCACAGGGTTGAGCACGTCGAACGTGTCCCCGTCCACGGAATCCACCCATTCGCCGTTGATGTAGTGGCGGATGGAATCGGGAAGGTTCTCGGGCTTGGTCTCCTGCAGGGCTGCCATGGGATGACTCCTCCAGTCGGTGACTTGTGACGGGTTGCTTCTGATTGCGTGTTCTTGAGGGACCGGGTGCGCCCGGCCGGCGGCCCGATCGGTACGGGTGGGTCGGTGGTTCACGAGCTCCGGCGCTGCGGCTCCTCGTGGGTGTCGGCGCGGCTGCTGAGGTAGCTGCGCAGGGTCGCGGAGCGGTGCTGGCGCACGGCGCGCTCCACGGCATCGGCCGGGGCGCGGGTCTCGATGAGGTGCAGGATGTGGTAGTGCTCGTTGACCGAGGCGCGCGCACGTTCGGGGATGAACGAGAACGTGGAGGTGCGCAGGTGGTTGAGCCGTTCCCACTCGACCATCACGAGGTCGTTGAGGCGTTCGTTGGGGCACCGGCACGCGAGCACCCGGTGGAACTCGTGGTTGGTCTCGGTGAACGCCTGCGGGTCGAAGTTCTTCAGGGACGCCTCCAGAGAGACGTTGAGCTGGCGGGCGTGCGCGAGGTCCGCCGCGGTCATGTGTTCCGCGGACAGCGCGGTGGCCGCACCCTCCAACAGACCGAGGGTCTCCATGCTGTAGCGGTACTGCTCACCGTTGACCATGGACACGCGCGCACCCACGTTGCGCTCGAAGGTCACGAGGCCCTCCGCCTCGAGCCGCCGGATGGCCTCGCGCACGGGCACCACGGACATCTCCAGGGCCTCCGCGATGCTTGCGAGCACCAGGCGGTAGCCGGGCGAGAACGCCTGGGTCATGATCTGGCTCTTGATCCAGTCGTAGGCACGCTGGGCCTTGCTGGGGGCCCCGGTGGCCGTGGTCGTGGTCATGGTTTCCTCGGTTCGATGGGGGTGTCGGTCAGTCGTCGGAGGCGGGGTGTTCCGCCAACCACTGCTGGAATTCTTCCTTCCACTGCCCCGTGGGCGGGAAGAGTCCCTTGACGGGGTTGCCCTCGGCGACGCGCTCGGCCACCCAGGCGTCCTCGCGCTCCTTGGCCAGGGCGGCGTCCACGACGTCCTCGGCGAGCTCGCGCGGGATCACGATGACGCCGTCGTCGTCACCCACGATCACGTCACCGGGCAGCACGGTCGCGTTGCCGCACGCCACGGCGACGTCCTGGTCCCACGGGACGTGTCGGCGGCCCAGCACCGCGGGGTGCGCGGTCTGCGCGAAGACGGGCAATCCGATCTCGGCGACGGCCGCGTAATCGCGCACACCGCCGTCGCTGACCACTCCCGCCGCGCCGTTGAACTTGGCGCGCAGCGCGAGGATGTCACCGAGCGTGCCGGAACCTGCCGCCCCGCGGGCCTCGATCACGATCACCTCACCCGGGCCCACGGCGTCGAAGACCTGCTTCTGCACGTTGTACCCGCCGCCGTGGGACGTGAAGAGATCCTCGCGGTTGGGCACGAAGCGCAGGGTCTTGGCCGTGCCGACCATCGCGGTGCCGGGCGTCTGCGGGTACACGCCTTCGATCACCACGTTGTTGAGTCCGCGCTTGCGCAGCTCCGCGGACAGCCCGGCCGTGGGCGCCTTCTCGAGCTTGGCGCGCAACGCCTCGGGCAGTGCCGCGGCGTCGGAGTCCGGCAGACCCGCGGCCTCGCGGGAACCCCACGCCTCCTCGCGCTGCTTGTCGTCCACGGCGGGCATGGCGCCCAGCCCCTCGTCGAAGCTCTCGTCACCCTCGGTCACGTGGCTGATCAGGCGGCCCGACGACGGCGCTCCCGCCACCTCCGGCGCGTCCACCTCGATCTCCACGACGTCCCCGGGCTGCGCGACCGAGGAACCGGCGGGGGTGCCCGTGAGGATCACGTCCCCCTCCTCGAGGGTCAGGTGCTGGGAGAGGTCCGCCACCAACTGGGCGAGCGGGAAGATCATGTTTTCCGCCGCAGTGGTGTCCTCCTGGACCAGCTCACCGTTGCGCCACGTGCGCACGCGCAACTGCTCCGGGGAGATCTCGCGGGCGTCGATCAGGGAGGGGCCCAGCGACGTGTAGCCGTCACGTCCCTTGTTGCGCAGGTTCGAGCCCTTGTCCGCGGCGCGCAGGTCGTAGAGACCCCAGTCGTTGGCGGCGGTCACGGAGGCCACATGGGACCACGCGTCCTCGAGGGAGACGTTCTTCGCGGGCGTCCCGATCACCAGGGCGATCTCGCCCTCGAACGCGAGCAGCTCGGTGCCGGCGGGGCGTTCCACCGCGGCGCCCGAACCACCCAGCGAGCTCGCGGGCTTGAGGAAGTAGGACGGGACGGCGGGCTTGCGACCGCGCTGCGCCGCACGGGACTCGTAGGCCACGTGCACCGCGATGATCTTGCCCGGATGCACGGGAACCGGCTGCCCAGGGGCTCCGGATGAAGCCTGCTGAGCGTTCTGGGGGTTCTCGGTCACGGCCACTGCCTCCTCGTCAGAATGTTATTTGAAATCGTATATTATCTATATATTCTGGACAAGTGGCGCGGATCACATCATCTCCCCCTGGGGCACCCGGGCGGCGCACCCACCCCAGAGAACCAGACTCGCCGGACGAAGGAGTCACACATGGCGACCCACGCTCCCATCGCCCACGAAACAACGGCCAGAAGTGCCACGCGGCGTCGTGAGCAGCGCAAGGTCGTGGCCGGAACCATCATCGGTACCAGTATCGAGTGGTACGACTTCTTCCTCTTAGCCTCCGCCGCGGGACTCGTGTTCAACCACTTATTCTTCGAGCCCATAGACCCCCAGGCGGCCACTCTTATGGCCTTCGCCACAGTGGGCCTGAGCTTCCTCTTCCGCCCCCTCGGGGCGCCCCTCGCACGGCCCCTCGTTTCCGTATTCCCGTGCACCCGGGAGGACCATGGGGCTGGAATTGTTACCCAGAACACAGATCGTATATGATCCGTGACACACTCTTTCGACGCCACCGAACCACCCCGGGGCGGGCAACGTGGCCCGCACCCGCCGTACGGATCTCACCGGTGGAACCGCACAGCACGGACGCCGCCCCGCGGCACGTCCGCGACTCGGACCCGGATCCCGGACCCTGCGGGAACACCCTGCGAGATCACCGCACAAGCCAGGAGAAGGCATGTTATTTCACCAGAACGGATACGTCTCCGAGGATCCCCGGATCGAGGAGCCCCGCGGCTGCGGCGTGGACCGTCCCGAGGACCTGACCGACACCATGGACGTGCTGATCGTGGGCACGGGACCGGCGGGTGTGATCGCGGCGGCACAGCTGTCCCAGTACCCGGACGTCAACACGCGCATGATCGAGCGCCGTCCGGACCGGTTGGAGATCGGCCAGGCGGACGGTATTCAGGCCCGCAGCGTGGAGACCTTCCAGGCCTTCGGTTTCGCGGAGGAGATCACGCAGGAGGCGTACCACCTGCGCGAGATGTGCTTCTGGAACCCGGATCCCACCAACCCCCAGAACATCGTGCGCACCGGCCGCCCCGCGGATGACCCCCACGGCGTGTCAGAGTTCCCGCACCTGATCGTGAACCAGGCCCGCGTGCTGGACTACTTCCTACGCTCGGCCGAACGCGGCCCGGCCCGGATCACGCCCAACTACGGCATCGAGTTCGTGAACCTGGAGATCGACCAGGACCAGGAGTACCCCGTGGCCGTGACCGTGCGCTACGCCGCCGGTGAGCCCGAGGGCGAGGAGCGCACGGTGCGCGCCAAGTACGTCTTCGGGTGCGACGGCGCGTCCTCCCGCGTGCGCAAGGCGATCGGTCGCACGCTCAGCGGCCAGGGCGCCCACCACGCGTGGGGCGTCATGGACGTGCTCGCCAACACCGATTTCCCCGACATCCGCACCAAGTGCGCGATCAACTCCGTGAACGGTTCCATCCTGTTGATCCCGCGCGAGGGCGGGCTGCTGTTCCGCATGTACGTGGATCTGGGCGAAGTCCCCGAGGACGACAACCACGAGATCCGCAAGACCCCGGTGGAGGAGATCATCCGCCGCGCGAACAAGATCATCAACCCCTACAGCGTGGACGTGAAGTCCGTGGCCTGGGCCTCCGTGTACGAGGTGGGCCACCGCCTCACGGACCACTTCGACGACGTCGACACCGAGGACCGCGGCACCCGCGTGCCCCGCGTGTTCATCGCCGGGGATGCATGCCACACCCACTCCGCCAAGGCCGGCCAGGGCATGAACGTGTCCATGCAGGACGGCTGGAACCTGGGCTGGAAGCTCGGGGCCGTGCTCTCCGGGCGCGCGGACGAGTCGCTGCTGGACACCTACTCCGAGGAACGTCAGGTGATCGCCAAGAACCTGATCGACTTCGACCGTGAGTGGTCCACCCTCATGGCCACCCCGCAGGACAAGTTGCCGGACCCCACGTACCTCGAGGACTTTTACGTGAAGACCGCGGAGTTCCCGGCCGGGTTCATGACCGAGTATCAGCCGTCCCTGATCACGGCGGGCACCGACCACCAGGACTTCGCCGAGGGCTACCCGGTGGGTAAGCGCTTCAAGTCCGCGCGCGTCCAGCGCGTGTGCGACTCCATGGTGGTGCACCAGGGTCACGAGGCCACCGCGGACGGGCGCTGGCGCATCCACGTCTTCGCGGACAGCTCCGTGGCCGGGGCGGATTCCCCCACCACCGCGTTCGCCGAGTGGTGGCAGAACGATCCTTCATCCCCGCTTGTGGCGCTGCGCCGTGATGACGACGGCGATGCCACCCTCTTCGACGTGGACGTCACCTACCAGCAGCCCTACACGGACGTCGACATCACCAAGGTGCCGCGCGCGTTCAAGCCGCAGGTGGGCCCGTTTGAGCTGAACTACTGGGAGCGCGTCTACGCCGCGATCCCCGGCGAGGACGTCTTCGACGTGCGCACGATCAGCCGCGACGGCGTCGTCGTGGTGGTCCGCCCGGATCACTACGTGGCCGCAGTCCTGCCGCTCGACGCGACCGACGAACTCGCCGAGTTCTTCGGGAAGTTCCTGCGCAGGAACTGATCCGGCCCCCCGGGGGGGCACTCCCGGTGAGCCGTGACGAAGCCCGGGCCGGGCCCAGCGAGTGATGACCACGCTCGCCTCGGACGTGTTGACCCGGAACGTGAGGGTCTCCCGGAAGTAGAGGTCCACGGTCTCCGCGGTGTGGGACGAGTAGCCGATCGCGGCGTCCAGGCCCAGGCGCAGTTCGGTCTTGGCGCGGGCCACGGCGTCCACGTCCGTGCGCCGGACCGTGAACGGAGCGCGCAGTTCCACCACGCGCACCATGCGGCGCTGCAGGGCCTGGATGCAGGGGGCGTCCGCGGTCAGGTCGCTCACGTGGCCTGTTCCCAGTGCCGAGAACTCGGTGCCCGCGGGGTCCGCGTCCGGGGCGCCGTCGCGCGGGGGCACCGTGGTCGGGTCATCCGGGAAGGAACGCGGCGGCGCGAAGAACAGGGAGCCCGTGACCGCGGTGGAGAAGTCCAGGATGCGGTCGTAGGTGCCCGGAGGGTCGCCCAGGAACATGTCCTCGAGCATGGTCTCCGTGACGCCCGGATCCGCGGCGTAGCTGATGAAGTACGTGCCGAACTCCTCGGTGCCCACGCGACCGAACGGCATGTTGTCGCGCATGATCTCGCGGGCCCGGCCGTCCACGTCGTCGAGGTCGTTGAGGGCCACGTGCGAGTTGGCGGGCTAGTCCTCGTCCGAGAGCTCGATGTCCTCGAGCTTGGTTCGCCCGATCACCAGCTTCTGCTCCGTGACGGACAGTGCCTCCCACGCGCCCATGTCGTGGAGGTACTTCTGCACGTGCACGTAGCTGCCGCCACAGCAGGTGGGGTCCTGGTCGCCCACGACCGCGACCGTGAACGCGTCCTCGTTCTTCGGGTTCGCGGTGCCGTCCACGAAACCCAGCAGATCGCGTTCCTGGAAGAATGTGAAGCCCTGCACCTCGTCCACCACGTCCATGTGCGGGCCCAGGCGCTTCATGAGGTGCTTGGCCAGCTCGAAGCACATGTCCTGGGAGACCGCGCGCAAGTGGATCAGCAGGTCCCCCGGGGTGGACACGGCCGCGTGCACAGGACCCACGATCTCCGGGAACGGGTGCAGGTCCTTGGGGCGGGGCGCATCGTAGAGCCGGTCCCACGCATCGGAGCCGATACCGACCGCGCACAACAGGTCACTCGTGGGGACGCGGAACGAGACCGCCTTGGTGAGGTCCGAGACTCCCGTGAGGATGTCCGCGACCTCCGCCTCCGATCCCTCCTCGATGGTCAGGACCAGGAACATCGCGGACTTGGCCGGGGCGGCCACGATCTTCCGAGTGGGCATGGGCTCTCCATGGGTGGGCGGTGCGCCACCCGGATGCTCACGCGCCCTGGACGTACCGAGCGCGGTCGATCCGGGGTGGGCGGGTGTGCTGTCCTTCCCACGCTAGCCTTCAGGTACCGCCCCGCGGCAGTGGGTCACAGCCCCCGGAAGAGTTCCACGATCTCCGCCGCGCTCGTGTCCCGGCACGCGCCGAAACCGGTGCCCGCCCACAGGTTCAGCCCCTCGGCGTCGCCCGCGGACGCGGCCCGCAGCGGCGCCGTCATGTAATGCACCTGCGGGTAGCCACTCACCTGCGCAGATCCGAGTCGGTCGGTGAACCCATTACGCAGGGCGCGGGCCCAGCGGCCCGAGAACGCCCGGGTGACCACGGTGTCCCTGCCCCCGCTGTTCAGCAGGGCCTCCCGGTGGGCGGGTTTGGTCCCCGCTTCCCGCGCGGTGAGGAACAGGGTGCCCACTTGCACCGCTACGGCTCCGCGGCCGAGCAGGTCCGCGGCGTCCTCGCGACTCGCGATCCCGCCCGCGGTGATCAACGGCATCTCGCTCAACTCACGCGCCTGGTCGAGCAGTTCCGCGGTGCTGATGTCCTCCGGGGTCGTGGCCTGGCCGTGTGTGGCCCGGTGTCCGCCCGCTTCGCGCCCCTGCACCACGATCGCGTCCGGTGCGAGTTCCACCGCGGCCTCGACTTCCCGCGCGTCCGTGGCATTGAGGACGACGACGCTGCCCGCTTCACGCAACCGCGCAACGTCGGCCGCTCCCGGCAGTCCGAACGTGAACGAGACGAGGGGCACGGGGTTGGCCACGAGGTGATCCAGCTTGGCCGGGTAGTCGTCATCCGTGAACGGGCCCGGCTGCGGGGCGGAGACGTCCAGGTCGGCGGCCACGGGGACGAGGGCTCGCGCGTACGCCTCGAGCTGCTCCGGATCGGAGGGGTCCCGTTCGGGGACGAAGAGGTTGACCCCGAAGTGGTCCGTGCGTGCGGCGACCTCACGGATCTCCTCCGCCATGGCACTCGCGGACTTGTAACCCGCGGCCAGCATCCCCAGTCCGCCCGCTTCCGCTACGGCCACGGCGAGCGCGGAGCTCGAGGGGCCACCCGCCATGGGCGCCTGCACCACGGGTACGGACAGATCGTGCAGAGGGTTCGTCATCGTGGCTCCTTATAGTGGGGGCGTGCCGGATTCCCATGATGCCAGTCCCCTCACCAGCGCCGACAGGACCCCCTCACGTCCCGTGATCAAGGTGACCGGCGTGGTGATGCGGCGTGCCTCGGATGGGGCGGTCCTGACCGTGCGCAAGCGTTCGACCGGGATGTTCATGTTCCCCGGGGGCAAGCCAGAGGGGGACGAGACACCGCTGGAGACCGGGATCCGCGAGGTCCGGGAGGAACTGGGGATCTCGCTGACCCCGGAGCAGTTGCGCCCCGTGGGGGAATGGCACTCGGATGCCG
Source organism: Kocuria sp. KD4 (assembly GCF_011769905.1). Taxonomy (NCBI): domain Bacteria; kingdom Bacillati; phylum Actinomycetota; class Actinomycetes; order Micrococcales; family Micrococcaceae; genus Kocuria; species Kocuria sp. KD4. Next base: position 2,662,999 of record NZ_CP050449.1, read on the forward strand.
CGAACGAACCCGGTCACGCGCTGCACAGTCACGTGTTCGTGAGCACCGTGCCGCTCACCGACACCCCCGTGCCTGCAGCGGAGATCGTGGAACTGCGGTGGCAGCCCCTCGCGGGTGCGGAGGACGTCACGGACCTCGCTCCCCTGGCCCGGTTGCATGCTCTCCCGGCGCTGCGTGCCGCGTCCAGCGGGGCATGTGTCTCCGGCTGCGAGTCGTGAGGCGCGCGGAGGCCACCGGCAAAGTTTGAGGCACGTAGAGGCCCACCGCGGATTTTCAGGCACTCCAAAGCCACTTAACCGCCCGAATACTGGCTTCCGCATGCCCAGAATTTTGGGACTGGCTTCCGCGTGCCCAAGGGTTTGCGAGGGTCACATGGGCGGGCATTCCCGGGGCGGGTCACTGGGGTATCGCCGTTTCACTATGTTCCACGCCGCGACAACAGGGGCGCCGGGTCACGTGCGGCGCATGACCGTGGCGGCGTCCACGGTGACGTCCCCCGTGCCCGGGACCGCGGCGTCGTCGTCCGTGAGGCCCGGAAGGGTGACGTCCCAGAAGGGCGTGGGGGCCGTGATCCCCAGGTCCTCGCGGGGGACGGCGTGGGTGTCCTGGGAGCGGTCGTCCACGGGGGCGCGCAGCAGCGTGGCCGTGGCCCAGCCGTGGGTGAGGAGGTAGTGGTCGCTGTCTGGCTCCTCCGGGCCGGTCTCCGCGCTGTAGGTGACCGCGATGTGCTTCTCGTCCCCGCGGCCGATCTGCGCCTGCACCGCCCCGAAGCTCGCCAGGTGGGCGGGCTTGAGACCGCGCAATCGCCCGGGGGCCACGTCGGGAACGTTGAGGTTGAGGATCCACTCGTCGAAAGGCCGGTCCTCCCAGTGCTCCAGCGCGAATCGGGTGACCAGCAGGGCCGTGTCCCAGTGCTGCGGCGCGCCGGACGTGATGGACACCGCGATGCCGGGGATCCCGTGGGACGCGGCCGTCAGCACCGCACCCACCGTCCCCGAGTGCAACGTGGCCCTGCCCGTGTTGGCCCCCAAGTTCACCCCGGAGAGCACCATGTCCGGGCGCTTGCCGAACGCGCCGTAGGAGGCCAGGAAGGCAATCAGAGCGGGGGCGGCCTTCACACCCACGCACTCCACACCGTCGGGCATGTTCGGCGGCGCGGCCTCCACCAGAGCGATGCGGCCATCGACCTCCTCGCCGGACAGCGAGGCGCTGGCACCCGAGTACTCCTCGGCCGGAGCGGCCACCGTGACGCTGTGCCCGCGGTCCAGGGCTGCCTGCGCGAGAACCGCAAGTCCCGCGGAGGAGATGCCGTCGTCATTGGTGACCAGGATGTGCATGTGCACCATGGTGACACGCGCCCGTCACGCGGACCAGAGCCCGGTACTCGGGCCAGGCCACCCAGGAGGACCAACCCGGTCACGCTTCACACGGGCCGAACTGCCCGCGACCACGTCCGGTCAGGGTGCACTGGGCGTCAGACCGAACTGCTCGGCGCGTCGAGCCGGAGCCGGGTCGTGGCACCGAATCGGAGAGCCACAGGTCAAGCACCCGGAACGTCAGGACAGCGTGCGCACCGTGATCTCGCGGGCGAACTTCTCGATGGTCGTGCGGTTGCCGGTCCCCAGGCCGCGGCGCGCCACGTTCAGCGCTCCCGCTGATGCACCGAGGGCCACGGCCTCCACGAGAGCGAGACCGCGCGCCAGACCCACCGAGATCCCCGCGGTCATCGAGTCCCCCGCCCCTCGGTGGTCCAGCGGTGTGATGGACGGCGCGGAGACCTCCCGCACGGAATCCTTCTCCACGAGCAGCGCGGGGTCCTTGGCTCGTGAGATCACCACGGCGCCCGCACCGCGTTCGAGCAGCATGTGTCCGGCGCTCACCAGGGCCTCCGCGGTGTCCTCCGCGACGAGCTCGAGATCGAGCACCTCTTCGTGGCTGATCTTGAGCACGTCCACGTTAGCCGCCACGGCCGCCAGTGCGGGCTTGCCGCTGAGGTCCGCGACCACGGTGGTCCCGGCATCCCGCGTGTCCTGGATGAGGCGGCCGAAGAACGACGCCGGCACCACGTCCCCGGGTTCGGCCCCGGTGACCGTGAGGACGTCCGAGGCGAGCGCGTCCACGAACGCCGTGCCGTAGAGATCGTCCAGTTCATGGCGGGAGAGCTCCGGGGGCGGCATATGGGCCACGGTCTCCCGGTCCTCACCGCGCAGGTCGTAGACGTATCCGCCGTTGCCGTACCCGTAGCGCACAGCATTGACCTGCATGCCCAACCCGTCCAGCATGGTGCGGATCAGCGAGCCCAGTTCCCCGCCGAACGGCCCGCTCACGGACACGTCCGCCCCCAGCGACCCGGCCATCCGGGCCACCCACAGCCCCTGCCCGCCGGGGTGCATATGCACGTCCGACTCGTGGGAACTACGGTTACGATGCGCAGCCGGTTCCGTGATTTCCGTGATCAGCAGCGGAGTGGGAACCAGGATGGAGATACGCGGCTTGGGGCCGGGGCGGGTCTCGGTCACGAACGAAAGCTACATGACACGGGCGCTGGTGAACAGCACACCAAGGTGTCACCATGGTGGGATGAACGTCACCGCACCGGTTCGTATCGTGGAAGGTCAGGCCGCCAGTGAGCACACGCTGCGCGCCCTGAGCGCGTACTTCAGCGAGTTGAACAACCGGATCGACGGCGGTTTCGATCCCGAACTCACCGAGGTCACCGCCCCGGAGGACGTCACTCCGCCGCACGGGGATTTCTTCCTCATGACGGATTTGGTCACGGGCTCGGTCATCGCGTGCGGCGCGGTGCGCAAACTCGACGATGACCGCGTGGAACTGCGCCGGATCTGGGTCACCCCGGAACACCGCGGACAGGGCCACGCGCGCACCCTGGTGCGGGCACTCGAGAACAAGGTGCGCGCTTTCGGCGCCACCACGGCCGTGGTCTCCCTCAACGAGGAGATGACCGAGGGGATCGCGATGTTCCGCAAGCGCGGCTACGAGCCCGTGGATTCCTTCCACGACGCCACCACGGCCTCGGTCTTCCTGGCCCGCCAGTTGTAGACCCACCGATCGCAGGCCAGCAGTCACAAACCCGCAGGGTATGAGCCCGCCGAGCGGTGAACCTCAGTCGCGGGCCTCGCGCGTCTTCTTCCGGTTGGCCTTGTCGATCGCCTCGACCAATTCGTCCTTGGTCATGTCCGAGCGTCCCGTGATGTCCAGTTCCTGGGCGAGTTCGTACAGGTGCTCCTTGCTGGCATTAGCGTCCACCCCGCCGGCGGTGTCCTCCGCGTTCAGACCGCCCTTCTCGGCGCTGTCGTCCGAGGGCCCGTTGTGCTCCTTGGGCTCCCAGTGGTCCCCGACCTTCTCGTGGGTGTGCTTGACGGCCGACCACGCGGTGCGCGCCGCCCGAGCGTCGTCGTGGTATTCCTCCTGCGCCGAGTCGTAGGTCTGCGCGAACGTGTCCTGTGCCTTCTCGTCCGAGCGTTGCAGCGTGGACGGGATCTCGTCCTGACGCGCGTGGCCGTTCTTCTTCGCCTTGGGCACGGGGGCCTCCTCAAAGCGTTCGGGTGTCACTGGTGACTCGATCCTACGCGCCGCCGACGCCGCTGCGACAGGCCCGCCCGCTGCTTGAGTCAGTGCCACTCAGCTTTCGTGCGTCAGTGACTAGCACTTCCGCCGACAGCCTGCTATATTAAACGTTGTTGAGTCACAGAGACTCAAGAAACGTGATGGCACCACGCGGGTAATCGACCGGATCGCGGGGCACAGCACGTGGGTGCCGCAGAGTGAAGGAGTAATCGTCATGGCTACATTCGACCCGTTCTCCGAGGTCCAGAACTTTGCCAACCAGGTCCTCTCCGGCCGCAACGGCCTGGAGCAGATGCCCATGGACCTCTACCGTCAGGGCGCCAACTATTACCTTGCCGCGGACCTGCCGGGCATCGATCCCACGAGCGTGGACGTGGACGTGGACGGTCAGCTGCTGACCATCCGTGCGCAGCGTCGTCTGCCCTCCGCGGAGAAGGACACCAAGTGGATCGTGCGCGAGCGCCGCAGCCACTCGTTCGTCCGCCAGCTCAACCTGGGCCAGGGCATCGACACGGAGAACATCACCGCCGCGTACGACAACGGCGTGCTGACCGTGACCATCCCCGTGTCCCCCAAGTCCCAGCCGCGCAAGATCCAGGTGGCCACCGGCCAGGAACACCACGACAACGTGGTCCTGGAGCACGACAAGGGCTCGGACGAGGACCGCTCGCAGAACGTGCAGAAGGACTCCGAGGGGTCGCAGGACTGAACAGGGCCGATCAGGACCGGCCCTTCACCGGCGCTGACCGGCGAATCCACCCGGTCGGAACAAGCCTGCTCAATCGGGGGCTCACCGCCCCATGACATGACTGTGCCCCGCAGGTCACCCTGCGGGGCACAGTCATGTTCACGACGGGGTCAGCGGTTCATCCACCGCACCACGTGGTCGAGGTCCTCGGACGCGCGGGAGGACCAGACCATGAGCGCGTACACGTGCGGTCCGCCCTCGCAGACCACCGCGGTAGTGTCGACGTTTGCTCGCACCAGCTCGGCCACGAACTCCATGGTGTCCGGGTAGAGCATGTCCCGGTCACCCTGCAGCACGAACGTGCGGGGCAGTCCGCGCACGTCGCCGAACGCGGGGCTCACCATGGGGTCGGTGACGTCCCGTGTGCCGGCCCACCAACGAGCGGCGGCCCGAGCGCCGTCGGTACCGAGCATGTGGTCCGCGTCCCGGTACGCCTCGATCTGGGGGTTCGTCACCGTGGTGTCCACCCACGGGGCCATGAGGATCAAACCCGCCACGCCGAGATCGTCCGCGTCCCGCAGTCGCATGGCCTGGGCCAACGCCAGACCACCGCCGGCGGAGTCGCCCGACAGGAAGACGCGCGGGCCGAACGAACGGGCCAGGTCCCACACGCCGTCGGCGAGTTCGAGCGCCTCGTCCACCGTGTGATCGGGGGCGAGCCCGTAGCCCGGCACCACCACGGTGACCCCGGTGCGCTGCATCAGGGCGTCGATCCAGCGCCAGTGCACCGTGGTCATGGGGTTCACGTACGCGCCGCCGTGCCAATGCACGACCACCGGGGCGTCCGCCCGGGTGATGGCCGCCTTGGGCCGCGCGACGATGACCGGGTACCCGGCCACCATGACCTTCTCGAAGCTCGCGCGCTTGTGCATCGCCTTGTGCGGTGCCGCTTCCTCGCCGCGCACGGCCAGGGACTCGAGCAGCTTCTCCTCGGAATCCAGCACGTCCGGGAGCACCCGCAACGCCTGGTTCGTGGCGCGCAGCACCGGGTCCGCGGCGCGCACGATCACGTCCGCGGACGGCTTGGCGGCCCGGTCCTCGGCGATGCATGTGCTCGTGGAAGCCGCCGCGTGCCGACCGCGACGCCGCTGGGTCCCCGCGGTTCCGGGCGTTGCGGTGTCTTCGCGGGAGCCCCCATTCTCGGCAGCGCCCGCGGGCTCACCGCGGCGCTGGGCGTCATCGGCCACGGCACCGAGAGGGGTCCCGGTGGCATGGTGCTGCCCGGCCGAGCGGCGCTCGGATCCCCGGTGGTAGGTGGCACGGTGATCGGCCGCGGTGCGGTGGTTCCCGACATGACCGTGGGTCCGCTCGCCGGCCCCGGCACGGTGACCGTGCGACGTCGTCCGACCGGAAACACCGGCCGCACCCGCGGCGCCGGCCGCACCCGCGGTGGCCACGGCGGCGGTCGCGGCGTGCTGCCCGTGACCGGACTTTCCCCGGCGCTTCCCGGACACCGCGCGATGGCGACCGGTGACGGGGGCGGACCCGGCGGCGTCGCCCTCGGAGACCGTGCCGGACTGCCCGGCACCCTGCACGGCGAGGGACTCACCTTCGACGTCCACGTGCGGGAGGATCTTGTCCAGCCAGCGCGGGAGCCACCAGGCCTTCTCGCCCAGCAAACGCATCACCGCGGGGATCAGGAGCATGCGCACCACGAACGCGTCCAGGAGAACGCCGATCGCGAGTGCGAAGCCGATGGGCCGGACCATGGCCATGTCCGCGAAGATGAAGCCCGCGAACACGGAGATCATGATGATCGCCGCGGCGGTGACCACGGAGCGGCCCGCCTTGAAGCCATAGACCACGGCCTGGCGCGCGGGGTGCCCGTGGGCGTAGGCCTCGCGCATCCCGGAGACCAGGAACAACTGGTAGTCCATGGCCAGGCCGAACAGGATGCCGATCATCAGCGTGGGCAGGAAGCTGAGGATGGGCCCGGGATCGTGCACGCCGAACACGGCGCCACCCCAACCCCACTGGTACACGGCCACCACGGCACCGAAGGCCGCGAGCACGGAGAGCAGGAAGCCCAGCGTGGCGATCACCGGGACCAGGATGGAGCGGAAGACCATGAGCAGCAACAACAGCGAGATGACCAACACGACGCCCAGGTAGAGGGGCAGTTTCTCGCCCAGCAAATGGGAGACGTCGATGTTCGCCGCGGTGGTGCCGGCCACGCCCACGTGGACGTCCTCATTGGCCTGGAGATCGCCGTTGAGGTCCCGGATGTTGTTGACGAGTTCCTCGGTCGCGGCGTCCGCGGGTCCCGAGGAGGGGATCACCTGGATCACGCCGGTGGTGTTGTCGTCCGTGGTCACACCGGGGAGCACGTTGGCCACGTCGTCCTGCTGCGCCAAGCGGTCCGCCACCGTGTTCATCTTGTCGGTGGCCTCGGCGTCGTTGAGACCCCCGGGGAGGTCCACGACCACGGCGAGGGGTCCGTTCTCACCCGCACCGAAGTCGTCCGCGATGCGCTGGTAGGCCTGGTACTGGGTGCTGTCCTGGGGTTCGGTGGACGCGTCCGGCAGGCCCAGGCGCATGGTCTGGGCCGGCAGCGCGAGCACGATGAGCACGGCCGCGCACGCCAGGGTGGTGATCCAGGGGTGGCGCAGGTGCAGGGGGACGTCGTGCTCGTCGATGTTCTCCTCGCGGGGCGCGGCGTCCCGCACCTTCCTGGGCAGCACACGCCGCCCGGCGAGGGAGAGCAGAGCAGGGGTGAGTGTCAGGGTCAACAGCAGGGCGACCGCCACGGCCACACCGGCCACGGTGCCCATGAGTCCCAGGAACGGGATCGCCGTGACGTTCAGAGCCACTAGGGCCACGATCACGGTCAGCGCCGCGAAGAACACGGCGGTTCCGGAGGTGCCCACGGCCATCCCGATGGATTCCCGCATGGGCATACCTCGTCGCAACTGCTGCCGGTGCCGGTTGAGCACGAACAGGGAGTAGTCGATGCCCACGGCCAGGCCCAGCATGACGCCGAGCATGGGCGTCACGGACATCATGTCGATCACGCCGGAGAACGCGAGGGTGGCACTCGTGGCGATGGCCACGCCCAACAGCGCGGTCAGCACGGGCAGCGCCGCGGGGACCACGGCGCGCAACATGATCAGCAGCACCAGGGCCGCGATGATCACGCCCACGATCTCCGCCGGACCCACTAGGGAAGAGATGTCCTGCGCGAGCTCCTGGGAGAACTCGGCGTCCACGCCGTCCACGGGGTGGTCCTTGATGGCGTCCATCACTGCGCTCTTGGTGTCCGATTCCACGGAGGTCTGGTCCACCGAGAAGCTCACCACGCTGATCGCGGAGTTGCCGTCCCGGGAGACCACGCGGTAGTCACCCATGCGTTTCATGGCCCGTTCACCCTCTTCGAGCTGGGCCTTCTGCTGGGCGATCTGCTGCGGGTCGATCCCGCGTTGCTGCAGGATGCGCTGTTCGCTCACGCCCGGCGGCAGGTTCTGGCGCAGCTGTGCGAGTGCTTGCTCGCCCTGTTCGAGCTGCTGGCGGCCGTCCCGCAACTGCTGCCGACCGTCGTCCAGCTGTTGCTGCGTCTGGAACGGGTTGCTCGTGGAGGCCACCTGGTCCACGTCCTCGGTGGCCTTCAGAGCCTCGGCGATGCCGTCCTTCTGGGCCTGCGTGAACTCGGAGCCGTCCTCCGTGAAGAACACGACGCGCCCGGTACCCTGGTTCGCCTCCGGGAGTTCGTCCTTGAGCCGGTCCGCGAGGTTCTGGGTCTCGGTGCCCGGGATCGTGATGGCGTTGCTCAGGTTCACACCCGACATGGCGACCCCGCCCACGGCCAACGCAAGCACCGCGAGCCATACCAAGATCACCGCCCACGCGTGGGAGGCTGCGCTCTTGCCCAGCCTGTACAGAAGTCGTGCCACGGGATTCTCCTACTGAATCGGAAGTTTTCTGGTGGGTGCGTCGCGCGGGGCGGCGGCTGATCGGTCCATGGGTGCTGTGCGGTTGTCGACGACGCCGCGGCGCCGGTCTGCGGTCTCGGGCCCCGGCGTCGGGGGCTCGCCGGTGGTGCTGGTCAGGGTTTCGGATCGGTGCGCGGCATCAGGAATCGAAGCCCCGCCCCAGGACGCCGAGTGCGGTGGTCAACAGTTCGTCCCAGATCCGGCGGCCCCGCTTGTCCAGCTCGCCCCCGGTGCGCGCAACCCATTCGTCGAGACACTCAGCGAACGAGTTGATGAGCGTGGTGGCCACCAAGTGCGTCTCGAAGGACGAGTGCTGCGGCAGTCGTTCGCGCAGCACCTCGTTCAAGCGGTCCACGGCGGTGCGGGTCACCCTGAATCCCCACAGCGAGGCCGCGGGGGTGTCCTGCAGGTCCACGGAGAACACCGGTTGGAGTTCCTCGATCAGGGTGTGGGTGCGCAGCGATCCGATCAACTGCCGGTAGACGTCCCCCAGGGAAACGTCCGAGGTCGCCGCTGTCGTGCCCTTCGGCGTCGTCGGCTCCGGGAGATCCCGCAGCACCCCGTCGATCAGCCCTGCCACGAGTTCCGAGAGGTACTCGAACACCGCGTCCTGGGCCGAGGGGAAGTGGTTGAAGATGGTCCGGCGGGAGACCCCCGCCCGCGCGGCCAACTCGTTGACGGTCACGCGGTCGGTGCCCAGCTCGGTGGCCAGTTCACCCGCGGCCGCGATGATGGCCCGCCGATTGCGCAGCCGGATGGCTTCGCGCTTGTCCTTGGGCTCCCCTGATCGAGGCTCACCCGAACGGTCGTCGGCGCATCCGGACAGCAACGTGGTCAACACGTGATCCATCGTACGGCAGTAATTGCACTGTGTGCATCTTTTGATGAGGAGGCTCTCATCACCTCCCTGCCAGGTCTGCGTACGTCAGTCCTTGAGGGATCGATGGTGGGGGCGTCGGTCCCTGGAACGTCGGTTGTCGGAGCGTCATGCGAGGTATCCCGCCCGCACGTGATCCGGGAGCATGCCACCACCGGTGAGCCAGGCCAGATGGGTGGCCCCGTCGGGGATCTTGATCGGGTTCTCCCCCGCCCCCTCGTGGGCGACGCGCCGCAGTGCGTCCAGGGCCGCGGCGGCCGAGGGTTCCACCACCATGCCCTCCGCGCCATGCAGGCTCCTGACCTGGGACAACATCGCCTCATCCGTGCACGTGACGTAACCGGCGAGCAACCCTTCCACGGCTCGACCCACGAATCCCGAGGCCCGCCCCACCGCGAGCCCGTCCGCCACCGTACGGGTGTCCAACCCCAGTTCCGCCACCGAGATCCCGTCATGACGACCCGTGTACACACCCAGGAGCATGCAGGGTGCGCGGGTGGGTTCCACGAACACACAGTGCACTGCATCCCCGAATTCCCGTTTCAATCCGTAGGCCACGCCGCCCGGGGCTCCCCCGATGCCACACGGGAGGTACACGTACAGGGGATGCTCAGCGTCCACAGCGACACCCAGGTCATGTAATTGCCGGGCCACCCGCGCCCCCGCCACGGCGTACCCCGCGAACAGGCTCAGCGAGTGTTCGTCGTCCACGAAGTGCACCGACTCGTCCGCCTCGGCGGCCACACGCCCCGCCGCGACGGCTTCCGTGTAGTCGGTGCTGTGTTCCACGACCTCCACTCCCCGCGAGCGCAGCAGATCCTTCTTCCACTGTTGCGCGTGTACGGACATGTGCACCGTGGCCCGCAGCTCGAGCGCCGCGGCGATGATCCCGATGGACAGCCCCAGGTTTCCCGTGGAACCCACGACCACGCGGTGCTCCCGCATGAGCCGGCGGAAGGGCTCGGCCCCGAACACGGTGTAGTCCGGTCCGGGCCGCGGTGGTTCCGGCAGCAGGCCGTGGCGCACCGCGAGCGTCTCGGCGTACTGCAGGACCTCGTGCACCCCGCCACGGGCCTTGATGGAACCGCTCACGGGGAGGATGTCGTCACGTTTGAGCAGGACCCGCCCCGTCCGGATACCGCTAACGCGCTGCCACTCGCCGGCCTCGTCCAATGGCGACTCGATGAGCCCCCGCGCGGGCGCGGTCTCGGGGAAGGTCGCCGCGATCCAGGGCCGGAACCGCTCGAGGCGCGCCGCGGCGTCGTCGACCAGGGCCGGGTCCACCCCGGAAGCCGCCAGCCCGCGGGCGCTGTCCACCGCGGCGGGGTTCCACCACGTCAGCGGTTCCTCCCGAGCCAGCCGGGGCAGCACGGGATCCGACGCACCCCATGACCCGCGCTGCCTCGTCGGCTCCGCGGTGGGTTCCATCTCCGGCGTATCCATGGCCCCATCATGGCGCGGAATCATGATCCCCGCGTTCCGGACTAGCCCATACAATGCCCAGATGACCAAGGACACCCTGAGCACGCCAGAGGCGGCCCTGGAGTACGGCACCCGGTTGTTGCGCGGCACCACTGTTCAGCTGCGTTCCACCACGCGAGCGGATATCGAGGTTCTCACCGGTTGGTGGTCACGTCCTGAGTGGGCGGCCCTTCAACAACCCATGATCAAACCACGTCCGCGAACGTCGATCGCTGACATGTTCGCTCGATGGAGCGCGAATGATGCGGCCAGTGGCGCCGGTTTCAGCATCGATAACGTCGACGGCGATCTGGTGGGGCATGCGACATTGTGGGGTGCCACACTGCCGGCGCGCATCGCAACATATGCGATCGTCATCGGGCCTGATTTCGTGGGGCGTGGATACGGTACCGACGCGACCAAGGTCATGCTCCGCTACGCCTTCCAAGAACTCGGGGCGCACAAGGTGGAGCTACAGACATGGGCCTACAACACCCGGGCACGGCGCGCCTATGAGAAGGCCGGCTTCGTCACGGAAGGCGTCCGCCGGGCGGCCGCGTTTCACAATGGGGCCTTCCACGACGAGATTCAGATGGGGATTCTCGTCGACGAGTACCGACATTCATCCGAAAGCGGTTCTTGACGCGGTCGGCGAGAATACCGTCGGGCTCCGCAACCCGACGTGCCCTCACTAAGAGAAGGTTGTGGGAGACACGAGCTCCCAACGGATCTCTCCGTCTTCGACCGTCGGGGTGGGATGCATCCCCACCCGGCGAGCAACTGAATTGGATGCCTCGTTGTTCGGATGGATGTATGCCGCAAACATCTCGATACCGGCAGTCTTCAACCACTGGATGACGCCGTCCGTCGCTGCCGTTGCCAGGCCCTTGTGTTGGAACTGCGGCGCGATCACCCACGCCAGGTCCGCTTCAGCGCCTCTCGTCCTGGACTCGACCGTGGCCTGCACATAACCGGCCGGTACTGTGCTCCCGGGTGGGCGCACCACCCAGTTCAGCCACCATTGCGAACCGTCCTCGGAATGGCCGATGCTCTGGAGTGCGTACCGTCTCCGGAGTTCGGCGAGCGAGGGCGGGGTCCCGCCGATGAATTCGTACAACGAGGGGTGCCCCAGAGTCTCCACCATCTCCACGGCGTGGCCCACCGTCAACGGCTCGAGCACCGCACGTTCCGTGACGATGGTGTCGATCGGCGGCCGGTTCGCAGCTCCACGGTTCATGGGATTGCACCCCCTGTGACAAGTTCTCACCCATGTTCCCACCGGCACGACAGCACGCGGAGGTGATTCCACCATTGACACAGCACCGTGGGCGCACTGTGCGTTTCAGCCTCCGAACTCCCGGTACTGCGCGGCCAGTCGGACGGGAGCGTTGGGTGCGCCGAAGCCCTCGTAGCCGCCGCGGCGTTCCACGACCTCCACGAACACCTCGCCCAGCGTGGCCGTGTAGAAGTGCAGGAACTCCCCGCGCTCGTCCCGGTCGTAGAGCAGCCCGTGGGATTCGAGCTCGGCCACGAACTCCGCATCCAGATCGAAGCGGGCCACGAGGTCCTCGTAGTAGTTGCGAGGCACGGGCAGGAAGGCGAGCCCGCGGCGTCGTGCCCGGCGTGCCACCGCGACGACGTCCGAGCACGCGAGCGCCACGTGCTCCGGGTAGGCCGCGCCCGTGAAGGCGCCCTGCTCCGCGGCCATGGGCGCCACGTTGAGGGGGATCCGCACGGTGTTGCCCTCCGAGCGCATGACCTGCGAGCGCACGAGTCCGGACGGCCCCGCGACCTCTTGCGAGGACGTGGGATGCAGGTTCAGCAGGGACGTCAGGAACAGCACCGCCTCGTCGTAGTGCTGCCACGGCTGGGCCAGGTTCACGTGGTCCACGCCCGTGATCAGGGCGCCCGACGCCGCGTCGTCCTGGTCCGCGCCGAACTCCCCGAGCCACGGGGGCACCCCATGGTTGCCGTGCGGGCCGAAGAATAACTCCGTCCCGTCCGGCGCGAGCACGCCGTGCAGCACGGTCTCGTCCGGCTGCTGGGCGCGATCCACGGCCCGGGCGAGCAGGCGTTCCGCGCGGTACGCGGCGAGGTCGGGATCCGCGACCTGGAAGCCGAGGGCCGCGAGCCGCGTGGGCTGCACGGTGGCCCCCGGGTCCTCCGAGACCACGATCCGCACCGGCCCCTGCGTCCACGCCTGGACCGAGTCCTTGGAGCGGTGGTGCCCGGCCAGGGAGAACCCCAGCTGATGTAGCAACCGGGTCACGCGCCCGAGCTCCCGGGTGCGCAGCTCCACGAAGTCCCAGTCGTCGGGGGTCTGCGGAGCGGGCAGATCGGTGAGCACGAGCGGCTCGCGCTCGGGTTCCCCGCCGGCGTCGCGCACGGCGTCCGCGGTCTGGTCCTCGAGCCAGCGCAGGGACCGCAACCCGTCCACGGCCGTGCGGTAGACGTCCGCCTGCCGGAACGAGTCGTTGAAGATCTCCAGGGACACGGGCCCGGCGTACCCGCACTCGTGCAGGCGGCCCAGCAGGTCCACCAGGTCGAAGTCCCCCTCACCCGGGAAGACCCGGTGGTGGCGCGACCACGAGAGCACGTCCTGTTGGAGCAGGGGCGCGTCCGCGAGCTGCACGAAGAAGATCTTGTCCGGGTCGCACTTTTCCACCCCGGCCACGGTGTCCCCGCGGGAGAAGATGTGGAAGCTGTCCAGGCACGTCCCGACCCGGGGGTGGTCCGCGAGTTCCACGATCCGGTGTGCGTGGCGCCAGTCGTTGACGTGCGCGCCCCACGCGAGAGCCTCGTAGGCCAGGTCGATCCCGTATTCGTCGGCGACGTCGCCCGCGGTCCGCAGCTGCTCAGCGATCGCCTGGTCGTCGTCCAGAACACCGGTAGCCACGTTCGAGCACACGAGCAGCACCGTGGTGCCCAGCCGGTTCATGAGTTCGCACTTGGCGCGCAGTCGGCGCAGGGAATCCGGGAACGTCTCCGGGGCCACCTCCACGCCGTCGCGGAACGGCTGGTACATGTCCAGGGAGAGCCCCAGCTCCGCTGCGAGCTCTCGGAGTTGTTCGGGCGACGACGGCGAGACCACCAGGTCCGGCTCGAAGACCTCGATCCCGTCGAACCCGGCGGAGGCCGCCGCCCGCATCTTCTCCTCGAGGGTTCCGGACAAGCACACCGTGGCGATACTGGTCCTCACAGGACACCCTCCTGTTTCTCGTGGTTGCGCTCACCCTCGGGAGCGGACGCGGGGACGGTAACGGCGTCGTCGCCCTGGCCGGTGAGCTCCAGGAAGTGCCGGCGCATGCGGGCACTGTCCGGGGCAACCCCCGTGATCAATGCAAACGCATCTACTGCTTGCCCCACGGCCATGTGTCCACCGTCCAGCACCGAGCACCCGAGAGCCCGCGCCGCCCGTACCAGGGGCGTCTCGAGCGGAAGGTAGATCACGTCCGCGACCCAGTGCTCCGGTCGCAACAGACCCACGTCGAAAGGCGTCCCGGGGTGGTGGTGCATCCCCACCGGGGTCGCGTTGACCACGCCGTCGGCCGCCGCGATGTGCTCCGTGGCCCGTTCGGCCGTGACGGCTTCCACCACCGCGTCCGGGTAGCGGGCGGCGAGTTCGCTCGCTCGCTCGGCGGCGCGGGCCACGTCCACGTCCACGAGACACAGCCGCTGCGCACCCAGGGACAGCAGGGCCTCGGCCACCGCGGACCCCGCCCCGCCGGAACCGAACTGCACCACGGACCCCACGGTCACGCCGGGCAGACCGTGCCCGAATCCGGTGGTGAACCCCGAGCAGTCCGTGTTGTACCCGATGAACTTTCCTTCCCGGATGAGCACCGTGTTCACGGCCTGGATGGCCTCGGCGCGCGGATCGATCTCGTCCAGGTGCTCGAGCACGAGCTGCTTGCACGGGTGCGTGATGTTGAAGGCGTTGAACCCCAGATCACGCCCGGCCCGCAAGAGGTCCCCCACACTCGTGCCGGGGCGTCCGATCACCCCCAGGTCCACGGGGCGGTAGAGGTAGCGCAGACCGTGCCGGTCCGCTTCGGCCTCGTGCATGGACGGGGTGAGGCTCTGGGTGATGCCGTCGCCGATCAAACCCACCAGGTAGGACTCGTTGCGAGTGGACATGGGACTCCTTCCGGGGAGTGTGTGCCGTGGTCAAGAGGTGCGAATTCAGGGCCCAGGGAGCCCGGACCCGAACATCAGCTGCGCTGCGGAAGCACCACCGCGAGTCGGTCCGCGGCCTCCCGCAACAGGGGGACGTTCTGGATGAGCTCAGTGGGATCGCACCGGTGTACGGGCGCGGCGAGCGCGAGCGCCGCCTGGAGGGGAGCACCTGGGGACATGACGGGCACGGCCAGGGCGGCCATGCCGTCGTCGTGCTCCTGGTCCTGCAGGGCCCACCCCTGCTCCCGGACCTGCGTGAGGATCGCGCGCAAGCGCTCGCGGTCGGTGCGCGAGCGCTCCGTGCGCGTGCTGAGGTCGAGGGACGCCACGAGGTCCTCGCGGACGTCCGGTGCGGTGAAAGCCAGCAGCACCCGGCCGAGTGCGGAGGTGTGCAGCTCCCCCCGGTCCCCCGGGTCCGTGGTGATGCGGTGGTGCGGGCCGTCCACGGTGTGCACGGTGAGGAAACGGTCCCCGTCCAGCACGGCCAGCAGACAGCTCTCACCGGTCGCCTCCACGACCTCCCGCATGACGGGCAGCGCGGTGCCGGCGTAACCCCTGGCCGTGGCCGCCTTCTGTCCCATCGCGAAGAGCAGCAGACCCAACCGGTACTGCTTGGTCGCGGGCTCGTACTCCGCGTACCCGGCGTCCACGAGGGTGCTCAGCAAGCGGTAACACGTGCTGAACGCGTAGCCGGAGTCCGCCACGAGTTGCCCGACGGTCGCCCCGTGGGGGTACTCGGCCAGCATCTCGAGCAGCGCGAGCCCCTTGCGCACGGTTCCCGAACGGTCAGCGGCCCGGGACCGGCCACCGGCCCCACCCTTTCCGGACTCCCGACCCGGTTCCCGGTCGCCTTCTCGCTCCGGTTCCCGGCCGGATTCCTGCTCCGGTTCCTGGGCCGGTTCCTGGGCCGCCGACGCCGCGACGCGCGGCTGCGATGCACTGGGGCTCACGCTCAACTCCTGATTCGCTAACGGACATTTTTCTCGACCACTTGACGAACAGTGTGACCCACACCATTCTTGGTTTCAAGTATTCGGAAGTGATTTTCATTATTTGGCAATTACTCACGCGATGACGCCCCACGGAAGGACCCGCTCATGAGCACGACCCCAGGACCGGATCAGCCGATCCACCCGCCGGCCCCGGCGGCGTCGGCGTCGTCGGGACAACTGACCGACGCACGCCCCGAGAACGTCAAGACCCCCAAGAAGGCGGCGCTGGCCAGCTGGATCGGCTCCGCGCTCGAGTACTACGACTTCGCGGTGTACGGCACCGCGGCGGCGCTCGTGCTCAACCACTTGTTCTTCCCCAAGGACGCGTCCCCGGGTGTGGCCATCCTGTTGGCCATGGGCACCGTGGGCGTGGCCTACGTGGTGCGGCCGCTGGGGGCGCTCATCATGGGCCCGCTCGGTGACCGGATGGGACGCAAGTTCGTCCTGATGCTGACCCTTTTCATGATGGGTGGCGCCACGTTCCTGGTCGGGTGCCTGCCCACGTACGACCAGGTGGGCCTGTTGGCACCCGCCCTGCTCGTGCTGTGCCGCGTGATCCAGGGCCTGTCCGCCTCGGGTGAGCAGGCCAGTGCCATCTCGGTGTCCCTGGAGCACGCCGACGACCGCCACCGTGCGTTCACCACCTCGTGGACCCTGCAGGGGACGCAGTTCGGCACCCTGCTGGCCACCGCCGTGTTCATCCCGTTCACCCTGCTGCTGAGCGAGGAGCAGCTGTTCAGCTGGGGCTGGCGCGTCCCGTTCTGGATCTCCGCCGTGGTGGTCCTGGTCGCCTACCTGATCCGCCGCCACCTGGAGGAGCCGCCCGCTTTCGAGGACGCCCAGGCCGAGACCCCCGGCGAGAAGCCCGCGACCCCGCTGGCCCTGATGCTCAAGTACCACAAGGCCGCCGTGATCCGGATCGCCGCCGCCGCGCTGATCAACACCGTCAACGTGGTGTTCCTGGTGTGGTCCCTGTCCTTCGCGACCTCGGTCGTGGGCCTGGAACGCTCCACCATGCTGTGGGTGTCCGTGCTCGCCAACTTCGTGGCCCTGTTCACCATCCCCGCGTGGGCGCTGCTCGCGGACCGGGTGGGCCGCAAGCCCATCTTCGTGATGGGTGTGATCGGTTCCTCGCTGCTCATGTTCCCTTATCTGGGCGCGGTGTCCTCCGGTAACTGGGTCCTGATCTTCCTCCTGGGTGCGGTGCTCTCCGGCGTGTTCTACTCCATGGCCAACGGCATCTGGCCGTCCTTCTACGCCGAGATGTTCCCCACCCGGGTGCGCGTCTCCGGGCTCGCGCTGGGCACGCAGATCGGCTTCGCGATCTCCGGCGGCGTGACCCCCTTCCTGGCCACCGCCGTGGCCGGCGCCGAGGGCGACGCCTGGCTCAACGTGGCGCTCGTGGTCTGCGCCGCCGGTCTGATCTCGGTGATCGCCGCACTCACGGCCAAGGAGACCAAGTCCCGTTCGCTGCGCAACATCGACGACCTGCACACCAGCCGCACGGAGGCTCTCGAGGTCGTGGCACTGGACAAGCGCAACGCCGCGGGTCGCTGATTCCGGGCTCTGGTCATCGCACTGCCATTCCGTGGAAGGCGCGGTCGGGAGCTCCCCGGTCGCGCCTTCCGTCTGCCCGTCGTCAGGTGCGGTGGGTCGCGGAGGCGGCGCAGCGTCGTCGTCCGAGCACGGGGACGACGACGCCGCTTGACCCCGTCCTCAGACGTCCCGGCGGCGTCCGGGCGGGCGGGTCGCGTGGATGGCGACCGAGACCAGCAGGGCGGCCACCCCGGCCCCGAGGGTGAGCAGGAACCCGTGCCGCGGCACGACCGACAGGACCCCGCCCAGTGCCGAGCCGAAGGAGACCCCCAGGACCAGGCAGGTCGTGAGCATGGTCATGACGCTCGCGATCCGGTGGGACGGGGCCACGCGCTCACCGCGCGTGTAGGCGCTGACCAGGATGGAGCCGACGCCCAGGCCGATCACCGTGAACAGCAGCGCCAGACCCACCGAGCCGGGGACCGGCAGCAGCAGGACGGACACCAGCACCACGAGAAGTGCTCCGCCGGCCACGCGCCATGCGAGCGGCACGCGCTCCGGGAACCGGGACACCAGCACGCTCGCCACGGCGCTGCCCAGCCCCATGAAGCCGTAGATGATGCCCGTGTAGGCATCGGTCCCTCGGGCCGCGTTGATCGCGGTGAGTGCGGTCTGCGTGGAGCCGAAGACCGTTCCCACGCACAGGCACGCGAGCATGGGCGGGAGGACGGCCTTCAGGCGGATCCGTGGGGCGGTGCCGTCGGTGGGGGTGGGCGTCTGCGTGTCCACCCTCATGCCGCGGCAGCTCACCAGATAGGCGATGAAACACCCCTGACCCGCCACGACCCACGTCATGAGCACCAAGAGCGCCGGATTCGGGCCGAGTACACCCACCAGGATCCCGGCGATCACGGGCCCCAGGATGAAGCTGATCTCGTCGCACGCGGTCTCGTACCCCAGGGCCTTGCCCACCAGGCCGGGGGTGTCCCGGCGCCTGGCCAGGGCGGACCAGCGGGCCCTCGCGATGGCTCCCACCTGGGGGTTCGCGGCGCCGACCACCGCGGCGCACACCAGGATCAGTGACCGGGGCGCGTCGTGAAGGACCACGGCGAGCAACAATCCCATCCCGAGCAGTTGCACCACGGTGGCCGCGAGCACCACGGGCAGGGGTCCGAAGCGATCCACCAACCGCCCGATCACGGGCGCGCCCACGGCGGAACCCAGTCCCGCGGCGGCCACGGTGATCCCCGCGAGCCCCAGGCCCAGACCGGCCCCGCTCACATACAGCAACAGACCCAATTGCACCGTGGCGGCGGGGAGCCTGCCAACCAGCGCGGTGATGAGGAAGGGCCATCCGCCCGCAGCTGAGAGGGACGGTGAGTCCCGGGCAGGTTCGGGGACGGCGGGTGGGCGAGTGCTCACGGATTCTCCTGGGTACGACCGACGCCGCGCACCCGACCACACGCGCGGATAATCCCCTGACGACACCTCGATGCTACCCGGGGGCCATCGGGCCGCGGTCTCTACTGCACCCTCGTGGCCCAGCGCGCCAGGTCGGCCCAGGTCCGAAGTAAGCGCTTCGTCCACGTCGACTGCACGGAGTATTTCCGGCCCATCCTCGAACGCGCGGGTCTGACGCCGATCACTTCGGTCACCGCCGCGACGTGGCGCCGAGGCTGATACAGGGCAATTCGTCGAGCCCGAGCGGTTGTTGGGGCCGATCAAGGGTCAGCTATTTTGTGCGGTTGACGTAGTCGAGGAATGCGAAGTGGAGCAAAAGCAGCATCACCCCCCCCCGCGAATCGACATGTGCTCAGCTAAAGCAGGGGGTCAGCCGCTCGCCCGAGGGTCCCCGGGCTGAGGCGCCAGTCACGACCCAAGAAACGCAGGAGGGTGGCAGCCGTCCGTCCAGACGGCTGCCACCCTCCTGAAGGAACCCGTGCCTACCGGGCCGCCACCTTCGCGAACGGGTAGTCCACGTACCCCTTGGGTCCGCCCACGTAAAAGGTCGTGGAGTCCGGGGTGTTCAGCTCCAGCCCGTCACGCCAGCGCTCCACCAGGTCCGGGTTGGCAATGAGCTCACGGCCCACCACCACGCCGTCCGCGAGATCGGCGCTCATGATGTGCTCCGCCTCCTCGAGTTCGGTGACCACGCTGAAGCCGCTGTTGAGGTAGAACACACCCTCGAAGCCACGGCGCAGGTCCCGCACGAACTCCCCGTCCACGTCCTTGTGCAGCACGGACAGGTACGCGAGGTCGAGTCCGCGCAGACCGGTGAGCAACGCGTCATAGGTGGCCACGACGTCGTCGTGGTCGTCCTCGATCGCGCCCTGGACGTTGTGCTCGGGCGAGATCCGCAGCCCCACGCGCTGCCCGCCGATCTCCTCGGCGACGGCGCGCGCCACCTCGATCACGAACCGTGCCCGGTTCTGCGGGGAGCCGCCGTACTCGTCGGTGCGGTGGTTGGAGGACGGGGCGAGGAACTCGTGGAGGATGTAGCCGTTGGCGCCGTGGATCTCCACGCCGTCGATCCCGGCGTCCACCGCGCGGCGGGCCGCGGCGACGAACTCCTGCTTGATGCGGGGCAGCTCGTCGGTCTCCAGGGCACGGGGCGTGGGCATGGGCTGCTTGCCGCTGGGCACGTGCACCGCCTGGTCCACACCGATCGCGCTGGGGGCCTCGGGCAGGGGGCCGCCGGTGAGTTCGGGGTGGGAGACCCGCCCGGCGTTCATGATCTGCAGGAAGATCACGCCGCCCTTCTCGTGTACGGCGTCCGCCACCCGGGACCAGCCCTGGGCCTGCTCGGCGGTCTCGATGCCGGCCTGACCCCAGAACCCGCGGCTCGTCACGGCCGGGAACGTCCCCTCCGTGACCACGAGGCCCGCGGACGCCCGCTGCGAGTAGTACTCGACGTTCATGTCCTTGGGTACGCCGTCCGCGTCGGAACGCATCCGGGTCAGCGGCGCCATGGCCACACGATTCGCGAGCTCGAACTTTCCTACGGTGATCGGGTCGAACAGGGTGGGCATATGTTTCCCTTCGTCGAAAGCTGTTGATACTTAGTCAGTACCCACAACATCCTTCCCCCGCACACCATTCCCGAGGAAGGCTTTCAGAAGGGTCGCCGGAGGAGTTGCCGCAGCCCTTCTGCTCCTGGCCCACCAACGGGTTGTCGTCCGGCAGGTCCGCCACGAGGGTCATGAGGTAGAAGTACCCGGGCTGATCCGGTTCGGGGTCCCCGCCGATCAGGACCCGCCCGCCGCCCTGCTTGGCGTCCTCCACCAGGCCGGCCACGATGTCGTACTGCAGCTTGTTCTGCAGCGGACCCAGGACGTTCTGTTCCTCACGGCCATTGCCCATGGGCATCTGCTGCGCCACCCCGACGAGCGCCTCGCACACGGAGTCGTAGACGTCCTCGTGGACGTAGAGGCGCGTGAGCGCGGCACACGTCTCGCCCGTGTTGATGAACGCGCCCCAGAACAGGTCCACGTCCCGCAGCACCACACCGGCATCGTTGCCCCCGAGCTCGAGGGTCAGTCGTGCGAGCCCGTCCGCGGCCGAGCGCATGATCGCCTGGCCGGTCTTGGCGGAGCCGGTGAACATGATCTTGTCCACACCGTCGTGTTCGGACAGCGCCTTGCCCACCTCGCCGCCGCCGGGCACCACGTGCAGGACGTCCGCCGGGAGCACCTGGTTGAGCACGTGGATCAAGCCCAGCACGGACAGCGGGGTGTACTCGGAGGGCTTGACCACTGCGGCGTTGCAGGGCGCTCCGGGCACCGGGGTGAATGGCTCCGGCCTGGGGGTGCTCCCGCTCTAGGCCAGCCCCAGCATCGCCCGGGCGATCAGGAAGTAGACCACGAGCCCGGCGGCATCCACGAACGTGGAGATGAACGGGTTGGAGAACACGGCCGGGTCCGCCCCGATGGCGCGTGCGATCAATGGCATACATCCCCCCACGGTGGCGGCCAACGTGCACAGGGCCAGCAGTGTCAGCCCGATCACCGCGCCGATGTCCCACCCGTAGATCAACCCCACGATCACGAATCCCAGTCCGCCCAACAACAGCCCCAGGCACAGTCCCACGCGCATCTCGCGCAGCATGACCTTGACGACGTCCCGGGTGTGCACATCCCCCAGGGCGAGCGCGCGGGTCAGGGATGTCGCCGCCTGGTTACCCGTGTTGCCGCCGGTGCCCGTGAGCAGCGGGATGAACACGGACAGCACCACGAGCTGTTCCAGGGTGGACTCGAACGTCTCCAACACCCGTACGGTGAGCACGGCGCTGACCGCGAGCACCAACAACCACACCACGCGCGAGCGCACGAGCCGGAACACGGGGGTGGACAGGTACGGCCTGCGCAACGGCTCGGAACCGCTGAGCCGCGCCTGGTCCTCGGACTCGGCGTCCTCGAGAATGTCCAGGGCGTCGTCCACGGTGAGCACGCCCACCAGGCGGTCCTCGTCGTCCACGACGGGCAGGCTGAGCACCCGCAGGGCCGCGCACTGGCGCGCCGCCCGCTCCCGGGGTTCCGTCGCGGACACCCGGTCCGCCTCCTCCATGACCTGTGAGACGAGGGTGTCCGGAGGGGCTGCCATGAGTCGCTGCAGGCTAGTCACGCCCAGGAGCCGCCGCTGCGGATCCGTGACCATGACCGTGTACACATTGCGGGTGCGTTCCAGTTCCCCGCGCACCCGTTCCAGACTCTCGGCGCACGTCAGGTCGGGGTGGGTCGTGACGTACGAGGGGTTCATCCGCCGCCCGATCGAGTTCTCCGGGTAGCCGAGCACCGCCGCGGTGAGCTCGCGCTCGGAGAGCGGTAATCCCTTCAACAGCCGGGTGGCCAGGGCCGCAGGCAGTTCGTCCAGCAGACTCACGCGGTCGTCGGTGTCCAGGGACTCGACGACGCCCGCGACCTCCTCGTCCCGCAGACCCGTCACGAGTTCGCGCTGCAGCGGCGCGTCGAGACGTTCGAACACGGTCACCGCGCGGTCCTTGGCCAGCATCCGGTAGGCGACGGCGCGCTGGCGCACTCCCAGCCGCTCCAACAGGTCCACGACCTCCCCCACCGTGAGCTCCGCGAGCAAGCGCGCCACCTCCGGCAGGTCCTGGCTCCCGATGGCCGATTCGACGGCGCGGAAGGGCCGTTGGACCTTGACTTCGTGGACACGGCTCACGTGCCACCCCTTCCTGGTCATTGGACGGCACCGACGGGACGCGGGAGCCGTTGCCAGCCTGTCAGAAATCGGACGCGCCCGCCCAGTGGTGGCCGCACTCTAGAGTGTTCTCGTATCGCCCCACCCCGTACCCGGGAGTGGTCCTCCAGGCCCGGCCAGGCCCCGCACCGAAGGGTGACCGTGTACGCAGACCCCGCCGACATGACCGCCATCCGTGAACTCCTGCACGAGATCCTGCGCAACGATCCCGCACCCCTGCACCTGGGCATGGACCTCGGTGAGATCGAACAGGGCCGAGTGACCATGTCCATGACCGTGTCCGACTTCATGGCCAACGGCCACGGTGTCTGCCACGGCGGATACCTGTTCACCCTGGCGGACACCACGCTCGCGTACTGCTGCGCGACCGCCGGCTCCCCCATCCTCACGCGCAACGCCGAGATCACGTTCACGGCTCCCGCGCACAGCGGCCAGGTGATCACCGCGATCGCCACGCGCCGGGTGAGCTTCGGCAGGAATCAGATCTGCGACGTCGTCCTGGAGGCCGACGGGCGCGTGATCGCCTACTTCACGGGGCAGGGCACCACCCCGCCGCAGCCCAAAGGTACGGTGAAGTGACGGGCCGGGCACTGTAACGCCCATCGCTGGAAGTTCTCGGGCACGCCGAGGCCACGTTCGACCCCGTGAGGTAGCCTCGGCGTGCCTCAGACTTTGGTGCGGGCTCGCGAATGACGTGCGGATGCGGCGTCGGCACTGGAACGCCGCGCCGTCACCGCATGACAGACCGGAACGGCGCTACACCCGCCCCCGGTGCACGATACGACCGTCGCGGTTCATGCGCTCCTGGCCCAAATTATTGATGTGTGAATTTCCGAGCTCCTACACGAACGCGGTCGAGGACGCCGCGATGAGGTCCAAGACTTGCCTCACGGCGCGGTCCCCGATCCCGTGGATCGCCCCCCGCAGCCCACTGCTCAGGGCACGCCCAACCATGGGGGCCACGGCCGGAAGCGCGTGGTCAGCTCTTCCGCGGTGTGCAGCCGCTGGTAGGCGCCCATTTCCAGGGGGCCGCTGCTCATGTCGTGGACGGTGGTGATCCCCCACGCGGAGAAGTCGGCCAGGGCCACCCGCCTCCCGGCCAGCAGGTCGTCCGGGCCCGTCCATCCGGTGCTCGTCGTAGCCCCACCCACGCACCCACTCCCCCGCCTCAGCTTCCTGTGCGGCCTCGCGGATCGCTTTGACGACATCGCTCGCTCGCGGTGTCACGGACGGCCTGCAGTCCGCCTTCATGGCCAGGCAGGCATACATCCCGGGATGCCCGTGGGACTCGATGAGCCCCGGCATGAGGTAACGCCCACCCGCATCCACGACGGGTGCACCCTCCGGGTGCGAGCGCGCGCGATGGCCGAATAGCGGACCTTGACCGGGAACAACTGGGTCAGGACGGTGCCCACGGGGGCGTACGGGATGGAGGCGAAGCCGAGTCCCAAGATCATGGCCACGGTAATTAGGGCGGTGTCCCGGGTGTCCACGAGCCAGAAAATGGGGAAAGCCACGAGCGCGGCGATCGTGTAGGCGACGGCCTCCACGATGGACGGGGAGGTCTTGTCCGCGACTTTGCCCGCGATGAACATCACCACGATCTGCACCACGGCACCCCATGCGATGGCCGTGAGGATCACGGTGGAGGGCAGACCGAGCTGCTTGGTCACGTAGCTGATCATGAACGTGGTCAGTACGAAGAAGCCGGCGTTACCGAACAGGTAGGTGCCGATACCCACGATCAGGCGACCGGGAGCGGCGCGCAGGGTGTCGGCGACGGGCGCGCTCTGCTTCTCGTGCGGCGTCGCCGACCGAGCGACCTCGGCCTGCTTGCAGTCCTCCGTCTCGTCGATCTTGAGCCGGATCCACACGCCCACGGCGACCAGGACGATGGAGATCAGGTACGGGATACGCCACGCGCCCTCGAGGAACCGCTCGCCCGAGAGGGCCACCACGGCGGCCACGATCATGGAGGACAGGATGGTGCCGGTGGGCGAACCCAGCTGCACCACCGCGCCGGAGAAACCGCGCTTGTGCTCAGGGGCGTTCTCCACGGCCAGCAGGGTGGCGCCGCCCCATTCGCCGCGGACCGCCATGCCCTGCACGAACCGCAGGACGGCCAGCGCGGGGTCCTCGCCGCCGAAGAACAAGGGCGCGAAGACGATGGACGCGGTGGGGCCGAACAGGAAGAAGTCGTACCACTCGAGGGACGTGCCCACGTAGGCGCCGATCAGCGCTTTGCAGGCCTTGCGGGGGTCGTGTTCTCGGGCCGCGGGATGCTCCGCGGTATGGTCCGTGGGACCTTCGGTCGTGCTGGACATGACAACCTCTGGATCAGGGAAGTGGTGCCGTTGCCCCGGGACCCGCTCATACGAGCACCCGGAACAGTGGCCGCGATTATTTATGTGACCAGGGTCCTACACCGGAGCTTTCCGGCGGGCTCAAGACTGGAAGGGGTCCGTCCGAAATTCGCTGCCGCGAGACGGTTGTCGCGTCCCGTGGCAAGTGGTCGAATGAACGCATGAGTGAAAACAGCATCTGGGATGCCCTGGAATCCGCACGCGACAAGGCCAAGGAACGGGAGCAGGAGGAGATGCAGCGCGTCGAGGACGCGGACAACCACGAGCAGCAACGCGCCGCCAGCTCCCGCGTGGCAGCACGCCAAGCCGTGCGCGAGACGCTCGACGACATTCTCGCGCAGCGGGAGGGGTGAGGGGTTCACGGAGGGGGTGAGCCCCCTCCGGCAACCCCGTGCGGCTCGGGGAACGGTTCCGTTCCCCGAGCCGCTGCGCCATCTGATATTGATGCTGGGGACGCACATCGACCGAGGAGTCCCCACGAGCACGCATCACTTCATCCGAGCACGGCTGCCGTGGGTGGTGGCCGGGATCATCCTCGTGGCGCTGAGCTTGCGCGGGCCCATCATCGCGCCCACGCCCGTGATCACGAACATCCAGGCGGACATCGGCCTGTCTTCGGTCGCGGCGGGGCTGCTCACGGGACTCCCGGTGTTCCTCTTCGCCGTGGTCACCCCGGCGGCCTCCGCGGTCATCCGACGTGCGGGCCCCGAGGCCGCCGTCCTGTTCTGCCTCATCGGTGTCCTAATGGGCACCATCATCCGTTCCCTCGGCTCCACGCCCCTGCTGTTGGTGGGCACCGTGGTCATCGGGGCGTCGATCACGATCGGCAACATCGTGATCCCGGTCATCATCCGCCGCGACGTCCCCTGGCGCCAGGTCTCCGTGGTCACCGCCGCCTACTCCGCGGCCCTCAACGTGGGGTCCATGATCACCGCGCTCGGCACCGCGCCGCTCGCCGCCGCCCTGGGGTGGCGCTGGGCCCTCACGGCCTGGGGCGTCCTGGCGCTCGCCGGCATCGGCTACTGGCTCCTGCTTTCACGACGCCGCTCCGGCAGCCCCGGCGACGACGCCTTCTCAGCCGCCCACACGCCGTCGTCCCCCGACGCCCCCGGCCGCGGCGCGGCCCCCAACCCCCACACGCCGTCGGCCCCCGAAACTTCAGAGGCCCCCGCGGAGATGCTGCCGCCAGCGGAACCCGACACCGCTCACGCGACGGGGCGTGTGCGGCGCATCGGCTGGTTGCTCGCGCTGGCGTTCTGCGGGCAGGCCATGGCCTACTACTCGGTGACGGCGTGGCTACCCGCGCTGCTCGCGGACACGCGGGGGTTGAGCTTGGCGAGTTCCGGGGCCTCGGCGTCGCTGTTCCAGGTGGCCGCCGTCATCGGGGCGTTCGGCGTGCCCCTCCTGGCCGCACGGGCGCCCGCGTGGGTTCCGGTGGCATTGATCGGAGCGCTGTGGATCACGCTACCCATCGGCCTGATGCTCGCGCCGGGGTGGTTCATCGCGTGGTCGCTCATCGGCGGGGCGGCCCAGGGCGGCGGTTTCACGGCGATCTTCTCGATCGTCGCCCGCGTAGCCCGCTCCTCCGCCGAGGCGGCGCGGATGTCCGCGCGGGTGCAGGGTATCGGCTACCTCGCGGCCACGATCGGGCCACCCCTGGCCGGAGGTTTGAACACCGCGACCGGGGCGTGGACGGCGCCCCTGCTGTTGGTGCTCGCCGCGACCGTGGTGTTCACGGTGGGCGGGGTGTTGGCGGCGTTCAGGGCGCGGTCGTGAACACCACGACATGACAGCGCGCGTTCCACTGCAGTTGATGTTGCGGATACAGGACTGGGGCCCACTCACGAATGAGTGGGCCCCAGTCATCAGGTCCTGGATCTAGAACCTACGGAACGAGGTCTCAGCGACCCGGGTGGGTGGTGCCGTCCACGTTGGTGGTCCCGGTGTCGCGCACGGTGCTGGTCCCGGTGTCGCGGCGACGATCCGTGGTGTGGTCGACGTGGCGATCGTTGTGGACGGTCTTGTTCTTCTTCAGCAGACCGGCCAGACCCAGGAGACCGGCCAGACCCCACAGGCCGGCGTTGCCGTTGTCGTCGTTGGTCTCCTGGCTCGTGGCGGGAGCCGGGCTCTCCTCGGCGGCGATGGCGGGGGCCGACACACCGGTGAGGATTGCGAGGGACAGGGCAGCGGTAGCAGCGGTCTTACGCATCATTTTGCACTCCTGGCTGGGAAAGGAAGCACCATCATTTGACGGCTTAATAAGCACCCTACCTTAATTGTGTGTCTCCGACGACCGGCCGGTGAGGAATATATGCCGTGGCGGGCCGGGAATAACAGCATGGATATTCGATAAGGTGGCGCATTGATTTCGCATCCTTGGAAATATGGTCTTAACTCGTCTAACGTGCCCCCCATTATGACTTCGCCGCCTCTCGCGGGCAACGGTATGCTCTCTTTATATTCGGGAATAATCGGAGGCGAGTCCGAGAGCTGGATTCTCCTGGCCGGGGCCCGCCGGAACACCGGCGCGTACTGCATCACCCAGGTGAAGCGGCGATTTCCTTAAATTTTCCCGGATACACGCGGGCGAAGAGGATGAATCGGGAATAAATATACGATTTCGTCCTCGCGCCCCCGGCACCGATGATCGTGGAATGCAGAGGGCATTCCCCTACCCCCCTCCGTAACCTCACCCGCCCCGGACCAGCGCGCCCCCTTCCCCGGGTAGTTTCAAGATCAGTTACCCCGGGAGGAGCTCACATGTCCCAGCGCATCGCCATCATCGGCGCGGGAATCGGCGGTCTGACCCTTGCCATCGATCTGCAGCGCAAGGGGTTGGACGTCCGGATCTACGAACAGACCGCTGTCCTGCGGGAGGTCGACGCCGCCGTCCCCCACCACGGCCAGGGTGCGAACCAGTCCATCGAGGACGCGATCGTCCTATCCGACCTACTCTCCAGCACGACCGACTGGGACCATGCGCGTGCCGAGTACGAGCGGCGTCGTCGTTTCCGTACCCGCAAGATCGTGGACGCGTCCGTCACCGTGGGTGAAATGCTCCACCTGCCCGACGGCGCTCGCGCCCGGGAACGCAACACTCGCCTGGCCTCGCCGGACGCCTTCGACCGGCACCTGGACTGGATCCATTCGTTCCGTGCCGATGAGCAGGTCCCGGAAGCCCCGGCCGTGGGTGGGTGATCAGGAAGGGCGTCGCGCCCAGCGCGGCGCCCGCTCCGGCCGCGGTCCTACGCCCACCGCCAACGCCGGGAGCGCACTGAGCCACGGCACCCGCCGCACGACCTTCACGACCCACGACGGCGGCCGCAGGTCCCTGCCCCGGATCGCCGGCATGATCAGTGCCGCGTGCAGGATTCGCTGCATCCCCTGGATGACCACCGTGGGCACCATGCGGCGTCGCTGGATCCGCGCCAACGCACGCGCCTCCGCCCGCCCGGATGCACCGCCAGAACGCAGCAGCGGAGCCAGAATGCTGGCCGCAGCCACCGCGTCCTGCACCGCCAGATTGATCCCGACGCCGCCCACCGGCGACATCGCGTGTGCAGCGTCCCCGATGCACAGGACCCCCGGGGCGTGCCAGCGGCGCAGCCGGTCCAGGCGCACGTCGAGGTGCTTCACGTCCGCCATGGACCCGATCCCGGTCACCCCGGTGGCCGCCTCCGGGAAGAGCTGCGCGGCGTCGGCCCGGAAGGCGTCGAGACCGCGGGCGCGCACGGCGTCGTCGGCACCCTTGGGGCCCAGCTGCGCGACCTGGATGTAGCCGTCGCGCGGGATGCCGATGGCCACCCGCCCCCGGTTCGAGCGCGGCAGCAGCGACTCCCCCACGCGGCGATCGGTGGGCAGGCGGTACCACCAGACGTCGAAGCCCACGGCGCGTTCCCGCGCCGGAAACCCTACGGCGCGGCGGATCACGGACCAGCGGCCGTCGCACGCGATCGTGAGATCAGCCGCCACCTGTCCGGTACCTTCCGGCGATTCGACGACGACGCCACTCACCCGCCCCTTCTCCCACGTCACCCCGGTGACCTCGTGCTCCGTGCGCAGCGAGAACGTGGGTTCGGCGGCGGCCGCGTCCGCGAGCAGGTCCAGAAGATCCCACTGTGGGACCATGGCGATGTAGGGGTGGCGCACCGGCAACCGGGTGAAGTCCACCATGCGCACCGGGCGGCCCTCGGGGTCCGGGAGGTCCACGTGGGTGACCCTGGAATGCGGAATGGCCTCGAAACGATCGACGAGACCGAGATCGTCGAGCAGGGCCAGAGTGGTGGGATGCACGGTGTCCCCGCGGAAGTCGCGGAGGAAGTCCGCGTGCTTCTCCAACACCGTGACCGCCACACCCGCACGCGCCAGTAGGAGACCCAGCACCAGGCCGGCCGGACCGCCGCCGACGATGGCGCACGTGGTGCGAACGGTGGGCGGCTCCGCGGGCGTCGTCACCCCGCCAGCCCCTTCACGAATCCCCAGAACGTTTCCGCGCTCACTGTCAGATTGTGCGCGAAGGCCTCCAGGTCCTCACTCGAGTCCCGGCGGTAGTTCAGGCAGAACTCGTAGCCGTCCGTATGGGTCGTGTACGTGACACCGAAGCCCTCGGGTGTGGTGGGCGCGAACGCGTAGCGCACGATCGGGTCCGGACCGCCGATGGACGTGGTGGACAGGAAGTCGTGGCGCATGGCCGCGATCCCCGGGGAGTCGAAGAACTCGGACAGCTCCCCCGTCTTCCGGGCCATCATGGCGAGTCCCAACAGGTGGCGGTCCACACCGCGGGCGTTCTTGCAGGCCTTGACCCAGCCACGATGTGCGTCCAGGGCCTCCGTGAACAGCTCCTCGGTCGCCTCACCGGTGAGCAGGGCGCGGGCGAACTCGGTGGCCTGCGGGGTCACGGGGCGGAGGCACTCGGTGCGCCCCGCCTGGAACTCACGCATGTCCACCGCTTCATATACACCGCGCGCCGTCCCGTACGTCGCGAGCTGGGCGAGCAACATGATGAATTGCTGAGCGGCGTCGTCGCTGATCTTGAACGGGAGTTCGGCGCGGTGCAGCCGCGGCACGAACACCCGGTGCACGCCCAGCAGCGCGGCCTCCGTGCGGTATTGGGCGACCCGCGCCACGAGTTCGTCACGCAACTGCGGCTCGAGCTCCCACGTGATCGCGGCGGGTTGCGGGGCGTCCGGCAGCGCGGCCTCGTCCGGGATCGTCACGTCCTGCATGGCTCCCGCGACGGCCAGGATCGTGGCCCCGTCCACGGTGCTGTGTTCCACGTGCATGGCCAGCCACGGATCCTCGAGGCACACCTCGTACGTGATCGGTTTGTAGGCCCACGCTTGCCCCACCTCGAACGCGCAGCGCTCCAGGTGCTCCACGACCTCGGCCCGTGCCCCCACGACATTGACCAGGAACATCACGCGGCTGATCCGGTCGTAGATCTCCGCGTTGTGCTCGTTCGAAGTCAACTTCTCCAACAGGGGCGCGGCCGTCTCACTGCCCAGGTAGGACAGCGCCCCGAACGGCAGCTCGGTCTCCCTCGGTTCATCCCGCTCCACGACCGCGCGCAGCCCCGCGGCCACCGTGCGCAGCGGCAGCGGTTGCCGGTCCTGGGTGCTGATCGTCAGCGCGTACAGCCGGCCGCGGTGGATCACGCCGATCTCCTCCGCTGCCTCGGCCGACCCCGACGACGCCGCTCGCTCCGGTCTGCGGATCTCGTCCCGTTCCGCGCGAGGATGCCGCACTCCGCCCGTGAGACATTCCCACTGGGACATACTCACGTCGTTACCGCGGGGGTCCACCTCCTGCGGGGTCTCCCCGCGCACCTGCCGTAGATGCACCCACGCCGCCCGGTAGACGAGTTCGGCCGCCCGGCCCAGCCCCGGGGCGCCGAAGTCCCCCGTGATCTGGAATCCCACGTTGGTGGTCAGCGGCAGGGGTGTGCGCACGGTCAGATATCCGTCCAGCCACTCCCGGGACAACCAACTGCGCCCCTCGGCGTCCTCCGCACGGGCAAACTCCTCGAGTGCCGCTTGCAACCGCGGACCCTCCCCGGTCCGGAACGCTTCCGCATCACGCCGGGCCCGCTCGAGCGCCGCGCCGTCCACGAGGGGTTCGACGGCGCTCAGCATCCGCTGCAGCGTCTCCTCCAGCGGGGGCACGGGAAGGGGTTTCACACTCATGAGGGATCCTTTCGGTCGCGGGAACGGGAGGGTCGGCGCGACGGCGCCCGTGCGGATCCGCCGCGGTGTTCCATGGGGTCGAGGTCTACAGCTCCCCGTAGCGGGCCAGCGCGCGGCCCAGCCGCTGCACGCCCTCGTGGATCACGTCCGGGGCATGGGTCACGAAGGACAACCGCATGGTGGACTCGTCCGGGTCGTGCGCATAGAAGGAGGCACCCGGGACGAAGGCCACGCCTTCCTCCACCGCGAACGGTAGCAATCGGGCGGTGTCGATCCCGTGCCCCAGTCGGACCCACAGGAACATGCCTCCGTCCGGGCGGGTGATGTGAGCGTCCCGCGGGAGGACAGCCTCGAGTTCCGCGTACATGGCCCGCGCCCGCTCGGCGTAGACGGGACGTACGCGCTCGAGGTGCGCCTCGACGTCGGCGGTTGCAAGATACCGCGCCACGGCCAACTGGTCCGGTACGGGCGACTGCAGCCCAATCGCCTGCTTGGCCACAGTGAGCGTGAACTGGATGGGTCCCTCGGAGCGCATCCACCCGATCCGCACCCCCGGGGCGATGATCTTGGACACCGAGTTCAGCAGGATCGTCTGCGCGGACATCCCCGGAAGGGATGCGATGGGGGCCATGGGCTCGCCCGTGTAACACAACTCGCCGTACGGGTCGTCCTCCACGAGCGCGGCGCCGGTGCGCAGCAGGACGTCCGCGACGGCGCGGCGTCGTTCCACGGGCATGCAGATCCCGGACGGGTTCTGGAAGGACGGGATCAGGTAGACGAAGGTGGGGCTGTGCTCGGCGATGAGCCGCTCGAGCTCCTCCGGCACCACGCCGTGCTCGTCCGTGGGGACGCCCACCATGTGCGCACCGTTGAGATCGAAGGCCTGCACAGCCGCCAGGTAGGTGGGCCGTTCCACGAGGATCACGTCCCCCGGGTTGACGAGCGCCTGGGCCACCACGAACAACCCCTCCTGGGAGCCCGTGGTCACCTGGACCTGGTCCGCAGTGGTGGGTAGGTGCCTGCTGACCCGACGCGCCGCTTGCTCGCGAAGTTCCAGCTCACCCTCGCTCGAGGCGTACTGCAGCGCGCGTGCGGGGTGGTTCGCGAATACCCACTCGTAGGCGGCCTTGACGTCATCGACCTCGAAGTACGCGGGATCCGGGACACCACCGGCGAACGAGATCACACCCTCCTTGGACACCACCTCCAACAGGTCGCGCACGGGGGAGGAATCCACCCCGCGCAGACGGTCGGCGATACGGAACGAGAAGGGTTCGAGGGTGCTCATGCGGCCAGTATCCCACCGGCCCCGGAACGGTGAGGGTCCGGGATCACTCACCCA
Organism: Kocuria sp. KD4; assembly: GCF_011769905.1. Classification (NCBI taxonomy): domain Bacteria; kingdom Bacillati; phylum Actinomycetota; class Actinomycetes; order Micrococcales; family Micrococcaceae; genus Kocuria; species Kocuria sp. KD4. The sequence continues at coordinate 2,695,407 of NZ_CP050449.1, forward strand.
GGGGCGTGCGCGCGCACCAGGCTCTCAGGAGGGCGAGCACGTGACGGTCGAACGCGGCGTCGGCGTCCGTGTCGGGGAGGACCGGACGACTCATCTCGATGGCGATCCATCCATGGACGCCCACCCAGAGCGTGGCACCGATGACCTCCACGGGGAGGTCATGGAAGATCCCCTTGTCGATGGCCCCGCGGACCAGTCGGTACATGGGTTGCATGGCCGTGTTCGCGAATTCCGCGCGGCTGGATCCCCCGGTGGAACCGTCCCTGCGGGCGCCGATGCAGTCCCCCGCCTTGCCCAGGATCACGTTGTACAGCGCCGGGAACTCCAGGGCCCAGCGTCTGCCGGAGCGGGCGAGTGCGCGCATGTCCGCCACGGGTTCGCCGGTGCGCACGGCCATCTCGTGCGCGCTGAGGTAGCTCACGATCGCTTCCTCCCGCACGGCATCGATCAGGGCGTCCCTGCTGCCGAACATGGTGTAGATCGCGGTGGTGGAGCAGCCGTGCTTGGCGGCCAGTGGCCGGAGGGAAACGGACTCGACGCCACCGGCCAGGATCTGTTCGGCGGTGTTCTTAATCAGTGCTTTGCGAGTAATCTCGTTAAATTTTCGGGGTCGGGCCACACGCGCGATCGTACTGGTCAGAGCCTTGTTAGTGCATTAATTATCGAGAATTGTGGGCATCTTAGGGGACAACTGTATCCCAGTTCGCGCTCCCTCGAGGTGCCCCGTGATTCATCCCTCGTGAGCCGAACGACGATTGCGTCGGATCCGCTTGACGACCCACCACACCAGGAACAGCAGGACCGCGATCACCACGATGCGTGAGAACACCCCGGCGTACTGTTCCGCGATGTGCCAGTTCTCCCCCAGGAAGTACCCGGCGAGCACGAAAATGGTGTTCCAGATCAGGGACCCGGCCGTGCTGAGCACCACGAACAGCCAGAACGACATCCGCTCGATCCCCGCGGGAACGGAGATCAGGGATCTGAAGATGGGGATCATCCTCCCGAAGAACACGGCGGCCTTGCCGTGGCGGTCGAACCACTCCTCGGTGCGATCCAGGTCATGCAGATCCACGAGCGGCATCTTGTCCACGATCACGCGCAGGCGGCGTCGTCCCAGTGCGGCGCCGATCCAGTACAGCGCGATCGCGCCCACGACCGACCCCAGCGTGGTCCAGAAGATGGCCCCGCCCAGGCTGAAATTGCCCTGGCTGGCCGTGAAACCGGCGAGCGGGAGGATCACCTCGGACGGCAGCGGCGGGAACAGGTTCTCCAGGGCCACGAGCAGTCCGGCGCCGGGAGCACCGATGGCTTCCATGACGTCCACCACCCACCCCGCGATACCGGAGAGCTGAGCACTCTCGTCGGCTGATGTGGCGGCCAGGATGGCAGGCAGGGACATGAAGGTGTTCTCCGCACGTGGTCGTCAGGGGTGTGTCCGCCATGCTACGGGAGGAATCTTGGGGTCCGCTTGGAGCTATCGGGGCGGTGCGCGATTGAATGGGTCCATGCGTCTGTGGTCAGTTCACCCGTCCCTGCTGGACCGTCGTGCTCTGGTGGCGTGCTGGCGGGAGGGTCTGCTCGCCCAGAAGGTCCTGCTCGGTCAGACCAAGGGCTACACGCGCCACCCCCAGCTGCAGCGCTTCCGCGCCACGAGCGATCCGGTCCTGTCCGTGGCCACGTACCTGCACGGCGTCGCCGACGAGGCCGACCGCCGCGGCTACAACTTCGACCGCACCCGCCTGGCCCGGGAGGCGAGCACACAGCCCATCACGCTCACCGTGACCACCGGTCAGCTGCGCTACGAGTTCGAGTTCCTGCTGCGCAAGGTCCTCGACCGCGACCCCGAGTGGGCGCGATCCGCACTGGGCGGCATCGATCCCCATGCCGCTCCCCACCACCCGTTGTTCGTCCCGGTTCCCGGGCCGGTCGCCGAGTGGGAGCGCGTGAAGTAACCGGTTCGGTCCACCGCCGTGTCCGAAATCCGCTAGCGCCCGGCGCCCGGGCGTGGGACCGTGGGACGCATGCCCCCTCAAGACTCCTCGTTCGACGAGCGCTACCGGGCTGTCGAGTCCCGGGACGGGCGCTTCGACGGGCAGTTCGTGACCGCGGTGCGCACCACCGGGATCTACTGCCGCCCGAGCTGCCCCGCGCGCAAGCCCCACCGCGAGAACGTGCGCTTCTACCGCACGAGCGCGGCCGCCCACGCCGCCGGGTACCGCGCCTGCAAACGCTGTGTCCCGGAAGCCGTGCCGGGGTCCCCGGAGTGGGATCTGCGCGGGGACGTGGTGGGGCGCGCCATGCGGCTCATCACCGAGGGGGTCGTGGACCGCGAGGGCGTGCTGGGACTCGCGCGGCGCGTGGGATATTCCACGCGCCACCTCACCCGCGTGCTGACCGAGGAACTCGGCGCCGGACCGCTCGCGCTCGCCCGCGCCCACAGGGCCCAGACGGCGCGCGCCCTACTGACGCAGACGGACTTGCCGGTCGCGGAGACCGCGTTCGCCGCGGGATTCTCGAGCATCCGACAGTGCAACGAGGTGATCCGCGAGGTGTACGACATGACCCCGCAGCAATTGCGGGCGCGCAGCACGAGCACCGGACCCTCGGGACACGGCGCGGCGAGTGAGCCGGGCGAGGTGGACCTCGCGTTGAGCTATCGCGAGCCCCTGGACGTGCGCGGGCTGTTCGTGTGGTTCGCGGTCCATGCGGTGGACGGCGTGGAGGTCGGGACCCCCGCCTCCTACACCCGCGCGCTGAGCCTGCCCGGCGGCCCGGCCTGGCTGCGCGTGTACGAGCGCGCGGGGCGGTTGCGGTTGCGCACTCGGGTCACGGATCTCGCGGACCTGCCCGTGCTGATCGCCCGGGTGCGTCGGCTCTTCGACCTGGACGCCGATCCGCAGGCAGTGGCCGCCGCGCTGTCCCGCGTCCCGGTGTTGCGCCCGCTGGTCGAGGCCGCCCCGGGGCTGCGGGTCGCCGGTTCCGCGGACCCGCACGAGACGTTGATCCGCACGCTCATCGGTCAGCAGATCTCCCTGGCCGCGGCCCGCACCGTGTTGGGTGCCCGCGCGCGGGACATGGGAGAGCCCGCGCCCTCCTTCGCCACGGGCATCCGGTACATGTTCCCGACCGCAGCGGCCATCGCCGAGCACGGCGTCCAGTTCCTGGGCGGGCCGGCCGCGCGGGTCCAGGCGGTCCTGGGTGCTGCCCGCGCGCTCGCCTCGGGTGATTTGCAGTTGTCCCCCGGCGACGACGCCACTCAGCAACGCGCCGCGCTCCTCACCCTCCCCGGGGTGGGGCCATGGACCGCGGACCACGTGCGCATGCGGGTCACCGGGGACCCGGACGTGTTCCTGATCGACGACGGGGCCATGCGCGCCGGTGCCCGACGGCTCGGGCTCCCGGACACCAAACCCGCACTCGTGGACTGGGCAGGGGCCGCTGCCCCATGGCGCAGTTACGCCACCACCCATCTGTGGGGCCCGCTGACCCCTCCCGCATCCTTCTCGGAAAGTGTGCCGTCATGACATATGTCGTTGAGAGCATTGACACCCCTGATGGTTCCTTCACGGCAGTGGCCCGGGAGGACGGAACCGTCGTGGCCTCCGGATGGACACGCTCGACCGAGCAGCTGCTCGCGCGGATCCGCCCGGCCTTCCGTCCGAAGGAAGCGCAATCCGGCAACGTGCCCGCACTGGAGGCGGTCCGCGCGTTCTACGACGGCAACCTCGACTCCGTCCTGACCGTGCCCGTGGACCTGCACGGCACCGAGGGCCAGCAGGCCGGGTGGGCCGCGCTGCGCCGCATCCGCCCCGGGTCCCCCCTGACCTACACCGAGTTCGCGCGGGAACTCGGCAATCCCCGGGCCGTTCGGGCGGCGGCGTCGGTGTGCGCCCGCAATCCCGTGGCGCTGTTCGTCCCGTGCCACCGGGTGTTGCGTTCGGACGGTTCCATGGGTGGGTTCGCGTGGGGCGAGGCGATCAAGCGTGATCTGCTGCGGCGAGAGGCACGCTCCGCGGCATGACAGACTGGACGGGTGGAACGGGAGAACACCGAGCAACGCATGACCTGCAGCGTGGTCATCCCCGTTCGTAACGACTCTTCCTACCTGGAGCGCTGCCTCCGGGCCCTGCGTGAGCAGACTCGCGACCCGGACGAGATCGTCGTGGTGGACAACGGTTCCACCGATGATCTTTCGACAGTCCTGGACCGCCACCCCGAAGTACACCGGGTGTGGGAACCCGTCCCCGGAGTGGCCGTCTCCGCGGCCGCGGGCTACGACGCCGCCCGCGGGGACCTCATCCTGCGCTGCGACGCGGACAGCCTCCCCTCCCCCGGCTGGGTCGAGCGACACACCGCGGTGCTGTCACGGGCCCTGCGGGATCCGCAGGGGAAGGCCACCGTGGCGGTGTCCGGGATCGCGCGGTTCGGGCCGCGGTACGAGTTGGCCGGACGCATCCTGGGGGCGGCATACATCACAGCCTACCGCCTGGTGGCCGGCACGGCGCTGGGCCACTGGGCCTTATGGGGGTCCAACATGGCCTTCACCCGGGCGTGGTGGCAGCATGTCCGGGAAGAGGTGCACCGGGATCCACGGGTGCACGACGATTTCGACCTCAGCTTCCGCGTCCGTCGCGATCAGCGCGTGATCATGGACCCGGGCAATGTCGCGATCGTGTCCTGGCGGGCCTTGGTCTCCCCCGCTCGGATCCGCCGGCAGCTGCACATGGCCATGGCCACCGTGTTCCTCAACTGGCGCGGTGAACGACCGTGGGTGCGTATCCGGCGACGCGTTCTCTCCGGCCCCCTGGGTCGTGGGGGCAACCGATGACGTCCGAGCAGACGCACAGCGTGGGCGGCGTGGTCGCATCGGCCATGTGCTTCACGGCGATCATCGCGGCGGGTTACTACGCATTGGACGGGCGCCGGGTGGACATGGCCGTCCTACTGCTCGCGGGACTCGGACAGGTGATCGCGTTTCTGTGGTTCCGCACCCAGTACGCGCGGGCCGTGTGCTCGCTCATCATGCTCACCGCCGCCATGAGCGCGGCCGAACAGCTCTACAGCAGGATCTGGTGGTGGGACATCCTCATCCACTTCGTGACGCTGTACGCCCTGGTGTGGATGGCATGGAATCGCGTTCTGACCCACCACCCCCGGGTGCGGGGCCGGGTGCGCGATCGTCCCGCGATGCGGTTCACGTGGTGCGCGGTGGCCGGCTTCGTGATCGCCGTGGTGTGGGAGGTCATGGAACTGTTGGGGTTCCTATTCGCGACACCGGACATCCACATCCCACCCCTGGACACGCTGGGGGACATCGTCATGGGGGTGCTGGGGGCTGCCTGCGTGGGCTTCCACAGGGAACCGCGCTGAGCGTCGTCGTCCCCGGCGGGCCGCGAACGGTCGCGTGCGGTGAGTCCCGACCCCCCAAGTGCCGGGACTCACCGCACGCTTGGGGCGTCGGCGAACAGTATGGAGCCCCGCTGGGGAGCGGGGCGTTCGATCCGGACGCGCGGTCACCGGCCGTGTGCTGGACCAAGGCGGGGGCCGGGGTGCAGTGCTCGGGCGACCAGGCTTAATCATAGTTGTTCACATTTTAGTTGTCCACAATTAGATAGAGACACCAGGTGCCCTTCGCGGTCGCGGCGCGGTACCGGGCCGGTCACGCCCAGCGCGGACGACGTGGCGCGGTACCGGACCGCGGTGGAATTCTGGGACGCATGACCCACGAACACGCTCCCCACCGCACGCCCGAGACCGCTGCCGGCTGGGACGAGCGCTACGGCGCCACGCACATCTGGAGCGGCGAGCCCAACGGCGCCCTGATGGCGCTCACGTCGGACCTCGCTCCCGGCACGGCGCTGGACGTGGGTTGCGGTGAGGGCGCCGACGCCGTGTGGCTGGCCCGACGTGGCTGGACGGTGACGGGGCTGGACGTCTCACGCGTCGCCGTCGACCGCGCTCGGGCCGCGGCAGAAGCCGCGGGGGTCGAGATCACATGGCTCATTGAAGGGTTCGGCGAGCGCCCCCTCGGCCCGTTCGACCTGGTGTCCGCCCAATACCCCGCGGTGCCCAAGCGGGGCGACGACGCAGCGGTGCGCGCGTTCGCGGACGCCGTGACACCGGGCGGGCGGCTGGTGTTCGTGCATCACGAGCTGGATGAGACACCTCACGGTTTCGACCCCGCCGACTACGTGATGCCGGAGGACGTGGTGACGTATCTGACCGGGCAGGGATGGCAGATCGAGACGAACGAGATCCGCGAGCGACACCTGGAACGCGGTGCCGGGTCCGGCCACTCGCGGGACCGGATGGTCGTGGCGCGGCGGGGCGCGTGAACACCTCCGGCGTGGATCGCGCCTCGGTGGGGCTGCGCTCGCAGCGCGGTCCCGTCCTGCTGGCCGTAATGCTCTCCACGGCTCTGGTGGCCCTGGACGCCACGATCCTGGCGACCGCGGTGCCGAGCATCGTGGGTTCGCTGGGTAACTTCGCCCAGTTCCCGTGGCTGTTCTCGAGCTACATGTTGGCGCAGGCGGTGAGTGTGCCGATCTTCTCCAAGCTCTCGGACATGTACGGGCGCAAACCCGTGATCCTCACCGGCGTGGGGCTGTTCCTGGTCTCCTCCGTGCTCGCGGGATGCGCGTGGAGCATGCCGTCGCTCATCGTCTTCCGGGTGATCCAGGGATTGGGTGCGGGAGCCGTGGCGCCCATGGGCATGACGATCGTGGGGGACATCTACACCGTGGCCGAGCGCGCCGCCGTGCAGGGGTACGTGGCCGGGGTGTGGGCGGTCTCTTCGGTCGTGGGGCCCACATTGGGTGGGCTGCTGTCCCAGTTCTTGAGTTGGCGGTGGGTCTTCTTCGTCAACATCCCGGTGGCCCTCGTGGCGGGGTGGCTGTTGCTGCGCAGCTATCACGAGAAGATCGAGCGCGAGGAGCACCGGGTGGACTTCACCGGTGCCGCGGTGCTCGCGATCGCCCTGTCCGCCCTCATCCTCGGCGCGCTGGAGGGCGGCAACGCGTGGGAGTGGCTTTCGGTGCCCACCCTGGTGTGCGGCGTCGTCGGCGTCGTGGGGCTGGCGATCTTCGTGGCCGTCGAGCGTCGCGCGAGCGAACCGATCATCGACCTCGCGCTGGTACGACGCCGCGTGGTCGCAAGCACCACCCTGGTCTCCCTGGGGATCGGCGCGCTGCTGGTGGGGATGACGAGCTACGTCCCCACCTATTTGGAGCGCACGGCCGGGGCCACACCGATCGCGGCGGGAGCGGCCGTGGCCGCCGTGAGCATCGGCTGGCCCGTGGCTGCGTCCACGGCGGGGCGGATCTACATGCGGTGGGGCTTCCGGCGCACCGTGTTTCTGGGCGGTGCGATCGCGACCGTGGGAGCGGCCCTGACCGCCGCGCTGTCGCCGTGGCCGAGCGTGATCGGTATGGCTGTGTGCGCGTTTATCATCGGGCTGGGGCTCGGTTACACCGCGGCGCCGTCGCTGATCATGGCCCAGTCCTCGGTGGAGTGGAACCAGCGCGGGTCGGTGACGGGTCTCAACATGTTCGCGCGCTCCGCCGGCTCAGCCGTGGGGGTGGCGATCTACGGCGCCATCGCCACCAACCTCATCCGTGCCGGTGGCGGTGAGGGCGATCCCGCCACCGTGATCCACGCCTCCGGATGGGTCTTTGTAGCGGCGGCGGGTACCGCCGTACTCATGGCCGCCGCGACACTCGCCGTCCCGCGGGACGAGCCGGGGTCGGTGAAGTGAGCCGCGGGTACCGGCGGGTCGGTGGGGCGTCCACACGGGTCCTGGTACGCCGTCGCCGCCGGGGTCCGCACGACGTCGGCACCCGGGACCCACGGTGGCCTCGGCGCTCGGGGGTGCGACGTCGCCCCCGGGTTTGCCACGCAGCAGGGACGTACCCGGTCCGTATGCCACCTTCTCCCCCACCACCCCTCCCTCCCCTACCCTGGCCCCATGACCTCCTCCATCCGTCACCGCTTCACCGGCCACATCGCCGGGGTCGGCACGTCCTCCGGCACGCGGCTGGTTCTGGGGTGCTGGTCCCACACGCCGCAGGGCCCGTTCGCGGACGTCATGGTCGCCCACCCGGACGGACGCCGCGAACTGCTGGCACCCAACGACTGGGTCGCGCATTTCGTGTCCGACACCTACACCTTCGACACCGTCACCCGCCTCCCCGTGAACGTGCAGCGCACGGGCTTCTCCCGCGCCTCCCGGTGGACGGTCACCGCGGGGCCGCTTACATGGCACTTCAGCGTGGGGCCGCGAGCGCCCCTGGGGTACCTGCTGCAGACGGTCCCCCGACCGATCAGCACCTCGCTGACCTTCGCCCGGCTCACCGATCAGGTGGCCCACCGCGTGATGCCCGGCGTGCGCACCCTGGGTACGGCCGGCAACGACCGCACCGAGTGGTACGCCGCCTACGACCTCCACACCATCACCCACTCCCGCGCCACCTGGGACGACCAGGACCTGGGCCGCCTCACGGATATGACCCCGGCCCCGGACTTCGGTTTCAGCTCCACCCCGCGCCGGCCCAGCCTCACCGCCCTGACCAGCACCGTCCGGGTGCCCGACGCCGCTGCGGTCACCTCCCCTGCGCGGACCCCGGAACTCGGGTGAGCGCCGTCGACGAACCGGCAGAACTGCGTCGACTGAGACCGGAGGACGCGCCGGCGCTACAAGCGCTGCTCGAGGCGACCCCCGATTACACCCGCCGGATCAGTGGACACGCGCCCCTCCCCGGCGACGCCGCCGAGATCCTTTCCGCGCGCCCGCCCGGCCTCGCACGCGAACAGAAGTACGACGTCGGGCTGTTCCGCGGGCCTGCTCTGGCAGCCATGGCCGACGTCATCCGCAATTTCCCCGAGGAGCATCACGCTCACATCGGTCTGCTTCTCGTGCGGCAGGACCACCAGGGAGAGGGCCTGGGGCGGGCGATGCATGATGCCGTCACGAACCTCGTGAGCGGCTGGCCCGAGGTGACCACCCTGCGCCTGGGGATCGTGGAGACCAACGCGGCGAGCGCCGTCGGCTTCTGGAAGGCTCTGGGGTACGAGCCCACGGGCGAGACAGCGCCGTACGAGAACGACGAGGTGCGCAGCCGTGTGACCTTGTGGGAACGACCGGTACACCCGACCCCGCCATCCCATGAGAGGACCGCCACATGACCCGGAACTGGTTCGAGCAGGGCGGAGGGAACTACGCCGCGCACCGCCCCGATTACCCCGCGGAGCTGGGCGCGGAACTGGCACGGATCGCCCCGCGGCGGGGCACCGCGGTGGACGTGGGCTGTGGGACAGGCCAGCTCACGGGCTTGCTGGCCGAACACTTCACGCACGTGATCGGCGTGGACCCCGGTGAGGATCAACTCGCTCATGCCGCCCCCGTACGCGGCGTCGACTACGCGCGCGGGACGGCGGAGGACCTGCCCGTGGCCGACGGCCGCGCCGATCTCGTGACCGCGGCCCAGGCCGCACACTGGTTCGACCTGCCGGCTTTCTACACGCAGGCACGCCGCATCGCGGCCCCCGGCGCCGTCCTCGCACTCATCAGCTACGGCGTGGTGGAGGTGGAGCCGGGCCTGCGGGAACGTTTCGAGCGGTTCTACTGGCGCGAGATCGGCCCGTTCTGGCCGCCCGAGCGCCGCCTCGTGGAGACCGGGTACCGGGACATCGACTTCCCCTTCCCGCAGGTCCCGGTGGCCGCGCTGTTTATCCGGCGATCCTGGCCGCTCGATGCCTTCCTGGACTACCTGGGCACGTGGTCCGCGGTGCGCAACGCCGCGGAGTCCGGGCACGACGACGTTCTGCGCCATTACGCCGCCGACCTCACCGAGGCGTGGGGCGAACCGTCTCGGCCGCGCGACGTCGTCTGGCCCATCACTGTGCGGGCGGGCAGGCTGGACGGGGAGTCCCGATAGGTGCCGCCCGTGCGCTTGGACCGGGTCTCCCGCCGCACCACGTTGTGCCGGCGCACCTGCTCCTCACCCGTCGCGGGATCCGTGACGCGGTAGAAGTACGCCTCGTCCTCGCGGATGTGGAACTTCTCCGGCCAGGTGTCGTCCGAAAGCAGCTGACCGCGCAGGTACTCGTCGTCCACGTACACGCGGAGCTGGTAGCTCTGCCCGGTGTCGTTGCGCAGCCGGTAGTCCAGGAAGTTGTAGATGATGGACGTCCCGGTCCCGAACGGGATCTGGCGTTTGAAGTCGGGGAACAGGTCCAATCCGCTGTGGTGGTGGTGTTCCACCACGGTCAGTGGCGAGTGCAGCGCCATCCAGTGCAGCAGGTTGGTGAACTGGCACATGCCCCCGCCGATCCCCACGTCCGCGTGGTCACCGTTGATCACCACACCCGGCAGGTAGCCGCGGGAACGCGTGGGATTGCCCACGAGCCGCCAGAAGGAGAACGTCTGCCCCGGGCGGATTACGATCCCGTCCACGAGCGGCGCGGACAGTTCCAGCGAGCGTGCCTTGCCCTCCTGCAGGTCCAGCTCGGTGTTGCCGAGCGTGCGCCGGATGAGTGAGTTGTGACGGTAGACCTTCACGGGCAGGTCCTCGGCCGAACGCTCGGCGGCGAACGCCCCGCGTCTGCCGAGGTCCCTCGCGCGCCGCTGCCATCTCTGACGCTCCACCGCAATGCGTTAGGCCAGTGGGGAGATCTCCGAGAAGAGTTTGCGTCTCATGGACCCAGCGTAAGAACGACCATAGTGATTCGCAATAGCAAACAAACGTTTTTAGTGAGCCTCTCCCTCAGCGTCGCGCGACCCGCGCCTCGAGTCCCGCCTTCACCGAGGGCCACTCGTGCTCGAGCACCGAGTACACCACGGTGTCCCGCAGCGCGCCGTTGCGCTCCAACCGGTCCGCGCGCAGCACACCGTCCAGCCGAGCACCGAGGCGCTCGATCGCTGCCCGGGACTGCTGATTGGCCCAGCTCGTCTCATAACGCACGCACCGGCACCCGAGCTCCTCGAACGCGTGGGTCATGAGCAGCAGCTTGGACTCCGCATTCGTCCCCGTCCGGTGGGTGGATGCCCGGTTCCACGTGTGGCCCACGCTCACGCGCGGCACACCCCACTGCGGGTCGTAGAACGTGGTCATCCCGAGCACGGCGTCGTCGGCCTGCCGCACGGTCACGAAGGGCAGCATGAATCCCTCGTCCTGCCACGTGAGCCACTTTTCCACGGCCGCGGCCATGCCGCCCGGGTCCGCCACGCTCGTGTACCAGCGCTCCCACATGCGCCCGTCCTCGGTGGCCTCGATCAGCCCGTCCAGGTGCTCGCGGCTGAGGGGTTCCAGGCGGACCAGCCGCCCGCGCAGTGTCACCGGTGTCCACGTCATGGGATCACTGTCTCACGACGACGCCGCGCGGCCCGCGGGCGCGGCCCGCGGGCGCAGCCCCTGACGGGTTCACAACCCCGCAGGACAGCGACTGCCTCCCTACAGGTGTATGCCCACCCCCAAGGGTGCTGACAGTATGGGAGAACCACGTCGCACTCCATGACCGCGGCGTGCGTCAGCTTCGTAGGAGGATCGTCATGTCCGCACGCGATAACAGCGCCCCCCAGGTCCCGGGAGTTCCCGGGACCGGTGAGCCGACCATCGAGGAGCCCACCGCTCCCCGTCAGCCGCTTCCGCCCAAGCCCGATCAGGGTGCCCCCGAGCGGGTCACACCCACGGGTGCGCCCACCGATGCCCCGATGTCCGCGATGGCCCAGCAGGGTGAGTACCTCACCACCGCGCACGGCGCGCGCCTAACGAACTCCGACCAGTCCCTCAAGGCCGGGGCCCGCGGTCCCGTGCTGCTGCAGGACCACCACTTCCGGGAGAAGATCTCCCACTTCGACCACGAGCGCATCCCGGAGCGCGTGGTGCACGCCCGCGGCGCGGGTGCCCACGGCACGTTCCGCGGCTACGGCTCGGCCACCAAGCTCAGCCGCGCGGGCTTGTTTGCCAAGGACAAGGAAACCTCGGTGTTCGTGCGGTTCTCCACCGTGCTGGGCTCCCGCGGTTCGGGCGATCTGGCCCGTGACACCCGCGGTTTCGCCGTTAAGTTCTACACGGACGAGGGCACCTGGGACCTCGTGGGCAACAACATGCCGGTGTTCTTCATCCAGGACGCCATCAAGTTCCCGGACGTCATCCACGCCGGTAAGCCCCACCCGGATCGCGAGATCCCCCAGGCCCAGTCCGCCCACGACACGTTCTGGGACTTCGTGTCCCTGCACACCGAGGCCCAGCACCACACCATCTGGAACATGTCCGACCGCGGCATCCCGCGCTCGTTCCGCATGATGGAGGGCTTCGGCGTCCACACGTTCCGTCTGGTGGCCGAGGACGGCTCCACCGTGCTGGTCAAGTTCCACTGGAAGCCGCGCCTGGGCGTGCACTCCGTGGCGTGGGAAGAGGCCCAGCTGATCAACGGTGCGGACCCGGATTTCCACCGCCGGGACCTCGCGGACGCCATCGAGGCCGGCGCGTACCCGCAATGGGAACTGGGCGTCCAGGTGTTCGAGGACACCGAGGACCAAATGTTCCAGGGCATCGACTTGCTGGACCCCACCAAGATCGTCCCGGAGGAACTCGTCCCCGTGGAGCCCGTGGGTCTGATGACCCTGGACCGCAACCCCTCCAACTACTTCGCGGAGACGGAGCAGGTGGCGTTCAACCCCAACAACCTGGTCCCGGGCATCGACGTGACCAACGACCCCTTGCTGCAGGGGCGTCTGTTCTCCTACCTGGACACCCAGATCACCCGCCTGGGCGGGCCCAACTGGAACCAGCTGCCCATCAACCGCCCGCACGCGGCGGTCAACGACATGCTGCGTGACGGTTTCCACCAGAGTGCGGTGCACTCGGGTGTGGCCCCCTACCGGCCCAACTCGCTGGACGGCGGCAACCCGGCGGAGACTCCCGAGGACGAGCACGCGTTCATCGACTACCCGGCCCCGGTCCCCGCGTCCGTCAAGGAGCGCGTGCGGCCCCAGTCCTTCGAGGACCACTTCAGCCAGCCACGCCTGTTCTGGCTCTCGCTGAGCGAGGTGGAGCGCGAGCACACCGCGCAGGCCTACGCGTTCGAGCTCGGCAAGTGCTGGGACGAGAACATCCGCACCCGTCAGCTGCGCCACCTGTTCGCGATCGACCCCGCGCTGGGCAAGACCGTGGCCCAGGCGCTGGGGCTGCCCGAGCAGGAGCCCACCGAGGCTCCCGCCCAGGACGTCCAGGCCTCCCCGGCCCTCACCCAGGTGGGCGAGACGTGGCCCGTCGAAGGCCGCCAGGTGGGCATTCTCGTGGGTCCGGACACGGACGCCGACCAGCTCGCCACGCTCGTCTCCGAGATCGACGGCGCGGATATGGTCCCGCTCGTCATCGCACCCCAGGGAGGTGAGGTGGCCCCGGGCATCGTGGCGCACCGCACCCTGCTCACGGCACGGTCCATCGAGTTCGACGCCGTGGTGGTCGCCACCGCCGGCGCTCCTGTGAACCCCGTGGCCGGTGGCCTGGACGCGAAGGCCGGTGCACCCAGCCCGGGTGACATCGACCCCCGCGTGAGCCTGCTGCTCAACGAGATGTGGCGCCACGCCAAGGCGATCGCCGCGTTCGGCCCCGGCACGGACGTGCTGGACGCCCTGCAGATCGCCCAGACGCCCGGCGTCGTGAGCGCGGACTCCGCCAAGGACGTGCTGAGCACCGTGGTGGAACTGCTCGGCAGCCACCGGGTCTGGGAACGTTTCCCGACCACGGGTATGTTGGCCTAATGAATAGGAAGTAGTCGTACTATTTCCGCCGATTGCCCGCGGACCGCTCCACCGCGGTCCGCGGGCAATCCCCGCCTTCAGAGACACCCCACCCGCGCCGAGCACCCACTTTCCCGAGCGGAGAACACCATCATGACGACCGTCCCCACCCGAACCGTGGCCCCGACCGCTCGCGGACCCGTGAGCACGGCCCTCCTGGAGATCCTGACCGGCCCGGAGGAGACCCCGGCAAGCGGGTACGCGGCGCTGTCCGAAGCGACGGCCACCGCGGTTAACGCGTCGCAGGACGTCCTCGCGGACGAGGACCTGCAGCTGTCCCTGTTCCTGCTCTACCTGTTGCACTACGGGCCCGCGGAATTCGTGACCGCGGACCGCGAGTGGGATCCCGAGCTGCTGCGCGTGCGCACAGTGCTCGAGGCCGGTTTCGAGGCCGAGCTGCGCCGTCGCGTGCCCCTCCCCGATCCCCTGCCCGGCGACTCCGCGCAGCTCGTGGACACGATGTTCGCGATGACCGGCGGGGACGCCAAGCCCACCCTGGCCACGTGGCTCGCCCGGCACCCGAGCGAGGAGATCCTGAGCGAGTTCCTGGTCCACCGCTCCATCTACACGCTGCGCGAGGCGGACCCCCACTCGTGGGGCATCGCCCGGTTGCGGGGCCGCGCGAAGGCGGCGCTCGTGGAGATCCAGTCGGACGAGTACGGCGGGGGCCGTCCCGAGCGCGTGCACGCCACGATCTTCGCGCAGACCATGCGAGGTTTCGGCCTGGACGACACCCTGGACCACTACCTGGACCTCGTGCCCGCCCCCACGCTCGCGTCCATGAACCTCATGAGCCTGTTCGGACTGCACCGCCGGTTGCGCGGGGCCATCGCGGGTCACCTCGCGGCGTTCGAGATGACGTCCTCGATCCCCAACAAGTACTACGGCCGAGCGTTCCGCAAGCTCGGTTACGACGCGGACGTCACCTGGTACTACGACGAGCACGTGGAGGCCGACGCCGTTCACGAACAGATCGCCGCGCGTGACCTCGCCGGGGCGCTCGCCCAGGACGAGCCCGAGCTGCTCGAGGACGTCCTGTTCGGCGCGGCCGCGTGCCTGTACGTGGACGGGCTCATGGGTGATCACATGCTCGAGTGCTGGTCAGACGGGCGGACCTCCCTGCGCGGGAGCATGCCGGGACTGCAGACCGTGGGTTCCGAGGCCCCGGTCGCCGAGCGGGTGGCCCTGTGAGCGAGCAGGATCCACGCACCACGGACGACGGGAGCCCCGTCCTCTCGGTGGCGCACGACGCCGAGGATCCCGTGGTGATCACCCCGTGCCCGGACGGGCCGCTCTTGGTGCGCGGTGACGTGCTGATCGCCCCGGAACCGGGGGCCGAGCCGCAGAAGCCGCCGCGGCGCGTCGTCGCCCTGTGCCGGTGCAACATGTCGTCGATCGCGCCGTTCTGCGACGGTTCGCATAAGCTCGCGAACTTCCGCACCCGCCCGCTGCGGTACAACATCGGCAACCCCCGCGAGGATCCCGGCGAGGAGGACTGAGCCGGACATCGGAGACCTGAATACGCGATCGGCCCGTGGCATGTGCCACGGGCCGATCGCGTAGTGGTTCAGGTCAGTTCTCGGTGGCGGGCTCGTCGCCCTTGTTGTCCGTCATGGCGCCCACGCCCTCGTCGGCGGGTTCGGCGTCCGTCTGGGTCTCCTGACCTAGGGCCGCACTCTCTTCCTGGGGGCTCATCTTGATGGATTCCTCGCCCGCGTTGGCGGGATTTTTCTCTGCCACGTGCTGTCCTTTCGTTGGACGTCTCGGTCGGCGGAATCGCTGACCCTCCCATCCTCGTCAGCGTACTGACGATTGACAAGGGAAGACGTCCCCCGGCCGATGTCAAGCGGATGTCATCGCACTACACGTTGTGACGCACGGCGCAACATTCCTTGGGTGAGCGCCCGCCCGGTTCCTAGGCTGAGTGACCTCACCCCTTCCACTGCACAGGAGTCGCACCGTGCGTACATTGATCTTGCTCGCCCTGGTGGGTTTCGGGGCGCAACTCGTGGACGGTTCGCTCGGTATGGCCTACGGCGTGACCTCATCCACCCTGCTGTTGGCCGTGGGCCTGACCCCCGCCTCGGTGTCCGCGACAGTGCACCTCGCGGAGGTGGGCACCACCCTGGCCTCCGGGCTCTCGCACTGGCGCTTCGGCAACATCGATTGGCGCGTCGTAGGCTTCATGGCGGTTCCCGGCGGGATCGCCGCGTTCGCGGGCGCCCATCTGCTGACCCTCTCCGGGGAGGCCGCCGCACCGGTGATGTCCGTGATCCTGTTGCTGCTGGGCTGCTACGTGGTGTGGCGGTTCTTGCGGCTCGGCGGGCGGCGCCCGAACTTCACGGGCAAGGTGCGCGGATTCTTCCTGATCCCCCTGGCCACGGTCGCGGGCTTCATGGACGCGATCGGCGGCGGTGGGTGGGGCCCCGTGGGCACCCCCACCCTGCTGGCCTCCGGCAAAATCGCCCCGCGCAAGGTCATCGGATCCATCGACACGTCCGAGTTCGTGGTCAGTCTGGGTGCCTCCATCGGGTTCCTGATGGCACTCGGCAGCCAGGGCGTCGACTTCGGCATGGTCCTGGCTCTACTGATCGGCGGTGTGGTGGCCGCGCCGATCGCCGCGTGGCTCGTGCGTTGGCTCGCCCCGCGCATCCTCGCCGTCGGCGCCGGCGGACTCATCATCTTCACGAACACGCGTACCCTGTTGCGCCTGGACGCCGTGCAGGCGCGCCTCCCCGGCGACGCCGCGTACTACGCGATCCTCGGCGCGCTCGCCCTGCTGTGGATCGTCGCGGTCGTCTGGGTCGTGCGCCGCGAACTCGCCGACCGCCGCTCCGCGACCCTGCGCACCGAGGTGCGCGTCCCCGAGAGCGTCTGAGGGCGACGTCGCGCCGAGGGGACGTGACATCCCCCTCGGCGCCGTGGGGCTCGTGGCCCCCGCCCGTGCGTCACGGCACGGCCCCGTCAGGGCCTCAGTGGGCCGCAGAACGCCGGGGACGTGCCGTGCGCTCTCATCGGGCGCGGTGCGACGCGCTCGTCAATCCTCCACGACGGTCACGGTGACCTCGATGTTGCCGCGCGTGGCGTTGGAATAGGGGCAGACCTGGTGCGCGGCGTCCGCGAGTTCCTGGGCCGCGTCGTGCTCGAGTTCGGGGATGATCACTTCCAACTGCACGGCCAGGGTGAACCCGCCTGCGCCGTTGTCGCCGATCTGCACGCGGGCCCCCACGGCGGAATCACCGAGCGAGACCTTCTGCTGGCGGGCGACCATCTGCAAGGCGGAGTGGAAGCAGGCCGCGTACCCGGCGGCGAAAAGCTGCTCGGGATTGGCGCCGTTCCCGGATCCCCCCATCTCCTTCGGCACGGCCAGGTCGAACTGCAGCGACCCGTCCTTGGTGGCGACGCTGCCGTTGCGGCCCGCGCCCTGGGCAAGCGCTTCCGCGGTGTACATAGCCTTCATGATGATTCCTCGTCCTTTCCGTGGCCGGTGAGCCCCGGCCCTGAACGCCGGGTGGTACGACCGCAATCGATGGTAGGTCGCGGTATTTAGATTGTCCACAATCTAGACGTTCACTTTTCATGCGGGACGGGCCGGTGAGGGCCACCCGGAATCCCCCTCCCCTGCACCCCACCGCGTGATCCGCACACGGTTCTCCCTCGCTCCAAAATTACCCCCGGGAGTATGTGCTACAGCGAGTGCGGCTTGCTTCGGCGCGCACCCCAGGACCGTCATCATCCCGCAGGAGTGATCGCGCTCATCGTCGTCATCGCAGGGCTGCTGGTGGGGCTCGTCATGGGCGCGCTGGGCGGCGGCGGGGCCATCATGACCGTGCCGCTGCTCACCTTCGCCCTGGGACTCCCCCCGACCCACGCAACGGTGGGTTCCCTGGTGGTCGTGATCTCGGGTGCGATTTCGGGCCTGGTCTCGCATCTCCGGCGCCGCCACGTCCGCCCTGGGATCGGCGTGGTCTTCGGCGCCCTGGGCACAGGGGGTGCGGTGCTCGCTGCCAACGTGTCCGGCCTGATGGACGACGCCGTGCTGCTCACGCTGTTCTCCGCGCTGGTCGTGGTCGTGGCCGCGGCCATGATCGTGAAGAACACGCGGCGACGCTCGTCCCGCCCGTCCTCGAACCACGACGGCCCCGAGAACCGTCTCGTATGATCCGACCCGCGCTCATGGCTACCGCTCATCCTCACCGCCCTCGTCAACAGTCTCGTGACCCTGTCGCTGCACACGAGCGTCCTACCCCACCTGGAGTGGGAGGCCGTGGGGCCGTTCGCGGGCGCCGCCGTGGTGGGCCCAGCACTCGGCGCCCGCGTGGGCCACCGGATCAACACGCGCCTGCTGTCGTTGGACTTCGCCGGCCTGCTGGTGCTCACGGAGTGTTACACCGCCCTGCAAAGCGTGCCCCGGCTCCTGGGCTGACCCTGTGACACCCCGCACCCGAGCCGGGCACCGTCCCGTCCGAGAACCACTCGAGAAGGAGAACACCATGTCCTCACCCGCCACCGTTTCCGCCTCCGAACTCCAGGACCCCCATGAGGGTGCACCGCTGTTCCTGGACGTCAGGGCCCCCGTGGAGTTCGGCATCAGTCACATTCCGGGCTCCGTCAACGCCCCCCTGGCTCTCACCGAGAAGCACACCCGGCAGATCGGGCAGCTACTACCCCGCGACACCGTGGTGATCTGCCGCTCCGGAGCCCGCTCAACGCGCGCCGCGGAGCTGTTGGCCTCGGCGGGTATGACGAGCGCAACCGTCCTGACCGGCGGGATCGACGCATGGCGCGACGCCGGACGCACGGTGCGCACCGGTGCTGGGATCTGGAACGCCAGGTCCGACTGACCGCCGGGTCCCTGGTACTCGCAGGGCTTCTGACGAGCACCGTGGCGCCGCGTGCCACATGGTTCTCCGGCGCCGTCGGCGCGGGGCTGGTCTTCGCCGCCGTGAGCAACACCTGCGCCATGGGCCAGCTGCTCTCGGCCCTGCCGCACAACCAGCGCGACCACGTCCACCTGGCGGACGTCACGCGTCGGCTCGCCTGAGACGCGACACCGCAGCGCCGCCGAGAACGTTCTCTCGGCGGCACTGCACGGAGAAGGACCGCATCGTGGTGGTGCCGCCGCTGTATCACTGCTTCGGGATGGTGATCGGCAACCTCGCGGCCACGTCCCACGGCAGCGCGATCATCCTGTCGGGGCCGGGGCTCGACCCGCGGGCCGCGCTTCGCGCCGTCTCTCAGGAGAAGGCCACAAGCCTGTACGGGGTGCCCACCATGTTCATCGCCGAGCTCGAGCTGCCGGACTTCGGGGACTACGACCTGTCCTCGCCGTGCAGCGGCGTGATGGCCGGTTCCCCGTGCCCCATGGAGGTCATGCGCAAGGTGATCGACAAGATGCACATGAGCGAGGTCGCGATCTGCTACGGCATGACGGAGACCTCGCCGGTGAGCTTCCAAACGCGCGCGGACGACTCGTTGGACCGCTGCGTGGAGACCGTGGGCCGGGTGCACCCGCCCGTGAAGGTCAGGACCGTGGATCCCTCCACAGGTGAGACCGTGCCGCGCGGCACGGCCGGGGAGTTCCACCCCCGCGGCTACTCGGTCGTGAAGGGCTACTGGGGTCAGGAGGAGAAGACCCGCGAGACCGTCGACTCCGACGGCTGGTTGCACACCGGGGACATCGCCGTCATGGATCAGGACGGGTACGCGCAGATCACCGGCCGCATCAAGGAGATGGTGATCCGGGGCGGGGAGAACATCTACCCGCGCGAGGTCGAGGAGTTCCTCTACACCCACCCGGACATCGTGGACGCCCAGGTGATCGGTGTACCGAGCAAGAAGTACGGGGAGGAGCTCATGGTGTGGATCCGGGCGCGTCAGGGCGCGGCCCCCATCACGACGGAATCCATCGCGCAGTTCTCGCAGGGGAAGATCTCCCACCACAAGATCCCGCGCTATGTGCACGTGGTGGAGGAGTTGCCCATGACCGTCACGGGCAAGGTCCGCAAGGTGGAGATGCGTGAGGAGGCGCTCAAGCTGCTGGATCTGGAGCGCTGAACCCGCAGGTTATTTCACTTATATGTGAATGAGTGTTACGGTATAACTAAATACTTACGAGCACGGCGCGAAAGGAGACGCCAATGACCACCATGACTGAGCGGATCACGATCTCGGCCCAGACCGTGCGCGCGGCGCAGGCCCCCGCGCGTCAGGGTTCAACCTTGGTTCTGCGCGATGCAAACGGCGGGGAGGTGGAACTCCCGGACGAGGTCCAGAGGACACTCCTCCATGCACTCACGGCCATTGCCGAGCACGGTTCGGTCAGCATTGCTCAAATGCCCGACGAGCTGACAAGTACGGTGGCCGCGGACATCCTGGGGGTCTCTCGCCCCACCCTTCTCCGTTGGACCCGCGAGGGGCTGATCGAATCCTTCAAGGTCGGATCACATACGCGCTTCCGTCGTTCCGATGTCCTCCGATTGCGGGAACAGCGGGAAACGGAACGTCGCGACGCCTTCGAGAAACTGCGGGCACTCGACGCGGCAGACAATTTCGAGTTTTTCGAGGACTGAGATCATGCGTTCGTGAGCGACACGGGGGGGCACCCCTGTTTTCAACCGGGGTGCCCCCCGTGATGTCATTAGATTGGGACCATGACGCAAAGAGTTTTCGTCGATGCCAACGTCCTCTTCAGCAAGACCCTGATGGATTGGCTCTTCTTGTTGCGCCTTGAAAACCCCGCGATGTTCCAGGTCCACAGCACGGAGGACGTCTTCGCGGAGGTCATCGCGAACATGCGTAAGAAATGCCCTACAGCTCCGGGACATAGAACCGCCCAGCGGGCGCAGCTGATACGCAAGAACATGGATGAGGTCCTGCAGGGCTTCCTGTCCGATCTCGATTTCACCGGTACGGATCGCCACGATTACCACGTCCACGCGGGGGCCGTTTTCGGAGGCGCAGACATCATCCTCACATGCAACGATCCCAATGACATCACGACAACACCCGAGACAGAACCGTATGAGGTCATCCATCCAGACGATTTCTTTTTGCTGGTTACTGATTCGAATCCGGCCTGCGTAGCTCCCATTGCGCGCAATCAAATAAAGTATTGGAGTGGCAAGTCCAACCACCTGCAGTTGGACCAGGCGCTCCTCAAAGCTGGGTGTCCCCGATTTGCTTTCCGAATCCGAGAGGCCTTAGCCCACATTGCTCAGCTACCCTGAGGACGCTTCCTGACATGCTCACGTTGGAGGAGATCTTCCCGCCCTACGGGCTGCGCATCACCTGCAGGAACGTGGAACTGCGTGTGCTCCGGGACGAGGACTTCCCGGAGCTCGTAGAACTCGTCCAGAACGGCATCTCGGTCTCCGGCCTCCCCATGCCTTTCCCGCGCGCGTGGCACGAGGAACCGTACGCCCCCGGGACACCAGACGGTTTCCCGGCGACGTCACTGTCCTGGTGGTGGACGCAACGGTCAACGTTCGCGCCGGATCGCTGGAACCTGGCGCTGACCGTCCGCTGTGACGGCGAGCTCGTCGGCGTGCAGGACGTGATGGCCCAGGACTTCCCCCTCACCCGCTGGGTCACCACGGGATCGTGGTTCGGCCGAGCACACCAAGGCAGGGGTCTCGGGACGCTCATGCGCCAAATGGCAGTCGGCTTCGCATTCGATGAGCTGGACGCGCTCACGTGCGAGTCCGCGTACGTCGTAAGCAATCACGCCTCGGCGGCGGTCAGCCGGAAGACCGGTTACGTGGACAACGGCCGGGTCCGCGGGGTGCAGCACACCCGGGAGGGGACGGTCGGGATGGAGGAGCAGCGCGTCGTCGTCACGCCCGACACCTACGTGCGGCCCGGGGAGCCGGTGACCTACGAGGGCACGCAGGCG
The DNA here is from genome assembly GCF_011769905.1 of Kocuria sp. KD4. Taxonomy (NCBI): domain Bacteria; kingdom Bacillati; phylum Actinomycetota; class Actinomycetes; order Micrococcales; family Micrococcaceae; genus Kocuria; species Kocuria sp. KD4. The sequence goes on from NZ_CP050449.1 coordinate 2,717,108, forward strand.
CTGCGCCGCTTCTTCGGGATCGAAGGCGACTGACCTCCAGCACACTAGAGGCCCCCGCACCATGCTCTGACGACGGCGAGATAGCGGTCCTCGCGACATCGATCCGTCACACGACGGGCCGCTGCGGTGCCGCCTCTCAGTGCTCCGTCCGCAACCACTCGTCGAAGCGCTGCGAGGTGACGAACGCGTCCTGTGGGATCAGGCCACCGTGGGCGATCGCCCGGCCGAGCAGCGGCGCTTCCTTCAGCACACTGGGCGTGCGGCCCGCGAGGTCACCGCCGGCCGCGAGGATGCGGCGCGCGAAGTTCGCCATGGTGTCCACCTCCGGGCCGCGCACCGCGAGGATCTCGTGACGTGCCTCGCGATGGGTGGTGGCGACCTCGGTGACGAACCGTGCGACCTCCTCGCGCCGCGCGGGCGCCATGAGAAGGGTGGGCACCAGGGCCACCGGGCCGCGGGCGACCAGGCCGGTGGTTGCGGGAATGAAATCGAACCACTGGGTCGAGCGCACCGTGGTGGAGGGGATCCCCGCCTGCTGGTACACGCTTTCCTGCGCGGCCTTGCCCTTGTAGTAGCCGAAACCGCCGTTGACCCGCGGATCCACGGCACCCGCGATGGACAGGCACACGATCCGGCCCACGCCCTGCTCACGCGCCGCCTTAACGGTCTGGGACGCGGCCCGCGTGAAGAACGGGACGGACTTGCGGGCACCGAACGTATTGATGTGCAAAGCGTCAACGACCACGTCCACACCCGCCAAGGCCTGCAACAACCCCCGACCGGCCACGACGTCCACCCCCGTGCGGCGGCTCGCCCGCACCACGATGTGGCCGTCGGCCTCGAGGAGGTCGGCGACGTCGGACCCGAAACTCCCGCTGGCACCCAGCACGGCGATCTTCATGGGGCCAGCGTAGGCGCGGAGCGTGCGAGGTTCACAGGGTCTTGAACAGCTCCAGGGCGTGGGCGCGGGAAGCCTTGAGGTCCACGATGGATTCCACGCCCTCCTGCCGCCCGTTCCAGCGGTCCACGTACACGAAGTCCGGGTCGAACTTCTTCTGCTGGGTCTCTGGGTTGAAGATCCGGAAGTAGGGCGCGGCGTCGGTCCCGGAACCGGCCACCCACTGCCAGTTGTGAGGGTTCGAGGCGGGGTCCGCATCCACGAGAGTGTTCCAGAACCACTGCTCCCCCAGCCGCCAGTCGATCAGCAGGTTCTTGGCCAATAGAGACGCGGTCACCATGCGCACCCGGTTCTGCATGGTCCCGGTCTCCCATAGTTCGTGCATGCCCGCGTCCACCAGGGGGATCCCCGTGCGCCCGCGCTGCCACGCGGCGAGCGCGTCGTCGTCCAGGGGAGGCCATGGGAAGCGCTCGAATTTGGGGTTGATGGGGCGGGTGGCCATGTCCGGGTGGATGTAGAGGTTGTACCAGGCGTACTCCCGCCATCCCAGTTCGGTGAGGAACTTCCCCGGGTTCTCCGCGCCGGACAGCGCCCTGTACCACACGGTGTGCGGGCTGATCTCCCCCCAGCGCAGGTGCGGAGACAGGCCCGACGTCGCCGGTTTTGCCGGGACGTCCCGGTGCTGCGTATAGGTGGGCAGGCGCTCGTCGAGGAAGTCGTCGAGGCGATCGTGGGCCGCGCACTCGCCCACGGTCCACGTGCGGGCCAGCCCTGCCGACCAGTCCGGCGCGGTAGGTAGGAGCCCCCAGTCCTCGAGGGCGTCGGAGGCAGGGGTGAGCTCGGCGGGCACCACGGACGACGGCGCCGGATACGGTTCACGCGGCGGCGGCCCGCTCGTGCACGCGCGCCAGAACGGGGTGAACACCCGGTAGGGGTCACCGGCCTGCGTGGTGATGGCCCACGGTTCGAACATCAGGTTCCCGGCGTAGGAGTGCGCCTCCACCCCGTTCTCCCCGGCCCAGTCCTTGAGCCCGGCGTCCACCGCGCGCTCGGGCCCGCCGTAGCGCCGGTTCCACAGCACACGGTCCGCACCGGTTTCGCGGACGACGTCGCGCACGACCTCCCCCGCCGCCCCTCGCCGCAGTGTCAGGGGCGTCCCCAGGACGGCGAGATCCGCCGCCAGCGACGTGAGGGAGTGATGCAGCCACCACTTCGCTGCACCCCCGAGGGGCCGGATGCCCGGGGATTCCTCGTCCAGCACGTAGAGGCACACCACAGGCTCACCGTGGGACACCGCCTCGTGCAGGGCGGGGTGGTCGGTGACCCGCAGGTCGTCGCGGAACAGCACCACGGTGGTCATGCGAACTCCTCGATGGGACGTGCGTGGGACGTGCCGGATTTCAGGCCGGTCAAGGGACACCTGTCAGCCTGGCACATCCACCGGTGAGAAGGGACCGGGCACCGGCCTGTGTGGCATCGGCGCCGTGCGCAACACGTCTGACTCCCTCGCACCCCGCGGCGCCGTGTGGCTGATCGTGGCACTGGCCGCGCCGGCCCTGGGGCTGCTGCGCACCACGATCGCCCTGAGCGTCGGGCCTACGGCAACAGCCCGCCGTAGCGCCGGTCCCACGGCACGCGGTCCGCACCGGTTTTGCGGACGACGTCACGCACGGCCTCCCCGGCCGTCCGGCACTGCGCGGGGCCCGGAGCCTGCTCCCCGTCAATCCACAGCCCCGGCACAAGCACACCCCACGCGCAGCACAGGCCGGTCGGACCGTGGATCCAGCCCGGCTCCGTAGCGTCGGGGTTTCGACGCGCCACTGAGCGCCTTCCGAAGGAGCATGTAATGAACCCGATCCGTCGACGCCGCGGCATCCGCACCTACCCGGCCACCTCCGAGACCTGCGCCATGCAGTCGCAGAGCACCGACCGCGACCACGCGGGCCGCCACCACCCCGGGCACCGCGACACCGGCGGCCCTGACACCGGCCACCCCCGCGATGAGGGTCACGACGCCTCCGGTGCCCTCTCCGCACCCGCAGCCGGCACGTTCGAGGGACGGGTCCTGGACCGTCCCCACGAGGACGTGGAGGACCAGGGCCTCGCTTTCGACCTCGGAACGCTGATCGACCGCCGCCGCGCGCTCGGCATCTTCGGGGCCGGCGCGAGCGTCTTCGCACTGGCGGCGTGCACGGGTACCACGACGTCGAGCTCGTCCAGTTCCGCCTCCGCGACGGCATCGGCGTCCGAGACCGCGAGCGCCACGCCATCGCCCTCCAAGACCTACGACGAGGAGATGCCGCAGGAGACCGCTGGGCCCTACCCCGGTGACGGCTCCAACGGTGCGGACGCGCTGGACGTCTCCGGGGTGGAGCGCAGCAACATCACCGCGAGCATCGACGGCGGCGCCGCGGTGGACGGCGTAGCCATGACCCTGACGATGAACATCGTGGACATGGTCAAGGACAACGGTCCCATGACGGGCGCGGCCGTGTACGTGTGGCACTGCGACCCGGACGGCAACTACTCCATGTACTCGGAGGGCGTGGAGGACGAGACGTACCTGCGCGGCGTCCAGGTGGTGGGCAAGGACGGCACCGTGACGTTCACGTCCGTGGTGCCCGGCTGCTACGCGGGACGCTGGCCGCATATCCACTTCGAGGTCTTCCCGGACATCGGCTCGATCACGGACGCCACCAACGCGGTGCTGACCTCGCAGATCGCGCTGTCGGAGGAGATGGCCAACACGGTCTACAAGGACTCCCGCTACCCGGACTCCGCCACGAACATGTCCCAGGTCACCCTGGAGACGGACAACGTCTTCTCGGACGGGGTGGACATGCAGATGCCGAAGGTCTCGGGCAGCGTGGCCAAGGGGTACACGGTGACGATCGACGTCCCCATCGACACGAGCACCGAGCCCACGGCCGCCGCAGCACCGGGCGGCGCGGGCGGTCCCGGCGGCGTCCCGGGCCAGTAATTCCGTCGAACGAGTGATCCCGCAGGTCCCGCCGCGGACGACCCCGCCGCACCGCCGGTTCCCCGGCACCCGTGCGCCGGGGCGCGGGGCCGTGTGGAGCGGCGTCGTCCACGGGTCAGGCGTCGCCGCCCGGGCGTGGGAGCCTGCCGGGGCGGGGACTCAGGGCAGCAGCCCGTAGACGATCCCGCTCACGGCCACGATGCCGGCCACGGTGACGAACACGTTGGAGATCTTCCCGCGGTAGGGCTCCAGCCCGGGGAGCCTGCGGATGGCGTACATGGGCATGAGGTAGAGGATCACGGCGATCATGGGCCCGGCCAGGGACTCGATGAGCGAGAGGATGCTCGGGGTGGCCACGGCCGCGATCCAACCCGTGAGGAAGATGAACGCCGCCGCGGAGGCCCGCTCGCACGGGAGCCGTACTCGTGTTTCATGGCCACGGAGAACTGGGAGATGGCCGGGGAGTGGTTGAGCGCGAAGACGAGCACCGGGATGACCAGCCACTGGGTGATGATCAGCATGATCCGCTGACCGGTGAGCATGACCGCCATCATCGGTGCCACCAGAAGACCGGAGCAGCCAGCGCGGCGGTGGCTGCGGTCACCGAGGATCCTCCGGCCGGTGTGGACGTACGGTCGTGGTCACGCTCCGGCACCGGGGTCTCCGTGCTGTTGGGGGAAGGGCAGAGCGGAAGGATGCGAACACCCTGTGAACGGGGCCATAGCCATACCCGACGTGTCCTCGTTGTTCCACAACCCCGCCGTGGGGGGCGCCTCCCGTACCATGGTGGGCATGGATCCCGAGTTCCGCCTGGACACGCAGCTGTGCTTCGCGCTGTACACCGCCTCGCGCAAGGTGACCAGCGCGTACCGTGAACCTCTCAAGGCCATCGGGCTGACTTACCCGCAGTACCTGGTGATGCTCGTGCTATGGGAGCAGGACCACCGCTCGGTCCGCCAGCTGGGCGAGACCCTCGCCCTGGACAGCGGCACCCTCTCCCCGCTGCTGCGCCGCGTGGAGGCGGCGGGCTTCGTGACCCGCCGCCGCAGCGAGCAGGACGAACGCTCGGTGGTCATCTCTCTCACGGACGCCGGGCGTGCCCTGCAGGAACCGGCCGCGGGGATGCAGCGCGAGCTGCTGGACGAGCTGGACATGTCCCCCAGGGACACGAAGACCCTGCACATGCTGGCCCAGAATCTGTGCCACGTACTGTGACGGCTTTCGGGTGCACCCGTGCAGGGTCGCTCAGCCCGCGCTGAGGATCACAGCACGCCGTACTCCTCGAGAAGCTCTCCCACCTCGCCGTTCTCCAGACGACGACGCAGCCGCTTGCGCAGCGGTTCCGGCCCGGGGACCCGGACCTTCTCGCCGTCCCGCAGCCGGGTGAGGCCCTCGAGCAGCACCCGCACGTCGTAGGTGCTGCCCCACGTCTCGGGAACTCCGCGCTCCACGCCCATGAGCTGGTACACGGCCTCCATGCCGGTGCGCACCGAGTACTCGGTGGTGAAGATGCAGTCGCGGCCGGTCTCGGCGAACTGGCCGATGAACGCGAAGTTGCGGGCACCCTCGGGCACCACCCGGGGGCGGTCCCCCGCCTGGCGGGGCATGAAGAAGCTGGTCACGTACGGCATCATCACGGGAACCGTCTTGGCACCGGTGGCCGCGAGCTCCGGGATCTCCTCCACGGGAACGCCCATGTGGTAGAGCCACTCCTGGGTGATCTCCTCGCCCGTGCACTCGGCCATGGTCTTCTTCACGAAGTCACCGGGAGTGTCCACGAACAGCGAGTAGACCCACACCACCACCTGGTCCTTCGGCTGCTTCTTGAAGTGCGGCTGGCGGTTCACGGTCCAGCTGAGCAGCCATGAGGAGTCCTCCGCCGTGACGATCCCGCCCGTGACCACCCGGCCACTGAACGGGTCCCGCTGCGCGATCTTGCGGATGTACTCGGGGATCCGCTCGTCCAAGGTGGTGACGGTGGCGGACTCCCACTTGGTCTCGTCGATCGATGAGCAGAACACCTCGGGGCGCCCGAACGACGGGTCCTTGGCGGCGATCCGCTTCCACAGGTCCCAGGCCGAGGCGGGGCCGCGGTCTAGCGTGGCGGCCGTGGCGTGGTCGCCGTCGTTCGAGTTGTCCACGAGGGATCCGATGGTGGTGAACACGAGGTCGTGCTCACCCAGTTCCTGGGTCTCAGTGGAGCCCTCGCGCACCCAGTGGATCGCGGTGGCACGGATCTCGCCGTTGCGGTGGGCGAAGTCGATGTCGCGGACATCGGTGTCGTACTGGAAGGTGACACCGCGCTCGGTGAGGTAGGAGATCAGGGGCAGCACGAAGGACTCGTACTGGTTGTACTTGGTGAACTTCAGCGCGGAGAAGTCCGGCAGCCCGCCGATGTGGTGCACGAAGCGGTGAAGGTAGAGCTTGAACTCCAGCGCGGAGTGCCACTCCTCGAACGCGAACATGGTGCGCCAGTACATCCAGAACGGGGAAGCCAGGAACTCCTTGCTCATGACTTCCTGGATCTGCTTGCCCTCCATCTCCTCACGCGTGGCCAGGAAGATGTGCAGGAGGTCCTTCTGGGCGCGCTGCGGGAGGTCGAACTTGCCCTCGTGGCCCGCGTCCTGGCCCTGCTTCACGGTGGCGCGGCGCAGGGAGTAGTTGGGGTCGTCCCGGTTGAGCCACGCGAACTCGTCCAGCACGGACGCGTCCTCGATCTCCAGGGACGGCACGGAGCGCATCATGTCCCACAGGCACTCCATGTGGTTCTCGAGCTCACGGCCGCCACGGATCACGAACCCCTTCTCGGGGACGTCCAACCCATCCAGGGCACCGCCGGGCAGCCGGCCCTTCTCCACCACAGTCACGTTCTCGCCGGGCACGCCGGCGTCCCGGACCAAGAACACTGCCGCCGCGAGTCCGGCGAGACCGGATCCCACGATCCACGCGCGGGTGTCCTGTGCGTGCTCCGCCGGGCGGGGCCGCATGAAGGCCTCGTAGTTGCCTGCTGTGAACTGCATGTCGTTCCTCCTTCCGTAGGGGGCGTCACCTTGGCGCTCCCTACGTTCATAATTGAGCATACTCAATTTTGAGTACAATACAATTATCTGGTGGACAAGATTCAGAACCCGACGCCCCGCCGCAGAGCACGCCCCCTGGAACACGTGGCCGCCCGCGTGAGCCCGCGCGGCCCCGGGCGCCGCGAGATCGCCAAGGCGCAGAAACGCGCCCGCATCCTGGCCGCCGCCCGCTCGCTCATGAGCGAGAAGGGCTACGCGCAGATGTCCATGAGCGAGGTCGCCTCTCGCGCGGACGTGGCCGTGGGCACCGTGTTCCAGTACGCCGCCACCAAGGCGGAGCTGCTGATGATGGTCACCGAGAACATCTGGGCGGACCACATCAACGACACCCTGGACGCCACCCCCGACCCCGGCCACCGCTCCCCCGCTGCGGTGGTGGACGCCATCATGGACTCACTCGCCCCGGTCTTCGACATGGCCGTGCACTGGCCAGAGACCACCGTGTGGATCGCGCGGGAGATTCTCTTCGGCGAGGACCTCCCCCACCGCCGCGAGGTGCTGGTGCTGGTGGAGAGGCTCGAGATCCACATCGCGCGGATGCTCGCGGGCTGCCGCTCCGCCGCGCACGCCGGCACTACGCCTCTGGATGTGGGCGCACGGATGATCGTGACCAGTGGGCTCGCAGAGCTCAACCGCGCCCGCCAGGGCCGCGCCGAGCTGCGCCTGGTGCTCGAGCGAATGCGGGAGATCGTCGCCCTCGTGGCCGCGGGCGTGGGCACCGCGCACGCACCCGCGCACGATGCCGCTGCCCCCGCCTCCCCGGAGTCCGCCCGGTAGCCCGCCGGGGCGCGACGCCGCCGTGCCCCGGGTGGCCTGCTCAGGGAGCACGGAGCGGCGCCAGCGCGCCACGGGCAGGCGCTGGAGCGGACGGCGGCCGCGCCCCGTTCAGCAGGCTGCACGGCCCCGCGAGGACGAACCCGTGACCCGGCGCGGCGCGTGACGGGGCGCGCGGACCCGGCCGTGCGGCGTCGTCGTCCGGGCACGGGAGAGCCCCGGCTCGCGGACGGGCCGGGGCTCTCAGCAGGCGGGGATCAGCTGCGGGGCAGGGTGATCAGCGCGGTGTGGTCGTCCAGGTCGGGGCGGTTGCGGCCGCCGCCCTTGACGAACAGCAGGTAGCCCACACCCAGGAGCACGAGCCACACGACGCCCACGATCAGTGCCACTCGGGTGTCCGGGAACCAGCCGAGCAGCACGATCACGAACAGGATGCCGACGGTCGCGGCCCACGAGGCCACGGGCCAGAACGGGACCTCGAACGCGGACTCGGGGCGGTTCTTGCGCTCGATCTCGCGGCACATGGCGATGTGCGAGAGCAGGATCATGAGCCACACCTACACGGTGGCGAACGTGGCGATCGAGGCGATCACCAGGAACACGTCCTCGGGGATCACCACGTTGAGGATGGATGCCGCCGCGGGAATACCCAGGGCGGAGAAGATCTGCACGAACGGGCTGGCCTCGCCGGTGATCTCGGTCCACGGGACCAGGGACATCAGCACCACCATGGTGCCCACGTAGAACAGCAGGATGCGGGCGGGCACGGCGTTGACGGCCTTGGGGATGGAGCGGGCCGGATCGCCGGCCTCACCCGCGGTGATGCCGATGGTCTCGATGCCGCCGAACGCGAAGACCACCACGGACAGCGCGGCCAGCAGACCACCCAGGCCGTTGGGCATGAAGCCTCCGTGGTCCACCAGGTTCTACAGCCCCACGGGCTCGCCCGGGGCGTAGGAGACGCCGAGGACCATGAGCACGATGCCGCCGCCGATCATCGCCAGGATGGCACCCACCTTGATGATGGTCAGCCAGAACTCCATCGCGCCGAAGATCTTCACGTTGCGGGTGTTGATCGCGGCAATGAACAGGATGACGGCCGTGACCCAGATCCAGCGGGGCGTGTCCGGGAACCAGAAGCCCATGTACACGCCGAACGCGGTGACGTCCGCGATGGCCACCACGATCATCTCGAACACGAACGTCCAGCCCGTGACGAAGCCCGCGAACGGGCCCAGGTAGCGCGCCGCGTACTGGCCGAAAGAACCAGGGACGGGGTGGCGCACGGCCATCTCACCCAGGGCCCGCATGACCATGTAGACCACCGCTCCGGCGATCAGGTACGCCAGGATCACGGAGGGTCCGGCCGCCTGGATGGCGGTGGCCGAGCCGTAGAACAGCCCGGTGCCGATCGCCGAGCCCAGCGCGATGAACTGGATGTGGCGCATGTTCAGCCCGCGGGACAGCGTGGGGTGGCCCGCCCCGCCCTGCTGCGGTGCGGGCGGCGGGGATGCGGGACTACTCATGGCGCCCTCCTGTGGTGTTCCCGGCGGGGCCGGTCAGCGGGGTGCTCAGTGCGTCGTGGGCCAGGGTGGTGATGAGGCGCGCGGCGGCGCGGGCGGTGCGGCCGTCCACGTCCATCCGCGGCAGCAGCTCCACCACGTCCACGAGCACCATTTTGCCGCTGCGGGCCACGCGGTGACACACGGCCTGGATGGTCTCCAGGGGAACGCCGTATCCGGCCGGGGCGCTCACGCCGGGCGCCACGGCGGCGGGGAGGACGTCCAGGTCGATACTCAGGTGGATGGCGTCCACGCGCTCGACGAGACGGTCCACGACCTCCAGGACGGCCTCGAGGTGGCGGGGTTGGCACTGCTCGTCCGTGAGGTACTCCACGCCCAGCTCGTCCGCGGTGCGGAACAGGACGCCGGTGTTGTTGGGTTCGCTGATGCCCAGCACGGTGTAGTCGAACGTGCGGCCCGCCTGCTGGTCCGCGCGGGCCATCTGCAAGAACGGGGTGCCGGAGGACGGCTCGTCCGCCTGGCGCAGGTCGAAGTGGGCGTCCAGGTTCAGCACGCCCACGCGCTGACCCCGTAGCCGGTTGCAGCGGGTGCGGCCCAGGTAGCTGCCCCACGCAGTGTCGTGCCCGCCACCCAGGACCACCACGGGGTTGCCGGTGTCCAGGAGCTTTGCGACGCAGCTGCGGGCGGAACTCTCCCGCACCCGGGAGCGCGGCTGGGCCGTGGAGGAGGGGGATGTGACGCCGAACTTCGCGTCCGTGGCGGTGGCGGCGCACGACCACCGGGGGTTGCCGGTGGCGGGGGTGGCGCTCACGTTTCTCGCGCACAAGATCGACGACGAGCGGCGGGCGGAGCTGGTGGGGCACGTGCGACGGACGGCGGAGGCGCTGACGCGGCGGTTGCACGGGGCGGCGCCGACCAGCACCTAGTTGCCCGCTCGATCTTCGACGATCGGCCCGGTCGACGGGCCGCACCGGCGGGTCATTCCGCAGAGCGCGGGTGAGGAAAGCCAGCAGGCACGGATCGCGCAATACCGCGCCTACAGCGGCCAAAGATGCTGAACTGGGGGTTCCGCACCCCGGCGCCGGATCTTCCGTCGTTGACGGTTTCATTGCGCCCGTGGGAGCCGCGGCGAAACCGCTCGTTGCCCGGGAAGAGTGGGAAAAGAACTCCGTTGGCGCGGGGCCTGACGCCTTTCGCGGAGGTGTCGACCGACGCGGTCACTGCGGCGTCCTGGTGTGCAGGTTCGGTTGGCTGACCGAGGTATCGACGACCCGTTCACAATCCGAGCCATCCGGCCGCATGATGTCCGGCTCCACCTGCGGCAACACGACCACGACTGGTGAATGCCGACAATGCTTTCCGGTGCAGAAAAGTGCCCGCGGCGTGCCCGTGGGGCAGGCACTCGATCAGAGACCGGGTGCCTGCCCCACACCACACCGCCCCGCCGTTATTCGCGGTTGAGCTTGTCCTGGACGGAACCGGCCATCTTCTCGACCGTGTTCGGCAACTCTGTGGTGCCGTAGAAGCGGGCGTCGGGGTGCGTGACCGGGGGCATCGGCACACCGGGGTTCGGCTGCGGGCTGTAGCTGAACTCGGACTTGCCGTCCGGCGTCGGGCCGGAGGCCCACGGGCCGTCCGCCAGGTTCTCGCCGTCGGAGAACTGGAAGGTGGTGTAAGCGAACTCGGAGGCTTCCTTGTTCTGCGGGAAATTGCTCGGCGTCGGCATCTCCTCGAGTCCCGACTCCTTCAGCTCCTGCACGGCCGCCGCCCACTGGTTCTGGTGCATCGTGTCCCGGGCGAGCAGGAACGAGAGCAGGTCCCGGATTCCCGGGTCGTCGGTCATGTGGTACAGCCGGGCCACCTGGATCCGGCCCTGCATCTCCGCGTTGAGGTTGGAGGTCATGTCCGCAAGCAGGTTGCCACTGGCGGTCACGTACGAGGCGGACCACGGGTTGCCCATGCTGTCCACCGGCCGGGCACCGGCTCCGGCGACGATGCCCTGCTGGATGTCGGTGCCGCCGATCACCGCAGCGACGGCCGGGTCGTCCTGGATGGCGTCGGTCGTGATGCCCAAGGGAGCTTTTTCCAGCAGCTGGGCGACCATGGTGGCGAGCATTTCAACGTGCCCGAACTCCTCGGCCGCCGTGCTGAAGAGCAGATCGCGATATTTGCCCGGGATGTGGGCGTTCCAGGCCTGGAAGCTGTACTGCATGGCCACGGTGATCTCGCCGTATTGGCCGCCGATCACCTCCTGAAGCTTACGGGCGTAGACGGCGTCGGGTTCATTCGGCTTGGCTTGATACTGCAGAGCTTGCTGGTGGAAGAACATGGGGAGACCCCTTTGCCAATATGTGGTGCGCGTTCGGGCGACAAGAGAGGTCGTGACATCAGTCCTGGAGCAACGCGCGAAAATGACCGCTGCACGCCTCGACGCCCGTCAACAGGCTACTTACTATCCCAGCCAAAAAGATAGGGGCCCCAGCGAGTAGACCGGCAGCGCCGCGACGGCATCACGGCACGTCAGGCCTGGCCCGCGCAGACGGCACCCCGCAAGCCAGGACCATCGACCTCGTTGGCCGTGTACGCCGCAGACGGAATCATGATCGGCACTGCCCGGCTGCCGGACGGCAAGTACGCCGGCGTCACCTCCGGTCTCTGGCTGCAGGAGGGCAACAGCACGAATCGGTTTCGTGTCACCGGCCGTCGGGGTTGCTTGCCCGGCACAGTGCCTCGTCCAGCAGGGACATTTCGTCGAGAGGCGGCTTCAGGACCTCCTCGATGAGCGGCCTGAACGGCTCCCCGGTCCCTCGCTGGACGCACGGATGGAGGCCCGCTCGTTCTCGATGCGCCCGATGTTCCGCCACGACAGGGTGCGTCCTGACAGTGCGGCGATCTGGTCCAGGTAGGCCCGCTGCGTTCGGTCGTTGCCCTCACGGAACGGGTGCACATAGTTGACCTGCGCCAGCAGGGTGGAGGACTGCTCAATGAAGTCCTCGTCCGAGATGCTCGGGTCGTTGAGCAGCCCAGACTCCCGGAGCGTCTCGTGGATGCCGTTAAACGCGGTCCCGATGCGGGAAGGATGCAGGAACGTCGAGGACCACGGTCCTGATCTGCCCCGCCCACTCCCAGACGTCCTGGTAGAGCCTCCGGTGAGTCTCGTGCAGGTGCGCCAGGTCGAACATGCCCTGCACCGGGTCGCGCTCCAGTTCACGACGGCGCGTCAACGTTTCGCGGCGCTCGCGCTTCGAGGCGGCCCGCGGGTCACGAATACCAGGCAGGATGTCCGTCATGGACTCCCGACGCTCGTGAAGATCATCATCCGAGTACGTGGTCATGGCATCCTCCTGGTTCGGTGCATCAGTGTGACGGCATCTCGGTGGCTCCGCGCTACCTCCGTGCCCATCGTCTCGCGAACCACCGCTTCGATGCCCGTGTGGGAACCCATGGCCTGCGCAGCGGCGCACGCATGGGGCTCACGTGGCCGTGACTCCGGTATGGGATCTTGCCGAGAGCCGGGCCTCTCACCTGACGTGTTCACGCCCGTCGCCCCTGTCTGGCATCCCAGACACAACCCCCTCCAGAACCCGTGGCTCCCGTCACCGACCGTGGTCCCATGGACTCATTGTCCGCCCGCGGCCTCACACGCCCAGGACCGAATCGCACCTGGAGGACCCCTCATGGCACTGCCCAACGCCCGCCCCGTCCGCGCACCCCGCGGCACCGAGATCAGCGCCAAGAGCTGGCAGACCGAAGCCCCCATGCGCATGCTCATGAACAACCTGGACCCGGAGGTCGCCGAGCGCCCCGACGACCTGGTGGTCTACGGCGGAACCGGCCGCGCGGCCCGCAGCTGGGAGGCGTTCGACGCCATCGCCCGCAAGATGCACGAGGAGGGTCGCATCCCCGAGCCCACCCTGGCCGGCACCCTGACCATCACCGGCGGCTGCGGCGGCATGGGCGGCGCCCAGCCGCTGGCCGTGACACTCAACGGCGGCGCGTGCCTCGTCGTGGACGTGGACGAGACGCGCCTCAAGCGCCGCCAGTCCAAGCGCTACCTGGACGAGGTGGAGACGGACCTGGACACCGCCCTCGCCAAGGTCATGGCGGCCAAGAACGAGCGCCGGGCGCTGTCCGTGGGGTACGTGGGCAACGCCGCGGACGTGTTCCCGGAACTGCTGCGCCGCCACCGCGCGGGCGAGATCTCCGTGGACGTCGTGACCGACCAGACCTCCGCGCACGATCCCCTGTCCTACCTGCCCACCGAGTTCACCGTGGAGCAGTGGGATGCCGAGGCCAAGGCCGATCCCGTGGGCTTCACCAAGAAGGCCCAGGAGGCCATGGCCGCCCAGGTCCAGGCCATGGTGGAGTTCCAGGACGAGGGCGCCGAGGTCTTCGACTACGGCAACTCGATCCGCGACGAGGCCCGCCACGCCGGCTACACCCGCGCGTTCAAGTTCCCGGGCTTCGTCCCGGCGTACATCCGCCCGCTGTTCTGCGAGGGCCTCGGTCCCTTCCGCTGGGTGGCGCTCTCCGGCGATCCCAAGGACATCGAGGTCACGGACAACGCGATCAAGGAGCTCTTCCCGGACAACAAGCATCTGCACGAGTGGATCGACGCCGCGCAGGAGCACGTGGAGTTCGAGGGCCTGCCCGCGCGCATCTGCTGGCTGGGCTACGGCGAGCGCCACAGGGCCGGACTGCTCTTCAACCAGCTCGTGGCCGAGGGCAAGGTCTCCGCGCCCATCGCGATCGGCCGCGACCACCTGGACTCCGGTTCGGTGGCCTCGCCCTACCGCGAGACCGAGTCCATGAAGGACGGCTCGGACGCGATCGCGGACTGGCCGCTGCTCAACGCGCTGACCGCCGCGTCCTCCGGTGCCACCTGGGTGTCCATCCACCACGGCGGCGGCGTGGGCATCGGCCGGTCCATCCACGCGGGCCAGGTCTCCGTGGCGGACGGCACCGAGCTCGCCGCGCAGAAGCTCGAGCGCCTGCCCACCAACGATCCCGGCATGGGCGTGATCCGCCACGCGGACGCCGGCTACGAGCGCGCCATCCAGGTGGCGGACGAGCGCGGCGTCAGCATCCCCATGCACGACGATCTCGCGGCCACCCGGCAGGCGGACCAGTGACCGGGCACGCCCCCGCAGGCCGGGACGACGACGCGGCACGCGAGCACCGCGCCGACGGCCACCCGGACGCGCAGGCGCCTCGGGCGGCGTCGTCCGCCGGCGGCTCCGAGCTCATCACCGGCATCGGCGAGCTGCACACCGTGGACCCCGCGCGGGGCGAGGACTCCGTGCTCACGGACGCGGCCGTCGTCGGCGAGAACGGGCTGATCGCCTGGGTGGGCCGCGCCTCCGAGGCGCCCGCGGCGGACCGTGCCGTGGACGTCGAGGGACGCGCGGTGCTGCCCGGCTGGGTGGACTCCCACACGCACCTGGTGTTCGCCGGGGACCGCGGTGAGGAGTTCGCCGCGTATGGCCGGTGAGGCATACGCGGCGGGCGGCATCGGCGTGACCACGAACGCCACCCGGGAAGCCAGTGACGAGACCCTGCGCGGGCTCGTGGCGGGGCGCGTGCGGGATGCCGTGGCCGGCGGCACCACCTACCTGGAGACGAAGACGGGCTACGGCCTGGACGTGGAGCAGGAGCTGCGCGCCGCGAAGATTGCCGCCGACGCCGCGGACGAGGTCACGTTCCTCGGCGCCCACCTGGTGCCCGAGGGCGCGGACCCGGACGAGTACGTGGACACCGTGTGCGGGCCCATGCTCGCGGCCGTGGCCCCGTACGTGCAGTGGGCGGACGTGTTCTGCGAGCGCGGGGCGTTCAACCCCGAGCAGTCCCGCCGCGTGCTGGAGGCTTCCCGCGACGCGGGGCTCGGGCTGCGGGTGCACGGCAACCAGATCGGCCCCGGCGAGGGGGTGTCCCTGGCCGTGGAGCTGGGGGCGGCGTCCGTGGACCACTGCAACTTCCTCTCGGACGAGGACGTGGCGGCGCTGGCCGACTCGGACACCGTGGCCACCGTGCTGCCGGCGTGCGACCTCTTCACCAGGGCGCCGCTGGCGCCGGCCCGTGAGCTGCTGGACGCGGGCGCCACCGTGGCAATCGCGTCCAACTGCAACCCCGGGACCAGCTACACCACGTCCATGAACTTCTGCGTGGCCACCGCGGTGCTGCAGATGAAGCTCACGGTGCCCGAGGCCATCCGTGCGGCGACGCTCGGTGGCGCGAAGGCGCTGCGTCGTGACGTCTCCACCCCGGACCGGCCCGCCGTGGGCCACATCGCGGTGGGAACGCGCGCGGACCTGCACGTGCTGGACGCCCCGCAGGCCGTGCACCTGGCCTACCGCCCCGGCATGCCCCTCACGTGGGGCGTGTGGCGGGCGGGCCGCCGGGAGGTCTAACCGTACCGAGTGGCCCGGGGTCATCCACCCCGGGTCACTCGCAGGCCACCCCTCTACTTTCTCCGCGAGTCGCCGAGACGGTTCGGACCACCGACCGGAAGGACCCTTCCCCATGACCCTCTTCGACACCGACCTCCCCACCACCGTGCAGCTGGGCACCTCCGGCGCCACCGTGGCGGACGTGATCGCCGTGGCCCGCCACGACGCCCGCGTGGAGCTGACCGACGAGGCCCGCGAGCACGTGGCCACGGTACGCCGGAACATCGACGAGCTGGCGGCGTCGGACGTGCCCGCGTACGGGATCTCCACCGGCTTCGGGGCGCTGGCCAACAAGCACATCCCCATGGAGAAGCGCACCCGGCTGCAGAAGTCCCTGGTCCGCTCCCACGCCGCGGGCACCGGGCCCACCGTGGAGCGCGAGGTGGTGCGGGCGCTCATGTTCCTGCGCGCCAAGACGCTGGCCTCCGGGCACACCGGCATCCGCGTGGAGACCCTGGAGACCATGCTGGCCGTGCTGAACGCGGGCATCACCCCGGTGGTCCACGAGTTCGGCTCGCTGGGCTGCTCGGATGACCTGGCCCCGCTCGCGCACTGCGCGCTCGTGCTCATGGGCGAGGGCCGCGCCGTCGGACCCGACGGCACCGAACGTCCCGTGCCCGAGCTGCTCTCCGAGGCCGGCATCGAGCCCGTGACCCTGGCCGAGAAGGAGGGCCTGGCGCTCATCAACGGCACGGACGGCATGCTCGGCCAGCTGATCATGGCGCTGGCGGACCTGCAGAACCTGCTCACCGCCGTGGACATCACCGCCGCGTTCTCCGTGGAGGGCCTGCTGGGCACGGACCGGGTGTTCGTCCCCGAGCTGCACGAGCCGCTGCGCCCCCACCCGGGCCAGGCGGCCGCCGCGAACATGCTCAAGGTGCTGGAGGGCTCGGGCATCGTGGCCTCCCACCGCATGGGCGACGACCGTGTGCAGGACGCCTACTCCCTGCGCTGCGCCCCCCAGGTGGCCGGCGGCAGCCGGGACACCGCCCGCTACGTGCTCTCCGTGACGCAGAACGAGCTGGCCGCGGCCGTGGACAACCCCGTGGTCCTGGACGACGGCACGGTCAGCTCCAACGGCAACTTCCACGGCGCCCCCGTGGCCTACGTGCTGGACTTCATGGCCATCCCCATCGCGGACCTCGCGTCCATGTCCGAGCGCCGCACCGACCGCATGCTGGATCCGGCCCGCTCCAACGGCCTGCCCCCGTTCCTCGCGGAGGACCCCGGAACGGACTCCGGGCTGATGATCGCGCAGTACACCCAGGCCGGGCTGGTCTCGGACATGAAGCGCCTGGCGGTGCCGGCCTCGGTGGACTCCGTCCCCAGCTCGGCCATGCAGGAGGACCACGTGTCCATGGGCTGGCACGCCGCGCGCAAGCTGCGCCAGTCCGTGCTGAACCTGCGCCGGGTCATCGCCATCGAGCTGCTCAGCTCCCTGCGCGCGATCGCCCTGCGCGCGCCCCTGGAACCGGGCGCGGCGGCGTCGGCGGTCATCGCGGACCTGGACGGCCGCGTGGGCGCGCCCGGCGCGGACCGTTTCATGGCCCCGGAGATCGAGGCGGCCGAGGAGTACGTGGCCTCGGGGCGCCTGGTACGCACGGTCGAGTCCGCGGTGGGTCCGCTGAACTGACCGGAGCGCGCGGGGGCGGGGCACGACGTCGCCCGCGCGCCTCCCCGCGCGCGGCAGGCACGCGCGGTGCGGGACGCCGCGTTTGCGGGGAGGTTCTGCCCCTGAATATCGCGTTGTCGGGGGCAGAACCTCTCCCTGTGCGTCGGGCCTCCCGCAGGGCAGCGCCCGGGCCTGTCCCCTCCTCAGACCGGGTTGTATTGTGGATCACACGCGTGAAGGGAGCGTCCATGCCCGTCTACGAGTTCCGGTGCGAGGCCTGCGGGCCGTTCGACGCCCGCCACGCCATGTCCCAAGTGCCGCGCTCTCAGGTCTGCCCCGCGTGCGGCGCGGACGCACGGCGCGTGTTCTCCGCCGTGGGCCTGTCCCGCGCGAACTCTGCCCGGGCACGCGTGATTGACGACGCTGCCCGCACGGCTGACGCGCCAGACGTCGTCCGATCCCTGCCCCGCCAGCCCGGCGCCCCCGGCGCGGCCCCGGCCGTGACCCGGGACCCCCGGCACGCGAAACTGCCGCGGCCGTAGCTTCCCCGCACTGCCGCGCGGGAACCGCCCGCGGGGCTCTCCAGAAAGGTCACGGACCATGCCAGAAGTGATTTTCCCGCTGGATTCCACCAAGCCCTTCACCGAGCAGAAGCTGACCGGCCACAACCGCTGGCACCCGGACATCCCGCCCGTGGCCACGCTCAAGCGCGGGGAGAGCTACCGCATTGACTGCCGCGAGTGGTTCGACGGCGCCATCAAGAACGACGACTCCGCGGACGACATCCGGGACGCACCCCTGAACCGGGTGCATGCACTGTCCGGGCCGTTCCGGATCGAGGGTGCAGAGCCCGGTGACCTGCTGATCGTGGACATCCTGGACGTGGGGCCCATTCCGCAGGAGGAGGGGCCGATGGCCGGGCAGGGCTGGGGCTACACCGGGATCTTCGCGCAGAAGAACGGTGGCAGCTTCCTGGTGGACCAGTTCCCGGACGCCTACAAGGCCGTGTGGGACTTCCGCGGCGGCGAGTGCACGTCCCGGCACATCCCCGGCGTGAAGTTCACGGGCATGGTCCACCCCGGTCTCATGGGCACCGCGCCGTCCTCCGAGCTGCTGAAAACGTGGAACAAGCGCGAGGGCGATCTGATCGCCACCGATCCGCAGCGCGTGCCCCCGCTGGCTCTGCCACCCGAACCCGACGCCGCGATCCTGGGTTCGCTGACCGGCACCGACTTCGACCGCGTGGCCGGCGAGGGCGCCCGCACGGCTCCCCCGCGCGAGAACGGCGGCAACCAGGACATCAAGAACTTCACCAAGGGCTCGCGCGTGTTCTACCCGGTGTACGTGTCCGGGGCGAACCTCTCCATGGGGGACCTGCACTTCTCCCAGGGGGACGGCGAGATCACGTTCTGCGGCGGCATCGAGATGGGCGGGTTCATCGACATCCACGTGGACGTGATCAAGGGCGGCATGGACACCTACGGCGTGAGCGAGAACGCCATCTTCATGCCCGGGCGCAACGGTCCGGTGTACTCGGAGTGGCTCGCGTTCTCCGGCACGTCTGTCACGCTCGACGGCGAGCAGCACTACCTGGACTCCCACCTGTCCTACCAGCGCGCGATCCTGCACGCGATCGACTACCTCGCCAAGTTCGGCTGGTCCAAGGAACAGGCGTACCTGCTGCTGGGCGCCGCCCCCATCGAAGGTCGCTTCTCCGGGGTGGTGGACATCCCCAACTCGTGCGCCACGGTGTATCTGCCCACGGAGATCTTCGACGTGGACATCCGCCCCTCTGCCAGCGGCCCCACGCAGGTGGATCCGGGCATGGGCGCGCCGCGGGCGATGAACCCGGGCTGATCCCCACACGGGCCCTCGCGGACGACGCCGCTGGGACGACTCTCACAGGTGAGTGCGCTTCCGCCACGGGAACCGCGGTTTCCCGCCGGTGGAGGTGCACTCGCATGTTTCATGGGTGGTCCCCTCAATCCCGTGCGGCGGCCGCCAGGTGCTCCTGGATCTCCGCCAGCACCTCGTCCGGGCGCTCCTCCACCATGAAGTGCCCGGTGGGAACCGCCCGACCGGTGATCCGCGGCAGCCACGGCCGCCACGCCTCCAGCGGATCCGTCTGGGCGCCCACCACGCCGTCGCCGCCCCAGAGCAGCAGGGCGGGGAGGTTGCGGGAAGTGCCGCGGTCGGCGTCATCGTGCTCCCGGTCCACCCCGGCGGCCGCGGCGTAGTCCGCGCACCACGCGGCCACCACGGACGGGTTCTGGGCGGCGGCCTCGTAGGCGGCGAGCGCCTCGGGGTGGAACGTGTCCAGGGAACCGGGAGTGCCACCCATTCCTTCCAGAGCCGCGTAGAGAAAGGTGAGGGGCTCGGCGCTGATGAGCCGCTGCGGCATGGGTGCCGGCTGGGCCAGAAACAGCCAGTGGTAGTACCGGGTGGCCAGCCAGTCGTCCATGAGCTCCCACACGGTGGGGGTGGGGAGGATGTCCAGCAGCGCCACGGAGCGCACGGCGTCCGGGGCGTCCAGGGTCATGCGGTGGGCGGTGCGGGCGCCGCGGTCGTGGGCTACCACGTGGAAGGACTCGTGGCCCAGGTGGCGCATCACGGCCACCATGTCCGCGGCCATGGCCCGGAAGCTGAAGTCCTCACTGCACGCCGTGGAGTCACCGTAGCCGCGCAGGTCCGCAACGACCACGCGATGGCCCCGCGCGAGGGCCGGACCCAGGCGGTGCCACATGGCGTGGGTCTGCGGGAAGCCGTGCAACAGCAGGAGCGGCTCGCCCCGCCCGCCGGTCCTCACGTGGATGGTGGCCCCGGGGACCGGGATGCGGTGGGTCTCGAAGTTCTCGAACATGGGGCCATTGTGCGCGCCCCGGTGACCGCCGGGCGCTTCAGCCCCCTGGGAGGCGCCCCCCCAGCGCCTGCTCCCGCGACTCGTAAACTTGCCCCATGCGCGGACAAGTGACTGAAGTTCTCAAGGTGTACGGGATGCAGGAGCGGCAGCTGGTGATCCCCGTGTACCAGCGCAACTACGACTGGGGGCTGAAACAGTGCCAGCAGCTGCTGGAAGACCTCGTCAACGTCATCCAGCAAGGCCGGCCCAAGCATTTCTTCGGGGCCGTGGTGGGCCAGCCGGAGGGTTCATGGCGGTGGGTGGTGATCGACGGTCAGCAACGACTCACCACGGTCAGTCTGCTCATGCTGGCCCTTGCGGACCTCCTGGACGAGGGCACCCTCGAGTCGCGCGATCCAGGACTCGCCCACAGGATTCGCACCAGCTTCCTGCTGCTCAACGAGCAGCAGGACACACCCCGGTTCAAGCTCAAGCCCGTCAAGCATGATGCGGACGCCTACGCCTTGCTGTTCAGGTCTGACTCGGATCACATCGACACGTCCTCGGTGACCGCCAACTACCGTTTCTTCAAGGATCAGATCCCCCGACTGCCCATCGATGGGGACGACCTGTGGGCCGCGGTAGAGCGCCTCGAGGTCATGCATCTGGACCTGGAGCAGCACGACGATGCACAGCGCATCTTCGAATCGCTCAACTCCACGGGGCTGGCTCTGAGCGAAGCGGACAAAGTGCGGAACCTGGTTCTGATGGGCCTTGACGTTCATGAGCAGGAACGGGTCTACAGCGACTACTGGAACCGCATCGAGGTCAACGTCGACTATGACACCGGGGCATTCCTGCGCTGGTACCTCGTGACCCGCACCTCGCGCATCCCCCGCCAGGACCAGGTCTACGAGTCCTTCAAGAAGTACATCACCGAGACGGGGCTTCGAGGCGCTGAGCTTCTGGACGGGGTCCGGAAGTACTCCACCTACTACCGCCAGATCCGCACCGCCACCACCGGAAGCTCAAAAATCGACCTGCGTCTCCGCCGGCTCAACCTCTTGAAGACCGATGTCGTGCTCCCCCTGCTCATGCCCCTCTTCGAGTCGCGGGAGACCGGCGAGATCACGGACCTCGATCTTGCCGAGTGCATCCGCACCGTGGAGTCGTACATTTTCCGTCGCTATATTGCAGAAGTTCCCACGAATGCGCTGAACAAGGTATTTGCGACGGTCTACAGGGACGTGAAGCGCGTCCGTCCCGAAAATCGTTCCTTCGCCGAAGTCCTGGGGTACTCCCTGCGGAAGCGCTCCGGCTCCGGAGCCTTCCCCGATGACGCTGAGTTCCTCAGCAGTCTTGAGGTGAAGAACCTGTACCACTTCAAGGGCGAGCGTCGGAAGTACCTGTTCGAGTGCTTGGAGAATCTGAACTCCAACGACACCAGGGACATCGCCAACGGCATTGAGGACGGGTCTCTCACCATTGAGCACATCATGCCGCAGACGCTCACGCAGGCATGGCACGACGAACTGGGTGATGAGGCCCAGCGCATCCACGAGCAGTGGTTGAACCGGCTCGGCAACCTGACCGTGACCGGGTACAACTCCTCCTATTCGAACTCTTCGTACACCACGAAACGCACCATGAAGCACGGATTCCTGGAGTCCCCGTTCCGGTTGAACCTGGAGATGCGCAGCGCGGAACGCTGGGGCGAGGACCAGCTGGCGGCACGGACCCGGCGTCTCTGCACAGATGCGCTCTCCTACTGGATCTACCCCGAGAGCGACTTTGAACCGGCCCGCCCGCAGCTGCCCAGGGAAGCGCTGGGAACGGATGCCGATTTCACGGGCAGGGCCGCTGTGTCCTTCACGTGGAATGAGCACCACGCCACGGTGAGCAACTGGCGAGACCTGGCGACCCGGGTCTTCACGATCCTCCTGGTGGAGCACCGGGACGAGTTCCTCCAGTGGGCCCGGACCTCAGACTGGTTCCGTCTGGGCGCGGCCTACGACCCTGACGAGAACGGCGTGTACCGCCTGGACGACAGCGTTGGCTGGAACGCATCGTCGAGCACCTGGACAAAGGTCTCCCTGATGCGCAAGGCCCTCTCCCACCTGGAGCTGGATCCTGAGGAGCTGTTCATCACCCTGCGTGCGGACGAGACCACGGCGCGGGGGCAGGAGGCGGCGGATCCGGCCGAGAGCGAGACGTCCCCCTATCTTGAACTTGTGAAGTTCCTGCCGCGCCTCAGCGAGATCGAGGGCATGGACACAGACGACCCGCTGGTGCAGGAAACGGTGGAGGAGTTCGCTCAGTCGTTCCGTCCATTCCGGGACGAACACCCGCTCAAGACCCTGGGCACCAGCGTGCGAAAGTTCTGTGCCGATCCTGAACGTCTTGCCACGGCCTCCCCGGAGGAATCCATCGCCCTCATTTCCTCCAAGGTGGACGAGACGGAGCATCTGGATCCGGAGGCTCTTGCCGACGCATCCGTCGACGGAACCCTGTCCGCGTGGATTGTGCGCCTTCGAGAGACGAGCCTCCGCGTCTGAGATTTCTGGCCCTTTCCTTCCGGGGCGCACCTCGAACGGTCCCACTGACTGAGGCAGGATGGGGAAATGGCGATGTCGCAGATGAGTCCCGCGCAGCAGCGCATTCTGGACTACTGGTGGATGCTGGAGCTGTTCAGCCCCCAGCCGATCCCCAAGGTGACACCCCGCTCAACCCGGCCCGAGGATCGACAAGTCATTACCTGGGCTCCCGGCGAACCGTTGCCGTGGAATGCGTTGCCGGCACCCCGGCCCGTGGGTACCTCTCCGCGAGAATGGCGGCACACGGTCTATCTGGGCGTGTACAGGGTGGAGGACACCTACGAGATCATGCACCGGGTGTTCGCAGACGACCCGGCGGCCTACGACGAGCGGCCCGGCGGGACCAGCGCGTGCGCCGGGGTTCTGGTGGACCACAGCGGGAAGCTGATTGGGGACACTGCCACCCTCTCGTCATGCCTCTGGGCGGTGAGTCGGATCATCCATCCGGGACCGCAGGATACGTCATGGGCCACAGGATTCGACCGTGCGCAGGATTCCTTCCTGGATGCGCTCGATGCGTTGGGTGGCCGCCCTCGCGAGCAGAAAGGGTCACCTGAAGCACCCCTGTTAGACCACGAGCATGTAGAAGAGATTCTGCACACCGCCCACGACACCGCTGGCGTTCGCGAGCACCCCGATCTCGCCACCAGCCAGATCATCATTGAGAGCCGCGCCGTCGCCGCGCGCCCCAACGACAATGTCAGCGACATCGACTTCCTCAACAGCTTCTACCTGCAGGACCTGGACACAGTTCGGCAAGCGGCAGCAGCAGGGTGCGGTGGAGCCGCTCTGCAGGAGTACCTGACCGAGGACGAGGATCTCGGAGAAATCCGGCGCACAGATGTCATCAAGTACCCGGAGGCGATTGACGCTCGAACACGTGTTGACGACCTCCCGCTCGGGCGGTGGCCATCCCCACCAGAGCACTCCCTCGCTCTGAGCCAACAGTTCGCCGTGAACCGAGCCCTCGGTGACCTGGGCAGATCCCACGGTCTCATGGGCGTCAACGGGCCCCCAGGCACCGGCAAGACCACGATGCTCCGAGATGTGCTGGCGGGGAACGTGGTGGAGCGTGCCCGCCACTTGGCGACCCTCGACGACCCCTCCCAGGCCTTCACCGACTCGACGCACCGCTGGACGTCGGCCTCCGGGCACAGACGCTCCGTGCCACAGCTCATTCCTGAGCTGACCGGATTCGAGATGGTCGTGGCGTCCGCGAACAACGCTGCCGTGGAAAACATCGCAATCGAGGTTCCTTCCGCCGATGCGATTTCCCGGCCCTGGTCCGGTTCCGTCGACTACTTCAAGGACATTGCCACGGCCACGTTGAGGGCCGCCGCCGGTGGCGCATCATCCGAAGGCGCAAGAGCTGAGGGGTGGGGGCTGGTTGCAGCGCGCCTGGGAAAGAAAGCCAATCGTGCGACGTTCCACAGCGAGCTCTGGTTCGACGAGAGAACATCTGGGGCGCAGTCCACGGGAGTTGGCGGGCCGGAAGCCCTCCCGGCCGCCCGGAGAGAGGGCCTGGACACCATCCTCAAGCACTGGGCCGACGGCACCAGGCCCAAACGGACGTGGCGAGAGGCGCAAGCCGCGTTTGACCGGTCGCTGGGTCGTGTGGAGCATCTGATGGAGCAGCGGCGGGCAGCCGAGAGCCGCCGGACCGAGGTGCAGGCCCTGGCGGCTGAGATGGCACAGCTGCAAGACACCCTGGCGAACCTGCGTGGATCAATGACCCGTGCGCGTGATGCCCACCGTGTGCAGCGTCTCGAGAGTGATGAGCTGTTCAGCGAGCTCGAAACCAGGGAAGCTGCCTATCAGAGGCACTTGGGGGAAAAACCGGGAGCTCTCGAAACCATTTTCAGCTTGGGTGCCGCATCTCGGGAGTGGCGCGCGCGTCTGGCCCCGTTGAGCACGGCCCACGAGGATGCCCAGCACCGGCTGGGTGCCAGCACAGCCGCCACCGATCAGGCTGAACACCGCCTGGCCGTCGCCCGGGAAGAGCTTGCGGCAGCGGAGCGAGTCCTGGCGATGAAGACTTCGCGGCACCAGTCCCTCAGCGCCCAGTGCGCCCGCGACCGAGAGACCTACGGGGTGCATCATCCGGACACCCACGCGTCTGCCAGGGAGCGGGAGCTGCATGCACCGTGGCTCGACAAGGATCTCAACAAGGCCAGATCAGACCTTTTCGTCGCAGCGCTGGAACTGCACCAGGATTTCCTCGCATCGACTGCCACCACCATGAGACACGGGCTCAGGGCCGCCTGCGAGGTAGTAGCAGGGGACTATCCACGAAAGTTGGAACGGGAGAAACTGCGCGCGGCATGGCAGCTGTTCTTCCTCGTCGTGCCGCTCGTGTCCTCCACTTTTGCATCACTGGGGCGGATGTTCGGCAATGTAGGCCCTGAAGCATTCGGGTGGCTCCTCATCGACGAGGCCGGGCAGGCGTGCCCCCAGTTCGCGATCGGAGCCATCTGGCGCGCCCAGCGCGTCCTCGCCGTGGGCGATCCGCTGCAGCTACAGCCTGTGGTGACCATTCCTCCCAAGTCCCGGCGTGACATCGCCGCGGCATACGGCGTTTCTCCCACCTGGATCCCGCCGGACGCTTCGGTTCAAACACTCGCCGATCGCATCTCTCCCTTCGGCACCACACTTCCACAGGGAGAGCTGGACATGTGGGTCAGTGCGCCGCTGAAGGTGCACAGACGCTGCGACGACCCCATGTTCACGCTCTGCAACCGCATCGCCTACAACGGGATCATGGTGGATGGGGTGCCGAAGCCTCGTGCTGCGGACTCGGACAGTGACCCTTTCGAGGACACCGGAGGGGGCCCGGCGGTCGCGTGGAGCTACTGGGCCGATGAGCCGGCGGTGACACCCGGAACACACCTGCAGATGGGGCAGATCAGGCGACTCGAGAAGGCCCTTGAGTACCTCGACGGGAAAGGTGTGGACCCGTCGCGCGTGATCGCCATATCGCCGTTCCGCGACGTGTCCAATCACCTGCGGCAACTCGTGGAGCGCATGAAGTACCCAGGGTTGCAAGCGGGGACCATCCACACCGCCCAGGGTCGTGAAGCGGATGTGGTCGTCCTCGTCCTCGGGGGGGACCCCGCGAGCCCGGGGGCGAAGGCGTGGGCGGCCTCAACGGTTAATCTGGTCAACGTTGCGGCCAGCCGTGCCAAACGTCGGCTGTACGTGATCGGCGACCGTTCTGAGTGGTCCGGGTACCGGTACTTCTCAGACCTGTCCGAAGCACTGAAGTGAGGAATCGAGCCACTTCTGACACCTGGGCGTACCGCGCCCTACTCCCCCTCGAACGGCCACCCGTGGGCCGCGAGCATCGCCCGGATGCGCTCGATCTCCTCCGGCTTGGGCTCGTCCTCCGTGGCGCGCTGGATGGCGGCGCGGGCGTCCGCCTCGGAGGGCGCCACCCCCTGCTCGCGGGCGTCGTGGGCGAGCTGGTCTGCGATCGCGGCCATGTCCTCATCATTGAGCTGCGGGCGCAGCACGGCGAGCACGGGCAGGTAGTCCTGCGCGGGTACCCCGTTGGGGTAGTCGGCGCGCAGCCAGTTCATCACCCGGGCCACGTAGCCCGGCTGCCGGGGTGGTTCGTCCTGGCTCGCGCCCACCAGGGGCCACCCGGCGCGCGCGAGGTCCGCGGCGACGTCGCCCAGCTGTTCCGCGGAGGCCGCGGCGGGCCCCAGGAGGTCTCCCGCCGGGATGCCCAGGGTCTCGAGCAGCCGCTCGGTGCGGTGGGGGCCCACCGTGCGGGCCAGCAGCTCCGCGAGCGCCACGTGCTGCTCCGGGGGAACACCGTGGGGGTAGGCGGCGCGAATGTGGTCCAGCGCCGCGTCGAAGGTCATCATCCGAACACCGAGATCCCTAGGTAGTGGTCCAAGCTCTTCCGGGTGATCCACAGGACCCCGATCACCACGGCGGCGAGCACGATGGCAAAGCACAGCACGGCGCCCGCGAGCGCCACGGCGTTCCTGCGCGCCGTGCCGTCCGGGCCCGGCGGCAGGGTGGCGCGGCTCCACAGGGCGATGCCCACCGTGAACAGCGCGGGCAGTCCGGCGCCGAAGCAGAGCCCGGCCAGCAACACGGCGAGGGCAGATTTCGCCATCTGGGCGATCATGAGCGAGCCACCTCCTGGGTGTCGGCCCGGTCCGGGTCACCGGGGGCCACGGAGTGGGTGTTCTCGTCCCACTCGGCATTGACGTTGTGCCGGTCCACCTTCTGGTGCCGGGAGCGCAGGAAGATCACCGCGGACGCCGCCGCCAAGAGCAGGAAGATCACCACGGCTCCCGGCAACCCGCCCACGGCCCGGGCGATGATGAAGCACACCGCACCCACCACGGCCGCGGCGGGGAGGGTGAGCAGCCAGCCCACCACCATGCGCCCGGCCACGCCCCAGCGCACCCGTGCCCCGGGCTTGCCGACGCCCGAACCGAGGATGGATCCGGTGGCCACGTGCGTCGTCGACAGCGCCATGCCGAAGTGGCTGGAGGTGAGGATGATCGCGGCCGAGGAAGCCTCCGCGGCCATGCCCTGCGGCGGTTCGATCTCCACGAGTCCCTTGCCCAGGGTGCGGATCACGCGCCAGCCGCCCAGGTAGGTGCCGAGCGCGATGGCCACGGCGCACGTGACGATGATCCACGGCGGCAGCCCGTTGTCCTCGATTCCCTGGACGCTCAGGTTCCCGTGGGCGATCAGCGCGAGGGCAATCACGCCCATGGTCTTCTGCGCGTCACCCGTGCCGTGCGCGAGAGACACCATCGACGCTGTTCCCACCTGTCCCCAGCGGAAGCCGCGGTCCTTGTGGCGGTTCGAGGCGGCGCGGCTGATGAGGTAGACGAGCGCCGTTCCCACCGCGGCCACGCACCCAGCGATGAACGGGGCGAGGGCGGCGGGGACGAGGATTTTCTGGACCACACCGGACCAGTTGACCCCGGCGACGCCGAGCGAGGCCAGGCCGGCGCCGATCAGCCCGCCGAACAGCGCGTGCGACGAGCTGGAGGGCAGACCGAACAGCCAGGTGGCCAGGTTCCAGAGGATGCCGCCGATGAGTCCGGAGAAGATCAGCACCAGCGCGAGAGTGGGGTCCAGGCCGTGAACCAGTCCGCCGTCCGAGGTCTGGATGAGCAGGACGTCCTTGGTCACCGTGGTGGCCACCTCCACGGAGAGGAACGCCCCCACCAGGTTCAGCACCGCGGACAGTGCAACCGCCGTCCTGGGTGAGAGCGCACCGGTGGCGATGGATGTTGCCATGGCGTTGCCGGTGTCGTGGAATCCGTTGGTGAAGTCGAAAGCCAGTGCGGTCACGACCACCAGGCCCAGGATCACCAGTTCAACTGTCATGCCTCCAGGATGACGCCCCCCTGTCCCGCGCACCAAAACCGCCCCCGGGACGGCACTGGGACAGCACCGGGGTGCATGCGTCCGGCACGATCCGCCGCAGGGAAACATCGCCCAGCGCGTCTGAGACCGGGCCCATAATGCGTTCATGACCTCTGACCCCCACCGTGATCCGGACCCCGGCGAGACCTGGCACGAACGCTCCCCGGCCACGGGAACCGGCGAGCTGCCCATCCTCAGCCCGCGCCCGGATCCGCAGACCCACCGGGGCTACGCCCACGGCACGGATCCGCGGCGGTGGCGGATCCTGGCCGTGCTGCTCGTGGCCATCTTCATGTCCCTGGTGGCCGTGAGCATCATCAACGTGGGGCTGCCCTCCATCCAGGAGGGACTGGGCGCCTCCGAGTCCCAGCTGCAGTGGATCCTCTCCGGCTACGCGCTGACCTTCGGTGTGGTCCTGGTGGCGGGCGGCCGCGCCGGGGACGTGTTCGGGCGTGGGTTCCTGTGGATGCTCGGGGTGGCCATCTTCACGCTGTCCTCGATCGCCGCGGGCCTGGCACCGGATCCCACCATGCTGATCGTGGCCCGCTTCGTGCAGGGTGTGGGCTCTGGGCTGCTCAACCCGCAGGGCGTGGCCATGATCCAGCAGTACTTCAGGGGCGCAGAGCGCGGGAAGGCGTTCGGAATGCTGGGCAGCGCAGTGGGTGTCTCCGTGGCCATCGGCCCCGTCCTGGGAGGTCTGCTGATCCAGACGGGCGGCGCGGCCGAGGGCTGGCGGTGGCTGTTCATGGTGAACGTCCCCGTGGGCGTCGTCGCGCTCGTGCTCGCGTTCCTCTGGTTCCCCCGCCCGCTGCTGCGCAGGCCCGAGGGCACCACCATCCGCCACGCCCTGCGGGAGATGGACCCCACGGGTGCGGTGCTCCTGGGCATCGCGCTGCTCGCCACCCTGCTCCCGTTCATCGAGGCCGGCTCCCCCGGCACGAGCCCGTGGGTGTGGGCCCTGCTCGCGGTCGCCGCCATGTTCCTGGCCCTGTGGATCGCGTGGGAGAAGCACTTCAAGGCCTCTGGGCACCAGCCCATGGTGGACCTGGACATCTTCAGGGTCAGCAGTTTCCTCAACGGCACCCTGCTGATCTCGCTGTATTTCCTGGGCATCACGAGCGTGTGGGTGCTTGTCACCCTCTACATGCAGAAGGGGCTCGGCCACACCGCGCTGGCCGCCGGTTGCGTGGGCCTGCTCAATGCCTTGGCGAGCGCGGTGGCCTCCAACCTGGCCGGCAGCCGCGTGAACCGGATGGGCCGCAAGATCGTGGTGCTCGGCATGCTCAGCGTGGTCGTGGGCCTGCTGCTGAGCATGGCGGTGATCCTGCTGCACGACTCTTGGCACATCAGCGAGTGGTGGCTCGTGCTCACCCTGGGCTTCGTGGGTTTCGGCCAGGGCGCCGTGGTGAGCCCCAACCAGACACTCACGCTCGCGGAGGTGCCACTCGAGTACGCGGGCAGCGCCGGTGGCGTGATGCAGACCGGCCAGCGCGTGGGCACCGCCGTGGGCATCGCCATGATCACCGCGGTGGCGTACGGAGTGATCGCCGGCCAGGGCTGGTCCGTGGGCATCGCGGCGGGACTGGGCGTTGTGGTGCTCGTGGTGCTCCTCGCCCTGGCCGTGGCCCTGCGGGACATGCGCCACCGCGCCCGGCAGGACTCTCGCGCCTGAGTCACGGCGCGCACACCACGACACCTCCGGAGCGCTCGCCCCCCCCGGTGGGCCCACGCTCCGCACTGTTCCGGTGGTACGACGACGCCGCCGCGCCCTCCCTGCCTCGGCCCCCGGCGGGCGGGGTCCATGGAACGCAGAGGTGGTACGACGACGCCGCCGCGCCCTCCCTGCCTCGGCCCCCGGCGGGCGGGGTCCATGGAACGCAGAGGTGGCGCGGCGGTGTCGTGAGCGGGGGCTCTGAGTGGATCAGCCCTTCTTGAGGGTGATCTGCCAGCTGGCGTCGCCCTTCTCCACGAAGTCGGTGACCTCGTGGCCGTCCGTGGCCGCCCACTGCGGAATGGCCTCGGTGGCCTGGGTGCAGTCGAAGTCGATCACCAGGTGCTCACCGGTCTGAAGGGTCTGCATGACATCCTTGGCCTCGATCAACGGGAACGGGCACACGGCACCGAGCGAGTCCAGGGCATAGTAGCCGTCCCCCAGGCCTGTGAGCTTCTTCGATGGTGCACCTGCCGGGTCCTTGACCATGAGCGCGGCGGGTGCCGCAGCGAAGCCCGAGAACACGTTCGCACCCGAGGTGCGGGGAGCCCCCGCGGTGGGAGCGGCGTCGATCGAGTTGTCGTCCGGTGCGGTGGCGCCCACCGTGTGGTCCAGGCTCTGAGCAGTGGAGTAGGTGCCGTCTTCGCCGGTGGTGGGCTGCGTAACGGTGGGCTTGAGCCAGATCCTGGTGGCCACGGCCACGCCCAGGGCGATGAACAGCAGCGCGATCCAACCCTGGAACGTGAACAGGCTGGTCTGGACCATGCCGTTGCCCACTGTGCAGCCACCGGCCAGGGCCGCGCCCACACCCATGAGCAGGCCGCCCGCGATGGAGCGCACCGTGGTGGTGGCGTCCGGCACGCGCACGCGGAACTCACCCGTGGACTTGGCGGCGATGAACGAGCCCACCAGGATGCCGAGCACGAGCATCACACCCCAGTCCATCTTCCCGTCCGCTCCGGTGACAAGGAAGTTCAGCAGGTTGGCGGTGGGGGTGGTGATGCCCAGACCGTCGTTGCGGCCGGTCGCGGCGGATAGCGGCCACGCGATGACGCCGAGCAGACCCACGAGCGCGCCGGCAGTGTAGACGTGCAGGGGCTTCTTCCATGCGGGACGGCCGTTCAGCCGTGCGGGCTTCACGGTGTTCTTCTCGCGGTTGAGGAAGTGGCGCACCATCACACCGGTGACCGCTGCCAGGACGATCACGAACAGCCACGGGGAGACGCCCAGGGCACTGGGGATGGTGGTGAGCCCGGTGTCCCACTGCTTCATGCCGGAGTTGAAGCCCTTGAGCACGCCGGTCTTCATGGCGGACGCGGACAGCGCGTACATGGCCAGTGCGATCCACGAGCCCACGAGGCCCTCGCCGGAGCGGTACCACGTGCCGGAGGCGCACCCGCCGGCCAGGATGATGCCGATGCCGAACATGAATCCGCCCACGATCACCGCGAGGGGCGCGAAGGAGGGGTAGTTGGGGGAGATGACGCCGGCGGAGGTCAGGGCGGTGAGACCGATGGCGTGCACGGAGATCACCACGAGCAGCGCGGCGAAGGTCCGCCACGACTTCTGCAGGAAGATGTCCCGCAGCATGCCGGTGACGCAGAAGCGGCCGCGCTGCATGACGATGCCCAGCAGCGCGCCGATGACAAGTCCGGTAAGGATCATAGGTGAGTACCAGTTTCCCGCGCACCGGGAAGAGGGCGCGTTCGGAGGAAGGGACGATGAGATGAGGGATCGAAAAAGACTCCGTATACTCAACTCCTCACCGGGGGCAACGTCCAGGTTGTCGTCACAAAGTGTCACACTTCCCGGAAATGCCCCGAAGTACTTACTCGTGAGGTATTAGCGACATTGCGTCAGGTTGCCCGGCGCGATACCGCCCGCAGCGCCCCGACGGCACCCTCCCCCGCCCGGCTCACGGACATGGGCACCTGCCCGAAAACCTCCCGCGGGATCGGGGTCCGGCACAGCTGCGCGGTCCGCTCCACGTCCCAGTCCACGAGCACGAACCACTCATCGCCCTCCCGCACGACTTCCCGCACGGCGCCCGTGGCGCACAGCTCCTGCCGCTGGGACAGGTAGGCCCAGATGGTGTCCCCCGCCCTCATGGTTCGGTAGCCCGTGCGCAGGCACCACCGATCCGCGGGCTGCGAGCGCCCGATCGCCTCCCACACCGCCGTGGCGTCCTCGCGGGTGCGCCAGTCGGCGGGCATGTGCTGCCCGTGAGCGGCCGGGTTGATGGGAAGCAACCAGTGGGTCTCCGCGGCCATTCACGCGCCTCGCGATTCGGTCGTGGCGTTCGACGACGCGCCCCGCCCGGTCCCGGCGTCACACTCGGCGGCATCGCCGGAGGCTCGCCCGGCGTCGGCGTCGCGCTCCTCCGGCGACGACACTCCCAGCAGCGCGTCGTACCCCTCCCGGAACGTGGGGTAGCGCCACCGGGATCGAGGAACCAGGGAGTGCACGAGCGCCCCGTCGATGATCTTGCCGAGCGGCCCCTCCCCCGCGGGCGAGTTGTCCGGGGGCACCGCGACACCCAGCCGCGCCGCGAGGTGCGTGACGACGTCACCCAGCTGAGCGGCGTCATGATCCACGGCGTGCAGCAACCGCGGCGGCTCGGGAGCGTCGAGCACGGTGGAGAGGACCGTGACGAGATCGTCCCGGTGGATCCTGTTGGTCACGCGCCGGTGGGTGACAGGCGTGGCCGTGCGGACCCGCTCGATCAGGGACGTGCGGCCGGGCCCGTAGATCCCCGCGGGGCGCACGATGACCAGGTCCCGGAAGAGATCGGCGGCGAGCTCCTCCGCGGCGAGCAGCACGTGGGCGGTGGCGCGCTGAGGGTCGGGCGGGGTGGCCTCGGTGACGACCTCACCGTCGGTGCCGCCCAGGACGCCCGTGGAGGACACGA
The DNA here is from genome assembly GCF_011769905.1 of Kocuria sp. KD4. NCBI lineage: Bacteria > Bacillati > Actinomycetota > Actinomycetes > Micrococcales > Micrococcaceae > Kocuria > Kocuria sp. KD4. The sequence goes on from NZ_CP050449.1 coordinate 2,749,870, forward strand.
GCACCACGCGCGGCGCGGCGTCGGACGGCAGGGCCAGGTGCAACCCGCGCAGCGCACCCAGGTAGGTGCGTTCGTAGGCGGTCGCGTCGCGGCCGTCGGCGGTGAGGGTGACCACGACGGCGTCGGCCGCGGGAAGGACGGCCTCCCCCGGGTCGGTGAGGTCCAGAGAGACCGGCTCGATGGGCTCGGGCAGCGCGTCCGCGCGGCGACGCACGCCCACCGCGCGCACTCCGCGTTCGGCGAGGCGCAATCCCAGGGCGGTCCCCACGTCCCCGCAGCCGGCCAGGAGCACTGTTGCAGCGGAATCATTCATGGCACCAGCCTGTCATGTCCGCGCGACGGCGCGTGGTCCGGCTCGGTAAGGGAAAGGAACGGTGCCATGACCGGGCAGAACCCGATCCATCACCCCCCTTATTATTTGGCCCTCCGGCATCTACGGTGGAGGTACCCAGCCCTGCTTCACCACCACTTGCTCAGCAGAGCAGAACGGAGATCACACCATGATCATGAAGACCCTGCACGACGCCGGTATCCGCTCCGAGTACGCCTACACCGCAGGCATGGGCTCGATCGCCCTGTCCTTCGTGTCGTGGGGAATCTCGCGTCTCAAGAGCGACGACTCCAAGGCCCAGTCGGACCGCTGGGGCATCTTCGTGGGCCACTGGGCGCCCACCTTCATGAGCGTGGGCCTGGCTCTCGCCCAGTACGAGCAGACCCTCGAGAACAAGAAGAAGTAGCCACCGACCCCGCAGCCACTCGGCGCAGAAGAACCGCCCCGCACCTTCCTGGTGCGGGGCGGTTCGCCTGTCAGCGGCTGCCCGGTGCGGTGCTCAGTGCCCGTAGCCCTGGGACTGCTCCTCCGTGCCGGCCTGCTCCTCGAAGAACTCCTGCTGCTCCTGGGTGTTCGCCTGCTCGGCGGCCTTCTGGCGCTGCTCGTCGGTGTCCACCTGGCTGACCGACTCGGTGTTCTCGTCCTGCGGGTTCTTGCCCATGGCTGCGCTCCTTCGCGGTTGCGTGGTGCGCCGCCCCGAGCTCCGCGGCCCGGACGACGGCGCCGTGCCCCGAGCATCCTCACCTCACCGGGTCGTGTCAATGGGGGCGATGCCGCCCGTTCGCCACGGGGCGTCCGCGAGCGCGCGCTGCACCCACACCGTCACAGGCCCAGGGGCCCACGCACCCACACCGCGGATCTCCCCCACGGGCCGGGCACCCCGCAGGGCGTTGGTCACGAACACCTCCGACGCCCCAGCGATGCCTGCGAGAGTGATGTCCTGTTCACGGACCTCGTACCCGGCGGCCCGCAGGCTCGAGAGCACCCGGGCGCGCATCACCCCGGGCAGGATCCGGCCGTCAACGGGCGGGGTGGTGACCACGCCACCGCGCACCACGAACACATTTGCACGCCCGGTCTCCAGCACCGTGCCGTCCTGGTCCACCAGCAGCGGATCGCACACCGGGGACCACGGACCAGGTGTCGTGTTCAGGGCGCGGCGGTCCGCCCACTTGTGGCGCCCCCACCCGCCGGGTACCACCACCGGGCGCAGCACCCACGGAGCCACGGGAGGGGCCGCGCCGGGAGGGTTCAGCGGGGCGTGGGTCATCTCGAGACACAGACTCCCAGCGTTCGGAACTGCCGTGACCCGCAGCCGGTGCGGGCCATCCAATCCGGCAGCACGTTGGCGGACCTGCTCTGCGAGCGCGCCCGGCAGCTCATGGGAGAAACACGCCCGCACGCTGCTCCCGAGCCTTGCCAGGTGCTCCACCAGCTGCTCGGGACGCCCCTCGCGGACGAGCATCGTGGTGAAGACCCCCAGGGAGGGGTCGGGGGTCGAGCGGATCATGGGCGCGTCCCGCAGCGAGGCTGCCGCGCGCGACGGTGCCCCACCGCCTCCCACGCACGCCGGGGTCGCCACCTCCGAGGACTCCGCGTGCTCACGCCACTCCCGGGACAGCTCGGACCCGAAGCGGGCGCCGACCGCATCCAGCAGCGGGGCGGCCTTCACGAGGGTCTCGAACGCCTCCCCGTCCGGGTCCGAGTCAGCAACGATCCCGCCGCCCACACCCAGGCGCACCATGGCGCCCGAGAACTCGAACGTACGGATGGCCACGTTCATGGCCAGCCCCGCCACGGGACTCGCGTACCCGATCCCACCGGTGTAGACGCCCCGCGCGGTGGTCTCCAGGGCGTTGATGATCTCGGTGGCCCTGACCTTCGGCGCCCCCGTGCACGAACCGGGCGGAAACGTGGAGCGCAGGAGGGCGGCGTCGTCGAGCCCGGGGCGCAGCGTGCCGTGGACATCCGCGACCAGGTGATGGACGCCCGTGTGCGGCTCCACACGCGGCACGGCGGGGCTCAGCACGGAGCCGGGGACGCACACGCGGGAGAGGTCGTTGCGCATGAGGTCCACGATCATCACGTTCTCGGCGCGGTTCTTGGCGGAGGCGTGCAGCTCGCGGGGGTCCGAGTCCGCGGGCGCGGTGCCCTTGATCGGGGAGGTGAGCACGGCGGTGCCCGTCCGACGCAGGTAGAGCTCGGGCGAGAAGCTGGCCACCGCGCCGCCCGGCACGCGCAAGAACCCGGCGAAACGCGGCCGCAGCCGCTCGTACCCGGCGCAGAACAGGTCCAGTGGGTCACCGTCGAATGCCGCTGTGAGCTCTCGGCAGATGTTCGCCTGGAAGATGTCCCCGTCCCGGATGTGCGCCAGCGCGCGCCGCACCGCCTTGGCGTGGGCCGCGCCGGTCACGACGGCCTCGAACGGCCCGCACCGGTACGAGCGCGGCGCGGACGCCCCGGACGAGGACGCCAGGCCGGCCCCGAGCGCCCGCTCCACCGCCGCGATCGTCTCGGCCACCCGTGCAGGGTCCGCACCGGGCAGGGACTCACAGAACCAGCGGTCCGCCGCGCTGTCGTGCACCAGGACGTGGTCGTAGCGCGCCAGGTGGTGCTCCGGCAGACCGCCCGAGTGCGGAGGTGCGGGCGGGAGCGACTCCAGGCGACGCGAGAGCTGGTACCCCAGGTAGCCGAGCCACCCGCCGCCGAAGCGGGCGGGATCGTCGGCGGGTGGCTCGGCGCAGGGGCGAGCCAAAGCGCAGAGATCGTGCCGGTTCCCGCCCGTGCTGGGCGGGGCGGCGCGCGTTACGTTGGGCGGATCGTCGTCGTCCGCGGAGCCCAGAGCGGCGAACGGGTCCTCGTCCGCACCGAGCACGCGCGCGGGCCGGATGCCGATCACCGCATCCCCGTGCATCCAGTCCCCGAGCAGCGCCGCGAGACCGGGTTCAGCATGCAGCGCGCGCAGCATCTGCACGGGTCTCACGCGATGCGGCAGAGGGTGTCGGGGCACGGTTTCCTCTCGTGGGGCGCCGGGGAGCAGCTCGGACGCGGCCATGATATGGAGAGGAACCGCCACGCAGAGCAGCGGAGCGGTTCCTCGACGACGGTCACAGCGCCGCGCAGCCACGCGGCGAGGACGTCACTCAGATCTTGACGACCATCTTGCCCTTGTTCGCGCCCTTCATCATGTCCAGGAACGCGTCCACGGCGTGGTCGATGCCCTCCACCACGGTCTCATCGTGGGTGACCTTGCCGGAGGTGAACCACTCACCCATCCGCTGGCGGTACTCCTGGGCGACGTCAGTGTGGTCACCCATGGTGAAGCCCTCCAGCATGAGGGAGTTCTTGATGATGTTGCCCATGTTGTCCGGGCCGCAGGGGCGCTCGGTGGAGTTGTACTGGCTGATCGCACCGCACACGGCCACACGGCCGTGACGGTTGAGCACGTCCAGAGCCGCCTCCAGGTGGTCGCCGCCCACGTTGTCGTAGTACACGTCCACGCCATCCTCACCCACAGCATCGGCCAGCTGCTCACGGATGGGGGCATCCTTGTAGTTGAGCACCTTGTCGAAGCCGTACTTCTCGGTGAGCATCCGGGCCTTCTCGTCCGAGCCGGCGGAACCGATCACGTAGGAGGCGCCCAGCAGCTTGGCGATCTGACCCGCGGTGGAGCCCACGGCGCCGGCGGCACCGGAAACGAACACGCGGTCCCCTTCCTTCAGCCCGGCGATGCGGGTGAGCCCGGTATACGCAGTCATCCCTGTCATGCCCAGCACGCCCAGGTACACGGACAGCTCGGCGTTGGGCAGCTCCTCGACCTTGGTGAACTCCTTGGCAGATCCCTGGGCGAGGTCGCGCCAGCCGTACTGGTGCAGCACGGGGGTGCCCTCGGGGAGATCCTCGGAGCGGGACTCGACCACGCGGCCGATGGCGCCGCCGGTCATGGTCTCGTTCAGGGCGAACGGCGGGACGTAGCTCTTCTCATCCCGCATGCGCCCGCGCATGTACGGGTCCACGGACATGAACTCGTTGCGCACGCGCACCTCTCCGTCCTGCAGCTCCGGCAGGTCCACGGTGACGGTGCGGAAGTTCTCGTGCTCGGGCCACCCCTCCGGGCGGGAGACGAGCTGGATCTGTGTGCTGGTGGAATCGGTAGTAGCCATGTCGCCATAGTGGCATGCACAAACGTTTGCCACAGCAAGGATTCGCGCCCAGCGGACGCTACCCCCGGTTACTCGTCACATGGGGCAGCCCAGGAGTAATTTACGCACCCCACGGTGATCGCCGACGCCGCACGGACCGGCTCCCGGGGGCGCCCCGCGCGCGGCTCAGCCCTAACGAGCCTTCATGCGCCGATTCTTCATGTTGATCACATCGGTCGTGCCCCGGTGGCGGACCACCTGCGAGCCGGGATCTGCTTGAGGGAGCGGAGCGAGGTGCGAACCTTCACGGAGCCTCATGGTTGCGAACAATTCTCATTCAGGAGAGCATCACGGAGCATCGGTAGCCACAACCCGCTGCACCGGTTCGCTCCGCTGGGTCGCCAGGGGGAGATTCAGCGTGACGGTGGTGCCTTCCCCCTCCACCGACTCCAGGGCCACGGACCCCCCGTGCTGCTCCACGATGGTGCGCATGATCACGAGCCCCAGTCCCGTTCCGGGCACCTGCTGGGCCGTGGCGTTGGAGGCCCGGGTGAAGCTCGTGAAGAGGGACCCCACCTCTTTCTCGGGAATACCCATCCCGGTATCCGTGCACGTCAGGCGGACTCCCGTGCCATCGGGCGTGCCTTCCAGCGTCAGCGAGACGGCACCGTGGGGCGGGGTGAACTTGATGGCGTTACCCACCACGTTGGTGACGGCCCGCTCCAGACGGTCCCGGTCCCCGAACACGGGCCACGAACCGTCCGTGTCCACGTGGACAGTCACCTCGCCCGCCGCGGCCTGGGGAACGAGATTGGTGACCACCCCGGACACGCACTCTGCGAGGTCCATCACACGGTGGCGCGCCGAGCGGTTCTCCTGGTCCTGGTCCAGCTTGTTGATCAGCAGCAGGTCCTCGATCAGCAGCCGCAGCCGTTCCGTGTTGCGCCGCACCACTTCCAGCACGCGGGCCTGTTCCGGGCCGACACTGCCGAAGTCCCCGTCCTGGAGCATCTCCACATAGCCGCTGATGGACGTGAGCGGGGTTCGCAGCTCGTGGTTGGTGGTGGAGACGAACACGGATTTCTGGCGGTTGAGCTCCGTGAGCTGCTCCAGAGTGCGCTCCCGCTGCTCCACCACGTCCCGGGCCTCGCGGGTGAAGGCGTTGAAGGACGCGGCGAGGCCCACCACTTCAAGAGTGCCGTGGGAGGTTTCCGCGACGGCGTCGTGATCGCCCGCGCGCTGCCTCGCCACCGTGCACTGCAGCGCGAGCAGCGGCGCCCCGAGGGCGCGGTCCGCGCGGCCCAGGGCGAGGAACGCCACCGCGATCGACAGCATCGCGGCAGTCACCACGGCGGCCGCGGCCAGAGTCATGGACCGGTTCAGATCCGCTCTGCGCTGCTCCCGCAGGCGGGAGGCGTCCGCCCGGACGTCCTCCAGTGTACCGAGGGCCCGGTCCATGGCGGATGTCGTAGTGGGTAGGTCCAGAGATTTCCGCGGGGTGTCCCTCCCTGGTTCCCGGGTGAGGCCGAGCCACGTGTCCACGGACTCGTTCAAGGACCGCAGCTGCGGCAGCCGCCCGGCCGCCACCTCACCCAGGACGTCCTGGGCTGCAGTGAGGTCCGCAGTGGCCTCAGCGTACTCCCGCGCGAAAGCCTGGTCTCCGCTGACCGCGTAGCCGCGCGCGGCCGTCTGGGCGCGCAGCAGCGTGGCCTCCACCTGGTGCGTGGCATCCATCAGGGGTGTGATGGTGGTGCGCGTGGCGGCCACGTTCAGCTGCACCGTGTGCAGTCCCCACAGTGCGGTGGCGCCGGTGAAGAGCAGTGCGAGGCACAACAGGGCGAGCACCTGCAGGAGGATGGCGCGCACCCCGCGGTGGCGGACACCGTCCCGCACTCGGGTCACTACCGGGAAGCGGGCGCTCATCCGTCCACCTCCGTGAAACCCGAACGGGTCATGGTGCCCCACTGCTGGCGGCGCCCCAGCAGGGAGGCCACCCAGCCCTCCATGCGCCACCACGCCGTGAGCTGGCGGTAGCCCAGGTTCTCCAGGACCACCGCGCCCAGCGTGATGCCCAGGTCCCGCCAGCGGGGGTACTTGTGGTAGCTCAGCTCCTCGATCGTCACGGCCGCGAGGGTCACGATGATCGCGTACGCGTAGGCCACGAGCATGAACAACAGGAAGTACTGCCAGGACACGAGTCCCAGCGCGAAGCCCAGCGCGATCAGTACCAGCCCGGCGAGTTCCAGCAGCGGGGCGATCAGCTCGAAGAGCCAGTAGTACGGAACCGCCACGAGACCCAGCCGGCCGTAGCGGGGGTTTAACAGCATGTCCCGGTAGGCCCACAGGGTCTCCCACAGACCCCGGTGCCAGCGCGCCCGCTGCCGCCGCAGCACGGGCAGGGTGCTGGGGACCTCCGTCCAGCAGATGGGCTCCGTGAGAAAGGTGACGCGGTAGGGCCGGCGCTGCCTGCGGAAGGTCCGGTGCAGACGCATCACCAGTTCGAAGTCCTCACCGATGCTCGAGGCGTCCAGGCCTCCCACCGCCACGAGGGCATCCCGGCGGAAGACGCCGAACGCGCCGCTGATCAGCAGCAGCGCGTTGATCCGGGACCAGCCTGCGCGTCCCAGGTGGAAGGCTCGCAGGTACTCCATCACCTGGATGTCCGCGAGCGGCGTGCCCGGCATGCGCACCTCCAGGACACGGCCGCCCTTCACGCGGCACCCGTTGACGGCGCGGATCACTCCCCCGGCGGCGACCGTGGAGATCGGGTCCTCGATGAAGGGCCGGGACACCGTCAGCAGCGCCCCGGGGTCCAGGATGGAGTCCGAGTCCACGAACAGCACCAGGTCCTCGCGGGCCAGGTTGACGCCCACGTTGGTGGATTCGGAGCGGCCCGAGTTGCGCTTGTGCACCACGGTCAGCCGGGTCCGCCCGTCCCGTGGGACGTGAATGCTGGTCGGTGCCTCCCGCACCGGAACGTCCTCGGGCATCTGCCGGGACACCGGCACCAGGTCGAAGGCCCGGCGCAGCACCTCGAAACCGTTGTCGGTGCTGCCGTCGTCCACCACGATCACCTCGTGGCGCGGGTGCTGCAGCGACAGAAAGGACTCCACGGCCACGCGGATGCCGACCTCCTCGTTGTGCATGGGTGCCACCACGCTGATGCCGGGCATGGTGCGGGAGCGCATCAGTTCCTCCCGCCCCGCAAACGGGATCCGGCGGCGGTAGGCCACGAAGTCCACCGCCGCCAGGACGATCATCACCAGGTAGGACGTGTTGATCAGCAGGAAGTAGATCAGCACCGGCACCGCAATGAACGCCAGGATCCCGGCCACAGCGCCGCGCAGCAGCTCAAGCCACTCCACGGCCGGCTCCTCTCATGGCGCTCAGCTGCAGCGCGTAGTGGGCGGGGTGCACGGCAGGGGTGTCACCGTCCAGGGCGCCCAGCAGCCGCTCCCGCCCGGCAGGGCCCAGTTCGGTGAGAGCCACCGCGGCCCGCTCCGCCAACCGGGGCCGATTGTCCTCGACCAGGGGGCCCAGGGCCGCCACGGAGGCGGGCAGACCCAGCCGTTCGAGGGACTCCACGGCGGCGAGCGCCACGCTCTCGTCCCGGTGGCGGGCGAGCTCGGACAGGACGGCGAGGTCCTGCGCTCCCCCCACCCATCCCAGGGCGCCGACGAAGGCGGTGAGGGCCCGGGGGTCGGTCTCCTGTGCCAGGCGCTCACGCACGACGGGAGCGGCACCTGGCACGGGGCGCACTCCGATCACAGTTGCCGCCACATGGCGCACCGCCGGGTCCGGGTGCAGGGTGGCCTCCTCGATCACGGGTGCCGCTGCGTCGTCGAAGGCGCACAGGGACTCCACGGCCACCCAGCTGGGCAGTCCGCGGGGACGACGCCGCGGCGCCACCGCGCGCAGCACGGCGCACCGCGCTGTGGGAGGAGAGCCCCGCGATGGCCCACTCGGCGCGTCCGTGGGCGTCCAGCACCTGGGCCAGAGCACGGGCGGGCTCCCCCCTGACCTTGGAGAGCATCGCGGAGACGGCGCGGTCCACCACCGGTACGCGGCGCCGGGGCACCGCGGTCAGGCGGCGCAGGGCGGAGGCGTCGTCGTCCTCACCGGACGCGACCTCGAGCATTGCGGGGCGCAACTCACCGAGCAGCTTCGCGTCCCGGCGTTCACGCCACTGCCGGCCTGCACGCGTTCCCAGGACGGTCGCGAGGAGCAGGGCCGCGGCCCATACCAGAACCCACAGCACCCAGGACAGCAGCTGCGCGGAGACCACCGTGGGGGTCGCCACTGCGGGTCACCGCCCCCGGCCGAGGAGGCTGTTCACACGGTGCAGCAGCTCACGGGGGCTGAAGGGCTTGGTGACGTACTCGTCCGCACCGGTGTTGTACCCGTCGTCCACGTCCGTGTCCCTGGCCCGGGCGGTCAGCAGGACCACTTTGAGGTGTTTCAGAGCCTCGGTGGCACGGATCTGGCGCAGCACGTCCAGTCCGCTGAGACCGGGCATCATGACGTCCAGCACCACGACGTCTGGGATGCCGTCCTCCAGCGCGCTCAGCGCAGCGGTGCCATCCTCCACCGCCCGGACCTCGTATCCCGCCTGCTGCAGTTTGAAGACCACGAGGTCGCGAATGTCGGGGTCGTCGTCCGCAACGAGGACGGACGGGTGTTCAGGGCTCACGAGGGCGCTCCGTGTGTCTGGGGGGATGGACACGCTCCGGGTCCGCGGCAGCGGAGGAGATGAGGCCAAAAGTATTCGAAAACATGCAGGTTGGCGGGAGATGACGCTTGGTGCGGTGAAATCAGCCGCGGGGCTTCATCTCCTTCTCCACGACCCACTTGTGGTTGGTCATGGTCATGCCGTCCGCCTTGTAGTCCACCATGTAGACGGTCTGGGTGGTGGAGGAGGCAACGGTGCCCGTGGCGCCCTTCATGCCCTCCATGTGGTCGGCCTCGATGGTGACCTCGGTGCCGTCCGCGAGGCGCTCCGAACCGGCACCCTGGAGCTCCTCCTGGACCACCCACTTGTGGTTGATGACCTCGGGCCCGCCGTTCGTGGGGGTGTAGTTCACGGCGTAGGCCACGGTCTTATAGGCGCCCACCACAGTGGCCGGGGCGTCCCTCATGCCCTCCATATGGTCGGTGGTCAGCGTGACCTGCGTGCCCACCGGGTAGGTGGGCTTCTCCGCGGCGGCGATGCCCTCCGGGGCGGGGCCACCGTCCATGGCGTGCATGTGCTCGTGCCCGCCCTGACTCGCACTGGGCGTGCCACTCGCGGAGGACGACGTCGCCTGGCTCGTCGCGCTGGAGGTCGCGCTGGTCTCGTGGCCCTCGTGGGCGGAGTGGTCCGCGGAATCGGAACCGGCGGAGCAGGCGGTGGTGGTCACCAGGATGGCGAGACCGGCGAGGGTGAGGGGAAGTCGACGCATGGGAAAGGATCCTTTCTGCGGGCCCGCCCGGGGTGCTGGACCCCGGTACGGGCGGGTTTCTGGTGGGAATGCGGGGTGGCAGCGGAACCCCGCTGCACTGGTTCCCTACAGCAGGGTACCGAGGGAGGCGACGAAGCCGCCCAGCATGAACGCGCTGATGCCGTACGCCAGGGGGCGGTTGTCCATGGGGCCGCCGCCGGAGGCGTGGTGGGTGATGGCGTGGCCCTTGCCGCGGCGCAGCAGGGCCTTGTTCACCGGGTATGCCGCGAAGTACGCGATCACGAGGGACAGAGCCATGGAGCCCCAGAAGAGGGCGTCGAGCAGGCCGGCGTCCATGGCGCCGGGGACCAGCCACATGACGAGGTTGTCCACGACCTCCATGGTGAGGATGGAGACGGTGTCCGCGGCGAGCACGAGACGCAGGGCCCGACCCACGCTGATGCCGGCGCGCAGCAGGGGCAGGGAGGACAGGGCATAGCCGAACACGAAGGCCAGGGCGATGGCCACGGCGGTGCTGGTGACGTTGCCCCACCCGAACACAGTGGCCAGGATCAGGCCGAGGATCTCGCCGATGGAGCAGCCGGTGAGGCAGTGGAGGGTGGCGCTGGCGGCCATGTTGGACATGTCGTGACCCGAGTGACCAGAGGTAGCGTGGTCGTGCATGTCATGACCCGCGTGGGGGTCGGAGTGATCGATGGAGTGGGTGGTGGCGGGCGTCTTCATAACATCAACCGTATACCCTCGGGGGGTACCCAGTCACAGCACTTTGCTTCCCGCGTTTATGGAGCGGCCCAGTGGTTTCCGCCAAAATGAGTCGGAGATGCCCTAGGAGATGTTCTCGTCCACGGGACTGCTGCATGGGTTGGTGACATCTGATCTGTGACGCTGTGAGGTCTCGCTGGAAGGATGAGCGCCGTGCCCAAACCCTTACCCCCTAGGTGTTGCGGGGCATGAGGTTCTTGCTACGGGTGCGCCGGTGAGATGAGGAACGGGCTCCTCGCCACAGGATAGAAGTTCCTACACCGTCCACCTGCACGAGAGAGCCCGTTCATGCCCCACGTTAACGCACCCCTGACCCCGACCGGCAAGCTGCGCATGGTCCGCCGCCACCTCGATGATGGGATCCCGAAGGCCCATGTGGCCGCCGAGTTCCGCGTCAGTCGGCCCACGGTGGCGACCTGGGTGGCCCGCTACCTCGCCGCCGGTGAGGCGGGGCTGGCCGATCGTCCCTCAGTCCCAAGGCGCAGCCCTCAGCGCACCCCGATGGCCGTCGTGGAGCTCATCGAGTGCCTGCGGCGGGAACGGAAGTGGTCCGCCCGACGCATCCACCGCCACCTGCTCGGTCTCGGGCACGAGCTGCACCTGCGGACCGTGGGCCGGTGGCTGAACCGGCTGGGGATCTCCCGGCTGCGTGACCTCACCCCGGACGGGGACGACCTGCGACGCCCACCCCAGCGGATCCGGGCAGGGTGGCCCGGGCACATGGTGCACCTGGACGTGAAGAAGGTCGGACGCATCCCCGACGGCGGCGGCTGGCGGGCCCACGGCCGCGGATCCACCGCTACCAAGGCAGCCAAGCGCGGGCCCGGAGCGAAGGTCGGCTACACCTACCTGCACTCGGCCGTGGACGGCTTCTCGAGACTGGCCTACACCGAGGCCCTCGAGGATGAGCGGGCGGTGACGACGATCGGGTTCTTCTGCCGAGCACGAGCGTTCTTCGCCACCCACGGCATTGAGAAGATCCACCGGGTCGTCACCGACAACGGCGCCAACTACAAGGCCCGGGACTTCACCCGGTGCGTGGAGGCCTTGGCCGGCCGGCACCAGCGGATCCGTCCCTACACGCCCCGGCACAACGGCAAAGTGGAGCGGTTCAACCGGCTGCTGGCCGACGAGGTGCTCTACGCCCGCCCCTACGTGAGCGAGCAGGCCCGCCGGGAGGCGATCGGGGTGTGGGTGAACCACTTCAACTACCATCGGCCCCATACCGCCTGTGGTGATCAGCCCCCAGCCTCACGCGTCCCGGCCCGTGTCAGGAACGTCATGCCCTCTTACACCTAGCGGATCGCCCGTGAGGGGTGCCGGCCGAGTCCGAGAAGGAGTTCGAGCTGGGCTTCGGAGACCTGATCGCCCTCCGCGATCATCCCGCCCAGCGACCTGACGCCGGAGCCGAGCCAGCGACCCGATGGGGTGCCCGCCTCGGCGTAGTAGCGCGTCAGTGGCGTCGAGAGCGAACGGTCGCCGTCGCCCGCGACGACCGTTCGCAGAAGGTACTTGTACCCGTCGCCCGCGCTCATCACGCGCATCGAAACTGTCACAGCGGTTAGGTGCACCTCGCACGGGCGCAGCTGTATGCGATACTTAGTCTCATGACTCAGGAGGCAGATGTCGGCCTGGCCTCCGTTACGGAGGCTCAGCGCCTTGCCTTACGTCGTGCAGCGCGCAACGGCGAGTACCACCTGCTGCTCGGTGCCGGAGCCAGCAGGGACTGATGCACGTTTAGGTGACAGTCGGGGTGTTAGGCCGCAAGGCTCACGGCTGGGTTCATGATGGTCTCGTATTCGATGGGGGTCAATCGGCCCAGGCGAGCCTGTCGGCGGCGTCGATGATAGGTCCGTTCGATCCAGGTGACGATCGCGATTCGGAGTTCTTCTCGGGTCCTCCAGCGGCCTCGGTCCAGGACGTTCTTCTGGAGCAGGGCGAAGAAGGATTCCATAGCGGCGTTGTCGCCGGCGGCACCGACCTGGCCCATCGATCCGATGAGGTGGTGACCGTTCAATGCGTGGACGTATTTTCGTGATCTGAACTGGGATCCGCGGTCCGAATGCACTATGCAGCCGGCCGCGTCTCCACGCCGAGATACTGCGCTGTCCAGGGCGTTCACCGCGAGACGAGCCTTCATCCGGGAGTCTATGGAGTAGCCGACGATGCGACCGGAGAACGCGTCCTTGATGGCGCAGAGGTAGAGCTTGCCCTCGTCGGTCCAGTGCTCAGTGATGTCGGTGAGCCAGAGCTCGTTGACGTCATCCGCAGTAAAGTCGCGCCGGACCAGGTCGTCGTGGACCGGCGGTCCGGGGCGCTTACCGTTCTTGCCGCGCTTCTTGCCGAAGGCTGACCACCACTGGTTGTCACGACAGATCTTCCACGCTGTTCGTTGGCTCATCACCTCGCCAGCGATGGCGGCTTCATCTGCGAGGAATCGGTAGCCGAACGCAGGGTCGTCGCGGTGGGCGTCGAGCAGGGCGTTGGCGCGGTAGGCCTCGGTGAGCTCGGCCTCGGTGACCTGCTGTTTGCGCCAGCGGTAGTAGGGCTGGCGCGAGAGCTTCAGGACCCGCAAGGACACCGCGACGGGGATTCCATCGTCGGCGAGCTCGCTCACGAGCGGGTAGAGCCTTTTCCCGGCAGATTCGCCTGGGAGAGATAGGCGGCTGCGCGGCGGAGGACCTCGTTCTCCTGCTCGAGCAGGCGGATCCGCTTCCTCGCATCGCGCAGTTCCGTCGACTCCTCACGGCTCCGGCCGGGGCGGCTGCCGTCGTCGATGTCAGCTTGGCGGATCCACTTGTGGAGCGTCATCTCGTGGACGCCGAAGTCCTTCGCGATCTGCGCGATGGTGACGCCGTTCTCACGAGTCCGGGCCACCCGCACGACATCGTCGCGGAACTCCTGGGGATAGGGAGCGGGCATGGTGCACATCCTTCCAGGCCGCCCGGTGGGCAAGCCAGATCAGATGTCACCTATCCATGCGGCAGTCCCGCAGATCCAAGAGAATCCGCAGCTTGCATCGCTCCTGACCACCGACGGGACCGATGTGCGTACTCGCCACCGCTGGCTGGCTTTGCAACCCCTTGTCAGACGCCTCGGCGTTCAGAACGCCGCCCAAATTCTGCGCGACGCAGTCCGAAGCGTCTCACCAAGACTGAGTCAGCAGAGCCTCCGAGAGCGCAACCCGACTGCCCTCCTCATCGGCGCGTTCATGTCGCAGCGAAATCTGAACGACGCATTCCCCGGAGCCGATCTCGATTCCTGGTATACATCGCTGATCGACGTTTTCGGCTCCTGGAGCGCTCGGTACTGGGAGCAGCGAGCGATCCTGGCACGCAGGAACTCTCGGCATGATGAAACTTTGCTCGCCAAGGCGGAATCATTCGCACTCCGAGCAACAGAACTCGTCGCCGACACCTATAGCTTCACAACCTTGGGGACCGTGCTGCTCGAGAAAGCCGCCCGACACCCATTTGACGTCCAGACGTACTACGAGCGCGGGTTGAGCGCTTTCGAGCGCGCGGCAGCGCTGGACGGGACAGGCAGCAACGTCGTCACATGGATCGCTTTCCTCCGTTACGCGACAAGAGTGCTCGACCGCATCGCCTCGGACCAGGCGAAGGGCGTAGGTAGCGGAGAATCCGAAGAGCTTTGGACTGCCGTGCGCAGCGACTGGACACGCATTTTCGACCAGCTCGCACTGCTAGGGAAAGCTGGCGAGCAGCTCCAGAACGACCTGCGAAAGCTCCGCCATGATTTTGAATCGCTTCCGACTCCGGCAGCCAGCGATGGTTCTGAGCCTCCTACCGCGGGCTAGGTAACCGCCAACGCCCACTAGGGGCTCCAAGCTCTTGGCCTCGACCTGCAAGAGGCGTGGTGGCCCATGAGGCGGTCGTCGGAACGACGAGCGGACGGGGCGGCCGGTTCGGATGAGGTCGATGGCGGGCGCGGTTCGGCGGTGCTCGGGATCGGGGATGTGCACCTGGAAGGTGACCAGCCCCGGCGAGGCGTTCTACGTCTCGGGCGGGATGAGCCGCCGACCTGTCAGGACCAGCCATGCCCGATCCCGCGCCCGACCTCGGAAGCGGTCGCCGCCTGCGAGTCGAATCGCTATTCTCCGGCTACGGCGGGCTCGACCTCGCTGTCGAGGAGGTTTTCGACGCCGAGACGGTGTGGTTCTCAGAGTTCAGCCTTGCGCCGGCGCGCGTGTTCGCCCATCACTGGCCGGGCGTGCCGAATCTGGGCGACATCACTGCGATCGACTGGCACACGGTCGAGCCGGTCGATGTGATCTGCGGCGGGTTCCCCTGCCAGGACGTGTCCACGGTCGGCAAGCGCGCCGGCCTGCACCCTGGCACCCGCTCGGGCCTGTGGGCGCATATGGCGACGGCGATCGACATGCTGCAACCAGAGTGGGTCGTCGCCGAGAACGTGCGCGGGCTGCTCTCGGCCACCGCGACGCGCCCGAACCCGGAAGGAGACGAGACCGATGGACGCAACCCCATCCCCGCATCCCCCGAGCCCGCAACCGCAACCGAGGACGGTGCCGTTCGCGGTCTGGAACTCGACCCGTGGCATCTGGGAGACCAGTCAGCTCGACCTCTACGGGCGGGACTGCCCCCGGTTGACCTGACTCCTGACTTGTGAGGATCTCTCCTCACAGTGAGGATGAAACAGTGCCCAAGCCCTACCCCGAGGAGTTCCGCCGCGACGTGGTGGCGGTGGCCCGTAAGCACGAGGCGCCGCTGTCGCAGATCGCCCGCGATTTCGGGATCTCAGAAGCCACCTTGCACAACTGGTTGCGCAAGGCCGACGTCGACGACGGCGTCCGTCCCGGCGTGACGACGGCCGAGTCGGAGGAGTTGCGGGTGCTGAAGCGGCGTAACCGGCTGCTCGAGCAGGAGAACGAGATCCTGCGCCGGGCAGCGGCCTTCTTTGCCCGCGAGTTGCCCCCAAAATGACGTACCCGCTGGTCCTCGACCTGGCCGCTGACGGGATCCCCGTCGCGGTGACCTGCCGGGTGCTGGGTTTCTCCAAGCAGTCCTTTTATGAGTGGCGGGCCAAGCCCGTCACCGCCCGGGACTGGGACGACGCCCACCTGATCGACGCCGCCATCGCTATCCACGCCGAGGATCCTGCGTTCGGCTACCGGTTCATCGCCGACGAGCTGCCCGACCACGGCATCACGGCTGGGGAGAACCGCGTCCAGCGCCTGTGCTCGGCCCAGCGCCTGTTCAGCGTCCACTCCAAGAAGCGGGGCCTGAATCGCCGGCCCGGTCCATCGGTCCACGACGACCTTGTGGAGCGCGACTTCACCGCCGGCGCCCCGAACGAGCTGTGGCTCACGGATCTGACGGAGCATCGCACCGATGAGGGCAAGCTCTACCTCTGCGCGATCAAGGACGTCTACTCCAACCGGATCGTCGGCTATTCCATCGACAGCCGCATGAAGGCGTCTTTGGCGGTCACGGCCCTGCGCAGTGCGGTGGCTCGCCGGGGGACGGTGACCGGATGCGTGGTTCATTCGGATAGGAGTAGTCAATTTCGAGCCCGGAAGTTCGTGCACGAGCTCACCCACCATGGCCTCGTGGGGTCGATGGGTAGGGTCGGGGCGTGCGCGGACAACGCCGCCATGGAGTCCTTTTTCGCCCTACTCCAGAAGAACGTCCTGGACCGGCAACGCTGGTCCACCCGGGAGGACCAGCGGCTGTCGATCGTGACCTGGATCGAGAAGACCTATCACCGCCGGCGCCGCCAACGCCGTCTCGGTCGCCTCACGCCGGTCGAGTTTGAGACCATTAATCAAGGCCTCCGAGCCGCCTGAAAACCATCAACCCCGAGAGTCAAGGAAAGTCGGGGCAGTCCCGAACTTGCTGCCGCACGCCGCTACTCTCATTGTTCTAAGGTGCCGATGATCTCATCGACGACGTCCTCAGCGGGTGTGTGTTCCCAATACCGAAGGACCGTCCAGCCCGCGGCTCTCAGATGGGCATTCGTCTGGGCATCTCGGCGCTTGTTTCCTTCGATCTTCTGTAGCCAGTAGTCGTAGTTCGAGGAAGTCAAGTGGCAGTGCTCAGGACAACCATGCCAATAGCAACCATCGATGAAAATCGCGATCTTCTTCTTAGTAAACACAATGTCGGCCGTACGGCGAAGTCCTGGTTCAGGGCGGATCGAGACGCGATAGCGCAGCCCCGCCGCGTGAAGTAAGCGTCGCACCGCCATCTCAGGAACCGTATCTCGCGACCTGTTGCCTTGCATGACTCTGCGCGCGAGGGGACTGCTCGCCCAGGACTCTGGTTGCGACATCTATCGTTATGCGTCTCTCGGCACTCAGAACAACGTCGGTGGCTCTACCACGGGGGCAGACAGGCGCACGCTGTCGAATACCTCCCTGAGCCCCTGCGGAGTCTTGACCGCACGAGCGCCCTTCTCTATAAGGACGCGATTGCCTTTCGGGGTTTCGTCGCCGAAATCTACCGCGATCACGGTGCGCCCTAGCTTCAAAGCTCCTTCTCCCGCTGCGAGGGTGCCGCCCTTTTCCCCTGCTTCGATCACAAGTAGAGCCTTCGGCAGTCCGAAGATGATGCCGTTTCTCGCCATTGCTGCATGGGCCCGCCACGGCTGAGAAGGGGCGAACTGCGAGAGGACGAGGATACGTTCCCAGTCGAAGTCAGCCGCAAAATCGCGCTTCACTCGGAAGTGGTCCAGCCCCTCGGCGAGAACGACGACGGTGCTGCCACCTTCACGAAGCGCCGCGAGGTGAGTGGCCGTGTCGACACCAGCAGCATAGCCGGACACCACGGTTAGGCTCTTCTGCGTCGCGAGGACGCCACAGCGGGTCGCTGCATCTAAACCCCTGGCACTAACGTGGCGTGACCCGCACATACCAATGCCGTCACGGTACAGCAGATCTTTGTTCCCGCGGTAGAAGATTATTGGCGCGATTGGTCGCTCGTCGGATAGCAGACTGCTCGGGAAGTCAGCCATGCCGAAAACGAGGGCGCCTATGCCATCCTGCCGCATCTCACGGGCCTTCTGGTCGACATCTTCGCGGAGGTCAGGCGGCAGCGCTGCGTATTCTTGCTCAAGCGACTTGATGCCGCCGTGGCGAAGCGCAGAGGTGATCCGCGAGGGAGTCTGCAGGCTCCCGCCAAATGCCGCGAGCGCGAGTTCAAGGAGATCAGCCACAAGACCTCATTTCCTCAATGTCCTCGCAGCAGTTAGGGCCAGCACCGCCGTTGCTCCGGCCCGCCGGGCGGCCCTGGCGGCTGATTCCAGGGTGACACCGGTATGGAACACGTCGTCGATCAGGATGATGGGATCGCGAACTACCTCGCTCAACTCAAAATCGTCCCGGACGTCTCGCACGATCTCCTCCTTTTGCGGAGGACGCGCTGGTCCGTGCATAGCTACGAATGGGAGCCCTGTCTTCGTAGCGACATCTGGGCCCAGCTTCTCGCCGAAGCTCTGCCCGTCGCCTTTGCTGCCTGGCGGAGAAGATATAACTGCTGCCTGCGCGAACAACGGGTGGGTACCGATCACGCCGGACATCGCGGTGAGTAGATCCCTGCGGGCTTGCCTCGAACTCGACCACGTCGGTTCCGTCGCGTACTTGGTGCGATAGATGAGCGTTCCTGCGGGAGTGTGTACGAGCTCGCCATCGTCGTTTGGTTGCTTGTACCAGTCAAGGCTCAGGGAGATGTCGAGGCTCGGGCTGGTCGGGATCGACAGCCATTCGGTGAGGTTCTCGCACAGATCCGCGACATCCTGCGGTACGCCGTCGGGGAAGAAGAACCCATGGGTCCATTTCTTGCTACTCTTCTCGCCGAGTCGAACATTCTTAAATGCTCGACCAGCGAACTCTCGCACCTGATCCGCTACCTCGTCAGGTCCGCAAAGCAGTAACAGAGCGTCAGCCTCGCCATTGTGGTCAAGTATGCGGTAACGCTCTTGTTTGTTCCCACGGTTATCGGGAATGAACGGCGGGATGTTGATCGAAAATTCCAAGTCGGCCTCTATTCTCGATGCTCTGCCTCCGGCGTCGTTGCCGAGGCGGTAATGGTGGTCATTGTTATAAGTTCTCTCCGCCGGGCGCTAGGCCGTAGCCACTTAGATCCGCGGAAGTGATTTCCTTCGCAGGCACGAGACGGTAGTGCGATTCGCGACGCACGCGCACCTGATCGTCCTGCACCGCAAGTTCGAAAAGGGCGATTCGGCCGTCGTCGCCGAACTGCGCTGAGATCGGGCGGCAGATCATGTCGGGCCACTTCTCAGCGCAGACCGCCATGTCTTGCTCGGTCTGCGTGATGCCTATTTCGTCGGACCCTCCCTTGGCCTGTACGGGCAGGATGAACTGGCGGCCGTGCCGGTCTACGGCGACGTAGACTTCGTCGACTTCGACCTGTCCGACGCCCTTGGCGGTCGTGCGGAGGTGGTTTTGGAGGGAGTACGAGGCCACGCCAAGAAAGATATCGATGAGGCGGTTGTAACGCACCAACGCGAGAAGAGCCTGCTCGTCCCCGAGGGCCGAGGCCGCAATGATTTCCGGCGTCGCATCGGGAATCTTGGTCACTTCGAGTGCGGGGTTCGGCCGAACTCTAACTTGGGCGGGGATCAGATCGAATGCGTACTTTGATCGGCCGATGGATCGGATGATCCACTCATGGCCGTCTGGTGCGGCGTCTCGCATCACCGCCGGGAAGTCGATTCGGTACCGGATCGCATAGACAACGTCTCCGAGGTTCTTCGGGAGGTCGATTCCCAGAGCTTCGGCAGCGCCGGGAAGTTCGTCTCGCGTCCACTCCACCCGAGTGTTGCCATCGCTGTAGTGTTGCGAGAAAACCCAACCCGCAAGCTGCTGATAGCGGTTCTCCTTGGCCTCATCGATCTGGGTGTCGCTCAAGCCTCAGCCTACTTTCCGGTCGCGCTGTGGGATCACACGTTCGGTGAGCCCAAAGTGCTCGTGTGCCTGACCCGCTGTCATGTACAGCAGATCGGTCGAGCCGAGTTTGGCTGGCTTACCCCTCGTCGGCGTCACGTCATCTGCCTCAAGTAGCGCCGCGCCGACTGCGCGACCGAGGCGAGCGGGAACGGAGTTGCCGATCTCCCGAAAGCCGTTCCACTTCGTGACGTGGAATCTGAACCAGTCCGGGTAGCCGTGCAGGCGCGCCGCCTCGCGCACGGTGATTACGCGCGGATAGACGGGGTGGATCGGACGCGGCGCCGTGTAGGCGCCACGGTCGGATGCCGTACCGGCGCGCAACGTGTTGCAAATGCCCTCCGGGTGCAGGCGCAGGAATCGGCTGACTTTCTCGGTTGTGCCGGGCTCGGCACCCGCGAATCTGTCGATTGACTTCTTCGTATGAACGGTGCGGGCCGAGGACGTCAGCTCGTCCGCGAGACGCGGTCGGGGGCGCGAGTAATCGGTCGAATCCTTCTTCGAGCCTCGCAACTTTGCTGCGTAATCACTCGGCTTACCGTAGGAAACGCCGGCGACGTTGTCGTCGTGCAGCAGTTCGTCGAAACCGTCCGCATCTGGCAAGTCGCCGATGGCATCCAGCACGCTTGGACCCAGCGGTAGCTTTGGCTTCTTGGGCACATCGCCGTTGATCGTGCGCGGAGTGTACGTGGCAGAGGGGTACTCGGGTAGCGCGACGTCCTTCCTTGCCCCGAGGAGGATTACGCGACGGCGGGACTGTGGCGATCCATAGTCAGCCGCCTGGAGTACTTTGATCGGTGTCACAACGCGGTATTCGCCGTTGGCTTCGACCATCTCGACGACCTCGTCTATGAGCTGACGGTGAGCCCCCACCATGAGACCTGCAACGTTCTCCATCAGGAAGTAGCGCGGTTTTAGCTCAAGCACGACCCTCACGAACTCCTTCAGGAGAGCGTTGCGGGGGTCGTCGATGGCCCGACGGCCGATCATGGAGATGCCTTGGCATGGCGGGCCGCCGGCCACAAGATGGATCTCACGGTTTCCGATCTCGGACTCCTCGCGGATCTGCTCACCTGAGATCTTCGATACATCAGCCGCGAAGGTCTTCCCGTAGGGGAAGTTGAACTCGTGCACCGCCGCATGTATCGGGTCGTACTCGACAGCGGCGGCGATCTCGTACCCGGCTTGTTCCAAACCGAGCGAGAGACCACCGGCCCCCGCGAAGAGGTCAACTGCGAGAGGGCGGCGAACATCGATCGACATGGTCGAGAGTCTATCTGGGATTCGCTCGTTGATCGATGTTCGCTTGGGCGTGGCGCGGGCGAAGCTGGTTGGTCCTGCGGAGGATTGATGATCCCATGTCGAAACGGCCAATCACGTCGCCCCTCCTCCGGTCCAGATCCGTTGATCACCGCGGGAGTGCCTGTCGGCGGCGTACTCCCGTGCCCGCAAGCGGAGCAGGAGAAGAAGGCTGAGCGGCCCCATGATGACCAGCTTCACGGCATTCCAGATGCACAGGACGACTAGGAGGTGCAGCCATCCGGGCCCACCCCCTTCGATGAGGTCACGGAAGACGGCTGCGGCCAAGAGGTACGGGATCGCGAGGAGCATCGCGGGGACGCCCCACTTGAGGCCGCGGCGTGTGCGGATCGCGTCGAGGAGCCTGTTGGTGGGCATGTAGCGGCGCAAGAAGTTGCGGCTGTGGATGCTGAGGGTCCAGATGAGTCGGAGCATGGCGGAGTCCTGTCGTGGTCTCGGCGATAAGAACCTTGAAGGACTCACCCGCGAGCGGTGGAGCCATACTGTCGCGAGGAGCGACAGCGCATATTTAGAGGCCGCCTCGTCTTCCAATGTACGACGAACCCCAGACAGCCGGAAGGCCTCGGAGCTCAGAGGGCGTGTCCGGCGCTCTCCCTACCCGTGCGCCGCGGGTCAGCGTTCTGGGTGGGATTCATGATGCGTTGCGCCTGTGTGAGCACGGCCTGAGCGCGGGCCTCATCGATCTTCTGCCTGGTCGATTCCGCTGCGCCGAGCGCTGAGGCGGTCGTTATGCCGTAGCGGTCGCGGTAGGCAGCAATCACCGTCGCGCATCGCCGCCAGATCACCCGGAGCCCGCCTCGACCCACCACTGCTGCTTGCGCTCGACGAGATCGGCAACCTCGCACCCTTGCCGAGCCTGCCGACGCTGATGGCCGAAGGCGGTGGCACCGGCATCACCACGCTGCCCGTCTTGCAGTCACTTGCTCAGGCGCGCGATAAGTGGTCGGAGAACCAGGCGGGCGCGATCTGGGATGCCCCCATCGTGAAAGTCATCCTGGGTGGGGCGTCGAACTCCAAAGACCTCCAAGACCTCTCCACCCTCATCGGCGAACGCGACGAGTTCACCGACTCCGTGACTCTCGGGGATCACGGCACCCGCGCGAACCAACGGTCGGTGAAGCGGGTGCCGATCCTGCCACCGGACCGCATCCGCACCTTGCCGTTCGGTACCGGCGTCACCCTCCTGCGGGCAGCGCCGCCGATCATGACCGATCTGCGGCCGTGGCCTAGCTGTTGCGGGGCATGAGGTTCTTGCTACGGGTGCGCCGGTGAGATGAGGAACGGGCTCCTCGCCACAGGATAGAAGTTCCTACACCGTCCACCTGCACGAGAGAGCCCGTTCATGCCCCACGTTAACGCACCCCTGACCCCGACCGGCAAGCTGCGCATGGTCCGCCGCCACCTCGATGATGGGATCCCGAAGGCCCATGTGGCCGCCGAGTTCCGCGTCAGTCGGCCCACGGTGGCGACCTGGGTGGCCCGCTACCTCGCCGCCGGTGAGGCGGGGCTGGCCGATCGTCCCTCAGTCCCAAGGCGCAGCCCTCAGCGCACCCCGATGGCCGTCGTGGAGCTCATCGAGTGCCTGCGGCGGGAACGGAAGTGGTCCGCCCGACGCATCCACCGCCACCTGCTCGGTCTCGGGCACGAGCTGCACCTGCGGACCGTGGGCCGGTGGCTGAACCGGCTGGGGATCTCCCGGCTGCGTGACCTCACCCCGGACGGGGACGACCTGCGACGCCCACCCCAGCGGATCCGGGCAGGGTGGCCCGGGCACATGGTGCACCTGGACGTGAAGAAGGTCGGACGCATCCCCGACGGCGGCGGCTGGCGGGCCCACGGCCGCGGATCCACCGCTACCAAGGCAGCCAAGCGCGGGCCCGGAGCGAAGGTCGGCTACACCTACCTGCACTCGGCCGTGGACGGCTTCTCGAGACTGGCCTACACCGAGGCCCTCGAGGATGAGCGGGCGGTGACGACGATCGGGTTCTTCTGCCGAGCACGAGCGTTCTTCGCCACCCACGGCATTGAGAAGATCCACCGGGTCGTCACCGACAACGGCGCCAACTACAAGGCCCGGGACTTCACCCGGTGCGTGGAGGCCTTGGCCGGCCGGCACCAGCGGATCCGTCCCTACACGCCCCGGCACAACGGCAAAGTGGAGCGGTTCAACCGGCTGCTGGCCGACGAGGTGCTCTACGCCCGCCCCTACGTGAGCGAGCAGGCCCGCCGGGAGGCGATCGGGGTGTGGGTGAACCACTTCAACTACCATCGGCCCCATACCGCCTGTGGTGATCAGCCCCCAGCCTCACGCGTCCCGGCCCGTGTCAGGAACGTCATGCCCTCTTACACCTAGGAGTTCCGCGACGATATCGTGAACATCGCCCGCGACCGTGAACCCGGCCAGACCATCAAGCAGATCGCTTCGGACTTCGGGATCGCCGAGTCCTGCTTACGCAACTGGATGCGCCAGGCCCGACATTGAGGCCGGTGCTGGGCCCGGAACAACCGCGGCCGAAAATGCCGAACTGCGCGAGGCGAAAAAGCGGATCCGGTTGCTCAAGCAAAAGAACGAGGTGCTGCGCCGGGCCGCTGCCTATCCGTCCGAGGCGAATCTGCCGGGAAAATGAGGTACCCGCTCGTCCGCGAACTGGCCGATGACAGGATCCCCGCCACGGTAACGTGCCGGGTCCTCAAGATCGCCCGCCAACCGTACTACCGGTGGCTGCAGGCGCCCGTAACCGCTGCCAACCTGACCGCGGCGCACCGCGCGAACGCGCTGTTCGACGCACACCGGGACGACCCGGAGTTCGGGTATCAGTACCTGCACGAAGAGGCCGCCGAGGCAGGTCAGGTGATGGCCGGGCGGGCCGCGTGGTCGATCTACTCGCAACAGGGCTGGTGGTCGGCGTTCGGCGAGAAACGCGCCAAGAACGGCAAGAGCCCCGGGCCGCCGGTCCACGAGGACCTATGTGCTGTAGTGGACAAGCAGGCAGGACCCGGCACGTCTTCACTGCTGAGGCCCCGAACCAGCTGTGGCTCACCGACATCACGGAGCACAGGACCGCTTGGATTCCAGCAGTCGTCGCAACACCTACAGAAGAGGTGTCGCGGTGGCGGAGAAGAGATACATCGACGAGCAGAAGGAGGAGTTCTTCCGAGTTCTTGATCGAGGCGGGACCGTTCGCGCGGCGGCGCGGGCGGTCGGTGTTCACGAGAACGCCGGTTACAACTGGCTGCGCAAGACGGGGTTGACGATGCATCGGGCGACTGCGCGCATCTACCCGCCGGAGTTGAAGGAGGAGTTCCTGCGGCTCGTTCGCGAGCGGCAGATCATCTCGACCGTCGCACACGAGTTGGGCATTCATCGTCCGACCGCGTACCCGTGGCGACGCACCGTCGTCGCCCCCGCCCAGCCGCACAACCAAAAGGGGCCCGCGGCACATGCCACGGGCCCCCGAAAGAGCGAACCTCAGTCCACCACGAGCCGCCCCCGCTTGGCATGCGGGTGCCGCCCGTGCACCGCGTGGTATAGCACGGCGGCAACGACTACCAGCACGGCGAGAACCGCGTACATGGCCCCGAAACCGGCGGCGGAGAGCAACAGACCCAGAATCACGGGACCCACACCCACGCCCACGTCCATGAGCAGCAGCAGCGTGGAGATGCCGGTGCCCAGCTTGTGGGCGGGCACCGCGTTCACGGCGATGGCCTGCGCGGCCGGCATGAGCGTGCCGTAGCCCAGACCAGTCATGGCGCCGGCCACGACCACCTGCCAGTCCTGGTTGGCCACCGCCAGGATGCCCAGGGCCACAGCGAAGCAGACGAGGCCCAGGTAGACCACCACGTTGTCGCCGCGCTGGTCCTGCACCTTGCCCAGCACTAGGCGCATGATCAGCATGGCCACGGCGTACGCCACGAAGAACAGGGCGGCGCCGGTGGTGACTCCGCGGTCCTCGGCATAGGCGTTGAGGTAGGTGATGACGCCCGCGTAGCAGACGCCCACCACCAGCATGAAGGAGCCGATGGGCAGCACTGCCGGGTGGGCGATGTCGCTGAGCGAGAAGGCGGCGCGCTGCTTGTCCACCTCCTGGTTGGCCTGGGCTTCACGCTTGACCAGGGGCTCCCGCAGAAAGACACCCAGCACCAGGCCGAGCACGGCGGTGACGAGGGTCGTCCAGAACAGCCACGTGTAGTTCAGCGAACCCACCAGGAAGAGCCCCAGCGCGGGCCCCACCGCAGTGGCCAGCGTGGTGCCCAGCGCGAAGTACCCGGTGCCCTCGCCGCGGCGGGAGTCCGGGATCACTGACTGCGCAATCGTCATCACGGCGGTGCTCGCGAACGCGTACCCGAAACCGTGCAGCAGACGTACCCCGATCAGCACGGGCAGAGACCCGGCAGGCAGGTACAGCGCGCACGCGACCACCACGACCACGAGCGCGATCAGCAGCATCTTCCGGCGGCCAAGGATGTCCACGAGGTATCCGGAGACCAGCCGCGCGACGGTCGCCCCCACCACGAACGCACTGGACGCGAAACCGCCCACGGCGTCCGAGGCCGCAAAACTCTTCACGGCGTACAGCGCCATGGTGGTGACCAGCATGTAGAAGGTCAGGTACTGCAGGAAGTTGACCACCCACGCCACCACGAACGTGGGCGTGACCAGCCGTGCCGGGCCCGCCGAGTGCGCGGGACCGGGCGTGGCCTGCTCCACCACAACCGGCAGTTGACCTGTGGGAACGTCGTTCTTCGCGTCGACCGACACGGGCACCTCCTGGAGTTTTTGGGTTTGTATAGTGCAAGATATTACCCCAGGATTTGTATTATGCAATTTTTGCCGACGACCCCGCTCCCCCGCCTTTCCGCCCCGCCTACCGTTGAGAGCTGCCACGGCGGCAGCCCCTCGGAAGCCGTCCACCCGGGGATGAAAGGATGGAACAGTGCACAGCGATGACTCAGTGAGCGAACTCGTCTACGAGAACATGCTGCTCTCGAGATACGCCCTCCAGGGAGCACCACCCCAGTCCCGCCGGGAGGCGCTGGACCGTAGCTCCACCGTGCTCCTCGCCCGTCTGCAGGCCGGCGGCCCCATGAGCGTGGCCGAGCTGGCCCAGTCCTTCGGCCTGGACATCTCCACCGTCCACCGGCAGGTCGCAGCCGCCATGAAGAGCGGTCTGATCGAGCGCATCAAGGACCCTGAGGGCGGCGTCGCCAAGAAGCACCAGCCCACCGAGGAGGGCGTGCACCGTCTTGCGGAGGAACTGGAGGTCCGCCGCGAGTCCTACCAGCGTTTCATTGCGGACTGGCCGCAGGAGGACGTCACCGCGCTGGCCCGTCTCACCCGCCGCTTCAACGAGAGCGTGGAGGCCACCCTCGGCCACAGCTGGCCGCGCGACTACCCCACCGAGTCCTAGCGCACGACGCCGCCCGGGCCGTCCTCAGCACCCCTCCACCTCCGCGATCAGCAGCGCCACGTGCAGGGACGTCCGCGACTCCGGATCGTCCAGCGACACCCCCAGCCTGCGTTCCAACCGGGCCAGCCGCCCGTAGAGCGCCGGGCGGGAGAGGTGGATCCGCTGGGCCAGCAGGCTCTTGTTCCCGCCGCACGCCAGGAACTGTGTCAACAGCTCACGGTCCTCGTGGCGCTCCACGTCCAGGACGCTCCCGAGTTCCGCGCGCGCGAACATCTGCACGCGCTCGTCCCCGCGCAGCATCGCGAGCAGCCCGCGCAGCCGCACGTCCTGTGCGCGGAAGCACCGCCGCCGCGCGGAACCGGAGCGCGCAGAACCGGACCGGGCGGCGTCCTGCCGTGCCGCGCGGTCCGCCACGGTCCCGTCCTGCGAGGGGCCACCTTCCGCGCAACCGTCCCGCGCGAGCAGGGACACCGCGGCCTCCGCGATCATTCCGGCCTCGTCCAGGCGGGCGGCCGCGCCGATCATCCCCGACTCTGGATCGGAGACCCCCGCGAGCACCCGCCACGCTCCCTCCAGGCGCTGCTCCGCCGCCGTAAGCACCCGTTCCACCACGGCGTCCTGAGGGGTGCGCGCGGCCAGCGGCACCAGCACGGCCACGGAGGCAGCGCCAAGACGGCCAGCAAGCGCCGTCGTGCGCTCCCGGCCCAGCGCCCACGCGAGCCCATCGAGCACGGCGCCGCCCTGGTGCTCGCCCAGCGGACCCGCCCCCGGGCGCTCCCAGCGCACGACCACTGGCAGCCACGCGGCCGGGGCCGCCTCGCTCAGCACCCCGTGGCGCAGCACGCCGATCCCGAGTTCGTGCGCACGCCGCCGCGCGGAGTCCTCGTCCACGTTCCACGGGCGCCGAAGCTCGTGCAGCAGGGCGGTCTCCGCCTGGCGCTTCTCATTGCGGCGGCTGCGCTCGGACAGCAGCGTGAGCGCCACCGCCTGCCCCGCCCGCTCCGCAGCCCGCGCCCCGGGGACGACGCCGCCGCGTCGACTCCCGGGGCGGCGTCGTCGTCCCCGGAGCACCCGCCCCAGAGAACTGGAGAAGTCCATGGCACCCCCCCCCCGTCGTCCACCCGGCCCGCGTGATGCAACCGGGCTACTACGGGGACCAGCCCAACGGGATCTGCAACGTGACCCCGGAGGAGTTCCTGCGGGCCTTCGAGACCTTCCACCGGCACACGTGCACCCACTCGCAGATGACCACTCCCGCCCAGTACCGCCGGATGGCCGCCCCGGGGGCGTGCGCCAACGTGTTCGCCAACCACATCTGGGCGTGGGGGGGGACCAGCACCTGGACCTCACCGTGGGTCCGGACTGTGCGCGCCGGAACAACGCCGCGGCCACCGCGCTGCGCTGCGGAGTGCCCATCAGCCTTCACTCGGACTCCCCCGTGACCCCGCTCGGGCTGCTGCACACCGTCCAGCACGCGGTCACGCGCCGTACCCAGTCCGGCCGCGTGATGGGCGAACACGAACGGATCACCGCGCAGCAGGCCCTGGAAGCCGTGACCATCGGTGCCGCCCTGATCTCCTCCCGCGGTGAGAACACCATCGAACTGACCAAGGGCTGCATCTGCTGCCAAATCACCGACGACGTGCAGCGCACCAGGACCGCCCTTGGCCCGGCGGTCCGACCTCGACCACGTGGTCTGTGAGGTCAGCGGCGTGGGCGATCCGGGTCAGCTGGCCTCGTCCGTCGAGGTCGACGACGCCACCGCACCGAACGTCCGCGTTCACCGTCAGGACCCGCACGACCCCGC
This sequence comes from Kocuria sp. KD4, assembly GCF_011769905.1. Taxonomy (NCBI): domain Bacteria; kingdom Bacillati; phylum Actinomycetota; class Actinomycetes; order Micrococcales; family Micrococcaceae; genus Kocuria; species Kocuria sp. KD4. Next base: position 2,778,022 of record NZ_CP050449.1, read on the forward strand.
GCAGTCGTTGCGGGCCATCGCCGTAGCCCGCCCCGCACACGGAATGCGACGCGGTTCCCCCTGACCACTCACTGGTTCTCCTCGCAGCGGGACCGGATGCCGGAGCGCAGCTGCGGTCCGCCGCGGTGGCGCCCGCTCCGTTCCTGGGATCCGGGCCGACCCCGGGTGCATGAGCCCCCGCCACGTCGCCGTGCCCTTCCCTTGCCGCCCTTCCCTTGCCCCGGGCGGGGGACGATTCCGGATACCCAGCCTGCGTGCCACAGTGGCTCCACCAACTCCGCACGAGCACCCAGGACATGGGCTGCGGTGGCGGACATCGATCCGGGGGAATACGAGCGGGACCGCAGCAAGGCGGCCGCAGCAGCCAGCGAGCACTCCGGGTGCAGTGTGAAGGGGGGACACCCCGCCCGCCGAGGGACTCGGCGTTGGGACCCACCAACAACGAGCTGGACCGCGAGCGCTCCGGTGAGGGCGCCGTGGGCAAGGTCGTGCTGATCGGACTGGCCGTGGTCGTGACACCGTTCACCGTCCTGGCCATCATTGGGCGCGTCATCGGGGGCTTCTAGACCCGCTCCGCCGCAGACCCACCCCAGGTCCGGGGCCACGGCTGACGAGCCCCTCCGTGCGTCATAGGGTGGAGGCATGACTCGGATCACCAGCTTCACGCGACAGGGACTCACGTTCGACGTTCTCGACCAGGGCCCGGAGGACGGCCCCGTGGTCCTGTTGCTGCACGGTTTCCCGCAGGATGCCCGCGGCTGGGACGACGTCGCCGAACGGCTGAACGCGCAGGGGCTGCGCACTCTCGCCATGGACCAGCGTGGGTACTCCCCGGGCGCCCGACCCACCGAGCTGGCCGCGTACCGCCGCGAGGAGCTCTCCGCGGACGCGCTGGCCCTCGCGGACGAGGCCGGAGCGGAGCGGTTCCACCTGGTGGGCCACGACTGGGGCGGGGTGCTCGCCTGGGACATCGCCCTGCGCGCACCGGAGCGGGTGACCTCGCTGACCGTGCTGTCCACCCCGCACCCCACCGCGCTCGGGCACGCGCTCAAGACCCCGGACCAGGTCAAGAAATCCTGGTACATCGGCATGTTCCAGATCCCCGCCGCACCGGAGCGTCTGCTCGCCGGTCGCGTGGGAACCCTCACCCGCCGTGCGGGCATCCCCGAGGAGGCCGCGGAACGCTACGGGCGTCGCTTCGCCACCGCGGACGACCTGCGCGGGCCCATCAACTGGTACCGCGCCATGCTGCGCAAGGACGGCGTGACCGGTAAGAATGCCGGAAACGGCATCATCACGATGCCCACCACGTTTGTGTGGGGCAACCGGGATCCCGCCCTGGGCCGAACGGCCGCGGAGGAGACCGAGGTGTACGTGCACGCGCCGTACGAGTTCATCGAGCTCGATGCCGGGCACTGGCTGCCCGAGCGCGAGGCCCCCGCGGTGGCCGAGGCCATCGTGGACCGCATATCCTCCGTCACGTCCGACTGACGCCGAACGGCCGGGGCAGTTCTCACCGTCAGGACCCCGGGGAGCCCAGCACCTCCAACACGGCGTCCCCGTACTCGGCGAGCTTCTTGGCGCCCACTCCGCTGATGCCGCTGAGCTGCGCGGTCGAGGCGGGGGCGGCCTCCACGATGCCGACGAGCGTGGCGTCCGAGAACACCATGTAGGGCGGGATCTGCTTCTCCTTGGCCACCGATGTCCGCCACTCCCGCAGCGCCTCGAAGGTCTCCTTCGCGGCCTCGTCCAGGGTGTCTGCGGCCCGTGAGCGCCCGCTGCCCCCGCCGCTGCGGGCGCGTCCGTTCGCGCGCGCCGTCGGCGCCCTGTCCACCGCCAGCTCCAGGGTGCCCTCACCGCGCAGCACGGGTCCGGCCTCCGGGCCGGGAACGAGCACGCCGAAATCACCGACGGCCTCCACGACCCGGCGGGCAAGCAGCTGCCGCAGTACCGAGCGCCACTCCCGCTCGGAGAGGTCCTGCCCGACCCCCCACACGCTCAGCTCCTGGTGGCGCGACGCCTCCGTGCGCTCGTTGCTGCGGCCCAGCAGGATGTCGAAGACCTTGCCGGAGCCGAACTGCTCACCGCGTTCGCGTTGCAGCCTGATGAGCGTGGACAGCAGCTTCTGGGCGGGCACGGTGGCGTCCCAGACCTTGGGCGGGTTCAGGCACGTGTCGCAGTTGCCGCACGGCTCGGAGTCCTGGCCGAAGTACCGCAGCAGCTGCACACGACGGCAGTCCGTGGTCTCGCACAGGGCGAGCATGGCGTCCAGGTGCGAGCGCGCATTGCGTTTGTGCAGGTCAGATCCGTCTCCCTGGTCGATCATGCGCCGCTGGTTGACCACGTCGCCCAGGCCGTACGCCATCCATGCCGTTGCGGGCATACCATCGCGGCCGGCGCGGCCTGTCTCCTGGTAGTACCCCTCGATGCTCTTGGGCAGGTCCAGGTGGGCGACGAAGCGGACGTCCGGCTTGTCGATGCCCATGCCGAACGCGATCGTGGCGACGACGACGATTCCCTCCTCCCGCAGGAACCGCATCTGCGTGTCCTGGCGCACTGCGGCGTCGAGACCCGCGTGGTAGGGCATGGCGTCGACCCCGCGGGCGCCGAGCCACGCGGCAGTGGACTCCACGCTCTTGCGGGACATGCAGTAGACGATGCCCGCCTCCCCCGGGTGCTCCGACTGGATGAGCCGCAGCAGCTGGTCCTTCGCGCGGTCCTTGGACTCGATCCGGTACTGGATGTTGGGGCGGTCGAAGTTGGAGACGAAGTGCCGCGCGTTCTCCATGCGCAGCCGCTCGGTGATCTCCTGGTGGGTGGCCCGCGTGGCGGTCGCGGTGAGTGCGATGCGGGGAACGTCCGGGAAGGCGTCCGCAAGCACGGACAGCCCCATGTAGTCGGGGCGGAAGTCATGCCCCCACTGGGAGACGCAGTGCGCCTCGTCGATCGCGAACAGGGCGATCGGTGCGCGCTTCAGCAGCTCAACGGTGCGCGACAGGATGAGCCGTTCGGGGGCCATGTAGAGCAGGTCAATGTCCCCGGCGAGAAGCTGCCGCTCCACCTCCTGCGCCTCGTAGGGCTCCAGGGTGGAGTTGAGGTACGCGGCGCGGATGCCCACGGCCTCGAGCGCGGCCACCTGGTCCGCCATGAGCGCGATCAGCGGGGAGACCACCACGCCCGTGCCGTCCCGCAGCAGGGCGGGGATCTGGTAGCACAGGGACTTGCCGCCGCCGGTGGGCATGAGCACGACCGCGTCCCCGCCGGCCACCACCTGCTCGATGATCTCCGCCTGCTCCCCACGGAAGGCGTCGTACCCGAAAACCTCCTGTAGGACGCCCAGGGATGTGCTGGCAGTGGCGGAGGAAGTCATGCCTCCAGGGTAGGTGCTCAGCACTGGAGCTCAGGGCGCGGGGAGTCCAGGTGTGCAGGACGTCTCAGCGGTGAATGATCGTCGGGGGCAGGCCCGGCCCATGGAACCGCAATGGGTGATGGTGGCTCGCGGGATGTCGGCCAGCGGTGGTGGGGAACCTTTCAGTGGATCTAGACTCTCCCCGTACGTTTTCGAGATCCACAGCCGTGGAGGAACGAGGCTTTCGTGCGTCAGGGGGTTGCCGGCTTCTTCACCGCCGGCACTAGACAGCGCTGACCGGACGCGGCGGGTGAAGACCAGCCCGTCGCGCGCTTTCACCCACCCTTTTCCACCTCCCCGCGGCGACCGCGCTCCACGAGCGCGCCGAACGCCGTCACCCCCCCCCCGCACCACGCGGCACGACGACGCCGCCCGCCCCCACCGCGCTCCTTGGCACCCGGGTGCCCGCGCCGTCCTGACCCGCACGTGGCAGGCAGGGGGAGACCATCCTCGAAGGACCAAAGAACATGAATACGCATACAGAAACCGAAATCCGCAAGAGCTTCGTCAACTGCTCCAAGGGCGCTGCGCAGCGCATCAACATCCCGCAGGACGTGCTCCACGGGGACTGGGAGTCCCAGATCTTCCTGGGCTGGTACGACCCGAAGTCACCGCGGGCGGGCTACGTCGTCGTCGAGACCGAGCACGGGCTGCGCGGGCTGGTGCTCGAGAAGAACGCGCAGAAGGCGAGCGGTGGCGCACGTATGTGTCAGATCTGCCTGACGTTGCACCCGGCCAGCGGCGTCTCACTGGTGTCGATCCAGCGTTCCAAGACCGCGAAGGACCGCTACAACTCCGTGGGCACCTACGTGTGCTCGAACCTGGCGTGCAGCGACTACACGCTGGGGCGCCGCAAGCCCGAGGGCATCCGGCAGATGGAGGAGACCATGAGCCCGGAGGAGCGCGCCGATCGCGCGCTCGCCAACATGCGCGGGCTCGTGGAGCGCGTGGCCGAGGTCATGGGGAAGTAGCGGCCTCCGCGGCGGGGCGGACGCGGGCAGGACCCACCCCGCCGCCGGGCGCGCAGCGCGGACCGCCCCAGCTTGATCTGCGCCCGCGTCAGCTGGTGAAGGGCTTGGAGAAGATCGGAACCATGATGTCGCTGAAGTTCTCCTCGTTCGCCATCTCGCGGCGGAACTTCTGGCCCGGGCGGTGGCGCTTGAACTGGCGACGCCGCCCGGCCCAGAGGACCTCGGACGCCACGTACTGCCCGAGCATGCCGCCCATGCACAGGCAGAATGCGGTGATCGCGGCCTCGAGGACGTTCTCGCCGGCGTTTTCGAGACCGAAGATCACGCCCAGCACACCCTGGTAGACGAGCATCCCGGGGAAGAGCGGGAGCAACACCACCATGAGCGTGGCGTTCGAGGCCAGGTTCAGGGCGCGGGTGAGGGTGACGCTCAGGATGCCCGCGACGATCGAGGCGATCAGGATGGCACCGAAGGAGCTGATGCCCACGGCTGTGATGGCCAGGACACCCAGCTGCACCAGACCACCGAAGAGTCCGAGGGACGCGAGCTTCCAGCCGCGGCCGCCGGAAGCAAGGGCGAAGCCGGCGGAGACCACGGCCGCACCCAGGATGGAGAGCGCCCAGCGCGAGTCGTCCATCTTGAGGGTCTCGATGTAGTCCACGGAGTCCCCCACAAGCGGCTGCATCGCGTGGATGCCGATGGTCACACCGGCCACCAGACCGGCGGTGCTCGTGACCGCCTCGAAGATGCGCCCGGAGGCGGAGACGTACCACCCGGTGATGACGTCGTGCACCGCACCGTACGCGGCAATCCCCGCGAGCCACGCGGCCAGGGCTGCCACGATGCACACCGCCGTCTGGGTGATGTCGAAGAGGACCCCTGCCACAGTGGCCCCGAGCACTGCGGTCAGTCCCCCGGCCGCGAGGCTGAAGACCTCCGGGGCCTTGATCCGCTGAACGAGGGCGTAGACGCCGTACACGATCGCGGAGACGATCGCGGCAGTGATGGCGGTGGGCCAGCTTCCGCCGAGGATCAGCGCGAACCCGACACCGAACATCCCGAAACCGGTCACCGTCAGACGGTGGCCGATGTGCCGGGACTCCGCGAGGATCTCGTCCATGCGCTGGATGCCCTCCTCTGCAGAGATCCGGCCGAGCACGAAGTCCTCCAGCACCTCGCCCGTGTCCGTGCGTAGCTGGATGTCCAGGGTTCCGGGCTGGGACTCGAACACGCGAGTGCTCGGCGCCTTGTCCGGCGCATCCTGGTGGCTGATGGTCACCTGCCCCAGGCCCACGCTCACCGTGACGTCCCGCAGGTCCGTCTTGCGAAAGATCGACAGCAGGGACTTGGTGGTGTTGGCGGACCCGGCCCCGCTGCGGATCAGGGCGTCCGCAATCTGGAAGGCGAGTTTGTAAGCAGCCTGTTCAGTGGTAAGCACCGACAAAGCGTAGTGGGACGGGCCGGTTACGGGCGAGGTGGGTGCGATCCCAGGGGGTGGGAGGTTGGACGCAAGGCGCAGCTCGGCTTGCCCGGAACGCAGCACAAGACGGGGAGCTGAAGACTTTAGAACCCCTCCAGCGCCATGTTCGCGAACCGTGAGTAGTGGCCCTGGAACGCCACCACGATGGTCTTCGTGGGGCCGTTGCGGTGCTTGGCCACGATCACGTCCGCCTCACCCGCGCGCGGGGACTCCTTGTCGTAGACGTCCTCGCGATGCAGCAGGATGACCATGTCCGCATCCTGCTCAATTGACCCCGATTCACGCAGATCACTCACCTGCGGCTTCTTGTCCTGGCGCTGCTCGGAACCACGGTTCAGCTGGGACAGCGCCACCACGGGCACGTCCAACTCCTTGGCGAGCAGCTTGAGCGCACGCGAGAACTCGGAGACCTCCTGCTGGCGGGACTCCACCTTCTTGCCAGAGCTCATGAGCTGCAGGTAATCCAGCACCACGAGCTTGAGGTCGTGCTTCTGCTTGAGCCGGCGGCACTTGGCGCGGATCTCCATCAGGGACATGTTGGGGGAGTCGTCGATGAACAAGGGCGCCTCGTTCATCTTGCCCATGATCTGCGCGATCTTGGCCCACTGCTCGTCCTGCAGAGTGCCCGCGCGCAGGTCCTGCATGTTCAGGGTGCCCTCCGCGGAGAGCAAGCGCATGGCGATCTCGTTGCGGCTCATCTCCAGAGAGAAGATCACGGACGTCATGTTGTGCTTGATGGACGCGGAGCGTGCCACGTCCAGGGCGAGCGTGGACTTACCCATGGCCGGACGCGCCGCGATCACGATCATCTGTCCGCCCTGGAACCCGTGGGTGAGCTCGTCCAGTTCGATGAACCCCGTGGGCACACCCTGCATCCCGGAGCGGTTGCCTGCGGCCTCGATCTCGTCCACGGTGGCTTCCATGACGTCCTTGAGCGGGACGTAGTCCTCCGCCGTGCGCCGCTCGGCCACCTGGTAGATCTCGCCCTGGGCCTCGTTGACGATGTCGTCCACTTCACCGTCGTGCGCGTAGCCCAGCTGCACGATCTTGGTCCCGGCCTCCACGAGCCGCCGCAGCACCGCGCGTTCCCGCACGATCTCCGCGTAGAACCCCGCATTGGCGGCCGTGGGCACGGATGCGATCAGCGAGTGCAGGTACGCGATCCCCCCGATCCGTTCGATCTCACCGTTCTTGGTGAGCTCGTCCCCCACGGTGATCGCGTCCGCCGGTTCGCCGCGCCCGTACAGGGAGACGATGGCGTCGTAGATGTTCTCGTGCGCCGGCTTGTAGAAGTCCACGCCCCGCAGCACTTCCACCACGTCCGCGATGGCGTCCTTGGAGAGCATCATCCCGCCCAGCACCGACTGCTCGGCCTGGTTGTCGTGCGGCATGGTACGGCCGTAGTCCTCGCGCGGCCCGGACGAATATTCCGACACCCTCACTCACTTTCCTTGCAGACGAATGCGCCCACCTCGAGCGGCGCACCCGTTCATTCTCCCACCGCTCTCCGACCCCCATAGCCGCCCGTGCTCGTTGCAGAACCGGGCGCTGAGTAGACGACGACGCCGCGCGGCCCGGTGGCGCGGCGTCGTCGTCCACGGCCTGTGGAAAAGTACGTGGAAAACATGTGGAACACGCCGTGCAGTGCTGTGCACGGGCTGTGGAGAGATCTGTGGAAAACCCGTCGCAGCTGTGGGTAACTCACCCAAGCAGCGCGAAGAAGAGCAGCCAGAGCAGGGGCGATGTCACGATGGCCAGGAGCAACACCAGAACGTGACGGCCCCGCAGGGCCGGGAAGGCCACGGTGCCCGCAATGCCTAGGATCAATGCCACAAGGGACGCGACCACGCTCAGGATGAGGCCGACCACCAGGACGGCCACCGCACCGCGCGGCGCCAAGGAATTGCCGGCGAGGAACGCCCCCAGGAAGAACACCAGGGTCAATGCCACGCACCCCAATGCCACCCAGAACAGCGTGCGGCCCGTGCTCAACCTGCGTGCGCTCATGATCATGACCGGCATCCTCCCACGGTGCTCTGCGCGATCTCTGGAAGCCCGAGGACGGCAAGAACCCCGTGGAACGACTGTTCCACGGGGTTCTCATACATCACCCGCGAGCCCCGCGAACCGCGTGAACAGCTCAGGGGCCCGGATGCACTCGAGGTGCGATCAGGCGGGGACGACCTCGAACTCCACGTTCGCGTTGACGTCCTCGTGCAGGTGGATCACGGCCTGGTACACGCCGGTGGTCTTGATGCGCTGGGTCAGGTCCACGCGACGCTTGTCGATGGAACCCAGACCGGCGGTCTCGACCGCGGAGGCGATGTCCCCAGCGCGGACCGTACCGAACAAGCGACCCTCGGCACCGGACTTGACCGGGACGGTCAGGGTGGTGGAGGTCAGCTTGGCGGCGAGAGCCTGGGCGTCCTCGAGGGAGGACAGCTCACGGGCCGCACGAGCCTGCTTGATGGAGTCGATCTGCTTCTCGGCGCCGCGGGTCCACGGAGTCGCGAAGCCGCGGGGGAACAGGAAGTTACGGGCGTAGCCGTTCTTCACGTCCACCACGTCACCCGCGGAACCGAGCCCGGAGACTTCCTGGGTCAAAATGATCTTTGCCATGAATTCTCAGTCCTCTCTGATCAGCGGCCGGCGCCGGAGTAGGGCAGCAGTGCCACTTCACGAGCGTTCTTGATCGCCTGGGCGATCTTGCGCTGCTCCTGAACGGACACGCCGGTCACGCGGCGAGCGCGGATCTTGCCGCGATCGGAGATGAACTTACGCAGCAAGGCGACGTCTTTGTAGTCGATCTCGGTGACGTCGGCCGCCTTGAGCGGGTTCTGCTTCGGTTTCGGCTTGCGAATTTCAGCCTTGGCCATCGTGGTGCTCCTTTTCTGGTGCGGAGCCCGCAGGCGTACCTGCGGGATGGGTTGGAATGGTTGTGTTTAGAAGGGGGGCTCGTCCTCGGCGCCGGTTCCCCAGTCGTAGTTCCCACCGGAGGACTGACCCCAGGGATCGTTACCCTGCTGACGCGGTTGCTGGCCCCCACGGCCGCCCTGGTTCCCGTTGAACCCGCCGCCCTGGTTGCCACCACCCTGGTTGCCGCCGAAGCCGCCACCCTGGTTGTCGTTGAAACCGCCCTGACCGCCGCCGAAGCCTTGGTTCCCGCCGTAGGAGTTGCCTCCGCCGCGCGAGTTCCGGTTGATCTTGGCGGTCGCGTACCTCATGGAGGGGCCGATCTCGTCCACTTCCAGCTCGGTGCTGGTGCGGCGCTCCCCTTCCTTGGTCTCGTACGAGCGTGCCTTGAGCCGACCCTGGACGATCACGCGGGTTCCCTTGGTCAGGGACTCCGCCACGTTCTCGGCAGCCTCACGCCACACCGAGCAACGCATGAAAAGGGTCTCCTGATCCTTCCATTCGTTGCTCTGCCGGTCGAAGGCGCGCGGGGTGGACGCAACGGTGAAGTTGGCCACGGCGGCTCCGGACGGCGTGAAGCGCAATTCGGGGTCTGCAGTCAGATTTCCGATCACTGTAATGACGGTGTCGCCAGCCATGTGAACCTCCGGATTCTGTGGACGCTGGATGCGAGACTCAGTGGGGTGAAAAGCATCTCACGGGGACTCTCACGAGCCCGCGGTGAGTGCGTGCTGTGCAGCCCGGGTGGGCCGCACGCTCACCTCACTTGCCGTGGATCTTCTGCTCTTCCGGACGGATGATCTTGGTGCGCATCACGGCCTCGTTGAGGCTCAGCACGCGGTCCAGTTCCTTGGCGGTCTGCGGCTCGGCGGTGAAGTTCACCACGGCGTAGATCCCCTCGGACTTCTTCTGGATCTCGTAGGCCAGACGACGACGGCCCCAGATGTCGAGCTTGTCGACGGTGCCGTTCTCCTTGGTGACGACCTCGAGGAACTTCTTGAGGGTCGGCTCGACGGCGCGCTCCTCCACCTCGGGGTTGAGGATGACCATCAGTTCGTATTCACGCATGTAAAGAACCCACCTCCTTCGGGCTAAGCGGCTGCGGTCCTTCCGCAGCAGGAGGTTCTGTGCGTATGTCGGTGCCGGCAGCGATCGGCGCACGGCACACAGACTTCCCCACTTTACTACAACGGGGGCTCAGTAGCCACCGACGCGTCGGGCCAACCGAGCGTTGAGCGCGCCCACGCGCAGGGGGATCACGAACAGGTCGATCAGCATGAGCAGCCACAACAGACCCAGGAAAAACCAGCCGATCAGGATCCCCACGGTGAGCCACCCGATCGCGGAGAGCACCAGGTAGAAGATCCCTTGGAAGGGCTGGGCCAGGTAGAACTTGTGGACGCCGAAGTTGCCCAGGAAGAACCACAGGACATAGGCCAGCACGATGGACCTGCCGCCCACCACGTTGACGTTGACCGGCTGGCCGACGGGGCGCTGGTGACCCCACCCGGGCGCGGTGCCTGCGGGGCCGAAGCCGGCGCCCTGGCCGTAGCCGCGGGACGGCTCGTCGCGGCGCGGTAGCGGTTGTGCCGTGTAGTACTCCGGTTCGTCGGCCATGATGAACCCCTCTTCCACTCCCCGGTTGCCTTGATGCAACCGATCCCATCCTAGGAGCGCTGGCTGGCCCTCTCCCGCTCGGTCAGCGTCGAGCGCAACTGCACGTCCGTGTCCAGGTCCTCACCGTTGGTCCGGGCCGTCACGTCGATCCCGAAGCCCACGGTCCCCGAGTGCTGCCGCCCGTTCTGCAGCCAGGTCACGGTGGCCACCGCGGGGCGGAACCGCACGGCGTGGAAGGCCAGGGGATCGTCGTCATCCTGTGCCAGGAGCAGTGACGGGCGGGACTGCAGTTCCCACCGAATGTTGGACACGCCCGGCGGGACCTCCGTGGGAGCCCCGGTGGGTGAAGCACTGGGCGAGGCGGAGGGTGACGCCGCGGGCCCGCCTCCCAACTGCGCGGGCAGCGGGCACTGCGCAGCGTCGAAGCGCAGCACGCGTTCGCATTGGCCCACGGCGTCCTGAACGGCCCGCTCCGCGCCCTCCCACATGTGCGGCGACGCTGTGAAGTCCAGTTCGACCGCGGCGGACCGGGGATCGCTCATGGATATTTCCGCGGAGGCATGTTCGCTGGCCAGGAGATACGAGTCCTCAGGCATCGCGATGTCGTAGACCCCGGGCAGGCCCTCGAACTGCCACGTGCGCGCGGGTGACCCGGGATCGGAAGGGTCCGTGGGGAAGAGCTCGGAACCGTTCGGACGCACCTTGTTGCCGTTGACGGACGCCGCGTCCACCGCCGCGGGCAGTCGGACGTCCACAATGGCGTTGTCGCGTTCCACCAATCGCCACGAGTCGTTGAAGGGGCCCCAGGACGCCACCTTCTCGACCGTGTACTCACGGTGCACGGTGGAACCGTCCCCCAGGTGGATGTCCACCCCCACCGCGGCGTGTTCCCCGTGCTTCTGGACCCCCACGAAGTCGTGGCCCTGCGGGCGGTTTGCGGCATCCCGGTACACCCCGTTGGACAGCAGCTGCGCCAGGGGGCGGTCCCCGCCGATCAACAACGGTGCGAGGACCTGACGGGAACTGCCGCCCTCGAGGTACCCCAGGTACCTGCCCACGGGAGCCTCGGGATCCCGCGAGACCAGGAAGTAGTTGGCGAGCGCGGCCCACACGGTGGACGCGACCGCGACGAACACCAGCACGAGCAACAGGGGTAGGCGGAGGGAACGCCAGGACGGCAGCCTCAGACGAGCGAGGGTCTCGGAGTCGCGCGGTGCCATGCCGGGTTCTTACTGGACCGCGGACGCGCCGAGCGCCGCAGCCTTGCGTCCCCGGAACATGTCCACCACAACCGCCACCACCAGATAGATGAGAAAGACATAACGTACTACGGCCAATATATCTTGGGCACTCCAGCCGAATTCCTCGACCCACGGCAGGGTAGGCCATGCCGAGGCCGGCAGCACCACGGTGGCCCAGTAGAGCACTTCCACCACCTGCCACAGCCCGAACTCGATCCAGTTGCGACGGCACAGGATGACGAGGGGCACGAGCCACACCACGTAGGTCAGGGAGTACTCCTTGGCCAACAGGATGTAGAGCGCGAGCAACAGGAACGTGATCTGCACGGCCGAGGGCTCCCGCTTGCTGAGCAGCGCGATCAGGAGCACAAACACGAGCGCCAGGATCATGCTCAGCAGGACGTACTGACCGTCCGCGCCGGTTCCCAGGGACACCCCGGTGCGCGGTTCAACGGTGGAGCTCCACACGTTCCACAGCGAGGGTTGTTCGGTGTCGGAGCGCACCATGTCCCCGAACTGGGCCCGCCAGCGATCCCACGCCGTGATCATGTACGTCCCGTTGATCAGGGCCCACGCAACCACGGCCCAGATGAACGCGGAGAGGATGTCCTTGAGGAACCGGTGACGCGCGGCCATGATCAGGATCGCGAGCAGCACCACCACGGGGAAGAACGCCACGGAGGCACCGAAGCCCACCATGATCCCCGCGAGCGCCGGGTTCCCGCGTACGTAGCCCAGCAGGGCAAGCATCATGAACAGCACGGCCCACAGGTCCCAGGACTGGAATCCCACGAGCACGATCACGGGGGCCAACGCCATGACCAGGGCGTCGGAGCGCCGGTTGCCGCTCAGCGAGGAGACCACGCCCACGATGGCCAACCACACGAGGGCCAGAAGGATCAGGGAGAGGTCCAGGTAGAAGCCCTGCCCCACGTCCAGACCTAGCAGAGAGGTCAGGTTGGAGGCGAACCACCCGATGATCGTGGTGATCATCCCCACGAGCACCGGCTGATCCCCCGTGGGACCCCCGGTGAAGAACCCCCCGGCCACGTCCGACGAGCGCACACTGAGATCCCCGGTGCCGATCACCGTGGCACACAGCTCGGGAACCTGCTGGGCCATGTTCCAGTCCGGTACCCGGCACGGGATGCGCAACAGGTAGGCCATCATGACCGTGTACAGGCCGAGGCCCAGCAGCATCAGACCGGCATTGCCTCCCGATCTGTTGCGCGCACCTTCCAGGCTCATGCGGGATCTCCTCGGAACGCGGGTACGGATGCTGTCAGTGTTCCACGGGGGCGGGGAGTCCACGCGTCATGGCGCGAGTGTTCCGCTGCGGTACCTCGGCGTGGCCCTCTCCGTCAGGAGTCGATGACGCCCTTCTCACGCGCCCAGGACACGAGGCGCTCGCGTGCCACGTCCTCCCCCACGGCGCCCTCGTCCAGACGCATCTCCAGGAGGAATTTGTACGCGCGGCCCACCTGGGGTCCGGGCGGTATGCCCAGGATCGCCATGATCTGCTGGCCGTCCAGCTCGGGCCGGACGGCGTCCAGCTGTTCCTGCTCGGCGAGCTGGTCGATGCGGTGTTCGAGCTCGTCGTAGTGCCGGGCGAGCCGGGAGGCCTTGCGCTTGTTGCGGGTCGTGACGTCCGAGCGGGTGAGCCGGTGCAGCCGCTCGAGTTCGTCCCCCGCGTCCCGCACGTACCGGCGCACCGCGGAATCGGTCCAGTCGGCGTCACCATATCCGTAGAAACGCATATGCAGTTCCACAAGGCGGGTGACCCGCTTGATCGTGTCATTGTCGAAGCGCAGCGCCTTCATCCGCTTGCGCGTGAGCTTGGCCCCCACCACCTCGTGGTGTCGGAAGCTCACGGCCCCGGACGGTTCGAAGCGGCGCGTGGCGGGTTTTCCCACGTCGTGCATGAGCGCCGCGAAGCGCAGCACGAAGTCCGGGGCGGGCACAGGGCCGTCCGGACCGGTCTCCTTCTCCGCGGCCTGTTCCATGACCGTGAGGGAATGTTGGTAGACGTCCTTGTGATGATGCGCCTCGTCGGTCTCCAGCTGCAGCGCGGGCACCTCCGGGAGCACGATCTGCGCGAGTCCCGTGTCCACCATGAGTTCGGTGCCCCGGCGGGGATGGGCGCCGCAGATCAGCTTGACCAGTTCCTCGCGCACCCGTTCGGCGGAGACGATCTCGATCCGCTCGGCCATCGCGGTCATGGCCTCCCGCACGGGCTCCGCCACGGTCAGACCCAACTGGGAGCTGAACCGCGCGGCACGCATCATGCGCAGGGGATCGTCCGTGAACGAGTCCTCCGGGGTCCCGGGGGTGCGCAGCACACCGGCGTGCAGGTCCTTGATCCCGCCGAACGGGTCCACGAGCTCCATGCCCGGCAACCGCAGGGCCATGGCGTTGACGGTGAAGTCGCGGCGTTGCAGGTCTTCGGTCAGATCGTCCCCGAAGGCCACGGTGGGCTTGCGAGAATCGGGGTCGTACGCCTCGGCGCGGTAGGTGGTGACCTCCAGCTGCATGCCGGACTTACGCATCCCGATGGTCCCGAATTCCCGGCCGATCTCCCAGTGTGCATCCGCCCAGTCCCGGATCAGCTCGAGGGTCTGATCGGGGCTCGCGTTCGTGGTGAAGTCCAGGTCCAGCGCGTCCCGGCCCAGCAGGAGGTCGCGTACGGGCCCGCCCACCAGGGACAGCTCGTATCCGGCGCTGTCGAAGAGGCGCCCCAGCTCGTGGGAAACGGGGTGAAGTGAGGAGGTGTCCAGCAACTGCGTCATGATGAGCGTCATTATCGCATCACGGCGAGCGCCGTCGGCCGGCTCGGGGCGGCGTCTGCGGCGGCGGGTGCGAGCGGAATGTGCCGTCGGCTGGCCCGGCCGGAGCGGGCGTCGTCGGGCCCGCGGCGGTACAACCGCTCTCGACCGCGGCGGACGGACCGCCGCCGGACCCATATCAGGGAGTGTCCCGGGAATGTCGCTAAGGTAGATGGCATGGCTTTCCCCGTACCCAGCGCGCCCAAGAGGCGACCGAACCAACCGGTCTCCGCGCTGCCCACGGTGGAAGAGGTGTCGGCCGGTGGGATCGTGGTGGACCTGTCCGATCCCACGCATCCGGTGGCCATCATTGCTCGGATCAACCGCGGTGGACGGCTCGAGTGGTGCCTTCCCAAGGGTCATCCCGAGGGCGAGGAGACCAACGAGGAAGCCGCCGTGCGGGAGATAGAGGAGGAAACCGGAATCATGGGCCGCGTGCTCTCCCCGCTGGGCAGCATCGACTACTGGTTCACGGTCTCCGGACACCGCGTGCACAAGACCGTCCACCATTTCCTGCTGGAGGCCATCGGCGGATTCCTGACCACGGAGAACGACCCCGACCACGAGGCCGTGGATGTAGCGTGGTCCGGGATCGACGCCCTCGGCCGGAAGTTGTCCTTCCCCAACGAACGGCGCATCGCGGACATCGCCCGGGAATACATCATTCACCAGTTGTAGGCTGTCCCGTCCGATCCGTCGTGCGCCGTACCCGGCCCGTCCCCCCGCGCAGGAGGCCTTGATCCATGCAGAAGTCCGGTGCGCGCTCCAGCGCGATCATGGCCTCCGGGACCCTGGTGTCCCGCATCCTGGGGTTCGTCAAGACGTTCCTGATCACGGTGGCCATCGGTTCCGCCGCGACCATGGCGGATGTGTTCCAGCTGGCCAACACACTGCCCAACCTGATCTACGTGCTGATCGCGGGCGGTGTGTTCAACGCGGTGCTGGTGCCGCAGATCATCAAGGCGTCCAAGGCGCAGGACGAGGGCGCTGATTACATCTCCCGGCTGATCACACTCGCCGTGATCGCGCTGTTGGTGATCACCGCGGCGGTCGTGCTGTTGGTGCGCCCCATCATGAATCTCATGGGCCCGGGGTGGTCGGACGCCCAGCTGGCCATGGGCACCACGTTCGCGCTGATCACGTTCCCCCAGATCTTCTTCTACGGCCTCTACACGGTCGTGGGTCAGGTGCTCAACGCCAAGGGTGCGTTCGGTGCGTACATGTGGGCCCCGGTGCTCAACAACGTCATCGCGATCGCCGCCCTGCTGGTCTTCATCCAGCAGTTCGGTCCGTTCCGCACCAACCCGCACACCCTCGAGAACTGGACCTCCGCCCAGACCTTCTGGCTCGTGGTCATGGCCACGGTGGGTGTCGCCGCGCAGGCCTTCATCCTGTTCTGGCCGCTCGCCCGGCTGGGACTGCGGATCCGCCCGCGCTTCGGGTGGCGCGGGATCGGGCTGTCCACCGCGGCGCGCCTGGGCGGCTGGACGCTCGCCACCGGCGTGATCGCCAACCTCGCGTTCATGGCCCTGTACCGCACTGCGGCGATCCCCACGGGTGCCCGGGCGGACATCGCGTCCGGTCCGGGTGGGGCGCCCCCCATCGCGGGTACGGCCGTCCTGGACCAGGCCACCATGCTCTACGCGCTGCCCCACGGGGTGATCGGGCTGTCCATCGCCACCGTGTTGTTCAACCGCATGGCGGCCGCGGCGTCCGAGAAGGACCGTGACTCCCTGGTCTCATCCCTGTCCTCGAGCCTGCGGGTCACCGGTGTGGCCACCGTGTTCTGCATGGTCGCCCTGATCATGTACGCGGGTCCGCTGGGCATGCTGTTCTCCGGTGGTGTTCCTGCCGCCGGCGCGGTGATCGGTCAGGTCATCACGGTGATCGCCATCGGCGCGCCGTTCATGTCCACCGCGTTCATGCTGGGCCGCGCGTTCTACGCCCAGGAGGACGCGCGCACCCCGTTCCTCGTGCAGCTGGGGGTGTCCGTCTTCACCGTGATCGCCGCCGTGCTGATCGCCCGGGTCTTTCCGCCCGAGCACATGGTGTTCGCCGTCGCGGCCTGTTACGCCATCCAGAACGTGCTGGCCACGGTGATCTACCACTACGCCCTCACGCGGCGGATCGGGGACTACGGCCTGTCCCGGATCGTGAGCAGTCACGTGCGCATCCTGGCCGCCTCGCTCGTCGCGGGCGTGGCGGGAGTCGTGACGCTGTGGTTGCTCGGCGGGTACCGCACCGACGGTTTCCCGTGGGGTAATCAGGCAGCAGCCCTGATCAGCCTGGCCGTGGGCGGGCTCGTGATGGCCGCCGTGTACGCCGTGGCCCTGAAGCTGTTCCGGGTCCAGGAGTTCACGGGTTTGCTGGCCCCGCTGCGCGCCAAACTCGGCCGGTAGACTGCCCGAAAGATCGTTCTCGCGCCCGTGCGACCCCCGTGGCGCCCGATTACCAGAGGGAGCCACCGTGTCCCAGCCCATTGCGCTTGGAGCCGTTCTGGGGGGCCGTTACAAGGTCACCGCGTCCCTGCTGAGCACCGCCGAAA
Organism: Kocuria sp. KD4; assembly: GCF_011769905.1. Lineage (NCBI taxonomy): Bacteria > Bacillati > Actinomycetota > Actinomycetes > Micrococcales > Micrococcaceae > Kocuria > Kocuria sp. KD4. The sequence continues at coordinate 2,795,020 of NZ_CP050449.1, forward strand.
ACGATCACGTGCTCCAGGGCGAGGACCAGATCCTGCGCCGCCGGGTCTCAATCCTGGTGCCCTCCCCGGCTCACGAGTCGCTGCTCGTGGACAACGCGCGTTCGCTGGCCGCCGGCGCCGGGCACAGCGGCTTCCAGGTCCTGGACATGGGTCAGACCGAGGACTCCACCTACCTGGTCACCTCCTATGCACCCACCGCGGACCTGTTGGACGCGCTGCTGGTCCAGGACGACGACGCCGACGACTACTCCCTCTCCGACGACATCTTCGGGGACTCCCGCTCGGCCGCCTCCTCCGCCTACATCTACGAGGAGCCGGACCCCACACAGCCGCAGGAGACCGTCTCCCGGGATCCTGAACCCTCGTCGCGCCCCGCCGTCACGCGCTGGAACGCCTCCGACTACGACGATTACGACGACGCCCCCGCCGCCCCGTCCGTGCGCAACAAGCTCGGCTTCGCGCGCAAGGTCCGCCCCGACGCCGTGCGCTCCACGATGTTCGACCGCGCAGCCACCCGGGGCGCTGCCGCCGGGGCGACCGCAGCAACGTCGGCCGAGGCAATCGATCCCACCTACGACGGCGACAACCGCTACGAGAGCTACGAACGGACCGAGGGCAAGCCTGGGCGCCTGGATGAACAGCCCTCCGCGCCCCGCTCGGCCCGCGATGACGACGCCGCTCACGACGGCACCGCGGCCATCCGCACGGTCGCACCGGCCTCCGGTGCAGCGGCCGGGCATGCTTCGGCATCGGACGACGACGCCGCGTCGCTCCCCGACACGGCCCCTGGTGACGACGCTGCTCCCCTGGACGATCCCGCCGCCCCGGCCAGGACGGCCGCCGGTGGTTCGGATGCCGCCGCGTCCGCCGAGAGCGTGGGTACGGCCCATGCCGCCGGGGGCGGGATGATGAACGCCGCGGCGACCACCGCGGCGGCGGGCGGGATCGCGGGTGCGGCAGCGGCGTCGTCGGCGAATGCCTCCGCAGGGCACTCCCCCGCGGGGACGGACACCGCAGCGGCGCGCACCGCGGACGGGGCGAGGGAGCCCGCGGCCGGCGGCGCAGCCGCACGCACCGCCCACGCCGCCGAACGCGAGCATGCCGCTGATCCGGCGGGCGCGGGTGGCGCCCGGCCCGGCTCCACCGAACGATCCCGCAAGGGTCCGCTGCGGTGGCTGTTGCTGGTGTTACTGATCATCGCGCTGATCGCGGCGATCGTGCTGGGCTTCCGCGGGCTCGGTGCGCTCACCGGGCAGTTCGGACAGGGCGGGGCCCCGCAGGAGAACGCAGCGCCGAGCGGGCCCGCGGCGTCGAACACGCCGAGCCCGGCCGCCACACCGCAGGTCGGGACGGTCACGCGGGTGACCCAAGACCCGAACTTCATGACCGACACGGACGCCACGCTGGGCCAGGCCACGGACGGCAACCCGGGGACCTCGTGGCTGAGCTACGGTTTCTCGAACTCCCAGTTCGGCAACCTAGTCCAGTACGTGGGACTCGCCGCGCAGCTGCAGGACCCCGCACTCGTCCGGGAACTCACGATCCAGCAGGACGGTGGCACCGGCGGACAGTTCACGGTGTACGTCTCGGACAGCCCGTCGCTCGACGGCGCGCAACAAGTGGGCACGGGCTCGTTCACCGGGCCGCAGGTCAGCGTCCCGCTCTCCGAGGCCGCGCAGAACGACCCGCACCGGTACGTCCTGGTGGTGTGGAACGAATTGCCGCGGCTGAACAATCCCATCGGCGGCTACCCGTACGGCTTGCGGATCAGCGAACTGTCCGTGCACTGAACCCGGTGACGCCGCCGAACGGAATATCTGGCGGTACTCCCCACGTTCTTGGGTGTAGTTGACATCCGCACACGCGGTGACTCGTGGAAAGGTTTCGTACCAGTGAGCAATCAGCCCGGCATTTTCGCGAATGCTGTGAACCTCAAGGTCGGCGGCGCGGCGGAGGCCTCCGCTGCGTCCGAGGACGCCCGCACCACCTCCGAGGACGATGCCGTTCACGACGTCGTCATCGTGGGTTCCGGTCCCGCGGGGTACACCGCTGCCATCTATACGGCGCGCGCAAACCTCAACCCCGTGGTGCTGGCCGGGTCCGTGACCGCCGGTGGTGAACTCATGAACACCACGGACGTGGAGAACTACCCGGGGTTCATCGACGGCATCATGGGCCCGGACCTGATGAACAACATGCAGCAGCAGGCCGAGCGCTTCGGGGCGGACATCCGCTACGAGGACGTCGTCTCCGCGGAACTCGAGGGAGAGATCAAGACCGTGACCGTGGAGGACGGGACCGTGCTGCGCGCCCGCGCGGTCATCATCTCCACCGGTTCCGAGTACCGCAAGCTCGGTCTCGAGGACGAGGAACGGCTCTCCGGCCACGGTGTGTCGTGGTGTGCCACGTGCGACGGGTTCTTCTTCAAGAAGCAGAACATCGCGGTGGTGGGCGGCGGTGACTCCGCGATCGAGGAGGCCACGTTCCTGACCAAGTTCGCGGACAAGGTGACCCTGATCCACCGCCGGGACCGGTTCCGTGCGTCCGAGATCATGCAGCAGCGTGCGTTCGACGACCCCAAGATCGAGATCCTCTGGAACACCAAGGTCACCGGGATCCAGGGCGCGGACAAGGTGGAGTCCCTGGCCCTGGAGGACACCGTCACGGGTGAGGCCTCTGAGCTGGCCGTGACCGGTCTGTTCGTGGCCATCGGCTCGGACCCCCGCGTAGGACTCGTGAAGGATCAGCTCGAGTTGACGGTGGACAACACGATCGCCGTGGACGGGCGCAGCTCCACGACCTCGCTGGCCGGTGTCTTCGCCGCCGGCGACGTGGTGGACGCGACCTACCGCCAGGCGATCACCGCCGCGGGCTCGGGCTGTGTTGCCGCGGTGGACGTGGAGCACTACCTCGCGGCCCTCGACAGCTGATCCGAACCCACCCGCCAACCCACTCCCGCCCGGAACCGCCGGAACGATTCGGCGACCGAGCGGGAAACCCATCGAAAGGAAACACACATGAGCTCTGCAAAGGACGTCACCGACGCCAACTTCAAGGCCGAGGTGCTCGAGAACTCCAAGCCCACCATCGTGGACTTCTGGGCCGAGTGGTGCGGTCCGTGCCGCCAACTCGGACCCGTGCTGGACGCGATCGCCGCGGAGCACGCGGATCACGTGGACGTGGTGAAGGTCAACGTGGACGACAACCCCGCGATCGCCTCCCAGTACGGCATCACCTCAATCCCCGCGGTGTACCTCTTCGCGAACGGCGAGGTCGCCAAGACCTCGATCGGTGCCAAGCCCAAGTCCGCGCTCGAGAAGGAGTTCGGGGACTACCTCAACCCCTCCGCGTGACTCATCCGACCCGGGCCCGCATCATATACGTGCGCGGGCCCGGGTTTTCTCGAACCCAATTGCAGTGTGCGAACCACACCGTGGGAGTGGCTCGCCGACCCCAGGGAGACCACGTGCCGCCATCCACCCCCGGAGCCGCGCTCAGACACGGTATGACCGACCGCCGCATCACGGGTCTCAGGGAACGCCTCGTCAGGGCAGGGGGCGAAGACCTACCCCTGGCCGGCGACAGCGTGCCGGACCCCACGGTCTTCGACGACCGTGTGGACCACGCCGTGCGGGTGTTCCAGCAGCGCAAGGGGCTCATCGTGGACGGCGTGGTCGGTCCGGAGACCGAGGCAGCACTCAACGACGCCCAGTACAGGCTGGGTGACCGTCCACTGTTCTTCGACGAGGTAGCCCCGTTGCACGGCGACGACGTCGCGGAGCTGCAGGACAACCTTTCGCTGTTGGGTTTCTACTACGGGCACCTGGATGCGGTGTTCAACCGACAGACCGAGTACGCCGTAAAGGAACTCCAACACAGCCTGGGTGTCCCGAGTGACGGCACCGTGGGTCTCGATACCCTCTCCGGGCTGGCTCGCGTGCGCAAGAAGATCACCTCGGCCAAGGCATTCTCCCTACGAGATCACCACCGGCTGGAGAGCCTCCAGGAGGCCCTCCGTGATCGCCTGGTGCTCCTGGTGCCCTCCGGTGCCGGTCCTCAGGTGTCCCCAGCCGGGGCCCCGAATTCGTTCGCCGCGGATCAGGATGCCATCACCCTCGACGTCGCGCAGCGCACCCGCGACCTTCTCCGGGCGGTGGGCGCCAAGCCCGTGATCGCACCGGCCCAGGGCGCCGGCGCTTCGTCGTCAGGTACTGGACGGGAGGACTCGGACGGGAGCGTCCCAAAGGTCCCCGAGGTCCTCCCCGACGACGCCCTTGTGCTCACCCTGCAGTGTGATTGGAACTCCTCGCCCCTGGCCCAGGGTGTGGCCACCTTCTTCTGGGGTGCACCGGACACACGTCAGGCGTACTCCCCCGTGGGTCAGCTCGCGTCGGACATGATCCTGCGTGAGCTGGTGGCCCGCACGGGTGCCCTGGACCTGGGGAGCCATGCGCGGCAGTGGAGTGCACTCCGTGAGGTCCGTACCGCGGCGGCATGGGTCGATCTGGGATACCTTTCGAACGAGGATGAGGCCTCCCGGCTGCGGAGTGGTGAGTACCGCGCCCGTTTGGCGGAGGCGCTTCTGTGTGGCCTCCAGCGCGTCCTGGCGTCCACTCCGGAACCCACCGCCACGGGAACCATGAGCCTGGCGGACATCCAGGACTATTACCGTAGGGACGGCTGAACGCACCTCATCATGGGGCGATAGCGACGCGTTGGAGACAAGGCTGATCGCCTTGCTGCTGACACTCGATCGCCCGGCTGGTCTGTTTAGGTGATGGAAGTAGGGCCGCGATGTTTCACGTGAAACATCGCGGCCCTTATTCGTGGCCGCGAAAGCTCAGTTCGCATCCAGCTTGGGGTCCAGCACGTCGATGATGCGGTTGAGGTCCTCGACCGATGCGAACTCGATCGTCATCTTGCCCTTGCGCGCACCAAGCTGGATCTTCACGCTCGTGTCCAACTTGTCGGAGAAGGCATCTGCGATGTAACCCAGTCGGTCATCGTGGCGGGTTGCGGGGGTCTTCCGCTTGGTCGAGTGTCGCTTGAGACCGTCGGAGAGGGCGACGAGCTCCTCCGTGGCGCGCACTGACAGCCCCTCCGCCACGATCCGCTGGGCGACCCGCTCCATCTCGGCGGGATCCGTCAGCGCCAACAGTGCACGCGCATGTCCCGAGCTCAGTACCCCCGCGGCCACGCGACGCTGCACGAGCGCCGGGAGTCGGAGTAGGCGCAGGGTGTTGGAGATCTGCGGCCGGGAGCGTCCGATCCGTTCCGAGAGCTGCTCCTGAGTGGCCCCGAACTCCTCCATGAGCTGCTGGTACGCGGCGGCTTCTTCAAGGGGGTTGAGCTGAGCCCGGTGCAGGTTTTCCAGCAGGGCATCCCGCAGGAGATCATCGTCCGCTGTATCCCGGATGATGGCCGGGATGACGGCCAGACCGGCCTCCTGGACGGCTCGCCACCGCCGTTCGCCCATGACGAGCTCGTACTTCTGCTCTCCCCCCTCATGACTGGGACGCACGACGATGGGCTGCAGGACACCGAGTTCCTTCACCGAGAAGGCGAGCTCCGCGAGCTCGTCCTCATCGAAGACCTGGCGCGGCTGCTTGCGGTTGGGGTGGATGTCCGTGACCGAGATCTCCGCGAAGGTGGCTCCGGGGATGCTCTGCAGGTCTTCCTGTGCAGAGTGTTCGGCGGGCACGACCTCCCGCTGTGACGCGATGACATCCGCCGCGGGGATATGCTCTGCGAGGGTGTCCGCATCACCATCGGCGGAGGCAGAAGGAGACGCTATGTTCCGCGTGGTAGAGGATTGGACCGATGTTTCACGTGAAACGTCGGCAGAGTCGGACTTTACCTGCTGGTTCCCCTGAGCGACATTCGTGGGCGTATTGCGCACGGTCTCCTGGTGTGACCCATCCGCTGTGCTCGAGGAGGTCACCTCTACGGCCCGCGAAGGGTCATGGATTTCGTCGGTACGCGAAAAGTCGTCAGAGTTTCCCGCATCAGTTTCCTCGCCACCACTCGACGGCAGGAAGAACATGTCCACCGGGCGGCGCACATTCGTCGTACTGCGTAAGGCCTGGCCCATGTCCCTCCGGGTCCGTGGCGGCTTGCTTCCACGTGATGCCGGAGCCTTCGAGGGATCGGATGTTTCACGTGAAACATCGTCGGATCGTGACCCAGCGGCGTCGGCACCGTCTTTGGTCGTACTCACCTGCGTCTTAAGCTTGGCCGCGTCTGGTTTAGTGCCCACACCCTTTTCGGAGCCCGCCTCCCCCGCTTTATTGGATCGCGACGACCGACGCACTGAGGTTCCAATTCTATTGCCGTCACCGGTCGGGCCGGCATTCTTACCAACTGCCTCAGCGTCGGCGCCTGATGCCCCGGTCTTGCCGCCTTTCGAACCAGTTTTCTTGGGGGTCGCCGTCGCGAGTGGAGTTGCCTCCTGACGATTCTCGTCGGCAGACTTCAAGGCGGGGGTGGCCCGTACCCCCTTGGCAGTACCGGCTTTACGAGACGAGCTCCGATCGGGGGTCTCGGTCGGGCCGCTTCGAGAGGACTGCTTGCCACGACTTGCGGTCTCCCTAGGGTCGACCGCTGGCGGTGTCGTTTGCTCCTGAGCGTCCCCATTGGGGATGAGAGCGCCTAAACCGCGCCCGAGGCCACGACGTCGTTCTGCCACGATGAATTCCTCCCGGTGATGATGGTGTATCCATCGTAGTCAAGAACGGATCCTTCGTATGACCCATTCACCGGCGGTAACCGCGCGCCTGACACACGATTACCTCGATGTTTCACGTGAAACATCGGGGTCATAATGGAAAGATCTATCAGCGCAGCGTTATGCGACCTGGCGCCCGCCAGCTGCAACTACGCAGAAAGTGGCTGCCTCGTTCGCGGTATCGAAGATGCCTACTCGGCCGCGCCGGATCCGCGGCTGGCCAGTTCCGCCGCAGCCTCCAGGTACGACAGCGCTCCGGTGGAACTGGGGTCGTAGGTGATGACGCTCTGCTGATAACTCGGCGCCTCCGAGACTCGCACCGACCGGGGAATCATGGTCTCCATGACCTCCCGAGGGAAGTGCTGCCGGACTTCGTCGGCCACCTGCGACGCCAGGTTGGTCCGCCCGTCGTACATCGTCAGCAGGATGGAGGACACCACGAGCTTCGGATTCAGGTGCTTCTGGATCATGGCGATGTTGTTGAGCAGCTGGCTCAGCCCTTCGAGCGCGTAGTACTCGCACTGGATGGGGATCAGTACCTCGGTCGCCGCGACGAACGCGTTGATCGTGAGGAGGCCGAGGCTGGGCGGGCAGTCGATGAACACGTAGTCGAGACGGGGGAGCCCATGCTCCTCGCGCGATGTCGCGTACTCCGCCAGAGCCCGCTGCAATCGCTGTTCACGAGCCACCACGGACACGAGTTCGATCTCGGCACCGGCAAGGTCGATGGTCGCCGGGAGGACCCACAGGTTGGACACCTCGGGGGACTCCTTGACCACCTCGGCCACCGGCACCTCGTCGATGAGCACGTCATAGACGGAGTCCGCATCCGCACCGTGGGGAATCCCGAGTGCGGTGGACGCGTTGCCCTGCGGATCGTTGTCCACGACCATCACGTTCTGGCCCTGCTGCGCGAGCGCCACGGCGAGGTTGACCGACGTACTGGTCTTCCCCACACCACCTTTCTGATTGCTGATGGTGATGTAGCGCGTGTTCTCGGGGCGGTCCAGGTGCACGTTCTTGAGCTTGGCGCGGCGCTTGTTCTCTTCCACGAGTTTCCTCCCCAGGGCGGTATCCGCCACCGCGTCTTGTGCCGTCACTCCTGCATGACCGTCTGTTTCACGTGAAACATGGCGTCCGCGATCAGGAACAACTTTTTTTGTTTGCGAAATTGGATCAGGCGGCAATCCGAAGTCGTGTCCACGGGTAGGTCCTGCTGTGGGCCGTTCCGGCTCGGTCATCGACTGTCCCTTACGTGACTGGTGCGGTGCTCTTAGTAGCTTATCGACAAGGCCGCACCGGCAACGACGGATTCACAGCACGAGCCGGACCACCGTGGTGGGTTCCTCCAGGAGGTCCTCGCCCACGGTCACGACCTCCGAGGACCGGACCCCGAAACGATTGAACTTCTTACTCGCCTTGCGCAGCTCGTCCTGGGCGGAGCGTCCCTTGAGCGCGAGCAGCTCACCGGAACCCTTCAACAGCGGCAGGGTGATGTCCACCAGGCCGATGAGCGCGGAGACGGCTCGGGCCGTGACCACATCCACCGGGCCCACCTGGTTCTTCGCCTGTTCGGCGCGCGCCCGCAGCATACGGACGTTGTCCAGGCCGAGATCCGCCACAATCTCCTCGAGCCATGCGACACGGCGCTCCAGCGGCTCGATCAACGTGATCGACAGATCGGGCCGGGCGATCGCGAGGCACAGGCCGGGAAGGCCGGCCCCCGAGCCCACGTCCGCGACGTGAGCGTTCCGCGGGATCAGCCTCTCCACCACCGCGCAGTTGAGTACGTGACGTTCCCACAATCGCGGGGCCTCACGGGGACCGATCAGTCCACGGACGATGCCCGAGGACGCCAGGTGCTCCGTGTAGCGCCGCGCCAGGTCGAGGCGGTCATCGAAGATCGTGCGCGCCGCGGCCTCGTGCTCACCGAGCTCAGGGGCTGGCTGGGGCTCGGGAGCGGGACGCGACGCGCCCTCGGCGCCCGACCCGTTCTTGTCCTGCCCGGGCACGGCGGGGTGCGGGGTGGAACGCGACACGGTCACTGAGCCGCCGAGACCACGATGTGGCGCCCGGCGCCGTCGCCCTCGGACTCGGAGACCAGACCGGCGTCCGCGACGGCGTCGTGGACGATCTTGCGCTCGTACGGGGATAGCGGGGGCAGGTGCACGCTGCCGCCCTCGGACTCGACCTTGGCCACGGCGTCCTGCGCCATCTCGCGCAGCTCCGAGGCTCTCTCGTCACGGTGCCCCGCGATGTCCAAGATCAACCGGCTGCGCCGCTGCGTGGCGCTGAGGACGGACAGCCGCGCGAGTTCCTGCAGCGCCTCGACCGTCTCGCCGTTCTCGCCCACGAGCTCTCGCAGAGGGGAGTCGTCACCGTCCTCCGCGACCACGGAGACGTACGTGCGCCCGTCCCGGACCTCGATGTCGATGTCGCCGTCGATGTCCGCGGTGTCGAGGAGCTCCTCGATGTAGTCCGCGGCGATCTCACCCTCCTCCTCGAGGGGGGAGAGCTCGGGGGTCTGCGTCTCGGCGGACGCGTCCTGCGAGGGTAGCTGCTGCTGTTCGTCGATGTCGTTCATCGGGTGCGACCTCTCAGCCGTTCTTCTTGGCCTGCTGCTTCTGGCGCTTCTTGGACACGGGCTGCTGACGCTGGCCCGCCGCCGCGCGTTCACGCTGCTCCTCGAGCTTCTCCTCGTGCTCCTTCTTGGTCATGCCCACCGGGGGCAGACCCTTGGCCGCACGGCGCTCGTTGAGTTCACGCTCCGCCTGGGACCCCTTGGTGGGGTTGTTGCGGATGACCCACCACTGCTGGCCCATGGACCACAGGTTCGAGACTGTCCAGTAGATGAGCACACCCAGCGGGAAGTTGATGCCACCGATCGCGAAGATGAGCGGGAACAGGTAGAGCATCATCTGCTGCTGGCGGTACATGGGCGATTCCTTGGCGGCATCGCTCATGTTGCGCGCGGTCAGCTGCTTCTGCGTGATGAACTGCGTGGCACACATGGCCACGATCATGACGATCGCCAGCACGATGGTGGCCATGTGGTTGCCCGCACCCGGCTGCATCAGGGTGGAGAACAGGGGAGCGCCGAAGATCGTGGAGTCGTTGAACTGGTGGACCAGCTGCGGCGTGAGGACGTGGATGGACTCGTTGTTCTGGGCGGCCTGCGGGACCGAACGCAGCACCTGGAACAGCGCGAAGAAGATGGGCATCTGCACGATGATCGGCAGGCACGCCGCGAACGGGTTGGATCCGTGTTCCTTGTACAGGGCCATCTGCTCCTCGGCCATGGCCTGGCGGGAGAGCTGGTCCTTCTTGCCCTTGTACTTGGCCTGCAGCTTGGCCATCTCCGGTTGCAGTTCCTGCATGCCGCGCATGGACTTGATCTGCTTGAGGAACAGCGGGATGGTCAGTGTACGCATGACCAGGGTCAGGCCCACGATGCACAGCACCCAGGTGACACCAGAGGCCGGATCCATCTCGAGGGTGGTGAACAGTTCGTGGAACACCCACAGCACGGCGGAGACGATCCACCTGAAGGGGAAGAGAATAATGTCGAAGAAGTTCATCGAGCGTTGGCTCCTTGAGCCGCGTGGTCGTCACGGGCCGGGCAGTCGTGCACGTGGTCGCGCACGAGGGTCGGGTGGTTGAGCAGAACGATTTTGGGGGTCGAGGCCACGGAGGGGAACTCCCGACCGCCGCTCGGGACCCTATCGATCCCGCCGGCCGCCCACGGGTGGCAGCGCAGCAGACGTCTGACGCTCAGTCCCAGTCCGCGCACCGCGCCGTGCACGGTGAACGCCTCCAGCGCGTATGCGGAACAGGAGGGGAAATACCGGCACACGTCTCCGTACAGCGGGGAGACGATCGTGCGGTAGAGCTTGAGCAGGGCGATGCAAAGATTCTGCGGAAGATGCTTCATGGTGCGCACGAGGCCGCCGCCAGGGTTGTACTCGTGCGGCGCGCGCGCGAGGAGTTGCTCGGGAGACGGACGTGATGTCACGTGCGGGCCTCCTTCTCGACTCTGTACAAGCAACGTTACGGCATCCGCCGCGTACGCAGCGGGGAGGTCATCGCGCCTTGCGCAGCGCGGCATGCAGGGCGTCGCGGTAGTCACGCCCCAGTTCGTCCCACCCTGCCGCGGCGGCCGCGGGCAAAGCACGGACGACGACGTCGAGCCCGGCCGGGTGTTCGCGGACGGTCACGGCAGCGAGTTCACGCAGGCGGCGCTTCACCTTGTTCCTGACCACGGCGTTACCCACCGCCTTGGAGACGATGAACCCCACGCGGGACGCTTGCTCCGTGGTGCTTCGCACGGATACGACGACGTTCCGGCGGCCACTGCGGGCGCCGGAACGTACGGTGTCTGAGAACTGCGCCGAGGTCCGCATCCGATGCCTGGTGGGCAGCACGACGCGAACCTCGCGAGTTGACGATGAGTTAGGCCGACAGGCTGGCGCGGCCCTTGCTGCGGCGGGCGCCGATGATGGCGCGGCCGGCACGGGTGCGCATGCGAGCACGGAAGCCGTGCTTGCGAGAGCGGCGGCGGTTGTTGGGCTGGAAAGTCCGCTTGGGCATTAGTCACTCCACGAGGTTGGACAACGGCGCGCCAACTGCGACGGATCACAGGGGACGCACGCGGTACGTATTTGGGGGCATGCGGACGCGCAGAAATCGCAATCCTACACGCACAAGACTGATTCACAGTAGTCAAAAGGGCCACACCGGTCAAATTGCCGCACACTACGATCGGCGGTCCGGTGGGCTGCCGGACGGGCGGCCGCGTCCTTCCACAAGTGTGTACACCGCCTCCCGGGAGCATGTGGAAAAGCGCCGGATCACACCCCGCCGGAGCGAGTTATCCCCAGGTGGGAACTACACAGTTGTAGTTCTGTGCACCGGCTCCAACGGGCTATGACGAGCCCGGAACCATGCTCTAGGCTGAGGTTTGCGGCCGCCCCCAC